>NZ_CP077399.1:1767500-4694595 GCF_019048725.1 Aeromonas sp. FDAARGOS 1407
TAACCGCTGAAAGCATCTAAGCGGGAAGCGAGCCCTGAGATGAGTCATCCCTGACCCCTTGAGGGTCCTAAAGGGCCGTTGGAGACCACAACGTTGATAGGTGGGGTGTGTAAGCGCGGCGACGTGTTGAGCTAACCCATACTAATTACCCGTGAGGCTTAACCATACAACACCCAAGAAGTGTTCTGGGCCTTGTAGCGAATGAACGAACTACGAATTCAGTGATAGCGAAGCCAACAGGCAAATCGTTATTCACGTCAGCTTTCTAGATTAAGAATTTGCTTGGCGGCCATAGCGCCGTGGAACCACCTGAACCCATGCCGAACTCAGAAGTGAAACGCGGTAGCGCCGATGGTAGTGTGGCATTCGCCATGCGAGAGTAGGACACTGCCAGGCACCCAACATGAAAACCCCGCTCATCGAGCGGGGTTTTTTATTGCCTGAAATTTGGCGTTTTGTTTGTATTTTGGCCAGTTCTAACCTCTGTTATTCCCTTCTTTCCCTCCCTCTCCACCTGAACCTTGCCATTTTGTTCATACAGCCCTATCTGGAGCGTACAATAGGGTTTTATCCAAATGGAGACGTTCCATGTTTTGCCCCCAATGCGGTAAAGAGACCCTGCTTGCCAAGAGCAACAAGGAGTTCCGTTGTGAATGTGGCTTCCACTTCTTTCAGAATGTGGCTGCGGCCGTGATGGTAGCCCTTTGTTGGCAAGATGAAGTGCTGGTTGCAGTGAGGGCTCGCAACCCTGGCAAGGGGTTGCTGGATCTGCCGGGCGGATTTGTTGATCCCGGCGAGTCACTGGAAGCCTCCCTCGTTCGCGAGTTGCAGGAGGAGCTGGGCCTGGATGTTTCAGATTGCCCCGTTCGTTATCTGGGCTCGTTTGCCAATACCTATCCCTATGACGGCATCACCTATCACACCTGCGATACCGCATTTGCCATCAATCTGACCGAGAAGCCCGATCTTCGTGCTGCGGACGACGTGGCCGATTGCCAATGGGTGAAGCTCGGCGCACTTTCACCTTCCCGCTTTGCATTCGCCTCGACTCGCACCGCCATTACCCTGTTGATGCAGCAACCCTCTTCATCATTCAGGCTCTGAAAGAATTGCTTGTGTCGGGTGCGACTATCCCTGTCCCCTGATTTGGCTGTTTTGGGAGACTGTCCCCATCTGCGGGGTTTCGGGTGATATAGTCTCACTCAAGATCCGTATTCAAGGAGTTTGTCGTGAAGAAGATCATCTACATCCTGTTGGGGTTGGTGCTGGCCGCAGTGATCGCGATTACCGCGTTGATCGGCCTGATCGATCCCAACCAGTTCAAACCCCAGCTGACGGAGCAGGTCAGAAAGGTCACTGGTCGTGAGTTGGTGATGGCGGGGAATATCAACTGGCGCTTCTGGCCGAGTCTTGGCCTGTCACTCGAAAAAGTGGCCCTGCGCAATCCGGCAGGCTTTGCCGAGCCTGATCTGATCCGCTTCGAGCAGGGGAGTGCATCAGTTGCCCTCTTGCCTCTGCTTTCCCATCGATTGGAGATAGGCGAGGTGACGCTGGCAGGTGCCCGTCTGTTTATCCAGACGAAGGCAGATGGCAGTTCCAACCTGAGCGGCCTGCTCTCGGACAAGTCATCTGCCGAGCCTGCAACAGTGGAAGATGCCAAGGCACCGGCCGGTGAGCCTCAGGGGGCGCCAGCAGAGGGCAAGCCCTGGCAGATCAAGCTGAAAGGGGTGGTGCTTGAACAGGCCAGTGCCCTGGTGCAGGACGATCGCAACGGTATTGTTTCTCGCCTCGACAGGCTCGATCTCGATCTCGGCCAGCTGGCCATGGATCAGTGGGTGCCGGTCACCTTCGCCGCCAAAGGGGCTCAAGACCAGCTTGCCTTTGATCTGAAGGGACAGGGGGAGGTCAAGCTGGCACAAAATGCGTTGGCCAGCGAATTGAAAGGGGTGGTTGTGGGCGGATCGCTCAAACAACCCTCCCGGCAGCTGGATAACTTCACCCTGCAGGCCGATCGCCTGGCGCTGGGGGAGTGGAGCAGCCTTGCTCTGAGCCTGCAAGGTGACCAGGGAGAAGGCGAGCAACCGGCCCTGACCGGTTCGCTCGAGGGAACGCTCAAGGCCAGGGTTGACCAGGATCTTAAACTGGCTGAACTCTCCGATGTGGTGCTCAGTGCCACATTGAATGGCGATACGCTGCCGCACCCACAGATGAACCTCAAGCTGGCCGGGTTTGCCCGTGCCGAGCTGGAGGCTAAGAAAGTCACCCTGAGCAAGCTGGTGATGAGTGCCGATGATACCCTGCTGACTGGCGAAGGTGTGGTGCAGCTTGGGGCTGTGCCCAAAGTGGAATTCGATCTCAAGGGGGAGACGCTGGATCTCGACAGCTGGCTTGGCACATCGGCAAGCGCTGCGGCGCCGGCTCCTACCACACCGGCGAGTGCCGGCAACAAGGCGGCAGAACCAGCCAAGGTGACTCGCGCTCTTTCGGCAGTTGAACCTAATCTGGATGCCCTCAAGGCAATCGATGCCATTGGACGGTTGCAGCTGGGCAGCTTGCGGGTGAGAGGGCTGGATCTGAGCCAGCTCGATATGCAGTTGGCGCTGGCGAACGGTCAGCTTACCCTCAAGCAGTTCAGCGCCGGCGTAGCTGGCGGCAAGGTGACGGCGAGTGGCGTGCTCGATGCGCGTCAGCAGCCAGCCCGTTACCAGGTGAGCAAACGGGTGCAGGGAGTAAATGTGCACTCGCTATTGCAGACCCTGGCGCAGAATGACTTGCTGGAAGGGCGGGGCGATCTCGATGTGCAGGTGCAGGGACAAGGCCTGTCAGAGCAGGCACTACGCAGTCGGATGCAGGGCAAGATAACCCTGGCGTTGCACGATGGGGCCCTGCATGGCATCAACCTGGCAGAGATGATCCGCGAGGCGCGGGCTACCTTGACCGGCAAGGGGACGGATCAGGTCAGAGAGGTACGCAAGACCGACTTCAGTGCTCTGACAGCCAGCTTCCAACTGGCAAACGGGGTGGCGCGCAGCGACGATATCCAGCTGTTTGCCCCCGCACTGCGGGTTCATGGCCAGGGGCAAACGGCACTGGTGCCCGAGACACTCGACTTCCTGTTCCTGACCTCCATCGTCGAGAGCAGCAAGGGGCAGGGCGGCAAGGGAGTCGATGAGCTGAAGGACATCACCATACCGGTGCGCATCGGTGGCCAGTGGCAGGCACCGACCTATCAGCTGGATGTGAAGGCGCTGCTCAGCAACAACAAGATCCTTGAGGAGAAGGCACGCAAGGAAGCCGAGCGGGGTCTCAAGAAACTGCTGGGTGACAAGGCCGACAACGAAGGGGTTAAGGGAGTGGCCGATCAACTGCTCAAAGGGTTGTTCAAATAACCCGTCGCTTCTCGTCCCTTTAATACAAAGAGCCCGCATTGTGCGGGCTCTTTTATATTATCATTGGACTCAAAAGGTATGAGGGAAACCACCAGTAATGCAGCAGTAAGTTTAACCGAGAAGCTTAAGGAAATGGAGTTGAGACAACCCATATCCCGAACTCGAAATTATTCGTATACCGCAGTAGTCGTCAATAATTGTTCTGAAAATGAAAAAATATCATCGATAGATGCGATGGGGTGCCTAGTTTCTTTCTTATCAGAATCAAATAGACCGATGTATTTTTGCTTGGTATTGAAGTGCAATCTACAGAGTGGCTTACGATTATTATCGTCGAGGAGCACTCCAAAATAGCTTTGAGTATCTCTAGCTGCAATTCGAGTTACATCAAATTGCTGTCTTAGAATTGCTTTAACGACGTTAAAACCTTCCATTTCCTCAAGAGTTGTATCTACTTTTGATTTTTCTTCACTACTGTACTCTGTTTCACTGGAGCTTAATTGACCACTTTCCAGAGTAGAAGTAATGGTCGATGTATTAACACTGCTACCAATAGCCGATTTTAATCTGGCATTGATGCTATCGTTAAGAAATTGACTAAGCGCTTTTTTGGTTATATCAGTGAAGGATTGTTTTACTTTTGCTGTCAGCACGCCATCATAAGTTCTTGATGCAAAAAATCTTACAAAGTCTTCTTCAGGAGAACTGAATTGCTCGGCTAGTATTTTCTTTATTTGACTTAAGTATTTCAACTCTCCTGCCGCATCGACAACGGATTCTACATCAAAAGCATTTTTAGTTAGTTTTAAAACCTCGGGTACAACGTGTTCATCAATATCTTCCAAATCCAAAGTCAGGAATGGTTTTTCGTCCATTTTATTTGGTGCATCAAGATCTGTGTAAAACTCATATTGTGCACCATTGGTTAGAATGCCGATCCTGGCATTAGTGACCGAAAAATAACGAAATAATTGCCCAGAATGCTTGGCGGACAATTTTTCACTATACTTTTTGCACTCGACCAAAATTTGAACCTGCCCGTCTTTCAGGATGGCATAGTCAACTTTCTCTCCTTTTTTGATTCCGGTATCTGCGGTGAACTCAGGGATAACCTCTGTGGGATCGAACACGTCATAGCCGAGCACTCGGTTTAGGAATGGCATCACAAAGGCGTTTTTGGTTGCCTCCTCGGTAGTGATCATTGATGACTGCTGGGCGATTTTTTTAGATAAGCTCTGTAATTGTTCTGTAAAATCCATTTTTTCCTCTCTCGATGGATATGTGCTGGCATGAGGTGAATCAATATTCACCTGCAATCATCATGTGCCAGAAATGGAAGGTAATGTAAGGATGCTATACCCTGCATATATTCAATAAAGGGTCATACGATGCCAAGGTTGGAATGCCTGAAACAGGATCTTGCTCACCGTTATTGAGTTTTCTGTCATAAAAATCGAGAGAGATATCAATATTGAATAGGGGCGCTGTTGCGCCCCTATTGTGTCTTATTCACTCAGCAGTTGTTGCCAGACCGCCAGCACATGGCCTCGTTCGGTCAGCAACTGGTCGTCCCCCACCTTGCGGGAGACCTCCGAGAGGTTGAGGCGATGGCCGAGGTTGCGGATCTCCAGATAGGCGTGCTTGAGCCCTTCCGCCTGCTCCAGGGTCAGCACCCCCGCCAGCACGCACTCGTCGAAGATGCGCACGTTATCGGACCAGCGGGTGAGCGCCTCGGGCTCGCCACAGGCGTGGGCCAGCACCAGATACTGGGCGATAAACTCGATGTCCACCATGCCGCCGGGGGATTGCTTGAGATCGAACTCGCCAGCACCGGCCTTGAGCAGGTGGTCCCGCATCTTCTGGCGCATCTCGCGCACCTCGCGGGCCAGGGTTGGCAGATCCCGTTCCCTGGCCAGCACGGTGCGGCGGATGCGGGCAAATTCGGCGATCACCGCCTCATCGCCATAGATGGGGCGGGCGCGCACCAGCGCCTGATGCTCCCAGGTCCAGGCCTCGTTTTGCTGGTACTGTTCATAGGCGGAGAGCGACGAAACCAGCAGCCCGGAGTCACCGGAGGGGCGCAGCCGCATGTCGATCTCATACAGGATGCCGGAAGGGGTACGGGTGCTGAACAGGTGCAGGATCCGCTGGGCCAGGCGCAGGTAGAACTGGCGGCTGTCGATGGGCTTGCGCCCGTCGGTGTAGCCGTTGGGGTCGCCGCCGTGCAGGAACACCAGATCGAGATCCGAGCCGTAGCCCAGCTCGATACCCCCCAGCTTGCCGTAGGCCACCACAGCAAAGCCGCGCTGGCCGCTCACCGCCACCTCGGGTGGCACCCCGTAGCGCTCGCTCATCTGGGCCCAGGCCTGATTGACCACCTCCTCGGTGATCGCCTCCGCCAGCCAGGTGAGGTGGTCACTCACCTTCATCAGCGGCAGGGCGCCGGCGATGTCGGCCGCCACGATACGCAGCAGCTGCACCTGCTTGAACTGGCGCAGCGCCTCCATCTGCTGCTCCACATCCTCCTCGGGGATGCGCAGCAGGAACTGGCGCAACTGGGGCTTGTACTGATCGAGCGGAGTGGGGTGATAGAGGTGCTGCGGGTCGAGCAGCTCGTCCAGCAGGATGGGGTAGCGGGCCAGCTGCTCGCTTACCAGATGGCTGGCATCGCACAGCCGCACCAGCTGGCGCAGGGCGCCCGGGTTCTCCGCCAGCAGTTGCAGATAGGCGCTGCGGGTGAAGATGCGGGTCAGCAGTTCGCACACCCGCTCAAACAGGCGGGCGGGCTGCTCACTGGCCACCACCAGCCGCAGCAGTTCCGGCATCAGCCAGTCCAGCGCGATGCGCCCCTGCGGGCCCACCTGACGGCGTTTGTACTCCTCCTTGAAACGCAGCAATGCGGCGCACAGCGGCGCCGATTCGGCAACTCCCTGCGTGGTCAGCAGTTTTTCAAGCTCAATAGCATCGAGCTCGGTGCGCCAGAGATCGAGCCAGAGCTGCTCCAGATGCGCTGGGGCCTCCTTCTCTTCCCCCACCACGGCGGCGAACTGCTGATGGACGGCGGCCATCTCCTCATCGAGATGAGCCATAAAAGCGCCCCAGTCGGCAAAACCCAGAGCAGCGAGCAGCCGCTGGCGATCCCGCTCCTCGGTGGGCAGGGTCTGGGTCTGCTGATCGCCGATCTCCTGCAAGATGTTCTCGACCCGGCGCAGGAAGCGATAGGCTGTCAGCAAGCGATCACAGTGGTCGGCCTCCAGGGCGCCGCACCGGGCGATGGCGGCCAGCGCTTCCGGCAGGTGACGTACCCGCAGGGCGGGCTCGCGGCCGCCGCGAATGAGCTGCAACGCCTGGGCGATAAACTCCACTTCGCGAATGCCGCCGGCCCCCAGCTTGATGTTGCCCTCCAGCCCCTTGCGACGCACCTCGGCGGCGATCATCGCCTTCATCTGGCGCAGGCCGTCGATGACGCCGAAGTCGATATAGCGGCGAAACACGAAGGGGCGCAGCATCTCGGCCAGCTCCACCGCGTGCTCGCACTGAGGCCCCAGCACCCGCGCCTTGACCATGGCGTAGCGCTCCCAGTTGCGACCGTGGTGCTGGTAGTAATCCTCCATGGCGGCAAACGAGATGGCGAGCGGCCCCGCGTCACCAAAGGGGCGTAAGCGCATATCAACCCGAAACACCTGGCCGTCGACTGTGCTCTGGTGCAGGGCGTTGATGATGCGCTGGCCCAGCTTGATGAAGAACTGCTGGTTGGCGAGCTCGCGCCGCCCGCCGACCGTGTAGCCGTTCTCGGGGAAAGTGAAGATAAGGTCAATGTCGGAGCTGAAGTTGAGCTCGCCGCCCCCCAGTTTGCCCATGCCGAGGATCAGCAGCGGCTGCGGGTTGCCATCCCCGTCCATCGGGGTGCCCAGCTCGCTGCACTGCTTGGCGTAGAGCCAGTCACGGGCTGCACAGATCAGGGCGTCGGCCAGTTTGGTGAGGTGGATAAAGCTCTCTTCAACCTCGGCATGCCCCAGCAGTTCGCGCCAGGCGATGACCAGCATGCGACTGCGGCGGAACTGACGCAGGGTGCGCTTGAGCGCCTCCTCGTCAACGACTTCAGCCAGCAGAGCAGTCAGATCGCGCTGGTAGGCCGGCCAGCGCTCGGTCTGCTCCAGCTCTCCCGAGGCGAAGATCTGCGCCAGCAGCTCGGGTTGTTTGATCAGTGAGTCGGCGACAAAATCGGAGAGACCGAGCAGGGTGAGCAGGACCTGCCGGGTTGCCTCGGGCAGGTCGCCGTAGTCTGGCGCCAGTTCGAGCAGTCGCTGCCATTGGCGCTGGGCCTGCGCTTGTAGCAAGGGGGAAAGAGCGGAGAAAGAGGGAGAGTGCTGGGCCACGGTTGCCATCCTTGTGGTTGACGAAGCTGCTGGGTGAAAACGCTGGCTGCCAATCTAGCACTGTCGCGCCCCCACGTCACAGCGCAGGGGCGAGAAGCATGATCCGGCGAAAATAATCAGCCGCCAGCAGAGGGAGCCCGAGATTCAGGTACGCAGGTAGATCTCGGGGTCGTAGATCTCCATCAGGCTGGCTGGTGCACTGGCGGGCACGAAGCCAAAACTGCCATAGAGGCCGTGGGCATCCCGGGTCGACAGGCTCAGACGCCGCAGCCCCTGCAGCTCGGGGTGGGCGAGGACGGCCGCTACCAGCGCCTTGCTGTAGCCCTGACCGCGATGCTCGGGCAGCACGAACACATCGGAGAGATAGCCGAAGGTGGCCTTGTCGGTGATGACCCGGGCGAAGGCCACCTGCTGGCCGCCGAGGTAGCCACCAAAACAGAGGGAGTGATTGATGGCGCGCAGCACAGTGGTCAGCGGAATGCCGGGGCTCCAGTAAGCCTCTTCTGACAAAAAACGGTGGATCAAGGGGACGTCGAGGCGTCCCTTGTCGTCGCTGACTTCGAAGGTGGATCGGGGGGATGAGTGATGCATCCTGGCTCCTTGCTGGATGGTGAACATGTTCCGTATGGAGCAACCATGTTAACAACTTTGCGCCGACGGCACAGCGTCTCCATGAGTGGCTGTGCGGTGGTAATAAAAATGGGCTCCCTGTCGGGAGCCCATTTGGTTAACCGGTTCGGTCGTTATCAGTGGCTGTCGACCCAGACGAACTTGAGCACAAACAGCAGGGCGACCACCAGCACGCAGGGGTTGATCTCGCGCCAGCGGCCGGTGCCCGCCTTCATCACGCAGTAGGAGATAAAGCCCACGGCGATCCCTTCGGTGATGGAGAAACTGAACGGCATCATGACGGCGGTCATGAAGGCCGGGACCGCTTCGGTCAAGTCTTCCCACTTCACCCGGGTCAGCTCGGAGCACATCAGCACGCCCACATAGATAAGGGCACCGGCGGCGGCATAAGCCGGCACCATGGCGGCGATGGGGGAGAAGAAGATAGCCAGCAGGAACAGGATGCCGGCTACGATGGCGGTCAGGCCGGTACGGCCACCGACCGCGACGCCGGAGCTGCTCTCGATATACGCCGTTACGGAGGAGGTGCCCATAAAGGCGCCGCCGACCGAGCTCACGCTATCGACCATCAGAGCCTGCTTCATACGCGGGAAGTGACCCTTGTCATCGGCCAGCTTGGCGCGGTTGGTGACACCAATCAGGGTGCCGGAGGAGTCAAATAGGTTGACGAGCATGAAAGAGAAGATGACGCCAGCCAGACCGATATCCAGTGAGCCCATCAGATCGAGCTGGCCGAACACGGGATCAATGCTGGGGGGCATGGCGATGAAACCCTTGAAGGTCACGTCGCCAAACAGCCAACCCAGGGTGGTGGTGACCACGATGGCGATCAGCACGGCGGAGTGCACGCCGCGGGCGGAGAAGATGCAGATGAGGAAGAAACCCAGCAGCCCCAGCAGGCAGGGCAGGGAGGTGAGGTTGCCCACAGTCACCATGGTGGCGGGGCTGGCGACCACGATCCCTGCGTTGTGCAGGCCGAGCAGGGCGATCAGAAGGCCGATACCGGCGGTGATGCCGACCCGCAGGGTGAGCGGAATGTTGGCAATAAGCCAGTAGCGCACCCGCAGCAGGGTGAGGATCAATAGACCCATGGCGCCCCAGAAGATGGTACCCATACCGACCTGCCAGGAGTAACCCATGCCGGCTACTACCACGAAGGCGAAGAAGGCGTTGAGTCCCATGGCGGGAGCCAGGGCGATGGGCAGGTTGGCCAGCAGGCCCATCAGGATGCTGCCGATACCGGCGATAAGGCAGGTGGTAACGAACACCGCCTGGGTGTCCATGCCGGCCGCGGAGAGGATCTGCGGGTTGACGAACACGATATAGACCATGGTCAGGAAGGTGGTGATCCCGGCGATGACCTCGGTGCGGGCTGTGGTGCCATGGCCTTGCAGGGCAAACAGGCGCTCAAGCAATCCTTGCCCGGCGATCTGATTGGTCGCCTGCCCTGTGGCGTTGTGTGGTTGGTTCATGTGAATTCCAATAGGTGACGTGAAATAAGCAGCAAGGGAGCCGGTGGACCCATTCATGCGGGGTAAATGCCCCCAGCAGATGGTGGCTAAATGACCAGACTCGACTTGATACCGTGACAGCGCGCACATTTTTACACAGGCGGGGGCGTTTACAAACCCCGGATCTGCGAGGCGGATCAATGAATAGAGTAAAAATTCAAACGTTTGCTATTTGAGCAATAAAAAAAGGTCCTCGATAGAGAACCTTTCTTTGTCAAAACCGAGGTTCAGAGAGTCTTGAAGTAGCGTTCCACCAGTTGAGCAAGCACGGAGTCGAGCCGCTCCTGCACTTCCCCCAGCTCCCGATCGAAACGGCGCAGAAACAGGCTGGCCTGCTCCTCGCTCAGCTTGCGACCGGCGATGAAGAACTCCTGTTCTGGCAACTGCTTGTCATAACGGGGAAGCAGTACCCAGCTCACCAGTTCGGGCTCTACGGCCTCGAAGATCTTGGCGGCGGCGGCACAGAAGGTTTCGATGTGCGCCTTGCCATCCGGCCCGAGGCAGCCGGGTTCGACCCGGATCTGAATGGTGAGCTTCTTCTCTGTGGTGGGCTGGGTCGTCATTTCGCAAAATCCATGCAAGGTCGTTCGTTCTGGATTGTAAGCCATAAGGCACAAGAAAGGGGAGCCGAGGCTCCCCTTGTCGCATTTGCCGGTTTACTTGGCGATACGCTTGTATTTCGCACGGTGCGGCTGGATGGCCTCGGCGCCGTAGGTCTTCTTCTTCCACTCTTCGTATTCGGTGAAGTTGCCCTCGAAGAATTCGATCTTGCCCTCGTCCTGGTAGTCCAGGATGTGGGTGGCGATCCGGTCGAGGAACCAGCGATCGTGGGAGATGACCATGGCACAACCCGGGAACTCCAGCAGGGCGTTCTCGAGGGCGCGCAGGGTTTCGATGTCCAGATCGTTGGTCGGTTCATCGAGCAGCAGCACGTTGCCGCCGGTCTGCAACAGCTTGGCCAGGTGCAGACGACCGCGTTCACCACCGGAGAGCTCGCCGACGCGCTTCTGCTGATCGGAGCCCTTGAAGTTGAAGCGGCCGATGTAGGCGCGGCTCGGGAACTCGTAGCTACCGATGCGCAGGATATCCTGACCGTCGGCGACCTCTTCGAACACCGTCTTCTTGTCATCCATGCTGTCACGGAACTGATCGACCGAGGCCAGTACCACGGTATCGCCCAGGGTGATGGAGCCGGAATCCGGCTGCTCCTGGCCCGACATCATGCGAAACAGGGTCGACTTACCGGCACCGTTCGGGCCGATGATGCCGACGATGGCCCCCTTGGGAATGGCAAACGACAGATCGTCGATCAGTACACGATCCCCGTAGGATTTGCGCAGGTTGGCCACTTCCACCACCTTGTCGCCGAGGCGCGGTCCGGGCGGAATGAACAGCTCGTTGGTCTCGTTGCGCTTCTGGTAATCGTTGGTGTTGAGCTCCTCGAAGCGAGCCATACGGGCCTTGGATTTGGCCTGACGACCTTTCGGGTTCTGGCGAACCCACTCCAGTTCCTTCTCGATGGACTTGCGACGAGCGGCTTCGGCACTGGCTTCCTGGGCCAGACGGGCATCTTTCTGCTCCAGCCAGGAGGAGTAGTTGCCTTCCCACGGAATACCCTCGCCACGGTCCAGCTCCAGGATCCAGCCTGCTACGTTGTCGAGGAAGTAACGGTCGTGGGTGATAGCGACGACGGTGCCCTCGTAGTCGTGCAGGAAGCGCTCCAGCCAGGCCACGGATTCCGCATCCAGGTGGTTGGTCGGTTCGTCCAGCAGCAGCATGTCCGGTTTTTCCAGCAGCAGGCGGCACAGGGCCACGCGGCGGCGCTCACCACCGGAGAGGTGCTTGATCTGGGCATCCCATGCCGGCAGACGCAGGGCATCGGCCGCGCGCTCCAGCTGGTTTTCCAGGTTGTGGCCACCCTGAGCCTGGATGATGGCTTCCAGTTCGCCCTGCTCGCGGGCCAGCTTGTCAAAATCCGCATCCGGATCGGCGTAGGCCGCATAGACCTCGTCGAGGCGGGCCATGGCGCGTTTCACTTCGCCGACGGCCTCTTCCACCGCTTCGCGCACGGTCTGCTCCGGCTCCAGTTTCGGTTCCTGGGGCAGGTAGCCGATCTTGATGCCGGGCTGCGGGCGGGCTTCCCCTTCGATCTCGGTATCCAGCCCGGCCATGATGCGCAGCAGGGTGGATTTACCGGCGCCGTTCAGACCCAAGACGCCGATCTTGGCGCCCGGGAAGAAACTCAGGGAGATGTTCTTGAGGATATGACGCTTGGGCGGCACTACCTTGCCGACCCGGTTCATGGTGTAAATAAATTGAGCCATTGGCTAATTCTCTTCTTTTTCAGCGAGTTAATGTTTTTCATCAACAGGCTGAGGTCGTGGTGGGGCCAGGTCGGCACAGGCCAACCGGGTTCCAAAAAACCCGTCGATTGTAAACCAACGAACAAGGGGGGGCAAAGCGGGCGGCCGGTTGCTCATCCTCCGTCAAGAAGGGGTGGGCGAGATGAGATAGAGGGGAGGGGCGAATGGGGCTGTGACCGGCAAAATCTCCGGAAAAATCGTCTTAATTTTTCCTTAAGTTAGTGACGATAGGGTGGGACCGGGCTGGTTTTTTGATGTGTTGCCGACCCCTTGTCAGCGTAGGGATGGCTTGGTTTCTGCCGTTTGCTTGTGCCCTGAATAGTAGAGCACCCGCTGCACGTAATCCTGGGTCTCCTGATAGGGGGGGATGCCGCCGTAGCGGGCCACCGCCTTCTCGCCGGCATTGTAGGCCGCACTGATCCTGATCCAGTCCGGGCCGAACTGTTTCTCCAGCCATTTCAGGTACACCATGGCGCCGCGGATGTTTTGTTCCGCATCGAACGGGCGGGTGACACCGAAACGCTGCTGGGTGGCGGGGATGAGTTGCATGACCCCTTGCGCCTGTTTGGGCGAGACGGCAAAGCGGTCGAGGTTGGATTCGGCGATGGCGATGGCCAGAGCCAGCTTGGGATCGACCTGATGACGCTCGGCGGCCTGCCGGACCATATTGGCTAGTTTCTGCTTGCTCGCAGATTGTCGGGCCAGATATTTGTCCTGATCGAAGGGGGTCGCGGGCTGTACCCAGGGAACACCGGCAGGGCCGCTGCCCACACCGCAGTTGCCCAGGGGGGCATTGCCTACACGAGTATTGTAATAACGAGCGGCTTGCTGGTTGCCAAGACGCATGGCCATGGCGAGATAGGCGTTGGCTTGCCGGGCACTGCGGATACCTTGTGGCCCGCGGGCCAGCAGGCGGCCGATGCGAAAATAGGCCTCCGGATTGCCCAGTCTGGCGGCATTGCAATAGTAGGCAATGGCTTGTCTCGGGTTGCTGCGCTCGATGGCTGCGCCCTGGCGGATGGCACTCATCGCCTTGGGCGCCTGGCGAAATGATTCGGCCTGGGCCGATGCCGTGATCAACAAGAGCAGGAGACTCCACCCCCAGGTGCCGAATCTCTGCATGACGAGTTCCTCATATTCTTCGTATTCGGAAGATATAGGTTCTACACAGGAAGGTTGCCAGCCAGATGATGGAACATGTGGTTATGTGTTCGCCCGTTAGAGATGAAAACGGTATGGAACTTTATGTCAGGAAGCCAACCCCCTTCCTGCCGACATGAGCAGACACAGAGAGTTTATCCTCGGGGTATGACGGATGGTTTTGTCTACGTTAGTTGATGCATAAATCAATTCCAGGATGATAGACTGGCTTCACATTAACGTAACATCCTGTATTTATTTAGGATAATTACCATCCCCATTTTTTCATGATGCGATCAAGCGGACTGATTGCGTCTCTCTATAGTCGGGAAGCTCATATGGGTTATTCAATCGATGTATCAGTCGTCGTGCCAGCCAAAGATGAACGGGACAATCTGGCTCCCCTTATCGGCGAAATCGATGCCGCGCTTGGCGGGAAGTACGATTACGAATTGGTCTACGTGGATGACGGGAGCGAAGACGACAGCTACGCCATCCTGTGCGAGCTGAAGACGCGTTTTCCCCGGTTGCGAGTAGTGCGTCACGAGCGGGCCGTCGGTCAGAGCATGGCGGTGCTCAGTGGCGTGCGTCATGGCCGTGGTGAGTGGCTGGTGGTGCTCGATGGGGATGGCCAGAATGATCCCGCCGACATTCCCGCCATGCTGGAAGAGGCCAAGCGCCGTTTTGCCGCAGACCGGAAGGAGGTGGGGCTCATCGGCCATCGCGTCAATCGCCGCGATGACTGGGTGAAGCGGATCTCTTCCAAACTGGCCAACGGTTTTCGCGACCTCTTGCTGCGCGACGGCATCCCGGATACCGGCTGTGGACTCAAGGTGGTGCGGCGCGACTGGTATCTGCGTCTGCCCGGCTTCAACCATATGCACCGCTATATTCCGGCCCTGATCCAGGCGCAGGGCGGTCGCATGTCCCCCTGGCCGGTCAATCACAGGCCCAGACAGGCGGGGGTTTCCAAATACGGGGTCTGGAATCGCCTCTGGGTCGGGCTGGTGGACGTGGTCGGTGTCTGGTGGCTGCAGCGGCGATCCAAGGTCGTCGAGGTAAGGGAGATGCTCGATTGATGGACGCCCTGCTCTCGCTCCCCCTGCACTGGCTCGACTGGACCGGCCTGCATGTGACCGGCTGGAAGCTCATCGGCTACACGGGGGCGCTCATGTTCGGGGGGCGCTGGCTGGTGCAATTCATTGCCTCCAGGCGGGCCGGTCGGCCTGTGATCCCCCGCCTGTTCTGGTACATGAGTGTGCTCGGCAGCCTGATGACGCTGAGCTACTTCCTCTTCTCCCCAAAGCAGGACTCCGTCGGCGTACTGCAAAATCTCTTCCCCACCTTTACTGCCCTCTACAGCCTCTATCTGGATATTCAGCATCGCGGCTGGAAGCGGGACAAACTCATCCATGACAGCGAGATCCGCCATGGTAAATGATCGAACCCTGCTCAATCAGAGCTCCCTTGGCTGGCTGCTGCTGATAGCCCTGGTCGTGCTTGGCACCGGACTTGGGCTGCGCGATCCCTGGCCGGCCGACGAACCCCGCTTCGCCCTGGTGGCCAAGGAGATGGTGGAGAGCGGCCAGTGGCTGTTCCCGATGCGCGGCGGCGAGATTTATCCGGACAAGCCTCCCATGTTCATGTGGGGGATCGCCATCGCCTATCTGCTGACCGGTTCCATCAAGGTGGCCTTTCTGCTGCCTTCATTGCTCGCGGGTCTGCTGACCCTGGTGCTGGTATGGGATCTGGGCCGCCGGCTGTGGACGCCTCAGGTCGGTTTTCTGGCCGGTTTGCTGCTGCTCTTTACCGTCCAGTTCACCCTGCAGGCCAAGACGGCCCAGATCGATGCGCTGGTCACCTTCTTCATCACCCTGGGCCTCTACAGCTTCATTCGTTTCCTGTTGTGTAACGGGGGCTGGCGATGGTACTGGCTCGGCTGGTTTGCCGCCGGCCTTGGCATCATCACCAAGGGGGTGGGTCTGTTGGCACTGCTGGTGCTGATCCCGGCGATCTGGACCCACTTGGATAAAATTCGCACGGCATCCCGCAGTGACTGGCTCAAGGGACTGGCGGGGCCGCTGTGCATGCTGCTGGCCATTGGCCTGTGGCTGGTGCCCATGCTGATTGCCGTGGCCCAGAGCGGCGACCCCATACTGCAGGCGTATCGGGACAACATCATGCTGCGCCAGACGGTGACCCGTTATGCCAACTCCTGGCATCACGTCAAACCCTTCTGGTACTACCTCACCTCGGTGATCCCGCCGTTCTGGCTGCCGCTCACCCTGCTGCTGCCCTGGCTGGTGGTGGAGTGGCGCAGAGCCATCCAGGGGGGGGACAAACGCATCATATTGCTGCTCGGTTACTTGGTGCTGGTGGTGATCTTCTTCTCGGTTTCGCCCGGCAAGCGCGGCGTCTATGTGACGCCTGGCACGCCGGCTTTGGCACTGTTGAGCGCGCCCTTCATCGCCGCCCTGCTGGCCAGGCGCTGGCCAGGCCGCCTGCTGTCAGGGCTTGGCTGGTTGCTGGGCATCGTCTGCCTCGGTGGGGCGGTTGCGCTGGAGTTCAGTGCCAAGCTGGCCAGCCGGGTGAGCGAATTGGGGCCGGCCCCCTGGCTCCCCCTGCTGGTGATGGGGGGCGTGTTGTTGCTCGTCAACGCCTTGCTGCGCCGGGCACCGCTTACCGCCATTCTGGCCACCCTTGCCTGTGGCTGGCTCATCTACTCCACCTGGATCTGTACGCGCCTCAACGACATGCGCACGCCGCAAACCGTGATGGCGCTGGCAGCGGAGCGGGTACCGGCGGGCAACGAGTTGCTGCTGACCGGTTTCAAGGAGCAGCACCTGCTGTTTACCCGCCAGCCGCTGCGACACTACAGCTACCAGATGCCGGATGATGCGCAGGCCCGCGAGGCGGCGGCCTGGGTGGCTGCCGCGCCAGGACGCTGGGTGCTGGGGGCGGCCGATCTGCTGGAGCGCTGTTTTGACCCCGCGCGCATGGAGAATCTCGGCAATCGTCACCGCACTGACTGGCTGCTGACCAATGCCGAGGCCATCAAGCCCGCCTGTCAGGGGCTCAGGCCAGAGATTGAACCATTTAGCTATGTGCCAGGCCCCAAGGAGGGGAACCTGAACTAGACAAGAGGGGCAGCCATTTGGCAGCCCCTCTTTCGTTGTCAGGCCAGATAGCGGCTCGCTCAGACCCCGTAGTACCCCTTGTACCACTCGACGAAACGGGTGACCCCTTGCGCCAGCCCCACTTTCGGCCGGTAGCCGGTTGCCTCGAACAGCGCCTCGGTATCGGCCCAGGTGGCGAGTACATCGCCGGGCTGCATGGGGCAGAGGTTGCGGATGGCCTGCTTGCCGAGGGCCGTTTCGATGGCTTCCACGAAGTCGACCAGACGCACCGGGCTGCCGTTGCCGATGTTGAACAGACGATAGGGGGCCGAGCTTGACTCGGTCTGCCCGTGCCAGGCGGGGTTCGCCACCGGTGGGCGATCCGCGATGCGTATTACCCCCTCGACGATGTCGTCGATATATGTGAAGTCCCGGCTCAGCGCCCCTTGGTTGTAGATGTCGATGGGTTCATCGTTCAGGATGGCGCGCACGAACTTGAACAGGGCCATGTCGGGGCGCCCCCAGGGGCCGTAGACGGTGAAGAAACGCAGCCCTGTGGTCGGTAAACCGTAGAGGTGGGAGTAGGAGTGGGCCATCAGCTCATTGGCCTTCTTGCTCGCCGCATAGAAAGAGACGGGATGATCCACCCCGTCCGAGGTCTTGAACGGCATCTGCTCGTTGAGGCCGTAAACCGAGCTGGAGGAGGCATAGACCAGGTGCCCGACCCCATGATGGCGGCACCCCTCAAGGATGGTGAGGGTCCCGTTGAGATTGCTGTCGGCATAGGCGAAGGGGTTGTCCAGCGAGTAGCGTACCCCGGCCTGGGCGCCAAGATGGATCACCCGATCGAACTGCTCCCGGACGAACAGGGCCGCGATGGCTTGCCTGTCCGCGAGATCGCCGTGCTCGAAGCGAAAACCGGGCAGCGGCAGGAGTTGCGCCAGCCGCGCCTCTTTCAGGCTCACCTCGTAGTAGTCATTGAGATTGTCGAGGCCGACGACCTGATGCCCTTCGTGACAGAGCCTTTGCGCCACATGAAAGCCGATAAAGCCGGCAGCGCCGGTGACCAGGTACTTCATTGTGCTTTCTCCAGCGCGTGCGCTTTTTCCAGGCTGTCGCCGCGGCCGATGGCGTAATAGGTGAAGCCACGTTGGTGCAGACGGGCCGGATCATAGAGGTTGCGGCCATCGAGGATGACGGGTTGTTTCAGTGTGCGCTTGATAAGCTCGAAGTCGGGGGCACGGAACTGTTGCCACTCGGTGCAGATGAGCAGGGCATCGGCGCCCTTGAGAGCCGCCTCCTGGGTGCCGCACAGGGTCAGATCGTCACGCAGGCCGTAGAGGTGCTGGGCCTCTTTCATCGCCTCGGGGTCAAACGCCTGCACCTTGCCGCCGGCGGCCCAGATGGCCTCCATCAACACCCGGCTCGGCGCTTCGCGCATGTCATCGGTATTGGGTTTAAAGGCCAGCCCCCACAGGGCGAAGGTGTGCCCCGTCAGGTCGTTGCCAAAGTGCTTAAGCAGGCGCTCGATGAGTTTGTGTTTCTGCCTGTCATTGACCCTCTCCACCGAGCGCAGCAGGGGCACGTCGCAGCCACTTTCGCTGGCGGTATGGATCAGCGCTTTCACATCCTTGGGGAAGCAGGATCCGCCGTAGCCGCAACCCGGGTAGATGAAATGGTAGCCGATGCGCGGGTCGGCGCCGATCCCCTTGCGCACCTCCTCGATGTCGGCACCGAGGCGCTCCGCCAGCCCGGCCATTTCGTTCATGAAGGAGATCTTGGTGGCCAGCATGGCGTTGGCGGCGTACTTGGTGAGCTCGGCGCTGCGGGCATCCATCTGGATGATGCGATCATGGTTGCGGTTGAAGGGGGCGTAGAGCTCCTCCAGCAGGGACATGGCGTGATCCGAGTCGGTGCCGATGATGATGCGATCCGGACGCAGGCAGTCGGCCACCGCCGCCCCCTCCTTGAGAAACTCGGGGTTGGAGACCACCTCGATGGGCAGAACAACACCCCGCTCCTTGAGGATGCCGTCGATATGCTGGCGCACCCTGGCGGCCGTGCCGACCGGCACCGTGCTCTTGTTGATCACCACCTTGCCCGCCTGCATTAGACGGCCTATGGTGCCGGCCACCGCCAGCACGTGCTGAAGATCGGCAGAACCGTCTTCGTCCGGCGGGGTGCCGACCGCGATGAAGATGAGCTCGGCAAAGGCCACCCCTTCGGCCACATCCGTGGTGAAATGCAGGCGGCCAGCCTGATGGTTGGCCTGCACCATGGGTGCCAGCCCGGGTTCGAAGATGGGGATGATCCCCTCCTTGAGGCGTGCGACCTTGCTGTCGTCCACATCCACACAGGTGACCTGATGGCCCATCTCGGCGAGCACGGCGGCCTGAACCAGTCCCACATAACCAATCCCGAATACGACGACTCTCATCTGCGCTTTGCTCCTCGATGCAGGCAGTGACAAGCCATCCATTCTAGAGGGATCCGTTTTTTTGGGCAGTGAGTTTAGTCGGTTTTTTCAGGCTCGATTCAGTTTGGACTTACCACTGCTTTGTCTTGTTTTGGTGCAAGGATTGTAACGCTGTGCTGACGAACACCATTTTGGTGCGTTCAGGCCGCGTCTTGTGATCCGGGTCACTGAAGCCGGACACTGTCGCCCATAACGAAGCCTTGCCAACAAGGCTCGCAGCCGGTCAGCCGGCGACAGACACTCTTTACATTACTTCGCTTGGATACACAGGTTATGGACAACACCTTGATTCGCAACGCGCATCCCGTCTATGAGGATGTGCTGGCCCTGCTGACCGCGGCGGGCTTCGTCTCCCTCGGCATCTTTCTGTTCCATCAGGTTGGCCTGCTCACCGGCGGCACCGCCGGGCTGGCGCTGCTGCTGCAACAGGTGACCGGCGTCAGCTTCGGTCTGCTGTTCTTCTGCATCAACCTCCCTTTCTACGCCCTGGCCTGGCTGCGTATGGGGCCGCGCTTTACCCTTAACACCTTCGCCTCGGTGGCGGCGGTCTCCTTCATGACCGATCACCTCAACGGCGTGCTGCAGATCGGCAAGATAGAGCCCCTCTATGCGGTGCTCATCGGCGGTACCCTGATCGGCATGGGGCTGCTCATCATGTTTCGCCACAAGTCGAGCCTGGGTGGCTTCAACATACTGGCGCTGTTTGTTCAGGATCGCTTCGGTATCCGGGCCGGCAAGCTACAGATGGGGCTGGATTGCGCCATCGTCGTGACCTCCTTCTTCGTGGTGCAACCCTGGATCCTGGCGCTCTCCATCGTCGCAGCCGTTATCTGTAATCTTGTGTTGACACTCAACCACAAGCCGGGGCGCTACCAGATCGCCTGATTGGGAATGACATCAGCCATGAAACGAGGCGGCCACAGGGCCGCCTCGTTCATTTCTGCCTTGCCTGCGTCAGCTGGCCTGATCCAGCGAGGGATCGCCGCTGGCGGAGAGCGGCGTGTGGCACGCCACCTGGTGGGCACCGTCACCGCACAGTGCAAGTTTCGGCGCCGCGCTTCTGCACAGCTCGCTGGCATAAGGGCAGCGCTGGTGGAAGTGGCAGCCGCTCGGGGGCGAGATGGGCGAGGGCACATCGCCGGTCAGCAGGATGCGCTGGCTGCGCCGACGGGGATCCGGCACCGGAATGGCCGAGATGAGCGCCCTGGTATAGGGGTGGCGCGGCGCCAGATAGAGTGACTGCGCCTCTGCCAGTTCGACGATCCTGCCCAGATACATGACGGCGACCCGATCCGAGATGTGCTTGACCACCGACAGGTCGTGGGCGATGAAGATGATGGCGAGGTTCATCTCCCGCTGCAGGGTGAGCAGCAGGTTGACTATCTGGGACTGCACCGAGACATCGAGGGCCGACACCGCCTCGTCACAGACCAGCAGCTTGGGCTTGAGGGCGATGGCCCGGGCGATGCCGATGCGCTGGCGCTGGCCGCCGGAAAATTCGTGGGGGTAGCGATCCATTGCGCTGCCGGGCAGCCCCACCTTCTCCAGCAGCTCCTGCACCCAGACCCGCCGCTGTTCGGCGTTGCCCTTGCCGTGGATGACGAAGGGCTCCTCCAGGATCTGCCCCACCGTGTGGCGGCTGTTGAGGGATTCTGCAGGATCCTGAAACACGATCTGCATCTCCTGGCGCAGGGAGCGCATCTCCTTGGGCGAGAGGTGGGTGATGTCACGCCCCTCGAAGGTGATGGTGCCGGCGGTCGGTTCGAACAGCTTGAGCAGGGTGCGCCCCAGGGTGGACTTGCCGCAGCCGGACTCGCCCACCAGCCCCAGCGTCTCCCCCTGCTTGAGATCGAAGCTGATGCCGTCCACCGCGTAGACGTGGTACTTCTTGCGCAACAAGCCGCCGCCCAGCTGGAAGTGCTGCTTCACGTCGCGCACCGATAAAAGCGTCTTCATACGGCTAGCTCCCTCCAGTGGTGGCAGGCCACCCCGTGCCGCTCGGCGAGCTGCTCGGTGGCCGGAATGGCCCTCACGCAGATCTCGGTGGCATGGGGACAACGGTTGGAGAAACGGCACCCGGCGGGCATCTCGTGCAGGGCGGGCACCTGCCCCTTGATGGTCTTGAGCAGGCTCTTGGGCTCATCTTCGAGCCGCGGGATCGAGCTCATCAGACCATGAGTATAGGGATGGCGCGGGTGGTCAAACAGCTCGAACACGTCGGCCTGCTCCACCGCCCGGCCCGCATACATTACCACCACCTCGTCGCACAGCTCCGCCACGACCCCGAGATCGTGGGTGATGAAGATGATGGCCATCCCGGTCTGGGCCTGCAGCTCCTTCATCAGTTCCAGGATCTGGGCCTGGATGGTGACATCGAGCGCCGTAGTCGGTTCATCGCAGATAAGCAGGGAAGGCTCGCAGGCCAGCGCCATGGCGATCATCACCCGCTGGCGCATGCCGCCGGAGAGGTTGTGGGGGTAGACGGCAAAACGCTGGGCGGGCTCCGGGATCCCCACCTTCTGCAGCATGGCGATGGCGGCCTCCTTGTGCTGGGCCTTGCTGTAGTCGGGGCGATGAAGGTGAAACACCTCCATCAGCTGATCCCCTACCGTCTGCACCGGGTTGAGCGCCGTCATCGGCTCCTGGAAGATCATCGAGATGCGGTTGCCACGCACCCTGTACATCTGATCCGGCGCCAGCGTGAGCAGCTCCTCCCCCTGAAAGCGGATGGAGCCCGCCACCACCTGGCCGTGGGGCTTGGGCAGCAGTCCCATGATGGCGAGCGAGGTGACGCTCTTGCCGCAGCCGGACTCACCGACGATCCCCAGGGTCTGGCCCGGAGCGACCTGGAAGCTGACCCCGTCGAGCACCTTTATCTTGCCGTCGTCGACGGCGAACTCCACCTCGAGATCGCGCACCTCGAGAATCGGGGTCTTGTTCTGGCCGTTCTCAACGGCACCCTCCACCCCGTTATCCCGAACGTCAAGAATGGAGGCCTGTGTGTTGGGCATGACTGCTGCTCCCTTCTCTGCGGCATCAATGACGTGCATAGGTCTTGTCGGTCTGCGTAATGGGGGTCAGCGCCTCCCCTGCCTCCCTGGCTTTCTGGGTCTCTTCCTTCACCTTGGGATCGAGCCAGAGCAGGCCGCCACTGCTGTGGGGATAGCCATCCATGGGCCAGTAGAGCAGATCAGGTGTGTTTCGGGTGGCCGGCACCTCGGGCAGCATCACGTAACGCCAGCTGCTGGCCCGCACGTAGTTGAGCTGGACTCCGGGCACGAAGATGGCCAAGTCATAGATGCGCTGCTGGATCTGGCGAGAGAGCTCGGCCCGCTTGGCCATGTCGAACTCAACGTTGTAGGCGTCGATCAGCGTGTCGAGCTCCTTGTCAGCCACGTTGAACAGGTTGTTGGTCTGCGGCTTGTTGGCGTTGGCGGAGTGGAACGACTCCCAATACTGCGGATAGAGACCGCCGCCGGCCCAGCCCATCCAGGCCGCCTCGTGTTTCTTCTCCAGCATCGCCTTGAAGCCGGTGGCGCCGTCCACCAGGTTGAGCTCCAGATCCAGCCCCGCCTTCTTGGCCTCTTCCTTCAGCACGGTCAGCCGCTTGGAGTGCTCCTGACTGGTGTAGGTGACGGCCAGGGTCAGCCGCTCCCCCTTGTCGTTTTGCAGGATACTGTCCGGCCCCGGCTTGCTATAGCCCCCCTTGGCGAAGTAGTCGCGTGCCTTGGCGATGTCATAGGCCCGCTCCGGCAGCGTCATGTTGGTAAATTCGCCAAAGCCCGAGCCGAAGGTGGTGGCTCTGTCGTAGTCGCCACGCAGCACCGTCTTGATCATCTTGTCGATGTTGAAGGCGTGCTGGATGCCGAGCCGCACATTGATGTCGGCCAGCTTGGGAGTAGCCACATTGAGGTGAACCCCCTGTCCGCCCTGCTTGGTGTCGGTCATGGCCATCACCTTCTGCACGTACCCCTTCTTGTACTCGGGGGTGACGGCCTTCTCGTGCCACCAGTTCGGCAGGATCATCTCGAAGGTGTCTATCTCCCCTTTCAGGAAGTGGCGAAAGGCGATATTGCGATCCCGGATCACCTGCACCTTGATGGTGTCGAGGTTGAATCTGTGCTGGTTGTAGCGATCGTCCTTTGCCCACCACTCCTTCTGCTTGCTGAAGGTGATGGATTTACCCTTCTTCACGTCGCTCATCACATAGGGGCCCGTGGTGGGCACCACGGCCCAGTTGTACTGCTTCACCCAATTGGGGCCGAGCTTGTAGTAATGCTTGGGCTGGGGCCACAGTTCGGTGGTGTTCAGGAGATCCAGCCTGGCCTTGCGGCTGCCCGCCTTCACCAGGATGGTGTGGTCGTCGATCTTCTCCACCGCCACCACCTCGGTGGTGTAGTAGTTGTTGAACCAGGGGCCCTTGATGTCCTTGGAGCGCATCATCTCGTAGCCGAAGGTGTAGTCATCGGCGGTGACGGGCTTGCCGTCCGACCATTTGGCGCGCGGATCCAGCTTGAAGTAGACGGTCTGGCTGTCCGGCGCGATGGCCCAGGCGCTTGCGAGGGACGGGATGGGGTTGCCGGTATTGGGATGGAAGCTGATGAGCCTCAGCTGGTTGTCCAGGATGAAGGAGCGAAACGCGCCGTTGGAGTCGGGCCCCACGGTGCGAAACGTCAGCGGAAAGCTGTCCACGAACATGGTGATGCTGCCTCCGGGCAGCGCTTTGGGGGAGGCGAACACGGGGTCCGTGTCGTTGGTCTCCCACTTGAGATCCGCAGGCAGGCTGGCCGCCCAACCCCAGGATCCGTTCACCAGCAGAAAAAGTGCACCTATCCATTTGATTTTATTGTTCATATTTGACTTCCTGGTCACTCCCCACTGCGGGGGCTTGATTGATAACGGGTTAATCCATGTGACCCGTGGCCGCCCATCGTGGCGGCTCGTCCTGTCACTGATAACGGGTAAATTTGCGCGGATCAAACGCCTCGCGAATGGCCTCGCCGATAAAGGAGACCATGATCAGCACCAGGCTCACCGCCGCCACCACCGAGCTCACGATCCAGATAGCGTCCAGGTTGTTGATCCCCTGGGAGAGCAGCTCGCCCCAGCTTGGGGTCGGTGGTGCCAGGCCAAAGCCCAGATAGTCCAGCGCCGTCAGAGTGGAGATGTTGCCCACCACGGCAAAGGGCGCCAGGGTGACGATCATCATCAGGGTATTGGGCAGGATGTGGTGGAAGATGATCCGCCCCGTGCTCGCCCCCTGGGCCCGCGCCGCCATCACATAGTCCCGCGCCCGCTCCTTGTAGGTGAGGGTGCGCATGTACCAGGTGATGCCCATCCAGCCGAACAGCACGTTGATGGCCACGAACAGACCGAAATTGGGCTTGGTCAGCGACACCAGGATCATGATGACGTAGAGGAAGGGCACCTGGGACCAGATCTCGATAAAGCGTTGCAGCACAAGATCAAACCGCCCGCCGAGAAAGCCCATCATGCAGCCGAGGGTGACCCCGATGGCGTAGCTGGCCACCAGGGCGATGAAGGCAAAGCCGATGGCGATGCGAAAGCCGTAGACCAGCCGTGCCAGCACGTCGCGGCCGCTGGTGTCGGTGCCGAGGAAGTGACGATCGGCCGTGCTCGGGGCATAGGGCGGGTAGGCATCCTCCTTGAAGTCCTGTTCGTAAGGATTCCAGGGCACCAGCGGCAGCAGCACCCAGTCCCCTTTTCCTTCCTGCACGAACTTGGTCTGCAACTGGCGGTAGTTGGTTTCGTACTCGTAATCGAGCCCGAAGTGCTGACCCGGGATCACGTCGCCATAGGTGGGGAAGTAAAGCTGGCCCTGATAGCTCACCATCAGCGCCCGGCTGCTGACCAAGAGCTCCGCCAGCAGGGAGAGCACCACCAGGGTGGTGAAGATGATAAAGGAGTAGTAGCCGCGTTTTATCGATTTGAAACGCTTGAGTTTTTTTAAGGTGACAGGGTTCATGCTCACTCTCCAAACCGCA
Source organism: Aeromonas sp. FDAARGOS 1407 (assembly GCF_019048725.1). Lineage (NCBI taxonomy): Bacteria > Pseudomonadati > Pseudomonadota > Gammaproteobacteria > Aeromonadales > Aeromonadaceae > Aeromonas > Aeromonas sp. FDAARGOS 1407. Next base: position 1,792,510 of record NZ_CP077399.1, read on the forward strand.
CGCGGGGATCGACCAGGGCGACACAAATGTCGGAGACGATATGGGCTGACATCAGCATCGGCATGGCAACAGAGTTCTGGCTCATGATTACTCTCCAAACCGCACGCGGGGATCGACCAGAGCGACACAAATGTCGGAGACAATGTTGCCCACCAGCATCAGCATGGAGGTGATGGCCAGAATACCCATGACGGTAGGGTAATCCCGCTCGACGATCGCCTCGTAACCGAGCAGGCCGATGCCGTCGATGTTGAAGATGGTCTCGATGAGGAAGGAGCCCCCGAAAAAGACGGTGAGCACTGACCCTAAGTGACTGGCGATGGGGATCAGGCTGTTGCGCATGGCGTGATCGGTGACCGCCTTGCGAAACGGCAGCCCCTTGGCCACGGCGGTGCGTACGTAATCCGCCGACAGGTTCTCCATCAGGCTGTTCTTCATGGTCATGGTGAGGATGGCGAAATCCCCGATGGCGTAGGCGATGAGCGGCAGCAGGGCGTGGGCGAAGACGGTGCGGATCTGATCCCAACTGCTCTCCATGTATTCAAAATCGTCCCCCGGGAAGCCCCCCATGGGCAGCCACTCAAGATGGAAGGCGAAGACGGTGATGAGAAAGATCCCCACCACTTAGGCAGGTAGCGCATAGGCCATGTAGATGAGCATGGAACTTAACGAATCGAAGCGACTGTTGTGCCTGAGCGCCTTGGCCACCCCGAGCGGGATGGAGACGGCGTAGCTCAGCAAGAAGGTCGCCAGCCCGAAGAAGGCGGTGACCGGTAGTCGCTCCTTGATGAGATCCCACACCGGCTCGTAGTAACGGGTCGACTCCCCCAGATCCAGCACCGCCAGCTTCTGCAGCCACTCCCAGTAGGCAACCAGCATGGGCTTGTCGAGCCCGTAGAACGCTTTGAGCTCCTCGATCTGTTCGTCAGAGAGCGCCTGGGCCCCCTTGCTGCCACTGGAGCGACCGCTCTCGTTCTGCGACACCTGTGCCTGCAGCAACATGCGTTCGACCGGGCCGCCTGGCACGAAACGGGTGATGGTGAAGACGAGCAGAGTGATACCGAGGAACGTCGGGATGATCAAAAGCATCCGACGTAGAAAGTACGACAGCATGATGGAACCTCGTCCTTGTTGTTCTTTTTTGTGGCTAGTCACATCCGGTGACAGGCCTGTCTTTGTGGGCCTGCTCGGTTCAATCTTGCCCACCAGTGATCATTGGTAAATATAAATTCATGCCAGATCAATAAAATAATCGTCCAAAGGCCAGTCATCTGGATTTGGTATTGTCTGGTCCTGAAAGACGTTCCCTCTGTTTGTTAGGTGGGAGGCTCGGTAGACCTAGCCGCCAGATATGGGCTACCCCCCGTTTCGAGTCTGTTCATCAATTGATCATCTGAACCTTATTAAAGTCATGTTGATGATGTCGACAATGACTGGATTGCCGATAAGCACTTTTAGTAATAAAAGCAACATATCGAAGTTGAAATTTTGGCCGACACAGGAAAGAATGCGCGCTCGGTTATTGGCCTGTGGTGCAGGTTGACCCGCCACCGGCAAACCGAGGATGACAGGGCCGTCGGCCCATTGGTACAGGAAACCATACAGGAATTTTATGAATCCCCTTCGCACTGCCGCTTCGGCCCTTTTATGCACACTCGCACTGGTCAGCCAACAGGCCGCCGCCGTCGAGTACCGTCTGCCTGCGGCCAACAGCCGTCTGATCGGCGAGAACCAGGAATATGTGGTGCCCGCGGACAACCGTCCGCTGGAGCAGATCGCCTCTGACTTCCAGTTGGGTCTGACCAACATCATGGAAGCCAACCCCGGGGTCGATCCCTACCTGCCCAAGGCAGGCAGCACCCTGATCATTCCCCATCAGCTGATCCTGCCCAATGCACCCCGCGAAGGGATCGTCATCAACGTGGCCGAGATGCGCCTCTATTACTACCCGAAAGGCAAGAACGTGGTGCAGGTGCTGCCCATCGGCATCGGCCAGCTGGGGGTAAACACCCCGGAGAACTGGATCACCAAGGTGGAGCGCAAGCGCGCCAACCCGACCTGGACCCCGACCGAGAACATCCGTCGCCGCTACGCCGCCCAGGGCAAGACCCTGCCTGCGGTCTGGCCGGCCGGTCCTGACAACCCCATGGGTTTGCACGCCCTCTATATCGGCAACCTCTATGCCATCCACGGCACCAATGCCACCTTTGGCATCGGTCTGCGGGTGAGCAGCGGCTGCGTCCGTCTGCGCGCCGACGACATCAAATACCTGTTCGACCACGTGCCGGTCGGCACCCGCGTTCAGTTCGTCAACCAGCCGGTCAAGACCACGGTCGAGCCGGATGGCGGTCGCTACATGGAAGTGCACGAGCCGCTGTCGCGCACCGAGGAGGAGTTCAACTCCACCGCCGCCGTGCCGCTGCCCATGACCCAGGCCACTACCCGCTTCATCGCCCACGCCGACTCTGACTCCAATGTGGTCAAGCAGGTGCTGGAGCAGCGCAGCGGCATGCCGACCCGCCTCAATCCCTGATGAGGTCTGTGCCTTTCAAGAAGGCCCGGGCAGGCTAATGAAAACGGCGACCAGATGGTCGCCGTTTTTTATGGCTGGCGTCTGAGCGCCATCAATTGGGGTTACTGCACGCAGACCGGGCAGAAGGCGTAGGTGCCCTGCGGATCGTTGAAGCGCGTGAGGGGATCCAGGTTGCGCTTCACCTCCACCATGGCCTTGCCAAATCCGGCTGGCAGCCAGCTTTGCAGGTACGGTGCCAGCGCCTGGGCACTGCTGTCGAACAGCTGGCGCAGGAACTTGTCCCTGGCTGACTCTTCCTGCTCGATGGGGCTTACCTGCCACTCCTTGAGATTGGCGAGGTCGGCGGCGGCCTTGAGGGCATCGTTGAGGTTGCCGAACTCATCCACCAGACCCAGTGCCTTGGCATCCTCACCGGTCCAGACTCGCCCTTCGGCGGCTTTTTCCGCCTCTTCCGGGCTCAGACCGCGGCCCTTGCCCACCAGATCGACGAAGCGCTGATAGGTATCCTCCACACTCAGCTGGATGGCCTGGCTGACGTGCTCGGGCAGGGCTCGGGTCAGACCGACGCCGACGTAATCCGTGGTGCCGACGCCATCGGTATGCACCCCGTATTGGGAGAGTGCCTTGTCGATGGTGGCGAACATGCCGAACACCCCGATGGAGCCGGTGAGGGTGGTGGGGGAGGCGAAGATCTTGTCCGCATCGGCGGAGATCCAGTAGCCACCGGAGGCGGCGTAGCTGCCCATGGAGATCACGACCGGCTTGCCGGCCTGTTTCAGGGCCAGCAATTCGGCGCGGATCTGCTCGGCGGCGAAGGCGCTGCCACCGGGGCTGTCGACCCGCAATACCACGGCTTTTACCTTGCCATCGCGACGGGCATCGGCCAGCAGCTCGGAGAGGCTGTCTCCGCCTATGGTGCCGGCGGGTTGCATGCCGTCCATGATGGCGCCGCTGGCGACGATGAGGCCCACTTCGTCCTTGCCGCTCTGGGGATATTGCTCGGGAATGGCGGCCAGATACTCCTTGAGGCCGACCCCTTTCCAGCCGTGATCCTCATCTTCTCCCACCTCCTTGATCACCGCCTGGGTCATCTCGTCACGGGTGGCGAGCTGATCCACCAGGCCGTTGTCGAGGGCGTAGTTGGCGGCATTGCCACCGGCCTTGCGCAGCAGTTCGAGGAAGCGCTCCTTGCCCGGTGCCACGATCTCCGGATCTATCTCCCGCTGGTTGGCCACATCGGCAACATAGGATTGCCACAGCTGATCCAGCCAGCGTTGGTTCGCCTCTTTGCTCTCGGGGGACATGTCATCCCGGGTGTAGGGTTCGACGAAGGATTTGTAGGTACCGACCTTGAACACATGGGGGGTGATGTTGAGTTTCTCCAGCGCCGACTTGAAGTAGGTCTGGTAGACGCCCAGGCCCTCGATCACCACGGCGCCGCTCTGGTTGAGCAGCACGTGGTCGGCGTGAGCCGCCAGCAGGTATTGCCCCTGGGTATAGAAGTCGGCCATGGCGATGACCGGTTTGCCGCTCTCCTTGAAGGCATCAATGGCGCTTGCCACCTCCTGCAATTTGGAGAAGCTGGCGCCCTGCAGTCCCTGTGGCTTGATCACCAGCGCCTTGATGCGATCGTCATCCTTGGCGTTGTGAATGGCCCACAGCAGATCGGAGAGCACGATCTCGCTCGGCTGCTCGTCGCTGCTGTCCATCTGGCGCAGCAGCTGCACTGTGGGGTCTGTCTGGGAACGCTGCTCGACCAGCACGCCGTTGAGGTTGAGAGTGAGCGCCCCTTCGATGGGGGCCACCGGGGCCTCTTTCTGGCCGAAGCTGACGACGATGACCAGCACGACCAGCAGAAACAGCAGATTGACCAGCATCAGGCGGGTGAAGTTGAGCAGGCGCCACAAGCTGCGGAATAACCAGCCCAGGCCTTTGAAAATAGACATAGTCGCGTTATCGCCCTGTTAATGGGGGAGGAGGGGCCATTATTAACCAGTTGGGGGCGAAATTGCCATTTCCGGCTGGTGGATCCGGCGCCCGGGATTCAGGACACGGCTGTGCGCTGAAAAATTGTCCAAACATTTGTTTGAAAAAGAATTTTCGATTCTTTACTCTAGCTCCACATTGATAACAAAAAATTAACTGGAGGCCCTGTGAGTCGTTATCCAACCCTGCTGACCCCGCTCGATCTCGGCTTTACCCAATTGCGCAACAGGGTATTGATGGGTTCGATGCACACCGGCCTCGAAGAGGAGAAAGGGGGCTTTGACAAGCTGGCCGCCTTCTATGGCGAACGCGCCCGTGGCGGGGTCGGCCTCATCGTGACCGGCGGTATCGCCCCCAACCTGCGTGGGCGCCTGGTGCCTCACGGTTCCCAGCTGAGCTTTCCCTGGCAGGTTGCCAAACACAAGAAGGTGACCCGGGCGGTCCATCAGGAGGGGGGCAAGATAGCGCTGCAGATCCTCCATGCCGGCCGTTACGCCTATCACCCCTTCAGCCTGGCACCGAGTGCCCTCAAGGCTCCCATCTCCCCGTTCAAGCCGCGCGCCATGAGCGAGCGGCAGATCCGCGGCACCATCCGCGACTTCGCCGCCACCGCCGCGCTCGCCAGGGCGGCAGGTTATGACGGGGTCGAGGTGATGGGGTCGGAAGGCTATCTCATCAACCAGTTCATTTGCGAGCGCACCAACAAGCGTACCGATGGCTGGGGCGGCAGCAGCGAAAACCGGATGCGTTTCCCGGTGGAGATAGTGCGTGCCATCCGCGAGCTGGTCGGCCCGGATTTCATCATTATCTTCCGTCTCTCCATGCTGGATCTGGTGGAGCAGGGCTCGACCCTGGAAGAGGTTATAGCCCTCGGTCAGGCGCTGGAGCAGGTGGGGGTGACCCTTATCAACACCGGCATCGGCTGGCACGAGGCGCGGGTGCCCACCATTGCTACCAGCGTGCCGCGCGGCGCCTTCAGCTGGGTGACGGCGGAGCTGAAAAAACACCTCAAGGTGCCGCTTATCACCACCAACCGCATCAACACCCCCGAGGTGGCCGAACGCATCCTTGCGCAGGGGGACGCGGATATGGTCTCCATGGCGCGCCCCTTCCTGGCCGACCCCGAGTTCGTGATCAAGGCCGCCGAAGACAGAGCAGACGAGATCAACACCTGCATCGCCTGCAACCAGGCCTGCCTGGACCACATCTTCAAGCAGAAGCGCGCCTCCTGCCTGGTCAATCCGCGCGCCTGTTTCGAGACCGAGCTCACCTTCGGCCGGGTGCCCCAACCCAAGAAGCTGGCGGTGGTGGGGGCCGGTCCGGCCGGACTCGCGTTTGCCTGCTACGCCGCCGAGCGCGGCCATCAGGTGAGCCTGTTCGATCAGGCGAGCGAGATAGGCGGCCAGTTCAACTTCGCCAAGCAGATCCCGGGCAAGGAGGAGTTTCACGAGACCCTGCGTTATTTTGCCAAACGGCTGGAGAAGTGCGGCGTCGAGCTTTATCTCGGCCAGCGCCAGAGCGCCGAGAGCCTCTTGGGCGGCGGCTTTGACGAGGTGATCCTCGCCACCGGCATTCGCCCGCGTACCCCCAATATTCCTGGCATCGAGCATCCCAAGGTGTTGAGCTACCTGGACGTGCTGCGCGATCACAAGCCGGTGGGCGAGAAGGTGGCGGTGATCGGTGCCGGCGGCATCGGCTTCGATGTGGCCGAATACCTGGTGGAGAAAAGGGTGGCGCAGTCATCCCACGGGGACGGGGATCTTCGTCGTGACCACTGGCTCAAGGAGTGGGGCATCGACAAGCAGCTTGCCGAGCGCGGTGGCTTGACGACCCCGGAAGTCGACGCCCCCGAGCGCCAGATCTGGCTGCTCCAGCGCAAGGAGAGCAAGGTGGGTGACGGCCTTGGCAAGACCACCGGCTGGATCCACCGTACCGTCTTGAAGAACCGCAAGGTGCAGATGCTCTCCGGGGTGCAGTACCTGCGTATCGACGACGAGGGTCTCCATATCCAGGTGGGCGACAAGCAGCAGTGCCTGCCGGTGGATCAGGTGATCATCTGTGCCGGGCAGGAGCCGCTCAAGGAGCTGCAAGTTGGCCTGCAGGCTGCCGGCAAACCGGTGCACATCATAGGCGGCGCCGATGTGGCGGCGGAGCTCGACGCCAAGCGGGCGATCCGTCAGGGGGCGGAGCTGGCTGCCGTCATCTAGGTACCAGGCACTTTGGTCATGTCATAAACCCCTGAGCCTCAGGGGTTTTCTTCATTCGGCGCTGTGCTAAGGTAGCGCCATCATAGCCCCAGACAAGGAACTGCCCATGGATGCCCTCCACCTGTTACTTAATCGTCACTCCTGTGGCCGTCTGGCCGAGCCGGCTCCCGCTGGCGAGGTGCTCGACAATATTCTCAAGGCCGGGCTGCGGGCGCCGGATCACGGTACCCTGACCCCCTGGCAGTTCATCCTGTTTGAAGGGGAAGGGCGCGAGCGGCTCGGTACCCTGCTGGGAGAGGCTGCCCGCCGCCGGGGTGAAGATGAAGAGAGCATCAGGAAGTGTCAGGAGGCGCCGCTGCGGGCCCCGCTGGTGGTTGCCGTCGCGACCCGTTATCAGGAACACCCCAAGGTACCGAAACTGGAGCAGGAGCTCTCCGCCGGTTGCGCCCTGATGGCGATGCAGATGGCAGCTCAGGCGCAGGGATTCAACGGCATTTGGCGCTCCGGCTGGTTCATCTTCGATGAGCAGATCAACCAGGGATTGGGGCTGGGGGCAGAGGATCAGCTGGTGGGCTTCCTCTATCTCGGCACTCCCATGCTGGAGGCGCGCAAGCTGCGCGAATTACCCCTCGGCGAGTATGTCCGTCGTTTCTGAGTCGCTGACTCTGCTTCGATAGTCTCGGACAAAGCTCTGATCCATCAGGGCTTTTTTTTTGGCAAACCCCGGATAGTAACCAGAGTGGCAGCTCAAAATAAATGGGGGCAGAGCGGGATGACGGGTCGTAGCAGGGAATTTTTTAAATAGTGAGATACGCCTCTCAATCCTGGAGTATTTAGCTATGTAAAACGTTTGCGCATCCATTAATATCCCCCTGCCAGTTTAGAAGGGCATCCCTTCTAATTTTTCTGCGATGAGAGTCGCAATTCCGTAGCACCTTTTTAAACAGCCCAACGTCCTCGTGACATTGGGCTTTATTTTTATGGTGTTTTCAGCCGTGTTCTGGCAATTCTCATGGCCTGATATCCGCCACTCTCCACGCCATCTGCGCGATGAAGTTTTTCCCTGGTCCTGGTGTGTGAAGCAGCATTGCGAGTGGATAAACGGGGGCGAGCAGGCGAGCAAATAGAACAAGGGCACCCGAAGGTGCCCTTGTCGTCGTCATGCTGCCTTTTCGCTATCAGCCGTGTTTGCGGCCGGATAGGCGGCACCACTCCTCTTTCACTGCGGTCGGATCCATCTCGAACCACTGACCGTAGATAGTCTCCAGCTCGGGGGCCTGGCTCTCCAGCACGCCGGAGAGGGCCATCAGGCTGCCCGGCTTGCCCAGACCGGCGATCAGCGGCGCCAGCTCACGTAGCGGGCCGGCCAGGATGTTGGCGACCACCACGTCGGCCAGCAGCCCTTCCGGTTGCTCGGCGGGCAGATAGAGCTCGATCTGGTCGGCGACGCCGTTGCGCATCGCGTTGTCACGGCTGGCCTGGATGGCCTGCGGATCGATGTCGATGCCGATCACCCGGGCGGCGCCGAGTTTCAGGGCGGCGATGCCGAGAATGCCGGAGCCACAACCGAAATCGACCACGGTTTTGCCGGCCAGATCCAGCCCGTCCAGCCACTGCAGGCAGAGGGCCGTGGTGGGGTGGGTACCGGTACCGAACGCCAGACCCGGATCCAGCATGACATTGACCGCCTCGGGGTCCGGCACATCGCGCCAGCTCGGGCAGATCCACAGCCTCTCGCCAAACTGCATGGGGTGGAAGTGATCCATCCACTCGCGTACCCAGTCCTTGTCTTCCAGCTGCTCGACCTTGTAGCCGACGTTCTCGCCGAAGATCTGCTGGAAGAAGGCGATGGTGGGGGCCGGATCGGTTTCGGCGTCGAACAGACCCATCACCTCGGTCTCGCCCCACAGCGGGGTTTCGCCGGGCATGGGTTCATAGACGGGCACATCCTTGGCATCCATAAAGGTCACCGCCTGGGCACCACGCCCCAGCAGCATGTTGCTCACCTTGTCTGCGGTCTTGGCAGTGGCGTTGATTCGAATTTGTATCCAGGGCATGGCGTCGACTCTTCATAAATGTGAAACCGCGGGATTCTACCATCATGGGGCTTTGCTGTCGTGGTTTGCCCATGGGGGGTGGTGGAGCAAGGCAACTTTGCCAAGTTGGCATGGTTAATGTATTCCCCAATGGGTGACGGGAAGCAACCTGTTCCCGCTGAATGCTTTGCTCTAGGAAAGTTCCGTCATTGCTTGGCCACCTTCGGGTGGCTTTTTTTGTTTCAAACCGATGGCGTGAGAGTGGCATGGGACTTTGAATAGTCGGAGAGAGGGGAAAGTCTGCAATAAACGGCGTATTGGCACACAAGCTGCAAAAGCCAATCTGTCCTGCAAAGGATGTGTGTGTGATTGTTACCCCAATGTTCAGGTATTTAGGGCCATTCCGACGGAATGGCCCCTTTTTTATGTCATCTCTTCAATCATGTCGCGCCTGATTGCCGGACAACCGACCGGCCCTGTGCCTTGATGGGGCTTGCCGTTGGTGAAAATACCCCAGCTTGGTGCGTTTTTTACCTCCAAGGGACTAGAAGCCGCTCATATCGATCACCAGCTTGCCCATCATGCGGCCGGCTTCCAGCTCGGCATGGGCCCGGGCCAGGGCGGCCGGTGTCAGTTCGGGCAGCGTGTGGGTCAGGGTGCTCTTCAGCACGCCCTGATCCACCAGGGTGGCAACCTGTTGCAGCAGCCTGTGCTGCTCGATCATGTCCGGGGTCTGGAACAGGGAGCGGGTAAACATGAACTCCTGGCTGAAGGTGGCGCTCTTGCTCTTGAGCAGGGAGAGATCCCAGGGATCTTTCGATTCGGCGATGGTACAGATGTGACCGAACGGGCGAATGAGATCTGCCATGGCTTGCCAGTGCTGCTCGGTGGCATTGGTACAGAAGATGGCGTCCACCTGGTCGATGCCAAGGTCGGCTAGATCCGATGACAGGCTATGATGATTCACCACCTGATGGGCCCCCATCTGCTGGCACCAGTCGCGAGTCTCGGGGCGGGAGGCGGTAGTGATCACTTCCATGCCGGTGAGCTGGCGGGCCAGCTGAATGGCGATGGAACCCACTCCGCCAGCACCGCCGATGATGAGCAGCCGGCCTGTGCTCTCGCGAGTGAGGCCAAGGCGCTCGAACAGGGCCTCCCAGGCGGTGATGGCGGTCAGTGGCAGGGCGGCGGCCGCTACGTCGCTCAGAGTGGTAGGGGCGAGGGCGGCGATGCGTTCATCCACCAGTTGCAGAGCGCTGTTGCTGCCGGGGCGGCTGATGTCACCGGCATACCAAACGCGGTCGCCCGCCTTGAACAAGGTCACCTCGCTGCCGACGGCAACGACGTCGCCCACGGCATCCCAACCCAGCACGCGGGGGCTGCTCTCTACCTTCTCCTTGGGGGCGCGCACCTTGGTGTCGACCGGGTTGACGGAGGTGGCGTTGACTCGCACCAGCAGGTCGCGTGGGCCCGGCGTCGGGGCGGGCAGATTGGCCTCGATGAAGCAGTGGGGGTGATCGCTTGGCAGGTAGTGAGTCAGGGCGATGGCTTTCATGGCAGTTCCTTTCAAATCGGTTGGAGGGGGATTGCCAGCCACTCTAGTCTGTCTGATTATTCGGATTAAGATGGGTAATTGGTAAAGACTGTTTGAATATATGAACAATGTCGAACTGGAATTGATGGGGCTGTTTGCCACCGTGGTGGAGCAGGGCAGCTTTACCCGGGCGGCCGAGCTGCTCGGCATGCCAAAGTCCTCGGTGAGCCAGAAGATCTCGCGGCTTGAGTCACAGCTTGGGGTGCGGTTGCTTCAGCGCACCACCCGCAGGCTCAGCCTGACCCCTCAGGGTGAGATCTATGTAGAACACTGCCGCGGATTGCTGACCCTGGCCCGCAGCGCCAATCTGGCGATGGCGCGGCTTCGCAGCGCTCCCGCCGGCCGGGTGCGGATCACTGCGCCCGAGGCGACCGGCACCTTGCTGCTTGGCCCTATCCTGGCCGAGTTTCGCGCCCTCTATCCCGAGGTGGTGCTGGAGCTGACCCTGAGTGACGAGCAGCTGGATCTGGTGGGGGAGGGGTACGATCTGGCGCTGCGGGCTGCGCCGCTAAAGGATTCCAGCCTCATCTGCCGGCGCATCGGCGAGGTGGCCCGTTATCTGGTGGCCTCTCCCGGTTATCTGGCGCGCCACGGCATGCCGCAGCGGCTGGCCGAGCTGGCGCACCATGTCTGTCTGGTTCACACCGCTCTTCCGGTGTGGCCGTTGCAGGAGGGGGGCTGGCGACCGCAGGGGGCTTGTGCCAGCAACAGCCTGCTGGCGCTGCGGGAGCTGGCGCTTCATGACGGGGGAATCGCCCTGTTGCCGCAGCATGTTTGCGAGAGCGGGCTGGCCAGCGGGAAATTGCAGAAGATCCTGCCCATGATCCCCATTCCCACTAATCCGTTTTACCTCATCTACCCGAGCCGGGAGCACCTGGCTCCCGCCCTGCGCAGCCTGATGGATTTTGTGGCCGAGCGCCTGCCGTTTGCCTGAGGCTACCAGCCGCTCTGGCTGGCCGACTCCTGATTGGGCTTGAGGCCGATGGGCACGGACTGGCGTTCGGCCATCATGCGGATCTGCCCCTCTATCAGGTTGGCGCTGGGGCCCAGCACCAGCACCAGTTGATGATCGTTGAGCTGGATCCAGGAGAGGCAACCGAGCTCGAGAAAGCGGGACTGATCCACCAACTCGATGTCGCGCACCCGCAGGCTGAGGCGGGTCAGGCAGACGCTCATGGCCTGCAGGTTGTCCATGCCTCCCAGCACCTTGAGGTACTGGATCGCCAACATCTGGGGATCGGAGGGGGCCACGCTCGCCAGCCGTGAGTGTTCCCTGGCGATGGGTTTGCTCGGCATGCTGAGGGGGGAGCGTTCCAGCAACTGGTAAAACAGCAGGGTATAGGCGACGAAGAACAGGATGCCGACCGGGATCAGCCAGAAGCTGTGTTCGCCCGTCTGATAGCTCAGCACCAGATCCAGCAGGCCGGCGGAGAAGTAACTGCCCACCTTGATACCGAGGCTGCTGCACACTGCCAGCGACAGCCCGGTCATCAGGGCGTGGGCCAGAAACAGCCAGGGGGCGGTGAAGGCAAACAGAAACTCGATGGGTTCGGTGATCCCCACCAGCGCCGAGGTGAGCGCCAGGGTGAGCAGCAGGCCACCCTGCGGCAGCCGCCGCATCCGCTGGCGATGGAGCCAGATGGCGAAACAGGCACCCGGTAGACCGAACATAATGATGGGATAGAGGCCCGCCACATACCCTTCGTGCAGCGGCTGGGCACTGGCCAGTGCCTGCAGGTTGCTTTCGCCAAGGCCGATGACGCTGCCCAGCACCTGATGCAGGCCGAGCGGGATCAGCAGCCGGTTGAGGGTGCCGTAACAGAAGGCCCCGAGTGGCGTGGTGAGCAGCTCGGAGGTGAGCAGGGTGAGGCCACGTTCCAGTGGTGGCCACAAGAGTGACAGTGGCAGGGCGATAAGCAGGCAGGCCAGCGCCGAGCAGAGCAGGCTGGGGAATTCACCCCGGGCGAAGCGAAGCCAGCCAGGCCGTGTTTGTTGCTGACGGACCCAGGGATAGATGATGGCGGTGGTCAGTCCCGCCAGCAGGCCGCAGATCATGTCTGCATGAAGATTCGGGGCCAGGGTGTTGAAGGCGGTGCTGAGCAGCAGGAAGTTGACCGCCCCGGCCAGCGCCTGGGTGCCTTCCCCCTGCCGGCTCAGGCCAAAGGCGATGGCCACTGCGTAGATGAGTGGCATCTGGCTGAAGATTGCCTGACCGGTGAGGGAGAGCACGGCCATGTCCAGCGCATCGGGTTGCCCGAGTCGATAGACCAGGGCCGCCACCGGCAAGATGGAGACGGGCAGCAGCAGGGCATAACCAAGCCGCTGCAGGGCTTGGGTAACGACTTGTCGGGTGTCTTTTACGGGCATACGACGCCATTATTTTGTGACTCGGCGCACAGTTTACCCGTAAAACACCCATTTGGGGATAGTTTCGGAACCCCTAATTCATTTTTTACTCAATTTTTACTCGAACAACTCCCGCACTTCCCGCGAAGGCGGAGCACTGAGCAGGCTCACCACCACGAAGGCAAACAAACCGAGAGTCAGGCTGGGCACGATGGCATGCAGGCCAGCCAGCTTGATCCCCCACTGGCTCAGGATGCAGTAGCACAGAATGCCGCAGATCATGCTGGCCAGGGCGCCGCGACCGTTGGCCCGCGGCCAGTAGAGGCCGAGCACCAGGGGCCAGAGGAATACCGCCTGCAGGCCGCCGAAGGCGAGCAGGTTGAGCCAGATGATCATCTCGGGGGGCTGCAGCGCCGCCAGCAGCACCAGAGTGCCGAGGATCAGGGTGCAGAGCAGGGAGAGGCGAGGAATGCGTACCTCCAGCTTCTCCTGCTTCGGATTGAGATAGTTGAGGTAGAGATCTTTCACCAGGGTGGCCGAAGCCTGGATCAGCTGGGAGTCGATGGTCGACATGATGGCCGCCATGGGCGCCGCCAGGAAGACCCCGGCCAGCCAGGGGGGCAGCACCTCCATCATGAGAGAGGGCATGATCTTGTCCGGACTATCCATGCCGGGCAGGATAGCGCGGCCGAGGGCCCCGGCCAGGTGCATGCCGAACATCAAGAGGGCGCTCACCACAGTGCCGATCAGGATGCCGCGATGAAGCGCCTTGCTGTCGCGATAGCCAAAGCAGCGCAGGGCCGAGTGGGGCAGCCCCACGACCCCGATGCAGACCAGGATCCAGAAGCTCAGCATGAAGGGCTGGGTCAGCATGTCGCCGGCCCCCTGCGGGCTTACCAGTTTGGGATCGATCGCCTTGAGCTGGTGGATGAGGTTGGGCAAACCATCCCCCGCGATCAGGATCCCCGCCAGCAGGGCACCGGTGCCGATCAGCATGATGATCCCCTGCAGGGCATCGGTCATCACCACGGCGCGAAAGCCGCCGATGATGGTGTAGAGCAGCACGCAGCCGGCAAACAGGAACAGCCCCTGCTGGTAGGAGAGGCCGGTGGCGGTCTCCAGCAGGCGGGCCCCGCCGATGAACTGCACCACCATGGTGGCGATAAAGGCGAGGATGATGGTCACCGAGCCCAGGAACACCACGGCCCGGCTCTGGTAGCGGGCCCACAGCATGTCGTTGATGGTCACCGCATTGACCCGGCGGGCTATGATGGCGAACTTTTTGCCAAGTACCCCCAGGGTGAGCCAGACGGTGGGCAGCTGGATCATCGCCAGCAAGACCCAGCCAAGACCAATCTTGTAGGCGGCGCCGGGGCCGCCGATAAAGGACGAGGCCGACGTATAGGTGGCTACCAGCGTCATGGCCAGCACCAGGCCGCCCATGCTGCGGTTGCCGATGAAGTACTCCTGAACGAAGTTGCCGGCGGCGCGATGGCGGCTGGCCCAAAAGCCAACCCCCAGCACCAGCACCAGATAGATGAAGAGCGGCAGCATCAACTCAAGATTCATGGGAAGACTCCTTGGGCTGGAGCGGCTCGGGATCGAGGGGGATCTCCACGAACAAGCGGTTCACCATCAGGGTGCAGAGCAGGATGAACAGCAGCGGCATCAGCATGCAGCTGAGCAGGAACCAGAGCGGCAGCCCCCACAGCTCAAGCTGCGGCGGAATAAAGTAGGCGGTGCCATACCAGGCAAAGAAGTAGAGCAGGGTCAGCAGCAGGCAGAAGACTGCTTCCCGGCGGGCGAGAGCGAAACGGTTCACCTTGGCCTCCGACAATTTCGAGGGGCGCAAGGATAACAAAAAAGGGCCATGTCGCCATGGCCCTTTTTCAGCAGAAGATCCGCGGACGCGAGTCTTACAGACCCAGCTTCTTGTGCAGGTAGTGGATGTTGGTCCCACCGTGCTGGAAGTTTTCGTCCTTCATGATCTCTTTTTGCAGCGGTACGTTGGTCTTGATCCCCTCGACCACCAGCTCGTCCAGCGCGTGGCGCATGCGGGCGATGGCGATGTCACGATTCTCGCCGTAGCAGATCAGCTTGCCGATCATCGAATCGTAGTGGGGCGGCACCTTGTAGCCCGCATAGATGTGGGAGTCCCAGCGCACGCCCAGACCGCCCGGCGCGTGGAAACGCTGCACCAGACCCGGCGAGGGCATGAAGGTGGCCGGATCCTCGGCATTGATCCGGCACTCGATGGCATGGCCACGGATGCGGATGTCCTGCTGGGTGATCGACAGGGGCTGGCCGGCAGCGATGCGCAGCTGCTCCTTGATGAGATCCACGCCGGTGACCATTTCGGTAACCGGGTGCTCAACCTGGATACGGGTGTTCATCTCGATGAAATAGAACTCGCCGTTTTCGTACAGGAACTCGAAAGTACCCGCACCGCGGTAGCCGATCTCGATACAGGCGCGCACGCAGCGTTCGCCGATGAACTTGCGCATCTCGGAAGTGATGCCCGGTGCCGGAGCCTCTTCCACCACTTTCTGGTGGCGACGTTGCATGGAGCAGTCACGCTCGCCCAGATAGATGGCGTTGCCCTGGCCGTCAGCCAGCACCTGGATCTCGATGTGACGCGGGTTCTCCAGGTACTTCTCCATGTAGACCATGTCGTTCTTGAAGAACTGGCCCGCTTCGGATTTGGTCAGCGCGATGGCGGAAGCCAGCTCGGCTTCGCTGCGCACCACGCGCATGCCGCGACCACCACCGCCACCGGCGGCCTTGATGATCACCGGATAGCCGATGCGCTTGGCGATGGCGGCGTTGTGCTTGGCGTCGTTGTCGACCGGACCGTCGGAGCCCGGTACACAGGGGACGCCCGCCTTCTTCATCGCCTCGATGGCGGAGACCTTGTCACCCATCAGGCGGATGGTCTCGGCGCGCGGGCCGATGAAGATGAAGCCGGACTTTTCGACCACTTCGGCAAAATCGGCGTTCTCGGAGAGGAAGCCGTAACCCGGGTGGATGGCCACGGCACCTGTTACCTCGGCGGCGGCGATGATGGCCGGCACGTTGAGGTAGGAGTCGGTACTGGCCGGCTTGCCGATACAGATGGATTCGTCGGCCAGCAGCACATGCTTGAGCTCCCGGTCGGCGGTGGAGTGAACGGCCACTGTCTTGATCCCGAGCTCTTTGCAAGCGCGCAGGATCCGCAGGGCAATTTCACCGCGGTTGGCGATGACTACTTTGTCCAACATGGGTGGCGATTTCCCTTATTCGATGATGAACAGCGGCTCGTCGAATTCGACGGCCTGACCATTTTCAACCAGGATCGCTTTGATCACACCGGCCTTGTCAGATTCGATTTGGTTCATCATTTTCATGGCTTCGACGATGCACAGGGTATCGCCGACATTGACGTGCTGGCCCACTTCCACGAACGGCTTGGCTTCCGGGCTGGAGGAGCGGTAGAAGGAGCCAACCATGGGGGAGCGCATCAGGTGACCGCTCGGGGCGGCATCGGCGGCGGCCGGCGCAGCAGCCGGTGCAGCGGCAACAGGCGCAGCAACCGGAGCAGCTTGCGGCATGATCATCTGCGGGGCGGCAGTCACCTGACCGGAGAAGTTGCGGCTGATGCGAACGGATTCTTCACCTTCGGAGATCTCCAGTTCGGCGATGCCGGACTCTTCAACCAGTTCAATCAGCTTCTTGATTTTGCGGATATCCATTAGCATTCTCTTTCTTCTTTATCAGATAAGTGATTATCAAGCCGCGCGCAGGTGGTGCACGGCCGCGGTTAAAGCGAATTGATAGCCATCGGCTCCCAGCCCGCAGATGACGCCCTTGGCGACATCGGAGAGGTAGGAGTGATGACGGAAGGGCTCCCTGGCATGAACATTTGACAGGTGCACCTCGATAAAGGGGATGGCCACACCCAGCAGGGCATCGCGGATGGCGACACTGGTGTGGGTGAAGGCGGCCGGGTTGATGATGATAAAATCCACCTGGCCCATGGCCTGATGAATGCGGCCGACCAGCTCGTGTTCGGCGTTGGATTGCAGGTGTTCCAGGCTGACGCCGAGTTCACTGGCGCTGTGCGCCAGATCGGCGACGATCTCATCGAGCGTCTTGCTGCCGTAGATACCCGGCTCCCGTTTGCCCAGCAGATTCAGGTTTGGTCCGTTAAGCAGAAGGATTCGGTGATTTTGCGACATATTGAGTACATCCTCGATGATATTGCTGCTATCTGTCAGCTATCTTGCGGACTACCAGAAATCTAGCCATTTTCTGCGCAAATGGGTGTGCCCTGGCACACAGATTTCGCAATTATATTGATTTCGTGAAAATTAACAGCATTTTACTGGTCTAATCTCTACATCTGCCTATTTTTTGCTCGCTTATGTGCCCCGTCCACCATCTGCGCAGGGGGCCGATTCCGGCTCCGCAGAAACAACAAAGCCGACCCAGGGTCGGCTTTGTTCATCGGTAAAACGGGGCTCGATCAGGCGGCTTCCGACTTCTCGCGGATCAGCTTGTCTACCACACCCGGATCCGCCAGGGTGGAGATGTCTCCCAGGCTGTCGGTCTCGCCGGTGGCAATCTTGCGAAGGATGCGGCGCATGATCTTGCCGGAGCGGGTCTTCGGTAGCCCCTCGGCCCAGTGGATGACGTCCGGAGTGGCGATGGCGCCGATCTCTTTACGTACCCACTCCTTGACCTCTTTGTGCAGCTCGCGGCTCGGTTCTTCCCCGGCGATCAGGGTGACGTAGGCATAGATACCCTGACCCTTGATCTCGTGGGGCACGCCGACCACGGCCGCCTCGGCAATCTTGGGATGGGCCACCAGGGCCGATTCGATCTCGGCGGTACCCATGCGGTGGCCGGAGACGTTCAGTACATCATCCACCCGACCGGTGATCCAGTAGTAGCCGTCGGCGTCGCGACGAGCTCCGTCGCCGGTGAAGTAGCGACCCGGGAAGGTGGAGAAGTAGGTCTGCTCGAAGCGCTCGTGATCGCCAAACACGGTGCGCATCTGGCCCGGCCAGGAGTCGGTGATCACCAGGTTGCCCTCGGTGGCCCCCTCCAGCGGTTCGCCCATGTTATCGACCAGCGCCGGTTGTACCCCGAAGAAGGGACGGGTGGCGGAGCCGGGTTTCAGGTCGGTGACGCCGGGAAGCGGAGTGATCAGGATGCCGCCGGTCTCGGTCTGCCACCAGGTGTCGACGATGGGGCAACGCTCGTCGCCTATGGTGCGGTAGTACCACTCCCAGGCTTCCGGGTTGATGGGTTCACCAACGGATCCCATGATGCGCAGGCTCGTACGGGAAGTACCCTCGACTGCCTCGTTGCCCTTGGCCATCAGGGCGCGGATGGCGGTGGGGGCGGTGTAGAGGATGGTGACCTGATGCTTGTCCACCACCTGACTCATGCGGTTGCTGGCCGGGTAGTTGGGCACCCCTTCGAACATGATAGTGGTGGCACCGTTGGCGAGCGGGCCATAGACCAGATAGGAGTGACCGGTGACCCAGCCCACGTCGGCGGTACACCAGTAGATGTCCTCTTCATGGTAATCGAACACGTACTTGAACGTGAGGGTGGCATAGACCAGGTAGCCGCCAGTGGTGTGCAACACGCCCTTGGGCTTGCCGGTTGAACCTGAGGTGTAGAGGATGAACAGTGGATCTTCGGCGTTCATCGCTTCGGGCGGGCAGTCGCTGCTGACGGTGGCGGTTGCTTCGTGCCACCACACATCGCGATGGCTGTGCCAGGCGACATCGCCGCCGGTACGTTTGAGCACGATCACCTTGTTGACCTGGGTTTCCGGGTTGGTGAGCGCTTCGTCCACATTCTTCTTGAGCGGCACGGCGCGCCCGCCACGCAGCCCCTCGTCGGCGGTGATGATGATGCGTGAACCCGAGTCGATGATGCGACCGGCCAGTGCTTCCGGCGAGAAACCACCGAAGACAATGCTGTGCACGGCCCCGATGCGGGTACAAGCCAGCATGGCGATGGCCGCTTCCGGCACCATGGGCATGTAGAGGCAGACTACGTCACCCCTGCGCACCCCTTGTGCCTTGAGCACGTTGGCAAACTTGCACACTTCGCCGTGCAGCTCGCGATAGGTGAGCTTGCGATCCTCGGCCGGGTTGTCCCCTTCCCAGATGATGGCGACCTTGTCACCACGCTCGCGCAGGTGGCGGTCCAGGCAGTTGGCCGAGACGTTGAGCTGACCATCCTCGAACCACTTGATGGAGACGTGGCCCGGGTCGTAGGAGGTGTTCTTGACCTTGGTGTAGGGCTTCATCCAGTCGAGGATTTTGCCCTGCTCGCCCCAGAAGGCGTCCGGGTTTTCAACGGAGGCCTGGTACATGGCCTCATAGCCTGCCTTGTCCAGCAGGGCGCCGTTGCTGATATGGGATTTGACCGGGTAGACCTTGCTCTCGCTCATCTGTCACTCCTGTGAAAACATCCTTTTAATAATTGAGTAACAACTTATACCTTTGGCATGGGGGGGCAATTAGACTTTTGGATAGGCGGTACTCCGCTCCCGTACACAGGGGATGACAGAGGGGAAAGTCTTTGCAGCGAAACGCCCATGGAGGGCGTTTTTTTATCCGGTTGTCAGTTAGGGGGTAGGAAAAATCGGCCCCCGGCATTTGCTGCACCGAGGGCCTGTTTCAATGGTGTGATCTAGGATTGGGGGGGCGGAGCCAGCCGGTGGCTCATATGCTCCACCTGTAGCGGCTTGCTGAACAGATAGCCCTGACCTTCACCGCAGTTGAGCGACTGCAAGAAGGCATACTGGGCCTGGGTCTCGATCCCTTCCGCCGTGACCTCCATATCCAGGCTGTCCGCCAGATTGATGATGGTGCGGCACAGCTCGCGACTGTTCTTGTCATCGGGCAGCGCCTGGACGAAGGCGCGATCTATCTTGATGCGATCGATGGGCAGGCTTTTTAGCAGGCTCAGGGATGAGAAGCCGGTGCCAAAGTCGTCGATGGCGATCTGCACCCCGAGATTTTTCAGGCGGGTGAAGAGCTCAAGGCTCTGATCGACCCGCTGAATGATGCTCTCGGTCACTTCGATTTCCAGCCGCTCTGGCGGGAATCCGGTCTCCTTCAGGATGGCGGCGACCCGTTCCACATAACCGGGGGAGCGCATCTCCCGCACCGATACATTGACCGAGAGGCGGGGCACGTCAAGACCTGCCGCCAGCCAGCTCTGTCCTTGGCGGCAGGCGCTGCGCATCACCCACTCCCCGATTTTTTCGATCAGTCCGCACTCTTCCGCCACCGGGATAAAGCGGGTCGGAGCGATTATCCCCTCATGGGGGTGTTGCCAGCGTATCAGGGCCTCCAGTCCACTCAGGTGGCCAGTGGTGAGGTCGGTCATGGGTTGGTAGAAGATACAGAGCTGATTTTGCTCCAGCGCCTTGAGCAGCCCTTGCTCCATCTGCATTCTTTCCCGGGCTCGGGCGGCCATGCTGGGGGTATAGAACTGGTAGCCGTTGCGCCCCAGGCTCTTGGCTTCGTACATGGCGCTGTCTGCTGCGCTGATCAGGCTCTCGGGCGTATCGGCATGGTCCGGGTAGAGGGCGATCCCGATACTGGCGGAGATGGCGACCTGCTCATGGGCCAGTTCTACAGGCTCACGCAGCACATCCAACAGGGTACTGGCCAGCATCTCCAGCTCTTCGGGCTGATCCAGATAGGGGATTAACACCAGAAATTCGTCGCCGCCAAGCCGTGTTGCGAGATCGTGTGCTTGCAGGCAGCCGTGGATCCGCTCTGCCAGGCGCTTGAGCAACTGATCGCCGACCCCGTGGCCCAGGCTGTCGTTGATCAGCTTGAAGCCGTCCAGGTCGATAAACAACAGCCCCAGTCGCTTTCGGTTGAGTTTGGCCGTCTTCAGCTCAAGGGTCAGCCGCTCCTGCAACAGATGGCGGTTGCCAAGCTCAGTCAGGGGATCATGGTAGGCCAAATGGTTGAGCTCGGCCTCGACCTTGCGGATGGCGCTGATGTCGGAGAGGGCTATCACGAAGTGAGTGGTGTTGTTGAAACTGTCGTAGACGGCGCTGATCTGCTGCCAGGAGGAGAAGTAGCTGCCATCCTTGCGCAGGCACAGTCGCTCGCCATGCCAGGTATTGTTGCCCGGTTGCAACTGGTACCAGGGATAGTCGCGCGCACCGTGAGTTTGCGGATGCATGACCATATCCATAGTGTGCCCCATCACCTCGTCAGAGTCGTACTGGGTCAGCATGGTGAATGCCGGGTTGACCGAGATGATGCGGTGGTCGTGATCGAGAATGATGATCCCTTCGGCCGTGGTATCGAACACCACGTTGGCCTGGTGCAGCCGCTCCTCCTGGCGGCGGCGGGCGGTGGCATTGTGGATCACCCCCATCACACGGCGCCCGACGGATTCGGTGGCAGGGACGTGATCGGCATGGATGTCGACCCAGTGACGCTCATCGAGGTGGTTGATGTAACTCAAGGTGAGGTGGATTGGCTGATCCCCCAGCAGGGCGGTCTTGAGCTGGTTGCCAGATTCGGGCTCGAAACAGTCAACGAACGACTGCAACCCCCCGAGGAAGCGGCTGTTTCGAGGACCCAGCAGTGAGCCAATCTGCCCCTCAAACAGCAGACGGTCTTCTGCCACATGCCACTCCCAGACCCCGATCTGGGCTGCGCGCATCGCCAGTTGCAGCCGCTGCTCGGTTTCGTACTGCTCCGTGATGTCCCGCACGATGGCGAGGATCCCGTTAAGCTCCCCCCTTTCATTGCGCATCGGGCTGTAGGTGGCTTGCCAGCGTCGGTAGCTACAGCCGTGAGCGGCGGTCTGACCCGAGATGGCGATATCCACATAGGGCACACCGCTGCGCATGATCTGCTGAAACATGGGCTCTAGAGTGGGGGCCAGCTGGGGCACAACTTCCCGTAATAGCTTGCCCTGGTGCTCCGCGATGCTCTTGCCGTTGATGTCGGCCAGAACCTGGTTGACCTTGCGATAACGAAATTCGCGATCGAATACGCCTATGCCCAGCGGCGCCGTATCCATCAGCTGTTCCAGAACGGTGTGATCAGACAGCTGGGTCAGGAGTGCCTCGGCATCGGCATTGAAAAGCTTCCCGTCCATGAAGACCTCGGCATTGACTGATTTGTTACTTAAGTGGATTTCAGTATGGCACGAACTCTCGGGTAGGGAGTCAGCTGGGGTTAGGTGATCGTTCTCAGAGGGCGGCAAAAACCTCGTTCAGACCAGGCAGCAAGGGCATCTACGGAGAGATTCTCCCTCTGATAAAGGCATTAATAGCGGCCTTGCTCTTTCCTCGAGCATAAGATGCGGCAAAAATACGGAAAACAAGGCGTATGAGAGACGATAAAGAGGAGTTTGTTTGATGATTGGATTGATGTTGCTGGCCGCGGCCTGGCAGTTTGAGGCCCCCGCGTTCGAATCGGATTTTGCCGGCCAGGGCTATGTGGAACAGGGGGCTGGACTGGCGCCATCGGTACGTGAACAGGTAGCCGATTCATTGAACCAGTCGCTGGTCGATGAACCATTCCCGCTCCAGTTCAAGAAAACGCCCCGCTATCAGGGCGACTCTCCTCTGACCCGCTATCTCAACGAACGGGATGACAGCTGGCAGCTGGAAATCGGCGGCCAGTAGGCCGTCACCCCTTCTCGCGGCCGAAGGCCTGAATACCCCGCACGAAGACCAGCCAGCCGATCAGGTGGAAAGGCAGCGCCATGGCGTAGAGCAGCAACCAGTGGCTCTCGGTGCCGCTGCTATTGATGAAATCGATCCAGGAGGCCAGCAGGGCCAGCATGCCCGCTATCTGGAAGCGGCGGCGCAGCACCACCTCGACGCCCAGATTGGCAAGATAGAGCGTCAGCAGTATGCCGGCAAAGCCGGTGAGCTGGGCGGTGCCGTAGAGTTCTCTGTCCGGGTTGAACAGCAGCACGGCGAGGGGAGTAATGCCCTGATCCAGCGGGATCAGGGCCAGCAGCCAGCATGCGATCAGGAGCAGGGCTGTCTTCATCGGCTTAGCCGGCGCTTTGGGCCGGTTTGATCAGGCTCAGGTAGTTGGCATCCATCTTGAGGAATACCCCCAGCAGACGGGCACTCGCCCCGTAGAAGCCGAATTCGTCGGCAGCGCGACAGGCGCTCTCGAACTGCTCGAACCACCCCAGCAGGTGATGGTGCAGCAGCGCTTCCTGCTCCTTGAGCCACTCCTCGCGCTGGGCGGCCGTGGTCGCCTCGGCGGCGCGGATGATGAGGTTGCCCATCAGATCCAGCTCGATGGCCAGGTGATCGGCGGGCTCCTTGTACTTCTCGCTGATGTTGATGCCCAGGCGATCGAGGCGAGCCTGCATCTCGGCCATAGGGGCCTGCATCAACAGCTTGCCATCACCGCGGTAGAGCGACTCATAGGGCAGGGCACCCTGCTTGGGATCGACCAGAAACAGGCCGGCGAAGTCGGCAGCGAGCTCCAGCTGGCGATCGGGACGCACCAGCAGGCGGGCGATGGCATCGTTCAGTTCGGCCACTGCCTCGCGCATGGGGTCGAGGGTTGAGAGGCTCTTCAAGAAGCTGCGCACGTCGTAGGTGTCGTATTCAGCGATCTGTGCATCACTGAGTTCGGCAGCGAACAGGGTGGAGAACCACCAGTAAAGCTCGGCCCGGCGTTCGCTGGTAGCCATAAATTCCTGCATTTTTCCTCCGTGGATGACAATCGGGAGCCATAGAGGCTCCCGATTCTAACGACTTTAAAAATAAAGGAAACTCAAGGGGGAACTTTCGTCCCCCTGGTTCACAGTGCCGGGAACATGGGATCGATGCCCTTGGCGGATTCCGGTGCCCCGAAGGCGGTGACGGCTGGCGCCTGCCCTTGGAACTTCTCGATCTCCACCAGGGCGGTGTGGGCCGTGGTGGCCTGCGCCAGGCTGGAGGAGCCGATGTCCGCGGTCAGCACGTTGGGATCGCCATAGGTACAGAGAGTCCCCACCTTGCCGCCTTCCTGCGGGCCGTACCAGGCACCTTCCTGGATGCGCACCACGCCGGGGGCGTAGTCTTCGCTCACCACCAGACCGGCCAGAACCTGACCGCGGCCGTTGAAGACCCGCACCAGATCCCCGTCCTTGAGCCCGCGTGCCTTGGCGTCCTGCGGGTTCATATAGACAGGCTCGCGACCCTGTACCGTGTAGGTGGCACGGTAGTTGTCGGAGGAGCAGAGCTGGCTGTGCAGGCGCTTGTCCGGGTGACAGGATTGCAGGTGCAGCGGGAACTGCTTGCTGCCATGGCCGCCGTGGGAGCGCTCGTAAGGCTCGATCCAGACCGGGTGGCCCGGGCAATCCGCGTAACCGTAGTCGGCGATGGTCTTGGAGTAGATCTCGATAAGACCGGACGGAGTGCCCAGCGGTTCCAGATCAGGCTCCTGACGGAACGACTCGTGACGCACCCAGGGCTTGCCCGCCGGGAAGGTAACGAAGCCTTCACCATGCCAGAACTGGCTGAAGCGGGGCAGGCGGATGCCGATGCCGCGGCCCTGCAGGCGGGCATCGTCATAGATGCTCTGGATCCACTCCAGCTTGGTCTTGCCCCCGGTGAACTCGGCCTCGCGATCGAAGCGACGGCACAGATCGGCGAAGATGTCGTAGTCGTCGCGCGCCTCGAACAGCGGCTCGACCACCTTGTGCATGGCCAGGATGCCGGCGTTGGAGTGGGAACCCCACTGCTCGATGTCATCCCGCTCATAGGTGGTGGTGGCCGGCAGCACGATATCGGCGAAGCGGCAGCTGGCGGTCCACTGGTGATCCACGCTCACCACGGTTTCCAGCTTGCGCCAGGCGGCGATCATCTTGTTGCGATCCTGCTGGTGGTGGAACGGGTTGTTGCCGCAGAACACCGCCATTTTCATCTCCGGGTAGGTGATGGTCTGACCGTTGAAGGCGATGGTCTTGCCCGGGTTCAGGATGCAGTCGACGAAACGGGCCACCGGGATGAACTTGGAGTAGCCCTTCCAGTCGCCGTTGTGCAGCGGCTTGACCCCGGGAATGACGGAGCTGAAGCCGGACATGATGGGGCCTGTGCTGGTGATGGTACCGGCGCCGTTGTAGTGCCAGCCAAAACCGTAGCCGCCGCCCGGCAGGCCAATTTGGCCCAGCATGGAGGCCAGTACCACCAGCATCCAGGCGTACTGTTCGCCGTGGTGCATACGCTGCACGCACCAGCCGCCGATGAGCTGGGTGCGGCCGCTGGCCATGGTGCGCGCCAGCTCGCGAATGGTCTCGGCAGGCACGCCACAGATGGCGGAGGCCCACTCGGCATCCTTCACCTGGCCATCCTTGGTGCCCAGCAGATAAGGCAGGAACTTGTCAAAGCCGGTGGTGTAGTTTTTGAGGAAGGCCTCGTCGTGACGCTTTTCGCTGTAGAGGGTATGGGTGATACCCAGCATCAGGGGCACGTCGGTCTGCGGGTTCAGGGTCACCTGATCGCAATTGAGGTACTTCTGGGTCTTGGACTTGACCGGGTCGACGCTGATGACCTTGATCTCGCCCTTGGCCACTTTCTCTTTCAGCTGTGCCCAGTATTCGTAGACGCTGTGATCCGGCACCAACCAGCCCACCTGCAGGTTCTTGATGGGATCAGAACCCCAGATGACGATGGTCTTGCTGTGCTCCAGCACCAAGGGCCAGGAAGTCTGCTGCTCGTACACCTCCATGGCGCCCGCCACGTGGGGCAGGATCACCTGGGCGGCGCCGGTGGAGTAGTCACCGGCCTTGGCCAGATAGGTACCGTGCAGGTTCATGGCGCGGCCCAGCATGGCGCCGGCGGAGTGCAGCTTGCCGACCGACTGCCAGCCTGAGTGACCGGCGTAGAGGGCGCTCGGGCCATAGGTCTTCTGCACCCGCTCCAGCTCGTGATAGAAGAAGTCCAGCGCCTGGGACCAGGTTACCCGCACGAAGCGGTTCTGGCCGCGCTCGCTGGTGTCGGACTGGTGGCCCTTGCGCAGCCAGTCCAGACGCACCATGGGGTAGCGGATGCGGGAGGGGTTGTAGACCACTTCACTCAGGGCCTTGAGCATCTCGGTCGGATGCTTGTCATGCTCGAACGGCAGGGTCTCGACCCAGCGGCCGTTGACCACACGGGCGCGGAAGGCGCCCCAGTGGGAGCCGGACTGCACCAGTTTTTCGCCGGACTCGGCGGCCATCACGGCGCGACCGAGCAGGGAGGGGCCGATCAGGGCGCTGGCACCGCTGGCCAGCAAGCCACCCAGAAAACCACGACGGGAAATATTGATCATCTTGTTATTCCTCTTTCGAATCCGGAATTAGTGGCTGCCCTGACCACCGGTATCGGCGGCATGGTTTTGCAGGTACTTGAGCAGGGTGCGCTCCTCTTCCTTGCTCAGGCGGTAGTAGGCGGACATGGCCTTGAGACCCGAGATCCAGCCGTTGGCGGTGAAGTGAGCCGGATTCGGCGCCGCGTGGCAGGAGTTGCAGGTGGACTTGTACATCTCGCCGGCATAATCCCAGATCGGTTTGAGGGAGGATTCGAGGCCCTTGCCATCGACCCAGGCCTGAACCTGCACCTGTTCCCACTTGATATGGGTGGCGCTGTCAGTTTCCTGTTTCAGGATCTTCTCGTTTGCCTTGAGCTCGTCACGGATGGTGGCCACGAAGACTCGCTTGCCCATGTACTCGCTCAGCACGCGGCCCTTGCCTTCGGTTTCGCGCCAGCCTTCGATGGTCACCTTGAGGCGATCGCCGCTGCGGGCCACGACTTCGATGCGGGAGGCGGGCAGCAGCTTGCCGACCGGATCGGTGCTCTCTTCGCTTGCGTAGAGATCCTTCTCACCCAGGGTGTAGAGGGTCTCGGCGGCCGGTGCCTGCTGGGCTTCGTTTGCCAGGGTGGCGTAGGTGGCACGGAAGCCGCCCGCCATGTTCGGCAGTTCGTGGGCGATGCCCTTGTGGCACTCAATGCAGTTCATGTTTTTCGCGGCGGCCTCGGTCATCGCCTTGGCGGCGGCAGGAGACTGCTTGGCGTGGTCCATGTTGTCGTAGCTGTGGCAGGACTTGCAGGTCTTGGAGTTCTGGCTGCTCATGCGCGCCCAGACCTTCTCGGCCAGGTGCAGACGCCGGTCTTCAAACTTCTCCTGGGTGTCGATGCTGTGACCGATGTACTGCTGATAGAGGTCGTTGGCCGCCTCCATCTTGCGGGCCACCTTGCCGACGAAGTCCTTCGGCTGGTGGCAGTCGGTACAGACGGCCTGGACGCCGGAGGCGTTCTTGAAGTGAATGGACTCCTTGTACTCGGGGTACACGGTGTCCTTCATGGTATGGCAGGAGATACAGAACTCGAGGGTACTGGTCTTCTCGAAGCCGTAGTGCAAGCCAACGGTACCGGCCAGGGTGACCCCGACGCCGGCCAGAACCAGCGCCAGCACCGACCAGCGACGGCTGGGTGTGCGCAGGAAATGCCACAGTTTTTTCATAATGGTCTCTCACATCACTTTTTTGATGGAGGCCATGATAGGGAGGCGTTGTGAACAGGGCTGCCGTCGGAAATTAATGAAATAGGGGTATTTATGACAAAATATGAATAGAATAACCCTCCCTTGTTGAACGCCGCGGACCTTGCCCATGAGCCACCACATTCTGGTTGTTGAAGATGATGCCGTCACCCGCGAGAAGCTGACCGGCTATTTCGAACGGGAAGGCTATCGGGTGACCGCGGTCGAAAACGGCCAGGAGATGCGGGCCGTGCTGGCAGAGCAGGAGGTGGCCCTGGTGATGCTGGACATCAACCTGCCGGGGGAGGATGGCTTGCTGCTGACCCGTGAACTGCGCGCCCGCAGCACAGTGGGGATCATCCTGGTCACCGGTCGCAGCGATGCGGTGGACAGGATCGTTGGCCTTGAGATGGGGGCCGACGACTATGTCACCAAGCCGTTTGAGCTCAGGGAATTGCTGGTGCGGGTCAAGAACCTGCTATGGCGCATCTCCCTGGCCGCGGCAACGCCGTGCGAGCCGGCGGTTGCAGACGATGCGGTGCGCTTCGGCCCCTGGCGCTTCGATATTCCCCGTCGCCAGCTCAGCAAGGACGGGGTGCCGGTGCGCCTGACCAAGGCGGAGTACGAGGTGCTGGTGGCCTTTATCGCCAACGCCGGGCGGGTGCTGAGCCGGGAGCGGATCCTGGCCCTCACCAGCCACCGCGGCGATGGCCCGAGTGATCGCACCATAGACGTGCTGATCCGCCGGCTGCGAGGCAAGATGGAGCAAGATCCCCGGGATCCCCAGCTGTTTGTCACAGTGCACGGGGAAGGCTACCTGTTTGCCGGCGAGATAGCCTCTTAAAACCAGGGGCGCCATATCAGGGCCTGATGCTTTTCCCCGAGCAGGCCGTCATATCAAGAGGGACTCAGGCCGGTGGCCGGGTGTCGAACTGCGGGCAGTCGTTCCCTATCTGATGCCAGGGCGCCTTGGAGCCGACGAAGATGTGAAAGGCGGGGCGCTGGCTGGGCGTTTCGTCCAGCACTCCCAGCCTCAGATTGATCTTGCCGCTGCTGCGCTTCTGGCTGAACAGGCTGGAGCCGCAATGGCGGCAGAAGGCGAGGGTTGTCTCCGCCGATTTCTCATAGCGGCTGATGGCATCAATGCCCTTCACCACATTGACCTTGTCACCATCCAGCCCGCCGACGGAGGCGTAATCCGCCCCTGAAAACTTGCGGCACTCGCTGCAATGGCAGTTGCCCATGTAGTCGAATTGATCCGGCAGAGTCAGGGTGACGGCGCCGCACAGGCAGCTTGCATGCAATGTTCTCATCACTTCTTCCTTGAGTTTGGTGGCGTTACTTGCCGCTGGCGTCGGTGCCGACCCGGTAGACGGGGCGAAAAGCGCCATCAGACAAGGAGTTGCCCGGGTCGGCCAGAGGGGCCTCCAGGGTCAGGATGGGGGGGCCCATCACCCGCGGGCACTGGCATTCGCCAGCATCGGGCTTTTGCAGCAGGCAGACTGCCTGGGCCACCGCAAGGCGTCCTTGCTGGCGCATCTGATCGCTGTTGGCGGCCAGGATCTTGCCCCGGCGCAGGCCGCGCTGGACCCCGTGGCTGAAGTAGGTGCTCAGTACTTTGGGACGATCGAGCTGGCGCTGCGCCAGCTCGTTGACCGCCACTTCGGCGGCGATGGCGCCCCCCACCAGATAGTCGAGGTCAGGATGGCGAGCCAGGGTCTGCTGCACCAGGGTACGCTGGATCTCGCGGCTGTTGTCACCGCGCGCCGTGGTCACCAGCCTGATGGCGCTTCCCTTGATGCCGTCGGCAAAACCCGGCTCGACGAAGTTGTTGCCGCCGCTCGCCTGCGGGCCGGGGAAGAGGGCCACCGAGACCGGCGGGCTGCCGGCAGGGTGGCGCTGTGCCAGCCAGTGGCCAATCTGCCAGCCCATCTGGTACCAGGAGACCCCCACCTTGGCCCGCACCAGCCCGGCGGGCAGATCATTGACCAGGCCGAATACCGGCAGCGGGCTGGCGGTGATCGCCTCGTTCAGGCCGTCGTAGCTCACCGCGCCGAGCAGGATGGCGTCGCTCCCCTCGCTCACGCACTGCTGCAACTGCTGGCGCTGCTCGGTGATGGCGCCGTAACCGCCCGCCTCATGAATGCGCAGTTTCACGCCGAGCCGCTTTGCCTCCTCCACCATGCCCTGATTGACCGACAGCCAGTAGGCGTCGCGCAGATGGGGATAGAGGGCGCACAGGGTCAGGGGGCGAGCAAGGGGGGCTGGCGCTGGCCAGTCGAGGCTGACCGGTTTGCCGCTGAAGGTGCCGCCGGGCCAGTGATCTACCTCGAAGGCGTGGACACAGGCCGGGAGCAAGATGAGCAGCAGGGAGAGATAGACGCTTCGCATGGCCAGGGGTTTTGTTAAAGTGTGGAGCCATATTATCCGGTCAAAGTCGACCACAACCAAGGTACTTCTCGTGAGAATCTTTTCCGGCCTGGGCGGCAAGTTGTTGCTGGCCTTCTCCCTGATGGCGCTGTTGACCCTGAGCGCCTCCCTGCTGGGGTGGATCGGGCTCACTCATCTGCGTCAGCTGGAGCAGGGGGTACAGCAGACCCTGGCGGATCAGGAGCTGGCCCGCACCCTGGCGCGGCTGAGCGGCGAGATCCAGAGCTCCTCCCACCTGCTGGCCTCCGCGACCAGCGAAGGGGAGCGGGAGCATCAGGGGCGGCTGCTCACCCTGCAGGGGCAGCAGATGCAGCGCGTGCTGGAGCAACTGGGCCATGGGGGTGGCAAGCAGACGCCCGATGAGTTGCACCAGCTCAGCCAGACCATCATCGGCAACCTGGGCCAGCAGGGCTGGCTGGTAGGGGAGCGTCTCACGTTAATGGCTGAAGGTAGTGCCCTGCGATCCCGCCTGGTGGCGGCCGCCGGTCAGGTGGCGGAGCTGGCCCGCAGCCAGATGGAGAACGCTGAAACTGTGATGGTGGCGGGGCTCGGCTCCCTCTATTCACTGCAAGGACGGTCTGCAGATCGGGCTATCGATCGGCTGCTGGAGCAGGATCTCGACTGGCTGGAGCAGATGACGGAGCTGCGCCATCGCACCCTGATGCAACAGCAGCGCATCGAGGAGATCTGGCGCAGCGAGCAGCAGGAAGGGCTGCAAACCCTGCTGCAGGACGTGCGCCGTGAGCTGGCCATCCTGCGGTTGCGATCCGGGGCTGTGACGGATCCGGCGCGCCGCCAGGCGGTGGAGCAGGCGCTGACTGTGCTGGAGCAAAGCGATCGGCTGGTGCAGCTGCGCAGCGACTGGCTCGGCAAGGGGGAGGCGCTGCGAGTGCTGGCCGCCGCCAACGAGGCCCTGATGGAGAGCCTCAACCGTCAGGTTGGTAGCCTGGTGAACAAGGCTCGGGACTCCCTGGGGGAGAGCCAGCAGGCCCTGAGCGCCCGGTTGCAACTGCTGGAACAGGCCCTGATGGTGATCGGTCTGTTCACCCTGGTGCAGCTCATCCTACTGATGTGGCGCATGGTTTATGGCCGCATAGTCTGGCCGCTGCAACATGCAGTGGAGGGAATGAGCCGCCTGGCCAAGGGGGATCTGACGCCGTTGACGCCGGTCGGGGAAGCGGGACGCGACGAGCTGGCGGAGCTTGCGCGAGCACTGCAGGTGTTTCGTGACAATGCCATCGAACTTGGCCGCTACCAGCGGGAGCTGGAGTCGCGGGTCGAGGAGCGCACGGAACAGCTCAGCCATGCCAATGCGCGCCTCAACGAAGAGGTGGAGAAGCAGCGGCTGGCCCGCGCCGAGGCAGAGCAGGCCAACCGGGCCAAGTCGGTGTTCCTCGCCACCATGAGCCACGAAATCCGCACCCCCATGAACGGCATACTGGGCGGTCTCACCCTGCTGGAGGACACCCATCTCAGCGAGACCCAACAGCGCTATCTGGCCGCCATCGAGCACAGCGGCGAATCCCTGCTGGAGATCCTCAACGACATCCTCGACTACTCCAAGATAGAGGCGGGCCATGTGGAGGCGCGCCGCGAGCCTTTCCCCCTCCATCAGCTCGCCGATGAGCTTATTGCCCTGTTCAGACCGAAGGCCGAGGGAAAAGGGGTGGCGCTGGCGCTGGAGTATGCCCCTTCGCTCCCCCCCGTGGTGGAGGGGGATGTGGGCAAGCTACGCCAGGTGCTGGCGAACCTTCTGGGCAATGCGGTCAAGTTCACCGGCGAGGGGCGCATCACCCTGGTGGTGGCCCCTCTGGCTTGTGCGGGGCCCTGTGCCGAGCCTTGCATCCGCTTCGTGGTGAAAGACACGGGCCCCGGCATCCCGGTGGGGGAGCAGGAGGCGGTGTTCGAGGCCTTCCGCCAGCGCAAGCGGGACATGGGCCATCAGGGGGGCACAGGGCTGGGGCTTGCCATCAGCCGCCGGCTGGTGGCGGCCATGGGCGGAGAGCTCAATCTCTCCAGCGAACCGGGTCAAGGGTGTGAATTCAGCTTCAGCCTGCCGCTGCAGCGCTCGGCTGCCCGGTTGCCGACGAGCTCCCAGCCGGTGCGCCTCGGCCAGCCGCGGGAGATCCTGCTGGTGGAGGACAACGAGATCAACCGGCTGGTGGCCCAGGGCATGCTGGCACGCCTCGGCCACAGGGTCACTCTGGCCGAAGACGGACGCACCGCGCTGGCGCGGGTGACCGAGCGCCCCTTCGAACTGGCCCTGCTTGACATCAACCTGCCTGACATGGATGGCATGACGTTGCGCGAGGATCTGGTCGCCATCAGCGAGGAGGAGCATGGCTGCGGCCTGCCTGCCATCGCCATCTCTGCCCAGATGTACCCGGAGGATATCCGCCACTGTCTCGCCGCCGGGTTTGCCGATTTCGTCGGCAAGCCGGTGCGACTGGCGGCCCTGGCCAGCGCCATCGAACGCCAGTTTCAGGAAGAGGGCGAGCCTGCCGCACCACTGCTTGTCGATCAGGGTTTGCCGCCCGTCCCGGCTGAGCCGACGCGGATCGCCAACCCGGTGCTGGAAGCTGACCTGCACCTGCTGGGCGGGCCGCGCATCCGCCAGCTGGCCGAGTTGTTCGCCAGCCAGGGTGGCGAGCTGGTCGCCAGACTGGAGCAAAGCGATGATGAAGAGCAGAGGCGATCTCTGGCCCACAAGCTCAAGGGGAGCGCCCTGGCCCTGGGGCTCGGAGAATTTGCCGATTACTGCGCCGTGCTGGAGGCAGGAGAGGGGGATCCTGGCACATTGAGGGGGCGTTTCGAGGCGGCGCAGCAAGCGTTGGAAGCGTGGCTTTCACACAATGTTCCCCCGGCATCCTGATCGAGGAGGGGGGCCTTCAGATCTGAAGACGTGATCGCACTCGTTTTTTACAACATAAATTCAACATTTTTTTGGGTGGTTGGACTGTCTCTTTGATCCAGCTCACGTTACAATGCGCTGCCCCACTTCACCTAACGCGCAAACGATTTTCAGGAGAGAAACGGATGTTGAAACGTGACATGACCATCGCCAATTATGATCCGCAATTGTGGCAGGCCATCACAGACGAGACCCGTCGTCAGGAAGAGCATATCGAGCTGATTGCGTCTGAGAACTACACCAGCCCCCGCGTCATGGAAGCCCAGGGCTCCCAGCTGACCAACAAGTACGCCGAAGGCTACCCGGCCAAGCGCTACTACGGTGGTTGCGAGTATGTGGATGTGGTCGAAACCCTGGCCATCGAGCGCGCCAAAGAGCTGTTCGGTGCCACCTACGCCAACGTGCAGCCGCACTCCGGCTCCCAGGCCAACAGCGCCGTCTACATGGCCCTGCTGCAGCCGGGCGATACAGTGCTGGGCATGAACCTGGCCCACGGCGGTCACCTGACCCACGGCTCCCCGGTCAACTTCTCCGGCAAGCTGTACAACATCATTCCCTACGGCATCGACGAGTCCGGCAAGATCGATTACGACGAGATGGAGCGTCTGGCCGTTGAGCACAAGCCGAAGATGATGATCGGTGGCTTCTCCGCCTACTCCGGCATCGTCGACTGGGCCCGCATGCGCGAGATCGCCGACAAGATCGGTGCCTACCTGTTCGTCGACATGGCTCACGTGGCTGGCCTCATCGCCGCTGGCGTCTACCCGAACCCGGTTCCCCATGCTCACGTGGTCACCTCCACCACCCACAAGACCCTGGCCGGTCCGCGCGGTGGTCTGATCCTCTCCGCCGCTGACGACGAAGATCTGTACAAGAAGCTCAACTCCGCCGTCTTCCCGGGTGGTCAGGGTGGCCCGCTGATGCACGTCATCGCCGGTAAGGCCGTAGCCTTCAAAGAGGCGCTGGAGCCCGAGTTCAAGACCTACCAGGCCCAGGTTGTCAAAAACGCCAAGGCGATGGCCGCCACCTTCATCGAGCGCGGTTACAAGATCGTCTCCGGCGGTACCGACAACCATCTGATGCTGGTTGACCTGATCGGCCGCGAGCTGACCGGTAAGGACGCCGACGCAGCGCTGGGCAAAGCCAACATCACCGTCAACAAGAACTCGGTGCCGAACGATCCGCGTTCCCCGTTCGTCACCTCCGGTGTGCGTATTGGTACCCCGGCCATCACCCGCCGTGGTTTCAAGGAAGCCGAGTCCATCCAGCTGACCCACTGGATCTGCGACGTGCTGGACAACCACGACAATGACGAAGTGCTGGCCAACACCCGCGAGAAGGTGCTGGACATCTGCCGCCGTTTCCCGGTTTATGCATAATCAGCCTGACTTTCAAGTTGAAGAGCAATGCCACCCTCGGGTGGCATTGTTTTTTCTGGGCTTTTACCGGTTTTGGATGGCCGTGTTACACTGAGCGGCCTAGTGCCTGGCCCCGTGGGGCAGGAGCCCGTTTCTGTTAACGCCGGAGGTCCGATGCATTGCCCTTTCTGTAGTGCCGTTGATACCAAGGTGATCGATTCTCGCCTGGTGGCCGAAGGCCATCAGGTGCGCCGTCGTCGTGAGTGTCTGCTCTGCCACGAGCGTTTCACCACCTTCGAGATGGCCGAACTGGTGATGCCACGGGTCATCAAGAGCAACGGCTCGCGCGAGCCGTTCAACGAGGACAAGCTGCGTGCCGGCATTCTGCGGGCGCTGGAGAAGCGCCCGGTGAGCATGGAGGCCATCGAAAAGGCGGTCAACCATATCAAGTCCCGCCTGCGCGCCACCGGCGAGCGTGAAGTCGCCTCCGAGCTGGTAGGCAATCTGGTGATGGACGAACTCAAGGGGCTCGACAAGGTGGCCTATATCCGTTTCGCCTCCGTCTACCGCAGCTTTGAAGATATTCGCGAGTTTGGCGAAGAGATTGCCAAGCTGGAGAAGTAAGCCTGCATCAGGCTTTGTATGAATGACCCTCTTTTCTCGCCTGTAACGGGAGCCCAGATGTTTAGTCAAGACGATTACCGATGGATGAGTCGGGCCCTCGAACTGGCCCGTCGTGGCCGCTACACCACGGCGCCCAACCCCTGTGTCGGCGCCGTGCTGGTGAAGGCCGGCGAAGTGGTGGGGGAGGGCTGGCACCAGCGTGCCGGTGAACCCCATGCCGAGGTCTATGCCCTGCACGCCGCGGGTGAAGAGGCTCGCGGCGCCACCGCCTACGTGACCCTGGAACCCTGTTCCCACCATGGTCGTACCCCGCCCTGCGCCGAGGCGCTGATCAAGGCCGGAGTGAGCCGGGTGGTGGCCGCCATGGTGGATCCCAACCCCCAGGTGGCCGGTCGCGGCCTGCGCATGCTCTCCGAGGCGGGGATCAAGGCTGATTTCGGCCTGCTGGCTGCCGAGGCCGAGGCGCTTAACCCGGGCTTTTTCAAGCGGATGCGCACCGCGTTTCCGCTGGTGACGGTCAAGCTTGGCGCCAGTCTCGATGGCCGCACCGCCATGGCGAGCGGCGAAAGCCAGTGGATCACCTCCCCCGATGCGCGCCGCGACGTGCAGCGGCTGCGGGCCCGCCACGATGCGGTGCTCTCCAGCGCCGAAACCGTGCTGGCTGACGGCGCCTCCCTAACCGTGCGCTGGGATGAGCTGCCCTCCTCGGTCAAGGCCGCCTATCCCAAGGAGACCCTGCGCCAGCCGCTGCGGGTCATCGTCGATTCGCAAAATCGCCTGACCCCCGACCTGCCCCTGTTCCAGAGCGAGAGTCCTGTGCTGCTGGCCCGCCACCAGGCCGGCGGAGAGTGGCCTGCGTGGGTGCAACAACTGGCGCTGCCGCTGCACGAGGGAAGGCTGGACCTGGTCAGCCTCTTCATGCAGTTGGCCAAGCAGAACGTCAATTCGGTACTGGTGGAAGCGGGGCCGCGGCTGTGCGGCGCCCTGCTGGACAAGGGGCTGGTGGATGAGCTGGTGCTCTATCAGGCACCGAAACTGATGGGGGATGAGGGGCGCGGCTTGTTCCACCTGCCCGGGCTCACCCGTCTGTTCCAGGCGCCCAAGCTCAATATCAAAGATGTACGGCTGGTGGGGCAGGATATTCGCATCACGGCCAGGATTGCCTGACGAGCCGGCAGCTTCCACGGTTAGTCGTGTGAGGGAGCGCAAGCCACTCGTACCATGGCTAAAGATAACCTGAACTTTTCATTTTCAGCGGGGCCGGGCCGGCCTCGTCATCAGCAAGGTGATCTGCATGTTTACCGGAATTATCGAAGCGGTGGGAACCCTGGCCAGCCTGCGCCGCCAGGGCGAAGACATGGCCCTCACCGTACACGCGCCGACCCTGGATTTTGGCGACGTGAAACTGGGTGACTCCATCGCCACCAACGGCGTTTGCCTCACCGTGGTGGCTCTGGGTGACAAGAGCTATACCGCCGACGTATCGCTGGAGACCCTGTCCCGCACCGGCTTTGCCGAGGCGAAGGTGGGCGATAGAGTCAACCTCGAGAAGGCCTTAATGCCTACCTCCCGGTTGGGCGGTCATCTGGTCTCCGGTCATGTAGATGGGGTAGGGGAAGTGAAAAGCGTCTCCAGCAGCGGTCGCGCCATCGAGTACTGGATCAAGGCGCCAGGGTCGCTCTCCCGCTACATCGCCGAGAAGGGTTCGATCGCGGTGGATGGCATCAGCCTCACGGTCAACGCGGTGCAGGGGGATCTGTTTCGCCTGACTATCGTGCCCCACACCGCCCAGGAGACCACCATAGCCCAGTGGAAACCGGGCCGGCGCGTTAACCTCGAGGTGGATCAGATTGCCCGCTATCTGGAGCGGCTGATGATGGGCAAGAGCCAGGAGAGCACGGCCTCTAACCTGACGCTGGAGAAGCTGGCCAAGGCCGGTTTTCTCTGAGGCGAAGCAAAACGCCGTTCTGTGATCCCGCTCCGATTGAAATGGGCCAGGGAGCCCCAATCTAGAGCCACATAAACCCAGGTCGAGTTGAGCCCGCAGGCTCAATCCCCACGCACATTGATGGAGTAGCCCATGGCGCTGAGCACAACCCAGGAAATCATTGCCGATATCAAGGCTGGCAAGATGGTGATCCTGATGGACGACGAAGACAGGGAGAACGAAGGGGACCTCATCATGGCCGCCTCCTGTGTCCGCCCGGAAGACATCAACTTCATGGCCCGCTATGGCCGCGGTCTCATCTGTCTGACCCTGACCCGGGATCGTTGCAAGCAGCTGGCGCTGCCGCTGATGGTCGATCGCAACAACGCCCAGTTCTCCACCGCATTCACCGTGACCATCGAAGCGGCTGAAGGGGTCACTACCGGCATCTCCGCCGCCGATCGCGCCGTGACCGTACAGGCTGCCGTGGCGCCGGACGCCAAAGCCTCCGATCTGGTGCAGCCGGGCCACATCTTCCCGCTGATGGCGCAGGATGGCGGTGTGCTGACCCGCGCCGGCCACACCGAGGCGGGTTGTGACCTGGCTCGTCTGGCCGGTTACGAGGCGGCCTCCGTCATCGTCGAGATCCTCAACGAGGATGGCACCATGGCGCGCCGACCGGACCTCGAGATCTTCGCCGAGCAGCACGGCATCAAGCTTGGCACCATTGCGGATCTTATCGAGTACCGCAATCAGCACGAGACCACGGTCGAGAAGGTGGCCGAGTGCAAGCTGCCCACCGAATATGGCGAGTTCGATCTCCTCACCTTCCGCGACACCATCGACAACCAGGTTCACTTTGCCCTGAAGAAAGGCGAGGTGCAGGCGGATCAGCCGACCCTGGTGCGGGTCCATCTGCACGACGTGCTGAGCGATCTGTTGCTGACCGACCGTCATGCTGCGCGTAGCTGGCCGCTGCCCAAGTCCATGGCCCGCATTGCCGACGAGGGCGGAGTGCTGGTGATCCTGGGGGCGGAAGCCCATGGCGCCGAGCTGCTGGCCCGGGTCAAGGGGTTCGAGGCTGCCGACAAGGGGCTGGCACCGGAAGGGGCCAAGTGGCAAGGCACCTCGCGCCGGGTCGGCGTCGGCTCCCAGATCCTCAAGGCGCTGGGGGTGGGCAAGATGCGCCTGCTGAGTTCACCGAAGAAGTACCATGCCCTCGGCGGCTTTGGTCTGGAAGTGGTGGAATACGTCGGCGAATAAGCGGCTCATTTCGCTTAAATCACTATCATGGCCGCCTGTTGCGGCCATGGTTTTTGTCGTGGGTCTGTTGTGCTAGAATGTGCGCACTTTTGACTCCGGCCCTTTTGATTGCACAGATACAGGATTTCCAATGAAGGTTATCGAAGGAAATATTGCCGCTCCAGCAGCGCGCGTTGCGATTGTCGTTGCCCGCTTCAACAGCTTCATCAACGACAGCCTAGTGAGTGGCGCAGTGGACGTACTGAAGCGTCAAGGCCAGGTACAGGACAGCAACCTGACCCTGGTGAAAGTGCCGGGTGCGGTTGAAATGCCACTGGTCATCAAGAAACTGGCCAAGAGTGGTCAATACGACGCCATCGTGGCGGTCGGCACCGTCATCCGTGGCGGCACCTACCACTTCGATCTGGTCGCCAACGAGAACAGCAAGGGCATGGCCCAGGTAATGATGGAATATGAAATTCCGGTTGCCTTCGGCGTACTGACCACTGAAAACATTGAACAAGCCATCGAGCGTGCAGGTACCAAGGCGGGTAACAAGGGTGCAGAGGCTGCACTGGCAGCGCTCGAAATGATCAACGTCCTGAAAGAACTGGACGTGTAACGAGGAGAAATGCATTGAAACCGTCCGAGCGCCGTAAAGCCCGCCATTGCGCCACCCAGGCCATCTACCAGTGGCAGATGACCAAGGCCAATGTGGGTGACATCGAAGAACAGTTCAAGATCGATCAGGACACCAAGGGTGTGGACCTGAACTATTTCCGCGATCTGCTGTTCGGGGTATCGCTCCACTGCAACGAGCTGGACAAGGTGTTTGCACCTTTCCTCTCCCGTCCGCTGGAAGAAGTGGACATGGTGGACAAGGCGATCCTGCGTCTGGCGACCTATGAGCTGACCCGTCGTGATGATGTACCGCCGCGCGTGGTGATCAACGAAGCGATCGAGCTGGCCAAAGCCTTTGCTGCCGATGACAGCCACAAGTTTGTCAACGGTGTACTGGACAAGGTGATCAAGTCGCTGAACAAGCGCTGATCCTGACGTTCATCAGCATTCAATGCTGATAGAAGCTCTGTCACGAGAAGTCGTCAGCAAGGTGAAGAGCAGCGCAGGGGCCGGAGTGTATAGAAATACATGAGGAGCCCGAGCAGCGGATGAGCCTTGATCACGATTTCGCAGCAAGAGCAGCAACAGCATCTAAGAGAGGAGCCAGCTTAACTGCTGGCTTTTTACTGTATGGGTGAATTTGAGCTGATTGATAAGTACTTCAAGGTTCCCCACGCCCGCAAGGACGTGGTGATGGGCCCCGGAGACGACTGCGCCCTGCTGACCCTGCCTCCCGATACCCAGCTGGCGGTGAGCACGGATACCCTGGTGAGCGGCGTGCACTTCTTTCCCGACATGGATCCGGTGGATCTCGGCTACAAGGCGCTGGCAGTCAACCTGTCCGATCTCGCCGCCATGGGGGCCGAGCCGCGCTGGGTCTCTCTGGCCCTGACCCTGCCCGCCATCAACGAGTCCTGGGTGGCCGGCTTTGCCGAAGGTTTCCTCGAGCTTGCCGAGTACTACAATGTGGCCCTGGTCGGGGGCGACATGACCCGTGGCCCCCTCTCCATCACCATCTCGGTGAAAGGCTCGGTGCCGGCCGGACGTGCCCTGATGCGCAGCGGCGCCCGGGCTGGCGACGGCATCTATGTCACCGGCACCCTGGGGGACGCCGCCCTGGCGCTCTCCCATCTGCTCGGCAAGCGTACTCTCAACGAGAACCAGCTGGCAGCCGTGCTGCCGAGGCTCGATCACCCCCATCCCCGCATCCTGGCCGGTCAGGCTCTGCGCGGGCTGGCGGGCAGTGCGCTGGATCTCTCCGACGGGTTGGCCTCGGATCTTGGCCACATTCTCAAGGCGTCCGGCGTGCGGGCCCAGATCGATCTGGATCTGCTGCCTCTCTCGCCGGTGCTGCAGGATGCGGTGAGCGAGCAGGAGGCGTGGCAACTGGCCCTGGCCGGTGGCGACGACTACGAGCTCTGCTTCACCGTGCCGGAAGAACACCGCGGT
Organism: Aeromonas sp. FDAARGOS 1407; assembly: GCF_019048725.1. Taxonomy (NCBI): domain Bacteria; kingdom Pseudomonadati; phylum Pseudomonadota; class Gammaproteobacteria; order Aeromonadales; family Aeromonadaceae; genus Aeromonas; species Aeromonas sp. FDAARGOS 1407. Next base: position 1,832,287 of record NZ_CP077399.1, read on the forward strand.
GCCCTGGATACGGCGCTGGCTCACAGTGGCGTCAGGTTTACCCGCATTGGTCGCATCGTGGCCGGTGATCCCGGGATCGACTATGTACGCGGCGAGCAGGGGGTCGAGTTGGCGCTGAAAGGGTGGGATCACTTCGCATGAGTTTGTTCAGAATAAAGCCCGAGCTGAAACGGCTGAACCTGAAGAACCCGCTCCATTTTTTGGCGGTGGGTTTTGGCTCCGGTCTCTCCCCCAAGGCGCCGGGCACCATGGGAACCCTGGCCGCCATCCCGCTCTACCTGCTGGTGAGTGGTCTGGCTACCCCCTGGTTTATCGCCCTGTTGCTGGTGGGCTTTGTGGCGGGCATTCGCATCTGCCAGAGCGCCACCGATGCCATCGGTATGCCGGATCATGGCGCCATCGTCTGGGACGAGGTAATAGGCTTCGGTATCACCATGATAGCGGCGCCGGCTGGCTGGGAATGGGTTGTGGCCGGCTTCGTACTGTTCCGCCTGTTCGACGTGCTCAAACCCTGGCCCATTTCCTGGTTTGACCGTCGCATCCACGGCGGGCTTGGCATCATGCTCGACGATCTCATCGCCGGATTGTTCGCCCTGTTTTGTATGCAATTGCTGGCCTTCTGGCTCGGCTGAGCAACCCCTTCAGGGGAGGACGGCTCTGCTCCTCCCCGATTTATATCTGCTTAATTTTCATTCGTCGGCATATGCTGCCAGTAAAAATCCATTTCACATAAATATTCACTACTCAATCGAAGCTCGCTACTAATAATGCAATAGTGCTTATTGCCATCTGTTGCGCCATTGTTGAAATTAAAGTATTGATACAATGTAATTGATGGGTTTATAGGCTGTATTTGTGATGAAAATCATAACTTTCATCTACTGTGTTGCTGGTTATCTGAGCAAAGTATTGCGAAATTGTATAACTCAATCATTTACACCCGTTGGCAAACCGTCTAAGTTACTCGCGGGTTATTCCAAAAAAATGCAAAAAACCCGCCCGGATCGCTGGTTTCACTGCCTCATGGATTGAGCAACTATTGCCCAAGGTAACAACCGGCATCTGCGGCTGATTTACGGACGAATTATTTGGGACGGATGTCCCCCGCAGAGGTAAACATGTCCTTGCTCGAAGTAAAGAACTTGCGGATCGAGTATCCCTCCCGCTATGGGGTGCTGGCCGCAGTCAAAGATCTCTCTTTCTCCATCGAAAAAGGGGAAATCGTCGGCGTCGTGGGTGAGTCCGGTGCCGGCAAATCCACCATCGGCAATGCCGTCATCGATCTGTTGAGTCCTCCCGGTCGCATCGCCCGCGGCGATATCTATCTCAACGGTGAGCTCATCTCCGGCAAGAGCCAGAACGACATGCGGGCCATTCGCGGCTCGCGCATCGGGTTCATCTTCCAGGATCCCATGACTTCCCTCAACCCGCTGTTCACCGTCGAACATCAGCTGGTTGAAACCATCCTCGCCAATACTGATTTGACCCGGCAGCAGGCCTTTGACAAGGCACTCGAGCTGATGGGGGCGGTGGGGATCCCGAATCCGGATCTGCGCATCAAGCAGTATCCGCACCAGTTCTCCGGCGGCATGCGCCAGCGGGTGGTCATCGCCATCGCCCTGTCGTGCGACCCCGAGCTCATCATCGCCGACGAGCCGACCACGGCGCTGGACGTCTCCATCCAGGATCAGATCCTCCAGCTCATCCGCACCCTGTGCAAGGAGCGTCAGGTGGGCTGCATGTTGGTGACCCACGACATGGGGGTGGTCTCCAACGTCACTGACAAGGTGGCTGTGATGTATCGCGGCGATCTGGTGGAATTCGGCACCACCGAGCAGGTGCTGGGGGCTCCCAACCATCCCTACACCCGCAGTCTTATCTCGGCGGTACCGCGCTCCGACGTCAAGCTTGTGCGCTTCCCGCTGGTCTCCTATATCGAGGATGCCGGCGCTCCGGATACCAGCATCGATCTCAAGACCCACTGGCTCGGCCAGAGCCAGGATGAGCGCTCATACGAAGGAGCCCTGCTGCGGGTGGAGAACGTGGATCTCAAGTTCGTCACCAAGGACTCCATCTTCCCGAGCCGCCGTCAGTATGTGCGGGCCTGCAACAACATCAGCTTCGAGATCTTCGAAGGGGAGACCTTCGGTCTGGTGGGAGAGTCGGGTTCCGGCAAATCCACCATCGCCCGTGCCATTACCGGCCTCTATCCGCCTGACACCGGCAAGATCGTGTTCGAGGGGATCGATCTGACTGCGCTCAAGAGCGAGAGCGAGCGTCGCCCATTGCGTCGCCAGATGCAGATGGTGTTTCAGAACCCCTATTCGTCGATGAATCCGCGGATGAAGGTGCGCGACATCATCGCCGAGCCGATCCGCTTCCACAAACTGGCGGACAGCGAGAGCCAGATCGAGGGGATCGTCGGCGATCTACTGGAGCATGTGGGGCTCGGCCGCGGTGCCGGGGTCAAGTATCCCCACGAGTTCTCCGGCGGTCAGCGCCAGCGCATCTCCATCGCCCGCGCCCTGGCGACCCGTCCGCGCTTCCTCATCTGCGACGAGCCCACCTCGGCGCTGGATGTCTCGGTGCAGGCCCAGATCCTCAACTTGCTGAAGGATCTGCAGAAGGAGCTCGGCCTCACCATGCTGTTCATCAGCCACGATCTGCCGGTCATCCGCCAGATGTGCGATCGCATCGGGGTGATGCAGCACGGCAACCTGGTGGAGGTGGCCGAGACCGAGAAACTGTTTACCAATGCCGAGCATGAGTACAGCCGCAAGCTGATCTCGCTGATGCCGGAGTTCAAGGGAATGTCCCGCGAGGGGCTGGAAATCGCAAGCTAGGAAAGCACCGGTTCGCCGGTTTGTCTGTCAATAAAAAAGCCAAAAGCATGGAGAAAACAATGAAGAAAGGATTGTCCAAAATTGCCATGGCGCTGTTTGCCGCCGGTTTCGCGTTCAGTGTCTCTGCCGCCGATATCAAGGTAGGCGTCGCTTCCGATGCCACCTCGCTGGATCCCCAGGAGCAGCTCTCCGGCCAGACTCTGGAAATGTCCCACCTGGTGTTCGATCCCCTGATGCGTTACACCCAAGACCTGCAGTTTGAGCCGCGCCTGGCCGAAAAATATGAGCGTATCGACGACAAGACCGTCCGCTTCCACCTGCGCAAGGGCGTCAAGTTCCACTCCGGCAACGACTTCACCGCCGATGACGTGGTGTGGACCGTCAACCGTCTGAAGGCTTCCCCTGACTTCAAGGCGATCTTCGATCCCATCGCCGAAGCCAAGAAGGTGGATGATTTCACCGTGGATCTCGTCACCGCCAAGCCGTTCCCGCTGGTGCTGCAGACCGTAACCTATATCTTCCCGATGGACTCCAAGTTTTATACCGGCAAGACCGAAGCGGGCAAGGACAAGGCCGAGATCGTCAAGAACGGTGACTCCTTCGCCTCGACCAATGTCTCCGGTACCGGTCCGTTCAGCGTCAAGTTCCGCGAGCAGGGCGTGAAGCTGGAATACGTGCGCAATGCCAACTACTGGGACAAGGCTTCCAAGGGCAACGTCGAGAACCTGACCGTGGTGCCCATCAAGGAAGACGCCACCCGTGTGGCCGCCCTGCTGGGTGGTGACGTGGACATGATTTACCCGGTTGCTCCGAACGATCTGGAGCGCGTGAAGAACGGCAAGGATTCCCAGCTGGTCACCCTGTCCGGTACCCGTGCCATCATCATCGAGCTGAACCAGAACACCAACCCGGCGCTGAAAGACAAGCGCGTGCGTCAGGCAATCAACTACGCCATTAACCAGGTGGGTATCGTCGACAAGATAAACAAGGGTTTCGGTACCCCGGCCGGCCAGCTGAGCCCGAAAGGCTATGCAGGCTATAACGAGGCGCTGGTGCCCCAGTATGATCTGGCCAAGGCCAAGGAGCTGATGAAGGAAGCCGGTTACGAGAAGGGCTTCAAGATGAGCTTCATCTCCCCGGCTGCCCGTTACGTCAACGACGTCAAGATCGCCCAGGCTGTCTCCGCCATGCTGGCCAAGATCAACATCAAAGTGGATCTGAAGACCATGCCGGTGGCCCAGTACTGGCCGGAGTTTGACAAGTGCGCCGCCGACATGCAGCTGATTGGCTGGCACTCCGACACCGAAGATACCGCGAACTTCTTCGAGTTCCTGACTTTCACCAAGGACGCCAAGACTGGTATGGGCCAGTACAACTGTGGTGGCTATGCCAACGCCGAAGCGGACAAGATGGTGATGGATGCGAACACCGAGACAGACCCGGCCAAGCGTGCCGCCATCCTGCAGAAGGTGGAAGCCATGCTGATTGAAGATGCCGCCTATGTGCCGCTGCACTGGGAAGATCTGGCTTATGGTGCCAAGAAGAACGTCGACATCAAGCCGGTGGTCAACGTAATGAACTTCCCTTACCTGGGTGACCTGGTGGTCAACAAGTAAGCGCAAGTCGCAAGGAAGGACGGGGTGGCGCGGCCAAGGTCGCGCCACCCACTAACAGAAGCCTGTGCCATGACACAGGCCACGTAGAAGGACAAGCATGTTTACATTCCTGCTGAAACGGTTCTATCAGGCCGTGATAGTGATGTTCGTCATCAGCCTGGTCGCCTTCTCCATCCAGGACAACCTGGGGGATCCGCTGCGCGAGCTGGTGGGACAATCCGTCTCCGAGTCCGTGCGCCAGGAGCTGCGCGACAAGATGGGCCTCAATGATCCCTTTTTGGTCAAATACAGCCGCTTTCTGAAGAATGCGGTGCATGGGGATCTGGGCACCTCCTATTTCTTCAAGCGACCGGCTCTCGAGGTGATCCTCGACAAGCTGGTGGCTACCCTTGAGCTGGTATTTGCCGCCGCGATCATCATCGTCGTGGTCTCCATTCCGCTCGGGGTCTACTCTGCGATCCGCCCGCGCAGTATTCCCACCAAGATCATCATGGCGGGAAGCAGTATCGGCATCTCGATCCCGGTCTTTTTGACCGCCATCATGCTGATGTATCTCTTCTCCATCCAGCTGGGCTGGCTGCCTGCCTACGGCCGTGGTGAGACTTACAACCTGCTGGGCTGGGAGTCCGGCTTCTTCACCTGGGATGGCATCAAGCACCTGATCCTACCGGCGGTGTCGCTCTCCTCCATCATGCTGCCGCTGTTTATCCGGTTGGTACGTTCCGAGATGCTGGAGCAGCTCTCCTCCGAGTACGTCAAATTTGCTCGCGCCAAGGGGCTGGACAACAACAAGGTCTACTACCAGCACGCCCTGAAGAACACCATGCTGCCGGTCATCACGGTGGGCGGTGTGCAGATCGGTACCATGGTGGCCTACACCATACTGACCGAGAGCGTGTTCCAGTGGCCGGGTACCGGCTTTTTGTTCCTCGAGGCCATTCACCGGGTCGATACCCCGCTCATCACCGCCTACGTCATCTTCGTCGGCCTGATCTTCGTGGTGACCAACACCCTGGTCGACCTGCTCTACGGGTTGATCAACCCGACCGTCAACTTGACCGCTAAGGGGTAAGCACATGAGCAATGCAGTAACTGCGAGCCCGAGCCGCTGGGCGCGCTTCAAGAACTCCGACATCGTCTACTACTTCCTGCGGGACAAGGTAGCCATGTTCAGCTTTGCGGTCTTCGTGGTGTTTGTGCTGGCGGCGCTGCTGGCGCCCTGGATTGCACCGCACAACGTCTATGACCAGACCAGCTTCGATCTGATGGATGCCGAATTGCCGCCCTCCTGGCTGGAAGGGGGCGAAGAGCGCTTCTGGCTCGGTACCGACAACCAGGGCCGCGACATCTGGAGCACCATCCTCTATGGCGCTCGCATCTCGCTGACTATAGGTCTATTCGCGGTAGCGCTGCAGCTGGTGCTTGGTATCGTCATCGGCCTGTTGGCCGGTTACTTCGGTGGTCGCATCGACAACCTGCTGATGCGTTTTGCCGACGTCCAGCTGTCGTTTTCCACCATGATGGTGGCCATTATCATCTCCGCCATCTTCCAGGCGACCTTTGGCTCTGAGTTCTACTCCAAGTTCGCCATCCTGATGCTGGTGGTGATCATCGGCATTGCCGAATGGCCGCAATATGCCCGGACCGTGCGCGCCTCCGTGCTGGCGGAGAAGAAGAAGGAGTATGTGGAAGCGGCCAAGGTGATGGGCTTTCGCGCCCCGCGCATCATGTTCCGTCACATACTGCCAAACTGCCTGTCGCCCATTCTGGTGATCTCCACCGTGCAGGTGGCCAACGCCATCATGAGTGAGGCGGCGCTCTCTTTCCTCGGGCTCGGCATGCCGGTGGATCAGCCGTCCCTCGGCTCCCTTATCAGCGTGGGTTTCAACTACATCTTCTCCGGCTCCTGGTGGATCACCGCCTTCCCGGGCATCTGCCTGGTGGTGCTGGTGCTGGTCATCAACCTTTTGGGTGACTGGCTGCGGGATGTGTTCAACCCCAAAATCTACAAAGGTTGACGGTGCCCTGTTCACGGAGCGGTTGCGACGATTTGTGAACAGGTTCCAGACCATGAATGACAAGAAGGGCGCCATATCGGCGCCCTTCTTTATTGCTCGCGGGGAATTTCGTCAGGCTTGCAGCCAGCGCTCAATGCTGGCCTGGATACCGGCGTCATCCAGTCCCAGCAGGGCGTAGATCTCCTGCTGGGTGCCTTGTTCCACGAAGCGATCCGGCAGACCCAGGTTGAGCACCGGCTTGCACTGCTTGTTGCGCATCAGCAATTCGTTCACCGCCGAGCCGGCACCACCCATGATGGCGTTGTCCTCGAGGGTGACGAAGTGATCGTGAGTTGCGGCCAGGGAGAGCACCAGCGCCTCATCCATCGGCTTGACGAAGCGCATGTCCACCAGGGTGGCATCGAGCGCCTCGGCGGCGGCCATGGCGTGCTGCAGCAGGGTACCAAATGCCAGGATGGCGGTGCCCTTGCCTTCCCGCAACACGCGACCCTTGCCAAGCTCGAGTACCTGCATCTCTTGCGAGACGGGGGCATCGCTCAGGCTGCTACCTCGGGGATAACGCACTGCCGCCGGCCCCTGATGCAGGTAACCGGTGTAGAGCATCTGGCGGCATTCGTTCTCGTCGGACGGAGTCATGATCACCATGTTGGGCACGGTGCGCAGGAAACTGATATCAAACGCCCCCTGATGGGTCGGGCCATCGGCCCCCACCAGACCGGCCCGGTCGATGGCGAACAGCACCGGAAGATCCTGCAGGGCCACGTCGTGGATCACCTGATCGTAGGCGCGCTGCAGGAAGCTTGAATAGATGGCGACCACCGGCTTCTTGTCGGCGATGGCGAGGCCGGCGGCGAAGGTGACCGCATGCTGTTCGGCGATGGCCACGTCGAAGTAGCGATCCGGGTATTGCTGGCTGAATTTCACCAGTCCGGAGCCCTCGCGCATGGCGGGGGTGATGCCGACCAGCTTCTCGTCTTTCGCCGCCATGTCGCACAGCCACTGGCCGAAGATGGCGGAGAAGGTGGGCTTGCCGCCGCCGCTCTTGGGCAGGGTGCACTCGTCGGGATTGAATTTGGGGACGGCGTGATAGCCGATGGGATCTTTCTCCGCCGGCTCGTAGCCCTTGCCCTTTTTGGTCTTGATGTGGAGCAGCTGGGGCCCCTTGAGATTGCGCATGTTGCGCAGGGTCTCGACCAGGGCGTCGATATCGTGGCCGTCGATGGGGCCGATATAGTTGAAGCCGAACTCCTCGAACAGGGTGCCCGGCACCACCATCCCCTTGAGATGCTCCTCGGCCCGTTTGGCCAGCTCCTTGACCGGCGGCAGACCCGCCAGCACCTTCTTGCCGCCTTCGCGGATAGTGGTGTAGAGCTTGCCGGACATGACCCGGGCCAGGTGATTGTTCAGTGCCCCGACGTTCTCGGAGATGGACATCTCGTTGTCGTTGAGGATCACCAGCATGTCCTTGTGGACGTCACCGGCGTGATTGAGCGCCTCGAACGCCATCCCGGCCGTGATGGCACCATCGCCGATCACCGCTACCACCTTGCGCCCCAATCCTTCACTCTCGGCCGCGACCGCCATGCCGAGCGCCGCACCGATGGAAGTGCTGGAGTGGCCAACGCTGAGGACGTCGTATTCGCTCTCGCCCCGCCAGGGGAAGGGGTGCAGACCATCCTTCTGGCGAATGGTGTGGATCTGGTCGCGACGTCCGGTCAGGATCTTGTGGGGATAGGCCTGGTGGCCCACATCCCAGATCAGGCGATCGAACGGGGTGTTGTAGACGTAATGCAGGGCAACCGTCAGCTCGACCGTGCCCAGACCAGAGGCAAAGTGGCCGCTGGAGCGGCTCACCGAGCGCAGCAGATACTCGCGCAGCTCGTTGCACAGTGCAGGCAGCCGATCCTTGGGCAGAGAACGCAGCTCTATCGGGGTATCCGCGAGGGCCAGGTTGGGGAAATTGCTAATATCAACGCTCATATTGTTACTGTTATCCAGCGTTTAGTGGGTTCGCTCGATGATGTAATCGGCAAACGCTTCCAGAATGTCGGTATTGTAGGGTAAAGATTGCAATGCTGTTAAGGCTTTACCATGGAGTTCGCGAGCCAGTTCACGGGCATTGTCGAGTCCGAGCAGCGCAGGATAAGTGCTCTTCTCTTGCGCCAGATCGGAGCCTTGCGGCTTGCCCAGGGTGGCGGTATCGCTCGTAATGTCGAGGATGTCATCCTGCACCTGGAAAGCGAGGCCAATGGCGGCGGCATAGGTCTGTAGCGCGGCCAGGGTCGCTTCATCCACGTCGGCCTTGCACAGGGCCCCCAGCATGACGGCGCACTCGATGAGGGCGCCGGTCTTGTGGCGATGGATCTGCTCCAGTTCGGCCAGGCTGATTTGACGTCCTTCGGCCTGCAGATCGAGGGCTTGACCACCACACATCCCTAAATATCCCGAGGCGCGGGCGAGGGCGCTCAGCATCCGCACTCGGTTGGCCATCAATTCGCCGGGCAGGGGGTGATCGGCCAGGATGGAGAAGGCCAGGGTCTGCAGGGCGTCACCGGCCAGAATGGCGGTGCCTTCATCGAAAGCCTTGTGCACGGTCGGTTGGCCGCGACGCAGATCGTCATTGTCCATGGCGGGCAGGTCGTCGTGCAGCAGGGAGTAGGCGTGGATGCACTCGACCGCGGCGGCCGGGCCGTCCAGCAGTTCGCTTTTTACTCCCAGCATTTCGCCAACTGCGTAGACCAGGAAGGGGCGTACCCGCTTGCCACCGAGCAGCAAGCCATACTTCATGGCATCGCGCAGGCGCGGGGCCATGGCGGGCAAGGATTCAAGTTGTGCTGACAAACAGTCGTCGATACGTTGACGATGCAGACGGGAAAATTGGTCCAGCGCCACTCACTCCTCTCCTTGTTCTGGCTGGAAGGGGGCGAGTTGTTCACTGCCATCGGCCTGGCTCAGCAGGATCTGGATCTTCTGTTCGGCCTGTTCCAGCTTCTGCTGACCGGCGCGAACCAGATGAATGCCCTGTTCGAACTGCTTGAGTGCCTCTTCCAGCGGTAAGGAACCTTGTTCCAGCTGATGAACGATGGTTTCCAGCTCTTCCAGAGTGGCATCAAAACTCAGACGGTCGATTTTTTTACTGGCCATGTCCATCCTCGGGGATTGAAAAAAACGGCTTATATTAACATCGACCGCCCCCATGGGGGAGGCAGAAAAACACCCATGGCTCAAACTCTCCGACAATTGGTCGATAATGAGACATCATTCCGAGCGGATGTGTGCTTGCCGCCTGGGGCGCAATAGCAGAAAATTCAACAAACTATAAATAGCAACAAGCACCGGTGACAGGAGTAGGGATTGTGGATCTAGGTAGTCTGATAGGGGTAGTGCTGGGATTCGGGGTGGTCGTCTACGGCATGCTGCTGGGTGGTCCGGTCAGCATGTATGTGGATGTCCCCTCTGTCATGATCACCGTCTTGGGCTCCATCTTTATCGCCATGATGAAGTTCAACCTTGGCCAGTTCCTGATGGCTTTCAAGGTGGCGGGCAAAGCCTTCATGTACAAGGGCGACAAGCTGGAAGACCTGATTGCCAAGGCGGTTGAACTGGCTGATGCCGCCCGCAAGGGGGGCTTTCTGGCACTGGAGGCAGCCGAGATCCCCAGTCCCTTCATGAAGAAGGGGATCGACATGCTGGTGGATGGTCACGATGCCGATGTGGTGCGTTCGGTGCTGGAAAAAGACATCGATCTCACGGCGGAGCGCCACTCCAGTGCCATCAAGGTGTTTCGCACCCTGGGGGATCTCGGTCCGGCCATGGGCATGATCGGTACTCTGGTCGGTCTGGTGGCCATGTTGTCGAATATGAGCGACCCCAAATCCATCGGCCCGGCCATGGCGGTCGCCTTGCTGACCACCCTGTACGGGGCCATCGAAGCGAACATGATCGCCATCCCCATCGCTGACAAGCTGGAGCTGCGTAGCGGCGAGGAGAGCTTGAGCCGTGCCTTGATCCTCGACGCCATCATGGGGATCCAGGATGGTCAGAACCCGCGGGTGATCCAGTCGATGCTGCAGAACTACCTGAACCAGTCCAAACGCAATGATGGCACCGAGTAGGGGGCATAATGTCTAAATGCAAATGTCCGCCACCAGGGCTGCCCGGCTACATGGGGACTTTCGCTGACCTGATGTCGTTGTTGATGTGTTTCTTCGTGTTGCTGCTGTCGTTTGCCGAGATGGACGTGCTCAAGTTCAAGCAGATTGCAGGCTCCATGAAGAACGCATTCGGGGTGCAGAACATTCTGGAAGTGAAGGACATTCCCAAGGGGACGTCCGTCATCGCCCAGGAGTTCAGACCCGGTCGTCCCGAACCGACCCCGATCGATACCATCATGCAGCAGACCATCGACATGACCCAGACCGAACTGGAGTTTCTGCCGGGTGAGGCGGAACAGGCGGGCGGCCAGGATAAAAGCGATGGCAAGCAGACCGGGGGAGATACCCCCCAGACGTCGCAAACGGCGCAGCAGGCCCAGCAGCAGTCCAACAACCTGGCTAAAGCACTGGCCGAGCAGCTCAAGGATCAGATCCAGGATGGCGCCATCGAAATTGAGGCTTTGGGGCAGCAGATCATCATCCGGATCCGCGAGAAGGCCTCTTTCCCAGCCGGCTCTGCATTCTTGCAACCCCAGTTCTGGCCGGTCATCCGCAAGGTTGCCGCTCTGCTGAAGGATGTTCCCGGGGAGATCACCATCTCGGGTCATACCGACAACGTAGCGACCGAGAACGAGCTGTTCAGCTCCAATTGGGATTTGTCCACTCAGCGTGCGGTGGCGGTAGCCCATCAGATGATCAAGGTGCCCGGTTTCGATCAGAGTCGTTTGGTGGTGCAGGGAATGGCCGATACCCAGCCGCTGGTGCCCAATACGACGGCCGAAAACCGTCGGATGAATCGACGGGTGGAGATCTCCATCATGCAGGGCAAACCGACGATTTCCGAGCCGATATCCGTGCCGAAAGCACAGTGATCTCGGCCATAAACAAGTGTGCAAGTGGGATCTGTGTCGGGGCACTGACATGGATTTTGTGCCGGCTTCATATTAAGATGCCCCATCCGAACCGATTGCTGCGACCGGCTGATGCTTGGTCGCAGTCTCTTTTTTCAAGCAACCCAGGTTTCGACTATGAATCATACTCCGATGACTGTTCGCGGCGCTGAAAAGCTGCGCGAAGAGCTCGAATATCTCAAGACCGAGCTTCGTCCCCAGATTATCGAAGCGATTGCCGATGCCCGTGAGCACGGCGATCTGAAGGAAAATGCCGAATACCATGCCGCCCGTGAGCAGCAGGGGTTCTGCGAAGGACGTATCCAGGAGATCGAAGGCAAGCTCTCCAATGCCCAGGTGATCGATGTCACCAAGATGACCAACAATGGTCGGGTGATTTTTGGCGCTACCGTTACCCTGCTCAAAAGCGAGACCGAGGAAGAAGTGTTCTACCGCATCGTGGGTGACGATGAGGCTGACATCAAGCAAAACCTCATCTCCGTCAATTCCCCCATTGCCAGAGCCCTGATTGGCAAGGAAGTGGATGATGTCGCCATCGTCAAGACGCCGGCTGGCGATGTGGAATACGAAATCCTGGAAGTCGCCTACATCTAACAGGATGGCAAGGTGCCGAAACAGGGGGGCATAGGCTCCCCTGTTTGTCTTTACCCAGTTCGATAGGCTTCGGTGAAGGCATCTTGGTGGCGCTGGAAAATCCAGTTGCGTAGACGCTCCAGATCAGGTTTGGCCATCTGGAAATGTAGCGCCCAACCCTGAAGGCCGTTTTGCTGGTGAATATGCCTGATCAGCTCGGCGCAAAGGGGGAGTGGGGCCAGTTCGTGAATATAGAGGGTGCCGTTGAGAGTGGAGCCCTTGATCAGGTTTGAGGGCAAGCCTTCCACTACCAGACCGTCCAGTGACAGGCTGTGCACCTGATAGTCGGTTCCTGCCACCCTGAAACGGGCTTTCTCATCGAGACGCCAGGTTCGTTGGTGTGGGTAGCCGAGTTCCTTGATGACAGGAGCGGCAATGCGTGGCTCGATAAAGCCGTCATCCCCCTGGGTGAAGCGCAGGGGAAAACGAAGCTGATGTCCTGCGAAGCGGGCTTCAAGTACGAGCCGATCGGCGCGTTGCAGCAGTCCAACCAGAGGAGTTGCGAGGTAACCGCTCAGAGATTGTCCGGCGGTGTTTTCCTGATCGTTTCCCAGGTCCCGCAACATGGCCAGTTCATCTTCGGTGAGAATCTGGTGGTGTTCCATAGCGGCTCTCTCCACGACTATTCATCGCAGGTTAAGGGCTTGGCGACTACCTTTGCAAGCGACTCGGGAAGGAAATGAAATAAGGAAAGAGCGATGCTCTTTCCTGTTACTTGCGGGGCAGCTGGATTTTGGGTTCGTTGGCCTGACGGTAGATGGTCAGCACATGACCCATGCTCTGCACCTTGATTGCACCGGTTTCACGGACGATAGCATCCATAACCAGTTGTTTCATCTCGCGATCTTCAGAGGCAACCTTAACCTTGATCAGCTCGTGATGGTTCAGTGCCAGATCGATCTCGGCCAGTACGCCTTCGGTCAGACCATGTTGACCCAGCAGGACGACAGGCTTGAGGCTGTGGGCAAGGCCCTTGAGGTACTGTTTCTGTTTATTGTTGAGAATCATCGCAATTTCTTCATAAGTCAGGGTTGAAAGGGGCGTATTCTACCCCCACTTAGCCCTTAATACTAATAACCCTTGTGGTTTTTTAAAGTCGATTATCATGACCCAGAAAAAACGTTCCGCCAGTTCAACTCGCTGGTTAAAAGAACATTTCGACGATCAATACGTCAAAAAAGCCCAGAAGATGGGGCTGCGTTCCCGTGCCGTTTTCAAGATTGACGAGATCCAGGGCAAAGACCGTTTGCTCAGGAATGGCATGACAGTGGTGGATTTGGGGGCGGCTCCGGGTGGCTGGTCCCAGTTCGCGGTTGAACAGGTGGGTGAGTCGGGTCGTGTCATCGCCTGTGACATTTTGCCTATGGATCCCATTGCCGGTGTCGATTTCCTGCAAGGGGACTTTCGGGAGGAAACTGTGCTTGGCGCTTTGCTGGAGCGAGTGGGTCCCGACAAGGTAGATGTCGTGATGTCTGATATGGCACCCAATATGAGCGGTACCCAGCAGGTGGATCAGGCCCGGGCCATGTATCTGGTCGAGTTGGCACTGGACATGTGCAACCAGGTATTGCGCAGCGATGGCAGTTTTGTGGTGAAGGTGTTCCAAGGGGAGGGTTTCGACGCCTATCTCAATGAAATACGTCAACTTTTCACAACTGTCAAAATTCGCAAACCAGACTCATCCCGAGCCAGATCACGGGAAGTCTACATTGTGGCTACCGGTTTTAAACTGTAGTACCCTAACCTTCATCGTTAACTGTCAGTCTGCGAGGTTACTGATTTGAGTGACATGGCGAAAAACTTAATCCTGTGGCTGGTCATCGCCGTCGTGTTGATGTCGGTGTTCAATAGCTTCAGCCCCAGCGATACCACCAGTCGCCAGCTGGACTATTCCAGCTTCGTTAAAGAGGTGACCCAAGAGCAGATCCGTGAAGTTCGGATGGACGGCAAGGTCATTAACGGCGTCAAACGGACTGGTGAACGTTTCACCACCATCATTCCTGCGCCGGATCCCCAGCTGCTCAACGACATGCTCAACCATAACGTAAAAGTCATGGGCGAGAAGCCGGAAGAGCCGTCTCTGCTGACCTCCATCTTCATCTCCTGGTTCCCGATGCTGCTGCTGATCGGTGTCTGGGTCTTCTTCATGCGTCAGATGCAGGGCGGCGGTGGCAAAGGTGCCATGTCGTTTGGCAAGAGCAAGGCTCGCCTGATGAGCGAAGATCAGATCAAGACCACCTTCGCGGACGTCGCCGGTTGCGATGAAGCCAAGGAAGAGGTCAAGGAGCTGGTCGACTACCTGCGCGACCCGAGCAAATTCCAGAAACTGGGCGGCAAGATTCCGACTGGCGTACTGCTGGTAGGTCCTCCCGGTACCGGTAAGACTTTGCTGGCCAAGGCCATTGCCGGTGAAGCCAAGGTGCCGTTCTTTACCATTTCCGGTTCCGATTTCGTCGAGATGTTCGTGGGTGTGGGCGCCTCCCGGGTGCGTGACATGTTCGAGCAGGCCAAGAAATCCTCTCCCTGCATCATCTTTATCGATGAGATCGATGCTGTTGGCCGCCAGCGTGGCGCCGGTCTGGGTGGTGGTCACGACGAACGTGAGCAGACCCTGAACCAGATGCTGGTCGAAATGGATGGTTTCGAAGGCAATGAAGGCATCATAGTCATCGCCGCCACCAACCGTCCTGATGTGCTGGATCCGGCCTTGTTGCGTCCGGGTCGTTTCGATCGCCAGGTGGTGGTCGGTCTGCCGGATGTCCGTGGTCGTGAACAGATCCTGAAAGTACACATGCGCAAGGTGCCGTTGGCCGATGACGTCAACGCAGCCCTCATTGCCCGTGGTACACCCGGTTTCTCCGGTGCCGATTTGGCCAACTTGGTCAACGAAGCGGCCCTGTTCTCCGCTCGCGAGAGCCGCCGCGTGGTCTCCATGGCCGAGTTCGAGAAGGCGAAGGACAAGATCATGATGGGGGCGGAACGTCGCTCCATGGTGATGAAAGAGTCCGAGAAGGAGATGACCGCCTATCACGAAGCGGGTCACGCCATCATCGGGCGTCTGGTCCCGGATCATGACCCAGTGTACAAGGTCTCCATCATCCCCCGTGGCAGAGCGCTGGGTGTGACCATGTATCTGCCGGAGCAGGATCGCTGGAGCCACTCCAAGCAGCATCTGGAGTCCATGATCTCCAGTTTGTACGGTGGTCGTCTGGCAGAAGAGCTGATTTACGGTGCAGAGAAGGTATCGACTGGTGCCTCCAACGACATCGAGCGAGCCACCGATATCGCCCGCAAGATGGTGACCCAGTGGGGTATGTCCGAGCGTCTCGGTCCCATGCTCTATGCGGAAGAAGATGGTGAAGTATTCCTCGGTCGCAGCATGGCCAAGGCCAAGCATATGTCCGACGATACGGCCCGTATCATCGATGCCGAAGTAAAGCAGGTGATCGATCGCAACTACGACCGTGCCAAGCAGATCCTGCTGGACAACATGGACGTGTTGCACAGCATGAAAGATGCGCTGATGAAGTACGAAACTATCGACGCCAAGCAGATCGACGATCTGATGGCCCGTCGCGAAGTCCGTGCCCCCAGCAACTGGCATGATGAGCACGGTGATACACCGCAGGGTGGTTCGACTGTTGCTGCTGAGCCCAAACCGGCTGCAGCCGCGACGGAACCGGTGGCGGATGTCGATATCGACAAGGCCAACGATCTCCCGGCTAAATAATCGTGACTCTTCAAACCCCGGGCTTGCCCGGGGTTTTTCTTTATCCAGACGGAAATGAAGATGCAGTTAATCAGCAAGGGGCTCAGCCTCTCCCTCGATCGTCCTCATGTCATGGGGATCCTCAATGTGACGCCGGATTCCTTCTCCGATGGTGGCAATTTCACCCAGCTTGAGCGCGCGATGACCCACGCTCGCCAGATGGTGGCCGACGGCGCGACCCTGATCGATATCGGTGGTGAGTCGACCCGACCCGGCGCTCCTGATGTAAGCGAACAGGAAGAGCTGGATAGGGTTATCCCCATCGTCGAGCGATTGGTACGCGAGTGCAATGTGATGATCTCGCTTGATACCTCCAAGGCTGCAGTGATGCGCGAAGGCTGCAAGGCTGGCGCCCATCTCATCAATGACGTTCGTGCGCTGCAAGAGCCGGGGGCGCTGCTTGCCGCCGCAGAAGCTGACGTGCCTGTGTGCCTGATGCACATGCAGGGGCAACCGAGAACCATGCAGGTCGAGCCTCATTACGATGATCTGCTGGAGGAGGTGAAAGCCTTTTTCGACGAGCGGATCGCCGCCTGCGAGGCTGCCGGGATTGGGCGCGAGAAGCTGCTGCTGGATCCGGGTTACGGCTTTGGCAAGACGCTGGCGCATAACTATCAACTATTGGCTGAGCAGAGGGGGTTACTTGAGTATGGTTTGCCGCTCTTGGTCGGCATGTCGAGAAAGTCTATGATAGGCAACCTGCTCGCCCGTCCAGTGGATGAGCGCCTTGCCGGCAGCCTTGCCTGCGCTCTGATCGGCATGCAGCAAGGCGCCAGGATCATTCGGGTGCACGATGTGCGGGAAACCATGGATGCATTGCGGGTCGGCTGGCAGGCAATGACGGGACAAGATTTTATTTCCAAATAATAAAGAGAACAGACAATGGCAAGAAAGTATTTCGGTACCGACGGTGTACGCGGCAAGGTGGGTGAATACCCCATTACCCCGGATTTCGTGATGAAGCTGGGCTGGGCCGCGGGCAAGGTGCTCTCCAAGAAGGGTACCCGCAAGGTGCTGATCGGCAAGGATACCCGCATCTCAGGCTACATGCTGGAGTCGGCTCTGGAGGCAGGCCTCTCCGCCGCAGGCCTCAAGGCCATTTTGATGGGCCCCATGCCCACGCCGGCTGTGGCCTATCTGACCCGAACCTTCCGCGCTGAAGCCGGTATCGTCATCAGTGCCTCACACAATCCCTTCTATGACAATGGCATCAAGTTCTTCTCTGCCGATGGCACCAAGTTGCCCGACGAGGTCGAGATGGCCATCGAGGCCGAGCTGGATCATGAGCTCAAGTGCGTTGACTCTGCCGAGCTGGGCAAGGCTGTTCGCATCGATGATGCCGCTGGCCGTTATATCGAGTTTTGCAAGAGCACCTTCCCCTCTCATATGAACCTGGAAGGGCTGAAAATGGTGGTTGATTGCGGCCACGGTGCCACCTACCACATCGCACCCTCCGTGTTCCGCGAGCTGGGGGCCGATGTGATCACCATGGGTTGTGCACCGGATGGTCTCAATATTAACGATGGTGTCGGCTCTACCGCCCCTGAGGCGCTGGTCGCCAAGGTGCTGGAGTGCAAGGCCGACCTCGGGGTGGCATTTGATGGGGATGGTGACCGTCTGATCATGGTTGACCATACCGGCTATCTTATCGACGGTGATGAAATTCTCTATATCATCGCGCGCGATGCACTGCGCAATGGCCGTCTCAAGGGCGGTGTCGTCGGAACCCTGATGGCCAACATGGGACTGGAGCTGGCGTTGCAGACGCTGGGCATCCCGTTTGCCCGTGCCAAAGTGGGTGACCGTTACGTTCTCGAGATGATGGAAGAGAAGGGTTGGCGGATCGGTGGCGAAAATTCCGGTCACATCATCTGCCTGGATCAGACCACCACCGGGGATGGCATTGTCGCCGCCCTGCAGGTGCTTACCGCCATGCGCAGCGCCGAGATGCCGTTGGCGAAGTTGCGCTCAGGGATGAACAAGTTCCCGCAGGTGCTGGTGAATGTTCGCTTTGCCGAGGGCAAGGATCCGCTCTCTGCCGATGCGGTCAAGCAGGAGGTGGCAAAGGTGGAGCAGGAGCTGGCCGGTCGTGGCCGCGTGCTGCTGCGCAAATCCGGCACCGAACCCTTGATCCGAGTGATGGTGGAAGGTGAGCATGAACAGCAGGTTCATGACATGGCACAGCGTATTGCCAAGCAGGTTGAATCGGCGCTTTAATGAGCATTCAGGGCGGCTTTTTAGCCGCCTTGGTTGTATCTTGTTCAATCGATTCAAAAAATTGAAAATAGCACTTGTCAGCTGACAATCCTCTGGATATTATCAGCCCCGCTTTCGCAAGGGAGTTGTCGATGGGACATCGCAAGCCGTTTGTAGCAGCCAACTGGAAGTTGCACGGTAGTAGGTCGCAGTTAGAGCAGTTTACAAGTCAATGCCTGAAGGGTGTTGGTGATGATGTAGATGTTGTTTTCTGTCCGTCCCATGTGCATCTCGACTTTGCCGCATCACTGCTCGGTGAGCAGATGGCGATAAAGTTGGGGGCTCAGAATGTGAGTCAGCACACAGCAGGCGCTTACACGGGAGAAGTTTCGTGTCAGATGCTGGTTGAGGCAGGATGTCGCTACGTACTGGTAGGGCACTCCGAGCGCAGGCGTCTCTTTGGAGAAACCAGTTTTATCGTCGCAGAGAAATTTGCGGCTGCCAGAGCGGCAGGGCTTGTTCCAATCCTCTGTTTGGGTGAGTCGGGTGCAGCAAGGCAGGCGAGAAGAACCTTTGAGGTCATCGCGGAAGAGCTGGACATCGTCATAGAGAAAAATGGCGCGATGGCTTTCGATAATGCTATCATCGCCTACGAGCCGATTTGGGCTGTAGGTACAGGTAAATGCGCCACACCCGAGCAGGCACAAGAGGTTCATTCCTTTATACGTGGTCGCTTGGCGGAGGATACTCCGGTAATAGGTGAGAAAGTTAGAATCATCTATGGTGGGAGCGTGACACCGGCCAATGCGAGAGATTTGTTTGCCCAGCACGATGTAGACGGTGGTCTTATCGGTGGTGCAAGTCTCGATAGCGATGCGTTTTTAGGAATTGTTGAAGCGGCAAAGGGTGCAAGTTAAATGTACGAGATTCTTTTGGTCGTTTATCTGCTGGTGTCACTGGCTTTGATTGGTCTGGTGATGATTCAGCAAGGTAAAGGGGCTGACATGGGCGCCTCCTTCGGCGCAGGGGCATCAAACACAGTGTTTGGCTCCAGTGGTTCAGGCAACTTCCTGACCCGAACAACAGCGATTTTGGCTACTCTGTTCTTCGTAATTAGCCTAGTGCTTGGATCCATGTCCACTCACAAGGTAAAACAGGGTAGTGAATGGGAAAATCTGCAACAGACCCAACAGGTTGAGCAGAATAAAGCGCCAGTGAAGAAAGATACTGACGTTCCCGAGTAAGAGTTTTGCCGTGGTGGTGGAATTGGTAGACACGCTATCTTGAGGGGGTAGTGCTCTAGGGTGTGCGGGTTCGAGTCCCGCCCACGGCACCAATTAAGCAGTAAGCCCGGGTGACCGGGTGTGTTATAGCCAGTCAGTCTTGTTTCGTCGGAATGATGTGGCTATAATCTCGCACGATTTCGGACGCGGGGTGGAGCAGCATGGTAGCTCGTCGGGCTCATAACCCGAAGGTCGTCGGTTCAAATCCGGCCCCCGCAACCAAATTTCACGCATTTCCTACGCTCAGGAAGGCGGTCGCTGCGAGGCGACAATCAGGGTAAAGCGCCAAGCCCCGATTTGATATCGGGGCTTTTTGTTATGTGCAATTTACTCTGAACGGATCTCTATCTGGGCTTTATGCCCTTTTTTTGTTTTTCGGAGGGTGACTTTGGCTACGTTGGAACAACGTTTGACCGATATGCTCGAGGCGCCGGTCGTTGCCTTGGGCTTTGAACTTTGGGGTATCGAGTTTATCCGTGCGGGTAAACACTCCACCCTGCGCGTCTACATTGATGGCGAGCAGGGCGTGACCGTCGAGAACTGTGCTGAGGTCAGCCATCAGGTTGGCGCCATCATGGATGTCGAAGATCCCATCACCGAGGAGTATTACCTCGAGGTATCTTCCCCGGGTCTGGATCGCCCGCTGTTCAAGGTTGCCCAGTTCGAAAAATACGTTGGCCAAGAGGCGGCGGTAACGCTTCGGATGGCAACAAACAACCGCCGCAAGTTCAAAGGCGTAATCAAAGCCGTACAGGGCGACATGATCACCCTGACGGTAGATGGTAAGGACGAAGTGTTGGCTTTCACCAATATCCAAAAAGCGAACATAGTGCCGAACTTTGGTTAACGAGGCTATCGGATATGAATAAAGAGATTTTGCTGGTCGTTGACGCAGTATCCAACGAGAAAGCGGTACCCCGCGAGAAGATCTTCCAGGCGTTGGAAACTGCCTTGGCGACTGCGACCAAGAAAAAATATGAAGGCGAGATTGAGGTTCGTGTCGAGATCGATCGCAAGACCGGCGATTACGATACCTTCCGCCGCTGGGTAGTCATCGCGGATCAGGCCGCCATGGAAAACCCCTACGCCGAAATCACTCTGGAAGCGGCGCAGATCGAGCAGCCGGACATCCAGATCGGTGAATATGTTGAAGATCAGATCGACTCCGTGACCTTCGACCGCATCACCACCCAGACTGCCAAGCAGGTCATCGTGCAGAAAGTGCGCGAAGCCGAGCGTTCACAAGTCGTTGACCAGTTCAAGGACAAAGAAGGCACCATCATCAGCGGCGTGGTCAAGAAGAGCAACCGCGACAACGTGATCCTGGATCTGGGCAGCAATGCAGAAGCCGTGATCTTCCGCGACGACATGCTGCCGCGCGAAACTTTCCGTCCTGGTGACCGCGTCCGTGGTCTGCTCTACGCAGTGCGTCCGGAAGCCCGTGGCTCCCAGCTGTTTGTCAGCCGCTCCAGCCCGGACTTCCTGAAAGAGCTGTTCCGTATCGAAGTGCCGGAGATCGGTGAAGAGATGATCGAAATCATGGGCGCCGCTCGTGATCCGGGTTCCCGCGCCAAGATCGCGGTGAAGACCAACGATCGTCGCATCGACCCGATCGGTGCCTGCATCGGCATGCGCGGTGCCCGCGTTCAGGCCGTCTCCGCCGAGCTGAGCGGTGAGCGCGCCGACATCGTGCTGTACGATGACAACCCGGCCCAGTACGTGATCAATGCCATGGCGCCCGCCGATGTGGCCTCCATCATCGTCGATGAAGACAACCACACCATGGATATCGCAGTGGAAGCGGCCAACCTGGCCCAGGCCATCGGCCGTAACGGTCAGAACGTGCGTTTGGCATCCCAGCTGACCGGTTGGGAGCTGAATGTGATGACCGTTGAGGACATGCGTGCCAAGCACCAGGCCGAGAACGACCGCATCATGAACCTGTTCACCAGCACCCTGGACATCGATGACGATTTCGCCAGCCTGCTGATGGAAGAGGGCTTCTCCACTCTGGAAGAGATCGCCTTCGTACCGGTCAACGAGCTGCTGGCCATCGACGGTCTGGATGAAGACATGGTCGAAGAGCTGCGCAAGCGCGCCAAGGATGCCCTGACCACCAAGGCCCTGGCCAAAGAAGAATCTTTCGATGGCGTTGAGCCATCTGAAGAACTGCTCAATCTGAACGGTCTGAGCCGTGAAATGGCTTACGCACTGGCGGGCCGTGGCATCGGTACCCTGGAAGATTTGGCAGAGCAAGGCATCGATGACCTTGCCGATATCGAAGGGCTGACTGCCGAGAAGGCCGGTGAGCTCATTATGGCTGCTCGCAACATCTGTTGGTTCGGGGAAGAGCAGTCCGAGTAAGATCAAACGGAGGAAAATGAATGGCAGAAGTATCAGTCAAACAACTTGCCACTGACATCGACACACCGGTTGATCGTCTTCTCCAGCAGTTTGTCGATGCCGGTATCAGCAAGAGCAAGGCCGACGACATGGTTAGCGAGTCTGAGAAGCAGACCCTGCTGGCACACCTGAAGAAACAGCATGGAGGTGACGAGGTCACTGCTCCTGCCCGCATGACCTTGCAGCGCAAGACCAAGAGCACCATCAGTGTTCAGGGGACTGGCGGCAAGAACAAGGAAGTGCAGGTAGAAGTACGCAAGTCTCGCACCTATGTAAGACGCTCGGCGCTGGAAGATGAACAGCGTCAGGCGGAAGCCGAGGAAAAAGCGCGTTTGGAAGCAGAAGAAAAAGCTCGTCGCGAAGCCGAAGAGAAGGCTCGTCTCGACGCTGAAGAGAAGGCTCGCCGTGAGGCTGAGCAGGCTCGTCGTGAAGCTGAGGAAAAGGCGCGGATCGAGGCACAACAAAAGGCTCGACAGGCTCAACAGCCCGCCAAAGCAGCCAGTAGCACAGCTCAGCAAGAGGCAGAAAAGATGGCCAAGCGCGAAGCAGAAGAACTGAAGCGCCAACAGGAACAAACAGCTTTGCAAAAAGCTGAAGAACTCGCCGCGAAGAAAGCCGAAGAGGCTCGTCTCATGGCAGAACAGAATGCAGCCCGCTGGGCTGAAGAAGACGCCGCCCGCGCCAAAGAGAGCAGCGATTATCACGTGACCACCTCCAAGCATGCCCAGGCTGCAGAAGATGAGCTGGATCGCAAGGAAGAGACCAGCCGCCGTACCGCCGCTGCCGCCAAGGGGCCGAAGAAGGCCGGTCGCCGCGACGACGATCGCAATGACCGCAACTCCCGCGATCCGCGCGCTCGTAAAGGCAAGCGTGGCAAGGTTGCTACCCCGAATGCCATGAAGCACGGCTTCAACAAGCCGGCTGCCGCGGTTAACCGCGACGTGGTGATTGGCGAGACCATCACTGTGGCCGAGCTGGCCAACAAGATGGCGGTCAAGGGTGTCGAAGTCATCAAGGTGATGATGAAGATGGGCGCCATGGCTACCATCAACCAGGTTATCGACCAGGAGACCGCTCAGCTGGTCGCCGAGGAGATGGGCCACAAGGTGGTGCTGCGCCGCGAGAACGAGCTGGAAGAGGCAGTACTGTCCGATCGTGACGAGACCTCCGAAGCCAAGCCGCGCGCGCCGGTCGTGACCATCATGGGTCACGTTGACCACGGCAAGACCTCGCTGCTGGACTACATCCGTAAGGCCAAGGTTGCCGCAGGCGAAGCCGGTGGCATTACCCAGCACATCGGTGCTTACCACGTTAAGACCGAAAGCGGCATGATCACCTTCCTGGATACTCCGGGTCACGCAGCGTTTACCTCCATGCGTGCTCGTGGTGCCAAGGCGACCGATATCGTGGTGCTGGTCGTGGCTGCCGATGACGGCGTGATGCCGCAAACTATCGAAGCTATCCAGCACGCCAAGGCGGCCGGTGTGCCGCTGGTTGTTGCGGTCAACAAGATTGACAAGCCGGAAGCGGATCCGGATCGCGTCAAGACCGAGCTGGCCCGTTACGACGTCATGTCCGAAGACTGGGGTGGCGATTGCCAGTTCGTGCACGTCTCCGCCAAGTCCGGCGAAGGCATCGACGATCTGCTGGAAGCCATCCTGATCCAGGCCGAAGTACTGGAGCTGAAAGCCGTGGTTGACGGTATGGCCAACGGTGTAGTCATCGAATCCTTCCTCGACAAGGGTCGTGGTCCGGTTGCTACCGTACTGGTACAAGAAGGTACCCTGCGCCAGGGTGACATCGTGCTGTGCGGTCTCGAATACGGTCGTGTGCGCGCCATGCGTGACGAACTGGGTCGCGAGATCAAAGAGGCCGGTCCGTCCCTGCCAGTGGAAATCCTCGGTCTGTCCGGTGTTCCCTCTGCCGGTGATGAAGCGACCGTGGTGCGTGACGAGAAGAAGGCCCGTGAAGTGGCTCTCTACCGTCAGGGCAAGTTCCGCGAAGTCAAGCTGGCTCGCCAGCAGAAGGCCAAGCTGGAGAACATGTTCGCCAACATGACCGAGGGCGAAGTGTCCGAAGTGAACGTGGTGATCAAGGCCGACGTACAGGGTTCCGTGGAAGCGATCTGCGACGCTCTGGTCAAGCTCTCCACCGACGAAGTGAAGGTGAAGATCGTGGGTTCCGGTGTGGGTGGTATCACCGAGACAGACGCGACCCTGGCTGCCGCTTCCAGCGCCATCCTGGTGGGCTTCAACGTCCGTGCCGACGCCTCTGCGCGCAAGGTCATCGAGGCCGAGAGCCTGGATCTGCGCTACTACTCCGTCATCTATGACCTGATCGACGAAGTGAAGCAGGCCATGAGCGGCATGTTGGCGCCGGAGTACAAGCAGGAGATTATCGGTCTGGCCGAAGTGCGCAGCGTCTTCCGCTCACCGAAGTTTGGCGCCGTTGCCGGCTGTATGGTCACCGAAGGTGTGGTCAAGCGCTCCAACCGTATCCGTGTTCTGCGTGACAACGTGGTTATCTATGAAGGTGAGCTGGAATCCCTGCGTCGCTTCAAGGATGACGTCAACGAGGTTCGCAACGGCTACGAGTGTGGTATCGCGGTCAAGAACTACAACGACGTACGCGAAGGCGACCAGATCGAAGTTTACGAGACCGTTGAAATTCAGCGTACTCTGTAAGCCGAGAGTCAGACAAAATAGGGGGCCGCGGCCCCCTTTTATCGCAGGATAGATTATGGCCAGAGAATTCAGCCGGACCCGTCGGGTCGGGCAGCAGATCCAGCGTGAAATCGCGCTGATCCTGCAGCGCGAGGTGAAAGACCCGCGCATCGGCATGGTGACTGTTTCCGACGTGGAAGTGTCCCGTGACCTCAACTACGCCAAGGTTTATGTCACCTTCTTGCAGCTGGAGAATGACGCCGAGCGCATCAAGGAAGGGCTCAAGGCGCTGACTGAAGCGGCCGGTTATATCCGCAGCCTGCTGGGCAGCGCCATGCGCCTGCGTGTGGTGCCCGAGCTGCGTTTCTTCTACGACCAGACCCTGGTCGAGGGGATGCGTCTCTCCAACCTGGTGACCAATACCATCCGTGAAGACAAGCGTCGCATGGCCGAGTCAGGTCGTGAGGATGACGTGGCCACTCCGGATGACACGACTGAGGATAAAGCCTGAGATGACCCGAAGACGTCGTTTCAAGGGCCGTGATGTGCACGGCATTCTTTTGCTGGACAAGCCGACCGGCCTGACCTCCAACGATGTGTTGCAGAAGGTAAAGCGGATCTACAACGCCGCCAAGGCCGGCCACACCGGAGCCCTGGATCCCCTGGCGACCGGCATGTTGCCGATTTGCCTCGGTGAGGCCACCAAGTTCTCCCAGTATCTGCTGGATGCGGACAAGCGCTATGAGGTGACTGCCAAGCTGGGCGAGCGCACCAACACCAGCGACTCCGATGGCGAGGTGGTTGCCACCCGTCCGGTGAACGTGGCCGTGGGTACCCTGATTGAGGCGCTGGACCAGTTCCGCGGCCCCATCATGCAGGTGCCGTCCATGTACTCCGCCCTCAAGCATAATGGCCGTCCGCTCTACGAGTATGCCCGCGAGGGGATCGAAATTGAGCGGGAAGCCCGCCCCATCACGATTTTCGAGCTCAAGCTCATCAGCTTCGAAGGGGACGAGGTCAAGCTGGAAGTGCACTGCAGCAAAGGCACCTACATCCGCTCTCTGGTCGATGATCTGGGGGAAGTGCTGGGTTGTGGCGCTCATGTCACCCAGCTGCGCCGCACCCAGGTGGCCAGCTATCCGTACGATCGGATGCTGACCCTGGAGCAGCTTGAGTGCATCTTCGAGCAGGCCAAG
The DNA here is from genome assembly GCF_019048725.1 of Aeromonas sp. FDAARGOS 1407. Lineage (NCBI taxonomy): Bacteria > Pseudomonadati > Pseudomonadota > Gammaproteobacteria > Aeromonadales > Aeromonadaceae > Aeromonas > Aeromonas sp. FDAARGOS 1407. The sequence continues at coordinate 1,857,972 of NZ_CP077399.1, forward strand.
GCCGAGAGCATTCCGCCGCGCGAGCAGCTGGATCCCCTGTTGCTGCCGATGGACACCGCCGTGGCGTCTCTGCCCGAGGTGAACATGTTGGCCGTAGTGGCGGCCTATGTGAACCAGGGCCAGGCAGTTCAGGTGCCAGGTGCCCCAACCAGCGGTCAGGTTCGCATGACGGTCGGCCCCGAGCGCGAGTTCATCGGTGTCGGCGAAATTGATGATGATGGCCGGGTTGCCCCCAAGCGCCTGGTCCGTTATCACGACGAGGAGTGATCCTCAGGCGGTATCCGTGCTCTTGCCCGTTGCGCGTCTTTATCATTGCGAAAAGGGGCGGGGGCGATTATGATACCGCCCTCATTTCACGGCTGAATTAGAGATTGGCTGTGAACCTTTAAACACTCTACTGGAGTAATACCATGTCTCTAAATGCTGAGATCAAAGCTCAAATCGTTGCCGAGCACGCTCGTGGCGCCAACGACACCGGTTCCCCCGAAGTGCAAGTTGCCCTGCTGACTGCCCAGATCAACCATCTGCAAGGTCACTTCAAGGAGCACTCCAAGGATCACCACGGTCGTCGCGGTCTGCTGCGCATGGTTTCCCAGCGTCGTAAGCTGCTGGACTACCTGAAGCGTAAAGACGTTCAGCGTTACGCTGCTCTGATCGCCAAGCTGGGTCTGCGTCGTTAATCGACCATCAGATTTCGCGAAAAAGGGGAACCGTCAGGTTCCCCTTTTTTTATTCCCTATCAGCGCGTTGCCTGCCTCACAGAATTTGTGTCACCGCTTACCTTTTGCATCGAATCAAGTATACTTGTGCGCGAATTTAAAGAGCCAAATTGTAAAAAGGAAATTCACGTGAATCCTATTGTAAAGTCATTCCAGTACGGTCAACACACCGTCACACTGGAAACCGGTGTGATGGCCCGTCAAGCCACTGCGGCCGTTATGGTCAGCATGGACGATACCTGCGTCTTCGTGACCGTTGTTGGCAAGAAAGAGGCCGATCACGGCCGTGATTTCTTCCCGCTGACCGTCAACTACCAGGAGCGTACTTATGCTGCTGGTCGTATCCCGGGTGGTTTCTTCCGTCGTGAAGGCCGTCCGAGCGAAGGCGAGACCCTGATCTCCCGTCTGATCGACCGTCCTATTCGTCCGCTGTTCCCGGAAGGCTTCCTCAATGAGGTTCAGGTGGTTGCCACCGTCATGTCCGTGAACCCGGCAATTTCTCCCGACATCGTTGCCATGATCGGCGCCTCCGCGGCACTGGCCATCTCCGGCATCCCGTTTGGCGGCCCGATCGGTGCAGCCCGCGTGGGTTACATGAACGGCCAATACGTGCTGAACCCGACCACCACCGAACTGCCCCAGAGCGATCTGGACTTGGTGGTTGCCGGTACCGCCAACGCCGTGCTGATGGTGGAATCCGAAGCGGCCATCCTCTCCGAAGAGGTGATGCTGGGTGCCGTGGTCTTTGGTCACGAGCAGATGCAGGCCGTGATCAACGCCATCAACGAATTTGCTGCCGACGTCGGCACCAAGCCGTGGGACTGGACACCGCCCGCCGTCAACGAAGCGCTGAAAGCCAAGGTTGCCGAGCTGGCCACTGCCGAACTGGGTGAAGCCTACCGCATCACCGAGAAGGCCGTGCGTTACGAAACCATCGCCGCCATCAAGGGCCGCGTGGTTGAGCAGGTCATCGCTTCCGGTGTGGAAGAAGATGCCAAGAAGATTGGCGAAGAGTTCCACAGCCTGGAAAGCCGCATCGTGCGTGGTCGCGTAGTACGTGGCGAGCCGCGCATCGATGGTCGCGATCCCGAGATGATCCGCGCCCTGTCCGTCGCCACCGGCGTACTGCCGCGCGCTCACGGTTCTGCCCTGTTCACCCGTGGTGAAACCCAGGCCATGGTTGTTGCGACCCTGGGTACCGAGCGTGACGCCCAGAACATCGACGAGCTGACCGGCAACCGCGCCGATCGCTTCATGCTGCACTACAACTTCCCGCCATACTGCGTCGGTGAGACCGGCATGATGGGCAGCCCCAAGCGTCGTGAAATCGGTCACGGTCGTCTGGCCAAGCGCGGTGTTGCTGCCGTGATGCCGAGCGCCGACGAGTTCCCGTACGTGGTGCGCGTGGTTTCTGAAATCACCGAATCCAACGGCTCCTCCTCCATGGCCTCCGTCTGTGGTTCCTCCCTGGCGCTCATGGACGCCGGTGTGCCGATCAAGGCTTCCGTCGCCGGTATCGCCATGGGCCTGGTGAAGGAAGAAGAAGGTTTCGTCGTGCTGTCCGACATCCTGGGTGACGAAGATCACCTGGGCGACATGGACTTCAAGGTTGCCGGTACCACCGAAGGTGTGACCGCCCTGCAGATGGACATCAAGATCGAAGGCATCACCAAAGAGATCATGGAGATTGCCCTGAAGCAAGCTCGTGGTGCTCGCCTGCACATCCTGAAAGTGATGGACGAAGCCATTCAGGCTCCGCGTGCCGAGATCTCCGATTTCGCCCCGCGCATCCACACCATCAAGATCAACCCGGAGAAGATCAAGGACGTCATCGGCAAGGGTGGTTCCGTGATCCGCGCCCTGACTGAAGAGACCGGCACCAACATCGAGCTGGATGATGACGGTACCGTCCGCATCGCCGCCGTTGATGGTGACGCCGCCAAGGAAGCGATCCGCCGCATCGAGGCCATCACCGCCGAGATCGAAGTGAACCGTATCTACGAAGGCAAGGTTGTCCGTCTGGCCGACTTCGGCGCCTTCGTCAACATCCTGCCGGGCAAAGACGGTCTGGTTCACATCTCCCAGATCACCGATGCGCGTGTGCAGAACGTGGCCGACTACCTGAAGATCGGTGACGTGGTGAAGGTGAAGGTACTGGAAGTGGACCGTCAGGGCCGCGTACGCCTCTCCATCAAGGAAGCCAACGCGCCGACTGAAGCCGCTGCTCCGGCTGCCGATGCCGCTCCGGTCGCTGCCGAAGCGCCTGCTGCAGATTAAGACGCAGTGCTGACCGGGCTTGCCCGGTCTGGCTGACCAATCCGGCTCCCCCAGGGGAGCCGGATTTTTTTATGGCCGGCCAACAGAGTGGCTATCTGCCGAGAATGGCGTGATGCATCTCGTCGAGCGGGAGTATGTGGCGTGCGGCACCAAGCTTGAGCGCCTCCTTTGGCATACCAAACACCACACAGGAGGCCTCATCCTGGGCATAGGTATTGGCACCGGCATCCAGCATCTCCCTGAGCCCTCTGGCGCCATCGTCTCCCATGCCGGTCATGATGATGCCGGTCGCGTTTTTGCCCGCGTATTTGGCCACGGAGCGAAACAGCACATCCACCGAAGGGCGATGGCGATTGATCAGGGGACCGTCGACCACCTCCACATGGTAGTAGGCACCGCTTCGCTTGAGCAGCATGTGCTTGCCGCCGGGGGCGATCAGCGCGAGCCCCGGGATGACCCTGTCATTGTTTTTTGCCTCCCGTACCTCGATTTGGCATAACCCGTTAAGGCGAGCGGCAAATGATGCCGTAAATTTCTCCGGCATATGCTGCACGATGACGATCCCCGGGCTGACCCGGGGAAGGGCCGTCAGCACAGCCTCCAGTGCCTGGGTACCGCCGGTGGAGGTACCGATGGCGATGAGTCGCTCCGTGGTTTGGGCCATGGCATCTCGCGTCGGCGCCAGTATGGCGTCGGCATGGATTTTGGTGGCAACCTGCAAAGGGGCCGGTTTGCCGAGTCGCTTGAGGTTGGCTTGGGAGGCCGCTCGTACTGCCATGGCCAGATCGTGGGCTGACTCCTGCAGAAAGCTTTTGATGCCCATGGTCGGTTTGGTGATGATGTCTGCCGCGCCGGCTGCCATGGCTTGCAGGGTGGTTTCGGCTCCCTTCTCGGTCAAAGATGAGCAGATGACCACCGGGGTGGGGTGCTCGGCCATTATTTTGGTGAGAAAAGTGATGCCATCCATCCGTGGCATCTCCACATCCAGCACGATGACATCCGGCCACTCCTTCTTCAGTTTCTCCAGTGCAAACAACGGATCGGAGGCGGTCGCGATCACCTTGATGTCGGGTTCCTGTTCCAGCACCCCTTGCAACACCTGTCTAACCACGGCGGAATCATCCACCAGCATGACTTTTATCTGTTTCATTCCCCCGTCCCTCGATGATGTGGCAGACGATGATGACGCACCCAAACATGGCCGTTGTTGAGCTCGAAGATGAGGCTTCGGTGGCCAGAGAGGCCCAGATGATGCGCTTTTATGGTGAGGCCCAGATGCCGGGTCAACTGCCATGCGGCCTGGATATTTTGGTCGGCCACATTGGGGTAGTCTCCGGCAGGGGGCGTTATGTCAAACATGTGTCCGCCACCAAAAAGCTTTACTTCATACTCCTGGAGCGGGGGCGGATAGTGGCGGATGGCTTCGATAAACAAGGTGATCGCTTCGTCGCCATAACGGCCATCCAGGGTAGTGGTTTTGACTCCCCGGGTCGGCAGCATGTAGTGACACATCCCTCCCGATTTATGTTGTGGGTGCCACATGGTGATGGCGACACAGGATCCCAGATGGGTTTTGATCACGGCGTCCTCCTGGCCGAAGAAAAACTCTCCGGGGTGCAGCATGATCTCGCGTTGCATCATCATCACCGCTTTTGATAGATGGAAGGAGAAACCAGATGCAGACCATGAGGCAATCCGTTGAGGCTTTCGGCATGGCTGACAAGCAGGTAACCCCCGGTCCTGAGTCTGGGTACCAGCCGCTGCACGACCTCGGCCTTGGTCTCCTTGTTGAAGTAAATCATTACGTTGCGGATGAATATGACATCGAACATGCCGATGTCGGGCAGCTCCTGGATGAGGTTGATGTGCAAAAACCTCACTCGCTCCTGCAGCTTGCGGTCGATGATGAAACTGCCTTCCTGTTGCCCTATGCCCTTCAGGCAGTATTTCATCAGGTATGACATGGGGATATTGTGCGCCCGCTCTATGGGGTAGCGTCCCAGCCTGGCCTGTTCCAGCATGCGTGACGAGATGTCCGAGGCCATGATTTCCCAGTTGAAGCCGCCGTGCTTTTCCGCCAGGGTCATCGCCAGACTGTAAGGTTCCTCCCCGGATGAACTGGCTGCACTCCATATCCGCAATGTCCGCTCCTTTGGCACGAGCGGCAGTACTGTATTGCAGAGAAAGTCGAAGTGTTTGGACTCCCTGAAGAAGTAGGTTTCATTGGTTGTCAGCAGATCCAGCGCCAGTTGCAACTCCTGATGATGGTCGCTCATGATCAGGCGAAAATAGTCACCATAACTGTCCAGCTCGTAATGGTGCAGGCGTTTGGAAAGCCGGCTGGCGACCAGTGCTTTCTTGGCCGGTGACAGGTCGATACCTGCGGCCTGATGTAACCAGCGCTGGAACTGGCCAAATTCGTCGTCATGAAGTTGAGTCTGGTACAAGGCTACACTCCCGGCTCGGCAAAGCGGCCTGGTTGCCCAGGCCCCGGCACACTAGAAACGGACAAAATCTCCCTCGTTGAATGGTCGTGGCGGAAGACCGGGCTGCTCACGGCCATTCCCCTCCAGAACAAAGCGCCCCTTGTTACTGTTCTGGGGTTGTGCGGCGTTGTGACCATTGCTCCTGTGGCTCTGTTCGAGAGTGAAGAATTCCATAACAAGCTGCAGTTGCTCTGCCTGGCTGCTCATCTCTTCTGCCGTGGCGGCCAGCTCTTCGCTGCAGGAGGCATTTTGCTGGGTGACCTGGCTGAGTTGGCTCATTGCCTGATTGATCTGGCTGACACCGGTTGATTGCTCGGCAGAGGCAGCACTGATCTCCTGCACCAGATCGGATGTCTTGTTGATGGAGGGAACCATCTGATCGAGTAGCCGGCCGGCCTTTTCCGCCATTTCCACGCTGCTGGAGGCCAGCTCACCTATCTCCTGTGCCGCTACCTGGCTGCGCTCCGCCAGTTTGCGCACCTCGGCTGCGACGACAGCAAACCCCTTGCCATGATCCCCCGCTCGCGCCGCTTCGATGGCCGCATTGAGGGCCAGCAGATTGGTCTGGTAGGCGATGTCGTCGATGATGCCAATCCGTTTGGCGATCTGTTTCATGGCATCGACGGTCAGTTGGACGGCCTCACCGCCTTCGACAGCTTCCTTGGCTGCCTTGCTGGCCATGCCGTCTGTCACCTGGGCGTTATCGGTATTCTGGTTGATGCTGGCGCTCATCTGTTCGATGGATGCGCTGGTCTCTTCCATGCTGGAAGCCTGTTCACTGCTGGACTGGCTGATGGACTGGGCGGTGGCACTCACCTGCTCGGCGGCACTCGACAGATTGTCGGAAGCGCCGCGGACCTCGGTCACTATATTGGTCAGGGAATCGATGGTCTTGTTGAGGGCATCCTTGGTGGTACCAAAGACCCCCGGGTAGTCTGTCTCTATCTTCTGGGTCAGGTCTCCCTTGGCCAGACACTGGACGATCCGGATCACGTCATTGAGGCTGGTATCGATCACGTTGGCAATCTGGTTGATGCCTTCGCCCAGATTATGGAAGAAGCCGGATTTGCCGGTGAGATCCATGCGGCGGTGCAACTCGCCATTGATCACGGATTGTACTATTTCCGACATTTCGTGCTCGATGGCGACCTCTTTGGTGCGATCCGCCCACTCGACCACCGACCCCAGGCGTTCGCCACTGTCACTGAATACCGGGTTGGCGATCAGCGCAAAGGTACGTCCACCAAGCTGTATTTGGGTGCGGTAGGTACTGTTGAGCTTGGCCAGCATGGTCCGCTGGTGCCCCGGATTTTTATGGAAGCTGTCAATATTGGCCCCCATCAGATTCGCAGTATTGAAGTTGTTGAGATCTTTCTTGATGTCCGGCTCGGCCAGCTTGAGCATCTCGGTGACGGAGTCGTTCATGTAGATAATGTCGAGGTTGGTATCGGCGATCATGACGTTGGTGCTGGCACAATCGAGTGCTCTCTTGACCCTGAGGCTTTCATTAGCCGCGATTTTGGCGGCTTCATTGGCGGCCTTGACCTCATTTTCGATGGCGATCTCTTTGGTGCGATCAGCCCATTCCACGACTGACCCTAGCCGCTCGCCATTGTCACCAAATACGGGGTTGGCAATCAGCGAAAAGGTTCTGCCACCAATGGTTATCTGGGTGCGATAGGTTGTATCGAGCTTTTGCAGCATGGCTCGCTGATGACTCGGATTCTTGTGGAAGTTGTCGATGTTCTTGCCCATCAGGTTTTTAACGTCCAGATTGGGCAGTTCCTTGCGAATATCTTGCTCTGCCTGGCCGAGCATGGTGGTGACCGCCTCGTTCATATAGATGATGTTGAGGTCGGTGTCGGCAATCATCACGTTGGTCGATGCGCCGTCCAGCGCCTTGCGCACCCGCAGATTCTCCCGGTACTGGGTCTGGTTGCTCTCGATAGTGTCCAATGCATTCCGCAAGCAGGTTTGCAGCAGGTTGAGGGTTTCATTGAACTCGTGGCAGAGGCCCCGTAGCGGGCCGGTGAGGGTAGACAGATCTATCTGGCCAGCTGTCTGCCCGAGGGTGATGGCGTGATGGATACGCCGAGTTTCCTCAGCAAGCCTGGTTAGCTGCTCTTGCTGCTGGTTGTAGCTGGAACCATTGCCGAAGAGCTTTTCAAACAGTGATTGAGTCATGAGCCTTATCCTTGTGCGACATGCCAATGCGTATTGAGCGTGAGTAATCAGGATGCCTGTATGTATTCCGGTAATTTTTCCGGTTGCTGCGCCAGTTCACTGAGCTGTGCCATCTCCTCAAGTGACAGGACTTTTTCCGTATCAATGAGGATGACGAATTTGCCGTTGACCTTGCCCATGCCGCTGATGAAATCAGCCCTGATTCGGGCACCAAAGCTGGGGGGCGGTTCGATTTCACTGGGTGAAATGCTGAGGACTTCGGAGACGGAATCCACGACCACACCGATATCCTGGCTACCTTGTGTATCGTCATGATGGTGTAGGCCTTCAATGATAACGATGCAGGTACGCCGTGTGATGTTGGAGGGCGCGTTGCCAAAGCGGGCGTTGAGATCAACGACTGAAACCACGGCGCCGCGTAGATTGATCACACCGCGAATAAAGCTTGGCATCATGGGTATGGGGGTGATGTTCCCGTATTCGATGATCTCTTTGACTCCCAGGATATTGATGGCAAACATCTCTCCGTTGATGAGAAAAGTCAGGTACTGGGCATCACTGTGGGATGTGGCGGGGGGGGCAACCACGGCCACTTCGGTCGATGGGGTCATATCAGCCTCCGGTTGAAAAAAGATGAGGAATGCCTCGGCGATGTGCTGCAGGTGGCATCTGACTGCACCCCCTGGCGTGGTTGTCTGGCTTGTGGCCAGGCCTCCTGTGCCAATATGTGCCGAAGGACATGGGCGATGACGCTATCAACCTGCATATAAGCCGTGTACTGAACGGGAGGAATAGTGAGGATGTTGAAAGTGTGCTTCACAGTGTTTTCCTCAATTGATGCGCGGTTGATGTTGCAGCCGTGTCAGGGTCTGCCTGTTGATAAGGCCAGACTCCTGATGGATGGCATGCTGGATCAACGAGGGAATATCAAGGATGAGGGCGACTTCGCCCCCTCCCAGAATGGTGGAGCCGCTGATCCCTTGCAGACGCTGGAATAATTTGCCAAGGGGTTTGATAACGGTCTGGAATTCACCCAGTAGCTCGTCGACGACCAGTCCCGATTTTTTGCCGCCGTGGCTGACAACCACGATATTCTCACGGCGCCCCTTGCTGCTCAGGGTGTCGAAATAGTGTTGCAGACGGATAAAGGGGAGGACTTCTCCTCGCAAGTTGATGAAATTTCGCCCCTGGGTATCGGCCAAGGCACTGGCGGTCAGCTCTACGCACTCGATCACCATATCCAGCGGGATGACGTAATAGGTATCACACACCTTGACCAGAAAGCCGTCGATAATGGCGAGCGTGAGGGGTAGTCTTATCTGTACCCGGGTGCCCTGGCCCGGAATGCTGTCCAAATCCACGGTTCCGCGTAGGGCTGTGATGTTGCTCTTGACCACATCCATGCCGACGCCGCGCCCGGAGAGGTTGGTAATGGCTTCTGCTGTGGAAAATCCAGGTTCAAAGATGAGGTTGTAAATCTCCTGATCGGTGAGCGTGGTGCCAGCGCCAATCAAGCCTCGTTCCTGCGCTTTTTGCAGGATCCTGGTTTTGTTGAGGCCGGCTCCGTCATCCTTGATTTCAATCACTATGCTACTGGAGTCATGGTAGGCGTTGAGAGTCAGGGTTCCTTTTGCCGGTTTGCCGGCAAGCTGCCTTTGCTCTGCCGGTTCGATTCCATGATCCATCGAGTTTCTGACCAGATGCATCAGTGGGTCGCCAATTTTCTCCACCACCGACTTGTCCAGTTCGGTATCGGCACCCGAGATCACCAGGGCGATATCCTTGTTGAGCTCTTGGCTGACATCACGCACCACCCGCTGAAAGCGGTTGAAGGTATCGCCGATGGGCACCATTCGAAGGCGCAAGGCATTGTCCCTTATCTCTTCCACCAGGTTGGCGATGACGGACGTCGCTTCCTGTAGCTGGCTCTCTCTACTGCGCTGGGCCAGCATGTTGGCGCCCGAGCTGGCTACCACCAGTTCACCTACCAGATTGATCAGGTCATCCAGCTTGTCGGCATGGACTCTGACATAGCGTCCTTCCTTGCTTTTATTCTCCTTGGTCTGGTGCTGCTTTTTCAGGGCTGCATCGACCACGACTTCATCGACGGAACCCTGAGAGATGAGGATCTCTCCCAGTTTTGAGGTAGGGTGCTCTGTGGCCGAATGTTGTAGCTGGAGTCCGTGGCGCAGTTCTTCTGCGGTTAGCGCGCCGGTCTTGACCAGGAGTTGCCCCAGCATTTCGCTATCTTCCGGCAGGGCATTGATAAGGTCTATGTATTCGCTGATCTTGCTGTGAGGCGGCAAGATGGCGATCTGGCAATCATCCCTGACGAATTCAAAGACATCGCTGATCGCAGCCTTGTCTGCCTGGGAATCGAAATCGACCTCGAAGCCGAGGTAGCAGCTTTCCGGATCGAACTCCTCCCAATCCGGTATGGCCTGATGGATGGTTTCCAGCGAGCGTATGGTACCCAATGTGCCGAGATAGCGCAGAAATGCAGCGGGATCCATGCCGTTGCGCAGCACATCAGGCCCAAAACGCAGGGATATATGCCAAAGGGAACCGCTGGACAGCGGCACTTCCTCTTTTTCGATGGGAGGAGGCGAAGGCATTATCGTGTCGGGCAACTGGGCTTCCTGGGCATTCTGGTGCCGAATAAGGGCCAGGCGCAGCTTGTCATCCCGGGCGAGGGCGTCGGCGGTCAGGCTATCTCCCTGCTCAGCCACCACTTCTATCAGCAATTGAATGTGGTCGCAGCTCTCCAGCAGATCCTTGATAAGCGCTGAGGTCACCGATAATTGCTGGTTGCGGATCTGATCCAGCAGATCCTCGACAATATGGGTAAACCCCACGATCGGAAGCAGACCAAACAGGCCCGCGGAGCCCTTGATGGTGTGAGCCGCCCGGAATATGGCGCCGATGAGCTCGTTGTCGTCAGGATTTTCCTCCAGCAAGAGCAGAGAGGACTCCATTTCTTCAAGCAATTCGCGAGCCTCGGCAATATAGGTCTGCAGGGCCTGGTCAAGATTGATGCTCACGGGTGACTCCTCGGCATGGCGATTCAGGGGTGTTCAGCATGGGGAAACAGGGTGGGATCCCCAAAAAATCCCGACAATTGGCACAGTTCCAGCAGTTCGAGCACCGCATGGCTGTGCCAGACCAGGTGCAGCGGATAGCCATTGGCCAAGGCAGTCTTTTTGGCAGCCAGCAATAGCTGTAGCCCGGCACTGTCGATTTCAGTCACATTGGCCAGATTGAGTTCCAGCTCTTGTCCCTGGTGCAACAGGGGAGAGAGCGCCTCTTTCAGTTCGGCTACCGTGTAGATAGTGACGTCGTCAGGCAGGGTGAGCACAGTCTTGTCACCTTGCAGTTCGCGCTGCAATTCCATGGCTGACTCCAGGTTACGGCATGATGAGCTTGGCGACGGCCGCAAGCATCTGTTCCGGCTGGAAAGGTTTGACGACCCAGGCCTTGGCGCCGGCGGCCTGTCCCTCCTGCTTCTTGCTGTCCTGCGATTCGGTAGTCAGCATGATGACGGGAGTGAACTTGTAGCTGGAGAGTTTCTTGGCCTCTTTGACGAAACTGATGCCATCCATATTGGGCATGTTGACGTCGCTGATGATGAGATTGATCTTCTTGCCGTCGAGTTTGTTGAGGGCATCCTTGCCATCTTGCGCTTCGAGTACGTCGTAGCCTGCGGTTTTCAGCGTCATGCCAACCACCTGGCGAATGGTGGCCGAGTCATCCACGATCAGGATCGTTTTACCCATGTTTCTCTCCTAGAAAAAAGTAATGTCTGCACTGCTGGCCGTAGGCTTGGTCGTTCGACCATGATGAATGTCCCTCTGCTCATCCGTGGCATATGTGAGCTCCATGTCGGCCAGCCAGCTATCGGCGTCGATCATGATTGGGCCGGAAGTGCGTACCTGTTGTTCCGGGTCGTTCAGATGGCTTGAAAGATGCTCCATGTTGTTGCGTACCTGGTTGAGGATCTGACTGACCCTGTCCTGAAACTGCAGTGAAATGATGACATTGGAAATTTCGTGATGAATATCGGTGCTTTCGCTTTGCAGCAGGGAAGCCGATTCGGCCAGGCTGTCGGTCGCCTGACGAAACCGGGTCAGCACCTGTTCGATAGCCTGCTCCGAGTTGGCGACCGAGACGTGATCCCGGGCGGCGGAGCTTTCGGCAATTTCTGAGACGCGACCAATCCCTGCGTTGATGGTATCGACCTTGTCACTCATCTTTTGGGCGGTTTCACTGGAGAGGCGGGAGAGGTTGCGTACCTCATCGGCGACTACGGCAAATCCTCGTCCTGCTTCACCTGCCCGCGCCGCTTCAATCGCAGCATTAAGGGCCAGCAGGTTGGTCTGGGAGGCAATCTTGGCGACATCCAGCGCCATGGTGTTGAGCTCCAGGGTATAGGCGGTCAGGCTCTTTATTTCTGCCAACATGGCATCACGGTTTTCCTGGGCTGAATGCATCAGGCTGAGTACCTCATTGAGCTGGAGCTGACTCTCGCTCAACACGGCGGCCATCCCTTTTGATTCGGTGCCACCCAGATCGCCGGCAGCCTGATGGGAGGCGCTGACAGCTTCTTCCAGCTTGTTGGCGAGCCCGCTGAAGCGCTGGGTCAGATCGATCATCGCCTCTTCAGTCTGCTGCCGGGAGCTCTCTATCTGTTGTGACCAGATGGGGACCGCCTTTTGGCAAACCTCTTCCAGCCCGATGATCGCATTGGCGAAAGAGGCCGGAGTGGTGTCCTGCTCGTCGTTTGAGGCGTGAGTGTGGCGGGCCTGATTGACGCGATGGGAAGTCCAGAGTGCGGCTCCAATGGCCAAGGAGCCGTTCAACAACAGGTAAAGCAGAGAAGAAGATCCGGACAGAAGCAGCAGGCAACTGAGCAATCCCAGCCCGATGCAGCTCAGCCAGCAAACCGGATCCCATAGCGGGTTGATCACGCCACTTTTGTGTTGTGCCATACGCAACTTATCCCTGTGCTAGTCATTAGCTTGGCCGTCGGGTTGTGCCATCCAGATTGGCAACCCAGGGCCTGGTTATATTTACTATTGGCTCAGTAAGGGTAGCGTAAAAAAAATAGTTGGTTGCAAGTCAGTATTGCTTGCCGAAAAAGAGGTAGGGCCTTGATAAGGGGAGTTAATGCTGAGCGTTATTTCCGCCGATATCAGCGAGATAGCGAAATCTAGGGTAGCGAAGGAGAGAAAGACAATAAGGAGCCTGCCTTGGCAGGCTCCTTGAACCATATCAGGCCTTGCTGGCGTGAGCCTGCTGGCAACCTTCGACGGCGTGGGCGATCAGCTCCAGCGCGCTCTGCTCACACGCAGGCAGCTCTTCATCGCACTGACTGATGGGGGTGACGCGATCGCCCCACTTGATGATGGCTGCGCCCCAGGTGAGGCCGGCGCCAAAGGCTGCGGTCAGCAGATAGGCGTTCGGTTTGACGCGGCCTTGTTCCAGCGCTTCGCACAGGGCGATGGGCACGGTGGCGGCGGAGGTGTTGCCGTAGTTTTCGATGTTCACCATCACCTTTTCCATGGGCGCGTTCATGCGCTTGGCCAGGGTTTCGATGATACGGATATTGGCCTGGTGCGGCACGATGAGATCGATCTGCTCGGGGGCAATACCGGCCTGTTCGAGTACAGTGCCGGTCGCCTCACCCATGCCGCGGACGGCGCGTTTGAAGATCTCGGGGCCTTCGAAATTGAAGGTGAACAGGCCGTCAATATCGGCAAAACGAACGCGATCTGTGCCGAAATTCGGTACATGCAGGATCTCCCGCGCTTCGCTGTCGCAGCCGAGCTTGTTGGCGATGAGGCCGCTTTCCTGCTCGCTCGCCTCGATGATCACGGCACCTGCGCCATCGCCAAACAGTACGGCGGTATCGCGGCGGGCCCAGTCCAGCAGATAGGTCAGACGCTCGGCACCGATCACCAGCACCTTCTTCATCATGCCGGTCTGCACCAGCGAGGTGGCGACGGAGAGGGCGTAGACGAAACCGGTACAGGCGGCGTTGAGGTCAAACACGGCGGCATTAGTGGCGCCAAGCTTCTTCTGCACCGCGGAAGCAGCGCTCGGCAGCAGGTTGTCCGGGGTGGCGGTAGCCAGGATGATGCCATCGAGATCGCTGGCCTCGAGACCGGCGCAGGCGAGAGCGCGGCGACCAGCCAGGGTGGCGAGATCCGAGGTGCTGACGTGGGAGATCCGGCGGGCCTTGATGCCGGTACGCGGATAGATCCACTCATCCGACGTATCCATGATGGTGCTGAGGTCATCGTTGGTCAGCACTGAGGGAGGCAAGCATTTGCCCCAACCGGTGATATTGGCGTATTTCATCTTGTTACCGCTTCTCAATGTGGATCGCCCGCGGGCGGAAAATCGCGCAATTATGCCGCACGAGACAACTACTGTCATCTTGTGGTCATGGTTATCTGGCAGGGAGGATGTGGCAATGGGCCGCAAAACAAGGGAAATTTCGCTTAAAGGGAAGGACTTGCCTGCCCTAAGATAGGGCTTTCTCCCTCGACGAGGCGACACTTTGCTCAAAGCCAATTTCAACCTGTTGCCTACCCTCAAGGTGCTGCTGGAGACTCGCAACATCAGTCGGGCGGCGGAGCTGCTGCACCTGAGCCAGCCCTCCATCAGTAAGCAACTTGCCTTGCTGCGCAGCGAGTTTGGTGACGAGCTGCTGGTGCGGGAGGGACAACGCTGGCTGCTGACGCCGCGGGCCGAAAGCCTGGCCGCCGAGCTGGCGGACTCTCTCAGTGCGTTAGAGCGGCTCTATGAGCCGCCCGGATTCGAGCCCGGCCGCTGTGAACGAGTGTTCCGGCTCGCCTCGTCCGATTACGTGGCCCAGCATATCCTGCCCGATATCTGCGCAGCGCTCGCCAAAGAGGCTCCGTTGGCAGCGCTCGAGTACAGCCTGTGGGACAAATGCCAACTGCCACAGTTGTGGCAATCACAGCTTGACCTGGTCTCCACCATCACAGAGCAGGTGCCGGATCAGATCCGCGGTCTGCATCAGGGGGAGGATCGGTTGGTGGTGTTGATGGGCCGCCGGCATCCGCTGGCGGACCGTTGCCTGACACTCGATGATTACCTCGCCTGGCCACACCTGCAGGTGAGCGGCGGCGGTGACAAGGACAGCCCGGTGGAGCAGGTGCTGGCGCCACAGTGCCTCTTCCGGCGCTGGTTTGCCCGGGTGCCCTTCTTTCAGGCGGCGGTGGAGGTATTGCTGCGCACCGACTGCCTGATGACCACACCCGCTCATATCGCCTGGCAACTCTCCTGCAATAACGAGCTCGCCTTTGTGGATCTCCCCTTTTCGACCCGCACCCAGCACTATCATCTGCTGTGGCATCAGCGCCACCATCAGGACCCGGCCCATCGCTGGTTTCGCGAGCTGGCCTATCCCTTCCTGCGGGACCACTTGCAAGGCACAGTGGCCGAGAGTCGCAAGGTGCTGGCTCAGACCCAGACCCAGACCCGTTAGTGTCAGTCGGTTATGCCACAGCATAGCCAATGGTTATGGGATCTATTCATAACTTTCACTTCTGGCATAGCCATGCACCCCTTACCCTGAATCCAGTTACAACATATTCAGGGTGAGGGTAAACACAAAATGGAACTGACGAGTTGGCTGGCATTGGCCGCAATCTGCGTGATGGGGGCCATCAGCCCGGGGCCGAGTCTGGCGTTGATCATTCGCAATACTGTGCAGGGAGGGCAGGGCCACGGGGTGGCGACCGCGTTGGGCCACGGTCTCGGGGTGGGCATCTACGCGCTTATCACGGCACTCGGTCTGTCGCTGCTGATCACCCAGACCCCCTTGATGTTTGATCTCATCCGCTACGGTGGCGCCGTATTTCTCGCCTGGCTCGGGGTCAAGGCGCTGTTGGCCAAACCTGTCAGTGGCGAGTCGCGTGAAGAGGAGATGCACCAGCTGCGCGGTCGTCAGGGGGCGTTCGAGGGCTTTATGGTGGCCTTTCTCAACCCCCAGCTCGCCATCTTCTTTATCGCCCTGTTCAGCCAGTTTGTGCACGCCGATACCGGCTGGTATGAGGGGAGCATCATGATGCTCACCGCTGGCGGTATCGACGCGCTCTGGTATGTGCTGGTGGCGTTGGTACTTTCCCGTGGCCCCGTGCTGGCCTGGCTCAAAGCCAAATCGTTCGTCATCGACAAGGTCAGTGGTCTGGTGCTGCTGGGTCTGGCGCTCAAGGTGGTGATTTAGTATCAATATCTGGTGACGATCCTTCTCCTTGGTTGGGGGAGGAGGATAAGCGCAGCCTGCCGTAAAGGAGGAGAGAGAATTTCCCTTGCCAAGGGAGAAGGGCCCCGTGCGACAGCTCTAATCCTGTATTTCGCAGTGATCTTAAGCGGGATCAAGGCAATCAGGGTGGCAATGGCCTAGAGTGGCAGCCATTTGCTGTCCGCCCTGATCCCGAGACCATGCACCAGAACAAGCACTCCTTAAGCCACCACAACCGGTTGGAGCTACTGGCTCCGGCCAAGAACCTCGCCTATGGCATTGAAGCCATCAATCACGGCGCCGATGCCGTCTACATGGGCGGACCCGCCTTTGGCGCCCGCAGCGCGGCGGGCAACAGCATAGAGGATATCGAAGCGCTGGTGCGTCATGCCCACCGTTTCGGTGCCCAGGTCTTCGTTGCCTTCAATACCTTGCTGCATGACAGCGAGCTGGAGCAGGCCCGGCGCCTGACCCACCAGATTTATGAAGCGGGAGCCGATGCGCTTATCGTGCAGGATATGGGGCTGCTGGCGCTCGATCTCCCGCCCATCGCGCTCCATGCCAGTACCCAGACCGACAACCGCACCCCGGAGAAGGTGAAGTTCTTGCAGGATGTGGGCTTCTCCCAGGTGGTGCTGGCGCGTGAGCTGTCGCTTGCGCAGATCCGCGAGATCAGTGCGGCCACCAATGTGCAACTGGAGTTTTTTATCCACGGGGCGCTCTGCGTCTCCTACAGCGGCCAGTGCAACATCAGCCACGCTCGTACCGGCCGCAGCGCCAACCGCGGCGAATGTGCCCAGCTCTGCCGGCTGCCCTGTTCGCTGCAAAAGCCGGATGGGGAAGTGCTGGTGGCCGACAGCCACCTGCTCTCCCTCAAGGACATGGATCAAACCGACAACCTGGAAGCGTTGATCGAAGCGGGGATCTGCTCCTTCAAGATCGAGGGGCGCCTCAAGGGGCTCGACTACGTCAAGAACGTCACCGCCTGGTATCGCCAGAAGCTCGACGCCATTCTGGAGCGCCGCAGTGATCTGGTGGCCTCCTCGGCCGGCCGTTGCAGCTACAGCTTCACACCGGATCCGAAAAAGAGCTTCAACCGCGGCAGCACCGACTATTTCCTCCATGGTCGCCGACAGGGGATCGACTCCACCCGTAGCCCGAAATATGTGGGCGAACCGCTGGGGCGAGTTACCAGAGTCACCCGAGATGGCATCGAGATCGACGGTAAGCAGGTCACCCTCAACAACGGCGACGGTCTCGGCTTCTTCAAGCCGAACAACGAACTGGTGGGTATGCGCCTGAATAAAGTAGAAGGTAAGCAGTTACTCCTGTCAGAACGTATGCCGAGCTTGAAGGTAGGGACCGAGATCTACCGCAACCACGATCAGGTGTTCAGCAAGATGCTGGAAAAGGCGAGCGCGGATCGCCGTATCCGGGTCGATATGCAGCTATCCGAGTGCGATGACGGGATCCGGCTTGAATTGACCGACGAGCAGGGCATCAACGCCGTTGTCACGCTCCCCTGTGACAAGCAACAGGCCGACAACCCGGAGCGGGCGTTACAACAGGCGCGCGATCAGCTTGGTAAACTTGGCAACACCCTGTTTGTGGCGCGCAAGATTGAGTTGGCGTTTACTCACCCGCTATTCGTTGCCGCATCACAACTCAACGCTTTGCGCCGGGACGGTATCGCCGCGCTGGAAGCTGCGCGCCTGGCCAGTTACCAGCGCCCCGAGCGACGCATCGCCCTGCGCGATGTCAGCTATCCCCAGCACCGTCTCTCCTACCTTGGCAATGTGCTGAACAGTGCGGCTGAGCAGTTCTTCCGCGAGCACGGGGTGGAGCGCATCGCACCGGCCTATGAGGCGAACAAGGAGGAAGGGGAAGTGGTGCTGATGATCACCAAGCACTGCATTCGCTACAGCCAGAACCTCTGCCCGAAAGAGGTGCCCGGCCTCAAGGCCGAACCACTGGCGCTAAAGATGGGCAAGGATACCTTCCGCCTGCGCTTTGACTGCCGGCGCTGCGAAATGCATGTAATAGGAAGTCTGAAGCGTTGAAGATGTCTCCCCTTTTCCTTAATGGAAAGGGGGCTCTATCTTGGAAAATTTCTGCATTTGTTAACATTATTTAGTTATATATGAGGCAAGTTATTATGTTATTTACTAATTTAAATATCGTTAATGGTTAAAAACGATGTAGGTGGGTTATATTTAAAATGCTGGCTGTGATTCTTAACTATTGAAATTTACTCAGAAACTCTTCCAATGCCTCTCCTGGATTTTCTTTCCCAGAAGAAATCATGCTGATGCCCCACTGCTCAAGCACAGCTTCTTGTACCGGGTTCGGTTTCGCTGAGAAAATATAAGATTTGGGTTGTGCATCGCCTGCTTGATTGGCTTTCCATAACTTGGATAGCTTATAAAATAAAAGTCGCAGGTTGATATCTGCCAAACTATATCCAATAAAAAGCACAGATTTACCTAAAACATCTGAACGAAGCTTTATATCAAGCGGTGTTTCAAATTCGAGACGTTCAAAGTAGCTCGTTTCATCAATAACAATCGACTTATCATCATCGAAATCACCATGAAACTTTACCACCTGTATATTGCCACTTTTGATTCTTGTAAAGTCTGACACCGAGGCTATTTTGGTAAATGGCTTGTTATAATAGGCAAGGGCATTCTCAATCCATCTATCATAGTTGGTTGTGTATATTATGGGGAAATTGGCTTTGGCAATATATTCGTGCACTTTTGAGTCTGAAATATCAATCTCAGGGGAGTGCCAAATTCTATCCATCCAGCTTCTTAAAGGGCCAATACTTCCTTTCTTTAAACGATAGTACTCTGCCAATGCATAATGATCGCCAAAAGATCTATATATTTCTGGTTCATAATCCAGATCCTTGGCTATTTTGTCGATCAGAGTGGACCATGATGGAAGACCAAGGTTCATAGACACGCCTGCACCAACAAAAAGAATCACATTTCCCTGTCTGTAGGCAGATAATAGTTGTTCCATATTTAATATCTCCTCAATAAATATGGATCTACAACTATACCTATTTCAGGGACTTGCATGAAATCGTAAATGTAAAGTAGATATCTATTTATGATAGACAGGGTCTATGGTTAGCTAGATATCACGCTATTTAACCTTAATATTTTCCAGTTGCAGCAAGGCTTTTTTAATCTCCAATCCTCCCGCATAGCCGGTCAGGCTGCCATTCTGGCCGATCACCCGATGGCAGGGGACGATAATCGAGAGCGGATTGCGACCGTTGGCCGCGCCCACTGCCCGCATCGCATTTGGTTTGCCAATGGCGCGAGCGATATCGCCGTAGCTGCGGGTCTCGCCGTAGGGAATGTCGCACAACGCTTGCCATGCAGCTTGCTGAAACTCGGTACCGCTGGCGGCGAGCGGCAGGGTAAAGCGCTGCAGGCGACCGGCAAAATAGGCCTCGAATTCGGCAAGATAGGGGGCGAGCGCCTCGCCATCTTGCTGCCAACCGCTCATATCGGGCAGCGCTCGCAGGCCTGCTACAAAGTCCACGTGCACCAGGCCGCGCTCGTTGATGGCGATCAACAGATCGCCGCAGTGGGTTGGCAGAATATCGTAGTGGATCATGGGGTTATCTCCTTGTGTTCGTTGTTTCCAGTGTTTTCGCCCGGGTGCGCTGGGTCAATCAGCTGCGCCGGCGCTTCACTCATGGCGTGCCACAGCCAGCTGGCGGCGTACGCTCGCCACGGTTGCCACGCCTCGCTTTGCGCCACGACCTCTTTCACCGGCAATTTGATGCCGCCTCCCAGTGCTTTTTGCAGCACCAGATCGGAGGCAGGGAAGGCGTCTGTGTCCAGCCCGCAGCGCAGTCGCCAATAGGCGACCGTCCAGGGGCCTATGCCAGGCAGTGCCAGCAGTTGCTCGTCGCTGGCACTGACGAGGGAGAGTTCACCGCTCGCGATGGCGGTGGCCAGTCCCTGCAGCGTGCGAATGCGGCTGCCGGGCATGCCGATGCCATCGAGATCAAGCTCGCACAACTGGGCTGGCGTGGGCAGCTGAGCTACTCCGAATTGCGCCCCGGTACGCGTCACCAACCGTCCCAGTATGGTGATGGCGCCTTTGACCGATACCTGCTGGCCGACGATGGCGCGCAGCATCACCTCGTACTCATCCCAACCGCCGGGTAGCCTCACACCAGGCCAGCGCGCCTGCAGGCGCGCCAGCAGCGGATCTTGTCCGAGTTGCTCGCCGATGCGCTGCATGTCGGCATCGAGATCCCACATCCGGCGCACGCGATACAGGAGATCAGGGAGCGCCGCGGGTGGCAGATCCTGCACGGTGAGCGTCAGGCTGTGCCCCTTGCCTTGTGTGATGCGCACCAGACCACTCTGATCGCCGACACTATGGCGTCGCTCATACACCTCATCATCCACCCGCTCCAGCCCGGGGATCGCCCGCAGCCGGTAGAAAGCGAGCATGGCCGCCACATCAAACGGGGGCCGATACGGCAGCTGCAACGTCAGCGTTGCACCGCGATCATCCGGCAGTTTGTTGTTAGCCTGCTCACCCTGGCCCTCTTGCTGGCGCAGGGTGCGTGGCGCCAGGCCATACGCCTGCAGCCAGGCGTCGTTGAAGCGGCGAATGCTCGAAAAGCCCGCGGCAAATGCGATGTCCGTGATGGAGAGTTGCGTTTCCGTCAGCAGCCGTTTTGCGAGCAGCAGGCGACGCGTCTGCTCCACCTGTTTTGGCGACGCGCCGATGTGCTGCCTGAATTCGCGGCGCAGCGTGCGCTCACTGATGCCGGCTTGTTCGGCAAGTGCGGCGAGCGAGCCATCCGCCAGCTCACCACGCTCGATCCGTGCGAGCAAGCGGGCGAGCGCATGGGGCAGATCGCCGCGGGCTGCGGGGGCGAGCTCGGGGCGACAGCGCAGGCACGGGCGCAAGCCATATTGTTCGGCGGCAGCGGCACTTGGGAAGTAGCGCACATTGTGTTCGTGCGGCGGCCTGGCCGGACAGACGGGGCGGCAGTAGATGCCGGTGGAGATGACACCGGTAAAGAAGCGGCCATCGAAGCGTGCATCGCGGGCAAGTCGCGCGGCGTGACATTGCTCTCGGCTGAGGCCGTGGAGCGTCTCTTCCTGCAGATGGTCGTGGCTGGGTGACTGGGTCATGACATGGCGGCTCGGTACGGGAGACATGATGAGAGAGTAAGGGGGCGAGGGGGCAGTGACTAGCCAGAAACGGACAGGGATAGGAAAAAAGCACGCATGAGCCCCTCGACATGAGTGGCACGTACAATCGGATTCATTTGCGTAAAAATTAATAACCGATCACATATTCATCAAATAGTCATTGCCTGGTGGGACTCGATACTGTCCAATCTAAATAGTTTTTTCTCTTTGATTATTAAGTATTGTCAATGCGCAGCTAACTTACTGATATAAAACAATAACCACTTGCCAAGGACGATAAGTGAAATATCTTTCTGAAGGAGCCCGTGTCCGGGGCTTCAGCTTGACCGAACTGCTGATCACCATGACGATAGTCAGCATCCTCGCCGCCATCGCGCTGCCCACCTATCGCAACTATCTGGAGAAAGGGCGGCGCTATGAAGCGCAGCAATTGATGATGGAGCAGGCGCTTGCACTCGAGCGCATCTTCACTGAGCAGGGCCGCTATCCCGTGCAATTCACGCTCCCTGCGAACTCCGATTTTTATCAGTTCAGCTACAGCCAGCTGGCGCAGTACACCTATCTGCTCAAGGCGACACCGACTCGTCTGCAAAAGGACAGTTGCGGCACCTTGACGCTGGATCACACCGGATATCGCGCCGCCGCGCGCAGTGATTGCTGGGGGTCATGAGATGAGGATACGAGGCTTTACCCTGATCGAATTGATGGTGGCAGTGGTGATCGCAGCCATCCTGCTGATGGTCGGTATTCCCTCCCTGAGCGAACGACTCGCCGCCGAGCGGCTGGAGCGCTCCACCGGGGAGCTCGCCTCCGCCTATCGTTTCGCACGCAGTGAGGCGGTGAAGCTGACGCTGCCCGTGGTGCTGCAAGGCACGCAGAACGGGGGCTGGGAGGTAACGGCAGACAGCAAGCTGCTCAGGCAGGCTGCCGCTCCCGGCGGAGGCGTGAGCATCTCGCCGTTTGCTCCCATCACCATAGCGCCGACCGGCAGCAGCGCGCAGGCCGAGATCACCCTGGCCAATCGCCTCGGCGAGCAGCGCGTGCTCTGCATCGCCCCGAGTGGCCAGCTGCTGCACGGGAGCTGTTCGTGATGAACTGGCAACCCGGCGCCATGGGGCGTCAGCAGGGGTTCAATCTGGTGGAGATCATGGTTTCCATGGTGCTCGCGGTGATGGTATTTCTCGGGCTGGCTAAGGGGCAGGTGGTGTCGCTCAAGCAGGCGCACTACAGCCTGCAGACGACTCTGGCCACCATAGCGGCGAGCAACGGCGTGGAGCAGATTTGGGGCACTCTGTGTGAAGTACAGCGCACGCCTGAGCGTTTCTCCGATGCTGACTATCTCGCCCGCTTTGCCCTGCAGCCGGGGCAGCGCCTGCTGCTGCCTGCACGCTACAGCGACAACCTCGTGGTGACCATAGAGTGGAATGATGAACGGGTCTCCGGTGCCAGGCAGGTGGCGTTGAATGCCGGATTCCCACCCCTATGTTGAACACCATGCACAGACAGCGCGGGGTCAGCCTGGTGGAGCTGATGATCGCCATGGTACTCGGCCTGCTGCTGATGCTGGCGGTCTTTGCCGGCTATGCCCCCATCAAACGCACCGTGGCCCAGAGCAAGGCGCTGGAGCAGGCGAGCGAGGTGTTGCGCTTTGCCACCCTCACCTTCACCAGCAGCATCAAGCAGGCGGATCGACTGATCTCCGTCACCCCGGATCGGCTGACGCTGGGATTCAGAGTGGAAGGGGGGGCCGAGGTGCTCTCCTGCCTTGGCAATCGCAAGACCGCAGACTTTACCGAGCAGTACCGGTTCACGCCGCCCGTGCTCAGTTGTGACGACGGCGAAGGGGCTCGTCTGTTGGTGACCGGGCTCAAGGAGCTGGAATTTGGCGAGCAAGGGGCGCTGGTCACCATCCGCATTCTGCCGGAAGGCTTGCCAGCCTATCTGGCTCCGGGGGTGACGGTACAGGTGGCGCGACGCAAGGCCATCTGGGATGCCGCACTGGCTGGTCAGGCCGCAGGAGGAGCGGGATGAACAAGGGATTGCAACGACAGCGGGGGGCCGTGTTGCTGGTAGTGCTGGTGCTCAGCCTGCTCTCGAGCCTGCTGGTGCTGACCAGCATCCAGGACAACCAGATACAGACCCGGCTCAGCGGCAATTTTCACAAGAAGATCAATGCCCAGCTCAGTGCCGAGCAGGGGATGAACGAGAGTTACCGAGCCTTGCGAACCACCCTGGAGGAGACGCCACGCAGCGAGTGGGCCGCGCTGATCCGGGCCATACCCGAGCGGGGTAACGGGGTACAGGATGGCAGCCACTATCAAATCGACAAACCGGCGCAGGCGGTGGCTGACACCCTGGCGCTCTATAGCAGTGGCCATTTTCTGGAGGGGAGCGCCGGCCTCAATGCCCTGTTTTCCCTCAGGCGCCAGCTCGGTAACCTGATCTTCCAGGATTCGGTGGTCGCCTGCGAGGGGCTCAGCCTCTCCGGTAGTGGGCTTATCGACAGTTATGATTCGCGTAAGGGCAGCTATGGTGGCAGCAATATCAACCAGAATGCCAGCGTGGCGACGGTCAGCGACCAGGCCAACGTGGTGCTCGATGGCCACTCGCCCATCTGGGGCGATGTGCGGGCGACCGGCTCGGTTACCCTCAATGGCTCGTCTCCGGTCTCCGGCAGCCTGGCCGCGGGGGGCGATATCACCATCTCCCCGTCCTCCGACAAGATAGTGCGGGTGGATGGCAACCTGCAGGGGGGCGGCAACCTCACCCTGCAGGGAGGACGGATAACCGGTTCGGTGGCGATGAACGGCAACGTGGCCATGGGGTGGGGCACCAGCATCGACAGCGGCCAGCTCAACTATGGCGGGATGGGCACGTTCAACGACGCGGCGAACCAGAAGTATCTGGAGCCCCAATATCGCCAGCATCCCAAGCTGCCGCCAGTGGCGGGTCAGGTGTGTGATCCCCTCAACGTGACGGCGCTCGCCGGCTCTCCCCAGTTCGCCAACCTGCCCATCAATGGTGCCCTGACGCTGGGGTCGACCCAGCAGATGGTACTGACCGAGAGTCCCGCCACCGGCTCAGTCTCCAGCACCAACCAGCACAAGCCGGCGTTGCCCTTCCCGGGCAAAGGGGAGCTGTTTGGCAAGGAGCAGACCCTCTACCGGCTGGATAGCCTCAACATGGGAGCCGATGCGGCGCTGACCATCCAGGGAGACGTGGTGCTGGTAATTGACCGGGATTTCACCATGAGCGGCAGCAACAAGTTGACGGTGGCCGAGGGTAGCAGTCTGACCCTGATCGTCGGCGGCAAGGTCGAGTTGGGGGCGGGGGCCGAGGTGAGCGCAGCCAAACAGGGGCTCACCACAGGGGGCACCCCGGCCATCTCCCTCTATTCGGCCTACAGCGGTAAGGACGGGGTCAAACTGTCGGGCAACACGCCGCTCTATGCCGCTCTCTATGCTCCTCTGACCGAGATGAGCATCAGCGGCAGTGGCGGGCTGTATGGCGCGGTGCGCGCCAAATATCTGAACGAGAGCGGCGCTGGCGGCGTGCACTATGACGAGGCGCTCGGACTGGCGGATCTTGGCGCGGAACTTGGGCCTGCCCCCGTGCTGGCGCTGAAGCAGTGGCATTTTGTGCACTAGCAACAAGGCATCCGCACCGGCTTCAACGAAAAGGTCGAACCGGGCCGGCAACTGTGACAAGCTGGGATCCTGACACACAAGGAGGATTGCCCATGCCTGGTCCTGCCCGTGCCGGCGCCCTGATCTATGCCAAAGATCTTGGTTTGCTGACCCACTTTTATCGCACCTTGTTGCAGATGGATCTTCTCAGCCAGGATGAGCAGCTGGTGGTGCTGGAGAACGGCGATTTCCAGCTGCTGCTCCACACTATCCCGGAACCCTATGTAGGCCAGGTCGTGGTCACCCAGCCCCCCGAGCTGAGAGAGCGTAGTGCCATCAAGCTGTTCTTTACCGTGCCGAGTCTCGCCTGGGCGGAGGCAAAAGCAGCCGATCTCGGCGGTGGCCTGTTGCCGCAGCAGTGGTCAGGCCCCGGCTTTGTGTTGCGTAATGCCTTTGATCCGGAAGGCAACATCCTGCAGTTGCGGGAGTTTCTCGGGGCCCCCGAGTCACACTGAATCCGCCAGGCGTGCGATAAAAAAACGGGGCAGCCAGGCTGCCCCGTTTTTTTATGTCACAGTGTCAGGCCATCACTTCAGATAGCGCAGTTCCAGATGCTGGCGCAGCCAGTGCGGGTTCAGCGCTTCGCCGGTGGCGCGGCGCACCAGCTCGTCTGTGTCATGAAGGCTCCCCTGGGACCAGATGTGGCGGCCGAGCCAGGCGAAGATCTCCGGCAGACGGCCCGCCTCAAGAAGGTTGCTCATGTTGCCCAGCTCCTTCTCCAGCGCGAAACGCAATTGTGCCGCATACATGGCGCCGAGCGTGTAGCTCGGGAAGTAGCCGAACGAGCCGTCGGTCCAGTGAATGTCCTGCATGCAGCCGTTCTGGTAGTTGCCCTTGGTAGAGAGGCCCAGCCACTGCTGCATCTTGGCATCCCACAGCTCGGGGATGTCCGCCACCTCAATGCGACCTTCCATCAGGTCGCGCTCCAGCTCGTAGCGCAGGATCACGTGAGCCGGATAGGTCACCTCGTCCGCATCGACCCGGATAAAGCCGGGCTCGACCCGGTTATAGAGCTTGGCCAGATTGGCCGGTGCAAAGGCCGGCTGCTCGCCGAAGTGGGTGCGAATGCGTGGCGCCAGGAGCGCGAGGAAGGCGGGATCATGGCCCAGCTGCATCTCGCAAAACAGGCTCTGGCTCTCGTGAATGCCCATGGAGCGCGCCTCGGCCACCGGCTGGCCCAACAAGTGGCGCGGCAGCCCCTGCTCGTAACGAGCGTGACCGGTCTCGTGCACTATGCCCATCAGGCTGGAGACAAACTCCTGCTCGTTGTAGCGGGTGGTGATGCGCACATCGGTCGGCACCCCACCGCAGAACGGGTGGTTGCTCACATCGAGGCGGCCGTGGGCAAAATCGAAACCGAGCAGTCCCATTACCTCCTGGCCGAGCGCCTGCTGGCTGGCGATGGGGAAGGGGCCTTGCGGGATCAGGATGGTTTCGCTCTTTTGCTGCTCGCTCACTTGCTGGATGAGGGAGGGGAGCCAGCTGGCGAGATCGCCGAAGATCTCGTCGAGCCGGGCGCTGGTCATGCCGGGCTCGTAGAGCGCCAGTATGGCGTCGTAAGGGCGCACGCCGAGGGCCTCTGCACGCAAGGAGGCGACCTCCCGCGACAGTTTCACGACTTCTGCGAGATTAGGGGCAAAACCGGCCCAGTCGTTGTTTTTGCGCTGGCTGCGCCAGGCGTGTTCGCACTTGCTGCCGGCCAGCGACAGCGCCTCCACCAGCTCGCCGGGCAAGAGGCTGGCGTCCTGCCACTGGCGCTTGATCTCGCGCAAGTTGGCGCGCTGCACTTCATCCAGCGCTTCCGTTTCAGCCTTGGCAATCCAGTTGCCGAGCTCGGGAGCGGTACGCTTGTGGTGGATCAGCAGACCGAGCTCTGCCATGGCCTCGGCGCGGGCCTCATTGCCCCCTTCCGGCATCATGGCGGCCTGATCCCAGCCGCAGATGGCCGAGAGGTGGGAGAAGCGGTGCAGCTGTTGCTGATGTTGTTCAAGTTTTTGATATGACATGGGATTGTCCTTGTTATCGTCCCTGATGCTATACACCCCGTACCTGGCATGATCGGGGTCGCTCGATGCTATCACTGCCATGACGCCCTGCGCCATGTTTGTCGGTTGGCCGGGTCAGCCGAGACGCTTCTGGTGACGTTCGCGATTTTCCACCTTCTTGCGCTCGCTCTTTCGCAGCAGCACATAGAGGGCGCCGCTGCCGCCGTGACGACGTTCGGCGCTGTGGATGGCCATCACTGCCGGCAACTGCGGCAGCCAGGCGCTCACATAGCTTTTGAGCAGCGCGCGTGGCGTGCTGCGCTCCCCCTTGCCGTGCAGGATCAGCAGGCAGCGGATGTCCCGCTGCTCGCAATCTTGAACAAATTGCACCAGAGCCTGGCGCGCCTCGTTGAGGGTCTTCTGGTGCAGATCCAGGCTCGCCTGCAACTCGTATTTGCCGAGCCGCAGTTTCTTGTAGACCCCCTCCTGTACGCCGTCGCGCTTGAAGCCGACGATCTCGTGGGGATCGCGCATCTCGATCGCCTCCATGGTGAGGTGATCGAGCTCGAGCTGCTGTGCAGTGGCGGCCTGGCGGCGGGCCAACTGGGCTTCGGTCGGGGTGGGTTTGCCCACTTGGGGATGGATATGATCGCTGCGAATGGGCCTGACATCGGCCACTTCATTCAGAAATAGCGAGAGTTCGTCGTTATGAGACACGGCAGGCTCCCCATCAGAAAAAGTGGGAGCCATTATAGCGGCGAGAAGCGGGACGGAAAACGGGACAGGCGGTCAGACGGGGCCGGCCGCCCTGGGTTGTTACGACTCGTTGTGATGGGGCTGCTGCTCTCCCTTGGGCGGCTGCGACTTCATCACCTTGTAGATGAAGTAGGCCGCATAAGAGCTGATCAGCAAGAAGGTACCGATCACCACCAGCATGGACATCAGCCCCACGCTGTTGCCAAACATCAGATCCAGCCAAAAATCCATTTTATTGCTCCTGTCACCCGATTGATGACAGGCATGATAAATACCTCTTTATCCGTAGGGAGATGATCCCGATCAACTCAGTGGATGGTTATTAAACATCCACGCCGATTTGTGATCGTTCTCACTGGGCTCCTTGCGTCATGGTTGGCTGGGTCAGCGGGGTGATGCGCCACCCTTGTTGCTCCAGCTGGGCCAGCAGCCCCTGTTCGCCGTAAAGATGCAGGGCGCCTACCACGATGAAGCTTTCATTCGGCAGGCTCGGCCATTTTTTCAGCCAGTTGCGGTTGCGCTCCGCCAGCAGGGTCTGCTCCATCCAGCTCTGCAGGGCGGGGGGAGCCATCTCCTCCTTGAGCAGATTGATGAGGGTGGCTTCGTCCCCCTGTTGCCACGCCTTCATCACGGCGGTGAAGGCATTCTCCAGCATGGGCAGCTCGTCCAGGGTGCTGGCCAGCATCAGGGTCTGGTTGTCACCCACGCTGGCGAGATAACCAAGCTGTTCCAGCAGGGTTTCGAAGCCTACGACGGGTTTGCCCTCTTTGGCGGCCAATCCGGCAAAGTGCTGATCGATGCCGAGTTGGCTGTCAAAGCCGGTTTTGGCCATGGCCGCCTGGGTGAGGGTAATGGCGGCAAACCAGGGGCGCAGTGGCGAGAGGGTCGCCTCATCCAGACCGTAGCGGGCCCCCGCCATCAGGGTGCGCTGGTAGAGCTCGGCAGGTAGGTACTCCTTGAGGCTCTTGCCATCGTTGAGCTGGGTGAGAGAGGCCATCCCCTGCCACTGCTCCTGGCTGATGCTGTTCATGTCGACTTCCATCACCAGGGCGCGACTCTGCTGCCAGGCGCGTTCGACGGGCTCGGGCAACGGATAGAGCGTGGGCTTGCCCGCATGAATGGAGCCCATCAGCCAGTGCTGCTCATCACCCTTGCTGACCCGGTAGAAAGCGGGATCGGCAAAGGCCGTCAGCGGCAACAGCAGGCAGAGCAGGAAGGAAAACAGTGTGCGGTGAAATTTCATGGGGCGCCTTATGTGTGTAGGGTGGCTTCTCTTCATGACTATAAACCCTATGATAAGACCTCCATTCAGATAACCAAGAGGTTTGCCATGCCCCATCTTCGTTTTCGCGCCATTTCCCTCGACACTCTGCAGCAGATCAGTGGTCCGCTGCTGGCCGAGCTCTGCACCCTGACCGGCGGCAAGCCGGAGTTTGTCACCATGGAGCTGATCGACAGCTGTCAGGTGCGCAATGGCGCGGTGGAGACGGGCTCACCCTTCGTCGAGTTGCACTGGTTCGAGCGACCACAAGCGATGCAGGACGAGGCCGCCGGGCTCATCACCCGCCATCTGAAGGCAGCATTGGGGGAGCAGACCTATGTGGTGGTGCAGGTGATCCCCATGGTGAAAAGCGCCTACTACAGCAACGGCGAGCACTACTGATCGAGGCGACGGTGCGCGTCGTGCCAGCGGTTTGCCCCGGCTAGGAGGCGTCGGGCAGGGCCTGGATGGCCTGCTTGCCCGGTTCAGGCCGATTTGGCGAGGATCCGGTCCAGCCAGCGGCTTGGCAACAGGCGGCGCAAGATCGCAAACAGCCGGGTTGGAAAGGTAACGGGGTAACGATGGCGCGGCCGCTCGCTGGTGAGGGCGTGCAGCAGCGGCGGGATGCAGGCTTCGCTTGGCAGGGTAAAGCCGCGGGCGCCCCCTTCACGCTCTAGCCGGCTCAGGGTCTGCTGGTAGGCGGCCTGATGGCGGCTTTGCGCCGGATCGATATGGCGCAGGAAGGCTGAGCGGGCATTGGCGCGAAAACGGGTGTCGATGGGCCCTGGCTCGATCAGACTGATATGCACGCCGGTGCCGACCAGCTCTAGGCGCAGGGTATCGCTGTACCCCTCCAGCGCGAACTTGCTGGCGTTGTAGGCGCCGCGATACTTCATAGCCACCAGCCCCAGCACAGAGCTGTTTTGTACTATCCGCCCCTCGCTTGCCGCCAGCATGGCGGGTAGAACTTGACGGATCAGGTGGTGCCAGCCAAACAGATTGGTTTCGAACTGCTCGCGCAGTGCCTCGGTCGGCAAGTCTTCCAGTGCGCCGGGCTGGCCGTAGGCACCGTTGTTAAAGAGACCATAGAGGCGCCCTCCCGCCAATGCCAGCGCAGCGCCAGCCCCCTGCTCAATGGAGGCGGGATTCGCCAGATCAAGTTGCACTGCCAGCAATCCCGCCTGCTGCAACCGGGTCACATCCTCCGCTTTGCGGGCCGAGGCGATCACGGTGAAACCGTGCTCCCCCAACGCCTTGGCGGCGGCCAGCCCTATGCCGCTGGAGCAGCCGGTGATCAGCACAAAACGGGACATGAGAACCTTCCTTGTAGCCTGAGGGGAGTCGAGGCGCATGGTAGCCCGAGCGCCGGAAAAAGAAAACCGGGCCGACTGGCCCGGTTTGCTGACAATCATTGCCTGCTTACATGATGGTAAACGGCATGATGATGTGGAACTTGACGTCACGCTCGGAGCTGAACATGTTTGGGTAGTACCAACTGCCCTTGTCATCCTGTTCGTTGTTGTAGTCGGTGTAGTGCAGTTTGAACAGGGTGCCTTTCAGCTTGCCATCCTGCACGGTATAGCTGACATCGAAATTCGCAGCCCACTCTTTGCCGTCTTCCAGGGAGCTGACGCCGTTGTTGGCATCCCAACCGTAAGCACCGGATACACCGACAGACCAGCCTGGCGCACCCACCAGATCATCCAGGGAACGGGTTACGCCGAAGAACACAGCCTTCTCGTCATTGTGGTTCCAGTCAGAACGGGAATCCCACCAAATTTCGTTGGCGCCCTGGGAGTTGCCGTAACCGCGAGTCAGACGGGGCAGGTAGTTGCCTTGGTCGCCCTCGGCCTTGGTCCACAGCCCTTCCAGGCGGAAGCCGTACGGACCCATGCCCCAGGCGGCGGTCAATGCTTGTTGCCATGCTAGACCGTCGTAATCGTTGTTGTCGGTCTCGGAACCATAGAACTGGTAGCTGGTGTTCAGGCCACCCAGTACGTCGAACTTGTGAGCCAGTTTGAAGTGGTAGCTGTCCATGTAGCCTTCGGACTGACCGAAGCTAGCGGTGACGGCGGTGCCATTCTCGAAGGTGTAGCGCGCGGCCAGACCGTGGATGTAGTCGATCTTGTTCTCATCGCTGAAGGAATCGCTGGCATAGGGGTTGCTCTTGGAGA
Source organism: Aeromonas sp. FDAARGOS 1407 (assembly GCF_019048725.1). Classification (NCBI taxonomy): domain Bacteria; kingdom Pseudomonadati; phylum Pseudomonadota; class Gammaproteobacteria; order Aeromonadales; family Aeromonadaceae; genus Aeromonas; species Aeromonas sp. FDAARGOS 1407. The sequence continues at coordinate 1,888,970 of NZ_CP077399.1, forward strand.
AGCCAGCAGTGGTCTTGAACCAAGGAGCTTTATATTCGTCAGCGATGGCGTAGGTCAGGTAGAGGCCGCCGAAGGTGCCTTCGATCTGGCCGCCGCGGTAAGTACCCGGCTGATAGGACCAGTTGACGCCGAGGATGCCCGGGACGTAGAGCTGGGTATAACCACCCTTGGCGGTGACATGCTCACCAAACTTGAATTTCAGGGCTGCGGTGGAGAGGCTGAAGCCGTTCTCGGAAAGGCCATCCCCCCCTGAACCCCACTGGTCGCCCCAGAAGGAGAATTCGTTTTCTTCGTTGACGCCATTGCTCTCGTCAACGGCTAGGTCGTAGGCGCCAAAGCCACCCACGTCAATGCCGACCACATCCCAGGCATAGCCAGAGTTAAAGTTCAGAGCAACTTGGGCAGTTGCATGGCTCAGGTTGGAGTGGTATTTGCCATCCTGAGCAGCTACATACTCACCTTTGTCATTGTAATGGGCATCTTTTGCTTGCATGCGATCACGTTCGCGCTGGAAGTAGAAGAGGCCGCCAGTCAGTTTGGAATCATTGACGAAGGACTCATAGGATTTGCCGTATTCCGGGCTCATCATGTCCTGAGCTGCCAACGCCATACCGGGGGCGACCAGCGCGGCTACCACAGCGGCACTCAAAGCGGCGCGCTTGAAGATCACTTTTTCCATTTCTATTGCTCCTGATTTTATGGACTTAGCTTTTTTGTTCCGGCAGTTGGCAGCAGGCCTACCGCTCGGTATTGGCATTGCAATCAAAACCCCGAAGGGCAAAAAAACGTTGTATCTGGTCTGCAGCCGCGACGTCTTGGCACATCTGCGGTGGGCAGCTCTGTTCATCACTAATTGTGTTTTTTGTGTTCCGATCCTTGGCTATCGGACAACTCAAGAGTACGTTCGCGGTGCGAAATATCAATTAAAAGTTCCCACCAAGTTTCAAAAATATGACCGAGTGCAAATAATCGTGACGGCCGCTCTCATACCGTTTCATCCCCCCGTATGACGGCAATGAGAACGTTTTCTTGCTTGCCGTCAGGGTGGTGGAACCTGTGTATCCTGCAGGGTTATGCCGGTGCTGGTATAACCCGTATGCAACATATAATTTTGCGATACAAAAAAACTCACTCCGCCATGGCGGAGTGAGTAGGGAGAATGATGCGGATCAGCCTTGCTGGCCGAGGATGCGGGGGATCTGCCGGGCCTGGTGATGGATATGGGATGAAACCTGGACCGACAGCTGGCTGACCTGGTGCGCATGTTGATGGATGCGGGCGATCAGGTCGGCAAAGTTGGCAAGCTTGTGCTCCTGGCTTTTGGCGTTGTCCGCCCCCTGCAGGGCGATCACCGTCGTGTTGCGGGCGATTTCCCGCACCGCCAGGGTGGTCTGGCGCAACTGTTCGGCCTGGACCCGCTGGCTGCCGGATTCGCTGGTGATGCGGGTCAGCACGGTGGCAAGTTGCTCACCCGAGTGGGTCAGCCGTGTCAGTATGTCGGTGATCTGGTCAAGGGAACGTTGGGTATGGGCCGAGAGCGTGCGCACTTCATCCGCGACCACGGCAAATCCCCGCCCGGCTTCACCGGCCCGGGCTGCTTCAATGGCGGCATTGAGGGCCAGCAGATTGGTCTGCTGGGCGATGTGGCCAATGACATCGACAATGGCGGAAACCTCGGTGACCGATCCCCTGAGCGCGCGCAGGGCCTCGTCGCTCTCGTCGATGGCGAGCCCGGTCTGATGGGTGGCGTGCAGCATATTGCCGACCAGCCCTTCGCTCTCGCTCATCGCCTGTTCGTTGTGATGGGCATGCCGGGCTATCTCGGCTGCGACCTGATGCACTTCGCTGGCCAGCTGGTTGAGCTCTCCCATCATCTGACCGCTCTCGTCGACCACCTGCTCCGTGGTGCGGGTGCTCTGGTGAATTTCATCGACCTGATTGACCATGCCCTGCAAGCTGGTGGAGACCGCCGACAGCTGGCTGGCCTTGTGTTTTTGCTCCTGCTGCAGGCGTCCGAGCAGACGGTTGTAGCTGGCGACGATATCCGCCAGTTCGTTGCGCTCGCGCCCCGTCGGCAGGGGAGCGGCCTGGCCGGTCTGATCCAGTAGCAGGAAGGCGCTGCGCAACCGCAGCAGTGGCCTGAGCAGCCAGCGGCGCTGCACCAGGGCAAACAGCAGCGCGACCAGCACCAGACACAACGCCAGGGCACCCAGTATGGTGGCAAGGTGGCGGGTCACTGCCAGACGCGCCTGGGCGAGCTGTTCTCCCATCTGCCCGGTTGCCTGCAGCATCTGCAAGATGTCCTCCTGTATCGCCTGACGGCCCGCCTGTTGCTGCCCCAACGCCTTGCGGCTGTTGGCCAGTTCCTGTGGGTAACGTTTGATCAGCGACAGCAGTTCGCTGCGGGGCTGCTCACCCAGCTCCTGGCGTTGCAGCTCACCCAGGGTGAATTCATCGGCCGGTGCCTCTTCATAGTGGCCGAGCAGAGGCAGGGCTTGCAGCTGCACCGCCTGTTTTTGCTGGGCGTCCAGCTCGAAGCGGATCCCCTCGAGCAACTTGTCGTCGCCCTGCGCCATATAGCGCTCGCGTAGATGAGAGAGCGCCGGCAGGCTGGCCAGCACGGTGGCGGCTCCCTCTCGGTATTGCCGGGCGACTGCCCCTTGCTCGTCGGAGTTGCCCGAACCGGCGTAACGCAACAGGGCAATGGCCTGGCTAGCGAGCTCGTTTTCGGCATGTTGCAGCAGTGACTGGCTGTTGCCGGAGAGCTTGCCGGCGGCAAGATAGTCGTGCGCGATCCGCTGCTCCATCGCTGCCAGCTGCTGGCGCAGTGGCCCTGCCAGAGCATCGGGTTGTCCCGTCAGGCTTTCCAGCGCTTGCTGGCGCAGCGCCTGCGCTTCAGTGAGTCGTTGCGGATCGCCACTATCCAGATAGGCGCGCAGGGTATCTTGCAGAGAGACGGTGATCAGTTGCTGGCGAGCCTCATGCTGTTGTTGGGCGAGATTGCTCTGGCCCAGCTGCTGCCAGCCGTGGAGCAGGGCCAACGCCTGCCCTCCAGCAACCAGCAACAAGACGAGGGAGGAGAGGGTGGCGTAATGGGCGATTTTCACTGTGATCTTCCTGTATGCACAGACCATGGGGAGCATGGCGTGAGGCTAAACAGGATGCGTGGCATTTTTATGACGGGAGCCTTGCGCGCCTTGGTGGCAAGGGCGCCAGGCTCCCGACCGTCACTTCGGGTGTGCCGTTGCCAGTGCCGGGGTGGCTCGTTTGCCCTGCATGCCGAGCAGGGCCCCCCCCATGATGAGGGTGCCGGCCAGCAGGTGGCGGGGTGTGAGCTGCTCGCCGTTGAGCAGCACCAGTAGAAGAGTACTCAACAGTGGCGTGAGATAGGCAAGGGCACCGATCCGGCGTGGATCTCCGTCCCGCAGCGCCAGATACCAGGTGACGAAGGCGGCCCCCATGGGACCGATCGCCAATCCGATGATAAGCCACCAGTCACCGGCCGGGATCTGTGTAAGGGGCAGGGGCCCCTCCTGTAGCCAGGCCAGCAGCAATGCTAGCAAGCCCGCGGGCAGGCAGGCTGCCGCCGTCACGACCGCCGGCGCCGGGGGAAGCCGGCGTGAGAGTACGGAATAGCCGCCCCAGATGATGGCGGCGCCGAGTGCCAGCAGATAACCGGGCAGATAGGCTTGTTGCAGTTGCAGCTCGCCATTGACCATCACCAGCACGGAGCCGGCCAGGCCGAGCGCTCCGGCCAGCAGGTGGCGGGCCTGCAGCGGGTGACCCGGTAGCAGCAGGGGGGTGAACAATATGATGCACAGGGGCCACAGGTAGTTGATGAGGTTTGCCTCCAGCACGGGAGCGTGGCGAAAGCTCATGAACAACAACAGGTGGTAGAACAAGAGGGCAGTCACAGTGACCAGCCAGGTGAGAGGGCTGGCTCGCCACTGGCGCCAGAATGGCAAGGCCCCCAGGCCGCAAAACAGCAGCACCAGACCCACCAATACCAGTGGCGGCACGCTGGTGACTCTGGAGGTGAGGGCCGCCAGAGAGGCCCACAGCAGTATGGTCAGCAGGGCGAAACCGGTGGACCTGTCCCACCAGGAAGAAGCAGACATCCAACACTCCTTTGCAAGATGCACGACATGATAAAAAAGAGGGCCAGTCTAGCAGAGCGGTTCTGTTTTCGGTGACGGGGTTTTTATCCAAAAAGCGTAAAGGCCATAGAACTGGCCGTATTCCGGCCATCGGTGATCTGGCAGATGCCTGATCATGGCCAGAAATAACCCCAAATGCATGTGGAAAAGTGACCTGCTTTGGGTACCTTTTTCTGTCTTGATGGCGGTGGTCAAAAAACTGGATGACTGGTGATGTTATATTACGCTCCCGAAAAGGAGCTGTTTTGCATGGTTATTACCGCCGACGCGATCAAGGTTGTTATTGTCATTGCCCGCTGTGGCAGTTTTGCCGCCGCTTCCCAGGAGTTGCACAAGGTACCCAGCGCTCTCAGTTACACCCTGCATAAGCTGGAGGATGCCCTCGGCGTCAGTCTGTTCGAGCGCCAAGGCAAGCAACTGGTGCTGACGGAGGCAGGTTACCACTTTATCAAGCGCGGGGAGCTGATCCTGGGTGAGCTTGGCAGCCTCGAAGATTCCACCCGCCTGATTGCCATGGGGGTTGAACCCGCGATCCGCCTCTCTTTTAACAACATCCTCTCGCTGGCGCCTCTCACCCCCTTGCTACGTGAATGTGAGACTCTTTTTCCCCAGACTGAGATCCAGCTCGCCATCGACGTGCACGACGGGGTGTGGGATGCCCTGCTGGCCAAGCGGGCCGATATCGCTGTAGGGGCGCCCAATCAGGTGATTGCCAATAGCGAGATCGGCGCAGAGCCGATGGGGATGGTGGAGTGGGTGTTTGCCGTGAGCCCGCGCCATCCGGTGGCACAATTGCCCCAACCCCTGACCGAGCGAACCCTGCGCCGTTATCCGGCGATTTGCATTCGAGATACTTCTGTACAGCTCAAGCCCAAGGAAGCTTGGTTGTTGCGTGGCCAGAAAGCGCTACAAGTACCCGATTTCCACAGCAAACTCTCGCTTCAGGCCGAAGGGGTCGGCATCGGCTTTGTGCCACGTCATTTTGGTCAACCGCTTATCGACGATGGTCGCCTGCAGGTGATGACGGTGGAAGCCCCTAAACAATCCACGCCTCTGTTTTTGGCCTGGCAGCGCCAGCATACGCGTCCCTGCTTTAGCTGGTGGTTGCGGCAACTGCGTGATCCGGCCTTGCAGCAGGGGTTGCTGGGGCCACTCGGCTAGCGCTGGTTCTACTATGAAAAGGCCGCAGATGCGGCCTTTTTGGTATGTGAGGGCTCAGTGAGCCTGTTTATCGGCGAGCAGTGCCGGGCGGCGACTTAGCGCCAGATAACCGAGGCTTGCCACCAGAATGGAGTCCAGCGACGGGATCATGGTCAGAGTGATGACGCCGTTGGCGGTCAGGAAGCCGACCAGCGAGCCGAGGATCCAGACCACAAAGGTGCTCCATTTGATGGGGGGTTCCTGGGCCAGCAGTCGCTCGTCGTAGCCCTGGCTGCGATAGCGCAGGAAATCGGCGATGTAGATGCCGGCCACCGGCGGGGTGGCAATGCCCAAAAAGAGCAGGAAGGGGATAAACCAGCTCATGATGTCCATGCTGCCGACCAGGGTCGCCAGTATCCCCAGCGCTACGGTGATCTGCCACTTGGGGATGCGCTCAAGCAGGGTGGAGACCACCAATGTCCCCTGGAACATGTTGCCGGCGTTGCCGGTGACGCAGGCAAAGACCAGTAACAGTGCTGCCGGCAGTGCCGCACCGAGTGGCGCCATGGCACCCAGCAGGGAACCTTGACCCGTGATGTTGCTCGGGGTGGCACCAGCCCAGAACAGGAGCGGGTAGGCGATCATAAAGGTGAGTGCTGCGGCGATCAGGGCATGCTTGCGGTTATGCACGAAGCTGCCGAAATCGGGCAGGGTGGCCACCAGAACTATGATGGTGCCGACCACGCTTGAGACCGCAACACCGGTCTCCATACTGCTCAGGGCATCGCCAATGGGAGCGGGCGGGGTGTCGAGCACCACGCTCAGGATGTAGCAGAGCATCAGCGCAATCACGGGCACGGCCAGCTGGGCCACCTTGCCGAGCACGGCAAAGCCAAAGGCGGTCGATGCGGTGAAGATGACGCATCCCATAGCCACCAGCAGGGGCGCTGGTACCGACCAGCCCTGCTGGGCGAGCAGATCCTGCACCGTGTATCCGAACATGTTGGCGGTGACCGAAATCCAGCCAAACAGGCTGATGGCCATCAGGATGTTGATGGCAGTCGCCCCCTTGTTGCCAAAAGAGAACTTGACGATGCCATAGGTTGGCAGTCGGGCTTTTTCTCCCACGCTGATGGTGATGGCAGAGAGGATGGCCAGGATCAGCCCCCCCAGCGCCACGACGCTGACGAGCTGCCCCTCCTGCAACTGGTTACCCAGACTGGATGAGGAGAGAAGCACCGGGGTCATGGCGATGCCCAGCAGGATCATGGTGATGTGCAGGCCGGATGCCGTTCCCGGGCTCGTGTCGGTTTTGCGCATGATGAACTCCTTTGCTTAGTCGATGTGGTGGTGACCTGTGTCATTGCGCCAGCCGCCGGTTTCGGTGATCTCCCGCTGTCCCTCGACCAGCCAGGGCTCGGCCAGTACGCCCAGCACTTCCTGACCATCTTTCAGGGTGACCTTGCCAATGGAGAGGCCGGCGGGTTCTTTTTGCAGGATGTTGCCAAGTCCGGCGGGCGGCACAGCCCACAGCTCCAGGGCGATCTCGGCCCCTTCACCGGGGAAACGAACCATGCCGGGGTGGCGATCGCCGATGCTCCAGCAGCGGTAATCCGCAGTGGTGGCTGACTCGGCGACAAACTCGGCGCCGACGGCCAGCATGTTGGGATTCAGCTCCAGGCCGCGCATCAGGGTGCCGTTGACTGCGAGCAGAACCTTGTTATCAGACATGAGTACTCCTTAACGTGTGTGGTGATATGTGTCTCGTAGCGGGGCACCCGGCCCCGCCTGTCATCAGTGACCCAGAAAACGGGTGCCGGCCTGGCCAAGCACCGCCTTCCCCATGGAGGGCGGATTGGTGATAAGACCCACCCCGCCCGGACAACTTTTGAGGTAGCTCAGCATGGCCTCCACCTTGGGACCCATGCTGCCGGCACCGAAGTGACCGTCGGCCAGCAGCTGTGTTGCTTCTGCAAGGTTCAGGCTCTCGAGCCAGCGCTGCTCCGGCGTGCCGAAATGGATGGCGACCTGCTCGACACCGGTCGGGATCAGCAGCATGTCGGCCTGCAGCTCGATGGCGAGCAGGGCAGAGGCGCGATCCTTGTCGATGACCGCTTGTGCGGCTCGCAGAGAGCCGTCCTCTTCCCTCACCACCGGAATGCCGCCACCGCCGCAGGCAATGATCAGGGCATCCTGCTCGAGCAGGGCGCGGATGGTGGGGGTCTCGACGATGCCAAGCGGTGCCGGGGAGGCAACCACCCGCCGCCAGCCACGGCCGGCATCCTCGGCAATCTGCCACCCTTGCTCGGCTGCGAGCTGCTCGGCGATCGCCTGGTTCATGTGCGCGCCTATGGGTTTGTCGGGATGCGCAAAGGCCGGGTCGCGGCGATCGATCAGAGTCTGGGTGACCAGCGCGATGACCTTGGTCTGTACCAGTCCACGACGCCGCAACTCGTTACCCAGGGCGTTCTGAAACATAAAGCCGATGGCGCCCTGGGTATCGCCGACGGCGTACTCGAGCGGCACGGTCGGTACTTCAGCGCTGGCCAGTTCGCTTCGGCGCAGGATAAAGCCCACCTGCGGCCCGTTGCCGTGGGTCAGCACCACCCGCCAGCCAGCGGCAATCAGGTCAGCCACATGGCGAGCGGTCTCGGCAACTGCGTCGTACTGTTGGTCAAGAGCCACTTCATCACGGCTTTTGATCAGGGCATTGCCGCCCACGGCGACGACGGCGAGTTTTTTCTTCTGCATGTTTATGACTCCAATTCGTCGGCGATGGCCGAGAGGGCAGTAACGAAGCAGGCGAGCGGGGCTGTGGTGATCCCGGCGCCAATCTGGCCGACGCCGGCTTGCTTGTGGGCGATCCCTGTGTTGATGACCGGCAGTATGTTGCGATCCACGACCTTGCGGGCGTCGATGCAAGTGGCCGAGCCGGCAAAGTTGAGCGCAGGCAGGGTAAAGGCAGGATGTTGTGCTAGGGTGATCTGCTGCATCGCCATGCTGTGGCCGATGGCATCGGCCGGGGTACCGCCGACGAACTTGACGATGGCAGGGGAGGCGGCCATGGCGAATCCGCCGATCCCTGCGGTTTCGGTAATGGCTGAATCCCCGAGATCGGCAGCTGCGTCATCGACGCCGTACCCCGGGAAGAAGAGGCCGTTGACCGGATTGGCCGGAGCCTGGAACCAGCGATCGCCGGTGCCGGAGAGGCGGATGCCGAAGTTGACGCCATTACGGGCCATCACGGTCACCATGGTGCTGTGAGGCACGCCGTGCGCCGCATCAAGCATCACCTTGCAGGCAGCCATCGACAGGTTCAGGAAGAAGTGATCGTTGGCGGCGATGAACGCCAGCACCTCGGGCCCGCGGGCCAGACTGGCGAGAGTTGGTACGAGGCGCTTGAACAGCAGACCACTGGCCGCAGCGTTGCGGTTATGGCACTCGTCTCCCATGTGCAGGGCCTGGGCGATCAGCGGCTTGAGCTCAATTTCACCGCACTGTTCGAGCGCAGCAGCCAGAGTCGGGGCCAGCACGTCGCCCATCCAGCGCAAGCGAGTCAGCACTTCGTCGCTGTTGGCGCCAAAGCGCAACACCTTGCCGAGCCCTTCGTTGAAGTTGCAAAACGCGCGGTTGCCGTGGGCGCAGTTCTCCACCACCCAGACCGGCATGGAGGGGCTGATGATGCCGGACATGGGGCCGACCGCCTGATAGTGGTGGCAGGGCTCGAGCGCAACATCGCCCCGCGCGGCCATGGCCATGGCGCTGTCGACATCCGGGGCCCAGCCTTCGAACACGATGGCGCCGGCGATGGCGCCCTGCATCGGGCCGCACATTTCGCTCCAGTCGATGGGAGGGCCTGCGTGCAGAATGCGGCGCTTGCCGCGTAGCGCCGCGATTTCGCGGCTGGCAACGCTCACGCCGATCAGTGAGGGTTGGGCTTCGAGGTAGCGTTGCATCGCCTGCTCGTTGGCAGCCTGAATACGCGGATCTTCCAGCAGGGTAGCCAGCGTCCAGTTGGCGGCATCATCCCCCTCGGCGACCGGCTGCCAGGCCAGATGCAATACCTGGCCACCGGCGTCGATCAGATTGTCGGAAAAGCTCTGCAGGCCCAGACCGAGCACCCGGAGCGGTTGTTGAAACAGGGGATTGGCGGATTGAATGCTCATCTTGATTCTCACTTCAGTTGCAGGGCCAGTCGGGCGGCGAGCTGGGCGGCTTGCATGTTGCTTTGGGCGATCATCACGCCAGCCTCACGTAGACGATCGATCTGCTGCTGGCGCGGCTGGGGATCGAGTTCTGTACCGCAGACGTGGGCGATGGCGATAAGCTGGCGTCCGGTCTGTTCTGCCTCGTGGCGGGCACGCGCCAGCGTGGCGAGCAGCTCACCGGTGGGATCGAGGCTGGCGCCATAGCCCAGCACCACATCAAACAGCAAGATGGCGGTGGCGGGATCGGCGGCTTCCTGCAACAGGCGGGCGTTGCGCAGGGTCGGGTCGATCATGGGGTGGGGGCGACCCTGGGTAAATTCGTCATCCCCCATGTCCACCAAGCTGTGGCCGTAACCACGGGCGGGGTCTTGCAGCTTACTCGCACCCTTGACCGGCGCGTTGGATTCGCAGGCGAGACCGGCTGCGATGAGGGCTAGCTGGGCTTCGTAACAGAAGGTGCCGCCGGCAAAGATGCCGCGAATATCCCGCTGCCCTGGTGCCATGGCGCCGAGTGCGCTTTGCACCTGATCCAGTGCCGCGTCATCAAAGCGGGTGGAGGAGGGCAGCGGTTCATCGCGCAGGATGGCGACGGCCACATCGGCTGCATGTTGCAGGCTGGCGGTAGGGATGACACCTTGCGCTGCCAGCGCGGCGCAGTCGGCGCCAAGGAAATGCACTACGACCGGTTTGCCGCACTCGCGGGCCAGGGCTAGTACCTGCTGGCTCACCGCTTCTGCGGGTGGCTTGGAGATGAGGGTGATCAGGCGGGTGTCGGGGTCTGCTGCCAGCATCCGGATCGCCTGCTGCATGCTCAAGCCACCGATCTCCTCGTGCAGATCACGCCCGCCGGTGCCAAGCGCCTGGGAGACGCCTTCACCCAGATGATGAATGCGGCAGCTCACCTCTTGCAGACCGGTACCGGAAGCCGCCACCAGACCGATGGTGCCGCGGCGTACCACGTTGGCAAACCCCAGCGGCATGCCATTCACGATGGCGGTGCCACAATCGGGCCCCATCACCAGCAGGTCTTGCCGGGCAGCAAACTCCTTGATGGCCAGCTCTTGTGTTTCGGGCACATTGTCGGAAAACAGCATGACGTTCATGCCAAGGTGCAACGCTTTGAGCGCCTCGGCGGCAGCGTAGCGACCGGGAACAGAGATGAGGGCGAGGTTGGCGTCGCTGTCGCGCTCCTTGCCCATGGCCAGGGAGGTAGCGGGACGCAGGCCCACGGCACCGGGGGCGTCGTCGACCGGTGCCGGACGCAGCAGTTCGTCGGCCAGTGCCAGTGCCTGCAGGCCAATGGCTTCATCGGCCAGCAAGGCGATCAGCAGATCGCTGGGTTTGGCCACCACGGAGAGCGCCATCCCCGCATCGCGCATCCGATCGAGGTTGGCCTCGGTTGCCATGGCGACCGAGGCCTGACGCACGCCCTCCAACCCGCTCAGGCGGGAGGAGATCTGCATCAGCGAGACGGAGTCCTTGTAGAGATTTGAATAGATTTTGTAATGCAACATGCCGGTGTTTCCGTAATTAACGGGTGTAGAAGGCCCGGACCCGGTCACGGGCCCTCTGTCAGTCAGTAGAGAACGGGGCTGTGAGCCCCCGGGGTCAGTCCTTGAGGGCGGTGACCACGTGTGCGGAATCGCTGACCCAGCCGACGATGGCGCCCTGGGCCTGGATCATCTCGAGGGTGACCCGGTGAAATTCGGGGAAGTAGGAGGCGCAGCAATCGGCCGGGATCAGCAGCTCATAACCGCGGTCGTTGGCTTCACGGGCGGTGGTCTGCACACAGACCTCGGTGGTGACGCCGCAGATGATGAGCGAGCGGATGCCGCGCGCTTGCAAAATCAGGTGCAGGTCGGTGGAGTAGAATGCCCCCTTGCCCGGCTTGTCGATCACCGGTTCGCCCGCGATGGGATAGAGCTCCGGGATGATGTCGTGTCCCGCTTCCCCTTGCACCAGAATGCGGCCCATGGCGCCTTGCTCACCGATGAAACGCTTGCCGCCGCGAACCAGCTTGGCGGGCAGACAGTCGGTCAGATCCGGGCGGTGGCCTTCGCGGGTGTGGATGACCAGCATGCCGTTGGCACGGGCTGCGTCGAGGACCTTGCGGCAGGGGTCGATGGCCCGTCGCACAAGGGAGACATCGTTCCCCAGGGCATGGCCAAATCCATTGGGCTCGACGAAATCACGCTGCATGTCGATCACGATGAGGGCGGTGGTGGCCGGGTCGAAAGTGAAATCGAAAGGCTGTGCACTGATACGCTTGTTCATGGTGTTCTCCTACGGGATGGATGATTCATGTGGCCAGTCTATGGAGGGCTAAGCGGGGCTGCGCAGAAAGAAATTGGCTCCAACCAACAAAAGATTTGAGGGATGGCATTTCACCACGGTGGCACAATGGCGCAAACCGCGATCACCACTGGTGTTGCGCCAGGGCAGGCCTCCATTCCTCCGGATGTGACTATCGATAAAGAGGATCCCGGAACTGTGATCTGCTTCGCCAATCTGTATTCAAGGAGCATCTTTTGTCGTTCTTTTCCCTTTCCGCTGTGCGGGGTTGTGAACGTGTTCGGGCCATTCCTGTTTCGAGTATTCTGACCGTGCACTCCCGCTTCGAGCGCAGTTGTAATCTGGTCTCATGCCAGAGGGAATGGTTCACGCTGCTGGTATGCGACATGCCGTTGCCTCCTGCAGGGGTGGTGCTGGCAACGAGGCAGCTGCCTGATGCATTGCAACCGGGTAGCCGTTGGCGCTGGTGCGGTAGTACGCTCCAGGGGGGTGACGGCGAGATCGCATTAGCCGGTTGCCGATGGCTCTCGACTTGCCTGACTGGTGAGCGAATCCTGGGCACAGCTCTGTTGTCTGCACTGGATCACTTCTTGGTGCAGAATCCTCCTGCTGGCGGCTTCTGGGCGCAGTGGCATGGCAAGGATCGTGACTATCTGACCGCATCGCTGGCGATGCTGGGGAACGGGTTGGGGGGAAGGGAAGACGAGCTGACCCCGGCACTCATTTCCTTGCTCGGTTATGGCCATGGTTTGACCCCATCCGGCGATGATTTTCTGTTGGGAGTGTTATTTGCGCTGGAGAATCAGGCCCATCCACGTCGTGACGAGCTGATCGTTGCCCTGAGCCCACTGCTTGGTCGCACGACGGACATTAGCGCAGCCATGCTGAAATTGGGAGCTGCAGGCCATTATGGCGAGCGTTTGCTGCAACTGGCGGCAGCGCGAGGAGATGACATCTTCACGGCCATCGAACAGGTTGCCGATTATGGTCACTCATCGGGTCATGACATGCTGTGCGGTGTTCGATATGCGCTGAGCCTTGCCCGTGAAAGGACAAGATAGCCACAGCTTGTCGCAGATGGGTCGGATACGGAATATTGCTGCATTACCTGGTGTGGCTTGAGGGCCATCACGTCACGGCTGAATATTCACAGATTGTTCTGAGCCAAAATGACCAAGGGGTTGGCATAGTAACTATGCTAACCCCTTGTTTTATATGGCGCTCCCGACTGGAGTCGAACCAGTGGCCTGTCCCTTAGGAGCCAAGGTCGGCAGTGTTTCAGAAGGTTTTATAAGGTTGATGAAATGATTGTAATGCACTGTTTTTAATGTTTATTTTTCTTGTTGTGGGTTTCAGCTAGTTTCATGAAGTCTCACCCTATATCATGTTTTCTGTGGTACCCCAAGTGGTACCCCAAACAGGGGGGAGAGAATGCTATGGCAAGAAAACCGGTAACGCAGGATCGAGAGATCCCCTCATTGATTTTGCAAGGGGAGGCCTCGATTACCCGCTATGCGGTGAAATCTCCTCATGGCGGTGGATTAGCCATTGAAGTTAGGGCCGGGAAGAGCAAGCGATTTGTCTATCGTTATCGGATTGCTGGTACTCAGGCGACAGTTGTTCTGGGTAATTACCCGGCGCTGTCGTTGGCGCGAGCCAGGCTTGAGCATGCAGAACTGGCTGCATTGGTAAAGAAAGGGATTGATCCACGCAAGCATGTTGCTAGTGAAAAGGCCAAAAATGAAACCGCCCTGACGATGGATGACTTGCTTGGACGATGGCTCGATGCACAGCGTATTGCTCAGGTCGTCAAACCCAAAACCCTCCAATGTCATCAGGATCGTTGGAATCGTCATCTCAAGAAGACCCTCGGCAATATTCGTTTAATCGATTTGACACGTGCACATTTGGCACAAGCGTTAGAGATAACCCGACGAGCAACAAAAGACGAAACCCGTAAGGGGTTGGGAACGCTGAACCAGATGTTGGATTATGCGGTGGTTCACTGCCTGATCGAAGCCAACCCTGCGAGACTGTTGCGACCCAAGGATTTTGGTGCCAGTGCCGGTTCGCCAAGAGAGAGATGGCTGACAGTCCCCGAATTGCGCAGGTTATGGAAGGCGATTGACGAGGATCTTGGAAGTGGTGGTAGCTTAGCGGCTGGAGGGCGTGGCGTTTCTCGACATGCAACGATTTCTTTACCTGCCGCGAATGCGATTAAGTTATTGATACTAACTGGATGTCGTAGAGGTGAAGTCGCTAATATGCGTTTTTCACAGATCAAGGATGATATATGGACCATACCTGAAACCAAAAATGGTAGAGCTCATACTGTCTTTATTTCTCCTCAAGCGAGATCAGTAATTGAGGAACAGGGGCAGTATGCCAATGGTGATTTCGTATTCGAATCTGATCGTCCAAAAAATGATGAAATAGAGCCAATTTTAGTCGACTCAATTACACGAGCGCTAAGACGATTCATTGCAAGATGTTTAGCTGATATGGAACCATTTACTGTCCATGATTTACGGCGTAGTGCGGCTACTAACTGGGCGGAAAGACTAGATATTGAGGAAAGAGTGATTGAGCTTTGCTTGAATCACACTCCTATTAATAAACTGATTAGAACTTACCATCGTTCACGCCATACTGAGAAAACCCGTCTTGTATGGATTCAGTGGGGGAGGCTAGTGGCAGATGAGGTTATGCAAGACCCAGCGTCAGATATGGTATCTCACAATGTGATAAAAATGAAATTTGGTCGAAAGTAACCATATATACTCTCGGGTTTATATGCAGCTAGGGTTGAATATAACCTGGCTGCATTAAGCGATGCTACTAAGTAATATATATCATCTTGGTAGTTTTTTATACTCAGCTCTGATAAGTGCCTCAACAATCGCATTCTTATTTTCATTTCTAGCCAAGCTAAGCTTGTCTAGAATATCGCCGATGTCATGGCTCATATTGATGCTGTATTGTTTTTTTGTTTTATTTCTCTCCCTGTATGTCCTCTGATTCCATGCCTTTCTAATATTAATGACTATCCATTTGTATTTGTCCTCATTGAACGTGTGAAGTACGTCTAAGAATGATATTAGATCATTCATAGGACAGCCAGATTCAGGCTCTATTAACGGAGTGTAGCCTAATTCACTTGAAGCTAGATAATCGCTTAGCCAATCTGCTTTTAGCGTTTTATCATTGGCAAACCAATTGGTTATGTCTTTATTTTTAAATGTCTTATTGGCGGCACCTCTGAAGTCTTCAATAAACTCCACCTTTTCATGTTTAGTATTGTTAAGTCTATTGATGAAGCAAATTATGTCGTGCTTTGTCACAGTGTTGTTGTCAACATTATGCATGCCAACATAATGCGTTGTGCTTGTTTTCTTATTTTTGTCTTGAATGCTTGTGTTAATATGATGTTTATATGATTTTTTCATGAGCCAGTAATTATTGATCTCTTCCCAACTTAAGTGGCTCAGCCATCTCCATATATAACATAATTGCCTAGGGGTGCCCTCTAGCCAACGGAAGTCATCTTGCTTGAGACAGTCTTTTTCAAATTCGGTAGCAATTGTATTTATCCATCGCTCAATATTTAATTCGTTTTTATTTCTGATGTCGGACTCTTGCATGTACTTTTTGGCAAGTTCGGTAATAGCAAGATTTCGTAGTTGTTTGTTTAATTCAGACCTATCTGGTGTTTTGGTTATAGAGCCATTATTAACTTGACGGCTTTTATACCAAAGATAATCAATGAATAGGTCGTCTTTTGGTATCGGGTTAGATGGTATGCCATTGACAGCCATATTATTACCTCAAAATATAAAAACATAAAGTACTACAATGTAGTTTTCAATGTGTGTTTTATTGTTGGTTTTTGTGACGGTTTTCACGAGTTTTTTAGGTAGTGGCAATCTCTTTTGATCCTCGCCATTATCGCGAGCATAGCCATCTATAGGCTTGTTATGAGTAGATTGCGTCAGATGTGGTGAGCAACCAAGACAGTGAACAGGCCATATGAGATGTAACCCTGCTCCATACGTAAATTATTACGGCGCAGCTCCAGCTATGAACCAATAGCGAGAGACCAAGCCATGAAACTCATTAAACTGAAAGACGTTACCGAAATGACCACGTTATCCAAAGCAACAATTTATCGCTTGATAAAACAAGGCGCATTCCCTCCTCAAATTTCTTTGGGGCCAAGAGCTGTGGCGTGGCGGTTAAGTGATATAGTCGCCTGGATTGAACAAAGGTCCTCGAATAGCTTCGTGTCGATGTAATAACTCAAGAGTATGTTGTCTTCTATGAATGAAGGTATTTACGTAGCACTTACGTTAAAAGGGCTGAGGATACCGAGAGTTTTGAACCTCTACCTATTCGGTATATGTAATATACCCATCAACAGAACACTCTTAGTTACGTACCTACCAACACGTTCTGCTATACCAGCAGCCCTACACGGGAATATCAGCCACACTAAGTGGCTATTGACCTGTACAGCCTAAGCAGCATTGCTCAGGCTTGACTCAATGGGTATGTCCGCTAGGGCTACATACCCTCTGCACTGACGTCCTACTGTAATAAATTACATCATCCACTTAATGGATGAGTGGACTTGTACGGCCACTCTTGACCCATCCACAAAATCTACATGCATTAAATCGGCATGGGACTAACCATACCTGCCGAAAAGGAGGAGAGATGAATTCAGCGTTGGGCTACCAGCTTAGCCCAGAGGAGCTCCATAACCTGCTTGCTGCAGCTGAGCAGCGTTATGGGAGTATTTCACCTTATTACTTAAACAAGTTGTCACAGGTCATTGCAAACTGCTTGGATATATATCCCCGTGTGTTTGCCGTGCGTGTGGACTTGCGTTTACCACAAGCTAATTGGCCGGAGGAGCCTGATATACCACTGTGCTTTCCTCGGCAGGACTCAGCGGTAATTACACGTTTCTTTGGTGCACTTAAAAGCCAATTAATGACGGACCACTACCGTAAGAACAGGCGAGGACAACCTGCCTTTCCTGCATATATCTGGGTGCGCGAGCAGGACTCGAGTGCGAGCCAGCATTACCACGTTGTGCTGCTCTTTAATAAAGACATCTATGCGTACTTGGGGGCCTACCATAGCGCTGCTGCCGACAACATGTCCCTTAGAATACAGCGTGCTTGGTGTAGTGCTCTTGGGCTTGCCCATCCAGACTATGCATCTTTAGTGCATTTCCCGAAGAATCCTGCGTACGTATTTGACCGTCGTGCTGCGACGGTACATTCCCCTGTATATCGCGAGTTTTTATTGCGAGCTGCGTATTTAGCGAAGACCAGAACAAAGGTTCCCGGTCAGCGTAATTTTGGTAGTAGTCAACCTTTTGGAAAATCAGGAGAGTAAGATGACGGAAATTAACAAGAGTGAAGTAGTAGGAGAAAAGGTACAGCCAGAGTTTGAGCAGTATATGCATATGCCTACTGTATGCGGTGGTTTAGCGCATTATGATCTAAAGCCGGTCCTGACGAAGGATATTCTGCGGCTATTGTGGTGGGAGGCAACTGACCCAGTATCGACGCGTTATGCGTTTAGTTTGGAAATCTATTTCGGTGCCCGGCATTTTAATGATGTTTGCACTGCGATAGAGTGGATGTCCACTTGGTTGGTGTGTGACTCCAAAACTCGAGCTTTATTTAAAGACTTGGAGTGTGTTGTCTGTCGTGTGAGTGACTCACACGACATGACGTTGGTGCGGATGGTCTTCTTATTCAGTGACTGTAAACAAGCAACAAGGCCTGAGTGGTTTGCCTATCGAGTTGCAGAATACTGGCGTGAGTGCATCTTGCGGCGCTTTCGTTTCTGCAAAGAAGTAGAGCGGCTTCCTATGGAGCCTGGCTTGGGGCGTGTGGCGTACCACTGCATCGACCAAGAGGACACGGCCCTAACCGTGTTTGAATGGCTAATGAGTGGACACCGGCTATACGGTGATAACGCTGCACAGGCGGAGTATTTCTGTGGTTGTCACATCAAAAAGCAGGAGACGGGTAATTTTTAGGTCCTTGTCGCAGGAGAGAGCCAAGGCTCTCTCCTTTATTCACGTTCTTATCTGGGACATCATAAAGCCCTTAACTCTCGCGCAAATCCGGGCTTCGGAGCTTGAAGATGCAGCCCTTGGCTACCAACTCGTCCCCGTTTGCCAGCACCAGCGGGTAGAGCAGCGGATGCTGTTCGTGATCGCCGTTATAGCTCACTTGCATGCGCTCCAGCGCGTAATGTATCAAAGGGATGCGTTGGCTTATCAGCAGCTTGCCATCTGGCATGGCATAGTCACTGGCAATGATGGCCTGTTGTCCTGTGCTGAGGGTTGGATTGGGGATGACCACCGCAGTGACCTGGGTGTTCCACTCAAGATCCTGATCCCGACCGTGAGGGGAGGTATCAAGCAGCTCAGGTTCCCCACGAAACCGGCTCATCACAAAATCTAGATATACCCTTTTCTTCTCGCAGTAAGCGCGCACGTGCCAGCGGATCCCGTCATAGACCCAGGGCGGGAGCACACTTTGTTGATATTTTAACCAAAGAATAACTGAGCCCGATAGTCGTCATTCCAGCCGGCTCTTTTTAGCTTGTTTCTCTGACTTCGAGCACCACAATTGCTCTGTTTTACGATATTCAATACGAACCGCCGGAATAGCGCCATATTCTCGACCGCATCCTCCATCGCTATCCTGGAAGCATCCTCGTTGAACACCACATCAAGAATGTAATGCTGGCTGTTCTCTATCCGCCAGTGCTGCCGTATATAGTGCCCTAGCAGCTTGTGCTTGGGGGATAACGAGCTGACATAGTAAGAGGTATCTACCGTTCCTTTTCCGTTGGCGCTGCGGTGACGCTCAACGGCAATGATGCTGCGGATTGTCGGCCATTTCTCCGTCAACTCTGGCGGTAATTTGGCTTTTAATTGAAACACATAACGCTCTTCCTGGCGGCCATGTCCACTCTCTTTGTGCTCGACGACAATCTTCTCTTTCTGGGCGTCAAACAGTGACTGGAATTGCGATTGAACCGCTTGATACAGCTTCGGTTGATTATTCTTGACCTGTACCACTACATGAGCCTTCTTCTCGCTGATTTTCTCCAGTGTCTCACGCTGACAATGCAACGCATCGAGTGTGACAACGGCTCCTTTTAGCTCAAGAATGTCCAGCATATCTTTGACGGTTTCGATTTCCCCCTTCTTGTTAGGGGTTGCTTTCTGGCTTAACACCAGCCCATTTTCGGTATCGTAAGCCGTGACCAACTGAAGCGCATCCTTGGCATTTCCCCGAAAGGAGCCGCGTAACACCTTGCCATCAAAGGCAATGATGGGTTTGCCCTGATGAGTGCGCTGTTCATTGACCCAGCACAGCAACGCTTCAAGCAAGGTATCGATGACAATGCAGCGCAGAATGCGGGCAACCGTGTGACGCCGCGGGATGCCGTTGGCAAAGGGGCGATGCTGACGCAGCCAATCGATCTTTGAATCGCCATAGGTTTCGATGTCATTCCAGCCCTCGGCACCACTCATGATGGCACTGATGACAAGGAACATGACATCAACCAGGTTATGTTTACGATTGATCTCAGAGCGAGTTTCTTCGACAAGGGTAAGGTGTTCAATCAACGTCATAGCGCGTGCCTCCTGCATGGAGACGCGATTAGATCACAGACGATCTGCCTGTTCAAATTTCATTAACAAAGTGCGATCCCGCCCTGCCTGTTTGATAACAACATACTGTTTTTATAGTTCCTGTCACTTTCTTAACAAAAACGATTGGCTGAATATGCCAGCAACTTTATTCACTCGTTGCTCATTGTCGTAACCGCCGTGATCGCTCACCACACAATTCTCCCCGGCGTGCCTGACAAATAGACGGACACACCCTGGCATATTTCTCATCACACTTATGTCAGCTATTTTCACAATTGGCCATTGTGGTTAAAACCTGTACCACTCAGACGAGGCTCAAGGTAGACGAATGGCGCTATATATTACTGCCCCATAGCGCCCCATGCCTGCCATCCCTATATTCTCGCCCTCGCGCTTCACATCATGTTATTTGAGGATCAAGCGACGCCAGGGGCCTGTGATCTCGCAGTGACCCGTTTCCTCCGTATTCTGCCAGCCGAGGCGATGATAAAAGGCCAGAGCAGAGGTATTGTGGGTCGCCACCTTGAGCGAGGCCGGCTTCCGACAAGCCGCCAACCCCTGGGTCAGCAGTGCCCGCCCCAGCCTCTGACCATGCCAGTCGGCCGACACGTAGAGATGATGCACGAAGCTCTCATCCCCCCAGATGGAAACAAACCCGCAAGGGGTGCCACCCTGTTCAGCCACCCAGAGCTGCTCGCCCCGGGTATGCTCGTCGAAATCCTCAAGCCGAAAGTGGGAAGGGTCGACCCAGTGAAAGGTCTGACGCCGCCCCTTCAGGTACAGCTGCGCCAATTGGGGAATATCCGTCTCTCGCATGACTCTGATCATCAGGCCTTCCTTCGTCACTGTTATCACTTGGCAACACTGTCGGATGGATCGCCACACAGTGTCAAATATCATGGTTAGGATAACGGCCAGCCGATGGCACGGGTGTGACACACCTCTGTCCATTTTATCGCCCATGGGCTATACTGCCTGAGTCCCATGTATGGATGGTTTGAGGCTCGCTGATTTATGGATAACAAGCAGATAGAAGGTAACATCTTTGTTCCGGCCCATATCGACGATGTCTGGCGTGCCTGGACAACCGAGAGCGGCCTGCGCAGCTTCCTGGCACCGGAATGCCTGATGGTGCCCGAACCGAATGGTCCCTTCGAGATCTATTTCAGGCCCGATGCCCCGCTGGGTGAACGTGGTAGCGAAGGCTGTCGGGTGATGGCCGTCATGCCCCACGACCTGCTCAGCTTCAGCTGGAACTTTCCGCCCTCCCTGCCCCATATTCGTCTGCAAAAAACTCAGGTCAGCCTGCGTTTTGTGCCTGAAGGTCAGGGTACTCGCCTCTACTTCCTGCAAAGCGGCAGGGCAAACGATCCCGACTGGGATCAGGGCTACGCCTATTTTCGGGAAGAGTGGCTGGAAACCAGCCTGCCCCGCCTGCAGTATCGCTTCACCCACGGCCCCATCGACTGGAATAACCCGCCGGACAAGCAGCAACTGAAATCACTGGCCCAATAAGCCGACATATCAAAACACCGCCAGCTGGCGGTGTTTTTTATATTCAATTAGCGGCAGTTCAACGCGGGTTTGTCATCCAGCAGCCAGGAAATCCAGCGCCGTTTTGAATTTAGAACAAACCCTTCATCTGCCTCAATGCCTTTTACTATGTAGCCATCTGCTGACAACTGTTCTGCCATCCCGGTAAAATGCCATTCGTTGCTATTAATACGCTCGCCCTTGATCAAGGCGTCACTTAGCTGTTGATTCATCACAATGATCGAAAGTCCCGTCACTGAGTCTATCCCCAGCCCGGTATTTGCTACCCGCCCAACCACAACCGGTACCTTGACTGTACAGTGGCGACCTTCACTATCAGCTGTGGTATAGCTCCCTTCACCAACTCGCCCCTGCATCCATAAAAGACTTCCCTGAGTCAAACGCTCTACCGACAATATACCCAGCGCCCCCTTGGGGAAATCATGAATATCAACAGTCTCGGCGAGCAGGACCGGACATGCCAGCATGAACAGCCATAGATAATGTTTCATCATGTCCTCCCCGCTGATTGAGCGTATGAATCGCCTTGTTGCGAGAGAAAATAGAGCAACACAAAGGGGCCGATGACAGGGACAAAAAAGACACATCCCCACCATCCCGAACGATCAATATCGTGCAGACGGCGGACGACAAGTGCATTCAGAAAACAAAGCGAAACGTAGTCGCGAATTCAACTTCGAAGTGCAATTCCCGATTAAAAATCAGGCTGCTTTCAGAAGTTCGTCAAAAACCACCTGTGGCTGTTTAAATCCCAAGCATTTGCGCGGCCTGAAGTTCAGCCGCTTTTCGACGGCTGACAGTGCCTCTGCTGTCACCACACTCAAATCACTGCCTTTGGGCACATATTGCCGCAGCAGACCATTGCTATTCTCATTCTGTCCCCGTTCCCATGCACTGTATGGATGCGCAAAGTACACCTGCGCTTCCAGCTCTGCTGCAACACGTTCATGTTCGACAAACTCGCTACCATTGTCAGCTGTGATGGTATGGACATGTGCCTGGTAGGGTTTCAGCATGCTGATAATGGTGTCCGCCACCGCGCTGGCTGTTTTGCTGGGAACGTATTGAACCAGGTAGAGCCGGCTCTTACGCTCCAACAGACTCACTATTGCACCGCTGCCTTGCTTACCCAACACGGTATCGACTTCCCAATCTCCCACACGGCTCCGCTCATTGACTATCGCAGGGCGTTCATCAATCGATACCGGATTGGGAATGACACTGCGTTTGCTGTTCTTACCCTTGCGATAGCGTTTGTGACCCTGACGCAGATGCCGGTATAGCGTGCCACCGTTGGCCTTGTCGCGTGCCACATAGCGGTATATCCACTCGTGGCTAACCGGGCAGTTAATCATGTCTCCAACGCCACTGATTTGCTCGGGACTCCAGTCCGCGACCAGCGCCATGCAAACAAAGTCGATGGTATCAGACGGGACAGTACGCTTCTGACTCGTCAGCCGTCGTGCCGTGGCAAGTTGGTGAGCCTGCTGCGGCTGATAGGCCTGCCCAGCACAATTACGACGAAGCTCACGACTGATAGTCGATGGATGAACCCCGAGCTGTTTGGCAATGCGGGCCTGTGACAGGCCATGGTCACGGAGGCAGGCAATCTGGTATCGTAGCCCCTCGGTCAACTGCTGGTATTTCATGGTGTATCGCTTTGTTTCTTTGGCGAGAAGAAGCGTACCCTAACTGGTAGTTGACTGCCTCTCTCCTATGCACCATGGGCATTGCACTTATTATCTGAATTCACGAGACTGGTGCAGATCACTCATCATCTCCTACTTAATCCTATGATGCTGACTACACTCAACTTGCACGGCAAGAAATACTACTACCTACTATTACACGACCAACTCGGGCTGGCTCACTGGTCATTGCAGCAAACCGAACTGACCCGTCAGCTGGAGCACATCGCCAGCAGCCAGTTCTGGTTGCATCCTGCCAGCAATACGTTGTGCAAGATAGTACCCGACAAGTACCCCCGCTGGACTCTTGGCTGGTTGTGTCGAGACTTGCTCAACAAGCGGCTGATCGGCCATATTGACGCTTTTCGGGAGTTACAAAGTAATCGGCGTCTGCACAAGGCTGGCCTACGGGTTGTTCCCTGCAAGGCTGCGGGCATTGCGCTTAATCCGCTTAATCCCCGCGCTTCTTTTCTCGCAGTGCGCTACCTGACAGATCATCACTCTGGTGAAGACTACTTTCAGCGGAGCGACGAGGCCGGTCGGCTGTCCCTGCTGCACAGGCTCGCCCAGGATATCGACCACCTGGCAAGGCATGGCTACTACCACCGAGATCTTCATTTGGGTAACATGATGATCTCTCCTTGCGGCCACATCGTCTGGATAGACACCCATGTGCGCCGCCTGCCTAGCAATCTGGAACGGCGACGCCAAGTCATACTCTCATCCCTCGAGCCTGGTAAACTGTTCGGGCAGTTCTATAGGGATTATCTGCTGGTCCAGTTACGCAGCCTGGCGAACGCCCCCCAGTCACTTCCATAGGTAATCCCCCCATTTTTAGGGGCATTCAAAAGTAGAGGTCATGCGGCCTGTGCCAGACGCTGTTTCGGCGTGTAGCCACCCAGCGCCATATTGGGCCGCTCATGGTTATAAACCCACAGCCAGTTCGTGGCAAACTCCTGTAGTTCATTCAGTGACTCAAACAGGTAATGGCCCAGCCAGTCGTAGCGCACCGTGCGGTTAAACCGTTCGATGTAGGCATTCTGCTGCGGATTTCCTGGCTGGATATAGCCCAGGGTTATCCCCTCCTGTTTCGCCCATCGCTTGAGCTCTTCGCTGATGTATTCCGGGCCATTGTCACATCGGATAATGGCGGGCTTACCTCGCCACGTGATCACCTGCTCCAGCGCCCGTTTGACTCGTGAGGCGGGTAAGGAGAAATCCACCTCGATGCACAGCGCTTCACGATTGAAGTCATCGATCACATTAAACAGCCGCACCGAGCGGCCATCGCTGAGCTGGTCATGCATAAAGTCCATCGACCAGCACTGATTAGGCTGGTCGGGAACCGCCAACGGCTCTGGCTTAGCCCGAACCAACCGTTTCCTGGGTTTTATCCGCAGATTGAGCTCCAGCGCCCGATAGATCCGGTATACCCGTTTGTGATTCCAGCCAAAGCCTTGGACGTTGCGCAGGTACAAAAAGCATAACCCGAAGCCCCAGTTGCGCTGGCTGGCCGTGATACGTAGCAGCCAATCGGCAATTTCCTGGTTTTCATCGACCAGCACGGGCTGATAGCGATAGCAGCTTTCACTGACCTTGAAGATCCGGCAAGCCAGACGGATGGATATGGCGTAGTGAGTCACGGCTTTGGTCGCCATCTCCCGGCGGGCAGATGGCGTTACCACTTTTTTGCCATGGCCTCGGTGATGATCTCTGCCTTGAGGCGCTCCTCGGCGTACATCTTCTTGAGGCGGCGGTTTTCGTCCTCCAGCTCCTTGAGTCGAGCCATGAGGGAGGCATCCATCCCCCCGAATTTGGAACGCCACTTGTAGAAGGTGGTCGTGCTGATGCCATGCTCGCGGCAGAGCTCCGGGACGGGAGCTCCAGCCTCAGCTTGTTTGAGGATGGCGATGATCTGGGTATCGCTAAAGCGTGATGTTTTCATGTAGAACCTCCTGCGTTCAAGGTACGGGAAAATTCTACTTATGAGCACCCTGGTTTTTCGGGGGGATTACCGAAGCAGGTGAGTGACATTGGCAAAATATTGGGCATTACGCCACGCACCGTGACGTTTCATCTAGAGCGGGTGATCAAAAAGCTGGGTGCCAGTAATAAAAACCAGGCTATTTCGTTGGCGCTTGTTCAGGGGGTGGTGCAGCTGAATATCCAGACTGCACGTGTCGCGAATGTCGCTGAATAAGGAAGAGGGATACATCAGAACAATAACGGCAGATAGCCGCAAATAGGATGGCTGGCACACTTACCGGTTAATGGGCCTGAACTTTCGCCAGCCAGGCATATCCCGTGGGCTGGCGCTTTTTCTATTTTGCTATCGCCCTGGCGTTGTTGCCCAAATCAGGCAGCAAGTCATGACTTCCCCAGCCCCAGGTGACCGCTACACTCGGGGCTTTCTGACAGGCAGACCCAGGGTATTGAGTTTGTTTATGGCGCTGACATACGCCATTACCTCTCCCACTTGGCCGTTGTAGTTACGCAGACTGACTTTCCCCGCCAACAACTGTTTGAACCGATACATCGCTGTCTCTGCAAGTGAGCGACGGTGATACCCCGATATCTTCATCCAGTGCGCCAGTCCTTCCTTGCGCATCACCAGCACCGCGTCATTTCTTGCGTGTCCTTTTTTCCATAACCCCGCGCTTTTGCGAGGCGGGATACAGGCTGTTGCCCCTTTGCGCAAGATAAGCTGATGGCTGGCTTTGCTGTCGTAGGCGCCATCCGCATAAACACGCCCCAGTTTGCGCCGCAGTGGATTGAGCAGAGTCGGCAACACCTCGACATCATGGACATTCTCCAGCGAGATTTCCGCCGCCACGATATCGTGAGTGGCCGGGTCTACTGCCAGATGCAACTTGCGCCAGACTCGCCGTTTCTCGGCGCCGTGTTTTCTGACCTTCCACTCGCCTTCACCAAATACCTTCAGCCCGGTTGAGTCGATAACCAAATCGGTAATACGTCCTTTTGGGGGCTGTCGATAAGCCACCGTCACCGTGCGGGCCCGCTTGCTTACACAACTGTAATCGGGGGCACAAAGCGGTACGTTCATCAACTCGAACAGGGAGTCGAGTAGTCCCTGAGTGGCCCGCAGAGTGAGGTTGAAAATCCCCTTGAGCATCAGGAAGGTGCAGATGGTCTGATCGGTGTAGAGCTGGCTGCGGCCCCGTCGCCCGTGATGGTCGTGGTGGAACCAGTTGTTCATGACTTCGTCATCAACCCAGAAGGCGAGAGAGCCACGGTTAATCAAAGACTTGTTGTACTTAGGCCAGTTGGTGATGGGGTGAAGCGACGTGCTCATGATGCAGACTTGAAGAGGATGGTGGTGATCAGATCACCAAGTCCTCAGTTAGTTCCATTCAAGCTGCATCGATTTGGGCAACAACGCCATTCATTACCTGAGTACCCCGTACTAAACATCAATGGTTCAGCGCGATCCGATTTCTGCACTGGTTATCAAGTCATTTCTTCGAAGCTGTCTTACGGGTGTGTACGTCAGCCATGCCACCTCGTCACTCTTTGAGCTTGCGGGAACTGGAGGTCTGCCAGTGGGCGGCAGAGGGGAAGCAAGTCAGTGATATCGGCAAAATCCTAGGCCCTCAAACAGGGAGTGGTAAGCTGTATATTAGTGGGAAATGTCAACGGCAGCAGTCAATAATGCCAAACTACGCAATATTTTGCTCTAATTTCAGTGAATATCACTATCTACGCAAGATTTTGTAGTGCATGAGTGCCATCTGCGCAAAGTCTTGCTCAAGCGGGGGCTGCCGAGACCAAGAGGTAGAGTTAAGTGATTGATGAGTAACAAAATAAAAAGTTGGCACGGTCACTGCTAAGGGTTTGGTCGAGTGCTAGCTCATTTAACCAACCTATTTAGGAGCATACACATGCCAACTCCATGTTATATCAGCATCGAAGGTAAAACCCAGGGCAACATCACCGCTGGTGCCTTCACCTCCGACTCCGTCGGCAACATCTTCGTACAAGGTCACGAAGACGAGATGCTGGTACAAGAGTTTCAGCACGTTGTCACCGTGCCGACTGACCCGCAATCCGGTCAGCCTGCTGGTCAGCGTGTCCACAAGCCGTTCAAGTTCACCGTTGCGCTGAACAAAGCTGTGCCGCTGATGTACAACTCCCTGGCTTCCGGCGAAATGTTGCCGAAAGTGACCCTGAAGTGGTACCGCACCTCTGTGGAAGGCAAGCAGGAGCACTTCTTCTCTACCGTGCTGACCGATGCCACCATCGTTGACATCGACTGCCAGATGCCGCATTGCCAAGACCCGGCGAAATCCGACTTCACCCAGCTTATCCAGGTCTCTCTTGCTTACCGCAAGATTGACTGGGAGCACACCGTTGCCGGTACCTCTGGTTCTGACGACTGGCGCGCCCCTATCGAGGCATAAGCCTGACGTTCTGATTTCGTTATTTCCTGTATTAGGTTTCGTATCTTGTGGCCGGTGTGCACCGGCCTTTATCCCGTGTTTCTCCGGTCAGTCTTTGGCTGCCGGAGCCTTTTATGTTTTGCCATCCCCCTGCCCGGAGATTGATGTCGTGGTAGTGAGAGCGGAGTGATGGCAAAGCACACAAGAGGTTTGAATTATGTGTCCCTCCATTGCACTGCTTGGTGACCTTGGCACCGACCACGATGGCTTTCCACCGACCCCGGTGATAGCCGCCAGCCCTGATGTTTTTCTCGATGGCAAGCCGGTGGCCCGTCAGGGTGACCCGCTGGCGCCGCACGACAAGCCGAATAACCCGCCCCACCCGCGCAGCATTGCCGGTGGTGTGGGCTCGGTGTTGGTGAACGGCAAGCCCATCGCTATCACCGGCACAGCGGTGGATTGTGGTGGCGTGGTGATTGGTTCGGGCAGCGGGCAAGCAGGATAAGGAACAGAGTTATGGCACAGAGCACAGGATTACAATTCACCGTCAAGGTTGGCGCACTGGCTGACAACACCTTTGCGGTCGCGAGCTTCAAGCTCGATGAGGGCTTGAACAGCCCGTTTAGCCTCAAACTGGAGGTGGCCAGCCAGCAACCGGACATCGACTTTGGCGCCGTGCTGGACCAGCCCTGCGAGCTGCTGGTGTGGTACAACGGCGAGCTGCAGCGCCGGGTATGCGGTGTGGTGAGCGACTTTGCGCAAGGGGACAGCGGCTTTCGCCGCACCCGCTATCAGCTGCAAGTCAAACCGGCCCTGTGGCGATTGGGATTGCGCCAGAACTCCCGTATCTTTCAGGCACAGAAGCCTGACGAAATCCTCTCCATTTTGCTGCAAGAGCACGGCATCACCGATTACGCCTTTGCCCTGAAAAACGAGCATGCCCAGCGCGAATATTGCGTTCAGTACCGCGAGACCGACCTCGATTTCTTGAACCGCCTCGCCGCCGAAGAGGGGCTGTTCTACTTTCACGAATTCGAGCAAGGCAAGCATCGCATTGTCTTTGCCGACGATGCAGCGGCGCTTACCGCTGGCCCCGAGCTGTTCTTCAACCTCGGCAACCGTTCGCTGGAACAAGGCCCCTATGTCCGCCAGTTCCACTACCGCGAATCAGTGCGCCCCTCGGATGTAGAGCTCAAGGACTACAGCTTCAAGAGCCCGGCTTACGGCCTCTCCCAGAAGAAGATGGGTGCTGAGCTTTCGCATCAACGCGACACCTATCAGCATTTTGACTATCCGGGCCGCTACAAGCAGGACCCGAGCGGCAAGGCATTCACTCAGCACAGGCTCGATGCGCTGCGCAATGACGCTGTGGCGGGCAGTGGCAAGTCCAATAGTGCAGCTCTGCTGCCGGGCCAGTTCTTTTCCCTCTCCGAACACCCGAACGGTAGCCTCAACACCGATTGGCAAATCGTCCATATCCGCCATACCGGCGAGCAGCCGCAGGCGCTGGAAGAGGAGGGCGGTAGTGGCCCGACCGTTTACCACAACGAATTTGGGGTAGTGAAAGCCAGCACTACTTGGCGAGCCCGTATCGGTAGCGCCGAGGCGCCTCACAAGCCCATGGTGGACGGTCTGGCTAATAACATCATGTCGATCAGCCAATAACATCATGCCGATCACCGTTTTTCTGCCCGCGTTTATAGCGTCTTTCTTTTACTCCGCCTGATCGGCTTCGGTCAAGTTGGCACCCTGTTTTCGCATCGATTCTCCCGTTAAGGTCACGCGCACTGCTCTGTGGATCAATCGGTCCAGGATTGCCTCGGCGAATGTTGCCTCTCCGATCATTCCGTACCACTTCTCCACCGGCAATTGGCTCGCCACTATCGTTGAGACTTTGCCGTAGCGGGTATCGATGATCTCCAGCAGGTTGCTGCGTTCGCTCGCGTCCAGCATCTCCATGCCCCAGTCATCCAGGATCAACATTCCTATGTGACTTACTTGCTCCAGCAGTTTCGGATAGCTGCCATCCGCTTGTGCCAGTCGCATCTCTTCGAGCAGGGTTTTCAGCCGGTAATACCGCACGCCCACTCCTTGCCGGATAAAGTAACGACCCAGAGCACACGCCAGGTAACTCTTGCCACAGCCTGCCGCGCCCGTCAGCAGCAGATTTTGTTGATGACTCAGCCAGTGTCCTTCCAGCAGTTGGCGGATCTGCGCTTGGCTCACGCCTCGACCCGCCCGATAGTCGAGCTGCTCCACCTGTCCGGCGAGCCGGAACCGGGCTTGCTTCTCCAAACGGTTGGTTTTCCTCTGCTCCCGTTGCACCAGCTCATGGCTCAGTAACAGTTGCAGCCGCTCTTCAAAACCCATATCCAGGTACAGCATGCTCTGGGCCTGCTGCTGGTTCAGGGCCTGTTTCATACCGCTCAAGTGCAGGCGGCTTAGTTGTTCATTGAGGTGTAATTGCATGGGCTTCTCCTGAGCTGTGGGGGTTAGTGGAAGTAGTGCTCGCCATGGACATTGTCATGACGGATGTCTTGCAGCGGATCCTGTCGCTTGCTGGCGATGGGTTGTTGCTCGAGGCCGTTCTTGAGCATGCTGCGGATGTTGTGCAGCCGGTTGGCGCCGGTCAGGTAACCCCGGAGGCAGGCCGCTTCCAGCCGCTCCTTGCCATAGGTTTTGCTCTGCCCCAGCAAGGCCAGACAAGGTCGCACCGCTTGCGCCGGGTGTGCCACATTCCGGATAAAACCATCCACCCAATGCGTGGTGTAGGGTCCGATGGATACCGCCCAGCCGAGCAGACGCTCGGGCGACCATTCCAGCAGCGCCTGGTGATGCGCGGGCATATGGGCAGGCAGGCTGCTGTGCTGACCTTTGCGATGACTCCGCGGGTGCTCGGCCACGACCTTGCCGGCGTGGTACAGCGTGACGGTATGTTCGGCCAGATGAGCCTCCAGCCGCTTGCCCTGCAAGGCATGGG
Organism: Aeromonas sp. FDAARGOS 1407; assembly: GCF_019048725.1. Taxonomy (NCBI): domain Bacteria; kingdom Pseudomonadati; phylum Pseudomonadota; class Gammaproteobacteria; order Aeromonadales; family Aeromonadaceae; genus Aeromonas; species Aeromonas sp. FDAARGOS 1407. The sequence goes on from NZ_CP077399.1 coordinate 1,919,076, forward strand.
GCACGGAGTAATAGTGCTTTTCCAGATCGACGTGGTAGTCCTTACCAACCAGTACCAACATCACTTTGGTGTAGTGATAGGGATAATCCGGCAGCGGCTTGAGCGCCGGAGCATCGAGCTCGGCAAACTGTGAGGCACGGCAGCCAGGAAGCTTCTGGAAGGGTTTCTGGTTGAGCCGGGTCAGCAGTTCACCCATCCGCTGATTGAGCTGGGCCAGGCTATGGAAGGTTTCATGACGCAGCACCGCCAGGATCCAGCGGGTGACGATCTGCACGCCCACCTCTGCCTTGGACTTATCCTTCGGCTTGCGGGGCCGCGCGGGCATGATCGCCACCTGATAGTGCTCGGCCAACTGCTGGTAGCTGGGGTTGAGCTCGGGATCGTATCGGCAAGCCTTGCTGACACCGCTCTTGAGGTTGTCGGGGATCAGCAGTGCCGGGGTCCCGCCGAAAAACTCAAAGGCACGGACATGGCTTTGCAGCCAGTCCGGCAGTGACTGTGACCAGGTGGCCTCGGCAAAGGTGTAGTTGGACGCACCAAGCACGGCGACAAAGATCTGGGCCTGACGGACCTCACCCGTGGAGGGCGAGACGATGGGCACCGTGGGCCCGCAGTAGTCGATAAAGAGCTTTTCCCCCGCCTTGTGGATCTGGCGCATGGAGCGCTTTTGCAACTGACACCAGGACTTGTAACGGTCGCAGAACTGGGAGTAGCTGTAACAGCTATTGGGATAGCGCTGGGTGTACTCCTCCCAGAGCAGTTGTTTGGAGACCCCCTTGCGCTTGAGCTCCTGATGGACAGAGGGCCAATCCGGCACAACATGGCGGGCCGAGATGGTGGTATCGGCCTGCGGATAGAACAGGGCAGCCAGTCGGCCATCATCAAGCTCGGTAGGTAAGGGCCAAGTAAGGCCGAGCGCCTGGGCACTTTTGAGGAGTTTCTGGATGGAGCCGACACTGACCTTGGTACAGATACTGATTTGGCGAACAGAGAGGTCAGCTTCCAGCCGCAGTCGCAGCACTTCACGAATTTTACGCATTGCAATCCTCTTGGCAGACATAGGCTCTTCCCTGGCAAAAGGGAGAGCGTATCAAAGGTTTTTAAATCAATGCGTTAAGGATGATTCCGGTGAATGTGAACAGTGATTCCGGGATGTTGAACACTGTTTCCGGAAAGGAGGGGCAAAGTGTTCAGGTTGAGCCGGAATGAGCGTTCACATTGGTCCGGAAATGGTGTTCACGTTGAACCGGAATCGGTGTTCATGATCGGCCGGAATATGCAATCCGCCGCAAACAATCACGCAATTGGACGAGTTGATCGCCTTGGTCGACAACTTGACTTGAATGAGTTGGTCGCCAGTCTGGATATGGCTCGCCAGCTAAACCCAGATCTGCGTATCAAGCTTAATACAGTGGTTAACCAGCTTAATCACCACGAAGATCTCGGTGCTCTGATCGTGAGGCTTGCACCTGATAAGTGGAAAGTCCTACGCATGTTGCCTGTGGTGAGTCAGCACCTAGCTGTTAATGACGAACAGTTTGCCTCGTTTGTCTCTCGTCATAATCCTTTCTCTCAAATCCTTTGTATCGAGGACAACCTAGACATGCATGAGTCATATCTGATGGTTGATCCATACGGGCGCTTTTTTCAGAACACACCTCTGTTGCCTGCTGCTGGTCAGGGTTATACCTACAGTCGGCCAATCCTCGAGGTTGGGGCAGGGATGGCCTTTAGCGAAATGAGCTTTGACCATAAGCGATTTTGCGCACGCTATATCCAGACCAATACGGATGTGGGCGTATGAAGTACTGTACAAATAAAGATATCGATCAGTTGATCCGCCAACTGATTCGTCAGAGGTGGGTCTTTCAAAATGGTGGTAAACATGGGCGGCTGACCAGCCCTGATGGGCTGCTGACTTTGACAGTGAGCAGGTCACCCAGCGACAGCCGTTGCTTGTATAATCTACGGCGAGATTTGCGTAAGGGTATTTTATCTGTAGCGAATATGCGTGTTTTATAGGTATATCCTGCGGCCGTATGATGTTTGAGCTGGTGAATGTAGCTCTACCTCGCCACCGGCAGGTCCTCCCAGCGGGTGGTGTAACAGGGGCTCAGGTGCTCTTGTCGCATCATCCACTCAGGCGACCCCGTGCCTTGGCTGGCAAAGCCTACACGCCCCAATCCCTTGGCTTTGATCTGGTCCATCACGGCCATCAGCGCATCCGATTGAGCAGAGGACGGGGCAAACAGGTCGGCCTGTTGTTGCCCCTTGGGGGTGAACTCACTCAGCATGACGCCCCCCTTCTGATAGCGGTAACCGTCGCGCCAAATCTGCGCTAGCAGCACGTTCACTTGCTGCAGCAACAACCGGGTATCATCGCTAGGGCAGACCAGCCGGACGCCAGCCTGCTCACTGTAGTAAGGGGCTCGTTCATCAAAGGGGCTGGTTCGCACGAACAGGTGCACCCGCTGGCAACACATCCCCTCGGCCCGCAGCTTCTCGGCTGCGCGAGCCATAAAGCCTGACAACGCTTGGGCCATTTCTCCACGGTCAGTCACGCGCTCACCAAAGGAACGGCTCGAGAGGATCTGCTGCTTCGCCGCCGGTTCAACGGTCAGCTCTGCGCAAGGCAGGCCACGCAGCTCCTGTACGATCCGCTCGACCACCACGCCGTATTGGGCGCGTAACCCTTTGGCATCGCTAGCCACCAGGTCAGCCACGGTGTTGATGCCTTGTGCCACCAACTTGGCCCCCAAGCGCCGTCCTATGCCCCACACCTCGTCCACCGGGGTGATAGCCATCAGCCGGGCACGGCGCAGCTCGTCACGCAAGTCCACGACGCCGCCAGTGGCAGGCCACTTCTTGGCTGCATAGTTGGCCAGCTTGGCGAGGGTCTTGGTGGGGCCGATCCCAACCCCTACCGTTAGGCCGGTCCACTGCCACACTCGCTGCCGGATCTGTTGCCCATAGGCTGTCAGGTTCCCGGCAAACGACTCCGACAGTGACAGGAATGCTTCATCGATGGAGTAGACCTCCAGCTCGGGGGCCATGGTCTCTAACGTGCTCATCACTCGGCCAGACATATCGCCATAGAGCGCGTAGTTGGAGCTGAACGCCACACCGCCATGCGCCTCGAACTGCTCGCGGATCTTGAAGTAGGGCCCAGCCATCTTGATGCCCATCGCCTTGGCTTCGGGGCTGCGCGACACCACGCATCCATCGTTGTTGGAGAGCACCACGATCGGGCGGCCACGCAGCTCAGGGCGAAACAGCCGCTCACAGCTGGCGTAGAAGTTGTTTACATCAACGAGCGCTATAGCCATCACGCTGCCTCAGATTGCCAATCACATGGGTGACCACTCCGAACAACTCCAGGGAGAGACTCATACAAGGGTCGATAGGCGCGAACGCCGGATTGGCTGGCAGCAGCCGCAACCTCGGCTTGAGCTGCAAGGTCTTTACCGTGAAGCCGCCATCGAGTAGTGCAATCACCACATCACCATGGCGAGGGGTGAGGCTCTTATCGACCACCAGCAAGTCACCGGGAAAGATGCCGACCCCGGTCATGCTCTCCCCCTCGGCACGCAGATAGAAGGTTGCTGCAGGGTGCGGCACGCAGTGGGTGTTGAGGTCCAACTTCCCTTCCAGATAGTCGCTGGCTGGGCTGGGAAAGCCACAAGAGGCGCGGTGTAAGAACAGCGGGATGGTCACCTCGGCGGGCGATGGGTCTGGGGTTAACAGCTTCATGGCAAAACACCTGTATTTATATACAGCCATTATAGCGCACCACCTTTGAACCAGCGCAAGTCCCGCATGCCACTGATGACGTACCATGGCGCCAACAAATAACAAAGAGATCAGTATGAGTCACAATCTGTGTGCCCTACCGAAAGAGCAGCAAGAACGGGTCGAGGTCGAGAAGGCTGCCGCATATGCCGTATGGAAAGAGCGCAACGGTCACTTGGCCAGCGCAGAAAGCGAAGCAAGCCAGCATAAGGGTGAGCTGGGCAGCTACTTTCTTGAGCAAGTGGGTAAATACAAACGAGGTTAATTATCTCAAGCTGGACTGAACGCGCCTCAGTGGACGTCTTGCCATCACGCATCCGCCTGAAAACACAACATGTTAAAAACCTCAGTATCGAGGCTGAGCGGCTGGCCCGGTATAGTCAATCGAGTTCACGTCAGAGGAGAGATGCAATGAGTCACCAACCCGGCTTTTGGCTAGCGACACGCCAGTGGTCGCTGGCCGCACTGCTGCTGAGCCTAACGCCGCAAGTCGTGTTTGCAGCCGACTGCACCTATCGAAAAGATGCATTGGGCCATACCCGCTATCAATGTGACGATGGCAAGCAGGGCACCTTACGTGAGGATGCGCTTGGCAACATCAAAGACTCGGGAACCGGAACGACCTGGCGTAAGGACGCGCTCGGCAATCTTAAGAGGAGCGATGGCACTACCTATCGGCAAGACGCGCTGGGCAATATTCGCGGCAGCAATGCCAAAACCGGTGAACGGGTGACATGGCGTGAAGATGCACTTGGTCAGTTGCGTGCATCTGATGGCACCGTCTGTCGAACCAACGCGCTGGGGCAACTCAAATGCCGTGGCGAGAGCACACCGCCGGCCTTGCTGGAAGGCAAATGATGGCGTTTTGCAGCAAACGATCTGCCTATCCGTCACTGATGTGATATCCACCATGGTTGCCACAGGGTCAAGTGGGTAAACTCGTTGGCAATCTCTGGCGTGCTCACCCGTATGGGTGCAAACAATCGCCTCTTTTCGTTTTCCATGCGCCCTTGGCGCAAACTGACTCTTATTGGAACCCTTTCCATGGCTATCAAGAAAAACGAACTCTACTCCTCCCTGTGGGCCAGTTGCGATGAACTGCGCGGTGGCATGGACGCCTCCCAGTACAAGGACTATGTGCTCACCCTGCTGTTTGTGAAGTACGTTTCCGACAAGGCCAAGGGTAACCCCTACGCCATGATTGAGGTGCCGCACGGGGCGAGTTTTAGTGACATGGTGGCGCTCAAGGGGACCGCGAATATCGGCGAGGCGATCAACCTCACCATCTCGGCGCTGGCCGAAGCTAATGATCTCAAGGGCGTCATCGACATCGCCGACTTCAACGATGAGGACAAGCTCGGCAAGGGCAAGGAGATGATCGACCGCCTGACCAAGCTGATCGGCATCTTCGAGGGGCTGGATCTCTCCGCCAACCGCACCGAGGGCGATGATCTGCTAGGCGATGCCTACGAATACCTGATGCGCCACTTCGCCACCGAATCGGGCAAGTCCAAAGGCCAGTTCTATACCCCGGCCGAGGTGTCGCGCATTCTGGCCAAGGTGATCGGCATCAGCCGCCAGACGCCGCAAGATGCCACCGTCTACGACCCTACCTGCGGCTCCGGCTCCTTGCTGCTCAAGGCCAGTGACGAGGCAGGCCCCAAGGGGCTCACCATCTACGGTCAGGAGATGGATAACGCCACCAGCGCCCTGGCGCGCATGAACATGATCCTGCACGACAACCCGACCGCCAAGATCTGGAAGGGCAATACCCTGGCCGCTCCCCAGTGGAAGGAGGGCAACAACCAGCTCAAGAGCTTCGACTTTGCCGTGGCCAACCCGCCCTTCTCCAACAAGAACTGGACCAGCGGCCTGGATGCCGAGCACGATGAGTTTGGCCGCTTTGTCTGGGGCGTACCGCCGGAGAAAAATGGCGATTACGCCTTCTTGCTACACATCATCAAGAGCCTCAACAGCCGCGGCAAGGGGGCGGTGATCCTGCCCCACGGCGTGCTGTTTCGTGGTAATGCCGAGGCGCGCATCCGCGAGAATCTGATCAAACAAGGCTTTATCAAGGGCATCATCGGCCTGCCTGCCAACCTCTTCTACGGTACCGGCATCCCGGCCTGCATCATAGTCCTCGACAAAGAGACGTCGCACCAGCGCGCCATCCAGGCCAACGGCTATACCAGCCAGAGCCTGTTTATGATCGATGCCAGTAAATGCTTTATCAAAGATGGCAACAAGAACCGGCTGCGTGAGCAGGACATCCACAAGATCGTCGATACCTTTACCCGCGAGCAGCTTATCCCCCGTTACAGCCGCGCCGTGCCGCTCTCCGAGATCGCCGCCAACGACTACAACCTGAATATTCCGCGCTATATCGATGCCAGCGAGGCCGAGGATCTGCACGATCTGGCCGCCCACCTTAATGGCGGCATTCCCAATCGGGATATCGACGCCCTGGGTGCTTACTGGCAGGTGTTCCCGACCCTGCGGGCCGATCTGTTTGCTCCGGCCCATGCCGGTTATAGCCATGCTTTGGTGGAGGCCGCCAAGGTCAAGGGCACCATACTGGCGCACCCCGAATTTGTCCGTTTTGCCACTGCTTCGCTTGAACCCTTCTCACGCTGGTTTACCGAGTGCCATCTGGCGGAGATAAAGCCGGGCGAATCGCCCAAGGCATTGATCGAGGAGATCAGCGAATCGCTGCTCGCCGCCTATGCGCCGCTGCCGCTGCTGGATAACTACGATATCTACCAACTGCTGCTGGATTACTGGCATGCCGTGATGCAGGACGATGTCTATGTGCTCTGCCAGGATGGCTGGGCGGCGGGCAAGGTGCTGCGCGAGCTTAAAGTCGACAAGGGCGAAAAGCTTAAAGAGACGCCGGATCTGGTGCTGGGCAAGAGCAAGTACAAGGCCGAGCTGCTGCCACCGGCGCTGCTGGTGGCCCGCTTCTTTGCCAACGAGCAGGCCGACATCGACGCCCTGCAGGCCGCTGCTGATGAGGCAAGCCAAGCCTTGGAAAGCTATCTGGAAGAGCAAGGGGGCGAGGAGGGGCTGCTGAGTGACGCAGCCAACGACGCGGGCAAGATCAACGCCGCCAGCCTGAAGGCGCGGCTCAAGCAAGCCAGCGATGCCGACGAAAAATCGGCGCTAAAAACCGCCATCAAGCGGTTCGAAGCCGAAAGCAGTGCCAAAAAGGCGGTAAAAGAAGCGCAAGAGGCGCTGGATCGGGCGGTGGTTGCCCGTTACCCCAAGCTGACAGAGAGTGAGATCAAGCAACTGCTGGTGGAGGATAAGTGGCGCGCCAGCTTGCAGGCCGCCATCGAGGCGGAGATTGAGCGCATCACCCAGCAGCTGGCCAACCGCGTCAAGGAGTTGGAGGAGCGCTACAGCGCCACCCTGCCGCAACTGACCCAGCAGGTCACCGCTCTGGAGGCCAAGGTGGCCGCGCATCTCAAAAGCATGGGGCTGGAGTGGGCATAATGGCAGAGCAGATAATGCAAAACGCAGCAGGCAAGACTATTCCGGCGGGCTACAAGCAGACGGAAGTGGGGGTTATTCCGGAGGATTGGGAGCAAGTAGCACTAGGCGATATCGCGGAAGTCCGTATGTGCAAACGGATTTTTTCTGATCAAACAACTGAATTAGGTGAAATTCCATTCTTCAAAATTGGAACTTTTGGTGGACAGCCTGATGCTTACATTTCAATTTCCAGATATAACGAATTTAAATCAAAATACTCGTTCCCGGAAAAAGGTGATGTCCTGATTTCTGCAGCAGGAACTTTAGGTAAAACGGTTGTTTATGACGGAGAACCTGCATATTTCCAAGATTCAAATATTGTTTGGCTGGAGATTAATAAAAATAAAATCATTAATGAATACTTGCATCATTATTATAAGGTTATTAGCTGGGCATCTCCTGAAGGCAGTACAATATCGCGATTGTACAATGGTATTATCCGTGCAACGGTAATTAATCTACCTTCTTTGCCCGAACAAACCGCCATTGCCAATGTGCTGTCGGATAGTGATGCGCTGATCGATGCGCTGGAGCAACTGATCGCCAAGAAGCAGGCCATCAAGAGCGCCACCATGCAGCAACTGCTGACCGGCCGCACCCGCCTGCCCGCCTTCGCCCTGCGCCCCGATGGTACACAAAAAGGCTATAAACCCAGCGAACTGGGAGACATTCCGGAGGATTGGGAGGTTGTGTCACTAGGGAATTTATTAGCATACGAGCAGCCTACAAAATATCTTGTCAGTCACTCAAAGTTTCTCGATGAAGGTAGCTATCCCGTACTTACGGCAGGAAAGTCGCTTGTTCTTGGATACACGAATGAAGAGAATGGCGTCTTCACCGATCTCCCTGTAATTATCTTTGATGATTTCACAACCGATTCGAAGTTTGTGGATTTTCCATTTAAAGCGAAATCTTCAGCAATGAAGATGTTAAAACCGAGAAACCAGAAGATACCATTAAGCTTGATTTACAACCTATTAAATAGTGTCGATTATTTAGTTGGAGATCATAAGCGTCATTGGATAGGTGAGTTTCAATTTTTGAATGTGGTCATGCCATCAGATAATGAAGAACAAACCGCCATCGCCACTATTTTGTCCGATATGGATAACGAGCTGCAGGCGTTAACCCAAAAGCTGGAGAAGGCCCGCGCCCTGAAGCAAGGCATGATGCAGCAACTGCTGACCGGCAAAATTCGCCTGCCGCTGGCGGCGGGGGCATAGACGGGGGCATGAGTTCAGCCCAACCAGATGACGCCTCTGCCGCGAGCCTGGCCACCGAGCCACCCAGGCCGGATTTGCTTGACCGTTGCTTGACTGTTGCGTGACTGGGGCTGTTGTTAATTGGCGCGATAGATGTTTATCTATCTGAAAAGAAAGAGATACTTTTATTGTGAGTTGTTTGATGGCGTGCGCAGCGCCCCCCGCTTTTTGTATGGGGTCATCGTTGGCGTGTTTATCAAGCGTTGGGTATCGCAGGAGCTAGCCACCCATGGCCTATGACTATAGCCAGAGCCTGAATCCGCAGAAGGCGCTGATATTCCGGATCGTGCATCGGGATAACCTGGAGTGGATCCTGACCCATGGCCTGTGGGCGGGAAATGGTCAGCAGCAAAACCCGCACTGGGTGCATATCGGGCTGCCGGAGCTGATTGCCAAGCGCGCGCGCCATCCGGTGCCGCTGGCGCCTTACGGCGTGTTGAATGACTATGTGCCCTTCTATTTCACGCCGTTTTCTCCCATGCTCAGCAATATTCACTCGGGGCGCGGTGTTCCCCAGCGTGACAATGATGAAATCCTGATCCTGGTTTCCAGCCTGCATCGCATGGCTGAATTGGGGCTACCGTTTGTGTTTACCGATAGCCATGCCTATTACCAGTGGGCCAATTTCTATGTCGACCTTGGCGATCTGGGGCGGATTGACTGGCCACTGTTGCAGCGCCGTGATTTCAAGCGTGATGCGGACGATTTGAGCAAGCTGGAGCGCTATCAGGCCGAGGCCTTGATCCATCAACATTGCCCCATCGAGGCGTTGCTGGGCGTGGTGTGTTACAACGAAGAAATAAAGAACCGCGTGGAACAATGCATGAATCGGGTCGGGGTCGCGCGCCCCGTCTATGTCCGTGATGGGTGGTATTTCAGATGATTCGATATACAACAGGCAATCTGCTGGATGCTCCGGTGGAAGCGCTGGTGAATACCGTCAACACCGTCGGTGTCATGGGCAAGGGGATCGCCTTGATGTTCAAAGAGCGGTTCCCGGCCAATATGCGCGCCTATGCCGAGGCGTGCAAACAGGGTGATGTCGTCACCGGCAAGATGTTTATTACCCAGACGGGTGAGCTGCTGGGGCCGCGCTGGATCGTGAATTTTCCGACCAAACAGCATTGGCGCAATCCGGCACAGATGGCGTGGATCCAGGATGGTTTGCAGGATCTGCGGGCCTGGTTACAGGCGCAGCAGGTCTCTTCGATTGCCATTCCACCACTGGGGGCTGGCAACGGCGGTCTGCCTTGGCCGGAGGTCAAACAGGCGATCGAAACGGCACTGGGCGATCTGGATATCGATATCCTGCTCTATGAGCCCAGTCACCAATACCAAAATGTGGCCAAGCGCGGCGGGGTGGCGGAGCTGACTCCGGCTCGAGCCTTGATTGCTGAACTGGTGCGCCGCTACTGGTTTTTAGGGATGGAGTGCAGCTTGCTGGAGATCCAGAAACTGGCCTGGTTTCTGGCTCGGGTCATTGGCCGTAACCCGATGGGGGATCCGCTGCAGTTGCAGTTTAAGGCCCATCGTTATGGCCCTTATGCCAACAATCTGACCCATCTGCTCAATGCGATGGACGGCAGTTATCTGCAGTCCGACAAGCGCATCCCGGATAGCAAGCCGTTTGATGTCATCTGGTTTAATGAGGCTAAAAAACAAGAGCTTGCCGTTTATCTCAATACCGAGGCCAAAGCATTTTTACCGATACTGGAGCAGACGACCGCGTTAATCGATGGTTTTGAGTCGCCCTATGGCATGGAGTTATTGGCCACGGTGGACTGGCTGATGGTCGAAGAGGGCTGTGCGCCGACACTGAGCGCGCTGCGCGAGGGGTTGCACCGCTGGCCAGCGGGAACCCCGTGGGGTGATCGCAAGGCGCGGCTGTTTGATGATCGCAGCCTGCAGATCGCCTTGACCCGTTTGCAGCAGGGATTGGTGTAACGAAGTGGGTGTAACAAATAAGAGTGGCTGCGAGGTTGTCGCGGCGGCTTGAGAGAATAACAGGGATAGAGAGCATGATTTCAGTTGGCCAACGGGAGCGGGCAACCCAGAACCGCGTGATCAAGTTATTTCAAGCGGAGCTGGGCTATCGCTATCTGGGGGATTGGCATACACGGGAGAACAACCGCAATGTCGAGCCGGAGCTGCTGACCGCTTGGCTGGTGGGGCGGGGCGTGGACGCGGCGCTGATCCCCAAGGTACTCAGGCAACTGGATCGGGCGGCGAGCCTGGGCGAAGGGCGCCTCCTCTATGATGCCAACAAGGAGGTCTATCGCCTGCTGCGTTATGGCGTGAAGGAAAAAGTCGGGGCGGGCGAGCAGAACCAGACTGTCTGGCTTGTTGACTGGACTAATCCGCAGGCCAACGACTTTGCCATTGCCGAAGAGGTCACGGTCAAAGGCGAGAATAAGAAACGGCCGGATCTGGTGCTCTATGTCAACGGTATTGCCCTTGGCGTTATTGAGCTCAAGCGCTCTACCGTCTCTGTCTCTGAAGGTATCCACCAGAACCTGGATAACCAGAAGAAGGATTTTATCCGTAACTTCTTCACCACCATGCAGTTGGTGATGGCGGGCAACGACACCCAAGGGGTGCGCTACGGCACTATCGAAACCCACGAGAAATACTATCTGGAGTGGAAAGAGCCAGCCGATCCAATCCATTCCGACCATGTCGATCTGCCGAGTGCCAATCTGCTGGACCAGCATCTGGCACAGTTGTGCAGTAAGGCGCGCTTTCTGGAGCTGATCCACGACTTTATCGTGTTTGATGCGGGCACCAAGAAAACCTGCCGCCATAACCAGTATTTCGGCATCCGTGCCGCCAAGGCATATATCCGCCGCCGGGATGGCGGCATCATCTGGCACACCCAAGGCAGCGGCAAGAGCCTGACCATGGTCTGGCTGGCCAAGTGGATCCGCGAAAATGTGACCGACAGCCGGGTGCTCATCATCACCGACCGCACTGAACTCGATGAGCAGATTGAGAAGGTATTCAGCGGGGTGGAGGAGGAGATCCTGCGCACCAAAAGCGGTGCCGATCTGGTGACCCGTTTGCATGCCCATAATCCCTGGCTGATCTGCTCCCTAGTGCATAAGTTCGGTCGCACGCCAGAAGGCGAGTCGGATGACGAAGATGATGGCAGCTCGGATGACTTTATTGCCGATATGCGCCGCAGCTTGCCCTCGGACTTCAGCCCCAAGGGCCAGCTGTTTGTGTTTGTCGATGAGTGTCACCGCACCCAGTCTGGCAAGTTGCATGGGGCTATGAAGAGCCTGTTGCCGGAGGCTCTGTTTATCGGTTTTACCGGCACGCCGCTGATGAAGCAGGACAAAAAAAAGTCCATCGAGGTCTTTGGCCCCTACATTCACACCTACAAGTTCAACGAGGCGGTGAGTGATGGCGTGGTGCTGGATCTGCGCTACGAGGCGCGGGATATCGATCAGCGGGTCAAATCCCAGAAAAAAGTGGATGAGTGGTTCGATACCAAGACCAAGGATCTCTCGCGGCTGGGCAAGCAGCAGCTTAAACAGAAGTGGGCCTCAATGCAGAAGCTGCTCTCCAGTCGTTCGCGGCTGGAGCAGATAGTGGCCGATATTCTGCTCGACTTCGAGCGCAAGCCCCGGCTGGCCGATGGTCGTGGCAATGCCATGCTGGTCTGCGCCAGCGTCTATCAAGCCTGCAAAAGTTACGAGATGTTCAGCCAGGCCGGTTTTGCTGGCAAGTGCGCCATCGTCACCAGTTACCAACCCAATGCCAGCGAGATCAAGGGCGAGGAGACGGGCGAGGGGCTGACGGAGAAGCTGGCCAAGTACAACATCTATCGCAAGATGCTGGCCGACTATTTCGAGCAGCCGGAGGATGAGGCGGCTAAGCGGGTCGAAGAGTTTGAAAAACTGGTCAAGCAGCGTTTTATCAAAGAGCCGGGCCAGATGCGGCTGCTCATTGTCGTGGATAAGCTGCTGACCGGTTTTGATGCCCCCTCTGCCACCTACCTCTATATCGACAAGAAGATGGCTGATCACAACCTGTTCCAAGCCATCTGTCGGGTGAATCGGCTGGATGGTGACGACAAGGAGTACGGCTACATCATCGATTACAAAGACCTGTTCAAGTCGCTGGAGAAGACGGTCAACGACTATACGGCCGAGGCCTTCGCGGGTTATGACAAGGAGGATGTGGCCGGGCTGCTCAAGGATCGACTGGCCCAGGCCAAAGAGGATCTGGATAACGCTCTGGAAGCCGTCCGTGCCTTGTGTGAGCCGGTGAAGGCGCCCAAGTCGCAACTCGATTATCAGCATTATTTCTGTTGTGAGCCGGGAGCCGATGAAGAGACGTTGAGCGAGAAAGAGGCATTGCGGCTGACCCTCTATCAGTTGGTGGCCAAGTTGATCCGCGCCTTTACCAATCTGGCGGGTGAGCTGGAGGAGGCGGGTTACAGCGCCTCGCAGGCCGCCTCGATCAAGCAGGAGGTCGAACACTTCGCCAAGGTCCGGGATGAGATCAAGCTGGCCAGTGGTGATCTGGTGGATATGAAGCAGTTCGAGCCGGGCATGCGCCAGATGCTGGATCTGTGGGTGGATGCCGACCCCAGCGAGACGCTGATGGACTTTGAGGAGCTGGGGCTGCTGGAGCTCATTATCCAGCGCGGCCCCGAGGCGCTGGATGGGTTGCCCAAGGAGATGCGCGACAATCAGGAGTCGATGGCCGAGGCGATTGAAAACAACGTGCGCCGGACCATCGTCGATGAGAACCCGGTCAACCCCAAATACTACGAGAGGATGTCGGTGCTGCTCGATGAGCTGATCGATCTGCGCCGCCAGCAGGCCATCTCCTATCAGGAGTATCTGGAAAAGGTCCGCGAGCTGGCCAAGCAGGTGAAATATCCACAGAGCCATAGCCAGAGCGCCTACCCAGAGAGCATAGACACGGCAGCCAAACGGGCACTCTATGACAATCTGGGCAAGGATGAGCTGCTGGTGGCCAGGATTGATACCGCCGTGCGTTATACCAAGAAGGCCGATTGGTATGGCGATCGCTTCAAGGAGCGGGAGATCGCGTTTGCCATTGCCGAAGAAACCAAGGGATACGATGTGACCGTTGCCGAGGTGATGGAGCTGGTGAAAGCGCAGCAGGAGTACCACTGATGCCCCTGATCACCATTGGTGAGCTCACGCTGGAGTTGCAGCATAAGGGGATCAAGAACCTGCACATCAATGTGCTGCCCCCTGATGGTCGCGTGCGCGTCTCGGCCCCGGCGTCGCTGTCACAGACGGCCATCAGAATGGCCGTGGTCAGACGCTTGCCGTGGATCCGGCAGCAACAGGCCCACTTTCAGGCGCAGCCACGTCAGAGCGAGCGCCAGATGTGCAGCGGCGAGACGCACTACCTTTGGGGACGGGGCTATCGATTGGAGGTGATCCCGGTTGAGGGAGCGCACAGCGTCAAGCTACAAGGGGGGTGGATCCGGATGCGGGTTCCCGCTCATTATGACGCCGCGAAGCGAGAAGCCTTGCTACTGGGCTGGTATCGCCAATTGCTACGCCAGCGGCTGCCGATATTGATGGCCAAGTGGCAGGCCTTGCTCAACGTCACCCCTTCGTTTGTCGGTATCAAACGGATGAAGACCATGTGGGGGAGCTGCAAAACAGATACATCCCGCATCTGGATCAACCTCGAATTAGTCAAGAAGCCCCCCGAATGCCTGGAATTTATTGTGGTGCACGAGCTGGTTCACCTGTTAGAGCGCAAACATAACCAGCGATTTATCACACTGATGGATACCCATCTGCCCAACTGGCGCGAGCATCGCGAGAAGCTCAACAAGATGCCGCTGGCATTTAATCGGTGGGGGTATTAGGGCTGGTTTAGCCACGATTTATTCTTCCAAAAAGTAATCTGAATCCAGGGTTTTAATGGTGAGGGTCTGGCGGGTAGTGACGCCGACGCCGTATTCGATCATCAGGGCGGCAAGACGGGCACCGTCGATCAGCACGATGCGCTTCTCAATCAGTCCGACATACTCCTGCGCCTCACGGCTAAAGCTGGAGGTGGTGATAAAGACCCCCTTGCGGGCCTTGTGCAGATCCAGCGCCCCCGCGAAGGACTGGATCTCGGGACGCCCCACGGTTTTGTCGGTGTAGCGCTTTGCCTGCAGGTAGATGGAGTCGAGCCCCAACCGGTCTTCCTTGATGATGCCATCGATGCCGCCATCGCTTTGGTAACGGGTGGTGCGGGCGGCATCCTGCTGGCTGCCGCCATAGCCCATGGCCACCATCAGATCGACCACCAGCTGTTCAAAGAAACGAGGGGAAAGGCCCAAGATCTCGGCAAGCAGGTCATCGGCAAGGGAGCGATTGATGGCAGATAGTGCCTGCTCAATCTGCTCTTGAGGGGTGCTGGCCTGCTCTGGTGTTGGCGTGTCTGTCGGGATCGCTATGGCTTGTTGCGTATTGCCTGCGCTCTCACTGGAGGCCAGGGTAAACGCCACGAACTCGTTGAATTGGGCCAGATAGCGGTTGTCGATAGTATGTCCCGAGACTAGCGCCGCCTTACCCCGTTCGGTGATAAGGCAAATGCCCCGCTTGGGTTGCTCGATGAGTCCTGCCTTGACCAGATAGGTCTTGGCCCAGCCAACCCGGCTGCGCAGCGTGGTTTGGCGACCACTGGGCAAGGTGTCAGCCAACTGCTCCGGAGTAAAGGCGTAGTGCTGGCAAACCCGCTCGAATACCTCACGTAGAGAGCGGGCGACACCATCGGCCAATACCTTGAGCACGGCAGGCATCATGGCTTCATAGCTGGGCAGGGTTTCTTTCATCGGGCAACCAGATCGAGATAAAACAGGGGCTTATCTTGTCACAGCGACCTGCTTGGGGCCAGTTGGTATCGAAGTCACTGGGAGCAACCTCAAAAAAAACAGCGTCACCAAAAAAAGGGAAGGTCATGAATTGGCCTTCCCCAAGACCCACCCACTTATCACGGACGAGTAGGTTTAAAAATGTTACCACAAGCGGATGTGTGGTCACGCCTTGCGGTCAGGATTGGCGTCCATGCTCGCCGCAGGGTAAATACAGATATAGACATAGCCATGGCTACCGAGGGTGTCGGCTTCGCAGGTAAAGCCGCCGTGCTGGATAGTGATGCAGTGCTGACGTTGAGCATCCAGCTCGCCGGTTAGCAGCTTGGCTTCCAGAGCCTTGATGATCTCCGGGAAAGCCAGGTCGAGCTTGGCTATCTGCGTCTCACTCCATTCACCGATCAGACTGGCCCGATCGGATAGAAAATCGAGCCGGTAGCGACTCTGTATCAGACGAGCGCCAAAGCGTGGCGTCACGGTATGGGGCAAACCCCACTGTGCAAAAATCCGAGTGGGGTGGTCTGGCGCTACGGGGTGTTGGTTGTTGGTGTGGGTGGTTGTCGTGGTCATGATTAGCGATACCTCAGTTGAATGTCGATGCAGGTGCCGGGCGCGTTGTGGCGCTGGCGTAGTCTGGTCAGGTGCTCAGGGAGTTCGGTCAGGTTTGTCAGCCGCCCCCGGTAGAGCCGAGAAAGATTGATGTAGTCGGGATGGCTCACGGTGATGGTCACCTGATGCCCAGGTTGCCAACGAGCAAACAGGCGGGCTTTGGCTTGCTTGATGGTGGTGATGCCGGGAGCGGGTAGTGTCTGACGGTTTCGCAGGTGCAGTTTGTTGAGCTCGGGGGCATAGCGATGCACCTCGAGTCCGGTGATAAGACGGGTCATATTCGGTGATTCCAGTGATGCAAAGGGCTAGCCTGTGAGGGCTGGCCCTTTATGCTGTTTGTGGATGAGCGATGAGATGGTCGCGGTGGTTAGCCGTTGTAAAACAGGATGTAGTTCACTCCTGCCTGCTGGGCTGCAGTAAGCAAGGGTTGCAGCGCTGGCGGGATCGTATCGAGATCCATGGCAAGGTTCAGGGTGTACTCGTAGGCGGAGTCATCCTTCACGCCGACATGTTCATGGGAGGCCATTTGCTTGACCCATTGCCATTCTGGTACCAGGTCTGCGTCATCGTAGTCGCCGATGATGGAACTCATGGCGACATCCAGCATCTGCATCACCGAATGGCTTGCCAGTGGATTAGGTGTTGTAGGTAGGGTGTTGGTCATTGCATCGTTCCTTGTTGTCTGGGCTGTCGCTCCCTCTGAGCATTGATGAGCGTGAGCACTTGAGCTGTGCGTTGTTACATCTGATTGATAATCGGCTTGCAGTTGAGTCGGTCCAGCAGGTGCCGCGAGCCGTATTGAGCCACCAGCCGGGCGATGGCCATTTGAGCGCAGGTCGCTCTGCTGGGCTTATTCTCAGGGATTGCGTAACGCGCAGTGAGCCAGCCGCCGAGCAATGCGATGCGGTAGCCGCTTGGGATGTGGGTGAGGGACGTTCCTATTCCCCTCCCGTGAATGAGGAAGGGCACTGCCTGTCCGCCGATGCCGATATCGATGCGCTGACCCTTGAGCTCGAAGGTGGTGAGCTCGCCGGTCTGTGGATGCTTGCCCGGCACCTTGATGGTGATGTTCTTCGCCATCTCACACCTCCGGCTTGGCTTCAAAGTGGTGGGTCACAACGCCCGCTTCCGGGTCGATACTGATAAACGCCGGGGCTTGCGGGTGGTACTGGTAGAGCCGCGCCAGTTCAGCACGAAACGCCTCGACGTTTGGTGCAATCACATGACTGGTATCCCCCTCGGCGTAGGTAAAGGTCTCCAGCTTCTCGGTGTTAATCCAGATACCGAAATACCAGGCGTCCTCCTCGGTGTCGTACTGCTGCCAGCCCTGGGCCAGCAGCGTCCGGTCGTAGTAGTAACGGTCTGCCTGATGGCTCCCTCGGTCGATGCGGCAGCCGGTCACTGTAAGTTCAAACGGGATACGCCCCGCCTTGTGGGCCTTCTTGACTCTGCGCAGCAGCTTGAGGGCTTTGGCTCTACTACGGCCATTACCGAGCGGTTGCGGCTGTCTGGCCCGTAATGCCAGGTGGGTCATTATCTTCGGCGCAGTATTGTGGTGGAGTTGGCCGATAGCAACGGTGAGCTGCTGAGCGGTCAGGGTGTTGTAATCACGCAAGTCATGCATGGTTGGGCGTCCTTCAAATGCAAACGGCCCCTCGGTGTGAGGGGCGGTTAGAGGTCTTGTTTGTGCTGGTGGCCGTGGCTCAGGTGTGACTACTCCAATCCGGCTTGTCATTACTACCGTGGTTGACGTAGGCCCCGACAATTACCCGTTGCCACTCACCGACCGGTTGGCCTGCGGTATTACAAGCACAGCGAAAGCGGGCGAAGTTAATCTCACGCGGCAGGTGTTCACGCATATCCCGTGGGCTGACAAAGAGCGTGGTCTTGTGCAGCACCGGGTTGGGGGCGGCCAAGGGACCACCGATACGCCGTCCCTCCACATCGTGGGCATAGGCAAAGCCCGGCAACATCAACTGCTGGCTGATGAGCTTGGCGAGTGCTGGATGGGCACACATGGCCTCCGCCACGGCGGCCTGGCTAAAGCTGTCGGTAAATTCAATCATGGGTGTTTCTCCTTTTCTGCAGGTGCATGGTAAGCCGCTGCCAGCAGCGCAAATTGTTCGACCAGATAACTGATGCCCAGCTCATCACTGACCCCATCCCCCAGGCGGTGATGCAGGTGTGCCATGTCATCGGCGATGCGTTGAGCCAGGTGGGCTGTTGAGCTCGGTGGTGAGCTTGTCACTGTCAGGGGGATGGAGAGATCCATCACATCTCTCCCCAAGGTGCTTGCTCCCACAGTGACAACCGGGTCAGCACGTCTTGCGCCAGCGCTTGCTGCAACTGCTGTATCACCTTCACCAGCCGAGGTGCCTGCTCAGGGCTCCCGGTCCATTCGCTCGATTGGTACAGAGCGCAGCAGGTGAATTTGTAGAGGGCAACCAGTTCGGCATCGGTGAGTGGTGCCTGGTGGTAACGGTGTGCAGGTTTAAGCGGATTCAGCTTGTTCGAGCGGTGTTGACGTGGTTCCTTACGCTCCTGCTGACGCCCCAGCTGATAGCGATGCCAGACCGCCCGCCGATTGGCGAGCATCATCAGCCTAACCAGCCGGTCAACCCGCCACGTCCAGGTACTGGTGACATCCATTGGCGAGTTCCACCAGAGGGTGCGCAGCAACTCGAGGGTGTAGTGCGGTGGCACCGGGGCATTGCAAAAGCGGTGCAACTGCACGGCAAAAGCAAGGTAGTCCTTGCGATCGATCATGAAGGCAGACATGGGGATGACTCCTTGAAATGAAAAAGGCCACCTGCAGTGAGGTGGCCCTGTGGGTTGTGTCGGGATATCCAGATCATGGTGTTGGACCAGATGATCCGGGTTTGGGATGCTGCCGTTATTCGTGCGCTTGCTCTGCGTCTGGGTGAGCCGCATCGAACAGGATGGCGTAGAGCGCACAATCAATGCCGTTGACGGCATCGTGGTACGGGTAATAGGGCGGTGCGTCTCGGGAGCGCTCGAAGTAGTCGCCAAAGCAGCTGAGGCATTCACGGATCTCGATGGTGGATCCTTGCAGCAAGGTCTCTTTAAGCTGCCAGGCATAAACCTCGTCATCACGGGCCTTGGCGACGGACTTTTCCAGCAATGTCAGCGCATCTTCGTTGCAAGCGGCTGCCAGGCCATGGCGCAGCCTCTCGAGCGTTTCCTCAAGGGAATAGGGATTGGGTAATCGCATGGTGTTTGTCCCTTCTTGGCGCGGCTAATGGCGCAGCTGATGCAGCAGCGCATCAATGGCATCGACACAATCGCTCTGGGTGAGCAGGTAGCCGCTCGGCAGGTGGGTAACGATGGCGGGCTCTGCCTGCATCTCGACGTTGTCAGCAAGCCAGCAACGCAACTCGATGAGGATATCGAGGGCGGTGAGGTGGGTTTTGTCTGGAGGAAGGCTCATAGCTGACCTCTTTCGGCCATCGAGACTACGCCCTCAGCACCGACCACCAGATGGTCAAGTAATCGCACATCGACCAGCGCCAAGGCCTCTTTGAGGGCCTGAGTGAAGACGCGGTCGGAGTGGCTGGGTTCCGGGTCACCACTGGGGTGATTGTGCACCGCGATGATGGCCCCGCAGTTGAGTAGCAAGGCCCGTTTGACCACTTCCCGTGGGTAGATACTGGCGCAGTCGAGAGTGCCACGAAACAGCTCCTCAAAAGCCAATACACGATGCTGGGAGTCAAGAAACAGTGCAGCAAACACCTCGTGTTCCCGGTCCTGCAGCAGGGTTTGCAGCCGCTCAGCGGCCTCTGTGGTACTGGTGATGGCGGAGCCTTTGGCAAGACGCTTGCGAGCAATCTGATTGGCGATACGCAGCAGGTCTTGCTCGGTCACCGGTTCGGTGACGAGATAGGTACCGGGGCATTCCCCGGCTTTGAGTTTGTGGTAACGCATGTGGGGTTCTCCAAATAAACAAAACCCCGGCACGCAGGAAGCATGTCGGGGTTAAAGGCAAAGAGGTTGTTGGTTCACTGTGAGGGGGGGCAGTTGGCCGTGGTGGTGACGCCTTCCCTGGCGGTGGGTTCCTGCTTCACCGGCATTAGTGGTTCGGGGACCTGCACGGTGAGTGGGATAGCAAGAGCCAAGCTCAGCCGTTCCGCCAGTTCATAGGCGGGACCAATGGTGTCGTAGTCAGCTATCCAGGTAGCTAGGGCCAGCTCGCTTGCTCCCATCGCCCGCAGATAGACGCTGTAGCCCTGCACGGTCAGGTACCACCTGCGTCTCGCTATCACGATTGATGGCTTCCAGCTCAACGGCTATCGGTTGTTTGGGAATCTGTCCTCCTCAGTCACCAGTGACGGTGACGGTAAAAAAGCCCAGCTGGGCGTAGACGAGGAAAGCGCCTTGCCACATGTGAAAGAGTTCATGGGCTTCTGTTGGGGGCAGTGGCCCCCATCCCTGCAGATAGTGCTCACCATCGAGGAAGTTGAAATCGAGCTCCTTGCAGAGCTCGGCATCCTGCCCCAGTCCCTGGTAGCAGAAGTCAGTGACGTAATCGAACAGCCAGCCATCAAGACCGCGTATCAGGCGGAGCTCGACCGGATGGACACCCCCTTGTTCGGGTGTGTAGCCGGGATTGCGAAAGTTGAAGGTGAGCTGAGTCTGACGCGCAAGGTCGAGCGCGGTGCGGGTGACCTCCTGCTCAAGCAGAGCCAACAGGGCTGGTGCTACGGGCAGGGTAAAGCCGTCCCGGAAAAAGGGAATGGTCATGGTGTACTCCGAATAAAGGGTTGGGACTAGCGCAGTCGCCAGGGCAGAAGCCAGGTTGGTAGCTTGTTCGTCAGCGGTGTGAGCCGTGCGGTGAACGTAGGCACGGTGGTGCGAATTGGCAGCGGTGGCGTTTGTGCGAGCGTGATGGCTAGCAAGACGGTACTCCATGCCTGGTCTACCTGCTCACTGTGGTGCACGCCCTGGATACACCACGTCACGAAGTGTTCGCAGTTGTTGAACTGCAGGTTGTAAGCCCGCTCTCCCAGCCGTTGATGTGCTCGTGCCAGGCTTTCGCTGGGGCTGTAGTAACGGTGGCTGTACTCACGCAGGTAACAGTCGCCATTGCCTGCAAATATCTCCAACGATGAGACAATAATCCGCCCAGTCACCGGGCCTTCACTCGAGAAAGGCCCAGCATAGTGAATGACTTGGTTATTGCCCGCGTAGACGCCGTGATGGTCGTAGCCCCATCGGCGTACGACCAGATGGTCACCAGGTTGCATATCTGCTCCTTTTAGAAAACAAAAAGCCCGGTACGAGACCGGGCATAGCGAAGTGGAGTGGGCTCACTCGAAGGTGTAACCGGCATCCCCCCGGTCGGTATGAATAACCACCTCCAGTACTCGGCACAGCGGTGTTGACTTGAGGGTGAACCGGGCTTGCTGTCCAAAGTTCATGGCAACAGGGAACACCTGCTTGATGTACTCTGGCTTCAGCCTGTCTTTACTGGCGAGACAGGTGCTCCATTTCACGCGACCGCTGATACAATCATTGCTCGGCACTTCCCGAACCAACTGACACTGGCCACGGTTGATGGTGATGTCATTAATCGTGACAGGGTCATTACGAGACACGACCTGCAGTACGCCCTGTTGTGCGCGCAGTTCAAAGTTCAAGGGGGCGGCGGCTGGCTCAGGCTCTGGAGCCGGAAAGGCACAACCAAAGGCCGCGTCCGTAGCGGCAGTTAGCGTCTCTTGTACACCCGCGACCGGCAGCTCAACGGTGCGGCCATCCTGGGTGATGGCTTGCAGCGACTTGGCTGAGCGCAGCGCGGCCCACATGTCATAGAACGCCTTACTGTCATTCCCTGCCACCATGCCGGATAGCGGGGGATAGGTATGGCCATCGATGCGTAGCCAAACGGTTTCAGTCGGTGCTTGGCCTGCTTGGTTGAGTTCGATGCGGCTAAGCTGGCCCATCCGGCACGATAGATAGAGATAGGTCGCGTCATCGACCGTTGCTGAGTACTCCGTTACCCCCTGACCCCAGCCATCGTTCCAGCGGCCATGGTCTCCAAACGCCAGCACGGCGGGCGTTAGCAGCAAGCCCAGTAGAGCTATTATCCATTGATGCATCCCACACTCCTTACACGGCATAGCCGAGGATATTGTTCATAAAGCCCTGAAAGGCGAAAAAGCCAATCAGTGCCCCGATGGCCTGCGGCCCCATAAGCCAAAACACTTTGGCCTTGAAGGTCTCGACTGCGCCGCTGGTCGAGATCCAGTCCGGGTGGGTAAAGCGGCGAAACCACTCCCCGATACACATGCCAACACCGGTAAAAAGCGTGCCGAACACGAAGGTGGCGGTCAGCCCCCAGAATCCAAGCCAAGGAGCTTTGCCGGTCCAGGCAATGTTGATGGTCAGGGCCAGAAAAAGCAGGCCCGCGATAACAAAGTAACGTTTCATGATGTCTCCTTATGGATAAAAAATGACTTTTCATTTCCCGTGGCCATGCGGTGGTTAATCAGCGGGAAATGAGGGTTGTGGAGTATTGGTTGATGGATTTACTTTCGTTCTGAAATCCCACGCTAAAGTACCAATGCCAACCTATTTGGTTGATCCTCGCCTCTCAGAGTTCTTCATGTCAACAGGTCTATATCCAACCATACGAGTTGGTTGGAGGACTTATGACAGATATCAACTTTGAGCAGTTAGCCAAGAACGTGGGCAAGGCGATTGGGCGTCAGCGTAACCAGGCCGGGTTTACCCAGGAGCAGGTGGCTGAACACCTCAATATCGGGATGGAGGCCGTCTCCCGGATGGAGCGGGGGATTGTGGTGCCGACCGTGGTGCGGCTGGCGGAGCTCGCTCAACTTTTCGGCTGTGAGCTGGCGGATTTCCTGCGCGAGACCAGTAACCGCCCGACCGAGCAGGGCATTGTGCTGAGCCAGCAACTGGCCCGGCTCGATGATGCTGACCGAACCCTGCTGCTGGAAACGGTAGAACGGTTGGTGGAGCGGTTGGCGCGTCCCCGCTGATCAACCGCCATTCACTGGGGAGGGGATGAGTTCCCTTTCCCCAATTTGTTGGTGAGTGGACTCCTTCTGGGTTGTGGCTTCGGCGGTATTCTGGTTGTTTGGGCTTGTGGGGCGTTAAGTGAGGTAGTCGCCACTGCACCTGCGTTACCATTCGCCGCCTCGTCGCTATTGGTTTCGGGATAGAACTCTTCCAACAGCATCGGCACCTCTTCATCGATATCCTCAAACTGGCCGTTACGCAGCAACTCGCGAGCAGCCTGCTCCATCTGCTCGATGGCCAAGCCTGCTTCTTGGTCACGCTGGGCGGCCTCTTGTGCCAGCCTGACTGCCTCGGTCAGGTTGGTTTCTTCCCGCAAGGTTAAATCCACGTAGTAGACCGGTGTGCGGTAGGACTGGGTGGTGCTCTTGGCTCGCAACCGCAGGGTGAGCGGCAGATAGCGGGTATGGCCCCCGCTCACTGCCTCCAGGTACTTCAGTCGCGCCGCCAGGGTGCGTACCGAGTTGTAGCCGGTGGTGCGGAAGATAAAACTGCCCAGCTCATCCCCTTGCCCCTCCACAAACAGGTTCAGTCGCCCGTAAAGCTTGCAGCCCTGTTGCCCGGCAAAGGCGCAGCGCTCGGGTCCAGGGCAGCTGACCTCCTCCATGCCTTGTGTCCCCACGCGTCTTGCCACCTCCCCATTCCCGACACAGAGCGGCCTGCCGGTTTGACGGTCAAAGGCGCTGTATTCCGCCCGCAGATTCAAGTCGCTATCGTTGAACAGCACCCGTACCGGAATGGCGCGGATCTTGGTTTGCTCCTGCCCTTGACCACTCTTTTGTGATGAGTAGTGTTGATGCAGGGGATGGAGTAACCATCCCCCCTTTTGTTGTACCTGGGTGGTGAGGGTGAAGCTGTCGTCCTTCTCCGGTACCCACTTATCCTGTTTTTGCACCAGCTTGCCGATGCAGATCCGCCCAATCACGGGCGGGGTAATCGCCAGTCCTTTGATCATGGTGTTTGCCTCAAGGGTTGAATGGTGAAACGGCGCACGCCGGGCACCGGTTTGACGTAACGGGTGAGCAGGTCGGGATGATCCTGACCGAGCTTATCCAGATCCGGTGCCAGCCGGTCTTTACTGCGCTTCCAGGTGATCTTGCCGTCGGCAAACAGCCCGGCTGTCGCGTCACCCAAAGTGGCTTGCAGCCGCTGCTTGAGTTGTGACTCCTGTAGCTCGACAGCTTCCTTCTGCTGACGCAAGCGCAGCAGCTCCCCAAACAGCTGGTTGAACTCGGGAGAATCGGAGAGATCTACCGTCTGGCCATCGTCACGCGGAAACAGCCAGCTCAGGGCATTGGCGGCATCATTGGAGCCGTCAGGCTCGGGCTGCTGGTCTTGTTGCACCATCTGCCAGAACTGCGCTTCCCGCTCGATGAGATCCTGGATCTTCTCCTCATCGCGCTCGATGCGGTAAATCCGAAAATCCTGGCCGCCGATCAGCACTGCCACCTCAGCCCAGGCATGGCCGGTAACCGCCAATTGATGCAGTACCTGACACTGATAAGCCACCGGCACACCTTCCTCCCACTGGGGGGCGCTGTGATAGCTGGCGGTCTTGATCTCCAGAATGCCCGGCCCATTGGGATGGCCGACCACCTCTCGGTCGAGGTTGGCGAGCATGAAGGGTTGCTCGGGGTGTTGCAGTACCGCATTGACCCGGCGCACCTTATAGCCGGTGCGTTTGGCGTAGACCTGCGCCAGCACCGGTTCCAGCTCAATGCCCCACAGCACGGCTTCCTTGTGTGAGATATCCTCCGGCTCCTTGCGACCGGTCTTCTCCAGCCAGAGGCTGAGCGGGCATTTGTAGGGGGAGAGCCCCACTGCAACGGCGGCATCGGAGGAACCAATGCCGAGTTTACGGATAGCGAGCCACTGCTCGCGGGTTAATTGAGTCGTGGAGGCCAGCCGTAGGGCTTGGCCATATTTGGCTTTTGCTTTCATGACGTCTCCTTGTTGACGGCATAAATGACTACGCCCGGATTGGCTTGCGCCAGTCCGGATGAGGTCGTTATGCGGTTTGAATAGGGAAGAGGAATTACTGCAGCAGGGTAAGGGCTTGGTTCAGGGCTTGGGATTTGAGTTGGGCTCCCTGACCGAACCAGGCGGAATCGAGCCGATGGTCCTGACTGCGAGCACGGCGGTGGTGATCGACATATTCCGTGACAGCATTAACCAGCCCCCAGGCGGTATTGCGGGAGCTGACAAGTTCTGAGCCCATGCCTGCGCCCTGATAGAGCTCATGCAGCCGTTGTACCGGCTTGGTGAGGATGATGTTCTCCTCATCCAGCGGTTGCGCCAACAGGTCGCTGAAAAAGCGCAGTGCCTCTTCAGGGGCCACGGGCCGCTGTGCCAGCGCCTTGGCCTGCGCCTTAAATTCATCCCAATGAGAGAGCCCCAGCCCGAGCGACTCTTTGACGGCAGCTGCATCGAACTGAGTAGAGTGGGGCACCTTGATGGCACCGGTAGCACCGCGCAGTGCCATCTGTAGGGTGTTGTTGCAGACTACCCGCAGCGAGGTGAACTGCGCCGTGGTGCAGAGCGTGCCGTCGCAGCTGGTCGCCAGCAGCAAATAGGACTTTACCAAGTCATTGCCTTTGAGTTTTAGATCCTGGCCTGTTTTGGCCAGAGCCCACAGCTTGCGGCCGCCTTTGAGCGAGCCTGCGGTCTCCAGCTCAAAGCCACCGGCCTCCACTAGGTCTTGATAGAAGTGCAGTACCTCGTGAGGCTGTACCACGTTGTAGCGGCTTGAGACCACCGACAGGGGGGCGAGGGTATCGGAGCGGTAAAGTACCTTGCTGTCGCTGTAGGGGCGAATATGCAGCGCATCGGAGGCGACGTTAAACATCACGTCGCTCTGCTCGATGGTCCAATCCATCCCGGCTGCCTGTAGCCAGATATCGAGCGATTGTTGCGGGGGCAAAACATTGCCAAGGCCATGCCAAGGGGTTTGACCGGTGTAGGCCATGGTGTCGATCAGGTGAGCCATGAGAAATCTCCAATGAAAAAGGGACTGCACAGAGCAGTCCCTTGGGTAGGTTCATGGAGATAATATATATCTGAAATCAATTGAAATGAGACTTATTTGCCTCTCTAGTTTCTAGCTATGGAATGCGCGCTGTGGTACCCCGTGTGGTACCCCAGGCCAAAAATGACCAAGGGGTTAGCACCATGACGACGCTAACCCCTTGTTTTGTATGGCGCTCCCGACTGGAGTCGAACCAGTGGCCTGTCCCTTAGGAGGGGACCGCTCTATCCTACTGAGCTACGGGAGCCTTGTGGCGGGCATTATACAAGAAGCCGCTCCCTTTTAAACCCTTGATTCTTATTCCAATACTGCCAAGTCCCCGTTCTGGATGTTGAATGGCGAATATTTGTTCTGGCTGCTGATGATGGCGCCATCGTCGAACACCTGCACCACTTCGAACAATCCTGCGGCCGGGTTGCGCATCATGCGCGACTTGCCGTAAGGGTCGATGAAGTCGGCGTTGTGCTGGACGCGGAACTGATCCCCCAGCTTGACCCCGTTGCGCCTGCCCAGATTGATGTAGGGGCCCCGTTCATTCTGGCCGACGATCCGGGCGGTGACGGGGGCGCAGCTGAGCTGGCTGACCAGATCCTGCGCCGCCTGCTGAAGCTGGTAATTGACCTCCTGGCCGTAGCTCGATTGCCAGAACTGGCCACCGCTGCTGCCCACCTGTGCCCGCTTGTCAAAGGTCCAGGTGGCGCGGCCCTGATACTCCTTGCGGCTGAGCAGGGAGCCGTTGATACCGTCGAACAGATAGAGCTGCATGCGAAAATTGCGCACCGGATCTTCAAACCAGCTGGTCAGCTGGTTGCCCTGGGGTTCGATGGAGAGGTCGTCGATGCTGCCGAGCACCAGATACTGGCTGTCGGTGCGCAGGCTCAGCGCCTTGATCTCCTCAAGGGCGCTGCGATCCCCCTGTTGCAGATGAAGCGGATCGATGCGCAGGTTTTCGTCCAGCCACTGGCGCACGGCCACCCCTTGCGGGGCGTTCGCCAGGTTCTCGAACATGCGCCGCGACAGATTGGCGGGCATGTCGTCGAGGGCGCCATAGCTCGCCTGGTCCGGATTGCGCATGCGCAGCCTGACCAGCGTCAAATCCTTGGCATAATGCTGGGTCTGGCAGATTTGGCGTTCCGCCTGAATGTCGGCCACCAGGGTGATGTACATGCGGCCGTTGCGCACCTCTTCCCGCTTGAGCCGGTATTGACGGATGTCGCCGCCGGAGCGGATCTGGATCTGCTCGGATCGCAGGCTGCCATTTTCCAGGCGCTGGATGCTGGAGACGGCGGCGCCACTCGCCAGCAGCGCCTGACGCAGGGCATCGCGGGTCGCCTGCTCGCGGGCATAGGCTTCATCCCCCAGAATGGCGGCGCTGCCCTGGGCTTCAATAAGCTCGGCATGGGCGCTCAGGCTGGCCAGCAGCAGGGTCAACAGCAGCGGTAATTTCATAACAGATACCTTGAAGAGGCGGGCAGAGGGCATTGTTTGATGCAATGGCGTCACTGGCCGACATAATTCACAACACGGGTTCGCCCTCTGCGCGGTGCAGGGACGATAATTAAAAAGCAAGATCCATGCCTCATTCCCGGCTCAAGCTTTGCGCCGGTTGTCCGATAACAAGTCAGGTGCAGATACAGGAACAGGTATCCATGAACAAACTCATCACGGCGTTGGCGCTCGCCCTGGCATTGACCGGGTGCGGCTCCGACCCCATCAATCGGGATCTGGGTGATCCCCGGCAGGCGGCAAAGGGGATGGAACTCAACTGGCTGGTGGCCCGCATGACCGATCAGCTGATGGAGCGCAAGTCTCTTACCACCCTGACCGAGCCCATCGCGGTGGCTTCCTTTGTCGATCTCGATACCCTGCAGGACACCAACTGGATGGGCCAGCAGATCGAGGAGAGCTTTATCTACGAGCTCAACCGTCGTGGGGAAGTGGTGGTGGACTTCAAGTTGACCGGCAGCATCAAGGTGACCCCCCAGGGGGATTTCGTGCTGAGCCGCAACTACAAAGAGCTCTCTTCCCGTCTGCCCATCTCCCGCATCTTGGTCGGCACCTTCAGCCGCAACAAGCAGGGGATCCTGGTCAACGCCCGCATCATCGACATGCGCACCAAGATGGTGGAAACCACGGCCCAGAGCCTGGTGCCGCAACAATACCTGGTCGGTGCCAACAACTCGTTTGGTCGGGCCTCCATCAACCGCGGTTATCTGATGCGGGGCAGCCAGGTCGGCCCCAGTGGGCATCTGGTCAACCTGACCCCGTAAGGAGCGAGTCATGAAGATCCTGTTTGGTTGCCTGCTGGCCCTGATGCTGGCCGGTTGCAGTGGCAATCGGGTGGTGGATTACACCCAGGGCGGCAAGCCCGATGATTTTCCGGTGCTCAAGGCGGTCGGTTATGCGGTGATCGATATCCAGCCCGGCCCTTCCCAGTCCGAGAAGATGTTGCAGGCCATCCGTGCCTCCAAGATGGATGCCTACCGCGAGCTGGCCGAACAGCTCAACGGTCAGCAGGTACGGGCCCACAGCAGCTACAAGGACTTGACCCAGACCTCCAACGCACTGGATGTGTCGGTGGCCGGTATGGTGCGCGGTGCCCGGGTGGTGGCTACCTATCCGCGTGGCAACACCTATGCCACCGAGATGGAACTTGATACCCGCGCCCTCTACAACATCAACCAGCTGATGGCGGGCCAGTTCTGACTCCTCTTTGGGCAGACATAGGTTGAAGTGGCAAAACAAAAGGCGAACATGATGTTCGCCTTTTTGTTGCTTTACTGGTCTGTCAGTTCAATCAGCTGCCCAGCAGCACCGGCGGCACCGTGGTCGGTTTCACGTCTTCGCTCGGGTAGCAGCCCAGTACCTTGATATAGCGGGTGATCTTGGTCAGCTCCACCAGGGCGGCCTGCATGGCCGGGGTTTGCAGGTTGGCGGAGACATCCAGGTAGAACATCTCTTCCCACGGGTTGCCCTGCACCGGACGGGACTCCAGCTTGGTCATGTTGATCTCGTGGCTGCGCAGCACCAGCAGCGCCTCCACCAGGGAGCCCGGTTTCTGGGAAGTGGACATGATGAGAGTGGTCTTGGCCGGGATCTGGGGCGCCACGTCGATGGGCTTGCGCGCCACCACGATGAAGCGGCTGTAGTTCTCCTTCTGGTTGGCCAGCTGCTCGGCCAGCACGTCGAGGCCATAGAGCTCACCGCCGGCGGCGCTGCCGATGGCCGCGGCCTCGGGGCTTGCCAGCTCCTTCACCTTCATCATGGCGCTGGAGGAGGAGTCGCAGATCTCGTGGCGCGCTCCTTCCAGCTTGCTGAGGTAGTGGGAGCACTGCTGGAACACCTGCGGGTGGGCATAGAAGGTCTTGATGCGTTCGATCTCGGTCGGCACGGCGGTGAGGATGCAGTGCTCGATGGGGTAGGTGAGCTCGCCGACGATGGAGAGGCTGGTGTGCTGCATCACGTCATAGACTTCGTTGATGGAGCCCGAGCTGGTGTTCTCGATGGGCAGCACACCGAAGGCGGCGCGGCCCGATTCCACCGCATCCAGCACCTCGCGAAAGTTCTGGCAGTTCACCTCGATCACCTGATCCTTGTAGCGGGCCAGGTACTTGCGGGCGGCGAGGCTCGAATAAGAGCCGCGCGGTCCCAGATAGGCGACGCTGGTCATGGGCTCCTGCTGCTCCGGGTTGATCAGACTCTGCAGGTAGGCCTGCTGGGAGAGCACGGAATCCTCGATGATGGTGTGGTAGATGCGAGTGATGTACTGGGCATCCAGGCCAAGCTGACGGCCCTGCTGGATCAGGGCGACCAGCAGATCCTGCTCGCGCTGGGGATCGCGAATAGGGCGCGGGTTGGCCTGCTTGGCCCGGGCGACCTCGATGCTGAGGGTCTTGCGTTTTGCCAGCAGGGCAAGCAGCTCCTGATCCAACCGGGTAATGTCTTGTCTGATCTCGTCGAGCGTTGCCATGATTGTTCCCTGTCCAAGTAATTATTTGATATATATGCAAAAAAAAGCCTCCGCAGGGGAGGCTCGATTCGTCTTTGCTTTCTGTTCACGAGAGCTGTTTACAGGACGATTAGCCTTCCCTCAAACGGGCCGGATAAACGAGAAAGCAAAGAAGAATAGGGTTTGCATGGTCATAATCCTCATTGTAACGCCTTAACCATTAAGGGATTTGGCGATTTGATGCAAGTAAAACTTGCCCGCGGAACGGGAAGGGGGCAGGGTATCCGGTGACGCGAATGGGCGTGTCCGAGAGCGGTTTGGCTCCCTCTGGTCCATTTCGCACGATGCGGGAGAGATACGGTATGGCCATTATTTTTGATCTGGGGCGTGTGGTGGTGAGCTGGGATCCGGTTGCCATCGTCAGTTCGGTCCGGGGACCTTTGGAGGCCGAACGGCTGGCACAGCAGTTGTTTGAACATCCGGACTGGCAGGAGGTGGACAGAGGGACCCTGTCATTGCACACCATGGCACGTCGGGCCGAGCCGCGCACCGGCCTGAGTGCGGCCGACAACCTCGCCATTTTGCAGGCGGTACCGTCCTCCCTCAAGCCGGATCCCGCTATGCTAACCCTTATAGAGGAGCTGCACGGCGCGGGGCACAGCCTCTACGCCCTCTCCAACATGGGGCACGCCAGTATCGACTGGCTGGAGCAACATGAGGATTTCTGGCGTTTTTTCAGTGGCAAGGTGGTCTCTGCCCGAGTGCGCATGATGAAACCCGAGCCGGATATCTACCGCTATCTGCTGGTGTCGTTCGATCTTGCACCGTCCGATTGTCTCTTTATCGACGATACCCTGGCCAACGTGACTGCCGCCGAGACGCTCGGGATCCGGGGCATGGTGTTTTGCGATACGGCGCGCTGCCGGCAGCAGCTGGTTGAACAGGGCTATTTGCCCGCAACAGACAAGGGGTAACCCCCTTTTGGGAGCCTTATGGAGCATGGCCGGTTTCGCAACTGGTTGAGTCACTACCCGCAGGCGACGCTGATCATCGCCTGTCGGGATGGCAGTGGCTACCAGCTGTGCGTCGAGGCGGAAGGGGAGTGCCAGTGCCTGACCGACAGTGAGGGGGGCTCCCTGACTTTCACTTCCCTTGAGCAGGCCGAGGGCTTCTTGCGAGCCCATCAGGTACATCAGGCCAGATTGCGGATTTATGACACCCATGGAGAGGATATGGTGCTCCAATCGCAGGAGATCGTCATAAAATTTTGAATTTAACCGGACTCTTTAAGGGTCTATTCAGCTAATTGTCAGCACAATAATCCACCTTTTTACCATCCGGAGCTGTTTTAATGGATGCCAATGTTGTTGTGCTGAATCAAGGATACGATCAGGCGTTTCAGGCCAGGGAACAGCAGTTGATCGATCAGTTGTCAGCCTATGATGATCTGGTTATCTCCTTTTCAGGCCGGTTGGAATCCTGTTACTGCATCGATTTGTGCCGGGCCAGTGGCGTCCGGATCCGGGCCATGATCATGGATACCCCCACCCGCAGCCGCAGCGAAGTATCCCGCGCCATCCGCTATTGCCGGCGTTATGGCATAGACCACTGGATCGTCAAGACAGATGAGATGATCTTCTGCGATCAGTTGTCGCAACTGGACGAGATCATCGATCCCGTTCGCCGTCTTTGTGAACACAGGGCTACCCATCCAGAGTGGGCGACACTGCCATTCCTGCTGCCGGGGGCGGCGGAGGAGCGGGCCGGGTACATAGAGATGTTCGGCTCCATCCCGGAAGACACCATCTGGCTGATGGCCGATCATGGTTTTACCAAAAGAGACGTGCGCTACGGCTTTAACAAACGCCAGCTGGATGATCTGGGCAAGGGAGGCAATGGCTGCCTCAGTCACCGTTTTGCCCACCCCAGCCAGTTGCAGCCGCACCATTTGCGCATGGTCGATCAGGCGGAGCAGATACTGGCCGATATGGGGTTCGACGAGGCCCAGGTCTTCTTTCATATCCTCTGCGATGGCCGTGAACTCACCTGCAACAGTGGGCCAACCCTGGCCAGGGTACGTCTGCCCGAGCATCAGCGGGCCCGGGCATTCGACATGCAGCCGGACATTCTGCAGGCCCTCAAGGGAACCCTGTTCGATCTGGTCACTCTGGATATGGTGCCTCACGAACGCCACGAGCTGGCGATTTAGTCCGGCGAGGGCGTCGCCAGCTTGCCCGGAGAACGTGAGCCCCGTCATAGGCAAGGCGTGACAGGAGTGTTTATACTGTCGCCCTTTCAATGATATCGAGTCCCGACCCTATGAAATCTTTGTCCCGTCTGCTGGTTGCCCTGTGCCTCACTCCTGTGCTGGCGCAGGCGGCTCCTCTCTCTCAGGTGACCCTGCCCGATGGGCGCCAGGTCCAGCTCAATGATGACTTCACCTGGGAGTATCTGGTGGTCAAGCAGGCTGAGCCGGTCAAGGGGAACGAGGCGCTCGCGAAATCCGGCGCTGTGGTGGCGGTGGCGGCTCCCGTGCTGACCGAGCAGGCCAAGGCCCATCCCGAGCTGCTCTCCCAGGCGGTCCGTGATGGCATCATGGTCAAGCTGGACAAGGTTGAGGGCACGGATCCCATGGCGCTGAGCTTTCAGATCAGCAACACCGGCACCCGCAATGTGGTCGGGGTGCGCGGCTGGGTGACGCTGTTCAGTGCCGACGGGGTACAGCTGCAGCGTCAGGAGGCGCGTTTCTGGGTCGCCGAGAACCGTCTGCCGGAGACTTATCTGCGCAAGGGACAGGTACGTCCGGCACGTGGTCTCGAGGTGTCGCGTCCGGCCGGGCTGACGGGAGAACCCCTGGTGCGGATCGAAATCGACGAGGTGGTTTTCCGCTGATCCCCTGATCTCCTGACCCGGCTCAGTTGGTCCGGGTCAGGGCAGATGTTGCCGCCGTCATCACCTGCAATATCTGCTTACATCTGACATGGTTTGGCAACAGCTTGCCGCTCGGCATTGCCGCCGCCTGTTTGCACAATGACTCCATACCAGCTCTGACGAGCTTACCCATGGAGTCAATCACATGAACAAAACCGCAATCTCTCTTCTGGTCCTGGCCGGCTTCGCCTCTACCTCCGCACTGGCACAGGATGCGTTCAGCTACGCCAAAGGGTCGGCGACCTGGGCACACACCAAGTCTGACTATCTCAATGGCAAATCCAGCAACGACAGCAAGGGAACCCGTGATTTCGGCGGTATGAGCCTGGATCTCTCCAAGAGCTTCGGCTCCAACTTCTACGGCCGTGCCGGCACCGAATTTACCTCCCGCAACAATGGCAACGACAGCATGTCCATCTCCAGCGTCGGTGTCGGTGTGTTCACCCCCTTGAGCAGCGGCCTCAACCTCTATGGAGAGACAGGTCTGACCGGCTACCGCCTGGAGCGAGAGCTGGCCCATGATGTCAATGGATGGGATGCGGTCGCTCGCAAGGATAGCGGCAGTATGTACGGGGAAGTGGGTCTGCGTTACGACATCGGCAATGTGGAGCTCTCCACCGCCTATCGTTACGCCAACATGACCGATGATATGCACGACTTCAAGGTGGGTGGTGCCTACAAGTTCAACCAGAACTGGGCCCTGACTGCCGATTACACCTATCGCAACTGGGATCTGCAAAAAGGTTCCATCTCCAGCCTGGGTGTGAAGTACAGCTTCTGATGCGATGAACTCCGTAGTGTCTTTGATGTTTGCCCATGGCGATGGCCATGGGCTTTTTTTTTTTGTCTGATGATGCTTCCTTGCTTGTCCCTGTGCCGTATCGGTTTGCAGTAGTTGTACAACTTCCTTTTTTTTGTATAACTGCTATAACTGAATCAAGGCTTATACAAGGGGTGTCATCATGTACAAGATTAAAGTCGGGATCAGTGCCTGCCTGCTGGGACAGGAGGTGCGGTTTGACGGGGGCCACAAGCGCTCCAGTTTCTGTGAACGGGATCTTGGGGCTCACTTTGACTATCACCCCGTCTGCCCCGAGATGGCCATCGGCCTGGGTGCCCCTCGCGCCGCCATCCGGCTGGTCAAGCGTCATGGCGAGGTACGCGCCGAGGCGAGCAACGGCAGCTTCGATGTCACGGAGAAATTAATCGCTTTCAGCGAGCAGAAGGCGCGCCAGCTCGACTTCATCTCCGGTTATATCCTCTGTGCCAAATCTCCCAGCTGTGGCATGGAACGGGTCAGAATTTATGGCGCCAATAATGAGGGGAGCGCCAAGGAGGGAGTAGGCCTGTTTGCCAAGGCATTGATGGAGGCCAACCCATTGCTGCCGGTGGAAGAGGATGGCCGGTTGTGCGACCCCATCCTGCGGGAGAACTTCGTGCTGCGGGTGTTTGCCTATCACGACTGGCAACAGCTCTGCGCGCGCGGGCTCAGCGCCGCCGCCCTCATCCGCTTTCACTCCCGCTACAAGTATCTGGTGCTCTCTCACGCCACCACTCACTACCGCGCCCTCGGACAGCTGCTCGGCAATCTGGGCAAGGCCAATCTGGAAGAGGTGGCAGAGCGCTACATCAAGGGGCTGATGGCGGCGCTGACCTTGCGGGCAAACCGGCGCAGCCACACCAATGTGCTGATGCACCTGCAAGGCTACTTCAAGCGGGTGCTGACCCCGGCCCAGAAGCAGGAGCTTTGCGACACCATCGACAAGTACCGCACCGGTATTTTTCCGCTGCTGGTGCCGCTGACCCTGATCCGCCACTACCTGCGTGAGTATCCCAATCCGTATCTTGCCGAGCAGGTTTACCTCAATCCTCATCCCGATACGCTCAAGCTGCGTTACGGGCTATGAATGTCGCTGCGTTCGGCTGGGCATGTCTGTCACGTCTGAACCCTACAACCGGACACACTGACACTGCGCTACGGGCTTTGAACAGTTTGTGATGGCCCCGGTGTGCAAGAAGCACCTGGGCTCATATATCTACCTTTGATGGACGTCGTTATGTCTGATTTACCGCAAGCCGCTTCCCCTTTGTCTGATGAGGGGATCTACCCCATCCGTGAGGTTTCCCGCCTCACCGGCGTCAATGCCGTCACCCTGCGTGCCTGGCAGCGTCGTTACGGTCTGGTACAGCCGGCCCGCACCGAGAAGGGTCACCGCCTCTACAGCGAGCAGGATATCCGCCAGATTGGCGAGATCCTGAGTTGGCTGGAGCGGGGGGTGAGCATAGGGCAGGTCAAGGGGCTGTTGAGCGAGCCCTACTCCCAGCCGGTGAGCGATCACTGGCAGCAGACTCTGGAGCAGTTCAGTCAGGCACTGCTCGCCTTCAACCAGCGCAAGGCGGAGGCGCTGCTCAATGATCTGCTGGCGAGCTATCCCTTCGAGCTGGTGCGCAGCCGGGTGCTGCAACCGCTGGTGGAGCGGCTGCTTGGCCTTTGGCGCGAGCGGCCCGATGGCGAGCTGCTGCAACAGGTGTGGCTGGGCTGGCTGCATACCCGCTTCGCTCGCCATCTCATCGAACAGGAGAAGGGCGTCCCCGTCACTCTGGCGAGCTGGGGGCAGGTCGGGCCCCTCGATCTGGTCTGGGCGGCCTATGAGCTGATTGGCCTGGGTTACGAGGTGCAACTGCTGGGGGCGGTCGAACCTCGCCATGTCGCTCTGCTTGAGGGGCGATCCACTCCCCCCTGGCTGCTGCTGCTGGGGGCCGGGCTTGGCAAGCAGGAGCTGACCGTCGGTTGGCCAGAGGATACCCGATTCTTTGGCGAGCTGGGGCGCCTCTATGACGGCGACTGGCAGGCCGCTCACGGTTGGAAAGCCACTCTGGGCG
This sequence comes from Aeromonas sp. FDAARGOS 1407, assembly GCF_019048725.1. NCBI lineage: Bacteria > Pseudomonadati > Pseudomonadota > Gammaproteobacteria > Aeromonadales > Aeromonadaceae > Aeromonas > Aeromonas sp. FDAARGOS 1407. The sequence continues at coordinate 1,954,967 of NZ_CP077399.1, forward strand.
AGGCAATAGCGGACGAGGCTGTCGTGGGGACCACCAGCGGACGCGGGAGGCAAAAGTCATGAAACTGGTCTGGTTTCGCAACGACTTGCGCCTTGCCGACAACCCTGCCTTGCGTCATGCCTGTGCCGGTGAGGAACCGGTCGCGGCGCTTTTTATCATCTCACCGACCCAGTGGCGGCAGCACAAGCTGGCCCCCGTTCGCCAGCGTTTCATCCTGGCGCAGGTTGATGAGCTGGGCCGCGAGCTGGCGGCGCTCGGCATCCCGCTCCATTTGCTGCGAGTCGAGACGTTTGCCGAAGTGCCGGCGGCGTTGGCTGACTTAAGTCGCGAGCTGGGGGTGACCCGGCTCTACGCCAATCAGGCCATCGAGATCGACGAGCAGCGTCGGGATCGGGCCGTCAGTACCGCGCTGGCGGAGCAGGAGATTGCTTGCCACTGGTTCAACGGTTGCTGCGTGCTGCCGCCCGGGCGAGTGCTGACCGGCTCGGGGGAGATGTTCAAGGTCTATACCCCCTTCAGCCGCGCCTGGCTCAAGGCCCTCGAGGAAGATGGCTTTGTCATTCACCGCACGCCCGATCCGCGCGGTGCATCACTGCCGTGGCAGCCGCTGGCCGAGCGGGAATTTGTCGATGCCGCCCTTGGCGAGCTGACGGCAGACTCCCGCTGGCCGGTGGGGGAGGCCGAGGCTCTGCGCCGTCTGGACACCTTCCTCGATGAGGCTGTGCTCGACTATGGCGAGACCCGGGACTTTCCGGCCCTGGCGGGCACTTCGGTGCTCTCCCCCTATCTGGCGGCCGGTATCATCAGTCCGCGCCAGTGCGTAGGAGCACTGCAACAGCGGCTCGGCTATCGACCCCAGTCGAAGGCGCAGCCCGGATTTGTCTGGCTCAACGAGCTCATCTGGCGCGAGTTCTATCGCCATCTGCTGGTGCTGATCCCAAGCCTCTCCATGAATCGCCCCTTCAAGGCGGAGACGGCGGCTCTGCCGTGGAGCTGGGACCCGGATGCCTTTGCCGCCTGGTGCGAGGGACGCACCGGCTACCCCATCGTCGATGCGGCCATGCGTTGCCTAAATGCCACCGGCTGGATGCACAACCGGCTGCGGATGATAGTGGCGAGCTTCCTCACCAAGGATCTGCACATCCACTGGCGGCTCGGGGAGGACTACTTCATGAGCAAGCTGATAGACGGCGATCTGGCGGCCAACAACGGCGGCTGGCAGTGGGCGGCGGGCACAGGTGCCGATGCGGCCCCATACTTTCGGGTATTCAACCCCACCACCCAGGGACAAAGATTTGATCCACAAGGGGAGTTCATTCGTACCTGGGTCACTGAACTGGCCGATCTGCCCGCCGCCTATCTACACCAGCCTCACGACTGGCTGCGGCTCAAGGGGCGGCAGGATTATCCGGCCCCCATGGTGGATCACGCCATCGCCCGGGTGAGAGCCATCGAAATGTTTCGCTTCCTGGAGAAATAACATGGATGAGCCGCTGGTCCGCTTCGTCGCCCTCTATCAGCAGCTGGACAGACAGCAGTTGCACCGATTGTCCGAAGTCTATGCCGACGAGGTGATCTTTATCGATCCTGCCCACCGCATCGAGGGACTGGCGGCGCTCAGCGACTATTTTGCCGCCCTCTATCAGCGCCTCACCTATTGCCGTTTTGTCATTACCAGTCAGCAGCAACAGGGGCGACAAGCCTGGCTCGGCTGGACCATGACCTTCTCCCACCCAAGGCTTCGTGGCGGCAAGCCAGTGACAGTGGAGGGGGCGACCCGCCTCGAATTAGACGAGGAGGGCAAGGTCTGCCTGCACCGGGACTATTTTGACCTCGGCGCCATGCTCTATGAGCAGTTGCCGCTGCTCGGATCCCTGGTGCGGACCATCAAGGGGAGGCTTGGGGCATGAGCGGCCGGGTGCTGATCACAGGAGCCACCTCCGGCATCGGCCGCCAGCTGGCTCTCGATTACCGGCGCTCAGGCTGGCTGGTGTGGGGCTGTGGTCGCGATGAGGAGCGGCTGCAGGGGCTGGAGAGTGAGGGCATCACCCCCTTGCAGTTTGATACCCGAAATCCAGCGGCCATGAACGCAGTGGCGGGCACTCTGCCTGCGCTGGATCTGCTGATCCTCAACGCCGGTCATTGCGAATATATGGAGTTGGCCGAGGGGTTTGACGGCGCCTTGTTTGCCCGGGTCATCGAGACCAATCTCATCGCCACCGGTCATGCGCTGGCCGCCTTCCTGCCACTGCTGAGGGCGGGGGCCCGTCTTGCCATCGTCAGCTCGTCGGTGAGCTGGTTGCCGCTGCCAAGGGCCGAGGCCTATGGCGCCTCCAAGGCGGCCCTCGACTATCTGGCCGATACCCTGCGCCTCGATCTGGCCGGCAGAGGGATCGGGGTTACCCTGATCCGCCCCGGCTTTGTGGAAACGCCGCTCACCGCAAAGAATGATTTTCCCATGCCTTGCCTGGTGCCTGTGGAAGAGGCGTCCCGCGCCATCATGGACGGGCTTACCGCCGGTCACCATCAGATCCACTTTCCCCGTCGTTTCATCTGGCTGCTGCGCCTGCTTGGTGCGCTGCCGGTGGGACTCTGGCTGCGTCTTGGCAGCTCGCTTGTGTCGAAAGGACGCCACTCATGAAGAGAAAGATAGCCATCGTCGGTTCGGGGATTTCAGGGCTGACCGCCGGTTTTTTGCTCCACAAACAGCACGACATCACCCTGTTCGAGGCGGCGCCGACCCTGGGCGGCCATACCGCCACAGTCGACGTGGAGCAGGGCGGGCGACGTTACGCCATCGATACCGGTTTTATCGTGTTCAATGATCGCACCTACCCCAACTTCCTCAAATTGCTTGAACGGATCGGGGTGGCACGGCAACCGGCCGAGATGAGCTTCTCGGTGAAAAGCCCGGAGGGGCTCGAGTACAACGGTCACAACCTCGATACCCTGTTCGCCCAGCGCAGCAACCTGCTGAGCCCGCGGTTTTACGGCTTTGTTGCCGAGATCCTGCGCTTCAACCGGGAGGCTCGCGCCTGGCTGGTGGATCACCAGGCCCTTGATGTTGGCTCCGAACTGACCCTGGGGGATTTCCTGCAGGCGGGGGAATTTAGCGACTACTTCGCCCGTCATTACATACTGCCGATGGGGGCGGCCATCTGGTCATCCACCCTGGCCGATATGCGGGCCTTCCCCCTTGGCTTCTTCCTGCGATTTTTTGCCCATCACGGCCTGCTGGAGGTGGCAAACCGGCCCCAGTGGTACGTCATTCCCGGTGGCTCGCGCGAATACATAGGGCCGCTCACGGCGGGATGGCAGTCGCAGATCCGGCTGGCTTGCCCGGTAGCGGGGATCCGGCGAGTGACGAATGGCGTCATTGTCCAGAGCCGTGATGGCGAGGAGCAGTTTGACGAGGTGATATTCGCCTGCCACAGCGACCAGGCGCTGGCCCTGCTGGCGGATGCGAGCGAGCGGGAGCGGGCCATCCTCGGCGCCATGCCCTATCAGGCCAATGAAGTCTGGCTCCACACCGACGCAACTTGCCTGCCGGTGCGCCGCAAGGCGTGGGCCAGCTGGAACTATCAGCTCGGTGATGATGACGGCGCACGGCCACTGGTGAGTTACAACATGAATATCCTGCAGGGGGTGAGTTCACCCGAGCCCTTCTGCGTCAGCCTCAATCCCGCAGGTCGGGTGGACGAGAGCAAGGTATTGCGCCGTTTCGTCTATCACCATCCGGTGTTCAATCAGAGCTCCATCGCCGCCCAGCAGCGGCGACCAGAGATCTGCGGTCAGCGGCACACCCACTTCTGCGGTGCCTACTGGTACAACGGCTTTCACGAGGATGGGGTGCGCAGCGCCCTGGACGTGGCCAAGCGCTTCGGGGCCGAGCTATGAAAGGCGCAACCGCGACAGTGAGCGGCGGGATCAGCGCCATCTGGCGGGGCTCGGTGCGCCACCGCCGCTTCGCGCCGAGGGTTCACGCTTTTTCGTACCACCTCTTCATGCTGGGACTGGATCTCGACGAACTACCGGGCCTCGATCAGGGAAGATGGTTCGCGGTGGAGCGGGCCGGGCTGCTCTCCTTTCGTCGTCAGGACTATTTGCGGGGGAGCGCGGGCCCGCTCAAACAGGCGGTGTGGGACAAGGTGGCCGAGCTTGGCGGCGATGCCGACCCGAAGGGGCGGGTGCTGCTGCTCGGCAACGTACGTTGCCTGGGGTTTTACTTCAGCCCGGTCAACTTCTACTTCTGCGATCGGCAGGGGAAGACGCGCTATTTGCTGGCAGAGGTCTCCAACACCCCCTGGAACGAGCGCCACTACTACCTGCTGGATCTGGCGGCGCTGGCTCCCCACGACAAGGATTTTCACGTCTCCCCCTTCATGGAGCTGGCCATGCGCTACCACTGGCGGATCCGCCCGCGCAGGAGACACTGATCCACATCGAGAGTCATCCCGTATCCGGTGAGGCCAAGCTGTTTGACGCCACCCTGGCGCTGCGCCGCGTGCCGCTGTCGCGCCAGGAGCTGGTGGCGCTGCTGGTCCGCTGGCCCTGGATGACCATGAGGGTGCTGCTCGGTATCTACTGGCAGGCCCTGCGTCTTTTTATCAAACGAACCCCCATCTTCACCCATCCGGAGACTCGCTAATGGAACTGGTGCAATCTTCTGTTTCTGCCTCTTTCATCGACAAGGGGGCCAGGCAACTGCTGCTCAATTTGCTTGGGCGGCTCGACCAAGGCCAACTGCTGCTGCGAGATGGCCGCGAGCGTTACAGCTTTGGTGATGCAAGCAGTGATTTGCATGCCGAGCTGGTGGTGCTGGATCCGGCCTTCTATCGCCGCTTGCTGCTGGGGGGCAGCATTGCTGCCGGTGAAACCTGGGTAGAAGGGCTCTGGACCAGCCCGGATCCGGTGGCGTTGGTGCGGTTGCTGGCCCGCAATCTGCCGTTGCTCGACAGCCTGGAGCGGCGCCTGGGCTGGCTCAGCTTCCCCTTCAACAAGGTGCGCCACTGGCGGAGTCGCAATACCCTGACCGGGTCGCGCGCCAACATCGCCGCCCACTACGATCTCGGCAACGCTCTTTATCAGGGTTTTCTCGACAGCCATATGCAGTATTCGAGCGCCATCTATCCGGGGGCAGAGGCCACCCTGGAAGAGGGGCAGCAGGCCAAGCTGCGCACCATCTGCGAGCGGTTGGAACTGGGGCCTGACGATCATCTGCTGGAGATCGGGACCGGCTGGGGTGGGCTGGCCGTCTTTGCCGCTCGCCACTACGGCTGCCGGGTGACTACCACCACCATCTCCCGGGCCCAGCACGACTATGCAAAAGAGTGGATCGGGCGGGAGGGGCTCGGGGATCGCATCACCTTGTTGCTGGAGGATTACCGCAAGCTGGAGGGGCGGTTCGACAAGCTGGTTTCCATCGAGATGATCGAAGCGGTGGGCCACGCCTTTCTGCCGGACTACTTTCGCCAGCTGTCTCGCCTGCTCAAACCCGGTGGACGCCTGCTCATTCAGGCCATCACCATCGCCGATCAGCGCCATGCCCAGTACCTGCGCGGGGTCGACTTCATCCAGCGCTATATCTTCCCCGGTGGCTGCCTGCCGAGCGTCTCCCAGATGGCGGGATTGCTGGCCCGCGAAACCGACATGCAACTGGTGCGGCTGCACGATCACGGCCATCACTACGCTCGCACACTGGCCCACTGGTGCCAGCGTTTTCTGGCGCTGGCGCCCGAGCTGCCTGCGCTCGGCTACAGCCAGGACTTTATCCGGCTGTGGCACTTCTATTTCGCCTACTGCGAGGGGGGATTCTGGGAACGCACCATCAGCCTGGTACAACTGGAGGCGGCCAAACCCGGGCCGCTTGGCTGGTCGGGAGACTTGCCGGTAAGCGGTCACTGACCATGTGGCGGTGGGCCCAACTGCTGGGGTTCAACCTCTACTGGTTGCTGGCGGTGAAGTGGCAGCTGCCGGGTCCCTTGCTTGCGATGCTGCTGCTTCATTTTCTCTGCTCGCCAAGCCGCAAAAGGGATCTGCGACTCCTGCCCATGGCCCTTGCAGGCTGCCTGCTCGATCTGCTGCTCTGGCGGCTCGGGCTGTTCGATTTCAAGGCCGGTTTTCCGCTCTGGCTGGCGCTGCTCTGGGTCGGATTTGTCCTGACGCTGGCCCATGGCATGCGCTGGCTACTGCGATTACCCCGTTGGCAACAGGGGCTGTTTGGCATGCTTGGGGGGACGGTCTCCTATGTGGCGGGAGCCAAGATGGGAGCAGTACACTTACCCTGGGGCATCGGGATCAGTGCGGCCCTGCTGGCCGTGATCTGGATGTGGTGGTTACCCCTACTACTGTGGGTAATGGTCAAGCTGGAGGGTGAGCCAAGATGAACACCTTTTCGACCGACACTTTGTTGTTTTCCAAGTGGACCAAAGAGAGCCAGCACGAGCTGACTGATCGCTTCTATCTGGTGGTGGCCTGCCAGCGGGATGCGCAAGGGCGGCTGATGCAGGTGGTGATGCAGGATATCAATACCCTGCAGGAACAGGAGATGGATTGGCATGAACTGGAAGATCCCAGCCATTGGCACATGGGGTGGAACTAGCCTGCTCTTGGCGGTGCTGAGTTTGCACCTGGCGACTGCCGCGCAGGCTTCTGCCATCCCTTGGCAACAGTTGCGTCCGGTCGGCCAGGGGGAGATGAACTGGCTCTGGTTCAAGCTCTATGACGCCACCCTCTACAGTGAGAGTGGTCGCTATCAGCCGAGCCATTATCCGCAGGCACTGACCCTGACCTATGCCAGAGCCATCGAACGTGAGGATCTGCTCAGCGCCACCGCCGAAGAGTGGCAGCGGCTCGGTCTTGGCAGTGATGCCGATCGCCAGCGCTGGCTCGGGCAACTTGCGACCCTCTGGCCGGATGTGGCAGCTGGCGACAGGTTGACCTTCTATGTCGACAAGGCCGGAACCGGCCACTTCTGGTGGCAGGAGCAGCTCCTCGGCTCTCTCGCCGAACCGCAGTTTTCCGCCGCCTTTCTGGCGATCTGGCTGGCGGACAACAGCCGGGATCCAGCCCTTACCCGCCGCCTGCGCGGCCAACCCTGATGCCGGAGCCCTTTATGTCTTGCTACCGTCTATATCGTCTTCTCGCTTTGTTGCCACTCATGCTGCTGACAGGATGTGGTGCCAGCCTCGATGACTACCGTGGCCAGGGGCCCGAGTGGGATCTCGCCCGTTTCTTCAGTGGCAAGCTGGTAGCCCATGGCCTGGTCACCGATCGCAGCGGCGAAGTGACCAGTCGCTTTCGGGTCGAGATGGAGGGGCGCTGGCAGGAGGGCAAGGGAGAACTGTTCGAGCAGTTCCATTTTGACGATGGTCGCCAGCAGACTCGCACCTGGTATCTACGCAAGGGGGCGGATGGCCACTGGCGCGGCAGCGCATCGGATGTGGTGGGGGAGGCGGTGGGCAAAAGCGAAGGTTTTGCCCTTAACTGGCGTTACCAGCTCGATCTGGCGCTGCCGGATGGTGAGGTGGTACGGGTGAGCTTTGATGACTGGATGTATCTGCTGGATGAGGAGCGCTTGATCAACCGGGCCAGGATCAGCAAGTTCGGCATTGATCTCGGGGAAGTGCTCCTCTATATCGAGCGCAAACCATAGCCTTGTGGCCGGACAAACCCCAGTAAAAAGCGCGCCAGTGGCGCGCTTTTTGTTACCGTCGGAGCCCAGGCGCTCAGATGATCCGGTTCTCTTCCAGCATCTTGCGACGGGCCTCTTCCTTGGCCATCTTCTTCTTGCGGTTGTCACAGGGTTCGGGGCAATCGCACTCTTTCTCGATGCCCACGCTGCCCAGGCCACCGCAGGAGCCGGAGATGCTCTTCTTCTGGAAGATGTAGCCGATGGCCATGGCCACCACTACCGCCAGAAACACCCCGAAGGTGATCAGAAAAATCTGCATGTTGCTGCCTCTTACTTTTTAACCAGATAGGGCTTGAAGGCGTCGGAGTAGGCCTCTTCAAAACCCTTGTCGGTCTTGGTGATCACGAAGATCGCCAGTCCACGTTCGTTGGCGTAGGCCAGACTCTTCTCGGTCCCCATCACCATGAACACGGTTGCCAGCCCATCCGCCGTCATGCAGGAGGGGTGGATCACGGTGACCGATACCAGACGATGCTGGATCGGCTTGCCGGAGCGCGGATCTATGGTGTGGGAGAAACGCTGGCCATCCAGTTCGTAATAGTTGCGATAATCGCCGGAGGTGGCAACGCCGTTGTCACCCGGGACTATCACTTCCTGTACCGTGCCGGTGCCCGCGGTGGGTTTCTCGATGGCCACGCGCCAGGGATGGCCCTTGCCGTTGACGCCATTGATCCTCAGCTCGCCGCCAATTTCAACCAGATAGTTGCGGGCCCCCAGGGACTCCAGGTATTCGGCCACCTTGTCGACGCCAAACCCCTTGGCGATGGCGGAGAGATCCACGTAGAGATCCGGCACATCTTTTTGCAGGGTATCAGCATCGGCGGAGGTGATGACATGCAGATTGCCGAGCCCGGTCTTCTGACGGGTCTGGGTGATCAGCTCGTCGCTCGGGACCTTGGTCGGCCGTTTATCCGGGCCAAAGCCCCACAGATTGACCAAGGGGCCAACGGTGACGTCCAGCGCCCCCTGGCTCTCACGGCCAATGTGAATGGCCTCAGTGACGACTCGAGCGGTGTCTCGCGAGACTACGACCGGTGTGGAGTCACGATGCTGGTTGAAGCGGGAGAGCTCGGAATCGGGACGATAGGTCGACATCTGGTCGTTGACCCGCTCCAGCAGCACATCCACTTCTGCCTGTAACTTGGCCGGATCGCTGATGACAGGATCCGCCACCTTGATGGAGTAGTAGGTTCCCATGGTGCTGCCGGTGATGTGGATCTCCGGCTTGCTCTGGACCGTTTCCTGACCGCACCCAGTCAAGAAAAAGGCTAGCCCGAAGGCTAGCCAGGTCTTTACAACGCTGCGCATGGATTAACCACCAAAGTCATCCAGCAGGATGTTTTCGTCTTCAACGCCCAGATCCTTGAGCATGTTGATGACGGCGGCGTTCATCACGGGAGGACCACACATGTAGAACTCGCAATCTTCCGGCGCCTCGTGGTTCTTGAGATAGTTCTCGTAGAGCACGTTGTGGATGAAGCCGGTGTAGCCGTCCCAGTTGTCTTCCGGTTGCGGATCGGACAGGGCGACGTTCCAGGTGAAGTTCTCGTTCTCGGCGGCCAGCATGTCGAAGTCCTCGACATAGAACATCTCGCGCTTGGAACGGGCACCGTACCAGAAGCTCATCTTGCGCTTGGACTTCAGGCGACGCAGCTGGTCGAAGATGTGGGAGCGCATCGGCGCCATACCCGCACCACCACCGATGAACACCATTTCGGCGTCGGTGTCCTTGGCGAAGAACTCGCCGAACGGACCGGAGATGGTCACCTTGTCACCCGCCTTCAGGCTGAAGATGTAGGAGGACATCTGTCCCGGAGGGGCAGTCCAGTTGCTGGGCGGCGGAGTCGCGATCCGCACGTTCAGCATGATGATGCCGAACTCTTCCGGATAGTTGGCCATGGAGTAAGCACGGATGATCGGCTCGTCAACCTTGGACTCCAGATCGAAGATCTTGAAGCGATCCCAGTCACCACGATACTCCTCGGGAATATCGAAGTCCTTGTAGCGGACGTGGTGAGCCGGCGCTTCAATCTGGATATAACCACCGGCGCGGAACGGTACGCTCTCGCCATCCGGGATCTGCAGCTTGAGCTCCTTGATGAAGGTGGCCTTGTTGTCATTGGAGATGACGGTACATTCCCACTTCTTCACGCCGAAGATCTCTTCCGGCAGTTCGATGTCCATGTCGCCGCGAACGGTGACCTGGCAGGCCAGACGCTCGCCGTGACGGGCCTCGCCCTTGCTGATGTGATCCAGTTCGGTCGGCAGGATGTCGCCGCCACCGGACTTCACCCGCACCTTGCACTGGCCGCAGGAGCCACCACCACCACAGGCGGAGGAGACGAAGATACCGCTGCCGGCCAGCACGCCGAGCAGCTTGCCACCGGCCGGGCTGGTCACAGCCTTGGCCGGGTCACCGTTGATGCTGATTGTCACGTCGCCCGCGGTCACCAGCTTGGACTTGGCGAACAGAATGACTGCCACCAGTGCCAGCAGGATCACGGTAAACATGACCACACCCAAAATAATTTCCATCTATCGTTCCTTTCCGATTACAGGGAGATACCAGAGAAGGACATGAAGCCCAGCGCCATCAGGCCGGCGGTGATGAAGGTGATGCCGAGGCCACGCAGACCTTCCGGAACATCGGAGTACTTCATCTTCTCGCGGATACCTGCCAGCGCAACGATCGCCAGCATCCAGCCTGCACCTGAACCCACGCCGTAGACCACAGACTCGACGAAGTTGTAGTCACGCTGCACCATGAAGGAGACGCCACCGAAGATGGCGCAGTTCACGGTGATGAGCGGCAAGAAGATGCCGAGCGCGTTGTAGAGGGCCGGGAAGTATTTATCCAGCGCCATCTCCAGGATCTGTACCAGGGCCGCGATCACACCGATGAAGGTGATGAAGCTCAGGAAGCTCAGGTCCAGATCGGGGGAGAGGGCACCAGCCTTCAACACGTAGTTGTAGATCAGGTTGTTGACCGGTACGGCGATGGTTTGCACCACGATAACGGCAATACCAAGACCCATGGAGGTCTTGACCTTCTTGGACACCGCCAGGAAGGTACACATCCCCAGGAAGAAGGAGAGTGCCAGGTTTTCGATGAAAATCGAACGAATCAACAGACTCAGATAGTGTTCCATACCTTAATCCTTTGCCTCCACCTGCTTGGGATCCTTGGTGCGAACGCCCCAGATGATCAGACCAATGATGAAGAATGCGCTCGGCGGCAGCAGCAGCAGGCCGTTCGGTACATACCAGCCACCGTTGTTCACCAGCGGCATCAGCTCGAGGCCGAACCAGGTGCCGGAGCCCAGCAGTTCACGCACGGTGGCGACGCTCAGCAGAATGGCGCCATAGCCCAGACCGTTACCAATACCGTCCAGGAAGGAGGGCAGCGGGGCACTCTTCATGGCGTAGGCTTCGGCACGACCCATTACGATACAGTTGGTGATGATCAGACCCACGAATACCGACAGCTGCTTGGAGATCTCATAGGCATAAGCCTTGAGCACCTGGTCAACCACGATAACCAGTGAGGCGATGATCGCCATCTGGGCAATGATCCGCACGCTGTTGGGGATCTGGTTGCGGATCAGGGAGATGAACAGGTTTGAGAAGGCGGTGACCGCCATGACCGCGAGGGTCATTACAAACGCTGTCTTCATCTGGCTGGTAACCGCCAGTGCGGAACAGACACCCAGCACCTGCAAGGCGATGGGGTTGTTGCCGAGCACAGGCGTCAACAGCAACTTTTTCATTTCGCTCTTGTCAGCCATTGTTGATTTCTCCTGCACGAACCTTGGCCAGGAAAGGACCGAAGCCCTTGGGACCCATCCAGAAGTCGAAGGTGTGCTGTACGCCGTTACCGGTCAGGGTAGCGCCGGACAGACCGTCAATCTCATGCTCAGAGCCAGCCGGAGCATGGCCCTTGATCACGCGCAGCGCGGGCATGCCGTTCTGATCGAACAATTTCTTGTCCTTGAACAGGGCTTCCCATGCCGGGTTTTCGATTTCGCCACCCAGACCCGGGGTTTCACCGTGGTCGTAGTAGGTGATGCCCTTGATGGTCTGGCCATCCGGAGCAACGGCGACGAAGGCATACATGGTAGACCACAGACCCTGACCGTAGATGGGCAGGATGATGCTATCGATCTTGCCTTCGCTGTCCTTGGCGAAGAATACCGGGATCAGCTTGGAGATCTGGCGCAGGCCGGCCTTGTCGTCGGCCGCAGCCAGACGGATATTTTTGGCCGGATCCTTGGCAGCCTGCTTGGTATCGAAGTTGTCGGCATCGCCGTCAACAAAGTTACCGGTGGAGAGATCCACCAGGCGGGCTTCGATCTTGTCGCCATACAGCTTGGCCATGTCGCGCTTGGCGACATCGCTGATGTCCACACCGGCAACGGCGAGGATGTTGCTCTGCTTGTCCAGTGCCTTGTTCTCCTGTTGGGTAGAACGCAGGCCAACGGCGGCAACGGATACCACGATGGAACAGGCCAGACAGAGGCCAGTCACCACGCTGACGGTGCCGAGGGTTGAATCTTTATTAAACGCCACGAGCAATCCTCCGCTTGATGTTTGCCTGAGCGACGAAATGGTCAAACAAGGGAGCAAACAGGTTCGCAAACAGAATGGCCAGCATCATGCCTTCCGGGAACGCGGGGTTGACCACGCGAACCAGCACGACCATGACGCCGATCAGTGCGCCGTACCACCACTTGCCCTTGTTGGTAAAGGCTGCGGAGACAGGGTCGGTCGCCATGAAGGCCATACCGAAGGCGAAGCCACCCAGCACCAGGTGCCAGTGCCACGGCATGTTGAACATGGGGTTGGTGTCGGAACCGATGACGTTGAACAGCAGGGAAGTCGCGATCATACCGACCATCACGCCGGCGATGATGCGCCAGGAGGCGATGCGCATGTACACGATCATGGCGGCGCCCAACAGGATCATCAGGGTGGAAACTTCACCGATGGAACCCGGCAGGTTGCCCAGGAAGGCGTCCATCCAGCTGATGGCTTCGCCAGTGGCGCTGTTGATCAGTGCCATCTGGCCACCTTGGGCCCACTGGCTCAGGGCAGTCGCACCGGAGAAACCGTCAACGGCAACCCACACTGAGTCGCCGGAGATTTGACCCGGGTAGGCGAAGAACAGGAACGCACGACCCGCCAGAGCCGGGTTCAGGAAGTTCTTGCCGGTACCACCGAACACTTCCTTGGCCATCACCACACCGAAGGTGATACCCAGGGCGGCTTGCCACAGGGGCAGCTCGGGCGGCACGATCAGGGCGAACAGGATGGAGGTCACGAAGAAGCCTTCGTTGATCTCGTGCTTGCGCACCATGGCGAACAGCACTTCCCAGAAACCACCGACCAGGAAGACGGTGATGTAGATCGGGAAGAAGTGGGCTGCGCCGATCAGCATCTTGCTGCCGACACCGGCCACGGCCGGATCCAGGGAGGCACCCAGCATGGTTGCCAGCGCATATTGCCAGCTGCTGGCACCGGCGGCGGTACCCAGATGGGCAATCGCGGCAATGGACTGGTTGCCGACGTTGTACATGCCCCAGAACATGGCCGGGAACACGGCCAGCCACACCATGATCATCATGCGCTTCAGGTCGAGCGCATCACGAACGTGGGCAGCATTGCGGGTTACGGAACCCGGGGTATAGAACAGGGTATACGCCGCTTCGAACAGGGCGTAGTACTTGGCGTACTTCCCACCCGGCTCGAAGTGGTGTTCCATATTTTCAAGAAGTTGCTTGAAACTCATCGCTTAACCTTCCAGTTCAATCTTGGTCAGGCACTCACGCAAGATAGGGCCGTACTCGGTCTTGCCGGGGCAGACAAAAGTACAGAGGGCCAAATCTTCCTCATCCAGCTCCAGGCAGCCCAGTGCTTGTGCACCATCGGTATCGCCAGAGATCATGTCCCGCAGCAGCAGGGTCGGCAGGATGTCGAGTGGCATCACCCGCTCATAGTTGCCGATAGGCACCATGGAACGATCACTACCGTTGGTGGTGGTGGTGAAGTTGATCAGCTTGCCCTTCATCAGATGAGAAAGGGTGGTGCGGGTAATGGAGAACTTGTTGGCGCTGGGGTTGATCCAGCCCAGGAACTCTTTCTCGCGACCTTCACCCAGTGCGCAGACCTGATTGTGGTAACGACCCAGATAGTCGTGAACCCCGTCGGCCTTGGCACCGCTCAGCAGAGAACCGGAGATGATGCGGTTTTCGTCGGCACGCAGCTCGTTGTTGGTAATCTGGCTGATGCAGGCACCCAGACGGGTACGCAGCAGACGCGGCTTGAGCACGTTCGGACCTGCCAGGGCGATCACCTTGTCGGTGAAGATCTGGCCGGTGGTGAACAGCTTGCCGTAGGCGATCACGTCCTGATAGTTGATGTGCCACTGCACCTTGGTGCTGCTGACCGGATCCAGGAAGTGGATATGGGTGCCAGGCAGACCGGCAGGATGAGGACCGACGAAGATCTCTTCCTTGACCTGGGCCAGGGGAGAGTGAGGCAGGCTGGCTTCGCCCTTGCAGACGTAGACGTTGCCATCGGTCAGGCGAGTCAGCACGGCCAGACCGTCGAGGAACGCCTGGGACTGTTCCTTGATGATCAGCTCGGGATTGGCTGCCAGCGGGTTGGTGTCCATCGCGGTCACAAAGATGGCGCGCGGGGCGGAGCCAACGGCGGGAACCTTGCTGAACGGACGGGTACGCAGCGCAGTCCACTGACCGGAGGCGAGCAGGATCTCCTGCACCTTGCTGCGTTCGAGCTTGGCCAGCTCGGCGGAGGCAAAGTGCTCGAAGGTTACCTGTTCGTCCGAGCCGTCGAGGTCGATGACCACGGACTGAAGAACACGTTTGGCACCACGGTTAATCTCTGAAACCACACCGGTGGCAGGAGCTGTGAATTTAACGCCGGGATTCTTCTTGTCTTCGAAGAGATCCTGACCTTTGATGACGCGATCACCTACTTTGACGAACATAGTAGGTCGCATCCCCACGAACTCCTCGCCCAGTGTAGCAACACGGGTGATGGCGGGGCCATCGTAGATTACTTGCTCTGGCGCACCCAGCACGGGGATGTCCAGTCCTCTTTTGATTGTAATCATACTTACTTGCACTACCGTTACGGGAAGAGAGGTTGGTTAGCGCCGAGAAATACATCACGACGGGTGGTCGAGTGACGATATTGCCGTTGCAACCAGTAAACAGCGCTGGCGATCATCCAATATGCGGGGTCACTCAAAAGCGCTTGAGTTTACCACTTATGACTCATTTTCTGCCATGACAAATGGGTAAAATCCCTGTGCCATCACAAAATTAACCTCTCCTGAATAAGGGGGTGAACCCCTCGTAAACCGTGGTTTTAAAGGTTTTTTTATTTGAATACCCCAATGGGGGTAATCTTATTGTTGAAAATATTGATTAGAAAAGATAATCCGGCAGTTTTGTTTGCGAATTGTTCTCATATGGGGCTTTTTATCGCCCCATTTCCAATGACTTGCAGGCGGGATGGCAGAGGGATGCAGGAACTCTCCTGTTCTGGCCGCGTCAGGGTTTGCCGACGCAGCTCGGGGTGCGCGGTGCCTGGCCCTTTTGCTGCCATTCGCTCTCTGTGTAGGTATGCAGTGCCAGGGCATGTACCGGGCCGGCCAGCTCGGGGGCCAGCACTTCATTGATCAGGCGAT
This sequence comes from Aeromonas sp. FDAARGOS 1407, assembly GCF_019048725.1. Lineage (NCBI taxonomy): Bacteria > Pseudomonadati > Pseudomonadota > Gammaproteobacteria > Aeromonadales > Aeromonadaceae > Aeromonas > Aeromonas sp. FDAARGOS 1407. Next base: position 1,970,371 of record NZ_CP077399.1, read on the forward strand.
GACGGGCCAGGAGACGCAGACCTTCAAATTGCGGGCTGACGATGACCACCTTGAAGTGGCTCTCGGAGCCGGGCTCAACACGATGCATATGGCTCTCGTTGATCACCTCCAGCAGGCTGGGAGTGAGGGCGGCGGTCAGTTTTGCTTCAATGTGTTGTTGCATGGTCATCAGGATGCTTCCAGAAAGTGAACGTGGGGCCATTCTATCGGCAGTTGCCTAGCGGAATAAGTCCCCTTATGGAGAGAAATATGGCCCGGGAACGCCGTCATGGCGGCTCGAACTGGTGAAATTCCTCTACCCCGCTAGAATAGCGCCACTTTGCGTCGCCCCTGGCGCCTGTTACCCGAATCAAGCCGAGGTTGGACTCATCCTATGGAAACCCTTCTTGTCACTCCCCATTGCCAGCTGACCCTCTATCGCTACCCGCGCCTGAGCCAAGAAACCCTGCAAGCCTGGGATGCGGCCGACGAATATCTGATCAACACCCTGGCTGAGTCCCCCCTCGAACAGGCAGGCCAGGTGATCATCATGAACGATGGATTCGGCGCCCTGGCGGCATTTTTGCACGGTTACTCTCCCGTCAGCGTCACCGATTCCTATATCAGCGAGCGGGCCACGCTGGCCAACCTGACCGAAAACGGGCTGGATACCGACGGTATCCGGCTGCAGGATGCGCTGGCGCCCCTGCCCGAAGCGCCGGCACTGGTGGTGATCAAGGTTTCCAAATACCAGGCGCTGCTGGAGCAACAACTGCTGGCCCTGCGTCAGGTGGTGACGCCTGCCACCCGCATCATCGCCGCCGGCAAGGCCAAGGATATCCACACCTCCACCCTCAAATTGTTCGAGAAATACCTGGGGGCAACCCGGACGTCGCTCGCCTGGAAGAAGGCGCGCCTTATCCACTGCGAACCGCAGGAAGAACGTCCAGCGCTGGCCAATCCGTTCCCCACCGTCTGGCCGCTTGAGGGCACCGACATGCTCATCCACAACCACGCCAACGTCTTTTCGCGCACCAGTCTGGATATTGGCGCCCGCTTTATGCTGGACAATCTACCGATACATAGCGCGCGCAAGGTGATCGATCTGGGCTGTGGCAACGGTGTGCTGGGACTCTCGCTGCTGGCACGGGACAGCGAGGTGGAGGTGACCTTCGTCGACGAGTCCTACATGGCGGTGGCGTCGGCACGGCTCAACGTCGAACACAACCTGGCGGAGGCGCTGCCGCGGGCCAGCTTCATGGTCAACAACTGTCTGGATGGCGTCGAGACGGGGACGGCGGATCGGATCCTCTGCAACCCGCCCTTCCATCAGCAGCAGGCGATCACCGATCATATCGCCTGGCAGATGTTCCGCGATGCCCACCGGGTGTTGCCCAAAGGGGGGGAACTCTGGATAGTAGGCAACCGTCATCTGGATTATCACAATAAACTCAAGCGCTTGTTTGCCAACGCACAAGTCGTTGCGTCAAACAGCAAATTCGTTATTTTGAAAGCCATCAAACGCTAACGTCAAAGGAAGTTCATGATGAAAAAGTCACTCTTGCTGCTGGCCGCCCTGATGCTCGGCGGGTGCGCAACCCATTGGCCCGAGACGGCGCTGCTCAATCCGCAGATCGTGCCGGCCAACCAGCAATATTACTCTGGCAACCGGATCACCATGGAAGGGGTAGACAAGCGTGAGGCTGCCTATGTCTTCTCCATCAAGAAGAAAGAGAAGGCCACCGTGCTGGTCAACAGCGAGCGTCCGCTCAATCTGCTGGTCGCAGAGAAGCTGGCCGAGGGGCTGCGCAGCCAGGGGCTCGAAGTGGGCAACAGCGGCACCACCAACCTGACCCTGGTTATCTCGACTGCGGCGGTCAATGTGGAAGAGAAGACCTTCACTTATGTCACCAAATCCCGGGTCAGCCTGCAGGTGATCGCCGATTTTCAGGGCAACCGTCTGACCAAACAGTTCAACATGTCCTCCAGCAAGGAGGGACCGGGCGAGCCGAGCATGGCGGATCTGGAATCCACTCTGAACCTGCAACTGGGCAATGTATTGCAGCAGATCATGGCGGATGAGGCCCTGCGTGGCTATCTGAAGGGTCAACCGAGCGGCGCAGGAGTCTGATCATGAAAAAACTCTGGTTGCTGGTCATGCTGGTCACTCCGCTGGCATTTGCCGGCCCGCAGGTGAGAATGGAGACCAACCACGGCAATATCGTGGTGGAGCTGGCGCCCAAGCAGGCGCCCCAGACGGTGAAGAACTTTCTGCGCTACGTGGCGGACGGCAGTTACGATGGCAGCCTGTTTCACCGGGTGATCCAGAACTTCGTGGTTCAGGGGGGCGGCTATAACCAGCAGTTCCAGCAGCTGCCGACCTATGAGCCCGTGGTCAACGAATCCCGTGGCGGTCTGCCCAACAAGCGCGGTTCCATCGCCATGGCCCGCACCCAGGCGGTCGACAGCGCGACCCGCCAGTTCTACTTCAACCTGGTGGACAACAACAACCTCAACGCCAATGCCGGTGCCGGCTACACCGTCTTTGGCCTGGTGGTACAGGGAATGGAGGTGCTGGACAAACTGGCACAGGTGCAGACTGGCTACAGCTCTATCCTGCGTGCCAACGACGTGCCGACCAGCCCCATCATCCTGAAGAAAGTGGTGTTGCTGGCCGAGAGCGGAGCCGACAAGAAGGCGGGCAAGTAACCCTTATCTACCCTTGATGGCCCTGCGATAATCCTTGTTGCAGGATGCAAGGCTCACCCCTTCCGGGGTGGGCTTTTTGTTTGTCTGCCGTTTGGCCCTGCCTTGGCTATCCGGACCTAACCTGCCAAAATGGCGCACTTTTCCAAGATCCGTCAGGTAATTACACATGGTCCGCAAACCAAGCTGGAAAGACTCACTCGCCGTCTATCTCGAAGCCAGAGTGCTGATCCTCTTTGCCATGGGCTTTTCATCGGGTCTGCCCTTGCTGCTGGTCTTTGGCACCCTGTCGTTCTGGTTGCGCGAGGCGGATGTCAGCCTGACCGACATCGGTTATATGAGCTGGGTTGCCCTGGCTTATGGCTTCAAGTGGCTGTGGTCCCCCCTGGTGGATCGCATGCCGTTGCCGCTGCTCTCCAGGCTGCTTGGACGTCGTCGCAGCTGGATGCTCTTCTCCCAGCTGCTGATCGCGGGGGCTCTGGTTGGCATGGCGCTCTGCGATCCCAAGACCGGACTGGCGCAGCTGGCGCTGTTTGCCCTGCTGGTGGCCTTTGCCTCGGCGACCCAGGATATCGTCATCGATGCCTATCGCATCGAATCTGCGCCGGAGCGGTTGCAGGCGGCCATGGCGGCTTCTTACATGACGGGTTATCGATTGGCGATGATCATGGCGGGGGCAGGAGCGCTGGCCCTGGCAGCCTGGTTTGGCAGCAACGTGGGCTATGACTATCGCGGCTGGCAGATAACCTATCTCCTGATGGCGGGCATGATGTCTCTTGGCATCATCACCACCCTCTTCTGCCATGAACCGCAGATCGACCAGGCTACCCAGGATCAGCAGCAAGCCGAGCGCAAGGCCTGCCTGCTGGCAAAGGGGTGGCCATTGCCGCTGGCGAGTGCGGGGGCCTGGGCCTATGAGGCCATCTGGTGCCCCTTTGCCGACTTCTTCCACCGTTACGGTCGCTCGGCGCTGCTGATCCTGGCGCTCATTGCCTGCTATCGGGTGGCGGATGTGGTGATGGGGGTGATGTCCAACAGCTTCTATGTGGATATGCAGTTCAGCAAGACCGAAGTCGCCACCATCACCAAGGTGTTCGGCGTCATCATGACGTTGGTGGGTGCGGCGCTCGGGGGCGTGCTGGTGATGCGCTTTGGTACCCTGCGCATTTTGTTCCTGGGGGCGCTGCTGACTGCCAGTACCAACCTGCTGTTTGCCCTGCTCAACCAGGTGGGCCACAACCTGGAGCTGCTGACCCTGATCATCTCGCTGGACAACCTCAGCGCCGGGATCGCTACCGCCGCCTTTGTGACCTATCTCTCCAGCCTGACCAATGTCGCCTTTTCGGCGACGCAATATGCGTTGTTCAGCTCTGTGATGTTGCTGCTGCCCAAGCTGCTGGCGGGGTTTTCCGGCCAGATAGTGGAGCAGGTCGGCTACAGTGTCTTCTTCGTGGGAACTGGTTTATTGGGGCTGCCTGTGCTGCTGTTGATCGTGCTGGTAGCGAGAAAAGGGGAGTCGTTGTTCTCAATACCGAACAAATAGCAAGCGTTTGCGTTAAAGCGGGGGTGATTAGATTCACACTTCCAAAGAAAGTTCCCCAGAAGTTGTTTCTCCCCCTATTTTATTTGATTAGAATCCCATTCGCTCCTTGTGGGCAGGCTACGGAAAACCTCAACTAACACACAAGAGACCAATAAAATGGCCAAATTTACCAAGACTCTGATCGCTGCCGGCCTGCTGGCTGCTGCTGCCACTCCGGCGTTCGCTGCTGACTACAGCGGTGACATCCACAAGAACGATTACAAGTGGATGCAGTTCAACGTAATGCATACCATCGATCAGCGCCCGTTCACTGCCGCTGATGACGATTACAACGATACCTATCTGGAAATGGAGTTCGGCGGTCGTTCCGGTATTTTTGACCTGTATGGCTATGTCGATATCTTCGATATTTTCGACACCAAACACAGCGACAAGCACGGCGGCCAGAACCTGTTCATGAAGTTTGCTCCGCGCATGTCTCTGGATGCCCTGACTGGCATGGATCTCTCCTTCGGCCCGGTACAAGAGCTGTATATCGCCAACCTGAACAACATGGCTGATGGCCAGATGGAAAACCAGATCGGTCTGGGTGCAGACGTCATGGTTCCCTGGTTCGGCAAGGTTGGTATGAACCTGTACGCTCGCTACTCCAACGAGAACGAATTCTTCAGAGAAGAAGAGAACAGCTGGAACGGTTATCAGTTCTCCATGAACTGGTTCAAGCCTTTCTACACCTTCAGCAACGGCAGCTTCGTCTCCTATCAGGGCTACCTGGATTACGCCTTCGATCTGGATACCCATAACCGCGCCGATCGTACCAGCGACAACCTGGCTACCTTCCACGGTATCTACTGGCACTCCGATCGTTATGCCGTTGGTTATGGCCTGAAATACTTCATGGATGCCTACGGCACCAAAGATGGCTCCACCTCTTACAACGGTTCTCCCTGGAAGAGCTCTGGCTTCAGCCACTACTTCTCTGTTACCTACAAGTTCTAATCGAACTTGGGGTACAAAAAACCGGAGCCTTGGCTCCGGTTTTTTTATTTCTGCCCGATTGGATGGGCGCGAAGAGAGAAAGCGCCCGGGCCAATCAGTCGCGGAAATTCTGGAACTGCATCGGTTGGCCCAGTTCGGCGCCACGCACCATGGCCATCACTTCCTGCAGATCGTCACGCTTCTTGCCGGTGACGCGCACTTCGTCGCCCTGAATGGCGGCTTGAACCTTGATCTTGGAATCCTTGATCAGCTTGACCAGCTTCTTGGCCACTTCCTTATCGATACCCTGCTTGAACTTGACGTTCAGGTGGAAACGCTTGCCAGAATGCACCGAATCACCCACTTCCATGGAGCTGGTTTCGATATTGCGTTTGAGCAGGGCATTGCGCAGTATTTCAACCATCTGCTTGAGCTGGAAATCGGCATCCGCTTCCAGTTTCACCTCTTCCTTGTTCAACTCGAAGCTGGCCTCTACCCCACGAAAATCGAAACGGGTGGCCAGTTCACGATTGGCGTTGTCGACGGCGTTCAACACCTCGTTCATTTTGACTTCAGAGACAATATCGAATGACGGCATAACCGGGCTCCTCATGTTGCGTTATCGGGGGGCAAATCTACCAGAAAACGGGCAAATTTGCTGATTTTGATGGGACCGCTCTGCTAGAATCCCCTGCGCACAGGAGTGGTCGGACCCGTTAGTGTCCGCCAGCGACATCTTCACTTATCCCAGGTAACAGGTTGAGAGGATTGCAGCCCTTACCTCGATTGAGTCACATCATGCCAAGCGGATTACTGAATTCTCGACAGCCTTCGACACCTCAATGGACCCTGCTGGGCTGTGGCGCCCTCGGCGGCGTTTTTGCATCCTTGCTCACCCAAAGTGGTCAGCCGACCCGCGTCTTGCTGCGGGATCACCATCAATCTACCCTGCACCCGGGCATTGACTTCACCTCTCTGGAGGGTCACACCCAGCTGCTCGCCATCGAACGCGGATTTGTCGGCAAACCGGGACAGATCCAGCGCCTGTTGGTGATGACCAAAGCCAATCAGGTGATTACGGCACTGACACCGTTGATCGGCAAGCTGGCGGCCGGCGTGCCCATCGTGCTGCTGCACAATGGCATGGGCATTGCCGAGCAGGTCGTCGCCCTGTTTCCCCACAATCCGGTGATCGCCGGAGTTACCAGCCATGGCGCCATGAAGAGCGGTCACTTCGTGTTTCGCCACACCGGCAAGGGCGAGACCTGGCTTGGCCCGATTAACGAGGCCGCCAGAGCCCATGTCGCGCTGGCCGATGAGCTGGCGCTGGCCCTCGGCCAGGCGGGCTGGGACGAGCAGATCCGGGCCCGTCAGTGGCAGAAGCTGGCCATCAACTGTGCCATCAATCCCCTGACCGCGCTGCACAAGTTGAAAAATGGCGAACTGGCGGGACCTCGTTTTGCCGATACTCTGCAGCAGGTTTGTGTCGAGGTAGCCGATGTTATGTGCGCCGAAGGCATGCCGACCACGGCCGAAGAGCTGTTGCGCCGGGTGATGACTGTGGTGGAGTTGACCGCCGATAATTACTCTTCCATGCATCAAGACATGGAGCAGAAGCGGGAGACCGAGATCGACGCCATCACGGGGTTCCTGCTGGCCAGCGCGGCAAAGCATGGCATTGCCGTTCCGGTCAATCAGGGGCTCTATCAGGCGATTAAAGAGAAGAGCCAGGTGGCGTGAGCCTAAAGGCAAGGAGGCGAGGATGAGCGTACTGGTGTTGGTGGCCCCGGGGTCGGAAGAGATTGAAACCGTGGCCATCGTCGATACTTTGGTGCGGGCCGGTATAGAAGTGGTGCTCGCCTCCTGTTGTCCGGCTGGTGAGCGCCAGATCAGGGCCTCTCGCGGAGTGCAACTGGTGGCGGATTGCCATCTCGACGAGTTGACAATCCGCGACTTCGAGGCGATCGTGGTACCCGGTGGCCTGCCCGGCAGCGAGGTGATCCGCGATGCGCCGCTTGCCATCGAGCTGCTGAAAGCGCAGGCCGCTCTCGGCCGTTGGCGAGCCGCCATCTGCGCGGCTCCCGTGGTGGTGCTGCAGCATCACGGCTTGCTGGGGGAGGCCTGGGTCACCTGTCATCCCGGCTTCCAGTCGCAGCTGCCGGCTGCACAGTTGGCAACGGACAGGGTGGTCAGGGATGAGGCTCACCGCCTCATTACCAGCCAGGGGCCTGGTAGCGCCATCGAATTTGCCCTCGAGTTGGTGCGGGTGCTGCGCGATGATGCCCTGGCCGAGCGCGTCGCGGCCCCCATGGTATTGCCATAAGGCCGGGCATGACACCCTCCTGCGAAACGGGCTCCCGCCATCACGGCGGGAGCCCGTTTTTTTATCTGAGTGCAATAGGAATAGCTTGGGTCAATAGTCGTAGCGACCGCACTGTTTCTTGTTGAATTCACCCTGCCAGCGCGCCAGTTCCTCCCGTGTGCCCAGGGTATCCCCCTTCTCGATGGCCTGTTTGAGATGCGCCATCCTGTCATAAAGCCAGCGGCACTCCGCCGTGGGGTTGTTCTTGGCGCTCACGGCCAGCGGCAGCAGGCAGAGTCCCAGCCATAGATATTTCATCCCGAACGTTCCTTGTTGTGCATGAAAGGTCTCTTTGGAGTCTATCATCTTGTGCCGATGACGGGGATAGTGCGCTGTTTCACCCTGGGGTAAGATAGCTGCATGTCTGGTTATTTATACAGTGGTATGCGCAAGATCATCCATATCGACATGGACTGCTTTTATGCGGCGGTGGAGATGCGGGACAACCCGGCGCTGCGTGATGTGCCGTTGGCGGTCGGCGGCGCATCCGATCGCCGTGGCGTCATCTCCACCTGCAACTATGTGGCCCGCCGTTTCGGCGTGCGCTCCGCCATGCCGACGGCGCTGGCGAAAAAGCTCTGTCCTCCTCTGGTGCTGCTGCCGGGGCGAATGGCGCTCTACAAGGATATTTCCCGCCAGCTGAGGGCCATCTTCCTGCGCTATACCGATCAGGTTGAACCCTTGTCACTGGACGAGGCCTACCTCGATGTGACTCACAGTGCCTGCTGTGGCGGCAGTGCGACCCTGATGGCCCGGGAGATCCGTCATGCCATCGCCACCGAACTGGGGTTGACCGCCTCGGCCGGCGTGGCCCCAAACAAATTCCTGGCCAAACTTGCCTCGGAGCAACGCAAGCCCGACGGCCTGTTTGTCATCCGCCCCGACGAGGTGGCCGAGTTTGTCCGCCAGCTGCCCCTTGGCAAACTGCCTGGGGTGGGGCGCAAGACTGCGGAGCGGCTCGAAGCGCAGGGGCTCTACAGTTGTGAAGATGCCAGAGCCTTGAGCGCACAGGAGCTGTGCGAGCGGTTTGGCAAATTGGGCGAGATGCTGGCGGGTCGGATCTGGGGGCGGGATGATCAGCCGGTTCAGGCACAACGCATACGCAAGACCATAGGGGTGGAGACCACGCTTGCGAGCGATCTGTGTGACGAGCAGGGCTGCCTTGCAGTACTGGACTCCCTGCTCCCCGAACTGGAGCGACGTTTTGAGGCCGTCTGCCCGGCAGATCAGTTGATGGGGCAGGGGATCAAGCTCAAGTTCTCCGATTTTCACCAGACGACTGTCTACCGCAGCCAGGGGGGTTACCAGCGCGGACTCTTTGCCGTCTTGCTGAAGGAGGGATTACAACGGGCTCAAGGGCGGCCGGTGCGTCTGCTGGGGCTGGTGGTCGGCCTGCCGAAAGAGGGGGAAGTGAACCAACTGTCGCTGGATTTGCTCTGAAAAAGTTAAGTTTTTGTTTATAAAGTCGATACTCTATTTATCTCGGTATGACGTGAAGTAGGAACTTGGCATGCGCGCTCTCTCTGTCCAGGGTCGGATCACCCTGATCTCAGGTTGTTGTCTGTTGGTTACGGCCGCCGTCCTGGTTATCTCCTCGCTCTACAATGCCAACAAGATGCAGGATCAGGTGCTGCAGGCCACCATGCAGGAGGCCCAGATGTCGGCCGAGCACTGGATGACGGCGATAGGGGGTGAACAGGCAGCCAAGGTGACCAGTTACCTCGACGAAGCCTACTTCCGGGCCACCTTGCTGGCCGAAGATCTCCTGTTCCAGCGCAGGAATGCGGCCGAGAACTTTACCCATTCGGAAGCTCTGCGCGGGGCTCTTAATCAGCAACTGAGGGATGCCGTGGCCTCCTCCGCCAATCTGCTCGGTGCCTATGCGGTGTTCGAGCCGGATCAGCTGGATGGGGAGGACAGCAACTATCAGGGCTCCAGCGCTCTGGGAGCCAATGACAAGGGGCGCTTTGCCAGCTACTGGGCCAATGATCACGGAAAGATAGTCTCCGAGGTCATGGATGAGGAGGTGCTGGCCGACGAGAGTCCCACCGAGACCGGAGGGGTGGAAAATGAGTGGTATCGCTGCAGCATCCGCACCCGGGCGCTCTGTCTGCTCGAACCCTATCTGGATGAGGTGGGGGGCCAACAGATCCTGATGACCTCGGTCACCTATCCCTTGCAGGAAGAGGGGGCCTTGCTCGGCATGGTGGGAGTCGATGTCCCCCTGACCAGTTTGCAACAGCTGGTGAACAGCATGGATCAGCAACTCTACAGTGGAAAAGGCAAGATCCTGCTGGTCAGCCACGAGGGGCGGGTCGCCGGGGCCAACGAGTTTGACGTGTCCATGGGGCAGACGCTGGGTCAGCAATATTCCGAGCTGGCCGCCGATTTGAAAGGGTGGCTCGATCAGGGGCAAGTGCTGAGCCGCTGGAGTGATGACGGTGCCTTGTTGCAGACCTTCGTGCCAGTCACCATGCGCGGTACCCCGCAACAGTGGGGTATCTATATCGAACTCCCCAGGGATGTGGTGCTGGCGTCGGCCAAGCGGCTGCATGGCAATCTGGCCGAGGAGGGCAGACGCAGTGTAGCCACCCAGGTGGTGATTGGCGTGCTTATCTCCCTCATCGCCCTGTGCGGTATCTGGCTGATGGCGCGCCAGATAGTGGCTCCCATCCGTGCCGTGGTGGCTCGCCTCAAGGACATTGCCAGCGGTGAGGGGGATCTGACCCAGCGCATCGAGATCCAGCGCGAGGATGAGATCGGCGAGCTGGCCAAGTGGTTCAACAGCTTCCTCAACAAATTGCAATCCACCATCAGCCAGGTCATCGCTACCGTGGAAGGGACGCGAACCAGCGCGGAGCGGGCCGCCCAGGTGGCCGAGCGTACCAGCAACGGCATGCAGGCCCAGTATCAGGAAATTGATCTGGTGGCCACGGCATTCGAAGAGCTCAGTGCGACGGCGCTGCAGGTGTCCGGCAATGCCAGCGCCGCGGTGACGGCGGCCAACGAGACAGACACGGCGGCCCAGGAGGGCAAATATGTGGTGGCCGATACCCAGACCGCCATGGGGCGGTTGATGACGACCATCAATGAGGCCCAGCCGGTGGTGGAGCGGCTCTCGGCCAACAGCGAGAACATCAATGACATCCTCATCGTCATCCAGGGGATCGCGGAGCAGACCAATCTGCTGGCCCTGAACGCCGCCATCGAGGCGGCCCGGGCAGGTGAACAGGGGCGGGGTTTTGCCGTGGTGGCCGATGAGGTACGCAATCTGGCGGGCCGCACCCAGAACGCCATCGTCGAGATCCAGACCCTGATCAGCGAGCTGCAATCTGGCACGGGTGCCGTGGTCAATGCGATCCGCGAGGGCCATGGTCAGGCAGATCAGACGCTCGCCAAGGTCGACCTGTCGGTACGGGTGCTGGAGCAGATCATCCAGTCCGTTTCCACCATCCATCAGATGAATGAACAGATCGCCAGGGCCGCCCAGGAGCAGACCCGGGTCGCGGAGGAGATCAATCGCAATGTCAGCAATATTCGCGATGTGAGCCACACCATTCGGGGTGAGGCGGCCACTTCCGCCGAAAATGGTCGTGAGCTGTCGGCACTGGCGGACAAGCAGCAGCAACTGGTGGGGCAGTTCAAGGTATAGAAAAAAGGCGCCATCCAATAAGAGGCGCCAAACACATTCAGATGACAGACTGGGTTAAATCGCGTCGATTTAGCCCCTCTTCCCGCAGAGGAAGAAACACAACACCACAATCACAGTCGGAAGGCTCACGGAAAACACATTAAACCAATATGTCGCAGAAAATGTGAGCCATATGACAACTGATTGCAGGGCGAATTATGTTTATTCACTGGTCGACCCGCAACCGACAAATTATAATGCGCCCCATTAGAAAAACTCATCGTCGGCTGGTGTCATGTCTCGTCGTTTACCCCCGCTCAATGCCCTCAAGGCGTTTGAAGCAGCGGCCCGTCACTTAAGCTTTACCCGCGCAGCAGAAGAGTTGTTTGTGACTCAGGCTGCCATCAGTCACCAGATCAAGGCGCTGGAGGAGTATCTTGGCATCAAGCTGTTCCGCCGCAAGAATCGCTCCTTGTTGCTGACCGAGGAGGGGCAGGGCTATTTCCTCGATATCAAGGATATCTTTGCCTCCATTTCGGAAGCGACCGACAAGCTGCTGGCGCGCAGTGCCAAAGGGGCGCTCACCGTCAGCCTGCAGCCGAGCTTTGCCATCCAGTGGCTGGTACCCAGGCTGGTCAAATTCAGCGAGCGTCACCCCGATATCGACGTGCGGATCAAGGCCGTCGACATGGACGAGGGAGCGCTGACCGACGATGTGGACGTAGCCATCTACTACGGCCGTGGCAACTGGCCCGGATTGCGCTGTGAAAAGCTGCATACCGAATACCTGATCCCGGTCTGCTCTCCCTTGCTGCTGACCGGCCCCAAACCGCTGCGCACGCCGGACGATCTGACCCGGCATACCCTGTTGCACGATACCTCGCGACGGGACTGGAAGGCCTGGTTCCGCCAGCTCGATATCGATGCGCCCAACGTCAACCAGGGGCCCATCTTCAGCCACTCCACTATGGTGATCCAGGCGGCCATTCATGGACAGGGGGTGGCCCTTGGCCACAGCGTGCTGGCCCAGCCCGAGATCGAGGCCGGTCGCCTCATCTGCCCGTTCGAGCAGGTACTGGTGAGCAAGAATGCTTTCTACCTGGTGTGCCAGGAGCAGCAGTCCGATCAGGGCAAGATAGTCGCCTTCCGCGACTGGATGCTGGAGCTGGTGGAACAGGAAGAGGCCCGTCGCCGGGCAAGGCTTGCCGATGCATGAGGTGATCCGGGAGGGGGCGAGTGACGCCCCCGTTCGCATTTTGCTGGCCCACGGAGCCGGCGCCGGCATGGAACACGCCTTTCTTGCCGAACTCTCCCGTCTGCTGGCCGGGCCCGATATCGAGGTGGTGCGTTTCAACTTCCCCTACATGATCAAGCGGGCCCAGGATGGCAAGCGTCGTCCGCCCGATCGTCAGCCGGCGCTGCTCGAGCACTGGCGCCAGATGGTGCGGGAGTTTGTCCACCCCAAACTGTTTCTGGCAGGTAAATCCATGGGCGGGCGGATGGCGGCCGAGATTGCGGGCGAGATGAATGCTGCAGGATTGCTCATTCTCGGGTATCCTTTCCACCCCCCGGCCAAGCCCGAGTGCTGGCGGGGCGAGGTGCTCAAGCAGATCACCACGCCAACCCTGCTGCTGCAGGGGGAGCGTGACACCTTTGGCAACCGTGCCGAACTGGTCGATTTCCCCTTCTCATCCGCTGTATCGGTCCATTGGCTGACCGATGGTGATCATGGCTTCAAGCCGCGCAAGGCGAGTGGCGTGAGTGAACAGGAAAATCTGCAGCAGGCAGCGAACGAGATAAGGCGCTTTGTCACCAACCCCCCGGTGCGGAGTTGAGGACGGCGAGCGGGAACACAAGGAGAGTTGGAATGCAGATCCACCGACACTGGCTGGTGCTGGCCGGCTGCTTTGGCCTGACGGCCACCATGCTGGGCGCCTATGGTGCCCACGGCCTGGCGGCGACCGGCATTACGCCCGAGCGCCTGGCGGCTTTCAATACCGCCGTGCAATATCAGTTTTTTCATGCATTGGCCCTGCTGGTGCTGGGTTGGTGCGGCGTGCGCAGCAAGGTGATCACCTTTGCTGGCACCGCGTTTGTGCTGGGGATCATGGGATTCTCCGGCAGTATTTATGCCATGGTGCTGCTTGGCAGCAAGGGGTTGGGGCTTATTACCCCGGCCGGTGGCCTCTGTTTTATGTTGGGATGGGCGGCCCTGATCTGGGCTGGCTGTCGTCTTGGAGGAAAAAATGAATAATCTGCTGCTGTATTGCCGCCCCGGTTTTGAGAAAGAGGCGGCGGCAGAGATCACCGAACGAGCCACTAACATGCAGTGTTATGGCTTTGCCCGGGTCAAGGACGACAGCGGCTACATCATCTTCGAATGCTACGGTGAGGAAGAGGCCGACCTGCTGGCGCGCAAGCTGCCGTTCAAGGAGCTCATCTTCATCCGCCAGATGCTGGTGGTGACCTGCGAGCTCAAGGAGCTGGATCTGGCGGATCGGATCACCCCGATCATCGAGGCGACCCGCGACTACGCCATCTGCGGCGATCTGCGGGTGGAAACCGCCGATACCAACGAGGCGAAAGAGTTGTCGGCCTTCTGCCGCAAGTTCACCGTGCCGTTGCGCCAGGCGCTGCGCAGCAACGAGATCCTGACCAAGAAGGAGACGCCGAACCGCCCCGTGTTCCACGCCTTCTTCCTGGCCAACGATCACGTGATGCTGGGCTATTCCTACTCCTTCAACAACTCCGCATTCCACATGGGGATCCCGCGCCTGCGCTTCCCGGCCGATGCGCCAAGCCGATCCAGCCTCAAGCTGGAAGAGGCCTTCTACGTGTTCGTACCGCGGGAAGAGTGGGACGTGCGGCTGCGCTCCGGCATGAAGGCGGTGGATCTGGGCGCCTGCCCGGGTGGCTGGACCTATCAGTTGGTGCGCCGTGGCATGATGGTGACGGCGGTCGACAACGGCATGATGGCCCAATCCCTGATGGATACCGGTCAGGTCAAGCATATCCGGGATGATGGTTTCGTCTGGCGTCCGAGCAAGAAGAACACCTACTGGCTGGTGTGCGACATGGTCGATAAACCGGCGCGGGTCGTTCACATGATTGCGGACTGGTTCCGTGAGGGTGACTGCCAGGAGGCGATGTTCAACCTCAAGCTGCCGATGAAGAAGCGTTATGCCGAGTCGGTGCACAATATCGAGGTGCTGCGCGAGATGCTCAAGGAGATCGACAACGCGTTCGTGATCCAGGCCAAGCAGCTCTATCACGATCGAGAAGAGATCACCGTGCATGTTTACAACAAGTACTGGGTCTCCAAACTCGAGCCCAAGGCGTGATGTAGCAGTTCTGCCCGTACGATAAATACCAAGGCCGACAGGGAAACCTGTCGGCCTTTTGCTATTCGGCTGCCGGAAAATATCAGAAACGGTAATCGAGGCGCAGGGAGGATTCGTCGTCGGTCACCTTGATCTCTATCTGCAGCGGGATGGTTTTGTCGACCGGATTGAATTGCATCTTTATCCCGTCTCCTCTCAGCCTGAGGGCGGTGTTCATTCCGCCAGCCTTGAACTTGACCTTGGGTCTGAAGCGTTCAACCGACAGACTGACGCTCTTTTCCGGGGTCAGATTAAGCTGCGGGTAGGAGGTGATCTTTTGATTACCAAAGTTGTCGGTGGAGACTTCAATACCAAACGACAGGGGTTTGGGTGCCTTGAGCAGGTCGTTGGTATCCAGGCTTGAACGCCATACCTCGGTGGCAGTCCGTTTTTCCTGCTGCGGCAGTTTGGCGGTTTGGGTTGATTGAGCATGTTCGAAGGCACTTGCAGCACCACAAACCAGCATCAAACCCGAAACCAGATAGCACCCGTATCCCTTCATGAAAAACACTCCCTGTTCTTCTTCTCTATTGAACATAGTTGCTGTTTGGGGAGTGGCAAAGGATTCGGAAATATAAAAAAGGGAGCCTGGGCCCCCTTTTAAAATCAATTGGTTAGCTTACAGACGATCGATGATGGCTTGGGTGAATTCGCTGGTGGAAGCCGTGCCACCCAGATCGCGGGTGACCCGATCACCGGATTCGATGGTAGCTCGCACCGCCTCGCGGATCCGCTCTGCTTTATCCTGCATGCCGAGGTACTCCAGCATCTGGATGGAGGCGAGGATCACCGAGGTCGGGTTGGCAATGTTCTTGCCAGCTATGTCAGGCGCAGAGCCGTGGACCGCTTCGAAGATGGCCGCACCATCGCCGATGTTGGCGCCGGGCGCCATGCCAAGGCCGCCGACCAGACCGGCGCAAAGATCCGAGAGGATGTCGCCGAACAGGTTGGTGGTGACCATGACATCGAAACGCTCCGGGTACATCACCAGATTCATGCAGGCGGCATCGACGATCATCTCTTCGCTCTGTATATCCGGATAGTGGCTGGCGATTTCACGTGCCACTTCGAGGAATAGGCCGGAGGTCGATTTGAGGATGTTCGCCTTGTGGATGATGGTGACCTTCTTGCGCCCTTCCTGACGAGCCAGCTCGAAGGCGAACTTGACGATACGCTCGGCCCCTTCGCGGGTGATGATGCTCATCGCCTCGGCACTCTTGTTGTCATCACTGCGCTTCTGACCTGCACCCGAGTACATCCCTTCGGTGTTTTCACGCACTGTGATGATGTCGATGTTGTCGTAACGGCTTCTGGTGCCCTTGAAGGAGATGACCGGACGCACGTTGGCGTAGAGGTTGAACTTCTTGCGCAGGGAGACGTTGATGGAGGTGAAGCCACCGCCGACCGGAGTGGTGAGCGGGCCTTTCAGGCTGACCTTGTTCTTCTCGATCAGGTCGAGGGTGGCCTGGGGCAGCAGCTCGCCATGTTTTTCCAGGGCAACCAGACCGGCGTCTGCGTATTCGTAGTCGAAGTCACAACCCGCGTGGGTCAGGATCTGGATGGCGGATTCAATGATGCTGGGGCCGATGCCGTCGCCCGGGATGACGGTAATCTTTCTTTTTGACATGAGGCGTATCCACTTCTAGGGAACAGAGGGGGAGGATTCGTCGGCTTTATACCATTTTTGCACCACATTCTCCATGTTTCTTTACATTTTACCCATTTATGTCAACAGGTACGGCCTGTCTTGGGAAATGGTGTGCTGGGGATCACGCCCCGGCATCAGGGACGGGAGGGTAGCGGATCTCCCGCAGGTTGAACCCGAGCGGGATATCGTGCTGCAGCCGGACCAGGCGTTGGGCCAGCAGGGCCTCTTCCCGGTGCTGGCGCAGCTTGAGCAGGGGTCTGGTGGCCTCCTCCCGCTCACAGGCCTCCAGCATGGCAGCCAGGTCCCCGTATTGCTGCAGCAACTGGGTGGCGGTCTTGGGGCCAATGCCGGGCACCCCCTTGATGTTGGAGCCGCTGATACCGGTCAGGGCCCAGAAGTCCACAAGCTGGGTCGGTGTAACGCCGTACTGCTGCTGGACGAAGGCGGCATCCAGCCAGCGTTTGTTGAAGTAATCCCGCACCCGGATCTGCGGGCAGATGAGCTGGCAGAACCCCTTGTCGGTGGAGATGATGGTGGCGCTGGCGCCGTGCTGGGCAATGCCGCTTGCCAGGGTGGCGATGAGATCGTCCGCCTCGTCGGTCTGGGAGAGCAGGGCATCCACACCGCACTCCCAGAAGGCGTCCTGCAGGTCGGCAAGCCCTTCCCTCAGCTCATCCGGCATGGGGGTGCGGCCCTCCTTGTAGGGGGGATAGAGCGTCTTGCGCCAGCTGTGGACCTCACCGTCAAAGACCGCGATGGCGTGGGTCGGCTCGCTGGCCGCCAGGAGCTTCTTGCTGGTGTTGATGAGGTTGGCACGGGTGGCGAGCAGGGCCTGGGCCGGGGTCAGTCCCTGCTGGCTCTGCACCGCATGCAGTCGGCGGATGAGGTTGAGGGCATCGATGATGAGCAGGTGTGGCATGGGGCACTCCGGGCGTCGGGGAAGCCATTGTAACAATGGTGGCGTCTCCTGCTAACCCCGTAGAAGACCATCAATGAAAGAGGGGCCCATGGGCCCCTCCGGTGCATTGTGGTGTCCCGGCTATTTGACTATCTCGTAGCAGGGAACGTACTGGCTGCCCGGCAGCTTCATGCGCTGCTGCTTGACGAAGCTCTCCAGCAACCTGTCCATCAGGTGCATCAGCTCCTTGTCGCCGTGCAGCTTGAAGGGACCCTTCTTCTCGATGGCCCTGATGCCCCCTTCCTTGACGTTGCCTGCGACGATGCCTGAGAAGGCGCGGCGCAGGTTGGCTGCCAGCAGCTGGGGCGGCTGGTTGCGATGCAGATCCAGGCTGGCCATGCTGGCGTGATCCGGCTCGAACGGCAGCTGGAACTCGGGCTCGATCCGCAGGGACCAGTTGAAGGAGTAGGCATCTCCCACCGATTTGCGGTATTCGCGGATCTTCGGCATCGCCTCCTTCATCACGCGGGCCACCTCGGGCGCATCGCCGATGATGATCCGGTAGAGACTGGTGGCGGCTTCCCCCAGGGTCGCCTTGACGAAGTCGTCGATGGCGCGGAAGTAGTCGGCGCTCTCTTTCGGGCCTGTCAGCACGATGGGGATGGGTTGGCGATCGTTGGCCGGGTGCATCATGATGCCGAGCAGGTAGAGCAGCTCCTCGGCAGTTCCGACCCCGCCCGGGAAGATGATGATGCCGTGACCCAGACGCACGAAGGCTTCCAGCCGCTTCTCGATGTCCGGCAGGATCACCAGCTCGTTGACGATGGGGTTCGGCGGTTCGGCGGCGATGATGGAAGGCTCCGTGAGGCCGATGTAGCGCCCGTTGCGCACCCGCTGTTTGGCATGGCCGACGGCGGCCCCCTTCATCGGGCCCTCCATGGCACCCGGGCCACAGCCGGTACAGATGTTCAGCTCACGCAAGCCCAACTCGCTGCCCACGGCGCGGGTGTACTGGTATTCGATCTCGTTGATGGAGTGGCCACCCCAGCAGACGATCAGGTTGGGATCGGCGCCGGGCAGGATCACCTTGGCGTTGCGCAGGATGGCGAACACCACGTTGGAGATATGAGTGGAGTTGGTCAGATTGACCAGGCGGTTGGACTCGAGCTGATTTGAGACATAGAGAATGTCGCGCAGCACCGAGAAGAGGTGCTCCTGAATGCCGCGAATGATCTCGCCATCGACAAAGGCGTGCTCGGGGGCATTGAACAGTTCCAGCTTGACCCCGCGCTCGCGCCGGATCACATGAATATCGAACGATTTGAAGCGCTCCAGGATCTCCTTGGAGCTGTCGGTATGGCTACCGGAATTGAGCACTGCCAGCGAGCAGTTGCGAAACAGTTGATAGATATCGCTGGAGGCAGTCTGCTTGAGGCGATCCACCTCAAGCTGTGACAGCAAATCCATGCTGCCGACGGGATTGATGTGCGTAATCATAGGTTCCCCTTTACTCACTTGTTATCGTTGTGTTTTTCCCTGGGGAGAAAAGGGGACGCTATGTTGCATCCCCTGAGATCGATAGTAGTGGTAACAGAGGGTGGAGGGAAATAGGGCGACGACTGTTCGCTGTTTTTTTAGCCGCTTGTCAGGCCAGTGTCACTTGATCCCGACCGGTGTGCTTGGAGTGGTAGAGTGCCTTGTCCGCCCGTTCAAACACATCTGACGGGTTGTCCCCATCCTTGAACAGGGTTGCGCCGATGGAGATGGTGATCTCCACCTTGGCATCGCGAAAACGGAACGGGATGCTCTTGATGGTCTGGCGCATGGTCTCCAGCGGCTTCTGGAACTTGTCCGGGTTGATGTTGGGCAGCAACACCACGAACTCTTCCCCACCAAAACGGGCGATGAAATCTGTGTCACGCAGTGCACTCTGCAGTGCTTTGGCGACCACTTTCAGTGCCTTGTCACCCGCCATATGGCCGTAGTTGTCATTGATATTCTTGAAGTGATCGATGTCGATGATCGCCATGCAGAGCGGAGTGCGGTAACGAAGCCAACGTTTGTACTCCTGCTCCAGCCGTTCATCGAGGGCGGCCCGGTTGTGTACCTGGGTCAGGCTGTCGAGGAACAGCTTGTGTTTTTGAATGGTCAGCCGCTTCTTGTACTCGGCGGTCTCCTCCTTCATCAAGCGCAGCTTGGACTCCATGGTGGAGAGGCGGGTGAGCAGGTGACGCTCTCGCGCCGCCGTACTGTCACGCTCTTGCAGCAGCAGGTTGATGGCGCCCATATGGCCGGAGATGGCGCGCTTGAGCGCATCGATGGAGTTATGGCTGGCCAGGGAGTGATCGATCGCCTGCAACTCGTTGACCAGCGCCTCACGGGTCTCTCGGGTTTCGTTTTGCAGCGCACGCCCCTCATCGAGGGATTCGGTAAACCCGACATGTACTGCGGAGAGGCTCTCGTTGAGGGAGCTGAGGAAGGCGCGGGAGGCTTTGCGCTCCTCACGGGTGCCTTCGATGATGAGCTCGATCACCTGCAGGCAGGTTTCCGCCAGCAGGGCAGGGTTGATCCCGATCAGCAGTTGGCGGCGAATGTCGCTCAGGCTCTCGCCGATGGCGCCGGCAAAGTCGAGTTCGGTGATAAGCCGCTGCAGCTCATCGGCGATACGGGCGTGATCCTTGAGATCAAACGGGTCGACATCGGGTTGGCCATCGTTGCTGGCAGTATCGCTTTCTTGTTGAGTTGCACCTGACGGTGCCAACAGGGGCTGGCTTGGCAGCAGCTGGATCTTGATCGCCTGCTGGTAAAACTCCAGCAGCTTGATCACCTTCTTCTGGTGATCGGCAATGCCGTAACCGACCGGACTTGCCAGAAATTCCTTGAGGGACTTGCGGGTCTCTTCCGGGAAGCCCTTGATGTTTTTCAGCTGTTTGGAACCAAGCTCGATGGCGGTCTGGGTCAGGGTGATCGACTCTTCCAGCGCATTGCTGTGCTGCTGCAGCAGTTTTTCAATGGCCAGCAGGTCGGCGTCCAGCGAGGTAAATGCGGGATTGTTATCCAGTTTCTGTTTGAGCTTGGCGAAGCGATTGTCCAGCTCGCGGTCGAAGCCACGGCAGGAGAGCATCAACTTGTTGATAAACTGGATGCCGCGAGCACGCTCTGCATCGGAAAACGACAGCACGCCGTCGAGTTCCAGCTGTTTCTGCTGAAGGGATTCCCTGAGTCTTGCCAATTGTCCTGCTACGGCAGCGATGTCATTCATTATCAGGTCGCCCTGTTGTCATTATTGTTTTTGGTGTTGGATAGCAACAGTGGTCGAACCTGGTTTCGATCCTCGCCTGTTATCTACATTATTTCCTGGTGGTTATCGGCTGCCGGCTTCCTTGCAAGGCTGGGCCAATTAACCCATTGCTTTTCATGAGAAGAATTGACTTTTACCAGTCCCTTGTCAATTGCCATCAGGCCGCATTGCCACACATCTCCATTAAAAAATGCCGCTTGTTGGCAATCGATCGCCGCGAGCTCCAACCAGGCGTTTTGCTGGCATTTTTCACTGAGCTGAATGGCTCCCGACAGGGCGAGATAGCAGAGGTCAAACAGGCCATTGTGATCGAGCGCGGTCGCCGCTTTCGGCAGGAAGGGGTGACTGACAATCCCGAGGCTGATCTGGCGATCCAGCGGATAGCTGCAAGGGAAGGCGGCGATGGCAGTCAGCAGGTCTCCCGCCAGTTGATGCAGGTTGGTGACGTGGCGCTGTGGCACCACATAGAGCATGTGTCCTTCACGCAAGTCATAGATACGGCCATCTTGCGGGGTCAGGGTGTCCATATAGGCACCGAAGGCCTGCTCGATTTCTCTGCTGGCCTGATAGCCGTGGCGCTCCAGCGTATTGACCAGGAAAGGCACCCGGAACAGCAGATAGTGCAGCTTGTCATCGAACTCGCTGGAGGGCTGTTCGCTGAGGTACCAGCGATCCGATTTCAGCTGGCGCTTTGCCATCTCCCTCGGCCAGCGGTTCATTAGCCGCTGCCAGTTGGCCAGCCCCGAGCGTGGCTCGATCAGCAGGGCCTCATTGGTCCGTTTCAGTTGCAGGCGGGCAGTACGCAGCTTGAGCCAGAGGGTGAAGAAGAGGTAGATAAAGAGCGCCAGCAGCAGGCTGGTGGTGATGCTCGACCAGAGATAGCGCTCCTGCTGATGCTGGCTGTTGTTAAGTCGCTGCTCCAGCTCCTTGATATGTTGCACCCGCTCGACCTGGACATAGTTGTCACGGATCGCCGCCTGCTCCATGGCCTGCTCCTGCTGGCGCACCTCCTCGCCAAGACGGTGGAAGCGCTTGTAGCTGTCGAGAGCCTGACGCAGATACCCCTTCTGCTCATAGGCGACGGAGAGCAGGCGGAAGATCTCGAATTGGCGCCGGATGTCCCCAATCCGGTTGGCCAGGGTGAGGGCGTTCTCCAACTGCAGGATGGCGATGGCGGCCTCCTGCTTCTTCAGATAGAGCTCGCCGAGCAGCAGCAGGGTATCGATCAGCGGCTCTTTGGCATCGCTCAGCTCGTGGGACTGACGGGCCGCATTGAGGTAGTTGCTGGCCAGCGAGAGGTTGCCGCTTTGCAGGTAGGTCTTGCCGATTTCGTATTTGAGCAGGGAGGCTTGCGGTCGGTTGCTCCCCTCATCGAGCAGATCCAGCGCATTGAAGAAGTAGACCAGCGCCATATTGAGGTCGCCCTGCTCGCGGTTGAGTCGCGCCAGCACCATCAGGGAGTCGCTCAGCATGGAGGAATTGCCGAGGGCATGAAAATAGTTGGCCGCCTCGCTGGCGTATTGCAGCGCTTTTTGTGGCTCCTGCTCTTCCTGATAGAGGCTGACCATCTGGTTCGAGAGCAGGCCGAGGAAGAGCGGGTCGTTGAGGCTTTTGGCCTGTTGCTGGGCATCGATATATTCCCCCAGTGCCAGCTGTGGCTGCTGCAGCGCGCGATAGAGGTCGCCGCTGATGGCGCTGACCCAGGCACTGGCGAGGGGATTGGGGGTCTTGGCGGCCCAGATCCGCGCATCTGCCAAGTGGGCCTTGGCATCATCGAAGTGCTGGTTCTCGATGTCGTAGCTGGTGCGTTGCAGGCGGCCATAAATCTGGAGCTGGCTCTGCTTGAGCGTGGGGACGGCCAACTGTTCGTCCAGTTGATCCATCAGGGCGCGGCTGGTGCTCTGGTTATCCGGTTTGAGGGCCTGACTGCGGATCTTGAGATAGAGGCCGTGCGCCTTGAGTTCCGGTTGCCGCTCTTTGTCTGCCAGCGCCATCGCCTTGTCGAGCGCTTGCTGGGTGGCCTGATATTGGCCCAGTTGCAGCAGACACTCCCCTTTGAGCAAGTGGGCGCCTATGGTCTGGGCCGCCGTGCTGTAGCTCAGGATGGGTTCGCGATAACCGAACTCCTGGCGATTGCTGATGATTTGCTGGGGATTATTGGCTGCGCGCGTCAGGAAGGCGGTGGTGATCTGGACGCATCTGGCAGGATCGGTCAGTACCATCGATTGCGCTTGTTGCAGATCGATAGAGAGTTGCTCCTTGTCCAGATCCAGATTCGGAGCTGACAGGGAGGACATCATCATGGCCAGAAAAAACAGTTGATTCATTGGATTAAGGACGGCGCAGAGGTGTTGGCATGTTATCCAAGCCCCCCCCTGCGAGTCCAGCGTTTACTGTGGTTTGCTGGTGGCCGGCAAGTGGGTTTCGTCTGGATTTTATTATCCAGCCCCCTTATCCCAGCTGCATAAAGCATCGATTGAAACCTTTTTGCCAGTCATTGAGGGCAGTGCGACTGCCCTCTCTGTCGCAACTCGACTTTATTGGCGGATCAGACGCAAGTTGGCGGGCACGGCTTCGAAATCGGAGCGGAACGGGTTGATGTCGAGGCCGCCGCGGCGGGTATAGCGGGCATAGACGGTCAACTGCTCAGGCTGACAATAGTGCTTGAGGTCGATAAAGATCCGCTCGATGCACTGCTCGTGGAATTCGTTGTGCTGGCGAAACGAGATGAGATAGCGCAGCAGCTTCTCCCGATCGAGTTTCGGCCCCTTGTAGCGGATCACCACAGAGCCCCAGTCCGGTTGGCTGGTGACCAGACAGTTGGATTTGAGCAGGTGGCTGTGCAGGGTTTCCTCGACCAGCTCGCTACCGGCTGCCCCTTGCAGCAGGGACGCATCAAACTCGTAATTGTCTACCTCGATATCCTGCTCATCGATGCACTCGCCGGGCAGCTGGGCAATCTGGTGCGGCGCCTTGTCGAGGGGGAACAGGGTCACCTTGACGATCTCACCCGCACAGGCGCTCAGATCCTTGGTCAGCATGGCGGCGACTGCCTCGATAGAGTCGCAACGGGTCTGGTTGAAGGAGTTGAGGTAGAGCTTGAAGGATTTGGATTCGATCAGGTTCGCACTGGTGGCCGGAATGGCCACTTCACCCACCGCTACCATCGGCTTGCCCTTGGCATTGAGCCAGGAGAGCTCATAGAGGGTCCAGACATCGCAACCGCTAAAGGGGAGATCATCGCCCAGCTTGAGATCATCCCGGTTCAGGCTACGTGGAACCGGCTGCAGCAGGGAGGGGGTGTACTGGCTGATGTAATCGGATTGCTGGCCCAGGCTCAGGCCGGTCAGGGCGCTGGCCCCGGCGTATCTATCTTGTTTGCTCACAGGGTTGCTCACGTAATCTGCTCATGATGAGTGGAATGAAACGGGCCATTGCAGGGCCGGATGGTTGCAGCCGTTTGGCTTGGGCGTCGGCCTCTCTGTGTCCCGGGTTCTGTTTCCCGGGTCGCAAGGTCGGCTGGCAACCTTGTCTGTTACCGGGTTTGGTGGTGCAATAGCGGACTTTGCCAGCAATTGTGGGGATTTTCGATGTCGGATCAAGTTTTGTCTGCCCTGGAGCACTTTTTTGCCCGCTGGCAACGGGATGGCGAGGCCAGACGAGGCCTGCCCCTGTGCGAGTGGGAGGCGGACTGGCGTTCCCCCTGCCAGCTTGGTGAGCCTGCCGATGGTCGGGTGGCCTGGCGTCCTCACCATCGTCCCGAACCCGCCGATTTTACGGCCATGGCCGATGCCCTCGAGCTGACGATTCATCCCAGCGCCATTGCCCTGTTCGGGCACTGGTTCAGCCGCCCCATCCCCTGCCTTTTCAAGGGGCTGCGCCTTGAATTGCTCCTGCCGTGGAACGACGCGGATCTCGACCTGCTCAAGGAGAACCTCATCGGCCACTTGCTGATGCTGCGCAAGCTAAAACGAACCCCCTCCATCTTTATTGCCACCACCCGCAACGAGATGACGCTCATCTCGCTGGATAACGAGAGTGGTCAGGTGTGGCTGGAGTGGCTCGATTCTGGCCGCCGTCTGACGTTGGCGCCCTCTTTGCCGGCGTTTTTGGAACGGCTGGAGACGTTGCCGCAATAGCGCCGCTTCGAGCCAAGGTTACCCATCGGAACGAAAAGAGCCTTGCCATGCGGCAAGGCTCTTTTTTATGGCATTGCGTACAGGGAACGCGCTTAATCCTTGAAATCCCAGGAGAGGTTGGAGACCAGACGGCAGCTGTCGCACTTGAAGTCGAAGATCTCGTGCAGTGGCTCTGCCAGCGCCCACTCACCGCCACAGCTGGGGCAGGGGCGCGCCTTCTCCTCGGCCGCGCTCAGCCCGCCCACCCGATAGAGGTAGTAGTAGGTGGGGATGCCGCTCAGCACTTCCAGCCGCTTGGCCAGATCGCTGCCGCGCCGGTAGAGGCGGCTGCCCACTTCGCCGATTTCGTGCAGCGCCGCATGTTCGGCGATGGAGCCGTTCATCTGCAGCTGATCGCATGCCTCCCAATCCTCCTGCCACTTGATGATCTGCTTCTGATCGCCGTTGGCGACTGCGGGCAGCTGGTAGAGCGGAATGGGGGCGAAGTGGTCGCCACAGCGCAGCGGCGAGCAGGTATGCAAAAAGCTGGTGTAGAGCATCATCCAACTCGGCCGCTCGCCCTGCTGGCCGCAAGGATCTGTGCTGTCGGAGAGTAGATCCGCCCCCTGCAGCTGGAGTTTGGGCGCCAGCAACCCCGCCTGATTGAGCTGCTGTTCGGCCAGTTTGACCTGATCGCTCTGGTTGTCGGGGTGCAGGCTATCCTGCTCCGGACAGACCACCCGACTGACGAAATAGCCCTCATGCATGCTGGTGGGGAACTCCCGCCCGAGGATCTGGCCCTGATAACGCAGCATGTCGAGGTAGTTGACGATGGCCCGCTCGGCGTCGCCAAGGGAGGTATCGCGGTAACACTCAAAGCAGAGTTCGACGATATACATGGTTCAGCCTTGCCCCTGTTGGAGGAGCAGGTCGGTCAGGCGATCCACCTTCTGTTCGATGCGCGCGAGCTGTTCGGCGAATTGCTGCAGGGTGAGCTCCGGTGCTGGCTGGGGCACGGCCTCTGGCAGGAGCTCGCTCTCGGCGGTCGCGACGGGCTGCTGCTTCCACTGGCTCAGCACTTTCAGCAGCTCGGCCATCGGCACGGGCTGGGTAAGGCGGGCCTTGATCATGGCGGTGGTGGGTGTCAGGCCCTTGGCGGCCAGCTCGTTGGCAATTCGGATGATCTCGTGGGCGGACATAAGCATGCTCTGGGTGAGAAGGGGG
Organism: Aeromonas sp. FDAARGOS 1407; assembly: GCF_019048725.1. Lineage (NCBI taxonomy): Bacteria > Pseudomonadati > Pseudomonadota > Gammaproteobacteria > Aeromonadales > Aeromonadaceae > Aeromonas > Aeromonas sp. FDAARGOS 1407. The sequence continues at coordinate 1,996,139 of NZ_CP077399.1, forward strand.
GATCGATATCGGGGCGGGATCTTAACCAAAGCCGGCAGGGGAGGAAAGGGCGGCTTAGCGGGGCTGGCGCAGCATCACATCGAGCTGGTCGATCGCTTCACACCAGTCGGAGTCGTTCCACAGGGCGTCGCGCAGAAAGCTGGCCTGGGCGGCGTTCCAGAAACCGGCCTCCGGCAGCAGGGTCTCATTGTCGAGGTGATGGTCGTGCACAAAGCGGTGCAGGCTCAGCTCGTCGTTGGCCATCCCGAGCTGGGCAAACAGGGCTGGCAGATCGTGGACAAGGGGTTCCATCTCGTCTCTCCCTTTGTTTAATCCCTGAGATTATAGACAGGCACAGCCATCGGGCGCAGAGACGAGATTGGGGATCAGGCTGAGGGGATTCGATGGGGGGGCAGATCGACGCCCACGATGTGCAGCCCCTGCATCTTGAGGGTGCCTTGATAGTGGCTCTCGCCATCGCTGGAGAATTCAAACTGATAGTGGGTCAGCAGCCGCAGGGGATTATGCGCCAGCTCCCGCCGATGGCGAGCCAGTGACAGCAGTTGCAGATCATGGTGCTGGCAGTAGCGGCGCATGTATTGCCAGGCCACTTCTGCCTGTTGGCGTTGCAGCCAGAACAGGCCGGCTACGGCAATCAGCAACAAAATTCCGAGCATCTCTCCCATAGGCGGGCTTCCTTATCGTGATGTCGATAACCGGGAGTCCTGCTCGGCACTCCCGATCTCCTTTTCTATTTCCCGCCGTATTGCCTCGTGGCGTGAGGGGGAGGCGAGGGATCAGGCCGAGGCAAACAGACGGCCGATGGCCTTGCCCAGCGCATCGCTGCGGTCGGGGTCACGCAGTCTGGCCAGCATATCATTGCGCAGGGCCGGTAAAGTGACCAACTCGGCAAAAACCTGATTGAAGAACTGGGTCGGTTGTAGCGCCAGTTGTTCCAGATAGTGGCTGAGCAGATTGGCATCTTTCAGATCGGGCCAGAGCCGGCCCGCAATGGCGAGCAGCAGCGCCGGGCTTGGCTGGGTTTGCAGCAGGGTCAGCAGCTTGTTGGTGCGCACAGTGCTGCCGGGGCAGGAGGCCATGGCGCGGCAGAGGTAGGCCAGGGTCTCCGGGTTGGGGGCGGCGCACTCCTGCTCCTTGCCGATCCGCTCAAGCAGGGCGCCTTGTACTGCTGGCGGCAGCGGGGCGTTTTCAAGGCTCTGGCAGAGGGCATAGAGCGGCTCTTGCGGCAGTTTGGGCAGCGCCTTGCAGATCAGCGCCAGATTGCGTTCATCATGCAGTCGCTCGGCCAGATCGGCAAAGCCCTGTAGTCCCAGCGTCTGCCAACCGGCGTCGTTGGGGGCGGCCAGATAGTGGCAGAGGGCATCGTAATAGGCGGAAGGAGCCTGCTCCAGCTGGCGCGCCAGCTTGGCGTGCAGACTGGCCATTTTTGCCTCCGCCGGGCGGAAGGTGTAGGGATTGTCGGCCAAGCGCTGGGCTTTCTCTTCATCTAGATCGCCGGTGAGCTTGTAGCCCAGGGTCTCCACCACCTGATCCATGAACAGCTTGGGGCCATTTGACATCAGCAGGCCGCGCTCATCGAGGGCGAACTTGAGGAACCAGAGGTAGTGGCGAGACTCGTTCGGCTGGAAGAAGTGCACACCGAGCCAGGCGTGCTGTTGCAGCGGCCAGGGATAGGGCTCCTGCTGCTGTTCGATGCGCACAAAGGTATCGCTTGCCAGTGGCCGCACTTGGCGGCCCATGTCAAACAGCTGGAACTGGGTGCCAGCCTGAGTCAGAAATTCGGTCAAGGTATTGATGGCAGTAGGCGTCGCAGACATGGTGAGATCCGGCTAATGGTGATGCGGGCCGATTATAAGGCCCTTGCCGAGGATAGCCAGTGGCAGCAGACGCGCGTTGCGGCAGATATCAACATGGCAGCCATGCGGGGGGAGGTGTATAATATCGCCCTTTTTTAACGGCGGCAGGCCGCGCTGGCTGCCGTGTATGTCGACGAGCTGGCTGAATCGCCGGTGCTGCGTGACGGAATTTATTTGCATCCTGGCTGACCCTGTCGGGTCGGCGGATCAATTTGTGGTTATGAGGAAGAGAGCGAGATGAATCAATATTTGCTGGTAGCTGGCCTGTTGGGGGAACTCACCGCCGAGTTGCAGCGCCTCGAGCGCTGGCAAGCTGACCATCCCGGTGACGAAGCCTTGGCAAGCACCCTGCCTTTTTGTGTCGATACCCTGAGCTTTGATCAGTGGCTGCAGTTCGTGCTGATCCCGCGCATGGAGCAGTTGGTGATGTTGCAGGCTCCGCTGCCGACCAGCGTCTCCCTCTATCCCATGGCCAGCGAAGTCTACAAAGAAGATCTGGCCGAGGCAGAAGCGTTGCTGCGCCTGATCGCCCGCTTCGATCTGCTGCTTTCCGGCAAAGTGATCGAACAATGATGCCAGATCAAACCCGAGAAGAGAGTGACCTGAAGTTGACTCTGCTCTATCAGGATGAGTGGCTGGTAGCGGTCAACAAGCCGTCCGGTCTGCTGGTGCATCGCAGCTGGCTCGACAAGGGCGAGACCCGTTTTGCCATGCAGATGACCCGGGATCTCATCGGTGGTCGCCATGTCTATCCGGTGCATCGCCTCGATCGGCCCACCTCAGGCGTGCTGCTGTTTGCGCTCGATCCGGTGATTGCCCGCGCACTGACCGAAGCCTTCACCCAACGTCAAGTACACAAGGAGTATCTGGCACTGGTGCGCGGCTGGGCACCCGAGCAGGGGGTGATCGACTATCCCCTCAAGGAGCAGCTGGACAAGATTGCCGATGCCATGAGCAACCCGGATCGCCCGGCGCAGGATGCCGTCACCACCTTCCGGCGCCTGCATAAGGTCGAGCTGCCCCACGCGGTCTCCAAGAAGCATCCCACCAGTCGCTACAGTCTGGTCAGATTGTTCCCGAAGACCGGCCGCAAGCATCAGTTGCGCCGCCATATGGATCATCTGTTCCATCCTATTGTGGGCGATACCACCCACGGGGATGGGCGCCACAACCGTTTCTTTCGCGAGCACTTCGGCTGCGAACGGCTGCTGCTGGTGGCCCGCACCCTGAGCTTTACCCATCCGGTGCTCAAGGTGCCGATGCGGATCCAGGCGCCGCTCGGTCAGGATGTGTTGCGCCTGTTTGCCGAGCTGGGCTGGCCCGCCAGCGAGAGCGACTACTAAGCGCCTGATCCTCAGCCTTGAACCGGTGGCATCTGACGCCAGCTTGCTGATAGAGTTGCTCAAAAGAGTGACTCAAGCAGGGAGAGGAGAATGGCGCAGATCGATATCGTGGTAGGAACTGTCTATGGCGCAGCCATGCTGGTGGCCGAGACCTTGGCAGATGAGCTGGAACGCAAGGGGCATCACTGTTCTCTGCACGAAGAAGCACGGCTGGCGGACATAGACCCCGGCCGTTTTTTATTGCTGGTCAGTGCCACCACGGGGCAGGGGGATATTCCGCCCAATCTGCAACCTTTTGCCAGCGATCTGGCCGATCGGGCGCCCTGGCTCAAGGGGTTGCGCTATGCCCTGATCGCCATGGGTGACAGTAGCTACGAGCATTTCTGCGGGGCCGGCCGTCGTCTTGACGAGCAGCTGCAAGAGTTGGGGGCGAGCGCCGTGATCCCCCGCCTTGAACTGGATGCCACCCTTCATGATGAACCCGAGCAGGTGGCACTTTCCTGGCTGAAGGAGTGGACGTTTCAGCCCTGAATTGCTTGTTAAATAGCGCCATAAAAATCCCCTGTCGGTTTGCCACAGGGGATTTTTATTTTCACTATCCGCCAACCCAATTGGTATCCATATTTCTCCCCTGTAAGGTATCTATTTCAAGATGCTAAAAAGTTATCCCGCTCATTTAGAGCCCAGAGGCCGCGACATAACGAGGAAATAAAAGTTCAATCATGAAAGCGATTTCAGTCATGTTTTTAAAAAAGGATGCGCAAATATTCACTTTTGCTTAGAAGCAAATTAATTGCTGGTACCGATTTCAAGTGCAATGTTATTTCCATTTTATGTTTTTTGGTGGTGTTTTGTTGCTCAATTTGCTCATTTTTTACTTCTGTTTGGCGCTGCGAACGTTTGCCGAGCGATTTGTCGCCATTTTGTGAGTCTGCTCATATTTGTCGCGATATGCGCTCCCTATAATCGACCTCGGTTATCACCTGCAGGATTGCCTGGTGATATGAAGTTGAATATTCAGGATCACACTCCTCACAGCGGGAAATAAGGAATATGACAATGAAAATGAAGTGGCTCCCGATTGCAGCAGCTGTTACTGCCGCCCTGGCTTCCCAAGCCGCCTTTGCCGTAGATTTCCACGGTTATATGCGTTCCGGTGTTGGTACTTCCGATAATGGCAGCCTCCAGACTTACTCCAAGCAGAAAGTCGGTCGTCTGGGTAACGAAGCCGAGACCTATGGCGAAGTACAGCTGGGGCAAGAGGCTTACAACAAGGATGGCAAGACCTTCTATGTAGACTCCATGTTTGCCATGGTCTCTGGTCAGCAAGGCCGTGACTGGGAAAGCACCAGCGGCAGCGATGCCGACTTCGCCCTGCGTCAGTTCAACGTGCAAGCCAAAGGTGTGCTGGGCTTTGCGCCGGAAGCCACCCTGTGGGCTGGTAAGCGTTACTACCAGCGTCACGATATTCATATCTCCGACTTCTACTACTGGGATGTATCCGGCGCGGGCGCCGGTGTAGAAAACATCCAGGCCGGTCCCGGCAAGCTCTCCTTCGCCTGGCTGCGCAACGACCCGTGGGATGACTACGATGAGTTCGTTGGTAGTGTCGGCGTAGACAAGCGCGTCGATACTGACGTGCTGGATGTGCGTTATGCCGGTATTCCGCTGTGGACCGACGCGTCCTTGGAGCTGGGTTATGACTTCGCTCGCGCTAACCTGACCGATGAGCAGAAAGCGGCGTTGGGCAGCAAGGACTACGAGAAAAATGGCCACATGCTGACCGCCGAGCTGACTCAGTCCATGCTGGGTGGCTTCAACAAGACTGTGGTTCAGTACTTTGCTGACGGTTATGCATCCCAGGCCGTCGATTATGGTAGTGGTTCTGGCAACGGCCTGAGCCAGGCAGCCTCCAAAGGCGATGGCTGGCGTTTCATCAATTGGGGTGTGCTGCCTATCGGTGACAAAGTCGAATTCGGTCACCAGATTGTTTATGGCATGGCCAGTGACATTGATAACAACAGCGCTGACAAGGACACCTTCTCCGTCGTCGTTCGCCCGATGTACAAGTGGAACGACACCATGAAGACCATCGCCGAACTCGGTTATCACCACGATAGCTACGAGCCGAACAGTGGTACTGATTCCAGCACCATCGGCAAGAAGTACACCCTGGCACAGGCTTGGTCCGCTGGTTCCGGCTTCTGGGCCCGTCCGGAAATCCGTGTTTATGCCTCCTATCTGGATGCTGATGGACAGTTCCGTCCGGACTCCAACGGCGTGAAACAGGATGATTCCTGGAACTTCGGTGTTCAAGCTGAAGCCTGGTGGTAAGCTGTTTGATGTCATGAATGCAAGTGCCCCCGCATGACGGGGGCGCTTTTTTTACAACACTGTCCGTAGGGTTACGCAATGAGATATTCCGGGTTAGCCTTGACTGTATTTTGCTCAGTTGTCTTGGGGGGGTGTGCTTCGTTGGAAACAACCGTAGCCCCGACGCAAGAATTCAAATCCATTTTGGGAAATCGTGATACCGCGATGACCCAGCTGGCGTCGGTGAGCAGCTGCTGCCGTGATGTCTCCAGCCTGCCTTTTCAGGAGCTTCAGCCTGGGGCGACCAAGTTGGTCCCGATTGACAGCAGCTCCCCGGCTTACAACTTCAACGAAGGAAAAAGCTATTTTGCCGCCTTCCGCCTGCCTGTGAACTCAGGCAATTTGCGCATTACGGTGGATGGCTTGATCGACAAGTCCCTGTTTAATCCCACCGTAATGATGCTTGACTCCAAATTCAATGTGACCCGCAAGCTTGGCAGTGACGTATTCAAGTACGAGCCCGCCCGCATGCTGGAAGGCGATCGCATGGAGGCCGTGTTTACGGTGGATCGTTCCTATGTGGGTAACCCCAATAACGAGAGTTACATGGTGATCTATACGGATTCCGCCACGCTGGACAAGACAACGACCATCCTGAGCCCGTCCAAATTAATGACCAAGTCGCTGGGGGTTGTTGATTACGGTGAGAAAGATCCCGTTATTCCCCACTCTCCCTGGGGCGTGGTCAGCGTGTCGATGGAAGATCTGAGCGGGGTAAAAACAGATAGCAACTATTACAAGCCTGTCTATCAGGACGTGATCGATGCCAATACACCTGTGGTCAACCCGGAACCCAACAAGCTGGTTGTTCCGCTGGCAACCGGAGTGGGGAGCAAACCCGTGGCTCCCATGTTGGCCGAGACCGAAGCCTTCTATCAATCCCAGATCGAGAAAGCGGTCAATGCCGGTGATATCGACAAGGCGATGCAGCTGGTCAGCGAAGCTGAGCGTGCCGGTTCCAGCAAGGCCAAGGCGGTGTTCGTCGATGCGGTGAAGCGTTCCCAAAAGTAGGGATTAACCCGACTTTTTGACTGAGCAATATATTTTTAAGGCCTCCCTTGTTGGAGGCCTTTTTAATCGGTAGACTGTAATAATAAAAAGGAGTTGGTTACATAGTGTTACATTGTGTTTCCTATGGATATATTTGGAATTATTAAAATACAAAGCGAAACTGTAATTTATCTATTTGTGTAATAGACTTATCATGCGGTAATTTATCTTTAGAAAATAAGATTTTATTGCAGCCAAACAAGTTGTGATCTCCCCTCCAAATTCAATATTCCTCTCTCTTCGAAAGCAGCAATTTATTACCCGGTGGGTTATATTTTGATGGTCAAAATAATCAAACCCGATCCGACGATATTTGGATGAACTGTTGTTATTTCATTCAAAAAGCTCGTTCAGGGAAGACAATCCATTCAGGAGCGCACACAATGTTGAAAAATGCTTTCTCTAATCTGCAAAAGGTTGGTAAGGCGCTGATGCTGCCCGTATCAGTCTTGCCCGTTGCAGGTATTCTGCTGGGGGTGGGTGCTGCCCACTTCAGCTGGCTGCCGGAAATCGTCTCCCAATTGATGGAGCAGGCAGGTGGTTCCGTGTTCGGCCAGATGGCCCTGCTGTTTGCAGTCGGTGTGGCACTTGGCTTCACCAATAACGACGGCGTATCCGGCCTGTCAGCCATCGTTGGCTACGGCATCATGGTCGCCACCCTGAAAGTCATGGCGCCGGTCATGGGCGTTGAAAGCATCGATACCGGTGTACTGGGTGGTATCCTGGCTGGTGGTATCGCCGCCTGGGCCTTCAACCGCTTCTACAAGATCCAGCTGCCAGAGTATCTGGGCTTCTTCGCCGGCAAGCGTGCCGTGCCCATCATTACCGGTTTCCTGTCTATTGGTCTGGGTGTGATCCTGTCCGTGATTTGGCCGCCGGTCGGTGGTGCCATCGGTGCCTTCTCTGACTGGGCTGCCAACCAGAACCCGGTACTGGCCTTCGGTATCTATGGCGTGGTTGAACGTTCCCTGATCCCGTTCGGTCTGCACCACATCTGGAACGTACCGTTCTTCTACCAGGCTGGTACCTGCGTCAACGGTGCCGGTGAAACCGTACACGGCATCATGACCTGCTTCCTGACTGCTGATGATGCCTCCCGCGCTGCCGGTAATGGCTTCGGCCAGCTGGCCGGTGGCTACTTGTTCAAGATGTTCGGTCTGCCTGCTGCCGCGTTTGCCATCGCTCACGCTGCCAAACCGGAAAATCGTGCCAAGGTCGTTGGTATCATGGCCTCCGCTGCCCTGACCTCCTTCCTGACCGGTATCACCGAGCCGATCGAGTTCTCCTTCCTGTTCGTGGCACCGGTACTGTATGCCATCCACGCCGTCCTGGCTGGTCTGGCTTACGTGCTGACCAACATGCTGGGCGTGGTTCACGGTCACACCTTCTCCAACGGCTTCATCGACTTCGTGGTGCAATCCCCGCGTGCCAGCAACATGCTGCTGCTGGTGGGTCTGGGTCTGGTCTATGCCGCTATCTACTACGTAGTATTCAGCTTCGTGATCCGTGCCATGAACCTGAAAACTCCGGGTCGTGAAGACGAGACTGCCGAGGAGTCCGTGGGCCAAGGTAAAGACGAAATGTCCGCCGCTCTGGTTGCCGCCTTCGGTGGTAAAGAGAACATCGCCTCTCTGGATGCCTGCATCACCCGTCTGCGTGTCGGCGTGAAAGATGTGGCCAAGGTTGACCAGGCTGGTCTGAAGAAACTGGGCGCTGCCGGTGTGGTTGTGGCTGGTTCTGGCGTACAGGCCATCTTCGGCACCAAGTCCGACAACCTGAAAACCGACATGGATATCTGGATGAAGAGCAACTAATCCGGTTGTTTGAATCCTGGAGTTCCGAAAAGGGAGGCGCAAGCCTCCCTTTTTCCGTTTTGTAGCGTGTAGAGGGTTGCCGTGCCAGATAGGCGGAAATGGGGTGATTCACCGTTTTTCTGTTTGGAGAGCAGGTGTTTGCCTTGAAAGTGGAGACAGTGATGTGGATTCTGCGTGTAGGGCAATAAAAAGAGCGCCATCAGGGCGCTCTTTGGGGAAGAGCAGGATTACAGCTTTTCGAGGTCCCGCTCGATTTCGCTGATCTTGTTTTGCACCACTTTTTCCAAATGGCGCAGGTCGCGCAGGATCTTCTGCTTGATATCCGGATCGGCCTGAACGTGCACGCCCTGAGTCAGGTTGTCCAGCTCGTCCACCACATACTTGAGATTGGCGTTGATCTCGGTGACATCCTTGTACTCATGGGTACCCGAGTCGACCAGCATGGTCTTGCGCTGGCGAGGGTATTTGAATTTCACGCTCTTGGCGAAGAACTCGCCTTTCTGCTTCTTGAAGTAGATCTTGAGGATGTCATGGTTGGCCTCCTGGCGCAGGGTGTAGCTGTCGACGGAGGCGGGATCCTGGATCCCCAGGCTCTTCAGATTCTCGTACATCAGGCTTCCTTGGTTTGAAACGATCCTGTGTCATCTATCTTAACCGAGCGGGTGTGGCTTGCCTGTGACAGGGGCGCCAAAATCCAAATGGGGTTCAAAAGGCACTTTTTGCCTTCTCCGAACATCATGCGAGATGCACCGACAGAGCATTCTTCAACGATAAAAAAAGAGCGCCATCAGGCGCTCTTTTTCAAAGGACTGCCAGTTACTCGTCGATGGAGCGCAGCAGGGCATTGATGCCCACCTTGGCGCGAGTCTTGGCATCGACTTTCTTGACGATCACCGCAGCGTACAGGCTGTACTTGCCGCACTTGGAGGGCAGGGAGCCGGAAACCACAACGGAACCCGCCGGTACGCGGCCGTAGTGAATTTCGCCGGTTTCGCGGTCATAGATGCGGGTGGACTGGCCGATGAAGACGCCCATGGAGATGACGGAGCCTTCTTCCACGATGACGCCCTCAACCACCTCGGAACGGGCGCCGATGAAGCAGTTGTCCTCGATGATGGTCGGGTTGGCCTGCAATGGTTCCAGCACGCCGCCGATGCCGACGCCGCCGGAGAGGTGGACGTTCTTGCCGATCTGGGCACAGGAACCGACGGTGGCCCAGGTGTCGACCATGGTACCTTCGTCAACGTAGGCACCGATGTTGACGTAGGAGGGCATCAGCACGGTATTGGGGGCGATGAAGGAGCCTTTGCGGGCGGTCGCCGGCGGCACCACACGCACACCCGCTTCGCGGAACTGCTCTTCGGTGTAGTTGGAAAACTTGAGGGGAACCTTGTCGTAGTACTGGGCATCGTCACCCTTGATGATGCCGTTGTCGTTGATGCGAAACGAGAGCAGCACTGCCTTCTTCAGCCACTGGTGAACAACCCACTCGCCGGCAATCTTCTCGGCAACGCGGGCCTTGCCGGAGTCCAGCAGGTCGATGGCTTGCAGGATGGCGGACTTGGTGGCGCTATCCACGGAGCCCGGAGTAATGGTGTCGCGGCGCTCGAAGGCCGCTTCAATGATCTGTTGCAACTCGGTCATGACAGGTTTCCTTTAAAAAATTCTGTTTGTTGTATCACACTTTTCCGACTGTTTTTAAGGGGTTGACCGGAATTCTTCCGGCCAGCGGCCATTTCTTCATCCGGTGTGCGCCAACCAGTTGTTTGGCATGGCAAAAAACGCCCGACAATCAGCCTCTTTCGAATCACTCTTCGCTTAATCCAGTACCGACTGCTGGGGATTGAGCTGGTGTACCAGTCGCTCTTCCAGCTGTTTTTGCTGCTCGGCGGTCAATGGCTCGCCATCGAGGCTGGTCAGGCTGAAAAAGTCCTCGACCCTCTCACCGAAAGTGGCAATTTTGGCGGCGTGCAGCGACAGTCCGCACTGCTGGAAAACGGCACCGATCCGCGCCAGCAGGCCGGGGGTATCGAGGGCAGTCAACTCCATCAGGGTGTGACGGCTCTCCCCTTTAGTGGGCGAAGAGCGGGGCAGAAACACCACCCGGGTCGGTACGCTGAACTGGCGGTGGCGTCGTGACAGGGGCTTGCTGCGCAGCACCAGCTTGCCGGGCTCCTGCAACGCTTTCTCCAGCGCCTTCTTGATGGGCGCGGTACGGTTCGGACTGATGGGCTCGCCGCTCGGCTCCAGCACCACGAAGGTATCGAGCACGAAGTTGCTGCGCGAGTTCATGATCTGGGCGTCGTGGATGTTGAGGTTCTTCTGATCCAGTGCCGAGGCTACGGTGGCGAACAGGTTCGGGGTGTCGCGACAGTAGATAAATACCTCGCTGCCACCCCGGGTCGGGTGCTTGCCGATGATCACCAGAGGGGCCGGGTTGTCGCCGTGTTCGATGATGTGGCGGCAGTGCCAGGCGATCTGTTCCGGGCTGTGGCGCAGGAAGTAGTCGGCCTTGAAGTCGGCCCACAAGCGGTTGACGGCTTCTTCCGATACATCCCGCTGGGCCAGGATCTGCTTGGCCTGACGCTGGTTTTCGCGAATGCGCAGCCGCATGTCGGGCGGGTTCTCCAGCCCCTGGCGCAGCGCCTTCTGGGTCGCGAAGTAGAGCTCCCGCAGCAGGGTGCCCTTCCAGTCGTTCCACAGGGTATCGTTGGTGGCGCAGATATCGGCCACGGTGAGGCAGTAGAGCAGGTCGAGATGCTGTTCGTCGCGCACCTTCTGGGCAAAGTCGGTGACCACGTCGGGATCGTAGATATCGCGGCGCTGGGCGGTGACCGACATCAGCAGATGGTGGCGCACCAGCCAGGCGACCAGTCGGCTCTCGTAGCGATCCAGACCGTGCAGCTGGCAGAACTCCAGCGCATCGACGGCGCCGAGTTCCGAGTGATCGCCACGCCGCCCCTTGGCGATGTCGTGGAACAGGGCGGCTACATAGAGCAGCTCCGGCTTGCGCAGCCGGGTAAACACCTCGTGGCAGAGCGGGTGGGTCTGGCGGCTGGCCGGATTGGGAAACTGATGGATGTTCTTGAGCAGCCGGTGGGTATGTTCATCCACCGTGTAGGCATGGAACATGTCGAACTGCATTTGGCCGACAATCAGGTTCCACTGGGGCAGATAGGCCGCCAGGATCCCGTACTTGTGCATCAGGCTGAGGGGCTGGCCGATGCCATTGGGGTGACGCAACAGCGCCATAAACAGGCGGCGGCACTCGGGGATATCCTGCAGCCAGCAGTTGAGCTTGCGCCGCGCCTCGCGCAGCTGGCGCAAGGTGGCCGAGTGAATGCCCGCTATCTCGGAATGCTGCGCCATCTGGTAGAAGAGGCGCAGGATGGCGGCGGGTTCGCGGGCAAACAGTTCGGCATCCACCGCATCGATGAGGCGGCCACGGAGCTGGAATTCATCGGAGAGGCGGCGCACGTCCATGGCGGTGTTGCCGAGGATCGCCTCGTCAAACAGCTGCAACAGCATCTCGTTGAGTTCGGAGACCCGTCGCACCGTCTGGTAGAAGCGCTTCATCATCTGCTCGACCGGGGTGTTGCCTTCCCCCTCAAAGCCCAGCATCTGGGCCACGGTGCGCTGGCGATCGAACAGCAGGCGGTTGTCCCCTTTGTTGATGGCCATGTGCAGGGCGAAGCGCACCTTCCACAGGAAGTTCTGGCAGTCGAGCAGCTCGCGGTATTCGGCGCGATTGAGAAAACCGTGGCTGGTCATCTCGAACAGGGTGGTGGCACCGAAGTGGCGGCGGGCCACCCAGGCCAGGGTCTGGATGTCGCGCAGTCCCCCCGGATTGCACTTGAGATCGGGTTCGAGCTTGTAGGCGGTACCGAGGAACTGCTGGTGGCGTTCGGCCTGCTCCTGGCGCTTGGCCTTGAAGAACTGCTCGCTTGGCCAGAAGTGTTCTGGGCCGGTTGCCTCCCTGAGCTGCTGAAAGCCCGCCTGGCGGCCGGTGATGTAGCGCGCCTCAATCAGGTTGGTGGCCACCGTGATGTCGGCCCGCCCCTGCTCGATACACTCTGCCACGTTGCGCACCGCCTGGCCCACTTCCAGTTTCAGATCCCACAACAGGGTGATGAACTCACCGATGCGCAGCCCCAGCACCTCGTCCAGCTCGTCGCCGTCATAGAGGATCAGCAGGTCGATGTCGGAGTGGGGGTGCAGCTCACCCCGGCCATACCCTCCCACCGCGATCAGGGCGAGATCCGTCTTGTCGAAGCCGAATTTTTGCCACAACCGGGTCAGCAGCTGATCCATGTACTCCGAGCGGGTGGCAACCAGCTCGATGATGTTGTCGCCGGCGTCGAAGCGGGCGTGCAGCCAGCCAAGGAAACGACTCAGGTACTCCTTGCAGTTGTCACGGGTAAGCTGATCGTCGGGTAACAGGTGGGGGGAAAGCAGGCTGGCGTCCATGGCATCTCACACGCAGGTGGCTGGGAAATGGCGAAAACGGGCAATAAAAACCCCGGCGCTTCTGAGCAGGGCCGGGGTTCAATGTTAACCGTGTTTGATGAAACGGTCGATGGTGTCGTCAGGGCGCAGGGTCAGGATCTCGCAGCCATCTTCGGTCACCAGCAGGGTGTGTTCCCACTGGGCGGAGTCGCCGCCATCCTTGGTGGTCACGGTCCAGCCATCCTTCGGGTTGACCTTGCAGTGATACTTCTTGCTGTTGACCATGGGCTCGATGGTGAAGCACATGCCGGCCTTGAGCTCCAGCTTGCCGCTGTTGCGGTAATGCAGGATCTGCGGCTCTTCGTGGAATTCGGCACCGATGCCGTGGCCGCAGTAGTCACGTACCACGGAGAAGCCGGCCTTCTCGACGATGGGCTGGATCACGGCGCCGATCTCGGTGATGCAGGCACCCGGGCGCACCGTCTTGATGGCGGCGTAGAGGCTCTCCTGGGCGACCTTGCACAGCTGGCGGCGCAGCGGCGTGGTCTCGCCCACGATGAACATGGCGGAGGTATCGCCGTGGTAGCCATCCTTGATGACGGTGATGTCCAGGTTGATGATGTCGCCGTCGCGCAGCTTCTTGTGATTCGGAATGCCGTGGCAGATCACATCATTCACCGAGGTGCAGATGGATTTGGGGAAGCCGTGGTAGTTGAGAGGGGCCGGGATGGCCTGCTGCACGTCAACGATGTAGTTGTGGCACAGGGTGTTCAGTTCGTCAGTGGTGACGCCAGCTTTGACATGGGGCGCAATCATGACCAGCACATCGGCGGCCAATCGGCCGGCAACGCGCATCTTTTCAATCTCTTCCGGTGTCTTGATTTTAATGGACATGGGATCTCTCTTGCGGCCTGCCGCAACAACCAGCAACGGCTGGTCGGGCAGGTAATGAAAAATAGATGCGTTTGCAATCAGGGCAAAATTTTATCCGCAACCCCTGCTCACTTCCAGTGTGATTGTCATCACAACGTCAAATCGACGTTGCAGCCTCTCCTGACGGGATCCAGATTTCACACCCGTTTGATGTGTCGCCGGTGGTGTCCTGAGCAAACTTATGGTATAAAGCGCGCCGGAATGGGGATCATGGGTCCCTGTTTCATCACCCTTACTTAAACAACACACACACATCGACACCTGTACCGGGGTGCCCCTCTGGGGTCGGTTACATGGGATGTGTGGAGGCCTAACCCCAATACAGAGGTATAAAATGGCTAAAGTTTCTATGCGCGACATGCTGCAAGCCGGCGTTCACTTCGGTCACCAGACTCGTTACTGGAACCCGAAAATGAAATCCTACATCTTCGGTGCCCGCAGCAAGGTTCACATCATCAACCTGGAAAAAACCGTTCCGATGTTTGACGATGCCATGAACTTCATCAGCTCCGTAGCTGCCAAGAAGGGCAAGGTACTGTTCGTAGGTACCAAGCGTGCCGCGTCTGAAGCCGTCAAAGAAGCCGCTGAGCGTTGCGACCAGTTCTACGTCAACCACCGCTGGCTGGGCGGCATGCTGACCAACTGGAAAACCGTTCGTCAGTCCATCAAGCGCCTGAAAGATCTGGAAACCCAGAGCCAGGACGGTACCTTCGACAAGCTGACCAAGAAAGAGGCGCTGATGCGTACTCGCGAAATGGAAAAGCTGGAGAAGAGCCTGGGTGGTATCAAGAACATGGGCGGCCTGCCTGACGTTCTGTTCGTTGTCGATGCTGACCACGAGCACATCGCTATCAAAGAAGCCAACAACCTGGGTATCCCGGTAGTTTCCATCGTTGATACCAACTCCAACCCGGACGGCGTTGATTACGTCATCCCGGGTAACGACGACGCTATCCGTGCCGTTCAGCTGTACCTGAATGCTGCTGCTGACACCGTACTGGAAGCTCGCGCTCAGGACATCGTTGTTCAAGCTGAACAAGATGGCTTCGTTGAAGCTGAGTAATTGATAAGGTCTGTAAAGCCCTTATTAACCAAGCTGATGTAATTGGTTAGCAGGGGCCCTTGTGGCCCCTGTTTCTTGTCAATTCAAGACCGAGGATACTGGACATGGCAAACATTACTGCCGCCCTGGTAAAAGAACTGCGCGAGCGCACCGCCGCTGGCATGATGGATTGCAAAAAAGCGCTGGAAGAAGCCAACGGTGATATCGAGCTGGCTATCGAGAACATGCGTAAATCCGGTCAGGCCAAAGCCGCCAAGAAAGCTGGCCGTATCGCCGCTGAAGGCGTTATCTTCGCCCGTACCGAAGGCAACGTTGCCGTCATGATCGAGCTGAACTGCGAAACTGACTTCGTTTCCAAGGATGCCGGCTTCCTGGCCATGGGTCAGAAGATCGTCGAGATCGCCGCTACCCAGAAGATCGCTGACGTTGACGCGCTGAAAGCCGCTGACTTCGGCAACGGTGAGTCCGTAGAGCTGACCATCACCAACCTGATCGCCAAGATCGGTGAGAACATGAACCTGCGTCGCGTGATGCTGGTTGAAGGTGACAACCTGGGTACCTACGTTCACGGTTCCCGTATCGGTGTTATCACCAAGCTGGTCGGCGGTACCGACGAGCTGGCCAAAGATCTGGCCATGCACGTAGCTGCCAACAGCCCGCAATTCGTCAAGCCGGAAGATGTATCTGCCGACGTCGTTGCCAAAGAGCGCGAAATCCAGATCGACATCGCCGTCAACTCTGGCAAGCCGAAAGAGATCGCCGAGAAGATGGTTGAAGGCCGCATGAAGAAGTTCACCGGTGAGGTTTCCCTGACTGGTCAGCCGTTCGTGAAAGATCCTTCCATGACCGTTGCCGAACTGCTGAAGAAAGAAGGTGCTGACGTTGTTTCCTTCACCCGTTTCGAAGTGGGCGAAGGCATCGAGAAGCAAGAGACCGATTTCGCTGCTGAAGTTGCAGCTCAAATCGCGGCCGCTCAAAAGGCCTAATCGAACCGGTTTTTCCGTTTCCCCAGACCGCGACTTATGTCGCGGTCTTTATATGACCAGGAATCAGTGACATGAGTACCAATCCCAAGCCTGCATACAGACGTGTTCTTCTGAAGTTGAGTGGTGAAGCCCTGCAAGGATCCGAGGGTTTTGGCATTGATCCGGCCGTGCTGGATCGGATGGCCCAAGAGATCAAAGAACTGGTTGAGCTGGGTGTTCAGGTCGGTCTGGTCATCGGTGGCGGCAACCTGTTCCGTGGCGCCGGTCTTGCCAAAGCTGGCATGAACCGTGTGGTGGGCGACCACATGGGTATGCTGGCGACCGTGATGAACGGTCTGGCCATGCGTGATGCCCTGCATCGTGCTTATGTGAATGCCCGTCTGATGTCTGCCATCTCCCTGCAAGGAATCTGTGACTCCTATGTCTGGGCAGAAGCCATCAGCCAGCTGCGCGCTGGCAAGGTGGTAATTTTCTCCGCCGGTACCGGCAACCCCTTCTTTACTACCGATTCTGCCGCCTGCCTGCGCGGGATCGAGATCGAAGCCGACGTGGTGCTGAAAGCCACCAAGGTCGATGGTGTCTTCAACGAGGATCCGGTTAAGAATCCGGATGCCGTGCTGTATCATGAACTGAGTTATGATGAAGTTCTTGAAAAAGAGCTCAAGGTGATGGATCTTGCTGCCTTTACTCTGGCCCGTGACCATGACCTGCCGATCCGCGTGTTCAACATGAACAAACCGGGTGCCCTGCGCCGGGTTATCATGGGTGAGCCGGAAGGCACCCTGATCCATCACGTCAGCAAATAAGATAGATACGAGCTGTAGACGGCTCGTTCGCCAAAAGGAAAACCACTGTGATCAACGAGATTAAAAACGACGCCAAGGACCGTATGGGCAAGAGCGTTGAGTCGCTCAAGACCCAGATGTCCAAGATCCGTACCGGTCGTGCTCATCCGAGCCTGCTCGACGGCATCCAGGTTGAGTATTACGGTGCTGCCACTCCGCTGAAACAGTTGGCCAACGTCGTGGCAGAAGATGCTCGCACCCTCTCCATCTCCATTTTTGACCGCTCCATGATCCAGGCGGTAGAGAAGGCGATCCTGACCTCCGATCTGGGCCTGAACCCGTCCAGCAATGGCCAGACCCTGCGTGTGCCGCTGCCGCCGCTGACCGAAGAGCGCCGTCGTGACCTGACCAAGATCGTCCGTGCCGAAGCGGAAAACGCCCGTGTTGCCGTGCGCAACATCCGTCGTGACGCCAACGCCGATCTGAAAGCGCTGCTGAAGGACAAAGAGATCTCCGAAGACGACGACCGTCGCGCTCAGGAAGAGATCCAGAAACTGACCGACTCCTACATCAAGCTGGTCGATGAGGCCCTTGCCGTAAAGGAGAAGGAGCTAATGGAAATCTAACCGTCTGAAAGGTATATTACGAGCGCCGTGTAGTGCCCCTGCACGGCGCTTTTGTCTTTGTGGGAGAATTACATGTCGCTTTTGGCTGCGTTGGGTGATTGTGCCAACTCGTCTTTACCCCGTCACGTCGCCATCATCATGGATGGTAACGGTCGCTGGGCCCAGAACCGAGGCAAGATGCGGGTTTATGGCCACAAGGCGGGCGTCAAGTCAGTGCGCGAGGCCGTTACCTTTGCTGCGCGTGCCAAGATCGAGGCATTGACTCTGTTTGCATTCTCCAGCGAGAACTGGCGCCGCCCGGAAGGGGAGGTCAGTGCCTTGATGGAACTGTTCATCACAGTGCTGGGTCGTGAGGTGCAGAAACTGCACAACAACGGGATCCGGCTCAAGGTGATTGGCGATACTGCTCGCTTTAGTGAGCGGTTGCAGGCCAAAATCGCCAAGGCGGAAGCCCTGACCGCCAACAATCAGGGATTGACCCTCAATATCGCCGCCAACTATGGCGGTCAGTGGGACATCGCCCAGGCGGCCCGGACCCTGGCACGGGCCGTGGCGGCGGGTGAACTGGATGCCGAGGCGGTCGATGAGGCGGCATTGGGTCGTCATGTCTGCATGGCTGATCTTCCCCCCGTGGATCTGTTGATCCGCACCGGCGGGGATCATCGCATCAGCAACTTTGTCCTGTGGCAGCTCGCCTATGCCGAACTCTATTTTACCCCGGTCCTGTGGCCCGATTTTGACGAGGCCGAGTTCAGTGAGGCGGTTGCCTCTTTCGTTGCCCGCGAGCGTCGCTTCGGTTGCACGGGTGAACAGATACGGGAATTGATCGCCGAGCAGCAGACCGGCTAAACCCCGCTCCCAAGAGAGAGGTTTCTTTTGCTAAAACAACGAATTATTACTGCTTTGATGTTGATCCCCCTGGTGTTGGGGGCGCTCTTCTTTCTGCCATTGAAATTTTTTGCCCTGTTGGCTGCGCTGGTGTTTTTGTTGGCCAGTCGCGAATGGAGCGGGTTTGTCTCTGCTGCTCCGCAGCAATGGTTACCCATCGTATTTTGTCTGTTGCTCGGTGCCAGCCTCTTTTGGCTGCCGGTAGAGCAACTCTGGACGCCCCATCTGCACCCCCTCTTGATGGGCGTGCTCTGGACCGCGGTAAGCTGGTGGCTGCTGGGTCTGCTGCTGGTGCTGCGTTATCCCCAGAGCGCCAAGTTGTGGAAAGAGTCTATCTGGCTCAAGTCGCTGTTTGGTCTGGTGACCCTGGTTCCCTTCTTCTGGTCGCTGGTCGCCATCCGTGGTTACAACTTTTACCATGACCCCATGATGGGCGCCTGGATCCTCTTGTTCGTGATGGGACTGGTCTGGGCGGCAGATTCTGGCGCGTATTTTTTCGGCAAGGCATTCGGCAAGCACAAGCTGGCACCTGCTGTGAGTCCGGGCAAAACCATCGAAGGAATGTGTGGCGGCCTCTTTACCGCCAGCCTGCTGGCCATCGGCGTTACCTGGTCGATGGGATTTGTTCCTGCCAAGATGATCACCGTGCTGTTTTGCTCTCTGCTGGCGGTGCTTGCCTCCGTACTCGGCGATCTGACCGAGAGCATGTTCAAGCGCGAAGCAGGCATCAAGGACTCCGGCACTCTGCTGCCTGGTCATGGCGGCATTCTTGACCGGATCGACAGCCTGACCGCCGCCCTGCCGGTGTTTCTGCTCAGTTATCTGCTACTCAGTCAGGAGTTTTGATGCACAAGTCACTGGTTATTCTGGGGGCCTCTGGCTCCATTGGTCAGAGTACCTTGAAAGTGCTGCGCCATAACCCGGGCAGTTGGCAAGTGTTGGCGTTGACCGCCGCCCGCAACGTGGATGCCATGTTGCGGGACTGCCTCGAATTCTCCCCCCGTTTTGCCGTGATGGTCGATGAGGATGCCGCCCGTGAACTCGCTGCCCGTCTGAAAGCGCACGGCAGTGCGACCAGGGTCATGTCTGGTGCAGCAGCCCTCTGCGATGTGGCCGCTCACCCCGACACCCATAGCGTGATGGCCGCCATCGTCGGTGCGGCCGGACTGGCCCCGACCATGGCCGCGGTACGTGCCGGCAAGCGTATTTTGCTGGCCAACAAGGAGGCGCTGGTGATGTCCGGTGCTTTCTTCATGGAAGCCGTGCGCGAACATGGCGCCGAGCTGCTGCCCATCGACAGCGAACACAATGCCATCTTCCAGTGTCTGCCGACCGCTGTGCAGCGCCAGCCCGGTTTTTGCGATCTGGCTGCGGCGGGGATCAGCAAGATTTTGCTGACCGGTTCCGGCGGCCCGTTCCGTTACACCGAGATCAGCGAGCTGGCGAAGGTGACGCCGGCGCAGGCCATCGCGCATCCCAACTGGTCGATGGGGGCCAAGATTTCGGTCGACTCCGCCACCATGATCAACAAGGGGCTGGAGTACATCGAGGCGCGCTGGCTGTTCAATGCTGCGCCCGAGCAGATCCAGGTGGTGATCCACCCGCAGTCGGTGATCCACTCCATGGTGCAGTACAAGGATGGCTCCGTGCTGGCTCAGCTTGGCAATCCGGATATGTGTACCCCCATCGCCCATGCGCTGGCTTATCCCAATCGCATCCCCTCCAGTGTGGAACCTTTGGATTTCTTCAGTGTCGGAGAGTTCAGCTTTATCCGGCCTGATTATGATCGCTATCCCTGTCTGGCACTGGCCATCAATGCCTGCCAGAAGGGACAAGCGGCGACCACTGCGCTCAATGCAGCCAACGAGGAGGCGGTTGCCGCCTTCCTGGCCGGGCGCATCGGCTTTATGGATATTGCCCGGATCAACGAGGCAGTGATGCTGGCGCTGGAGAGCAGCGCCGTCGGCTCGCTCGATGATCTGTTTGCCCTGGACGGTGCGGCAAGAGCCCGTGCTCACACTTTGATTGAGGAGCTTGGCTGATGGGCGGTGTGTTGTGGAATATCGGTGCCTTTGTTGTTGCGCTGGGCCTGCTGGTCGCGGTGCACGAGTTTGGTCACTTCTGGGTAGCTCGTCGTTGTGGCGTCAAGGTTGAGCGCTTCTCTATCGGTTTTGGCAAGGCGATCTGGCGCCGGATGGGTAAGGATGGCACCGAATATGTGCTGGCGCTGATCCCGCTCGGTGGTTACGTCAAGATGCTCGATGGCCGGGTCGATGAACTCAAGCCCGGTGACGAGCAGTACGCCTTCAACCACAAGAGTGTCTGGGCGCGGATGGCGATTGTTGCCGCAGGTCCTATGGCCAACTTCGTCTTTGCCCTGTTTGCACTCTGGCTGATGTTTATCATCGGGGTGCCGAGCGTCAAGCCTGTGATCGGTGAAGTGCGTCCGGCATCCATAGTTGCCGAGGCGGGTGTGCTGCCGGGGATGGAGATTGTCGGGGTCGGCGATGAGCAGACCGGTGACTGGGAGAGCGTCACTTACGCCCTTATCAGCCATCTGGGTGATGATGCAGTCACCCTGAAAGTGCAGGCACCCAATACCAGCTATGCCACCGATAAAACCTTGTCGCTGACCGGCTGGACTTTTGATCCGGATAAAGAGTCGCCCATCGGCAGCTTGGGGATCGTCCCCCTGAGTGGCAAAGTGCTGCCAGTCGTGGCTGCCGTGGTGGCCAAGAGTGCCAGTGAAAAGGCGGGGCTGCAGGTCGGTGACCGTATCAAACAGGTCGGCGATCAGCCTATTACCGCGTGGGCCCAGTTTGTCGAACTGGTGCAGCAGGCTCCGGGCGAACCCCTGCAAGTGGTGGTTGAGCGCAACAACAGTGACCTCAACCTGACCCTGACCCCGGATAGCCGCAAGGTGCAGGGCAAGCTGGTAGGATTCGTCGGTCTCTCGCCGCAACTGGTTCCATTACCGGATGAATATCGAATTCTGTTACAGTATGGGCCTTTGCAGGCGCTGTGGCATGGCGCGGACAAGACCTGGAGCCTGATCACGCTCACCTTTGACATGATTGGCAAGCTGGTCGCTGGCATCGTGTCGCTGGACAACCTGAGCGGCCCCATCTCCATTGCCAAGGGCGCCGGCAGCAGTGCCGACTATGGTCTGGTCTATTTCTTGAGTTTTCTGGCGCTCATCAGCGTCAACCTGGGAATTATCAATCTGTTCCCCCTGCCGGTGCTCGATGGTGGCCATCTGGTCTATTTCCTGATCGAAGCGGTCACCGGCAAGCCGGTATCAGAGAAAATACAGGAAGTGGGTTTCAGGATCGGCGCCGCCATTCTGATGTTATTGATGGGCATTGCGCTGTTTAACGATTTCGCTCGCCTCTGAGGCCAGAGCATCAACAAGGACACATAAGAACAAAATGGCTGTTAAAAAAGCATTGGTGTTGAGTTGCCTGCTGGGTGCCAGTTTCCTGGCCCAGGCGGCCCCTGCCTCTTTTGTGGTGCAAGATATCCAGGTCGAAGGTCTGCAACGGGTGACCCTGGGTGCCGCACTGTTGAACCTGCCGATCCGGGTCGGTGATACCGTCGACTCCGTGGCTTTGGCCAGCGCCATCAAAAAGCTCTATGCCTCGGGTAACTTCGAGGATGTGAAGGTTTACCGTGACGGCCAGGTGCTGCAGGTGATGGTCAAGGAGCGTCCGACCATCTCCAGCATCGAGTTTGCCGGCAACAAGGATATCAAAGAGGAGCAACTGACCCAGAGTCTGGAGTCCTCCGGTATCCGTGTGGGCGATCCGCTGGATCGCACCGTGCTCACTTCCCTCGAGAAGGGACTGGAAGATTTCTACTATGGCGTGGGTAAATACTCCGCCAAGGTCAAGGCCATCGTCACCCCGTTGCCGCGCAACCGGGTCGATCTCAAGTTCACCTTCGTGGAAGGGGAAGCGGCCAAGATCCAGCAGATCAATATTGTCGGCAACAGCGTCTTCCCTGAAGAGAAGCTGATTGCCCAGCTCTCCCTGCGCGACGAAGTGCCCTGGTGGAACTTTACCGCCGACCAGCGCTATCAGAAGCAGAAACTGGCCGGTGATATCGAGACCCTGCGCTCCTACTACATGGACCGCGGTTATATCCGCTTCCAGCAGGAGTCTACCCAGGTCTCCATGACCCCCGACAAGAAGGGCGTCTACGTCACCCTCAACATCAAGGAAGGGGATCAGTACAAGGTCTCCGGCGTCCAGCTCAAGGGTGACCTGATCGATCGCGGTGGCGAGATGAAGGGATTGATCCCGATTGCTGCTGGCAGCACCTACTCCGCCAGTCAGGTGACTCATACCGAAGAGGTGCTCTCCAAGTTCCTCGGTCGTTACGGTTATGCCTATCCGAAAGTAGTCACCTTCCCGCAGATCAATGACAAGACCAAGGAAGTGGAGCTGATCGTCAACGTTGAACCGGGCCCCCGTGTCTATGTGCGCAATATCAACTTCAGCGGTAACGCCACCACCGAAGATCAGGTACTGCGTCGCGAGATGCGCCAGATGGAAGGCACCTGGCTCTCCTCCGACAACATCGAGCAGTCCAAGAGCCGTCTCAACCGCCTTGGTTATTTCGAGAGCGTCGAAGTGGACACCAAGCGGGTGCCGGGCAACGATGATCTGGTTGACCTCGACTTCAAGGTCAAGGAGCAGCCAGCAGGCTCCATCAACGCCGGTATCGGTTACGGTACCGAATCGGGTCTGAGCCTGCAGGCGGGGATCTCTCAGAATAACTTTATGGGTACCGGTAAAACGGTCTCCATCAACGCCAGCACCAACGACTACTCCAAGAACGTTGACCTGAGCTACAACGATCCCTACTTCACCGTAGATGGTGTCAGCCTGGGTGGTCGGGTCTACTACAACCAGTTCCGCGCCGATGATGCCGATATCGTCGATTACGAGAACGAAACCATCGGTTTCCGTCTCTCCAGCGGCTTCCCGGTCAACGAGTTCAACCGTCTCGACTTCAGTACCGGTATCGAGAGCACCAAGCTGAGTCGTCCCTCATTCAATAGCCAGAACTATCAGGAATGTCTAAAGGACAATCCGGATACTGACGGCAATACCTATTGCTGGGATCAGTGGAATGATAACCGCCAGTCGGTGCAGATGGATCAGTTCTGGAATCTCTATTCACAGGATGGTTCCAACCTCGACTTTGTGACCGTCGATGTCACCGCTGGCTGGACCCGCTCCACCCTGAACAAGGGGATGTTCCCGACCGCCGGTGACCGCCAGCGTGTCAACGCCAAGGTGACCGTACCGGGCATGGAACTGCAGTACTACAAGCTCTCCGCCGAAGATGCCCATTACTTCCCGCTCGATGCGGATCATAACTGGGTGATGATTGGCAAGGGGCGCGTCTCCTACGGTAACGGCTATGGCGATGACCCCATGCTGCCGTTCTTCGAGAACTACTATGCCGGCGGTTTCGATACGGTACGTGGCTTCAAGAGCAACACCATTGGTCCCAAGGCGATTTACAAGACCTACAACAAACCGGGGGTTGGCACTTGTACTGGCAGTCAACCTTGTGAGACCGGCAGTTATGAAGGTTCCGACACCTCGGTGGGCGGTAACGCTCTGGCCGTTGCAACACTGGAGCTGGTCTTCCCGACCCCGTTCGTCTCCGAGACCTATCGTCCGCAGATCCGTTCCACCGTCTTTATGGATGCAGGTACTGT
Source organism: Aeromonas sp. FDAARGOS 1407 (assembly GCF_019048725.1). Taxonomy (NCBI): domain Bacteria; kingdom Pseudomonadati; phylum Pseudomonadota; class Gammaproteobacteria; order Aeromonadales; family Aeromonadaceae; genus Aeromonas; species Aeromonas sp. FDAARGOS 1407. The sequence goes on from NZ_CP077399.1 coordinate 2,020,033, forward strand.
CTGGAGCACTGATTTTGCCAACGGAGCATATCCTTGCGCCGCCGGTTCTGATTGCAACTATCTGAGCCAGGACTACTCCAGCCCGGGCAATATCCGGGTCTCTGCTGGTGTCTCCCTGCAGTGGCTCTCGCCGATGGGCCCGCTGGTGTTTGCCTTGGCCAAGCCGATCAAGAAATATGAAGGGGATCGCACCGAAGTCTTCTCCTTCAACATCGGTCGTACTTTCTAAGCAGAGTTTCGCCCCCACCCATGCGGTGGGGGTCTTCAATGATGGGACGCGCGGTATGCGTGCCTCACCAGGTAACAAGACGGTCTTAACGCCGCTTGCATAATCGGGTAAATCAGGTAGCCCTCGCCATGAGGGAACAAGGAGTAAGTGTGAATAAAGCGTTGAAAGTAGCTGGTTTGAGCTTTGCACTGATGGCTGCCGGCATGGGTTCTGCCTTTGCTGAGACCAAGATCGCCGTGGTTGATATGGGCGAAGTCTTCCAAAAGCTGCCCCAGCGTGAAGCCGTTGCAGCCAAGCTGAAAGGTGAATTCGAGCCGCGTATGCGTGAGCTGCAGAAGCTGGAACAGGAAGGCCAGAAGCTGGTCGAGAAGTTCCGCAAGGATGAAGCCTTCATGAGCGCCGAGCAGAAGAAGCAGAACCAGGAGAAGCTGGCCAAGCTGCAGATGGAGTTCAACCAGAAGCGTCAAGCCTTTGAGCAGGACAACGGCCGCCGTCAGTCCGAAGAGCGCAACAAGATCCTGACCAAGGTGCAGGCTGCCATCGATTCCATCGCCAAGAGCAATGGTTACGATCTGGTGCTGGAGCGCAATGCCGCCCCGTATGCCGCCAGCAAGCTGGACATCTCCGGCCAGGTTATTTCTCAGGTAAGCAAGAGCAACTAATTGATGGCATTCACTCTCGCACAGCTGGCCCAGCAACTGGGGGCCCAGGTCCATGGCGACGGAACCCTGGAAATCCGCAAGGTAGCGACATTGGAAAAGGCCGGGGAGGGGGATATCACCTTCCTGTCCAACAAAAAGTACCGGCACTATCTGGAGCAGAGCAAGGCGACCGCAGTGCTCATTACAGAAGCGGATCTGCCATTTTGTCCCACCAATGCCCTGGTGCTCAAAGACCCCTATGTGGGCTTTGCCCGGGTAGCCCAACTGCTGGACACCACCCCGCAGCCGGCCACGGATATCCATCCGAGCGCCGTTATCGCGGCTGACGTGCAACTGGGCGAGAGAGTGGCCATCGGCGCCAATGCAGTGATCGAATCCGGCGTCGTGCTGGGTGACGATGTACGCATTGGCCCGGGCTGTTTTATTGGCAAAAATACCCGGCTGGGAGCACGCTCCCGGCTGTGGGCCAACGTCACCCTCTATCACAATGTGACCATGGGTACCGACTGTCTGGTTCAATCCGGCACAGTGATCGGCGCCGATGGTTTCGGTTATGCCAACGAGCGTGGCGAGTGGATCAAGATCCCCCAGCTCGGCGGTGTGACCATTGGCAACCGGGTCGAGATCGGTGCCTGTACCACCATTGACCGCGGTGCGCTGGAAGATACCCGCATCGCTGACAACGTCATCATCGACAACCAGTGCCAGATCGCCCACAACGTGGAGATCGGTTACGGCACCGCCGTGGCGGGCTCCACCGTGATGGCGGGTAGTCTCAAGGTCGGCAAATACTGTATCATTGGCGGCGCTTCCGTCTTTAACGGGCATATGGAGATCTGCGACCAGGCCACCGTTACCGGTATGGCCATGGTGATGCGACCCATTACCGAGCCCGGTGTCTACTCTTCCGGCATCCCTCTGCAAACCAATAAAGAGTGGCGCAAGACCGCCGCCCGGGTGATGCGTATTGAAGAGATGCACAAGCGGTTAAGCAAGCTTGAGAAGAAGCTGGATCAAGAATAATCACGATTGGTATAGGGTACTGTTTTGACTACTGAAAAGAAGAGCCTGGGTATCCAGGAAATCATGGATCTGCTGCCCCACCGTTATCCGTTTCTGATGGTGGATCGTGTAGACGACTACGAGATCAGCGATGAGCGCAAAACCCTGCGTGCCATCAAGAACGTCTCGTTCAACGAGCCGATCTTCCAGGGGCACTTCCCGGCCAAGCCGGTGTTCCCGGGCGTACTGATCCTGGAAGCGATGGCACAGGCCACCGGTATCCTGGCCTTTACCATGGTGGGCAAGCCGTCTCCCAACGAACTCTACTATTTTGCCTCAATCGACAACGCTCGCTTCAAGCGTCCGGTCGGCCCCGGTGACCAACTGGTGCTCGACGTGGAGTTCCTGAAAGAGCGTCGCGGTATTGCCAAGTTCACCGGTGTCGCCACCGTCGACGGTGAAGTGGTCTGTACCGCCGAGCTGATGTGCGCCAAACGCGAGGTTTAACACACGTGATCGACCAGACTGCCATCATTCACGATACTGCCATCGTCCATGAGTCTGCCGTGATCGGTAAAGGGGTTGAAATCGGCCCCTTTTCTGTCATCGGCGCCGAGGTGGAAATCGGTGACAACACCTGGGTAGGTTCCCATGTGGTGATCAAGGGCCCGACCAAGATTGGTCGCGGCAACAAGATCTTCCAGCACACCTCCATCGGTGAGGATTGCCAGGACAAGAAGTACGCCGGTGAGCGCACCTTCCTCGAGATTGGCGACAACAACGTCATTCGCGAGAACTGCACCTTCCACCGTGGCACCATTCAGGATCAGAGCCTGACCAAGGTCGGCAGCGGTAACCTGTTCATGGTCAACGTTCACGTTGCCCATGACTGCATCATCGGTGACAACTGCATCTTCGCCAACAACGCGACCCTGGCGGGCCACGTGGTGATCGGTGACTTCGTGATCTTTGGTGGTCTCTCCGCCATTCACCAGTTCGGCCGCGTCGGCTCCCACGCCTTCGTCGGTGGCTGCGCCGCCCTGAACAAGGACGTGCCGCCTTACGTAATGGCCGCCGGCAACTACGCCAAGCCGTTCGGGGTCAACTCCGAAGGTCTGCGTCGCCGCGGTTTCAGCGCCGAGGCTATCTCTGCCGTCAAGCGTGCCTACAAAGAGATCTTCCGCTCCGGCAAGACCATCGAAGAGGTGCTGCCGGTGCTGATCGAGATGGCGCAAGCCGAACCGGCCGTCCAGCTCTATGTGGACTTCCTCAAAGATAACGAGCGCGGGATCATCCGTGCCTGATCCGGTTCGTATCGGTATCGTCGCCGGAGAAGTCTCCGGCGACATTCTGGCTGCCGGTCTGGTGCGCGAGCTGCAGGCCCGTTACCCGGATGCGCAGTTCGAAGGGATCGCCGGGCCGCGGATGCAGGCCCTCGGCGTCAAGGCGCTGTTCGAGATGGAAGAGCTCTCCGTCATGGGGATTACCGAGGTGCTTGGCCGTCTGCCGCGCATCCTCAAGGTTCGTCGCGAACTGCTGCGCCACTTTATTGCCAATCCGCCCGATATCTTCATCGGCGTGGATGCACCGGATTTCAATATCGGAGTGGAGCTGAAACTGCGCCGCGCCGGTATCAAGACGGTTCACTATGTCAGCCCCTCTGTGTGGGCCTGGCGCCAAAACCGCATTCACAAGATCAAGGCCGCTACCGACATGGTGCTCGCCTTCCTGCCGTTCGAGAAAGCCTTTTACGACCGCTTCGACGCCCCTTGCCGTTTTGTTGGTCACACCATGGCGGATGATATTTCATTGGTGCCGGATCAGGCTGCCGTGCGTCGCAATCTCGGTATCGATGCCAATCGCCGCTGGCTGGCAGTGCTGCCGGGCAGCCGCACCGCAGAAGTGGGCTTTATGTCCCCCCTGTTTCTCGAAGCGTGCAAACACCTGACGGTGCGCTATCCGGATCTCGGCTTCATCGTGCCGCTGGTCAACCAGAAACGGCGCGAGCAGTTTATGGCCATCAAGGCCGAGGTAGCGCCGGGTCTCGACATGGTGCTGCTGGAAGGGCAGGGCCGCGAGGCGATGATCGCCGCCGACGTGGTGATGCTAGCCTCCGGCACCGCGGCGCTCGAAGCCATGCTGGTGAAAAAGCCGATGGTGGTGGGCTACAAGCTCAAGCCCTTCAGCTACTGGCTGGCCCAGCGACTGGTGAAGACCGAATTTGTCTCTCTGCCCAACCTGCTGGCCGGTCGCATGCTGGTGCCGGAACTCATCCAGCACGAGTGCACCCCGGAGAATCTGGTGGAAGAGGTGAGCAAGTACTTCGAGCACGACAACAGTGCGCTGGTCAACACCTTCACCGAGCTGCACCAGCTGATCCGCTGCAATGCCGACTCGCAGGCCGCCGATGCGGTGGCGGATCTGCTCGGCAGATAACGCTATTTCGGACGGTCGATTGCGCCGCGCAGCCCGTTAATCCGTTTTCCGAGCGGTAATGCCGCGCCAGTCGACCCCAGTCAGGCCCCACGGGGCCTGTTTTGATTCAAGGCTACAAGATGATGATCGATATTCCTGACGACAAGCTGGTTGCCGGTGTGGACGAAGTGGGCCGTGGCCCCCTGGTGGGTGACGTGGTCACCGCTGCGGTTATTCTCGACCCCGCCAATCCGATCGCGGGGCTAAACGACTCCAAGAAGCTCTCCGAGAAGAAGCGCCTCGCCCTGTTTGACGAGATCAAAGAGAAAGCGCTCGCCTGGGCCATCGGTCGCGCCACTCCGGAGGAGATCGACGAGCTCAACATCCTGCATGCCACCATGCTGGCGATGCAGCGCGCCGTGGCGGGGTTGAAGGTCACCCCCGAGCTGGTCTTTATCGATGGCAACCGCTGCCCGGCATTGCCGATGGAAGCGCGCGCCGTGGTCAAGGGCGATAGTCTGGTGGCCGCCATCAGCGCCGCCTCGATCCTCGCCAAGGTGACCCGCGATGCGGAGATGACCGAGCTGGACAGCCGTCATCCCGAATATGGTTTTGCCCGCCACAAGGGTTATCCGACCGCTGAGCACCTCGCCATTCTGGCCGAACGGGGCCCGTTGCCCGAATATCGCAAGAGCTTCAAACCGGTGCGCCGCGCACTGGGGATCGAGTAGACCATGCCATTTAGTTTGAGCAGCGAGAGGAGATGACGATGGCTGAACCCCGTTTTATCCACCTGCGAGTCCACTCCGACTTCTCCATGGTCGATGGCCTGCAGAAGATCAACCCCATCGTCGGGGCGGCTGCGGCCAACAACATGCCGGCGCTGGCGCTGACCGATCAGATGAACATGTGCGGTCTGGTGCGCTTCTATGGCGCGGCACACGGCAAGGGGATCAAGCCCATCGTCGGTGCCGACTTTTGGGTGCAGAGCGATGAGCTCGGCGACGAGCAGTTCCGTCTCACCCTGCTCGCCATGGATAACGACGGCTACCAGAACATCACCCTGCTTATTTCCCGCGGTTACCAGCGCGGCCACGTGCAGGGGCGTCCGGTTATCGACAAGAGCTGGCTCGCCGAGCATGCCAAGGGGGTGATCGTCCTCTCAGGCGGCCGCGAGGGGGATGTGGGCAAGTTCCTGCTCAAGGGCAACCGGCAGATGACCGAGCAGTGTGTCGCCTTCTATCAGACCCACTTCCCCGATGCCTACTACCTCGAACTGCTGCGTACCGGTCGACCCGACGAAGAGGTCTACCTGCACATGGCGGTGGCCATCGCCACCGAGTTCGAGCTGCCGGTGGTCGCCACCAACGAGGTGGTGTTCCTCAACGCCGATGACTTCGACGCCCACGAGATCCGTGTTGCCATCCACGATGGCTATACCCTGATGGACAAACGCCGTCCCCGTCGCTACAGCCCCCAGCAGTACCTGCGCAGTCAGGAGGAGATGGCGGAGCTGTTTGCCGATATCCCCGAAGCGCTGGAGAACACGGTGGAGATCGCCAAGCGCTGCAACGTGACGGTGCGTCTTGGCGAATACTTCCTGCCCAACTTCCCGACCGGTGACATGACTACCGAAGATTTTCTGGTGGCCAAATCGAAAGAGGGTCTGGAGGAGCGTCTCGAGTTCCTGTTCCCGGATCCGCAAGTGCGGGCCGAGCGACGTCCCGAGTATGACGAGCGTCTCGATGTTGAGCTGAAAGTGATCAACCAGATGGGCTTCCCGGGTTACTTCCTCATCGTGATGGAGTTTATTCAGTGGTCCAAGGACAACGGCATTCCCGTTGGCCCGGGCCGGGGCTCGGGTGCTGGCTCTCTGGTGGCCTACGCCCTCAAGATCACCGACCTGGATCCGCTGGAATTTGACCTGCTGTTCGAACGTTTCCTGAACCCCGAGCGGGTATCCATGCCCGACTTCGACGTCGACTTCTGTATGGACCGGCGCGACGAGGTGATCGAGCACGTCTCCGACATGTATGGTCGGGATGCGGTCTCCCAGATCATCACCTTCGGTAGCATGGCGGCCAAGGCAGTAGTGCGGGACGTGGGCCGGGTGCTGGGCCACGCTTACGGCTTTGTGGATCGCATCTCCAAGCTGATCCCGCCGGATCCGGGCATGACGCTCGCCAAGGCATTCGAGGCCGAGCCCAAGCTGCCCGAGCTCTACGAGCAGGATGAGGAGGTCAAAGACCTCATCGACATGGCCCGCCGCTTGGAAGGGGTGGTGCGCAACGCCGGTAAACACGCTGGTGGCGTGGTGATCGCGCCGACCAAGATCACCGACTTTGCGCCGCTCTACTGCGATGACGAGGGTCATCATCCGGTGACCCAGTTCGACAAGAACGATGTGGAATACGCCGGTCTGGTGAAGTTCGACTTCCTGGGTCTGCGCACCCTCACCATCATCGACTGGGCGCTCGGCATGATAAACCCGCGTCTTGCCAAAGAGGGCAAGCCGCCGGTGGATATCGCCGCCATCCCCATCGATGACAAGAAGTCGTTCGACCTGCTGCAACGCTATGAGACCACAGCGGTATTCCAGCTCGAATCCCGCGGCATGAAGGATCTCATCAAGCGACTGCGCCCCGACTGCTTCGAAGATATGATCGCACTGGTGGCCCTGTTCCGACCGGGCCCGCTCCAGTCAGGCATGGTGGATAACTTCATCGACCGCAAACACGGTAATGAAGCGATCTCCTATCCGGACGAGAAGTGGCAGCACGAGAGCCTGAAACCGATTCTGGAACCGACCTACGGCATCATCCTCTATCAGGAGCAGGTGATGCAGATTGCCCAGACCCTGGCAGGCTATACGCTGGGTGGCGCGGACATGTTGCGCCGGGCGATGGGTAAGAAAAAGCCCGAGGAGATGGCCAAGCAGCGGGCCGGTTTCGAGGAGGGTGCCGTCAAGAATGGCGTCGACGGCGAGCTGGCGATGAAGATCTTCGATCTGGTGGAGAAGTTTGCCGGCTACGGCTTTAACAAATCTCACTCCGCCGCCTATGCGCTGGTCTCCTACCAGACCCTCTGGCTCAAGACCCACTTCCCGGCCGAGTTCATGGCGGCGGTGATGACCGCCGATATGGACAACACCGACAAGATCGTGACCCTGGTGGACGAGTGCCAGCGGATGGGGCTCACCGTGATCCCGCCTGATGTGAACACAGGTCGCTATCGCTTCTCGGTCAACGAAGATGGCCATATCGTCTACGGGATCGGGGCGGTGAAGGGGGTCGGTGAAGGCCCCATCGATGCGATCTTGAGCGCCCGGGATCAGGACGGCCCGTTCCGCGACCTGTTCGACTTCTGCAACCGGGTCGACATCAAGAAGCTCAACAAGCGGGTGATGGAGAAGCTTATTCTCTCCGGCGCCATGGATCGGCTCGGCCCCCACCGCGCGGCGCTGATGGCGACGCTGGAGGAGGCGATGCGTGCCGCCGAGCAGCACGCCAAGGCGCAGGCGGTGGGGCAGGTCGACATGTTCGGCGTGCTCACCGAAGAGATTGACGACGTCAAGAAGGCGTTTGCCAACGTGCCGCACTGGCCTGACAAGGTGTGGCTGGAAGGGGAGCGCGAGACCCTCGGGCTCTATCTCACCGGTCACCCGATCAACCAGTACAGCAGCGAGTTGCGTCGTTATACCTCGGGTCGCTTGTGCGATCTGCATCCCACCTCCCGCGATACCGTGACCACGGCGGCGGGGCTGGTGATTGCGGCCCGCAGCATGGTGACCAAGCGTGGCAACAAGATGGGGATCTTCACCCTGGACGACCGTTCCGGTCGCCTCGATGTGACCCTGTTCAGTGAAGCGCTGGAAAAATATGAAGAATTGATGCAAAAAGACCGCATTTTGGTGGTTTCTGGACAGGTCAGCTTTGATGACTTCTCCGGTGGCCTTAAAATGTCGGCCCGGGAATTACTGGATATCAATGATGCGAGGGAGCGTTTTGCCAGAGCAATCCGCATCTCCCTCGATGAACAGCGTATCGATGATCGCTTTTTTCCGCGTTTGTGCGAGATTTTGGAGCCCGCCCGTGCCGGAGTCTGTCCGGTTCAGGTAAACTATCGTCGCCCCGGTTCCCGGGTGCGATTGACGCTCGGTACCGAGTGGCGGGTGACGCCCACCGATCAACTGTTAGATGACTTGCGCGTCCTGCTTGGACGAGAGCGGGTCGAGTTGGTTTTTGATTAGAGGTTCTAAGGCCCTATGAGTCTTTTTCTGGATTTTGAACAGCCGATTGCCGAGTTGCAGGCGCAGATTGATGAGCTCAAACATGTGAGTGAAGGCAATCACGCCGTGGATCTGAAAGACGAGATCCGCCGGCTGGAGAAGAAAAACGAAGAGCTGACCAAGAAGATCTTCGGTGATCTGGGGGCCTGGCAGGTATCCCAGATGGCGCGTCATCCCCAGCGCCCTTACACCCTCGATTATATCGAGCAGATCTTCACCGATTTCGACGAGCTGGCCGGTGATCGTGCCTATGCCGATGACAAGGCTATCGTCGGCGGTATTGCCCGTCTCGACGGCGAGCCGGTGATGGTGATTGGTCACCAGAAGGGTCGCGAGACCAAAGAGAAGATCAAGCGCAACTTCGGCATGCCGCGTCCGGAAGGGTACCGCAAGGCCCTGCGTCTGATGGAGATGGCCGAGCGTTTCAAGATGCCGATCATCACCTTTATCGACACCCCGGGGGCCTACCCGGGCGTTGGTGCAGAGGAGCGGGGCCAGTCCGAAGCCATCGCCCGCAACCTGAAAGTCATGGCCGGCCTGACCGTGCCGGTGGTCTGCACCGTAATCGGTGAAGGCGGCTCAGGTGGTGCGCTGGCTATCGGCGTGGGTGACCGCGTCAACATGCTGCAGTATTCCACCTACTCTGTCATCTCGCCGGAAGGGTGTGCCTCCATCCTGTGGAAGAGCGCCGAGAAGGCTTCTGTGGCTGCTGAAGCGATGGGGATCACTGCCCAGCGTTTGAAAGAGCTGAAACTCATCGACAACATCGTCGAAGAGCCGCTCGGCGGTGCCCACCGCGATGTGGAAAAGATGGCTAAAAACCTCAAGGCCCGCATCAAGCAGGATCTGGACGCTCTGCGTCCGCTTGATACCGAACAACTGCTGGAGCAGCGCTACCAGCGTCTGCTGGGCTACGGCTACTGCTAAACCCGGCTCGGCACCAGCATCATGAAGCTCCCGTCCTGCACGGGGGCTTTTTTATGTCTGCTTCTGGCCATAGGTTCAGAGACTCAGAAGGGTTGGGGAGTAAAGCAGGATTGGCTTGGGGGCGTGCCCGCCGCAATTAGCCTGTCGGGTGCAGGATGGCCGGGTAAAATAAAACGCCCCGCAGGAGCGGGGCGCTGGTATCTCATGTGCCGGTGTTACAATTCAATCTCGTCACACATTCCTTCGTAGGCGATATCGATGGATTGCAGCTCCTTCTGCAGGCGATGCTTGTCTTTCAACGCCTCAATCTCACGCCACTTGCGTTTTTTTCCCGTTGTCCCGCGGCTACGCGAACCGAGTTCAACCACCTCTTCATACTCGAAGTTGAACATGTCCATGGCTCCCTCCTTGGTTGTTATCGTTTTCACCATCCGTATAACATAACGACATTGAAAGTAAAACGTTTTTATTGCGACTCCATGACAGCGCTAAAAAAAGCCCATAAAAAAACCGGGAACCCAACATGGCTCCCGGTTTTTTTCAGCAAAAAGAGTCGATTACAGGTGGCTTGCCAGCATGGTTTCCAGCTTGCCCTGGTCGATGGCAAACAGGCGGATACCTTCGCCCAGCTTCTCGACAGCCATGGCGTCCTGGTTCAGCTCCCAGCGGAATTCGGCTTCAGTCATCGGGGTCGGCTTGGGCATACGCTCGCCGGTGTAGTCCAGCTTGCGAACCACGGCGCCTTCGGCCTTGCTCAGCTCTTCCAGCAGGGCCGGGCCAATGGTCAGGCGGTCACAGCCAGCCAGTTCCAGGATCTCGCCGGTGTTGCGGAAGCTCGCGCCCATCACCACGGTCGGGTAGTCATGCTGCTTGTAGTAGTTGTAGATGGCGGTGACGGAGACCACGCCCGGATCTTCGCTCGCGGTGTAGTCGCGGTTGTGCTTGGCCTTGTACCAGTCGAGGATGCGGCCCACGAACGGGGAGATCAGGAAGGCGCCGGCTTCGGCACAGGCACGGGCCTGGGCGAAGGAGAACAGCAGGGTCAGGTTGCACTGGATACCCTCTTTTTCCAGTACCTCGGCGGCGCGGATCCCTTCCCAGGTGGAGGCCAGCTTGATCAGGATGCGATCGTTGCTGATGCCTGCTTCGTTGTAGAGACGGATCAGTTTGCGGGCCTTGGCGATGCTGGCCTCGGTGTCGAAGGAGAGACGGGCATCCACTTCGGTGGAGATGCGGCCCGGGACGATCTTCAGCACTTCCAGACCGATGTTGACTGCCAGCTTGTCGCCCGCATCGATGATTTGCTGTGCCTTGTCCTGGCTCTGGGATTTAGCCCAGTTGATGGCGTCTTCGATCAGCGGAGCGTACTCGGGGATCTCGGAGGCCTTCAGAACCAGAGAAGGGTTGGTGGTGGCATCGATGGGCTGATAACGTTTGATGGCTTCGATATCACCGGTATCGGCAACAACAGTGGTCAGGGCTTTCAGCTGGGTTAATTTATCGGCCATAGCGAATATCATCTCTTAATGCGGGAGTCATCCCGGGGTTGCGGGCGTGAGACGGCGATTCTGAAATAAAATTACAGGTTCTTGTTGCCTCATGCTCAGAAAAACGCGACGGGGCCAGCCCATCGTCATTGCCTGCCTAATTAATACTGATGTGGTGCATCCTGCAATAGGGAGGGTTGGCCGTTAATCATCCAGTGTTTGATGTCACCTCAAAAACCATGATAAAAGTATATGATTAGTAAGGTTTTTTACTTCCTGCAACAAGGTTGGCTTCGCTTGTCGTCGAGCCATCTTTTTTCACCAATATCCATATTTGTGTTCTAGATCACATAAATTATTACTTAAGGTACTTGAAATTTAATTACATGGAAAACGTTTGGCGACAGTGCGCGATTTGAGCGCCGTTTCAGGCAAGCGTTTGCATTTTTTGACGAGGTTTGGCGGCGGCGGATGAAAGGTTCTCTTATGAGGCTTGTTTTCTGCTTGCTCGATTAACTTATTGGAATTGTTGAAAGTTTGCGATTTGAATGGAGCTTTTTGGGCTTTTTCCGTTCGTTTTTTGTATCTCGAGTGATCGGGATCACTATTCTGAACACCCCCGCTATGCTAGATTCCGCCCCTTTAGCGAAACGCTAATTAAAACGACAGACAAAAAACGGCCGGCACGGATCGGCCATGGATGTGAATAACAACGAGAGAATTATGGACACTTTGATTGCGATGCTAAACGACCTGATGTGGGGAGCCGTGCTCATCTACCTGCTCATCGGGGTCGGAATTTTCTTCACCTTCAGACTCGGCTTTATCCAGGTCCGCCACTTTGGCCACATGTTTTCCGTGCTGAAGAACAGCCGTAAATCGGACAACGCAGGCATCTCCTCCTTCCAGGCTCTTTGTACCAGTCTCGCCGCACGTGTCGGCACCGGCAACCTGGCCGGTGTGGCCGTAGCCATCTATCTGGGTGGCCCGGGCGCCATCTTCTGGATGTGGCTGATCGCCTTCATCGGCATGGCGACCGCCTTCGTCGAGAGCACCCTAGCCCAGCTCTACAAGGTCAAGGATGAAGACGGCAACTATCGTGGCGGCCCCGCCTACTACATGGAAAAGGGGCTTGGCATGCGCTGGATGGGGGTGCTGTTTTCACTGTGCCTGATCCTGGCCTTCGGTCTGGTGTTCAACGCGGTGCAGGCCAACTCCATCAGCCTGGCGATGAACGTGGCTTTCGGCATTCCTGACTGGGTCAGCGGCCTGGCGCTGGTGGTCCTCTCCGGCCTCATCATCTTCGGCGGGATTCGCGGCATCGCCCGTTTCGCCGAACTGGTAGTGCCCTTCATGGCACTGGCCTACATCCTGCTGGCGCTGATCATCGTCGCCATGAATATCAGCGAACTGCCCGGTGTGTTTGCCCTGATCATCAAGTCGGCGTTCGGTATCGAACAGGCAGGGTCCGGTGCCCTGGGTTATGCCATCTCCCAGGCGATGATCAACGGCATCAAGCGCGGCCTCTTCTCCAACGAGGCGGGCATGGGTTCTGCGCCCAACGCTGCAGCGACTGCGACCCCTTATCCGCCCCATCCGGCCTCCCAGGGTTATGTGCAGATGCTGGGTGTCTTCATGGACACCATCGTCATCTGCAGCTGTACCGCGGCCATCATCCTGGTCTCCGGCCAGTTTGAACCGGGTTCCGGTGTGACCGGCGTCGAGCTGACCCAGCGTGCGCTGTCATCCCAGATAGGCAACGGTGGCAACATCTTCATCGCCGCAGCCATCTTCTTCTTCGCCTTTACCTCCATCGTGGCGAACTACTCCTACGCGGAGACCAACCTGGTGTTCCTCGAGCACAACCACAAGGGCGGCCTGATGCTGTTCCGTCTGTTCGTGCTGGGCATGGTGATGTTCGGTTCCGTGGGCGAGCTGCCGACCGTGTGGGCCATGGCGGATGTCTCCATGGGGCTGATGGCCATTGTCAACCTAGTGGCTATCCTGTTGCTCTCCGGCGTTGCCATCAAGCTGGCCAAGGATTACAACGACCAGCTCAAGCTGGGCAAGCTGCCCACCTTCGATGCCAACAAGTACCCCGAGATCCGCTCCCAGCTGGAAGCGGGGATTTGGGACAACCCGACCAAGAAATAAGAGCGGGTGAGTCAGACCGACAAGGGGAGCCAGTGGCTCCCCTTTTTTTCGTTATGTCAGAAGATCCCAGCGGCGACAGACTTGGTTCAGCCGTCGCTGCAGCTGGCGCCAGCAGCGTTGGCGCTGCCGTGCATTGAGGGAAGCGTAGCGCCACCTGCGATAGAGCCAGGCACTTTGTCGCAGGGGATGGGCCAGCTCGGGACGCTGCTGTGCCAGATGTTCGCACCACAGGGCCAGGCTTTCCCCCGGAGCGGGTGAGCAGCCTATCTTCCGCCCCCGTTTTAGCAGTGGCGACCAGATGCGTTGTTGTGGCGGTTGGCGGCCTGGCCAGAGCAGGGGCAGGCTCACCAGCAGGGTAACCAGCATCAGGCTGGCGAGGATAAGCCATGGGATCTGGCCGGCGAGTGCCGGCCAGCGTTGGCCGAGCTGCTGCCAGAGCTGGCTGGCATCATGACCCAGCACCCAACGGCTCCACTGATAGTCGATGTTGCTGCCCCACCAGCGCAGCTGGTTGAGCAGGGCCCAGTTGCGATAGCGCTGCAGGGCGAGAGGATCGGCGGCGGTAAACTCCTCATTCAGCGCCTGGGTGATGCCTCCTTCGATACGCTCTGGCGCGACTACCGCAGTGGGATCGATGCGTCGCCAGCGTCCGGCCTCATCAAGATATTCCACCCAGGCGTGGGCATCGAACTGGTGTACCGCCAGATAGTTGCCGCTGGGATTCCACTCGCCGCCGAGATAACCGGTCACCAGCCGGGCTGGCACCCCGGCTGAGCGCAGCACGAAGGCGGTGGCCATGGCGTAGTGGCCGCAAAAGCCGCGCCGGGTATCGAACAGAAACTCATCCACCCCGTCGTCGCCAAGGGGAGGGGGCGTCAGGGTGTAGGCATAGGGCTCACGGCGAAAGGTCGCCAGCAAGGCGGCCACCATGGCATCCCGCTCGGGGTATTGCTCGCGCAAGTCAAGGGCGAAGGCGCGCGCCCTGGGGTTGCCCGCCACCGGTAGTTGCAGATTGCGCTGGAGTGATTGCGGGGTGACATCTTGTTCTGCCTGAAGGCCGCTTACCCGATAGCGGATGGTCACCTCGCCGCGTCCCTGGCGATAGAGGGTGGCAAGGGGGGTCACCAGTACGGGACCATCCAGCACCAAGGGACTGGCCAGGGCAAAGGCCCAGCGATGGCGCTGGGGCTCGGCGATCACCTCGTAACTGCCGGTTGGCAGAGGCACATCGGATAGCACACCGGGGACGCCCTCTCTGGTTGGCACGGTGCGCTGCCAAGCCTTGACCTCGGCGCTCAGCTGCCAGCTCCGGCCATCGAAATACTCCTGACGCATCACCGGAAAGTAACGCTCGCTGGTGGGGGGCGGGCCACCTGCGAAGGTGACGCGAAAGGCGAGCTCGGACGAGTTGGCCAGCTCGCTGATGTCCCCGGGTGATACCTCCTCCGACAGCCCCGACAGGGCGCGGCTGGTGGCGGGCATCTGCCATAGAGGCGGCAGTTTTGGCAGCAGCAAAAACAGGGTAAGTAGCAATGGAAAGGCCAGCAGCAGCGCAAAGCCCGCCTTGCGCCAGGGCTGCTGCAAAGCGGGATCCACCGCCGCCACCAGCGCTGTGATTGCCAGCCAGAGGGTCAGCGCCATCACCAGGGTCCAGCCGATGCTCTGACGATGTACCAGCGCCAGCGCGATGAGGAAGAAGGCGAGCAGCAGCACCTGCTCTATGTCCCGCTCTCGTCGCACCTCTATCATCTTGAGGCTATAGCCGAGCCAGAGCAGGTTGATGAGGGCCGGCAGGGTGCCCAGCGCCCGCCATTGCCATACCAGCAGCAAGATGCCGATGCCGGCCAGCAGCGCCAGTAGCCGGGCAGGGGGCGGACGCCAGCCCCGCCACAGCATCATGGCGCGCACGCCCAGGGTCGCGGAACCCACGGTCAGCACCCAGAGTTGCAGCTGGGGCCAGAGCGCCGCCGCCAGCAGCAGCTGTTGCAGGGCGATGAGCGGCAGCAGGCGACGGTTATCGAGCAGCATCCATCCCCCTCTCTGCTGTTGTATCCCCCTTGTCGCCAACGCGTGCCAGTGCCAGCCGGCAACGATGCAAAAAGGCGGGCCCGCTCTCGGGGCCGAGGGTCTGGCTCGCCAGAGTCAGGGTGAAGGGGACGCCCCGCTTGGCGAAATCGCTGCACCACCAGGCCAGCACTGACAGCCGCGCTTCGAGATCCTGGCCACTGACCCGGGAGAGGGAGAGGTGGGTGTCATCTTGCAGGGGCTCTTCGAACTGCTTGACCAGGAGGCCGCGTCCCTGGGCGAGCTGCTTCCAGGCGATCCGGCTCGGCGGCTCCCCCGGGCGATGCTCCCGCAGGGTATCAAAGTCCCCGAGAGTGGCGGGAACGGTTTGCCCCTGTCCCGCTTGTTCCGTTTGCGAGGCGCCCGTGAGCAAACTCCCATATAGGGGCGCGGGGGCGAGCCAGGCCTCCAGTTGCAGATCCAGTAGCGACCAGCAGCGAAACAGCCCCAGGGGATAGAGACTCTCCACCCTTAGCCGGTTCAACGCCACCCGGCCGCGCCGGCCGCCCTTGACTGGCAGGATCAGACTGGCAGGAGCAGAGTCGGCTTGCGCCAGCCAGAGGGAGCCTTCGTTCAGGGTCAACAGCAGTGCCCGCGCAGGGCGAAGGGCTCTCACCGTCACCCGGATGGGCAGGGGCTGGCCCGCTTCACCCAGCACCATGGGGCCCCCAAGCAGGGACAACCCCAGCAGGTTGCGATGGGTGAGCCACATGGCGGCTATAAACAGGCTGGCGAGGCAGTAGGCAATCAGCAGTACCAGATTGTTCTGGTAGTTGGTGCCGAGCAGGTAGATGGCGATCATCACCAGCAGGTAGCCAAGCCCGAGGCGGGTCGGCAGGATAAACAGGCTGCGCGGCCCCAGGGTGACCTGGCGGGCAGGGGGAATGCGGCGAGCCAGCCAGCGCCGCTGCCATGCATCCCGTCGGTGTCGCCAGCCCATCAGGGGTTGTCCGGATCCACCCTGGCCAGCAGGCGCTGGCTCAGGGGGCAGGCCTCGCCGCGTTGCACGCCAAAGCTCCCCCTGAGCCTGTGTTCGGCCACATAGGGGAAAACGGCCTGCACATCCTCTGCCGTTACGAAACGGCGCCCCGCGACCAGGGCCCAGGCGCGGCTGACCGCCAGCAGGGTGCGAGCGGCCCGGGGGGAGAGGGGCTGGGGCAGATCCTCATCGAACCGGCTCTGGTGGACCAGCGCCAGCAGGTAGTCGAGGGTGGCATCGGAGAGATGAATGCCATCTGCTTGCGCTTGCAGGGCGGCCAGGGCGGCAGCATCCAGCTGGCGGGTCAGGGTGACGGGCTGGTTGGCACCGCGCAGCAGCTGTCGCTCGGCCTCCCGCGGGGGAAATCCCAGCGACAGGCGTACGGCAAAGCGATCGAGCTGGGACTCCGGCAGGGGATAGGTGCCTGCCTGATCCGCCGGATTCTGGGTAGCGATGACGAAGAAGGGGGAGGGGAGCGGATAGCTCTGTCCCTCCATGCTCACACTGTGCTCGGCCATGGCCTCCAGCAGGGCGCTCTGCACCTTGGGGCTGGCGCGGTTGATCTCGTCGGCCAGCAACACCTGGGTGAAGACGGGGCCGGGGTGAAAGCGAAACTGCTGCTGGACTTTATCGAAGATCTGCAGCCCCAGCAGATCGGCAGGCAGCAGATCGGCGGTGAACTGCACTCGCCGGCAATCGAGCCCCAGCACCTGGGCCAGCGCATGGGCCAGGGTGGTCTTGCCCATGCCGGGCAGATCCTCGATCAGCAGATGGCCGCGAGCCAGTAAGGTGACCAGAGCTATCTTGAGTTGCTGCGGCTTGCCGAGGATCACCTGCTCCAGGGCCGTCAACAGTTGCGCAATCTGTTCCTGTGTCCTCATTCGCACCTCCATTGTGCTCTCTCCCATTTATACCCTAGTCAGAAGAGATTGGTCTAAGCTGGCCGTCGTTTATTTCTTGGTGACTTCACAGAGACTTCACACAGGTTCACCCTGGGCTCATGCAGCATGGTTATAGTGGCATCTCTGATTCCACCATGAGATTGACACCATGAAACAACGAACCGCGCTATCACTGCTGGCATTGGGGCCCCTGTTGCTCGTCCCCCGCGTTTATGCCGCGGCAGATGAGCCCATGGCGAGCATAGTGGAAAAGGCTGTCCAGCCGCTGCTTGAGGAGTACCGGATCCCGGGCATGGCGGTTGCCGTGCTGAAGGAGGGCAAGCCTCACTACTTCAATTATGGCGTCGCCAATCGGGAGAGCGGCCGGCGCATCAGCGAGCGGACCCTGTTCGAGATTGGTTCGGTCAGCAAGACCTTTACTGCGACCCTGGGCACCTACGCGGTCGTCAAAGGGGGCTTTCGGCTGGATGACAAGGTGAGCCAGCACGCACCCTGGTTGCAGAATTCGGCGTTTGATCGCGTCACCATGGCCCAGCTGGCGACCTACAGCGCAGGGGGCTTGCCGTTGCAGTTTCCCGATGAGGTCGACTCAAACGAGAGAATGCGCCAGTACTACCGGCAGTGGTCACCGCTTTATGTGGCAGGCACTCATCGCGAGTACTCCAACCCCAGCATAGGTCTGTTCGGCCATCTGGCGGCGAGCACCCTGGGCCAACCATTCAGACAACTGATGAGCCAGACTCTGCTGCCCACGCTCGATTTGCAGCACACCTATCTCGAGGTGCCAGACGCAGCCATGGTTGACTACGCCTATGGCTATTCGAAGGAAGACAAACCCGTCAGAGTCAATCCCGGAGTGCTGGCGGACGAGGCCTATGGCATCAAGACCAGCGCGGCGGATCTCATCAAGTTTGTGGGCGCCAACATGACAGGCAGTGGTGACAAGGCGGTGCAGCAAGCGCTGGCCATGACCCGTACCGGTTTCTACTCGGTGGGAGAGATGACCCAGGGGCTGGGGTGGGAGAGCTACGCCTATCCCGTGACCGAACAGGCGCTGCTGGCGGGCAATTCACCGGCGGTGAGCTTCAAGGCCAATCCGGTCAAACCCTTTGTGGCTCCCAGAGTGATGGGGAACGAGCGACTCTACAACAAGACAGGCTCGACCAACGGCTTTGGTGCCTATGTGGTGTTTGTCCCGGCCAGAGGCGTGGGCATCGTCATGCTGGCCAATCGCAACTACCCCATTGAGGCCAGGGTCAAGGCTGCCTATGCCATCCTGCGCCATCTGGCACCCTGATGGCCGCATTCAATGTTTGGCCATGATAAGTGGCTGGTTGACGTAAACAATGACGCCGGGCTGATCCCGGCGTCGTTGTTTACGGGGCTTGGAGGGGGATAAGCAGATTAGCCGTACTGCTCTTCCATCCAGGCTTCGACGATGAGCTGGGCGGAGACGCCGTCCACGCTGCCTTTCTCCAGGGCGCGATAGCCACCCTGCGCGAACAGGCGGGCCCGGGCATCCGTGGTGGTGAGCCGCTCATCCTTGAACTCCACCGGCTTGCCGAAGCGGCCGTGCAGGCGATTGCCGAACTTGCGGGCGCGCACCGTGATCTCCTGATCGGTGCCGTCCATGTTGAGCGGCAGGCCGACAATGAGCAGGTCCGGTTGCCACTCCTTGAGCAGCTTCTCTATCTCGTCCCAGTTGGGGATGCCGTCGTTGGCCTTGAGGGCGCGCAGCGGGCGGGCCGTGCCGGTGAGCTCCTGGCCGATGGCGACCCCTATGCTCTTGGTGCCGTAGTCAAAGCCCATGATACTGCGTGATGACATTGAATAATTTCCTCAAAATGCGTCGCAAAATGCACAGCAGATTGCATCAGCCGTGGCCGATGTCGCTGGACAGGTGAACGGGATTGACGCCAATGCTGGCGGCGGCACGTTGCCAGCGCTGGTGGATGGGGGTCTTGAAAACCAGATCCGGATTGGGAGGGATCACCAGCCAGGCGCCCTCGACCAGCTCCTGCTCCAGCTGACCTGCACTCCAGCCGGCATAACCCAGGGCGACCAGCCAGTGCTCCGGCGCCTCGTCGGTGCCCAGGGTCTCGAGAATGTCCTTGGAGGTGGTCACCATCACCTCGTCCCCCACCTGCAGGGTGGAGTTGAATCCGGGACGGAAGCTGTGCAGCACGAAGCCGCGATCGGCGTGCACCGGTCCCCCTTGCAGCACGGGCTGCTTGAGCTCCGGATTGGCGGGCGGGGCCAGTTTGAGCTGCGCCAGCATGGTCTCCAGCGACATATCCACCGGAATATTGACCACCAGCCCCATGGCGCCTTGTTCATTGTGTTCGCACAGGTAAACCAGCGAACGCTCGAAATAGGGGTCGGTGAGGCTCGGCATGGCGAGCAGGAAGTGATTTTGCAGTGTTTGCATATGGGCCAAATATTGCAAAGGTATTTGCGTCAATTATGGCAGCTCGCTTCGTCTGGCAAAACCGCTTTTTGGCGGCCGGTTCAGGCCTATCAATCTATTTCGGGTGGAGAGAAAGCCATGGAAGGTATTTCAATCAAGCAGAAGCTTATCCTGGGCTGCGTAGTCCCCCTGCTGGCGCTGTTGCTGCTGGTCATAGGGGCAACCCAGGCGATGTCCCAACTGATGACGGGGATAAACGCCATGTATCAGGGGGAGGTGGTCCAGCTCAAGGAGCTCAAGCAGATCGCCGATCTCTACGCGGTCAAGGTGATCGATGCTGCCAACAAGGCCAACGTCGGGGGCTTTGAACCTTCTCGTTCCAAAGCGGACATGAGCGCCGCCCAGCAGGAGATAACCCGGATCTGGCGCCAATATCGCAGCCACAACATGAGCGACGAGGAGCGCAGGCTGGCGGACAAGGTGGAAGGGTTGTTTGCCGCCGCCAATCACGAGATAGACAGCGTGATGCAGTTGCTGGATCGCTCGCAGGGACAGGATCGCACGGCCCTCTCCGCCGCCATCATGCCCCTCTATCAGGTGATCGACCCGGTCAGCGATGCGGTGAGCGTGCTGGTGGAATATCAGCTGACGGAAGCGGAGAAGAAAGTGGCCGAGCTCAATCAGCTCAGGCAGCAGCTGACCCAGCTGTTTATCGCGCTGTTTGTGGTGGTGGGTGGCTGCGTGCTGTTTATCGGGATTTGGGCCGGGCGCAGTGTCAGCCAGCCGCTGGCGGCCATGGGCCAGATCCTGCGCGGTATGCAGACGGATCTCGACTTGAGCAAACAGGCCCCCGTGCTGCGCAAGGATGAGATGGGCAGCCTGGCGCACTCCCTCAACGAGGTGATCCGCCATTTCCGTGGCCTCATCGCCCAGATCAACGACATGGCGGAGCAGCTTGCCAGAGAGTCGGCCCAGCTGGCCCATATCGGGGTCGAGAGCCGCCAGCGTTTTGCCCAGCAGCAGGCGGAGACGGATCAGACCGCGACCGCCATGAACCAGATGAGCAGCACTGTGGCCGAAGTGGCCAACAGTTCCAACAACGCCGCCGATGCGGCCCGTCATGCCGATGACAGCGCGCGGCACGGTCACAAGACAGTGGAAGACGCCATCCACCGGATGTCCGGTCTCTCCTCCCAGATCCAGAACACGGCGGCCATGATCACCCAGCTGGCGGATGATAGCCAGGATATCGGCAGCGTGATGGACGCCATTCGCGGCATTGCCGAGCAGACCAACCTGCTGGCTCTCAACGCCGCCATCGAAGCGGCCAGGGCGGGGGATCAGGGACGCGGCTTTGCGGTGGTCGCCGACGAGGTACGCACCTTGGCCCAGCGCACCCAGCGTTCCACTGAAGAGATTGGCAAGACCATCATCAAGTTGCAGCAGGGGGCAAACCAGGCGGCCAGCAGCATGGAGCAGGGGCTGGAGCAGGTGGAGGAGTCCAACCGCACCGTGCTGGCCTGTGGTCAGGCGCTGGGGGATATCGTCAGTTCGGTCAACGTGATCAACGAGATGAACACCCAGATTGCCACGGCGGCGGAGGAGCAGAGCAAGGTGGCCGAGGAGATCACCCGCAACGTGGTCAATATCGCCCATATCTCGACCGAGTCGACCGAGGCGGCGACCCAGCTCAACCAGAGTTGCCACGAGCTGGAGCAGCTGTCGAACGATCTCAAGGCGAAGGTGGGGCAGTTCCGCTGCTAAGAGTGTACCGCTCTGGTGTGACGACCCGATCCGTGAGCGGGGCTGAATGGCTCATGATGCTTCTCGCGTCAGCGGCAGAAACCGGAGGCAAAAAAGAGGCGGCACAGGGTGCCGCCTCTTTCGTTGCTGTTTGTTTGCCAGCCGTACCCGTGATCAGGCTTTGCCGAGACGGCGCTCGATGGCGTCCATCAGCATGCCGGTGATGTGCACCGGGAAGGCCGCTTCGATCTCGCGGATGCAGGTCGGGCTGGTCACGTTGATCTCGGTCAGGCGATCACCAATGATGTCGAGTCCGACGAAGATGAGGCCCTTCTCCTTCAGGGTCGGCCCCACCGCGCGGGCGATGGCCCAGTCGGAGACGCTCAAGGGGCGTGCCTCGCCACGACCGCCGGCGGCCAGGTTGCCGCGGGTTTCGCCCTGGGCCGGGATGCGCGCCAGACAGTAGGGAACCGGCTCGCCGTCCACCACCAGCACCCGCTTGTCCCCCTCCTTGATGGCCGGCAGGTAGGTCTGGGCCATGCAGTAGCGCTGGCCGTGTTCGGTCAGGGTCTCGATGATGACGCCGACGTTGGCGTCATCCTCCTTCATGCGGAAGATGGAGGCGCCACCCATGCCGTCCAGCGGCTTGAGGATGACGTCCTTGTGCTGGGCGTGGAAGGCGCGCAGCTTGTCGGCACGACGCGTGACGAGGGTGGTCGGGGTGTGCTCGGCAAACCAGGCGGTGTAGAGCTTCTCGTTGGCGTCGCGCAGGCTCTGGGGCTTGTTGACGATGAGGCAGCCCTCGTCCTCGGCACGCTCCAGCATGTAGGTGGCGTAGATGAACTCGGTGTCAAACGGCGGATCCTTGCGCATCAGGATCACGTCCAGGCTGGAGAGGGGCTGATCGACCACCTCGCCCAGGCTGAACCAGTTGGCGTAGTCATGCTTGACCGTGAGCGGACGCATGGTGCCAAATGCCCGGCCTTCCTGCATGTAGAGATCCTTCATCTCCAGATAGAAGAGCTCGTAGCCGCGCTTTTGCGCCTCTTCGAGCATGGCGAAGCTGGAATCCTTTTTGATGTTGATGGACGAGATAGGGTCCATCACGATGCCGAGTTTAATGGTCATCCGCTGTTCCTTTTTAATGGCTCGATAGGGTTGTAGGGTCGATTAGCGCAGCGTAATCGTCCGCTTGCGGCTGCGTCGATGCAGCCATGGGGCTGATTGATGCGGCCGATAGTATCAAGCGAGATCGCCGAAGCGACACTGCAGTGCCGTAATGGCGGTCAGGGCGGCGGTTTCGGTGCGCAGCACCCGTGGCCCCAGTAGCATCTCCTTGAAATCTTCCTGCACGGTACGGGCGATCTCGTCGCTCGACAAGCCCCCTTCCGGGCCGATCAGCAGGCGCACGCCATGCTCCGGCACCGGCAGGGTGTTGATGCTGTACTCGGCGCGCGGGTGCAGGTTGAGCTTGAGCTCTTTGGTCTCTTCCGCCAGCCAGGCGTCCAGCTCCATCGGCATGCGCACCTCTGGCACCACGTTGCGGCCGCACTGCTCGCAGGCGCTGATCACCACTTTCTGCCACTGCTCGCGTTTTTTCTCCAGCCGATCCGCCGGCAGCTTGACGCCGCAGCGCTCGGAGAAGAGCGGGGTGATGCAGGTGACGCCCAGCTCCACCGATTTCTGGATGGTGAAATCCATCTTGTCGCCGCGGCTGATCACCTGGCCCAGGTGAATGGCGAGCGGTGACTCCACCGAGCGCGGTTCGCAGCAGTCTATGGTCACGTCCACCGACTTCTTGCCGACGCTGGTGATGGTGGCGGGATACTGGTTGCCGTCGCCATTGAACAGTTCGAGCTGCTGGCCCGGCTGCATGCGCAGCACCCGGCCGATGTGGTTGGCACCGTCTTCCGACAGGGCGAGGGTCTGGCCCACCTGCAGGGTGGCCGGTTCATAGATACGTGGAATGCGCATGGCGGCTTATCAGTCTCTTGCTCGTTCAACAGGCGAGGATGCCTGATCCTCGCCATTAGATAGGGTTATTGGCACTGCTTTTCAATAAAGGGGTTGGTATTGCCCTGCAGCTTGCCGATGCGACGGTTGCGCTCGCACTCCCAGCCCTCGGCCGGGTACTGGCGATCCCAGGCTTCGAACAGTCTACGCTGTTGCGCGGCAAGGCGCAGCCCATACTGCTGGCTCATGTAGAGGTAGGCGCGGGCGATCTGGCCGCGTACCGGCCCCTTGGGCGGCTGTACCCGACGATCCTTGAAGTCCACCAGCATCTGGCACTGGCCGTATTGATCCGGCTTGCCGTTCCAGTCGGAGAAGCGGAAGTTGGCGCGATCGCCGTTCACCTCGCCGATAGCGGGGTAGAGGTTGTGCATGTCCCCTTCCATCTTGTTGAACTCGTCGCTCTTGCCGCAGTTTTTGCGGCCTCCTTCCTGCCAGCATTTGAGCTGGTGGCCAAACTCCCAGGCGGGCACCACGTGTTCCCACTCGATGCGGGCGGCGCGCTTGGGTTGCTTGCGCGGTTCATAGCCGCAGCTGGCGAGATCCGGGCTCATTTTCCTGCCCTGATAGTCGATGTCGCAGCCACAGTAGAAGCTGGTGACGGCGGGTTGGGTCTGGTAGAGCCTGACCAGATCCTGCTTGGCTTCGCGAAAGGTCTGGGCATGCAGGGGGGCGCTGAGCAGCGGCAAACCGGCCAGCAGGGTCAGAGTGAGGGACAACAGCGGACGAAACATGGAGATCCTTGAAAATAAAGCAGTTTAACGTAACGAAGCGGGCACCCTAGCACAGAGGTGCGACACAGGCTGGCTTATTCCGTCTGGGCCCGTTCCAGTGCCGTATGGCAGCGGCGACAGTGATAGCGGGCCTCGCCGCGCATCACCTTGTTGTGGCGACGGATCGACAGCTGATGCAGCTGGCACTGACAGCGATAGGGCACGGTCGGCTGTGCCAGTACCGCGAGATCGAAGCTGTGGGTGGTTCTGGGCTCAAGGTTGAACACTTCCCGCATTACCGACTGCCACTGCCTGCCGTGGGGCAGTACCCGCGCCTTGCCGCGCCCTTCACCCCAGAGGGCATAGACCAGCAGGTGGGCGACCTCGTGGGGCACCACCTCGGCCAGAAAGGCCTGCTGGTTGGCCTGATAGAGGGCGGGGTTGAAGCGCAGTTCCCAGGTTTGCAACCGTGCCGACCCGGCCGCCCGGCCCCGCATGTTGCAATGAATGCGCGGGCGGGGGAAGGTTCGGCCAAGGCGTGCCTCGGCCCGGGTGAAGCAGGCGTCAACGCGTTGATGGAGCAGGGATTCTAGCTGGGCAGACATGGGACTTCCGGTGGTCGGCAGACAAGCAAAAGGGGAGCCAGGCTCCCCTTTATATCACAACCGTGAGCCTTACAGGCCGGCGGCAGCGCGCAGCAGCTCGGCCTTGTCGGTCTGCTCCCAGGGGAACTCGTTGCGACCGAAGTGACCATAGGCGGCGGTAGCCTGGTAGATCGGGCGCTTGAGATCCAGCATCTCGATCAGGCCATACGGGCGCAGCTCGAAGTGCTCGCGCACCAGCTTGACCAGCAGATCCTCGGCCACCTTGGCGGTGCCGAAGGTCTCGACGCTGATGGAGGTCGGCTCGGCCACGCCGATGGCGTAGGAGACCTGCACTTCACAACGATCAGCCAGGCCGGCGGCAACGATGTTCTTGGCCACGTAGCGGGCAGCGTAGGCGGCGGAGCGGTCAACCTTGGACGGATCCTTGCCGGAGAAGGCGCCACCACCGTGACGGGCCATGCCACCGTAGGTGTCGACGATGATCTTGCGACCGGTCAGACCGCAGTCACCCATGGGGCCGCCGATAACGAAACGGCCGGTCGGGTTGATGAAGTATTTGGTGTCCTTGGTGATCCACTCTTGCGGCAGCACCGGCTTGATGATCTCTTCGCGTACCGCTTCCACCAGGTCGCTGTGGCTGATGGAGTCACAGTGCTGGGTGGAGAGCACCACGGCATCCACGCCCAGGATCTTGCCTGCGTCGTCGTAGGCGAAGGTCAGCTGGCTCTTGGCATCCGGACGCAGCCACGGCAGGGTGCCGTTCTTGCGTACTTCGGCCTGGCGCTTGACCAGCAGGTGGGAGTAGGTGATGGGGGCCGGCATCAGCACGTCGGTTTCGTTGGTGGCGTAGCCGAACATCAGGCCTTGGTCACCGGCGCCCTGCTCCAGCGGGTCGCTGCGGTCAACGCCCTGGTTGATGTCAGGGGACTGCTTGCCGATGGCGTTCAGCACGGCGCAGGAGTCGGCATCGAAGCCCATGTCGGAGTGGGTGTAGCCGATTTCGCGCACGGTATTACGCACGATCTCTTCGATATCGACCCAGGCAGAGGTGGTTACTTCACCGGCCACCATGACCATGCCGGTCTTGACCAGGGTCTCGCAGGCGACGCGCGCCTTGGTGTCTTGCTGGAGAATGGCGTCCAGCACCGCATCGGAGATCTGGTCCGCGATTTTATCGGGATGGCCTTCGGAGACCGACTCGGAAGTAAACAGCTTTGCCATGATGAAATTCTCAGTTTGTCCGGGTTATCGCCAGTGCAATAACCGGGTGATATTGGGATGACTGTAGAGGTATCTACATCTGGACGTCTATTCTAGTTAGCGCCCCCCTTGAATGCCAGTACTATTTTCCCGCTACCGGCCAGATTGGTTTCTTATGACGCCCCGCTATCTCCAAAGGGATGGAGATCAAACGTTTGCAGCCGGTTTGGGCCGCCAACCCAAGGCGAGAAAAGCGATTGTCCTCCCAAAGCCACTTTATTCATCCAGATAACATTTGCACGGCGCGCGCCCTGCTGGGACAATAACGCGCCTTAATCTTGGCCATCAAATGAAGCAATCGCAGGAGATACAGATGCCTTCTCGTAAAGAGCTTGCCAATGCCATTCGTGCATTGAGTATGGATGCCGTTCAAAAAGCCAACTCCGGTCACCCGGGCGCCCCCATGGGAATGGCGGATATCGCCGAAGTATTGTGGCGCAGCCACCTGAAACATAACCCGAACAACCCCAAGTGGGCCGACCGCGACCGTTTCATCCTCTCCAACGGCCACGGCTCCATGCTGCTGTACTCCCTGCTGCACCTCTCCGGTTATGACCTCTCCATCGATGATCTGAAAAACTTCCGCCAGCTGCACTCTCGCACCCCGGGTCACCCGGAGTACGGCTACGCGCCGGGCGTCGAGACCACCACTGGTCCGCTGGGTCAGGGCATCACCAACGCCGTGGGCATGGCGATCGCCGAGAAGGCTATGGCCGAGCAGTTCAACCAGCCGGGTCACGACATCGTTGACCACTACACCTACGCCTTTATGGGCGACGGCTGCCTGATGGAAGGTATCTCCCACGAGGCTTGCTCCCTGGCCGGTACCCTGCAACTGGGCAAGCTGATCGCGTTCTGGGATGACAACGGCATCTCCATCGACGGTCACGTGGAAGGCTGGTTCACCGACGACACCGTCAAGCGCTTCGAAGCCTACGGCTGGCACGTTATCCCGGCCGTTGACGGTCACAACCCGGAAGCGATCAACGCCGCCATCGAAGCCGCCAAGGCCGAGACCGGCAAGCCGACCCTGATCTGCTGCCGCACCATCATCGGTTACGGCTCCCCGAACAAGTCCGGCTCTCACGACTGCCACGGTGCACCGCTCGGCAACGACGAGATCGCCGCTGCCCGCGCCTTCCTGAAGTGGGACCACGCACCGTTCGAGATCCCGGCCGACATCGCCGCCGAGTGGAACGGTCGCGAGAAGGGCGCTGCGCTGGAAGCCGACTGGGCTGCCAAGTTCGCCGCCTATGAAGCCGCTCACCCGGCGCTGGCTGCCGAGTTCAAGCGCCGCAGCGCTGGCGAACTGCCGGCCAACTGGGCTGCAGAATCTGCCAAGATCATCGAAAACCTGCAGGCCAACCCGGCCAAGATCGCCACCCGCAAGGCCTCCCAGAACGCTCTGGAAGCCTTCGGCAAGTTGCTGCCGGAATTCATGGGTGGCTCCGCGGATCTCGCTCCGTCCAACCTGACCATGTGGTCCGGTTCCAAGTCCCTGACCAACGACGATGCCTCCGGCAACTACATCCACTACGGTGTACGCGAGTTCGGCATGTCCGCCATCATGAACGGTATCGCCCTGCACGGTGGTTTCATCCCCTACGGCGCCACCTTCCTGATGTTCATGGAGTACGCCCGCAACGCCCTGCGTATGGCCGCCCTGATGAAGCAGCGTTCCATCTTCGTTTACACCCACGACTCCATCGGTCTGGGTGAAGATGGCCCGACTCACCAGCCGGTCGAGCAGATCGCCTCCCTGCGTCTGACTCCGAACATGAGCACCTGGCGCCCGTGTGACCAGGTAGAGTCTGCCATCGCCTGGAAACACGCCATCGAGCGTACCGACGGCCCGACCTCTCTGATCTTCTCTCGTCAGAACCTGGCCCAGATGGACCGCACTGCCCAGCAGCTGGCCGATGCCGCCAAGGGTGGTTATGTGCTGAAAGATTGCGCCGGTACCCCGGAGCTGATCCTGATCGCCACCGGTTCCGAAGTGGAGCTGGCCGTGGCCGCCTATGAGCAGCTGACTGCCAAGGGCCGTGCCGTGCGCGTTGTCTCTCTGCCTTGCACCGACGTATTCGACGCTCAATCCGCCGAATACAAGGAATCCGTCCTGCCGGCGGCCGTCACCAAGCGTGTGGCTATCGAAGCGGGTATCGCCGACTACTGGTACAAGTACGTGGGCTTTGGCGGCAAGATCATCGGCATGCGCTCCTTCGGCGAGTCCGCGCCGGCCGAGCTGCTGTTCAAGGAATTCGGCTTTACCGTGGAAAACGTGGTTGCGACCGCTGAGTCCCTGTAACAGTCCCTGTAATTCCTGACCATTGGGCCGCTCTGGCCCAATAGCCGGAACAACAAAACGCCCTCCATCGCAAGATGGGGGGCGTTTTTTATGGTTTGAAATATACAATTAAAAATTTGTTATAACTGCTTATATAGTGAGTTATTCTTCAATTTAATTTTTAATTGCTCGGAATATAGTCATGGAAGCATGGGAAAAGTTAACAAATCCAAAGAAGTTGCGAGAGAACTTGATGAGCGCTTCTGTATATATTTCATCATATGAAATGTGTAAAGATTTCATTATATCAAAACCAAGAGACTTTTTTACTGATAGCTGGGAAATCAATGGTGAGACTCTGAGTGAGGAATATTCCAAGGATGTTATGTCTTTTGGTCGAAGCCCTCTTAAAGCATCATTGTTATGGTTCAAAGAACAAGGAGCTATAAGTGACATCGATATCGAGGATTTTGAAAAATCAATAGCACATCGTAATGAAGTTGCACATAATTTACCTAAATTTATATCAGAGCCAGACTATGAGGTTGATGTAGGCATTTTTAATAAAATGCTTGAGGTTACCAACAAAATTGGTGTCTATTGGATCATGAATTATGAAATATCAATCCACCCAGATTATTCAGGACAAGAAATAGATGAAAAAGGAATTCAAGTCGGAACCATTATGATGATCAAAATGATGATGCAGATTGCATTTGGTCAAGAGCCTGAAGAAGGCTACTATTATAATGAAATTAAAAAGGCAATAGATAAAAGATAAGCATTAAAAATTATTGTCTGTAGATTTGATTAGCCCGTAGGTTCGATTAGCGAAGCATAATCGGACGTTCGCGTTCTTTACGTCGATACCATAAAAGTAATATCCCTTCGTGTTACCAAAGAAGAGACCGGCCATCGGCCGGTCTCTTTTTATTATTTAACGCAACCTTACGCCTGCGGCGGGGTACTTTCTGCATTGGACATCACGGCATCCATCTGGATCAGGGCGCCTGCGGGCAGCTCGCGTACCGCGATCACGGTGCGGGCGGGCTGATAATCCGGGAAGTAGCGGGTATAGATGGCGTTGACCGCCTCCAGATCCTCGATACGGGCCAGCTGGATATTTACCTTGACGATATCGTCCATCACATGGTCGATGCTCTCCACAATCGCCTTGATATGGTTCAGGCACTGGGCGGTCTGCTCCTTGACGCAACCGGTCAGGATCTTGCCGGTGGCGAGATCGACCGGCAGCTGCCCGGCGATATGGTTGTAGTGGGAGAAGGCGACGGTCTGGGTGTGCAGGGGGCTGCGCGGTGCCTTGTCGGTATTGCGGGCGCGGATCACCAAGTTGTGTCTGTCTTCCACCAGCTGGGGCGGGGTGCCGTCACCGTGGGAGATGACCGCATCCATCTGCACCAGGGCGTCCATCGGCAGGGCAGAGGCGGCAATCACGCTGCGGGCCGGCAGATAGGCGGCGGCGCGGGCGATGGCGGAATCCGGGAAGAAGGTAGTGTAGACCTCGTTGACGGCATCCAGATCGGTGAGGTTTTTCAGATAGACGGTCACCTTGACGATATCGTCGAAGGGCACGTCGATCCCCTCCAGAATGGCCTTGATGTTATTCAGGCACTGGGCCGCCTGCTCCTTGATGCCACCGGCAACCAGCTGGCCGGAGGCTGCATCGATGGGCAGCTGGGCGCCGATGTTGTTGTAGTGGGAGAAGGCAACGGTCTGGGTGGAGAGGGCGCTTTGCGGCGCACGGCTGCTGTTGCGAGCCAGCTTCACCAGGGCGCAGGGGGCCTGCGGATAGGTGCCTTCGCCGTTGGAGATGATGGCGTCCATCTGAACCTTGGCGCCCAGCGGCAGGGCGGCTACCGCCAGGGAGGTGCGAGTCGGCACATAGCCCGGGAAGAATTCGCGATAGACCTCGTTGACCGCATCCAGTTCGGCGATGTCGCTGAGGAATACGGTGAGTTTCACCATATCGTCCATCACGTGATCGATGCTCTCGACGATGGCCTTGATATTGGTCAGGCACTGTCTGGCCTGCATTTTGACATCACCTTCGATCAGCTTGCCGGTGCGGGGATCGACCGGTAACTGGGCCGCAATATTGTTGTAGTGGGAGAAAGCCACCGTCTGGGTGTAGGGGCCCAGGCCCTGGGGGGCATTGGAGGTATTTCTGGCAGCCTTGATGATGGTGTCACTCATGGTGATATTCCTCGTTGTAATACTGGTTATCGATGTAGGGACAGGTTAACCCTCGCCAACGCCTTATCTATTTTGACGTCGCTCCTGCCTTGCCGTGTTTTATCTCTTTAATATTTACCCTGGCCCGCAATCACTGCAGGCATAAGGCTATAAAGGCAAACACAGGAGCCGCTGCCTCTATTTATGACCAAATCCATCAATTGAGGGATTTGATAAAAAGAAGCCCGGGCTGGGTTAATGATTTCAGACAGGGGAAATCCTATGAGGCGCGAACACGGGATGCAAACCGGGATCTCATTTCTATGAGATGGCTCAACGCGCTGAAATATAGCCAGATTGCGATTCAATTCACGGGCAGGAGGGGGACAAAGCGGGCTGAATGACTCTTAACACCAGGGCACATCAGCTATGGCAAGGCTCTCTCCTGGGTCGAATAGGGGGCGACTCTGTGAATAAAGCGTTAATAATATGCCGAAACCCGGCAGTTCATGCATTCAATTGTGCATAGATATGTATTTTCAGGATTTTTTAGGGGCTACCCAAACGCTGGAAAATATGCCTGCCTGCGTCAATAAAGATGCATCTGGAATATAATTCAGTGGCGCTGCATGGGCGACCTATAAGAGTGATATCGGTATTGTGCGTCCATGACGCACCAACAGGTGAAAAGGGCTCCTTTCTGATTGCCTTGGTAATAACGAAATATGCCATGAATTTGCAGCACCGAAATAAGCGGCCATCGCTCGGTTGCTGGCCAATCTGATCCGCCGAGTGGTACGCGGGGAACGGGTTGTTTCGGATTGGCTCTCATCCCCCGGCGTCCTGCTCGGCGATAAAACGATAAGGCGATAAGAGTGCCTTGAGGGGGAAAGATGCTCAGCGGGTTGAGTGTGAGCTGCGACAGAAGCGGCGGTGACTTGACAAGCCCTTCCCGTGCCACAAAATGCCGCCATGGCTGCACTCCCCGGGCGTTATATGGACACGGGGGCTGGGGGATATGGCGCATCATCTTGAAAAACTATCGCCTAACTGATTGTTTAAAAAATAGAAATGATCGAAGAGAGCAGCCGCTTGTCATTTTGTCGTAGCCGCCCGGCAACACAATGAATAACGGGAGCTGATATGCAATATGTTGCTTTTTTGATCGCCTGTTGATGGTGGTGTTGGTATGGTCATCAAAGGGTCTGCCGGATAGCACACAGAGTCCGGCACTCAACTGCCAGGAAGTTGGCCAGCGCGATCGCAATGCGGTCGCCCTTACCTGATGGTGGAGGGCTTATGTTGGGTTTTGTTCTGGGTGATATGTACTGTCAAGGGGGCTCGCACTCCTTGCCTCCCAAGCTGGGGAAACACTTCCCCATTCCCCTTGGTTATCAACTACATGGTCGCGTGTCGGCCGCCATCATGACCATAGAGACCCTGCTCAATACCCCTTACCCACAGAAGCGGTATCGGGAGCTGATCTATGGGGCCTATATCGAGCGCCAGCGTCTTTTGTTTGCCGAGCACGTCATCGTGGCCCGGCTGGAAGGGGACGAGGGACTGGCGCTCTCCATCGACCTCTCTTTTATCGCCACCGCGGTGCCTGTCGGTCTGATCGCCATCTCCGAGGAGCTGGCGCTGCTGACGGCGCCGCGTCCCAAGAAGGCTCACCCTCACTACGAGGTGCTGTGCAAGGTGATCGACTGTGTGGTGATGCTGATGTTCTATGGCAAGGTGATCCGCCAGCGCAATGCGGTGCTGGAAGACATAGGCCACCAGTTTGGCTATCGCCCGGCGCCCGATCTGACGGCGCGGATTGGCAAGGGGGAGGGGGACGATTACGAGGCTTTCATGGTCAATATCCTCACCTGCATCGCCCACTCGGGCTCCTTCAAGGAGGCGCTGGAGAACGGGGCCAGGATGGGGATACGGGAGCCCGCCTTTTTCTGCATCGTCGGCGCTATTGCCAGCACTCTCTGGGGAGTGCCCAAGTTGTGGGCCTACCAGGCTTCACAGCTGATCAATCGCTCTCACCCCTACTACATCCAGAACCTGATGCGCTGTGAGGCGCGCGCCGGCCTCAGCCAGGTCAATCTGGTGGCCCCCAGGCCGTCCCCGTTTGTCTGGCTGTGGCAACAGGTTGCTCGCCTGTTCAAGGACGCCGCTTAGGGCATCCTGATATCGAGCCCTGTGCTTACGCGGGATAGAGGGCGCCCAGCACGGCGGGGCGGCTGGCGCCGGTGACGGCGGGCAAGTTGCCGGGCAGGCGATGGATAAAGCGTTGCGCCAGCCAGGCGAAAGCGGCCCCCTCTACCCAGTCCGGGGCGATGCCCAGCTCGTCGGTGGTGGTGATGCGCCACCCGGGCAAGAGCGCCGCAAACTCCGCCAGCAGCGGGCCGTGATGGGCGCCGCCGCCACAGACAAACAGTTCGCCGTGCTCGGCCACTCCCTCAAGGGCCGGCAGCTGGCTGGCGATGCTGTGGCAGGTCAGTGCCTGCAGGGTGCGCTGCACATCGGCAGGGTCGTAAGCCTGACCCGCCAGTGCCTCGTCCAGCCAGGCCAAGGTAAACATCTCGCGCCCCGTGCTTTTGGGCCAGGGGGCGGCGAAGTAGGGGTGAGTCAGCAGTTGCGCGAGCAGCTCGGGGATAAGAGTGCCAGTGGCCGCCCAGCGGCCACCCGCGTCATAATCGCCCCCGTGCGGGTGATGGCGGCGATACCAGCCATCGAGCAGAGTGTTGGCGGGGCCGGTATCAAAACCGTATACCCCGTCGGCGCTGCCCGGCAGCACAGAGATATTGGCGATGCCGCCGAGGTTCAGCACCACTCGCAGGGCGCCGGGGCTGGCGAAGCGTGCCTGATGGAAGGCGGGCACCAGCGGGGCGCCCTGGCCACCGAGGGCCATATCCATGGTGCGAAAATCGGCCACTACATCGATACCTGTGAGGGCCGCCAGCAGGGCCGCGTTGCCGATCTGCAGAGTAAACCCGAGTTGTGGGCGATGGCGGATGGTCTGGCCATGGGAGCCGATGGCGCGGATATCGGCAGGGGTCAGCTTGGCTTTGGCGAGCAGGGCTTGGGTGGCGGCGGCAAATTCCCGGGCCACCAGGTTGTCGGCGACGCCCATGCGATCTATCTCGTTCTCGCCCGAGGTGCAGAGGGCATGCAGCTCGCGGGCAACCGGTGCCGGCCAGGAGTGGCAGAGCGCCGCCTCGACCTTAAGTCGCTCCCCGTCGATGGCCAGCAGTACGGCATCTATCCCGTCCATGCTGGTACCCGACATCAACCCGATATAGCGCTCACTCATGGCATCTCCTTGTATGACGGGAAACCTGGTCAGGGGTTACAGAGAGGAAGAGGGTGACACATGATGCCGGGGCCAGCTCCGGTGCCCGACATTGGCCCTGTATCACGTTCACTCATCTTGTCTCCCCGTGTGTCGCCTTCAGTCATGTGCCAAAGGCGCCAGATAAAAGTCCGGGGGCCATGCCCCCGTCGTTACTGTTAGTTGTCATCCGGCGGTAATGACCCGCCCGAGGCTCAATTGCCGCGGTTGCTTCGCTTGTTCTGGGCCAGCTGGATCTCGCTGCTGTCCAGCTTGGCCAGTTGTGGCGTCGCCAGTTTTTTGAAGTTGGCGAGCTCCCGTCCGGTGAGTGTCTCTGCCTGGGGCAGGGTGAGGGTACGCGGATTCTTGTGCACGCCGCCCACCACGAATTCATAGTGCAGGTGCGGACCCGTTACGCGGCCCGTGCCCCCCAGGGTGCCAATGGTCTGCCCCTGCTTCACCCGCTGCCCCTTGTTGACGGTGCGCTTGGTGAGGTGCAGGTACTTGGTCACATAATTGCCCGCATGCTTGATGAAGACATAGTTGCCGTTGAACTGGTTGTAGCCGGCGGCCACCACGCTGCCTGAGCCCGCCGCCATGATGGGGGTACCCACGGGCGCTACATAGTCGATGCCGTTGTGGGGGCGGATCTTGCCGGTTACCGGATGGAGGCGGCGCGGGTTGAAGTTGGAGCTGATGTATTTGAAGTTGACCGGCGCGCGCAGGAAGCTCTTGCGCATCGCCTTGCCCTGGGGCGTGTAGTAGTTGCCATCGTCATGGAGGACGGCGCGGTAGATCTCGCCCTGGTTGATGAATTCGGCGGCCAGGATATCGCCGGAGGCAACCCGCTCATCGTCGCGGAATTTCTCCTCATAGACCACCCGGAAGCTGTCCCCCGGCTGCAGATCCTGGGCAAAGTCGATGTCCCAGCCGAAGATGGCGGCCAGATCCATGATCTGATCCTCTGTCATGCCCGCCTCGACGGCGGCGCCCCAGAAGCTGGAGCGGATCTCCCCCTTGCTGACCAGCTCCCGGGTATCGAGGGCCATCTTGACGTTGCGGGCCACGAAGGTGTCATCCTGACGACTCACCTTGAGGGCCTGCTCCAGGCTATGAGGATAATAAAGGCTGTGCAGCTCACCGTTCTGGGTGAGCTTGAAGGTGAGCTCCTGGCCCGGCTGCAGCATGCGCAGCGGGTTGCTGCCCTCGAGCTGATCGATAAGGTGCAGGTCAGTGGTGCTCAGACCCAGGCGCTGGAAGATGATCCCCATGTTGTCGCCCCGGCGAACCTTGACCTGCTTGGTGATATAGGTCGGTTTGGGCGGGGTGACCGGCTGCTCCACTTGTGCAGTCAGCTCGGCAGGAGCGAAGGCCTCGTCGGTTTGCTCGCTCATGGCAATCTCGTTGCCGTTGTCATCGACCCGGGTGGCGACGGCCTGTTCACTGGGCCAGGCGATCAGCATCATGGTCAGGATGCTCAGGATAAGCACCATCTTGCGATGCCAGTGGGGAAGAGAATTGAAGGCGTGCCAAATAACCATGGAAGTTGATGCAGTCGAGCAGAATGGAAGGATTTTACAGCCTTTCCAATTGGCCCGCCATTCCAGTAATATGTCTGGCCCTGTGGAATCGTGATTGGAGTGTCAAAAAATGTCCCAGCTCGAGGTGGCGCTAGCCGAGATCAAGCGCGGAGCGGAAGAAATTCTGGTTGAAGAAGAACTGGTTGCCAAGTTGAAGGAAGGGCGCCCCCTGCGCATCAAGTTGGGCATGGACCCGACCGCTCCCGACATTCACCTGGGTCATACCGTGATCCTCAACAAGCTGAAGACCTTCCAGGATCTGGGTCACGAGATCATCCTGCTGATCGGCGATTTCACCGCCATGGTGGGGGATCCCTCCGGCAAGAACACCACCCGTCCACCGCTCTCCGAAGAGGCCATCAAGCACAACGCCCTCACCTATGCGGAGCAGGCGTTCAAGATCCTCGATCCCAAGAAGACCCGCATCGAGTACAACTCCAGCTGGCTGGGTGAGCTGGGCGCGACCGGCATGATCAAGCTGGCGGCCAAGCAGACCGTGGCCCGCATGATGGAGCGCGACGACTTCAAGAAGCGCTACAGCAACGGCCAGTCCATCGCCATTCACGAATTCCTCTATCCGCTGCTGCAAGGCTATGACTCGGTCGCCCTGAAGGCGGACGTCGAGCTCGGCGGTACCGACCAGAAGTTCAACCTGCTGATGGGCCGCGAGCTGCAAAAAGATGCCGGCATGGCCGCCCAGTGCGTGCTGATGATGCCGCTGCTGGTGGGTCTGGACGGCGTCAAGAAGATGTCCAAGTCCGCAGGCAACTACATCGGCGTGCACGACGCCCCGGGCGAGATGTTCGGCAAGATCATGTCCATCACCGACGATCTGATGTGGAACTACTACGAGCTGCTCTCCTTCCGCCCGCTCGCCGAGATTGAAGAGTTCAAGGCCGGCATCGCCGCCGGTACCCTGAACCCGCGCGACGTCAAGATCTGGCTGGCGAAAGAGATCATCACTCGCTATCACGACGAGGCGGCTGCCGAGGCGGCCCACGAAGATTTCACCCAGCGTTTCTCCAAGAACGCCATTCCGGACGAGATGCCGGAGGTCGAACTGGCGCTGGAAGGGGAAGGGCTGGCGATTGCCAACCTGCTCAAAGACGCCGAGCTGGTTGCTACCACTTCAGAGGCGCTGCGCATGATCAAGCAGGGCGCGGTCAAGGTTGACGGCGAGAAGCTGGAGGATGGCAAGGTGCTTATTGGTGTCGGCACCGCCGTCTACCAGGTCGGCAAGCGCAAGTTTGCCCGGGTGACCGTTAAATAAGCAGTGATCTGAACACCGCTGCCATGAAAAAGCCTCCCTTGTGGAGGCTTTTTTGTATCTGTCATTCACGGTCTTTGCCGAGCGTCAGCGGGCCAGCTCGATGGTGCGGGCCGCCGTTGCCACGGCTCGGCGCCGATGAGTTTGGGGTGCACAGGCACGCTTGAGGCGCAGCCACTCGCGCCACAGCAGCCAGCACAGCGGCGGGGTGAGCAGCAGCACGGTGGCGGGCTGGGCCATCAGTACCCCGTCTTTGCCCCACATCAGCGGCAGCAGGAAGATGAACGGCAGCAGCAACACCGTCTTGGCGATCGAGATGATCAGCGCCTGGCGGGTGCGCGCCATGGATTGCAGCAGCACTATGCCGAACATGATGACCCCCTCGAGCGGAATCGCCCCCAAGTTGAGCAGCAGGCTGCTGACCGCGGCATCGATGAGTTCGGGATCCTCCCTGCCGGTATAGAGCATGGCCACCTGCCGGGGCAGCAGCTGGATGGTGAGCCACACCAGCATGCCGTAGATAAGGGTGAACTTGAGGCCCATCTCCATCAGGTACTTGAGATTGCGATGACGCCTGGCCCCCGCTGCCTGGCTGATGAGGGGCTGGATACCGAAGGCGAGCCCTTGCAGGATCACGATAAAGACCGCCTCGGTGTAACCTGCCACGGTAAAACCCGCCAGATCCTTCACGTTGCCATGCACCATCAGCTGGCTGTTGTGCAGCATCAGCAGCAGTCCCAGGTTGAACTGGGCGATGAGGCTCGGCAGGCCGGTAAAGAGCAAGTTTGGCATGGCGGGAAGATGGGGCACCAGATCACGCCAGCCCAGCCGCAGCCTGGCATAGGGGGTAAAGAAGTAGCCAAGGCCGATGAGGCTCACCGTCCCCTCCGCCATCAGGGTGGCCTGGGCGGTACCGGTCAGGCCCAGCTCCAGCTTGGCCACCATCACATAGTTGAGGAGGATGTTGAGCACGGCGCCGGCGCTCACCAGCACCATGGCGAGCTTGGGGCGCCCGTCGTTGCGCAGCAGATAGGGCACAGCCAGGTTGCTGGCCAGCAGCAGGGTACCGCCACCGATCCAGTAGAGGTAATCGCTGGCCTGTTGCCAGGTCTCGGTGCCCTGCTCTATGCCAAGCCCCAGCAATATATCCGTGTGGGTGTAATAGAGCAGCACGGGAGCGGTCACCCCCAGCACCAGCAGCAGCCAGAGGGCATTGACCAGCGCCTGGCGTGCCAGCGGGATGTTCTTCGCCCCCTGCTGGAAGGAGATGGCGGTGGCCGCTCCCATGCTGATCATGGCGGCGAGACCGATCAGCACCATGATGACGGGGTAGACCAGGTTGATGCCGGCAAGGCCGGCGGCGCCGACAAAATGGCCGACGAAGATGCCGTCAATGAGGTAATAGGCACCGGATACCAGCATGGCGAGGATCGAGGGGAGGGCGTAGGCCCAGAAGCGGCGGGTCATGGCCCGTTGCCGCAATGTGAAATAGGCAGACATATCTGTTCTCTTGCGGAGTTCGATTATCGAGCAGACAGTCTAGATTAATTCTTTTTTGGTGATAATCCGGGTTTTACTTGATGAATTGATGAGTATTACTCATTAATTCAGGGTTTTGGTAGTGCGCCTTGAGCATGTCGATCAGGATGCGCAACCCGCTGCCCAGCTGGTGCCGGCTGGGATAGAAGAGATAGAAGCCGGCAAAGGTGGGGCTCCAGGGCTCCAGTACCGTGACGAGCTTGCCCTGGGCCACCTTCTGGGTCACCTCTTCTTCCAGGCAATAGGCCAGCCCCAGCCCCGCCTCGGCCGCCCCCAGATAGAGGGCAGGGGTGCTGGTGGTGAGCGGCCCTGTCACCTCTATCTCCAGCAGGTTGCCATCGGCGGCGAAGGCCCAGCGGTAGTGATGATGAGGGGTGAGGCGATAGCCGATGCAGGCGTGACGGCTAAGCTCGCTCGGGTGCTTAGGCATGCCGTGCTGTGCCAGATAGGCGGGGGAGCCCACCACCAGATAGCGCTGGGGCGGGCCCAGAGGGATGGCGATCATCTCCTTGGGCAACAGATCCCCGTAAAAGAGGGCGGCGTCATAGCCATCCTCGATCATCCGCGGCATCAGTTCCTGCTCCACCACCTCCACCTGCATTTTGGGGTAGCGCCCCAGATAGTCGATGAGTACTGGCGCCAGCAGGCTGTCGATGGCGCTGCGCGGGGCGCAGATCTTGAGCCGTCCCACCGGCTCGTCGCTGTTGCGGGCCAGCTCGCTGAGAGCCTCTTCCAGGGTATTGAGGGTGGGCAGCAACTGCTTGAGCAGGCGTTGTCCCGCCTCGGTCGGCACCACGGCGCGAGTGCTGCGGTTGAGCAGCCGTACCCCCAGCCGCTCTTCCATACCTTTCAGACTGTGACTCAGGGCTGAGGCAGAGACGCCCAGCTCAAGGGCTGCCTTGCTGAAACTGCGGTGGCGGGCGACGGCGGCAAACACCGCCAGTTCGGCGAGATCGGTACGGGTAATGGTCATCGGTAATCCACGAAGAGGTGTGGCTCACAAGGGTACGCCAAGGGGGAGCGGGGCACAATCCACAGCAAAAGACAGGATGTTGCCGAAAAGTAACGGCTAAAAGCGGGGTGAAAATGCCAAATGAAATTTGAATTGTTAAAAAAAATTCAAGGCAAGGCGTCTCTAATGTGATCTTGGTCGGTCGAAAGGCGACTCGAATCAAACTTTGGTTGATTAATTCAAAAAAACGCTGTGATTGATAGGGTCTTTTAATTACAGTCATTCCATCGAGAGCGTCTCTTGTTTCCAGATTGTTAATCTGTGCTGATTTGGACCTCAATGGCTATGTTTCGCGGCACCGATTGTTGCGGTCTTGTTGTCACAAGGAGTGATGACCTGATTGCCGGGGTGTACGTGATGAATTGCAAGCATGGACGACCGCTGTTCCAGGGATGAGGAGCCGGGCCAAGGCCCGAATGAACAACAAGAATCCCTTTTCCTAGATGACAGGAACAACATATGTCTGACATGAATATTGCAGCTGATGGTCTTGTAGCCAGCAAGGCTTCCCGTGGCCTCAACAAGGCCGATGTGGTCTGGATGCTGGGTCTGTACGGTACCGCCATCGGTGCCGGTGTGCTCTTCCTGCCGATCAACGCCGGTGTCGGTGGTCTGTGGCCGCTGGTGGCCATGCTGATCCTGGCCCTGCCGCTGACCTTTTTCGCCCACCGTGGTCTGACCCGTTTCGTGCTGTCCGGTTCCACCCGTGATGGCGACATCACCGAAGTGGTGGAAGAGCACTTCGGCAAGACCGCAGGCAAGTTCATCACCCTGCTCTACTTCTTCGCCATCTACCCGATCCTGCTGATGTACTCCGTGGCCATTACCAACACGGTCGAGAGCCTGATGGTGCACCAGCTGGGCATGACGCCGCCCCCGCGCGTCCTGCTCTCCCTGGGTCTGATCCTCGGCCTGATGGCGATCGTTCGCCTCGGTGGCGACGTGATCGTCAAGGCGATGAGCGTGCTGGTATTCCCGTTCGTGATCACCCTGATGGGCCTGGCGCTCTATCTGATCCCGCACTGGAACGGTGCCATCATCACCGAAGCGCCGGCTCTGTCCGAAGCCTTCAGCGGTGACTTCATCAAGACCCTGTGGCTGGCAATTCCGGTAATGGTGTTCTCCTTCAACCACTCCCCGATCATCTCCTCCTTCGCGGTGGACAACAAGGGTCGCTACGGTGAAGGTGCCGAGAAGAAGTGCAGCAACATCCTGCTGGGCGCCCACGTCATGATGGTGATGACAGTGATGTTCTTCGTGTTCAGCTGCGTGCTGAGCCTCTCCCCGGCTGACCTGGCGGCTGCCAAGGAGCAGAACATCTCCATCCTGTCCTACCTGGCCAACCACTTCGACAACCCGGTTATCGCCACCGTGGCACCGCTGATCGCCATGGTTGCCATCAGCAAATCCTTCCTGGGTCACTACCTGGGTGCGCAAGAGGGCATGAACGGCCTGATGGCCAAGGCGCTGCGCGAGAAGGGCAAGAAGGTTGACACCAAGCAGCTGAACAAGATCACCGCGGTGTTCATGATCCTGACCACCTGGGCCATCGCCACCATCAACCCGAGCATCCTCGGCATGATTGAAGACCTGGGCGGCCCCATCATCGCGATGCTGCTGTTCCTGATGCCGATGTACGCCGTCGCCAAGGTACCTGCCATGCGCAAGTACACCGGCAACATCAGCAACGGCTTCGTGACCATCATTGGCCTGATCGCCATGTCCGGCATCATCTACAAGCTGATTGCCTGATAACACAGATCAATCAGTTGAAAGAGAAAGCCGCCTCGCAAGAGGCGGCTTTTTTGTTTTTCGAGCTTGAGCGATGCGCCGTGTAACAGAGCGGGCCGCGCCTGTATTTTCTTCTCAGGGATGGCGCGGTTCTCCTCGTGTTTCTTCCCCATTGACGCTTTTTGAGTGATCAGTCGACAAGCCTTGGCCACCTGGCGCCAAAAGGCTTAACAAAGGGGCGGGGGAGGCCTAACATGGCTGGACATTTTTTGAATCGGGACAAAAGGATATGTCTGCGTTGAAGAAGGATCTCGGGCTCTGGCAGGGGATGGGGCTGCTCGCTACCTCCCTGCTCGGCACCGGTATCTTTGTGGTACCGGCGACCGCGGCGTCGCTGGCGGGTGGGGCCTCGCTCTGGGCCTGGTTGCTGCTGATTGCGTTGGTGCTGCCCATCGCCTTTACCTTCGCCCGCCTCGGGCGCCGTTATCCCCATGCCGGTGGGGCGCCGCACCTGATAGGCCTCGCCTTTGGCAATGGCGCCGAGCGTTTCTCCGCCTTCCTGTTTCTGGCTGTGTTGCCGGTGGGGCTGCCCGCCGCCCTGATGATCGCCGCCGGTTTCTGGCACGCCCTGTTTGACATGGGGGAGTGGACCCTGTGGGGCATCCAGCTGCTCACCCTGCTCGGCGTCTTTCTGCTCGGGCTGCGGGGGGCGCGCTCCTCCGGCAACCTGCAGCTGCTGATCGCCCTGGCCATTTTGGGGCTCACCCTGCTTATCTGGTTCAAGGGGGATCTGAGCTGGCGTGACGCGGCCCAGCCGTTGCCGGCCGCCAGTGAGTGGCCCGCCATGGGCACGGCGTTGGCGGTGATGTTCTGGTGTTTCGTCGGGCTGGAAGCCTTCGCCCATATGGGAGAGGAGTTCAAGCGGCCAGAGCGGGATTACCCCCTTGCCCTGCTCGGTGGCGTGCTGCTGGCGGGGCTCATCTACTGGATCCACTCGCTGGTGGTACTGAAATATGGCCTCTATGGGGACGAGGCGAAGAATGCCACTGCCATCCCCTCCCTGCTGGCCCTGCTGTTTGGTCCCACCGCCAAGTGGCTGGTGGCGATCCTCGGCTACCTCTCCTGTTTTGCCAGCATCAACATCTATCTGCAGGGCTTTGCCCGGCTGATCTGGAGCATGGCGCGCGAAGGCAAGCTGCCCGCCTCCCTGGCCCGCCTCACCGCCCGGGGCGCCCCCTTGCTGGCGCTCAGCTGGGTGCTCGCCATCTGCCTGCTCTCTATCACCCTGATCATCTGGCTGAAGCTGCCGCTGGATGAATTGATCCGCTACGCCAACGGCAACTTCGTGCTGGTCTATCTGCTCTGCATGGCGGCGGGCTGGCGTCTGCTCGGCGGGGTGGGCAAGGGGTTGGCGGGGCTCAGTGTGCTGCTTTGCGCCGCCGTGCTGGTGGCACTCGCCTCCGAGGTGCTCTATGCAGTGGTGCTGAGTGCAGGCTACGGCATCTTCTCCCTGTGGCGCCGTCATCTGCGCCGCAGCCGCGAACGGGACATGCTCGCCGTCTGCAAGTAAAGGGCTACGGATAAAGGACAGAACAAGCCTCCGCTACACGGGGGCTTTTGTTTTTCATATGGATACTGACTTGCCCGCCAGCCCGCTAAAACCCCCGTGCCGGATCAATTCAGAGGCGATTTGTCGCCAAAAAAAGTGGGATCTATCTCTCGTTTTGCTTAAAGTGATTTTCCCCGTTCGCCGAGTTCGGGGTGCCCGCAAGGATGCCATCCAGACGTAACAGGATGGTCTGGCCAGACTGACCCCCGATTATCTTCACGGTTTCCCAACGCTGTCGCCCGGTGTGACAGCTGCCTGTGCCGTTTCGTCAGTATCGGCCTTACGTCGCTCTCATCGTGCATCGTCTTCATCTGCAGTGAGTGAACCATGAGCGAATCGATTTTTGAGATCCATGACTGGACCCTGAGGGTGGATGACAACATGTTGTCGCGCCCCGAGCGGGAGGTCTACCTCGAGCCCAGACTGGTCAATCTGTTGCGGTTTCTGGCGTGCAATGCCGGCACCGTGTTTGGTCGTGACGCCCTGATCAACGAAGTATGGGAGGGCGCCGAGGTCACCGATCAGGTGGTTACCCAGTCCATCTTCGAGTTGCGCAAGATCCTCAAAGATGGCCGCACCGATACGGCCGACTATATCGTGACCGTGCCCAAGCGCGGCTACAAGCTGGTGGCACCAGTGCGCGTGCAGCAGGTGGTCGGTCTGGTGATGGCGGACGAGTTGCCGGCCGCCAGCCAGACGGACGGCGAGCCGGAGAGCGTCGACAAGGTGGCGGATGAGACGGCGCAGAATGTGACCCCCTTCCCGGCCGGCCCGCTGACCCGCGCCATTTCCACCCATGGCAAGGACGGTCGCAGCCGCTGGAAGATGGCGAGCTTCGATATCTTCGTCGCCCTGGTGCTGGTCGCCATCGTCAGCATGCTCAGCTACCAGCATGCCGCTCCCCAGGTGCACACCATGCTGGATCCGGATCTGCTGGTGTTTCGCTTCCACGCCGGCCTGGATGGCAACAACCAGGATGTGCGCCTCGCCGACGGCATCACCCGCACCCTGATGGGGGAGGTGGCTGCCGCCACGCCGCTGCGGGTGCAGTATGGGGCTACCCGGTTGATTGGGGGGATCAGGCCCGGCAAGGAGCTGAGCGTGCGGGTCTCCCGCCAGCCGAGAGGCGCCTATCTGGATCTGGAGTATCGCAATCTCAATACCAACCGGGTGCTGTTCAGCCACCAGTATCTGTTCAGTCGCGACAACGTTCACGAGGTGCTGCAGGCGAGCAGCCGGGATTTGCTGCAGGTGCTCGAACAGCCACAGGCGCAGCCGGGCATGGGCTGGCCTACAGACGCGGGTTCCCTGATCGCCATGATGGAGGCCCGCTACTACACCAACAGCCGCGACCCGGTGGCGCTGAAGCAGGGGGTCGACCTGCTCGACAAATCCCTGGCCAGCCAGCCGGATCAGCCCCTGCTACTGGCGGAGCGTTATCTGGCCGGTGAAGTGCTGGCGACGCTCACGGGTGAACCCGAGAGCGACCCCCTGCAGGAGATTGGCGATCATCTGGCCCATGTGGTGCAGCTCCAGAGCGCCACCTTGCCCGCCCGGGTCTGGGAGGCACTGAGCCTGAGAGCCATCCTGAATGGCCAGCAGCAACAGGCAGGCGAGCTGCTGGCGCAGGCCGCCGGTCGGGGCCGTTCCGTGCTCTATTACATACTGCAGGGCAAGCTGGCCGAGCTGGATGGCCGCCCCGAGGCGGCGGGGGATGCCTACAGCCACGCTTTCCTGATGGAGGCCACCGAGCAGACCTATCTGCTCTGCCAGCAACTCGGTTTCTACAGCAATATGGAGACCCTGACCCCGGCGCTGTTCAATACTCTGGGGCAGAGCAAGGTAAAGCTGTTCTGAGAGCCTGCACAAACCGGCTGACCGCCACTCAGGTCAGTCGTGAAGGCCGCCTGCGGGCGGCCTTTTGCTTGTCTGGCGTCCGCTATTCAGGGATGGCTGCAAGAGTCGCTCGCAGACCAGATGGTGTGTTAGCTTGCCCTTGTCCCTTCTTTCTTTTGCTCCCTTTCTTCTTGCCATGACGCAGCCCGGTCGGGTTGCGACTTGCCACTCTTGTCCCGTTGCAGCCTCTCTACCCTGAGCGACTGCGCGCTTTCTTCTGCCTTTGTGCCTCTTTGGGAAGGGGGTCCGTTTTTGTGCCTTGGGATGGCTTGTCCGGCGCACCACCTTTCACGCTTGCGGTTGTCGTCTTGGTGGAGA
This sequence comes from Aeromonas sp. FDAARGOS 1407, assembly GCF_019048725.1. Taxonomy (NCBI): domain Bacteria; kingdom Pseudomonadati; phylum Pseudomonadota; class Gammaproteobacteria; order Aeromonadales; family Aeromonadaceae; genus Aeromonas; species Aeromonas sp. FDAARGOS 1407. Next base: position 2,064,634 of record NZ_CP077399.1, read on the forward strand.
TGAGTGTCATCCGGCTGCGATTTTGTCGATCGCTGCGAAGCCGTATCCGGTTGCCGACTGGCGATGGGGAGGGCAGGGGAATGCCATCGGCCCTTTGTACTTATCAAGGGGATGAGAAAAATATCAAGGCGGCTTGATAAGGGGATTATCAAGGCCCATCAAGAGGCGCTGCCGGTATCAAGGTTTTATCAAGGTGGAGCTTGATGAATCAATTAAGTTTATGTTTTTAAACAATTTTATATCCACGGGAAAGAAGGCGAAAAAAACTTCACTCATATTTTTATCTCTTAGCGGGACTTTATGTTTTCCGGTGACCGGGAGCCTAGTCTGTGGCCATTCCCTGGCGGGTGACGCCGTCAGATATGTCTGTGACGACCCGACTTTTTATAGCACCGGAGATCTTATGTCCCTAGATACGAGCAAGAAGATCGGCCTTATCGCCTGTACAGGCGTGGTGGCCGGCAACATGATGGGGAGCGGCATCGCCCTGCTGCCCTCTGCCCTGGCCACTATTGGCTCCATCTCGATTTTCAGTTGGGCCATCTGTCTGGTTGGCGCCATGGGCCTGGCCTTTGTGTTTGCCCGCCTCGCCACCAAGAACCCGCAGGAAGGGGGCCCCATCGCCTACGCCGGCGAGATCTCCCCGGTGTTCGGTTTCCAGACTGGCGTGCTCTATTACCACGCCAACTGGATTGGCAACCTGGCCATCGCCATCACCGGCGTCTCCTACCTCTCCGTCTTCTTCCCCATCCTGAACAGCCCGATCCCGGCCGCCGTGGCCACCATCGCTGCGGTGTGGATCTTCACCTTCGTCAACCTGCTTGGCGGTAGCTGGGTGAGTCGGCTCTGTACCCTGGGTCTGGTGCTGATTCTGCTGCCGGTGGTGGGCACTGCCCTGATCGGCTGGAGCCATTTTGACAGCGCCCTCTACAGCCAGAACTGGAACACCACAGGGAGCAGCGATATCCATGCGGTCATCAGCGCCGTGCTGATCTGCCTCTGGTCCTTCGTGGGGGTGGAGTCCGCTGCCGTTTCCTCCGGCATGGTGAAAAATCCCAAGCGCACCGTACCGCTTGCCACCATGCTGGGTACCGGCATCGCGGGTGTCATCTACATCCTCTCCACCCAGGTGATCGGCGGCATGTTCCCGGCCGATGAAGTGGCCGCCTCCGGCGCTCCGTTTGCCATGGCCTCTTCCGCCATCTTCGGCAGCTGGTCCGCCCCGTTTGTCTCCGCCTTCACCGCCTTGGCCTGCTTCACCTCTTTGGGTTCCTGGATGATGCTGGTGGGCGAGGCGGGCAAGCGCGCCGCCCATGACGGCAACTTCCCGAAAGTCTATGGCGAAGTGGACAAGAACGGCGTGGCCAAGAAGGGGCTGATCCTGGCTTCCCTCAAGATGACTGCCCTGATGATCGGTCTGACCGCCTTCACCTCTCAGTCCGCCCACGCGGCCGACCTGTTCAACGTGCTGACCACGGATGCTGTGCTGCTGACCATGCTGCCCTACTTCTACTCCAGCATTAACCTGATCCGTTTCGAGGGCATGACCTCCCGCAGCGTTGGCGCCATGATCTTCTCCGGTGTCGCCTGTGTCTTCTGTCTGGTGGCCCTGATGGGTGCCAAGGGGTCAAACCTCACCGCTACCTTCGTGGTGTCGCTCATCATCCTGATGTTCTACGCCAAAAAACAGGGGCTGCGTCAGCATGACGCCCTGCTCAAAGAGCAGACCAGCCACTAATTCTCCCTTTTCATCTTCCGTGCGCTCTTCACTCACCATCCCTGATGGAGAGCGCCCCCTTACGTGTGGAGCATTACGATGAATATCATTGCCATCCTCAACCACCTGGGCGTTTTCTTTAAAGAAGAACCCATCCGCCAGCTGCAAGCCTCCCTCGAGCGCAAGGGTTTCGAGGTCGTCTATCCGGTCGATGTGGCCGATCTGCTCAAGCTTATCGAGAAGAACCCCCGCGTCTGCGGCGCCATCTTCGACTGGGACAAATATTCCCTGGGTCTGTGCAAGGAGATCCACGATCGCAACGAGAAGCTGCCGATCTTCGCCTTCGCCAACGATCAGTCCACTCTGGATATCCATCTGACCGATCTGCGCCTGAACGTGCACTTCTTCGAGTACCGTCTCGGCATGGCCGACGACATCGCCCTCAAGATGAACCAGGCCACCCAGGACTATCAGGACGCCATCCTGCCGCCGTTCACCAAGGCGCTGTTCAAGTATGTGGAAGAGGGCAAGTACACCTTCTGTACTCCGGGTCACATGGGCGGTACCGCCTTCCAGATGAGCCCGGCCGGCAGCCTCTTCTATGACTTCTACGGCCCCAACGCCTTCAAGGCGGACGTCTCCATCTCCATGCCGGAGCTCGGCTCCCTGCTGGATCACTCCGGCCCCCACAAGGATGCCGAAGAGTACATTGCGCGCACCTTCAACGCCGATCGTTCCTACATAGTCACCAACGGCACCTCCACCGCCAACAAGATTGTCGGCATGTACTCCGCACCGGCGGGCAGCACAGTGCTGGTGGATCGCAACTGCCACAAGTCGCTCACTCACCTGATGATGATGAACGACGTGACCCCGATCTATTTCCGTCCGACCCGCAACGCCTACGGCATCCTCGGTGGCATCCCGCAGAGCGAGTTCCGCCGCGAGACCATTGCCGCCAAGGTGGCCGCGACTCCGGGTGCCCAGGCCCCGCGTTACGCCGTGGTGACCAACTCCACCTATGACGGCCTGCTCTACAACACCGGCTTCATCAAGGAGGCGCTGGATACCCCCTTCATCCACTTCGACAGCGCCTGGGTGCCCTACACCAACTTCAGCCCGATTTATGAGGGCAAGTGCGGCATGAGCGGCGACGCCATCCCGGGCAAGGTGTTCTACGAGACCCAGTCTACCCACAAGCTGCTGGCGGCCTTCTCCCAGGCTTCGATGATCCACATCAAGGGCGACGTGGAGGAAGAGACCTTCAACGAAGCCTTCATGATGCACACCTCCACCTCGCCGCAGTACGGCATCGTCGCGTCCACCGAGATCTCTGCGGCCATGATGCGTGGCAACACCGGCAAGCGGCTGATCAAGGACTCCATCGATCGCGCCATCTCTTTCCGTAAAGAGATCAAGCGCCTGCGTACCGAGAGCGAAGGCTGGTTCTTCGACGTGTGGCAGCCGGACAACATCGACACCGTGGAGTGCTGGAAGCTGGATCCGAAAGATGACTGGCACGGCTTCAAGGATATCGACGACGAGCACATGTACCTGGATCCCATCAAGGTGACCCTGCTCACTCCGGGCATGGGCCGCGATGGCCAGCTGCTGGAGAGCGGTATCCCGGCCTCCCTGGTCTCCAAGTTCCTGGACGAACGCGGCATCGTGGTCGAGAAGACCGGCCCCTACAACATGCTGTTCCTCTTCTCCATCGGTATCGACAAGTCCAAGGCGATGCAGCTGCTGCGCGCCCTGACCGAGTTCAAGCGCGGCTATGATCTGAACCTCACCATCAAGAGCATTCTGCCGAGCCTCTATCGTGAAGATCCGGCCTTCTATGAAGGTATGCGCATCCAGGATTTGGCCCAGCGCATCCACGATCTGACCCGCAAGTACCGTCTGCCGGAGCTGATGTTCAAGGCGTTCGACGTGCTGCCGGAGATGAAGATGACCCCGCACGCCGCCTGGCAGCAGGAGCTGGCCGGCAACGTGGAAGAAGTGCCCCTGCGTGACATGGTTGACCGCATCAGTGCCAACATGATCCTGCCCTACCCGCCGGGAGTGCCCCTGGTACTGCCGGGCGAGATGGTGACCACCGACTCCCTGCCGGTGCTCGAGTTCCTCGAGATGCTGTGCGAGATCGGTGCCCACTATCCGGGTTTCGAGACCGACATCCACGGCCTCTATCGCCAGGCCGATGGCAGCTACACCGTCAAGGTGCTGCGCCAGGCAGACTAATCACAACGGGCCGCGAGGCCCGTTTTTTCCTTCGGTTTTCTTGTGTGAGTCGCCAATCATGAAGCGAGTGATCTCCATTCAATCCCACGTGGTCTTTGGCTGTGCCGGCAACAGCGCCGCCGTTTTCCCCATGCGCCGTCTGGGGGTGGAAGTGTGGCCCGTCAACACGGTGCAGTTCTCCAATCACACCCAGTACAGCCAGGGGTGGCAGGGGATGGTGATGCCGGCGGGCCACATCGGTCAGCTGATGGCGGGCCTCACCGACATCGGCGTGCTGGGGCAGTGCGATGCGCTGCTCAGCGGGTATCTCGGCTCTGCCGCTCAGGGGGAGGAGATACTGGCGGCGGTGGCCAGGCTCAAGGCGTGCAATCCGCGCGCCCTCTATTTTTGCGATCCCGTGATGGGCCACCCCGACAAGGGGTGTATCGTCGCCCCCGGCGTCGCCGAGTTCTTCAAGGATCGGGCGCTGGCCTGCGCCGACATGCTGGCCCCCAACCTGCTGGAGCTGGAGCGGCTCACCGGCCGCGAGATCCACAACGTGCCCGAGGCGGTGGCGGCCTGCCAGCAGCTGCGGGCGCGGGGGGCCAGGCTGGTGCTGGTCAAGCATCTGGGGCGGGCCGGATTTGGCCACGATCGCTTCGAAATGCTGCTGGTGTGCGACGAGGGGGCCTTTCATATCTCGCGCCCCCTCTATCCGTTTGCTCGCCAGCCCATCGGGGTGGGAGATCTGCTAAGTGCCACCATGCTGGCCAATCTGCTGGCCGGATACGAGCCGGTGGTGGCGTTCGAGCGGACCAACGCCAGCGTGGATGCGGTGCTGGCCCAGACCTGGCTGGTCAATGCCTATGAGCTGCAACTGGTGGCGGCCCAGCACGAGATGGCGCAGCCCCATGTGCGCATCCGGGCGACCCGGCTTGCCCTGACCTGTGCCGCCTGATTGGCGCCAGATAGCAAAAAGCCCTGATGATCAGGGCTTTTTATTGCGTGCCGGTTTGGGCTGTGGTCAGTCTTGCGGGCTCTTGAGCGCCTTGATGATGTCCTCGCCCGGGGGCAGATCCCTTATCTGGTGAAACAGTTCGAGTTCCCCCTGGGGGCCTATGGTGAAGGCATCGCCGCTCAGGTAGCTGCCGCTGCCGGCACTCTCCATGATGACCACCAGCTCGGGCTGCTTGTCACCGTTGAGATCCAGCAGTTTCAACTCCTTGATGCTGCCCTCCCGGGGCAATACCTTGCCCTCGACAAACTGGTCGAGGGGAAACTGGGGATTGGCCCCGGTGTAGAGGCGCACGTCATAGCTGCCGATGGAGGCAGGCTCGCCGCGACCCTCGCTAACCATGAGGATCTGGCCGGAGGGAAGGGTCAGCTGGCGGGAGGCCCCTTCCGCCCCTTGTGCGACCATGGGCAGGGCGAAAAGAGGCAGGGCGAGCAGCCCCAGCGCCATCATCCTGTTTTTCATCGTTGACTCCTTACGGGGACGGTGGGGCGCCCCCGTTGGTGGTGTTTACCAGATCTTCACCCGTTTCTCGGGCGGCAGATAGAGCTTGTCACCCGGCTGGATGTTGAATGCCTCGTAGAAGGCGGGAATGTTCGGTACCACGCCGTTGACCCTGTATTCGGGCGGGGAGTGGGGATCGGAGCGCAGCAGCATCTGCATCAGCTCGGGGCGGTACATCCCCTTCCACACCTGGGCCCAGCCGAGGAAGAAGCGTTGCTCGCCGGTGAAGCCGTCCAGTACCGGTGCCTCCTTGCCATCGAGCGATAGCTCGTAGGCTTTGTGGGCGATGGTGAGGCCACCGAGATCGCCGATGTTCTCGCCCAGGGTGAACTGGCCGTTGACGAACTGTCCTTTGATGGGCTCGAAGCGGTTGTACTGGGCCACCAGCCGGCTGGTGCGGAAGCGGAACTCCTTGAGATCCTGCGGTGTCCACCAGTCGCGCATCATGCCGTCGCCGTCGGATTTGGCCCCCTGATCATCGAAACCGTGGCCCATCTCGTGGCCGATCACTCCGCCGATGGCGCCATAGTTGACCGCATCGTCCGCCGTCATGTCGAAGAAGGGGGGTTGCAGTATGGCCGCCGGGAAGACGATCTCGTTGTTGCTCGAGTTGTAGTAGGCGTTCACCGTCTGGGGCGACATGTGCCACTCGTCCCGATCGACCGACTTGCCGAGGCGGGCGAGATCGTCGGCGTATTCAAATGCCTGGGCCCGCTGCAGGTTGCCCACCAGATCGTCCGGCTTGATGACGATACCGCTGTAGTCTTTCCACTTGTCCGGATAGCCAATCTTGGGTCTGAACTTGGCCAGCTTCTCGAGGGCTTGCGCCTTGGTCTCTGGCGACATCCAGTCGAGTTCTTCGATGCTCTGGCCGTAGGCGGTGCGCAGGTTTTCCACCAGTTGCTCCATCCGGGCCTTGGCCTCTGGCGGGAAGTAGCGGGCCACGTAGAGCTGGCCGACGGCCTCGCCCAGGTGCTCATTGAGCACCCCCAGTGCCCGCTCCCAGCTGGCGCGCTGCTTGGGTGTACCGCTTAAGATGGTGCCGTAGAAGGCGAAGTTGGCGCGATCCGTCTCGCCGTCGAGGTAAGGGGCGTAGTCGGTCAGCAGCTGCCACTTGAGGTAGGCCTGCCAGTCGGCGATGGAAGTCTGGGCCATCACCTTGTCCAGCGCGCTCAGGTAGCTCGGCTGGCCGATGATGAGCTCGGGCTGGGCGGCGATGCCGGCGCCATCGAGATAGGCCTGCCAGTCGATGGCGGGAGCGAGGCGGGCCAGCTCGCTGGCTGGGCGCTTGTTGTAGTTCTTCTCCCGATCCCGCAGGGTGACGTTGTCCCACTGGATAGCTGCGAGCCGGGTCTCGAGGGCGAGAATGCGTCTGGCCTTGCCGCTCGGGTCGGACTCACCGAGCCGGGTCAGCATGCTGACGATGTGGCGCTCATATTTTTGGCGCAGGGCCTGACTGTCGGCATCCGTCTTGAGGTAATAATCCCGATCCGGCAGTCCCAGGCCCCCTTGATAGAGGTAGACAGCGTAGCGATCCGGCGCCTTGGCGTCGGGGCCGATCCCGATCCCGAACGGGGCGCCGCCCCCGAGTTTGCTCGCCTCGGCAAAGGCGCGGGCCAGATCCCGTTGGTCGTGGATCTGATCGATCTGGGCGAGGGCGGGAGCGAGTGGTGACAGCCCCTTGGCATCACGGCCCGCCTGATCCAGATAGCTGGCGTAGAGATCGCGTATCTGCTGGGTAGGCGTGCCGTTGGCGGCGCTCTGGTTGGCCAGCCCCTCGACCAGCACCCGCACGTCTGCGAGGGATTTGTCCCTCAGCATGTAGAAGGCGCCATCGGCGGGGCGATCGTCGGGGATCTTGGCGCTGGCGAGCCATTTGCCGTTTACGTAGCGAAAGAAGTCGTCGCCCGGGCTGACGGTGGTGTCCATGTTGGCTAGCGCCAGTCCCGAGTGTTTGGGGTCGCCTTGCGGTGCCTGACTGCAGCCGGCCAGCAGGGCCAGTCCAATGAGGCCGGCCAGTATGCTTTTCTTGTTGTTCATGCTGTTTGATTCCAATTCCGGTTGTTTGCTTCCCTTGCAACGGGGGCATCCTGGTACCACTTTCGGTACCATCTTGGGTACTGGGATGCGGCTCACTCTAGCAGTCGGGCTGCAGCTTGATAAGCCTGACTCTGTTAAGATCGGCCGGTTCGTTTCGGGGAAGCCTATGATTTCTCATCTTTATTCTCGCTTTTGTCAGACCCTGCCTGTGCCGGAAGGTTCCACCCGTCTGCTGGTGGCGTTCAGCGGCGGGCTCGACTCCACCGTGCTGCTGGTGCTGGCGGCGCAGTTCGCCCGCGAGCACGGCCTTGGCCTGCGCGCCCTCCACGTTCACCATGGTCTGAGCCCCCACGCCGATGAGTGGGTTGCCCACTGCAAAACCGTCTGTCAGCAATTGGCGGTAACCCTCATGGTGGAGCGAGTGCAGCTGGTGCGCGGCAATGGCGAGAGCCTGGAGGCACAGGCCCGGGAGGCGCGCTACCGGTGTCTGACCGCGCATATGGGGGAGGGGGAGTGGCTGCTCACCGCCCATCATCAGGACGATCAGCTGGAGACCCTGTTGCTGGCCTTGAAACGGGGCGCCGGGCTACGTGGCCTGGCCGGGATCCTGCCACGCCAGCCTTTTGCCGGGGGGCAGTTGCTGCGCCCCTTGCTTGATATCAGCCGTAGTGAGCTGGCCGAGGTGGCCGCCACCCTGCCTTATGGTTGGGTGGAGGATGAGAGCAACCGGGATGTGAGCTACGATCGCAACTTTTTGCGCCAGGAGCTGATTCCCCGGCTCAAGGCGCGCTGGCCCGCCATGGCCCAGACCGCGAGCCGCACCATGGCGATCTGCGCGGAGCAAGAAGCACTGCTGGAGGAGCTGGCCGAACAGGACTGGCATCTGGCGGGCGAGGGGGAGGCGCTCCATATCGCGGCCCTGCAGTCCCTCTCGCTTGCGCGGCGCAACAATCTGCTGCGCTACTGGATCCGTCGCCAGGGGGGTGAGATGCCCTCTCGCGAACAGCTCAACCGGCTCTGGCAGGAGGTGGCACTGGCCCGCGGGGATGCCAACCCGCAGCTCAACTGGGGCAAGCAGAGCTGTCGCCGCTTCCAGGATCGCCTCTATCTAGTCGCCCCCGACCTGCAGCCCTGCCAGCAGGTGCTGCCATTGACCACGGGAGAGGTGATTTCACTGCCTGACGGACTGGGCTCGCTCCTGCTGCGCCGGCAAACCGGCGGGGAGGGATTGCTGCGGTTGCCCCGGGGGGACGAACCGCTTTCGGTGCGCTTTCAGGTGGTGCCCGGCACCATGCTCAAACCAGTAGGGCGCGCCGGCAGTCGCCGTCTGAAAAAACTGCTGCAGGAGTATGGCGTGCCCTCCTGGCAGCGGGGGCGCATTCCCATCCTCTACTATGGCGATCAGGTGGCGGCCGTGGTGGGGTTCTTTGTCTGTGACGGTTTTCTGGCGCAGGAGGAGGGGCTGAGATGTGAGTGGCAGACGGCCCGGCTTGCCCCCGTCATGCCGGAATCAGGCGATCTGGATTGAATCGCGGCCCCCCATCCTGTTGCCATGGCGGGGCCGTCAGATTGTCTATTCGCCGGGCTCTGTCTTGCCTGCTCTCTTGCGGGCATAGAGGTGGTTGTCGGCCGCCTCGTAGAGGCTCTGCACGTCGACCCCGGATTGCCAGGTCGCGGCCCCCAGGCTGCAGCCAACCGAGAAGGCTGAGAGTTCCTTGCTGGTCATCAGCATGTGCTGCAGACGCAGCCAGACCGGACGCCATGCCTCGGGTTCGGCCGGTTGCAGCAGCAGCGCAAACTCGTCCCCCCCGAGCCGGAAGGCCTGATCCGTGCTGCGGATACACCCCTTGAGCAGCAGGGCGAAGCGGCTCAGCACCAGATCCCCCACCGGATGACCCCAGGTGTCGTTGATCTGCTTGAAGCGATCCAGATCCAGCAACACCAGCACCAACCCGTGGGGCTCGCGGCCATGCTGCTCGATGGCGCGGCCGATGGCCTCATCGAAGTAGGAGCGGTTGCCAAGGCCGGTCAGGTGATCGAGTCGCACCAGCTGATCGAGCTTTTCAAGCCGCAGATAGAGCGGCAGCAGCAGGCTCAGCAACTGATGGCACTGCAGCAGCCGCCGTTGCTGGTGGCTGCTCATGGGCAGATCCAGCTCGTAGTGCAGCTGGCCGAGCAGCTGGCCATGCTGGCCGCGCAGCTCGAAGGAGTGGTTGTGCGGTGTCAGGGTCGCCAGGGGCGGATGCTGGATCAGGGAGCGGGGCTGCTCGTGCTCGAAGTAGAGGCTGTGGATCCTGACAATTTTTGCCGCCTGGGCGGCAAAGGTTGTCAGCAGAGCGTCGAGATCCTGCTGCCCCAGCAACTGTTCCAGCAACTGGTTACGCTCGACGCTATGTAACGGCACGACCCGCTCGCTCTGGTGCACCCACAGCTCGAGGCTATGGGCAAAACCATTGAGTGACGACGTATTTTCCATGGTTTTCCACCTGTAAACACCTGACTACTCCCCCTTCCCTGCAATTGGCATGCCCAATATATCTTTCCTGCCTCCCGGCCCGGCTGACTAGACTTAAGTTGATAAAAGGAGAGGAAAATTTGTATACAGATCTGCTGATCCTGCTGTTTGCCGCCGTCTTGCTGGTGGCGATTTTCCGGCGCCTCGGGTTGCCGGTGATCCTCGCCTACCTGATCGCCGGGGTACTGCTCGGCCCGCACGGACTTGCCATGGTGACCGGCCAGTCCACCATGCAGACCATCGCAGAGCTCGGCATCGTCTTTTTGATGTTTTCCCTGGGGCTGGAGTTCTCCTTGCCCAAATTGCTGGCGATGCGCCGGCTGGTGCTGGGGGTGGGCGGGTTGCAGGTGCTGCTCACCTCCCTGCTGTTTTTCTGGCTTGCCCGCTGGTGGGGGCTTAGCCTGCCCCAGGCGCTGGTGGTTTCCGGCACCCTGGCGCTCTCCTCGACCGCCGTGGTGATCAAGCAGCTGGGGGAGCAAAAACAGCTCCATACCCGCCGTGCCCAGCTCGGGGTGAGCGTGCTGTTGTTTCAGGACCTGGCGGTGGTGCCGCTCTTGGTGATGATCCCCATTCTAGCCCGGCCCGAGGTGCAGGGCAGCGCCCTGCTGGCGGAGATCGCCTGGGCCACCCTCAAGGGGCTGTTCGCCCTGTTTAGCTTGCTGGCAGTCGGCAAGTGGTTGCTGCCGCTTTTGTTTCATGAGGTGGCGCGAGCCCGCTCCGACGAGCTGTTCGTGCTGAGCGCCCTGCTGGTGGCCCTGCTGGCTGCCGCCATGACCTATTCGCTGGGCTTGTCGATGGCGCTGGGGGCCTTTCTGGCGGGCATGATGCTGGGGGAGTCCCACTATCGCCACCAGCTGGAGGTGGACATCAAGCCGTTTCGCGACGTGCTGATGGGGCTTTTTTTTATCACCATCGGCATGGCCATGAACTGGGAGCTGGTGGCCAGAAACTGGTGGCTGGTACTGCTCTGCGTGCTGGGACTGGTGTTGTGCAAAGCCCTGCTGGTGCTGCTGGCCGGTCGTCTGATGGGGGAGCGCAAGCGCGACGCCTTGGCGGCGGGCATCATGCTGAGCCAGGTCGGCGAATTCGGTTTCGTGCTGCTGGCGCTGGCCAGCCACCATGGATTGCTGGCCAGGGAACTGGTGTCGCTGCTGATCGGCATGGGGATCATCTCCATCGCCATGACCCCCTGGCTGGTGATCCAGGCTCACTCCCTGGCCCGCAGTCTGACCGATCCCGCCCTGCTGACTCGCTCCGAGGTAGCTCAGTCGGGCCTTAGCAAAACCCAGCACGTGATCATCGCCGGCTTCGGCCGTGCCGGGCAGACCTGCGCCCGCTTTCTGAAGCTCGAAGAGATCCCCTTTCTGGCGCTGGATCTCGATCCCGAGCGGGTGAGCGAAGCAAAACTGGCGGGGGAACAGGTGGCCTTCGGCGATGCCAGCCGGCGCGATATCCTGCTGGCTGCCGGCCTGCTGCGGGCCCGGCTGGTAATCATCACCTTCGACGATCGCAAGCGGGTCGAAGCCATGCTGGCGTTGATCCGCGAGCTGGCCGGGGATCTCAAGGTGCTGGTGCGTACCCGGGATGACAGCTTTCTCGAGCAGCTGAAACAGGCGGGGGCGTTCGAGGTGATCCCCGAATCCCAGGAGGGGGCCCTGATGCTGGTATCCCATCTGCTGGTCAACTGCGACATCCCACTGGGGCGGGTGATCCGGCGCATGGAGCACGAGCGCAGCAGCCAGTATCGCTTCCTGCACGGCTTCTACTGGGGGGATCAAAGTGCCAGCAACATGGAGGCCGATCAGCTGCTCGAACGGCTCCATCCGCTGCTGCTGCACGATCAGGCCTGGGCGGTGGGACGCGAAGTGCAGGAGCTGCCGCTGGGGGAGGTGAGGATCAAGGAGGTGCAGCGCGGCGATCAGACCCTGGAACCCAGGGCCGAGCTGCGGCTCGCCGCCGGCGACCGGCTGATCCTGTTTGGCACCGCGGTGGCCATGGAGCAGGCCGAGCAGCGACTGCTGGAAGGGCACTGAACCCAGTTACAACTGGGGTTCCAGCATGGTCTCGTCTCTGAGCAGCGCCTCCAGATTGAGAAATTCGATCACCCGCGCCCGCTCTTTCAGGGTGTCCTGATAGCCCAGCTTGATGAGCTGCTGGCAGTAGCCCGGATAGAACATCAGGAAACTGGCCAGACTGCTGGTTTCGTCCCCCTTCACTCCCAGAACCCGCAACAGGCGGCGCAGATGCAGCGGCAACTTGCGCAAGTAGGGAAGCGCCATCTCGTCAAGATCCTGACTCGGTTTCAGCACGCAGGTCTCCACCCGCTTGAGCTTGAGGCGTCGGCGCTCGCGCTCGGGGATGAGATCCAGGGTCTGGTTGATGCGCCACAGCCGCTCCAGATCCGAGTTGAGGGTGTCGGTGAACACGGTATCGAGCAGGTGGCTGGCGATGTTGGAGCTGGTCAGGTGACCATGGTGCTGGGTGGGCGCCGTGCGAGTCGGCGGATCCAGGGTGATGAGCAGGATCCGCTCCGCCCCCAGATGGATCGCCGGGCTGAGAGGGCTTAACTGATGGATGGAACCATCGCCGTAAAACTTGCCCTCTATCTGGGTCGCCGGAAAGACAAAGGGCAGCGCCGCGGAGGCCAGCAGGTGATCCGAAGTGAGCAGGGTACGCACTCCGCGCCGTCTGGCCCGTTCCCAGGGATGGTGCTCGTTGCGCCCCTGGAAGAAGGTGGTGGAGAGGCCGTCGTCATAGTCGGAGGCAGTGATGGCCAGCGCCTCCAGGCTGCCGTAGAGGATGTTGTCGTCGATGCGGTGATAGTCGATGAGCTGATCCAGCAGGCGGTGCAGCGGGGCATTGTCGAACAGGTGAAAGGCATGGTTGGTGTTGGGGGTGATGAGCCCCGCTGACCCTTCATACATCAGGCGCCACAGCAGACGGCCGGGATGAAAGTCGAAGATATGGTGGGTCTCGAAGCGGCGCCAGACCCACTCCAGCTTGCGCACCCCAAGATGAAAGCAGGAGGCGTAACAGGCCAGCGCGGTGACATTGAGGGCCCCCGCCGAAGTGCCGCACAGGATGGGAAACGGGATGCCGAGATTGCGGGGATAGAGCTCCGCAATCGCCTTGAGGGCGCCGACCTGATAGGCGGCCCGGGCGCCGCCTCCGGTGAGCAACAATGCGGTGTTGGGTCTGGCCATAGGGGGTGCGCCTTATCGTTATCCATGCCGTTTTTCCCACTGACAAGTTAACTATAAAGCGCTGTATCAAATATAAAAAAGGGCGCTGACGCGTTTTTTTTCGCCCCTTGCTTACAAGTCGCGATGAGGATGCTCGGGCCTTGCCAGCTGGTCGAAGGCGGCAAAGACAGGGGCGCTGGCGAGGATGCGCCCGTGGCCGAGTCCCCGGGTGCTCACCAATCGGGTGTGGCCCTCCTGGCTGGCGCGAAGCGAATCGTCGTGGGGGGCAAATCTGTCCTCCTCATCATGCACTATCATGGCGGGGCCGTGGCGGCTGGCGAGCCGGCCCAGGGGATCGACCGTGCTCAAGGGGTGTTGGTACTCCTGCTCGATTTCCTTGACCACCGCATCGAACAGCCGGATGGAATAGCCGGAGCGGGCCACCATGCCGTAGAGCTGGGGCACATAGTCAAGCACCGGCGAGATGAGCAGCAGCGGCAGTGTATCCATGGCCGGTTGGCGGCTGGAGAGGGTGACGGCGCTTCCCATGCTGTGGGCTATGATGCCGGCGATGGGGCCCAGCTCGTCGGCCACGCTGGCGGCCAGTTCGTCAAAGGCGCGCACGAAACGGGGCAGGTGACCGGTCTGGCCAGCGCTGTGGCCGTGGGCCGGATGATCGTAGGCAATCGCCGTAAAGCCCTGGGCGGCGATATGGCTCATCAGCGGATAAAACTGGCTGGCGCTACCGGACCAGCCGTGCATCAGCAGCCAGACCGGCCCCTGGCCGAGGCGGTAGCTCATCAAGACGCCTTCGCTGGTATGCACGGCCTGTTTGACCAGCCCGGCCGGGGGCGTCTCGTCCCGCTGGCTGCGCTGGGGGGTGAGCAGCAGCTTGCTGGCGGTGCGCTTGGCGTGGGCGGGAGCGATCCTGTGGTGCAGACGGGTGCCGATCCCCAGCAACCATTTGCTCGGGTTGAAGCGGCGGGTGTTGAAGTAGATCTTGCTGCTCATGATAATCCTGTCGGTTTTGTGTTCGAACGGTCGTGCTTTTTTTTCGGTTTTTAAAAGGATCAGCGCCAGCTGGCCAGCACCTTCTCCACCTCGGGCCAGAAGTGACGGGCCGGATCCTGGCAAAGATCCAGGGCATTGAACACCTGATCCGCCAGATAGAGGCCGTAGAGCCGGTAGACGGCGCGCCAGGGATCCATGTCGCCGCGCCACTCCTCCTGCGCCTGGCCCTTCACTACTTGGCGAGCCAGGTAGTCGAGCCAGAAACGCACCAGCTGGCGGGCCGCCTGCTGCACCTCACCATCCTGGGCCGAGGTCCAGGCATCGAGGAACATGCAGCGACCGGCAAAGCACTGGTTCCAGGCCAGCCAGGCTTGCAACAGGGCGGTCAGCTTGTCGTGCTGGCTGGCGTGCTGCTGCTGGCGCACCGGCTGGATCACCCGCTCGCGAAACACCTGGGCGGCATACTCCAGCACGGCGATCTGCAGGTTGTCGCGGGACTGAAAGTGGGCAAACAGGCCGCTTTTGGACATCTCGCATGCCGTTGCCAGCGAGCCTATGGTCAGGCTCTCCAGCCCTTGTCGGCTCGCCTGCTCGAACGCAGTCTGCAAAATGTTGTCGCGGGTCAGGCGCCCCTTGCTCATCGCTCTCTCCTCCATTGCCCGGGCAGCATAAAGTACGATCGTGCTAATTGTCGAGCGGCAAAGCACTCGGGGCGCTGTTGCTTTCTGTCGGGTCTACGAAAGAAGAGGAGCCGCCAAGGGGGAGCGGCTCAGTTGTCCTTGATATCCATCTGTTGCAGGGCGATCACTGCCTGGGTGCGGTTTTTGACGCCGAGCTTGCGGAAGATGGCGGTGATATGGGCCTTGATGGTGGCCTCGGAGACGTTGAGCTCCCAGGCGATCTGTTTGTTGAGGCTGCCATCGCGCAGCATCACCAGCACCTTGTACTGCTGGGGCGTGAGGCTTGCCAGCTTGCTGGCAAAATCGGGACCGTCCTCGGATTCCGGGTGCAGCGAGATGCCCTCAGGCACCCAGTTGTCCCCCCCGATCACCGTATTGAGGGCGCTGACCAGCTCCTTCATGGGGGCGGATTTAGGGATGAAACCGAGGGCTCCCAGCCGCAGCACCTGCTGGATGATGGCGGGATCTTCCGAGGCAGAGACCACCACGATGGGCAGATCCGGATACTGACCGCGCAGATGGGCCAGCCCCTCGAAGCCATTCGCCCCCGGCATCTTGAGGTCGAGCAGCAGCAGATCGACCTCGGGGTGCTCCCCCAGCAGCTGGGTCAGGCTGTCGATGGAGTCCGCTTCCAGCAACTGGGCCTCGTCGATGGCCATGTGGACTGCCTGATAGAGGGCGCTGCGAAACAGGGGGTGGTCATCTGCGATGACGATGGTAAATTGGCTATCCATAGCTCACATGGTTGCTAACTGATTGTTTTGAAAACTCAAACTAGCATCGCTCCCCAAGGGGGTCAAACCCGCTGGTGTGCAAATGTGAGGTGACCATCGGATGTGATGCCACTGGGGTAGACAGGATGGCTGGCACGGATTCATGCAGGAGGCAAAAGATGGGATCCCTGGTATTGACGGTGGGCACGGGCTCCACCTGGGCGATGCGGGCGGCGCTGGTGCTCGCCATGAGTGGACTGGAGTGGCAGGTGCAGGTGTTCGATCTGGACGACGCAGCCGCCCTGGCGCGGCTCAAACGGCAGGCACCGGCCGGGCTGGTGCCCTGGCTGGATCATGACGGGGTGCGGGTACACGACTCGCTGGCTATCGCCGAATATATCCACGAGCTGTGCCCGGATCGCCAGCTCTATCCCCCCTCGCTGGTCGAGCGGGCCCTGGCCCGCAGTCTGTGTGCCGAGCTGCATGCCGGCTTTCGCCACATTCGCACCCTGCTGCCCTTCTTTCTGGGAGCGCCGACCCGCATCGACCCGCCGGTGGAGGCCATCGGCGAGCTGGCCAGATTGCAGGAGATCTGGGGGCAGGCGCGGGGTCCCTTCTATTTTGGTGATGCGGGCATCCTGGATGCCTTCTACGCCGTGATGGCCTACCGGCTGGCGAGCTATGGCATCCAGTTGCCCGGTTTGGCGGGAGAGTATCAAAAAGCTCTGCTGGCCTGGCCCCTGTGGCAGGAAACCCTGGTCAAGGCACGGCTGCAGTGGCCGGCCGAGGCACAGCGCCAGGACGCCAGCGCCTAGCATTCGGCAAAAAGAGGAGGGGAGCCATGGGCTCCCCTCCTGTCAAATGGCGGGTGTTAAACCGGCTGGCTTACGGTTGGCGCCCGGCGAACACCACCACCACCTTGTCATCTCCCTTCTCCCGCACGAAGGCGTAGGGGGCATCTTCGAGCTTCTGGTGGCTGCCTGCCGCAATGGCCGGATGGGCGGCGCGGAACTGGCCGAGGCGCTGCCAGTGCCTGACCAGCTCGGCCTTCTCGCCGCTTGCCAACTCCTGCCAGTTCATGTCGGAGCGCACGCTTTGGTCGAACACGCCCCCATCCCTGGCGAGCCCGCGGCCCGATTCATCGCCGTAGTAGATCTGAATGCCCCCCGGCAACAGCATAAAGCTGCTGGCGACCCTGCGCTGTAGCGGCACGTCCTGATAGTCACCGAAGAACAGCTTGGTGTCGTGGGAGCTGATGTAGCTCAGCACGTTGAACCCGGGATCCTGGTTGATACGGCTGGCGTAGCTGGCATAGGTGGGCTCGGCGCCCGCTAGACACTGGGCCTGGGGCAGGGCGAACTCACGCTGGTAGTCGAAGTTGATCAGGGAATCGAAGCCATTTTGGTACCAGAAGTCCTTGGCGACCCCGTGATCCCACACCTCGCCCACCATGTAGAAGGGCAGGTCATCGAGCTTCTTGTCCGGGTTGGCGGCCTTCCACTCCTTGAGGGCGGCGGTGCCGGCTTGCTTGAGCTTGGCCCACACCTCGGGCTCCAGGTGCTTGACAGTATCGGCGCGAAAACCGTCGATACCAAAGCGGCGCACCCAGTCGGTGTGCCAGGCGATCAGGTAGTCGCTCACAGTGGCGTTGGGCAGCGTTTTGGCCTTGGTATCCTTTTTCGCCGTGAGCAGAGGCGGCAGGCCCACCGGTTTGGTGGACTCGGTGAGAAAGTCAGGGAGCCCGGCCACTGAGCCGGTCACGTCATCAGTGCCGGGTTGCGGGTAGCCCGGCAGGCCGGCGCGCACCCAGTCGGGGCCCCACCACTTGCTCCAGGCGGGTGATTGATAGTCGATAAACTGGTTGTAGCCATGCCAGTCGAGGCCGCCGCTCGGGCGCCACTCGCTCCAGCGGCCTGGCAAATTTCCGGTATTTTGGGCCAGGTCCGTGAGCCCCAGATCTTGTAAATCGGCCAGGGTGGCGTAACCGGCGTGGTTCATCACCACGTCCAGGATGATCCGCATGCCGCGTTTGTGCGCCTCGTCCACCAGGGTTTTCAGGCTCTCCTCGTCACCGTAGTTGGGATCTATCTTGGTGAAGTCCAGCGCCCAGTAGCCGTGGTAGGCGTAGAAGGGGAAGTTGCCTCGCTCGCCGCCGCCAATAAATCCGTGCACCTGCTCCACCATGGGGGTGATCCAGATGGCGTTGATGCCAAGGCTCTTGATGTAGTCGAGTTTCTCGGTCAACCCCTTGAAATCTCCACCGTGCCAGGTGGCCACCTCGTCCTGACCATCCTTCTGGCGGCCGAAGCTGTGGTCATTGGCGGGGTCGCCGTTGTGAAAGCGATCGGTCAGCAGGAAATAGACGCTCGCCTGATCCCAGCTGAAGGGAGCCGGTTTGGCCGCCTTGACCGGCTCGAGCAGCAGCAGGCCGCCGCTCTCTTTGGTTGGCGTCAGGGTCAGCTTGCCCTGTTTCACCACGCCCTCCTGCCCCGAATAAGCATCTCGCAACCGGGTGCCGTCGGGCCAGACCCCGTCCAGCGATACCGTAACCGGGCCGCCATCCCAGCTGATGCAGGGCTCTTGTGGTGGCTGGCGCTTGAACTCGCTCTTTTTGGTGGCGCGCAGCACCTTGAGGCTGGGGATATCCGGGTTGAAGGTGAACTCGTAGTCCCCTGCCAGCATCACCCGCAGGGTAAAGCTCTCTCCCTTGCTGCACTTGTCCATTGGCTGGGCGGTGCCAAAGGGGAGCGGTTTGGCCTCGCTCGGGCCAAAGCTGGAGCCACAACTGTTGGCGGCGTCGCCGATGCGAATTTGATGGCTCCCCTTGGCCAGGGGATGGGTCAGCGTCACCGTCCCATTGTCCAGCGCCAGCGGGGTCGCCACTGCCTGGCCATCCACATAGAGGTGGATGTCGGGGGCGGCCAGAGCCTGGGAGACAAAGGGCTGGCTGGCCAGCAGGGCGAGCCACAAGGGGGAGAGACGATTAGCGCGACGCATAAGCCATTCCTTGAGCGGGGCGAGATGAAGGTGCGCCCATTCTAGGAGGCAGGCCCTTGGCCCTGGAGCGCTAAAACGCCGATTTGTGACGTTAGTTCAAATGGTTACGTTTTCAAGAAGGGGAAAGTGTGATGCCTGCCGTGTCGGTGTAAAAACCGCTGCCATAAAAAATGCCGGTCCAGGGACCGGCATTGTCAGGCTGTGGTGTCGTCAGACGGTAAAGAACTTGAAGTTGACGAAGGCGACAGCGATGAAGGAGGCTACCATGCCGCTGATGCAGAGCACTGCCGGACGAATGGCCGGCCAGCGATGAGTCATCAGTATGATGGCCAGTAGGGTCGGGTAGAGGCCGAACATGTAGCGCGGCATGGCGTTGAGCCCCGTCATCAGCGGTATGGTGCAGCAGATGAACATCAGGGTCGCCTCGGCCCAGCGCTTCTGGCTGAACAGATAGGCATTCAGGCACCAGCCGAAGATCACCATGATGGAGAGGTAAGCCTTGCGACCGCCGAGCTCGAAACCGCTCAGCCACCAGTCCAGCGGGCTGTCCATGGAACGGCCCCAGGCCACCTGAATGTGCTTGAAGGCAAACGCATCCCCGGTGAGGTGATAGAGGTAGAGCATATAGGCGAACAGGCCGAACGGGATCAGCCAGAGAGTGAATACCACCTTGAAGGCGCGCTCGGTGAAGCGGAAGAACTCGCGCCAGCCGTAGGCTTGCAGCGCCAGGATCAGCACCGGGAACACCATCATGACCCCCAGGTTGCGGGTGGCCGAGATACAGACCCCGAGCGCCGCCACCATCAGCCACTGCTCCCGATAGGCGAACAGGAACATTCCCAGCATCAGCGCCATGAACATCGATTCGGTGTAGCCGGAGACGAAATAGGCAGAGAAGGGGGAGAAGGCGAGCAGCCAGACACCGAAGCGGGCGGTCTCGTCACCCAGCTTGAGTTGACGCAGCACCAGCAGCATCAGCGGCATGCTGGCGAAGAAGCCGATGTTGGCCACCAGCATCAGGCCGATCAGGCTCTCTACGTTGAGCAGGCTGGAGAGGGAGCCGGCCAGCATGGGATAGAGGGGCATGAAAGCCCAGTTGGCTGCATTGCCCTTGCTGAGCCAGCGCGGGTAGAGGTCGTAGCCGTTCTCGATGATGCGCTGGAACCAGACGCAGTCGAACTGGCAGTAGGCCTGCAGCGGACCGATATCGGTGGCGCCGTAGAGCTGGACCCCGAAATAGCCCATGCCATAGAGAGCAACCCGGCTCAGCACGAAGGCGGCGATGATCATCAGCCAGTCACGGCTGCTGATCCGCAGTGATGGACGATAGGGGCCCGCCTGCGCGGGGGCTATGGTGGTCATGTCATTCATCAGGCAAACACCCAGATGCGAGAGAGGAGATAGGTCAGCACGGTCACGGTCAGCGTGGCGATCACCACGGGCAACAGACCGGAGAGCCCTGCAAACAGCAGGCCGCTCAGAATGAGGTTACGTACCGCCAGCGAGAAGAGGGCGACCAGCAGAAACTTGCTGGCGGCGCCCTGCTTCTGAAAGGTGATGTAACGATGGCCGAAAAAGGAGAACCAGAACGCGATGGCAAACGCCAACGTCGTGACCAGATGCTCGGAGATGGTGGGCCAGGTGTGAAACAGCGCGAACGAGGTGCCGAGATCGACGAGGGTCGCGCCCCCGCCGACAAAACCGAACCGTACCAGCCGCCAGAATTCCTCGCGGGAGATCATTGGGACGCCTGCTCCTGCTTGTCAGCTTCTGGATTGGCATCCTGCCCTTGCCGGGCCTCCTGCCGGGCATACTGGCCATAGACCCCTTCGATAAGGTAAACAGGGCGCTGCTTCACTTCCACGAACATGCGGCCGATGTACTCGCCAATGATGCCGAGAGACAACAGTTGGATACCGCCGAGGAACAGCACCACGGACATGAGGGACGCATAACCGGGTACGTCAATGCCGAAGAAGACCACCTGGGTGATGATCTTGATGAGATAGAGGAAGGCGATGAAGGAGACACCGACACCCACATAGCTCCAGACGCGCAGCGGCCAGCTGGAGAAGCTTAGCAGGCCGTCGAGGGCGAAGTTCCACAGCTTCCAGTAGTTGAACTTGGTCTCACCCGCGTGGCGGGCAGGGCGCTCGTAGGGAACGCCAACGGCGCGAAAACCGGCCCAGGCAAACAGCCCCTTCATGAAGCGGTTGCGCTCCGGCAACTGTTTGATCGCCTCCACCACTCGGCGGTCGATCAGGCGAAAATCGCCGGCGTTTTCCGGCAGCTTGGTGCTGGTGGAGAGGGCGTTGAAGAAGCGGTAGAAGCCACCGGCGGTGACACGTTTCATCGGGGTGTCGGCACTGCGATCCACCCGGATGCCGTAGACGGTGTCATAGTCGCCGGTCTGCCACAGCTTGACGAATTCGAGAATGAGGGCGGGGGGATCCTGCAGATCCACGTCCATCGGGACTATGGCATCCCCTTTGGCCTGGTGCAGACCGGCAGTGAGGGCCGCCTCCTTGCCGAAGTTGCGGGCCAGGTTGACCAGGGTTACGCGGGGATCGCGAGCGATGGCCTGCTCGACCACGTCACGGGTGCGGTCACGGCTGCCGTCGTTGACGAATACAATTTCAAGCTGGTCTTTCAGCGGGGCCAGTTCGTTGTCTATCGCATTGATGAAGGCATCGATGCTCTCTTCCTCGTTGTATACGGGAACGACCAGAGAGAGTCGAAAATCTGGATACGACATAAGAACGTCCTTATTTTGGATAGTTGCTTTTATCAAACCGTGCGCGGGGCAAGGCTCACTGGGCAAGGGTCATGCGTACCGACTGCACATTGATGGGAGTCGGTGCCGACAGGGCCAGAAAGTTGGGGTGTTTTGGGTCTGCCGTCAGTGAATTGCCCGGCAGGCTGAGGCGGATCTCGTTGATACCCGCTTTCGCCAGCTTCACCGTGGTGGTGAAGTTGTTGCCCAGAGCCACCTTCAGCAGGGTGCCGGCTTGCGGGCTGTTGATGCGGGCATGCACGGTCAGCTCATCGGGGTTGGCTGCCTGCTTGGGCAACACGAAATAGAGGCCACCCTGACCGCTAAGCTGGGTGCCCTCGGCGCCGGGTTTCTTGGCCCAGCCTTCACTGGAGAGAAAACGGCTTGGTTTGGTCAGATTGAGCTCGTTGCCCGGCTGATAGGTCATGCTGGAGTTGTGCTCCCAGAAGCGGGTCTTGCCCTCCAGGTAATAGAGCCGGTAGGCCAGGCTCACGTTGGGGTGAGCGGCCAGATAGAGGGTGTAGAGGTAAAAACCGCTCAACGCCAGGATTGCAGTCAGAAAACCAAACTTTTTGTACGTCATATCACTCTCTACGCCTGACAAAAAATAGGTAGGCCGATTTCGCGCATATGCTAATCCAATTGCAAAAAAAGCATAGTGGATCACAAAAAAATATTTGCTCACATATTAACCCCTTCACTTCCTGTGCCCAACCCCGGGAGTTCAAAAGGCAGGACTCGGTAATCTGCCGCTCGGACGGCAAGACGTGCTGACGGCAGGGGGGCTTCGGTCTGGGAAGAAATACGACCCGATTGCTTGCTGCGTCAGCTTCCTGCACATATAGATCGTCATAGGAGTGCTATCGCCATTTTGGCGAGGCCGTTTTATGATGACTCATCTGTTTGTCAAGGACGACATATGAAATGGACTGCCTACTGTTTGCTGCTTTGCTGCTGGATGTCGCAGGCATTTGCCGCCAGCCTCTGCCCGGCTCCACTTCGGGTCGGTTTTGACAACTGGCCACCCTATCACTACTACGATGACGGAGATGCACGCCAGCAGGTGCACGGGTTTGCCGTCGAGACGCTCAACGGCGTGCTGGCCCGCATCGGCTGCCAGGCCAATTATGTGGAACTGCCCTGGAAACGGGTGTTGCACGAGATTGAGCTCGGCAAGCTGGATATGGCGATGGAGGTCTATTTCAACGAGGACCGGGCCCGCTACGGCTATTTCTCCGATACCTACAACCCGGGACGCACGCTCCTGTGGGTACGCAAGGGGCAGCATTATCACGAGCAGGACCTGGCGAGCTGGCTGGTCAGTGGTCACAAACTCGGGGTGACCAAGGATTACTTCTATGGTGACGAGGTGATGGCCCTGCTGGCTTACCATAGTGCCCAGGTGAGCACGGTCAACGATGAGCAGAACTACGGCAAACTGGTGCTCGGGCGGATCGACGGTTTCCTCGGTGACATGCTGGCCACCCCCTGGGGGCTCAAGGAGCAAGGGCTGGCCGGCCAGATAGTCCCTCATGGCAAGCCGGTGCATGAGTTGCCCACCTTCTTTCTTTTCAGCAAAAAGCGTTTTTCTCCGGACTTTATTGCGCGTTTCAATCAGGAGCTGGCCGCCTTCAAGGTGACGAGCGAGTATGACGCCATCTGGCGACGTTATGTGTCGCCGGAACTGGCAAAGTGATAGCCATTCGCGCATCATGAGCAGCCCGACCGCAGGGTCGGGCAGAGTAAATAAATCGTTTTTGAGGTATCCATGGGGATGAAGTATTGGCTGGCTCTGGCCAATCTGGTGTGGCTGGGCTGCCTGCCCGCGACTATGGCACAGGCTGCAGAGACGCCCATCGTGGTGACTGTCGGTGAAACCCGGCATGACTGGTATCAAAGTTCCCAGGCCGAACTGGCCCGGGCCGAACTGGAACAGCAGTTGCAGGAGGCTGTGCTGGCCCGCTTGCATCCGGATTTTTTTGCGTTGTGGAAGCGTTTGAACGCCACACCCGCCTCCCAGCGTGGCGCCATTTATGACGAGGTCTTTACCAAGCTCACCCGTTTCCAGCACGCCTGGCGGGGGATGGATCTGGTCTCCCGCGAGCAGATGAAGACCCTCAAACTGGATCTCAATCAGCCAATCAACCTGGCCCCGACGACTGATGATCTGCTGACTCAGGTCAGGGCGCTGCGTCCGCAGGTCGCCGAGTATGAGGCTGTGCGGGAAAAAGTGCGCAAGTTGCTGGCCATGCCGATGGCTCGCAAGTGGCCTTCCCTCGACATTCCTACCCTGCGTGCCGGTGAAACCTCCGCCGAGCTCGGGACGATCCGCGCCATGCTGAACGAGCTGGGGGATGTCGCCCCCCTGCATCAGGATGCCGTTTATGATGCCGAAACAGAACAGGCCATCAAGGCATTCCAGCGCCGTCATGGCCTCACCGCCGACGGCATCATAGGCCGTCAGACCCGAACCTGGCTCAATACCGGCCCCGAGGTGCGCGCCAGCTTGCTGCTGCGCAACCTGTGGCGTCGCGATCTGGTGGATCAGCTCGCCAAGCCCCGTTATGTACTGGTCAATATCCCCGATTACCGCCTGAGCGTGGTGGAGTCCGGCAGCGAGGTGTTTACCAGCCGGGTGATCGTCGGCAAGGAGCAGCGGGCGACCCCCATCTTGGCCAGCGAGATCCGATCCATCGTGCTCAACCCGGCCTGGCATGTGCCGCGATCCATTCTGAGCAAGGATATTCTGCCCAAACTCGGGCGGGATCCCGCCTACCTGAGCCGTGAGCAGTTCGAGGTGGTCGATGGTGAAGGTAATCCGGTGCAGTTCACCGAAGAGGAGTGGCATCAGGCGCTGGCCTCAGGCTTCCCTTACCGCCTGCGGCAAAAGCCGGGGGATCACAACGCCCTGGGGCGCTACAAGTTCTACCTGCCCAACAACGATGCCATCTATCTGCACTCCACCCCCCGCAAGGGATTGTTCGAGCAGGGTGCGCGGGCCTTCAGCTCGGGTTGCATCCGGGTGGAACATGCCGACGATCTGGCTGAACTGTTGCTGGCGGACTCCCGCTATCAGCCGGACAAGGTCGCCAGCATCCTCAAGCAGTCCCAGACCAAGTGGCTGCCGCTGACCTCCCCGATCCCGGTGTTTACCGTCTACTGGAGCAGCTGGGTCGACGAGACCGGGCGCCAGCAACTGCGCAACGATATTTACGGATTTGATCGAGTCAGCTTCCAGAGCCGTTTGTTGTGATCCCTGCCACAGTGTGAAAAGCCCGACCCCGGTCGGGCTTTTTCATGGGGCCTTGCGGTTTGACATAGTCCCTCGCACACGGGTAGTTTCAAGCGTCTTTGTCACATTTACTTACCCGTTTTGCATCAATGAGCGATGGATCAACTCCTTATGCTGGAACAAGAGATAAGTCGACGTCGTCTGCTGTTGGGAGCCGGTTGTCTGCTGGGCGGGGCCATGCTCCCCCTCCCGACGCTGGCAAGCCGCAGTACGGCCGGGCGTGAACTGAGCTTTTTCAATCTCAACACCGGCGAGCGGGTGCGCGCCAGTTACTGGGAGAATGGCCATTACCTGAGCGACGGGCTGGCCGAGCTCAACCACATACTGCGGGATTACCGTCGCAACGAAGTGTTCAATATCGACAGGCGGTTATTCGATCAACTCTATCTGTTGCAGCAAAAACTGGGGCGGCGCAGCGAGATCCAGCTCATTTCCGGCTATCGTTCACCGGCCACCAATCGCCAGAAGCGCAGCAAGAGCCGCGGCGTGGCCAAGCAGAGCTATCACACCCTGGGGCAGGCGGTGGATGTACGGATCCCCGGGGTGCAACTGGCCCACCTGCGTAAGGCCGCCCTCAATCTGGGGGTCGGCGGGGTCGGTTATTATCCCCATGACAACTTTGTCCATCTCGATACCGGCCCGGTTCGTAGCTGGTAAATGTATCAACAAGCTGACAAGATCGTCGCTCCAGTGAGGAGATAACGATGAAACAGATAATGATTGGCGCTCTGGTCGCCCTCTTGCTGACCGGTTGCAGCAAACTCAACCGCGACAATTACGACAAGTTGAAGATGGGCATGACGTACGCGCAGGCCAGTGAAATCCTTGGCAAGGCGGAGCGGTGTGACGATGCGCTGGGCACCACCAGCTGCGTCTGGGGCGGGGAAGGCAAGAACATCAAGATCCGCTTCATCGCTGACAAGGCGACCTTCTTCAGCTCGGAAGGGATCAACTGACACCTTAGTCTGTCATGACAAAAAAGCGCCCGAGGGCGCTTTTTTGTGTTTTGAATTTAAGCGGCTTTGCCAGAAGCTGGCGTAATCAGTGGGTTGCGTACTGGTAGTTGAAGGTGGGGAGTCCCCACTTGAAACGTACCGCCAGCAGGCGCAACACAAAACCGATACCGATAGACCCGAACGCAGCCCAGTCGTTGGGCAGGCCCTGCTCCAGGGCAAAGCAGTAGAGGGCGGCTGTCACCAGCGAGATGGCGGCATAGAGTTCGCGACGAAACACCAGCGGAATGCGCTGGCAGAGCAGATCCCTGAGCACACCGCCAAACACCCCGGTCACCACCGCCATGATGCAGGCGATGCCGGCACCATGGCCCATATCCAGAGCCCGGGCTGCACCGAAGATGGAGAAGACCACCAGCCCCAGGGCATCCAGCGCCATGAACAGCTTGCCGAGGTAGCGCATCAGCGGTGCCGAGATAACTCCCGCCATGGCGGCGCCTGCCACCAACAGCACATATTCCGGATGCTCAACCCAGAGCAGGGGATAGTGGCCCAGCAGCACATCGCGGATGGTACCCCCTCCGATGGCCGTCGCAGACGCGATGATCACTACGCCAAACAGATCCATCCGCCGCCGACCCGCTGCCAGCGCGCCGGTCATCCCTTCGGCCACCAGGCCGAGCAAGAAGAGAGCATGTAACATGAGTTATCCCAGGGTGCGTTTCAGGCCTGCATCCTAACAAGTCGCGCCATATGGGACAAGGAAAGCAATGTATTCATTAGTTTAATTCATGTGAAATGGGGCGAAAAAGAAAAAGGCACCCGAAGGTGCCTTGGTTGTATCAGGTTTGGGGATCAGCGGCCAAGCTGTTCCTGGCGGTAGTGATCAACCCACATGGCGGTCGCGCCACAGATGGCGACCGGCATCACGAACAGGTTCACCACCGGGATGGCGGAGAAGAGGGTGACCAGGGCACCGAAGCTCAGGCACTTGCCGCGGCGTTGCTTGAGGGCGTCGCGCATGGTGATGAAATCGATCTTGTGGTTGTCGAACGGATAGTCGACGTACTGGATCGCCATCATCCAGGCACTGAACAGGAACCAGAGCACGGGAGCCAGGGTCTGGCCGACCACGGGGATGAGGAACAGGATGAGACAACCGATCGCCTTGGGCAGGTAGTACTTCAGCTTGATCCACTCGCGGCCGAAGGTGCGCGGTACATCCTTGACGATATCCAGCATGCCGCTGTCGTTCGGGGTCTCGCCGGTGAGGATCTGCTCAACCTTCTCCGCCAGCAGGCCGTTGAAGGGGGCGGCTATCCAGTTTGCCACCGAGCTGAACACAAAGGAGAAGACCACCAGTATGGTCACCAGGGCGATGGGCCAGAGCAGATAGTCCAGCCAGTCGAGCCAGGCGGGGATCTGCTGGTGCAGCCAGGCGAACAGACCGTCCAGCTGCAGCAGCAGGGCGTAGAAGGCGCCGGCAAACAGCACGAAGTTGACCAGTAGGGGGATCAGGACGAAGGTGCGGATACCGGGTTGGCGGATGAGAGAAAAGCCGCGCAGGAAGTAATCGGCGCCGCTGATTGAATCTTTTACCATACGGGGTGATTGGCTCATATGAGCTCCATCTGTTCATGGGAAAGTGCCTGCATATTACAAACAAGCCTTTGATTTGGTAAAGTCGCCAGTCCATTCCTTTTCCGACCCGGTTCAGCCGGGCTCCGGATGTTGTTGCGGAGAAGCCGCCTGCCTGTGACAAACCAGGCTCCGGTTTGGATTTGGTAACGTCGGCTGCTCGCCCCCCTCTTTATTTTTTATTTGTGTAGGCCTCCATGCGTCTGAAGTTGATCAAACTCGCCGGTTTCAAGTCGTTTGTCGAACCGACCCGTATCGAGCTTGATGCTGACATGACCGCCGTGGTCGGGCCCAATGGCTGCGGCAAGTCCAATGTGATCGACGCGGTGCGCTGGGTGCTGGGAGAGAGCTCGGCCCGCCACCTGCGCGGCGAGAACATGACGGATGTCATCTTCAACGGCTCCATCAACCGCAGTCCCCATGGCCGCGCCTCGGTGGAGCTGGTATTCGACAACCCCCACAACCGGGTGCCCGGCGAGTTCGGCCGCTTCACCGAGATTTCGGTACGCCGCGAGGTGCTGCGCGACGGCTCCAACCACTACCAGATCAACGGCCAGAAGTGCCGCCGCAAGGATGTCACCGATCTCTTCCTCGGCACGGGTCTTGGGCCGCGCAGCTACGCCATCATAGAGCAGGGCACCGTCAGCCGGCTGGTGGAATCGCGCCCTGCCGACCTCAAACTCTTTATGGAAGAGGCGGCCGGGGTCTCCCGCTACAAGGAGCGGCGCCGGGAAACCGAGCAGCGTATCCGCCACACCCAGGAAAACCTTGAACGCCTCGGCGATATTCGCGGCGAGCTGGGATCTCGCCTTGAGCACTTGAAGTCCCAGGCCGAGACCGCCGAGCGTTACAAGCAGCTCAAGAGCCGCTCGCGCGCCGCCCGTGCCGAGCTGATTGGCTCCGAGCTGTGGGCGCTGGAGACCCGCCTTGGCGAGGCGAAAAGCGAGCTGGCCCAGGCCGAACAGGCGCTGGCGGCGCTTGATGCCAAGCGCACTGCCGACGAGGGGCGCCACGTCACTCTGTCGGTGGCCCGCCAGGAGGCCCAGGCCGAGCAGGCTAGCCGCCAGCAGCAGATTTTTCTCGGCGGCCAGGCCATCGCCCGTCTCGAGCAGCAGCAACTTCACCAGCACGAACTGGGCCGTGACTGGCAGGCCCGCCAGCAGACGCTGGGGGAGCGGATCGCCCAGCGCAAGGCCCAGCTCGCCAGCCAGCAGGAACAACTGACCGACGGGGTACTCAAAGCCGAACTTGAGGATGCCAGGCTGGAGCAGTGTGAGCAGTTGCTCACCGAGCAGCAGGAGGCGCGACTTATCGCCAGCGAACAGCTGGAGCAGGCTCGTCAGCGACAACAACTGTGGCAACAGCAACTGGCGCAACTGCAGGGGCAGATCAACCAGACTCGCGCCCGGGTCGGAGGCTTGCAGGAGTTGCAAGCCAAGACCCGGCTGGCGCGACTCAAGCTGGAAGATGAGCGTGCCGGTCCCATCAAGGGGGACGATGAGATGCTGCAACCCCGTCTCGACGAGCTGGGCGCCGAGCTGGAGCTGACCCGGGCCGGATTGGGGGAGCTGACCGCACAATTGCAACAGGCGGTGGATGAACATGAGCGGCTCAGGCAGGAGCATGGTCAGCAGCAGAGTTTGCTGCGCGAACTCGAAGCCAGGCTGACCACCCTGGATCAGATCCTCGGGGAGCAGATGGAAGGGGATACCCTGGCAGACCGGCTGCAGGTAGCCCCCGAGTGGGCCCAGGCCCTGGACAAGGTGCTTGGCCGCTGGCTCACGGCCACCCCGTCCGATGAGTGCAATTTGGCACAAGAAGGGCTCTGGATTGGTCCAGCCCAGCCCGTGGTTCCCGGCACCCTGGCGGCGCAACTCAATGGCGACCATATTCCCGCCTTTCTCAACGCCATCTGGCTGGCCGATACGCGGGACGCAGCCCTGGCCCGCCAGCCAA
Source organism: Aeromonas sp. FDAARGOS 1407 (assembly GCF_019048725.1). Taxonomy (NCBI): domain Bacteria; kingdom Pseudomonadati; phylum Pseudomonadota; class Gammaproteobacteria; order Aeromonadales; family Aeromonadaceae; genus Aeromonas; species Aeromonas sp. FDAARGOS 1407. The sequence continues at coordinate 2,093,837 of NZ_CP077399.1, forward strand.
CGCTGTTGGCCGGTGAGTCGGTGCTGACTCCTGCCGGAGATTGGTTTGGCCCCAACTGGGCCGATCTGGGGCAGGGCAGCACCCTGGGCACCTTGGCGCTGCTCGGCGAGCGTGAGCGGTTGCATACTGAGCAAAGCACTGCCATGGCGCATCTGGCGCGGCTGGCCGAGCAGTTAACCGCGGCCGAGGCCGGACGAGCCCGGCTGTCGAGTGCGCAGGAGCTGTCGCAGCGAACCCTGCGCGAGCAGGAGCAAAAGTGGCAGCAACTGCGGGAAGCCTGGAGTTTGCAACAGGGGCAACGGCAGGAGCGAATGCAGCGGCTCGGCCAGCTGGGTGAAGAGCTTGCCCGGCTTGACCAGGAGCAGGCCGACGAGGTGCAGCGGCTGGAGCTTGCCTGCCAGCAACTGGCGCAGGAGGAGGCGCAGCTTGCCGAGTTGCAGGAGCAGGGCGAGCCGCTGACCCAAGGGCTGCAGGCCGCCCAGGAGCGGGTCAGCCAATGTGAGCGAATGTTGGAAGAGGCGCGTGTGCGGCGCGAGCAGCAAGGGGGGGTCTGTCAGCGTCTGCAACTGGAGCAGCAGAATCTGCGTCAGCTGATCACCCTGGGGGAGGAGGAGCTGGCACGACTCGGGCTGGAGCTGGCCAGCCTGAAAGGGCCGGATAGCGAAGGAGTGCCGGATCTCGCTCCCCTGCTCGCCGAGCAGCGCAATCTGGAGGCGCAGCAGCTGGCCTGTCATCAGCGGCTCGCGGAGCTGGAACGTCAGCTGAACGAGCTGGAACAGGCGCGCAGTGCCGATCACAAGCAGCTGGTGGCCTTGCAGGAGAAGCTGGCCCAGCTCAGGCTCGAGCGCGAGCGCAACCTGACCCGCCGCCAGGGACTGCACGAACAGTTCGAGGAGCTGGGCGTGCGGCTGGTGGATCTCGATCAGGCGGTGTTGATTGCCGCCGATCGCGGCAAGCTGCGCCAGGAGATCCAGACCCTGGAGGCGCAAGTGGAAGCGCTTGGCGCCATCAACCTGGCGGCGCTGGAGGAGTATGAGGAGGCGAAAACCCGCGCAACCTACCTCGAAAACCAGTGCCAGGATCTTGAGCAGGCCCTCGAAACCTTGAGCCAAGCCATTAAAAGAATTGATAAAGAGACACAAATACGGTTCCGGGACACTTTCGATAAGGTCAACGAAGATTTAAAATCCCTGTTTCCAAAAGTGTTCGGGGGAGGCAGTGCCTGGCTTGAACTGACCTCGGATGATCTTTTGGAGGCCGGAGTGAGCATCATGGCGAGACCTCCGGGTAAGAAGAATGCTACCATTGCCCTGCTTTCCGGGGGGGAGAAGGCGCTAACCGCCCTTGCGCTGGTTTTTGCCATCTTCAGACTCAATCCAGCACCTTTTTGTCTGCTGGATGAGGTGGATGCACCGCTCGATGAAGTGAACGTCGGTCGCTTCTGTTCTCTTGTCAAAGAGATGTCGAGCACAGTACAGTTCGTTTACATCAGTCATAATAAGGTCTCCATGGAGATGGCTGAGCAGCTGGTTGGCGTCACGATGCAAGAGCCCGGAGTTTCGCGCATTGTGTCGGTCGATATCGGTGAAGCCGTCGCTTTGGCTGAGCAAAACTAGAAAGAGAAGCAGCTAATGCAGGAATTGCGTTACATCTTGGTTGCCCTGGGCGGTATTGCCATCGCGGCATTGCTCATTCACGGGTTGTGGAGCAACAGAAAAAATCGTCAGGCACCGATCAAGGAAAAACCGCTTGGCCGGATGGACTCCAAATCGCGGGATCGTGATGACGATGCCTTCGACAGCGATGGCATAGGTCAGGTTCGTGTAGTCAGTGGTGGCCGTCGTGCCGAGCCCAAGCTCCACCGCGAAGAGCGTCAGCCCGAATTGAGCCGTCGTCCTGCCGCCCCTGCCTTCGATGAAGATGAAGAAGACGATCTGCCGCCCCCCGTCGTGCGCAAGCCTGCCGCCCGTCCGGTTCCGCCCCCTCCGGTTTACGAGGAAGAGGAAGCCTTCGACGAGCCGCTGCCCGAGCCGCTGGAAGAGGTGCCTGCTGCCCCCGTGCGCAAGCCTGCCCAGGTCAATCGCCGTACTCCGGTTTACCGTTCCCGTCCCCAGCGTGAACCCGTGATGCCGGTGGCCGACGATGAACCGCTGGTCGAGCCCGCTTACGCCACCGCACCGACCTTCGGTGCCCGCGAACCGGCTCATGCCCCCGAATACCAGGCCCAGCCCCGTCATGTGGCCCCCGAGCCCGTGCATGAGGAGCCGGCCTATGAAGCGCCCGTGGCCGAAGAGCCGCGTCTCGCCCCGCAGCCGGTTGAGAAAATCTGGCAGGATGTTTATGTCATCAACCTGATGGGTCGTCCGGGTCACGATCTGCAAGGGGCGACCCTGCTCTCCTCCCTGATGGCGCTAGGCTTCAAGTTTGGCGAGATGGACATCTTCCACCGCCACGAAGATCCCAACGGCAAGGGCGAGGTGCTCTTCTCCATGATCAACATGGTCAAGCCGGGCACCTTCAATCCGTACCGGATGGAGCAGTTCTCCACCCCGGGTGTGTCGCTCTTCATGCAGCTGCCCCTGCGCAGCAACGCTGCCTTCGCCTTCGAAGACATGCTGCAGGCCGCCGATCAGCTGGCCAGCGATCTGGATGCCATGCTGACCGACATGGAGCGCAGCCCCCTGAGCGACGAGACCATCGCCCGTTACCGCCAGGAACTGGCGGCCTACGAGGCCAGTCGCGACTAAGACGCCACGGGCTCTGAGCAATAAAAAGTGCGGTACCTGGGTGCCGCATTTTTATTTGTCCCCTGGCAGGTTTTACCCATCACACTTCGAGACTTTTTCATGAGCGATATCCTCTCCCGCCACCGTCAACTGTGTGAGCTGCTGACCGAATATGGGCATCAGTACTATGTGCTGGACAACCCCACAGTGCCAGATGCCGAATACGATCGCCTGATGCGCGAGCTGCTTGAGCTGGAAGCGGCCCATCCCGAACTGAAAACCCCGGCATCCCCGAGCGTGCGGGTGGGAGGCCAGCCGCTGTCCGCGTTCAAGCAGGTGCGCCACGAGATCCCCATGCTGAGCCTGGACAACGTGTTCAGCGATGAGGAGCTGCAGGCGTTCGAGCAGCGCATGAGCGATCGCCTCAAGCGCGAGGTTCGCTTCACCTTCTGCTGCGAGCCCAAGCTGGACGGTCTGGCGGTGAGCCTGCTCTACGTGGATGGCCAGCTGGTGCAGGCCGCCACCCGGGGGGATGGCACCACCGGTGAGGAGATCACCGAAAACGTGCGCACCATCAAGGCCATTCCGCTCACCCTGCGCGGCACGGGCTGGCCGGCAAGGCTGGAGGTACGTGGCGAAGTCTTTATGCCCAAGGCCGGTTTCGAGGCGATGAATGCCAAGGCGCTGGCGGCGGGCGAGAAGGTGTTCGTCAACCCGCGCAACGCCGCCGCCGGCAGCCTGCGCCAGCTCGATTCGCGTATCACCGCCGCCCGTCCGCTGGCCTTTTATGCCTACGGTGTCGGGGTCGGTGGCGACGAGCTGGGGGATTCCCACTTCGGCCGCCTCAATCAGCTGAAAACCTGGGGACTGCCGCTCAGTCCCGAGGTGAAACTCAAGGAAGGGGCGGCCGGTTGTCAGGCCTTCCACGACGACATCCTGGCCCGCCGTGGCGAGCTCCCTTACGAGATTGATGGCGTGGTCTACAAGGTCGACAACATTGCCCTGCAACAGGAGCTGGGCTTTGTGGCCCGAGCCCCGCGCTGGGCCACCGCCCACAAGTTCCCGGCCCAGGAGGAGATGACGCTCCTCGAGAACGTCGAGTTCCAGGTTGGTCGCACCGGCGCCGTGACCCCGGTGGCCAAGCTCAAACCGGTGTTTGTCGGCGGTGTGACAGTCTCCAACGCTACTTTGCACAATGCCGACGAGATCGAGCGGCTCGGCGTCATGGTCGGCGATACCGTGATCGTGCGCCGGGCGGGGGATGTGATCCCGCAGATTGTCGCCGTGGTGGAGGCGCAGCGCCCGGCGGATGCCCGCGCGATCCTGTTCCCGACCGAGTGCCCGGTGTGTGGCTCTGCGGTGGAGCGGCTGGAAGGGGAGGCGGTGGCCCGCTGCTCTGGCGGACTGTTTTGCGAAGCCCAGCGCAAGGAGGCGATCAAGCACTTTGCCGCCCGCCGTGCCATGGACGTGGACGGCCTTGGCGACAAGATTGTCGAGCAGCTGGTGGACAAGGGGCTGGTGAAGACTCCGGCCGATCTGTTTGCCCTCAACGCCATCCAGCTGGCCGGGCTCGAGCGGATGGGGCAAAAGTCTGCCCTCAATCTGGTGGCTGCCATCGACAAGGCCCGCAGTACCACGCTACCGCGCTTCCTGTTTGCCCTCGGCATCCGCGAGGTGGGGGAGGCGACGGCGCTGAACCTGGCCAACCACTTCCTGACTCTGGATGCATTGCGCGCCGCCTCGGTCGAGCAGCTGCTCGAGGTGGCGGACGTGGGGGACGTGGTGGCCAAGCATGTCTACTACTTCCTGCGCCAGCCCCACAACGTGGAAGTGCTGGAGGCCCTGCTGGCGGCCGGCATTCACTGGCCCGCCATCGAGAAGAAGGAGGCCGCAGAGCAACCCTTTGCCGGCAAGACCTTTGTGCTGACCGGCACCCTCACTACCCTGTCGCGCAATGATGCCAAGGCGGCGCTGCAGGCGCTTGGCGCCAAGGTGGCGGGATCGGTATCGGCCAAGACGGACGTGCTGGTCGCCGGTGAAGCGGCGGGCTCCAAACTGGCCAAGGCTCAGGAGCTCGGCATCACCATCTGGACCGAAGAGGAGTTGCAGGCGGCGCTGCAGGGCTGACCATTGGGTACGTCGTTCCATCATGAAAACCCGGCCATCAGGCCGGGTTTTCATTTTGGGGGATTAGTCACGCCATTGGACCTTGTTTTGCCATCTTTCTGGCAGGGTCAGGCCCCAGCGGGCCAGTTCGTACTTGCTGAAGACATACTCCCCGCGCAGCGCGGCCCTGGGGGATAAGCGTCGGGGAAGGTACCGGCCAGTATGGTGTTGATCAGTTCGGCGGCCTTGATCCCCTGCTCGTGGCCATCCAGCACCAGACCGCCGATGCTCTTGCCCTTGCCCACCGAAAATTCCCAGAAACTGAACAGGGGAACCGGGCTGTGAGCACTGGCCCAGGCCAGCGCAGTCTGCTCGTTGACATGCTGGCCGTTGGGGTCCGCCAGGGTGTGGTAGAGGCCGATGAAGATGGCCTGGTAACCATTTTTCCTGGCATCGAGAATTGCCTTCTGCCAACTGGCGTAGTCCCCTATCTGCTGACTGTCGATCAGGGTACGGCCGATGCGCAGGCTGGTCTGCTGCTTGAATTCGTACTCGATGGCGGTGCGTGCCACATGACTGGCATCAAACAGCACCAGGGCTTTGCCAAGGCCGCCCATCAGCTGGCTCATCTCGCTGATGCTGCGCTTGAGCAGGGGGCGCTCCAGTACCCCGGTGATCTTGACGTGACCGACCAGTCCGTTGTTGCGGGGGTTCTCGTTCATCCCGAGAAAGACCACAGGGGTACCGAAGGACGCGATATCGTTGGCCAGATACTGGATGGCGATGTCGTCTCCCAATACCACCAGATCCGGTTTGACCTTGTGGTAGTAGGCGAGGGCCCTGTCGGCTACCTCGTCGTAATTGCTGGCGGGGTGGCGTTTGGTATCCATGTAGAAGTGGCTGAAGGTGTGATCACCCTTGAGGCCTTCACGTAGCCCCTCGTTGTAGCTCTGATCCCATGAATAGCCGGCGTGATAACTGCTGATCACCAGAATATGGGCCGCCCACAGGGGAAGCGGCAGGGTGCAAAGCAGAACCAGCATCAGGGATTTGAGCATGCAGTTTCCCGTTTTTTGTATGTGGTGTGTGTCTTGCCAGTATGCGGGGGCAGGGGGCGGGTTGTCATGTGTCGCATGCTGGCGCAGGCATCAAATTTTCTGATGAGGCCGGATCGGACGCCAGCCCGCATCCCCATTGAGAAGAGGTCTGTTTGGCGCTCTTTTTGGCTGGTTGTGATCTGTCCCGCCAATGGCAAAACCTGTTCTGGATCAATAAATGATGATCGGCTTTCGGGCCTAATAGACCCCACATATAGGTCTGCATTCGATTTTAATCCCTATATGTTGTGTTATTAAGCTGTGTATAAGCTGTTCCCTTTCTATCTTCAGCCCTGGCTTGTCAAGCCTCGGCTGAATTTATTTGCGTCCAGGACGAGATGCGGGGAGGGGAGCTCAACAAGGGTGAGCCATCGGCACAGAGCCTGGCCTTTTAACGGGGAAAATCCATGAAACCGGTTGTGATCAAACGTGACGGATGTCGCGCACCATTCAATGCCCAACTGATCGGCGAAGCGGTCAGTCGAGCGGCGGAAGCGGTCAATCAGGCCAATCCTGCCCTGGCGGAGCGCATTGCCAATGCGGTCAGCCAGGAACTGGAGGGGCGTGGTGAAGTTGATATCCACGAGATCCAGAACCGGGTCGAAAACCATCTGATGGCTTCCGACGACAAGGCCATTGCCCGTGCCTATATCGAATATCGTCACGATCGGGATCTGGCCCGCGAGGCCCGCGGCCGTCTGGCCCAGGAGATCCGCGGCCTGGTGGAGCAGACCAACGCGGCCCTGCTCAACGAGAACGCCAACAAGGATTCCAAGGTGATCCCGACCCAGCGCGACCTGCTGGCGGGCATCGTTGCCAAGCACTACGCCACCAGCCACATGCTGCCCCGTGATGTGGTTCAGGCGCACGAGAGCGGCGATCTGCACTTCCACGATCTCGACTACTCCCCCTTCTTCCCCATGTTCAACTGCATGTTGATCGATTTGAAAGGGATGCTGACCCACGGCTTCAAGATGGGCAATGCCGAGATCGACACCCCCAAATCCATCAGCACCGCCACCGCGGTAACCGCCCAGATCATCGCCCAGGTAGCGAGCCACATCTATGGTGGCACTACCATCAACCGCATCGATGAAGTGCTGGCACCCTATGTGACCATCAGCTGGGAGAAGAATCGCCAGGTGGCCGAGGAGTGGGGCATTGCGGACGCCGAGGGCTACGCCATGGCCCGCACCGAGAAGGAGTGCTACGACGCCTTCCAGTCCCTCGAATACGAGGTGAACACCCTGCATACCGCCAATGGCCAGACCCCGTTCGTCACCTTCGGCTTTGGCCTGGGAGAGAGCTGGGAGTCGCGGATGATCCAGCGCGCCATCCTGCAAAATCGCATCGCCGGCCTCGGTAAAAACAAGAAGACCGCCGTGTTTCCGAAACTGGTGTTCGCCATCAAGGATGGCCTCAACCACAAACAGGGCGATCCCAACTACGACATCAAGCAGCTGGCCCTGGAGTGCGCCTCCAAGCGCATGTATCCGGACATCCTCAACTACGACCAGGTGGTCAAGGTGACCGGCTCCTTCAAGACCCCCATGGGCTGCCGCTCCTTCCTCGGTGCCTACGAGGAGAATAGCGAGCTCATTCACGAGGGGCGCAACAACCTGGGGGTAGTGAGCCTCAACCTGCCGCGCATCGCCCTCAAATCCAAGGGCGAGGCGGATTTCTGGGACAAGCTGGATGCCGCCCTGCGGGTCGCCAAGAAGGCGCTCATGTACCGCATCAAGCGTCTGGATGGTGTCAAGGCGCGGGTTGCTCCCATCCTCTATATGGAGGGAGCCTGCGGCGTGCGTCTGAAAGCGGACGACAACGTCAGCGAGATCTTCAAGAATGGTCGCGCCTCCATCTCGCTCGGCTATATCGGGATCCACGAGACCATCAACGCCCTGTTTGGCGACAAGGTGCACCTGTTCGACAATGGCGAGCTGCAACAGAAGGCCATCGCCATCGTCGAGCGCCTCAAGGCCGCCACCGACGAGTGGAAGGAGGAGACCGGCTACGGTTTCAGCCTCTACTCCACCCCGAGCGAGAACCTCTGCTCCCGCTTCTGCCGCATCGATGCCAAAGAGTTTGGCGTGGTGCCGGGGGTGACCGACAAGGGCTACTACACCAACAGCTTCCACCTCGACGTGGAGAAGCAGGTGAACCCCTATGACAAGCTGGACTTCGAGGCGCCCTATCCGCCCATCGCCAGCGGCGGTTTCATCTGCTACGGCGAGTACCCCAACATCCAGCACAACCTGGAGGCGCTCGAGAACGTCTGGGACTACAGCTATGACAAGGTGCCCTACTACGGCACCAACACTCCCATCGACGAGTGCTACGAGTGCGGCTTCACCGGCGAGTTCGAGTGCACCTCCAAGGGCTTCACCTGCCCGCGCTGCGGCAACCACGACCCGGCCAAGGTGTCGGTGACCCGCCGTGTCTGCGGCTACCTCGGCAGCCCGGATGCGCGCCCCTTCAACGCGGGCAAGCAGGAAGAGGTCAAGCGCCGCGTCAAGCATATGTAAGCGCAATCGTGATGAAGAGCTGGCCCCTGACTCAAGGGGCCATTTTCATTGGGCGGCGACAGGTCTCTGTCGTTGCCCGAGCGAGGCAGGAGAGAAGCGATGCACTACCACCAGTACTACCCGGTCGACGTGATCAATGGCCCCGGCACCCGAGCCACCCTGTTTGTCTCGGGTTGTGAACACCAGTGCCCCGGCTGCTACAACCAGAGCACCTGGCGGCTCGACGGTGGCCACTCGTTCGATCAGGCCATGAGCGATCGCATCATTGCGGATCTCAACGACACCCGCATCAAGCGGCGGGGTCTGTCGCTCTCCGGCGGTGATCCGCTCCATCCGGCCAACGTGCCCCACGTGCTGGCGCTGGTGAAGCGGGTGCGTGCCGAGTGCCCCGGCAAGGACATCTGGTGCTGGACCGGCTATCTGCTTGGCGAGCTCTCCGATGCCCAGCGCGAGCTGGTTTGCTTGCTGGACGTGCTGGTGGATGGCAGGTTCGAGAAGGGGCTGGCGGATCCCGGTCTGCTCTGGCGCGGCAGCAGCAATCAGCAGATCCACGATCTCAACGCCTGGCGGGAAGGGGGTGAGCGCATTCCCTGTCTGGTTTGCAGTTGAGGCCAATGCTGTTTATGGTTAGGCCACCCAAGTATCGTGACAATCTTTGATGAGGCATTGCGAGATGAACAATCTGCTCAAGATCCTGCTGGCCATTTTCCTGCCCCCTGTGTGCGCCTTTATCCAGGTCGGCTTCAGCCTGCATTTCTTAATCAACATAGTGCTGACCCTGCTCGGCGGCTTGCCCGGCATGGTTCACGCGCTCTGGCTGGTGGTGAGCGACAAGCGCGCCTGACGATCTTCCCTCGTCATCCCGCTCAATTGTTGAAAAAGAAGGGCCAACCTCACGGGTTGGCCCTTTTGTACATGTTCAGCCGACAGCTTTTTCGTTAGGATTCATCACTGACCAAATGGAGAAGCCCGATGGCTTGCAGGCCCGGCAGAGAGAACAAGGAGCGTGGTATGAAGTGGAAGATGGCAATCTGGTCAGGGGTAATGCTGGCACTGCTGCAAGGGTGCCTGTCCCGCGAGGTGGCGGTGGTCGACCGTGAGCCTGTCGCTGTGACGCTGGAACAGTTGCCGAACTACTGGATACAGCAGAACCAGCGCTCATGGTTTGCCAGCGATGAAGAAGCGCTGCCCACCAAACCGGTCAAGGGCTATGTGGACGTGCGTTATGTGATTGATGAGGATGGCAGGCCGACCAAACCCGAGGTGGTGGCGGCCGAGCCGCCCGGCGAGCTGGAGCAGAGCGCCCTGGCGACTCTCTCGCGGATCCGCTACAGCCCGGCAGAGGACAATCCAGACGCCATTCCGGTGCAGGTGACCAACCGTTTCAACATCGAGGTCAATTGACCCGAGCGCGATGACATCAGACCCCGGCCGTGCCGGGGTCTCTCTTATTGCTGTTTGCACTCCCGATAGGCGATCTGCCACTCCCCTTGCGGATCCCTAAGCTCGACAAAACCTTCTTCCCCCTTGTTCCACCAGACAGCCTGGAACTCGTCGCTATAGCGGGCCCCCGACGCGGAGACGGCTTGGGGCAGGGTGTAATCCTTGCCATCCGGCAGTGCCAGTTTGATAAAGTCGAGGCTCTGATCGGAGAGGGTGAAATAGCGTACCTGTACTTTTTGCCCCTGCTCGCACAGGTAGTTGACTGGCTCGCCACCGGTGGCGACCAGGGTGCCATTCTGGGCACAGCCGGTGAGCAGGGCAAACGCCAAAGCCGAGGTGGTGAAAAGGGAAATGCGGCGCATGATGTGGACTCCTTTGCTATCTAACGCCGTGAGCCTAACAGGTTGGGCAGGATCTGCAATTGTCCGTTTTTGGGATGCGTCGACGGCTGTCCATAGCGCATCTGCCGCCACGCCATAGGGCTTGGCCATAAAAAATCGCCCCGGCAGGCTGCGGGGCGAAAAGCGGATCATCCTTGAAGCACCATGAAAAGTCAGTAGCCGAAGCGGGTCGCCTCAAAGCGGTTGAGCAGGCGATGGATAAGGTAGCAGGCGAGCAGGGTGGCGACGATGGCAAACAGTATGCTGCTCACCCGGTAGAGAGCGCTGAACACCAGATCGTTGCCCGGAGTCAGGTACTGGCCAAACAGGATCCCCAGGGTGGTGAGGGCGCCGAAGCCGACGCCGGAACCGCTCGCCTCTTTCACATGGGCATGGCTGAACAGCATGGCGCCGAGCCAGAGCAGGGGCGCGACCAGGATCAGCTGCCCGGACCAGTCATAGAGCAGCAGCTGGCCGATGAGGCCAAAGCTCACCCCGAGCAGGGTGCCCATGGCCCGCTTGCGGGCATAACTCAGGGCGCCATTCCAGTGCATGGGAAACAGCAGCAGCAGGGTGGTGGCCTGGGCCGACATGGAGTCGCGCAGATCGAAGGCCTGGAACACCAGGAAGGAGAGGGTGGCGATGCTGGCTCCCAGCAGCGCCTCGTGGCGCATCCGGTGCGGAGCCTTGGGGGCAGCCGCCGGCGTCGGGCGTGGCTCCACATCTGGGAGCAGGGCCGTCATCAGGTAGGCGATCAGCACCGACAGCACACTGGCCCACAGGTTGTTGAGGATCAGGTCGTTAAGATCGGTCTGGGGATAGCTGGCAAAGTGCAGCATGATGCTCAGACTCAGCACGCCATTGGCACCGAACAGGAACAGGCTACCCCGGGACATGGCGGCAAAGCGATAGAGAAACAGCAAGAAGACCAGGAGGGTCATCAGCGCCGGGTGGCTGCCAAACAGCCCCCCAAGCAGGCCCACCTCCACCCCGCAGACGATGGCGGAGGCGATCAGCTGGCGTGCCGCATGACCATTCATCACCGGCACCATGCCCAGCAGCAGGACGGGCGTCACCGTGTAGAAGACGCCATAGTTCCAGCCGAACATCTTGCACAGCAAGAACCCCGTGGTGCTGCCAAAGGCGATGCGCAGGCATTGGCGCAACTCGTTGCCGGTCAGGGGCCTGTGCCACAGAGTCATGGTTGCCACCTTAATAGATGTAGTGCAGCAGGCTGAGCAGATGGATCTGGGCGCGAGCCAGCATGGCGGTCAGGCCGTTGTCCGGCAGCAACTGCACGGTGGCGCGGGCGCCGGCCGGCAGATGGCTGGGCAGCTGCTCCAGGGTCAGGTGCAGGCGCAGGCGTTGGGCATCCCGCACCCAGCGATCCGACTCCACCGGGGCCGCCAGGGTGCCATTGGCATCGAACTGGCCGGCGCTCACCCCGGCATCCAGGCTGCTGACCCGGGCCGGGTAGAGTTCGCCTGGATTGCCGTCGAAGGCGACCAGTGCCCGGGTCTCATCTCCCACATGGCGCAGGCTCTTCTCGCGAAAATCGGCGATCACGTCCACCTGATCCGCCACCAGCGCCAGCAGCGGACCACCTGCCGTCGCCATGCTGCCCGGTTTGAGTTGCAGGTTGGTGATGATGCCATCCTGATCGGCATGAACCCGGCTGTAGGTCAGCGCCAGTTCGGCCTGGGCCAGCTTGTTGCGCGCCTGACGCAGCAGCAGGTTGTCCTCACCGTGGGCACCGCGGCTGGCCCTGATCTCGTCCCGTTTGGCCTTGCTGGCCGCCAGGTTGGCCCGGGCGTTGCGCAGGGCGCTGTCCGCTTCGTCTTTTTGTTGCAGTGACACCATGTGGCGCTGGTAGAGGGAACCGATCCGCGCCGCTTCCCGTCCCTTCTGGCTGGCCAGGGCCTCCTTGGCTTTGATATCCGCATCGGCGGCGGCCAGGGCGGCATCCAGCTCGCTGTTTTGTTGCTCGGCCTGATCCAGGGCGAGCCGGGCCTGTTCCACCGCGAGTTCAAAGGGCACGGGATCCAGGGTAAAGAGCAGATCCCCTTTCTTGACATGCTGGTTGTTGTGGACGGTCACTTCCACCACCTTGCCGCTAACCTGGGGGGCCAGCTTGGTGACGACCCGAGTCGCCATGGCCTGGGGGGTGAGGGGCATCAGCAGATCGGCTACCAGAAAGTAGGCAAAGAGGATGACGAAGCCGGCCATGGACCATCTGATCCAGCGGGCAAATTGTTGATCCGGGGTCATTTTACTCTCCTGCTTCAGGGTGTTTCTGGTGGCCGGCCAGTTGCTCGTGGTGCCACTCGATCCTGCCGAGGGCATTGGCCGAGATGCGCTGCACTATGGCTTCAAACTGGCGCAGGCTCTGTTCATCTATGCCGACCAGCAGCTCCTGGCGAACGCGCATGATGCGACCGGCAATCTGGTCGAGCAGTGCCTGGCCCTCGGTGGTGACGCAGACGATGCGAGCCCGTTTGTCCTGGCTGCAGCAGTGGCGCTCGATCAGCCCCTGCTCCTCCAGCTGGCCCAGGGTGCGCATCAGGGAGGGCAGTTCGATCTCGAGGGCATCGGCCAGGGTCTTCTGGCTCACCTCTCCCCCCATGCGGGAGAGTTTCCACAAGGCGGTCCAGCGAGGATGGGTGAGGCCCAGGGGCGCGAGCTCCAGATCTGCGGCGGTGCGCCAGAGCCGGTGCATGCGGGCTATCTGTTCGGCGAGGGAGAGCTCGCGCAACCTTTCCAAATCCTTCACGTCGGTCACCTCAGTTTACTTAGCTTGCTAAGCATTATATTTATTTAGCAGGCTAAGTAAATAGTGTGATGTGGATCATCTTTTTGCGCAGGGTGGCAGGTGAGTCTTGAGTGGGGTCAATGGAGTCTTTTTTTGCAATGGTACGGACAGAGGAAAATAGTGACTCATTATTTTCAGCGTATTTTCATGTCTATCGTGCAGCTTGTTTTTTATTCGCTAATATTATTCAGGTCTGGATCAGGGAGGCATTTTGCGATGGATAAATATGAGGTGGATGGGGGATATCTGGTACTGGAATGCCTGTTAAGCGATGCAGAAAATGCATCTGAATTTCATGCGGGAGTGGCTTGGGATAGTAGCGAAATATGTCATGAATTTGACCCTGCCAATATTCCTGTGTTGCTGGCGGAATAACTGGAGCATCTATATCTGCTCGAATGAATAAACCGATATGCAGGTATTGGCCGGTTTGTTCCGGCTCTCTCTCACGCACTCATTTTCCCATCACCTTTCCCGCGCTCTGCCGACGGGAGCGCTGGCTCCCTGTATGGCGATACGGCCTGGATGACGGTCTGTTGCTGACGAGAAGAATCTGGGGTCGCCATACTCCTCTTTATTATTGTTGGGCCTGGCGTCCTGATTGGCACTGGCAGTTGATCCGGTTTCTCACAGGTGAATGCTGCATGGAGCAATAGTGTGAAAGACTGGCCGCCTGGTTGCCATGCCCCGGTGTCGGTAAAGCATGTCGGGATGGGAGCCGTGGTGTTTAAGTTTTTAATGTTTTTATATGATTTTGTCGCTTGGTTAAATGACGACAGGGATGACACGCAATAGAGTGCAGGATGAAACACACGCAGTATCACAATAAACGGCGACCCCGTCCGGGGTCGCCAATAATATCCGCCCGGTGATGTACCTGCTCCGTACGGGTGATACTGTCATCATCGGGCCGCACGCGTCGAAACGCCGGCATCCATGATTGACCCTGCCTCCCGGCATCCGCACTATTGAGTGGCGTCCTGACGTTGTAAGGTTTGTGCATGAAACTTCGCCACCAACTGGTGACCCTCTCCCTCGGTTTGTCCCTGCTGCTGATCCTCATTCTGGGCTCGCTGCTCGCCCTCTTCATCCGTCATCTGCTGGAGAGCAATCTGGAGGAGAAGGGGGGCGATCTGGCCCGCATCATGTCTGCCGACAGCCGGGTGGTCGCCGCCCTGCAACGCGGTGAGGATCCCGCCCTGCGCGACTATGTGGAGGGGATTTGCCGGCGCACCGATGCCACCTACATGGTGGTGACCGACGAACATGGCCGGCGTCTGAGCCATCCGAGAGCCGAGCTGATCGGCCAGCAATTTCGCGGCGAGGATATCTGGCCTGCCCTGCAGGAGCGGCGCAGTTATTGTTCCCGTGACGAGGGGACCCTGGGGCTGGCGATCCGCTGCTTCTCTCCGGTGATCGGGGCCGATGGCCGTCCCATGGGGGCGGTCGTGGTGGGTTACCTGATGACGGCGGTGGAGGGCATCTATCTGCAGCGCATCTCGCTGCTGGTCTGCGCCATCGCCGCCGTATTCGGTTGCGCGCTGGTGCTGGCATTCTGGATGCAGCAGCGGCTGCGCAAGACCCTGCTCGATCTGGAGCCCGAGGCGATCGTGCGCCGCTTCACCCTGCAGGATCTGCTGCTCGAATACATCACCGAAGGGGTGATAGCGCTCGATGACAACGGCAACATCAGCATGATCAACAGCACCGCCTGCTACCAGTTGCGCCTGCCCGGTACGGGTCGCCATGCCCTCCTGGGGCTGTCGCTGGCCGAACTGGTGCCATCGCTGGCCCCTTGCCTGACGCAGGAGGGGGGCGAGCTCAGCTTCGCCATCCAGGGGGAGCCCTTTGTCGGGCGCTGGCAGGTGGTCAATGGCCGGGCTCCGTGGCGGCTGTTCATCTTCAGTCGTCCCGAAGTTGCGGCGAGCCTCGGGGTGCAGGTGACCCACCTGCGCCAGTATGCCGAGATGCTGCGAATGCAGAGCCATGAGTTTGCCAACAAGCTGAGCAGCCTCTCCGGTCTGCTCCAGCTTGGCCACGTGGATCAGGCGGTGGAGCTTATCCAGCAGGAGAATGAAGCCTGCCAGACCATGCTGCAGGAGTTGTTGCGGCTCATCGACAACAAGCCGGTGGCCGGTCTCATTCTCGGCAAGTTCAGCCGTGCCAGGGAGCTTGGGGTGACACTCGAGCTCGACCCCGATTCGTCGCTCGGGGAGTACTCCGCCTCGGTCTCGGCGGATCTCATTACTCTCATCGGCAACCTGCTGGACAACGGTCTGCAGGCCGCCTGGCGCAACCGCCAGCAGTGCCCCCCCAGGGTGCTCTTGTCACTGTGCGATGTGGGGCGCCGGCTGGTGATCGAGGTGGAAGACAGTGGCGAAGGAGTTGACGAGGAGCTGGCCGATCATCTGTTCGATTACGGGGCGACTCGCCAGAGCGGTGATCACGGGGTGGGCCTGTTCCTGGTCAAGGAGACGGTGGGACGACATCAGGGTGTGATAGAATGGCGGCGAACTGCCGAACGGACCACATTGTTTGGCATCTATTTGAATAAAAACCAGTTAATGTGAGCCATGGACCCAATAATCACGCTTGTTATTGAAGATGACGATCGGATCGGCGCCATCCTGTCGGAGCTGGTGGCGGCGACCCCGGGGTTTTCCCTGCTGGGGCGGGCCGGCACCCTGGCCCAGGCCGACGAGATGATGGCCGGGGTGGTGCCGCAACTGCTGCTGGTGGATATCTCCCTGCCCGATGGCTCGGGTCTTGAATGGGTGAACCGCCTGCGCAGTCACAACCGTGAAGCCTATGTCATCATGGTGACCGCCTCCCGCGAGGTGGAGACCATACAGCAAGCGCTCAATCTCGGGGTGCATGACTACATCATCAAGCCGCTGCGGCTGTTTCGCATCCAGCAGAGCCTGGACGAGATCCTGCAACTGCATCGCAAGCTGTGTGAGCGGGGGCGGCTGGAGCAGGAAGATCTCGACAAGCTGCTGGGCAAGGGGCGACCCCAGGCCAGAGAGATGCGCATCACCCCCAAGGGGATCGACAGCATCACCCTGCGTCAGGTGCTTGAATTGCTGGCGGGGGAGCCGGACAGCGTCTTCTCCACCGATACCGTGGCGCTGCGCCTCTCCCTGAGTCGCACCACGGCGCGCCGCTATCTGGAGTATCTGGAGTCGGAAGACAGAGTGGATGTGGAGCTCAACTATGGCCAGCGGGGCCGGCCGGAGCGTCGCTATCGCTGGCGCCGGGAGAGCTGATCTGCCAGCTCGCCACGCATACACAAACGAATATTCAGACAAAAGGGAGCCGAGGCTCCCTTTTGTCTGTTTGTGGTCCCGTGTCCTTGCGAGGGGAGCGTCGTTTTTATGCCTCCCGGGCAAGGGCGGGGCGGGCTCTTGGCTTGAGCTGGGCGAGCATGACGCCCCCCAGGATGAGGCCACCCCCCAGCAGGTGATAGCCGTGGATGGGCTCTCCCAGGGTGATGACGGCGATCAGCGCCGTGCACAGTGGCATCAGGTTCATGAAGACCGAGGTGCGCTCCGGCCCGAGAGTGGCCAGGCCGCGCATCCAGCAGTAGGCGGCGAAGAGGGAGGAGGCGATGCCGGCAAACAGCACCAAGCCCCAGCCTTCGGCGGGCACCGCGAGCGACTCGGCGCTGAGGGCGACCGGGATCAGCAGCAGGACCGCCAGCAGGATCTGCAGGTAGAGGTTGAGCCAGGGGCCAAACGGCAGTTGCCAGCGGCGGATCAAGAGGCCATAGAGCGCATAGCTGGCGGCCCCCAGCAGCATCATGCCATCCCCCGGGTTGATGCCGGTGTGCAGCAGCGCCAGCGGCTGGCCCTGGCCGAGCAGCCAGAGCACCCCGAACAGGGAGAGGCTCATTCCCAGCAATGCTTGCTTGCCGGGGCGCTGGCCGAAGAAGAGCGCGCCCTGCAGCAGGGTCAGCAGGGGCAGCAGGGAGCCGATGACCCCCATGTTGGTAGCCGAGGTCGAGTGGGCGGCGTAGTAGGCGAGGCACTGGTAGAGCACCATGCCGAGCAGGGAGAGCACCAGCAGCTTGCCGAACCAGGGGCGGATCTCGCTGCGCCGGCGCCAGAGTGCGGGCAGGCAGAAGGGGCTCAGGGCCAGGGCGGCGATCACCCAGCGGTAAAACGAGATGGCGGCGGGATCCACCACGCCGGCGGCGGCCTTGGAGACCACGGTGTTGGCGGCCCAGATCAGGATGGCGAGCAGGGGGAAGAGAATGGGCATAGGCACTCCTTGATACGATGGTGAGAGTCTAGCCTTGTCTTGAACTATGTAAGTAGCGTAAATAAGACATCTCATAACCGCTTTGGGACATTCTTCATGGGTGACCTCACGATGGCCGAGCAGGATCGCCTGCTGGCCACTCCCAATCCTCTCTACTTTCGCTACAGCCAGATCCAGGGAGGCAACGCCTGCGCCGAGCACGCCCACCCCTGGGGCCAGCTCAGCCTCATCAGTCTGGGGGTCATGGTGGTGGAGGTGGCGGGGCTGCGGCTGGTGGCGCCGCCCGACTACCTTATCTGGGTGCCGGCCAACTTGCCCCACAGCGCCTTCAACGAACAGACCCTGGACTACACCTCCATCTATGTGGGACACACCCTGGCAGAACGCCTGCCAAGGGAACCCGTGCTGCTGGCGCTGACCCCCCTGCTGCGTGCCCTGCTGGAGGACTTCACCCAGCGCCGGCTCGGCCACATGGAGGATGAGTGGGACCGGCGCCAGGGCGAGCTCTTCATCGAGAAGCTGGCCCGCACCCGCTGCCAGCCGAGCTATTTGCCCCAGAGTTGCGATCGCCTGCTCGCTCCCTTGTTGGCGGCGCTACAGGCCGCGCCGGAGGACAACCGTACCCAGGCCGAGTGGGCCAGTGTCTTGCACACCACGGAGCGCACTTTGGCGCGGCGCTGCCAGAAGGAGCTTGGCATGAGCCTCGGTCAGTGGCGTACCCGGCTGCGCATGGTGCGTGCCCTGTCTTGGCTGCGCGGTGAGATGCCGGTGCAGGAGATCGCCTGGCGGTTAGGTTACACCTCCACCTCGGCCTTTATCGCCATGTTCCAGCGCGAGCAGGGCTGTGCCCCCCAGCGCTATCGCCAGCAGCTGGGTCAGCCCGGGTGATCCCTGTGGCAGTCGGGAAGCGTTCGACGGAAAAAAGAGAGGGCGCCTTACAGGCGCCCTTTTATCAGCGATGGCCGGCTTAGAAGAAGCCGAGGGGGTTGATGCCGTGGCTCACCAGCAGATTCTTGGTGTTCTGGTAGTGGTCCAGCATCATCTTGTGGGTCTCGCGGCCTATGCCTGACTTCTTGTAGCCGCCGAAGGCTGCGTGGGCGGGGTAGGCGTGGTAGCAGTTGATCCAGACCCGGCCGGCCTGGATGCCGCGCCCCATGCGCCAGGCCAGGTTGCTGTCGCGGGTCCACAGGCCCGCCCCCAGGCCGTACTGGGTGTCGTTGGCAATCGCCAGCGCATCCGCCTCGTCCTTGAAGGTGGTCACCCCGAGGGCCGGCCCGAAGATCTCCTCCTGGAACACCCGCATCTTGTTCTGGCCGTGGAAGATGGTGGGCTGGATGTAGAAGCCCCCTTCCAGCCCGTTCACCTTGGCCGCGCCGCCGCCGATCAGCATCTTGGCCCCTTCGCCGCGACCGATCTCCATGTAGCTTAGGATCTTGTCGAACTGCTCGCGGGACGCCTGGGCACCGACCTGGGTGGCGGTGTCGAGGGGGTTGCCCTGCACTATGGTGCGGGCGCGGGCCAGCACCTTGTCCATGAAGTCGTCATAGATGCTGGCCTGCACCAGGGCGCGGGAGGGGCAGGTACACACCTCGCCCTGGTTGAAAAAGGTCATCAGCATGCCTTCCACCGCCTTGTCGATGTAGCTGCTCTCGTGCTGCATCACGTCGGCGAAGTAGATGTTGGGGGACTTGCCACCCAGCTCCACGGTGGAGGGAATGAGCTTGTCGGCGGCGCAGCGCAGGATATGGGCGCCCACCTCGGTGGAGCCGGTGAAGGCGAGCTTCTGGATCCGGTTGCTGGTGGCGAGCGCCTGGCCCGCCTCGGCGCCAAAGCCGTTGACCACGTTGACCACCCCGGCGGGCAGGATGTCCTTGATGAGATCCATCATCAGCATGATGGTGACCGGGGTCTGCTCGGCGGGCTTGAGCACGCTGCAACAGCCGGCCGCGAGCACGGGGGCCAGTTTCCAGGCCGCCATCAGCAGCGGGAAGTTCCACGGGATGATCTGGCCGACCACCCCGATGGGCTCCTTGAAGTGGTAGCTGACGGTGTGCTGATCCAGCTCGGCGGCGGAGCCCTCCTGAGCGCGGATGCAGCCGGCGAAGTAGCGGAAGTGATCCACCACCAGGGGCAGGTCGGCGGCCAGGGTCTCGCGCACCGCCTTGCCGTTCTCCCAGGTTTCGGCGATGGCGAGCACTTCGATATTTTGCTCGATGCGATCGGCGATGCGCAGCAGCAGGTTGCTGCGCTCGGTGACGCTGGTCTTGCTCCAGCTGGCGAACGCCTTGTGAGCGGCGTCGAGCGCCAGCTCGATATCGGCGGCGTCAGAGCGGGCCACTTCGCAGAACACGCGGCCATCCACCGGCGAGATGTTTTCAAAGTAGCGGCCGGCGCGCGGCGCCACCCAGTCACCACCGATGAAGTTGTCGTAACGGGACTTGAAGCTGACCAGGGCACCTGCCTGACCGGGAGCGGTATAAATCATCTCATCATCCTTATGTGTGTGGTCCTGACCGGGCTGGCGGGCAGCCCGGTTGCTGCTGTGTATCGCAAGGGGCGTGCCAGAGGGTCTGACCAGCGCTTCAAAAGTTACAAAAACGTTATCAAACGGGGTGCGGCAGCGTATCTTGGTTAACCAATGACCGCGGCGGTGGCGATACAACTGTGCCGATTCTGGACAGTGGTCGTGACAGTCGTGCCATTTGTGAACAGGAGGCGTGATGAGCGAATTTCCCCAATCTGGCCCTATCCAGCGCTCCTGGCAGCGCTGCCTGCATCAAGGGCTGAGCCGCCAGCAGAGCGCCGAGCTGGATCTGTTGCCAAGAGGAGAGCTCACGGCGAGATTGGAAGGGCACAGGGAGCTGATCGCCTGCTTTGAGCGCTTCGTGCTGCCGCTGTTTGGCCAGCTGCTGGCGGGGCGACCCTGCCGCCTGTTGCTGTGCGACGCAGAAGGGGCGATTCTGGCCGCCAGCGGTGACGACGGCTTCGCCCGCCATGCCGAGCGTATTTTTCTGCGCAGCGGTGCCCGCTGGGGAGAGGGGAGCAAGGGCACCAACGCCATCGGCACGGCGCTCGCCGAGCAGAGCGAGGTACAGGTGCTCGGTGCCCAGCACTTTTTCGCCCAGCACAGTTTTCTCAGCTGCAGCGCCTGCCCGCTGCTCGGGCCCGACGGCAGACTGCTCGGGGTGCTCGATATCTCCACCGAGGCGGCCCACCACGGCGGCGATATGCTGGGCACGGTGCGGCTGTTGGCCATGACCCTGGAAAACGCGCTGCTGGCGCGCCAGCCGGGCTGGCTGGTGGATCTCGATCCCCAGAGTCTCTGGTCCGCCCGCCTGCTGCTGGGGGAAGCCGGCGAGCTGCTCGGTGCCAACCGGGCCGGCCGGCTCTGGCTTGGCCAACACTCCTTCGATGGCAAGCAACTGCTGCGCGAGGGACGCGGCCTGCGGCTGGTGCCCGAGCCGGTCGAAGGGCCCTCGTCGCTTCCGCCATTGGGGTGCGGGCAGGAATCCTTGCCAGAACCTTCACAGGTACCGCTCAAGATGCTGGAGCGTGGTATCTCCCTGCTTATCGAAGGGGAGACCGGCAGTGGCAAGGAGCATCTGGTACGAGCGCTGCATCGTCAGTCGAGCCGCCAGGATAAACCCCTGGTGTGCGTCAACTGCGGCGCCCTGCCGGCGGATCTGGTGGAGGCAGAGTTGTTCGGTTATGTGGGTGGGGCCTTTAGCGGTGCCCGCAGCCAGGGCAGCCAGGGCTATCTGCGCGCCGCCCACGGCGGCATCCTGATGCTGGACGAAATTGGCGAACTGCCGCTGTCGGCCCAGACCCGGCTGCTGCGGGTATTGCAGGAGCGCGCCGTTACCCCGGTCGGCAGCCACAAGCCCGAGCCGGTGGATTTCTGGCTGGTCAGTGCCAGCCACCGGGATCTGGCGGCCATGGTGGTGGCCGGCAGTTTTCGCGAGGATCTCTACTACCGCATCTGCGGCTGGCGCCAGCAATTGGCGCCGCTGCGGGATTGGCCGGCCCACGAGCGGCGGGCATTGATCTTGCGGTTGCTCACCGAGATGGATCCAGCGTTGCAGCTGACCCGGGAGGCGGAGCAGCAACTGCTGGCTCATCCCTTGCCCGGCAACGTGCGCCAGCTCAAACAGGCACTCGAAGTAGCTTGCGTGCTGGCGGAAGGGCAAGAATGGGTTGAAGCCTCTCACCTGCATCTGCCTGCGGTCGTTGCCGCGCCCGCGCTGATACCTGTTCCGCCATCCACTTCAGTGACTGCGGGCATCACCACCTTGCGCGCCCAGAGCCGCCAGCGGGTGCAGCAGACCCTGGCGGATTGTGGTGGCAACGTGAGTGAGGCTGCGCGCCGGCTCGGCATCAGCCGCACCACCCTATATCGGGCATTGAAAGCATGTAACTGATGGAATTTTAAGTATTTTCCATTAATTGCATGCTTGTTCCCGCCATCCTTTGTATCATGTCGGACCAGAACGGCGCTGAACCATGAGTGGATTCAGTGCGACCCTGCCCCGTTGGACAGCTGCGTCAATCGTGATGCCAGGCTAAGCATGACCTCTTCCTACATTCGTCTTGTCGACCGCTCTTTTCGCGCCCTGCTGGGGCTGACCCTTGCCATCATCCTGCTGTTCGAATTCGGCCCGGAGCGGGTACTGGATCTGCAGGAGTGGCCCGTTATCGTCACCGTGCAGCGGGCGGCGGATGTGACGCCGGAGCAGGCGCGCTATCTCTCGTCGCCGGAAGGCAAACCTGGCGTGCAATGCATCCTGCCCGCCCGCCAGCACATCGTGCCGGGCTGCAGACTGACCTTGACCCTGACGCCCCCCGATGAGGGGATCGATCTCGCCCGCTTCGATACCCTGCATGTGCGCCTGAGCGTGACTGGCGAAGGAGGTCAGGACTGGCGTCTCTATCTGCGCAATCATGATCCGGCCAGCGATCTGCCCGAGGATCCCCTTGCCCCCAAGTTCAACGAGATCATCTTTCGTCCGGCGGATTACGGCAGGCTCCACAAGGTGCCCCTTGACGTGTTCGCACCGGCAACCTGGTGGATCAAGCAATACAATGTGCCGCTGCAACAGCAGGGGCCTGACTTGCACCGGGTCTATGCCATCGAGCTCGCCGCCGGTTACGACATGCAGCCTGGCACACACGGGGCCATTATCGAGGAGCTGCATTTTCATGGCCCCTGGCTCGATGCCAGCCTCTTCTATCGCCTGATCCTGGCGGTCTGGTTTATCTATGGCTGCATCATACTGGTGGCCAACCATCGGCATATGAAACAGCGCCTGCAGCATGCCCATCAGGCCAGACTGGCGGCGGAGGAACACAATCGCACCCTCTGCGAGGAGAGTCGCCGCTCCCGCGAGGAGGCTACTCATGATCCCCTGACCGGCGCCTTCAACCGGCTGGGCGGAGAAGAGCTGCTGGAGGGGTTGGGTGAGCGTGCTTTTTCTCTCATCTATCTGGATGTGGATCACTTCAAACAAATCAACGATGGCCATGGCCACCCGGTGGGGGATGAGGTGCTCAAGCATCTGGTCAGCCAGATCCTGCGCCACTGTGATACTTTCTGCCACCTGGTGCGCTGGGGCGGGGAGGAGTTCGTGCTGATCTGCCTTCACTACGATCAGGAGCAGGCTTGCGCACTGGCCGAGCGGCTGCGCCTGATGCTGGCGGCGGATCCCCACTGGCCCGAAGCGCTCAGGGTGACCGTCTCGTTCGGGGTGGCCGAGCGCGCCGGCGATCCGCTGGAGCAGGTGATCCGGCGGGCAGATGCCGCCCTCTATCAGGCCAAGCAACGGGGCCGCAACCGGGTGGAGACAAGCTCGCCAGTCTCTCCCTCCATACTGACGACAAGGGAAACAACATGACGGGACAAACAATCGGTGCACTGACCCTGCTGGTGGCCGACTACGACGAGGCCATCGCCTTTTTCACCCGGGGGCTTGGCTTTACGCTGCTGGAAGACACACAACTTGACGAGCCGGGCAAACCGGGCAAGCGCTGGGTGCGGGTCGCCCCGGCGGGCGGGCAGGGCTCGGCCCTGTTGCTGGCCCGCGCGGCTACCCCGGAGCAGCAGGCCGCCATCGGCCGGCAGGGCGGCGGGCGGGTCTTTCTGTTTCTCGAGACTGATGACTTTTGGCGGGATTACGAGCGGATGCTGGCCCATGGCGTGCATTTTTGCGAGCAGCCGCGAAGCGAACCTTACGGCACTGTGGTGGTATTTGAGGACATCAGTGGCAACCGCTGGGATCTGCTGCAACGCACGGCTGCCAACTGAATCTGAAAACGTTTATCATCCGCCCTGTCATCGAGTCATAAAAGTGTCACAGAAAATTCTAATAATTGGCGCACCCATCTTCACAGAGGAGAGAGAAGGGAATGGCTAAGCGAATTCTGGTGGTTGAGGACGAGGCACCGATCCGCGAAATGCTCTGTTTCGTGCTGGAGCAGAAGGGATACGAGACGATTGAGGCGGAAGATTTTGCCGATGGACTGGCGAAGGTGCGTGAACCCTACCCCGAACTCATCGTGCTGGACTGGATGATGCCCGGTGGCAGCGGTATCCAGTTCATCAAGCAGCTCAAGCAGGATGAGGTGACCCGCCAGATCCCGGTGGTGATGCTCACCGCTCGTGGCGAGGAAGAGGACAAGGTCCGAGGTCTCGAGGCGGGGGCCGATGACTACATCACCAAGCCGTTCTCTCCCAAGGAGCTGACTGCTCGCCTGCATGCGGTGATGCGCCGGGTCTCTCCCACCTCGGTGGACGAGGTGATCGAGGTGCAGGGGCTCAAGCTGGATCCTGTCTCTCATCGGGTCAGTGCCGAGGAGAAGGCGCTGGACATGGGGCCGACCGAGTTCAAACTGCTGCACTTCTTCATGACCCATCCCGAGCGGGTCTACAGCCGCGAGCAACTGCTGAACAATGTCTGGGGGACCAATGTGTATGTCGAGGACAGAACCGTGGACGTGCACATTCGTCGCCTGCGCAAAGCGATCGAAGAGACTGGACACGACAGACTGATCCAGACGGTACGTGGAGCCGGATACCGTTTCTCAACCCGTCTCTAAGAGGCAATTATGTTGCAACCTTACGCCTGGCGGCGACAGTTGTGGCGAATGGTATTCTTCTATTCGCCGTTCGTGTTGGTCGGCTGGTTGATTGATCATCTTGCCCTTTGCCTGCTGGTGGCAGCCCTGCTCCACCTCGGCTGGCACTACCGCTTCCAGAAGCGCCTGTCGGACTGGCTGTGGCACGATCGCAGCCTGGTTCCCCCCCATGGCAGTGGCAGCTGGGAGCATATCTTCAACGGTATCTACAAGTTGCAGCAGCGCCACCGGGCCAGACGGCGCGAGCTGGCGGGCCTCATCCGCCGCTTTCGCGAAGGGGCCGAGGCGCTGCCCGATGCGGCCGTGGTGATCCGTACCGACGGCAGCATCCTCTGGTGCAACCGGCTGGCCGAACAGCTGCTGGGGTTTCGCTGGCCGGAGGACGCGGGTCAGCATGTGGGCAACCTCATCCGCAATCCGGCTTTCGGCGCCTACCTCGGCAAGGGGGAGTATGACGAGCCCCTCGAGATGAACTCCCCGGTCAACGAGGAGAAGTTTCTCGAGTTTCGCATCATGCCCTACGCCGAGGATCAGGCCATGCTGGTGGTGCGGGACGTGACCCGGCTGCGCCATCTGGAGAAGACCCGCAAGCATTTCGTCTCCAACGTCTCCCACGAGCTGCGCACCCCGCTCACCGTACTCAAGGGCTATCTGGAGATGACCGAGGAGCCGCCGCCCCCCGCGGTGTGGGCCAAGGCGCACAGGGTGATGATGGAGCAGACCATCCGCATGGACAACCTGGTCAACCAGCTGCTCACCCTGTCGCGCATCGAGGCGGCGCCGTCGGTGGATCTCTCCCATCTGGTGGACATGCCCGCCATGCTGGGGCTGCTGGAGCTGGAGGCCAGGGCGCTCTCCGGCGAGCGGGGACACCAGATCGAGTTCAACGTGCAGTCAAACCTGTTCGTGCGCGGTGATCAGGAGCAGTTGCGCAGCGCGGTGTCCAACTTGGTCTACAACGCCATCCACTACACCCCGGCGGGGCGCAACATCACGGTGGAGTGGCGTACCCAAGGCACCATGGCGCTGTTTGCGGTCAAGGATGAGGGGGAGGGGATTGCCCCCGAGCATCTGGCGCGCCTCACCGAGCGTTTCTATCGGGTCGACAAGGCCCGCTCGCGCCATACCGGTGGCTCCGGGCTCGGCCTTGCCATCGTCAAGCATGCCCTCAGTCATCACGACTGTCACCTCGACATCGAGAGCCGGATCGGCCTTGGCAGCCGCTTCAGCTTCCTCATCCCGGCACGCATGGTGGTGATTAAATAATCTTTTTAGACAATGAGTTAGATACGAAAGAAGGGCTGCATTCGCAGCCCTTCCTGCATTTGTGCAAATCCTTGCCCATGTCATTAAAGTGTCACATTAAATCCATAAATTTGTCACTGCCAGGTCAGATACTGGCGCCGTTTCAAGAACGGACCTTCTGTAACTTTGGAGAGGGTGATCGGGTTTGAACCATGTATCAACGTCATACTGACGATTGCCTTCTGCAACCTTGGACTTGGAGAGATTGGATGAAACTCAACAAACTGGCTGGTGTTATCGGATTCACCGCTGCAACCCTGTTTTCTGCCAGCACCCTGGCCTATGGTGTCGATAAGGATCTGCCAGAGTACGCCCCAACCAGCGGCATCTCCGGCAACCTGTCTTCCGTCGGCTCGGACACCCTGGCCAACATGATGACCCTGTGGGCCGAAGAATTTAAGCGTGTCTATCCCAACGTCAACGTGCAGATCCAGGCCGCCGGTTCTTCGACCGCGCCGACCGCCCTGACCGAAGGGGTTGCCCAGTTTGGCCCGATGAGCCGCGCCATGAAGGCGGGTGAGATCGAGGCGTTCGAGAAGCGTTACGGTTACAAGCCGACCGCCATCCGTGTGGCCGTCGATGCCCTGGCGGTGTTCGTCAACAAGGACAACCCCATCAAGGGGCTGACCATGCAGCAGGTTGACTCCGTCTTCTCCAGCACCCTCAAGTGCGGCGAAGCCAAGGCTGCCACCAAGTGGTCTGATCTGGGTCTGGAGGGCAACTGGTCCAGCAAGGATCTGCAACTGTTCGGCCGCAACTCCGTCTCCGGTACTTACGGCTACTTCAAAGAGCACGCCCTGTGCAACGGCGACTTCAAGAGCGGCGTGAACGAGCAGCCGGGTTCTGCCTCCGTGGTGCAGTCCGTCTCCGCCTCCCTGAACGGCATCGGCTACTCGGGCATCGGTTATGTCACCTCCGGGGTGCGCGCCGTACCGCTCTCCAAGGATGGCAAGACCTTCGTCGAGGCGAACTCAGATAACGCCATCACCGGCAAGTATCCGCTCTCCCGCTTCCTGTACGTTTACGTGAACAAGCACCCGAACAAGCCGCTCTCCCCGATGGAGCAGGAGTTCGTGAAGATGATGTTGTCCAAGGCGGGCCAGAGCATTGTCGCCAAGGACGGTTATGTGCCGGTACCGGCCAAGGTCGCCATGGCCGACCTGAAGAAGCTGGACATCATGTAACACTGCTGCCAGCCCGTGACGCAAAAACGAGCCCCCTGCGGGCTCGTTTTGTTTTATGGGACGCCGTTTTGGCAAGTCGGGCAGGATCTTCTCGGCCATTTTTCGGCTATTGAAAAATGCACTCCCTTGCGTCCCGAGTCGGCATTTCCGAAAATAGGGCAACGTTATGGTTAAGGAGTCTTTCATGACCGCCCCGTTTTACAAGTTTGGCCTGGCAGCTCTGTGCACGTCTCTGCTGCTTGGTTGTGCCCAGTCACCGACCGGTCGCAGCCAGATGTTGCTCTACTCCCCCCAGCAGATGAGCCAGCTGGGAGCAGACTCCTTCGAGCAGATGAAGAAGCAGGAGAAGGTGAGCACGGATGCGAGGCTCAACGCCTATGTTTCCTGCGTCGCCAGGGCGGTGACCGCCCAGGTGCCCGCCAGCTACGGCATCAGCAACTGGGAAGTGGTGGTGTTTGACTCCAAGCAGGTCAACGCCTTCGCCCTGCCCGGTGGCAAGATCGGGGTTTACAGCGGCCTGCTCAAGGTAGCCAAGAATCAGGATCAGCTGGCCACCGTCATCGGCCACGAGCTGACCCACGTGCTGGCCCAGCACTCCAACGAGCGTCTCTCCCGCAGCCAGCTGGCGGATATCGGTCTGTCGGTGGCGGACATTGCCATGGGCACCAGCGAATATCGCGGCGCCACCATGGCGGCCCTTGGCCTTGGCATGGAAGTCGGGGTACTGCTGCCCTATGGTCGCGAGCAGGAGAGTGAGGCAGACCGTCTGGGGCTGGATCTGATGGCCCGCGCCGGTTTTGATCCCGCCGCCGCCATTCCCCTGTGGCAAAACATGAGCGCGGCCTCCGGCGGCAAGAATCCGCCCCAGCTGCTCTCCACTCACCCCAGCAACGAGAGCCGCATTGCCGAGCTGCAGGCGCAGCAAGCCGAGGTGCAGCCTCTCTATCAGCAGGCACGTGCCAACGGCCTGGTGCCCCAATGCAAGGCATAAGCCTGCGCATGGCGCGGCCCGATGACGCCGCCGCCATGACGGTGATGCAGCGGGCCAGCTGGCTCGCCGCCTATAGCCAGGTGCTGGGCCAGGACATGCTGGCCCAGCTGGACGTGACCGAGCATCTGCAGATCTGGCAGGGCCGGCTCGCCGAACCAGGTCCGCGCCCCATGCTGCTCTGCCTGGATGAGGTGGTGATAGGCCTTCTTTACTGGCAGCAGGAGCAGGAGGAGGGCCTCGCCACCGCCAGGATCCGGGCGCTTTATCTACACCCGGATCACTGGCGCCATGGGTATGGCAAGCGACTGTGGCAGGCGGTGGCGATGCAGATGCGGCGCAGTGGCTGCGAGTGCGTCAGATTGTGGCTGCTCGATGGCAACCGGATAGGCGAGGGGTTTTACCTGCGCCGCGGCTTCGTGTTCGACGGCAAACAGCGGACCCTGACCAGCCTTGGCCAACCCTGTCTACAGCGGCAAATGTTCCGTCTGCTTTGATCCCGCTTTGGTTTTACGCCCCGTGTCACTTTTTTTTTTTTGCGAATTAATACAATGTCCCCCCAGAACTGATCCGGATGACAGCTAACAGACAAGGGAGTGCGGGCATGTATTACGGCTTTGATATCGGTGGTACCAAGATTGCCTTTGCGGTGTATGACGGGGCCTTGAATCTCTGTCATGAGGAGCAGGTGGCCACACCGGGCAATGATTACGAGGCGTTGCAGCAGCTGATCCGCGAGCGGGTCGAGCAGGCAGACGCCCGCTTCGGTGCCAGGGGGGCGGTCGGCATCGGCTTTCCCGGCATCCTCAATCGTCACGACCACAGCATAGTGGCGGCCAACCTGCCCGCTATCAACGGTCGCCATCTGGGGGCCGATCTGGTGGAACTGCTGGATCGCCCGGTCAAGGTGGACAATGATGCCAACTGCTTCCTCTGGTCGGAAGTGCACAAAGGAGCGGCGGATGGTGCCGGCAGTGCCCTTGGGGTCACCATCGGCACCGGTATCGGCGGCGCCGTCTACCTCGCAGGCACCCTCATCCAGGGGCGCAACTGGCTGGCCGGCGAGATAGGCCACTACCCGCTGCCGGCCACCATCCTGATGAAATACCCCGAGCTGCCCCGTCCCCGCTGTGGCTGTGGTCGTCTGGTCTGTTTCGAGACCTACGCCTCCGGTACCGGGCTGGAGCGGCTCTATCATCATTTTCACGGTCAGCGTGCCACGGGGCGCCAGATTGTGGCACGTTTCGAGGCCCATGAGCCCCATGCGGTGGCCACGATCGATTGCTGGCTGGAGATCATGGCCGCCGGCCTGGCTACTGCCATCTCGGTGATCGATCCCGAGGTGGTGGTGCTGGGTGGGGGGCTAAGCGGCCTGCCCGCTCTCTACGAACAATTGCCGCTGCGCCTGCCCGGCCATCTATTGCCCGGGGTCGCCCTGCCCGAGATCCGCCAGGCCCGCTTCGGCGGTGCCGGTGGCGTGCGTGGTGCAGCCTTGCTCAACCTGTGAGATCGGATGTGGGGTCTGATCTCCCCGATAAAGGAATCGTCATGACCCGTCTTGAAATCTGCATCGACAACCTGGAATCCCTGTTTACCGCCCAGCAGGCGGGGGCGGATCGCATCGAACTCTGCTCCGCCCTGGGGCTGGGTGGCCTGACCCCCTCCCATGGCTTCATGCAGTTGGCGGCGCGCCATGCCACCGTGCCCGTCTATGCCATGATCCGTCCCCGTGCCGGCGACTTCTGTTTCAGCGATGGCGAGTTCGAGATGATGTTGCAGGATATCGCCGCGGCGCGTTCGGCCGGTTTGCAGGGGGTCGTCGTCGGTCTGCTGGATGAAGAGGGGCGGGTGCCCGCCGCCAGGCTCAAGCAACTGGTGGAAGCGGCAGGCCCCCTTGGTGTCACCTTCCACCGCGCCATCGATCTCTCCTCCGACTGGCGAGCGGATCTGGAAATCATCGTTAATGCCGGTTGTGAGCGCATCCTGAGCTCAGGCCATGCGCCGACCGCGCTGGCGGGGCTTGAGACTCTGCAGGCCATGCAGCAGGCGCTGGCGGGCCGTGCCAGCCTGATGCCGGGGGCCGGAGTCAATGCTGACAACGTGCGCACCATCATCGAATTTACCGGGGTGAGCGAGGTACATATGTCCGGCATGGGCTGGCGTGGCGGCATGGTGCCTCATGGAGTCAACATGGGCACCTCGGACGATGGCCGGGTCAATATTACCGATGGTTCCAAGGTCGCGGCGGTGCGGGCTTTGCTGGACAAGATCTAATGCAGGCCGCGCGGCGGCATGGTGTCTCTCTATCGTATGGAGTCAACATGGGCACCATCGGACGATGGCCGGGTCAATATTACCGATGGTGCCAAGGTGGCGACGGTACGGGCCCTGCTGGATCGACCTTGATCCTCTGATCAACGCCGCCTGCGGGCGGCGTTTTTGTCGCGGCATGTGAACTCACTCCCACGGACGGGGAAATCAGGGGCGGCGCCGGCAGCACCTGGCACAAAAGTCTGATATCATCCCGACTCTTTTACATCAGGACCCGGAGCAACATCTCAATGTCCCAATACGACTCTATCGAACAGAAGGCCAGCTATGGCATCGGCCGCAACATGGGTGATCAGCTGGCGCAGCAAGCCTTCGCCGGTCTGGATATCCCGGCCCTGCAACAAGGCCTGGCGGATGCCCTGAACGGTCTGGAATTCGCGGTAAGCCGTGACGATATCAATGATGCCTTCCAGGTCATCACCGCCCGCATGCAGGAAGAGCAGGAAGCGGTCGCCAAGGCAGCTGCTGCCGAAGGCGAAGCCTTCCTGGCTGACAACGCCAAGCGCGCCGAAGTGACCGTGACCGACTCCGGTCTGCAGTACGAAGTGCTGGTCGAAGGCAACGGCGCCGTACCGGTAGCCGGTCAGTCCGTGCGTGTTCACTACCACGGTACCTTCACCCACGGTGGCGTATTCGACAGCTCGGTCGCTCGCGGCCAGCCGGCCGAGTTCCCGGTGACCGGCGTGATCAAGGGCTGGGTTGAAGCCCTGCAGCTGATGCCGGTTGGCTCCAAGTGGAAGCTCTACATTCCGCAGGATCTGGCTTACGGTGCCCGTGGCGCCGGCTCCATCCCGCCCTACTCCGCTCTGGTATTTGAAGTGGAGCTGCTGGACATCCTGTGATCCGGCTGGCGTGATGCAAGCGGCGACCCTCGGGTCGCCGTTTGTTTTTGGGCGAGTTTGCTGGTGGGTTAAAAGGTGGCGACGAGCACCCATGGGGGGCTTTTTTCGCCGCCGGGAACCGTCATACTGCAACTGAACCCCAGTTGAGGTGTGTCCCATGAACAAGATGATGAAGGTGGCGGCGGCCATGGCTGTGCTGCTTGCCACACTGCCTGCCAGCGCCGATGCGATGCGTTGCAAGAATGCGTTGATCACCGAGGGCGACAGCACGGCCCTGATGCTGCTCAAGTGTGGAGAACCCATGCTGCGCGAAGAGCTCAGTCGCAATGAGGAGAACCAGTTCGGTTATCTGGTGCCGGTGAAGTATGGCGAGCGCTGGACCTACAACTTCGGCAAGAGCGAGTTCATGCGCTTCGTCACCGTGCGCAACGGCATCATCACCGATATCGAAAACGGCCCGCGCGGCGAGTAGCCGGCGGGCAAACAGCATGGAAGCATTAAGGACAGGAGGGCAACTCCCCTTGACTCACTGTTCCGGCAAGGGCTCGGCGTGACTGAGCTGGCGCAGTGCCTGGTTGATCTGGCCTGCCAGTCTCAGGCGCCGGTGGCAGCTCAACCCGTGCAGACTGAGCCTGCCTGCGCTGAATTCAAATGTTCCCCATGACTCGATGGCAAAGGAGCCCCGGTGGAAACTCTTGATGTATCTTGCGATTTGCCGCGGGGATAACTGCTTGAAAACCTTCATCACAACGTTACCTGCTTGCTTGAACAGGGCACACTATGGGGGCGGTTGATGACAGCCATGTGACGTTTCATCGAGTTTTGCATGAATCCTTTTTTGGTGATCCCTTCGGGCAAAGCAAGGGCACCATTTGAAAAAGTAGTGCCATCACAATCCCTTGCACCGATATACTGCGGGCAGTCGAATGGAATGAGCAAAAGGGCCTGCACGTGGAATGGGTTGATGTGGTGGATGAAGAGAACCGGGTGATTGGGGTGGCCGAGCGGGCCAAGGTGCGGCGGGAGAATCTCTGCCATCGTGCCAGCTACATCCTGATACTCGACGAGGCAGATCGCATCCTGGTGCAGCGACGCACACTCTGCAAGGATTTCTGCCCCGGTATGCTGGATGCCTGCGCCGGTGGCGTGGTGACCGCAGGCGAACAGATGGAGCCCTCTGCCCGGCGCGAGCTGGCCGAAGAGCTGGGGATCCACGATGTACCGCTGCAAGGCTTCGGTACTTTTTATGCCGAGGGGGAGGGGTATCGGGTCTGGGGTAGTCTTTACAGCTGCCGCTATCAGGGGCCGCTTCAGCTGCAGGCCGAAGAGGTGAGCGAGGTGCACTGGATGAGTCAGGCCGAGATCGCCGAACGGGCCGACGAGTTTACTCCGGACTCCCTGCTCGCCATCGCCACTTGGCAGGCTCGGCGCTAACAGCAATCCCATCCGGAACAATACGGGCAGCCACTGGTTGCCCGTTTGCGATCCTAGTCCAGCTTGAGCCGCCGGTTGGTGCGCCCGCAGGGGCTGGGGGCCACCAGCCAGTGCCCCTGCCAGTCGGTGACAAGGCGCAGCAGTGGATACTCCAGATCGAGTCTGGTCACCACCAGCTGTCCGCTTTCCCCTGCGTTTACCGGCTGGCCGCTGGCCGGGTCGATGATCTCCACCAGGCAGCTCTCGTTGACGATAAAGCCCTCGCCGGGCTGGCTCTCGTAGGCCACCATGCCTATGTCCTGCCAGACCAGGCAGTTGAACGCCTGAATGCCATAGATGGCTTGCAGCGGGGCCGTCTCGGGGTGGGTAACCTCGCACAATAGGGCGGTGTGCAGGGAGTCGGTGGCCACCTCGGCTGCCTCGGCGGCTTCCAGCAGATCCAGCAGAGTGACCAGCGGGCCGACAAAGCCGGTAGGCTGGTAGCGTTGCAGCGCCTCCAGCTGGCGCTGGGTGTCATGAGGGCCGCAGGGCACCACGGGAGCGCCGAGCTGGCGGGCGCCGTTGTCGAAGATGAAGGCGGTAGGGCCGGCGTGGTAGTCGTGGCCGTTGAGCATCACCTCGCCGGACTTGAAGCCGGCGGCAAACAGGGCGCGCGCGGCCCCCCACCAGTCCGCCCCCGCATATTCGGGAATGGCCAGCTGGCCCGGGCTTGCGAAGGCGCGCAGTGCCTGGCTGGCGGGGCGGCCGGTGAGTCCGGCAAACGGCGGATGGGCCTGCTGGGCGGCAAACAGTTCGGCGCTGTCGAGCAGGGGCAGGGTGGCCAGTTCGGCCAGATCCTCGAGACGGCATTGACGATAGGCACTGGAGTAACCGGCGCAATACTGGCTGACGTGGGTAAGTTGATGATTAAGCTGGTCCAGTTGCTGTTGTGCACGCAATGCGGGGGGACGAATTTCCAGACCATCGTAGTAGTGTTGCATGGGGCCTCCTGGCGCCGTGAAACCTGCTCAAGATTAGTCTGCCTGCCGGAAAAATGCCTGCCGGGGAGCGGGTCGTTGCGATGGGATATGACGGATGGCTGCGCTAGACTGGAGCTTCACCAATCGACTCGGGACGAGAGATCATGATTGCAGTTGGCCAACCCTTGCCTTCGGGCGAATTTACCTTCATCACAGCCGCGGGCAAGCAGGTACAGGATGTCCAAACCCTGTTTGCCGGCAAGAAAGTGGTGCTGTTCGCGGTGCCCGGTGCCTTCACCCCCACCTGCTCCAACGCCCATCTGCCGGGCTATGTGGTGCTGGCCGATCAGTTTCAGGCCAAGGGGGTGGATGCAATTTGTTGTCTGTCGGTCAACGATGCCTTCGTGATGAAGGCGTGGCAGGAGGGGCAGAACGCCGACTCCATCACCATGCTGGCAGACGGCGACGGCAGCTGGACCCGAGCCCTTGGCCTTGCCAAGGAGACGGGGGCTTTTGGCGGCCTGCGTGCCCAGCGCTTTGCTCTCATCGCCAACGATGGTGTGGTCGAGCAGCTCTTTGTGGAGGAGCCGGGCAAGTTCGAGGTTTCGGATGCCCAGAGCCTGCTGGCGGCGCTGTGAAATCATCAATCGTCGTTTGATTTCCCCTTGAAATAGAAAGGCGGCCCGCTACACTGGGCCCGCTTCTGGAAGAAGCCAGGCCCGTGCCTGGCTTTTGTGTTTGCAGACCATGGAATAGAGACGATATGACCCTGGCTTTTGTTGCCCTGATTGCCGGACTGGCGCTGCTGGTCTGGAGTGCGGATAAATTTGTCGATGGCGCCGCCGCAACCGCCCGTTATGCCGGCATGCCACCGCTGCTCATCGGCATGGTGATCATCGGTTTTGGTACCTCGGCCCCCGAGATGGTGGTGTCGGCCCTGGCCGCCTCCCAGGGCAACCCCGGGCTGGCGCTCGGCAATGCCTATGGCTCCAATATCACCAATATTGCCCTGATCCTGGGTTTGACGGCTCTCATCAGCCCGATTGCCGTTGCCTCCCAGGTGGTGCGCAAAGAGATCCCCATCCTGCTCGGCATCACCCTGCTCTCCGGTGCCCTGCTCATCGACGGTCATCTGGGCCGCACCGATGCGGCCATCCTGGGCGTCGTGTTCGTGGCGCTGATGGGCTGGTCCATCTGGGCCGGCATGAACGGCAAAGGGGATGCGCTGGATGCGGAGACCGAAGAGGACATCGAGAGCGAAGGCATGTCCCTCAAGCTGGCTCTGTTCTGGCTGGTGGTGGGGCTGGTGCTGCTCATCGGTGCCTCCCGTCTGCTGGTATGGGGCGCGGTGACCATCGCCCAGGGCTTTGGCATCAGCGATCTGGTGATTGGTCTCACCATAGTCGCCATCGGCACCTCGCTGCCGGAGCTCGCCTCTTCGCTTATCGCCATTCGCAAGAATGAGCACGATCTGGCCCTCGGCAACGTGCTGGGTTCCAACCTGTTCAACACTCTGGCGGTGGTCGGGATCGCGGCAGGGATCCATCCGCTGGATGTGGCGCCGGAAGTGCTCTCCCGCGACTGGAGCCTGATGATGGGCCTGACCCTGCTGCTGCTGGTGATGTGCCTGGGCCGCAAGGGGCAGGGGCGGATCAACCGGCTGGAGGGGGGCGTGTTGCTCTCTTGCTTCGTGGGTTACACCGGCTGGTTGCTGACCAGCCAGTTTATCTGACGATTCGCCAGACAATAAACAGAAGGGGGAAGCATCGGCTTCCCCCTTCTGTTTTTGGCGAAGGCCAATCAGGCCACGGCCACCAGCTTTTGCTCCTGCTGGGCGCTGTCCAGGATCAGGATGCTCGCCTTGGGGAAGAAGTTGAAGGTGGAGGCCGATGCCCAGGTGTAGGCCCCCATCACCCGGCCCACCACCAGCTCGCCAATCGCCAGATCCGGCAGCATGATGCTGTCGCGGATCACGTCCACGCTGTCGCAGGTGGGGCCGGAGAGCACGGCGTTGTGCAGCTCGCCGTGGGCATAGGGGGTGCTGACCGGATAGGTGACGTGGTCATAGAGCTGGCCGTTGTAGCTGCCGTAGAGACCGTCATCCAGGTAGTACCAGATCTTGTCGCCGCGGTGAGCCTTGCCCATGACGCTGGCCACCGAGGTCATGGCCGGTGCGCTGATGAAGCGGCCCGGCTCGGCGATCTTCTGCACGGTGGCGGGCAGCTTGGCCAGCGCCTCGCGGATCGGCGCACAGAAGCCGTCGATGTCGAACTCGCCGCCGTCGTAATCCACCGGGAAACCGCCGCCGATATCCAGCACCCAGGGCTTGAGCCCGAGCTCCCAGGCCTGCTCCATGATCTCGCGGCAGGCGTCGATGGCCTGCACGTGGCGACGGGCGTGAGGCACCTGGGAGCCGACGTGGAATGATAGCCCCATCACCTTGATCCCCTTGGCATGGGCCAGCTGCAGCAGGGGCAGCGCCTGCTCCGGAGTGCAGCCGAACTTCTTGGAGAGGTCGACCTTGGTCTCGGGATTGGGGAAGCTCACCCGCAGCAGCAGCTTGACCTCGTCCTTGTAGGGCAGGAACTTTTCCAGCTCCAGCGGGTTGTCATAAACGAACACGGTGCAGCCGTACTCCAGCGCGTAACGGATGTCGCTGTCGCGCTTGATGGGGTGGGTATGAATGCAGCGCCCCGGGCGGACCCCCTGACTGCGCACCAGATCCACTTCGCCATTGGTGGCCAGATCGAAACAGGCCCCCTCTTCCTTCAAGACAGAGACCACCGCCTCGTGGGGCAGGGGCTTGAGTGCATAATGCAAGCGCACATCGGGCAGGGCGGCCGCCAGGGCCCGATACTGTTTGCGGACGGCTGCCTTGTCGAGCAGCAGCAGGGGGGAGCCGAATTGTTCAACCAGCTGACGGTAATCTTGTGCAACCAGGGTCTCGTTCATTCTCTTTTGGTCATCCTTAGGGGGCGTGATATGCCCAAGCCATATGCGATTGAACCGGCGACGGCCGGGTCAGGCGAGCGGTCCGGCGGGACCAACCGGGCACAGTGCATAAATTGAGGGCAAAGTGCTTGGTTATGCGCGGGATTATCGGCTTATTGAGTTTCTGTGCAAGCATTTTGATTGGATATGTTGTTGAGTTTTTCTGCATGATACGAGATAGAGAATTGCTTTTTATCCCGTCATCTTGTGCGTTGGGACACGTTTGATGCATGTCAGGTTAACTCCATGATTATTAACTAGTATTTAACATTTTACCGATGGGATGGCCGATCATGAAAAAAGTGCGGGAGCGAGCCTGCAAGTGCGAGACAGCTCACAATTTTTGGATTACCATGCCCGCTTCCTAATCCAAATTAGTTCGGATGAAGGTAGCAGGAGAGCGATGGGCAACCATCCACCGAAGAAGTGAATCTTTCAGGTACTGGGCAACCGGTGTGGACTGCTACTGGACGATACTCTGGAGAGACCCGTTGAATCGGGCGCCGAAGGAGCAAGGCACCATGATTGCATCGCAATCTAGCGCCGGAAACTCTCAGGCAAAAGGACAGAGGGGATGGGATGGTTGTACCTGAGCTTGGAACTGTTCACGATCTGTAACGAGAGGTCGTCAGCAAGGTAAGGAGCAGCGCAGGAACCGGAGTGTATGTAAATACATGAGGCTTCCGAGCCGCGCATGAGTCTTGATCACGGCCTCGCAGTAAGAGTGTGAACACGTTCTTAGCCCGCATCCGATCGCCTCTGGGGATCGCGACACCTATGGGAAGATCATCCTTCTCCTCCTTAATTTCTGTTTCTTAAGGAGGATGCATGTCATCAATTCAAGCGGCGCTCACCGCCATCGATAGTTTTGTCTGGGGGCCACCCCTGCTGATCCTGCTGGTCGGGACCGGCGTTTACCTTACCCTGCGTCTGGGACTGCTTCAGCTGGTGCGCCTGCCGCTTGCGCTGCGTCTGGTATTCGGCCGTGATCAGGGCCAGGGCAAGCAGGGGGATGTCTCCAGCTTTGGCGCTCTGTGCACCGCCCTCTCTGCCACCATAGGCACCGGCAACATCGTCGGCGTTGCCACTGCCATCAAGCTCGGTGGTCCGGGCGCCCTGTTCTGGATGTGGATGGCAGCCCTGTTTGGCATGGCCACCAAGTACGCCGAGTGCCTGCTGGCGGTCAAATATCGCCAGCAGGATGCCAACGGCCAGATGGCCGGTGGCCCTATGTACTATCTGGAAAAGGGGCTTGGCTCCAGGGTGCTCGCCAAGCTGTTCGCCCTGTTTGGCATCGGCGTGGCCTTCTTCGGGATCGGGACCTTCCCCCAGGTCAACGCCATCTCGGATGCCATGACACTGTCGTTCTCGGTACCCCGCGAGGCGACCGCCGTGGTACTGACCCTGCTGGTGGGCCTGGTGACTCTGGGGGGGATCAAGTCCATCTCCAGCGTATCGAGCAAGGTGGTCCCTTTCATGGCCCTCTTCTACATCGCCGCCTGTCTCGGGGTGCTGTTTGCCAATGCCGCTGCCTTGCCGGATGCGGTGGCGCTGGTGTTGCAGAGCGCCTTCACCGGCCATGCGGCCACCGGTGGCTTCGTCGGTGCCGGCATCATGCTGGCGATCCAGTCCGGGGTGGCGCGCGGCGTCTTCTCCAACGAGTCCGGGTTGGGCTCGGCCCCCATCGCCGCGGCGGCGGCCAAGACCAATTCCTGCGTGGAGCAGGGGCTGGTCTCCATGACCGGCACCTTCTTCGACACCATCATCATCTGTACCATGACCGGCCTGACCCTGGTGGTGACCGGAGTGTGGAGCGGGGATCTCAGCGGCGCCGCCATGACCAGCCAGGCCTTCGCCCAAGGGCTGGATGCCCATATCGGTCAGTATCTGGTGAGTATCGGCCTGCTGTTTTTTGCCTTCACCACCATCCTTGGCTGGAACTACTACGGCGAGCGCTGCACCGAGTACCTGTTCGGGGTCAAGGCGATCAAGCCCTACCGCCTGGTCTATCTGGTGCTGGTGGCGTGCGGCGCCTTCCTGCATCTCGACATGATTTGGCTGCTGGCCGATATCGTCAACGGCCTGATGGCGGTGCCCAATCTCATCGGTCTTATCGGCCTGCGCCACGTGGTGATTGCCGAGACCCGGGCCTACTTCAGCCGTGACCGGGATACGGAGTCCGAGCCTGAGCCGCAGACCGCCTGATCTCGCCACCGCGTCTCACATTCCCCTTGAAAAGAGCAAGCCACGACCCAGGGTCGTGGCTTTTTTGTGGGTGCCTCCAAGGGGCGGGGGCTCAGGGGAGCTGCACAGAGGAGGGGTCAGTCAGTCGTCAGCAACCGTTGCAGTCTGTGGTTGACCTCGGCCACCAGTTCGCCATCGCTCCCTTGCCAATGGATGGCTTGCGCGAGCGTGGTGGAGGTGCCCGGCAAAAAGCGCTGCTCCCCGCCCGCCAGCTCGTAGAAGCGGCTCGCCATCCGGGTACCCTCATCCACATCCCCCGTCACCAGCAGCATGGCCTGGGCCAGCACGGCGCCGCCGTGATCCTGACCCGGCGCCAGCCAGCGCTGGGCGGTGCCGGTTATCTTGCGCCCCCCGATCACCAGGTTGTACTGGCCGTCACAAAACGAGCCGGGCACGAAGTCATAGCTCCCCTCAAGGCCGTATTGCGCCAGCAAACTCAGCAGCGGCGCACCCAGCAGCCGGTAGTAGTGGGCGAGATCCGTGGTGGTGCGGGGCAGCAGCAGGGAGAGGTTGAGGATGCCGGCGCCGTGAGGCACGGCGGTGCCGCCGCTGTCGCGCACAAACACGGGCCAGCCTTCGGTGGCGAGCTGCTCGCAGGCGCTTTGATAGTGAGGCAATCGGGTGTCCTTGCGGGTGACGATGAGGCATTGGGGCGCCTGCCAGAGGTGAGCCATGGCCGTACCCGTGTGGGCGCAATCGCGCAGCCAGTGCTGCTCCCGGGCGAGGATTTGATCCGGGGTATGGCTTTCAGGCAGAGGGGGAAGCAGGGAGTAGGGCATGGTGGCATCCTGAAGCATGACAGGCTTTGCACACTACCCGTGGCGGGTAGCCAGGTAAAGCCCCGCATGGCGGGGCTTGATGGCCGTTAACGGGGAGCTTGGGCGCAAGGCTTGCTGCGTTTGGGCAGCAGCAGGTTCAGGACGATGGCGGTGAGGCCGCCGGTGGCGACGCCGTAGGAGAGCACGCTCTTGGCCAGCTCCGGTAGATGCTGCAGCACCTCCGGCACCTGGGCGACCCCCAGCCCCATGGCCAGCGACACAGCCAGGATCATCAGGGCACGGCGGTCGAGCTCTTCGCGGGCAATGATGCGCACCCCGGCGGCGGCTATGGTGCCGAACATGACGATGGTGGCACCGCCCAGCACGGGCTCCGGGATCTGCTGCACCAGGGTCGCCACCGCCGGGAACAGACCGAGCAGGGCCAACATGGCGGCGATGAAGAGGCCGACGTGGCGGCTGGCCATGCCGGTGAGCTGAATGACCCCGTTGTTCTGACTGAAGGTGGACATGGGGAAGGTGGAGAAGAGCGCCGCCAGCATGGAGTTGCAGCCGTCGGCCAGCACGCCGCCCTTGATCCGCTTCATGTAGACCTTGCCGGAGACAGGCTCGCCGGAGACATCCGAGGTGGCGGTCATGTCACCGATGGCCTCGAGCGTCGTCACCACGAAGATGATGGCAAGCGGCACGAACAGCTGCCAGTCGAAGCCGAGACCGTACTTGAGGGGGAGGGGCACCATCAACATCGGCCCCTCGAAGGTGGGGGCGTTGATCTTGCCAAGCAGCAGCGCCACGGCATAGCCCACCAGCATGGCGATCATGATGGCGGAGAGGCGCAGCCAG
This sequence comes from Aeromonas sp. FDAARGOS 1407, assembly GCF_019048725.1. Lineage (NCBI taxonomy): Bacteria > Pseudomonadati > Pseudomonadota > Gammaproteobacteria > Aeromonadales > Aeromonadaceae > Aeromonas > Aeromonas sp. FDAARGOS 1407. The sequence goes on from NZ_CP077399.1 coordinate 2,134,208, forward strand.
GGGTTGCGGCTGCGTTGCAGCAGGACGATGAGACCAAGCACCAGCAGGGAGAGAAACAGGTTGCTGTGGCTGGCGAAGCTGCCATCGGCGAGGGCACCGTAGCCGCCCCCCATGCTGATGAGGCCCACCTTGATCAGGGTCAGGCCGATGAGCAGCACGACGATGCCGGTCACCAGCGGGGTGATCACCTTCTGCACCAGGTGCAGGCAGCGGCTCAGGATCACCATGGTGAGGGCCGCCACCAGCATGGTGCCGAACAGGGTGCCCAGCATATCGTCGGTGGGCATGGCTGCCTGTTTGAGGGCGAGGCCGGAGGCGATGATGGGACCGAGGAAATTGAAGCTGGTGCCCTGCACCGAGAGCAGGCCGGAGCCGACGGGACCGAAGCGGCGGGTCTGGATGTAGGAGGCGATGCCGGACATGACCAGCGACATGGAGACGATATAACGGGTATCTTCGGCGGGCAGGCCCAGGGCGTTGGCGATGATGAGGGGCGGAGTGATGATGGCGACGAACATGGCGAGCATATGCTGCAGGGCGGCGAACAGCGTCTGGGGCAGGGGCGGGACATCGTCTATGCCGTAGACCAGTTCGCTGTGTGCCCGCCTGGGGGGATGGGCCTCGGGGGCGGTCTGCGTGGTGGCAACCTGTTCCATAAAAACCTCAACGTGTGTGGGGATGGGGAGAAAAATTGGGCGCTATTGTAGAGATTGGCACGCCGCTGACCAGCGTTTATTAATCAGAAAAAGGTTTATTTTTCGGTGGGTTGAAACGTTTGCGCGCGGCGATTATGATATGTCGCTTTGTGTGAGCCAGATCTCCTTTTTATTCATTGCGCAAATGACATTCTTACCACTTAGTAGGTGTAAAATGGGCCCCCGACCTTGATGTGGAGCCGCTGGATGCTCAAGTTGTCAGAGTTCTGGAGTGCCAGGGCACACTCCGAAGACTTTACCCGCACGCGCATGGGATTCATGACGGTGCGTTTGCGTTTGCTCACCTGCCTGCTGATCGTCGGTTTGCCCGCCTGGGCATTGGTGGATTGGCTGACCCTCTCCCGCGCCCATTTCGAGCAGCTGCTTCAGGCCAGGATCTTCTGTGCCCTGGCGCTCTCGCCACTGATCCCGCTCTCCTACCTCATCAACTTCAGACTGCAGCGCATGAAGCTGGCGCTCGGCTACCTGATGGTGGTGATGATGCTCTTCTCACTCGTCAGTTTGCACAGCTTCGGGACCGAGCAGCAGCTGCAGGTAGGCTATGTGGTGTTCCCTTATCTCTTGATCACCCTGTTTGCCATCTTCCCCATTCCCCTCCTGCGCGGTTTGCAACTGGCCGGCGTGGTGCTGCTGACCATGGTACTGGGGCGCTGGTTGTTGGTGGGGCAGACTCTGTGGAGCCAGGCCACCCTGAACCAGGTGTGGGTGCTCAGCCTGTTTGCCATGGCCAGCTGCTGGGTGCAGTGCGGCCAGCTCAACATGCTGCTGCGCCTCTATCGGGAGTCCACTACCGACGAGCTGACCGGCATGATGAATCGCCGCCTGTTGCTCAAGCAGCTGGAGCAGGCCCGGGCCCGGTTGCTGACCAGACAAAAGCCGTTTGCCGTGCTGCTGCTGGATCTCGACCGCTTCAAACGAATTAACGATATCTATGGCCATCTGGCGGGGGATGCGGTGCTCAAGGAGGTGGCTACTACCCTGGATGAACAGCTGGAGTCCGGTATGGTGCTGGGGCGTTATGGCGGTGAGGAGTTTGCCATCCTGCTGCGCAATTGCGGCGATCCATCGGAGGCTGCCCGCATCGCCGAACGGCTGCGGGTATCGGTCGAGGCGCGTCTGGTAAAGAGCCCGACGTCTGACGAGTTGCTGGAGGTAACGGTCAGTATTGGCATCGCTCTGGCGCGGAGAGGCGAGAGCATAGATGCCCTTATCAACCGGGCCGATGAGAGCCTCTATCAGGCCAAGATGGCGGGGCGCAACTGCGTGGTGGTGGAACGCCCGCAGGCCGAAAAAGCAGATGCCGCCTGAGGGCGGCATCCTGTGGTTTGCTTGGGCGTGAGGGTCAGCCCAGGCGGTATTTGCCGGAGAGCTGCTGGGCCAGCAGCTTGAACATGTTGAACACCGCCATGGTCTTGCCGGTCGGGGTGCCATCTTCGGCCAGGAAGTACTCCCCCTTGAACACCAGGATCTCCCCCTTCTGCTCCACCGAGTCGGCACGCATGCCGTGGATGAAGTCTTCGTGCTCCCGGATCATCTTGTTGGCCATCTCCAGCAGGGCAGTCTCGGTGATCAGCTCTTTCTGTGGTTGCATGCTCGTCTCCTTAAACGACTACTGGACAGGGGCATAGCAGGCCCTGCCTCTGATTGAAGAGGGGGCTAGCATACTGCAAACGGGGTTTTTCTGTCATTGATATGACCCCGGGTTTGTTCTCTCCTATCCCATCACCAGGTTTCTGAGCCAGCGGCGCTGGCGGATCCTGTGCTGCACCAGCAGTACCTTGCTGAGTTCTTCCAGCAGCACCACGGCGACCACCCAGGAGAGAGGCCAGCCGAGCAGGCTCACCGCCACCCAGGCGAGCGGCAGGCCGATGCACCACATGCCGACGATGTCGATGAAGATGCTGTAGTTCACATCACCCCCCGAGCGCAGCACCCCTATGATGCCCACCATGTTGAACACTTTGAGCAGCATGCCAAGACACATGATGGCGAGCACCTGCCCCGCCTCGCCCATCAGCTCGGGGGGGAGGTTGCCGACCCACTGCAGCAGGCTGGTTTGCAGCAGCCAGACCGCAACGCCAACCAGCAGGGCGCCCACGGGGGCGATCACCAGAAACAGCTGGGAGTGCTGCCAGGCCGCCTCGTACTCCTCGGCCCCGAGCCGGTGGCCGAGCAGGGTGGAGCAGGCCACCGCCAGCCCGAAGAAGAGGGAGATGAGAATACTCTCGAGCGTCCCGAGGGTGGTCATGATGGCGAGCGAATCCGTGCCAAGGTGGGCATAGAGAAAGCCGTAGAGCAGCATGCCGAAGGCCCAGAGACCGTCATGAAACAAGAGCGGCAGGGCGATCAGGGTAAAACGCACCACCTCCTTGCGTTTGAAGGCGGCCAGCCAGTCGACAGCGCGCGGAACAAGGCGCGACTCGTGACGTCTCACGTAGAGCAAGAGCAAGGCGGTCTGCAGCAGTCGAGAAATCGTGGTGCCCCAGGCCGAGCCGGCCACCCCCATGGCCTCGAAGCCGAAGTGGCCGAAGATGAGGACATAGTTGAGGATGACGTTGGCAATGATGGCGATGATACCGATGCGAGTCGGCGCCGTTGCGTTGCCGATGGAACGCAGAGCCGACTCCAGCGGCACCACAATGGCGGTACAGAGGATGGTGGCGCCGGTGATCATCAGATAGTGGTCGGCGAGCGGGCGCAACTCGGGATCCTGGCTGGCAAAGCCCAGCACGCTACCCGGTGAGAGCAGGTAGACGAGGGCAAACGGCAGGCTCACCAGGGTGGCCCCCACCAGCGCCAGCGCCAGGGAGCGGCGCACCCCGGCCATCTCGCCGCGACCGTAATATTGTGCCGCCAATACCGAGACCCCGCCTGCGAGGCCCGCTATCACCAGCAGATTGAAGAAGAAGACCCGGTTACCCAAGCCGACTGCCGCCACTGCCGTGGTGCCAAGCTGGCTCACCATCATAATGTCGATGAGACCGAGCAGGGAGAACATCATGGACTGCAGTGAGACGGGCAGGGCCAGTCGCCACAGTCTGGACATGAACTCGCGGTCGGTGGTTTGTTTTAAAATTGCTTGCCAATAATTCATTTGTGTTAACCGGGTATAAGAAAAGCAAGGCTTGTCAGAGGTATGATAAGAGGCTAAGCGGGTATCCTCACTGTGAGTGAGTCTCGGTTTTCTTGTGCAAAACTATCCTGTTGGGGTGTTATGGGATTTGTCAGCGAGTGTCTGGAAATTGCACCGTCTTGCGAAGAGCGGATGCTGGGGCGTGAAGGTCTGCCCCTGCTCGGCGAGGCGGGCATCTTCCTGACCGGCTTGTCGGTGATCCGTGAACACTACCTTATTCGTCGCAACCGGCCCGAGTTTCACATCCTGATGGTGAGCCACGACGAGGGGGGCGCACTGCTCACCGACGGGGGAGAACAACCCATTCCTGCCGGGTCGCTTATCTTTTTGCCCGCAGCCGTGCCGGGTGGCCTCAAGCTGGTGGGCGAGCAGTGGCACACCAGCTGGATCCTGCTCGACGATGTGCCGCGCTGGCAGCATCTGCACCGGCTCGGTCATCGCATCTGGCAGGGGGATGGCGGGGAGCAGCTCCATCATCTGCTCAGCCTGATCCAGGGAGAGGGGGTCCGCTCGCCCTTGCAACCCCAACTGCTGAGCCTGTTGCTGGCGCTCCTAGAGCGTACCCTGCAGGGTGAGGTGCGTGGCACTCCCGAGATCCGGTTGAAGGCGCTGTTTCGCCGGGTGGAGGCGCATCTCGACGAGCCCTGGAGCGTGGTTCTACTCGCCGATCAGATGGCCTGCTCGGTGCCCCATCTGCATCGGCTCTGTCGCCAGGTGTTCGGCATGGGGCCCATGGCCTGGCTCACCCAGCTACGGATGAACAAGGCGCGCCAGCTGCTGCTCTATACCAACTGGCCGCTCAGCGAACTGGCCGGCCGGGTCGGTTACAGCGATGGCGCCAACTTTGCCAACCGCTTTCGCCGGCTGACCGGCCAGACACCGGGCGCCTTTCGTCGCCTGGGTCGCAAACCTTTTGCAACGGATGTGCAAACTCTTTGAAATTAACGGCGCAAGCCCATAGGATCGGCTGGCCCCAACGTTTAGGTACCAGACCCATGTTTGAAGATAATAATCAGAAACGTCCTCTCTACATTCCCTACGCCGGTCCGGCCTTGCTGGAGACCCCGCTGCTCAACAAGGGCAGTGCCTTCACCAGCGAAGAGCGCAGCAACTTCAACCTCGAAGGACTGTTGCCCCACAACATCGAGACCATCGAGGAGCAGGCGGAGCGGGCCTACCGTCAGTTCATGGCGTTTGGCAACGACATGGACAAGCACATCTACCTGCGCAACATCCAGGATACCAACGAGACCCTGTTCTACCGTCTGCTGCACAACCACCTGACCGAGATGCTGCCGGTTATCTATACCCCGACCGTGGGCAAGGCGTGCGAGGAGTTCTCCAACATCTATCGCCGCGCGCGCGGTCTGTTCATCTCCTATCCGGACAAGGACAGGATCGATGACATGCTGCAAAACGCCACCAAGCAGAACGTCAAGGTGATCGTGGTCACCGATGGCGAGCGGATCCTGGGTCTGGGGGATCAGGGGATCGGCGGCATGGGCATTCCCATCGGCAAGCTCTCCCTCTACACCGCCTGTGGCGGTATCTCGCCGGCCTACTGCTTGCCGGTGGTGCTGGACGTGGGCACCAACAACCAGCAACTGCTCAACGATCCCTTCTACATGGGCTGGCGCAATCCGCGTATCTCGGGTGAAGAGTACGCCGAGTTCGTCGATGCCTTCATCCAAGCGGTCAAGCGCCGCTGGCCGGAGATCCTGCTGCAGTTCGAGGACTTTGCCCAGAACAACGCCATGCCGCTGCTCAACCGCTACAAGAACGAGCTGTGCTGCTTCAACGATGACATCCAGGGCACCGCCGCCGTGACCCTGGGCAGCCTCATCGCCGCCTGCAAGGCCTCCGGTGCCAAGCTCTCCGAGAAACGGGTTGCCTTCCTCGGCGCCGGCAGCGCCGGTTGTGGTATCGCCGAGCAGATCGTGGCCCAGATGAAGGCCGAGGGGCTGACGGATGCGCAGGCGCGCGGCCGGGTTTTCATGGTGGATCGCTTCGGTCTCATCACCGACAAGATCCCGAACCAGCTCGACTTCCAGCGTCGCCTCTCCCAGCCGGTGGAACGCATTGCCGACTGGCCGGTGGGGGACAACATCTCCTTGCTGGAGGTGATGGAACACGGTCGCCCGGACATCCTGATCGGGGTTTCCGGCCAGCCGGGGCTGTTCACCGAAGAGGTGGTGAAGACCATGCACAAGCACTGTGCCCGTCCCATCATCTTCCCGCTCTCCAACCCTACCTCCCGGGTTGAGGCGACCCCGGCGGATCTGATCCGCTGGACCGATGGTCAGGCTCTGGTGGCGACCGGCAGCCCGTTTGCACCCGTGGAGTACAAGGGCAAGCGCTACGTCATCGCCCAGTGCAACAACTCCTTTATCTTCCCGGGGATCGGCCTTGGCGTCATCGCCTCCGGTGCGACCCGGGTGACCGATGCCATGCTGATGTCGGCCAGCCGCGCGTTGGCCGAGTGCTCGCCGCTGGTGAAAGGGGAAGAGGGGTCACTGCTGCCGGATCTGGCGGACATTCATGAGGTCTCCCGTTACATCGCCAAGATGGTAGCCAAGACAGCCATGCTGCAGGGCAAGGCGGTGCAGACCCCGGATGAGGTGATCGATCAGGCCATCGAGGCCAACTTCTGGCACCCCGAGTACCGTCGCTATCGCCGGACCTCCTTCTGATCCGGTCGTGCGAGTAAAACAAAAGGGATGCAGCAGCATCCCTTTTTTGTGCACCTCTGTCATCGTAATGGCCTCATGAAGCGGGACTACTCACCGACCTGCTGGGTACCGGTCACCCGGATCTCGACCCGGCGATCCGGGGCCAGGCAATCGATCAGCGCGGCTCTGGCCTTGATGCCATCACACTGGCTGCCGGTGACCGGGTTGCTCTCGCCGTTGCCCTGAATACTGACCTGATCTGCGGGCAACCCTTTTTCAATCAGGAAGTTGGCGACCGTCGTTGCGCGCGCCTCCGACAGGATCTGGTTGCTGGCATCCGAGCCGATACGGTCGGTATAGCCCATCACCATGGCACTGCCATCCTTGGGTTTAACGTCGACGATCTGCTGGTAGAGTGAATCGAGCGCCTGCATGCCTTCCGGTTTGAGGTCCGCCTTGCCAAAGGCAAACAGCACGTCCGAACTCAGGTTGAAGGTCTGATCCACCGGTTCGGGGGCGGGCGGTGGTACGGGCACCATCATGGGAGCGGGTTCAGGTTCGACCGTTTTGCTGCGGTTGGGATGGATTACCAGCTCCAGGGTGGCTGCGCTGATGTCACTGACCCAGCGCTGGGTGCCGCTGCCGATCTTGTCGTTGTCCGAATCATCCCCGACTCGCACCATGTAGCGGTAGCGCGCCTGAATATCGATCCAGTCGTGCACTCTGGCGGTCAGCCCGAGCCCGGCCAGCGGGGCCAGGCTGTCATCCCCCCCGTTGATGGAATTGACGTGGTAGATATAGCCACCCCCTTCCGCAAACACCGAGAAGATATCGTTGAGAGGCAAGCGGCCGATGACGGAGAGGGTCGCCCCCTTGCTGTTGAAGTCCGTGCCATTGATATCCCAGTCACCGGTGGAGAGGTAACCGAGTTCAGCGCCCAGGTTCTCGTTGAAGTTGTAGCCCCCGAACAGGGAGAGTGCGGTCGCGTTCTTGTCGGCATCCTGGCTGAAGTCATCCAGATCGTGGGCGATGGCGACGCCGCCACCGATCCCGCCGTACCAGTCGTTGGCATGGGCCGCCGAGGGCAGTGTCACGGCCAGCGCCACCGCGAGCCAGACGGGTTTGGGTGTCTTGTTCATCTTGTATCCTCATTTGTTGTTATCTGGGGCAGCATTCCAGTTTTCAGGTAGTTGCCGCTCTTAGTTATAGGTGATACCGACTGTTTAACCAGTCAGGCACTGCGAGGGGGAACACTCATGGGGCAATGGGTGGCCGGGAGTGGCCGAATGGCGCGCAAAAAAGAGGGAGCCCTTGCGGGCCCCCTCGGCTTGTATGCATCGGGTTGCGAGATTATTCGGTCACTTGCTGTACGCCGGTGACGCGTACTTCTACGCGACGATCCGGGGACAGGCAGGAGATCAGCTCGGCCTTGCCCTTGACGCCGTCACACTGGTTGCCGGTGACCGGGTTGGCTTCGCCACGACCTTCGATGGAGACCTTGCCAGCCGGCAGGCCCTTGCCGACCAGGAAGTCGGCCACGGTACGGGCACGGGCTTCGGACAGTTTCAGGTTGTAGGCATCAGAGCCGATGCGGTCGGTGTAACCGACGACCACGGCGCTGCCATCTTTCGGCTGCACGTCGACGATGTCCTGATACAGGGTGTTCAGCGCTGCGGCACCTTCTGGCTTGAGGGTAGATTTGCCAAAGGCAAACAGCACGTCAGAGCTCAGGGCGAAGTTCTTGTCGACAACGACCGGCGCGACAGGCTCGGGCTCGGGAGCGGGAACCGGTGCAACATAGGAGGTACGGTTCGGGTGCAGTACCAGTTCCAGGGTCGCCACGCTCATGTCGGTTTCCCAGGTCTTCGGCTCGTCGCCCAGGTTCCACAGATAGCGGTAACGGGCCTGTACGTCGATCAGGTCGGAGAGCTTGGCGGTCAAACCGATACCGGCCAGCGGTGCGGTGCCGTTGTCGCTGTCGCCATTGCCGTTGACGTGGTTGAAATAGGCACCACCTTCCGCAAACAGGGAGAAGACGTCACCCATGGGCAGACGAGCAATACCGGACAGGGTGGCACCCTGGGTCTTGAAGTCGGCGCCATCAATGCCGCCTTTGCCGGCATAGAGATAGCCAAGCTCGGCACCAAAGTTCTCGGTGAAGTTGTAGCCGCCGAACAGACTCAGGGCAGTGGCGTCCTTGTCTACATCCAGACCCTGAACATTATCCAGATCGTGGGCATAGGCCCAGCCTGCACCGATACCGGTATACCAGTCACCAGACGCCTGGGCAGTGGTACCGGTGGCCGCGATTGCCAGCGCAATCAGAGTGGGAGCCATTTTGATTTTCATCGTTTTATCCTCGTTGCGTGAGCCCCTTGAGGGCATTCTGTGCACTTGTTTTTATGGTGGCGAAAAAATTGCCAACAAGATGGATAGCAGATGGCTTCGGGACACTCATGATGCGTCTACATCATGGACAACAGGCCGGACAGAAGCGCTTTTTAGTGCTTATCCAATGCCTTAGAGGCTTAGCTACTTTATGCTTTTGAGGTAGTACAGGCAAGCTAAGAGTCAAATGTGACAGGGGGATGTCAGGAAGGAAGAGGGGATAAACAAATGGGGATGCTATTGCATCCCCATTTCGCACTTTATCTTGCGCAGTTCAGATTATTGCTGAACTTCTTGTACGCCAGATACGCGAACTTCTACACGACGGTCCGGGGCCAGGCAGGAGATCAGCTGAGCCTTGGCTTTCACGCCGTCACACTTGGTGCCGGTAACCGGGTCAGCTTCGCCACGACCTTCGATGGCAACCTTGCTGGCAGCCATACCCTTGCTTACCAGGAAGTTGGCAACGGTGCGGGCACGGGCTTCGGACAGTTTCTGGTTGTAAGCGTCGGAACCGATACGGTCGGTGTAACCAACGACAACAGCGCTGCCATCTTTCGGCTGGAATTCAACGATTTGCTGGTACAGAGCGTCCAGAGCCTGAGCACCTTCCGGCTTCAGGGTGTCTTTGCCGAAGGCAAACAGCACGTCGGAGTTCAGGGCGAAGCTCTTCTCGACAACTTGCGGAGCCGGAGCTTCTTCAACAACCGGAGCCGGAGCCGGTGCTACGTAGGAAGTACGGAACGGATGGTATACGGCTTCCAGGGTAGCCACGCTCTGGTTGGACTTGTAGTGGGTGCCTTCTACGTTCAGGTCAGCCACGTCCCACATGTAGCGGTAGCGAGCTTGCAGATCCAGGGCGTCGTTGACTTTGTAAGTCACACCGGCACCGGCCAGCGGGGATACTTTGGTATCGCTGATGCCCAGACCATCGGTGTGAGCCCAGTAGGCGCCGCCTTCAGCGAACAGGGAGAAGTCGTTGCCCAGCGGCAGACGAGCGATACCGGACAGGGTGGCACCCTGGTTCTCGTAGCGCAGACCTTCGGTGTTGCCACGGCCAGCGTACTGGTAGCCCAGCTCGGTACCGAAGTATTCGTTGAAGTTGTAACCCACGAATGCGTTGGCAGCAGCCGCGTCTTCTTCACCGTTGTTCACGCCTTCGATCTTGTTCAGACCGTTGAAGTGAGCAGCACCGACACCGGCACCGAAGTAGATATCTTCAGCAGCGTGAGCAGCAGTAGCACCCATGGCAGCCATGGCGATGGCGATCAGGGAAGGAGCCATTTTCATCATAAAAAAATCCTCGTTGAGAGCGCACGTTATTCACATGCTTCGCACTTTGTCATTTATGTAAGCTGCAGGCTCCGCCGAACGGCTGGCGTCGAGTCTGGCAGATGACCCGGCAGATTCCGGGTTGCACACTCTCCTGGTGTGTCGAGCAACTTGGTCGGGCACGCAAAGGTGAAAACCGCGACCAGGCAGCAGGTGTCATTCCGATGACGAGGCGCACTCTATGCCGTTTTTAAAACATGATCAAGCTCACAAATGCACCGAATACAAAATTATCAGGAAGGGATAACTGGCTGTTTATGCTGATTAATTAGTGATCCAGGTAGGCACGGTGCAGCTTTTTTTCCAGTCTCATATAGGCCTGAACCCAGTCGGAATGCGGGTTGGCCTGATTTTCCCTAGCGGCAAAAACGGCGAGATAATCGACCTCTGTTGCGCTTTGTAACAGCGGAATGAAGCTCGTCAGAAAATGACGCGCCAGATAAGGGTCCAGTGGCCAGATGTTGAGAATGGCCCGAGCCACCGGTTGGACCGCCGCCGGACAGATGAAATGAAGGTGACCTGCCTCCAGCCAGGTGGCCATGTCCGGCATGCCGGAGACGGGGACCAGGCCGCCATCGCCAGGGGTCACGGCCAGCCCGAGAACCTGACCGTTGCGGGTGAGCAGACGACCATGACTGTCCTGACCACCATCGTGGCTACGCAGGGAAAGGGTCGGTTCATCCTGTTCCAGATAGAGGCTGCATTTGTTTGACAGCTGGGCCAGTACCTCGTTGGCATGATGCTGCAATGCCGAAGGGAGCCAGAAGGCTTCGGCGCGATACTGTTCACCCTGGGTCAGTTGTTGTTGCAGTTGGGATACGTTCGGGACGGTGTGCAGGCGGGAAATAATGCCGGGAAACGCCATACTAATTCCTCTTTATGGGTAGCTGGCGAATTATACGAGCAATTCTGTTGCCAACAATAAGGGTTTCTTTTCGAGACTGTTTACCTGAGGCGGCTGAGCGATTACCATCCCCGTTGATAGCAAGGGTTGTCGCCGAAAGGCGCTCATAAAGATAGAGACTCGACCATAACGAGTCCGTACAAAACTGATACACTTGACTACGAGTCGTCGCGAAAAATAAAAGGCGGAGTACATCCGCCAAACGGAGTATGGAACAATATGAATTCAAATATCGTCACTGTTGGCAAGAAGATCCGTCAGATCCGTGAAGCAGTCGGTTTGAGCCGTCCTAAATTTGCTGATTTGCTGGGTGTTCCCCCCACAACCCTGAAGAACTACGAGCTGGGTTATCGTGAAGTTGGTGGCGCCTTCCTGGTTGCCCTGGCTCACCACCCCGAGCTGCACAAGTTCACCCTCTGGCTGCTGGCTGACAAAAAAGTCGCCGAAATCGGCCAGATCGGACCGGACGACCTCGCCAAGGCGTGAGTGTCACTGTGACAGAAAATGCCGCCATCGGGCGGCATTTTTTTGTCTGGAAAACAGGGTTGATAACCGGATGTAGCGCAAATCGTGCTCCAGATAGCGCTTTCCCCTGAAAAATATTGGCAATCAATTACAAACCTCAGAAACTTCCTACCCTTTAATCCGCTACCCCGCATGATGCGACAGAGAGTGAGACAATAATGAGTCAAACCACCCCCAAGGCCAGAGACGGCTTTACCAGCAAATTCGGCGTGCTGGCCGCGACCCTAGGCTCTGCCGTTGGTCTCGGCAATATCTGGAAATTTCCCTATCTGACCGGTGAAAACGGTGGCGCCGGTTTTCTGCTGGTGTATGTGATCGCCACCCTGCTGGTGGGGCTGCCGGTGATGATCTCCGAGATCATGCTGGGTCGCAAAGGCAAGTCAGATGCGGTCAGCACCCTGACCAAACTGGCCCCCAAGGGGCAACCCTGGTGGCTGATCGCGGCCATGGGCGTGCTGGCCGCCTTCCTTATCATGTCGTTCTACTCCGAAGTGGCGGCCTGGGTCTTTGCCTACATCTTCAAGGCGATCGACGGCTCCATCCTCTCGACCAACCCGGAAGTCACCGGCGCTGCGTTCACGGCGCTCATCACCAATCCGCTGCAGAGTCTGCTGTGGCAGTGGCTGGTGCTGATCCTGATGGGGGGCATACTGCTGATGGGGGTCTCCAAGGGGATTGAGGCGGTGACCAAGAAGCTGATGCCGGTGCTCTTCATCCTGCTGCTGGTGATCGGCATTCGCAGCCTGACCCTGCCGGGGGCGAGCGAAGGGCTCTCTTTCCTGTTCTCCCCGGACTTTTCCAAGATCACCGGTGCCGTGGTGCTGACCGCCATGGGGCTGGCCTTCTTCAAGCTCTCTATCGGCATGGGCACCATGATGACCTATGGCAGCTACTTTCGGGCGGATCAGAACATCCCCGCGACCGCGTTTCGGGTGATGTGCGCCGATCTGTTCGTCTCCATGCTGGCCGGCATCGCCATCTTCCCGGCAGTCTTTGCCTTTGGTTTTGAACCGACCGCCGGCCCTTCCCTGCTGTTCATCACCATACCGGCGGTCTTTGCCAGCATCCCGTTTGGCCATCTGTTCATGGTGCTCTTCTTCGTGCTCTCCGCCATCGCGGCCACCGGTGCCATGCTCTCCATCCTGGAGGTGCCGGTCTCGGTGCTCTCCGAGCGCTTTGGCATGAGCCGCCGCCGGGCCACCCTGATCAACCTGCTGGTGCTGGGGGTGGTGGGGTCCACCTGTGCGCTCTCCAACAGCACCATGGCGGACGTGCAGATCGCCGGCAAAACCTTCTTCGATCTGTTCGACTACCTCTCCTCCAACGTCCTGATGCCGCTGGGGGGCATCTTCCTCTGCCTGTTCGTTGGCTGGGTGTGGGGCGAGGAGCGGATGAGAGAGGCCCTGACCAATGGCGGCGAGCTGGCACTGCCCATCCTCAAGCCGCTCTTCTTTATCATCCGTTACGTATCGCCGTTGCTGATCCTGATCGTGATGCTCAAGGGGCTGGGACTCTTCTAGGTTTCGCTGAGCCGAATAGCAAAAGAGCGCCGCAAGGCGCTCTTTCTGTTTTGCTTGTGTGTCGGAGGATGATTAGAGCACCCCGAGTCGCCCCAGTTCGTCTTTGAGCTGATCCAGGCTGCGCTCGACGCAGGCCTCCCCTTCGTTGATGGCATCGACGGCGCGATGAAAATCCATGATGGAGAAGCTGCCAAGGCGCGGGCAGAGCTGGATCTCCGGCGGATCCCCCGCCATCCGGGCCCGGGTGATACGCTCCTGCATGATGTTGATGGAGCCCGTCATCACGCTCCACATGCCCGGGGTGGCGGGTGTGCTCTCGCCCCGGTTGAGCCACTGGCTGAGCAGGCCGCCGTTGCTGACCTGATCCGGTTGGTCGGTCCAGGGTTGGTGCATGTCGGTATTGAGGTTGACCGCAATCACCACCTCGGCCCCCATGGCGCGCGCCAGGGAGATGGGCACGGGGTTGACCACGGCGCCATCCACCAGCCAGTGATCGTTGACCCGGGTCGGGGTCAGGATCCCCGGCATGCCGCAGGAGGCGCGTACCGCCTGGCGCAGCGACCCCTGCTGCAGCCAGACCTCGCGGCCGGTATCGAGTTCGGTGGCGACGCAGGCGAAGGGGAGGGGAAGGTCTTCCAGATCCGGGTTACCCAGGTAGTTGGCGGCGATGCCAAACACCTTCTCGCCGCGAAACAAGCCGCCGGAGAGGGCGGGATCGAGCAGGCTCACTACCTGCAGCCGGGTAAAGTCGCGCACCCAGGCCTCCAGCCGATCCAGCTCGCCGGCGGCGTAGGCTCCCCCCACAAAGCTGCCGATGGAGCAACCTGCGATGAGATCCGGCTTGATGCCGAGGCGTTCAAGGGCACGGATGACGCCGATATGGGCCCATCCTCTGGCGGCTCCGCTCCCCAGCGCGAGCCCTATGCGGGGTTTTCGTGGCACGACTTTCCTCCTGAAAGGGGTTGGAACACCAGCTTACCCCGTGTGTTCGCAGGCGTCACTCTGCCATCTTTCACTGCGGTTGCGACCGTTGGCCTTGGCCTGATAGAGCGCCACATCGGCGCGGCGCACGGCCTCGTGGTGGGGGATGTCCTCGCAACAGGCGTGGTGGCCCAGACTGATGGTGACGGCAAGACCGGGAGCGATGGCGCCCCAGTCATGCCCGGCGACGACGGCGCGCAGGCGCTCGGCAACCTCGGCTAGCAGGACACCGTCGCTTTGGGCGATCAGCACCAGAAACTCCTCGCCGCCCCAACGGATCAGGCAATCCTCGCGCCTGAGCTGCCCCTGGCACAGTCGCACCAGGTGGATCAGCACGGCGTCGCCGACAGCATGGCCGAAGGTGTCGTTGACCCGTTTGAAGTGATCCGCATCGAACATCAGAAAACCGGTCTGCTGCGCCGGCGTCAGGGTGTTTTGCTGCTCCAGCTGCGCCAGGTAATGACGGTTGAAGGCCCCGGTCAGATTGTCGTGGCAGGAGAGGTAGTTGAGTCGCTGGTTGAGCCGCCTGGCCCTGAGATTGGAGAGCGCCGCCAGCAGCATGAAGAGGATGGCCAGCAGGGTGGGGGCCGACTGACAGATCATGGCCTGCAGCAGGGGCCAGAGGGAAATGGTGTGGATCAGCCGCAAGGGGGTGTCCGGAATGGCCAGGATCAGGCGCAAAGTGCCCTGCTGCCACAGGTAGCTCGAGGAGGGAGTCAGATCGGCGGGCGCGACCGCGTTTGCCGCGCTGCTGGCCAGCACCTGGCGATACTGGTTGACCAGCATGTAGTCCCCGAGTTCCGGGATCAGCTCGTCAAGCTGCTGATGCAAGCGCGAGAGCTGGATATCCATGCTGAGCATCCCCACCAGATGCCCCTCCTGATAGAGAGGGCGTGACAATGTGATGAGCTGGCCTTTCCCTGCGAGGTCGTTGAACGGGCGCGAGATAATGGTGCCCCGCTCCGGGTTATGGGCTGCCAGGGCATCCTGCCAATAGGTGCTCTGGTAGAGCGAGGGAGAGAAGCGAAACCGGCTGGAGGGGACCCAGGGATAGAGGTAGATAAAGTGGTCCACTCCGGTGAAGTAGACCCAGGCTATCTCATTGTCAAACTCCCGGCTCGCGGTGGAAAGCAGGGGCGAGAGACTCAGGGCCAGATGCAGTCTGGCTTCCCGTTTGCTCCCCGGTGGTGGCAAGGGACCTGCGCCGGTCAGGTTGCCTACCAGCTTCCGGGGCAACTCGAGTGGTCGATGGTCAAGCGCCAACCCCTGGTCCGGTAGTGCTTCGATATAGTGATAGAGCTGGCGGGTCAGGGCTGACTGGGGTGTGCTGCGCAGCCGCTCCTCGGCCTGGCCGTGCATCGCCTCCAGAAACACCTGGCTCTGCCTGAATTGATCCCGCAGATGGATGGCGCTGTTGAGGGTGTCGCTCTGGTAGACATCCTCTATCTGCCTGAGCGACTGGCGCAGAGCCAGGATGATGAGCAATGCGGCCAGCGCCAGCAAGGGCCAGGTGAAAGGGGAGAAGAAGCGGCGATCAAACAACGTCGATAGGAACAAGGTGTCCACACCTGTTGGTAATGGAGAGCCTCCATTTTATGCCAATCTGTTGAGGAATTAATCATTTAATCACCAACACGATGATCTTCCTCCCTTTTTGTTACGTTTTGTCACATTTGCTCATAGTCACGGCATAGTCAGGGGCTAAAATGGCCCCTATCCGGAATCTCTTTCCTTCTACTCTCCATGGATCGTTCGATGAAAATGCGTATCTGGCTCAGCCTGGGACTTCTTTGTGTCGTGGTGGCCGCCGTCTGGGCGTATCGCCACAGTGAGCCTGCCGCCAAGGCACCCGCCAGACAAATCAATATCCGTACCCAGACCGTGACCCAGAGTCTGGCGGAGCCGACCCTCAAGCTGGTGGGTAAACTCGCCGCCAACCGCTCCGTTATCATCAGCCCGGAGGTCACGGGTCGCATCGTCAACATAGCGGTGCAATCAGGTCAGACGGTGGCCAGGGGCGAGACCCTGATCGCGCTGGACTCGGGCAAGCAGCAGGCGGAACTGGCCGAGCAGAGCGCGAGCCTGCGCGACGAGACCCGCAAACTGAATGAGATGCGCAAGCTGGTGGCCCGCGGCGCCGTGACCCAGTCCGAGCTGGAGGGGCAGCAGGCCGCGGTCGATCAGGCGAAGGCGCGGCTCGATGCCGCCCGTTACGAGCTATCCCTTCGTACCCTGCAGGCCCCGTTTGCAGGCCGGGTGAGTCTTATCGATCTCAGCGAAGGGGCCCTGGTCAACAGCGGCGACAACCTGCTTCATCTGGATGAAGTGGATAAGCTGCGCCTCGATCTGGCGGTGCCGGAGCGCTACCTCTCCCTGCTGCACCCCGGCATGGCGGTGACCGCCACCAGCAGCGCCTGGCCGGATCAGCACTTTGCCGGCACCCTCACCACCCTGGACAGCCGGGTTTCCAACGACAGCCAGAACATCAAGGCGCGGGTGATGATCCCCAACGCCAATGGCCAGCTGCGTCCCGGCATGCTGCTCAATGTGGTGCTGGCCCTGCCGGCCCGCCAGCTGACCTTGATCCCCGCCCAGTCGGTGGAGTACGTGGGTGAGCAGCGCTTTGTCTATCGTCTCGAGGCCGATGGTCGGGTCAAGCGGATACCCGTGGTGCTGGGTGAAACCGAAGGGGAGACCGTCTGGGTCACCGAGGGGCTCAAGATCGGCGATCGCATCGTGGTCGAGGGGTTGGTCAACCTGCGCGATGGGGTGCTGGTGCACGATCTGGCGGAGGTCAATGGCTGATGTGGCTCTCGGATATTTCGGTCCGCCGCCCGCTGGTGGCGGTCGTGCTCAGCGCCTTGCTCACCGTGTTCGGTCTGGTGGCATTCTCCAAATTGACGGTGCGGGAGATGCCGGACGTGCAGACCCCTTCCGTCTCCATCACCACCACCTATGAGGGGGCGGCCCCCTCGGTGATGGAGAGCCAGGTCACCAAGCCCATTGAGGATCAGCTCTCCGGCATCAGCGGTATCAAGAACATCAACTCGGTGACCCGCAAGGGGCGCTCCATGATCACCGTCGAGTTCAAGCTCGGCTGGAACATGGTGGAGGGGATCTCGGACGTGCGCGATGCTCTTTCCCGCGCCCGGCCGCGGCTGCCCGATGAGGTAGACGAGCCCCTGGTGACCAAGGACAGCGGCAACGGCGATGTGGCGGTCTGGCTCAACTTCAGCAGCAGCCAGATGGACCGCACCGCCATGACCGACTACGCCAACCGGATCCTGGTCGATCCCTTGAGCCTGGTGGACGGGGTGAGCGAGGTGATGCTCTCCGGCGATCTCACCCAGGTGATGTATGTGCGGCTACGCCCCGCCGACATGGCGGCCCGCGGTATCACGATGGCAGACGTGGAGGATGCCCTCAAGCGGGAGAATATCGAGCTGCCGGGCGGGGAAATTCGCAACAACAGCATGACCATGTCGGTGCAGATTGCCCGTCTCTACCACAGCGCCGAAGATTTCCAGAACCTGCAGATCACCACCGCCAGCAACGGCCAGAGCATCTATCTGGCGGATATCGCCGATGTCGAGGTGGGGGCAAAGAACGAAGACAGTGCCTACCAGCGCAATGGCCGCGAGAGCTTGGGGATAGGCATAGTCGCCCAATCCACCGCCAACCCGCTGGCGGTGGCGCAAGGCATAGAGAAAAAGCTGGGCGAAATGCAACGCTTTTTGCCGGAGGGAGCCGTGCTCGAGGTGGACTATGACTCCACCATCTTCATCAAGCAGGCCATCGACGAGGTGTACGAGACCCTGGCCATCTGCGCCGTGCTGGTGGTGGCCGTGCTCTATCTCTTCCTCGGCCAGGGGCGCACCACCCTTATTCCGGCGGTGACTGTGCCTGTATCGCTCATCTCGGCGTTTATCGGCGCCTGGTATTTCGGGTTTTCCATCAACCTCATCACCTTGCTGGCGCTCATTCTCGCCATCGGTCTGGTGGTGGATGACGCCATCGTGGTGGTGGAGAACATCCACCACCATCTGCAGCGGGGGGAATCTCCCTTGCTGGCCGCCTGGCACGGCACCCGCGAGGTGGGCTTTGCGGTCATCGCCACCACCGCCGTGCTGGTGATGGTGTTTGTGCCCATCGCCTTTATGGATGGCATGGTGGGCAGGCTCTTTACCGAGTTTGCCATCCTCCTGTCGCTCGCCGTGCTCTGCTCCTCCCTGGTGGCGCTCACCCTGACCCCGGCCATGGGCTCCTGGTTGATGCGTCCGCTGGACAGGCCCAACGCCCTGACTGCGGCCCTCGATCGCGGCCTCGGCTGGGTGGAGGGGCACTATCGCACCCTGCTCGGCGCCGTGCTGCGCCGCTCCCGCTGGACGCCGCTGGTACTGCTGCTCTGCCTGGGCGGCATCGGCGCCCTGTTCCAGCAGCTGCCCACCAGTCTGACCCCCACCGAGGACAGAGGCGTGGTCTATGTGTTCGTCAAGGGGGCAGAGGGGACCAGTATCGAGCGGATGAAGCGCAACATGCAGCAGGTGGAGGCGGCCATCATGCCCATGTTGGGCAAGGGGCTGGTGCAGGCCATGAGCTTCAGCACCCCGGCCTTTGGTCGCGGCGGCGATCAGACCGGCATGGTGATCATCCAGCTCGCCGACTGGGCCGAGCGCGACGTCACCGCCACCGAGTTCTCCCGCTCCCTGGGGGGCAAGCTGGCGGGCATTCCCGACGTGATGATCCGCACCTTCCAGCCGGGTTTTCGCGGCGGCTCCACCGCGCCGGTGCAGTTCGTGCTGCAGGGCAACGACTATGACGAGCTCTACCAGCAGGGGCTGGCGCTGCAACAGGCAGCCCAGGGCAACGGCCTGATGCTGACGCCGGATCTCGACTACGCCGAGAAGACCCCGGAGCTTCGGGTGACCATAGATCGCGACAGCGCCAGCCAGCTCGGCATTCCGGTCTCCACCGTGGCGAGCACCTTGCAGGCCTTGCTGGGCGGGGTGAGCAAGACCACCTATGTGGACCGGGGCGAGGAGTATGACGTCTACCTGCGCGGCAACCAGCAGGAGTTCAACGGCGTCTCGGATCTTGGCCGCATCTATCTCAAGGCTGCGAACGGCGAGATGGTGAGCCTCTCGACCCTGGCCACCGTCAAGCAGGTAGCCACCGCCAACCGCCTCAACCACTACCAGCGGCAAAAGGCGATCACCCTGACTGCGGACGTGCACCCGGATCACACCCTGGGGGAGGCGCTCGACTTTCTCGATGGCTGGGCCAACACCCATCTGCCCACCGGCATGACGGTGGATTACGCCGGCGACTCCAAGGATTATCGCGACAATCAGGGGGAGATGGCGCTGGTGTTCGGCCTCGCCCTGCTGGTGGTCTATCTGGTGCTGGTGGCCCAGTTCGAGAGCACCCTGACCCCGGCGGTGGTGATGATGACGGTGCCGCTCGGCATCTTCGGCGGCCTGCTGGGGCTCTGGCTGACGGGGCAGGAGATGAGCATCTACAGCCAGATCGGCATGATCATGCTGATCGGCATGGTGACCAAGAACGGCATCCTCATCGTCGAGTTCATCAACCAGCTGCGCCAGCGGGGTGAGTCGTTCGAGCAGGCGATCATCGCAGGCTCGGTGCGCCGTCTGCGCCCCATCCTGATGACCTCGCTTACCGCCATTATCGGCGCCGTGCCCCTGATGCTCTCCATGGGGGCGGGTTACGAGAGCCGGATGGCGGTGGGGACTGTGGTCTTCTTTGGCCTCTCCCTGGCGACCCTGGTCACCCTGCTGGTGGTGCCCGCCATCTACCATCTGATCGCCCGCCACGCCGGCATGACGGGGGCGCGGGATCGCCAGGTGGACGAGGCACTGGCTGTCAGGGGGGGAAAGGAGCAGCAACCCCCGGCTGCATAAGTTGCCAGCCTCCATCATCAAAAGGGCGCCTGCGGGTGCCCTTTTTCATCGTGAAGCCCCTTATCCCGCGCGACTTATGGGGGCAAAAAGCCATCGCTCCCCTTGGCAGCAATCGGTATAATGCGCGACCCGAATTGTTCCAGGTGGTTAAAATGCAGCCGGTACCCAACCTTTTCTCCTATCCCCGCTACTGGGCCGAGTGCTATGGCACGGCGCCCTTCCTGCCCATGTCCCGCGCGGAGATGGACAAGCTCGGCTGGGACAGCTGTGACATCGTGCTGGTGACAGGCGACGCCTACGTGGATCACCCGAGCTTCGGCATGGCGGTGATTGGCCGCATGCTTGAATCCCAGGGCTTTCGGGTCGGCATCATCGCCCAGCCGGACTGGTCATCGAAGGATGACTTCATGCGCCTGGGCAAGCCGAACCTCTTCTACGGGGTGACCGCGGGCAACATGGACTCCATGATCAACCGCTACACCGCCGACAAAAAATTGCGCCACGACGACGCCTACACCCCGGGGGACGTGGGCGGCAAGCGGCCGGACCGCGCCACCCTGGTCTATACCCAGCGCTGCAAAGAGGCCTATAAAGAGGTGCCGGTGGTCATCGGCGGCATCGAGGCATCCCTGCGCCGCATCGCTCACTACGACTACTGGTCCGAGACCATCCGTCGCTCCATCCTGATCGACGCCAAGGCCGACATCCTCATCTACGGCAACGCCGAGCGGCCGCTGATCGAGGTGGCTCACCGCATCGCAGGCGGCGAGACCATCGACACCATGCAGGATATTCGCGGCACCGCCGTCATTCGCCGCGAACCGCTGCCGGGCTGGCGCGGGGTGGATTCCAGCAAGCTCGACCAGATTGGCCGCATCGACCCCATCCCCAATCCCTATATGGAAGGGGCTCCCTGCAGCGACGACGAGGGCTCAGCGCCAAGTGAACAAGAGGCCAAGCCCATCCTGGTGCAGCCGCCAAAGCAAAAGCCGTGGGAGAAGACCTACGTCAAGCTGCCGGCGTTCGAGCGGGTGAAAGAGGACAAGGTGCTCTACGCCCACGCCTCGCGCATCCTGCACCACGAGACCAACCCGGGCTGCGCCCGTGCGCTCTCCCAGGCCCACGGCGATCGCATCATCTGGGTCAACCCGCCCGCCTTCCCCCTCGAAACCGACGAGATGGACGGGGTGTTCGGCCTGCCGTACCAGCGGGTGCCGCACCCGGCCTATGGCAAGGAGAAGATCCCGGCCTACGACATGATCAAGACCTCGGTCAACATCATGCGCGGCTGCTTCGGCGGCTGCTCCTTCTGCTCCATCACCGAGCACGAGGGGCGCATCATCCAGAGCCGCTCGGAAGAGTCAATTCTGAAAGAAATCGAAGAGATCCGCGACAAGGTGCCGGGCTTTACCGGCGTTATCTCGGATCTCGGCGGCCCCACCGCCAACATGTACAAGCTGCGTTGCAAGAGCCCCAAGGCCGAGCAGACCTGCCGCCGCGCCTCCTGCGTCTGGCCGACCATCTGCCCGCACATGGACACGGACCACAGCCCGACCATCAACCTCTACCGCAAGGCGCGCGACCTCAAGGGCATCAAGAAGATCCTGATCGCCTCCGGCGTGCGCTACGACATCGCGGTGGAAGATCCGCGCTACATCAAGGAGCTGGCCAAGTACCACGTGGGCGGCTACCTCAAGATCGCGCCGGAACACACCGAAGAGGGCCCGCTCTCCAAGATGATGAAGCCGGGCATGGGCAGCTACTACAGCTTCAAGGAGCTGTTCGACAAGTATTCCAAGGAGGCGGGCAGGCAGCAGTACCTGATCCCCTACTTTATCTCCGCCCACCCGGGCACCACGGATGAAGACATGGTGAACATGGCGCTCTGGATCAAATCCAACCGCTTCAAGCTCGATCAGGTGCAGAACTTCTACCCGTCGCCGCTCGCCAACGCCACCACCATGTATTACACGGAGAAAAACCCGTTAAACAAGGTGAGTCGCCAGGGCGGGGACGTGTTCGTGGTGAAAGGGGAGCGTCGCCGTCGCCTGCACAAGGCGCTGCTGCGCTATCACGATCCGGCCGGCTGGCCCATGATCCGCGAGGCCCTGCTGGAGATGGGCAAGGGCCACCTCATCGGCAACGGCCCCGACTGCCTGGTGCCGCCGGAAGGTCGCAACGAGCGCGCAGCCTCAGGTAAAGGGATGAAACCGGCCCTGACTCGCCATAGCAACATCAGTCACCAGCGTGGTAATGGGGCTGGCAATAAGGCTGCTGGCGGCAAGGCAGGCAATGGTAAACCGGTCGGCTCCCAATTGCAGAAAGGGGCTGGTAACGACAAGTCTGTCACGCAGGGGGCTAGGCAGAGTAAACCGGCCGGCAAACCCGCCCACAAGGGCAAGGCCCCGACCCGCGCAGGCTCCGCCAAGCCGGGGGCTAAACCCGCTGCTCAAGGCGGCAAGCCTGCCGTAAAAGGCGGGGCAGCCAAGCGACCGGCTCGCTGATATTTCCGTGCTTGGGAAGGGCCAGAAATAACAAGGGCGACCAGATGGTCGCCCTTGTTTTATTTGTATCTCGTATGTTGGCAGGAGGAAGCAGTCGCTCAAGATAGCGGTTGGTATCGATAACTATATGTTTTTATTTATATTTAATGTTTTTAACTATAGACGGGCAGTATATGTACCATTGATACGGCTGACTACACCGGGCAAGTGGCCACGATCTGCTCATTCTCGATCTTCACCAACATAGTCACAGGTTGGAGTTGCTTGGCAATGACTGCTTCCACAGCCCGTAGATCCTTGGCGATCTGTTCTTTGCATTGTGAGACTTCAGCCACCAGCCGGTCGTTCCATTCCAAGAGCGAGAGCTTACGTTCGTTCACGGTGAGGTTCTTGTTCCAGAGCGCCGACATAGACTTCACCTTCCGTCGCATGAATGCGTCGGTGCTGGAAAGCAGATCGCCGCCTTCCACCAGCTCCTCTATGGCCTCCTCGATGCTCCGCTTCCTGGTCTCCTTCAGGCGGTCCTCACCTGGATAGGCGGCCAGGAGCTGCAAACCGCAAGCTCTTGCTCGGATGCAGAGCAGCAACTGCTGGTACAGGTCATTCAGGAGATTCTGGTGCCCGCGGATAGCATCTTCCATGCCCTTCGACCCGAACATAGTCTCGTCTTTCACGTTCAGGATTGCCTGGTTCTCGTGTCGGATGTCGGCCATAAGGTGCTCTTGGACCTGGATCAGTTGGGCTTCATGGTGCTCAATCTGGCTCCGAACGCTTTCGGATAGCTCACCAGAGAGGACTGCCTGTGCCACCTGCTCGAAGTAGCGAGTAGCGCCCTTTATAACAGAGCAGCGCTCGTTCTTCTGAAAGTCAAGGATCCTTTCGACGCTCATTTTTATCTCGGAGAGCTTCCTGCTGATGTCCGCCAAGTGTTTCTGTGCAACTACCACCGATGCCACCTGGAGCAAGGCCGATGCGTTTACGATTGTGGAAAGTTTGTCGGGATCCATAAGGGTGCCGTGGCTGGGCTTACCATCGATCATTGTTATGAGCCTGTAGCCATCCTGCCCCTTGGCCTTCAGTAGCGGCCCGTTGATCACGACCTCCATATATTTACCTGTCGCGACCTCGCCAGCCGTCGCTAGGCTTGGTACTCCCTGGAGGAGAGAATTGAGCCTGCTAATGCCATCGTCACCGTCAGCAGGGTTCCATTCAACCACCTTCGGCTTCGGGATGCGTGCTAGCGACAGCACCGGGGCTTCTTCAGACGTCCCGATGACGAGCGCGTCCGAACGAACCAGAGACTGGACTGCTGGTGCCGTATTAGCAACAGTCTGATGCACCCGAGCCGGGCTTGTGACCTCCAGGTGCTTCTTGCGTAGGTACGCGATGTGCAGGACGCAAGGAACCGTCACTGAGAAGGCGGGATCTGCGATGCTGAAGACCGCCGCACCCCACCCGATTGGGCCGAGAGCTAACCGTGCCATCAGCAGAGTGCCGCCTTCCCGGATGACGTTTTTCGCATTGATATTGGTTCCTTTGGCTGCATCGGCACGAGCCTCCGCGATGAGTATCTCTCGTTCCTCCTCACTAAGCGCTTTCCATTGTCGGTCTAGGAAGATGGTCAGCAGGTTACTCTCGTTCCTGACTGTCTCGCCATCGCGGCACGGAACGTCGAGTTTCTTGCAGACGTCGAGGACCACCTCGTCATAAGAGGGCCCTTCTCCGCCGCGCATCAGGTTCCGGAGCGTGTTCCCGCCGAACAGTCGAATTTCGTCTGCGATGAGCCTGTGGTACTTGGTGTGGTCGGGACTGTGTCGCTTGTAGTCTTCGTTGATGTCCAGTAAGTTTGAGAGCTTTTCGGTGATGCAGATCACCAGAGGATCCAAGTCTTCCTTGGTGCAGGCGGACAGAAGGGCGTACAGGTCCCCCTTGGCGATGTCCTTGATCTTTGTTCTCATTCAATTTCCTCATAGCCCAATCTCGTATGTTAGGCTTTACAGGTTTAGCGCCAACCTCCGTTTGTGGAGGTTGTGACTGGGCAGAGTGAAGCTCAACGTTTAGCGCGACGCCAATGTTACCGAACCATCCAATGTTTATCAGGTGGCTATTCCCTTATTCCGTACCAGAAGCAATATCATCCCGTATGTTGGGCTAAAAATCGTAGGTTGGCGCTGAGCGAAGTGAAGCCCAACGTTTACCGCGATAATAGGTCTTTAATTTTGATGAGCTGATCAATTCCATCCACGATTGTCCCGTTTTGGTAGGGTGCTAATTCTCGCCTGTTGGGCTTCGCTGCGCTCAGCACCAACCAACAAAACCACGCTACCGCCCGTGGATTACAGCTTCCAAAATGCTCACTTAACCAGCAGGGTAGTTACCCATTACCGATTAATAGGCACCATATGGGGATGTTAAGCCAAGCGAGGTTGCTGATGCGAGCACAAAAGTGATGTAACCATCAGAAAAGCCTCGTTTTTTGAGCTGAATCATCAAAGCGCTTGGAAGCAATCGATAAAGGCAGCCAGGCGGGGGCGGTTTTGCTATCTTGGCGGCCGATTAACAGAGGGAAAGCTGATGGCGTCTCCGAGCGCATCACAGCCATTTTTTCCGGCATAACGCCGGGCAAAAAAACGGCACATAAGCGACATAGAACCGATACGACCCCGGCACAGGAGTAGTGAGATGGCAGTAAAAAGCAAATCCAGAAGCGAGAAGATCGGTAGCGGGCTTGGGCTGGTATTCGGGATTATCGGCTTCAATATGCTGGTGCCCGTGCTGTTCGGGCCGCAGGTCGGGTTTGAGCTGGTTCCGATGATCCTGGCCATGGTCAGTGCCGTGGTTGGCTCCGAACTGGGGGCCATGATCGGCAAGCGGATCGATGCCGGCAAGCAGTCAAAGCCATAAGCCATCACCACAGAACTAATAATCAGGGCGACAGAGGTCGCCCTGATTATTTATTGTTATCGCGCTACCCGCGCCTTGGGCACAGGCGCTGGCTTATACCTTCGAGAGTGAGGGCGTGCTACCTTGCCCACCACAGTGTTGATGACAAGGAGTTGCAATGCGCATTGCCCTGATTGGTCTTGGCGATATCGCCCAGAAAGCCTATCTGCCGCTGCTCGCGAGCGACGAGCGGATCACCCCGCTGCTCTGCACCCGCAATCCGGTTGTATTGGAGAAGCTGGCCCGCCAGTACCGGGTCGCCGAGTGCTTTACCGAGGTGACGGCCATGCTGGCCAGCCGTCCCGATGGAGTGATGATCCACGCCGCCACTGCGGTCCATCGCGAGCTTGCCCAGCAATGCCTGCGCGCCGGCATCCCCACCTTTGTCGACAAACCCTTGTGCGACAACCTGGCCGAGGCAGAAAAACTCGCCAATCTGGCCATCGCGCAAAACTGTGCGTTGTTTACCGGTTTTAACCGCCGCTATCTGCCGGCCATGGCGCCTACCCGCGCCCAGCCGCTCACCGAACTCAACTGGCAGAAACACAGATTTGTTCTGCCCGGGCGAGCACGGGATTTTCTGTTCGACGACTTTATCCATGTGCTCGACGGCCTCTGCTTCTATGGCGGCGTGCCGGACGGGGAGCTACATGCCGTGCTAAGGCGCAGCCCAACCGATGCCAGCCAGCTGGCCGGGGTGAGCGTGGCCTGGCAAAGCGGCGATCGCGCCATCAGCGGCAGCATGAACCGCAGCGCCGGCATCACCGAGGAGCGTATCGACGCTTACGGCGACAACTTGTCGCTTCATTTGGAAAACTGCACCCGCGGCATCGTCGCCCGCGACAAGACGGCGCAGGCGCTGGTCCCAAACGACTGGCAGTCGGTGCTAGCGAGCCGGGGCTTTGTCGCCATGCTGGCTCACTGGTATCGGCAGATTGAGGCGGGGCGGGCCGACGGAGCGCTGATTGAGAGCTACCTGCACAGCCACCGGCTGGCGGAGCGACTGGTGGCCCTGGCGGGGGAGTAACCATCCCTCAATCCGGTGCAAATGACGGTGTCGTTCATACTTGGGCTGCCTGCGGGCAGCTTTTTTATTGGGCGCCCGGCGGCCTATTACCACGCAATGAAAGGGAGAGAAGGGATGAAAGGGATCTGTGCACTGATGGCGGCGCTGCTGGCCGCCCCGCTCTGGGCCGCCAGTCTGACCTATCAGGTCGCCGGAAGCGACTTTGAAGGCTACCAGACCAGGGGGCGCGACGGGGGGCCGATTATTTTGCTGATCCACGACTGGGACGGGCTCACCGATTATGAGATAAAGCGCAGCAAGATGCTGGGCAAGCTCGGTTACAACGTCTTCGCGGTCGATCTGTTTGGCAAGGGCGTCAGGCCCGCAACGATAGAGGCGCGCCGTGAGGCGACCGGGGCCCTCTATCAGGATCGCGCCCGCATGCGCCAATTGCTGGAAGGTGGACTCACGGCGGCCAGGCAGGCGCTGGGGGAGGGGCCCGTGGTGGTGCTGGGTTACTGCTTTGGCGGTGCCGCGGCCCTTGAGATGGCGCGAAGCGGCAGCCCGCTTGCCGGGGTGGTGAGCGTACATGGCGGTCTGGCCACGCCGCCGGATCAGGATTACGGCAAGACCCGGGCCGCGTTGCTTATCCTGCATGGCTCGGCGGATGCGTCCGTCTCGCTGCAGGAGTTTGCGAGCCTGGCCGAGCAGCTGGAAAAGGCGGGTGTGCGCCACGAGATGACCACTTACAGCGGGGCGCCCCACGCTTTTAGCGTGTTTGGCGGAGAGCGCTATCACCAGGAGGCGGATGCCAAATCCTGGCAGCGGCTGGTCGGCTGGCTAGAAGAGGTGACGGGGCGCGCCGGCTGAGATGAAAACAGGCGGCAGGGTTGCCCCTGCCGCCTGTCGCTATTCCTCGGGCCGCCCGTCGTGGGGCCTGCACATCAGGGGATCAGATGCATTTTACTGGCTTGGGCAGGCCGCCAATCTTGGTTGCCTGCTTGGCGGGTCCTTCCGGGAACAGCTTGTAGAGGTAGCGGCTGTTGCCCTTCTCGGGGCCGTACTGTTTTTCCATCGCCTTGACCAGCGCGCGGATGGCCGGGGAGGTGTTGAACTCCAGATAGAAGGCGCGCACGAAGCGCACCACTTCCCAGTGCGGCTCCTCCAGCACGATCCCCTCCTGCGCAGCCAACACCAGCGCCAGCTCCTCGCTCCAGTCGTTGCTGTTGAGCAGATAGCCCTTGGCATCGGTCTCGATGAGTTGGCCTTTGAATTTCAGCTGATGTTTGTCGGCAGACATGGGGGCTCCTCGCTAATGGGGCTATCGGGATTGGGCGGGCATGGTAGCGCCTTGATCCCCGGTGAGCAACCGGCTCTCGTTGGCAAGGTTCAGCAGCTGATCCGCCAGCTCGCTGATGAGGTTGAGCTGCTGGGTCAGCATCAGCTGTTCCTCGCTGCACTCCTGCGCTTCATCCGGGGTGATCAGCAGGCGCTGGCCGCCAAGGGAGCTGGAGGGGGTGCCCGCCAGATGACCTGCCGCCTGCTCCAGGGTGTGGCAGATATGGTGGCGCATCTCATCGAGCCCGCTGATGGCCTCCAGCTTGTCGCGATGAGCCCCGAGCGCCGAGATGTAGGAGAGCAGGGCGTGGTTGCGCCAGGTGAGGGTAAAGCAGAGATCGAGGAAGCGGCGGCGCTTTTGCGGCTCCACCAGCATGCTCTGCCAGGCGGTGGCCAGCTCGCTGTCCGCGAGATGGGCGCTCTTGCGCGCCACCCGGTAGTCGATGGATTCATCCCGCTGCGGCTTGAGGCTGGCCAGCACCGCCGAGAGGTAGCGGGCATTGGCCGACAGCGAGTTGGCAATCAGGGTCGGCAGGCGCTTGTATTGCCAGTCCGGCCAGAGCCAGGCCACCAGGGCGTAGGCGATAAGGCAGCCGAGCAGGGTATCGAGCAGGCGCGGTCCCAGGATGGCAAAGCCGATGCCGTCCAGCAGGTTGAACGCCATCAGCACGTAGAGAGTGATAAAGCAGACGGCGGCGCTGTAGTTGTTGCGCACCTGGGTGAAGAAGAGGAAGGCCGCGAGCCCCATCACCACCAGCTGCACGTGCAGCTCGGGGAAGAGCCAGAGCACCGGGATCCCCACCAGAATACCGGCGAAGGTGCCGAGCATCCGCTGCACCAGCCGGCGGCGGGTGGCGCTGTAGCTCGGCTGGCAGACAAACAGCACGGTGAGCAAGATCCAGTAGCCCTTGTCCATGTCAAAGGCCTGCAGTATGCCGTAGCCGATCACCAGCCCCAGCGAGAGTCGCAGGGCATGGCGAAACACCATGGAGTGCAGGGTGAAGTGCTGTTTGAGCTGGGCCAGAAATGGCAGGCGAGGGGGGCTTGCCAGCGGCGGCAGGCTCTGGGGCGCCTGATCCGGGTTTTGCAGCCCCTCGGCGCTGCCCAGCAGCTGGTTGATGCTGGCCAGGTTGCGGCGCAAAAACTTCATCGGCGTCAGCAGGGTTTTCGGGTAGTGCTGCTTGAGGTGGGTGAATTCCAGCTGATCGCCAAGGGCCTCCAGGGTCCAGTGGATGCGCTTGTTGTGGGCATAGGGCTTGTGCACCAGGATGGCGTAGCCGAGCCGCTGGCACGCCTCCGAGAGCTGCAAAAAGACCTCCTGAAAACCGTCCAGCACTATGCCCTGCTTGAGCTCGGCTTCCAGCCGGCTGTAGGGGTAGTGGCTGGAGGTGGCCCGCTCGTGAATTTCCAGCGCCAGCAGGTAGAGGCGCAGCAGGCTGGCGAGCTCCGGGCTTGCCGGATGGCGCGGGGAAAGGCGCGCATTGAGGGCCGACTTGGTGAGGTTGAGCGCGCTCACCAGGTTGATGTTGAGCTGGGCCAGATTGTGGCGAATGGCCTGGGCGCCGTGCTCGTCCGCCGGGAAGAAGCGGGATTTTTCCAGCAAGTAGCGGCCAAGGGCGAAGTAGCTCTGGGCCAGCTGCTCGTGCAGCGTCTTGTAGGGCAGCAGCCAGAGCCAGAGCAGCGACACCAGCCCGTACCAGAGGGCGCCGGCGCCGAGCGCCAGTGGCTGGTAGAAGAGGCTCGGTGCATGGGCGGCCCCCAGCATGGTGTAGATGGCAATCAGCAGGGTGCCGAAGCTGATGGTGGCGTAGCGGGCACCGAGCGCCCCCACCATCACGAAGATAAAGGTGGAGCTCGCCAGCCCGATGGCAAACAGCCAGGGAGTGGGGTAGAGGTACTGCACGCACAATGAGGCAAACAGGAAGCAGAGCAGGGTCATCCCCAAATTCTTCACCCGGCCCCACAGGCTGTCGTCGGTTTCGGCGATGGCTCCCGCCACTACCCCGAGGGAGAGCAGCACGGTGAGCTGGATGTCGCCGGTCGCCAGGGTGAAGGCGAGCAGGCCGAGGATGGCCAGCAACACCTTGAGGGCGAAGTAGATATGGCTGTCGGTCAACAGGCGGCGCAGCAGGCCGGAAAAGTCCATCGGCATGGAAGTGAGAACAACCCTTTAACGAAACGAGTGCGGGATGGTAACCCGCCAGGATCGGCATGGCCCTGATTTGGATCAGGGCCACTTGGCTTCATCTCCTTGATCTGCAACTTATCCTGACAGAATCGTGCGCCAATAAAAACCCCGCCGAAGCGGGGTCTTGTTCATCATCGACATCTATCAGTTGCGGTTGCCGCCCAGCAGGCTCAGCAGGCTCAGGAATATGTTGTAGATGGAGACATACAGGGTCACGGTGGCGGAGATGTAGTTGGTCTCGCCGCCGCGCACGATCTGCTGGGTGGTCAGCAGGATGGCGCCGGAGGAGAACAGCATGAACATGGCGGACAGGGCCAGGCTCAGGGCGCTCATCTGCAGGAAGATGTTGGCGACCATGGCCACCAGCAGTACCCAGAAACCGACGAACAGCATGCCGCCGATAAAGGAGAGATCACGCTTGGTGGTCAGGGCATAGGCTGAGAGGCCGAAGAAGGTCAGCGCGGTGCCGCCCAGCGCGGTCATCACGATCTCGCCGCCGCCGTTGTTCATGTACATGTTGATGATGGGGCCCAGGCTGTAGCCCAGCAGACCGGTCAGGGCGAAGGTGAACACCAGACCCATGCCGTTGTTGCGGTTCTTCTCGGTCAGGAACATCAGACCGTAAACGCCGATGAGGAAGATGGCCCAGTGCAGGGGCGGCATGTTCATCACGGTTGCGACCCCCGCCACCACGGCAGAGAAGCCCAGAGTCAGGGAAAGCAGCATATAGGTGTTACGCAGTACCTTGTTGGTATCGCGTACGGCACTTTGGGTGCCTGTGTAGATAGAACGGGTATCCATCTTGGTGTCCTCTTGATTTCCGGGTGAAGCGGCAAATTCCGCTTCGTTCATCGCATTGTATGCACTGAAGGTTGGGATGACGAGTGCTGATTTCAAGCGACACCCCAGCTCATTGCCTCCTACTATCCCAAAACAAATATGTATTGCATATGAACAAGGGCTTGACGTAGTATGCACGCCGTTCGGAGGGGTGGCAGAGCGGCTGAATGCACCGGTCTTGAAAACCGGCGATGGGCGACCATCCGTGGGTTCAAATCCCACCTCCTCCGCCATATTGATGAAAAAGCCCGGTCGATGATTCGACCGGGCTTTTTCATATCTGCGATTCGGGGCAAGGTGGCCCGACGCGCCAGAGCGTCAGGCCAATCTGCACTCAGTGCGGCTGGTGATGCAGCATACCGGCCGCCACCATTGCCGTGGTAGCCACGGCGCTACAGCGTGCCGAGTCCGCGCAGCCTTGCGAGGTGCCGGCGCTCTGCGCGTCACGTTGGTAGACGGGAACCCCCTCTTTGATTGTCTCCTCGACCCGGATATCGGCCAGGGTCTCGGGTTTGACCTTGAGCGGGTTGGCCGAGAGCACCACCATGTCCGCCAGCTTGCCCACCTCGAGAGATCCCTTGCTGCGCTCCTCCTTGTATTGGGTTGCCGCCCACAGGGTCTGGGCTTTCAATCCTTCCAGCGCGGAGACTCGCTGATCCGGTCCGATGGGGCGGCCGGTGCGACTGACCCGGTTGACGGTCGCATAATAGACCCGCATGGAGTCAGGCAGCGCCACCGGCGAGTCGTGGTGGGAGGTGAAGATCATCCCCAGCTCCCGCGCCCATCCGGTGGGGGAGATATGCTGCGCCCGCTCCTTGCCGAGCACGGAGTCACTGTGCCAGTCCCCCCAGTAGAAGGTGTGCATCGGGAAAAAGGAGGGGAAGATGCCGAGCCGCTGGAACGATGCGACCTGATCCTTGCGGGCGGTCTGGGCATGGATGGCGACGAAGCCGCGATCCGGCTTGCCATGTAGTTTCTCGCTGGCCTCCACCCCCTTGATCAGCTGATCGATGGCGGCATCCCCGTTGACGTGGGTGAGCAGCTGCCAGCCGTTGCGCTGGGCCAGTTCGATGTAATGGGCGGCCTGCTCGTCGCTCATGCTGGGGTAGCCCTTGTAGCCGGCCTCTTGTCCTGCTGGCGGGATGAAATAGGGCTGGGTCAGCCAGGCGGTCTTGCCCTGGGGGGAGCCATCGAGATTGAGTTTGGCCCCTGCGACCCGAAAGCCGTTCATGTACTGCTGGGCATAGTAGGGCGGTGCGATGACATCCCGCGCGATCTGGATATCGGGATAGGCCGCCACATCGAGGGGCAGCTTCTCTTTCTGGGCCAGCTGGTACATGGTCTTGACGGCGGACGAGGAGGCGCGCCCCTCCTGGGCCGTGGTGTAACCGAAGCTGGCGTAGAGCGCCATGCCCGCCTTGAAGATTGCCTCGTTCTCCTGGTTGTTCAGCTTGGCGAACATCGGCAGCAAGGCGCCGAAGAAGGCGGTCTCCTCCAGCACACCGTTCGGAGTCTTGCCGTCCGCTTCACGGCGGATCTTGCCCCCTTCCGGATCCTTGCTGTCCGGGCTGAAGCCGGCCAGCGCCAGCGCCTTGCTGTTGAGGGTGGCGAGGTGGCCCGACTGGTGGATGATGATCACCGGCAGATCCTCTGATACCGCATCCAGCTCCTGACGGGTGGGGTGGCGTTTTTCCTTGAGCTGGGAGTCGTCATAGCCAAATCCCAAAATAATCCCGTGCGCCTTGTTTTGCGGTTTGGCGGCCCAGTCGCGCAGCCCCTGCTGCAGCTCCGCTATGCGGGTCACGGCGCCATCGGGCGGGGCCAGCAGGTTGGCCGAGAGCGCCTGGATGCCGGTGTTGAAGACGTGGCCATGGCCATCGATAAAGCCCGGGATCAGGGTCTTGCCCTGCAAATCGATCACCCGGGTCGCCTCGTCGCGCAGCTTGAGGATGTCGGCCTCGCTGCCCAGCGCCAGAATGCGGCCATTCTTGATGGCCAGCGCCTCGGCCGTCGGCGCCGCGTCATTGACGGTGACGATATCGCCCCCGAGGTAGATGGTCTGGGCGGTGGGTTTGGCGGGGCTGACGGCATAAGCCGAGCTGGCGGCCAGCAGGGCGATGGCGATGGGGGCTAGTTTCATCTGGCATTCTCCGTGCGCGTTGTCGGTGCACCTTGTCCGTGCAGATTGTCCATGTAAACAATGACCCAGGAGGGTGACGGTACCCTGTCACGCAAAGGGCGAACACGTCCCGTCCGGGCAGGTTTGCTTCGCAGCAAATGAATGAATATACAAGGAATTACCCTGCTCAAAAGTGATGCAGCAGCCAAATTGACCGATTTCATCATAAACGCGGCGGGGGGACCATCAGGCTCCCCCGCCGTTTCCTTTTCCTGCATTCCCTCATGCTGGCAGCCCTGTTTATGACTCAGTGTGCCACTCCCGATAACTGGCGAGGCGATAGCCCCGCTGGGCGATGAGTGGCGACAGGGCCGGGTCGGTCAGGATGGCGAGCTCGTTGAGGCGGGGCTGGCAATAGGAGCTGCCCTGCATCTCCAGATCGATGAAGGAGGGGTGGCACATGATCTCGAGGGAACTGGCCCCAAATTCATCAGCCTCGTCCAGCAGCTGCAGCAGGGTGTCCCGGGTCAGCTGCTCCCCATAGAAGCGGGCGTCAAACTGATCGCAGCTCAGGGTATGGTGCACGCTCAGGCCATGGCGGGCAATCTCGCTGCGGTCGATGCGAAGGGGCAGTCGGTGCTCCATGGCAAAGGCTTCCACCAGCGGGTAGAGGGTCGGCAGCATATGCACATGGTGGTGGCTGTCGATATGAGTGGGCGCCTTGCCAAAGAGGTCGATAAAGCGCTGGTACTGGCTTGCCAGCTCGCAGCGGATCTCCTCTGGGTCGAGGGTGCCCGCCTCGCTCTTTTGCCAGATCCCCTTGTCCAGCATTCCCTGTTCGTTGACCAGGCTGGTGAGCGGGGTGAGCGGGCGTCCCCAGCTCAGCATGAAGTGCAGCCCCACCGGCAGCTCGGGGAAGCACCCGGCCAGCCAGGTGGCATGCTCGATGGCCGGGGAGGTCACGATGGCGGTGGTGGAGCTGACGACGCCTTGAGTGAAGGCTTCGATGATGCCGTAGTTCTGAGCGCGGCACAGACCGAAGTCGTCGGCATTGATGATCAATCTCTTGCTCATGACGGTTCTCTTCCTTTCAGGCGCCCCGCTCGTAATCAAACGGGGCGCGATGGTCTCAGGCGAGGGCGTCGATGGCGGCAGCGAAGTTCGGCAGATGTTCGCGGTGGGCCAACAACAGCTCGCGGGCAACGAGGCGGGCATCGTTGTCGGAGTGGATGAGCGGGTTGAGGTTCATGGCGAGCAGCAGATCCTCCATGTTGCCACTGATGGCGGCCCGGGAGGCGGCGATCTCGAAGCTCTTGATGAGGTGTACCAGACCATTCACCTTGTCGTCAAAGCGGGTGAGACGGGGGTGGGGAATGGCGCCGTCACGTCCGATCCGGCAGGTCATCTCCACCGTCCAGTCGGCCGGGATATTGGTGACATGGCCCTGGTGGGGAATGATGACATAGTGCTCGCTCTGCTTGTCGTTGTAGATGGCGCTGATCACCTCGCAGGCGGCATCCGAGTAGTAGGCGCCGCCACGCAGCTCCAGCTCCTTGGGTTTTTCGCACAGCTCGGGGTTCTGGTAGAGATCGAACAGCTTCTTCTCGACCTCCTGCACCACCTGGGCGCGGGCTCCGCCCTTGTAGAACTCGCCCATCTCGATCCCCAGCATCTCCTTCTCCTTGAAGTAGTAACGCAGGTAGGAGCAGGGGAGCAGGCGCAGCCCGCGGATGAGGCTGGCATCGAAGGGGAGATCGAAGATGTTCTTGACCGAGCTGGCGCGGGTCAGGGTGCCGTCGGCTACCCCTTCCAGCAGCTCGTCGAAGCGGGACTCGCCGTTCACCAGCACGTCGCCGATGAAGACCAGGTGGTTGAGGCCGAACAGATCCATGGAGAGGTGATCCTGCTCGGTCAGCTTCAGGGCATCCTTGACGAACATCTTCATGCCGACCGGAATGTTGCACACCCCGACAAAGCGGCGGAAGTTGGTGTGGCGGTGGACTGCCTCGGTCACCATGCCGGCCGGATTGGTGAAGTTGATGAGCCAGGCATCCGGGCAGAGCTCCTCGATGTCACGGATAATATCGAAGATGACGGGGATGGTGCGCAGCCCCTTGAACAGGCCACCGGCGCCGTTGGTTTCCTGCCCCAACATGCCGTGGCTCAAGGGGATACGCTCATCTTTTTCCCGCGCCTGCAGCTGGCCGACCCGCAGTTGGGTCGTCACGAAGTGGGCACCCGCCAGCGCTTCACGGCGATCCAGGGTCTTGTGCAGCGTCATGGGGATGCCGGCCTGGCGGATCATCCGCTGGCACAGACTGAAGATGATGTTCAGTTTCTTTTCGCCGGCGGGAATGTCGACCAGCCACAGCTCGCTGATGGGCAGCTCGGCATAACGCTTGATGAAGCCGTCGACCAGTTCCGGGGTGTAGCTGCTGCCGCCGCCTATGGTGACTACCTTGATCTTCTCGTTCATAAATCCCTCTTTCATCTTTCTCTATCTGGTTGAACAGGGGCCGCTCTGCTCTGGCGCCGAGCCAGGGATGAGCGGGGCAGCAGCCGCCTGATGCAGGGGCTGGTCAAAATGGGCGAATCGTTATCTAACTCACTGTTTTACATCTTGAATCTTTCCCCGCATCAGGCAGGGGTTTCAAATTTCGGGTAGAGATATTTGCGATAGCTCCCCGGGGTAAACGAGGTCAGTTTCTTGAAGTTCTTGATAAACAGGCTGACGTCGTTGTAGCCGGTCTCGAAGGCGATGTCGGCCACCGAGTTGTTGGTCACTTCCAGTTGCATCTTGGCGTAGTTGACCCGGATCTCGTTGATGATCTGCATCGGCGTCTTGTTGTAGTAACGCCGGGTGGCCCGGGTCAGGTACTCCTGGCTCTTGCCGCAGAGGGAGACCATGTTGGCCAGCGCATCTTCGGCAAAGAGGGGACGGTTGTGCATCTTTTCCACCGTCTCGTGGAGCCAGAGGGGGAGATCCTCGCTGGCGGAGGCCTCCTTGTAGTGACGCAGCCGGTTCATCACCGCAAACGTCACCACCTCGAGAAATTCGGTCAGCGCCTCTTCCCGAAAACCGGGGGAGACCAGCACCGACTCTATGTAGCTGAGAAACTCGCTCTTGAGCTGATAGGCCTGGGAGGCGACGAAGTGATCCGGCAGTAGGTATTTGAAGTGATCGTCAAAGTAGCTGCGGCTGATCCCGACGTTGAAGATGCGGGTGGTGCCGAATTCGTAGAAGCTCTGGTGGCTGGAGCCCAGCGGGATGAAGACCACGTCTCCCCGCTCCAGCAGCACCCGCTTGCCATTGACCTCCTGATAGTAGCGACCGGTCAATACCAGGGTGAACTCGTAGTAGTCGTGCTGGTGCAAACCGGTTCCGCTCACCTGCTTGTTGTAGATGAACATGTGGAACGGTTTGTTGTTGAACAGCTCGGTTTCCCGGATTGTCTTGACGCTCATGAGTCGCTTCCTGATCTGCGAACCTATGGCGGGGCAGGGTGCCCCGCCTTGGGATTACTTGCTCTGCAGCTTCTCGTGCAGCTCGATCAGCTCGCTGATCAGCTCACGGGCCAGCATGGAGGTCATCAGGTGATCCTGGGCATGCACCAGCACCAGAGTGACCGGGATCTTGCCTTCCCCCTGATCCCCCTCGATCAGCTGGGTCTGCACCAGGTGGGCGGCATTCAGTGCCTCGCGGGATTGGGCCATCAGCTGGTGGGCGGCGGCCAGATCCCCCTCCTTGGCTTTCTTCAGGGCGGTATAGGCCAGGCTGCGGGCCTGCCCCGAGTTGATGATGAGCCCCATCACTACCTCTTCCAGATCGCTGGCGGTATCGCTCTCTGCGGGGATTTGATCCAGATCGAACATGTTTGCTTTCTCCTTGATTGAAACCGGTTAATTGAAGCCATGGTTACGGGCGACGTCGGCAAACCAGTGACCGCTCTTCTTGATGGTACGCTGCTGGGTTTCGAGATCGAGGCGCACCAGGCCGTAGCGATTCTTGTAGGCATTGAGCCAGGACCAGTTGTCGATAAAGGTCCAGAGGTGATAACCGCGACAGGCGCTGCCCTCCTCGAGGGCGCGGTGCAGCCACTCAAGGTGCCCGCGGATGAAGTCGATGCGATAGTCATCTTCCACCCGCCCTTGCGGGCCGATGAAGCGCTCCTCCCCCTCGACTCCCATGCCGTTCTCCGAGATGTAGCAGGGCAGGTTGCCATAGTTGACCCGCAGATCGGTGAGAATGTCGTAGATCCCTTTCTCGTAGATCTCCCAGCCGCGATGGGGGTTCATCTTGCGCCCCGGCATCTCGTAATAGTCGAAGAGATCCTCCGGGGTGCGGGGCGTGCCTGACCAGGGTTCGTCCTTGGCCTTGACCCGGCGCGGCTGGTAGTAGTTGACCCCGAGCAGGTCTACCTTGCCAGCGGCGAGCAGCGCCTTGTCCCCTTCCGCTACTTGTGGCAGCAGATCGTATTGCTGCAACAGGGTAATCAGCTCGGGGTCGTAGCAGCCTTTCAGAGCCGGGTCGAGGAAGCTCTTGTTGAGCAGCAGATCCGCCCGACGGGAAGCCAGCAGATCGGCGGGCTCCCGGGAGCGGGGATAGGTCGGCGTCAGATTGAGGATGATGCCAATTTTGCCATCCTCCTGGCGTGCCCGGTAGGCCTGCACCGCGCCAGCGTGGGCCAGCGCCGTGTGGTAGGCGACGGTGACCGCCCGGCCAAAGTCGACCACGCAGGGGTAGTGATGGTGACCCAGGTAGCCGCACTCGACCGGCACTATGGGCTCGTTGAAGGTGAACCAGTGCTTGATGCGATCGCCAAACAGGGCAAAGCAGTGGCTGGCGTAGTGGATGTAGGCGGCGACCACTTCCCGGCTCTCCCAGCCGCCACGCTCCTGCATGCACATGGGCATGTCGAAGTGGTAGAGGTTGATGAGCGGGGTGATCCCCTCGGCCAGCAGGCGGTCAAACACTGCGTTGTAGAAGGCGACGGCCTCGGGGTTGATCTCGCCGGTGCCATCCGGGATCAGCCGTGACCAGGAGATGGAGGTGCGAAAGCTGTTGTGGCCCAACTGCTTGAGCAGGGCGATGTCGCTCTCGAAGTGGTCGTAAAAGGTGGAGGTATCGGTCGGGCCTATGCCACCGTGAAAGCGCTCCGGCGCGATGGCAAACCAGTGATCGAAAATGTTGGCGGACTTGCCGCCGCGAACGGCGGCGCCCTCCATCTGTGGTGCCGAGCTGGCACTGCCCCACCAGAAGTTATCCGGAAAACGATACTGCATACTGCGTTTCTCCAAACTGGCGGGAGGAGCCGGGCTCCTCCCGCATGTGTCGTCAGAACTTCAGGGCCAGAGCGATATCTTCCTCGCTCTCCTCTTCCTCTTCGATGACGTTCTGGGCCTTGTTGGCGATGATGACGAATGGCACATACATCATGGTGGCCACACCCAGGTTGAACAGGGCCAGCAGGAAGGCTGCCACGCTGCCGTTGGTGTTGAAGAAGGCCCCCAGCCCCGCCGGCATGGTCCATGGGGCCATATTGGTGATGGGCGGAATGACGCCCGTGTAGTAGGCAAACAGGGTAATGCCCGTCAGTACCGGCTGCACCATCACGAAGGGGATGAGCAGCACCGGGTTCATGATGACCGGCAGGCCGAACAGGATGGGTTCGTTGATCTGGAACATGCCGGAGGGCAGGCCCAGCTTGGCGACCTGACGGTAGTCATCGCGGCGGGAGACCATGAAGATGGCCAGGATAAGGCCGAGAGTCGCACCGGTACCACCCAGATAGATGTAGGAGTCGAGCATCGGCTTGGTCCAGACATGGAACTCCTTGCCGGCCGCCAACGCCGCTTCGACCGAGCCGTACTGGGTGTAGAGCGCCACGTTCTCCAGAGTAAATGGCACCAGGATGCCGTTCTCGAGGGCGGAGAGGGCCAGAGAGCCGTGTACCCCGAAGAACCAGAGCAGTGGGGAGAAGAGCACATAGACCCAGCCCACCAGGCCACCCATGCTGGCCAGCGGCGTGGAGATGGTATCCATGATGAGCTGGTGGAAGTTGGTGCCGGCGTTGCCGAGCAGGTAGGCGATTACCCCCATGATGGAGAGGATGATGAAGCCCGGGATCAGCGCCGAGAAGGAGCGGGAGACTGAGCCTGGCACGCTGTCGGGCAGGCGGATCACCCAGTTGCGGCGCACGATGAAGGTGAACATCTCGGCCACGGCGATACCGATCAGCATGCCGGAGATGATGTTGGCGCCGCCCAGCCAGTTGGCACCGACGGCGTAAGCCTCACCGACGCTGAACGGCGTGACCGTCATGAAGGCGGCAACCGACAGCAGACCGGCGGCGAGCGGGTCAACCTTGCGCTCTTCCGCCAGCGCCATGCCGATGAAGAAGGGGGTCATCAGGGACATGATCCCCAGGGTGCCGTTGTAGACGCTGCCACCTATGCTCTTGAAGCCATCCAGGGTGGCGATGGTGGCGGGATCGAGCCGCACCCCCATGGAGTAGAAAAAAGAGCCCTCGCCAAAGCTCAGAAACACGTTGTTGATCAGCACAAACATGGCCCCGGCGAGCGTCAGGGGCATCAGTTTGATAAAGCCATTCTTGATGGCATTGACGTGAGGCTGTTTGCCCAGCTTCACGGCAATCGGCAGGATTGCCTTCTCCATCGATGCGATAAGGTTGCTCACATCTCTCTCCTTACTGTGCGCTGTGCTGCTTGATGGCCGCGACGGCCGCCTTGAGAACACCCAGGCCATCCACTTTTCCGTACAGGATGGAGTCGATCACCTCGACCGGCTTGCCAGGCAGTTGTTGCTGGATTTCCGGCAGCATGTAGGCGATTTGCGGGCCCAGCAGGATCAGATCGGCATCGACCCCCTTCTCGGCGGCCAGGGTCTCCGGATAGGCATCGATCACCACGGGGACATCATATTTTTCTGCCTGCGCCTTCATCTTCGAGACCAGCAGTGACGTGGACATCCCGGCAGAG
Organism: Aeromonas sp. FDAARGOS 1407; assembly: GCF_019048725.1. NCBI lineage: Bacteria > Pseudomonadati > Pseudomonadota > Gammaproteobacteria > Aeromonadales > Aeromonadaceae > Aeromonas > Aeromonas sp. FDAARGOS 1407. Next base: position 2,174,234 of record NZ_CP077399.1, read on the forward strand.
CAAAACAGGTAGATGTGCTTCTTTTCCATAACCATTCCCTCAACGCTTGAAAATCAAATGAACAAACCGGTCGAGACGGCGGCGAGTCGCGCTGCAAGCCTTGATCATCTCCAATTGACCTTATTGTATCGACACATCCTGTTTGACTGGTATTTCGCGCTCTAAATCAATTGTCTTTGGTTGACCAAGTGATCTGCCGCTCTTCACAGTTTTCGATGTGCCATGATTGGAAAAAAGACGATATAACGAAGATAAAAAGAGAGGTTGATGATTTATTTTTATTTAAATCAATCAATTATGTGTTTTATGTGGTGCGTTGACCTGCTTTGCTAGAAAAATGAGAAATTGTCTTCACCGGCTCAAATTCACAAGTTAATGCAATCTGATTGATATTCCTGCCAGATCTTTCAGATCGTCTGAATATCACCAAGATGGGGTTTTATTGACCTTGCGTTAATGAGAATCAACCAGAGAGGTGGTCTCGGTCAGGGCGCCTGAAAGGTGATAGAGGGGCAAAAGAGATAGAAGGAAGAGTGACAAGCGCTAACTGGCAAAGAGCGGGAGAGGCTGCAGAAATCAGGACAGGCAAAACAGAGCAGTCGGTGAAGCAAGCAAAGCGGATCAGATAAAGAAAGCTGAGCCCGTAGAGGAGATAAACGCCTTGGCTTGCGTTCTCTCTCCCCCCTGAAAAGGTCAAGGCGCCAAGGCGAGCGAAAAGAAGCGGCCCCGGCACAGGGTGCCGGGGCCGCGAGTCGTCTCTTGCGGGTCGCAGACGCCAGTATGTCAATGTTGGTGAATTATCCCACCAGACCCATCGCCTGGGGCAGTGCCATCGAGATGGCTGGCACATAGGTGACCAGCAGCAGCACCAGCGCGATGACCGCGAAGAAGGGCAGCAGCGGCTTGATGACCCCCTCAATCTTGATCTCCCCAATCTTGCAGCCGGTGAACAGGATGGGGCCGACCGGGGGCGTGATGGTACCGAGGGAGAGGTTGAAGATCATCATGATGCCGAACTGCACCGGATCCATGCCGAACTGGGTGCAGATGGGCAGGAAGATGGGGGTGAAGATCAGCACTGCCGGGGTTGGGTCCATGAAGGTACCCACCAGCAGCAGCACCAGGTTCATGATCAGCAGGATGATCAGGAAGCTGTCGGTGAAGGAGAGCAGGCCGGAGGCGATCAGGGCCGGGATCTTGGTGAACGCCATCACCCAGGACATGATGGAGGAGGCGGCCAGCATCAGGATCACGATGGCCGTCATCTTGGCGGTCGCCAGAAAGATGGCGGGCAGGTCGGCCGCCTTGATGTTCCGGTAGCAGATGCCGAGCACGAGGGAGTAGACCACGGCAATGGCAGAGGCCTCGGTGGCCGTGAAGATGCCGCCCAGGATGCCGCCAATGACCACCACTATCATCATCAGGCTGGGAACCGCATCCAGCAGCAGCTTGAGATGCTGACCCTTGAGGGAGTTTTTTTCCGCCACATAGCCACGACGTTTGGCGATGAAGCCCGCTACCAGCATAACCCCCAGTCCCCACAGGATGCCGGGGACGTATCCTCCCATGAACAGGGCGGTAATGGAGACGCTGCCTGCCACTGTGGCATAGACGATCAGGGAGTTGCTGGGAGGGATCAGCATGCCGGTCGGGGCCGAGGCGATGTTGACCGCGGCGCTGAAGGCGGGATCGTAGTTATCCTTCTTCTGGATCGGGGACATGATGCCGCCGATGGCCGCTGCGGAGGCGACGCCGGACCCACTGATGGAGCCAAATAGCATGTTGGCGACCACGTTGGTCTGGGCCAAGGGGCCGGGCAGGAAGTTGCTGACGATCTTGGCGCAGTTGATCAGCCGGATGGCGATGCCGCCATTGTTCATCAGGTTGCCGGCCAGGATGAAGAAGGGGATGGCCAGCAGGGCGAAAGAGTCCAGGCCGACGAAGACTCGCTGGGCCGAGGTCAGGATGGCGCCATCAAACGGCAGGATCATCGCCATCGCCAGGAAGGAGGAGAGCCCGATACTGATGCTGATGGGGGTGCCGATGAACAGCAGGATAAACGCACCGATGAACATCACCAGCGCAACAACAACCGCAATATCCATAGTTACACCTTTTGCTTGAAGGAGAATTGCCTGGCCAACCCGTACTGGTTGTACAGGCAGTAGAAGACAGCCAGCACGCCGCTGATGGGAATGGCGGCATAATGCTGGTCAGGGTGGCGCAGAAGCCCTTCTGAACAGCGGGTTCACTTGGTGCAGAGAAAGGAGTCGGTTGTTCAGTGGGTTTCATGACTGATCCTCATAAAAGGGGCTGCGATGGCAGCCCCTGGCAACATGCGGCATTAGTTGGCCAATGCGCGGATCTTGCTGAAAATGTCTTTCTGTTCCGGCGTGGTCAGCAGGGTCTCCTGCAGCGGCTTGCAGCGAGCCTGGAAGGGGGCGATATCCACCTCGGTAAAGGTGGCTCCCTGGCTGGTAGCAGTCTGCTTCGCGCTTTCCAGTGCCTGGCTGAAGAGATCAAACTCGGTCGAGGTACTCTCCTTGGCCAGCTTGCGGAAGGTGGCCTGATCCGCGGCATCCATCTGGCTCAGGAAGTTTTCGTTGACCACCAGCAGATCGGCCACCATCACATGACGGGTATAGGAGAAGTGTGGTGCCACCTCGTACTGTTTCAGGTCGGCATAGGTGATCTCGTTATTCTCGGCACCATCCAGCACCCCTTGCTGGATGGCTGAATAGACCTCGCCCTGTCCCATGGGCACACCGGTTCCCCCCATGCAGCCCAGCATCTTGACCATGGTGTCGGACTGCATGACCCGGATCTTCTTCCCTTTCATGTCTTCGGGGGTCTTGATGGGGGCTCCCTTGACATACATGCTGCGCGCGCCGGCGGTGTAGGCGGTCAATACCTCGAAGCCGTTGCCCTTGGTTGAGCTGAACAGGGCATCCAGGGTTCCGCCGGTGAACACTTTGCGCTGGTGCTCGGGGCTGTCATAGATGTAGGGCATAGCCAGTACGGAGAAGTTCTTGTTGAAGTTCTCGACCAAGGGGTTGGCGACCACCGCCAGCTGGATGGCGCCGGACTGGACCAGCTCCAGCGCGGCACGCTGATCACCCAGCAGCTCGTTCGGGTGGATCTCCAGCTTGTATTTCCCGCCGGTGGCGGCTTCCAGTTTCTGGCTGAAATCTTCAAGGGCCTTGTACTGGGGGTTGTTCTCGGACTGGTTGAACGCTGTTTTCAAAATCACGGGACCAGCAGCCTTGCTGTCTTCACCACATCCAGTCAGAAACAGACCAGCGGCTACAACAGTGCCAATAAGAGACAACTTGGGCAGAGCATTCTTCGTACGCATGTGTAACCCCTCTATGGGTTGGTTATCTTGATGGTGTTCATGCTACGTGAATCCGGCACGATTTCAGTGATCAAACTCAAGATAATGAAATGGCGTTTCTATTTTGTGAGAATTTGAAATCATTTTTTGTGGGATGGCGGTGTTGCATTCCGTTACAGGCGGTAAGGCAAGGCTGCAAACCGGCTCTCAACGCGGAGTGCAGGGGGGGAGTGGGAACTTGCCAATGGGCTCTTGGGCTGGCGGTGTTGGCGATCCAAAAGGGGATAAAAACAATCAGCCCCCACAAGGGCGGGGGCTGTATCGCAGACGTTGGCCCGGATTACTGCGCGGCCAGCCAATGTTTGCAAACCTTGAACACGGCCTTCTTGATCCTGGCTGGTGCTCGTACCTGGCAGGTGGGTCTGTGTACCTCGCCGGGGTAGAAGATGGCGAAGTCACCGCGCTCGAGCTGCAATCGGGTGGTGATCGCCGGGTCCTCCAGAAAGAGCAGATCCGGTTTTGTTTCCGGGTAGGTATGAGGAGAGCTGACGGTGGCGCTAGTGGCGATCATCTCCTGGCCATCCAGCACTATCTGGATATCGAGGTAACGATCGTGAAACTCGCTCTTCAGGTTTGCCTCCTGAGCCGTGGTGGGGTGCGAGACGATATAGAAGACGGCATCGTCGATGAGATCGTATTTCCCCTCCTCCTGTTGCTGCAGGCGAGACAGAGACAGCTCGTCGCGAGTCAGGAGTTGCAGCAGCGGGGCGGGCAGCATGGCGATGTCGAGCCGGTTAAGATTGCCAGTGATCATGGCGTGAGCTCCTTGGATGGAGCCGGCGACTCACTCGTGTTGCATCGCCGGATCCGGGGTGACGTGACGGACCCGCGAGAGGGGTCTGTGCAAGGTTACAGGGCGGCCATGGCCTCCTTGGCCAGTGCACCAATCTTTTGCCATTCGCGGTTGTCGATGAGGTTGGCGGGGACCATCCAGGTGCCACCACAGGCAAAGACGGCGGGCAGGGCCAGATAGTCTTTCACATTGCTCGGGCTGATGCCGCCAGTGGGCATGAAGGAGACCGGATAGACGGCGCTCATGGCCTTGAGCATGCCCAGTCCACCGGACGGCTCTGCCGGGAAGAACTTGAGGGTATGCAGACCCAGCTCCATGGCCTGCTCCACCAGGCTGGGGTTGTTGACGCCCGGGATGATGGGCACGCCGCGGGCCTGGCAGTATTGCACTATGCGCGGGTTGAGCCCCGGGCTCACGATGAAGTCTACGCCGGCCTCGATGGCCTGATCGACCTGGGCCGTGGTCAGTACGGTACCAGCACCGATGATCATCTCCGGAAAGGCTTCCCGCAGGCGGCGGATAGACTCGGCGGCAGCCGGAGTGCGGAAGGTGATCTCTGCGCTGGGCATGCCGTTGTCCATCAGGGTCTGGCCGAGAGCGACGGCATCATCGGCATCCTTGATGGCGATGACGGGGATGATCTTCAGGGCGGAGAGTTGTTCAAGCAATATCGACATGGGAAGCCTCGTTGGCTGAGTGGTCAGGAGTAATGTGGGGTGGCATCGCCGTCAGGGGGATGATGGCACCACGGTGTTGAATAACGGTGCTTGCCAGCAGGTGGGCATAACGCGCTGAGTCGGCCGGGGATTGCCCTGCCAGTCTGGCAGCAAGGTAACCCGCACTGAACGAGTCACCGGCAGCGGTCGTGTCGATCACGCACTCTTTTACCAGCGCTACGGCCGGCACTTCACAGCTGTATGCCTGCTGGACGATGAGGCAGGGGGCGGCGCCACGCTTGATGACGATCTCCTCGACACCCAGCTCGCGAGTGCGGGCCAGGCATTGGGCCTCTTCGCTGTCGCCCCAAAGGGCAAACTCGTCATCCAGGGTCAGGAAGGCGATGTCGGTCAGGGCCAGCATGGCGCGATAGGCTTGCCTGGCCGCTTCCCGGCTCTCCCAAAGGCGTGGTCGATAGTTGTTGTCAAAGACGATTCGGACGCCGGAGGCCCGGCACTCGGCCAGCCGCTGCAGCAGAGTCTGGCGATCCTCATCGGAGAGGATGGCGAGGCTTATGCCGCTCAGGTAGAGGTAGTCAAACGCCTGCAGCTGGCGGCAGATCTCGCCGCTTTTGGGTGTCTGCAACCAGTAGCGGGCCGCCGCGTCGTTGCGCCAGTAGTGGAAGGTTCGTTCCCCCCGCTCGTCCGTCTCGATGAGGTAGAGGCCGGGCAGCTTGTGGTCGAGCCGTTGTACCAGTTCGGTGTGTACCCCCTCCTGTTGCCATTGGGCCAGCATGGCACTGCTCATGGGATCCGTGCCCAGGGCGCTGACATAATTCACGGCGACATCTGGATTGGCGCGCGTCAGATAGACGGCGGTGTTGAGGGTGTCCCCCCCGAAATGGCGCACTATGCTGTCCCGGTTTTCGGACAACTCGATCATGCACTCGCCAATGACGGCGACTTTGATAGCCATAATTTCTCCCGCGTACTTCGCGTTGGTGACCCGACCATTTTATTTAATTGTCATTCAATTGAAATAAAGTAAAACGTAATTTCATTAAATTTGTGACGTCGGTCTTATGTATGACAAGATGACGAAATGCGCCCGCCAAAGGTGTTTCTACTATCGAGGGAATACAGGGCGAGAAAGAGGGGCCATGGAGCGGGTGAGGTGGTAACAGCGGGATGAAACCTGGTCGTTCCCGTGTGGTGAAGAGAGGGGACTCAACGTGAGCAAGGCCACATAATGTCCTCATTATTCACTGATTTATCTGGATAATCGCTACCAACTCTATGACTGCCAGTTCATTTCAAATACAATGAAACAATCAATCATTTTTTTTGGAAGTAGACATGTCTGTGATAGATAACTCGCCTGATTCAGTCTCATCTGTGCTCAAGGTGTTTGGCATTTTGCAGGCGCTCGGGGAACAAAAAGAGATCGGGGTGACGGAGCTTTCCCAGCGCATCATGATGTCCAAGAGCACCGTCTACCGCTTTTTGCAAACGATGAAAACCCTGGGATATGTCTCCCAGGAAGGGGAAACCGACAAGTATGCCCTCAGTCTGAAACTGTTCGAGCTGGGCGCCAAGGCGTTGGAGCACCAGGATCTGGTCAAGATCGCCGATGAGCAGATGCACCGTCTTGGCAAGCTGACCAAGGAGACCCTGCATCTGGGTACGCTGGATGAAGACAGCATCGTCTATCTGCACAAGATCGACTCCGAATACAACCTGCGGATGTACTCCCGTATCGGCCGCCGTCGTCCCCTTTACAGCACTGGTCTTGGCAAGGTGATGATGGCCTGGTTGCCCGATACCGAGGTGCGCGCCATGCTGGCCGACGTGACCTTCGAGCGCTTTACCGAGCACACTCTGAAGGATGTCGATGCACTGTTGGTGGAGCTGGCACAGGTGCGGGAACAGGGTTATGCCGAAGACAGGGAAGAGATGGAACACGGCCTGCGGTGCTTCGCCGTTCCCATCTACAGCCGTATGGGGCGGATCATCGCGGGGCTCTCCCTGTCACTGCCCCTGGTGCGTTTCCATGAGGAAGACAAGGAGACGCTGGTGGCTCAGTTGCATGATGCCGCGGCCAAGATTTCCGCCGGTCTGGGCTTCCACGACTATCCCTTTGGGATGAACGACCAGCGCGGATAAGGTTCATCCGTCATATAAAGAGCAGGCTTGGCCTGCTCTTTTTTTATGTGTGGTATGGGACTGTTTGCCTGCGCGGTCAGGCGTTTTGCGGTGTTGCCCGGTAGAGCTTGAAGATGGTGTGGCTGTTGATGACGAAGAAGATGCTCTCCTGCAGGATGCCGCCGATGGATCCCGCCCAGACATTATGGGTCAGCCAACAGACGGTACTGCTCAGCATGCAGAGCCTCAGAGCAATGCCGTTGAGGCGAAACAGGGCATAGGTGCTCAGGGTGGTGCCGAGCAGGGTCAGTATCTGCACCGGATGGGTAATCTGGGGGATGACCAGCAGCCAGGCCAGCGCCAGAAACAGCAGCATGACGCCCAGGCCGCGGTAGTAACCCGAAACCCAGTTGCGTACTGCACAGAGCAGACAGTTGATGGCGGCCACGGAGGATCCCAGCAGCAGGAAGTGCAAACCCATCAGGGTGCCGTTGAGGGTGAGGTGGAGTCTGAGCTTGTTGTCCTGGCGTTGCATGAAGGCCGTGGCGCCAACGAGGCAGGCCAGCAACCCCACGGATTGGGCAAACCAGTTGCTATCGAGAAACATATCGCCCTCCTGTCAGGGGACAATGACAAAAGGCGCCTTGCGGCGCCTTGTCACATTGCGCTGGATCAGCGGGCCAGCCAGCCGCCATCGACGGCAATCGTGTAGCCATTGATGTAGTCGGAGGCGGCGGAGGTCAGGAATACCACAGGGCCCATCATATCGTCCGGTACGCCCCAGCGCCCTGCCGGGATCCGCTCCAGAATGGCGGCATTGCGGTCATCGTCGGCGCGCAGGGCTACGGTATTGTTGGTGGCCATGTAGCCGGGGGCGATGGCGTTGACATTGATCCCCTTGCTTGCCCATTCGTTGGCCAGCAGGCGAGTGATGCCCATGACGCCGCTCTTGGAGGCGGTGTAGGAGGGGACGCGGATCCCGCCCTGATAGGAGAGCATGGAGGCGATGTTGACTATCTTGCCGCCTGTGCCCTGGGTGATGAACTGTCTGGCCACCGCCTGGGACATGAAGAAGACGCTCTTGATGTTGATGTTCATCACGTCGTCCCAATCTTTTTCGCTGAAATTGATCGCATCTTCCCGGCGAATGATGCCGGCATTGTTCACCAGCACATCCACATGACCGAAGTGGGAAACTGCCTGATCCACCAGTGCGGGCAGGCTCTCCACCTTGCTGACGTCGGCCTTCAGGCTCAGGAAGCGGCGACCGATGGCCTCGACCTTGGCGATGGTGTCGGTGGGCTCGACGATGTTGATGCCGACGATGTCACAACCCGCCTCGGCGAGCCCGAGAGCCATACCCTGACCCAGCCCGGTGTCGCAACCGGTGACGATGGCGACCTTACCTTTCAGATCGAATGCATTAAGAATCATAACGTTACCTCTAAACCACGGGACGGTGGAGTGTCTTGCCACGGCGAAGCGGCCACCCTGGCCGCCCACCATTCATTGTTTTGATCAGCGCAGGTCGCGGACCGCGACATGGTCCATGTCACCGAACACCTGGTTCTCGCCCACCATGCCCCAGATGAAGGTGTAGGCCTGGGTGCCGACGCCAGCGTGAATGGACCAGCTCGGGGAGATGACGGCCTGTTCGTTGTGCACCAGCAGGTGACGGGTTTCGTCCGGCTTGCCCATCATGTGGAAGACGGCGGCGTCTTCCTTCATGTTGAAGTAGAAGTAGACCTCCATGCGGCGCTCGTGGGTGTGGCAGGGCATGGTGTTCCACAGGCTGCCCTCTTCCAGTTGAGTCATGCCCATCACCAGTTGGCAGGTCGGTAGCACGTCCGGTACCAGATACTTGTAGATGGTGCGACGGTTGCTGGTGGAGGCATCGCCCAGGGTCGCCGGAGAGGCCTGGGCCTGGGTGACCTTGCGGGTCGGGTAGTGGGTGTGGGCGGGGGCGCTGTTGTAATAGAACTTGGCCGGCTGGGCGGCGCTGACGCTGGCAAAGCTCAGTTCCCGTGCGCCCTGGCCAACGTAGAGGGCTTCTGCATTGCCTACCTCGTAGGTGGTGCCATCCACGATCACCACTCCCGGGCCGCCGATGTTGATGAGGCCAAGCTCGCGCCGTTCGAGGAAGTAGGTGACGCCAAACGCCTTGCCCAGCTCGTCGGAGAAGGTCAGCGGGGCATCGACCGGCATGAGACCACCGAACACGATGCGGTCGATGTGGCTGTAAGTCATGGTCAGCTGATCCGGGGTGAAGATCTCTTCCACCAGAAACTCACGGCGCAGGCCCTGGGTATCCAGTTGCTTGGCATGGTCGCTATGGATGCTTTGACGAGTTTGCATAATGAACCTCAATTTCAGGGCCTTGGCGGCATAAATGACAACGTATCTGGGAATTCTCTTTGTTGAAAACACGATACCAACAAAAAGAAATGCCATCAACATAAAAACAAAACGATGTTTTATATTTGTGAGGTGGTCGTTTTTATTCGAACCGGCAGACAGGCAAAGCGAAGCATCGGGCGACGGATGTTCAGGGGGAAGGAGCGGAATGCTAGGGTGGTGAAATCAGAGTGATGTGCCTTGTCAGCAGCTTGCGCGACGCGCTGGGGCCGAGTCATCCAGGGACAGTCTTGACGGGGTTAAGCCTGCCGGCGGCCTTGGCTCAGAAGCAAGGTCGCCAGGCTGAAACGATAGCGGCCCCGGCACAGGGTGCCGGTGCCGCTGGTTAAGAGGAGGGGCTCAGATCCGTCCCTGATAGCGCAGGGGGAAGCGCCCCTGACTGTCGGGCTGGCCGAGGAAGGGGAGTCCCTGCTGCATCTGGGCGGGCAGATCCGGCCCCGGCTTCAGGCTGCCCTGGAACAGGTACTGGCCGTTGGCCTGCAGCTCCAGGCGACCCTGGGTCTCTACCGCATTGGAATCCTGCTTGAGTTCGGCCACTACCCTGGAGTCGAGGCAGGTGAGTTTTACCTCGGGGTCGGCCAGCGTCAGCTTGCCGGCCGGGGTATCGGCAATGGCGTCATACCAGTCGAGGTTGCCGTAGAGGTTGTCGCACCAGGGAGCCCCCTGGGCAAACTGGTCGATCTTGAGTTGCAGCTGGCCGGCCACGGTGAGCGGGAAGGGCGGGCGCAGCGGGAGGCGGGCCAGCAGCCAGGGCGCCGGGGCGTTGAGGGTGAGATCGCGGGCAAACAGGCTGCCCTGCCAGCCGATCACCCCCTGGCCATTGAGGCCGTGGCGATTGCCAAAACGCACCGACACCTCGGGGGCGAAGCGCAGCAAAGACCAGCCATTGAGCTCCCAGCGCAGCTGGTTCACCGATTCGCTGGCGTATTGCAATCGGGCTATCTGGCCACTCCAGAGGGTGCCGCTGACCCCCTCCAGCTTGAGCAGGTTGGCCATCTGGGCAGGCAGCGGCAGATAACGGGCCACCAGCGCTGCCGGCAGGGTGGCCAGCAGGAAGATGAGATAGGCCACCAGAAACAGGGTGGCAGTCAGGATTCGCTGTTTCATTGGGGACGACTCAGTTGCAAACGTCTGACCTTGACCAGGCCCGGGGCCAGGTCTTCGCGGGCGATCTCGATGACCTGGATCTGGATGCCGTGCTGCTCCACCAGGGTGGATAGCCAGAGCAGCAGATCATCGAACTGGACCGTATCGATCCACACCTGCAGTTCGCTGCCCTGGGGTTGCAGGCGGGCAATCTTGATCTTGTGGTTGAAGGCGGTGCGGTTGACCGTCCCTTCCAGGGTGCCGCCGGTATCAGCCGGCACCACCTGGTTGCCGCGCATGGCGATTACCTCGGCCCCTTTCTCCTTGAGCCAGGCCAGGGTTTGCTGCTGGTTTTGTACCTGGCGCTCCCGCTCCGCGATACGGTTGTTGAGGGGATGCCAGACGCTCCAGTAGCAGAGCCCGATCAGCAGCAGTATGCCGCCTGCTGCCACCAGCCGCTGTTCCCGGGCGGTGATGCCGTGCCACCACCCATGCAGTTTTGCCATCATGATGATTTGTCCTTGAGCACCAGTGCGCCCTCTACCTTGCCCTCGCCGCTGCGTACCTCGCCCTGCTGCACCTCGAAGCGCTTGCCAGCCAGCTCGCGAAAGCGTTCTATCTCGCCATAACCGGGAGCGCTGACCTGCAGGCGCAGCTCGCTGCGGCTGGCATCAAAGCGCAACACCTGGGGCTTGAGACCGGGGATCTCGGCGAAGGTGGGGGCCAGTTCAGTCAGCATCAGCAGGATGCCGTTTTGCGGGGCCTGTCCCAGTTGCTTGAGGTGCTGGGCCATCTGGCTGCGTACGTTCACAATGCGGCTCTCCCCGGGGAAGATGCGGGTGTAGACCTGGCGGATCTCCCCCTTGAGCGCCTTGTCCTGCTGTTCCAGCTGATAGAGCTGCGCGCCACGCTGGACCAGGGCTACCAGCAACAGCAGGGTGGCAGTGATGGCCACCTTGCGCCACTGCTGCCAGTAGCGGGCATATTCGGTCTGGGGACGGTAGGGTCCGGTGAGCAGGTTGGCGCGACAGGCGAGCGCCCCCCTGGCCAGTAGCAACATGGGCAGCTCGGGCTCGGCGGCCTGCCAGTTGGCATGCGCCATGGCGGGGGGCGGCGTATGGCTGTGGATGGTGACCGGTTCGGCCTCGGCCGCCAGCAGCAGGGCCAGCAGGGCCTCGTCGGTGACGATCCCCTGCCATGGGCCCTGACGGATCAGCCACTCTTGCTCCAGTTGCAGAGCCGACCAGCCGTCGCTTGCGGGGGGCAGGGCCAGCACATCCGGTAGCAGTTGCAGGCTTTTGAGCCCGGCGGCCTCGAGCCAGCCGAGCCACTCGGTCATCTTCTGGCGATCCACCGCCATCAGATCCACGTTGGGGCCATCGTGGGCCAGCGCTACCAGGTGAAGATCCTCCACATCGGAGGCGATCTGCTCCTCCAGCAGGTAGGGGAGGGCCGCCGCCGACTGGCGGCTGTAACGGCCGGGCAGGGTGACGCGCCGAAACAGCAGATCGCTGCCCGGCACCAGAGTGACCACGGGACGGCCACCGGCCCGTTCCTGCAGCTCGTTCAGCGCGTCGGCCGAGGGGAGCTGGCCGGAGGCGATGATCTCCTGCTCCTGGGCAGACCAGACCAGCCAGGCCACCGGTTGTTGTTTATTGGTCCCCAGACGGATGACCAGACTCTCGCTCACGCATCTCTCTCCTGCGATGCCGGCGCACCCCGAGTGGGCCGCCGGTGCGCAGCCTGCCGGCTGCATCCAAAATCGGTCGGGTGCCGAAGGCTTGCTTCGGCTTCCCTCATTCGGCGGTGCCGTTCAAACGGCGCAGCACCACCAGCTTGTTGTCCTTGCCACGCTGGAACAGGGTCTCCAGCCAGGCGCGGGTGTCCCCCGTCTCGGCGACCACGCGGGCGGCAAAAAAGTCGCTCTTGACCACCAGGGCCTCCTTGAGCCCCTTGATGCTCTCAAGGGAGACACCCATGCGATCCGTCATCAGCTTGATCTCTTTCCACCCCTTCTTGGGGCGCTCGGTCAGCAGCCGTTTGGCATCGTCCGGTCCTATCTTGCCCCGGTAGAGTGCCACCAGCAGGGCCGGCTGCTCCGGATCCAGCGTGTTGATATTGATCTTCAGCTTGCTGCTTGGCAGGGCGCAGACATAGGGGGCCAGTTTGGCATAGACCCTGGCCGTGACCCCGCGCACCGCCCTCAGCTCATCCTTGCCCAGCATCCACTGGTTGGCGGTCAGATAGGGAGGCTTGAGCCCTTCGTAATAGGCGTCCTCGGCTCCCAGACTCGAGACCAGCACAGTATCCTTGTCGACCCAGTCGCGCACGGCATCGGTGAGCTGGGCCGCTTCGTAATCCTCCATCCCCAGCTGGCTCAGGAGTTCGCGAAACACCTGCACCGGATAGGGCTGCTGTTCCAGCTCCTCGCCCCCCCCCGCGGCACTCGCCACGGCCAGGCTGTTGAGGTTGAAGCAGGATTGCAGGTCGGTCACCTCGCCACGCAGCTTGCCATCCTCCAGCGGGAACACCGCCTCCTTGCGGGCCCAGTTCTGCCCCAGGCTCACCACCTCGGGGTCATCCTTGAAATCCTGGGTCAGCACCTTGCTCACCAGTGCCTCCGCCGACATGGCATACCACCAGGCCTGCTTGCCCGCGGTGAGGTTGGCGGTGCGGCGCAGCTCCAGCTGCAGGCGGCCGCTCATGTTGCTGGCGACGATCACCATCACGGAGAGGATCAGCAACACCACCAGCAGGGCCATTCCCCCCTGGCGGCCCAGACGGGCGCTACCCCTCATTGGGAGTGACTCCACTCTGGTTGTCATTCACGCTTCCGCCATTGTTGTCTGTTGTGCCACCCTGATCGGTGCCGCCGTTGTTGGTGTCGCCCCCGTTGTTGCTATCCGGGTTGTCCTGGCTCTGGCTGTTCTCTTCGTAGCGCTGGCCGCCGGCGCCGATGAGGAACTGGCGGCGAATGGTGCCGTAATCCTCCAGATCCAGCTCGACCGCGAGCCCGTAAGGCAGCACGCTGCGCTGGGTCCACTCCTCTCGCCAGCGTCCCTGATCGTAGAAGTAGAGGCGCAGGGCTGTGACCCCCTTGAGCACCGGCTGGATGCGCGGCTCGCTGCCGATCACCGGATCCGGGTAGAGATAACTCAGCCGCTCCAGGGTCTGATCCTTGAGGCGCCAGCCGACCCGCTGCAGCTGGGAGCGGGGCAACATGCCATCCGGGTTGAGCCAGCCGCCGCGCATAAACGCCATGCCCCAGTCATCGCTCTGCTGGCCGAAGCGCGACGCCGCCAGCAATACCTTGTTGCTTTCGCCCTCGATGCGGCCGCTTCTGGGCACCATCTGGGTGACATCCCGCTCCAGCAGGGTGAAGGCGAGTTGCAACTCGTAGAGCCTGGCCTCCTTGCGCTTGGCCACCTCGTCGCTGGTGAGCACCCCCTGCAGCACCTGATAGGCGCCAAGGCTCAAGGTGGCGAAGATGGCGATGGCCACCAGCATCTCAAGCAGGGTAAAGCCGGCGTGACGGGGACGGGGAGGGTGGCGCATCATCGGTTGATATAGGTCCGCAGCATGGCGACCGGGCTCGCTGATTTCGCCTCGGTGCGCACTTCCATATCCAGCGCCTTGAAGTTGTTGTCGCTGGTGGCGACGCCGCGATAGCGCCAGTACCAGGTCTGTCCGGCCAGTTGCTCATCTCCCTCCACCCAGCTGTCGCCGGGCCACTTCTTCTCGAGTTTTTGCTGCACCAGCTGGTTCTCCACCACCCAGGTGGCCAGCGTCTTCTCTTCCAGGTAGTTGAGGGCCGAGAGGTGCTCGCTGGCTGTCTTCATCACCGCAAGACCGGCGATGGCGAATACCGCCAGCGCGACCATCACCTCCAGCAGTGTCATGCCGCGCGCCTTCATTCGGGCTGCTCCTCATCACCGGTCAGCAGGGTCAGGCGACCGAACTCGTCCCCCTTGACGATGCGGATGTAGCGGGCATCGTCATCCTGCTGGGTGAAGGTGAGGGTAAACGACGTAAGTTCGCCTCCCGGGAAGATGAGCAGCTGGGGCGTGCGTTCTTTCTCGTCCCGTTTCTGCTCGCGCTCCTCGTCGGGATCGGGCTGCCAGCCAAAGCCGCCGAGCTCAAGGCCCAGCGTCATATTCTCTGGCAGCTCGGCCTGGCCGAGCTGTCTGTCATCGGCGATCGGCTGCCATTTGCGATCCCGGGCGGCGCGCTGCATGTACTGCCAGCCGTTCTCCTCGATGCGAAGACCCACCAGGCGCCCCTCCATTACCGCATACTCCTGTGCCAGCTGCAGGGTCGCCATCAGGCGGCGTGCCTGCTGGTCGAGCTCCCTGTCGCCCCGGGCGCCCCCCATGCTGAGGGTGACGGCGGTGGCCACCAGCCCCATCAGCATGGCGACCAGCAAGACCTCCAGCAGGGTAAAGCCGGATTGGCGACGAAGGGCCGGACTGACTCTCATGCAGACCTCAGCGGGCAGGGCGAAGCAGGATGCAGGGGCAGGCATTCACTTACTGGAAGTCCTTCAGGTTCCAATTGCCGATGTCATCATCGCTGCCGGCTTCGCCATCCGGTCCCATGGTGAAGATGTCGAGCTTGCCAAACTGGCCCGGGCTCAGCAGCTGATACGGGTTGCCCCAGGGATCCTGCGGCAGGCGCTTGATGTAGCCACCCTCGCGGTAGCTGCGCGGCGCCGGATCGACGGTCGGCTGGGTGACCAGGGCTTCCAGCCCCTGCTCTGTGGTCGGGTAGCGGTTGTTGTCCAGCTTGTACATGTCGAGGGCATTTTCCAGCGCGACTATGTCGGAGACCGCCTTCTGCTGGTCGGCCTTCTCCTTGTTGCCCATCAGGTTGGGCACCACCAGGCTGGCCAGGATCCCGAGGATCACGATGACCACCATGACTTCCAGCAGGGTAAAACCGGATTGACGACGTTTTTGCATGACTGACTCCCTAACGAAATGAGATGGCATGAACCATCAACGATTAATTGTTAAACCGCGATTGTTCGATTACGCCTGTCGGCTAATCGAACCTACGGGTTCGATTGGGTTTGTAGGTTCGAATAGCGAAGCGTATTCGGACACCCTCACCTACAGATTCACCATATTGTTGAGCTCGAGAATCGGCTGCAGGATCGACATCACGATAAACAGCACCACCCCGGCCATGGAGACCACCAGCATGGGTTCGAACACCCCGAGGGCGATGTTGACCTGGGACTCGAACTCCCGATCCTGGTTGTCCGCCGCCCGCTCCAGCATGCTGTCGAGCTCGCCGCTCTGCTCGCCGGAGGCGATCATGTGCAGCATCATGGGCGGGAAAATCCTGGTTTCCGCCAGCGACTTGCGCAGGCTGGTCCCCTCGCGCACCCGTTCGGTGGCCTCGCCGATCCGCATCCGGGCAAAGTCGTTGGAGAGCACTTCACCGGCGATCCGCATCCCTTCCAGCAGCGGTACGGCGCTGGCGTTGAGGATGCTCAAGGTGCGGGCGAAACGGGCGGTGTTGAGGCCGCGGCTGACCCGGCCTATCACCGGCAGGCGCAAGATGACCTGATGCCAGCGGCGGCGACGCTTGTCGTCGGTGAGCCACCAGCGCCAGACCAGGCTGCCGGCAAACAGCAGCAGCAAAAACCAGAGGCCATAGGCCTGCATCAGCTCGCTGGTACCGATAAGAAAACGGGTGGTGCCGGGCAGCTGCTGGCCCATGTGCTCGAACTGGGCCACCACCTTGGGGACCACGGCGGTGAGCAGAATGGAGATGACGCCGATAGCCACGCAGGTGAGGACGATGGGGTAGATCATCGCCTGCAGCAGCTTGGTGCGCATGTGCTGGCGCTGCTCGGTATAGTCGGCCAGGCGGTTGAGCACCTTCTCCAGGTGACCGGACTTCTCGCCGGCCGCCACCATGGAGCGAAACAGCTGATCGAACACGTGAGGGAAGGCCCCCAGCGAATCGGCCAGCGAATACCCCTCCACCACCTTGCTGCGCACTGTCGCCACCAGGCTGCGCAGATGGGCCTTCTCGCACTGTTCGGCGACCGCCTTGAGGGCCTCTTCGATGGTGAGGCCGGCGCCCACCAGGGTTGCCAGCTGGCGGGTGATGAGGGCCAGCTCGGCGGTGCTGGCACCGCGGCGAAACAGGGCGAAGCGGGTCGCCTCCCGTTTTGCCTTCTCTGTGGTCTCGTTCACCTCCAGCGGGGTGAGTCCCTGTTCACGCAGCAGCTGGCGCACCTGGCGGGCGGAATCCCCCTCCAGCACGCCGCTCTTGCTGCGTCCCCGGTTGTCGAGTGCCTTGTATTCGAATGCCGCCATCTCAATCTTCCCGGGTCACGCGCAGCACCTCTTCCAGGCTGGTCTGCCCCTTGAGCACCTTGTCGATGCCGTCGCGGCGGATGCTGGGAGTGCGCTCGCGGATGAGGCGCTCGATGGCCATCTCGCCACTGGCGCCGTGAATGGCCTCGCGCACTGCTTCGTCCACCACCACCAGCTCGTGGATGCCGGTACGGCCGCGATAGCCGGTGTGGTTGCACTGCTCGCAGCCCACCGGATGCCAGATCTGCTGATCGGCGGTCAGTTCGATACCCATGGCAAGGCGCTCCTGCTCGGTGACCGGGCGCGGGGCGCGACAATCCGGGCAGAGGGTGCGCACCAGGCGCTGGGCCAGCACCGCCAGCAAGGATGAGGAGAGCAGGAAGGGCTCGATCCCCATGTCCCGCATCCGGGTGATGGCGCCGATGGCGGTGTTGGTGTGCAGGGTCGACATCACCAGGTGACCGGTCAGGGATGCCTGCACCGCGATCTGGGCGGTCTCCAGGTCGCGGATCTCCCCCACCATCACCACGTCCGGATCCTGACGCAATATGGCGCGCAGGCCGCGGGCGAAGGTCATGTCCACCTTGCTGTTGACCTGGGTCTGGCCAACCCCTTCCAGGTCATATTCGATGGGGTCTTCCACCGTGAGGATGTTGCGATCCCGCGAGTTGATTTCGGAGAGCGCCGCATACAGGGTGGTGGACTTGCCCGAGCCGGTCGGGCCGGTCACCAGGATAATGCCGTGGGGCTTTCTGATGAGCTCGCTGATGATGGTGCGGTTGCGCTGGGTCATGCCAAGCTGCTTGAGCTCGAGGCGGATGGTGTTTTTGTCGAGCAGGCGCAATACCACCCGCTCGCCGTAGCTCGACGGCATGGTGGAGACCCGCACGTCGACGGCGCGCCCGCCGATGCGCAGGGAAATACGACCATCCTGGGGCACCCGTTTCTCGGCGATGTCCATGCGCGACATCACCTTGATGCGCGATACCAGCAAGGAGGCGAGCTTGCGATGGGGGCGCAGGATCTCCCGCAGCACCCCATCGATGCGAAAACGAATGACCAGGGCGCGCTCGAAGGTCTCGATATGGATGTCCGATGCCTCCTCTTTGATCGCCTCGCTCAGCATGGCGTTGATGAGGCGGATGATGGGGGCGTCGTCATCGGCATCCAGCAGATCCTCGCTCTGGGGCAGCTCTTCGGCGAGAGTGAAGAAGTCCATCTCGTTGCCGAGATCTTCCATCAGCTGGCGCGCCTCGGAGGAGTCGCGCTGGTAGTGGGCCATCAGCAGCTCTTCGAAGGCGTCGCCATCGAGCATCTCCACCGCGAAGGGGACGCCGGCGACCCGGCGCACCTCGAGCAGGGCCTGCGGCGTGACCCCCTGACGGCACTGCAGCAGGGGGGCGCCATCACGCTCGGTGAGGATCACCCCGAAGTTGCGGGCAAACGCAAAGGGCAGCTCGGGCTGTGGCGGCGGCAGTTCGCTGTCGTCCAGCTGGTAGGCGCTCATCAGGGTTTGCTCTGCACAAAGGGAGTGGTGCTCTCGACCGTGCTTTGCTGGCGAAGCTGCATCTGCTGGAGCTGCTTTTTCACCTCGGGGGAGACCATCACATCCTGACCGTATTCCGGCAGCACCTGGCGCTTGGGCGAGGTGAGGTAGGCATCCTGAGCGGCGGCTTCCAGCTGCTCGGCGCGAAACAGGGAGTATTTGTTGTTGGAGATGCCGGAGTAGACACTGGCATCACGCAGTATGGTCGGCCGGATAAAGACCATCAGGTTGCGCTTGGAGGTTGAGCTGGAGGTGGAGCGGAACAGGTAGCCCAGTACAGGGATATCTCCCAGCAGGGGCACTTTCGAGACGCTCTCACTGGTTTTTTCGTCCATCAGACCGCCCAGCACCACTGTCTCACCGCTTTTCACCAGCACGGCGTTTTTCACGGTACGGGTATCGAAGGTGGGACCCAAGGTGGAAGTGCCTTCGGCTGGTTTGGTTGCCACGCTGGAGACCTCCTGCTCTATGGTGAGCAGCACCGAGTCCCCCTCGTTGATCTGGGGAGTGACCACCAGCTTGGTGCCCACCGTCTTGCGCTCTATGGTGTTGAAGATGTTGTCACCCGAGGTGGAGCTTTGCGAACCGGTCTGGACCGGCACCTCCTGACCCACGTTGAACGACGCCTCCCTGTTGTCCATGGTGACTATGCTCGGGGTGGAGAGGATATCGTTCTTGGTATTGGAGGCGATTGCTGTGGCCAGCATGCTCCAGTCGCCATGGTAGAAACCGGCAGCCATACCTGTGATGTTCTTCATTAGCGCAGCGCTTAGCTCTGGTTTACCCAGATCAAGTGCCTTGTCGGCAGCCACTTTGCTGGTGATCGGCACGTTGGTGCCGGGGAACTGCACCGTGCCGTAGTCGGCGTGGTTCCACTGCACACCGAGATCGAGGCCGTTACCATCGTCCATCTCGACGATGATGGCTTCGACCAGCACCTGGGCACGGCGGATATCGAGCTTGGCGATCACCTGCTCGAGCTCCGCCATCACGTCAGGCTGGGCGGTGATGACCAGGGCATTGGTGGTCTCGTCGGCGGAGATGGCAAGCTTGCCACCGCCGATGCTGGCGCCCCCCGTGGTGGCCGCCGTGCCTCCCTTCTTGTCGGCCTCGATGCTGGAGCTGACCCCCTTGAGCACCTCGACCATATCCTTGGCCTTGCCATATTTGAGGTAGAAGACCCGGGTGTTGCCCTGGCTCTGGAGGTCCCGATCAAGCTGGCGCACCATTTGGATGATGCGGGCGCGCGCCTTGGGTTCGCCGCTGACCACCACCGAGTTGGTGCGCTCGTCGGCCACCACCTTGGGGCTCAGCAGCAGGCTGGCGGTGCTTCCCTGGGGGTTGCCATCCTTGTTGAGGTTGGTCACCAGGCGCACCATTTCGCCGGCAGAGGCGTATTTCAGCTTGATGATGTCGACTTCCTGATCCCCGGCGCGGTCAACCCGGTTGACCACTTCCACCAAGCGATTGACCACGGCGGCGCGACCTGTGATGAGCAGCACGTTGGACGGGTCGTAGTGGACCACGTTGCCACCGCCTGCATTGTCGTTGAGCTGACGCAGCAGGGGGGCGAGTTCGCGCACCGAGACGTTGCGCACCGGCACCACTCGGGTCACCATTTCGTCGCCGGAGCCCGGGTTGCTGCCATCCACCACCGGAATGGCGGAGGTCTTGGCATCCCGTGAGCGCAGCACCTTGAGCACGCCGTTGTCCATGGGAACCACGGCAAAGCCGTAGACGTCGAGCACGCTCAGGAAGAACTGGTAGTACTGATCCTCGTTGAGCAGGTCATAGCTGCGCACGTTGATCTTGCCCCGCACCGACGGCTCTATGATGACGGTCCGGTTGAGGTTCTTGCTCACCGTGTTGATGAACTCTTCGATTTCGACGTTTTTGAAACTGGCCGCGTATTCGGTGGCCCAGGCACTGCCTGCCATCATCAGTGCCGCGGCCATGGTAGCCAGACGCCAGCCTTTCCCTTTAGTGCTCATTCTTGGTACGACTCCAAAATCATTATTCTGCCAGGCTCACATAGACGTCGAGCTGTTCGCCCTGACGCTCTATGGTTACCGTCATTTCCGTGGCGCCAGCCATCTGTTGCATCGCCTGCATGGCTTGCATGTTGTCTCGTAAATCCAGCCCGTTGATGGCGATGGCCAGATCATTGGCCTGCAGTCCGCTCTGGTTGAAGAGGGCCGGATTGCTGCCCGGATTGAGGCGATAGCCCGTCATCCGGCCATCCACCTGCACCGGTGAAACATTGAGGTAATCAGTGATCTTGCCCGGGTTGGCCATCAGCTCCTGGCGCAGGTCGGTGAGGGTATTGCCCGGTTTCTCCGGGGTCGGCAGCGGCTTGCCGTACTCTTCCCCGTCCAGCATCAGGGTCTCGTCGCGGCCGTTGTGGGCGATGATGACCCGATCGGCAAAGATCTGGCGGATCTTGGCCTGAGTGCCGTCGATCATATCCCCGACACCGTAGGAGTTCTGGCGCCCGGAGATGGCGATGATGGCGATCGATCTGGCCGGATCCGAGCTAGCCAGCACGCCGTTGAGCTGGGCATTGAGTTGGGTGCGGGGGGCATTGGTGGCCACGGCAGTGTTGTCCTGTACCCTGGGCAGGGGCTTGCCAAAGAGAGCCAGCCGGCTGATGTCATCGAGCTCAATGCGCGGGCTGCCCGGGCTGGTAGTGGCGACCATGGCCGGTTGCCAGGGTTCGCTCTGCTGGGGGCTTGCCAGGGTGAACAGACGCCAGGTCAGGCTGGCACTCTGCTGGGCCAGAATGAGCAGCAGCACCAGGAATACCAGCTGGGCAATCCTGGTCATGGGGAGGCGTCGGCACTGGACCCACAGCCTGGAAAACATGTCGTCCCTGAATCGTAGCGTCATATTAATCAATCACTTCCAGGTTCCGGTGTGGTTGCGTATTGTGAACGGCCCGTTTGCCTGACACAACAGGCGTATGCATACAGGTGAGTATTTAATCATTTCGTCGCAAGGAGACACGGCGCCGCTTGTACGCCAGGCGTCAGGGGTTGTCAGATGTGACCCGTTTGGCATCCTCTTCATATCACAGCCCCGCGACCCGGGGTGAACGGTTTGCTTCATCGCCCTGCTAACCATGCCAGTCCTGCAGTGCCTTGAGGGTGACGCTCTGCCCGCCCACATCCAGCACTATGTACTCCTGCGCGATGGCGGCGAGGCGCACGCCGGGCGCCAGTTCGCTCCCTTCCCGGTATTCACGGCCATTGAGCAGCACGGTGCGTTTGGCCGGGTTGGAGGAGAAGACATGGGAGCCGTACATCAGCTGCGGCACCTGCTGGCGCACCGCGGGCGGCGCCGCATTCAGGCTCATCAGTTGGCTCGGAGCGACCGCTGGCCCGCTGGCCCGGGGCTCCTGCAGCGGTGTTTCATTGAGGGCGCGCAGCAACTGTTCGGCCAGACTCGGGGCCGGGTTGCCATTTTTAGCCACCACCCTGGGTTGCTGCACCACGGGCTCCGGCAGGGGAGGCGGCAGTGGTCGGGTGATCATCGCCTTGGGCTCGACTCGCACGAAGGGGGGCCTGACCACCTCCTTTACCTCGACCTTCTCCTCGATGGGGCGATTGTGCAGCAGGTGCCAGCCATAGTTGGCGCCGGCGCCCAGCAGCAGGGCCAGCGGTGCGAGCAGCCAGCCGATGCGGCGAGGGTGACGTTCCTCCTCCCGGGGTAGCGGCAGCCCCATGGCGGGGATATGGGCCGGGATGGCCGGTTGTTCGGCACGGCGCAGCGCCTTGAGCAGGGTAGACATCAGGAAGCCTCCTCCAGTCTGGGCATGGGCTCGCCGGAGAGGGCGTTGAGACGCAGCAGGGTATTGCTGCCGGCGATGCCGTCCGGGGTCAGCCCCTGATCCCGCTGGAACTGCTGCAGTTTTTGCTTGAGCTCGCCATCGAAGCGGCGCACCTTGCGTTCCGGTTGTTGCAGGGCGCGGCTCAGGGCGTTGTCGAGCCACTGGAGCTGAGATTGGCCAGCGTTGTTGCTGATGAGGCCCACGCCACCCTTGGGCATGCGCCACAAGAGGGTGTAGCTGCCGCCCCAGTTATCCTGGAGCCATTGGCGCTCTACTTCCCAGCTCTGATCGCCGATCATCAGGCTGGCCTGCTTGGGACCCAGGGTCACCAGAGTGGCGTAGTAGATCCCGCCGGTCTCGTCGGTCAGGGTGATCATGGCGGGGTGCAGCAGGGCGCGCAGCTCCTCGAGGCTTGCTTCCCCCTCCTGGCAGCGCAGGCCGGCACGGGGGGCATTGGCACAGGTGGCGTCGTCCAGTTCGGGTTCATATCCCCATACCCGGTAGAGATTCTGCATAGCGCCGTCGGGATCGAGCGCCTGGTTGATTGCCTCGGTCAGCTGCTCCTGCTGCTCGGCGGTCTCGTCTATGGTGACCGGCACCTCGACCTTGACCACGGGGCGCTCGGGAAAAATGCCGAAAAATTGCCAGCCCCACCAGCCGGCAGCCACCAGCAGGGCGCCGGCCAGGGTCACGGTCAGCCCCGAGAGCCAGCTCCCTTCGTCCCGCACGCCGGTCACCTCGAAGGCCGCCTGGCTGATGTCGGCAGGGGCGACCTTATAGCTGGCGCGGGCGAAGGCGGCGATCAGGGCGCGATCGCAGATGAGGTTGATGAGGCGGGGCACGCCGCCGGAGAGGCGATGCAGGGTCTGGATCGCACCCGGGGTAAAGATGGGCTGCACGCAACCGGCCACCTGCAGGCGGAACCTGACGTAGGCATCCACGTCAGTGGCGGAGAGCGGCAACAGGTGGTAACGGGCGGTGATGCGCTGGGCCAGCTGGCGCAGCAGGGGCTGACGCAGCATCTGCTGCAGCTCCGGCTGGCCTATCAACACCACCTGCAACAGCTTCTTGTCGTCGGTTTCGAGGTTGGTCAGCAGGCGTAGTTGCTCCAGCACGCCGGGCAGCAGGTGCTGCGCCTCGTCCACCAGTACCACGCTGCGTTTGCCCGCCGCCAGGTTGGCCAGCAGGTGATCGCGAATGAGGTCGAATAACGCCTTGATCCCGGCCTCTTCCCCATAGGCAAGCTGGAACTCGTCGCAGATGGCGGCCAGCAGATCCCGTTCGGTCAGGGAGGGGTTGAGGATGTAGGCGATCTCGGTCTCCTCCGGCAGCTGTTGCAACAGACAGCGGGAGACTGTGGTCTTGCCGGTACCCACCTCGCCGGTCAGCAGCACGAAGCCGCCCCCATCCTGCAATCCGTAGGTGAGGTGAGCCAGGGCTTCGCCGTGGCGTTCACTCATATAGAGGTACTTTGGATTGGGGGAAATGGAGAACGGAGGTTCCGAGAGGCCGAAGAACTGTGTGTACATGGGTATTCTTTTGTGACCGGCGGCAGGTGATAAAGATTCAGGGATGATAACAAACCTGGCTCTGATTGGCAGTCATGATTGGCTCCTTTGGCTCCATATCGTCACTTTTATATCACCTTGTGATCCAGGTTCCATAATTCTCGGGTCCAAATGACCAAAAAATGACACATTATTTAAAAATAATATATTTATCAGCTGGTTGTGTGTGAGGGAGGAAAACGTTAGCGCGCCTCTGAGGGCCATCAACCGCAGTGAATGAAGGGGATTATGGCGGCTGCGAAAGGGGAATGACGCTTGAGGGGAGGGCCGCCATGTTGGCGGCCCCTTTGTCAGTGGCTGTCCTGAAAGCGGGCGGCAATCTGCTGGAAATTTGCCTCACAGGTGAGGAAGGCATCGACGATGACCGGATCGAAATGGCTGCCGCGGCCCCGGACTATGATCGCCTTCGCCTCCTCATGGCTGAAGGCGGGCTTGTAGACCCGCTTCGAGATGAGGGCGTCGTAGACATCCGCCACCGCCATCAGTCGGCCGGAGAGGGGGATCGCCTCGCCGACAAGGCCGCTCGGATAACCGCTGCCATCCCACTTCTCGTGATGGGTGAGGGCAATTTCCCGCGCCAGGTGCAGGAAGGAGTTGGAGCCGAGCTGGGCCTCGGCGCTCGCCAGGGCATCGGCGCCTATCTGGGGGTGGCGCTTCATGATGGCGAACTCCTCGTCGGTGAGCTTGCCCGGCTTGAGCAGGATGGCATCGGGAATGCCCACCTTGCCCACATCGTGCAGGGGGGCCGACTTGAACAGCAGATCGATGGTGGCGTCGTCCAGCGGGTAGCGGGCCCGTTCGTGACGGCTCAGGTATTCGGCCAGTACCTTGACGTAGTGCTGGGTACGGATGATGTGGGCGCCGGTCTCGTTGTCCCGGGTCTCCGCCAGGGAGGCGAGCCCCAGGATGGCCACGTCCCGGGTCAGGTGCAGCTCGTCATGGCGCGCTTTCAGCTCCCCGATCATCTGATTGGTGCTGGCGGCAATCAGACCGAACTCATCATCCCGGATAACCGGCACCCGGGCATTGAGATCGCCGCACTGCACCCTGGCCATGGTGCGGGTCTGGTGCATCAGGGTCAGGGAGAGGTTGCGGCCATAGCCGTGAATGATCAGGGAGAGATAGCCGAAAGTCACCGCCATCACGAAGGCTATTTCCAACAGTATGTAGTGCTGGGCTGCGAGGTGCGGCAAGGTATCCCCGACCGTGATCAGCCACTCCAGATCCTTGTTGAACAGCAGGAAGAAGACGGCCCCCAGCAGGGTCAGGGTCGCCAGGGCAAACAGGGAGAGCTTGCGCGAAACCGGCATCGCCAACGGATGACTCAGGGCGAAGGAGCCCTGCTGTTCCCGCTGTTTGGCACTGAGCCAGTCCCGGGCCAGGGTCAGGTCCGCCGCCACCAGAAAGCCCAGGGTCGTCATGCCCAGCAGGATCTTGAGATGACTCTCCAGCGGGAAGGTGTGTACCAGGGCGTTGTAGGTAGAGATCATCAGGGCGCCCAGCAGGAAGAAACCGACCTCGAGCCCGAAACCGCCCAGCCCCCGGGCGGTGAGGCGGCTGCGTGGCAGCAGCCAGCTGCGCATGACGAACATGAAGGTGAAGGCCACCAGGGTAGGCATGACCAGCTGGGGCAGGGTCAGGCTCTCGAGGAACGGGCAGACCTGCAGCCCGTAGAGACAAAAGAGTGACAGTGTCACGCCGTAGTGAAGGGCACAGCGCCCCGTGATCTTCTGCATAATGTCGCCCAAACAACGGATGATTGTTATGAGGGGGCAGGCCCCTTTTTACAGGCGCCGCAGCAGCAGGCTGCCGATGGAATAACCGGCTCCGAATGAGCAAAGCACGCCGCAGGCCCCCGAAGGAAGGTCGCGATTGTACAGATGGAACGCGATAATGGAACCCGCCGAGCTGGTATTGCCGTAACTGTCGAGGATCACCGGGGCCTCCTGCTGGCTGGCATCGTGCCCCAGCAGCTTGCGGGCGATGAACTGGTTCATGGTGAGGTTGGCCTGATGAAGCCAGAGCCGGTTCAAGGCATCCGCCCTCCAACCCTGCTCGTCCAGCTGGTCGGCGATCAGGTCGCACACCATGGGCAGCACCTCCTTGAACACCTTGCGCCCCTGCTGGCGGAACAGCTTGTCATCCCCGTAGCGGGTGCGTGGGCTCAGCCGGTTTAAAAAGCCGAAGTTGTTGCGGATGTTGTTGGAGTACTGGGTCATCAGCTTGCTGGCCACCAGTTGCCAGGGGTTGGCCACCTTGCAATCGGTCTCCCGTTCCAGCAGCACGGCGGTGCAGGCGTCACCGAAGATAAAATGGCTGTCCCGATCGCGAAAGTTGAGGTGGCCCGAGCAGATCTCCGGGTTGACCACCAGCGCCAGTTTGGCTGTGCCTGCCGCCAGCATGTCCGCCGCCGTCTTGATGCCGAAGGTGGCGGAGGAGCAGGCCACGTTCATGTCAAAGGCCATGCCGCTAGCCCCCAGATAGTGTTGCAGCTCGATGGCGAGGGCCGGATAGGGGCGCGGCATATTGGAGGCCGCCACTATCACCAGATCTATCTCCCCCGGCTCGCGACCGGCGGCGATCAGCGCCTGCTCGGCGGCAGCCACCGCCATCTCCACCATGATGAAGGGCTTGTCATCGGGGCGCTCCGCCATCAATGGCTGCATAATGTCGGGATCCAGCACACCTTCCCTGCTCACCAGATAACGGCTCTTGATGCCGGAGGCCTTCTCGATGAATTCGCAGCTTGAATGCTGCCTGGCCGGCAGCTGGCCCGCATCGATAGCGGAGGCATTCTCCTCGTTGTAGAGATCCACATACTGGTTGAAGGCGGCCACCAGCTCTTCATTGCTGACGGCAAAGGGTGGGGTATAGAGGCCTGAGCCACTGATCACGATAGGGGTCATCTTTGCTCCTCGCCGGGTGCACTCCCGGCTTGTTGTCCATTCGGGTAGAGAGGTTCATTACAGCTGGTCAATAGCTTGAGTGAGACCGGCCAGGGTCAACGGGTGCATGCGCCCGCCGATCAATTCGTTCATCAGCTTGATGGAGGGGTGCCAGAGCCACTCCCGGCGCGGTGTGGGGTTGATCCACGCCAGCTTGGGGAAGTGCTGCTGCAGCCGGGCGAGCCACACCTGGCCGGGCTCCTCGTTCCACTGTTCGACACTGCCGCCGGGCCAGGTGATCTCGTAGGGGCCCATGGTGGCATCTCCCACCAGGATCACCCGGTAGTCGCTGCCGTAGGTGCGCAGCAGCCGCAGGGTGTCGAAGCGCTCCTCGTGCCTGCGGGCGTTGTCTCGCCAGACAAAGTCGTAGAGACAGTTGTGAAAGTAGAAGTACTCCAGGTGCTTGAACTCGTGGCGCAGGGCGGAAAAGAGCCGCTGCACCTCTGCCACGTGGGCATCCATGGAGCCCCCCACGTCGAAGAAGACCAGTAGCTTGACCCCGTTGTGGCGCTCGGGGCGCAGCTTCACATCGAGCCAGCCTTGCCTGGCCGTGCTCTGGATGGTGTCGTCGAGATCCAGCTCGTCGGGGCTGCCCTGGCGCACCCAGCGCCTGAGTTTGCGCAGGGCCAGCTGGATGGCCCGCTGGCCCAAAGGCGAGTCGTCGCTGAAGTTGCGATAGTGACGCGCCTCCCACACCTTGACCGCCCGGCCGTGCTGTCCCTCTCCCCCCATGCGGATCCCTTCCGGGTGAAAACCGCCGTGGCCAAACGGGCTGCTGCCACCGGTGCCGACCCACTTGTTGCCGCCGGCGTGACGCTCTTTCTGCTCCGCCAGGCGCTGGTTTAGGGTCTCCAGCAGCTGGTCGAGTCCGCCGAGGGACTTGAGCAACGCCTTCTCCTCGGGGCTCAGCAGCCGTTCGAACTCCTTGCGCAGCCAATCGTCGGGTAGCGCTTCGGGCAACAGGGGGGTGGCCTGCAGGCCGTCGTAGTATTCGGCGAAGGCGCGATCGAAGCGATCGAAATGGGCCTCGTCTTTCACCAGCAGGGGGCGGGCAAGCAAATAGAAGTCATCCATGTCGACGCTGGCCAGGCGAGCCCCCAGGGCGGCGTGCAGGTCAAGCAGTTCACGCAGGCTGCAGGGGAGCTGGTGGCGACGCAGGTGGGTAAAAAAATCGATCAGCATCTAGCTACCACGGCGGGCCAGAAAGGCGAGCTTCTCAAAGAGATGCAGATCCTGCTCTGTCTTGAGCAGGGCGCCATAGAGGGCGGGCACCAGCTTGCCGGGCTCGCGGGTGCGCATCGCCTCCGGGGCGATATCGTCGGCCAAGAGCAGCCGGATCCAGTCCAGCAGCTCCGAGGTGGAGGGTTTCTTGCGTAGTCCCTCCACATCCCGCAGCTCGAAGAAGAGCGCCATGGCCTCATCCAGCAGCGCATCCTTCAGGGTTGGGTAGTGCAGCCTGACGATGGCTTGCATCTCGGCCTTGTCGGGGAAGCGGATGTAGTGAAAGAAGCAGCGGCGCAGGAAGGCATCCGGCAGCTCTTTTTCGTTGTTTGAGGTGATGATGACCACGGGGCGCTGGCGGGCCCTGACGCGCTCGCCGGTCTCGTAGACGTCGAACTCCATGCGATCCAGCTCCAGCAGCAGATCGTTGGGAAACTCGATGTCTGCCTTGTCGATCTCGTCGATGAGCAGTACGGGGCGCTGGTCGGCGGTAAAGGCCTGCCACAGCTTGCCGCGGCGAATGTAGTGGTCGATGTTGGCAACGTTCGGATCGCCGAGTTGGGAGTCCCGCAGCCGGGCCACCGCATCGTATTCGTAGAGCCCCTGCTGGGCCTTGGTGGTGGACTTGATATGCCAGGCGATAAGTTCAGTGCCCAGATGGTCGGCGACCGCCTCGGCCAGCACCGTCTTGCCGGTGCCCGGTTCGCCTTTGATGAGCAGCGGCTTCTCCAGCACGATGGCGGCATTGACCGCCATGCTCAATGCATCAGAGGCAAGATAGTGGCTGCTTCCTGAAAATCCCATAGCGTCCGATCCTTTGACGAGGGGAGGCCCGTGGTGATGGCGGGACTCAGTGAGAGAATAAGCTCTATATGTTGTAATAACATATTGTTATAACGATTCGTCACTTCTCATTCAGAAACCACAGGGTAATCTTGTTTCATCGCCTTAACAAACACAGGGATAGCACCATGAGCAAAATTTTCGAGGACAATAGCCAGACCATAGGCAACACCCCGCTGGTTCGTCTCAACCGTGTTACCAAGGGCCGCGTGTTGGCCAAGATAGAGAGTCGCAACCCGAGCTTCAGCGTCAAGTGCCGGATCGGCGCCAATCTCATCTGGGATGCCGAGAAGCGCGGCGTGCTGACCAAGGGCAAGGAGATCATCGAGCCCACCAGCGGCAACACGGGTATTGCTCTGGCCTTTGTGGCCGCAGCTCGTGGCTATCCCATCACCCTGACCATGCCGGCCACCATGAGCCTGGAGCGTCGCAAGCTGCTCAAGGCCCTGGGAGCCAACCTGGTACTGACCGAGGGGCCGCTCGGCATGAAGGGTGCCATCGCCAAGGCCAACGAGATCCTCGAATCCGAGCCGGGCAAATATGTCCTGTTGCAGCAATTCGAAAACCCGGCCAACCCGGAAATCCATGAAAAAACCACTGGCCCCGAGATCTGGGACGCCACCGATGGTGAGGTGGACGTGTTCGTGGCCGGCGTCGGTACCGGCGGTACCATCACGGGTGTCTCCCGCTATCTGAAACAGACCAAAGGCAAGGCCGTGGTCTCCGTGGCCGTCGAGCCGGCCGAATCTCCTGTCATCAGCCAGAAACTGGCGGGTGAAGAGATCAAACCGGGCCCCCACAAGATCCAGGGGATCGGTGCCGGCTTCATCCCGGGCAACCTGGACCTGACCCTGCTGGACCGCGTCGAGCAGGTGACCAGCGACGAGGCCATCGAGATGGCACGCCGTCTGATGGAAGAGGAAGGCATCCTGGCCGGGATAAGCTCGGGCGCCGCCGTGGTCGCAGCCAGTCGTCTGGCCGAACTGCCGGAGTTTGAAGGCAAGACCATCGTCGTCATCCTGCCGAGCGCGGCGGAGCGTTACCTCTCCAGCGCCCTGTTTGCCGGGGTGTTCACCGAGCAGGAACTGCAGCAGTAAATGTACGGATCTTTTCAAAACAACGGCGCTCCTCGGAGCGCCGTTTTGTTATGGACTAGACTCTGCACTTGGCCGTGACGCGAGGGAGCGTCACTCGACCCTTATTTTTTGGGGTAAAATAACAAGCGTTGCCGCGACAAAAAAAGCAGACATTCTGTGATAAATCTCATATCCTGTGCGGCGTCACGCGGTTTTTGATGGCTAGGTATCACAAAGTAACAAAGTGTTATTTTTCGTTATAAATTAATTTCAGGCCAGTCCTGATGCGGCTTTCAGCCAGATAACGGAAAAACACCGGCCAACAAACCGATTACTGCACAGAAACTTGACCTGGATTAAACCATTGCGGGTCTGCTTTCGTTACTTTACAACATATCCATACTGACACGGTGGGGAGAATCGTTTGATAAACGCTCAATCCATCAAAAAATATCAATAATATGGGGTGAAACCATGTACGAGAAGTCTGTTGTTATTACTGCTGAAAACGGCCTGCACACCCGTCCGGCAGCTCAGTTCGTGAAAGAAGCCAAAGAATTCCAAAGCGAGATCACTGTGGTCTCCGGTGGCAAGTCCGCCAGCGCCAAGAGCCTGTTCAAGCTGCAGACCCTGGGCCTGACCAAAGGCACCAACGTGACCATCCAGGCCGAAGGTCCGGATGCTCAGCAAGCCGTTGAGAAGCTGGTTGCCCTGATGGACGAGCTGGAGTAATCCAGCTTTATTCCTCCCCCACAGTCGTTTTAATAGGAAGGATTATGATATCTGGCATTCTTGCGTCCCCCGGTATCGCATTCGGTAAGGCGCTTCTTCTGAAAGAAGATGAGATCGTTATCAATCAAGGCAAGATTTCCGCCGATCAGATTGATACCGAGATCAACCGTTTCCTCGAAGCTCGCACCAAGTCAGCTGCCCAGCTGGAAGCCATCAAAGAGATGGCCGGTCGTACCTTCGGTGAGGAAAAAGAGGCCATCTTCGAAGGTCACATCATGCTGCTCGAAGATGAGGAGCTGGAAGGGGATATCAAATCCTTCATCAAAGACAACAAGGCTTCCGCCGACAAGGCGATTTACGAGGTTATCGAACAGTACGCCAAGATGATGGCCGAGCTGGACGACCCCTACCTGCGTGAGCGCGCCACCGATTTCCGTGACATCGGCACCCGTCTGGTCAAGAACGTACTGGGCATCGCCGTTGTCAACCTGAGCACCATCGACGAAGAGGTTATCCTGGTCGCCAAAGACCTGACCCCGTCCGAAACCGCTCAAATCAACCTGAAGTACGTGCTGGGCTTCGTCACCGACATCGGTGGCCGTACCTCCCACACCTCCATCATGGCCCGCTCCCTGGAGCTGCCGGCCATCGTGGGTACCAACGACATCACCGAGCGCGTCAAGAATGGTGACGTGCTGGTGCTGGATGCGATCAACAACCAGATCGTGATCAACCCGACCGCCGAGCAACTGGCCAAGTTCAAAGAGATCCAGGCCCAGTTCCAGGCCGAGAAGGACGAGCTGGCCAAGCTCAAGGATCTGCCTGCCATCACGCTGGATGGTCACCAGGTCGAAGTGTGCGCCAACATCGGTACCGTGAAGGATACCGAGGGTGCCATCCGTAATGGCGCCGAAGGCGTGGGTCTGTACCGTACTGAGTTCCTGTTCATGGATCGCGATGCGCTGCCGACCGAAGACGAGCAGTTCAAAGCCTACAAAGAAGTGGCCGAAGCGATGCCGGATCAGCCGATCATCGTGCGTACCATGGACATCGGCGGCGACAAAGAACTGCCGTACATGAATTTCCCGAAAGAGATGAACCCCTTCCTGGGCTGGCGTGCCGTGCGTATCTTCTTCGATCGCGCCGACATCATGAACGCCCAGCTGCGGGCCATTCTGCGTGCGTCTGCCTTCGGCAAACTGCGCATCATGTTCCCGATGATCATCTCCGTCGAAGAGTTCCGTAGCCTCAAAGCTACCGTAGAGACGCTGAAGGCCGAACTGCGTGCCGAAGGCAAAGCCTTTGATGAAGCCATCGAAGTGGGTATCATGATCGAGACCCCGGCTGCTGCCGTCATGGCTCATCATCTGGCCAAGGAAGTGGATTTCTTCAGTATCGGTACCAACGACCTGACCCAGTACACCCTGGCTGTCGACCGTGGTAACGAGATGATCTCCGCCATGTACAACCCGCTGTCACCCTCCGTCCTGACCCTGATCAAGATGGTTATCGATGCGTCCCACGCCGAAGGCAAGTGGACCGGTATGTGTGGTGAACTGGCTGGTGACGAGCGTGCCACCCTGCTGCTGCTGGGTATGGGTCTGGATGAGTTCTCCATGAGCGCCATCTCTGTACCGCGTATCAAGAAGCTTATCCGCAACACCAACTTCGAAGATGTGAAGGCAATGGCTGACCAAGCACTGAGCTTCGCCACTGCCGCAGAAATCGAAGCCTGTGTAGATAACTTTATTAAGCAGAAGGCAGTCTGCTAAGATCGGCTGCAAACAGCGACAAATCATCTCTAGGAGCTTTACTATGGGTCTGTTTGATAAACTGAAGAAACTGGTTTCCGACGATAGCTCTGATACCGGTGGCATCGAAATCTTTGCTCCGCTGTCAGGCGAAATCGTGCCGATCGAAGATGTGCCCGATGTTGTCTTCGCCGAGAAGATCGTGGGTGACGGCATCGCCATCAAGCCGGCTGGCAACAAGATGGTTGCTCCGTGCGACGGTACCATCGGCAAGATTTTCGAGACCAACCATGCGTTCTCTCTGGAATCCGACTCTGGTATCGAGCTGTTCGTTCACTTCGGTATCGACACCGTTGAGCTGAAAGGTGAAGGCTTCACCCGTATCGCTCAGGAAGGTCAACAGGTCAAGCGTGGTGACACCATCATCGAGTTCGATCTGGCCGTTCTGGAAGCGAAAGCCAAATCTACCCTGACTCCGGTGGTCATCTCCAACATGGACGAGATCAAAGAGCTGGTGAAGATGACTGGTGCCGTTGTTGTGGGTGAGACCCCGGTTATCCGCATCAAGAAATAATGCAGCGCTGGCCTGTGCCAGCCATTGCAGCAAAAACCGAAGCCTTGTGCTTCGGTTTTTTTATGGCCGCTGTTCTATGGTGCAAGCTGCTTTCAGCACAGGAGAAGTGCGTTATTTCAT
Organism: Aeromonas sp. FDAARGOS 1407; assembly: GCF_019048725.1. NCBI lineage: Bacteria > Pseudomonadati > Pseudomonadota > Gammaproteobacteria > Aeromonadales > Aeromonadaceae > Aeromonas > Aeromonas sp. FDAARGOS 1407. The sequence continues at coordinate 2,207,251 of NZ_CP077399.1, forward strand.
CAGCCAGGTCATGAGTGCGAAACAGGAGGTCGCACTGATAACTGCTCTACGTTTTGCGTGAGCGTTCAGAGGCCTATGGTCTACGGTTGGCAACGGCCATCATATCCATAAGCGGGTGGAAGGCGTAGGCACCCTGATAGGGTGAGCAGAAGGCTACCAAGGGGGTAGTGCATCTGGCTGGCTCATTGCAGCTATGAGTTGTCCTCTTGTGCAGAACACAGGGAAGGGGCCTTGTCGTGGCCTGCAGCAGGCATAAAAAAGCCGCTCACAGGGTGAGCGGCTTTTGTCATCGGATGGCCGGCAAGAATTATCAGGTTGGCTGCTGGCCGGGCTCTGTAGGCGGCAGGCTGGAGTGGGATTCCAGCTTCTGCTCCTCTCCCTGCATGTTCTTGATGTAGACATCCATCTGGTTGAAGGCGATCTCGATGCCGTTTTCGCGGAACAGGGCATCGATCTTGCGGTTCAGCTCGTCAATGGCCGGGTTGCGATCCCCCAGTTCGCTCACGAAGAAGCGCAGCTCGTGATCCAGAGTGCTGGCGCCAAAGGTGAGGAAGAAGACGATGGGTTCCGGATCCTTGAGCACCCGGCTGTTCTCCATGGCCGCCTGCATCAGCAGGGTACGGGTCAGCTCGAGATCGGAGCCATAGGCCACCCCGACCCGTACGATGACGCGGGTGATGGTGTCGCTCAGGGACCAGTTGATCAGCCGCTCGGTCATCAACTGCTGGTTGGGGATGATCACTTCCTTGCGGTCGAAGTCGGTCAGGGTGGTAGCACGAATGCGGATCCTGGAGACGGTGCCGGAGAAGCTGCCGATGGTGACGGTGTCACCGATCCGCACCGGGCGCTCGAACAGGATGATGATGCCGGAGACGAAGTTGGAGAGGATCTCCTTCATGCCAAAACCGATACCGACTGACAGGCCACCCGCTACCCACTGCAGCTTGTCCCACTGGACGCCCATCATGGAGAGAGCGGTCAGCGAGCCGACCCCGATCAGCACATAGTTGAGCATGGTGGTGATGGCGTAGGCGGTGCCCTGGGCCAGGTTCAGCTTGGAGAGCACCAGCACCTCCAGCAGACCCGGCAGGTTACGGGCCAGCGACCAGGCGCCCCCCAGCAGGAGGAAACCGATCAGCACGTCGCTCAGGCTTATCGGGAAGAGCACGGCATTGGCGCCAGTCCCTTCACTGCGATGCCACAGCACCATGCTGTCGAGGTAGGCGAAGACCGCTACCAGATCGGACCAGAGCCAGTAGAAGGCGACGCCAAAGATCAGCAGCAGCACGGTGCGAGTCAGACGCAGGGACTGCTGGCTGACCTCTTCTAGATCCATGGGCTGCTCTTCAATGGATTCTCCCCCTTCCGCATCCTCCTGGGCCTTGTGCTCCCGCTTGGCCACGGCACGGCGGTAGGCCAGGCGGCGGGCCGCCAGCTCGAGGCCACGCAGGGCAGTGCGATAGACCAGGCTCCAGAGGATGAGCATGTAGAAGGATTCGATCAGGCGACCGGTCAGCTTCAATGCCGTGTAGTAGTAGCCCAGACCGACCAGTATGATCAGGGCCACGGGGGCCAGCGCCAGAGCCATGGCGACGATGGACTTCTGCATGCTCGTTTCGCCCTTCATGCGGGCGCGGGAGATGGGGAAGACCAGATAGGCGGTCAGGCCCAGTAGCGCCAGAGTGAGCGCCTGGCCGATCACGTCGTTGCCAAGGGTGGAGGGTTCAACTACCGCCTTGGTCGACAGCATGATGAGGGGCAGCAGCGGCAGCCACAGATAGTGCATGCTGTTGCGCTTGGCCTGCAGCTCGGCTTTCGGTATGCGGAAGTGGCTCTCGGCGATGCCGCCTGGACGCATCACGGAGAGGTAGACGCTGAACACCAGATAACCCAGTGCGAGGTTCAGGGTGATCTGGAAGATAAGCTTGGGCGTGAGCAGACCACAGTAGGTCAGCAGCAGGCCGATGGCGAGGATGAACAGGCTGCCCGGCAGGCGCTCCAGCACGGTATATAAGAGGGCCGCCGGGGTATGCCACTGGCTGTCCTGGCGGAAGCGGCCCAGATCCTTGGCGATCTTCTTCTGGCGCTCGATCAGGGTCGGGCGCTTCCAGATCAGCAGACCGGCGACCAGCATCAGGGGAAGAGAGAGCAGCGAAATGGGCAGCACCATTTCACCCCAACCCTTCCAGTCAGGTTTCAGCACCCAGTCGGAGGCCTGTTTGAAGGCCTGGGCCGGCCAGCTGATGAACCACTTGCCGTCGATGGGCTTATTGCTGCTTACCCAGAAGATATGTTGCTGCAAGGTAAACTCGACCGAGGCATAGACTCGGCTCAGCTGCTGCTGGGTCAGCTGCAGGCTGATGGCATTGGTGAGCTGGCTGTCGAGCTGGCGGTTGAGCTGATCCAGCAGATTGATGCGGGTATCGAGCAGCTTGGAGAGGCTGGCCCTGTCTTCGGCAGTGACGGGATCAGGGCTCTGGGCGATGAGGTTGTCCAGATACTGGTTCTTCTGGAACAGCTGGTCGCGTTGCTGGCTCAGCTCGAACTGGGCCAGATGCAGGTCGGCAATCTGCTCTTCCAGGTTCTTGACGGCGACGGTCGGTGCCGCCTCCAGCTGCTGGTAGAGCTGATAGAGAATGCGCGAGAGCAGCAGATTGCCCTTGAGCATCTGCACCTGTTCATTGAGGTTGCGTTCGGTCTGGGTGCCGCGCTCCAGCCAGCTCTTGGCCTGCAGGTTCTTCTGCACCAGCGAGTTGAGGTTGGTGGTGGCGCTGATTAGTTGCTGGCTGAGCTGGTGGTTGATCTCCTGCTCTCTTTGTACCAGCGGACTGTCTTCGGTGGCCACCAACTCGCCAGTCTGCTCGGCGGTTTTCTCGGTGTCACCCAGGCGCTTGGCGCTGCTCTGCTCCTGCAGCAGTTGCAGCTTTTGCTCTTCGCTGGCGAGACGGGCGCTCTGGTAGTCGCGCTGCTTGATCGCGAGATCCTGCATGCTGGTACGGTTGTCCAGCTCCTTCTGCAGATTGGCCAGCTGCAACTCGAGCAGTGCCAGCTCGGTATTGAGCTTCATCTTCTCGGCACTGCTGACACCCTCGCCGGTATTGAGGCGGCTGCGGATCTCCTGGCTGCGCAGGTAGACCCGGCTCATGCTGGTCTGGGCGCGCTCCGGCAGGGTTTGCAGATTGGTGAGCTGGCTGGCGATGGCACCGAGGGCTTCCTGGGCGTTTTGCATGTTCGCCAGCACATCGGGCTGGCGGCTCTCCAGCTCGTTCAGGCTCATGCTGGCGTATTCGTTCTTGATCTGCTCCGCACTCTTGCCCTCGTTCAGGGCGTTGAGTTTGGCGCCGATGTCGCGGATCTCGGCCGGAAGTGCCCGGATCCGCTGAGCCTGGGCCTTGGCCTTCGCCTCTTCCTTGTCGATGCTGTCGAGCAGGCTGAGGGTGTCGGTCAGAAATTTCTGATCGGCTTGTTGCGAGACGGTGAGGGTCTCGGATTTACCCAGGCTGTCCAGGGCACGCTGGACGCTGGCGCGCTGGGGAACCTCTTGTGCCATGGCCTGCGCAGTGCAGAGGCTGGCGAGTAGACAGAGCAGCGGCAGCAGGGTGGCCGAGGCTCTTTTCAATCGTATTGAGAGCATAAAACTTCCGGGTTATTACTCGATGTACGGGGGATATCCCGCTTAAATTAAAACCGCGTGGATTCTATCATCGGGTTTGTCAGGGAAGCAGGGGGAGGGATAAAAAAAACGGCGCCCGCAGGCGCCGTTTTCAGCAGTTCGGTACGGATTACAGTACGTGAACAGAAGCGGTGTTGGTGGTGCCGCTCGGTACCAGAGCACCGGAAACCATGACAACCACGTCACCCTTCTGACCCATGCCGCTCTCCAGCGCCACTTCTTTACCGATGCGATAGAAATCGTCGGTAGAGGCGATGGAATCAACCACGTGAGTCATGACACCCTTGGTCAGTACCAGCTGGGCAGCAGTCTTCTTGTTGGTGGTGATGGCCAGGATCCAGGCTTTCGGGAAGTACTTGCGGATGGCCTTGGCGGATTTGCCGCCTTCGGTGGCAACCACGATCAGCGGGGCATCCAGCTTCTCGGTGGTCTCTACCGCGCCCTTGCACACGGCTTCGGTGATGCGCAGCTTGTTGCTGTCGTTGGACGCAGACAGGTTGGACGGCATCACGGCATCGGTGCGCTCGCAGATGGTGGCCATGATGGTCACGGCTTCCAGCGGGTATTTACCCTTGGCGGATTCACCGGACAGCATGACCGCATCGGTACCGTCCAGGATGGCGTTGGCCACGTCGCCGGCTTCGGCGCGGGTCGGACGCGGGTTCTTGATCATGGAGTCCAGCATCTGGGTCGCAGTGATGACCACTTTGCGGGCCTTGTTGCACTTGGCGATGATCATCTTCTGGGCGAAGATCACCTCTTCAACCGGGATCTCTACACCCATGTCGCCACGAGCGACCATGATGCCGTCGGAAACAGCCAGGATGTCGTCGAAGTTGTCCAGGCCTTCCTGGTTTTCGATCTTGGAGATGATCTGGATGTTTTCGCCACCGTGGGCCTTCAGGTGCTCACGGATTTCCAGTACGTCTTCTTTCTTGCGGATGAAAGAAGCAGCAACGAAATCAACGCCCTGCTCGCAACCGAAGATCAGGTCGCGCTTGTCTTTCTCGGCCAGGGCCGGCAGCTTGATGGAGACGCCCGGCAGGTTGACGCCCTTGTTCTCGCCCAGGTCACCGTTGTTCAGCACTTTACAGACAACTTCACGCTCGGTGATTTCGATGACGTCCAGACCGATCAGGCCGTCGTCAACCAGGATGCGGTTGCCGACGCGCAGGTCGTTGGCGAAACCCGGATAGGTCACGGCGACCTTGTCCTTGTTGCCAACCACAGTCTGGTCGGTGGTGAAGGTGAAGGTCTGGCCGGCGACCAGGGCGACATCGTTGCCACCTTCCAGCTTCATGGTGCGGATTTCCGGACCCTTGGTGTCCAGCAGGATGGCGGCTTGCTTGCCGGTTTCGGCCATCACGGCACGCAGGTTGCTGATACGGGTACCGTGCTCTTCGTAGTCGCCGTGGGAGAAGTTCAGGCGCATGACGTTCATGCCGGCATCCAGCATCTTGGCCAGCATTTCTTTGGATTCGGTCTTGGGACCGATGGTGCAGACGATTTTGGTCTTTTTCATGTCAGTCTTCATGGTTAAGGAGTTTCCGCCGAGCAATATACACCAGTTTTTGGATTCTTTTTATGATCCAGAAACAACGTTTTGACCAGATAACGTTTTCTTTTCAGGGATAACGTTTTCCTGATTGTCACTTTTCAGGGTATACACCTACTGGTCTGAGCTGACAGGGGACAAGTGTTTCCATCTGTGTCTTGGCGGCCGATTCGGGAGCAAATGTTGTAAAATGACAACTTGCTCAGTGTCACCGTCCTGTCACCCGCATGGGCAAGAATGTTAGTCCATTCGTCGGCATCTGAAGGGTTTCGGGATGAAAAACAGTGGATGGGCGGGGCCCGGGCTGTTTCTGCTGGGGGCCAGCCTGCTGGTGATGCAGGCGCTGCCAACGCGCTTTTGGCCAGGCAATGAGGGCTGGCTAAGCGGAGTGCCACGGCACGAAAGTGCGCTGACGTTGGGCTGGCGGGAATGGCAGGATCAGCAAGTGGCCACCAGGCTGGCCAGCCGTCTCCTGGTTGTGGGGGAGAGGGACGCTGGTACCGATAAACGGAATGCTACCTTGCCCGCAGAGCGGCAAGAGTGAAGCAGGGTTTTAGCTCCCGGTGATTATAAATAATAAGTAAACAGTGCTTATCCATTTCACCTGATTGTTAACCTGAAAGGGTGGGCAGATAATGTACTCCAACGGCGTTATCCCTGGTGAATAGCGCCACCCGATACCTTGTTGGAGTGACTGTCATGTCCCTTGCCCCTGTCTGGTTTATCTCCCACGGCGCCCCGGATCTGGTGCTGCGGGATCGCCCCGCCACCCGCTTCCTGAGCTCCCTGCGACTGGGGGAGCTCAGGGGGCTGGTGGTCATCTCCGCCCACTGGTTCAGCCGCGAGCTGGAGCTCAACGTCGAGCCGGCTCCGGCCCTGATGTACGACTTCTACGGCTTCCCCGAGCCGCTCTACCATATGCGCTGGCCTGCCAGTAGCCCGGCCTGGCTGCAGCAGGCAGTGGGTGACGAGCTGGCGGTGGCCGGATGGCAGGCCAGTGCCGTGCGGCGGGAGCTGGACCACGGGGTCTGGTCACCCATGTCGCTGATCGACCCGGACAGCGAGATCCCGTTGGCGCAGGTATCCATCCCCGTGAACTTCACCCCGGCGCAGCTGTGGCAGCTCGGGGAAGCGCTGGGCCGGCTACGCGAGCAGGGGATCGGCATCCTTGCCTCCGGCGCCATCACCCACAACCTGCGGGCACTCGGACCGGATCACTCCCCCACGGCCCCCTGGGCCCGGGAGTTTGTCCGCTGGCTCGAGCAGATGATGGCGCAAGGGGACAAGCAGGCGCTGCTCGACTATCGCCGGCTGGCCCCCGGGGCGGTGGAGTCCCATCCCCACGACGATCACCTGCGCCCCCTGTTTGTGGCGCTGGGGGCCGCCAGGGGGGAGAGCCCTGTCCGGCTGCACGAAAGCTGGGATCTGGGCAGTCTCTATATGGGGGCCTACCGCTTCAATTAAGGCGCTCGCTGTGGGCATAAACGACAAGGCCCCGCCATTTGGCGGGGCCTTTTGCTATGCAATCCCGTTGCCGATGGGACCAAGCGGCGCCAGTCAGGGCACGATCACCCGGCTTTCGCCGCCGCCGAGGGCCTCGACTCTCACCTGCACCCCGATCCGCTCCACCAGGGTCTGTACATGGGAGATGACCCCGATCTGGCGACCGGCCGCCTGCAGGGAGTCGAGGCTGGCCAGCGCCAGATCCAGGCTGTCCGGATCCAGGGTGCCGAACCCCTCGTCGATGAAGAGCGACTCGACCTGGGTCTGGCGTGACGACAAGCTGGAGAGGGCCAGTGCCAGGGCCAGCGACACCAGGAAGCTCTCGCCACCGGAGAGGGAGTCTACCGAGCGCACCTCGTCTCCCATGTCGAGATCCACCACCTGGAGCGCCAGATCGGTGCCGGGCACCCGCTCCAGCCGGTAGCGGGGTGACAGCTCGCCGAGCTGGGCGTTGGCCTCCAGCAAGAGGCGCTCAAGCGTGAGGCTCTGGGCGAAGGTGCGGAACTTGGCACCGTTGGCCTGGCCGATGAGATCGCACAGTTGCTGCCAGTGATCCGCCACCGCCTGCTGGCTCGCCAACTCCTCTTGCAGGCTGCCCGCCTTGAGGGCGGCGGCCTCCGCCTGGGCCAGGGTGCTGCGGCACTCGAACAGCTGCTCGTCGAGGGTGCGACACTGGTTCTCCAGCGCTGCCAGCCGCTCGCCGAGCGCCTGCTCGGAGAGGGCGGCCAGCTCGGGGTGATGTTCCTGATAACGCTCCCGCTTGCTCTGCTCCTGTGCCAGCGCTCGTTGCCGTTCGGTGAGGCGGGTACGGGCCTCGGCCAGGGCATCGTCCAGTGACTGCAGGGCGGCGCGGCGGGCCTTGAGCTCCTCCTGGCCGATAGCCAGCAGGCGGCGCAGATCATATTCGGCGATGCCGAGGGTAGTGGCGTGAGCGGCCCAGCGACCAAGTACCTCGCGTTTGCGGCGGCTGCTCACCTGCTTTTCCTGCTCCACATGGGCAAGACGGGTCTTGAGCTCGGTCAGTCGCTCCCGCAGGGTGCGTCCGGCGCCGGCTACTTCGTCGAGCTGGCTGGCGGCCAGCTGCAACCGCGCCTGCCAGCGAGCCTCGACCTGGGGGATCCCTTCACCTTCCAGGCAGGCCGCACGGCTCGCCAGCAATCCCTGACGCTGTTGCTCGTGCTCCTTATAGTCACGCTCCAGCTTGTGCAGCCGCTCGCGCTGGGTCTGCAGGCGGGCCTCCTGGGCGCTCAGGGTCGGGGTCAGGCTGGCAATCTCGCCGGCCAGTCGCTCCCACTCGCTCTGGCCGTGCAGATAGGCCTCGCAGGTCTGCTGCCACTCGCGCCACTGCTGGCTGCCGAGCCACTGGCGCCAGGGTTGGCCGCCCATCTGCTCGTCGAGCCGGTTGGCCCCCTGTTCGAGGCGCTGGCGCAGGGTGCTCTCCTGCTCGCTCATCGCCTTCACTTCCCCTTCCCAGGCGATGCGCTGGCGGTCGGCCTCCTGCCACTGCTGATCAAATTGTTGATGGCGGGTGGCCAGCTGGCTGAGTTGCTGGCGGATACCCTGCAACTGCTGCTGCCCCTGCTGGGCCTGACGCAGGGTCTGCTGGCTCTGGGCCAGCCCCTGTTCCAGCGCCTGGCCACGACCGAGTAGGGTGTCCAGCAGGTGCTCCCATTCGGCCGGGCTCTGGCGCAGCGGCAAGGGGTGGCCGAGCAGCGCCTCCCCACCGAGCTGTTGCCAGTGCTGGGTCAGCTGCTCGGATCTCGCCGCTAGCTCGGGCAGATGCTGACGACGCACCGCGAGCTGTCGGGTCAGCTCCTGGCGCTCCCCTTCGCCCTGCATGTGCTGGTGATTGAGCCGTTCCCACTCCAGCTCCAGGCTGCGAGCTCGCTCCGCCAGCTGACCCAGGATCCCTGCCACCTGGGGTTGACTCTGGCTGTAGGGGTGCTCCTCGGCGCCGCAAAGGGGGCAGGGGGTGCCATCGCTCAGCACGTGGCGATACTGCTCGAAGCTCGCCACGGCGCGGGCCTGCTCCAGGGCGTGGCGCGCCTCGTCCCGTTGCACCGCCAGCCGCTCCAGGGCGGGGGCCAGCTCCTGGCCCTGGCTGGCGAGCCGGGTCAGCGCTTGTTCCAGCTGGGCTATCTCTTGTTGCAGGCGATCGTGCTGCTCGCCGTGGTTGCGGCCATAGTTGGCGAGATCCAACAGCTGGCGCAGCTGGCCCAGCTGTTCTGTCTGCTGTTGCCACTGCTCCTGCGCCTTGGCAAGGCGGCTCTCCCACTGCTCCTCCTGCAGATCGTCCTGCAATTTTTGCAGCCGCTCCTGCTCCTGGCGCCAGTAGTTACGCTCCTGCCGGCCTTGCTCCAGCTGGTGTTGCAACTGCTGCAGCGCACGCACTTTGTGCTCGCGCAGGGTCAGCAATTGCTGCAGCTTGTCGGCATCCTCGGCCCAATCCTGCATCGCGGTGAGCAGGGGTTGCCACTGGCGAGCCTGGGGAGCCAGCTCCCTGTGCTCCTCGAGCCAGGCGCCCCACTGCTGATACTGGCTCTTGAGGGCGGCTACCTGTTGGCTCAGCTCCTGCCAGCTCTGCTCCAGGGTGAGCTGCACCTCGCGCTCCTGGCTTCCCTCCTGCTGGATCTTCTGCAACTGCTGCTGTTTTTCCAGCAGCCGGGTGTCGAGCTCCTGCGCTCGCTTGAGCTCGGGTTGCAGGGCGCCCCACTCCCGCTCGGCGGCAATCTTGTCTGCCAGCAACTGCTGCTCATGGAGCGCATTTTGTCTGGCCTGTTCCTCGAGGCGGTCCAGCTCCGGCCCAAGCTCGGCGATCACCTTCTCCTGCTGCTGCACCTCCAGGGTGAGGCGCGCCAGCTCATCGTGATCGGCGCGGGCCACCTGGGCCTGCTCGGCCCGGGCAAACTCCTCCCGCTCGGGGGCCGCAGCATCGTGAGCCTGCCGGGCGGCGGTCAGCGCCTCTTCCCCCTCGCGGCACCCCTGCAACTGGGCGGCGATGCGGCCATCCAGCTCCCGCAGATCCTGCATCAGCTGGCGCTGCTGTTGTTCGTGCTTGAGGGTGGTGGAGAGGGTGAGCTGGCGAGCGATCCACGCTTCACGGGTCGCCTCGTCCATCAGCGCCACGTCGCCGAGGCGCTGCGCGATGGCGGCGAGCTTCTGCTGTTCTTCCCGCGCCCGTTCATAGGTCTGGATGGAAATGGCAGAGTAGAGTTCGGTGCCCGTCATCCGCTCGAGCAGGGCGGAGCGCTCGTTGGCATCGGATTTGAGGAAGGCGGCAAACTCCCCCTGGGGCAGGATCACCGCACGGCGAAATTGTTCCCAGGATAGGCCAACCAGCTCGTCGATGCGCTCTTGCAATTCTCGCTTGCTGCCAGAGAAAACCTGGCCCGACTCGACGTCGGTCAGGCTGCGCTCCTGGGCCTGAAAGCGCCCCTCAGCCCGGTTACGGGCCCGGCGCACCGCCCAGCGGGCCAGCCAGGTGCGACCGTCACAGCCGCGAAACTGCACTTCGGCAAAGCCGCTGGCGTGGCCGCGGCTGAGGATGCCGCGCACGTCGTTGGCCTTGAGCTTTTCCTCGTCGTCCGCGCGGCCCACCTCGGCTACGTTCTTGCGGTTGGCGACAAAGCGCGGCATCTCGTCATAGAGCGCCAGACAGATGGCGTCGAGCAAGGTGCTCTTGCCGGCCCCCGTGTTGCCCGTGATGGCGAACAGTCCGGTGGCGCCGAGGGCCCCTTTGGTAAAGTCGATGGTGAAGGGGCCGGTCAAACTGGCCAGATTTTCACCTGACAGGGATAAAATTTTCATGCGCCGGCCTCCTTCACCTGCTCCAGGATCTCTTCAAACGAGGCAACCAGCCCGACCTCGGGCTCACCTTCAAACTGGCGTTGATAACAGAGACGAAACACCTCGGTGGGGGAGAGTTCATCCAGCCTGCGCCGCTCACGGCCATCGGCCAGCCCCTGTCCCGACCCCTGATACTGGGTGTTGATACGGGCGAGGCGCACCGGCTTGCCCGCCAGCGCCGCCAGAATGCGCTCACGGATACGGGCCTCGGGTTTGGGCAGCAGCAGTCGCACCTCAAGGAAGGGTTGCGCCTCCTGCGGGCGATCCGGCAACTCAAGCGCGTCGATGGCGGTCAGGGCCTCGTCAAGGGAGCCCAGTGGCAGGCGGATCATCTCGACGCTGCGGGGCACCGGGATGGCTTCTACCGCTGCGAGCTGGCCGGCCTCCAGTGTCACCTCAAGCACCTGATGGCGGTAGCCGGTCTCGGTCAGCGACAGGGGCAGCGGCGAGCCGCTGTAGTGAACGCCTTCAGCCAAGCGCTGGGCCAGATGCAGGTGGCCCAGCGCCGTGTAGTCGGCGCCGGTGAAGATGTCGGCGGGCAGGGCGTGCTGGTTGCCGCCAAGCACCCGTCGCTCCGACAATTCCGAGAGCTGGCCCGCCGCCAGATAGGCATGGCCCATGGCGATCAGGGCCTGATCCTGCTCGCAGCGCTTGCGCCCCTCGGCGAGCACTTCTGCATAGATCTGACGCACCCCCTCGATAAGCCTGTCCTGCCCCTCGGCCAGCGGTTCGACCCGCAGATCGCTGCTGCGCAGAAACGGCACGGCGGCGCACCAGGCGGCCACCTTGCCTTCGTTGTCGTGCAGCGGCACCAGCAGGCGATCGGTCTCAAGCTGGCCATCCTTGTCTCGGCTGATGCTGCCCACCAGATGGAGATCGAATGCCCGCAGCAGTTCGTGGGGGGCATCGAGCTTGGAAGGGGAGTCGTGGTTGCCCCCGATCAGCACCATGTCGAGGTTGGGCATCTCGGCCCGCAGCCGCGCCAGAAAGCGGTAGAGCTGCTGCCAGGCGCTGGCGGGGGGATTGGCGGTATCGAACAGATCGCCTGCGACCAGCAGGGCGTCTATCTGGCGTGCCTTGAGGGTGTCGGTCAGCCAGTCGAGGAAGGCATCGTGTTCAAAACGGCGGTCATGGCCATGAAGTTGATGGCCAAGGTGCCAGTCGGCGGTATGGAGGATTTTCATGAGAAAGCAACCCGGATCCTGGGACGGTGCCAGCGGCACCCGATGGAGACAAGATGAGGATCCCCCTCGCTTTTTTCAAGGGAAACTGGCCACCAGCTTGGCGTCAGGCGGGTATGCAGCGCATCCGGTATTGCGGGTGGCCGGTAAAGGGATCGGACTCCTCGCCCTCGATCATGAAGCCGTGACGGCGATAGAAGCGCACCGCCGGCTCGTTTTCCACGAACACCCTGGCATACAGCGAAGCCCCCTGGCGTTTGGCCTCCTGCAACAGGGCATGACCCACGCCGCGCCCTTGCCGGTCGGGGCGTACGAACAGGGCCGCCAGGTAGTCATCCACCAGCGCGATAAAGCCAAGCAAGTCGCCGCGCTCCTCAAACACCCAGATGCGGGCACGATCCAGATAGCGGGAACGCAACTCCTCCTGGGCCTGCCACCAGCAGGAGGCATCGACGAAATCGTGTGCTTGCAGGGAGGCCAGCAGCCAGATTTCGACGATCTCTTCCATGTCTTTCGGGCTACTCGGCCGCAACATGCTTTGATCCTTGTTAACAATTCAAACATTCGCAGTCTAGGGGAGTTTGCCGATCGAGTCGGGGGCGAACATGACTCCCTGTGACGTCGATCGTCCTTTATTTAGCGAGAATGATTGGCTGATCACAAAGCGCCTCTCTAGTACAATGCCCGCCGGACAATCTAGAGACCGAGGACGCCATGTGGTTTAAAAACCTGCAGATTTATCGCTTTACCCGCCCCTTTGACCTGACCGTGGATCAGCTGGAGACTCAGCTTGAGGCCTGCGCCTTCACCCCGTGCGGCAGTCAGGACATGTCCCGTTTCGGGTGGGTCAAGCCCCTTGGCAAATTCGGTTCCACCCTGACCCACAGCGCCTCCGGTCACATCCTCATCTGTGCCCGCAAGGAGGAGAAAATGCTGCCGGGTACCGTGGTCAAGGAGATGCTGGCGGAGAAGGTAGAGGCGATCGAGTTCGAGCAGGGGCGTGCCCTCAAGAAGAAAGAGAAGGAAGCGCTCAAGGAGGAGATCCTCCACACCCTGCTGCCGCGCGCCTTCAGCCGCACCAGCCAGACCTTTGCCTGGATAAACCCTGCCGACAACCTGATGGTGGTGGATGCGGGCTCCGCCAAGAAGGCGGACGATCTGCTGGCTCTCTTGCGCAAGTCCATCGGTTCCCTGCCGGTGGTGCCGGTGGCCCTGAAGAACCCGCCCGAGATCACCATGACCGAGTGGCTGAACGAAGGCAATCTGCCGGCCTCTTTCACCCTGGAGGACGAAGCCGAGCTGCGCAGCGCCATGGAGCACGGCGGCATCATCCGCTGCAAGCAGCAGGATCTGATGACCGACGAGATCAAGAACCACCTGGCCAACGACAAGCTGGTGACCAAGCTGGCCCTCAACTGGGGCGAGACCATCAGCTTCGTGCTGGGGGACGATCTCTCCATCAAGCGCCTCAAGTTCAGCGAAGAGCTGCGCGAGCAAAACGATGACATCACCAGCGAGGATCCGGCCGCCCGTCTGGACGCCGACTTCGCCCTGGTGACCGCCGAGCTGGCCCAGTTCATCCCGGCGCTGTTTGCCGCCATGGGCGGGGAAGAGCAGTCCATCTGATGCACTCCTTGTCAGCAAGAACCGCCTACGGGCGGTTTTTTTATGACCGCATGAGTCGGCTCAATCTGTTGATAAATGAGTAAAGTATTGATTTGGCTCGGTAACTTGAGTCATTAGCGCCAATCGTGACATAGTCGTCCTTCATGGTCATAAAACAGACAAGGAGAGTGTCATGTTGCGCAAACCCCTGGGGCTAGCCATCGCCCTTGCCCTGCTGGCCGGCTGTGCCAGCGAACCGGGCTTTCACTATGCTGCGCCACCCCAGACCCTGATCGCGCCGGAGGCGGCCAGCGGCTGGCAGGAGAAACAGGGTTGGCAGGGCCGTGACTTCATGGTGGCTGCCGCCAACCCGCTGGCGGTGGATGCGGGCTACCAGATCATCAAGGCGGGCGGCAGCGCCGTGGATGCTGCCATCGCGGTGCAATTGGTATTGACCCTGGTGGAGCCGCAATCCTCCGGCATCGGTGGCGGCTCCCTGCTGCTGGTGTGGGATGGCCAACGGGTCAGCGCGGTGGATGGCCGGGAGACGGCCCCCGCTGCGGCCACGGATCAGCTGTTCATGAAAGATGGCCAGCCGATGGCCTTTTACGATGGCGTGGTGGGTGGTCGCTCAGTCGGGGCGCCCGGCACTGTGCGCGCCCTGGCGCTGGCCCACGAGCGTTATGGCAAGCTGCCCTGGGCAAGTCTGTTCACGCCGGCCATCACCCTGGCGGAGCAGGGGTTTGTGATAAGCCCGCGCCTGGTCACCCAGCTGGCAAAAGATCCCTATCTCGCCAAAGACCCACAGGCGCGCGCCTACTTCTACCAGCCTGATGGCAGCCCCAAGCCGGCGGGCACACGGCTGACCAACCCGGCGCTGGCCAAGGTACTGAAAACGCTGGCAGATCAGGGGGCTGATGCCTTCTATCAGGGGCCGCTGGCCGATGCCATGGTGGTCAAGGTGCGCGGTCATGCCACCAATCCCGGAGTGCTCAGCGCCGCCGATCTGGCCAGCTACCGGGCCCGGGTGAGTGACGGACTCTGCTTTGACTATCGCCAGAGCAAGGTGTGCGGCTTCCCGACCCCCTCGTCGGGCACCATCGCGCTTGGCCAGATCTTCGGCATGCTGGAGAGTCGCAATATGGCGGCCCTCAAACCCGTCACCACCCCGGCAGGGGGGCTTGCCGCCTCGACTGAAGCCATCCATCTCTACAGCGAGGCTGCGCGCCTCGCCTTCGCCGATCGCAACCAGTATGTGGCCGACAGCCGTTTCGTATCGGTACCGCTGGCCGGCCTGCTCGATAAAGGCTATCTGGCCGAGCGCGGGCGGCTTATCGGCGAGCGCTCCATGGGGATAGCTCGACCGGGCACGCCGCCGCAGGCGCTGGCCATGGGCCGCGACGCCACCCCCGAGCTGCCGTCGACCAGCCACATCTCCATCGTCGACCCGAGCGGCATGGCGATCGCCATGACCAGCTCCATCGAGGATGGCTTCGGCTCGCGCCAGATGGTCAACGGCTATCTGCTCAACAACCAGCTCACCGACTTCTCCTTCACCTCGGTGGATGCCGCCGGGCTGCCGGTGGCCAACCGGGTGGAGCCCGGCAAGCGGCCGCGCTCCTCCATGTCGCCCCTGCTGGTGTTTGACAAGGCAAGCGGCGAGCTGGAGATGAGCCTGGGCTCCCCGGGTGGCTCGGCCATCATCAACTACGTGGGCAAGACGCTGCTGGGGACCCAGGATTGGGGGCTCAATCTGCAGCAGGCGATCAATCTGCCCAACTTCGGCAGTCGCAACGGTCCTACCGAGCTGGAGGCGGGACGCACCCCTGATGCCGTGGTTGAGGGGCTGAAGGCGAGGGGGCACGAGGTGGTGCTCAATGAACAGACTTCAGGCCTGCAGGGGGTAGAGCGCAACAAAGAGGGATGGTTTGGCGCCGCCGATCCGCGCCGCGAGGGGATCGCCAAGGGGGAGTGAGGTGTTCCCATCGCAACCGTTCCATCACAACAAGGCCAGCATGATGCTGGCCTTGTTGTTGGTGCGTGACGGGCTCGAAGAACGCGTCACTGGAT
Organism: Aeromonas sp. FDAARGOS 1407; assembly: GCF_019048725.1. Lineage (NCBI taxonomy): Bacteria > Pseudomonadati > Pseudomonadota > Gammaproteobacteria > Aeromonadales > Aeromonadaceae > Aeromonas > Aeromonas sp. FDAARGOS 1407. Next base: position 2,222,684 of record NZ_CP077399.1, read on the forward strand.
GCCTGGCAGCTCCACGTCGAAGATCAGGACAGAATTGCTCAGTGGGATCTTGCCGGTGATGTGATTGCTACGGGCCAGCTTGTTATCGGTCCCGGAGGAGGCGTCACTGGATGCCCAGCAGTTCCACGTCGAAGATCAAGACCGAGCCGGGCGGGATCTTGCCAGCCGCGCGATCGCCATAGGCCAGGTTGGCGGGGATGTAGAAGCGGGTCTTCTCACCTTCCACCATCAGCTGTACCCCTTCGGTCCAGCCCGGGATCACCTGGTTGAGGCCAAATTCGATGGGCTCGCCACGGGCCACCGAGCTGTCAAATACGGTGCCATCCAGCAGTTTGCCCTCGTAGTGCACCTTCACCTTGCTGGTGGCGGTGGGGTGAACCGTGCCGCTGCCCTTGGTGAGCACCTCGTACTGCAGGCCGGAGGCGGTGGTGGTCACCAGCGGGTTTTCCTTGTTGCCGGCGAGGAACTCGGCGCCGATGCGCACGTTTTCCGCGGCCAGCTTCTTGTTGTTGCTGCTGGTGTAGAAGTAGTAGGCGGCACCGGCAACCAGCAGCGCGATCAGGATGAATTTCATCGATTTTCCCTTGTGAGAACGAGAGCGGCATCTTATCCCAGCCGGGGCGTCAGGGCGAGTCGGGGCGGGGCAGGATGTGACAGAACAGGCAAATGAGAAGGGGGAGGAGCCAGGCTCCTCCCCCTCGTTTTCATGATGAGCGTTACTTGGCGGCCACCATCATCAGGGCGGGCAGGGCGAAGAAGAGACCTGCCACGTAACCCAGTGCCAGCAGCTTGTTCTCGCTGCCAACCCGGGCCAGCCACTCGGCGGCGCGCACCGGCAGGTCGCGCAGGGCCGGGATGCCGTAGATGAAGATGACGGCGAAGACATTGAACAGCACGTGAACCAGGGCGATGGTCAGGGCCAGCTGGGCACCGGCGCCGCTGATGGCGGTGGCAGCCAGCAGGGCCGTGATGGTGGTACCAATATTGGCGCCCAGGGTGAAGGGATAGAGCTGACGGGTGCTGAACACGCCACCGCCGGCCAGCGGGATCATCAGGCTGGTGGTGGTGGAGGAGGACTGCACCATGATGGTCACCAGGGCACCGGAGGCGATGCCGCTCATGGGGCCACGGCCCAGCGCCTTGTGCAGCACCTCTTTGGCGCGGCCGACCAGTACCTGTTGCAATACCTTGCCCAGATAGGTCACGCAGCCCAGGATCAGCAGGATGCCGATGATGATGGTGGCGATGGAGGCACCCTTGCCCGGCAGGAAGGCGACGGCGCTGTCGATCAGCTGCTGGGCCGGGGCGGTCAGCGGCTTCATGAAATCCATCCCCTTCATCGACATGTCGGCGGAACCGGTGAAGAAGGTGGCCAGGGTCTCGGCGCTCTTTTGCAGCAGGCCGAACATCAGCTCCAGGGGCAGGAAGATGGCCACGGCCATGAGATTGAAGAAGTCATGGACGGTGGCGGCGGCGAAGGCGCGGCGAAATTCCGCCCGATCCCGGATATGGCCCAGAGAGACGATGGTGTTGGTGATGGTGGTGCCGAGGTTGGCGCCCATGACCATGGGGATGGCCATGCTGATGGGCAGGCCGCCGGCCACCAGGCCGACGATGACGGAGGTCACTGTGCTGGAGGATTGCACCAGGGCAGTGGCCAGAATGCCGAGCAGCAGGGCGACGAAGGGGTTGTTGGCAAACGCGAAGATCTGGGCGGCACCCTCGGCACCGCCGGAGAAGCCTTTGAAACCATGAGAAACGGCGCCAACGGCGACCAGGATCAGATAGACCAGTACGATAACACTCATCCAGTTGAACAGGGCGCGGGTCGCGGTCTGCTGCGGCAAGGAGTCATTGTGTTGCATAAAGCCTCTTGAGACGGTCGTTCCGTCTTGGGTAGTTGATGACAGGCGCATTTAAGCAAGGCTCCATGACAGAAATATGACAAAGTGACACTTTTATGATGGTTTGATGACATGACCCGTGCGCTGGTTGGCCGCCCGGGGAGATCTTTTTTGGCGAAATCGGTCAGAAACTGTCGGACCATCTTCCTGGGCCTGGCGATGAAGGGCTCCGTTCGTATTCGTGCTTGTGCTTGGCCACCAGCGTTATATGCTGGCTGTTGTTCCTTCAATCAAAGAGTGGTGCTGTCATGCGTGCATGGATACTGTGTGTTTCCCTGGGGTTGCTGTCTGCCGGCGTGCAGGCCGAGTGCAATCTCGAAAAAGCGGCCAAAAACGAAGCCCTCAACGCGACACTGGGGGTCAAGGGACGCTGTGATACCGACAAGCTGGTGGAGCAGAAGACCAAGGACGCCAAGAAAGAAGTGAAAGAGGTGAAGAAGAACACCGCCGAGGCGATCGACAACAAGACAGATGGCCTCAAGGAGACGCGCGACGATCTCAAGCAGACCAGCAAGGACGTGAAGAAGGTGGTGAAGGATCCGGTCAAGTCGGCCGCCACCGCCGTGGTCAACAAGGGCTAAGGCTGGGAGTCGCCAGCGGTACGCCGTGCAGCGCAAGAAAGGGAGCCAATGGCTCCCTTTTTGTTTGGCAGGTCATCGGCGCGTTAAAAACTGACGGAGGAAGCGGGCTCAGAGGAGCCAAAAGAGCATAAAGGAGCTATCCGGTGCCAAGGCTGGGCCTGGGAGGGTACACTGCGGCGTCATGTTATTAGCTATGGTGAGTCTGTCATGAAACATTGGTCCCTTCTCCTCCTGCCCCTGGCGCTGGCCTCCCTGCCGTCCCAGGCCAATCTTCTTTCCTCCGGTTGCAGTGCCAAGGATGTGGCGATCGGTTCCGCGGTCAACAGCGCGACCGGCGTCAACAGCCGCTGCTCGGCGGCCAGCACCAAGCAGCGGGTCGAGAATGCGATAGACAATCCGGGGGATTACGCCAAGCGCAAGGCAGCCGAGGCGACCGGAGTCGATGAAGCCTACAACAAGGCGCGCAACACCAAGCAGCGGGTCGAGAACGCGATAGACAATCCGGGGGATTACGCCAAGCGCAAGGCAGCCGAGGCGACCGGAGTCGATGAAGCCTACAACAAGGCGCGCAACACCAAGCAGCGGGTCGAGAATGCGGTAGAGAACCCGGGGGATTACGCCAAGCGCAAGGCGGCCGAGGCGACCGGGGTGGATGAGGCCTACCACAAGACACGCAACGCCAAGGATCGATAACGTGGTGGATGATCCGCTCAAGGCGGCGGGCAAGGCGGTGCTGCGCCACACGGGAACATACTGACAGATAAGAGGCAGGGGAGCGCCGTCACTCAGGCCAGCGCATTAAAAAGGGGAGCCAGTGACTCCCCTTTTGCTATCCGGTATCCGCGCCATTACTGAGCGTCGGTCGCCTCTTCGTACTGGCGGAACGGGATGCGGAACACCGCCAGACGCAGGAACAGATAGGTGACGCCGAGGCCAGCCCAGATCAGGCCCAGCTCCAGGGAGCTCTGCTCCAGGTTGATCCACAGGGCGCCGATGGTGGCGGCACCCAGCAGCGGCAGCAGCAGGAACAGCAGGTGCTCCTTGAGGCTCTTGTTGCGTTTCTCGCGGACCCAGAACTGGCCGATGACCGACAGGTTGACGAAGGTGAAGGCCACCAGGGCACCGAAGTTCACCAGCGCCAGCGCCATGTCCAGATCGAACGACACCGCGGAGAGGGCCAGGGCACCCACCAGCAGCACGTTGATGGCCGGGGTGCGGTATTTAGGGTGAATGTAGCCAAACACCCGCTCCGGGATCATGCGATCGCGGCCCATCACGTAGAGGATGCGGGAGACACCGGCGTGGGCCGCCATGCCGGAGGCCAGTACGGCGACCGTGGTGCAGACCAGTACGATGCTCTGGAACAGGGTGCCGCCCACGTAGAGGGCGATTTCAGGCAGCACGGCATCCGGCTCCTTGAAGCGGGCCAGATCCGGGAAGTAGAGCTGCAGACAGTAGGAGACCACCACGAAGATGACGCCACCGATGAGGGCGGTCAGCACGATCGCCTTGGGGATCACCTTGCCGGCGTTCGGGGTCTCTTCACTGAGGGAGCTCAGACCGTCAAAACCGAGGAAGGAGAAGCAGAGGATGGTCGCACCGGTAAAGAGCGGCACCATGCTGGCGCTCTCGAAGTGGAACGGCCGGCTGCTCATCAGGGTGGCGGCACCCTCGCCATGGTAGAGGCCCCAGCCCATCAGGCCGATGAAGACGACGATGATGGCGAGCTGGATAAAGACGATGGCGCCGTTGAAGTTGGCCACCAGGTTGATACCGCGCAGGTTGAGGAAGGTCATCACGGTCACCAGGCCGAAGATGAAGATCCAGGGATCGACACCCGGGAACATGGCGGTCAGGTAGATCTTGGCCAGCAAGATGTTGATCATCGGCATGAACATGTAGTCGAGCAGGGATGACCAGCCGACCATGAAACCGACGTAGGGGTTGAACACCTTCTGGGCATAGGTGTAGGCAGAGCCCGCGGAGGGGAACTTGCGCACCAGGTGGCCATAGCTGAGGGCGGTCAGCAGGATGCCGCCCAGCGCCAGCAGGTAGGCGGTGGCGACCCGGCCTTCGGTGATGTCACCGACGATGGCGAAGGTGTCGAATACGGCCATGGGGGTCAGATAGGCGAGACCCATTACGATAACCTGAGTCAGGGTCAGGGTCTTGAGCAGCTTGGCGCCTTGAGATGCCATTACGCTTTCTCCTCAATCAGTGCCGGAGCACATGCTTGCAACGCGCACAGGGAGACGAAAAATTCGCAGACCTGTACATCAAGGGCGCCGGGGAGGCGCATACCGGTGTTGGCCGGCAGGAAAGCATTGAAACGCCCCATTTTTTTCCTCTTAACGTCGGGAGATTGTTGGCAATCTCGGTATCACTTCCGGAAGGTTTCCGGCCTCTGTGGTTGGTTTGGTGTTCTGCCCAAAAGAAAGAACCGATGTCGCAAGGAACATCGGCTCTTCAATTGGCCGCGTATTTTGCATTTGTGGCCCCCCCGTGACAAGCAATAATGGGCGCCGGATCGCATTTTTTTGCACTCTGCTTTGACAGGTAAGCGATCACTCTCCCCGTACTGCCCTCATGTTACTTCTTCCCCCGTTTTTCAGGTCACGCTGGATGAGGGAGCCTCGCTCTCATCCAGTACGGAATCTCGCCATTTCGCCGCTGCAGGGCGCATTGGTACAGGAAGAGGCGCCCGGGCCGGGTGGCCTCTTCCGGTTGGCTGGCAAGGGGATCTGTCTGGTGCATGGCTCCTGCTCTGGCGACCAGCATAAGGGAGGAGAGAGGCGCGAATAAATGGTCACTTTATCCGGGTGAACACCGTTTTTGGTCATGGGTGGTGGGGGCAAGAGGGGCAAGCTAGGGAATTGAGTACAAAGGGATTTTTTATCAGGCTTTCAATCAGGCATGAAAAAAGGAGCCTAAAGGCTCCTTTTGATTCAGTACATTCATGCTCGCACAGACTTACTGGGCCACCTCGACCTTGTCGGCGGTGTGCAGCGGAATGCGGAACACCACCAGACGCAGGAACAGGTAGAGGGCACCGAGCGCCGCCCAGATCAGCCCCAGCTCGAAGGAGGAGGGCTCGAGGTTGAGCCACAGCACCCCGATGCAGGCGGCGCCGCACAGGGGCATCACCAGGAACAGCAGGTGATCCTTCAGGGTCTTGTTGCGACCGAGCTTCACATAGAAGTGGGCAATGACCGCCAGGTTGACGAAGGTGAAGGCCACCAGGGCGCCGAAGTTGATCAGGGCCAGGGCGATCTCCAGATCAAACGACACGGCGGAGAGGGCCAGGGTGCCCACCAGCAGCACGTTGAGCGCCGGAGTCTGCCACTTCGGATGGATATAGGAGAAGAAGCGCGCAGGCAGGGCGCGATCCCGACCCATCACGTAGAGCAGGCGCGACACGCCGGCGTGGGAGGCCAGCCCAGAGGCCAGCACCGCCACTGTCGTGCACACCAGCACCACTGCCTGGAACAGCTTGCCACCCACGTAGAGGGCAATCTCGGACAGGACCGCATCCGGTTGCTGGAAGCGGGAGATGTCCGGGAAGAACAGCTGCAGGAAGTAGGAGGTGGTGACGAACAGCACGCCGCCGATCAGCGCGGTCAGCACGATGGCGCGGGGGATCACCCGATCCGCGTCCGGGGTCTCTTCCGACAGGGTGCTGATGGCATCAAAACCCAGGAACGACAGGCACAGGATGGAGGCGCCGGTCAGCAGGGGGTTGATGTGCATCTGCTCGGAGAAGAAGGGACGGCTGCTGGCCACGGTTCCCAGCCCTTCACCGTTGTAGACGCCCCAGGCGATGAGGCCGATGAAGACGGCGATGATGCTGAACTGCATCATGACGATCAGGCTGTTGAAGTTGGCCACCAGCTTGATGCCGCGCAGGTTGAGGGCCGTCATCACGGCGGCCAGACCGAAGATGTAGGTCCAGGGCTCCACGTTCGGGAACAGGGCCTCCAGATAGATCTTGGCCAGCAGCATGTTGATCATCGGCATGAACATGTAGTCGAGCAGGGAGGTCCAGCCCACCATGAAGCCCACATAGGGGTGAAACACCTTCTGGGCATAGGTATAGGCAGAACCGGCCGACGGGAACTTGCGTACCAGATGGCCATAGCTCAGGGCGGTGAACAGCATGCCCATCAGGGCAAACAGATAGGCCGTCGGCACATGGCCGTCGGTGATCTCGGTGACGATGCCGAAGGTGTCGAACACTGCCATGGGAGTGAGGTAAGCCAGGCCCATGACCACGACCTGCCAGAGTTTCAGGGTCTTTTTCAGACCAACCGCCGGGGTTGTCATCATGCCTGTTCCTCACGCAGTGCCGGGGTGGCACGGTCCATCAACGAAACCGGGAGAGTGGCCCGGGGATCAAGGGCGCCAGGGTGGCGCGCACCGGCCAGGGCCGGCAGGAAAGCATTGACATGCCCCATGTTGTTCCTCACTAAGACTTGGTGTCGGGAGATTGCTGCCAATCTCGCTATCTTTTCCGGGGGTGATCCGGCCTCGTTTATGGGTTTGTTCACTGTGAAAAAAGTACCGATGCCGCTGGGCTGCACCGGTACTTTCAGTGGCCGCGCATTGTGCATTTGCAGGGCCCCCTTGACAAGCGATAAAAGGGGCAAAATTGCATTTATTTGCACTGGTGAGCGGTCACTTTCATGCTGGTCAGTCCAGCACGGCCTCCAGTGACTTTTCAAGGATTTGCAGCCCTTCGTCAATCACGGACGCAGGGGCGGTCAGGGGGGCGAGAAAACGGATGACATTTGCGCGCACACCGCATGACAACAGGACCAGACCGCGCCTGCCCGCCTCGGCCACCAGACGCTTGGTGAGGTCGGGATCCGGCTGGGCGGCATCGCGCTGCTTCACCAGCTCCATGGCCACCATGGCGCCGGGGCCGCGAATTTGACCTATGCAGTCAAAACGCTCGGCTATGCGTTGCAGTCCTGCCTTGATCTGCTCGCCCTGGGCTTGCGCCTTGTGGTTGAGCTGCTCCTCTTCGATCACCTCCAGTACCGCCAGGGCGGCGGCGCAGGCGATGGGGGAGCCGGCATAGGTGCCGCCCAGACCACCCGGCTTGGCCGAGTTCATGATGTCGGCCTTGCCCACTACGGCGGAGAGGGGGAAGCCGCCGGCCAGGCTCTTGGCCAGGGTCATAATGTCCGGCTCGATGCCGGCATACTCGGTGGCGAAGGTCTTGCCGGTGCGGCAGAAACCGCTCTGGATCTCGTCGCAGATCAGCAGGATGCCGTGCTGATCGCAGATGCGGCGCAGGCTCTGCATGAAGCGGGGGGAGGCGGGATAGAAGCCACCCTCGCCCTGAACCGGTTCGAGGATGATGGCAGCCACCCGGCTTGGTTCGATGTCGGCGCTGAAGCAGAGGTCGAGGGCCTGCAGGGCATCCTCTTCACTCACCCCCAGATAGTCGGCGGGGAAGGGGATGTGGTAGACCTCGCCCGGGAAGGGGCCGAAACCGGTCTTGTAGGGAACCACCTTGCCGGTCAGAGCCATGCCCATCATGGTGCGGCCGTGAAAGCCCCCCTTGAAGGCGATGGTACCGCTGCGGCCGGTGTGGGCGCGGGCGATCTTGATGGCGTTCTCCACCGCCTCGGCGCCGGTAGAGAGAAACAGGGTGCGCTTCGATGTGGAGCCGGGCACCAGGGCATTCAACTTTTCCGCCAGCTCGATATAGCCGGGGTAGGGGGTGACCTGGAAGCAGGTGTGGCTGAATTTCTCCAGTTGGGCCTGCACCGCCGCCACCACTTTCGGGTGGTTGTGGCCGGTGTTGAGCACGGCGATGCCGGAGGCGAAATCGATGTAGCGGTTGCCCTCGATGTCCCACAGCTCGGCATTCTGCGCCTTGTCGATAAAGACCGGCTGCAGGGTACCGACGCCGTTCACCACGGCAGCTTCACGGCGGGCCTGCCAGGCCTGGTTTGACTGGTTGTCTGAATGACTCATTTTTCCTCCCTGCGGGGGCGTTTGCCCCCTCTCTTGAGTGTTGGCGAGGCTCCCGGGCGGGAGCGCTCACTTCGTCCTTGAATAGTGTGGTGGCAAGCCTTGGCAGGCTGGCCAGACCCCGCCCGTCCCTTCCCATGTTTGGAGGGGCGGGTTTGCGCCTCCCTTGATGAAGGCGAGGTGGGGTGATCGTTATCCTGCCTAGCGGATGGCGCCAAAGCAGAGGTATTTGGTCTCGAGGTACTCCTCCAGCCCCTCGGCCGCCCCTTCGCGGCCCAGACCCGACTCCTTGATGCCGCCAAAGGGAGCCAGTTCGGTGGAGATGATCCCTTCGTTGATGCCCACCATGCCGTATTCGAGCCGCTCGGCAACTCGCCACACCCGGGCGATGTCGCGGCCATAGAAGTAGGCGGCCAGGCCATAGGGGGTGTCGTTGGCCAGCGCAATGGCCTGCTCTTCGCTGTCAAAGCGCACCAGCGGTGCCACCGGCCCGAAGATCTCCTCCTGCAGGATGGGGTTGTCCCCCTTTACCTCGCCGAGGATGGTGGGCTGATAGAAGAGCGGGCCGGCGGGGTGGGCCTCGCCCCCCAGCAGCACCCTGGCGCCGGCGTCCCGGGCCTGGTTGACCAGCTCGGCCACCTTGCTGGCGGCGGCGGGGTTGATGAGGGGGCCAATCTGGGTGCCCTCGCTCATGCCATCCCCCACCTTGAAGGCTTTGACGGCGGCGGTCAGCTTCTCGGCGAAGGCGTCGTAGACGCTCGATTGCACCAGGATGCGGTTGGCGCAGACGCAGGTCTGGCCCGCATTGCGGTATTTGGAGGCCAGCGCCCCTGCCACGGCGGCATCAAGATCCGCGTCGTCAAAGACGATGAAGGGGGCGTTGCCGCCAAGTTCCAGCGACACCCGCTTCATGGTGTCGGCGCACTGGCGCATCAACAGCTTGCCGATGCGGGTCGAGCCGGTGAACGAGAGCTTGCGTACCACAGGGTTCTGGCACAGCTCGTCACCCACCGCCGCCGCCTGATGGGAGGTAATGATGTTGATGACGCCGGCCGGGATGCCCGCCTCTTCGGCCAGTGCCGCCAGAGCGAGAGCGCACAGAGGGGTCTCGGCGGCAGGCTTGATGACGATGGTGCAACCGGCGGCCAGTGCCGGACCCGCCTTGCGGGTGATCATGGCGATGGGGAAGTTCCACGGGGTGATGGCGGCAACCACCCCCACCGGCTGCTTGATGGTGGCCAGACGGCGATCGCCGCTAAAACCCGGGATGGTGCGGCCGTAGGCGCGTTTGCCCTCTTCGGCGAACCATTGGATGAAGCTGGCGCCGTAGGCCACTTCCCCCTTGGCTTCGGCCAACGGCTTGCCCTGCTCGCAGGTCATGATGCGGGCCAGCTCGTCGGTGTGGGCAGTGATGGCGGCAAACCAGGCGTAGAGTTTGTTGCTGCGCTCCTTGGCGGTCAGGGCGGCCCAGGCCGGTTGGGCGGCCTTGGCGGCGTCGATGGCGCGGCGGGTGTCCTCGGCATTCATGTCGGGCACCTGGGTAATCACGGCACCGCTGGCCGGATTGGTGACCTCGAAGGTGCGGCCGCTGGCGGCATCGCACCAGTGACCATCTATATAGGCGCGGGATTTGATCAAGCTGCTGTTGGGTATCGTTCCTGACATGGGAAGCCTCGAGTGTGGATCCGGGCAGCAGGGGGCCGGTTACCCGATCCTCCCTGTGGTGCTGCCGTATAAAATAATAAGCACAGGGAGAACATAAAGTGAGCCGAAATGTTTTTCAAGTGTTAAATATATTTGAATTATTGGTGTTCAGCATGCTAGAAAATGGGCTGTGACGCACGGTCTATCCCATATGGTGCCACAGGATGGTATCAAGGGTGTGCAAAATAATGAACGCTCGCGCTGTGTAACATAGCAAACAGCCGGGGGATGATTGGTCCGCTATTTTAACCAGCGGCGACAGGGAGGTTGATCATGTACCAAAGAGACAAGAGCGAAGATACCCGGGGACTGCCATGAGCGGGTTGCCATACCAGAGCATGGGGGAACGGCTGGCGGCGGTGCGCCATCAGCTGGGGCTCTCCCAGCGGCGAGCCGCCGAGCTCAGCGGCCTGACCCACGGCGCCATCTGCATGATAGAGCAGGACAAGGTGAGCCCGTCGGTGGCCTCCCTGCAAAAGCTGCTCACCGTCTACGGCCTGCCACTGTCGCGCTTCTTCGCCGAAGAGGAGCAGAGCGTGCCGGGTGTGGTGATCAAGGCCGAGCAGCTGATCGAGCTGGGCAGCCAGGGGGTCTCCATGAAGCTGGTGCACAACGGCAACAACCGACGCCAGCTTGGCTTCATGCTGGAGACCTATCCCCCCGGCACCGACACCGGTGGCCAGGTCAAGCACCAGGGGGAAGAGGTTGGCACGGTGCTGGAGGGGTCGGTGACCCTGACGGTGGCAGGACAGAGTTATCAGCTGGAAGCGGGCGACAGCTATGTGATCGACACGGGCGAGCCCCACAGCTTCAGCAATCCGTCGGGGCAGACATGCCGCATCATCAGCGCGCATACCCCGGCAAATTTCTAGTGACAGGCGATGCCTCGCTAGGGAAAAGAACCGGTAAGGAAACAGGGATCATGACCGAGCATGTAAACAGTTATTACGCAGCCAGCGCCAATCAACATGCGCCTTTTGCCACTCTGACCGAGCAACTGGAGTGCGATGTCTGCGTCATCGGGGCGGGTTATACCGGCCTCTCCAGTGCGCTCCACCTGGTGGAGAAGGGATACAAGGTGGTGGTGCTGGAGGCGGCCCGGGTCGGCTTTGGCGCCAGCGGTCGCAACGGCGGCCAGATCGTTAACTCCTACAGCCGCGACATCGACACCATAGAAGCGAACTGCCCGCCGGATCAGGCCAGGCTGCTCGGTTCCATGCTGTTTGAAGGGGGCCAGATCATCCGCGATCGCATCAAGCGCTACAACATCCAGTGCGATCTGCAGGAAGGGGGTGTGTTCGCCGCCGAGACCGAGAAGCAGCTGCACGAGCTCAAGGCCCAGCAGGCCCGCTGGCAGAAGTGGGGCAACGACAAGCTGGAGCTGCTCGATGCCAAGGGGGTGCGTGAAGTGGTGGCGAGCGATCGCTACGTCGGCGCCCTGCTCGACAAGAGCGGCGGCCATATCCACCCCCTCAACCTGGCGCTGGGGGAGGCGGAGGCGATCCGCATGCAGGGGGGGCTTATTTTCGAACAATCCGCCGTCACCAGCATCACGCCGGGCCAGCCTGCACTGGTGAAGACCGCCAAGGGGGCGGTCAAGGCGCGTTTCGTGATGGTGGCCGGCAACGCCTATCTCGGCAACCTGGTGCCCGAGCTCGCCGGCAAGAGCATGCCCTGTGGCACCCAGGTGATCACCACCGAAGTGCTGGGTGAGGAGCGGGCCCGTTCACTGCTGCCGCAAAACTACTGCGTGGAAGACTGCAACTACCTGCTCGACTACTACCGCACCAGCGCCGATCACCGGCTCATCTATGGCGGCGGTGTGGTTTACGGGGCGCGGGATCCGGCGGATATCGAGCGGCTGATCATCCCCAAGATGCGCAAAACCTTCCCCCAGCTGGCCGACGTCAAGGTGGAGTACACCTGGACCGGCAACTTCCTGCTGACCCTGTCGCGCCTGCCGCAGTTTGGTCGTATCGGCCCCAACATCTACTACATGCAGGGCTACAGCGGCCACGGCGTCACCTGCACCCATCTGGCGGGCAAGCTGCTCTCCGAGGTGTTGAGCGGTCAGGCGGAGCGCTTCGATGCGTTTGCCAAACTGCCCCACTACCCCTTCCCGGGGGGCCGCATGTTCCGCATTCCCTTCACCGCCGCCGGCGCTGCCTGGTACACCCTGCGCGATCGCCTGGGGGTGTAAGCGGCCCAGCGGGAGGCGATGCAAGGGCAAGGCTCTATCGTCAGCCCGGAATCACCCGAGGGAGGCATCATGCCTCCCTCATTGTTTGTTCCCCATAAAACCTGCCTCCCACACTCGGTCTGACTAGAAGCGGTAAGGAAAACGGATCCCGATACTGTAGTCGGGGGCATCCGTGGTGAGCCCTGCCGACCAGTTGACCACCATGGAGAGCCGGTCGGTGATGGCCCATGTCGAACCCATGCCAAAACTCGCCGCGTTGGCATCCGAACCGATGACCTTCTCCATCCCGAACCCTTCCACCCCCTGCTCGGACTCGCGGGTGATGCGCTGGTTGATGTTGAAGGAGAGGCTGAAGCGCTCGTTTAGGGCGAATGCGACCCCGAGCCCGTATTCAAACCAGTCTCCCAGCTGGACGCTACCCGGTTGCTGCCCCGGTTGATAGGAGATGTCGTCAAAATCCTCCTTGAGGCTGTGGCCATAGTTGATGTTGGCGAACAGGATGGCGGGATCCAGGGTCCTGACCAGCGAGAAACCGGTCGACAGCTGCCAGAGCCCGTTGCCGGTGGCGAGCTCCTTCGGGGTCATCAGGTTGCCCGATGCCGAGGTGTCTAGCTCGATGCCGTAAGGATCCGTGCCGGTCGGTGCCTTGACCCTGACATTCCACACCAGATCCGGCCACTCCTCGTCTTCGGCCATGACCCGGTAATAGACGGCGAGGCTGAGATCGCCGAGCCCCCCGTCGCTGACGCTCTGCTCCTCGAAACTGCGGCTGGAGTTATCCTTGCCGGTGCTCTGGTAGTTGCTGCTGCGAAACAGGTAGGGGATGGCGAGCTCCAGCTGCCAGCGATCGTTGAGGGTGTAGCGGGTCACCAGATCGGCACTGATCTGATCGGAGCGCACCCTGTCCAGATTGATCTCGCCAAGAAAGATGGCATCCAGTGCGAGAAAGCCGCGCAGGGCGAGATCCTTGCGGTTGTAATGCTGGTAGGAGAGGCCGAGGTCGAAGGTCAGGGCGCGATCGAAGACGTTGTGCTGCTCCAGCAGCAGATCTTCGGTGCTGCGACCGGGCTCCGGGCTGCGACGGTCCGGTTCCTGCTGTGCCCTGGCCGGTGTCACGGCAGCCGTGTCGGTACCCGTCGCGGTTACTCCGCTGCTCTTGACGGCTTCCAGCCTGGCCTGCAGCTGGTGGAGCGCCTGATTTTGCTGGATCAACTGTTGGCGCAACTGATCCAGCTGTTGTTGCAACGCCTCTTCTTCTGCGGTGGCGCCCCAGCATGTCAGCGGGGTCAACATCATCAACAGCAGGGGGGACTGTTTCATGGGAGCGGATCCTTGTTGTTGTTTATCGTCCTTTTTTCGTGCCGTCAGGGGAGCAGAGACTAGCGGGAGAGCCAGATCTTCGTCTGGTTGAGGGTCTGCAAGCCATCCCCCCTGACCCGATTGAGTTGCAGCAGGCCGCGACTGAAGTCCGTGCCCCGCAGGCTCTGCTCCAGCCGGACGCTACCATCAGGGGTATTGAACTGCAGGCCCGCGTAGTTGCCCGAGACGCTGTAACTGGCGGTGCCGAGCACGCCCTGTTGCTGATAATGGCCGGCGGAGACAAGCTCCCCGGCCATCTCGGGGGGTGTCGTCCCGATGCCGGTGAGGTTCACCGAGCGGTTGCCGCGCCCTTCCAGCTGCATCACCTGCACTAGGCCCGCCCCCTGCACAGGGGCGCTGGCAGGGGCCGTGGCGACCGCGCTGGCCCCCTCTTTGATGCGAATATCCAGCCTGGGGGTGTGCTGCTCCACGCTCAGTGCCAGGTTCATGGCTGCCGTCTGTCGGGACTGGGCCGTGGTCAGGGTGGAGATGAACTCGATGCCAAAATAATGGATGCCGTGAGCGCTGACATAACGTCCCCGCAAGCCGGCCAGCTCGCTATCGGACATCTGTGGGGCAAACAGATCCGACAGTTGTGCCAGGGGATCGGATGTCGCCAGCAGCGGGAGGGGCAAGGCCCCCAGGCTGCAGACGAGGTAGAGGGCGGGCCGGATGTTCATGTTGACCTCACATTAATTCTTTGTGCTGGAAGCCAAAGTCCAGCAGGGATGTTTCATTGACCGGGGCGAACAGCCCGTCCCTGCCTCTGGCCGAGAACGGAGGGGAGGGGTTGGCCAGGGGAGCGTCCGGGCGATAACCTGCACCGATCACGGCCAGCAGGATCCCGTTCCAGCTCTCCTTGAACTCCCTGAACGAGATGATGCGGTTGCCAAGGGCAGGGTCTGCCAGATAGACGCGGTCACGGCGGTCGATGGCGCGCAGCACGGCGAAGTGCTGATAGCCGCGAATATTGAGCAGCACTATGGTCGGCACCCTTACCTGGCGCAGCTTGGTATCGCTCAGGCGGTAACCCCGGGCACGCATCCCCAGCATCTGCACGTACTGCTTCATGTCCAGCATGGAAAAGCCGTAGCGTTTGACCTGCGCCGGATCGGCCATGGCCATCATGCCGTCCATCACCCAGCGTTCATTGGTCGCCTGGCCATAGGCATGGCGCAGTATGGTGGCCACCGCCGCCGCGCCACAGCTGAAGTCGGTATGCTGGCGCTCGAGATTGGCATAGCGGCGCTCCTGGATGCTCTGTACCGGTTTGGCAAGCCCCCCCAGCGCCGGGAGATGCTCTCCCATCGGCAGGGTCGCCGACCAGACGACGGGGCTGAACAGCAACGGCAATAGCCAGCGCATTGACACCTCCTTGTGGGCAAAAAATGGGGGGCACACAGGCCCCCCAAGGGTGGATCACTTGGCAAATCCGGCTGCCAGCGAGAGGTTGTTCGCTTGCAGATTGTTGGTGCCAGACGCGACGTTCACCCCGATATTGCCCACGGCGCCATTGAAGGAGCCGCCGTCTATGGTGGCATGGTTGAAGGTCTCACGGGCGGTGTAGGTGTTGACCACGGGGATGTAGCCGGTCACCGAGCCGTGCAGTGTCATGTCACCCTCTTCCTTGAACTCGAACTTGGAGTCCTTGCTGCCGTCGTTGTCCAGATTGTCGTAGTCGATGTGACCCCAGAGGCTGCCGCCGTTGGGGTGATCACGATCCTGCCAGATCTCCGGATAGACGTTGTTGGACTGCTTGCTCGTCCCCTCGTAATTACCCTTGGCATCGAGCTTGAGGTGAACCGGGGCGTTCTCCACCGTTCTGGTGGCGCTCAGGCTCTTGTTCTCGGTCAGGTTCTTGGACACATGCTGGCTGTTGGCCACGGTGGCTACCGCCATGGCGCCGGTGGATACCGAGGCGGCCAGGTTGTTGGCCTGCACGTTGCCGGAGCCGGAGGCTACGTTGGCGTTGATATTGCCTGCGGCATTCTTGAAGGCACCACCACCGACACTCGCCCTGTTCTGGTGCCCCTGGTTGCTGGCCCAGTTCATGCTGGCGCTCTGGCTGGAGAAGATCTCGGCATCCGAAGAGCCACCCGCGCTGCCGTGAGGGTGGCCACCGCCCATGACAAACTCGGCATCGACCTGGTCATAGGCGGCCAGGGAGACGCTGTTGCCTTGCACGTTGGAGTCACCGGCCGCCACGTTGGCGCCGATGTTGCCGGATGCCCCCTGGAACGAGCCATCAATCTTGCTTGCGTTCTCCGTTCTGCTGTTGACTGTGCCTATCATGGTGCTGGATTGCTGGTTGTCCACGACGGCCATGCCGAGCTTGTTGACGTTGACAAAGCCGCCGACCATCACCTTGCCTTCGTACTTCACATCGACCTCAGCCTTGACCTTCTTGGTCAAGGTTGCCCCTGTCTCATCCTTGTCACCGCGGTACTCGGCGGATGCGGTGCCGGACATCGCCATGATGACAGCGGCGGCTAATGAGCTGTAAATAAGTCCACGCATATTGAGTCTCTCCATTGAACTTTCTGGGGAAGATCCGCCCATCGGCAGGTGCTGCGCTCCCGGACTTCGCTTCCTGTCCCTGCGGCATCAGGGTGATGCCGTTACTGCGCCCGCCAGGGGCAGGGCAACCATGTTGACGGCCTGATTGCCCTGTCCCGTGACCTGGTTCACCTGAATGACTCCTTTACTGCCGCTCAGGGCGTTGTCATCCAGATAGATGCTGGTTGTCATGCTTGCGGGGAGCTGGCCCGGGGAGGGGCTGGCGATACTGTTGCCGAGATTCACGTCGGTCACGACGCTTATCCCGGCGTCGCCCAGTGACAATGCGAAGCCATTGAGTTGCTGGTTGGCTTCACCCGCTGCCTGGTTGATGCTCAAAAGCCCTTGGGTCTGGCCAAGTGCCGCGCCATGGATAGCGACGCTCTGGTGACCGCCCGGGGTGATGCTGGATTGATTCTGTTGGCTGAACTGAATTACGGCCGGACCCGAGAGGGAAATAGATGCGAGGTTGCCTTGTTGGTTGTGATTGCCAGCAACCATATTGACGCCCAGGTTGCCACGAATATTGCCAAGCGCTTGCGACCCCAAATCAACACGATTCTCCGCTTGTGATGAGTTCATCAATTGGAGGAGTGAAAGGATCGCCACGACAATATATTTCATCATGCTATCTCTATTGTTTGTCACCTGGAGTTTACAGATATAGCAATGGCGATGCCAAAACTTAACTTGTTGATTTAAATCACTTTTTTGTTTTCAGATCGTACTGTTTTGTCTCAAATTTGAGACTGCATTTTTATGTCATCCACCAAGGTGTTGTTTATCAATGAATTTATTTTTCTCAGCCTAAGACTGACTTGTCTCAATATTGCTGCGCATCAGTCAATTAGGCGGGATGGTTTATAGTTATCGTCACCTGATGTGTTCGAATTAAGCTCTTTGATAATGAGAATTTCTATCAAAATAAAAACATGAACCTTGCGGGGTCAGGATTGGCACGCTTATAAGAAGCTCGAACAAGGAGGTTTCCATATGACAGCAACGGCATTATTGCTCATCAATTCATGTGCCGTACTGGAGAGTCTGCTGGTCAAAAGCGAGTGGCGGGTGGAGCAGGCAAGTTCACTGGCGATGGCAGAGAGAAAGTTGCAGGAGAAGGATTATCCCCTGGTGCTGGTGGCCATCGAGCCTGATCAGCACGAGGCATTGTCGGCCTTGATCACGCAGCACGCGAGCAGCCTGTGGATTGGCCTGATCCAGCGTGATGCCCTCGCCAGTGAGGAGATGCGCAATTTGCTGGCCGCCTGCTTCCATGATTTTCACACCTTTCCCCTCGAGCGGATACGGCTCTCCCACAGTCTGGGCCATGCCCTCGGCATGGCCCGGCTGATCAGGCGCTATCGCCCGAAAATAGCGGAACAACCGCGCTTCATTCAGGGGGAGAGTGCCCCCATTCGTCAGCTGCGTGAACAGATCCAGCGCTTGCAGCACTGTCGCCTGCCGGTGCTGGTGACCGGGCCCAGCGGCACCGGCAAGGAGCTGGTCGCCAGGGAGCTGCACTACAGCGCGTTTGGGGAAGATAGTCCCTTCGTGGCCGTCAACTGTGGCGCCATGCCCCACCAGCTGATCCAGTCCGAGCTGTTCGGTCACGTCAAGGGGGCCTTCACCGGGGCCCAGAGTCGCAAGATAGGCAGGATAGAAGCGGCCGATGGCGGCACCCTGTTCCTCGACGAGATAGGCGAACTGCCGCTCGAAGATCAGGCGACCCTGCTGCGTTTCTTGCAAGAAGAGAGCATAGAGGCGGTGGGCAGCCATGTGTCCCGCAGCGTCGATGTGAGGGTCATTGCCGCAACCAACATAGACGTAGAGCAGGCGGTGGCCAACGGCTCGTTTCGCATGGACCTTTACTATCGGCTCAATGTGGTGCGCCTGCGCACACCCGCGCTGCGTGAGCGAGCCGAAGACATCCAGCTGCTGGCGGACGAGGTCCTGGCCGAGGCGCGGGGCAATCGCATGATAAGTTTCACCCGCAAGGCGCGCCAGGCCATGCAGTCTTACGACTGGCCAGGCAATGTCAGGGAGCTGCGCAACCGGGTGCAGCGGGCCGCCGTCATGTGTTCGGGCCCCTTTATCGATGCCCAGGATATGGAGCTGATCCACAGGGACTCCCAGCTGCTGAACATGAACAACTCTCTCAAGGCCGTGCGAGAAGCGGCGGAGCGCCAGGCGTTGCAACGAACCTTGACCCGTTTCCCGGATCAGCTGGAAGAGGTGGCGCGCCAGCTCGATATCTCCCGTGCGACCCTCTATCGCCTGCTGGACAAGCACGATTTGCTGTAAGCTGGCACCCCGTCAGGGTGGCGTGAAGGAAGTGGCCTATACCAGCGGGAGTATGGGCGGCGGTGTTGCAACCCGTCCGTGGCTTGTCCGGAAGATGCCAGAAACAACAAGGCCACCCAATGGTGGCCTTGTCATGAGTGCGTATTTGGTAATTTTTACATTACTGCGAGTATGAGACCTTACCTGTATCACTTATATGAATAACATTTTTTTGTTTTAGCTTTGCAATAATATCTTGTTTGTCCTTTTCAGAAATTCCGCCTTGGAATTGAAACATCGCGCTAATGGAATTGGATAAAGACGTGAGCTTGCTTGGTTTTAACTTTAATAATCGTTCGGTAACATAATCAGTTTGATCATGACCATTTGATTCAGAAGTAATTCGTGGGGCGGGGTATTCATCCTCTTCTTGTTTTCGTCCTAATTGAAGTAAAAGTTGAGCAAGTCGAAACTTGTCTCTATAACTGAGTTGTTCACAAACCTTGGCTATCTCTTCATATGACATTGTTACGTTCCTTGTGTTGCCATTAATAGCTATTTTATAGCTAATATCAATTGTTTCGACTCAATATTATGAGCTGTGTATTAAGTTTCTCCTACTCAATATCTTTGCCAGTACATCGGGATGGTAGAACGCCCACTATGCTCACACACTTGGTGTGCCCCACCGATAAAACCGCTGCGGACATAGAAGCGCCGCGCTGCATCATTCTCTGCATACACCCTCAAATCGAGGCGCTCATATCGTCTTTTGAGGTGCTCAATCAGTTGGCGACCCAGCCCCTGTGACTGCTTGTCCGGGGTAATAAAGAGGGCTGCGAGTGCTCCCTGGTGATAGGAGACAAACCCCAGGAGCTGGCCACCTTCCTCATAGACCCAGCTTTCGCTGGCGGGCAGATAGATATCCCGCATCTCCGCCCGCTGTGCATGCCAGAAAGAGGCGGGGATAAAGTGGTGAGCCCGTATGGATGCCTGATACCAGAGCTCTACCACGGCATCCAAATCGGCAGTAGATAATGGACGGATCATGGTTTCCTCAATAGTTAAAAATGGAGATGGGGTCGACTTGATGAGTCAAGCGTCATGGGGCTTTCATGAACAGATGATGACTTTCTCGTAGCTGAAAATCATTCAGCTATCGTCACCGTATAATGGCGCTCTACGTTGACCGTGATCTCTCCCCAATACGAGGATTTGACTCTGGTTTGGTGCGCTTGAAAGGCGAGCTTATCGACAAACTCTTCATAGACATCGAATCGACATGGATTAGCGCTATCTTGAATTACCTCAAAGACAAGGCAACCGGGCTCAGTGCGAGTCAGTTGGATATGTTTGGCAAGCTCATCTTTAACCTGAGCTAAAGCTGATGGAGGAACAATAATAAATCCCTTTAGTATCACCTTGCTCACGGCTTCCCTCAAACAGAGATATTTTAATGTTGATAATAAACAGGGTAAATAACTGATATTTAAAAAATAAAAACGAGAATAAAACAAGTATATAATATGTGCTATTTTATTATGGCAGTAGATGTCTAATGTTTTTTAATTCTTCAATGTATATGTCTAAATGTTTCTTTGATAAGGCAATTGGGTATCCAGCACATGATGATACTAGAATGTCGTGATGATTAACCATAAATAGCCCTTCACTCTTTAAATAATTCCTATAATCATCGGCAGAAAAGCGCTCCAATGTATGAACATCTACTGCCTCTACCAATTGATTTATTATTTGAGTTTTCTTCATAATAAAGAGCTCTTATAGGTATAAAGGATGCATATTTTTTCAAGGTTTAACATTTGTCATCACGGATTACTCACTACGGTCAAGCTACCGCCCCTGAGTTACAGCTCCCACACTGCTGTTATGAACCAATATGCTTCGGACAAAATCGGCAAGAAGGCGCATGGCGAGCCTTCGGATGCGTTGCTTTGTCGAGCGACCATGATACCGAATGAAGCCTTTTCTGGAAGAGGCAATGGGCAATAATCAGTCGTGGATCAATAAATTAAACACGGGCTGGGTTGCTGCCTGAATGGGTCGGTGGGACGTCTGGATACGGTGAAAGGGGGAAGAGTAAAAACACTGCGGCCACCCGAAGGTGGCCGCAGTGTATGAAGGCCGAGCCTTATTTGCGGGTCAGCTTGTCCAGATAGCCCATGGCAAAGGCGGAGACGACAAAGGTGATATGGATCAACAGGTACCATTTGATCTTGTCGTTGGGGATATTTTCGGCATTCATAAACACCTTGAGCAGGTGAATGGACGAGATGGCGACGATGGAGGCGGCCACTTTGTTCTTCAGGGAACCGGCGTCGAGCTTGCCGAGCCATACCAGCTTGTCGCTCTCATCCCCCACGTCGAGGCGCGAGACGAAGTTCTCATAACCGGAAAACATCACCATCACGATGAGCCCCCCCACCAGGGTGATATCGATCAGTGACAGGGTGACCAGCACCAGATCCACCTCTTTCATTGCGAAGATATTCGGCAGGATATGGATGATCTCCTGAAAGAACTTCAGGCCCAGTGCCAGCAGGATAAGGCTGAGTCCCAGGTAGATGGGGGCCATGATCCAGCGCGATGCATACATCAATCTTTCAAACATGTTTTCCATGGTGTGATAGCAAGTCCATCAAAGGGTTAACAGACAAAAACGTCCCTAGCTTAACCGAGATGGGGCGCATCACAAGTATCTGAATGAAAACGGTGGAGGATTTGTGCTGCGGGCGCACGACAGGCGCGACCCGCATTGCAGGAGGGGAAAGCAAGGGGCCCAGTGGCAGGGCCCTGAGGGTCAGGGCAGGGTCAGGGTAAAGCGGGCACCGCCAAGGGGCGATTCGTCCACCCGGATCTGGCCGCCGTAGCTGTGGACTATCTCGGTCACGACCGC
Organism: Aeromonas sp. FDAARGOS 1407; assembly: GCF_019048725.1. Lineage (NCBI taxonomy): Bacteria > Pseudomonadati > Pseudomonadota > Gammaproteobacteria > Aeromonadales > Aeromonadaceae > Aeromonas > Aeromonas sp. FDAARGOS 1407. The sequence goes on from NZ_CP077399.1 coordinate 2,244,164, forward strand.
GAGGCCAATGCCTTGCCCCGGGGAGCTGTCGGCCCGCACGCCGCGCTGGAAGATCTGCTCCGATTTGGCCGGCTCTATGCCGGGGCCGTCATCTTCCACTTCGATGCGCAGCTGCTCGGCCTGACGGCACACCGTCACATGCACTTCGCTGATGGCGAACTTGCAGGCATTGTCGAGCAGGTTGCCCATCAGCTCCATCAGATCCCCCTGCTCACCGTGAAACAGGGCGTCGTCATCGAAGTGAAACTGGGTCTGCAGCTTCTTGTGGCGATAGACCTTGGTCAGGCTGGCCAGCAGTTTCTCGATAAGGGGCACCGGCTCAGTGCCTTTGCTGGCGAGGCGCTGGCGGCCGGTGACGGCGCGCCTGAGCTGGTACTGGACCATCTGATCCATGGTGAGGATCTGCTCGTTGATGTTGTCGTGGATGTCGCGCCCGAGCTTGCTCTCCCGGGTGGTCATCTGGATCAGCGCCAGCCGGGTTTTCAGGCTGTGGGCGAGATCGTTGAGGGCGTGTTGGTAACGCTGGGTCTGCTGTCGCTCGTTCTCCAGCAACTGGTTGATGGAGTCGGTAAGGGGCGCCAGTTCCCGCTCGACATCGCTGGAGAGGGCGTCGAGCTTGCCGGCCCGGATCTCGTCGAGCTGGCGGGCGATGGCGCGCAGGGAGCTGAGGCTCCAGAAGGTGGTAAGCACCAGCATGCCTGCGAGCAGCATATAGGCCAGCAGCGCCTGGCGCGCAGTCTGGCTGAGGTAGGCGAGCGCCTGGGCGTGGTAGCGCTTGGCGGAATCTATCATCACCACGTAGTAGGCGGTAGTGCCGGTGCCGGGGTTGCGAACAAAACGCAGGCTGTAGACGAAGTAGCTCTCGCCGTTTTGTATGGTGTGCTTCTTGAAGAAGTAGTCGAGATCCATCCCCCCCAGGTACTTCATCAGATCCCCGCAGATGGTCTGCTTGGTCTTGATCACCTCGGGCAGATGCAGGCTGGACCACACCAGGGCGCCGTCGGCACGGCAGATCAGGGTGTCGAGGTTGCGATCCCCGGCATTGCGGGAGAGGTGGCCAAGATCGGCGGATTTGTTCTGGGAGGGCTCGGTGGAGGAGAAGAGCTTGGCCAGGTTCTCTTGCATCCGGGCGCTCGCCTTCTGGCTCAGCTCCTCGACATGGGCAAGGTAGAGGGCATACACCGCAAAGCTCATGATGAGGGCGATCACCAGCAGCGAGCTGAGCAGCAGCTTGATGTGCAGGGAGCGGCGCAGCAGCTGCACGGGGCGCAGCAACAGGGGGAGCTGCATCAGTTGCACGACAGGTTGAAGATGTAGCCCTGGCGGCGGATGGTGGAGATGGGTTGAATCGTCCCTTCCGGATCCAGCTTCTTGCGCAGCCGGCTCACCATTACCTCTATGGTATTGGGGTCCCCTTCGCCGTCGCCGTAGAGCTGATCGAGCAGCTGCTGCTTGGAAACCACCTGACGGGCATTGCGCATCAGGTATTCCAGAATGAGGTACTCGAAGCTGGTGAGTACCGCCACTTCGCCGGCGATGGTCAGCTCCTTGCGGGAGAGATCCAGCTCGTAATCACCGGCCTTCACCCGTGGGGAGATAAACCCGGCGCTGCGGCGCAGCAAAGCGTTGAGGCGAGCCAGCAGCTCGTCTTTCTGGAACGGCTTGACCAAATAGTCATCGGCGCCCGCTTCCAGCCCCTCGACCTTGTCCTGCCAGTTGCCACGAGCTGTCAGGATCAGGATGGGGAAGGGGATCTGTTGTTCGCGCATCTGGCGGATCAGCTGCAGGCCGTCCATGTCCGGCAGGCCGAGATCGATGATGGCCACATCAATGGGATAGTCAGCGGCGTAGTGCAGCGCAATACCAGCCTGATCCGTGCTGTAAACCTGATTGTCGGCCTCGGTCAGCAGGGAGGAGAGGTGGTGATTGAGCAGCTTGTCATCTTCGACCAATAAAATTTTCATGATATGGGCGGTCATAGGAGGTCCAGGCTGCCAATTAGAAAGGGTTAGTCATGCAGAGTCAATCCGTATCCTAATGCGCCCCTCCTGTATCGGGACTGAATCAGCCCGACTTCAGACTTTTTGTCAACTGGTCGTTTAAACCGGACATGATGCTATTGATGGCATCCAGTCCGGTATCTTGCCGGCGGTTCATGCAGCAAGAGAGGGTGATGGATGAAAGATCAGCCCCGAAGATGGCGCGCCTGCCTGCAAGGCAGGGAGCGTAGCGACCTTCTTTATATCGTCTGGTTCTGCTGGGGAGCGGCCCTGCTGCTCTATGTGCTGGGGTCGGATAACTACTTATGGCCGGTGGCGCCCATGCCGCTGGTTTTGCTCATTTGGTTGATGGAGAGAGTCAGGATGTTTGGACGAAAACGTGCGAGTCAGTCCGGTGACAGCGCGCCGGCGGGCACGACCGTGATCGCGGCGGGAGCCCGCTTCAAGGGAGAGCTGCTGCTTGATGGTGACCTGGAGGTGCAGGGGCACGTCAATGGCACCATCGAAATTGGCAAGGGGGTGCTGCGCATCATGCAGGGTGGGTTTGTCGAAGGGGAGGTGAGTGCACCCAGGGTCGTCATCAACGGCCTGCTGGACGGCACCTGCAGCTCGCAAGAGGTGGAAATCCTGGAAAATGGCCGGATGCAGGGCGTATTCAAGGGAGGCACCCTCTCCATCTGCAAGGGAGGCAATTTTATTGGCCACTCCCAACCGGCGGAGAGAGCGACCATCGAGCCGCCAAATAACCCGCTGCCCGATAGCAAAAGCAGCAAGCCCAAGGCAAAAGAGCGGGCCCGGGGAGCCGGGGATAAAGTGGCCGAGACGCTTGTCGCGCAGGCTTGAACCGGTTTGCCAGAAAGAGAGAGGGGGTCTTGTTGGCCCCCTCTTTCGTCTGTGTTGATGATGTCAGTCGCGCTGCTGCGGCAGCATCATGGTCAGGGTGTTGTCCTTGCGCACATGGTGGTGATAGAGGGTCGCCGCCGCATGCAGGGCGATCAGGGCATAGCCGATATTGCCCAGGGTCTCGTGTATCTCCTTGAACCACTTCTTGAGTTCGGGATCCGGGGCGACCAGCGCCGGGAGCGTCATGCCGAAGAAGGGGACTGGTTTGCCGCCGGCGCTCAGCAGCAGCCAGCCAAACAGCGGAGTAAGGATGATAAAGCCGTAGAGCGCGATGGGCGCCAGCTTGGCCAACAGGCTCAGCATGGGTGGCAACTCGGGCACGATGCGGGGCGTCGGGCTGATGGCGCGCAGAAAGAGGCGGACCCACACCAGGGCGAAGATGAGCAGCCCCAGCATGAAGTGCCACTGTTTCATCAGGTCCCGTCCCGGATCTCCCTTGGAGAAGATGTCACGAAATTCGATCAGGGCGTAGACGGCGATCATCAGCAACAGGGTCAGCCAGTGCAGCCCGATATTGAGGGCGCCGTAGCGTTGTTCGGTATTCATCAGCATGATTGGTTTCCTTCAGTGAGAGCGTCACATCCGTGTGGCATAGCCGGGCGCGAGGTCGGGCCGGTTCCATGGGCGGCAAACGGCGGGTGGGTACTGCAGCCGTGGGCGGCCGGGGAGAGGGTAGCACCTGACCACACCATTTGCAGGGCCATTAGGCGCCCGGGTGCGTGAAATGTTCGTGAAATCGGGCACTGATGGGGCCCTGTCAGCCTCAGGCGGCTTCGATGGCCAGCACCTGACAAGCGGGTTCGCTGATGCTAAAGCGCACGTTGCAGTCAAACAGCCGCACCCCGTACACCTTGTCATCCGGCTTGCCCTGCTTGTAGGCGGGGCGCGGATCCTGGGCCAGTACCTCGCTCACCAGCTGGCGCAGCTCGGGATGGGCCTTGAGCCAGGGTTGCAACTGCTGCTCCGCCTCTGGCGTGAAGCTCACGCAAAGGGGCGGGGTGGGGGCATCCGGGGCGAAACCGCCACGGGCATCCGGCAGGCTGTCGGCATAGGGGATGTAGGGCTTGATGTCGACGATGGGGGTGCCATCGAGCAAGTCCACCGCCCCCAGCTCCAGCCACAGCTTGCCGCGCGAGCGGCCAACCCCTTGCAACTCGACCACGGAGAGGCCGAGGGGGTTGGGGCGGAAGGTGGAACGGGTGGCAAACACCCCGACTCGCTCGTTGCCGCCGAGGCGTGGTGGGCGCACCGTCGGGTGCCAGCCCTGATCCATGGTCTGGTGAAACACGAAGCTGAGCCACAGGTGGGAGAACTGCTCGATGCCGCGCAGCACGTCCGGCTGATCGTAGGGGGGCAGCAGCTCGAGGCGGGCGCGGGCCGATTTGACCAGACCGGGCTGGCGCGGGATGGCGAACTTCTCCTTGTAGGGAGAGCGGATGATACCCAAGGTGTCGATTTCGAACTTCATGGCGGATCCTGACTGAAAACCCCGGCAATTTAGCACAACCGGCCCCAAAACGCAGGCATGACCCGATAGCATCCCTGCGCGTCTGCTGCCGTGATCCCCGTCCCATCCCGGCGCTGCGCAGGCTGTGTCTGGCTGCCAAGTTGCGTAGGGTAGGGGCAGACAAGGAGCCGGCAGGATGGCGGCGCGGTCAGTTTGCGCAACATCAGCCGCAGAGGATGAATAGATCGGTGGGGAGACGGGAGCGCCTGTGCCGATCAGGAGGGACATGGATGAAATTGCTGATCATCGGCGGCACCGGATTTCTCGGCCGCCATCTTACCGCGCTGGCACTGGACTGGGGGCACGAGGTGACCCTGTTCAATCGCGGCCACTACCAGCATCCGGACTGGCGGGATCTGGTTCAGCTCACCGGCGATCGGGACCGGGATTTGAGTGCGCTGCAAGGGGATGGTCTCTACTGGGATCTTGTCATCGACACCTGCTGCTACCACCCGGAGCAGGCGGCGCGCCTCTCGGCGGCCCTGCTCGGGCACTGCGAGCGGCTGATCTTTATCTCCACCATCAGCGTCTATCGCGACTTTGCCCAACCAGAGATGGATGAGTCGGCGCCCCTGCACCAGATCAGCGAGGATGAATTCCCCACCGACTATGGCCCGCTCAAGGTATTGTGCGAGGCCGAATATCGTGCCCGCTGGGGGAAGCGGCTCTGCATCCTGCGTCCCGGTGTGCTGTGCGGCCCCTTTGACCCTACCGGGCGCATGGCCTGGTGGGTAAAACGGGTGCAGCAAGGGGGGCCCTGGCTACTGCCGGGGGATGGGCAGGATCGCTTGCAGTATCTCGACGTGCGCGACTGCGCCGAGTTTGCCCTGCGGGCCGCCGAGCGTCAGTTGGGGGGCGTCTTCAACCTGGTCAAGCCCGGCATCACGCTGGCGGACTGGGTGGAGCGGCTGGCCGCGAGACTGATACCGGCCAAGGTGCTACAGCCCGAGTGGATGCCCTGGCAAGAGATGCTGGCGGCCGGGGTCGAGCCCTGGCAGAGCTATCCCACGCTTTTGCCCAACGGGCTGGCTGAGTATGCCGGCTATGGCCGCATCAGCGCCGAGGCGGCCATCGTGCAGGGGCTCAACTTCCGTCCGCTGGAGGAGACCGCCATCGATCTGGCCCATTGGCTCGCCGACAATGGGGCTGTGCCTTTGGACGGGATGACGACAGCAGAGGAGGCGGCGCTGCGCCAGCGCCTCAGCGTGACGCAATAGCGCTTGCCATGAAACCGGACCCATGCAAAAGAGGGCATCCTGCGGGATGCCCTCTTTATTTCGGGATGCTGATGATGGTGCCCAGGAGCTTGCTTATGGGCGCAAGCTGGCGCCAGCGGCGACCAGCAGCTCCTTCAAGATGGTGCGATGGCAGCGGGACTCCTGCTCGCAGTAGCAGCCCACCGACAGGTTGGTGGTGTGGGAGAGGGCGGCCAGGAGCGCCAGATCGTGTCTGGCGGCGGGCGTTGCCATCTCGGCCTTGTACTGCTTGCAAAACGCCGCCCACTGGGCCTGTGTCTCGGCGCCCTGGCCCAGCTTCATGGTCTCGCTGCTGGGGGCAAGGTTGGGGAACCAGACGTCATACCAGTTCTGGCTGGCAAACTTGTCTTTGGGCACCCCGCGAGGGGGGCGGCGCACGGTACCCACCCGCAACCCCTCATCAGGGAGGCGGGGAGTGCCGAGGCGGACGATGGCCAGCGCCATGGCTTACTCCTCGGCGACTTTCAGTGCCTGGCCGTAGCAGATCACCTGCTTCAGGCAGCCTGGGGTATCGCTGAATTCGGCGCACTTGTCGATGGTCACGCCATTGCCACCCATGTCGGCGGCGTGACGGCGGGCCTGGGTACGGGCATCGCCAGCATTGGGCTGTGGCTGGTTGGTATCGGCCTGGCAGGACTCCCCCTCGACGGTGCCAAGGTAGAGATAGTTGAGGTCGGCCAGTTCGTTTTGTTCGTAAATACGAACGCCGCCCGGCTTGAAATAGTCGTCGAAGTTCTCTTTATCCAGATTGCTGTTGAAGGCGTAGTTGGCACAGCCGGAGGCAATCAGGGGCATCATCAGGATCAGGCGTTTCATATCAGCATCTTGTCGAATAAGGAGGGGACATTATAGGGGCCAGTCGTCGGTGGCGACCAGCCCCCTCTCGCGCCATGGCGTCAGGGTGTGACCCCGGTCAGACCGGCGCCAGTCGCTGGTGCAGGCTGCGGTAATAATCGTCGGCCAGCAGGGCCTGATGGGGGGCGCACAGGCGGATCTGGCCCTCTTCCATCAGGGCGATCCTGTCCATCCGTTCCAGCCCCAGCAGGCGGTGGGAGATGAGCAGCAGGGTGCGATCCGCCCCCAGCTCGAACAGCAGCGCCATGATCTCCCGCTCGGTCTGGCTGTCGAGCCCTTCGGTCGGCTCGTCCAGCAACCAGAGCGGGGCGTCGTGCAGCAGGGCGCGGGCGATGCCGATGCGGCGCCGCTCACCGCCGGAGAGCGGTCGGCCGCCATCCCCGAGCCAGGCATTGAGGCCGGTATCGCTCAGATCTTCATCATCCTCCAACAGGTTGCCAAGGCCGACCCGGTTCAGTACCTCGACCAGTTGTTCGTCGCTCGCGTCGGGGGCGGCGAGCTTGAGGTTGCCGCGCAGAGTATCGGCAAACAGGTGGACCCGTTGGCTCACCACCGAGATGGAGGCGCGCAGCGCCCCTTCGCTGTAAGCGGTCAGCGGCTTGCCATCGAGCAGGATCTTGCCCGCTTGCGGGCTCCATTCGCGGGTCAGCAGCCCCATCAGGGTGGACTTGCCGCAGCCGGTCTGGCCCAGCAGCGCCAGCTTCTCGCCAGCATGCAGTTGCAGGGTGCAGCCACGCAGCACCGGATGGGGGTTGCCGGGGTAGCCGAAATAGAGGTCGTTGATCTGCAGGGCGCCCTGGGGAGCGTGACGCTCCTCCTCCCCCCACTCGGGAGCCTTGGCCTCCTGCAGGATCTCGTTGAGGCGGCGGGCTGAGGTGAGGCTGGTGGAGAGGTGCTGGAAGGCGCCGGCCAGCGGCATCAGTGCCTCGAAGCTCGCCAGGGTGGCAAACACCATCAGCGCCGTGATGGGATCCGGCGTCGCTCCTGCCACGCCATGGCCTGCCAGCCACAGCATCAGGGTCAGGGTCCAGCCGCTGAGCAGCTGCACCGAGGCATTGGCCAGTCCGCTCACCCTGGCCATGCGGGCCTGGGCGCGCAGCAGGGCCTGTTCTGCCTGTTGCAGCTCGCCAAGGGCCTTGGGTGCGGCGGCGAACATCTGCAGCTCGGCCTGACCGTCCAGATAGTCCACCATGCGGGTACGCAGGCTCGATTTTTCGGCGATCAGCGCCTGCCCGGGCTTGCGGCCGAGGAAGTAGAACACCAGCGGCAGGGCAATCATGCCAAACAGCAGGATAGCGCCCAGGGTGAGGGCCAGCTCGCTGTCAAAGAAGGAGAGGAAGAGCACCAGGCCGGTGCTGCTGAGCAGGGCCGCCCCTATGGGGGTGAGCAGGCGCAGGTAAACGTGGTCCATCGCATCGATGTCGGCCACCAGGCGGTTGAGCAGATCTGCCTGGCGAAACCCGGCCAGGGCGCCGGTGGCAAGGGGCGAGAGCTTTTGCCAGAACCAGACTCGCAGCCGGGTCAGTACCCGGAAGGTGGCATCGTGGCTGACTACCCGCTCACCCCAGCGTCCGGCGGTGCGGATGATGGAGAAGAAGCGCACCCCGCCTGCCGGCGTCATGTAGTTGAAGTGATCGCGGGTGGCGGCCGCCATCCCCGCCACGGCGGCGGCGGAGAGGAACCAGCCGGAGAGTGACAAGAGCCCCATCCCGGCAGCCAGGGTAACCAGCGCCAGCAGTAGACCGATGGAGAGGCTGAGCCAGTGCTGGCGGTAGAGGCGCAGAAACGGCAAGAGATCAGTCATCGAGAGAACCCTCGTTACGTTGGGACAGCAGGCGGGCAAAGGGCCCCTGAGCGGTACTGAGTTGCTGGAAGCTGCCTTCTTCCACCAGCTTGCCGCGCTCCAGCACCAGGATCTTGTCCATCTTGGTGAGCTGATCGAGGCGGTGGGTGATCATCAACAGGGTCTGATCGGCCATGGCCTGCTCCAGCGTGGTCATGATGGCGCGCTCGGAGTGGCGATCCAGGCTGGCGGTGGGTTCATCCAGCACCATCAGCTGGGTGGATTTGAGCAGGGTACGGGCCAGCGCCAGGCGCTGGGCCTGACCGACGGAGAGACCACCCGCCTGATCCCCCACCGGATAGTCGAGCCCCTTCTCCATGGCAAATTCCCACGCCTGGGCCCGTTTCAGGGCATCTTCCAGCTCGGCGTCGCTGGCCGATGGTTTGGCCAGCAACAGGTTGTCCCGCAAGGAGGCATGGAACAGCTGGGGGTTTTGGGAGAGCCAACCCAGTTGCAGGCGCCACTGGCTCATGTCGAGGGTAGCCAGCTCCTGGCCGTTGACCTTGAGCTCGCCACGATAGGGGGCAAAGCCGAGCAGGGCGTTGACCAGCGAGCTCTTGCCTGCGCCGCTGACACCGATAAGGGCGGTGCGTGAACCCGCTTCCAGGGTGAAATCGATTGGGCCGACCAGCACCTTGCCCTCGGCGCTCAACACCTCGAGGGCGCGCGCTTCCACCCGGATGGGGCTGTCAGCATGGAAGGGCGCGTGACCGGAGGCCGGTTCACTCACCTCGGCCTCGAGGAATTCCAGCAACTGTTCGGCGGCGCCGATGGCCTGCGCCTTGGCGTGATAGTGAGCGCCAAGCTCGCGCAGGGGCGCGTAGAACTCGGGGGCGAGGAACAGCACGAACAGGCCGGTAAAGAGGGTTACCTTGTTGCCATAGTGGCCGAAGTTCAGGTGATCTATATAGGAGAAGCCAAAGTAGACGGCCACCAGAGCCACCGAGAGGGCGGCAAAGAACTCCAGCACGGCGGTGCTGAGAAACGCCAGGCGCAGCACTTCCATGGTGCGCTCGCGAAAATCTTCCGAGGCATCGCGAATGGCTTCCCCTTCCGCCTGGGTGCGCATGAAGAGTTGCAGGGTGCGCAGCCCCTTCAGGCGATCGAGGAAGTGGCCGGAGAGACGGGCCAGTGCCTGGAAGTTGCGGCGGTTGGCATCGGCGGCGCCGACCCCCACCAGGATCATGAAGACCGGAATAAGCGGCGCCGTACCCAGCAGAATAAGGCCCGCGGCCCAGTTGACCGGGAACACGGCCACCAGGATCACTAAAGGTATAAAGACGGCGATAGCCATCTGCGGCAGATAGCGGGAGAAGAAATCCTGCATGTTTTCAATCTGTTCCAGCAGCAAGCTGGCCCAGCTGCCAGCCGGGCGGCGCTGGATATAGGCAGGGCCGAGCCGGCCGAGGCGGGTGAGCACCAGCTCGCGGATGGTCTGGCGCACCGCGCTGCCCGCCTGAAAACTGGCCACTTCGCGGCCATAGGCCAGCACTGCCTTGCCGAGGGTCACCAGCAGCAGGGTAATAAAGAGCGGGATGGATTGCTCCGGAGTCGACCCTTCGATGATGAAGCCATGCAACAGGGTCGCCAGCAGCCAGGCCTGTGCCACCATCAGCACGCCCTGGCCCAGGCCAAATGCGATGGAGAGGCCGATCCAGCGGCGACCGTGACTCGATTGCTTGCGCAACCAGCCATAGAGACGTTTTTGCGTTTTTTTATCCATTACCACCATCCTCGCGTCGAGTGGCGCAAGACTATCCTTGCCGTTTGGCCTTGGCAACCTTGTAAATTATCTGTGTTCTAAATGTTTGGCTGAAAAAGCAACCGCCTGTTCAATCCTTGTCCGAACAGATTGATTTATTGAAAAAATTGACGGAGGTAGCATTGCGCTCGGCGGCAAAATGCATATAGTAGGAGCCCTCACGCGGGTGTAGTTCAATGGTAGAACGGTAGCTTCCCAAGCTGCATACGTGGGTTCGATTCCCATCACCCGCTCCAAATTCCAGATGGCAGCCAAGGCTGTTGTCACCCCAGCCAACAGGCTGTCTGTCGTGGGTATTCCCTCACACCAGAACGAGTTTTGATGCCAGGCGGGCATCGTATAATGGCTATTACCTCAGCCTTCCAAGCTGATGATGCGGGTTCGATTCCCGCTGCCCGCTCCAGCTTCCAGTCAAAAGCCCACTCCTGCGAGTGGGCTTTTTGCTTTCTCTCCCATTGATTGCTTCCAGACTTCACTGCCTGCCTTTTGGTCAGGGTGAACCATTTCCACTGATTGCTAGGTGGCGAAGGGATGAAATCCGTAGCGAAGAAATGAAAAAGGCGCCGAGGGCGCCTTTTTCTAATGCGTTGCAAAGAGCCTTATTCCTGCTCCAGCTCGCCACAGAAGCGGTAGCCTTCGCCATGGATGGTGGCGATGATCTCCGGGGTGTCGCCCACGCTCTCGAAGTGCTTGCGAATGCGGCGAATGGTCACGTCCACGGTACGGTCGTGGGGCTTGAGCTCGCGGCCGGTCATCTTCTTGAGCAGCTCGGCACGAGTCTGGATCTGGCCCGGGTTTTCGCAGAAGTGCAGCATGGCGCGGAACTCGGAGCGTGGCAGCTTGAACATGTCGCCGGTGGGGCTGACCAGGGCACGGCTGTTGATGTCCAGCGCCCAGCCGTTGAACAGGTAACGCTCGACCAGCTTTTTCTCTTCGCCGCCAGCGGCCACATTCATGGTGCGGCTCAGCAGGTTGCGGGCACGGATGGTCAGTTCGCGCGGGTTGAACGGCTTGGTGATATAGTCGTCGGCACCGATCTCCAGACCCAGGATCTTGTCGACTTCGTTGTCGCGGCCAGTCAGGAACATCAGGGCGATGTTGTCGTTTTCACGCAGTTCACGGGCCAGCAACAGGCCATTCTTGCCCGGCAGGTTGATGTCCATGATCACCAGATTGATGGTGTGGGAAGTGAGGGCCTGGTGCATCTCGTCGCCATTGTTGGCCTCGAGCACGACATAACCTTCAGCCTCAAAGATGCTTTTCAGGGTGTTACGGGTGACCAGTTCGTCTTCGACGATCAGAATGTGTGGTGTTTGCATGAAAATTCCCAGATTCTTATCAGTTAATTATCTTAAATTTAACACTCTTTGGCGTATCAAGCCGAATTCCTGACTGATCCTGAAAATTAATTACGTCATCCTGGGTATGAGAGTCAGGTCGGAATATCGCGAATTTGGCATCAGCATTGGCAAACATCCCTGTGCCACATTTTGGCTCCCAACAAATCTGATAAAGAGAAGCCCGGAAAGGTCATCCATGACGGAAAGTTGCGGTATTTTATCAGTTAACAGGAGCATAACAACACTCTTTGCTGTCAGATAGCAACTTTTTAACTCTGTTTTGATATAGGTCAAACCCCAAGTTCACAGCATGATACTTGGCCTGATGACGATTTTTACCCCTATTAAATGTAATGGAATGTAACATGTGATTGACATGATTTTGTGGGAAAACTACAAGAAAATCCGCTTTATTGCGCCATTTGAGCCGCCTCCCTGGCCTGCTTTTGCCATTATCACCGCCTGGAATCCGGCCAGTCAGCCGGTGAGTGAACGTCGCAACCTGCGCCGTGAAAGAGCCTTGTGGCGGCAACTGGAAGGGGAGAGCGTAGCCGGCCCCTTGTGGGGATCTTCCCCTGATGAGCAGTGGCGCGAGTCATCGCTGGCGGTGGCGTTGCCGCTGGAGCGGGCCTGCGAGCTGGCGGTCCGTTTCGGCCAGAATGCCCTCTACTGGGTAGAGGAAGGGCAGCTTTGGCTGGTACCGGTATTGATTGAAAACACAGCAGTTTGTTTGGGCAATATTGAATCCTACTGGATTGCCAGAACGCCAATCCGATGAAAGAATGAACACCTTCATGCATCTGAAAGGAATCAAATCATGCTGGATCTACTGCCCGACCTCTGCGATCAGCACGGTGATGTGCTGCAAGTGGCCGACCCCGTGTTTCAGGATTTTGGCGGCAAGGATATTTTTTACGGCCGCGCCGTTACCCTCTCCTGTTACGAAGACAACAGCTTGGTGCGGGAGCTGGTGACGCGCCCTGGCCAGGGGCAGGTGATGGTGATCGACGGTGGCGGCTCCTTGCGCCGCGCCCTGCTTGGGGATCAGTTGGCCATCAAGGCGGTGGAGCAGGGGTGGGAAGGCATTTTGATCCACGGTGCCGCCCGGGATGTGGGGACTCTGGCTACCCTGGCGCTCGGGGTCAAGGCGTTGGCGGCCTGTCCGGTCAAGACCGAGAAGCGGGGACAGGGGGAACTCGGCGCCGTGGTCAGTTTTGCCGGAGTGACCATTCATGAAGGGGATTATGTCTATGCGGATCGCAACGGCGTGGTAGTGAGTGCCACACCGCTGCTCTGACGATCAGAAGGTAAAGCCGACTCCCAACGTGAGTGCCTGCTCGGCCGTAAAGGCGCCAATGCCATAGTTGGCGGTGAGGGAGAGTCTGGGGGTCAGCAGCAGGCTGGAGTTGAGTTCCAGCAGAGTACTCTCTTGGTCGAGTGCCAAGTGGGTGATCTGGCTGCCAATATGGATGGAGGGGGAGAGTTGGTAGCGTACCCCCGAGCTCATGTTGAAGCCGGATTGGCGGTTCTGATCCGCCACCGCCGGGCCGGCCTCCATGAAAACAGTCATATCATCCATCACCGGGTACTGATAGCCGCTGTTGACCAGCCAGAGATCAAAACTGTCGCTGTGATGAGCTTGCTGATTGAGCAGTACCCCGGAGTAGCTCTTCATGTAAAGCGCGGGGTCCGACTCCTGCTTGAAGAGATCCCAGTCGGCGGCCTGAACGGCCATGCTGGCGCAGGATGCAAGCAGCGTGATGATGAGCGATCTGACCATTCGTTTCCCCTCCATGGGTCCGGAACTGGATCCAAGCATGGCACATGCCAGCTGTTAGTAAAGGGGACTCGGATCACAATAAATTTCGTTGGCCTGAGTCCCATACCGTGGTAAACAGGCGGTCGAATTGATGGTTCTAATCATTAAGAGGTGAATTCATGAGCAAGAAGCTGATATTACTGGCCGCTCTGGCCCTGGGAGGCTGCGCCGTGGCAACGGGTTCCAACATGGCTCAACTGCAGGCATCCGATTGGCAGTTGCAAGGTGCAACCGGCGATACCTTCACTTTGCATGTTGCAGACGGCAAGGTGGCGGGCAAGGGCGCCTGCAACCGCTTTTTTGGCGCCATCACCAAGCAGGGTGACGGTGTTCTGGCGCTGGGCCCCATGGGGGCTACCCGCATGATGTGCATCGGGGATCAGATGGGCAAGGAGATGGAGTACCTGCAGACTCTGGAGAAGGTTGCCAGCTACACCATCAATGGCAACCAGCTTACCCTGAGCGATGCCAACAAGGCGGAGCTGCTGACCTTCAACGCCGTGCCGGCCAAGTAACGACGCCGGTTTTTCGGCCGTGGCAACGCCCTCCTTTTGGAGGGCGTTGCTGTTTCTGGCATATCTCGTCGCAACTGGGCCGCTTTGTTTCCGCGATGAGAGTCTTGTTTGGTTGTGTCGGCAAATTGATCATTTCAATAATTCTTGTATAGTTGAAATGAAGATTGCAGCCGAGGGTTCAAGATGAACAGAGAAGTGGCCACCAAGGTATTCGAATCGCTCGCATCCGGCATCCGGCTCGATGTGTGGCGCCTGCTGGTCAAGGCCGGGCTGGAGGGAAAGGTGGCCGGAGAACTGGCCAGCGAGCTCGACATCGCCCCCAACACCTTGTCGTTTCATCTCAAGGCGATGCTCAATGCCGGCCTCTTGTCGGTGGAGCAGGAGGGGCGCTTCCTGCGCTACCGCGCCAATATCCCCTTGATGCTGGATCTTATCGGCTATCTCACCGAGGAGTGCTGCGCCGGCCACCCGGAGGCGTGCGGTGTGATGCGCGCCGAGTCCACTTGCTCCCCCCATGTTTTGCCCGCGCAGCCTTGCTGCAACAAGGAGTAATGCCATGTCAGTCATCCAGATTTTTGACCCAGCCCTCTGCTGTGCCAGCGGCGTCTGCGGCACCGAGGTCGATCAGGCCTTGGTTACCTTTGCCGCCGATCTGGCCTGGGCCAGGGAGCAGGGCGTTGCCATCGAGCGTTTCAATCTGGCCCAGCAGCCGCTGCAGTTTGCCGAGACGGCGGCGGTCAGCGCCTTTCTGACCCACGCCGGGGAGGAGGGGCTGCCGCTGGTGCTGGTGGATGGTCAGGTGGTACTGACCGGCCGTTATCCGAGCCGCAGCGAGCTGGCCCGCTATGCCGGGCTGCCCGCGCCGCAGGCCACCATCAAGGGCATAGTGAAAGGTGGCTGCCGTCCTGATAGCGGTTGCTGCTAAACACAGAGAGTTCCGGAACCATGCCCTTGAGCCGACAGGAGAGTCTATGTACCAGTTTCTAAGCAGTCCGCCGCCGTTTCTCTTCTTTACCGGCAAGGGCGGGGTGGGCAAGACCTCGCTGGCCTGCGCCAGTGCGGTGGCCCTCTGTGACGCCGGCAAGCGGGTGCTGCTGGTGAGCACGGATCCCGCCTCCAACGTGGGGCAGGTGTTTGCCACCGACATAGGCAATCGCATCACCGCCATCGCCGCCGTGCCCGGTTTGTCGGCGCTGGAGATAGATCCCCCGGCGGCGGCCAAGGCTTATCGGGAGCGGATCGTCGGCCCGGTGCGCGGCAAGCTGCCCGAGCGCGTGGTGCGCAGCATAGAGGAGCAGCTCTCCGGCGCCTGTACCACCGAGATCGCCGCCTTTGACGAATTCACTGCCCTGCTCACCGACCAGGCGCTGCTGACCGAGTACGACCATATCGTCTTCGACACCGCTCCCACCGGCCATACCATCCGCCTGCTGCAACTGCCGGGGGCCTGGAGCGAATTTCTGGCGCAGGGCAAGGGGGATGCCTCCTGCCTGGGCCCGTTGGCGGGACTGGAGAAGCAGCGCAGCCAGTATGCCGAGGCCGTCGCGGCGCTGGCCGACGGCGCTCGCACCCGGCTGGTGCTGGTGGCGCGCGCACAGCATTCCACCCTGCGGGAAGTGGCCCGCACCCATGAGGAGCTGGCGGCCATCGGCCTTGCAAACCAGCAGCTGGTGATCAACGGCCTCTTCCCGGAGGCGGCCATCGCCGGTGACACGCTGGCGCAGGCCATCTGGCGGCGTGAGCAGCAGGCCCTCGCCGACATGCCGCAGGGAATAAAGGGGCTGGCCCGGGATCTGGTGCCGCTGCTGGCCACCAACCTGGTGGGGCTCGACAGTTTGCGCCAGCTGCTGCAACCACAGGATGCTGATGAGCAGGCACCACTGGCAACGTCAGCCCATCAGCCAGTCCAGCCCGAGTTGAGTTCGCTGGTGGACGAACTGGCTGCCGACGGTCACGGCCTCATCATGCTGATGGGCAAGGGCGGGGTGGGTAAAACCACCCTGGCCGCTGCGGTAGCGGTGGAGCTGGCAAGCCGTGGCCTGCCGGTGCACCTCACTACCTCGGATCCGGCCGCGCACCTCGGCGAGACGCTGGCAGGCAACCTGCCCCATCTCGAGGTGAGCCGCATCGACCCTCGCGCCGAAACCGAGCGTTATCGTGCCCAGGTGCTGGCCACCAAGGGGGCTGCACTGGACGAGCAGGGGCGGGCGCTGCTGGAGGAGGACTTGCGCTCCCCCTGTACAGAGGAGATCGCCGTGTTTCAGGCCTTCTCGCGGATCATCCGCGAGGCGGGCAAGCGCTTCGTGGTGATGGATACCGCCCCCACCGGCCACATCCTGCTGCTGCTCGATGCCACCGGCGCCTACCACAGGGAGATTGCCCGCCAGATGGGGGGCAAGGGGCTGCACTTCACCACCCCCATGATGCAGCTGCAGGATCCCAAGCAGACCAAGGTGCTGATCGTCACCCTGCCCGAGCCCACCCCGGTGCAGGAGGCGGCCAATCTGCAGGCCGATCTGCGTCGCGCCGGCATCGAGCCCTGGGCCTGGCTCATCAACCACAGCTTGCAGCAAGCCGCGGTCAGCTCGCCACTGCTGCAACTTCGGGCCGAGCGCCAGCAGCCCCATGTCGAGGCGGTCGAGCGGCAGCATGCCAGCCGCTACGCCGTGGTGCCGCTGCTCGCAGAGGAGCCGGTGGGGTCGGATGCCCTGCGCCGCCTCTGCCGGCACCACTGAGCAGTCAGCATCACTGAACAAGGGCCCCGGCCGCGTGGTCGGGGCTGATGAACATTTGCCGTTAACGAAAGAGATGCGGGATGACCGCATCGGGAGCCCTCATGTCTGCAACCTGTGATGCCAAGAGCCAACCGGCGATTGGCTTTTTTGAACGTTACCTCACCGCCTGGGTGGCCCTCTGCATTCTGGTGGGGATTGGGCTCGGGCAGGGCTTGCCGGATCTCTTCAAGGCCATCGGCGCCATGGAGGTGGCCAAGGTCAACCTGCCGGTGGGGCTGCTTATCTGGGTGATGATCATCCCCATGCTGCTCAAGATAGACTTCGGTGCCCTGCATCAAGTGAAGGGGCACCTCAAGGGGATTGGGGTCACTCTCTTTATCAACTGGCTGGTCAAGCCCTTCTCCATGGCCTTCCTCGGCTGGCTCTTCATCCGGGTGCTGTTTGCCGACTGGCTGCCGGCGGATCAGCTCGACAGTTATGTGGCGGGGCTGATCCTGCTGGCGGCGGCCCCCTGTACCGCCATGGTGTTTGTCTGGAGTCGGCTGACCAATGGCGATCCCTACTTCACCCTGTCGCAGGTGGCGGTGAACGACCTCATCATGGTGTTTGCCTTCGCCCCGCTGGTGGCGCTGCTGCTCGGGGTCTCCAGCATAGTGGTGCCCTGGGATACCCTGCTCACCTCCGTGGTGCTCTATATCGTCATCCCGGTCATCATCGCCCAGCTGCTGCGCAAGGCCTTGTTACAAAAAGGGCAGGCCCATTTTGACAGCGTCATGACCCGCATCCAGCCCTGGTCGGTGGCGGCCCTGCTGCTCACCCTGGTGCTGCTGTTCGCCTTCCAGGGCAACGCCATTATCGAGCAGCCGCTGGTCATCGCCCTGTTGGCGGTGCCGATCCTGATCCAGGTGCTGTTTAATTCGGGATTGGCTTACTGGCTTAACCGCAAGGTGGGGGAGAAGCACTCGGTGGCCTGTCCCTCTGCCCTTATCGGTGCCTCCAACTTCTTCGAGCTGGCGGTAGCCGCCGCCATCAGCCTGTTCGGCTTTCACTCCGGCGCCGCGCTCGCCACCGTGGTTGGGGTGCTGATCGAGGTGCCGGTCATGCTGCTGGTGGTGCGCATCGTCAACGCCAGCAAACCCTGGTACGAAGCGGGACTAAGCCGTTAACAGATGGCCGCTAACCCTTTTTACCTACTGTTTTTATTCACTTAAGCCATGAGAGACATGCCAATGAGTGCAATCACCATCTATCACAATCCAGAGTGCGGCACCTCCCGCAACACCCTGGAGCTTATTCGCAACAGCGGCGTCGAGCCGACCGTCATCCACTATCTGGAGACGCCCCCCTCCCGCGATGAGCTGGTGGCGCTGATCACCGCCATGGGGATGCCGGTGCGCGAGCTGCTGCGCAAGAACGTGCCCCCCTACGAGGCGCTCGCTCTGGCAGAAGATCGCTTCAGCGATGACGAACTGATCGACGCCATGCTGGCCCACCCCATCCTGATCAACCGCCCCATCGTGGTCACTCCCCTCGGCACCAAACTGTGCCGCCCCTCGGAAGTGGTGCTCGATATATTGCCCTGCCAGCAAAAAGGTGCCTTCGCCAAGGAGGATGGCGAGCAGGTGGTGGACGAGCAGGGCAAGCGCCTCAAGTAACCCCTTAAACCCCTTCGACGGGCCGGGTTTTACCCTGTTTCGGGTGGGACCCGTGCCCTTTTTGAAAAAGTTGCCCCTGCCAATCGTTTTACCGCTTTTTCTGTGATGCCAATCACTGTACCATCGCCGCCCGACCTGCCACCCGGCCGCATTTCTCCTCGCGACGGCGCTGGCGTCACCCGATACATGCTGTCACCCGGAACGTGAATGACCCCAGGATGGGACCCGCCACTAACCTGTAGGTTTGTGGTCTGTGTGTCGCGTGGGTCGGCACGCCTCCCGCCTGACCGTCTCGCGACACCCGTCTGCAGACTTGCCGTATGAAACTCCTCTCTTCATAGGTGCAAGATGACACTGTTATTGAGTCTGGTCGGTATGCTGGCCCTGATGTTTATCGCCTGGCTGGCGAGTGAAAACCGCCGTGCCATCCGTTGGCGAACCGTGCTGGGGGCGCTTGCCCTGCAGACCGGCTTTGCCGCTCTGGTGCTTTATTTCCCCCCCGGTCAAATCATGCTCGGTGCCATGAGCAATGGCGTCTCTGCCCTGCTCGGTTTTGCCGACAGCGGCATCCGCTTCGTGTTCGGCGATCTGGCGACCAACGGCTTTATCTTCGCCGTGCGGGTGTTGCCGCTCGTTATCTTCATTAGTGCGCTGATCGCCGTGCTCTATCACTTCGGCATCATGCAGTGGGTGATCCGGGTGTTGGGGGGTGGCATTCACCGCCTGCTCGGCACCAGCCGCGCCGAATCCCTGGTGGCCACCGGCAATATCTTCCTCTCGCAAGGGGAATCTCCGCTGCTGATCCGCCCCTTCCTGGCCGGCATGACTCGCTCCGAGCTCTTTGCGGTGATGACCTGCGGCATGGCCTCGGTGGCGGGCTCGGTGCTGGGCGGCTACGCCGGTCTTGGCGTGGAGCTTAAATACCTCATTGCTGCCTCCTTTATGGCTGCGCCGGGGGGCCTGTTGATGGCCAAGCTCCTGGTGCCCGAGCAGGAGCGGGTGCGCGAGCAGGACGAGATCACCCTCGACAAGAGTGACTACAGCAACGCCATTGATGCCCTGGCGGGCGGTGCCATGAACGGCATGAAGATCGCCGTGGCCATCGGCACCATCTTGCTGGCCTTCGTCAGCGTCATCACCATGATCAATGCCGGCCTCACCATGGTCGGCGAGTGGTTCGGCTGGAGCGCGCTCACCCTGCAGCAGCTGCTCGGTTACCTGTTTGCCCCGGTGGCCTGGCTGATTGGTGTGCCGGCTGACGAGATGATGGCGGCAGGATCGCTTATCGGTCAGAAGGTGATCATGAACGAGTTCGTCGCCTATCTGGACTTCGCCTCCATCAAGGATCAGTTGAGCGCCCACTCCCAGATCATCATCACCTTCGCCCTGTGCGGCTTTGCCAACCTGGGATCGATTGCGGTGCAGCTTGGCTCCATCGGTACCCTGGCCCCTGAGCGCCGCCACGATGTGGCCAGCATGGGCCTGCGCGCCGTACTGGCCGCCACCCTGGCCAACCTGATGAGCGCCACCCTGGCGGGGATCTTCGTCTCCCTGGCCTGATAGAGTTGTGCGCTACAACACCCCGCCCGTCACCCGACGCGGCGGGGTGTTGTTTTTGTGGAGAGGGTGATTCTTCATAACCACAAAAATAGAAAAGCGGCATGAGCCGCTTTTCTATTCCAGTAATGTCACTTTGCTGTTCGCTGACGTTAGTCCATCAAAATTCGGCCATCATGGCCTTATAGTGGCAATCGTCCTCATACATCTGCTGAAATACCCGGTACTTGGCATCGTAGTAGCGTTTGCTCTTGTTGGCCTGGGGAGTGACTGTTTTACCGATACGGCTCATGGCATTCATGGCATCAGGGATGTCAGCATAAAAGCCTGCAGCCACTGCTCCCAGCATGGCAGACCCAAGCAAGACGGCTTCACTCTCTTCCGGTAGTAACATGGCACACCCTGTTGCATTCGCATGTTCTTGAATGAAAACAGGGTTTTTGGTTCCTCCGCCACATCCCATGATGGTATCTATCTCGTAGCCTGCCGCGTTTTTGACCTCAATGATATGCCGCGTACCCAAGGCGATAGCTTGAATCGTGGCTAGATACTGTAGTGCCATATCTTCCAGAGTTCGGTTCATGGTCAACCCTGTCATCGAGCCCGTCAGGTGTGGGTTGGCGCGGGGTGAGCGATTGCCGTGGAAGTAAGGAAGCACATGACGATCCTTGGTCAGATAAGCAATATCTTCTTTACTGCCAGCTAGTTGGAGCAACAATTCATTGAGCAGTTCATAGATGGTGAGCCCGGCGGCATCAGCTTGTGAGGCTGCTTGTTCGTAGCATGGATGGGCGGTGATGACATGATCGATAAGCGCACCGGTCGCGGACTGTCCCCCCTCGTTGAGCCAATACCCCGGGATCATGGCACTGTAATAGGCTCCCCAGATACCATCGATAAAGCGTGCGGTTTTTGACACTGTCATATGGCAAGAAGATGTTCCCCCGATCAATGCCAGACGTTTGTTGAAATCGGCGGCTTCTCCGGTGGTACCCGCGGCACCTAATACACCAATGCCTCCAGCATGAGCATCAATAATGGAGGTGCCTACCCGAGTACCAATGACCAGCCCCAATTCCTGAGCTGCTTGGCGGGTCAGACCATTACCAGAAGGCTGTCCCATGGGGCGAATATCCGAGCCTATTGCGTGCGCATTGTTGCGTAGCAGATCATCAAGGCCAATAGATTCAAAAAAGCTTCTGTCCCATCGTTCTTCATGTCCCATGTAGGTCCATTTGCATACTGTGGAGCATAGAGAACGACTGTTGTCTCCGGTCGATTTCCAGGTCAGAAAATCTGGCAGATCGAAGAAATATCCGGCTTTAGCCCAAGTCGATGGCATGTGTTGTTTCAGCCACAAAAGCTTGGGGGTTTGCATCTCGGGGGAAATGGTATTGCCGACGAAAGCCAGTACAGGATGCTTGCCAGCATTGATCCTGTCTGCTTGTGCAATAGCGCGATGATCCATCCACATGATGATGTTTTGTTCTTGTCGCCCTGTGGGGCTGACGGTCAGTGGCTGGCCCTGTTGATCAAGTACGACCAAGGAGCACGTTGCATCAAAACCAATACCTTTGACCTGAATAGGCTCTATGTTGGCCTGGGATACGGCATCACGTACGGCCATGCAGACGCATTGCCAGATATCATCGGATGACTGTTCAACAAAATTGGCGCTGGGCTTGAAGACTTGAATATTACGTTTGGCCTCACCGGTCTTGCGACCATAGATATCGAATACGCCGGCCCGGGCACTGCCGCTACCCACATCCACACCGATAAAATAACTACTCATAACGGGTTCCTATGCTTTGTACTTTTGCAGGGCGATGAAAAGAATGAGGATGCCCCCCCAAAGGGCCATGGTCAGGTAACTTGAAACACCCAACAGATTGAGACCACTTTCCAGGGTCTGTAGCACGATAAGAGCCAGACAGATGCCTATGATGCGACCGAAACCGCCATCAGGGTTGATACCTCCCAATACGGAGGCCAGGATGGCAACCAGCAAATATGACTCGCCATAGCCTGCCTTTGCCGAGTTGAACTTGGCCATCATGATCAATGCCGAGACCCAGCACAGCACCGAAGAGACTACATAGACATACATCAGAGATTTCTGGGTATTGATACCGGAAAAGCGGCTGGCTTTTTCGTTGGAACCAATTAGGTAAATGGTCCGGCCCAATGGGGTATGCTCCAGCATGGCCCACAGGCCCAGAGCAAATAGGGCAAACAGCACGAGGGGCATGGGGATCCCGAGAATGGAACCATTGCCTAGCGTAAGCAAGGCCTCCGGAAAACCGGAGATCACGCTTCCCCCGGAGATCAGTACATTCAGGCCGTTGATGAAGGTCATCATGCCCAGGGTCGCCAAGATTGGTGAGACACCGATATAAGCAATCAAGAATCCATTGGCCAATCCTACCGCGATGGCAGTCGCCAAACCGGCTGCCATCGCGGTGATCAACACCGGGGTGTTTTCCGGGCCGCCGGTAATAATACTGGCCATCACCAATGCACAAGCGTTGGTCGTCGCGATGATCGACAGATTGATACCACCGGTCAACATGCACACCATCATCGCCAGTGCCAGGATCCCCAGCAGTGGCATCTGGGATGACATGGACTGCAAGTTGGCCATTGAAAAGAAGGTGGCTCCCGAGCTCAGGGCCATCAGGAGGAAGATGATGGCCATAATCACCAGCAGATAGCGGATGTTTCTGTCCGTTGGCAGCTTCAGGGTATTCATTAATGCGTCCATTAGGCCTCCTGTTGTGCCTGTCGTTTTTCATTCAGGGCGGTAATGCTGATACTCAGGAGGATGATCAAGCCGGTCACGACGGTGTGCCAGTAAGACGGAACATTCAGCAGCGTCAATCCATTCTTGAGAATGGCCAGCAAGGCGACCCCAAGGATGACACCTAACAAGGTGCCTTTGCCGCCAGTCATGCTGGCCCCACCCAATACCACCGCTGCCAGCACAGTCAATTCGAAACCCATGAGGGAGTTGGGCGCAACTGATTGCGTAATCTGGGTCTGTACAACGGCGGCTATGCCTGCCAAGGCTCCCATATAGCCATAGACAAACAGATGTAGAGCAAACAGGTTGATGCCAATGCGGCCTGCGGCATCGCTGTTGCCTCCCATTGCATAGATTTGTCGACCGATACGGGTTTTGTTCATCAGCAGGGAGGTGAAGATGATAGTGATCAGCAGTGCCATGATCGGCAGATTCAGGCCATAGTCGTAGCCGTCATTGCCAGTGAAGCTCAGCAATTCGGTCCCTTCCATAAACCATTCAGGGAAGCCATAGAGCCATTCACCGTTGCTGATGTATATCAGCAAACCAAAATAGACATTCAACATGGCGATGGTGATGATGATGGCGGGGACCTTGAGCCGGTATACCAGTACGGCGTTAAGTATGCCGAGGAGAGAGCCAACAGCCGCCGCAATGATAAAGGCAAGAGTGAAGTTGCCTCCGTTGGCGAGGATATAGCTGGCCATGACATATTGGGCAATAGCGGCTGTGGCGGGGAATGATATATCGATGCCTCCGGCGATCAGCACGACAAACAGACCACAGGCCATGATCCCCAAAATGGCTGAGCTTACCGTCATGTCAAAGATATTGCCCAGCGTCATAAAGTCTGTTGTGCCGACATTCAAACCCGTCATCAATAGCACAATAAGTACCGCCAGATAAAATTCGTGGTGCTTGAACAGGCTTCGTATATCAAGCATTGACGGCCTCCATAATCTCCTGCTCTGTACAATTTGAAGGTGTGAACTCATGAGTGAAACGCCCTTCTTTCATCACAATCACCCTGTGGCTGTTGTAATAAACCTCTGGAATTTCATCACTGACCATCAGAATGGCTATCCCTTGTGCGGCTAAATCCCGAGCGATTTGGTAGATGCTCTCTTTATTCGCAATATCGACGCCCACTGTGGGTGAATCCAGGATCAGGATCTGGGGATTGGCGGCAATCCATTTGGCGATGGCAATACGCTGGGCATTGCCACCAGAGAGACTGGTTACCGGCAACGCGGGGTCGGCAACCTTGATGGCAAGAGATTTGATGAGCTGGTTGACCAGCCTCTTGGCTTTATCATGATCCAGCATGCCATGGTGGGATAAGTCGGGAAGAATGGTTGCCGTCGTGTTATCGGCGATGCTCTGAGCCATCACCAACCCGGTACTCATGCGGTCTTCAGTCACGTAGCCAATGCCTTTGGCAATGGCGTCGCGGTTGTTGTCAAAGCTGACAGATGCGCCATTGATGGCGATGGCACCGCTGTCAGGTTTGGTCATGCCAAATAACGACAGGCACAGTTCGCTTCGTCCCGACCCCAGTAGTCCGGTAATGGAGACAATTTCACCTGCACGTAGCACCAGATCGATATCGTAAAATTGCCCCTTTCTTGAGAGCTTGTCGGTCGTCAGGCGAACATCGCCACCATCAGATTTCGGTGTGAAATCTCCGATGGGCGTGAATTCGAAACGCTGTCCCGTCATCAAAAATGCCAGTTCATCACTATCCACGGCATTGGCTTCAAAGGTTCCAACGGTTTCACCGTCACGGATCACGGTAATGCGATCAGAAATCTCCATGACTTCGTCGAGCTTGTGACTCACAAACACAACGGTAATACCTCTGGCTTTCAGGTCAGCCACAACTTTTATCAGGTTGTTCACTTCGCTTCGAGTCAGGGAGGCAGTGGGTTCATCCATGATCACCAGTTTGGCATCGGCAGCCATGGCTCGGCAGATGGCGACAAGCTGGCATTGAGCGATAGATAGTTGTTCCACCCGTTTGTCCAATGGTAAATCGACACCGACTGTGGACATGGCATGTCTGGCGATCTGCTTTAGTCGCGTATTGCTGACAAATCCCCAATACCACTTCATATGATCCTGAATGGCTATGTTTTCGAACACGGTGAGATTGGGAAACAAGGAGAGATCCTGATAGATAACCTGCACACCATGTTCGAGAGACTGCTGGGGGGTCAGGCGATTGTATTCCTGTCCATCAATGATAATTCGGGCCCCGCTCTCCGGTGCATGAACTCCTGATATCACCTTGAAAAGCGTGCTTTTGCCGCAGCCGTTTTTACCTGCGAGACAATGCACTTCACCGCGCTTGAAACTGATATTGATATTGCTCAGTGCTTTGACGGAACCAAAGTGCTTGGAGACGTTTTTGAGAGTGATGAATTCGTTCGACATATATATCCTGCCGGTGAATATAGGGACGGCTACAGGTTTCACAAGAAGGTGAGTCAGACACCCCATTCCCCTGACTCACCCTTATGCGGAGAAGGGAGTTAGAATCCCAAGCTGCTGGCGTTGGTCTTGTCTACTTCCAGAATCTTGTTGAATTTGATGACCTTGGTATCAGCATTGACCTCGGCCTTGCCCAGGTTCTGAATTTCCAGACCCTCTTTGATCTCTTTGCCATCCAGCATCATTTTGGCCACTGAAACCAGGGCGTAACCGGCATCGGCAGGATTCCACAGGAAGCCTTTGTCGATCTCTCCACGGACCAGATAAGGAGCCGCCTGGCTTGGCATCAGGATCCCGACGGTGTTGATCTTGTCTTTGGCGCGCTTTTTCTTGATGGCTTCACCTGCACCGATCAGCCCCAGCGACCCATAAGAGACGATACCCTTCATATCCGGATGCGCTTTCATCAGGTCATTGGTAGTGGCATATGAGGCATCAACGCTTTCAGCGACAGGCATTCGGCTGGTGACTTCATGCATCTCTGGGTAAGCCTCTTTTTGATACGCGATGGCGAGGTCTGCCCAGTTGTTGTGTAGAGGAACGGTGAGAGAGCCTACATAAACAACGTAACCACCTTTATTCCCCATATGCTTGGCCAACTCATCCATAGTGGCTTTGGCATATGCGGTGTTGTCCAGTGTCTCTATGTCCCAGTCTGCGTTGTGTTTATCAGGCGACTCATGGGTTAACACCACGATTCCTTTTTCACGGGCTTTCTTGAAGACGGGTTCCAGTACAGTGACGTCATTGGGAACAACAGTGATGGCATCGACGCCTTTGGCGATCAGATCTTCAATGATTTTTACTTGTTGGGCTGGATCCGGGGTTGAAGGCCCAACCTGGCGAGCATTCACACCAAGGTCAGTCGCTGCCTGCTCTATTCCCTTGTTCATCTGATTGAACCATGGGATGCCGGACACCTTCACAACGTTGACGATCTCGTAATCTTTGGCCGCCACACCGGCAGATAGCATTGCCAGAGAGAGCGCACCGATCTTGAAAATGGATTTTTTCACCTTGGTTCACCTATTTGCATGTAGGGTGGATAGAGCAGGTATTCCTCCTGCCTGGCTGCGCAAATATAAGTTTTGCAATAGTGGAAATCCGCCGGCCCCTCAATAAATGTGAACCACGCCCATTAATGTTTATATGCAGAAAAATTATTGTTAAATTTAGGTTTTTAGTGGTCTGGTGTGGAATTATAACTACTTGTTTTCTTGGCGGCTCAAACAAAAACAAAACGAAAATCACCAATAAGTTAACATTCTGGGTTGGGTTAATTTCGAGACGCGCAGATAGATAGTTTCTTGCGTTCAAGAAATAATGGAAATGAGTGATTGATCACAAATAATGTGCTGGTCTATACCTACTTGATTATCAATAGGGCGCTAACAGCGCAAAAGCAAAGAAAACGTTTTCCTGTTGAAGGGAACAATTGTTACTTTATTACGCCATAAAATGACGAAGTCTAATGTCGGGTTCCTGATGTTCTCGTAGTCGACAGGTAGCCGGGGAGGGAGTAGCGTGACGATGCGCTGTGAGCGCGTTTTTCAGGCATTACCTAAGAAGGAAGTTTCCATGACCCGTCTCTCTCGCGCTATTGCGATCTCCCTGCTGCTGACCAGTGCCGTGCGTATCTATTCACCAGGACGGGGTTGACGGCATCAGTTCTGCCGGGATGGGATAATCTGTCTTCTCGATGCACGCCCTGACCACGGCCCTCAACCACTCCTGTGGGCAGCGGCCCAATCGCTTGCCGGTCTCCACCAACGACAGGATGCGCTGGCGAAACAGCTCGCCCCGGTGAGACCACACGCCGTAGCTACCCTTGCGCCAGAGCACATAGCCACGCAGCGCCCGCTCCGCCTCGTTGTTGGTCAGCGCTATTTCGTCGTCAGTCATAAACCGCCACAGCATCTCGTCATCCCGCAGCAGCAACTGGCATCGTCCACGGTAGCGTTTGCTGCACAACAGGGCGCCGCGCTCCAACTGGCTTCGCCAGCTTTGCCGGTAACGCGCGAGCCTGCGCAGGTATTTCTGCTTGCTCAACGCACCGCTTTCCCAACGGTGCCGGGTACGAAACACCGCATCCGCCAGCAAGACCAACCGGGCACCGATGGGCTGGTTGCACTGCTCGCTACTCTCGGCGATGGCCACGAGATTGCGGGCCACGTGGGCCCAGCACAGTTGCCGCTGGTCGGCGTCGATAAACCGGTAGCCGGCGTACTGGTCGGTCACCAGCACCCCGTCAAACTCGGCGCCCAGCAGCCGCTTGGCCGCCTCCTGACCACGGCCATAGGCCGTCATGAAGCAGACGGCTATCTTGCTCAGCGCCAGCCACATCCAGCGGCGCTCTCCACCCCGCTGATGCCGGGTCTCATCGGCATGAACGTGGGTGGCCGTCTGCACCTGCTGCTTGATGGCCTGGTAGGTCGGGGTGAGCATGGCACTCACCCGCCCCTGCGCCTCACTGATGGCGCCCCGGCTAAAACTCAGGCCGAAATGCTGTTTGAGCTGCTGCTGTATCTGGCTGACGCTCTGGTGAAACTGGCCGCTTTGCAGCGCGATGTAGCTGAGCAGATTGGCCCCCATCTGGCTGCTGCTGACGTTGTCTGGCAGTGCGGCCTGGGTCGTGCCGATACACCGTGAGCAGGTCGCACGATACAGTTGGTGTTCGGTGACGAGATAGCTCACCTCGGGCAGCTCGAACACCTGATGAACCTGATAGGGTTTGGCATGGGCCACCATGTCCCCGCCACAGCAAGCGCAATCGGCGGCAGGGTAATGCGGGACCAGGGTCAGGCGGGCATCAAGCGGATGCCGCTCGCGGCGATGTCCCTTGTGACCGGGCTGCGCCCCCCGTTGCTTGCCGGACGCCGGACGCTTGCGGGCCGGCGGCGGTGCACCGGGGCCGTCGCTGGAAGGCGGCTTGGAGGAGTTGCCGCTGTGCTGATTGAGGCGGTCCTCCAGCTCGGCGATGCGGTCGAGGAGCTTATAAATCAGCTCGTTGGCCTGCTCCAGAGTGGTGGGCATTCCCGCGGAATGCATGGTGTTTTTGCTCATGGGGGGAGCGTATCTAAGGAGCAGGATCAAGCAAGCAGGAAAGTGGGATCAAGAGACGATCGTCTCATTTTTCCTGTGTCAATACTGTTCCGGTGAATACTTACTGCCGTGCCGGCGTTTGCCGCCGCCACTTATACCTCGGATCTGCTGCTGTCGGCGGACTTCAAGGCCCCTTGGGCCAAGGCGACGGACGGCATCAAGAACCTGCCCAAGTGGGTGCGCAGCGGCAACGGTACCAGCTCCCCGCTCGAAGCAGTGGCCGGCACCCCCTATCAGAGCGGCTCGGTCTGCAAACCCCACGATTGCGCCAGCCACTACATGCAATTGCTGGTGGATGCCAAGGCCAAGCGGGTGTGGGGCGTGCTGATTGACCTGCCAGATACCGATGCCGCCCGCGAAACCCCGTCGAAGTTTGCCCGCTACACCTGGCTCGGCCAGCCGGACAAGGGGATGCAGGCCGCCCTGATGAAGCAGGTTGAGGCCGACCCCAACTGGCAGTAAGCATCAAAAAGCAAAAACCTCTGCCCAAGCAGAGGT
This sequence comes from Aeromonas sp. FDAARGOS 1407, assembly GCF_019048725.1. Classification (NCBI taxonomy): domain Bacteria; kingdom Pseudomonadati; phylum Pseudomonadota; class Gammaproteobacteria; order Aeromonadales; family Aeromonadaceae; genus Aeromonas; species Aeromonas sp. FDAARGOS 1407. The sequence continues at coordinate 2,272,804 of NZ_CP077399.1, forward strand.
TTTTTTATGGCGAAGAGGTGATGGGGCAAGGCGCTAGCGGCTCAGGATCCGCACCGAGCGGATGCGGTTGTTGAAATCGGTCGCCTCCTGCTCGCCGCCCTTGCGGGTGTAGTAGCCGCCGCGAAAGTCGGTCTCCTCGAAGAAACGCACCACCCAGCCAGCCGGCACGGTGAAGGAGGAGATACGGTTGGCAAAGCCGTAGCGGCCGAGATCCGCAATATCCCGGTCGATGCGCAGGGACTCGCCGCTCTGATGGGCGCCGTCAAACACCAACAGAGTGCTGGCGTCGTCCCCTTCGTCCAATCGGGTTGTCAGGCAGCTCGCCTTGGCCGCCTCGCAAAACAGGCTGTTGTTGCCTTGGCCCTGCTGGCAGCGGCGGCTCACCTTCTGGCGCGCCAGCCACTCGCTGCGCCCCGCATCGGCATAGACGCTATTGAAGGGGGTCAGAGTGCAGACATGGATGCGTCCGCCCCCGTAACCCTGGCCACCATTGGCGACCACGATATTGGGGTTGATCAGGATATCGGCGCGGGCCATCCCCGCCAGGGTCAATAGCGTAAACAGGGTAAACAGTTTGTTCATGGAAAAGTCTTGAAACTGACAGAAGGGCGGCAAGGATTGCCGAGGCGCCAGAGCGATGCAAGAGGGACTTGGATGGGTTGCGACAACTCTTGCCCACCGCTTGGCGTGTCACAGGGGCCCTGAAACAAAACACCGGCGCAAGGCCGGTGTTTTGGGATCTCAGCCCCTTGTCAGGGGTGGAGCCATGGCGGGCTTAGGCGTAGAAGGCCTCGACGGTGCCCTTGACGGTGATCAGCATGGGGTTGCCGTAGCGATCCTTGGCCTTGGGGGAGGGGATCTTCACCCAACCTTCGCTGATGCAGTACTCCTCGACATTGGTGCGCTCCTTGCCGTTCACGCGAATGCCGATCTCGTGCTGGAAGCACTCCGCCACATGGTGCGGGCTGCGCGGGTTGGCCGCCAGGCGGTCGGGCAGGGCCGGTTTGTTGTCGCTCATTTTATTTACCTGAGTGTGATAAAAAGTGGGTCATTGTAGGCAATGCCCGCCATGGGCTCAAGGCTGGTGGTACGCAACTTCACCTTCACTTCACCGAGCGGGGATAAGGTAGGCTAACGTTTTCAGTTGGAGCTTCACCCTATGCCCACCATCGTCACTCACGTCGCCGTCCCTCTCTGTCTTGGGCTCGGGCTTGGCAGCCGGATTATCCCGCCACGCCTGCTGCTGGCGGGGGTTGCCATCGCCATGCTGCCCGATGCCGATGTGCTCGCTTTCAAGTTGGGGGTCGCTTACGGCCATGTTTTTGGCCACCGCGGCTTTACCCACTCCCTGCTGTTCGCCTTTGTCCTGCCCACGCTGGCCATGCTGCTTCACCGCCAATTTCGGGCCAGTGCCGCCACCGTCTGGTCGTTTTTGCTGGTCTCTCTGCTCTCCCACAGCTTGCTCGATTCGCTCACCACCGGCGGCAAGGGAGTGGGCTGGCTTTGGCCGTGGCGTGATGAGCGTTTCTTCGCCCCCTGGCAGGTGATCCGGGTTGCCCCCTTCAGGCTGGAGGCCTATTTCACCGCCCGAAGTGAAGCGGTGATCCTCTCCGAGCTCTACTGGGTCTGGCTGCCGGGGATGGTATTGATGCTGACTTTGATGGGGTGGCGGGTGTGGGGAAGGGGGCGGTAGCGACGGGATTGGAAAGAGGGGCTGATATACCGTGGCTGAGCAAAAAATAAAGACTTTGACACCCATCTTTTGGGTTCTGGCTATGCAATGTTTTGCTCATAAAGATGGGTGTCCTGATTTTTGTTTGATCGGGTACTTTTGGCATTTCCTATTACCAGTTAACGCCCGCTTAAGTGGTGAGCAACGCTGCCACCATATTCAATTATTACACCGTAAACACTGAAGCCGATTCAAACCAAAACCACCGAGCTTTGCGAATCCGTCTTGAGGCATTTGTTATGCGTCTTCCAACTTGAGACTCATCTGGTATGTCATTAATTTTATTGCACTATTGGTTTCAGCTGCTTGAACTAAGCTTTCTTCAATTTCGCCTGCAATAATGACCCCTTCAACTAACCGTTCGCTAAACTTGCGTTTAATTAACCCCAAATACATAGATATTTGCCCAAATACTTTATAGTCAGCTAAACCAGCCTTAAGCTCTACGATTAAAAGCGATTTATCATCCGCTTTTTCCAGTAGTATGTCTATTCTTCTAGATCCAATAGGATACTCTATGCCAACATCTACGCCGCCGAAAATCTGATAGCTAGGGAATAATTCAGAAACTTGCATGCAAAGGGTTTGTTGTAAGTCCTTTTCATAAGCAAAGTTCATTGAAAGAGCACTTAATTGAATAGCTTGGCTTTGTGGTGGTATTGAAATTTGCCGAGTACAATATTCTTGCATTTCATCAGCTTTTGTATCATTACAATAGTCTTCGACTGCTTTCATTAGATCTTCATTTTGCTTTTGAGCCTGCTGCTGAGAGTAAAAACGAATATAATAAGAAAGAGCTGATTTAACAGCGCCTTCCAATTCTTCTCCTATATTGAAAAACTTACCATTTTTACCATATAGCTTCTGAAGGTTTTTTAAAACATGAGAATCTGTGAGCTCATAAATATTAACCTTGCTACCTGTCTGCTCAGAGTAATGTCTTGATAGCCTAGATATTAACTCTGGGTAACTAGGCACAGCCCAATCATTACCTGACTGCTTCAGCCAGCTAGTAAACTCTACTTCCATAACTTCAAATTCCTCCAGAAGCAGGACTCCCACAGCACGGGAAAAATTGAAGCGCAGCGGAGATTTTGTCCCAGTACCTGCGCTTGTTAGAACTCATTCTGGGACTATTGATTGGAGTTCACTACTGATAGTGATCTCATAATGCTTCATGAGATCACCGACGTTCACTCCAACCACTTTCCTCACGGCACCCAAGGAAAAATTGAGCTCTTGGAGGTCTGGATTGTTAGGCGTTGAATTCATGTAATGGCGGCAAGCTCTAACGATAGATTCGGCAATGATGGATAGCGGGGAATCTGGAGAAATTTCAGCCCGAATTCCTGTGATGAGTAGCCGCAGCTCCTTAAGAGACTCAAAGACCCTTTTGGGATCTTCCTGATCGTACGGTTCAAAAAGGCTGCCTTTATCTTCCAAAAGACAAATCAATCGTTTAGCTAACTTCTCGTCCGGCCGGTGAGGAAGAAATTGAAACACTACTCTTTTTCCACCCTCGAGACATTCCTTCATTAATGACTCATGATCACGCTTCCACTTTCGGAGATGTTCTGCGGGATAACCATGCCCACCATTCTTATCGACTAAGTCCGCGCAGGCACCACAAAGCCAAATTGCATTGGCTATTCCACTTCTTTGTTGAATTGTCTGTGACATGTCATAACGAGGACCGCCCGGACTGGCTGCGCAGATATGAGCAGCTTCCCCTGTTTTAATTGAAAGATTCGATGCGGCTTGGTCAGGTCCGATGGTGATCCTGCGACAGTAAGGATTGCTGCAAATGTATGCAGCGCGCTCAGCAACCTTTCGCACTACAGCGGCTTTGAAGTCGTCCCGTTTAGCCATTTTTATGAGTTTACCTCAAATGAGTTATAACTCCCTATTAAGGATGCGTAACGCAATACCGATGCCACCTTAACCATTCAAACCAACGCATAGTGAAAATGCCACGCGTTGCGAATCCCTCTCGAATGGCTTGATATAAAAATTATTTACTCTACTCTTGATCCTACGTACACATCTCCACTGATCAAAACCTCTATGAATGAGCCTCGCTTTTCATGCCCACTTAGGTGTTGATCTTCTTCAATTTTCTTACCGAGCCAATAGTGTCTATAGTAATACTCGAAAGCGCTAAACTCCCTTGGAAACTGATGATCAAGCCAGGTCATATCTAGCTTCATTATTGGTCCGTCAGTATGAACTTCATAAATCGTAGGTTTAGTTTTATGACCATGCCTTTCAACATATTCATATGCTTTATCAATAGACTCTACAGCAAAAAAACAGTTCAGTCTGGAGACTAAGTCTAAATTTTTTAAGTGAGGATGCTCTATCCGAAAGAATTCTAGAAAATATTCTCGATAGCTAGAGTTATCTAGGAGTGCAACTTCTTTTGGTGGTGGATTACTACAAAATCCATTAATTCCAAGTCGCCTAAACCTTGCCTGATATATTTTTCCAAATTTCGACAGTGAACCATTACCTAACTTAATGTGCATGTCCTCTTTTAAAGAGCCCGTCACATCAGCATGATAGAACTTTTTCACTTCACATCCTTATAAAACTGATTTGTTTTTATAACAGTGATTAGATATAAGGCGGTACTAATACGATAGCAGAGCCTTCTTATATGACTTCACTCTGTCCTAATAGTTGCCACAAAAAATAAATTCAAAGCATCTCGTATGTTGGGCTAAAAATCGCAGGTTGGTGCTGAACGAATTTAAGCCCAACGATTACTGCGAAATATATATGCAAATCTGTTTTACGGATCTACCACATCCTTGTTTAGCCCGACCGGGTTGGTGCAATAATGCTCGCCTGTTAGGCTTTGCTACACGCTGCGTCAATCTACAAAAACCACGCTACCGCCCCTGGGTTACAGCCCCCAGTCTGCTGTTGTTAACCTGTGAAATAGCAACAATTGCTTCCATGGCACTCTCCCGAGAGATGGATTATCGTTTGGCTATTTTAAGGGGCCTGATTGAGATATGAAAAGTGGAAGTTGATAGAAATCTGAGCTGGCTCAATCAATTAGTGAAAACTGTTGCTTAAGTGAGCTGTCGGGTTAATGGGGGGAATTCCCCTCACCCCAGCCCTCTCCCAAGGGGAGAGGGGGTTTGTTCACTGTTGCACGGTAGCTTCAGGCTGGCACGGTGTTGATCCCCCTCTTGTTCGCTGAGGCGAGCCCTCTTGTCCAGGCCGCGAGGCAGGACGCCGAGCGAGCGGCGCTGGGCCATGGGCAAAATCGGGAAAGGGCGAGCACAGCTCGACCCGATTTGGCGCGAGAACACGGATGTTCGAAGCGGACTTTGGCCGGAGCCATGGATGGCGGAGGCCAAAGGCCCATCGGCGCGTGCCGTTGGGCAAGAGGGTGAGCCGAAGGTACCCGACGTCAGTCGGGCGAATAAGCGGGGGAGAAGACCTTTGGTGACTTTGGGGCTTTCCAAAGTCACTCGCCTCAGCCCGAAGGGCGGGCGAAACCCCATAGGGGGCGGCGCCCTCGCGTCCCATGCGGCGAAGCCGCATCAAGGGGCCAACCGCTGGCTCGGGAGTTCGGATTAGCTCCGCCCGGATCGCGAACATCCGATTACGCTTCGCTACTCGAACCTACGATTCGATAACGCTGGATTATTATGGGTTCCCTCACCCTAACCCTCTCCCAAGGGGAGAGGGGATAAAGACGTTGGGAGCGGCAACAAGCAGGAAATAGAAAGGGAGCCTATCAGGCTCCCTTTCCGCACTCACGGTCAATGGCATGTGGCCCATGCCGCCTCTTACCGATTGGTCACGGCCTTCATCCCTTCCACAAACTCTTTCAGACGGGTGAGCATATGCTCCGGGTTCTGATGGTGGGTCTCGATGATCTTCACCACGGCGGAGCCGGAGATGGCTCCGGCGGCGCCAGCTGCGATGGCTTCACGCACCTGAGCCGGTTCGCTGATGCCAAAGCCGAGCAGGGCGGGGGGAGCGTTGAACTCGCGCAGGGTATTGATGAGACCTTCCACCGGCATGCCGGCCTTGGTCTCGGCACCGGTCACGCCGGCGCGGCTCACCAGATAGGTGTAGCCATTGCCGAGCTCCGCCACGGCCTTGAGCGTCTCGGCGTCACCATTGGGCGGGGCGATAAAGATGCTGTCGATGCCGAACTTGTCGGCGGCCGCCTTGTAGGGGGCGCACATCTGCACCGGCACGTCGGCGACCAGCACCGAATCTACGCTTGCCTGCTGGCACTTCTCGTAGAAGCCGTCAATTTTGCGCACATAGACCAGGTTGGCGTAGACCAAGAGGCCAATGGGCAACTGCGGGTACTTGGCGCGGATGCGGCCGAGCAGCTCGAAGCAGTCGTCCGGGGTGGTGTGGCTGGCAAACGCGCGCAGGGCGGCGCCCTGAATGGTGGGGCCGTCCGCCACCGGATCGGAGAAGGGAATGCCGAGCTCGAGGGCGTCGGCGCCCCCTGCGACCAGCGCATCGACGATGGCCAGTGACAATTCTGGGGTGGGGTCACCCAGCATCACGAACGGCACAAAGGCGCCCTGATTGGCCGCGTCCAGACGGGAGAAGAGTTGTGCGTAACGGTTCATTTGCAGGTTCCTTCTTTCTCAAAGCTTTCTGTTTCCAAGATATCGGCAACGGTGAAGATATCTTTGTCGCCACGGCCGGAGAGGTTGACGATAAGCACCTGCTCTTTTTCCGGTTCACTGCGAGCCATCTTGAGGGCGTGGGCCAGCGCGTGGGAGGACTCCAGCGCCGGGATGATGCCTTCGGATTTGGCCAGCTCCTGGAAGGCGTCCAGCGCCTCCTTGTCGGTCACCGAGGGGTACTCGGCGCGGCCGATGGCGGCCAGATGGGCGTGCTGCGGGCCGACGGAGGGGAAGTCCAGCCCCGCCGAGACGGAGTAGGACTCCTGAATTTGCCCCTGATTGTCCTGCATCAGGTAGGAGTGCATGCCGAAGAAGACCCCCTTGCTGCCGTGACCGAGCGGTGCGCCGTGTTCGCCGCTCTCGATGCCGTGACCACCCGGCTCGACGCCGATCAGGCGCACCTCAGGGTTGTCGATAAAGTCGGCAAACATGCCGATGGCGTTCGACCCGCCGCCGACGCACGCGATCACCGCATCGGGCAGTCGCTCTTCCTTCTCGAAGCACTGGGCCTTGGCCTCTTCGCCGATCATCTTCTGGAACTCCCGCACGATAGTGGGGAAGGGGTGCGGGCCGGCGGCGGTACCGAGCAGGTAGTGGGCCGACTCGTAGTTGGCGGCCCAGTCGCGCAGCGCCTCGTTGCAGGCATCTTTGAGGGTGCTGGAGCCGGAGTGCACCGGAATAACGGTGGCACCCATCAGCTTCATGCGAAAGACGTTGGGCTTCTGGCGTTCGCAATCCTTGGCACCCATGTAGACCCGGCACTTGAGGCCGAGCAGGGCGCAGGCCAGCGCGGTGGCCACGCCATGCTGACCTGCGCCGGTTTCGGCGATGATCTCGTTCTTGCCCATCCGCTTGGCCAGCAGCGCCTGACCCAGCACCTGGTTGGTCTTGTGGGCGCCGCCGTGCAGCAGATCTTCGCGCTTCAGATAGAGGCGGGTCTTGGTGCCCTTGGTCAGATTGCGAGTCAGGGTGAGCGGGGTCGGGCGACCGGCATACTCGGTCAGCAGGGTCTGAAACTCGGCGATAAAGGCCGGATCATCCTTGGCGTCGACGAAGGCCTTCTCCAGCTGGAGCAGGGCGGGGATGAGGATCTGGGGCACATACATGCCGCCAAATTCACCAAAAAACGGGTTGAGCAGGGTCATGGTTTCTTCCTTATACCTTGAGTCGAAAACGGAACATCAATTACGAAACAGTGATTCAGTAGTGGCCTCACAGGGCGCGCTTACAGTTGGCGCAGGACAGCAAACGCAGCCGCCAGCTTGCGGGCATCTTTCTGGCCCGGGGCACTCTCTACCCCGGAGTTGAAATCAAGGCCGAGGCAGCCCACTTGCGCGGCTTGCAGGGCGTTGTCGGGGTTGAGGCCGCCCGCCAGCATCAGCTTGGCTTTATCGAGATGGGCCAGCAGTGCCCAGTCGAACGCCTGACCGGTGCCGCCGCTCTGGCTGCCCACTTTGGTATCCAGCAGCAGGCGATCCGCCGGGTAGTCGAGGGCGGGTAGCGGCTCGCCACTTTCCTTGCCAAGAGAGACGCCGACGGCCTTCCAGATCTGGCAGCCAGCCGGCAGCAGTGGGCGCAGCGTCTCAATGTAGGCTGCATCTTCATCCCCATGGAGCTGCACCGCGGTGAGCCCCAGCGCCTTTACCGTCTTGGCGATGGTGGCGGGTTGGGCATTGCGAAATACTCCCACATAGGAGAGCGGCGCGCCCGCCATCACGGCGCGGGCGGCGGGGATGTCCACATAACGCGGGCTTTTGGCCACAAAGATAAGACCCCCGAATACCGCGCCCGCCTGATGGGCGGCGGCGGCATCCTTGGCGCGTGTGAGGCCACACACCTTGTTCTGGCCTAGTACCAGCTTGCGCACTGCCGCTTCCAGATCCGGCTCGGCCATCAGGGAGGAGCCCACCAGAAAGCCCTTGGCGTGGTGGCGCAGATCCGCTACCTGAGCGCGGTGGTTGATGCCGGACTCGCTGATCACCACCCGATCGGCCGGAGCTTTTTGTGACAGGATGGCGGCCAGCTGTTTGGTGCGGTTGAGATCGACGCTCAAATCCCGCAGATCCCGGTTGTTGATGCCAATGACCGGCGCCCCCAGCGCGATGGCGCGGGTCAGCTCCTCCTGGTTGCTCACCTCGGTGAGCACCCCGAGGCCCAGCTCTTTGGCCACTGCGAACAGGGCACGATAGCCATCGTCGGTGAGCACCGAGAGCATCAGCAGGATGGCGTCCGCCTGATAGTGGCGGGCCAGATAGACCTGATAGGGGTCAATCATGAAATCCTTGCAGAGCACCGGCTGTTGGACGCGGCTGCGCACCCGCGGCAGGAAAGCAAAATCCCCCTGAAAGAACTTCTCGTCGGTCAGCACCGAGATGGCGGTGGCGTATTTGCCATAGATGTCGGCGATCGCCTCCGGGCTGAAATCGTCGCGGATCAAGCCCTTGGAGGGGGAGGCCTTCTTGCACTCCAGAATAAAGCGGGTAGAGCCCGCCTTGAGCGCCCCGACAAAATCCCGATCGCTGGGGGTAAGCGCGCTCTGGAAGCTCTCCAGCGGCTGGGCCAGCTTGCGGGCGGCAACCCACTCCTGCTTGGCCGCCACGATTTTGCCGAGAATGGTCTGGCTGATGGAGGCCATGTTCAGAAAGGCATGGGGGGCAATAAGGTCTGACATCTCGTTATCCTTGCGAAACTGGCTCTTGCCCTGTGGGCGTTCTGAATGACTGCTGTGCAGAGTCGTGGCTGACATCATGCCTCCTGATGACTCAAGGTGGCCAGCCGAGCGGCGAGCTCCGCCGTCTTGCCGCTCGCCAGCACCGCCAGCACCTCGGCCGCCGCGCTCTTGAGATCGGTCGCCTTGCCTGCCATCAGCAGCAGCGGTGCCACGTTGGCGGCAATGGCGGCGTTGTGGGCCGGGGTGCCACGTCCTTCCAGAATGGCAGCGGTGATGGCGCGGTTCTCTTCAGGCTCACCGCCCTGAATAGCGCTGACCGGATAGGTCTCCAGGCCAAAGTCAGCCGGGGTTAACAGAAACTCGCGGATCTCGCCGTCACGGATCTGGGCCACCTGGGTCGGGCCGTGGATGGCAATTTCATCCAGCCCTGCGCCGTGCACCACCATACCGGTTTTCAGCCCCAGAGCCAGCAGGGTTTCGGCGATGGGGCGCACCAGCTCCGGGGCATAGACCCCCATCAGCTGATAGGTGGGGCGAGCGGGGTTGATGAGCGGCCCCAGCACATTGAACAGGGTGCGGGTCTTGAGGGCCTGACGTACCGGCATGGCATGGCGCACGCCGGCGTGGTACTGGGGGGCGAACAAAAAGCAGATGCCGAGCTCATCCAGGCAGCGGCGCGCCTGCGCCGGGCTCATATCGAGCTTGATGCCCATCTTGTCCAGCAGATCGCTCGAACCCGATTTGCTCGAGACCGAGCGGTTGCCGTGCTTGGCCACTTTCAGACCGCAGGCGGCGGCGACCAGCGCCGAGGTGGTGGAGACGTTGATGGTGTTGAGGCCATCGCCACCGGTGCCGACGATGTCGCAGAACTCATAGTCCGGGCGCGGGAAGTTGCGCGCTTCCGCCAGCAAGGCTTCGGCGGCGCCGGCGATCTCCTCCGGGGTCTCCCCCTTGATCTTGAGAGCGGTCAAGAGACTGGCGAGCACGATGGGATCCACTTCGCCACGTACCACCTGGCCGAAGGCGTCGCGGGTACTTTCACGGCTCAGAGACTGACCCTGATAGAGGGTGTTGAGATGATGATGCATGTTGGTCTCCTTACCGCACACTGCTTTCTGGACGGGTGATATGGGCGAGGGCCTGGGTCAGCAGGCGGGCCCCTTCCGAGGTCATGATGGATTCCGGGTGGAACTGGAAGCCCAGCACCCGCTCATCCTGTTGCTCGATGGCCATGGGCATGCCCTGATAGTGGGCAATTACCGTCAGCTCTTCCGGTACATAGGTGGCGACCAGCGAGTGGTAGCGGGCCACCGGCAGCGGGCTCGGCAGGCCGGCGAAGGCGCCGTGGCCGTTGTGCTCAATCAGGGAGCGCTTGCCATGGACGATCTCGCCTGCCGCGCCGACGGTGCCGCCGTAGGCTTCGCACAGGGCCTGATGGCCGAGACAGATACCGAGAATGGGCACCCGGCCACGGGCCAGCTTGATCAGATCAATCAGGCAACCCGCTTCATGGGGGGCGCCCGGCCCCGGGGAGAGCACCAGCACGGCATCCCCTTCGCAGGCGGCGATCTCGCTCATGATGCGGCTCGCCGGCAGGCTGTTGCGGTAGATCCGCACCGGATAGCCGAGGGAGCGGAACTGGTCGACGAGGTTGTAGGTGAACGAATCGAAGTTATCGAGCAGGAAGATGTTAGTGGCTGTTGATCCAGTACTCATTGGCTCACGTCCTTATGTTGTTCCTGCTGGGCGCTCAATGCTTGCAGGGAGGTGCCATGGCTGGCTGCAATGGCGGCCAGCACGGCCGCCGCCTTGGCGCGGGTTTCGTCCGCTTCGGCTTGGGGTTTGGAGTCATAGACCACGCCGGCACCGGCCTGCACGTGGGCCACGCCCTCTTTGACAAAGGCGGAGCGAATGACGATGCAGGTATCCATCTCGCCGGCGCCGTTGATGTAGCCGACCGCGCCGCCGTAGCTGCCGCGGCGCTTGCCTTCCACCATGCGAATGAGCTCGCTGGCGCGGATCTTGGGGGCGCCGGTGAGGGTGCCCATGTTCATGCAGGCCTGATAGGCGTGCAGGGCGTCAAGATCGGCGCGCAAGGTGCCCACCACTTTGGAGACCAGGTGCATCACGTGGCTGTAGCGATCCACTTTCAGCAGCTCTTTGACGTAGCGGGTGCCGGGCTCCGAGATGCGGGCGATGTCGTTGCGGCCCAGATCCACCAGCATCAGGTGCTCGGCTACCTCTTTTTCATCCTGACGCAGCTCCAGCTCGATGCGGCCATCGAGATCCCGGTTGATGGTGCCATCGGGGTTGAAGCCGCGGCGGCGGGTACCGGCGATGGGATACATCTCGACATCGCGACTGGTAGCGCAGAACTTCACTGCGCTCTCGGGGGAGGCGCCAAACAGGGTGAAGCCCTCATCCTGCACGTAGAACATGTAGGGGCTGGGGTTGGTCTGCTTGAGGCGGCGATAGGCGGCGACGGGGCTGGGGCAGGGCAGGGAGAAGCAGCGTGACGGCACCACTTGGAAGATGTCGCCGCGGCGGATAAAGCCCTTGAGCTTCTCCACCTCGGCGCAGAACTGTTTGTCGCTCTTGTCCACCTGCATGCCGCCATGAATGCCCTCGACCGGGGGCTGGGGAGCGAGTGCCCGCTCGGCCGCCTGTTGGCAGGCCAGCTTGAACTGCTCGAGGCGATCGCTCAGGTGGTTGTAGCGCTCATCCAGCTCGCGCTCGTCGCTGTCGCCGCCAAAGATGCAGGCGAGCAGCGCCGTAGAGCGCGCGATATGGTCGATGGTGATCAGGGTCTCGGCCACATAAAAGCAGTAGTCGGGGCAGTCGTTGCTCCCCTCGGGGACCTCGGGCAGATCTTCAAAGGAGGCGATAAGGTCGTAGGCGAAGCTGCCCGCCATAAAGAGCGCCTCTTTGCCCTGCTCGCACCCAAGCTCTTGCTGCAGGGTGCGCAGCACGTCCAGCACGCTGGTGCCCTTGAGGCGACTGTCTTCATCGAGCGCCCGATCCGATGCCGGGAAGTCGAGCTGCAGTTCGCCATCTACCAGCGAACGAGTAACCACCACTGGCAGCCGCTCGATCAGCAGGCTCTGTAGCTGGACGCCGTTGTCATTGAGGCTGCGTACCCGCACGGTGCGGCCACGACACTCGATGTGCAGGCAGGCATCCACCAGCAGCAGACTCTGTTTGCCCGCCTTGGAGTCGATCTCCACCGATTCCAGCAGCAGGTTGTTGGGGCGGCCCTGACAGAGCTGGCTGTAGAGCGCCAGCGGGTCGGCCACATAGGGGGCGTTTAACTTGAGGGTATCGAATTCACCCAGTGGCAGGCGATACGTGGCTGTCATAGTGCGTTCCCTTGCATGTGATGCGTGTTACCGATGTTCATGACGTTTAATACCTTTAAAAATGCCTTTGAAATTGAATGGGTCTGGTTGCGCTTGTCAGGGGCGCCATCGCCAGGTCGGTATGCTTGTCTGAATTCTCGGTTTCATCACAGGTCCATTTGCCGGATAATAAAAAAGCCCGCTGGGGTCAGCGGGCTTTTTCTTTGGTTCTTTGTTTGCTGTCAGATTACAGGTACAGCAACGACCACACGCCCGCATGTCAGGGAGTGTGCCACCACCAAATGGTCAGGATGGAAGTCGTTTGCATGATAAATTCCTGTAAAAAGATGTTTGCAATGAAGTGCCTACAGAAAACGATAAAGCCGCGGCCAAGTCAAGTCGCTTTTTAGCCTTCTTTCACCGAATTACTACAAACAGTGACCTGACCACGAGAGCGGAATAATCTGATGAGATTCGATCTTCACTGCCATACCACGGCCTCCGACGGGGTGCTGAGCCCGGCCGACCTGGTGCGCCGCGCCGCCGAAAAACAGGTGGCGGTGTTAGCAGTTACTGACCACGATACTCTTGCCGGGCTTGAGGAGGTGCGCCAGACCATCGCCGCCGAGCAACTGCCGCTGCGGCTGGTGAGCGGGGTCGAGATCTCCACCGGCTGGGAGCACCACGAGATCCATATCGTGGCGCTGGGCGTGGATGAAAAAAATTCACGTCTGGTGGAATTTTTGCGCGGGCAGCAGGCTCGTCGCGAGGCCCGAGCCGAGGAGATAGGGCGTCGTCTGGAGAAGTGCCTTATCCCCGGCACCTATGAAGAGGCCAAGGCGCTTGCCGGTGACGCCGCCGTGACCCGGGCCCACTTCGCCCGGGTGCTGGTGGCGCGCGGGGTGGCCGACAACATGCAAAAGGTATTCAAAAAGTACCTGAGCCGCGGCAACAAGGGCTATGTGCCGGCCGAGTGGCCCGAGATGCGCGATGCTATCGCCGTCATTCACGATGCCGGCGGCCTGGCTGTGCTGGCCCACCCGAGCCGCTACGATCTCACCGCCAAGTGGATCAAGCGGTTGCTGGTGGCCTTCAAGGCCGCAGGTGGTGACGCCATGGAGGTCTCGCTGCCCCAGCAAAGCCCCCAGGAGCGGGCCAATCTCGGCCAGTGGGCCAAAGATCAGGATCTCTATATATCGGTGGGGTCCGATTTTCACTTCCCCTCCAACTGGACCGAGCTTGGCCGCCACCTCTGGCTGCCCAAGGAGGGCACGCCACTGTGGCTGGCCTATCCCGACCACTTCGGCCTGAGCGCCGAGGAGCATGCCGGCTTGCTGGCCAGCCGTTAATGAAGCGGGCGCCGCAACGCCAAACAGATTAAGGTAGTGTCATGGGGTTGCGTCCATGACCATCAAGCGGGCAGATGTTGCTGCCCCCATTGCGAGAACATGTTATGAGTCAGCACTTTTACGTACATCCGGAAAATCCCCAGGCGCGTCTCGTCAGCCAGGCGGTGCAAATTCTGCAAAACGGCGGTGTCATCGTCTATCCCACCGATTCCGGCTATGCCCTGGGCTGCCAGATGGGTGACAAGGGGGCGCTGGAGCGTATCTGCCGCATCCGTCGCATCGATCCCAACCACGACTTCACCCTGGTGTGCCGCGATCTCTCCGAGATCGCCACCTACGCCAAAGTGGACAACAGCGCGTTTCGCCTGATCAAGAACAACACCCCCGGCCCCTACACCTTCATCTTCAAGGCCACCAAAGAGGTGCCGCGTCGTCTGATGAACGATAAGAAGAAGAGCATCGGCATCCGGGTACCGGACAACAAGATCGCCCAGGCGCTGCTCGAAGCCCTCGGTGAGCCGCTGCTCTCCACCACCCTGATCCTGCCCGATTCCGAGATGGCGGAGTTTGACCCCGAGGAGATCTTCGACAAGCTGGGCAAGCAAGTGGATCTGGTGGTCAACGGCGGTTATCTGGGCGAGCAGCCCACCACGGTCGTGGACTTCTCCGACGACGAGCCTGTGCTGCGTCGTCGCGGTGCCGGGGATCCGACTCCGTTTGAGTGAGACCGCTGAACCCGTGTCCGTGACGGCCACGACGATTCCCGGCGAGACGGGGGAGGGGGCAGCAGCCCTCACCCCTATCGCGAAAGTCCTGGGGCAGCCCTATCACGAGCTGCCCCAGGATCTGTTCATTCCGCCCGATGCGCTGGAGGTGTTCCTCGATACCTTCGAGGGGCCGCTCGATCTCTTGCTCTATCTCATCCGGCGCCAGCAGCTCGACATCCTCAACCTGCCGATCCTGCAGATCACCGCCCAGTACATGGAGTACGTAGAGCTGATGCAGGGGCTCAATCTGGAGCTGGCGGCCGAGTACCTGCTGATGGCAGCTTGGCTGGCGGAGATAAAATCTCGCCTGCTGCTGCCCAAGGCGCCCGAGCTGGAAGATGATGAGGAGGGGGAAGATCCCCGCGTGACCCTGATCCGTCGCCTGCAGGAGTACGAACGCTACAAGGTCGGCGCCGAGCGGGTGGACGCGCTGCCCAGGGTGGAGCGGGAGATCTTCATCGCCGCCGCTCTGCCGCCGGATTTTGGCTCCCTCAAGCCGTTGACTCCCGATGTTTCGCTGGTTGAGCTCGCCCTTTACATGCAAAGTGTGGTAAAACGCGCGACTCATTTTGAACATCACCAGATCCGCCGTGAGCAGATCCCGACCCGGGTGCGGATGGCGGAGATCCTCGCCATGCTCTCCCTGGGCCAGACCCTGCGCCTTGAACAGGTGCTGCGGGCCGAAGAGGGGCGCATGGGGGTACTGGTGACGTTTCTGGCCCTGCTGGAACTGTGCAAGGAACAACTGATCTGGATCCTGCAAGCAGAACCACTGGGTCCAATCCATTTCGCGTTGGCGGCAGAAGAGAGCGTGACAAGTGAACAGACCCATTGAGTTCGCGCCCTGTTTGCTCAGCGGTAGCCAGCGCCGCTGGGACAAGCTCCATTTCGCGTTGGCCGAGCAGAGTGAGGAGGGCAACCGTGGCGCTGCCCACTGAACGACTCAAGACGCTGATCGAGGCCGCCCTGTTTGTCGCAGGGCGCCCGCTCAATATCAGCGAGCTGAAAAACAGCGTGCTGGCCGACTATCCTGTCACCACCCGCTACGTGCAGCTGCTGCTGGCGGAGCTCAAACAGGATTACAGCGAGCGGGGGGTGGAGCTCAAGGAGGTCGCCTCCGGCTGGCGCTTTCAGGCCCGCCAGGATTACGCCGAGGAGCTTTCGCGCCTGTGGAGCGAGCGGGCCCCGCGCTATTCGCGCGCCGTGATGGAGACGCTGACGCTGATCGCCTATCGTCAACCCATCACCCGGGCCGAGATCGAGGCGATCCGCGGGGTGGCGGTGTCGAGCCAGATAGTGAACACGCTCAAGGATCGTGGCTGGGTGCGCAGCATCGGCCACAAGGAGGTGGTGGGGCGCCCCGAGCTGCTTGCCACCACCCGGGCATTTCTGGACTATTTCAACCTGCAGGGTCTGGAGCAGCTCCCCGAGCTGGATCCCGAACTGCAACCCTCGTTGGCCACCATGGTGGATGAGGGGAGCGAGCCTGATGTCGGCGACAAAAATGCTGACCGGGTCTCTTAATCATGCAAACGGTGGCGGACTGCCCGAAGGGCCCCGCCACAGTGACAACCGTTGCCCCCATGCCGGTGGGCAGCGATCAACAATCAGGTAACCCCGATGAGTGAAAAACTGCAAAAAGTGTTGGCCCGCGCGGGTCACGGCTCCCGTCGTGAGATGGAGGCCCTGATCACCGCAGGTCGGGTCAGTGTGGATGGCAAGGTCGCCACACTGGGGGATCGCGTCGAAGTGAACGCCGTGATCCGGGTGGATGGTCACCAGGTCAAGACCCGTGCCGCAGAGGAAGTGATCTGCCGCGTGCTGGCTTACCACAAGCCGGAAGGGGAGATGTGTACCCGTCACGATCCGGAAGGTCGTCCCACCGTGTTTGATCGTCTGCCCAAGATGGAAGGGGCCCGCTGGATTGCAGTCGGCCGCCTCGACGTCAACACCTCCGGTCTCTTGCTGTTCACCACTGACGGTGAACTGGCCAACCGCCTGATGCACCCGAGCCACGAAGTGGAGCGGGAATACGCGGTGCGGGTGTTTGGCGAGATCACCGAAGCCATGCTGCAGCGCCTGCGCAAGGGCGTCCAGCTGGAAGACGGCATGGCCAAGTTCAACAAGATCAAGCCGGCCGGCGGCGAGGGGCTGAACCAGTGGTTCAACGTCACCCTGACCGAGGGGCGCAACCGTGAAGTGCGCCGCCTGTGGGAATCCCAGGAAGTGCAGGTGAGCCGCCTGATGCGGATCCGCTACGGCGATGTGAAGCTGGATCGCGCTATCCCGCGCGGTGGCTGGCAGGAGCTCAAGCTGCCCGAGGTGAACTACCTGCGCGGCCTGGTCAATCTGCCGCCGGAGACCGAATCCAAGGTCGATCTGCAGCAAGATGGCAAGAGCAGCCGTCACAAGCAGGCCGCCCAGATCCGCCGGGCCGTCAAGCGCCACAAGGAGATGCAGGGCAAGGAGCCGCGCGCCCGCGCCACCACCGCCCGTCGCAAGCCGACCTCCTCTACCCGCAACTCGGGTACCGGCAGCAAATAAGCACCCGCCATGGCGCAGGTGGCCCGTCAGCTACCGGTGCCACCAGCAGTTATCAAAGCCCGCACCCCATGGTGCGGGCTTTTTTTCAGTGTCCGGCAGCGGCTCCTATCGGATATGCTGGTGATGTTATGCCTTTGTCAGAAAGATGGCTGTGGCGTTGTTGCCCAAATCGATGCAGCTTGAATGGAACTAACTGAGGACTTGGTGATCTGATCACCACCATCCTTTTCAAGTCTGCATCATGGGCACGTCGCTTCACCCCATCACCAACTGGCCTAAATACAACAAGTCTTTGATTAATCGTGGTTCACTCACCTTCTGGGTTGATGCCGAGGCCATGAGCAACTGGTTTCACCACGACCATCATGGGCGGCGGGGCCGCAGCCAGCTTTACACTGACCAGACCATCTGTACCTTCCTGATGCTCAAGGGGATTTTCAGCCTCACTCTGCGGGCCACCCAGGGACTACTCGACTCCCTGTTCGAGTTGATGAACGTACCGCTTTGTGCCCCCGATTACAGCTGTGTCTGCAAGCGGGCCCGCACGGTGACAGTGGCCTATCGGCAGCCCTCAAAGGGACGCATTACCGACTTGGTTATCGACTCAACCGGTCTGAAGGTGTTTGGTGAAGGCGAGTGGAAGGTCAGAAAACACGGCACCGAGAAACGGCGAGTCTGGCGCAAGTTGCATCTGGCGGTAGACCCGGTGACCCACGATATCGTGGCGGCGGAAGTCTCGCTGGAAAATGTCCATGATGCCGAGGTGTTGCCCACCTTGCTCAACCCTCTGCGGCGTAAGCTGGGACATGTTTATGCGGATGGAGCTTATGACAGCAAAGCCAACCATCAGCTTATCTCGCGCAAAGGGGCGACAGCCTGTATCCCGCCTCGCAAGAGCGCGGGGTTATGGAAAAAGGGACACCCAAGAAATGACGCTGTGCTGGTGATGCGCAAGGAAGGGCTGGCGCACTGGAAGAAGATATCGGGGTATCACCGTCGCTCGCTGGCAGAGACGGCGATGTATCGCTTCAAGCAGTTGCTGGCGGGGAAAATCAGTCTGCGTAACTACAACGGCCAAGTGGGAGAAGTCATGGCGTATGTAAGTGCCATAAACAAGTTGAATACCCTGGGCCTACCTGTCAGAAAGCCTCGAGTGTAGCGGTTACCCAGGGCTGGGGAAGTCATGACTTGCTGGCTGATTTGGGCAACAACGCCGATGGCTGTCCCAGTAATTGGTTTATAGATTTACTGTCAGGTACTCTATTGATGGTGGTCGTCCAGTGATCATTGATTTCAAAAATTCTCCAGGTGGTTTCTGATGACTGATCAAGAAATATATCAAAAAATTGGGCAACTCTTAGTGGATGCGGGACCTTCAGGTGCTCAGAGACTAATCGTTAGAGCAGAGCTATTTCCTGAGGGGGATGGGGGAAAGTACGAATTTGATTATGTTGACAAGGCTGGCGAGCTGAGCTGGTTTGATCCAGATGGTCGAGCTGTGGGGGAATTGACTGAGTTTTTGGTTCAGCTACGTGAATACTTTCACACCTATGAATTGACTGCTGGAGCCGGTATCTGGTCTGGGTGTGAAATAAATTTAACTGTTGAAGATATGAAGTTGGGGATTGAGTTTACGTATGGCTAATATATCCAATTTCTGTTCAACCAACATCAGCCTTGTGCTGGCATCGAAATTCTGGGACACCCACTTTTTTAGTTAGCAGATGCCCCGTAAACCCTCGCCCAATCGGGCGGGGATATAAGGGGAGCTAATCTGGTGTGTTCTGCGAGGCGACATACGCCTTGAGCGTTTCGATAGTGGCCCCGAAATCTGGGACACCCACCTTATAGATATGCCAATAACAGGGCCAAACGGTAATACAGTAACCGTTCGGACAGGCTGGATATATGATCCGGGCTCTGCCACACCTCGGATGACGACTCTCTATGTCAAGTAAGGAGTGCAAGGTGGATTATTCGCTTTTTGATATGGTTGTGTTAGTTGAAGATATGCCAGAGGCAGGGCTGCGAGCAGGAATGAAAGGGGTGATTATTGAGATATATAGTCAGCCAGTTGAGGGCTATGAAATAGAATTTTGTGACGATCAGGGAAGAACAGTTGTGCAGTTAGCATTATCCCCTGAGCAATTTCAGCTCGTCGAGTAGGTGCAAAAGGTGGGCTGGACAATCTATTGAGTGTCAAAGAGCTGGGACACCCACCTTAACCTGCCGGTCTGGTTCAACTGCCAGATTGTGCTCGCGCCCAAGCTCTATCTGGTGGAGGCCGATAAACGCCATCTCTCCGGTAGCGTCATCACCGCGGGTAACATCGACCTCAACGAAATCTGGGACACCCACCTTTTTGGCAACGGCGGGGGCCTTGACTGGTTTTAACGAATGGGCTGGCTTGTCAAGCGGTGCCCCCAACGCTCCCGCTCCCTATGCCCAGCCGGGGGCGACTAAAGTGTTCTCGTGGGATACCTTCAACCGGGTCACCAGCAACGCCGGGATTAGTGCCGGAATAGATAGCACCATCAATGGTTCCCACTTTGCTGATAGCTTCAAAGCCAGCCTGTTATCCAATATTCAGAGGGAAGTGGGTAAAGCCACGGCCAACTGGATAGGGGATCAAGGCATTAAATTTGATGCTGCCAACAGCCCGTTGGCAGAGGCAGGGAAAATCGCTGCCCATGGGGTGACCAGCGGTGCCATTGCCGAGATTACCGGTGGCAAGTTCGCTGCAGGCGCTGCAGGCGGTGCCATGTCGGAGCTGGCCAGTAACTGGAGCCTGGGGGCCTTTAGCGGCAACGAGGAGTATCAGGTTGCCCTCAACAAAGTGTTGGGTGGACTTGCGGCAGTGGCCGTCACCGGGGATGAAAACGACTTCTATACTGGTGCAGACCGGGCTGAGACGGTGCATCGGTACAATGCTATGGCACATACGTTAGCCGCGCTGAAAGCGCGCGATCCTGAACAATTTGCCAAGTTGATGGAGGCTAAAAGAAATCAATACAAGACTTGTGGTGAATCGGCAGAATGTAAAAAAATGATGATTGCTGGTTTGGGATTAGTGGGCTTGCCCCTGCTTCCATCAGAGTTGCTAGTTGCGGGGGGAATAGGGGGAGGGGCCAAATTTGGGTTTGAGCTGTGGGATAATAAAGGTGACTTAAGTAAAGTTGATGTGGGCGAGGTTGTATTTTCTACTTACTTAAGTGCAGGTACAGCAGGTTGGAGCTTCTGGCCAACTGTAGCTGTCAATGCTGCAGGTGGAGCTTATACGAGCCATTTGAAAGGAGAAGATCCACTTGTCGGTGGTTTCGCGAGTTCTTTGGGAGCTGGTACTGGATATTGGGCCGGTAAATTCGTTGAGCCATTGGCAAAAAATTTATTTAACGTGAACCAAAATGGTATAAAGTATGAGTTCATTGACATAGGTTTGACTATACAAAAGAACAAACCGGAAAGTATTATTCCGAGTTCTTTTGGAAATGCAGGTGGTTCCATTTCATCGGAGCTATCAACCAAGTTTTTTGAAGGTGAATTAAAAGAGGTTGACTGGTGAGGTATTTTTCTGGAGTGTTTTTTTTTCTATGTCCGCCAATTATATTTTCCATTATTGGTGGTGTTATTTATATTTCTGTAAATTTCTTTACATTCATCGTCTATGGACGTAAATTGAATCTGTCATGGTCGTTGTTAATTTCATTTGCAGAGAAAGGTGCAATGTATGGAGTATCGCTTAGTGGTGTCTTTCTTCTGCTTTTAATATGTTCGATAGTTAGGTCGAAATTTTTATCATGGCGGCGTTAGAGCTCTCTTTTTCAAGTCGTTGGTGATGAGTTGAGAGGAATAAATAGTAGCTATTAGTAGTGGATATTTATTGGAGAAGATTGTTGTATATACATCTATCAGTGTCGTGACCCTTTATCTGGCTCAGTTGGTGCCCATCCTGGGTGATGGCCCATACCTAGAATAAGAACGCCATGGTCAGTGGCACCGGTGGCAAGTTTCCTGCGGGGGCAGTCAGGTTTTCTCTGATTCCGAGCACCAGGTTGCTTTGAACAAGGTATTGGGTGGTTTGTCTGCAGTAGCCGTCACTGGGGATGAAAATGACGTCAATACCGGCGCAGACCGGGCGGAGACGGTGTATAGGTATGGCCGGAATCTGGGGCCGGAATCTGGGACACCCACCTTTTTGACTGGAATCTAGGACACCCACCTTTTTGACAGTGGCGTAGTGCTGTTCTTGACTTGAGAGGTCACCGTTGAGGGATGCGCCATGACCATTGCCCGTTCACGTCAAATCAGCTTGCAGGATACGCCTTACTACCACGTGGTCAGCCGCTGTGTGCGGCGAGCCTTCCTGTGTGGTGACGATGCCCATTCAGGCCAGAGTTACGAGCATCGGCGTCAGTGGGTGGTCGACAAGTTGGGGCAACTATCGCGGTTGTTTGCTATCGGCATTTGTGCTTATGCGGTGATGAGCAATCACTATCATCTGGTGCTCAAGGTGGAGCCCGATACCGCAGCCAACTGGAGTGAGCGGGAGGTGGCCGAGCGCTGGGCTGCGCTTTTCCAGTGGCCGCTGTTGGTTAGGCGTTGGTATCAAGGGGAGATGTTGATCGAGCCTGAACTGGCTGTTGTGCAGCAATTGCTGGCCCAATGGCGGGAGCGGCTTCACTCCATCAGTTGGTTTATTCGGCTACTCAATGAAAATCTGGCCCGTCAGGCCAATCAGGAAGATGGTTGCAAAGGCCATTTCTGGGAGGGCCGCTTCAAGAGTCAGGCTTTGCTCACCGAATCAGCCTTGCTGGCCTGTATGGCGTATGTTGACCTCAATCCGATACGAGCCGCGTTGACCGAGCGGCTAGAGCTGAGTGACTACACCAGTATCAAGCAGCGCCTTGACGAGCCTGCTACGACTGAGGTTTTGCCACCCCTTTTGCTGCCGTTTGCCAGCCAGGGGAAGCCTGAAAAATTGCCCTATGCCTTCACGGACTACCTAATGTTGGTTGATTGGACAGGTCGTGCAATTCGGCCCGACAAGCGTGGTCATATTCCGGCTCACCTTGGACCTATTCTGGAACGACTAGGCCTTGATGCTATGTGCTGGTTGAAGCAGGTGACGCTGTTTAGGCGACAAGGGATCAGAGTGGTGGGAGACAGAGAGCAATGCCAGCAGTTTGCTCGCCATTGTGGCCAGCGGCGATGCCATCAACCACGCCTTTGATTACTTGGCGTTCACCCTGTCGATAGCTCTGGGTATTGCACACAGTTCAGTGAATGACTGTGTAGGGGCTGTTGCTTTCTAAACCTGAAAATCTCTCTCACTAGCTGACTTTGCAGGTGTCAGTTCGAATTCACTCACCCTCATTGTGTCTGCAAGGTGTCTGCAAGCAGCCTGATAGTGGCTTACTCAAAAATGTGGGTGTCCTAATTGCTGCTTAGCGGGGCTTGAGCCATGACGAGCAACGGGATGCCTATATGGCGCGCCTGTCGTTGACGGTACTGCGATTTAGCAACAGGGAGGTGATGCAAAACTTGTCCGGGGTGGTTGTATCGATTCGAACATGGCTTGATCACGTCTGACCCCACCCCAGCCCTCCCCTTGTCAGGGGAGGGGGCCAGAGTAGTCTCTCTGTGGGCGAGGACGTCGGCCTACGCCTCTACCTTGCGCGAGGGGAGGTCGGGAACGGGATTCTGCCAGGGAGGCGCATCAGGGTGGTTGCCCGGCGTGGCCGGGCTTGTTAGCCTTTGCGGCTCTGACATAGGAGTGAACCATGAGCAAGGTACTGGACGAGCTGCTGGCGTTGCTGGCGCTCGAGAAAATCGAGGAGGGCCTGTTTCGGGGCCAGAGCCAGGATCTCGGCCTGCGGGCCGTGTTTGGCGGACAGGTGATGGGGCAGGCCTTGTCAGCCGCCAAGCAGACAGTGGCCGCCGATCGCCAGGTACACAGTTTCCACTCCTACTTCCTGCGCCCCGGCGATGCCAACCGTCCCATCGTCTACGACGTGGAGAATATCCGCGATGGCCAGACCGTCTCCACCCGCCGGGTCAAGGCCATTCAGGGCGGCAAGCCCATCTTCTATCTCAACGCCTCGTTCCAGATTGAGGCCGAGGGGTTCGAGCACCAGGCGCAGATGCCGGCGGGGATCACCCCTCCCGAGCAGCTCAAGAGCGAGCTGGAGCTGGTGCGCCCCTACGAGCAGCAGATCCCGCCGGCGCTGCGGGACAAGATCATGTGCGAGAAGCCCATCGAAATTCGCCCGGTGACCCTGGTCGACCCGATCCGCCCGGATGTGCACGAGCCGCTGCGCCACGTCTGGTTCAAGGCCAATGGCCAGATGCCGGACGATCTGCGGGTCCACAAATACCTGCTGGCCTATGCCTCCGATTTCCACTTCCTGTTCACCGCCCTGCAGCCCCACGGCGTCTCCTACTGGGAGCCGGACATGCAGGTGGCCACCATCGACCACTCCATGTGGTTCCACCGCGACTTCCGGCTGGACGACTGGCTGCTCTACGTAGTGGATAGCCCGAGCGCCAGCGGCGGGCGCGGCCTGGTGCGCGGCCAGTTCTTCACCCGTGATGGGGTGCTGGTGGCCAGCACCATGCAGGAAGGGGTGATCCGCCGGCGCGGCAGCTAGGCGTCGTCAATGGCCGGAAAGAGAAGGGGGGTGGCATGGCCACCCACTTGTTTTTATCGCCTTGTACAATGAGCGGGCCTCTCCCCGTCATCCCCCGCGCTGGTATTTGAAACGCTTCTTGCGCCGGTAGGGGTAGACATCCTCGAACAGCCCCTCCTTGATATTGCCTTGCAGCTTTTGCCAGTAGCTGGCATCGAACAGCTCCTTGTGCAGCTGCATCATGATCTCCCGCACCTGGGGCTTTTGCAGCAGGAAGGTGGCGAACTCCTCGGGGAAGATGTCGTTGGGGGCCACCGAGTACCAGGGCTCGGCACTCCACTCGTCCTCCGGGTAGCGTGGCGGCGGGATCTGGCGAAAGTTGCACTCCGTCATGTAGCAGATCTCGTCGTAGTCGTAGAACACCACCCGGCCGTGACGGGTCACGCCAAAGTTCTTGAACAGCATGTCCCCCGGGAAGATGTTGGCCGCGGCCAGCTGCTTGATGGCGTTGCCGTACTCCTCCAGTGCGAGCCGGGTCTGCTGCTCGTCCGCCTTGTCCAGATAGAGGTTGAGGGGGATCATCTTGCGCTCGGTGTAGAGGTGCTTGATCACCAGCTTGTCACTGGTGAGGGTGAGCGCCGAGGGGGCCACCGCCTTGAGCTCGGCCAGCAGCTCCGGCGAAATGCGCTCCAGCGGGAACTCGAAGTTGGTGAACTCCTGGGTATCGGCCATCCGCCCCACCCGGTCGTGCTGCTTTACCAGCCGGTACTTCTCTTTGACCTGGGCGTGGCTCACCTCCTTGGGGGGGGTGAACTCGTCTTTTATCACCTTGAACACCACGTCGTAGGAAGGGAGGGTAAACACGCTCATCACCATTCCCTTGATGCCGGGGGCGATGACGAACTGCTCCCGGCTCTGGGCCAGATGCTGCTGGTAGTGGCGATAGAGCTCGGTCTTGCCGTGCTTCTGGCAGCCGATGGCGTTGTAGATCTCGTAGTCCGCCTTGTGGGGCATGATCTGGCGAAGGAAGATCACGAACAGGGCCGGCACGGGGGCATAGACCATGAAGTAGGCGCGGGCGAAACCGAACACGATGGAGGCGATGGCTGGCTCGAAGATGACGGTATCCACATAGATGCTCTGGCCCGTGCTGAGCAGGGGCAGGATAAAGGGCAACACCTGTCCCTTCACCCGGATGAGCCCCACCAGATAGGCCCCCTTGTTGCGATAGAACACCTCTTTGAGCAGCTCTATGGTGAAGGGTTCCTCATGGAGGATTTGCGGACCGTTCTCGGCAAGATGGTGGTGGATGTCGACAATATCGCGCTGTTTGTCCTCATAGGGCAGGGTGAAGCTGTAATCCCCCAAGAGCTGGCTCAGGGTCTGCGGCAGATGAGCCAGATCGGTGCGATAGACCCGCAGCAGGCTGCCCAGATCCGGGTGCTCCCCCCGGCTGAGAAACGGGTGGATATAGAGGTTCTCGTCACGGATGTTGCGGTGGCGAAAGATCCGGCGATAGACGGAGTTGAAGAAGGACTCGGCCACCTCAAAGTTTTCGCAGTGGGGCAGCAGATCGCTGAAAGCCCCCTTCACCCGTTTGAGCAGCGCCTGGGTGGCGTGATGCTCCCCCATCATCTGGCGGATGGAGCTGGCGGTGGCACCCACGTGGTGATCATAGAGGCGGATCCGCTCTCGTCCTGCGAGCTGGACCCCCAGCCAGTCACTGTTCTCGAAGCGGCTCTTGCTGCCGCGGGTGATCTCGAGAAAGCGGCTGTAAAACGACTCGAAGCGTTGCAAGATGGTCTCGGCGACGGCCTGTTCCAATGGCTGCGGCATCTCTCTCTTCCTTGTGCTGTGTCGGGCCGATAGCGCGGGCAAAGGTGCGCGTTTTCTGCGCACGTCTGGCCACTATGGCAACATTCAAACGTCTGTTCAAGTGGCAATTTTCGGGGATAAACGGTAGATTGCGCCCCTGTTTTACCGACTGTTTGCCGTCTGTTTTCGCAGCTCGGCCCGGCCCAAGAGGAAACCCAATGAAACTCTATTTTGTCCTGGTGGCACCCGCTCGCGCCGCGAACGTGGGGGCTGCCGCGCGCGCCATGAAAACCATGGGGTTTGACGCCATGCGACTGGTGGCGAGCCGGGTGCACGAGGAGGAAGAGGCGGGCTGGGTCGCGCACGGCGCGCAGGAGATTCTGACTAACGCCGAGGCCTTCGACACCCTGCCGGAAGCCCTGGTCGACATGGATCTGGTGATCGCCACCACCGCCCGTCAGCGCGGCCGCTATCAGCACTACCTCACTCCGGCGGAAATTCGCGATCAGATCCGCGCCAAGTCGTCGCTTCGCAAGGTCGCCATCGTGTTTGGCTGCGAGGAGTCGGGGCTTTCCAACGAGCAGCTCGCCCAGGTCGATCTCATCAGCTACCTGCCCCTCAAGGTGGGGTATCCATCGCTGAACCTCGGTCAGGCGATCATGCTGTATGCCTACGAGCTGAGTCAGCTGCTGGATGGGCCAGAGGCTGTAGCAGAAAAAGGGGATACCGTTGGGCAGGTTCGCGTGCTGAAACAAAAAACAGCAGAAATTCTGGGTGAACTCGGAGTTTCACAGGATGAAAAGCTGCATCAATGGGTGATGGACCGGGTACCCATGCTGCCGCAGCGGGATCTGAATATGCTCCATTTGCTCTGCAAAGACCTGATCCGCAAGTTTGGCCAAGAGGTTTAGGTTGACAGCCGGGCGCCCGGCGCGGTATTGCTAAAAGCCAGCTTCGTTCAAGAGAGTTCGTCATGCCCCTTTTCAGCCACATCACCACCACCACCATTATTACCGGTACCACCACAGGTGGCACTGGGGCCGGTTGATGCGCTGACGAACAAGCACAGAAATCTGAAAAGGCCCGTACCCACCCAGTACGGGCCTTTTTTGTTGGGTTATTTTCATACCGTTTTTCAAGGGATTACAGGGAGAGAGTGCGATGAGAGTGTTGAAGTTTGGCGGTTCGTCACTGGCCGACGCAGAGCGTTTTTTACGGGTAGCCGATATCGCGGTGAATACCCATGGCCAGTCTCAGGTCGCCCTGGTGCTGTCGGCACCGGCCAAGGTGACCAACCACCTGGTGGCCCTGGTGGAGCAGACCAGTCGCGGCATGGATGCCACCAATACCCTGTTTGAAATCAACGGTATCTTCTCCCGCCTGCTGGCCGGATTGAAGGCGGCTTACCCGGCGCTGGATGACAAGGCGCTGCAGGCCCGGCTGACCAGTGAGCTGGATCAGGTGGAGCGGCTGATGCAGGGGATCCGCCTGCTGGGGCTGTGTCCGGACAACGTGCAGGCTCGCATCCTGAGCCGGGGCGAAAATCTCTCCATCGCCTTTATGCACGAGCTGTTGCGGGTGCGCGGCCTCGAACTGGATCTCATCGTGCCGGAGCAGCTGCTGGTGACCGACGGCGGCTACCTGGAAGCCCATGTCGATATCGAAGCCTCCCGCCTGCGCTTTGCCGCCAAGGGGCTGCGTTCTGACTGTCTCTACCTGATGCCGGGCTTTACCGGTGGCAGCGACAAGGGCGAAACCGTGCTGCTGGGGCGCAACGGCTCCGACTACTCCGCCGCCGTGCTGGCCGCCTGTGTCGACGCCGAGTGCTGCGAGATCTGGACCGACGTGGAAGGTTGCTACAACTGCGACCCACGCCTGGTGCCGGACGCCTATCTGCTGAAAACCCTCTCCTACAAGGAGGCGATGGAGCTCTCCTACTTCGGGGCCAAGGTGCTGCACCCGAAAACCATCGCCCCCGTGGCCCAGTTCCACATCCCCTGCCTTATCAAGAACAGCTTCAATCCCCAGGGGCCGGGTACCCTGATCGGGGTTGAGCAGGGGGATGATGATCTGAAAGTGAAGGCCATCTCGGATCTCTCCGGCATGTGCATGTTCAACGTCTCCGGCCCCGGTATGAAGGGCATGGTGGGCATGGCGGGCCGTATCTTCTCCGCCGTTTCCCGCGCCGGGGTCAGCATCGTCCTCATCACCCAGTCATCTTCCGAGTACAGTGTCAGCTTCTGTATCCACAGCTACGATCTGGACAAGACCCGCAAGGTGCTGGAGCGCGAGTTCGAGCTGGAATTCAAGAACCAGCTGCTGGACCCGCTCGAGATCATGCAGGATTTGGCCATCATCTCCCTCATCGGTGACGGCATGCGCACCAGCAAGGGGATGGCGGCGCGCTTCTTCACCTCGCTGGCGCAAGCCTCCATCAATATCGTCGCCATTGCGCAGGGCTCCAGCGAGCGCTCCATCTCTGCCGTGGTGCGTGCCGGCAAGGTGGCGGAGGCCATCAAGGCGTGTCACCAGAACTTCTTTGGCAGCCAGCAGTTCATCGATCTGTTCGTGGTCGGAGTCGGCGGTGTCGGCGCGGCCCTGGTGGATCAGATCGCGCGCCAGCAGCCGGTGCTGGCCGAGCAAGGCACTGGCCTGCGGGTAGTGGGTATCGCCAACAGCCGCCAGATGGCGGTCAACAAGGATGGGCTCAATCTTGCCAACTGGCGCGAGCAGCTGGTGGAAGCCCGCGACAGCTTCAGCCTGGAAGCGGTGCAGAAGCTGGTGGAAGACAGCCATCTTATCAACCCGGTGATCGTCGATTGCACTTCAAGCGAGGCCATCGCCGTGCAGTATGCCGACTTCCTGGCCGCCGGTTTCCACGTGGTCACTCCGAACAAGAAGGCCAACACAGGGTCGCTCGATTACTACAAGGCGCTGCGCCGCACCGCCCGCCAGACTCGCCGCAAGTTCCTCTACGAGACCAACGTGGGCGCGGGCCTGCCGGTTATCGAAAACCTGCAGAACCTGATCAAGGCCGGTGACAAGCTGCGCGCTTTTGATGGCATCCTCTCCGGATCGCTCTCCTTTATCTTCGGCAAGCTGGACGAGGGGATGAGCTTCTCCGAGGCGACCAAGATTGCTCGTGGCAACGGCTTTACCGAGCCGGATCCCCGCGATGATCTCAACGGTATGGACGTGGCGCGCAAGCTGCTCATTCTGGCTCGCGAGGCCGGTATGGCGCTGGAGCTTTCCGACGTGGAAGTGGAGCAGGCGTTGCCACCGGGCTTTGATGTCAGCGGCGACGTGGAAGCCTTTATGGCCCGCCTGCCCGAGGCTGACGGCTGGTTCCGCGATCAGTTCGCCCTGGCCCAGAGTGAAGGCAAGGTACTGCGTTACGTGGGTTCCATCGAGGGTGGCAAGTGCAAGGTCGCCATCAAGGCGGTCGGTGCCGACGAGCCGCTGTTCAAGGTAAAAGACGGGGAGAATGCGCTCGCCTTCTTCTCCACCTATTACCAGCCGATCCCGCTGGTGCTGCGCGGCTACGGCGCCGGTACCGAGGTGACTGCCGCCGGCGTCTTCGCCGACGTGCTGCGCACCCAGAACTGGAAGCAGGAGCTGTAAGCATGAGCGCAGAGATGAAGCGAAACGAGAGCGTGGTGGCCTATGCGCCGGCCTCCAGCGCCAACCTGAGCGTAGGATTCGATGTACTGGGGGCGGCGCTCGCCCCCGTGGATGGCTCCCTGTTGGGAGACAGGGTTCAGGTCAAACCGGCAGAGGTGGCGTTTGCCCTCTCGGCGGTGGGCCGCTATGCCCACAAGCTGCCGGATGACCCGAAAAAGAACATCCTCTATGACTGCTGGCTCGCCTATGGCGAGGCGCTGGAAAAACGCGGTCAGATCATGTTGCCGCTTGAGATGGTGCTGGAGAAGAGCCTGCCGGTGGGATCGGGCCTCGGGTCCAGTGCCTGCAGCGTGGTGGCGGCGCTCGAGGGGCTCAATGCCTTTCACGGTAACCCATTGAGCGAGCACGAATTGCTGTTGCTGATGGGGGAGATGGAGGGCAAGATCTCCGGCTCCGTTCACTACGACAACGTGGCCCCCTGTTATCTGGGCGGCATGCAGCTGGTGGTGGAGGAGGGGGGCGTTATCAGCCAGGGCATTCCGGTATTTGACGAGTGGTACTGGGTGGTCTGCTACCCGGGCACTGTGGTCTCGACCGCCGCTGCCCGCGCCATCCTGCCGGCCCAGTATCGCCGTCAGGATTGCCTCACCTATGGCCGCCGGCTGGCTGCGTTCGTCCATGCCAGCTACACCGGTCAGGAGCCCCTGGCCGCGAGCGTCTTGAAAGACGTGATTGCCGAGCCCTACCGCGCGGCGCTGATCGAAGGCTTTAACGAGGTGCGGGCTCAGGCGGCCCAGAACGGGGCCTTGGCCACCGGCATCTCGGGCTCCGGTCCCACCGTGTTTGTGGTGATGAAGGATCTGGCCCAGGCCGAGCGGATGAAGGATTGGATGGAAGCGCATTTCGTGCGCAATGAAGATGGATTCGCCCGGGTTTGCAAACTCGATATGGCCGGGGCACGGGTAACAGGAAGCGAGCTATGAATCTTTACAATATCAAGGACAAGAGTGAACAGGTGAGCTTCGCCCAGGCGGTGCGTCAGGGTCTGGGCCGCGAACAGGGGCTCTTCTTTCCAGAAACCCTCGAGCCGCTGGCGGACGTCGATGCCTTGCTCGATCTGCCGCTGGTCGAGCGTTCGGCGCGCATTCTGAGCCACCTGCTGGGGGACGAAGTGGCCGCGGCCAAGGTACACGTGCTGGTCAATGCCGCCTTCACCTTCCCGGCGCCGCTGGTCAAATTGAAAGACGGCACTTATGCCCTCGAGCTGTTCCACGGCCCGACCCTGGCGTTCAAGGACTTCGGCGGCCGCTTTATGGCCCAGTGCCTCGCGGCCTTTAGGCTCGCGTCTGCCGAAAACAAGGACAAGATCACCATACTCACCGCCACCTCGGGCGACACCGGCGCCGCCGTGGCCCACGCCTTCTATGGGCTGGAAGGTATCGAAGTGGTGATCCTCTATCCCAAGGGCAAGATAAGCCCGCTGCAGGAGGCGCTGTTCTGCACCCTGGGTGGCAACATCCGCACCATCGCCATCGACGGCGACTTCGATGCCTGCCAGGCGCTGGTGAAGCAATCTTTCGATGACGAGGCGCTGAAAAAGGCGATTGGTCTGAACTCCGCCAACTCCATCAATATCAGTCGCTTGCTGGCCCAGGTCTGCTACTACTTCGAAGCCGTGGCCCAGTTGCCCAAAGCAGATCGCGCCAAGGCGGTCATCAGCGTGCCGTCCGGCAACTTTGGCAACCTTACCGCGGGCCTGATCGCCAAGGCGTTGGGGCTGCCGGTGAAGCGCTTTATCGCCGCCACCAACGCCAACGATACCGTGCCGCGCTACCTGAAAACCGGTCAGTGGGATCCGCACCAGACAGTGGCGACTCTGTCGAATGCCATGGACGTGAGCCGCCCCAACAACTGGCCACGAGTAGAGGAGCTGTGCCGCCGCAAGGGCTGGGCGCTGGAAACCTTGGGCTCCGGCATGCGTGACGATGCCCAGACTCGGGATGCGTTGCAGCGCCTGCACCAGCTGGACTACCTGTGCGAGCCCCACGGCGCCATTGCCTGGGATCTGCTGAACGAACAGCTCGCCGAGGACGAGGTAGGGGTGTTCCTCTGCACCGCCCACCCGGCCAAGTTCAAGGAGTCGGTGGACGAGATCCTGAGGCTGGATGTGCCACTGCCTGGCCCGCTGGCCAAACACGCCGAACTGCCGCTGCTCTCCGTTAATTTGCCTGCGGAGTTTGCTCGGTTAAGGGCGTTTTTGGTGGGTTAAGCCGCCGAGCTGAGATAACAGATAGAAATAAGAATCCCCCGGTAACGGGGGATTTTTGTTTTAGCGTAGGACTTCAATGAGAGATATTTTGAATCTTTATCAATATTAGTTTCCAGACAAAGCGGAAATTGCGTTAATTAGTATTTTAGATCTTTCATTTAAAAATTCATCAAAGTTGTCATTGGTATATATATCATCTTCTTTCGGCAATAAGTTGCTTTCAAGGATTCTATCTTTCTCTGTTTTTGGGATTATATTGGAAAAGTATATTGACGGTGCTTTACTTGAAATCTTCTTATTTGAATTGGATGGTAAAAAGCAAAAGTTGGCAACGGCAAATCTTCTT
Organism: Aeromonas sp. FDAARGOS 1407; assembly: GCF_019048725.1. Classification (NCBI taxonomy): domain Bacteria; kingdom Pseudomonadati; phylum Pseudomonadota; class Gammaproteobacteria; order Aeromonadales; family Aeromonadaceae; genus Aeromonas; species Aeromonas sp. FDAARGOS 1407. The sequence goes on from NZ_CP077399.1 coordinate 2,304,549, forward strand.
TGTTTTGTTTCTCCAGCTTTACTAAGGAATGCATTTGGGAATACATGGTGATATTCTTTTCTGTTAAAGGATGCAAGTGATGAACCTATATCTATAGTACTGCCATTTGTCAAATCAAGGGGTGAGTATTGAGCGCTCAATAAAAGAAATGCTCTAGTCATTGGGTTTGCTTTTGAAAACTGGGTGTTTATAAAGTCGTCAGGAGAAATAGATGTTTTATATTTATTGATGTCTGAAAAATCATAATCTAATACCTTGTCTATAAACTCTATGTCAAAATCTAGTTTGGCTGTTGTTTGTCCTGTCGAGTATCTGTCAGAGAATGATGTTCGCCAAAAATATTGTTTTATAATATTTAGTTGGTCTGCTGTGTGTTTTTTACTTCTAGAGAAGAATCGGCATAGAGGTATCATTTGTTGATGGAATGGTAGGAATTCAATATTAGCGCATTTAATTTCAGTATATAAAAAATCAACAGCTCTTTTTATTGCATCCACAATAAATTCCCAATTATCTCTTACACGTTCCCCTGTTAATTTAAGAATATTTTCAGTTTGAGTGGAACCAAGTATTATTCCTGAAACTATTTGCAATATTAGCTTATGGTCTATCTGACCAAACGATTTTTCTTCAAGTGAATCCAAAAGTGCGTCAATGGAGTCAAGTAGATGAAAATCTTCAGTCCATGTCCATGTCCATGTCCATGCTGTCATTAGATCGAGAAGATCAAGTTTGGTTCCTGTATTATTAATTCTCTCAAAAATAACACCTACCTCTTCTCTAGTTCTATTTTTTATCTGTATTACAGGGACATCATAATTCAGGAAAATAGACGATAATGTTTTTGCATCAGAGTGGTATTTTTTGTTTAAGGATACAAGTTCATCAAATAACTTGATGGGGTCTATGATGTTTCTGAGTAATACGACAGAGTCGCTCTTCACTTTCACATCAATTTTAGGTATGAATTTTTTCGTGGAAAAATCATAGTATATTTCAAAAATATCTAAGTTTGGGTTGTATTTTTCACTTGATGGTTCTTGTTCTATATGCTCGCTGAGTACCGCATAAATAGATGAAAGCCTTTGCTGACCATCTAATACATAATTGACTGGCCAATTATCGCCTTTATCTGGCAATCTGTATCCTGCAATATTTCTCGTTGACCTCAATTTCTCGTTATGAGATGCTTCCCAAAGCAAGATGCTACCGATTGGATATTGCTTAACTAAACTTTCTAATAATTCAATTATTTGGTTTTGTCTCCATACATACCCTCGTTGAAATGCGGGTATTTTAATTTCTCCATTGTCAATTCTATTTATTAATTTATCTATTTTCAACGATGTTGGATTTAATTCTGGTTTCATATGATTTTCCTTATGTTGTATTATTTCCAAAAATAATTTCGTATGGTAATCCCCCCATTTTTTGGAGCACTCAAAAGTAGAGGTCATGCGGCCTGTGCCAAGCGCTGTTTCGGCGTGTAGCCGCCCAGCGCCATATTGGGCCGCTCATGGTTATAAACCCACAGCCAGTTCGTGGCAAATTCCTGTAACTCATTCAGTGACTCAAACAGGTAATGGCCCAACCAGTCGTAACGCACAGTGCGGTTAAATCGCTCTATGTAGGCATTCTGCTGCGGGTTGCCTGGCTGGATATACCTCAGCGCAATCCTCTTCTGCTGCGCCCATTGCTTGAGCTCTTCGCTGATGTATTCCGGACCATTATCACAGCGGATTGCGGCTGGTTTGCCCCGCCACTCGATAACCTGCTCCAGCACCCGTTTGACTCGCGAGGCAGGCAAGGAAAAATCCACCTCGATGCACAGTGCTTCGCGATTGAAGTCATCGATCACATTAAACAACCGCACCGAACGACCATCGCTGAGCTGGTCATGCATAAAGTCCATCGACCAACAGTGATTCGGTTGGTCAGGGACTGCCAACGGCTCCGGCTTGGCCCGCACTAGCCGCTTCTTGGGTTTTATCCGCAGATTGAGCTCTAGCGCCCGATAGATCCGGTAGACCCGCTTGTGGTTCCAGCCAAAGCCTTTGACGTTACGCAGGTACAGGAAGCACAGTCCGAAACCCCAGTTGCGCTGGTTGGCGGTGAGGCGCAGCAGCCAGTCGGCAATTTCCTGGTTTTCATCAGCCAGCACGGGCTGATAACGGTAGCAACCCTCGCTCACCTTGAACACCTGGCAAGCCAGACGGATAGAAATGGCGTAATGAGCCACAGCCTTGGTCGCCATCTCCCTGCGGGCAGATGGCGTCACCACTTTTTTGCCATCGCCTCGGAGATGATCTCAGCCTTTAGGCGCTCCTCGGCATACATCTTCTTAAGGCGACGATTTTCCTCTTCCAGCTCTTTGAGGCGCGCCATGAGAGAGGCATCCATGCCACCGAATTTGGAGCGCCACTTGTAGAAGGTGGCGGAGCTGATGCCATGCTCACGGCAGAGCTCAGGGACGGGTGAACCAGACTCGGCCTGCTTGAGGATGGCGATGATCTGTGCATCGCTAAAGCGTGATGTTTTCATGTAGAACCTCCTGCGTTCAAGATACGAGAAAATTCTACTTATGAGCACCTCAGTTTTTCGGGGGGATTACCGTATGTTGGGCTAACCCTCGTAGGTTGGCGCTGAACGAAGTGAAGCCCAACGTTTACCGAGAAAGCTAAATTAGGTTGTTGATTTTATATTGTCACGATTCCAATCGTATTTTGAAAATCAGTTTTCCCATTTGTTGGGCTTCGCTACGCTCAACGCCAACCTACACAAACTGGAGCCCAACGTTTACCGAGAAAACTAAATTCGGTTGCTGATTATCTATTGCCACAATTCCTATCGTATTTTGGAAATTATTTATCCCATTTGTTGGGTTTCGTTGCGCTCAGCACCAACCTACAAAATATCCCAAACCAATTATTCCTGACCAGAGTCACTATCAATGGCCCAATTTTGCCCTATCCATCCTGCCGCAATATGGTGATGGACGGAGGAATAAGGCCAATCGACCGGTTTGGCACAATAGCCATGTTTGACCGGATTGAAGTGGATGTAATCGACATGGGCTTGCAGATCCTTGTCGTCCCGGATCAGATGCTCCCAATAGCGGCGTTGCCAGATGCCGCGCTCCCGTTTTCTGAGTCTGCTCTCCCGTATCCGCTCTGTTTTGGCGAGCTTTCGTGAAAATCCAGCCTTGATCAGAGACCAGCGCAGGGGATAGTCACTGTCATCCGGTGGTAGTTGCCAAATGGTATGGAGGTGATCCGGCATTACCACCATGGCAATGATCTCGAAGGGATGATGCTGTTTGACGTGGCGGATCACCTCGCGCAGCAGGTCGATATGGCGTATCAGCAGATCTTGCTTCCGGTCGGCCAGATTGACGGTGAAGAACCAGCATGCGCCGCTGGCAATGGCTCGGCGATAGCGCATGGCCCTCCTTATCCCATATCGGGGTGATGCATCCAATTTGTTCGGTTTCGCAGTGTGTGGCACCAACCGACAGAGGGCGCGATTGTTGGGCTTCGCTGCGCTCAGCACCAATTTACAAGTTGCGTATATCGCTTGCCAGAACCCACGCTACCGCCCGTGGATTACAGCTTCCAATATGCTCCAGTGACCAGTGAGGGCAGTAACCCATCACCGTTCAATAGGCACCGAATGGCCATCATATGTCTTGGCCATACTGACAAACCAGTCAGAAAATGACGTAACCATCAATAAGATCTGCGTTTTATGCGCCAGCTCAACATTTGGTGTGAGGCGCGGCCTGGGTTGCCACTCGATGCCGATAGTCAGGGGCGAGTGGCGGCTGGTTGGTAAAAGGGGACAAGGGCAGGGCTGTAAATAGGAAGCGCTATGGCTATATGGAGATTGGCATTTGAGAGTGGCCTGCGGATGACTTGATGCTTGCCACGCAAAAGTCTTGGTGATTGGAAACATGTTTCGATCTGACCAGCAACCACAGCTTGGCCATATATGGGATTAAAAGAGCGGTCTCTGAACCGGCTCGGCAACCAGAAAACGCTCATCAACTCCCTCTGTCCCGCCAATCAGAAAGGGGCTCCGGGGATCGTGGCGTTGCTTATGCTTGATAACCGATTCCTGGCTGTAGGTGGCGTAACAGTAGGCACAGCCATGCAGGCAGGTGTTGTAGGCGCCGATATCGATGCTCTTGACGCAGCCACAGGCCTCGCGCTGGCCGGGATCTTTTTTGCCGTCGACCCGGCGGTTGAAAAGAGCGTGGATCAACTCATCATCGATACACTTGCCATGGGCGATGCCGAGATGGGCGAGGTCGATAGTTTCGGCACAGGTTTCTATGGTCATCCCGAAACGGGCGGCGGTCTGCGCCATAAAGGCTGCCAGCTCATCCAGCGCATCATGGTTGTCCGGAGCCTTATCCAGCAGGTCGTGAAAGACAAGGTTCTCGACCGCACGCAGGTTCTTCTCTGTCTTCTTGTAAAGGTCGGCAAAGCTGATGACGACCTTATAGGTTTTGCCGGCCAAGAGGGACGCAATCTTGTAAAAGAGCCGCTTGTGCTCGGCCAGATCGACCAGGTTGCACAGCAGTATGGGGTCGTAGCGCCAGATGACTTTGTGGGGGCCAATTCTGTCTGATAACTCACAAAAGGTCTTGATGGCGTTATGGGGTCTGGGAACCCGGCTCTCCAGGGCTTTGGGGTAGCCGGTCAGGGTGTATTGAAAATAGTAGCGATGGCCGAGGGCATCGATTTCATCCAGGTGGTGCATCAGCATGGCTGGCTGCCGGGTCCAGAATACGATGGCATCGACCTCATCCGGGTGCAGTGACACCCGGTTGATTTGATTGGCATTGAACGGATTGCGGGTGAGTAAAAAACCGGCCCTTATCCGGTTCATCAACCAGGGGGTATAAAAGGCCGGGATATCGGTTCTTCTGCTGGCGCTGATGATCATGGCATTGCGGCTCTCGCTCCGGCGGTGAGGTTGGCAAGGAGGGGATAGGCCGCTCCTTGCCAATCCCCGGGGCATGAATATCAGGCTCCGGATTCAGGCGGCGTGTGCTCCGGTGCGCCGCTTAGCAGATCCAGCCCCTCGTCCTGACTCAGCACCAGGTAGCGCTCGTACTGGCGCAAGACATCGGCGCTCAGCTCGTCGCGGGTCAGGTACTGGATGTCGTAGCCGGCGCGGCCGTCGGCAAAGTAGGTGATGGGCTCGAAGATGCGGGCGTCCGGGTCGTGGTTGTGGGCCGCCTCCAGCGGGTTGAAGGCGGGGGCGGGGCGGGCCTCGATGCGCACCCCATAGCAGAAGTCACGCCGCCCTTCCTGAGGCACCAGTAGGTGGCACTGATCCGCATCTTCCTGCACGACCCGGCTGGCGAGGCCGCGCGCTTCGAACTCGCGGCACAAGGCGGTCAATGCAGGCAGGGCTGTATCACGCAGGAAGGTGTGAGCATCGGCCTCGGTGGAGGGACGCAGCAAATGATCCATGCGGGTACGCCACTGCTTGCCGTTCCAAAAATCGGTGGCGGGGGAGAGGCGGCGCGCCGAGTGCTCCCGGTCGGCGACCAGCCCGCGCCAGAGCCCCAGGCAGAGCAGCACCATGATGATGGCAAACGGCAGGGCGGCGATAAGCGTCATGGACTGCAGCGCCGCCAGCCCGCCGGTGGCCATCAGGGTGCCGGCGGTGATACCGAGCAGCACGGCCCAGAACAGGCGTTGCCAGATCGGGGAGCGCTCCTTGCCCTGGGTGGCGATGTTGTCGATGACGAAGGCCCCCGAGTCGGCGGAAGTGACGAAGAAGACGCTGATGAGGATCACCGCCAGCGCCGAGGTGATGTCGGATCCCGGCAAGAGGTCAAAGAAGTTGAACAGGAGGGTGTCAACGTTGCCGACCGAGCTGGCCAGGGTCTGCCCCCCGGCGCGCTGGCTGACCCAGATGGCGGCGTTGCCGAATACCGTCATCCACAGCAAGTTGAAGGCGGTGGGCACGAACAGGACGCCGAGGATGAACTCACGCAGGGTGCGCCCGCGGGAGATGCGGGCGATAAAGAGGCCGACGAAGGGAGACCAGGAGATCCACCAGGCCCAGTAGAGCAGGGTCCAGTTGCCGAACCAGCCCGCCTGGCTGGTCTCGCTGTAGGTAAAGGTGCGGAAGGTGAGCTGGGTCAGGGACGAGACATAGTTGCCGATGTTCTCGGACAGGGCCCCGAGCAGGTACTGGGTGGGGCCGGCCAGCAGCACGAACAGCAAGAGCACGATGGCGAGGAAGAGGTTCAGCTCGGAGAGGCGCTTGACCCCCTTGTCGAGGCCGGTGACCGCCGACAGGGCGGCCAGGGCGATGACGACGCCGATGAGGCCGAAGCGAAACAGCTCCCCCGAGGTGTCGATGCCGGTGAGTCGGGTGATCCCCGCCGAGAGCTGCAGCACCCCGTATCCCAGGGTAGTGGCGATACCGAAAATGGTGCCCACCAGGGCGAAGATATCCACGGCGTGGCCGAGCGGCCCGCGGATCCGCTCCTTGAAGATGGGGTAGAGGCCGGAGCGGATAGTCAGCGGCAGGTTGTAGCGAAAGCCGAAGTAGGCCAGCACCAGGCCGACGATGGCGTAGATGGCCCAGGCGTGAAAGCCCCAGTGAAAGAAGGTGGTCACCATGGCTTCGCGGGCGGCGGCCGGGGTGAGGGGGGCCGCCTGGGGCGGCGAGACGAAGTGGGTCATGGGCTCGCCCACCCCGAAGTACATGAGACCTATGCCCATGCCGGCGGCAAACAGCATGGCGAGCCAGGAGGTGAAGCTGAACTCGGGGCGCGCATCATCCGGCCCGAGGCGGATGTTGCCGTAGTGACTGAAGGCGAGCACCAGCAGCAGGATCAGGAACATGCCGACCACCAGCACGTAGAACCAGCTGAAGTGCTGGGCAATCCAGCTCTGGCCGTCGCCAAAGAAGCGGGCAGCCGCCTCCGGCGCCAGCGAGCAGACCGCCAGCAGGGTGATGATAAACAAGAGGCTTGGGATAAATATCGGTAAAGACAATGTGCAGCGCGGTGTGTTCATGGGACACCTTTGAGTAGGGAGGGCTTTGTCAAGATACTATAAAGCCATAGCACGCCAAACAGACAAACCCTGATTAATCCTTGGTCACTGTCACACCTTGACGCTAATCGTGGGTTAACGGGGGGAGGTGGCTCACAGGTCCGCATAAAAAAATCCGAAACTGCTTGAAGCAGTTTCGGATTTTTAATGTTAAGGAGCACTGTGCCTGTCGGCGGCGAATTCCCGGGAGGACGTTTGCATTCCCGTGTCAGATGCCGTTATGGCTGGCACCTCAACTCAGGCCAGCTCGTCCTGGCCGACGCGAATGACCAGCTTGCCGAAGTTTTTGCCTTCCAGCAGTCCCTTGAGCGCCTCGGGGGCGTTTTCCAGACCATCCACTATCTGCTCCAGATAGTGGATCTTGCCCTCACTCACCCACTTGCCCATCTGCTCGGCGAACTCGCCATAACGATGGCCGTAGTCATCGAAAATGATGAAGCCTTTCACGGTGGCCCGCTTGGTCAGGATGGTAGACCAGGCCCAGTCCAGATGATCGGGCCCCTGGGGCAGGGCGCTTGCATTGTAGTTGGAGACGGTGCCGCACAGCGGGATGCGGGCCTTGGCGTTGAGCAGGGGCAGCACGGCCTTGAGCACCCGGCCACCGACGTTCTCGAAGTAGATGTCGATGCCATCCGGGCAGGCGGCGGCCAGCTGTTGCTCGAAGTCGCCCGCCTTGTGGTTCAGGGCGACGTCGGCGCCGAGCTCCTCGCGCGCCACCTGGCACTTCTCGTCGGATCCGGCGATGGCAACGACCCGGCAGCCCATGATCTTGCCGATCTGGGCGACGGTGGCGCCGACCGGGCCGGTGGCGGCGGCGACCACTAGGGTTTCACCGGCCTTGGGCTGGCCGATATCCATCAGCCCCATAAAAGCGGTGAAGCCCGGCATGCCCAGCACGCCGAGGGCGTGGCTGACGGGGGCCTGTGCGGGATCCAGCTTGAACAGGAAGCTGCCGTCGGAGACGCCGTAATCCTGCCAGCCCACCCCGTAGCTCAGGACCCAGTCCCCTTCCCGGTAGTCGGGGTGGCGGGAGGCGACGACCCGGTTGATGGTGCCGCCCACCATGACGCCACCGATGGCCACGGGGTCGGCGTAGGAGTCGGCATCGCTCATGCGACCGCGCATATAGGGGTCGAGGCTCAGGTAGACGGTTCTGAGCAGCAGTTGCCCCTCCGCTATGCTCGGGACTGGGGTGGTCTTGAGGGCGAAGTGTTCGGCACCCGGGGTACCGACGGGACGCGCGGCCAGGGTCATCTGGCGGTTTTCGGTTCGGCTCTGGTTCATGGTATTTCCTCACATTACTGGGTGTCAGTGCCATTGCGCAGCTGGTTTGCCCGCAACGGCGCGAGTCGGGAAGGCGTCATCCTTATGGCATGGTGAGCGCCTTCTTTTTGCAAAATTAGACCGGTCGTCTAGTGTTGATTGCCAAAAAAGCCCGACATCTATCGGGCCTGTTTATTCAGGGGGCCAGCAGCTGGAGCGTCATGGTGTAGGCGTGTTCCAGCTGTTGCCCCTCCCGATCCAGTTTGCCGAGCAGGGCCGCCCCCAGCCAGAGCTGGTAGAGGTTGGTCGCCAGCGGCTGGGTCGCTCTGTGACTCAGGCTGCCATCGGCGATGGCCTCTTCGATGGCCAGCGCGAGGCGCCGCACGACCCTGTCTGTACCGGTCTTCAGGATGAGGCGCATGGTGTCGGAGAGATCCGCTACCTCGGCGCTCAGCTTGACGACCAGGCAGTCGCAACAGCTCCCTTTCCAGTGGGCGAAGTAGCGTAGCAGGCGTTCGCGTCCCGGTTTGTCCTGGCCACCGAGCAATGCCTCCATCTCCACCAGATAGCTGTCGATGTAGTGACTCAGCAGGGCTTCGCCAAACTGCTCTTTTGACTTGAAGTAGTGGTAGAAGGAGCCCTTGGGCACCCCGGCCTCTTGCAGCAAAAAGCTCAACCCCATGGCGTTGAAACCGTGGGTGGTCAGTATGGTGCGGCCAGTGTCGAGCAGATGCTGGCGCGTGTCTTGGTATCTGTCGGTCATGGCGGCATGGTAGTGGTTACTAGACCGGTCGTCTAGAAAAAGATCGCCAATAACGCCTCTTTTTTGTTCAGGGTGTGGGCTCTGTATGTGAGCAAGCAGGGCTAACCCCTTGTTCGGGATGGCATTACCGGCGTGTCAGGCCGAAACGAGAGGGCGGGGTTTTGTCTCGCCCGTTCCCGGTGATTTACGCCGATTCCCGCTTCTGCAGATTGGGGGTGATGATATGGCGGTTGGGGGCGAGCTCGGGTTGCTGCATCCGGGTCAACAGACGCAGGGCGGCCTGGCGACCGATCTCCCGCGCCGGCGAACTGACAAAGGTGAGGGCGGGGGCGGTGAGTTCGGCCTCTGCCACGTCGTCAAAGCCGAGCAGGGCCACCTGCTGGCCGATGTAGTTGTCCTTGCCCACGGTGCGACCGCTGGCTTCCACCCCGTAGATGCCGCCGAGGGCCACCTCCGGGTAGTGGCACAGAATGGCCGTCACCTTGGGATGCTGGTGCAGCAGCTGGGCTATGGTGTCGGCGGCGCTGCGCTGGGTGCGATCGCATTCGAGCACCCACTCGGGTTTGAAGGGCAGGCCGTATTGCAGCAGGCTGGCGCAGTAGCCGCCGATCCGCTCGGCGCGGGTCAGCGAGTCAGCCCGCCCCCCCACATAGGCGATATGGCGGTGGCCCTGATCGATGAGGTAGGTGGTGGCCTGCTGGGCGGCATGAGTATTGTCGGGGCCGATAAAGTCCACATCATCGCGATAATAGGAGCGGGCGGCGCACACCACGGGCAGCTCGGAGTCGAGCAGCGCCTCCATGGTTTTGGCGGCCGCGCCGCGCACCGGATTGAAGATGATGCCCGCCACCCCCTGGCGCGAGAGGGACTGGATGCTCTGCTGCAACCGCTCCGGACTGTGGCCGCACTGGGTCAGAAACAGCAGATATCCCTGCTGCTCCAACACCTCGCTCACCCCGGCAGTGACCTCGGTATAGAAGGGATCCGTGATGTCCCGCAAGATCAGTCCCACCAGGTTGGATTGCTGGCTGCGCAGGTTGGCGGCAGCGCTGTTGGGCACATAGTCGAGCTGCTTGATCGCCTGCTGCACCCGCTCTGTGGTGGCGGGGGAGATGCGCCCCTTGCCCCGCAGCACCATGGAGACGGTGGTGACCGAGACTCCCGCCAGCTGGGCAACGTCGGTGATCTTGGGGTTTTTCGACAAGAGCGGTTTGGGGGACATAGGCGAACGGGCGACAGCAGATGGATACCGAGGCTCCAGCATACCCCCTCGTCTGCCCGAGTGAAACGTTACATCACCTTCGAGCCGATCTGGCTCACAGTTTCGCAACGCCTATCCTGCCAGCTCGGTCATTCTGTGATCATCTTGGCAATTGCGAAGTGATAAAACGTTTTATCATTCAGCAAAACCTGATGGGGGGCTGTCGCCCTTGTTTGCCAGCAAGGGAGTGGACAACGGCGACAGTGACCGACATCGGGCGTGCCCTTAACCTTACAAGGATCAGACACATGGCCAAGTCACCCGCCAAATCCACGATATGGGAGTTCCTGCAAAGCCTCGGCAAGACCTTTATGCTGCCGGTCGCCCTGCTGGCCTTCTCCGGTATCCTGCTCGGTGTCGGCAGCTCGCTCACCAGCGATGCGGTCAAGCAGAGCATGCCCTTCCTCGACAATACCCTGCTGCAACTGCTCTTCCTCTGGATGACCAAGGTAGGGCTGGTGGCCTTTATCTATTTGCCGGTGATGTTCGCCGTCGCCATTCCCCTCGGACTGGCGCGCGAGGAGAAAGGAGTGGCGGCCTTTGCCGGTTTCGTCGGCTACGCAGCCCTCAACCTCTCCATCAACTTCTACCTGACGGTCGCCAACGTCATCGGTGACGCCGCGGCGGAGAAGGCCTACGGGGTGAAAGCCATCCTCGGCATCAGCTCCATCGATACCGGTATTCTGGGGGCCATCATCGTCGGGGTGATCGTCGCCAAGCTCCACGCCCGTTTTTACACCTACAAGATGCCGGATGCGCTCGCCTTCTTCGGCGGTGCCCGCTTCGTGCCCATCATCACCGCATTGGTGCTGGGTGTCGTCGGTCTGGTGGTGCCCTTCGTCTGGCCCTGGTTCGCCGCCGGCATCAACGGCATTGGGGCGCTGATTTCCCACGCCGGCCCCTTCGGCCCCTTCCTGTTCGGTACCGGTGAGCGTCTGTTGTTGCCGCTTGGCCTGCACCACATTCTGGTAGCGCTCATTCGCTTCACTGAAGCGGGTGGCACCCAGCTTGTGTGCGGCAACGAGGTGAGTGGCGCCCTCAACATCTTCTATGCCGAGCTCTCCTGTGCCGATACCACCCAGTTCTCGGTCTCGGCCACCTCCTTCCTCTCCCAGGGCAAGATGCCGGCCTTCCTCGGCGGTTTGCCGGGGGCGGCGCTTGCCATGTATCACTGCGCCCGTCCGGAAAATCGTGGCAAGATCAAGGCGCTGCTGGTCTCCGGTGTGGTGGCTTGCGTCATCGGCGGGATCACAGAGCCGCTGGAGTTCCTGTTCCTGTTCGTGGCACCCGTGCTCTATTTCGTTCACGCCATCCTGACTGGTCTGGGCTTTATGACCATGGGGCTGCTCGGCGTCACTATCGGCAACACCGACGGCAACCTCATCGATTTTCTGGTGTTCGGCGTGCTGCAGGGCACCGCCACCAAGTGGTACCTGGTGCCCGTGGTAGCGGGGATCTGGTTTGCCATTTACTACAGTGTGTTCCGCTTCGCCATCGTGCGCTTTAACCTCAAAACCCCGGGCCGGGAAATCGAAACCAGTGAGGCCGCGCAGCCGGCCGGCAAGAAGGCTGGTAACAGCGGTTACAACGGTGAGATCATCCTCAATGCCCTGGGCGGTGCCGACAATATCCTGGCGCTGGACAACTGCATCACCCGCCTGCGCATGTCGGTGCAGGACATGAGCCGGGTCGATGACAAGCTGCTCAAGGCCAACGGCGCCATCGGGGTGATCAAGCTCGACGAGCACAACCTGCAAGTGGTGATAGGGCCCCAGGTCCATCTGGTGAAAAACCAGCTGCAGAGCCTGATGGGGGCCTGATCCGGCCAGCCTTTTACCTTAATCCCCGGGGGCGTCACGCCCCCTTGTTCATTCGTATCTTTGCTGGCGAGAGAAAAAGAGATGTCCAACACTGAACCCTTTGATTTTGACCGCCAGGTCGATCGCCACGGCACCTACTGCACCCAGTGGGACTATGTGGCCGACCGCTTTGGCCACGCCGACCTGCTCCCCTTCACCATCTCCGACATGGATATCGAAACCGCCCCCTGCATTCGCCAGACCCTGGCCAAGCGCCTCGAACACGGGGTCTTCGGCTACAGCCGCTGGAACCACGACGACTTCAAGGGGGCGGTCACCGGCTGGTTCACCCGCCGCTACGGGGCTCGCCTCGACCCCGAGAGTCTGGTCTACGGTCCTTCCGTCATCTACATCATCGCTCAGCTGGTGAGCCTCTGGTCCAAACCGGGGGAGGGAGTGCTGGTGCACACCCCGGCTTACGACGCCTTCGGCAATATGCTCAGCGCCAACGATCGGGTGTTGCTCCCTTGTCCGCTGATAAAGGGGGAGGGGAGCTATCACATTGACTGGGCCTGCTTCGAGCGTCAGGCGGCCCGCCCCGATTGCCGCATCCTGCTGCTGTGCAGCCCTCACAACCCCACGGGGCGGGTCTGGACGCGCGATGAGCTGGGCCGGATGGCGGACATCTGCCAGCGTTACGGGGTCAAGGTGATCTCGGACGACATCCATATGGACATGAGCTTTGCCCCCTATCTGCCCTGGAGCGAGGTGGCCCTGGATGATGGCTGGGCGCTGGTCAGTTCGGGGTCAAAATCCTTCAACATTCCGGCGCTGGGTGGTGCCTACGCCTTTATCCCCAATGAGGGGGGGCGGGCGGATTATCTGCGGCAGCTCAAGGTTGCCCACGGCCTCTCGTCCCCCCCTATCCTCGGGGTGTTGGCCCATATCAGCGCCTATCGGGAGGGGGATGAATGGCTAGACGCCCTCAAAACCTATCTGCACGGCAATCTGGCGCTGGTGGCGGCGCGGCTCAACGCCGCCTTTCCCGCCATCGACTATCGGGTGCCCGAAGGAACCTACCTCGCCTGGATTGATTTGAACGGGCTCGGTATCGACTCGGCCGAGCGGATGGATGTGCTGCAACGCTTGCTGGTGGAAAAATACAGGGTCGCCATTATGCGCGGCGACACCTATGGCCCCGAGGGCAGGGGTTTTATCCGCTTGAACGTCGGTTGCTCCCGCCACAAGGTGGAGCAGGGGCTAGCTGCCTTGGTCGGGGCGCTGGAGGAACTGGTAGCAAAATAAAGCCCCGCCGATTGGCGGGGAGAGGGGGTCAGCGGTAGCGGCCGCGCACCGAGCCACTGGTGCGACCCGCCATCTTGATCAGGCTCTGGCGGGTGTGCAGGTGGCACAGCGCCACCCCGAGGGCATCGGCCGCATCGGCCTGCGGGGTGGCGGAGAGTTTCAGTAGATGGGTCACCATGTGCTGCACCTGCTCCTTGGCGGCGCCGCCTGTGCCTACCACCGCCTGCTTGATCTGGGTGGGGGAGTATTCGCTCACCGGCAGGGCCGCGTTGACGGCGGCCACGATGGCGCTGCCCCGGGCCTGTCCCAGCTTCAGGGCCGAGTCGGCGTTGCGGGCCATAAAGACCCGCTCGATGGCAAACTCGGTGGGCTTGAACTGGGTGATGATCTCGCACACCCCGTCGTAGACCTGCTTGAGGCGCTCCGGCAGCTCGCCGCAATCGGTGCGAATACAGCCCGACCCCAGATATTCGGCCTTGCCGCCGACTACCCGGATAACCCCGTATCCGGTGATCCGCGATCCCGGGTCAATGCCCAAAATAATGCTCATGGGTTGTGATTGCTCTGAACGCGAGTGATGGCCGCCAAGATAGCAAACTGTGGCCCGCTTGGCTGTACGTAAGGGCTTCGAGTGCGCAAACTCTGCTCACATCAATGAAAACAGCCCCTGAACGGGGCTGTTTTATCACACTGTTGCCTGAAGAACTCAGGCTGCGTTGTCGACCCGGTTGGGCTGGGAGAGGCCTTCCAGCTCGCCCGGGGCGAAGTTGTCCACCTGGATGGCTTCATAGCGCAGGGCGTCGGCGGCCAGCAGCTTGTCCGCTTCATCCTTGCTCAGGATGGAGTGGGACAGGGCTGCGGCAACCAGCTCGGGCAGGGCCATCTTGCGGGGCAGCTTGCCCTCTTTCTGGGCCTGCACCAGCTTCTTCTCGTAGGACTGAACCGACACCATGGCCTGGAAGGCGCGCTCCATCAGGCCTACCGGGTCCGCTTCGTCCTTGCCGACATAACACAGGGCGGTCAGACGATCGCGGAACTCACCCGGCTTCATCATGGCCAGGCAGATGGCGTGGCAGCGATCATCGGCCGGCATCTTGTAACCGACGCCGAACGGGAACACTACCCGCTTGAGCACGGCACCCACCACCTTGTTCGGGAAATTCTGGAAGAAGCCCTCGAACGCCTTGCCGATGAGGTAGAGGTTGCGCTCCACCGCGTACTGCACGAACGGCAGATCGGAGACCATGCGGCCCTGATCCTCGTAGTGCTTGAGGGTAGCGGAGGCCAGGTAGAGGTGGCTCAGCACGTCGCCAAGACGGGCGGAGATCATCTCCTTGCGCTTGAGATCGCCACCCAGCATCAGCATGGAGACGTCGGCGCACAGGGCCAGCCCTTTACTCATGCGTGACAGCTGCTTGTAGTAGCGAGTGGTTTCGCCGGCCACCGGGGCGCTGTTGAACTGGCCCAGGGTCAGCCCCTGGAACAGGGCACCGAAGAAGTTGCCGGTACCGAAGGCGATGTGCTTCATCAGCAGGGCGTCAAACTTCTCGAGGCCGCGCTCTACGTCGGTGTCGGCCGCCGCTTCCAGCTCGGCAAACACGTACGGGTGGCAGCGGGTGGCACCCTGGCCGAAGATCATCAGGTTGCGGGTCAGGATGTTGGCCCCTTCCACCGTGATGGCCACCGGGATACCCATGTAGGCGTAGCCGGTGTAGTTTTTCGGCCCAAGCTGGATGGCGCGACCGGCGTGGATGTCCATGGAGTCATCCATGATCTGGCGCGCCATTTCGGTCATGTGGTACTTGGAAATCGCGGTGACGATGGCCGGTGCCTGACCGAGATCCAGGGAGCCTGCGGTCATGCGGCGGGCCCCTTCGAGCTGATAGGTGAGGCCACCGATGCGGGCCAGCGCTTCCTGCACCCCTTCAAACTTGCCGATGGACATGCCGAACTGCTTGCGCACGTAGGAGTAGGCACCCACGGTGCGACTCGCCATGTGGCCACAGGCGGTGCCAAGGGCAGGCAGCGAGATGCCGCGACCGGCGGAGAGGCATTCGACCAGCATGCGCCAGCCACGGCCGGCGTAATCCGGGCCGCCGATGATCCAGTCGAGCGGAATGAACACATCCTTGCCGAAGGTCGGGCCGTTGAGGAACGCCAGCCCCATGGGGTAATGACGATCGCCGACACGCACGCCCGGGTGATCGGTCGGGATCAGCGCACAGGTGATGCCGATCTCTTCCTTGTCGCCCAGCAGTTTTTCCGGGTCATAGAGCTTGAACGCCAGTCCCAGCACGGTGGCGCGCGGCGCCAGGGTGATGTAGCGCTTGTTCCAGTTCAGGCGAATGCCGAGCACTTCCTCGCCTTTGTGCATGCCCTTGCAGACGATCCCCTTGTCCGGGATGGCGCCCGCATCGGAGCCCGCTTCCGGACCGGTCAGGGCGAAGCAGGGTACTTCCTTGCCGTTGGCCAGCCCCGGCAGCCAGAAATCCTTCTGGGCCTGGGTACCATAGTGCATCAGCAGTTCGCCCGGGCCGAGGGAGTTGGGCACCATGACGGTGACCGCCACGCTCAGGCTTTTGGTGGCGATACGGGTGACGATGGTGGAGTTGGCAATCGCGGAGAACTCGCGGCCGCCATAGGATTTCGGAATGATCAGGGAGAAGAAGCCTTCCTTCTTCAGATAATCCCACACCGGCTCCGGCAGGTCCTTGGTCTCGTTGACGATCTTGAAGTCGTCGACCATGGCGAGCAGGGTTTCGACCTGGTTGTCGATGAAGGCCTGCTCCTCTGCGGTCAGCTCGGCCTTGCCGTAGCCATGCAGCTTTTTCCAGTCGGGGTTGCCGCGAAACAACTCGCCATCCCACCAGACGGAGCCGGCTTCCATGGCCTCCCGCTCGGTGGCCGACAAGGGCGGCAGTATCTTCTTGAAGATGCCGAATACCGGACGGGTTACCATCTTTTTACGGATGGAGGGTACGCCGAGCACGACGGCTATCGCCAGCACCAGCAGGATTAGCAATGTGATCATACCGAAGTTCCTTCTATTTCACTGTTTCCGTTGATTTATTGTTGGTTGTTACACGGCCAGGGCCTGCCTGGTCGACTCCACGGGCGCCCCGACTCCGGACGCCAGATAAGGAATAACGTTGCGCACCAGCCCTTCCACATCGAGCTGCTGGCCAAAATCGGCCTGGGCGATGTCGCGCAGGGCATCGGCGGAGGCCATGGTGAACACGACGGTGCCCAGGGTGAAATGCAGGCGCCAGAAGAGATCCGCTGGCGACAGGGCCGGATTGGCCTTGGAGATGGCCTGGGTGATCCGCTGCAACACGGCGCCGTAATGGGCGGTGATGAAACGGCGCAGGTGGCCCTGGCTGTCGATGTAGCCGCGTCCCAGCAGCTGCATGAAGAGAGCTGGGCCGTTGGCCCGCACGGCAACCAGTTTCATCAGGGGATCGACAAAGCTTTCAAACACCTGCAGCAGACTCAGCTGATCCTGCGCCATCAGGGTACGCAGACGGGCGTCCAGTTCCGGCATGAACAGGCTAAGGTAGCGATCGAGCACCGCCTGGATCAGCTCCTTCTTGGAACCGAAGTGATAATTGACGGACGCCAGGTTGACGTCGGCCTCACTGGTGATCAGGCGCAAAGAGGTATCAGCAAATCCCCGCTCGGCAAACAGCACTTCCGCGGCATCGAGAATACGGTTTTTGGTATCGATTTTACTCACTGTACACCTCACTTAAACGAATGTTTAAAAAGTACGTTTCATAAGGTCAAGTGTCAAGAGAGTGTGAACAAGTGTTAGCGAAATGTTTTTTGCGAAAAGTACAACAGAAGGGGAACTTAAGTCGCACGGCGGGACTCTATATCTATGCCACTGCAATTAAACATTAAGTCTCGCCCAACCTGCTTCATGCTAGTTGGGCATTTTTTTACCCGCTCCTTGCCGATAACGGACGGCAGGCAAAAAAAAACCGCCGCAGGGCGCGACGGTGGGGAAAGTGAGTTTTCCTCATCCTGAGGCAAACTATCGATGCGAGTTCAGGCATTCATCGATGGTGCCAGTATGCCAGCCCGCGCCAGCCAGACTATGTCAGGTTCTCGTCATTTTGTGACAAAGTATGGCAAGGGGCGACATGGCCCCGACATCCGCCCTTTGTTATGCTGACGACTCCAGTCTGAAGGGGAGAGAAGATGAAGTACCCGGTCGATACCCACACTCATACCGTTGCCAGTACCCACGCTTACAGCACCATCCACGACTATCTGCCCATCGCCAGGGCCAAGGGGATCAAGCTGTTTGCCACCACGGATCATGGACCGGACATGGCCGATGCTCCCCACTTCTGGCATTTCGTCAATCTGCATGTGCTGCCGCGGGTGGTGGACGGGGTCGGCATCCTGCGCGGCATCGAGGCCAACATCAAGAACATAGATGGCGAGATAGACTTCCCCGAGCGTTACGAGTCGCGCCTCGACATGATCATGGCGGGCTTTCACGAGCCGGTATTTCCCCCCTGCGATCAGGCCACTCACACCCAGGCGATGATCAACGCCATCAAGAGTGGTCGGGTCGACATGATTAGCCATCCCGGCAATCCGGCGTTTCCCATCGACATTCAGGCGGTAGTCAAGGCCGCTGCCGAATACCGGGTGGCGCTGGAGGTCAACAACTCCTCGTTCAGCCACTCCCGTGCGGGCAGTGAAAGCAACTGCCGCGCCATCGTCGAGGCGGCGCGCGACCTTGGCGCCTATCTCACCTTTGGCTCCGACTCCCACGTGGCCTTTAGCCTGGGGGATTTCGACCGTTGTCACCGTCTGGTGACCGAGACGGGCTTCCCCGAGGAGCGGATCCTGGTGCGCTCACCCCGGGCTTTGCTCGATTTTCTCGAGAGCCGTGGCCGCGCCCATATTCCCGAGTTCGCCGATCTGTAAGCTTGCAGGTAACACCATGAGCCAACTCATAAAATCGTCTTGGCTCGATTGACTTGTAGGCCGTTTTTTCTGAATCTGAAGGCATTGGCCGGTATAGCTCAGTTGGTAGAGCAGCGCATTCGTAATGCGAAGGTCAGGAGTTCGATTCCCCTTATCGGCACCATATAAAACAATGGGTTAGCCTCACTGTGAGGCTGGCCCATTGTGCTTTTATCTCCTTGCGTACACATTGGCGTACACACCAATTATCCCCTGTGCCTAGTTGCATGGCTGTCGCGTGACCACACGCGCCACCTTGTCGTGACCATATCCTTTCGTTGAATCGTTATGCCGTGACCATACGGCACCACCACGAGAGGAACCATGGCCAACACCCCACAGGAACGGCAGGCAACGCGCCGCCGAAAGCTCAAAGATCAAGGCGCTCACCGCACCAGCGTGCTCCTAAGCAGAAAGGCAATTTCCACGCTCCGCCAGATCACGGAAGAGCACGACGTGACACAGAGCGAAGCAATCGAGCTCGGCATTCTGGTAGCGGCGAAGTGGTTGGACAAGGGGGAGAACGATGCGTGACCATACATCACCAGTCTGTGACCATACCACCGCCGCCAAGCTGGGGATTGAGCTGGTTGAGGCGCACCCTGACCTGATGCCTGGCGCCCTGTTTTTCGTGTGTCAGCGCCATAGAGCCACCATCACGCTCGAAACGTGCCGCAGAAACTGGGATGAAGCCCACTCCAGTCGAGGGCCTGACGACATTGATCGACGCGCAGCGTGTAGGAGTTGCCTGATTGGCCAGCACCTGCACAGCAGCACCTCAGCTGATTCAGCAGAGTGGGCAGACGTTCGGCGCTCTGGTGAGTGTGCGCGGTGTGCGCGTGTGGGGTTGCGGCTGGTATCGGGAACCGGTGAGTGCGTCTCGTGCTGGAACCGCCGTCGCGAGACTGAGCGCGGATACAACGCCCGCGGTAAACCGCTGATGAACCCGATCATCATGACCTCTCGCCGCGTCGGTCTGGTAGTGGGTGGAAAGCCTGCTTATCGCCGGTTCCTGTCTTGGCACGATGGCGAAGCTGTGAGCCGGGCCATCCGCCAGATAGACGGTGTGAAATTCCACAGCATGCAGCCAGGCACGCCCACATGGAATGTGAAGTCTGAAAGGTTTGAGTACCGCTGCAGCAAACACCATGGCGAATTCGGCGCTCTGCGCGAGCTGGTGAGCGGTGACGGCGACGTTGAATACATCTGCCCAGTATGCTCCCCAAGTCGCGCAAAAGCGCTCCCAGTGGCCCGCGTTGTGGCGCCAACCAGCATCATCCCGAAAGAGCTCGCCGCACTGGATTATGACGATGCGCCAGAGGGATGGACGCCCACCGCCCACATCTGCGATCGTTGCCAACACTACCCTATTCAGGTGAGGAAGCGGCCAGATTGGCGAACCGAGGCGCGATGCCCACTATGCGACAGCCGACAATGAATAAGGCCCCACGAAGGGGCCTTTCTCTTTACGCATGGCGGTACCAGTTCGATGTAACCTTGGTCACCAGTGGCTCTGGCGGGTTCAGGATGCGGCGCAAGTCACCATTCATTGACAAGTTCACACTGACTTCACCAGACAGTGGGCCGTGCTGCACCGGAGCGCCTGAAGATTGGCGGCGGTACTGCTCATCAGCTGGTACCTGAGCCGGCATTGCTGCCGGTGATCTTGATTGGAGCTCGTCATTTGTGCGGTGATACTTGCGAATGTACTGCTGCGTCTGTGTCGGCGCATATCGGCGCCAGCTGTCACCGTGCTTCTTGATGGCATCATCCAGCCTGCCGGGACCCCAGTTGTAGGCGGCAAGAGCCTTTTCGATGTCGCCATACTTTTCGTACATCGCATCGATATAGTCTTTGCCAACCCGCTCCATCTCTTCCGGAGAGTTGTCGCGTGCAGGTGTGACACCAAAGCCCGGATCTTTGAGCGTGCCAGGCATGGTCTGCATACGGCCAAGAGCTCCAGCTGACGAAGTGATGATATTCCCTGCACGGTCATAATGCCTCCCGCCAGATTCAATAATCGCAATCGCCTCGTGGTTTATCGGGGACGATCCAGGTGTCCAGTTACTGGAATCCCTGATCTTCTCCTGTCGCCGCTGTTCCTGCTCCCGCTCAGCCTTGAGGCGTGCGTCCTCTGCCGCCAGCTCTTTATCGCGCTCGGTCTCCAGTCGCTTGATCTCGGCGCTTGCGGCGTCCATCTCTGCCTTGGCTCGTGCTTGGCGCTCGATTATTGCTCGCCCCTGCTGATCCCGCGGCAGATTAACCTCATCCCCGACCGGCACTCCCATAGTCCCGATACGCGCCCGGTTTGAACGCTCAACCTGCTCGTTTATTTGGGCGCGGTACTTCTGCTTTATAACGTCGACGTTCTCGTCGTGGCGGGACTGCATGGCTCGCTCGAGCAGATCCCGAGGACCCTTTGCCCCTCCTTGACCGGCTAGGAACAGTAGAGCTGCGCGACTCTCGTTCAGGATAGGCAGGCTCTCGCTGGCAAACTTCTGCATGATGTTTGAGACGTTGGCTATTGTGTCGCGGGTTTTGGATCCCTCGGTCTCTATAGCGCCTTTTGCGGCCGCCAGCTTAGCCAGCGAGTCCTTGATCCGCTCTTGGTCTCCACCCTCCATTGCAGCCTTGAGATCGCGAGCCTCATCCGCAGTGAGCGCACCCTTGCCGGTTCGGCCGAGGTATTGATTCGCGATGCGCTTCAGGCCAGTGCCGTCTGCTGTCTCTATACGCCCCAGATCAGCGATACCGGTGGCGTCGAGGTTGCTCATGTCAACCCCGAGTCGGCCAACGCGGGACTGAATGCCCCCCATTTCGTTCGGATTGATGCTGAGCAGGGCCATGGCTTGATTAATCCCAACCCCGAGGTGGTTGGCCGTCGCCTGAGCCAGTAAGCCCCGGTTGTTCCCGTACTTGCTGCGCAGCGTTCCCAGAGTTTCCTGCAGGAAGGTGGAGTTACCGCCCGGGCCGCTGATGCCGTAGCGGGCGGCCATGCTGCCGGAGCCAAACATCTGGCTGTTGGTGGCAAATGCCCCACCCTCGCGCATGATCGCCATCTGGATGGGGTCGAGGCCCATCCGGTTTGCCACCATCGAGGAGAAGAACTGTGACGCCTCTCCATTGGCGCCACCTGCTGCCAGGGTTGCGTTGACTCGTGCGAGCAGTGACGCAGATCCGGTCACGTCGAGGCCAGGTATGCCTGATCCTGCCATCGCTGACAGCTGGCCGCTGTAGCCAGCCAGATTCAGCACGCCAAGAGACTGGCGGGTCTGGCTGGAGGCATAGCCGCCGATCGCCTCCATCACATCCTCGACCTTTGCGAACGCATCTGAGCGGGCAATGGTCTCGCCGATAATAAGCCCAACCTTGCGGCTGTCCTGATCGCTTCCGGTAAGGCGCAGGCCGCGCAACGAGCCGAACAGGCCAACGCCAGTCGCAGGGTCTACACCGAACCCACGAGAGAACCCGCCAGCGCTCAGCAGCTCGGCCGGCAGTTCGGAGGCGCGATCACCTCCCAGGTTGCCAGTCCGAGCAAGCTGTGAGGCCAGCTGCTGACCCTCGTTGTACGAAATGCCCAGCGCACTCGATGCGCCACGCAGCCCCTCACGGATGGGGAGATACCCAACACCACCACCGAGGCGGCGCATAAGGGCGTCGTTCATGATGGCTTCAACCTGCGCGTCGCTCACCTTGTCAGCGATTGCACCGATCAGCTTTCCTACCCCTAGGGCAGCCATACCACCAGCCAGACCAGCCAAGCCAGCACCGAACCCGGCAGACATCCCGGTACCAAGAGCATTGGAGACCACACCTCCGACCGGCCCCGCAGCGTTGAGGCCAGATTGAAGCACTTTAGCGCCTTGCTGAGCCCATTGGCTCGAACCACCACCTGAACCACCAGTCGGGGTACGGTTGATTGGGCGATGGGGAGGCGTAGCGTCAGGGCGGCGAGGGGAGCCAACCCCCTCGAATGAGGCGCCAAGGAAAACAAGCGCCTCCTGCTGCTTCTTGAGGCGGGTGGTTTCGTTCAGGTAGAGCTGGCTCCAGTTAGCCATGAAGGGGTTTTTTCCCTCCTGGCCGGAGCGCTTCATCCGGTTGTTCAGCTCGCCCTGGATCTTCAACAGCTTCTCGGACTGCTGGATGAAGAACTTCAGGTCATCCTTGCTGCTCAGCTTGATAGGCTCGAACTTCTGCCCATTCGCCTTGGCTACGGCCTCACCCATGGACTTGATCGCGGTATTGATCTGCGCGATCTGCTTCTTGACATCATCGCCATTGAAGTCGGCACTGATTGGGATCTTGATGCTCATGGCTTAGCCCCTTACGCGCCGCGGATCTTGGCCAGCAGCTCGGCGTCCTCAATGCGGAAGCCGGCGCGGTGGGCTACGTCGATTGTGTTGAGCTGAGTTCCGGTAATGATGCCAGCCTCATATGCTGCACTGGCCTTGATCAGCAGGCTGCCGGATACCCCGCCAGAGCGAGCCGGAAGCACCAGCCGCTTCCCTGCACGCAGAGACTTGGCCATGGTCTGCTCGCGGCGAACTCGACGGCGCAGGAAGTTGCTGATGGAGTGCCCCAGGCTCTTGGTCATCTGCTCCAAGGAGCCGGGATCACCGCTCTCGGCCAGCTTGGCGCGCTTGGCCAGCTTGGCCTTGAGCTCGTCCAAGGTCTCGTCTTCGTCGTCTGTCAGCCGCTCCTTGCCGCTGCCCTTGGCGGCCAGCAGCTTTTGCTCTGCCCGCTCGCGATCGGCGATCTCGCCGTTCAGGTTGATGATGCCGTCGTCGATATCAGTGTGTTGTTTGTTCATTTTGTTATCTCACATGATTGGTGGTTGGTTAGTGGACGCCGCCGGTGGCGGTGTATTTCAGGGCCTGCAGTTCGGCCTCGCGCTCGATGTTTTTGCAGCGCAGGCACTCGGTCAGGTATCCAAGGGCGGCCGCCAGAACTGTGTTGTCGGTCATGCTGACGATAAGCCCGCGCTCCACCAGAGCCGGCGCGTCGCGCTCGATGGCGGCCAGCAGCTTTTGCTCTGGGGTTTTGCGCTTGCGTGCGCCACCGGGGCCACCGGTGTTACCTGGTGCGAACTGGCCCTTGTGATCTCGGTCGTTACGTTGGTCGCTCATGGTTTCCCCTTTCCTCAGAATGATCCGGTGCCGTAGGCAATCAGACGCAGTTGCTGTGAAGCCTTGAAGGCTGCGAACTTGTTCACGCCCACTGAAGAGGCCGCATCGACCAGCTCGGCGTGAGCCTCGATGAATGCAGCTTCGAGCACCTGCAGTCGGGCCTGCTTGACGCGGAACACGGCAGAGCGCTGAGCGGTAGAAAGAGCTGTCTCTGCCTCGTTGACCAGTCGCTGTGCTGCTGCTGGCTTGTGGTTGTCAGCGGCACGCTGTGCGGCCTCAACCAATTCATTAAGAGAGGCGATATCCTCCACCAGCAGGGAGACCTCAGCGGCATCACCAGCCTGCTCGTTACCACCGCGGCGGCGGGCCAGGATCTCGTCGCGAGCTCGCGCCTTCTCGGTCAGGCGGCCACGCAGGGCGGAGACCTTGGCGTTGTGCTCCATGTAGATGGCCTGCTCGCGCTCCAGTCGGTCACGGGCGGCAGCCAAGCGGGAGGCGGCTGCCTCGATGGCTGGATCCGCATCAGGGGTAGGCATCTTTACGCCTGCAACCTCTTCCGGGCCAACAGCGCTCACCAGCGACTGGTGAGCCGCGACGGCAGCCTCGGAGGCTAGTTTGTCGGTACGCTCGGCCTCTGCCTGCAGGAGTGCCAGAGCCTCATCGGCTGCTGCACGCTCAGCATTGGCGAGCTCAGCCTCGAGATCAGAGAGGGTTGCACGCAGACTTTGGGTGTCATCGCCCAAGAACAGGGCGGCTTGAATACCAGCCTTTACATCTGCAATCTTGGATTGAATCACTTGAATATTGGTCATTTCTGCCTCATCGTCTTTTCCAACGGCTGAGCAACGGCTGCTCAACGGATAACTACATAATCGCGTCACGACATACCCAGCCGCACAACTTTCAACAGGGGGCGACGATGAAGTTTTCAGAGGCGATTGAGTTTCTGGCGACAGCATGCGAGCAAAAGCCAGGTGTGGAGCCGCTGGATTTCGCAAGCACGGGCACATACCGCCAGTTTGTCGATGCGGCAGAGCTGGCCGGATTTACCGGTCCAGACGTTGATATGGATTCAGGATTTGCAGAACGGACGCCGGAATGGGTGTGGCAAGCCAGCGAGCTAGAGTTGCAGCGGTGGGTTCACACCCTTATCAGGGCAGACAGGTGGAATGAAGAATGCCCCGACGCGGTGCTGATGGCTTGCCGATCGGGGTGCCTGGGTGTGCTGGCGGAGCGGTTGGCTAGTTAGGCAGCCAGTTCGTCGCGGATCTTGGTGACTGTGTTGGTGGAGCATCCCACGACTCTGGCAGTGGCACGGATACCCATGCCTGCGGCCAGCGCATCGCGCACGCGGCGGTGCAGATCTGGATCTGCCTTGCGCCCGGTATAGATGCCTTCCTTCTTGGCCTTCTCGATACCCTGCGCCTGTCTCTGTCGCCGCTGCTCGTAGTCCTTGCGAGCAATCGCGGCCATCATCTCAATCATCATGCCGTTGATGGCGGCCAGCATGCGGCCGGTGAACTCGTCGCCCTTGCTGATCTCCTTCATGCCCTGGTGCGAGGTCGGCAGGTCGATCGCCACGATTCGGAGTCCCTTCCCGTCGATCGCAGCCTTCAGCCGGCGCCAGTCATCCTCCGGCAGGCGCGACAGGCGATCGATACTCTCCAACAGCAGAACATCCCCAGGCAAGGCGTCCGCCAGCAGGCGCAGTAGTTCGGGGCGGTCTGCCCGGGCTCCTGACTCGTTCTCGGTGTAGCGGGAGGCGATAACCTTGCCATGTTCGGCGGCGAACTTATCAAGCATCTCCCTGGCGCGCTCTGCATCCTGTTCCTTGGTGCTGGCTCGAAGATAGGCACGAACAAACATAAAGCCCCCTGTGTCTCACTTTGAATGTCTCAAAAACAAGTGTCTCACTTTGGGTGTGCTTTATCAATTAACTGAAAGGAAAAACTAGGCTTTACTCATTTTTGATGAACGGACAGTGCGTATCTCTTGGCATAGACCCATAAAAAACGCAGTGAGCCCTTTGAAGCGCCAACTAAGTTATGATGTCGGTGACCCAATTATCGAGGTGTAGGAGAGCTGGCTTGAGCTGAAATTTCAGGTGCACGAGCCTGTGTTACGCTTCCTCATCGAAAACACGGCTGGCAGAAGTAAAACGCGCTACCTTCTGGTCTCAGCCCTGCATTCTGCTTTCAACTGAGGATTTTGAATGCTGTAGCAGATTGATGAGTCCTTGTGGACCTTTGCCCGGCAGAGCGCCCGAGCATCTGGATCGCTGATTGTATAGCAGGATGACGCATCTTCAGCTGCAGCAGTCAAGACAAAGGAGGTACACAACATGATAGTTACAATGATTCTTTTCATCGGTCGACCTCATTAGCCATCGCCATGGTTTTACCCATTGCGTTTCTGCACACATCATCAAAGTTGCCAACGTTGAACTTACCATTGGACGCAATAGAAGATTTCAGCCTTTTTATGAAATCTAGCTCATTGTCAGACTTTGCCAAATTTTGGGCATCCCATACAGCAGAGCAGGAGCCTGCCAGCATTACATTGCCTATATTGGCTTTTAGTTGATTATTAGTAGGTGGAACAACGGCTTTCTGCCCATTAATTTTGAATGCTTTTTTTCCGAGGTCTGTAAGGTTTATTTCTTCTTCACTGACAGACAAAGACACCTCGTCAGCTCCATGAAATGTCCACATATCTACGGATATTTTGCCACTATCAGCCACTTCCCAGCAGCCACGTGAGTGAGGGAATACCCCTCCAGTATTACGGTCGTGAATGTCCGATACGGCTTCAAGTTTGTTGCGGCAGTAGGGGTGGGTTGATGGTATGTCCGTAAGCCGAACTTCGAACAAATCAGAGTTCGCCAGTTCTTTGGTGATCACTCCAAGCGTTTCTGCTTTCGATGCATGCGGCGCTATCATGATGGCCATTGCCATTGCCATTGCCATTATAATTGCTGATGGTCTCATTCCTAACCCTCCCTATTTTCTAGGATGGTAGCGTCCATGTGTGTCATTTGTCGTCCATTACTCTCGCCTGATGATTACCTCGACCAGTTCTTCACTCAGTGCAGGTGATTCGCACTCCAGTTGCAAGGAGTTGGTTTCATCGACCCATATAAGTTCAGATGGATCAATCTCCGCACCATCACCGATCATTTCTGCCAACTGCTCAAAGGCATCTGTATCGCCTGCAATGGTTGCCTTCATAAGTTTGCGCTCAGCCAAATGCTTGGCCTTCAGTTCTTTTTTATTCATTTCTGCTACTCCCTCTCGATAACGACTTGGATCTGCTGCGTTGGCCCCTCGCTGCCCTCTAGGCCCCAGCTTTTCCGCTCACCGGCCTGCTTCAGACCTATGGTGCGGCAAACGGACTCCGCCAACTTGGCCGCGTTGAGATCCCGCTTCCGAACTGCCTCAGCCACCAAGCCGTCAATGATGCTCCATTGCTTCCTGTGTTTTGCCAGGAGCGCGGCACGCTCATCCACAGCGACACCTTCGGTAGCTGCAGCCAGCGCTTCTGCCTTACGCTCTGGCGGTGCGTCCTGTGGCAGTTCAGCCACGGCATCCCGCACCTTGTCAGCGGCCTCATGAGCACGCAGGGAGAGCCCCTGTATCACCACCTTGCGCCAACCACCATCGGCAGCGCTCCAGCGCTTCACGGTGCGGCCGCTCACGCCGACCTCCTTGCCTACCTCTTCCACGGTCAGTGGTGTGCTTTCGTACATCAACCTTGCAGCCGCCCGGACATCGACCGGCTCCTTACTCTTCTTCCCCTTCATGGCGTGCACCAAACTTGTGATCTGATACTGCGATGATGTGGTCACGCCGCTGCGGTGTCACCCTGTCCTTCACGGGGACACCTGGTGACACGAGCAGGGACACTGACCCGCCAATTGGAGCGCATCAGGGCGTTATCTAGCAGCAAGCAGCGGGACAGCCCCAGAGAAAGGTCGACATCCAAAATGTGAGGGACGGCCTAAACCCTCACACAATTCCTCACACTCGAGAACTCTTTATACAAAAGGGAATATACGGATTCCGTGAGGAATGTGAGGAATGTGAGTATTTATAAGGATATATATAGGGGGTTTAGGTGCTTACCTCACTATGGTTTACCACCTAGAAAAGTTTTACTCTCTATATAGTTATGTGTTCTGAAAAACCCTCACGTTCCTCACATTCTGGATTTCCCCTTTTACTTAAAGGGAATTTCGCGTGAGGCTGTCCCTCACATACCCTCACACTCCTCACGCACCGCTCATTTTTTGAGCCGCTCACCACCTCACGGACCGTGAGGCACCCATAAAAAAACCCGGAGCAGAGCCCGGGCTTATCTGGCGGGAGTCTGTGACGTCATATCGGTGACTGGTTGTGGTCCACCTCAATCAGGGCGCTCAACGGGATCGCCACGCCATTGCGTGAGGCCTTCCCGATGCGGAACGGCTTACCCGACATTGTGTCAGCCCCCTCGATGCGGCGCACGCGGTCATGAAACCCGGTCGAGAACTTGGTGCCTTCCATCAATGCCAGCAGCTCACGGTTAGCAGTGTGGATCCGAACCATCCCCTCAGCAGGGATAACCTTCATGCCGAACATTTGGAGCTGGTGCACCGCGCTCTTGCACGTCATCACCTGGTCATCTCCCATCCCTGCGGCGTACTCGACAAGATCTCCGATGGTCATGCGCACGCCGCTGCCAACGTTCACGGGGGAAGCCACCAGCGTCGCAACGAGGCTAACCTCTTCCTCAACGTGCGTCGTCTTGCGCTCAGTCCAGTCGATCGAGGAAATGACGCGCTCCGCGTCTTCAAACGTAGGGGCCTCACTGTTTTGCAGGCACCAGGCGCCAGCCAGTAAGGCGCCAATCTGATCGCCGTTGCGCTGGCTCTCCAGAGTGACGGCAGCAGCACGGCTGAATACCTCGATCGCCCGATTGATGGTGTCGGCCATGTTGATGGCGCGGCGTAGCATGCGATCCCCGATCTGCATATCGGCCGCCAGCTCACGCAGTTGCCTGGACAGCACTTCCCACGGTGTGTCACTCACGCGGTCCGTTTTCGGGCGAAGGTGTAGCACTTCCACGCGCTCGATATCCTGGGCCTGCTCCAGTGACACCCCGATACTACTGAGACAAGCCATGGCGCGCAGAGCGAACGACTGATGGCTCCCACTGATGGTGCCACGATATGTCTTGGCAACAGTCTCGCTGCTGCTCTGGCGCAGCAGGCCGATCACTTGCTCGATCTTGGCCTTCGCCTTCTGCGTGTCCGCTTCTGTCTCATCGATCAGAAGCGGGCGTGCCTCGCTGCCAAGTGCTTGGCGGAGACCTGCCTCAGAGGAGTCACCGTTCGCGAAAAGCGGCGAGCCGTGCGGCATCAGCAGGCGCACAAATTTATCCATGATCGTGGTTTTGCCGCTTCCGGCCCCGCCGGTAACCCAGATATGCGGCCGCCATTTGAGCGCACCACAAACAGGGGCAAGGAACAGCCAGCCGCAAAGGAGATCAGCGCTCACGCTGCGCTCCCAGCGGAACAGGCGGGCTGTGTTCACGATTCTTGCGCCTTCTGCGTCAGAAATGGCGCTTTCCGAGATGTCACCCAGGGCTTTTGCGCGCTCATAGACGAAGCGGCTGGCAATTTTGTTCAGGGCGACCACCTCCCCATCCACCAGCAGGCGATCGCCAAGATGAACAACCATTCTACCCTGGTCGATCCACGCCCCACGCCCGCGGACGCACTCGGGATCGTAAATGCCGCGCTTCTGAGCCTGATTGAAAAGCCAGCTAAGAGCAGCCTTCCGGTTAATTCGTCCATTTTCACCGGGGAAGTGCATCTCCCACCAGTTCGGATGAGCGAGCTCAACCAGAGCGTTGTCGGTGAATTCGTTGGTTTTATAGTGGCGGACCTGACCACGCCCATGATGGTAGATGTAGGTGCGGTCGCGGTCATACCCTACAACGGTGAAGTTGCAGTCATCCATGTCATCATCGTCGACATTCGCGGCATCGCTCGCCTCAATCTCTGCCACTTGGTTGCCAACCATGGGCTGAGCCGACTCGGCATCGTCTTCCGCCATTACATCTAGCCGAGTCAGGGCCTCAGCGATGGCATTGGCCACCGCCTCGGCACCTTCGCGCTGGTGCAGGTCGTTGAAGTCGGTCGGCTCACCTGAGAGATCGGTGAAGTCTGGGATTGCCACCAGCCCGCCGACGGCCTTGGCCGCGTTCTTGGCATGGTACACCCCGGGGTTCTCAATCGGCTGAGTTGTCCAACGGTCGTTGTCGGCCGCCACGATGATGACCGCGTCTTTACCCACCTCGCTTAAGCCAGAGCGAAGGGATTGGGCCACCTCCGGCAGGTTGCCGGCGTCGAAGCAGACCAGGACGCAGTGGCCGGTGCATTCGTGGATTGAGGCGCCAGTGGCGTAGCCCTCGCACAGGACGAAAACCGGCTTGCCATTGTGCATCAGCGGCTTGCCGATGGTGTGGAACAGGCCGCGTTTAGCCCCGTCAACCAGGAAGTCCTTGCTGCGGTTCCCTACGGCCGCCAGCTTGGCTGGGAAGATCGCCTGCAGGGAGTGGATCTGGCGCTTGCGGTCGGTGATCGGCACCAGAAGGGCATCTTCCGAGATCAGGCGAGCCTCGCCGGTTTCGGTGTTCACCTTGAACCACCGGCTAACCTTCAAGCCGTGAGCCTTCACGCCCTTTGCCTTGAGGTACGGGTGATCTCCAGTAGCAGTCTCGGCGTTTTCCCAGATGGCGTTCGCAATCTTGGCGGCCTTCTCGTGGCGCGCCTTCTCGGCAGCGTCCTTCTCGGCCCGCTCCTTGGCTACGCGCTCGCGGTACGCTTGGCGCTGCTCCTCAGTCCATGGCGCCGTCTTGACGTTGGACTGCCACTGGAATTTATGATCGAACCCGTAGCGCTTGTTGCAGCCGAAAATTCCAGCTGGGCGGTCGTCTGCGTGCAGGCAATAGAAACCGTTGCGTGATCCTCTGGCATCACCAATCACATGGAAGCGATGCAGCTTTCCATCGGCGACGATCTCGTCGTCGGTCTCGATGCCCTGCTCGAGCATTGCGGACAGGAACTGGTCGATGGTATCCGCCAGGCTGAGGCTTGGCATTGTCATGGTCATACTCATGCCGGCACCTCGTCACCATAGCGGCGCTGGCAGAGCTCGACGGCTGCATCGATAACCTCGCCCAGGCTGGCGGCCACCGGTTCAGCATTGCGGCGAGCAGAGAAGTTGACGGTTTGTCCGTCAGCACTGAAATCCAGCACTGGGCAGCCCGAGCCACTGGTCGGGATTACACCGTCTTTGCCGACCAGGTACAGACGCCGCCAGCCTGGCATCCCACCCTGACGGATATCGTGTGCCAGACGCTTGATTCCAGCAACAGAACGGCCACCAGTTTGCCAGGACACAATGCTGGCATCCTCCCTAAACGGGATCCCGAACAGCTTCAGGGCGTCGATGATAAAGTCGTCGTTCACCGCGGAGCTGGTATCGCCAGCAGCCACCAAGAATTGGTCCAGTGCCAGACCGACGGCGGCCTTACGAAAATCGGTGAGTTTCTCCATAAAAATAGCGCCTCAAAAAATATTAATTTCTTGGCGCTTACCGTTGACCGGAACCGGTCGTATGAGTAATATTTCTACAGGTTTTGGAAATACTACTCGGCGGAAACGCCACCTAAGAACCCGCTGGCAGGCGGGTTTTTTTATTGCTCGTTAGCAGCCATACGGCGCTGCTCGAGCAGGCTCTTCACTTCATTTTCCAGCCAGGCGCTTTTGCCTGCACTTAGCCGAAATGGCTTTGGTAGTCGGCCAGCTCCTACCTCTCGGTACAAAGTTGCCCTTGAGCACTTCAGGAGCGCCAGCATGTCTCGAACTAGCAAGTACCTGCTCATCGACTCTTCCCTTATTGAATGCCTCTCGAGGCTCGCATCACAACGAGCCAACCTGAGACACATCAGCTGAAAAAAAATGCCGCGCTCAGTACGACGCCGGCCAGTGGTGTAGCGACAACGATCATGCGATCGGTGGAGCTCAGGGTGCGCAAATCAGTGATCAGTTTGTTCATGGTTTGCTCTCCGATGACCCCGGTTCCAACGGGGTTAAAGTGCGGCGGCAGCGTTGGAACAGGCCGGAGCACCCTGCGATTTCTCGCCACTGCCGCCGCGTTGAACATGTCTTCCGGGCGGTGCTCTCGGTCCGGAGTGATCCCATTCCATGAGTCGCAAGGTATCGTCCATGCCACGCCGTGTAAACTAATGATTTTATTGATATAATTTGATTAATCCTGAGTTTTTCCTTTATTTGGAATGGATTTCACGCACGCCTTGATCAATTCCGAGCAAGGCATATAAAAGAATATTCTTAGAAACAATAAAGAGAGTTTTATTCGGGAATAAGCGCGGCCATGGAACAAAAAAAAGCCGGCAACCACCATGCGGTCACCGGCTCTTTAGGCTCAGTCAGTTTCTGGCTGCAAGCCTGCCTTGAATCCAGTCGTCAATCTCATGTGCAGCCCAAGCAACGGAGCGTGGCCCCAAGTTAACTTGCTGGGGAAAATCTCCCGCTTTGACAAGCTGGTACACCCTTGCCCGGCTTACACCGGTTCGGCGGATCACCTCACTGATTTTAATGAGCTGTAGTGGCTGCATGTTCACCCCGATAGTCCTGTAACGTCTTAGGGTGGATTTTAAGGCCTTGATTTATAAGAACAATGCTTACTCAAAAATGAGAAAGCCCTAGAAATTGCCTTTAAGTAAAAGGCGATTTCAAGATTGAGTTACTACTTGGCAGAACAATGTAATTTTATTAATAAAAAAACGAATAAAAATTCTTAAACCTGCCAAATATTTAGGTGCTTAAACTGCCTTAATTCAGGTTTCAATCGTTCAGCGCCTCCCAAACTCCATGCGCACCACATTGCTAGGCTCCTGGTGCTCCACCGGTCTAACCAGATCAGCAACAAACGAACCCCACCGTAAAAACAGAGCTCTCAGCTTCTCGGCCTGCTGGCCGACTTGATATGTTCGAATGAGCCTATCTTTTGGCACATGGTTCAGCATCAACTCAATCAATCGCTCGGGGGCGTCCAAATATTCAACGCAACCGGTCGCAGCGCTCCGGCGAAGATCGTGCGGGCTGAACGGCTCAAGCTCACCCAGGTACTTGAGACGCACGCGCTCAAGTGCTCGGGTCACCGCATCGCCGGTAATCGGCTGTCCTGGTAAGCTGCTGGACTCGAACACAAACGGACCGTTTGATAGCACCCGCTGTTGCTCTAAGATCGCCATTGCCGGTGGGCACAGGGTCACAACGTGGGCACGTCCGTTTTTGGTCTCTGGGATTGTCCAGCGGTCGCCGTTAATGTGCGACCAGCACATCCCAACGGCCTCTGAACGGCGTACAGCTGTCAAGGTGATTAACCGCAAGCAGTTTGCTACCGCCTGCGATAAGACGACGTTAGCCGCGATCCCACGGCCACCAGCAGCTACAGAACCTCCACCAGCGGTTGCCTGCTCAAGTGCTGCCCACAGCTGGCGCAACTCATCTCGTGTTAACCAGCGTTCACGTGGTGGGGGCATAGATGCACCAAACATGGCGGGCTTGAGCAAGCGAGCGGGGTTGATTTCTATGTGACCTTGTAACACGGCGTGATCAAGGCACTGGTTCAGGACGATCAACCCCTTTCGTGCGCCCTCTGCGGTATCAACTCTGCGAAAGTGTTCATAGAGCACGGCGCGGGACAAGTCACATACCCGGGTTTTACCAATCGCCGGCTCAATATGACGGGCAAAGGTCCCCTCGTAATCTCGTAGGGTGCGCGGGCCTATAGGTTTTGACTTGGCTCGCATCGAAAGCCAGTCGCGATAGCATTCCACTAATGTCGGCATCTCGAGGTTGGCTGCCTTGGCTTGTTTCGCAACCTGTCGCGGATCTATGCCTTGCTTCACGAGCCCGATAGCTTCGGTATGAGCGACACGAGCCTCCGCCAGGCTCATTCTAGGGTAGCTCCCAAGCGTCTGCTTATGCGCTGATCCCGCGAGCCGATACCGATAAATCCAAGATTTGTTTTTTGAGCCGCTCCTGGCCTCTAGGCAAAGCCCACCACCAGCACGGTTATAGACGGCACGCACAACTCGGCTTTGCCCATCCTCCGGAGCCAGCGACTGACATTCCAGATCACTTTTGATTGCACCTTTGCTCATACAACCTCGCTGTTTTGCGTACACTCTCGCGTACACAAATGATATTGTATGTAGATAGATTTCGCTAGACAATCCAGAACAAGAAGCAAAAAAGATTAAATGAAAATCAATTGGTTACAAAATTGTCGTGGACTTCGCTAAACAACCATAGACGATAAATATTTGGATTCGTAATGCGAAGGTCGCGGGTTCGACTCCTGTTACCGGCACCAGATAAAATAGGGTTAGCACCATCACGGTGCTAACCCTTTATGCTTTTTGCGGATTGGCCCAACACTAGGCCTAAGAGCTTGCAACCTATTGCCTGTTCTAGAGTGCCCCTCGAAGTGAAGGGGTGGCTAGGATCGCGCTCCGTAACATAACCGTTTAGATGGCTAGATGTTGATGTTACGTTGAGGTGGATTAACTGCGAATCCCAATGCTCAGATACTCACAGTCCACACCACGAGCACCGTAAACGCTGGCGTCGTTCCAACCTGTGATGAAAAGATTCTTCACGTACGTGGAATTCAGTTTAGGGTATAGTTTGATGGCTGTATCAACAGCGGTTACATCCTGTAATCCTTTCACATGTTGTTGGTACGCTTCACAGCCCAATTTATATGGCCCTTTCGGATCAACAGCCTTTGCACGTTGCTCATGTTCAGATTGTTCTAGCCATTTGCGTTGGTTTGTCTTAATTGCATCATCTAGGTATGCTTTGACTGCGGCTTGATCGATTTGGCAGTTACTCCTATGGTAATCCCCCCATTTTTTGGAGCACTCAAAAGTAGAGGTCATGCGGCCTGTGCCAAGCGCTGTTTCGGCGTGTAGCCGCCCAGCGCCATATTGGGCCGCTCATGGTTATAAACCCACAGCCAGTTCGTGGCAAATTCCTGTAACTCATTCAGTGACTCAAACAGGTAATGGCCCAACCAGTCGTAACGCACAGTGCGGTTAAATCGCTCTATGTAGGCATTCTGCTGCGGGTTGCCTGGCTGGATATACCTCAGCGCAATCCTCTTCTGCTGCGCCCATTGCTTGAGCTCTTCGCTGATGTATTCCGGACCATTATCACAGCGGATTGCGGCTGGTTTGCCCCGCCACTCGATAACCTGCTCCAGCACCCGTTTGACTCGCGAGGCAGGCAAGGAAAAATCCACCTCGATGCACAGTGCTTCGCGATTGAAGTCATCGATCACATTAAACAACCGCACCGAACGACCATCGCTGAGCTGGTCATGCATAAAGTCCATCGACCAACAGTGATTCGGTTGGTCAGGGACTGCCAACGGCTCCGGCTTGGCCCGCACTAGCCGCTTCTTGGGTTTTATCCGCAGATTGAGCTCTAGCGCCCGATAGATCCGGTAGACCCGCTTGTGGTTCCAGCCAAAGCCTTTGACGTTACGCAGGTACAGGAAGCACAGTCCGAAACCCCAGTTGCGCTGGTTGGCGGTGAGGCGCAGCAGCCAGTCGGCAATTTCCTGGTTTTCATCAGCCAGCACGGGCTGATAACGGTAGCAACCCTCGCTCACCTTGAACACCTGGCAAGCCAGACGGATAGAAATGGCGTAATGAGCCACAGCCTTGGTCGCCATCTCCCTGCGGGCAGATGGCGTCACCACTTTTTTGCCATCGCCTCGGAGATGATCTCAGCCTTTAGGCGCTCCTCGGCATACATCTTCTTAAGGCGACGATTTTCCTCTTCCAGCTCTTTGAGGCGCGCCATGAGAGAGGCATCCATGCCACCGAATTTGGAGCGCCACTTGTAGAAGGTGGCGGAGCTGATGCCATGCTCACGGCAGAGCTCAGGGACGGGTGAACCAGACTCGGCCTGCTTGAGGATGGCGATGATCTGTGCATCGCTAAAGCGTGATGTTTTCATGTAGAACCTCCTGCGTTCAAGATACGAGAAAATTCTACTTATGAGCACCTCAGTTTTTCGGGGGGATTACCCTATTGATCTCGATTTTAACTGTCATATCCTCTCGATCAATTTTTGTATCTACCCGATAAGTGAATGGATTTTCTTTTATTGACACTTGCGGGCATTCAGCCATTTTTCCAACATGGCGTAGATTATCATTATTGATATAACTCGAGTCATCGCGTTGTACTCCATGATGGATGTAATAAGCAATCAGTATTGATGTTTGGGCCACACTAGTTTTTGGCCGACCACCAGCCGCTACCGCATAACTCATATTGGCAAGTGATACTGTAATTACAATGTACTTCAGGATTCCCAAATTACTCAAGTTAACCTCCGGTCAGAGTGTAATAATATGTCATTCAAATGCACTTAAAGAATAAATTAATCAATATCGGATTGTTTTTTATACCATGCCAATAACTGACTGGATATCATATTATGATTTTTATTAGTTATGAGGGGGCAAAATTTACCTCAATATATTGGCTGCCCCACTTATTCTGACTTCTAACGCTTGGTAATTTGTCTATCTATGCGTTTCTAAGGCTTGCTCCACATAGAGATAACCAATCCCCATCACCTGCTGGGGGCGGGTGAGTTCGCCGAAGCGGATGTGGGTGGCGTTGACCGCATCGCTGCAATCGAACGGATTGGCGCCAGTCTGGTGGATGATGGTCTGCAGCCATGGTTCGCCAAATTGGCAGCTGCGGCCATAGAGCCAGATGCGGTTGATGTTGAGGATATTGAGGAAGTTGTAGAGGCTCAGGCCGATGGCGCGGGCCCCTTCATCGACCAGGGTTCGGATCATGACATCCCCCTGATGGTAGAGGGCGAGCAAGCGGGCCGTGTCGAGCTCTCCGCCTTCCGGCGCCGGTTTATCGGCACTGGCCTGCTGCTTGAGAAACACCCGGGCCCGTTTCTTGATGGCAAAGAGGGAGGCGACTGTCTCCAGACAGCCGTAACGGCCACAGGCACAGGCGCTGCCATCCGGGTTGATGATGGTATGGCCTATCTGGCCGCTGCCAAACAGGGCACCCCGGTAGACCTGGCCGTTGATGATAAAGGCCGAACCTATGCCGTAGTCGACGTTGATGACGCAAAAATCGCCGACGTTTTCCGCTCCCTGCCACTTTTGGGACAGCGCCAGCATGATGCAGTCGTTATCCACCATCACCTCGCAGCCGAGGCGCTCTTCCAGTAGATACTTGAGTTCGACCGGTGCATGCCAGGGGGCCTGCGGCATGGTCTGGGAGACCCCGGTGGCCGGGTTGACCTGGCCATGTATCGCCAGCGCCAGGCGGATCGCCACTCCCTTGTGGCGGCGCTTGTGCTGGTAGTAGCAGGTTTCAATCAGGCTCAGTAACTCCTCCGGTGTTTGCGGCGAGATTTTCTGACCAGAGTACTCGCCGAGCGGGGTGATCAGATTGTCCACCAGTATGCTCTCCAGGCTGGTGGGACTGATGTTGAGGCAGAGGATCGCCCCCTGGCCGCTGGCGATGCGGTAGCTGCCGCCACTGATGCCGCGTGCGGAGAGATTCTGCTCGCTGTGGCTGATGGCGCCGTCGGCGACCAGTTCGTCGAGGATCTTGCTGACCGCCGGGATGGAGAGTTCGCAATGGCGGGCCAGGGTGGACTTGCTCGCCTCCTTGAGCTGGTAGAGCAGGGCCAGCAGCACCTGTTTGTTATGGTGGCGGACCTTCTGGTTGTTCAAGCCGGCGTGTCTCATTTCACTAAACCCCGCTTACTGTATTGCGTGATTTTTGAGCGAAAATCACTGAAAACCCTATTCTAAACTGGCCTCATCGAAAAGTTTACTAATTAATGTTGAGTGAGGCGAGATTGATGAGAGCGGATGTACGAGTCTGGGAAGAAACCGTCACCCTGCCGACCTACGAGGTTGGCCCCGAAGATCCCAACCCCATGTTCCTCGATAAGCGGGTCTATCAGGGCTCCTCGGGAGCCGTCTACCCCTATGGCGTGATAGATACCCTCACCGGGCAGAAGCAGATGAAGCCCTATCAGGCGATCTGGCTGGAGAACGACTTCATCAAGGTGATGCTGCTGCCCGAGCTGGGGGGTCGCATTCACCGCGCCTATGACAAAGTGATGCAGCGGGATTTTGTCTACTACAACGAGGTGATCAAACCCGCCCTGGTGGGGCTGGTGGGTCCCTGGATCTCCGGCGGGATCGAGTTCAACTGGCCACAGCACCACAGGCCCACCACCTTCATGCCGGTGGACTTCACCATCCAGGAGCGCGAGGGCGGAGCCAGGACCGTCTGGCTCGGCGAGGTGGAGGCGATGCGTGGCTTGCAGGTGATGGCCGGTTTTACCCTCTATCCGGACAGGGCGCTTATCGAGATCACCGGCAAGGTGTTCAACGGCAACGACACGCCGCGCCACTTCCTCTGGTGGTCCAACCCGGCAGTCAAAGGGGGGGATGATCACCAGAGCGTCTTCCCGCCGGATGTGACCGCCGTCTATGACCACGGCAAGCGCGATGTCAGCGCTTTCCCCATCGCCCGTGGCACCTACTACAAGGTGGACTACTCGAGCGGGGTCGATATCTCCCGCTATCGCAACATTCCGGTGCCCACCTCCTACATGGCGGACAAGTCCGACTACGACTTTGTCGGCGCCTACAGCCATGACGAACAGGGCGGGCTTTTGCATGTGGCGGATCACCACGTCTCCCCTGGCAAGAAGCAGTGGACCTGGGGCAACTGTGATTTCGGCCTTGCCTGGGATCGCAACCTGACCGATGACAATGGTCCCTATATCGAGCTGATGACCGGGGTCTATACCGACAACCAGCCCGACTTCACCTGGCTGGATGCCGGCGAAGAGAAGGTGTTCGTCCAGCACTTTCTGCCCTACAACACCCTGGGCACTGTGCAAAACGCCAACACCCGCGCCGCCCTCAAGCTGGAACGCACCGATGGCGGGTTCTTGTGCGGCGTCTATGCGGTGGCGCCGTTATCCAGTGCCCGTGTTGAGGTGAGCGACGAGCACGGCGTACTGTTCACGAAAGCCCTTGCACTGCAGCCGGGCCAGGCCTGGTTGGAAGAGAGCGCAGCGAGCAGTGAAGGGCGCCTGCGAGTGAGCCTGCTTGATGAGCACGATCAGATGATCCTGAGTTACCTCGAACACCAGCCGGCAGGCGAGGCGTTGCCGGATCCGGCAACGGCCCCTGCACCTGCCGCCAATCTCGACTCGGTCGACGAGCTCTATTTCATCGGTCAGCATCTGGAGCAGTACCTGCACGCCAGCCGCTCCCCCTTTGATTACTACCTGCGGGCGCTGGAGCTCGACAGCGGCGACTATCGCTGCAACCTGGCGCTGGCGACCCTCGAATACAATCGCGCCAATTATGAGCAGGCACTGGAGTATGCCAATCGGGCGCTGGCCCGGGCCCATCGCCTCAACAAGAACCCCCAGTGCGGCAAGGGGAGCCTGCTGCGCGCCCATATCGAGGAGCGCCTCGGCCGGCTCGATGCCGCTTTCGATGACTTCCACAAGGCGACCTGGAGCGGCAACTGCCGTGACAGCGGCTTCTTCGGGCTGGCCCGCATCGCCATGGTGCGCCGTGACCCCGCGCAGGCGCTGCAATTTGTCGAGAGGAGTCTCGCGGTCAACGGCACCCACTATGGCGCCATTGCCCTCAAGGGGTTGGCGCTGCTGGAGTGCGGCGAGCGGGAAGCGGCACTTGCCTATCTCGACGAGCAGCAGGCGCGCCACCCTCTTCATTACCAGCTGGCGTTCCTGCGCTGGCTGGGGAGCGAGCAGGCGGCGGATCTCGAGGCGCTGGCACGTCTTTGCAACGGGCGCGGGGTCAATCTCTGCTTCCTCACGAGTGCCTTGCTCGAGCTGGGGCGCCCCGAACTGGCTCGCCAACTGCTGCAGACCCTGTCGGTGGAAGAGAGCCTGCCGCTCTTGTTTCAGGCCAGCCTGCAACCACAAGGGGCGCAGCAGGAGGCGCTGTTGCGGCGGGCCGAGCAGGCCCTGGGTCGCCGGGTGCGCTTTCCCAACACCCTGGGCGAGGTGGCCATGCTCGAGCGGTTGCCACACAGCTGGTTTGCCCGCTATCTGCTGGGCTGCTTTCACTACAGCAAGCGCAACTACCAGCAGGCAGTCGCCCTGTGGCAATCGGTGTGCGAGCAGGCGCCCGAGTTTGCCGCAGCCTGGCGCAACCTTGGCATCCATCACTTCAACAAGGGCGGCGATCTGGCGGCAGCAGAACAGTGCCTGAGCCGTGCCTTTGCCCTCAAACCGGACGATGCCCGCCTGCTGTTCGAGCTCGATCAGCTGCACAAGCGCTGCGCCATGGCACCCGCCGAACGACTGGATCTGCTGGAGGCCCATCGCGAGGTCACCCTCAAGCGCGACGATCTGACCGCCGAGCTGCTCAGCCTCTACCACATCACTCATCGGCTGGAAGCCGCGGCCGAGATATTGCGGCTGCGCGAGTTCCACCCCTGGGAGGGGGGCGAGGGCAAGGTGACCGGCCAGTACCTCATCAACCAGCAGCGCCGGGCCCTGGCCCTGATGGCAGCAGGGCGTCACCAGGAGGCCATCCCGCTGCTGCAACAGGCGCTGCACTATCCCCTCAACCTGGGGGAGGGGCGTCTGGTGGGGCAAACCGACAACGATATCCACTACCTGCTGGCGCTCTGTCACCTCGCCTGTGACGACCAGAGTCTGGCAAGCCAGTGCCTGCAGCAGGCCTGCCTCGGTCAGGCCGGGTTGGGGGCGAGCCGTTACTACAACGATCAGCCGGTGGATTACCTCTTCTATCGGGGGATGGCGCTGGCGCAGCTGGGCCGGGGGCAGGAGGCAGAGCGCCTGTTTGAGGGCATGGTGACCTGGGCTGAAGAGGCCATGAAGGCCCCCGTGGAGGCGGATTTCTTTGCCGTGTCGCTACCCGACCTCATCGTGCTCGACGACGATCCGCAGCAGCAACACCGCCAGCACTGCCTGCTGGTGCGGGCGCTCGGCCAGCTGGGGCTGGGACGGCGGGAGGCCTGCGAGCAGACGCTTGGCGAGCTGCTTACCCTCAACCCGGCCCATGACAAGGGGCATCTGTTTACCCTGATCTGCCGTGAGCTTGTGCTCACCCCATAACAAAAACCGGCGCCCCGCCACTGTGAGGGGCGCCCCTGCACCCTACAATCGACAAAGATGATAAGGATGAGTCATGGAACGCACGAAAAATCAATCAGATACGAATGGGCTCAATATGAGCTACGTCTGGATGATCTGCCTGGTGGCTGCCTGTGGTGGCCTGCTGTTTGGTTATGACTGGGTGGTGATTGGCGGGGCCAAGCCCTTCTATGAAGCCTATTTTGCCATCACGGATCCGGCCCAGTCCGGCTGGGCCATGAGTTCGGCCCTGGTGGGCTGCGTGCTGGGAGCGGCCATCTCGGGTTGGACGGCCGATCGCTTCGGTCGCAAGAAGCCGCTGATCCTGGCGGCCATCCTGTTTACCATCTCGGCCTGGGGCACCGCCGCCGCCGGCAGCTTCGATCTGTTCGTGGTCTATCGCATCGTGGGCGGTATCGGAATTGGTTTGGCCTCGGCGCTCTCGCCCATGTACATCGCCGAGATAAGCCCGGCCGACAGGCGCGGCAAGTTCGTGGCCATCAACCAGCTCACCATCGTCATCGGCGTGCTAGCGGCCCAGCTGGTCAATCTGATGATCGCCGATCCGGTGGCGAGCAACGCAACCCAGGCCGATATCCTCGCCACCTGGAATGGCCAGTCCGGCTGGCGCTGGATGTTTGGCGCAGAGCTGGTGCCGGCCCTGGCCTTTCTGGTGCTGATGTTCTTCGTGCCCGAGTCACCCCGCTGGTTGGCCAAAGATGGCCAGTATGAGCAGGCGTCCCGTATGCTTGGCAAGATTGGCGGCGATGCCTATGCCAAACAGACCCTGGCCGAGATCCGCCAGACCCTGGTGGGAGAAGAGGCGCATCGGGTGTCGCTGGCGGAGCTGGGCAAGCCCTCGGTGCGCCCCATCCTCATCATCGGCATGGTACTGGCGGTGTTCCAGCAGTGGTGCGGCATCAACGTCATCTTCAACTACGCGCAGGAGATCTTTGCCTCCGCCGGGTTTGACATCAACAGCACCCTCAAATCCATCGTCGCCACCGGCCTTATCAACCTGCTGTTTACCCTGATTGCGCTGCCCATGGTGGACAAGATAGGGCGCCGCAAGCTGATGCTGATT
The DNA here is from genome assembly GCF_019048725.1 of Aeromonas sp. FDAARGOS 1407. NCBI lineage: Bacteria > Pseudomonadati > Pseudomonadota > Gammaproteobacteria > Aeromonadales > Aeromonadaceae > Aeromonas > Aeromonas sp. FDAARGOS 1407. Next base: position 2,346,502 of record NZ_CP077399.1, read on the forward strand.
GGCTCGGCCGGGCTGACCATTATCTACGGCATGATGGCGGCAGCCTATGCCAGCGGCGTGTTGGGCTTGCCGGTGTTGCTGCTGGTGCTGGCAGCCATCGCCATCTATGCCCTGACCCTGGCGCCTGTCACCTGGGTGCTGCTCTCGGAGATCTTCCCGAACCGGGTGCGTGGTCTGGCGATGTCGGCTGGCACCCTGGCGCTCTGGATTGCCTGCTTCGTGCTGACCTATACCTTCCCGCTGCTCAATGCCGGGCTGGGAGCCTCGGGCAGCTTCCTGCTCTATGGCCTCATCTGTTTCGCCGGGCTCATCTTCATCTTCCGCAAGGTGCCCGAGACCAAGGGGGTGACCCTGGAGGCACTGGAAGCCCAGCTGGCCCGGGGCAAGGTTGAGCTGACCTCTGGCAAGGCGAGCGCCTCGGCATGACGGTTTACACATTGAGCAACCCGCACCTTCGGATGCGGGTTTCAACACAAGGGGCCTGTTTGCTGGGGCTGGAGGATGAGCAAGGGCTCCCACTGCTGCGCGAGAGTGACCCCGATGCTCCTTGTGATCCCGGGCAATGGCATCCCGGGCAAAGCGCCCTGTTTCCCATGATGCCGCTGGCCAACCGGGTGGCTGGCAACCGTTTTGAGCTATGGGGGGAGGAGCATGGCTTGCCAGAAAGCCCCGTCGATCCCGACTTCTTCCTGCACGGCGATGGCTGGTTGCGACAGTGGCAACCGGTGGCATTGAGTGGCAGCGCCGTGACGCTGCAGCTCATCAGCGACAACGGCCCTTTTCACTACCAGGCAGAGCTCGACTATCGGCTGGAAGGGGCCAGCCTGGTAGCGCGCATCACGTTGACTCATCTGGGGGAGAGCCCCTGCCTCTATGGCGCCGGTTTCCACCCCTTCTTCTGGCGAGATGTCCTGACCCGGGTACGTTTTCTGGCGAGCGGTGTCTGGCTGGAGGGGGCGGATCATCTGCCGACAAGCTGGAGCGGCACGCTGGCTCCCCACCTCGATTTTCGCCGTTGGCGACGCCCGCAGGGGTGGCTAAACCACTGTTATGGCGGCTGGTGTGGCCGGGCCGAGCTGGCACATCCCGCTCGCAGGCAGCGGCTGACATTGACCAGCGACAGTGCCTTCCTGATGCTCTATCAGCCCGACGAGGCGAGCGAATTCGTCTGTCTGGAGCCCCAGAGCCATGCCGCCAATGCCCACCACATGGCGGGCCATCCCGGTTTGCGGTTGCTGGCACCAGGTGATCGGCTGGCGCTCGTCATGACGTTGACGGTGACCGACGGGGCTTGATGCTCCTGTGACCTCTAGGGGGCATCAGCCGGTACCAGCAGCACGTCGATCCCGGCATGGCGCAAGCCGTTGAGCAGTTCGGCGGGCAGGGCGTCATCGGTGATCAGGGTGTGGATGCGATGAGTGTCGATGATCCTGTGCAGGCTCAGGCGCCGGAACTTGCTGGAGTCGGTGACCACTATGATCCGTTCGGCCACCTGGCACATACAGCGGTTGAGGCGGGCCTCATCCTCGTGGTGGGTGCTGATGCCCCGTTCCAGATCGATACCATCCACCCCGAGAAACAGCAGGTCGAAGTGATAGTTCTGCAGGGACTGCTCGGCCTGGGCGCCATAAAACGAGAGCGATTTGCGGCGCAGATGCCCCCCCGTCATCAGTAATTCGACCCCTTCGGCCTCCAGCAGGGCATTGGCCACGTTCATGCCGTTGGTCATCACCAGAATGTCGTGATGGGCGCGCAGATGGCGTGCCACCTCGAGGGTAGTGGTACCCGAATCGAGCACGAGGCGACAGCCGGGGTGGACGAGCGTCGCGGCCAGCGCCCCAATGCGCTGCTTGACCGGTGTGTTGAGTACGCTCTTGTCGGCGATGGTGCGCTCGGGCACCGCCTGCGCCTGATTGGGCTCGCAGAGCAGGGCGCCGCCATAGGCGCGCACCGCCACTCCCTGGCGTTCCAGAAAGGCCAGATCGTTGCGAATGGTGACGGTAGACACCTGATAGTGATTGGCCAGATCGTTGACCTGTACGCTGCCATTGGCGCGCAGTTGCTGAATGATTTTTTCCCGCCGCTCGCTGGTACCGAGCACGCTCTTTTCGGTTGTCTGCATAAGCTCTTCTGCCGGAGTGTCGTGGTGAGCCCACCACTTTCGTTATTTTTCGTTTTTCATATTAATGCTCAGCGGCCATTGCAAAGCAAGCTCTCACTCATCGCACCGCGCCTGGTCGCGCTCCTTTCCCCTCTTTTAGTCTTTCAATACCTTTCCATTTGTGATCCTGCTCATGATTTGAACAAGCTTTCATTTCGTTAAATGCGTCTGAAGTCTATGGTTTGAAAAGGAATCGAAAGGCATCTTGGTGATTAAATAGTCAATGGTGGTGCAATGAAATCGGTGCAGGGGTTGATCGAAAGACACAAGCAGGGGGAGCCGGTCGGCATCTATGCCGTCTGCTCCGCCCACCCGCTGGTGCTGGAGGCGGCCATGCGCCTGGCCGCCACAGGGGATGAGTTGTTGCTGATAGAGGCGACCTCCAACCAGGTCGACCAATACGGCGGTTACACCGGCATGACGCCCGCCGATTTTCGTGACCATCTGTATCGGCTGGCCAAGGTGTGCGACTTCCCGGTGCACCGCCTCATGTTGGGGGGCGATCATCTGGGACCCAATCGCTGGCAAGGGGAGCCGGCCGACCAGGCCATGGCTCATGCCGATGAGTTGATCGCCAGCTATGTCGCCGCCGGTTTCAAGAAAATCCATCTCGATTGCAGCATGCCCTGCCAGGGAGATGCCGTGCCCCTGAGCGATGAGCTGGTCGCCGAGCGGGCCGCTCGTCTGGCACGGGTGGCCGAAGATACCTGCCAGGCCTGGTTCGGGCGCAGCGATCTGGTCTACGTGATCGGTACCGAAGTGCCGGTGCCGGGGGGCGCCCATGACGATCTGGTTGAGCTGGCCGTCACCACGCCACAGGCGGCTCGTCACACCCTGGAGGCGCACCGGCAGGCGTTTGCCCACGCAGGGCTGAATACGGTCTGGCCACGGGTCATTGGCCTGGTGGTGCAGCCCGGTGTCGAGTTCGATCACACCCGTGTCATCGATTATCGGCCCGAACAGGCGGCGCCCCTCAGCCGGATGATCGAAACCTATCCCGACATGGTGTTCGAGGCCCACTCCACCGATTACCAGACCCCGACGGCTTGTCGCCAGCTGGTGCGCGACCACTTTGTCATTCTCAAGGTCGGCCCGGCCCTGACCTTTGCCCTGCGCGAGGCGTTGTTTGCCCTTGTTGCCATTGAAGAGGAGCTGGTCCCCACCTATGCCTGCTCGGGCCTGCGTCAGGTGATGGAAGAGGCGATGCTGGATCACCCCGATTACTGGCGCCATCACTACCATGGCAGTGCCAGGGAGTGCCGTCTGGCTCGTGGTTACAGCTATTCGGATCGCATTCGCTACTACTGGCCGGACAGCCGGGTCGACGCCAGCTACGCCAGACTGCTCGCCAACCTGGCCGCCGAGCCCATCCCCTTGCCCCTGCTCAGCCAGCATATGCCCCTGCAGTATCGCAAGGTGCGCCAGGGCACGCTGTCGGCCAATCCCCACGACCTCATTCTCGATCAGGTGCAAGAGGTGTTGCGGCACTACGAGTTCGCCTGTCATCCCCGATTAGACCCAGTTGTATAAGGAGTTGCAGAGATGATCCTTGGTTATTCCGTTGAGACATTGCGTCTCGCCAATGGCCTGGCTACCGCCAGCGAGATCCACCAGCAGCCCGCCACCTGGCGGGAGACCCTCACCATGGTCGAGGCGTGTCGCCATCTGCTGGATCCTTTTCTCGCTCCTTTGCTCTGCCATGACCATCTGAGGGTGATCCTGACCGGTGCCGGTACCTCCGCCTTTGCCGGGCGCGCCCTGGCCCCTTATCTCGCGGCTCGCCTGAATAAGCGGGTCGAGGCGATAGCAACCACCGACATAGTCACCGATCCGGCTGAATATCTGGCGCAGGATTGTCCGACCCTGCTCATCTCCTTCGCCCGCTCAGGGGACAGTCCGGAGAGCGTGGCCGCAGTCGAGCTGGCCAGCCAGTTGCTCAGTGACTGCTATCACCTGGTGCTCACCTGCAATAGCGAGGGGGAGCTCTATCGACGCTGCCAGCAGGAGGCCAACTCCCTGGCGCTGTTGATGCCGCCCCAGACCCATGACCGCAGTTTTGCCATGACCAGCAGCTTGACCTGCATGATGTTGAGCTGTCTGGCCGTCTTCCTGCCGGCACAATTCAACCCGAGGGGCTGTGTCGAGCTGGTGTGCGCCAGCGAGGCTATCCTGGCCCAGGCGGCACAGCACCTCCCCGCCTGGAATGACCCCATGGCCGAGCGAGTCATCTATCTTGGCAGCGGCAGCCTGCAGGGGGTCGCCCAGGAGGCTGCCCTGAAGTTGCTGGAGCTGACCGGCGGCCTCTTGATCGGCATGCATGACTCGCCCACCGGATTTCGTCACGGTCCCAAGTCCGTGGTCAACGAGCAAACCCTGGTCGTGTTGTTTGTCTCCAACGACCCCTATACCCGTCAATACGATCTCGATCTGCTGCGCGAGCTGCGCGCCGATGGCAAGGCGGCCCGGGTCGTCGCCATCGCCGATCGGCACGACTCCCGCATCGAGGAAGGGGAGCACATCTACCTGCCTCGTACCCTGGCGCAGGACGATGCCCAGCTGGCCTTCTGTTACCTGCTCTATGCCCAGTTCTATGCCTTTCATACCGCCTTGTGCCTGGGCATCAGCCCGGACAATCCCTGCCCGACGGGGCAGGTCAACCGGGTGGTGCAAGGGGTCAACATCTATCCGTACAAACGCCTGGATGAGAGGGCGATGTTCGCAAGAGGCGAGGAGGGGGGCCTGTTATGCCTGTGAGCCTGTTTTGCACTCGAAATTGCAAACGTTTGCAACCGGTTCGGGCCCTGTGTCCGTCATCACCAGAACAGGAGTGAGTCCCATGCTGGGCATCATCATCAGCGGTCACGGCGGGTTCGCCAGCGGTTTGGCAGAGGCGATGGAGCAGATCCTGGGGGAACAACCCTGCGTGGTGGCCATCGATTTTCCCGAATCCTCCACCACCGCCCGGCTGGAGCGGCAATTTGCCCAGGCTATCCCGACGGTGGATCAGGGGGACGGGGTCGTGTTTCTCACCGACTTGCTGGGGGGAACCCCCTTTCGGGTAGCCTCCTTGCTGGCCATGAGGGTGCCCGGGCGAGAGGTGATCACCGGTACCAACCTGCAGTTGCTGCTGGAGATGCTGCTGGAGCGCGATGACCTGAGTGCCAGCGAGTTTCGCATCGAGGCCCTTGCCTGCGGTCATCGGGGACTCACCTCCCTGGCCGACGAGATGAACAAGGAGCAGCAAACACAGGCTGGTCTGGTGGAGGGGGGGATTTAAATGGCTTCACGGATCCGTGCCCGTTACCTGCTGACCGAGCAGGGGTGGCTGGCACATCAGCAACTGACCTTCGAGGCGGGGCGTATCACCGCCATCGACCCCTTCACGGGAGGCGAGCCGGAATGGGATGTCGAGCTGTTAGTGCCCGCCCTTATCGATAGTCATGTTCACGGCGGCGCCGGGGTGGACGTGATGGATGAGGAGGGCGGCGCCCTGGTCCATCTCTCCCTTGCCAAGGCGGCCGAAGGGGTCGGCGCCTTTCTGGCCACCACTGTGACCGCGCCATTGCAGCAGATCGAGCAGACCCTGACCAGGATCGCCGACAGGGTGACCAGCGGGATGCCGGGGGCACAGCTGCTTGGCAGCTATCTGGAAGGACCCTACTTCACCCCCGAGCACAAGGGGGCCCACGATCAGGCCCTGTTCCGCGAGCTGGATATTCCGGAGCTGGAGAGACTGCAACAGCTTGCTCGCGGCACCCTGCGGGTGGTCGCCCTGGCGCCGGAGAAACCCCGGGCGCTGGAGGCCATCCGTCACCTTGTTGCCAGCGATGTGCGGGTCATGCTGGGTCACTCGGCTGCCGACCATGACACCACCATGGCCGCGCTCTCGGCCGGGGCCACCGGGCTGGTGCACTGCTTCAACGGCATGCGCGGCCTGCACCACAGGGAACCCGGCATGGTCGGCGCGGCCCTGATCCATCCCCATGCCTGGCTGGAGCTCATCGCCGACGGTCACCATCTGCATCCCGGCGTGCTCAGGCTCTGTCACTGCTGCGCCGGTGAGCGCCTGCTGCTCATCACGGATGCCATGCGCGCCGCCGGCATGCCGGACGGTCACTACCTGCTGGGCAACCACAGGGTGGAGATGAAAGCGGGAGTGGTACGCACTGAGGCCGGCGGCCTGGCCGGCAGCACCCTGACCCTGCTTGGTGCGGTACGCAACATGGTACAGCTTGCGGACGTACCGCTTGCCGATGCCATCCACATGGCCTCGTTGGCGCCGGCCCGCATGCTGGGAATTGCGGATCGCCTCGGTTCCCTCTCGGTCGGCAAGCAGGCCAACCTGCTCGCCCTTGGCAATGAGCTCGCTCAACAACACATCTGGGTGGCGGGCAGGGAGATAGATCCAGCCTGTTTCAGCCCCCTCTTCTCTGAGTCTCGCGTCAGCCATGGCGCACAGGAGTCACCATGTATCTGATCTCTTCCCATGAAATGCTCAAGGATGCCCAGCGCCGGGGTTATGCCGTTCCCGCCTTCAATATCCATAACCTGGAAACCGTGCAGGTCGTGGCCCGCACGGCGGCGCGCATGGGCTCCCCCGTCATCCTAGCGGGTACGCCGGGCACCTATCGTCACGCCGGCGTGGAGTACCTCGTCTCCATCTGCCAGGCCGCGGCGCAGCAGTACCGCATCCCGCTGGTCTTGCACCTGGATCACCATGAGGACGAGCAGGACATTCGCCGCAAGGTCGAGGCGGGCATTCACTCGGCGATGATCGATGCCTCTCACTGCCCGTTCGAGGAGAACATCGCCAAAGTGCGCAGTGTGGTGACCTTCTGTCACCGGATGGGGGCCAGTGTCGAGGCCGAACTGGGCCAGCTTGGCGGTCAGGAGGATGACCTCGTGGTCGATGCCGGCCACGCCCACCTGACCGATCCGCTGAAGGCGGCCGAATTTGTCCTGCGTACCGGCATCGACTCGCTGGCCGTCGCCATCGGTACTGCCCATGGTCTCTACAAGGAGGAACCCCGTCTCGACTTCGCCCGCCTCGCCGCCATTCGCCAGCAGGTGGATATCCCTTTGGTGCTGCACGGCGCCTCCGGCGTGCCGGAGGCCGATGTGAGGCGCTGCATCGGACTTGGGATCTGCAAAGTCAATGTCGCGACCGAACTCAAGATCGCCTTTGCCGATGCCATGAAGGCCTTTCTCGGCAGTCACCCCGATGCCAGTGATCCACGCCAGTATCTGGTGCCAGCGATGGCCGCCATGGAAGAGGTCGTCGCCGCGAAGATATGCATGTGTATGAGCGATGGCAAATTATAAAAACAACTCATCTCAATTACGTGAAGGGAGGAAATGCCACTATGCCAAATATTGTCTACACCCGAATTGATGAACGAGGGTTGCACGGCCAGGTGACCGTGGGTCATGGGCCACACTCGGGCTGCAATTTAATTCTGTTTGCCAATGATGCAGTGGCCAATGATCCGGCACAGCAAGCACTGGCAAATATGTCGGCAGGTGAATTTGATACCCGCTTTTTTACTTTGCAAAAAACCATTGATGTTATTCATAAGGCCGCCGGTCACCAGAAGATATTTATTCTGGTGCGTACCCCTCAGGATGCATTGACGCTGGTGAAGGGGGGTGTACCCATTACCAAAATCAATATAGGAAATATGCACTACAAGGAAGGAAAGGAGCAGGTTCATGCCACTGTGTCATTGGATGATGATGACAAAAATGCATTTCGGGAACTGCTTGAATTGGGGATCCCCTGCACGATTCAGCGTAATCCATCAGACACTCCAATCGATATTGAACAATATGTGAAGGTGTAGATATGGATATGATAACTGTATTGGCCATCGCCATCTGGTGCGGTTTGGCGGGCCTTGATTACTATGGTTCCGGACTGATGATTGGGCGCCCTATTGTCACAGGGTCCGTGGTTGGCCTCTTGATGGGCGATCTCAAAACCGGTCTCGAGATCGGCGCCACGCTGGAATTGGCCTGGCTTGGGCTGGTGCCGCTGGCCGGCGCCCAGCCGCCCAATGTCACCATCGGCTCGGCGGTCGGGGTCGTGTTTGGTATCCAGTCAGGATTGTCTTCCAGTGCGGTCGTCGGGGTGGTGATCCCCTTTGCCATCTTGATGCAGCAGTTGACCGTCATTCAATTCACAACCTTTGCGACCTTGATGGCCAGGGTCGATAAAATGGCCGCAGAGTGCGATATAAAAGGGATCGAGCGAATAAATTATCTGGGAATGGCGGCCTATTTTTTTACCTTCTTCATCTGCGCATTCATTCCAACCTATTATGGGGACGTTGTTGCCAAAACGATCGTCGAGCAGGTTCCCAAGGGTATTATCGAAGGATTAAGCATTGCCGGTGCCATGATGCCTGCGCTCGGTTTTGCCATGCTGTTGAAAATGATGTTGAAAGAAAAGAGATATATTCCATTTTTCATCATCGGTTTTATTTGCGTCACCTTCCTGGAACTGCCGGTGATTGCCATTGCGCTGCTCGGTTTGTCGGTTGCCATTATAGATTATTTCAACCAGGCCGAACGCAAACAAAGCATGACCCGAGTTGAGGATAAACAGATGGATGAGGGAATTTGACATGTCACAGCAAGCCAATGAAATCAAAAACGATGATGAATATCTCGATCAGGGCAATGAAATCGTGCTGGATAAAAAGTTGATGCGGCAATCCTGGCTGCGGATGCTGTGGGTGCAGGCTTCGTTCAATTATCAACGCATGCAATCATCCGGATTTCTCTACGCCATGTTGCCGGCATTGCAGCGGATCCATAAAAACAAACATGATCTGTCATTGTCACTCCGGTTGCACAATGAATTTTTCAATACTTCTCCCTGGCTGGTTAGTTTTATGCAAGGGGTTATTTTGGCCATGGAAAAAGGCAAGCAACCCATCGAAACCATTCGAACCTTCAAAGTGGCCGCCATGGGGCCATTGGGCGGTATTGGTGATGCCATGTGCCAGTTGACCATGCTGCCTATTACAGCCTCCATCGCAGCATCATTGGCCCTGGATAAAGTCTTTATAGCACCGCTTATTTTTCTGGTGCTGTTCAATATGGTGAGATTCTCGATATGGGTGCCTCTTTTCAATTATGGCTATAAATTGGGGCTCAATGCATTGAGCACCTTGAAACAACAGAGTGAAGCCTTTAGTCGCGGTGCCACCATTCTTGGCCTGATGGTGGTGGGGGCGCTGACGGCCTCCTTTGTCCGGGTTCAACTGGACGTCAAGATCCCGCTGGGCGAGACGGCGTTGAGTCTTCAGGAAGGACTGTTAGACAAGATTATGCCCAATATCTTGCCGCTTATCGTCGTCGCCTGCTGTTACCAGCTGATTATGCGTGGCTTGTCGCCTGTGAAAATCATGCTTGGCATGATCGCCGGTTCGATCATTTTTCATTACGCCGGAATACTTTGAGCCAGTGAGGGAAAGCGAATAATGATTAGCTATCTAGAGGAATGCAAAATCATCATCGAGCAGGTGATGAAGAGTGAAGAAAATAATATTTTGCATGGAGCAAACCTGATGACCCGCACCGTTGCACAGGATGGTGTGATCCATGTATCTGGCGGTCATTGCCATATCTATGCCATGGAAACTTTTTATCGGGCCGGCGGTCTGGTGCCCATCAACCCGCTATTACCCCATATTTTTGCGACGGCGCCGCGTACCCAGGCTTATTCCGATCACATATATGAGGTGGAGGGGATCGGTTCCACTATTTTTGCGGATCAATGCGTCTCGACGAATGACTGCATCATATTGGCGTCGATAGCGGGCCGCACCATCCCCGTGGTGGATATAGCATTGGCCGCCAAAAAACGGGGCTTGCCGGTGATTGCATTGCAGTCACTGGCATTTAGCAGGCAGACAACACCGAAACACTCTTCCGGTCTCTTCCTGAGCGATATCGCCGATGTGACGATCGATCTGCATATTCCTTACGGGGATGCCGTTATCGAGCTGGAGGGCTTGTCTGAAAAATGTTGCCCTGTCTCGTCCGTGATCGGTTTCACCGTCATCCAGGCGCTGGTGACGCAGACAGTATGCAATCTGGCCGAATCCGGCCTGACCCCTCTCGTGTGGGTGAGTTCCAATCTCGACAGGGGCGATGAGATAAACAAAGAACATATTTTGTCCATGAAAGGACGGGTCAGCTGCCTGTGAGGGAGGGAATACTATGTACAAAAAATATGTGGCCGGATTGCTGCAGCATATGGATGTCGTGAAGGAGCAGCAGGCAACAATAGAGGCGTGTGCCAAGGCGATGGCGCAGACCATCATCCAGGATGGCATGATCCATGTCACCGGCTGTGGCCATTCACAGATGTTTGCCCATGAGATGTATTACCGTGCGGGTGGTCTTGTGCAGGTGAATGCGATTCTGCCACCGGTATTGGCATTAGCCCCTTATGCCCCCATGAGCACCTTTGCCGAACGGCAGCATGGCTTGGCCGCCATCGTGCTGGATGCCGAAAAAGAGTTGCGGGCGGGGGATATTCTGATCGTGGTATCGACATCGGGCCGCAACCCGGTGCCCGTCGAGTTTGCCATGGAAGGGAAGAAGCGAGGCTTGACCGTGATTGGGTTGACGTCTCTTGCCTTTACCCGTTCGGTCAGCTCCCGGCATCAGAGTGGTAAAAAACTGGCGGACATGTGCGATTACCTGCTGGATATGGGCGGTGTGCCGGGAGATGCCATCGTGCCTGTTCCCCATCATGATTTTGCCACCGGTTCAATCTCTTCCATTATCGGTTTTACGATCCTGAACAGCCTGGTTTGTGAATGTGTCAAACAGATACTCAGGCTGGATCAAAAACCACAGCTATGGCGCTCGGTCAATGCCGTAGAGGCTGCCGAGGCGAACCGCGTCAATCTGGATAAATATAAAAACAGAGTGACCTGCATGTAATTCATTGACGATGTTGCCGGTATTTTTACGGCAGCATCGCTTTATATTGTCACATGAGGTTTACCATGAAAAAACACACGCGATTTATGATAAGTGGAATAATAGGTCTCGGTTGTTTCTCCGTTCAATATGTCTGGGCTGCGGTGACAGCTGAACATACGTCTCCCGAGCAGGTGTTTCTGGTCAATGATTCACCGGGTTTCTCATTTATTGATGAAGCCGGGAAATACCTGTATCACGATACCCTCTCGCAATATAACAAATACAATCCCAATAATGCCGATCATGCCTGGCGATTTTTCAGCGCCAAAAACTACCAGGGGGCAAGCGACAATATAAAAGACAAGCTGGGGGATTATGAAAAGATAAAACAGATCTACGACCAGGCAACGGTACAGAACACGGTTCCGTTATGTACCAATACTCCCTTGATGAAGCGTATAAAACCTCGTGGCAGTGGCTATGACTATATCAATTACTGCGGTTTGATGGATGTCTGGGTCGATCCGGATAGCGGGGACTGGTATGGCTTGCTGCATGACGAAATTTTTGGTCTGACTCCCAGGTATGATGCCATCGAGTTGGTCAAATCCACGGATAAAGGATTGAATTGGGCCGTCACCGATGTCATCCAGACCTCCCAATATGGCATGGCGGATTCGCGAGACGAAGCGCTGGGGCAAACTTACAATTACGGTGGTGGCGACCCTCGTCTCTTCGTGGATTATGCCTCCGGTTATTTTTATCTCTTCTACACCAGTCGGGTCATGAATCTGTCCGGCTGGTCCGGGTTCAGCTCCTTCATGCAGGAGCATGTCATGAGGGCCCCGATCTCGGGGAAAATGTCGCCAGAGACGTGGCGAAAATATCACGATGGAAAGTGGGAAGCATTCTCTGCGGATGACTATTCCCTGGGTAATGCCGGTGCCGCCAGCAATATAGTGTCGGTAGAGTTGTCCCCCAAGGGGTATTTCACTCCCGAATATGACCCTGTCACCATGAGCGGCACCGCATCCGAGCTGGCCGGGCAGGGCAAACTGGTCAATTCGCCATTAAGAGTGATCAATGTGGCGTGGAATAGTTATCTGAAAAAATATGTGGCAACCCCCGAGCCATCGTCAGGGCCGAAAAATGAGGGCAAGGCGCCGTTGGCGCTTTACGTGACCGATAGTCTGTCGAGCCAGAAGTGGGAGAAGTTGCTGACATTGGACAACTATGTCACCCGCTCCTGGTATCGCTTCATGATGGATCCGCAGGTTCAGACAAGGTCCAATTTTATCGTGGGAAAAACCTTCCGGACCTATTGCTATGTTGAGTGCCAGAAATATGGTGGTGAATATATCGATGTGACCCTCCAGCGCTCACAAGAAGAGATCTCGCCCACACTGGAAAATACCCTGCTTAAAAACCGTGACGGCGAGGTATTGACCGCAGATGACAAGTTCAACCTGGCGGTGAAAAAAGAACCGGGCGAGGGTGATATGTCCTGGGGATTACAGGATAGGCAGGATGGTTATTATTCTGTGGTGGCCTATCCAACCGGGAATACGGCGCAAAAACGATATTTGGGGGTGATCGGCAGCGGAACGGTCAACGATTTGAGAAAGTGGGGGGCCGAGGTCGGGTTGCTTGATAATCCATGTCAGGATGCCACCGCCGATGAGTGTTTGAGCGCGCAGTGGATCAAGGTGCCGACTGTGATTAGCCGTGACGATGGCAGTGAGCGCCGCGATGGCAGCTATCGCCTGGTCAATCGCTTCAGTGGTCTGACGCTCAATCTGGATGCGAGTCAGGCTCAGGATCGCCAGGTCACCTTGTCGCCCTTCCGTTCCTGGGATTGCACCGGGGCGACTTGCAAGGACAGAAACAGGGCCTTCTCACAGATACTGCAATGATCCCTTGGTCGTGCGGCATTGGCACGCTCTCCCGGATCCTCGTCAAAGCGCCTTGAGAAGAGGCTGGAGGAAGAGAGGCTGAAGGGACAGGGACTTAAGGTGCAGAGACATAAGAAAAAATAAGCCGCGCTGAAAAGAACAGAGCCACCCGTCGGGTGGCTCTGTTGCTATGGGGCCGTACATAGGGGGCCGAACCGGGGTTGCCGCAGGCCATCAGGCCATCTCGGCTTCAGCCTCCCGGGCGTTGGCCGGGGTGGCCAGCTTGTCGATGCGCACCGCCGCGACCTTGAACTCGGGGATCTTGGCGTGGGGATCGGTGGCATTGATGGTGAGCCGGTTGGCCGGCGCCTCGGCAAAGTGGAACGGAATGAATACCACTCCGGGCTGCATCCGCTTGGTGACGAAGGCGGGCAGCTCGATATGGCCGCGGCGGCTGGTGACCTTCACCCGCTCGCTGTTGCCAATGCCCAGGCGCTCGGCATCCGCCACGCTCATCATCACCCTGGGGCCGGCGAGCTTGTCGAGCCCCCTGGTTTTGCGCGTCATGGTGCCGGTGTGGAACTGCTCCAGCAGGCGCCCCGTGGTGAGCACTATCGGATAGGTTTCATCCGGCAGCTCGGCGGCATAGCGGAACGGCGTGGCCACCATCTCCCCCTTGCCCCGGGTGAACTGCTTGCCGTGGAGCAGGCGAGTCCCCTCGGGAGCCTGGTCATGGCAGGGCCACTGCAATCCGGCCTGACCCACCTTGTCCCAGTGGATGCCGGCGTACTGGGGCGTCACCCGGCAGATCTCCTCGGTGATCTCGGCCACATTCTGGTAGTGCCAGTCGCCCCCCATGGCATTGGCGAGCTGCTGGATAATCCACCAGTCTTCCCGCGCCTGCCCCGGCGCCTTGATGGCGGGGGAGAGGCGCTGCACCCGCCGCTCCGTGTTGGTGAAGTGGCCGCTCTTCTCGGCAAAGGAGCAGGAGGGGAGCACCACATCGGCGAGCTGGGCGGTTTCCGAGAGGAAGATATCCTGTACCACCAGGAATTCGAGGCGCTTGAGCCCCTCGATGACGTGATGCTGATCCGGATCGCTCAGTACCGGGTTTTCCCCCATCACATAGAGCCCCTTGATGGTGCCGGCGCAGGCGGCATCTATGGTCTCGGTGAGGGTGAGGCCGGGCTTGGCGGGCAGCCAGGGGGCTTGCCAGGCGGCCACGAAGCGGGCGTGCACGTCCGGGTCAGCCACCTTCTGATAGCCGGGCAAGTTATTGGGCAGGGCTCCCATGTCGCAGGCTCCCTGCACGTTGGACTGGCCGCGCAGCGGGTTGATGCCGCCCCCCTCGATGCCGATGTTGCCGCACAGCAGCTGCAGGTTGGCGATGGCCCGCACGTTGTCGTGGCCCGTGGTGTGCTGGGTGATCCCCATGGAGTAGTAGATGGCGGTGCGCTCGGCGGTGCCGATGAGCCGCGCCAGCTCAATCACCTGTTCGGCGGAGACGCCGGTGATGAGGGCCACCTTGTCCGGCGCATAGGCGGGAGAGAGCACCTCGGCCTTGAGCGACTCAAACCCCTCCACCCGCTCGGCGATATAGCTCTTGTCGTGCCAGTCGTGCCGGATGATCTGCTGCATGATGCCGTTGAGCAGCATCACGTCGGTACCGGGGCGATGGGCCAGGTAGAGGCTGGCATGATCGGCCATCTCGATTCGTTTCGGGTCCGCTACCACCAGCCGTGCCTTGCCCTCGCGCACCACCCGCTTGATGTGGGAGCCGATGATGGGGTGGGCCGCCGAGGTATCGGAGCCGATGATGAAGATGAGATCCGAGTGATCGATGCTCGGGATGTCGTTGGTCATGGCCCCACTGCCGAGCGACGCCTCCAGCCCGGTGACGGTGGAGGCGTGGCACAGGCGGGCGCAGTGATCCACGTTGTTGGTGGCAAGCTCCCGGCGCATGAATTTCTGGAACAGGTAGTTGTCTTCGTTGGTGGTCTTGGCCGAGGAGAACCCAGCCAGCGCATCGCTGCCATGCTCTGCCTTGATGGCACCAAAGCGCTCGGCCACCAGGGCGATCGCCTCCTGCCAACTGGCGGGCACCAGCTGGCCATCCTTGCGGATCAGCGGTGTGGTGAGGCGCTCCTCGCTCTGGATAAAGTCAAAGCCAAAGCGCCCCTTGACGCAGAGCAGCCCCTGGTTGACCGGGGAGTGGCGGTTGCCCTCCACATAGCGGATGCGCTGCCGCGCCTCATCCACATAGAGAGTGACGCCGCAGCCAACCCCGCAATAGGTGCAGATGGTGTTGACCGGGGTGAGCAACTCGGTGCGCCCCTGGGACTTGTCGCGGGCATCCACCATGGCGCCGGTGGGGCAGACCTGCACACAGGCGCCGCACTGCACGCAGTGGGAATCTCCCATCGCCAGTCCCGCCTCGAACTGCGGCCGGGTCGAGAGGGTACCGTCGGCCTGTCTGGCAAACTGCAGGATGCCCTGTACTGCCTGCTCGTTGCACGCCTGCACGCACTGGCCACAGCCGATGCAGCGGTTGGCATCGAACACGATGAATTCGCTGCTGTTGTCCACCGCAAACTTCTGGCAGTCATGGGTATCGAGGGCGCTCTGGTCGACCTTGTATTCGGTGGCATAGTCGCGCAGGGCGCAATCGGTATTGGCCTGGCAGCCGCATTCCAGGCAGCGGGCCGCCTCGGCCCGGGCCGCGGCATCGCTAAAGCCCTGCTCCACCTCGGCAAAGCTGCCGCTGCGATCGGCCAGATGGGGCATGACGGCGCGGGCGACCTGCTTCAGGTGGGCGAACTGGGCGGGGTCCACCTGCTTGAGGGAGGGGGCCTTGCTGGCGTTGAAGGGGCGTACCGGATCCACCATGGTGCCGTGCAGGAAGCGGTCAATGGCCAGCGCCGCCTTGCGCCCGTCGGCGACCGCCTCGATGGCGGTGGCCGGACCCCGGCGCAGATCGCCGATGGCAAACAGATTGGCGTGACCGCTGTGCATGGTCTCGGGGTGGGCGTCCAGAGTATTCCAGCGGGTGAGGGGCAGGGTCAGCGACTCCCCTTCCATAAAGCTCAGATCCGGCCGCTGGGAGACGGCGGCGATGACGGTATCAAACTCCTCGACGATGAACTCGCCGGTGGGCTGGGGGCGGCGGCGGCCGGAAGTATCCGGTTCGCCGAGGGCCATCTTCTCGAGCCGCACCTGACAGACGCGGCCCGCTTCATCGGCCAGGTTTTCCACCGGATTGGTCAGCATCATGAAGCGCACCCCTTCGTGCTCCGCCTCGTCAATCTCGTACGCCTCGGCGGGCATCTCGGCGCGGGTGCGACGATAGATGAGGGTGGTCTCGGCGCCGAGGCGCACCGCAGTACGGGCGCAGTCGATGGCGGTATTGCCGCCACCGATCACCGCAACCCGTTTGCCGGTGGTGAGGCGCTGCTCCAGCATCCGATCCTTGAGGTAGTCCACCCCGAGATAGCAGCCTTCGAGAGTGCTGCCGGGGTACTCCATGGGCACAGCCTGGGAGGCGCCGACCGCCAGACAGACGGCGTCGTAGTCACGGCACAGGGCCGAGAGGCTGAGCTCCTGCCCCAGGCGCTGGCTGGTGTGGATCCGCATGCCGCTCTCGCACATCAATGCGATCTCCTGATCGAGGATCGCCTTGGGCAGCCGGTACTCGGGGATGCCGTAACGCAGCCAGCCACCGGCCTCGGGCATTGCCTCGAAGAGATCCACGTCGAACCCCTCATAGCCCAGGTAGTAACCGCAGGTGAGGCCCCCCGGGCCGCTGCCAATGATGGCGACCCGCTTGCCCTTGGCGGGCTTTTTCGGGGGCTGATAGGGGGTCATCCCGGCCAGATCCAGATCGGCGGCATGGCGCTTGAGCTGACGGATGGCCAGCGGCTCATCTACCAGGGATCGGCGACATTCGGCCTCGCAGAAGGCCGGACAGACCCGGCCGATGGAGAGCGGCATGGGCAGTGTCTGCTTGATGACGGCGGTGGCCGCCTCGTGATCCCCCATGGCGATATGGTGCAGATAGGACTGGATATCCACCTCGGCCGGGCAGGCTCGCTGGCAGGGGGCCTCGCAGTCGGCGTAGTGATCCGAGAGGATGTGGCCAAGCGCCTGCTGGCGGTGATCCCTCAGGGCCTGCGACTGGGTGGTGACCACCATCCCCTCGCTCGGGCGGGTTTCGCAGGCGCGCCGGATGCCGACACCGGCGATCTCGACCACGCAGAGATCGCACGGGGTCTTGGGGGTACGGTCGTTGTCGCCGCACAGGGAGGGGATGTCGATATGGTGCTGTTTTGCTATCTGAAGCAGGGTCAGGGTCGGATCAACCGTCAGCTGAGCCCCATCGAGAGTGAGAGTGAGCATGGCGTCATAAACTCGGGTCAAGGCGCAGAAAATGCTGCATCTGGCGGAGCCAGCAGGAGAAGCGATCGAACAATCGCTGGATATAACCCCACATTACCAAAGGTCATCCACAACTTTATTTGATTTCGGACAGGTTATTGCGCCATAGGGGAAAACGCTTTCAAGGCTGGCTCTGAGCCTGGGTCAGCGGGCGAGCCGTTAAAGATAATTCCTTTAATAGCAGTATGTTAGTGAGTCATTGCGGCTTGTGAACGACAGGGTTACCAGCAAGGAATGACGCCAGAAAAGATGGGGTGTGGGCCATCTGGCTCTTTTTCTACAACTGTTTTTGCAATGAGGAAGGGATGGCCCGGGCGGCTGGCATCAGCACAAAAGGTTGCCATGGTGCCATATTGCCACATGAAAGGGCCGCGGTTGATACCGCGGCCGTCATGATGCCAGGGGGGGGTGACCGCCTGCAACAGAGGGTTAGAGCGCCGCCAGATAGAGTGCGCGGATCTGTTCGGGATCTGCGGCGCGCGGATTGCCGGGGGCACAGGGGTCGGCCATCGCCTTGTCAATCCAGCGGTCGATGTCGGTGCTGGTGATGCCAAGGGCCGAGAAGCCGGCGGGGATGCCTACCCGTGCCGAGAGGGTACGGATTGCCTCGATGGCAGCCTGGCTCGCCTGTTCCTCATCCATGGTGGTGGTGTCCACGCCGAGGGCGCGGGCGATGGCGGCAAAGCGGCTCACGCACACCGGCCGGTTGTAGTCGCAGATGACGGGCAGCAGGATGGCGTTGCAGACCCCGTGGGGCAGGTCGTGGGTCGCACCCGGTTGGTGCGCCAGCGCATGTACCAGACCCAGTCCCGCGCTGTTGAACGCCATGCCGGCGAGATACTGGCCATAGGCCATCATCTCGCGCCCCTGCAGATCCTGCCCCTGTTCCACCGCGTGAGGCAGCCAGCGGCCGATGATCTCGATGGCCGCCAGCGCCGAGTGATCGGTAAGTGGATGGGCCCCTTTGGCCACGTAGGCTTCGATGGCGTGGGTCAGGGCATCCATGCCGGTGGCAGCGGTCACCGCCGGTGGAATGCCGAGCATCAGGGTCGGGTCATCCACCGCGATATCGACCAGGATGGCGGGATCGATGATCACCTCCTTCACCTGGCGGTCGGTGTCGGTGATCACCGCATTGCTGGTCACCTCGGCGGCAGTGCCGGCGGTGGTGTTGATGGCGGCGAGAAAGGCACCGCGTTTGGCCACCTTGCCCACCCCGCTGTAGGCGGTGACGGGGCCCGGGTTGGCGGTGAGGATGCTGATCCCCTTGGCGGCGTCGATGGCGCTGCCACCGCCGAGGGCGATGATGCAGTCACTGTCGCTGCGCACGAAGGCGCGATGGCCTGCCTCGACGATCGCCACCGTCGGGTTGGGCATCACCTCGCCAAACAGGCAGTGATCGAGCCCGCGGGCGGTGAGCCCCTCCACCACAGGTTGATGCAATCCGAGGCGCAGCAGATCCCGGTCGGTCACCAGCAGCGCCCGCTTGAAACCCTCTTGCGCCACCCGATCCAGCATGTCACCGATGGCACCCGCGCCGTGAAAACTCAGTCTGGGCATGGCCAGCATAAAGCTCATGATTGTCTCCTTGAACATTTCGAATGTATCCATGAACGGGTCTGCCCGTTCATCGGGACACTCGGGCGGGGTCTGGCCCCGCCGCATCAGGGTCAACTCGGGGTGACCCCTTTTTTAAGCAGGATGTTGCCGTACTTGGCGCACTCGCCGGTGATCAGGATGGCGTAGGCCTCCTTCGCCCGCTCATAGAAGGCGAAGCGATCGATGCGCGTCACGTCGACCCCCGGGTTGTGCCCGGCCAGGGCAGCCAGGTAGCGCTGCTCCACGGCCGGATCCAGCTCGTCTCCCGCCACCGCCGCCATCATCACCAGGGGCGGGGCGTAGGCGTCGAGTTCAAACAGCGGGCTGATGGCAGCCAGCAGGGCATCGACCGGGATGCCGTCGGCCCTCAGTACCCGCCGGCCGAGCTGGTGGGCCGGGAAGTGGGCATCGGCAAGGATCAGCTCGTCGCCGTGGCCCATCTCGGCCATCACCTTGAGCAGGTCTGGGCTGATGAGGGGTGAAATTCCCTTGAGCATGGGGTTCTCCTTAGCGGGTGTGCAGCGGGCGGCCGGCAAACTCGGTCGCGTTAAAGAGCTCGGCATCGCTGCGTTCGCTGCGGGCATCGGGCATGCCGAGGGCCTGGCGAATGCGGATGAAGTCGCGCATCGAGGCGGCATCGACCCGGGTGATGGGACGTTCCAGCTCGGTGGCCAGCAGCAGGATGCGGCAGTAGGCGTCGACGTTCTCGAGCTTCCAGTAGGCATCCTCCACGTGATCCCCCCAGACGATGACGCCGTGGTTCTCCATGAAGATGCACTGGTGATCGACCGAGGCTTCTCCCACGTTGTGGGCGTTCTCCTGGCTCCCTGGCGTGGCATAGGCGGCCAGCCCTACCTCGCCGAAGAAGATATCCGGCTCTGGCATGATGCCGGAGGGGGGCACAGAGCCGGTGATCAGGAAGGCGTTGGCATGGGCCGGGTGGGCGTGCACGCAGGAGCGGGCACCGCTGCGACGCATGATGGCGAGGTGAGTCTTGATCTCGCTGGTGGAGGGGCGGATGCCGGCCTTCTGGCGCCCGTCCATGTCTACCAGGCAGAGATCCTCGGGACGCATGAAGCCCTTGCTGATGAGGGTCGGGGTGCAGAGCACCAGGTTGTCACCGACGCGCACCGAGATGTTGCCGCCGTTGCCATCCACGTACTCTTTTTGCCACAGGCGGCGCCCGATATCGCAGATGCGCTGTTTGAGCTGCTCCATGGGGGCGCTGTAGAAAAAGGCGTGTACCTGCTCCGGGGTGACGGGGTCCTTGCCCTCTTCCCAGTGATAGACGAAGTCGGGGAGAGGCGGGTTGATGGTCCAGTCTGCGGCAGTACGAATATCACAGTTCATGAGTGCAATTCCTTGTAGAGAGTCTGGTAAGCCCCGGCATCGGCCGAAGGCTGGAAAGGGGTATAGCGTCTGGTGAGGGCGGCATGGGCAGCTGCCAGCGTGGGGTGCAGTCGGGCACCTGTCATAGCATAGAGGGCGGCGCCGAGCACAGTGGTCTCCGCCTCGTCGATGGCGAGCACGGGCAAGCCCAGCACATCGGCCTTGATCTGGTTCCACAGGGCATTGCGCGAGCCGCCGCCCACCACCAGCAACTGCTGCGCCTGGAAGTGGCCAATCTGCTCGAGCCGGGTCAGTTGCCCCTTGAGATGAAAGGCCAGCGCCTCCAGGGCGGCGCGATAGAGATGGCTGCGACGGGTCGAGAGGGAGAGGCCGGTAAAGGCCCCCTGGCCATGCCCCACGCCATTGGCCAGCAGATTGGGTGCCATGCGCACGCCGTCACAGCCGACCGGCACGGCGCGCGCCTCATCGATCATTGCCTCGTAATCACCGCCCTCGGGCCAGCCAAGAGTGCGAACCCACTCCAGCACGCCGGAGGCGAGCCACTGCAGGCCGGGATTGAACTGGCCGCAGTCGGCATCCAGCTCGCAGGTCGAGCCTGCCACCCGGGCCAGGGCGTCGCTGTCTACCTGCGGGGTGCGCACCATCAGGATCTCCCAGGTGCCCGACGAGAGGACCGGTTGATCCGGGCCCGCGCCGGAGCCTGCCAGGGCGAACTGGGTGTCATGGCCGGCGCTCACCACCGGGATGCCGGCAGGCAGGCCGAGCCGCTCGGCGAAGTCGGGCAGCAAGGAACCGATCACTTCGCCCGCCGCTACCATGGGTGGGAAGAGATGCTCGGACAGGCCGACAGCATCCAGGATGGTGCGGCTGAAACACTCCTGCTGCAGACTGAGCAGCTGGCTGGTGCCGGCCATGGTGCGGTCGGTCGTCATCTTGCCGGTCAGACGGTGATTGATGAGCGACGAGATGAAGAGCCAGGCGTGGGCGCACTCGACCAGCTCGGGGTGCTGCTCGCGCAGCCAGATCAGCTTGTAGAGGGTATTGAAGCCAAACTGGCCCACCCCGGAGAGGCGCTGCAACTGCTCGGGATCCAGATAACGACGGATCTGCTCCATCACCGCTACGGTGCGCGGGCACTTCCAGCTGATGATGGGATAGAGCAGCTCGCCGTCCTCATCCACCAGGGCACCATCGACGCCGAAGGTGGTGACGGTGACGGCCCGGATCTCGTACCCGGCCAGCGCCGGTTGCAACTCGCGGCAGCAGTGGGTGAAGCGTGCCAGGATCGCCTCCAGTGACCACTGGTGCCACTCCGAATGTTCCCGTGCAGGCTCGGTTGCATTGGCCACGGCTGCCTTGGCCACCACTTCACCTGCGGTGTTGACGGCAATGGCCCGGACATTGGTGGCACCACAATCGAGCACGATGACAACATCTTGCCTCATGACAACTCCTTACTACGAGGGAAGAGAGCAGGGCCTTGCGGCCCTGCCGGTACTTAGCGATAGAGCGGGCCGTAGTTGGCGCAGGCGCGATAGTCCTGCCCTTCGCTGTCCATGCCGTGGGCGCCCCAGGCGGAGGGCCGGAACACCTTCTCTTCCGAGACGTTGTGCATGCAGACCGGGATGCGCAGCATGGCCGCCAGAGTGAGCAGTTCGCTGCCCACATGGCCGACCGTCAGCACGCCGTGGTTGGCGCCCCAGTTGGCCATGACCGAGTAGACATCGCGGAAGGCTCCCTGCCCGGTGAGGCGGGGAACGAACCAGGTGGTTGGCCAGGTGGCGTCGGTGCGCTCGTTGAGCACGTCGTGGACCTGTTGCGGCAGCGTCACGCTGTGGCCCTCGGCGATCTGCAGGACCGGACCTATCCCCTTGACGATATTGATGCGGCTCATGGTGAAGGGGATGTCGCCCTCGGTCAGGTAGTGGGTGGAGAAGCCACCGCCACGGAAATACTCGTCAACGGCCGGACACCATTCGGTGGCGGCAAGACAAGCCTTCACGTCGTCCTCGGTCACTTCCCAGTGGGGCTTGATGGTCGGCTTGCCGTTGGCGTCGCGCTGACGGCCGGTGCCGTCGAGGGCGGCGGAGCCCGAGTTGATCATGTGGATGATGCCGTGCTCGGCCAGCCCTGCCAGACGGTGGCCGGTGACCCGCTCGACTGCCTCGGGGGACCAGTAGGTGCGCACATCGCAGAAGATCTGGGCGGTGCCGGTCAGACCGTAACCCAGCAGCATGCTCATGGCGTTGAGGCTGTCATTCTCGGTGCCCATGATGATGGGGGCACGGGGGCCGTTCCAGTCGAACGAGCTGTTGAGCAGGGTTTCGGCGGTGTCACCGTTGGGGTATTGATCGGTCCAGTGGCGTTGGCCCTGGAAGCCGCCGACGATGGCGTTGTAGCCGAGCGCCTCTTCGCCAAAGCCGAGCTCGGCCAGGCGCGGGTTGCCCTGCATCATGTCGCGCATGCAGATCGCCATCAGCAGGCTCTCGCGTAGGACGGCCTGCTTCTGCTCCGGGTTGCGGCGACGCTCGGGAGGGTTGCGGTCAGTCCCTTCGTTGAAGTACTTGTCGGCCCAGCTCTGGGCCAGCTCCAGCTCGGCCGAGTCATAGATGCCCTTGTCCATACGGCGACGCAGCTCTGTCATGTCCACTGCCTGGACCTTCATGCCGAAGAACTCTTCGAAGAAGGTGTGATCGACGATGGAGCCGGCGATCCCCATGGAAACCCCGCCGAGGGAGAGATAGCTCTTGCCACGCAGGGTGGCGACCACCAGACCGGCGCGGGCGAAGCGCAGCAGCTTCTCCTGTACGTCGGCCGGAATGCCATCGCTGTCTGCATCCTGCACATCCTTGCCGTAGATGGAGAAGGCGGGCAGCCCTTTCTGGTTGTGGGCCGCCAGGGCCGCTGCCAGGTAGACGGCGCCCGGACGCTCGGTGCCGTTGAAACCCCAGATGGCTTTGGGGCGCAGCGGATCCATGTCGATGGTCTCGCTGCCGTAGCACCAGCAGGGAGTGACCGTGATGGAAAGGCCAACGTTGCAGGATTTGAATTTCTCCTCGCAGGCGGCGGACTCGGCCATGCCGCCGATGGTGGTATCGGCGATGACGCATTCCACCGGCTCGCCGCTCGGATGGCGCAGGTGCTGGCTGAGCAATTCGGCTGTCATGCGAGCCATCTTCATGGTCTGCTCTTCCAGGGATTCACGGACCCCCATGCGACGACCATCGATGGTGGGACGGATGCCGATGGTGGGGAGTGCGCCGATCAACTTGTTCATGTCTTGCTCCTTATGCCTTATGGCCTTTGAAACCGAAGTGAATGAGGTAGATAAATCCGATAAGCGGGATGATGAATGCCATGCGAATGCCGGCCATGTCCGAGATCTGGCCCATCAGGGCAGTCAGGACGGCGCCGCCGAGGATGGCCATGATGAGACAGCTGCCGCCGAACTGGGTGTCCTTGCCAAGACCGTGTACCGAGAGGCCGAAGATGGTCGGGAACATCAGGGACATACAGGCGGAGACGGCGACCAGGGCGTATACGCCAGCCATGCCGCCGGCAAACATCACCCACAGCAGGCAGAACGACGCTCCCATGGCCAGTAACCCGAGCAGTTTGGCGGGGGAGATGTAGGTCATCAGGGCGGTGCAGATAAAGCGGCAGGCCGAGAAGATCACGATGGAGGCGAGCAGGTAGGTGGAGGCATCGGCCTCGTTGCCGCCCACTTCCGTCATCACGTAGCGAATGGTGTAGGACCAGCAGCCAATCTGGGCGCCGACATAGAAGAACTGGCCCAGCACGCCGCGCACAAAGTAGCCCCTGGCCAGCAGGCGGGCGAAGCTGCCCTTGAGGTCCAGCCCCGTGCTGTTGGTATCGTGCGCCACCGGCATGCGGGTAAAGGCGATGGCCAGCCACACCGCGACGATGACCAGGGCCACCATCAGATAAGGTCCCATGACCGCGGCCAGCTCGCCGGCCTGGATCTGGCCGAGTTCGTCGGCGGACATCAGTGCCCGTTCGGCATCGGTGGCCGGATTCAGTTGCGAGAGAATGTAGAACTTGCCGATCAGCACGCCGGTGATGGAACCGATGGGGTTAAACGATTGCGCGAGGTTCAAACGACGGGTGGCGGTTTCCTGCGGGCCCATCGCAATGATGTAGGGGTTGGCGCTGGTCTCCAGAATAGAGAGACCACCGGCCAGCACGAACAGAGAGGCGAGGAAGGGGCCATAGGTCATGATCTGGCTGGCCGGATAAAACATCAGTGCACCGGTGCAAAAGAGCCCGAGCCCGAGCAATACCCCCGCCTTGTAGCTGAACCGCTTGATAAAGAGCGCAGCGGGCAGGGCCAAACAAAAATAGGCACCATAAAAGGCAGTCTGAACCAGACCCGATTGCATATCCGTCAAGGTGAATACCTTTTTGAATTGAGCAATCAGGACATCCGTCATATTATTTGCAAGCCCCCACAGGGCAAAGCAACTGGTCAGCAAAATAAAGGGGATCAATATACTTCTGGGAACTACCTGACTGGATATTCCCGTGCTTTCGGGCACAATATCATCGCGGCTGTTTTCGCAAACAGCGGCATTGGATGTATTAGCCATAATGTAAACTCCATTTATTTTATATTGAGTATGGTACAGTGTGTTATTTTTTGTATCTGCTTAATTGCCTTATATTGTTTTCATCTTTTTCTGTCAGAATTACATCAACATCGTTGAATTGACAGATCCTGACAATTCCGGAGCGGTTCTCTTTCCGGGTATCAGCCAGCAATACTTTCTGCCTGGCTGAGGCCAGCATCACCTTCTTGGTCGATGCGTTTATCTCATTGTTTTCCCAGACGCCGTTGCCTTTGCTGTAGGCGGCGCAGGAGAAGAAAAGAGTATCCACCCGGTACTGGCTGATGTTGCCACTGGCAATGGTGCCAACGAAGGCAGCATATTTCTCAGAGTATTCACCACCGATGGCGATGGTCTTGATATTCTTCTTGACTGCCAGGCTCAGCACATTTCGAAATGAGTTGGTGATTACCGTCATGGATATATCTGGCAGTGCTTCAGCCAGGTACCAACACGTTGAGCTGGCATCGAGCATGATAATATCACCGGGGTTAATCAGGGCCAGCGCCTTATAGGCGATCAGCTTTTTTTCAATGGAACTCTCGTGCTTGCGTTTATTGAATGCCAGCCCGGCATCGGCATTATCCAGAGAGATGGCACCGCCATGCACTCTTTTTACAGAGCCATTGGATTCCAATTCCTGCAGATCACGACGTATTGTTTCCAGCGATACTGAAAAACGCTCGGAGAGTTCCTTAACGGTGACTGAACCGGCTTGAACAATATATTTTTCAATATCGATAACACGAGGTGACAACATAATTGGCTCTGCTTTGTTGGAATGAGCCGATTATAGGGGGAGGTGACTCGTAATATGTGTGATCTGACGCAGGATTTACCGAGTGAAAAACGGATGTAAAACAATCAAAACGGGCATAACACCACATGAGCGATGCATATAACTAGTTGAAGTATATGTATTTGGTTGAAAACAAGGCTTGCCCGTTTCGGCATTGATTATCCGAAATCGGGCAGTATTCAAATACAAAAAATTGAATTGGCTCACAGAGAAAAGAGAGCCTTAAAAATGGGGGCATGTATTCAAGATGAAGCAGTAAATAGAGATCCTGAAAGGATGTCGTGTATTGGCATCATTGGAATCCTTTTTGTTATTCGTTAGATTGTCTGAAATTCGTGCGTGTTGACGTGTTGACGTGTTGACGTGTTGACGTGTTGGTGTAACCCGCCATCAA
This sequence comes from Aeromonas sp. FDAARGOS 1407, assembly GCF_019048725.1. NCBI lineage: Bacteria > Pseudomonadati > Pseudomonadota > Gammaproteobacteria > Aeromonadales > Aeromonadaceae > Aeromonas > Aeromonas sp. FDAARGOS 1407. The sequence continues at coordinate 2,372,693 of NZ_CP077399.1, forward strand.
AAATGAAAAACCGGGAACGGGTGAAAAAACGGGGGAGATGGCAGGACAAACACAGGTGTGGTGAGGCTGGCAGCACGAGATGACAAAGCCGGGCTGTTTACCAAAATATGACAAAGCGCCGTGCCTGGCTGTGCTTGGAGTCTCGGCACGGTTGAATTGACTGCTCGATAGCCAACAAAAAAGGGCCTCTTCCGAAGAAGAGGCCCTTTCCAAACGTTGGGCTGGGGGAGTCTGAATTGTAATTTTAAGTTATTGTTTTTATTGCTTATGAAGGTTTGACGTTTGGTTGTGGTGTTACCTTGGGTGTTACTGTTGGCGAAAGTCCCCCTCTGCTTTTGGTGTTTGAGCCACTGGTTCTACCTCTCCAGCACCACAGAAGGTTGGTTCAAATCCCTTGTCGGATGCGGGTTCAAATCCCTGTGCTCAACACCTCATTTCCCCCTTGTGAGCAATTCACCAATCTGCGCAGTTCTGCGCAGTTAGGAATGCGCAAATTGCGCAGTTCCCTACTAGCCCCAATCCCCCGCAATCCCTTGTGCTGCTTAGGCTGCCAGCTAATGAGCAACCGTTTTGCGCAGCTCGCCGTTGGTATTCGTTTTTGGATGAATTGCGCAATTTGCGCAGTGGAGAGATCAACAAGATGCCATCCAGATGAGAGGGGTTCCCCTGGCTGGCCTGCCCTGGTGCTGGCCGTGGTGGGGTGTCGCAAAGTTGTCGAGGGTAGAGCCTAGAAGCGGGAATGCCCGTTTTCATCTGGCTCGTATGCCGGTTTAACTGCGGAGTTTGCGGCCAGTAGTGGCGAGGGGTGTGGCGGTTTACTGCCGATTTGGGTGCGGAGTTGCTGTCATGGTTGCCCGGACACTGTCCGAGAAACCGTGACACTTCTTACCGTGTGTCTCGGGGAATCCAATGTGGGAGGGGTCGAAGTCGGAGAGGGGAGAATCTTCCCAGCTCGGAGAGGGTCTTGCGGATTGGCTGAAAAGTCAGCCGCTGGTGATCATGGCTGCCCGGATCCATATGCGGTTATAGGTGCGGTGGGAAGCATGGGCTCGTTCCAGGTGACGGGGTAGGGGATCACGATTTCCTTGATACCGTTACTGAACTTGGAGCACCTTCACCGTTCAGGTTGCCCCACAGCTCAAACGCCTTTGTCAGCCACTCCTTTAGCTTGCCATTGCGCACATCATCGGTGGTGGCCTCAATCACATGCCATCCCATCAGTAGCGCCTCATTCATCTTGTGTCGGTCGTTTATGAAGCCCTCGGCACTGACATGATGCCCGCCAGAGTGAACCCCGCCGTGGATCTCAACGGCAATCATCTGGGTGGGCCAAGCATGATCAAAGCGCCATCGTCTGACCGGGTGGAATACCAGCTCGTTCACGCATGAGGGGAACGCGCTCATAACCTCGGCGGTGGCCGCTGCCAGTTCGGCGGTCTGCGCTCTCACTCGTTTGTTGTGGATCTCTATTTTGGCCTCGGCCCGCTCTTTGTCGGTGGGCATAAAGGCAAGACCGTAATGAAACATGGCAACCCCCTGTTGCGGAAAAAGTGTGATCTTGATCGGCTCTTGCCGCTCTATAGATTAAAAAAAACGGTGGTTCCGGTGGTTCAGTGGTTCCAGCACCCCGCCAGCCCGCGCCATTACTGGGTTTATGGGTGAACCACTTGTAAGTTATCCACTGGTTCCTAGACCCCATTCACTGGTTCCGACCTAATTCCGACCCCATTTAGGAACCAGTGGAACCAGTGCGGAACCAGTCATATTTAATTCAGTGGTTCCGGCTCTAGGCCTTATGTAGCAAGGGATTGAGCCATCTAGGAACCAGTGAACCAGTGGAACCACTGTTTTTCCCTTACGTGCGCGCGCATGAGGCAGGAAAGCAAAGGGCCACGCATGGCGGCCCCTTGGTTCCTTCTGGCTGGCGTTATTCGTCCTCCGGCCCTTCCGCATCATCGGCTAATACCAGATCGGTCAGCACATAGACCCGCGCTCGCTTTCCGGTCGGGAGCCGTCTCAATAGCTGATAACGCCCCTCACCGCCTAGCAGGTATCCCGCTTTGGCTGACAGCTTGGCGGCCTTCTTAGCATCGCGTCCGCTGGTGATCTCAACCCAGCCCGATGGGTCAACCCAAAACTCCAGTTCATCATCGGTGCCATGCCTAGGGTTACGCCTGTAACCAACCACATTTGCCGGGCGATGGTTCGGGTCGCTCACATCAACAAAGCGGGTGTACTGGTGAGCCCGCATAAAGGCCCGGATCTGCGCCAAGGTGGCGGCGTCCTCCTTGTTGCCAAGGTGGCCCCGTTCCGCCAGCCATGCTTTGAGGCAGACCCGCACAGCCCGGATCGCTTCCCCCTCGGGCCAGCCTGTCACCCCTAGCCGGGTCGCCAGCTCACCAGCAGCGGCCACCAGCGCAAAGCGGTTAATGGCACGACCTACTTGGTTGCCTGCTCCGCTCGGGGTCAGCTCGGCGGCAATGCGCTTAATCTCGGCCCTCAGCCGCTCGCCGTGCGCTTCCAGCTCCCCGGCCAATGCCTCGGCATAGGTTCGGAAGGCTGTGCCGTGCTGGTGGTCACAGTGGGCCTTGAGTGTGTCGGCGAAGGTACGTCCGCTCTCCATGCCGTGAAGCCACTCAAACGCGCCGTGTTGCCCGGTGTCGCTCGGGATCTGGATGGTGCGCACCTCCATCCCCGCTTGGGTGCGCTGGCCCGCGCTGGCGGCGTGATCTTCAAGGCTCAGCTCACCCGTGCTCAGGAACAGCAGCCGCCACGCCTTGCGCTCCCTCAGTTCGCCATCCTGCTTACTGCGGCCCTTGCCCTGACCGTTTGACAGCATGTAGGAAGTTTGCCCCGCCTCGCGCGCGTCCAGTTCCCCCAGCTCGTCCAGGCAGAGCAGGGCATCATTGCGCCGGCTGGCGATCCCCTCGATGGCGTTACCGGTTGCCCGCCATGTTTGGCTGTAGCGATCAGGGTTGCCGTACACGCTGGCGGCGGCCTTCATGATGGTGGTCTTGCCGTCCGTGCTCTCGCCCTTGAGGTGGAAGCCACCGCCCTCCATGCCTACCAAGGAGAGCAAGGGAGCCGCAAAGGCGAGCGACAAGGCAAAGCAGAGGCGGCTATTGCCCACCGCCAGCCCTGCAACCCCCTGTTGCCACTCGGCCAGGGTGCCCCGCTCGGTAAAGTCGCTGGCCGCATAGCCCGCCGTTTGCAGGATCACCCCCTCGGCATCCGGCCCGATGGTGCCACTTGGCAGCACATAGGCCCGCCCATGCCAGCCGGTGCGCTCCACACAAGTGATCCGCTTATCGGGCCGACAGGCCATCAGGTAAGCGGCCAGCTTGCGCTTGTGGCCCAGCTCGATGAACGGCAAACCTGCATCCAGCAGCGAGACGAATACATCCTCTCCATTGCGCGGCACTAGGGAGCGCACAGGCATGGCCCACTGTCTCGCTCGTCCGGCGCTGTCCTGCCACTCAAGCAGGCGGCCATAGCCTCGCCCGTGTTCGTCACTGGTTTCAGCCTGTACCCGCACCGGGCTAGATATGGGGATCCACTCCGAGTGCGCATCCTCGCCGCGCCCCAGCGTTACCAGTGCGTACAACCGCTCACCCCGGATCTCGAACCCCTCCGGCATGTCCTGCCCCTTCTCTGTCTCGTCATCGCGAACCGGGTGAAGCGGCACTACTTCGGCCTGCCAGGGAGCCCCTTCCCTCTGGTGGGCGTCTTGGTCTTGTTGGGTGATTTCGCCTTGCATGATGGCTCTCTCGGTCTCTTCAAGCCCATGGGCCTGGTGATAGTCGTTCCAATCTCCTGAAAACTCAGGCGGTAGCGCCACCAGCCCGCCTATAGCAACGGCGGCTTGCTCGGATTTGGCCTTGCCGGGGTTGCCCTGGGTGCCCTCGTCATTGTCGCCACAGAGCAGGATCCGCGCCTCTGGGTGCTGGCGGCGGGCAATCTGGGCCACGGCGTGAAGGTTCCCGGCATCCATCGCGCAATACACGGTCGCCCCGATAGCTAGGTGAACAGATAGCCCGGTTGCGTACCCCTCCACCACGGCCACCAACGCCCCGCCCTCGATACGGTGATAGGCCCCGGCCTTCTGCCCGCCAGCCAGATAACGCTTGCTGCCATCAGCCCGGATAAGTTGAACGTTCACCAGAGCGCCCCCCTCGTCGGTCAGCGCGACCACCAGCGACCCGGCATGGAAGTTCTCGCCCCCCTCGCGGATCAGGGTTCGATTCACTGCGCTCAGGTGCGAACCAAAGCCCTTACGCTCAAGATAGGGGCTCTCCCCCTGCCCGGTGTCCGCCATGATGTCAGCGGCGCGTCTGGCGGCCTTCTGTCGCTGTTGTTCGCTCCGTTTGCGATCTTGGTCTGCCTTGGCCTGTTGCTGGCGCTGGATGCGCTCCCGCTCGGCAGGGTCGAGACCACCGGCAGACAAGCCCACCAGCGGGGCCAGCAACTCAGCCGCCGCCTTTGGGGTGGTACTCAGCACCCGGCACACCAGATCCAGGCCGTCCCCGCTGCCGCACTGGTTGCAAATCCAGGTACCGCGCCCGCCCTTGTCATCGAGCCGGAACCGGTCACGCCCACCACAGGCAGGACAGGGGCCATGCTTACCACGGCGCGGTATGTCGATACCCACAGCGGCCAGCAGCTCGGGCCAGTGACCACAGGCAGCAGCGGCCACATCAGAAACGAATCGGGGGCTTGCGCCCCCTTTGATTGCCATGGTCATTGTGTGGCCCTCCTGGTCTGCTCTATCGCCAGCTCCACCATTGGATCCTTGCCCTCATCCAGCATCTGCCGCACATCGGCACAGAAGAGGGTGTTCATCTCGTCCAGCATCAGGCGGCCCAGTGGCGTTAGCTCGCCCCCAGTCACCATATGGCGCAGCATCAGCAGGGCATCCTCTCGCCCCTGCTTGCCGCCACCACGTTCCAAGCAAGCGCCCACGATGTTGTTTGTAATCGCCAGCGCCAACAGTTCGGCAGTCAACGGCAGTTGAACCCCCAGATGGTTGAACGTGTTACCACTCACCGCCAGATAGGCCCTTGCCACTTGCCCCACCAGCTTATCGATCTCGGTCATTGCAACCCCCTGTTGCAGTGTGATGGGATACCCGCCTCGACGCGCAGGGCATCAAGCAAAGCGCCGTATTGTGTGCGCTCCACGGGGTCTAGGTCGGTTTTCTCTAAGGCGTTGCCAAGCTGCTCGATGAGTGCCTCTAAGCGGGATGGGGCAACTTCCTTAACTTCAACCCTGACTTGGATAGTCGGCCTGTCGTCTTGATTGATCGGGCTTGGCTGCTCCCGCATCAGGCTATCGGCGGTCTCCTCGGCTGTCCCTTGCGCCCAAGCGATTAGGCTCCAAACCAAATCATCGGCGCTGGGGTCACGCTTCAAGCAAATGGCGCTCTCTAGCGCGGATGAAATGCTGTACAGCTCGTTGGCGGTATCTTGATGTTGCTTGTTCATGCGGCGGCCCTCCCAGACGGACGGCGGCTGACAAACACCAACGGCAAACCGGCCAGGGCGGCGCGGGCTTGGGCTTCGGTGTCAGCAACGGCGGTAATGGTGCGGATACGGCGTAGGTCTGCCAAACGGCAGGTACGGGAATGCTGGATCAGGAAGGTGTAGATCATGGGAAGTGCCTCTGTGATTTTGACAGAGGCGGATCGGGTAGCCGCAAGACAGCGCCCCACAGATAAGGCGCAGCCGGGGCGTTTTCTTTGGCTCCCGACCCATGCCCCGAAACTGGATAGATCCCCGGCGCGGTGGCCGAAGTCTCGGGAAATGAGGGCTGATTGTCTCTGTGTGGTCGCAGCTTGCGGGTGTCTAATCCGCCAGCCATGCCGCCACTTGTCTAAGGTGGCGACGGCACGAATCGTACCGCCTCGGGCGTCCTCGTACAAGCCAATTGCAAAATTTGGTAGTCGTCGGAAAGTTGACGCTGTGCGGTGGATCGAATCCATCATGCCAGCCAATCCCGCTTCATCTTGGCTGCCAGCAGGATGCGGGGCGGCCTCAGAACTGAATCTGCTTTTTTGAATAGTCATGGTGGTGGCTCCGTTAAGCGGCGGGCGGAAGCTCGTCGGGGGTGGCAGGGAAGGCGGCAAGGTAACGGGCAATCTGCTCCTGCTCCATCGGCAAGGCGTTGCGCTGGCGGCGCTTGAGGTTCACCAGCTCGGCCACCTTGCGGGCCTCCTCCCGGTTGGCTAACCAATACCGCTCAAAGCGGGTGGTGCGGCCCGCGCTGTTGCGGTGGTCAAACGGCATGCTGTGAATGATCACATCATGGTCGTTGCGCAACTCGTCGATGCGGTTGCGGTAGTTGAAGTCGTGATAAAGGGGAAAGAACGTCAACTGACTGGTGCCCTTCATCCCGCGCTCCAACAGGTGGACGGCAGCCAGTTCCAGCAAGGTCGGTACTTTGGGGGCCTTGGTGGTAGCATGGCCTGGGCTTGGAGTTGTTGGGGTCGTGCCGTTCTGCGGTGCGGCCTTTTCTTTTTTGCTCATGCTGCCCCTTATGCCGCTTTGCGAGCAGCGATACGTTCTGCCATCCAGGCGTCAATCTCAGCCTCGATAAATGCAACTGAGCGTCCAGTGAGGCGCACGGTTTGCGGGAAAAGACCTTGCGCCATCAAGTCATAGACGCTCGATTTGCTCAGGCCGGTTTTCTTGATCACCTCCCGCACTCGGATAAAGCGCGTTGTGGGGCAGTTAAGGGAATAGTGTTGTTCCATATTTGTCCTCATCATTCGTTTGGTTTCGATGGGGTCATTGGAGCACGTAGAGGGGGGATTTCGATGTCGGGTAATCCTAACTCGACGTTGAGTAGCATTACCCTACAGTGGTTATTTGTCTTTGCGGGGCCTGCCAGTCGTCATTGCTGTGCTAAGTAACCGCTCAACTGTGCCGAGTGCCAGTGGGCATTTCTTGTCATCGAATAGAGCGTGCTCGTAGTTTATGACCTTGGTTGCCCAATCCACGGCAGTATCGTCAGGATCATCCTGCCAGGCGGGGTTGAGCTTTGCGCGGATTGCAGCAGCTAGCACACGCTCTCGGTTAGCAGCATGGTACTCGGCGATTGGATGCTGGGGGGGTGTTTTGTGGCTTGCCCGTTGGGTCTGTAAATATGCTTCTTTGGGAATTTGGTCGCCTGATTCAATATGCTTTTTCAGCAATATTAAGTCTCGTCTAATTAGCCATATTTGGTTGGGTTCAATGGGGGCCTCTCCTGTGCTGCTTTCAACAACGATGCTGACGAAGTTACAGCCATAATCAAAACCAGTAGGCAGAAGGCTCCACTCGCTCAGATATGTTTTTCGCTCAAGAAGCATGTGCTCAAATAGGCTCTTATCCAGTGACCAAAGCCCATCAGCGATAGTAGTTGGAGAGCCGTGAGTGCCATATCTTCTGGTTAGTTTTGCATTGCAACCGATGCTGGTTGGTTGGGGGCGAATGCCGCTGGTCTCATCAGGATAGAAAAGCAAATCAAGCTGCTCGTCATATTCATCTTCATCTTCAACAATCGAGTTGTCTTTTACGAATACAGGGTAAGCAGGAACGGCAGATAGCCAGGCAGAGCCCTCGATCGCACCGATAGAGCACCAATGCAGAATGTCCTCAACCTCACAACCCAATAGGCGGGCGGCTCGATCAATCCGGCAATACTCCAGCGGTAATAATGGGGTGTCTTTGCTCATTGTCGCGTTACCTTTCACGCACCTTGAAAAGATTGCCGGGTCAGGCGGGCAAGGTTCCCCGCTTTTCGATTGGCCTATCTAGGCCCGGCAAGTCGTTAGGCTGGCGTTACTCGCCTACCACCTTCAATGCTTTAAAGCCGCTCGCCAGAGAGAGGTTCCCTTGGCTGGCCTGCTCGATGTGGTTGCTCCACCAGCCCATCATGATCACCCGCTGCTCGAAGTAGTCCGACCGGTTATAGGCGCGGCGGATCTCGTTGTCATCGGCATGGGATAGCGCCGCCTCGATGGCGTCCGGGTTGAAACCTTGTTCGTTGAGGGTGGTACTCCCCAGCGAGCGCAGTCCGTGGGCCACCAGCCGCCCGCCGTAGCCCAGTCGCTTGAGGGCCGCATTGGCGCTTTGGTCGTTGATATGGCCCATGTGGTTACGGTAGCCGGGGAACACAAAGGGGCGGTGGCCGCTGATAGGCTTCATCCTCTCCAACAGGGCAAGGGCTTGCGGGGTGAGTGGAACCCGATGGGGGCGCTCCATCTTCATCCTGTCGCTGGGGATGTTCCAGACTCTGGCCTCAAAGTCGATCTCATCCCAACGGGTGCCCGCCGATTCACCGGGGCGCACCAGAGTGTGAAGGCTCCACTCAATCTGGCAACGGGTGGTGTGATCAAGCCGCCCATTGGCAATGTCGGCCATCAGCGCAGGCAGTTCGTCCGGCTTGAGGGTGGGCTGATGCTTCTTGGCTGGCTTCTTGAACACCTTGCGGATCGCGGAACAGGGGTTGGCATCGAGCAGGCCGTGGTTAACGGTGTAGTCGAGGATCTCGTTTATCCGCTGACACAGCCGGCGCACTGTCTCCAGCTTGCCATCAGCCTCAATAGGGCGCAGTAGTTCGATCACCAGGGGGGCGCGTATCTGGTCGATGGGCATGGAGCCGATGAAAGGCAGCATATACAGCTCAAGGGAGCGCCACGAATCGGCGGCATAGGCTTCGCTCACGTCGTGCCGTTTCAGCTCCAGCCACTTGGCGGCCATGCGCTCAAAGGTGTTGGCGCTGGCCTCTTGCTTGGCTTGGGCAATGGCGACCTGTTCTTGCTGGTGGAGTTGGGGATCAATACCTTCGGCCAGCAGGGCGCGGGCTTGTCGCCGTCGTTCTCGGGCGGCGGAGAGGGTAACGTCAGGGTAGGGGCCGAAACTGAGGTTGGCCCGCCTCTTGTCACCAGGGCGGTAGTAGTTGAACAGCCACAGCTTGCCCCCGTTCGTTTTAACCCTCAGGTAGAGGCCATCACCATCCCCCAAGTTGTATTCCTTCCCCTCGGGCTTGGCTGTCCTCAACTTTGAGTCGGTCAGCTTGTCCTTGCTCATGGTGTTACCCCCTCCAGCAGTAACACCCAAAACGGTGTTACCAGAACCTTGTTACCGCACATGTTACTCTTTGAGCTGGCTCTAGGCGACTTCCTTGGACTATCTCGGACAACAAAAAACCCGCAAAGCCTTATGCTATGCGGGTTTCTGGTCTTTCTCGTTCCTGCTCGGAACATTATTTGGTGGGCTGGGGGATGTTGAATCATGGAGCCATCAGCATGATTTAAATGAAGAATACCCAATTCAGAAAATTTTCATATACCTAACCGTATGCCTAACATCAGAACATCAGCAGTAACATAGTGTTATCTGGGCTGGAATGGCCATATGTGGTTAGTTGACAGTATAGGAAATTTTAATTCTTACCTTTCTCAAAAGGTAACTGCCTTTTGCGAAAGTCGGCACTCTCTATTGTATCAGGTCCTCGTTTGGAAAAAAATTCCCCGTCCAAATTTGCCTATCAGACGAACCTCCAGGAGGTCGCTACCTCGCCACCGGCAGGTCCTCCCAGCGAGTGGTGTAACAGGGGCTCAGGTGTTCTTGTCGCATCATCCACTCGGCTGACTTCGTGCCTTGGCTGGCAAAGCCTATGCGCCCTAATCCCTTGGCTTTGATCTGGTCCATCACAGCCATCAGCGCATCCGATTGAGCATAGGACGGGGCAAACAGATCGGTCTGTTGCTGCCCCTTGGGGGTGAACTCACTCAGCATGACGCCCCCCTTCTGATAGCGGTAACCGTCACGCCAAATCTGCGGTAGCAGCACGCTCACTTGCTGCAGTAACAACCGGGTGTCATCGCTAGGGCAGACCAGTCGGACGCCAGCCTGCTCACTGTAGTAAGGAGCTCGTTCGTCAAAGGGGCTGGTTCGCACGAACAGGTGTACCCGCTGGCAACACATCCCCTCGGCTCGCAGCTTCTCGACAGCGCGAGCCATAAAGCCTGACAACGCTTGGGCCATTTCCCCACGGTCAGTCACGCGCTCACCAAAGGAACGGCTCGAGAGGATCTGCTGCTTCGCCACCGGTTCAACGGTCAGCTCCGCGCAAGGCAGGCCATGCAGCTCCTGTACGATCCGCTCGACCACCACGCCGTATTGGGCGCGCAACCCTTTGGCATCACTGGCCACCAGGTCGGCCACGGTGTTGATACCTTGTGCCACCAATTTTGCCCCCAAGCGCCGTCCTATGCCCCACACCTCATCCACCGGGGTGATGGCCATCAGCCGGGCACGGCGCAGCTCGTCACGCAAGTCCACGACGCCGCCAGTGGCAGGCCACTTCTTGGCTGCATAGTTGGCCAGCTTGGCGAGGGTCTTGGTGGGGCCGATCCCGACCCCTACCGTTAGGCCGGTCCACTGCCACACTCGCTGCCGGATCTGTTGCCCATAGGCTGTCAGGTCCCCGGCAAACGACTCTGACAGTGACAGGAATGCTTCATCGATGGAGTAGACCTCCAGCTCGGGGGCCATGGTCTCCAACGTGCTCATTACCCGGCCAGACATATCGCCATAGAGCGCGTAGTTGGAGCTGAACGCCAAACCGCCATGCGCCTCGAACTGCTCGCGGATCTTGAAGTAGGGCCCAGCCATCTTGATGCCCATCGCCTTGGCCTCGGGGCTGCGCGACACCACGCATCCATCGTTGTTGGAGAGCACCACGATCGGGCGGCCACGCAGCTCAGGGCGAAACAGCCGCTCACAGCTGGCGTAGAAGTTGTTTACATCAACGAGCGCTATGGCCATCACGCTGCCTCAGATTGCCAATCACATGGGTGACCACCCCGAACAGCTCTAGGGAGAGGCTCATGCAAGGGTCGATAGGCGCGAACGCCGGATTGGCTGGCAACAGCCGCAGCCTCGGCTTGAGCTGCAAGGTCTTTACCGTGAAGCCGCCATCGAGCAGTGCAATCACCACATCACCATGGCGTGGGGTCAAGCTCTTATCGACCACCAGCAAGTCACCGGGAAAGATGCCGACCCCGGTCATGCTTTCCCCCTCGGCACGCAGATAGAAGGTTGCTGCAGGGTGCGACACGCAGTGGGTGTTGAGGTCCAACTTCCCTTCCAGATAGTCGCTGGCTGGGCTGGGAAAGCCACAAGAGGCGCGATGCAAGAACAGCGGGATGGTCACCTCGGCGGGTGATGGGTCTGGGGTTAACAGCTTCATGGCAACAACACCTGTATTTATATACAGGTATTATAGCGCACCACCTTTGAACCAGCGCAAGTCCCGCATATCACTGATGGCGTACCATGGCACCAATAAATAACAAAGAGGTCAGTATGGGTCACAATCTGTGTGCCCTACCGAAAGAGCAGCAAGAACGGGTCGAGGTCGAGAAGGCTGCCGCATATGCCGTATGGAAGGAGCGCAACGGTCACTTGGCCAGCGCAGAAAGCAAGCCAGCATAAGGGTGAACTGGGCAGCTACTTTCTTGAGCAAGTAAGTAGGTACAAACGGGGCTAGCCTTCCTGTAGTCATGTTTTTATTCTGGGAACACTCTAAGTCCCTTAACTCTCACGCAAATCCGGGCTTCGGAGCTTGAAGATGCAGCCCTTGGCTACCAACTCGTCCCGGTTTGCCAGCACCAGCGGGTAGAGCAGCGGATGCTGTCCTATGTTGAAGGCGGTGCAGAGGTGATTGGTGGTAAGACGGCCTTCCCATAGCAGCACGATCTCAAGTAGTCGAAAGCGCAGGGTCTGATCCCAAGTGAGAGCCTTAGGGGGCATATGTGCTCCAAAATGCGACATGTTAATGTAACCAGTATCGGCATGAGTATACAGACGACATATACTGAGCCAACTTGAAAATCCGCCCCAAGGACATGAAATGTCACTCTTATCTAGCACTGTGTTCAGTGCGGTCTTATTGTTGCTGCTGGTGGCCCAGAGTGCTGGGGCCGCTGACTGCACCTATCGTAAAGACAGCCTCGGCAATACCCGCTACCAGTGTGACGATGGCAAGAGCGGCACCCTGCGCAAAGACAGTCTCGGTAACGTCAGAGACTCGCAAAGTGGCACCACTTGGCGTAAAGATTCCCTCGGCAATGTCCGCAGCAGCGAAGGCGCCACCTATCGCAAAGACAGCCTGGGCAATGTGCGCGTTAGCAATCCGGGTACCGGCGATACGGTCACCTGGCGCAAGGATAGCCTCGGCAACCTGCGCGCCTCCGATGGCACCATCTGTCGCACCAACTCCCTGGGGCAAGTCAGGTGTGATGGTCAGAGTGCGCCGCCTGCGGTTCTCGAAGGAGAGTGATGGGGCATCTTGCCTGAGAATGCACTGTAAATGCGTTCTGTTGTATGAGTTGAAAGTCACATTTGAGACTTTTCAGTCTTGCCATTTAGGGGGCTGCAAGCTAATTTAGCTAAATTAGCTGTGCCCTGCCGATTTGGAGTCCCTGAGTGACTGAGGAAGAGATCTACCAGCAGATCAAAAGTGCCTTGTTAGCTGCACCTCGCAAGCAATACATGGTCGAAATGCACCTGCAAATGCTCAAGTATGCCGACGAACTCAAGCACGTGACGGCTAAAGAGTTTTGCGAAAAAGTGGAACTCAAAGAGAGTCTTGGCACCGAATTTAGCAAGATGCGTAACCTCACTGCACGTTTGAAAGCGGCAGGGCTCGATCCAGCCAAGATCTGACATTGCCTACCCCAGCCCGTTATCTGCCAGACCATCGATAGGAACAATATGCTCAAGCTCGAAGAAATCAAAAAGGATGCTCAGGTTCGCGGCATTGTCGAAGGGCAAGTGGTGCGAGTTGTGACAGTTGAACCTATTGGTGAACATGCGCTGACAGTCTATTACAAAGACAGCAGTGGCAATCTAGCTGAGCGAATGTTGTTCCGAACCGATGAGATAGCATTGGATCTGGCCACAGTAGGCCGTCCTTGGTCATTTGATGCAAAAGGGGCAGATTTTAAACTTGGTTTGGAAGCCTACCGGATCTCGCAGGCTGCACTGTTTGACCCCATGATGGCGGTCAACATGGCGAACGTTGACCCACTACCGCACCAGATTTCAGCAGTTTACGAATACATGCTACCCAAGCAGCCATTGCGTTATGTTCTGGCCGATGACCCAGGTGCGGGCAAAACCATCATGGCGGGTTTGTTCATCTCTGAACTGCTGCTTCGTGCAGATGCTCGACGGGTCATGGTGGTCTCGCCGGGCTCGTTGACTGAACAGTGGCAGGACGAACTGTTTGAAAAATTTGGTCTGCAATTTGAGATCTTTAGCAAAGAAAAACAAGAGCAGTGCGCGACCGGTAACTATTTTTCTGAAACCGATCGCCTGATCTGCCGACTGGACCAACTCTCTCGTAGCGAAGAGCTGCAAGAGAAGCTGCGCAATACCGACTGGGATCTAATCATCGTCGATGAAGCGCACAAACTCTCAGCCAACTACTTTGGCAGCAAAATCAACAAAACCAAGCGCTTCGTCCTTGGTGAGCTGCTGGGGTCTATTTGCCGCCACTTCCTGCTGATGACAGCAACCCCACACAATGGCAAAGAGGAAGACTTCCAAGTCTGGATGTCACTGCTCGACAGCGACCGCTTCTATGGCAAGTTCCGCGAAGGCGCCCACAAGGTCGATATCACCGACATGATGCGCAGGATGGTTAAAGAAGAGCTGCTCACCTTCGACGGCACTCCCCTGTTTCCTGAGCGCCGCGCCTACACGGCCAACTATGATCTCTCCCCCCTTGAAGCCAGCCTTTATGAGCAGGTAACGACGTACGTCAGGGAAGAGATGAATCGGGCCGACAAGCTCGATAACAAGAAAAAAACCACCGTGGGTTTTGCATTAACCCAGCTACAACGGCGTTTGGCTTCCAGCCCGGAGGCAATCTATCAATCGCTGAAGCGCCGACGTAATCGACTGCAAGACAAACTTGCTGAGATGAAGCTGCTAGCCCGTGGCCAGAAGGCTAAACAAGCGGGTGTTGCTGAAACACTCGGCACTTACACCATCACCAAACAGATCGATCTGCCTGATAACTGGGATGAGCTGGATGAAGATCTCAGTGCCGAAGAGTACGAACTCTATGCCGAACAGGTGGCAGATCAGGCCACCGCAGCAGAAACCATCATTGAGCTGGACGCCGAGATCCACTCACTCAAAGACCTTGAGCAGCAGGCGCTGACGCTGGTGCAGTCTGGCAATGACAAAAAGTGGGAACAGCTTTCATCACTGCTGCAAGACTCCCCCGAGATGAAGAACCGCGACGGCAGTCGTCGCAAACTGATTATCTTCACCGAGCATAAAGACACTCTGAATTACCTACGCCAACGTGTCAGTGATCTGCTGGGTCAGCCCAAAGCAGTCAGGGTCATCTACGGCGGCACCAATCGGGATGAGCGCCGCAAGATCCAGAGCGAGTTCCGCAGTGATCCCACCGTCTTGGTGTTGATTGCGACCGATGCGGCCGGGGAAGGCGTCAACCTGCAAAACGCCAACCTGATGGTCAACTACGACCTGCCCTGGAACCCGAACCGCCTCGAACAGCGCTTTGGCCGTATTCACCGGATCGGCCAAAAAGAGGTATGCCACCTGTGGAATATCGTGGCCAATGAAACCCGTGAAGGGGAAGTGTTCCAAAAGCTGTTTGATAAGCTGGAAATAGAAAAAAAAGCCTTGGGTGGTAAGGTGTTCGACATCCTTGGTGAAGCCTTTGATAACGTCTCTCTGAAAGACTTGCTGATCGACGCCATTCGCTATGGTGAAGATCCCGCAGTGCGCGCCAAGATGGATCAGGTCATTGAAGGGGCACTCGATAGCGACCATCTCAAAGAGATCATGCGCCGCAACGCACTGGTTGAATCCCATATGGGCTTAGAGGGGCTTTACGCCATCAAAGAGCAGATGGAAAAAGCAGAAGCCCGTCGCTTGCAGCCGTTCTTTATTCGGGCGTTTTTCCAAGAAGCCTTTGCCGGATTAAACGGCGAACTGAGGGAGCGTGAACAGGGCCGCTATGAAATAAAGCATGTCCCAGCGGTGATCCGCGAACGGGATCGCAGCATCGGCGAAAGCCGCACCCCTGTGTTGTCCCGTTATGAACGCGTCTGTTTTGAAAAGCAGCTGATCAGGCCCACCGGCAAGGTGCTGGCCGAACTGCTTCATCCCGTACATCCACTGATGCACTCGCTGCTCGATCTCACCTTGCAAGCCCATCGCACCAAGCTCAAGCAGGGGGCTGTGCTGGTGGACCCGGCCGATGAAGGGGACGAACCTCGCCTCATCATGATGCTGGAGCACTCAATCCGCGAAACCAGCGAACAAGCCAAGAGTGTCGCCTCACGGCGGTTGCAGTTTGTCGCCATCGATACTGCCTGTCGGGCCAGCTATGCCGGTTGGGCCCCCCATTTAGACCTGCAACCGATAGCGGATGCTGATCTGGCACTGGTGCAGGATATCCTGCACTCACCCTGGTTATCTCAGCCACTCGAACCGCTGGCGCTGCAACTGGCCTCTGAAAAGCTGGTGCCAGAACACTTTGCGGAAGTGAAAACGCGCCGTGAACTGCAAGCCGATAAAACCCTCACGGCTGTGCATGAGCGACTGATCAAAGAGATCAACTACTGGCAGGATCGCTTCTTGAAATTGAGCGATGACGTCAAAGCGGGCAAGCAACCCAAAATGCAGCCCGAAAACGCTCGTCGCCGAGTCGATGAATTGACCGCACGTCTGCAACAGCGCACGGCAGAGCTCACCGCACTCAAGCAGGTGGTCTCTAGCACCCCGGTGGTGATTGGCAGTGCCTTAGTGATCCCACAAGGTTTACTGGCCAAACGCAAAGGCGAAGCAATCTTTAGCCCAGATGCCGCCAGCCGGGCCCATATCGAGAAGATTGCAATGCAGGCCGTGACGCAGGCCGAGCAAGCCCTCGGCCACACGGTGATCGACGTATCGGCGGATAAATGTGGTTGGGATATCACCGCTCGCCCGCAGTTGAATGCCGATGGCTCACTCAAACCAGACCGGCATATCGAAGTCAAAGGGCGCAGCAAGGGGCAAACCACCATCACCGTCAGTCGCAACGAGATCCTCTATGCCCTCAACCAGGCCGACAAATTCCTGCTGGCCATTGTGCTGGTAGAGGGTGACAACACCGAGGTGCCCTTCTATATTCGCCAGCCCTTTACCAAAGAGCCGGATATGGGCGTGGCGAGCATCAATTACGATCTGGCGGATTTGCTGGCGCGCGCCACCGATGCCGAAGGTAGCTTATGAAAATTGAACAAATTACCTTAAAAAATTTCCGCTGTTTTGAGCTGCTGGATGTGACCTTTCATCCGCAGATGACTGTCTTGATTGCCCCCAATGGTGCGGGCAAGACCACGATCCTCGATGCGGTGCGCATTGCGCTTTGGCCGTTCGTCAAAGGCTTTGATCTGGGCAGCCAAACCGGCAAGTCGGCCACTATTCAGATTGAAGACGTGCGTCTTGAGCGCCGTGAACAAGAGATGGAACCGATATTGCCCAGCCAGATTACGGCCCAGACCAGTAGTATCCCCAATCAGGATCAGAAGCCGCGTCCGCTCCACTGGCAACAGAGCCGCGATCAGGTCAAGCCACGAACCCAAACCAAGGGGGATCAGTCGACACAAGTTCTGACTCGGCTCGCAAAGAAATTCCAGTCAACGATTTATAAAGGGCAGGAAGCCAACATAGACGCTATCGATTTACCCTTGGTGGTCTATTTAGGAACTGGGCGCCTCTGGTATCAGGGGCGCTATACCTCTGAAGCAAAAGATAAAAAGCTCGATACCAGCGTGTTTTCCCGCCTTTGGGGCTACCAGAACTGTCTAACGGCAACCTCTAGCTATAAGCAGTTTGAAACCTGGTATGGCTGGGTATTTCGCAGTTATCGCGAGCTGCAAATCGATCAGCTGGAGAATCGACTTAAGAAGCCGGATCAGAGTGCGCTGGCCAACTTCGCGGCTGCCATTGAAGTCGTGCAGCGTGCCATCAACACCCTCACAACTTCGCTGACCGGCTGGCGGGATCTGCAATACCGCTCCAGCATGGGCCAGCAACTGGTGATGGAGCATCCCGAACTGGGCTATATGCCGCTTTCCCTGCTCAGCGATGGTCTGCGTAATATGGTTGCCATGGTGTCGGATATTGCCTTTCGCTGTATCAAGCTCAACCCTCACTTAGGTGTGGATGCGGCGCACAAAACCCAAGGCATCGTACTGATCGATGAAGTGGACATGTTCCTTCACCCAGCGTGGCAGCAGACAGTATTGGCCTCGTTGCAGCAGGCATTTCCCAATCTCCAATTTATCGTCACCACCCATAGCCCGCAGGTAATCAGCACTGTGCGTACCGAATCAATTCGAGTATTGGGTGAGGATGTCAATGGCAATGCGATTGCCGCAATCCCTCTAGCTAACACCTACGGTGAGCCGAGTAATAATGTCTTGCGCACGGTCATGCTGGTTGATCCTCAGCCACCGATTGACGAAAAAAGTTTATTGCTTCGCTTGACCGAGCTAGTCGATCAAGGATTGGGCGATGAGGAAGAAGCCAAGGGACTGATGGCTCAATTGCTGATGGTGCTGGGGGCTGGGCACCCACAGTTACAACGATTGCAGCGCAGTATCGCCCGTCAACAATGGCTGAAAGGATTGGATGCAAAGCAATGAGATATGTCAACCAATCTGGTTTGCATGTGCATGGCCTAGCAATGGCTCATCAAACACCACCACACACACAGGAACAAGCGACAAGCCGTTGGTCCTCTTTTGGCCACAAGCGCGAACTATTGTCCCGGTTATGCAACCAGCAATATCAACTTTGTTGCTACAGCGAGGTGCGCGCTGATCTACTGGGGCTTGATTATCACATCGAACATGTAGAGAACAAAAGCCAAGTGCCTACCCGCACCTTTGATGAAACCAATCTCGCCGCAAGTGCGTTCAGCTCTGACACAGTCTCGTCGAGAGTGAAGGCCGATGTTTTTGGTGGCCATGCGGTGGGTAAACAAGCTGGCGTGGAGATGGCTCGGTTTGTTCACTGTTACCAACCAGATTGTGCGCGCTATTTTGCCTATATGTCGGATGGTCGAGTGGTACCCTCCATTCATTTGAATGCAGGTGAGCAACAGCGGGCTCAATACAGCATCGACTTGCTCAACCTGAATAGCCCTTACTTGGTGAATTTACGCCAGCAATGGTGGGACGAGCTAGAGCAACTCCAAGAAGAACATCTCACCAAAGGCTGGGATCTTAATCAGCTATTACACCTTGATTTAGTGCCGACGGCGCATCATCAGCTAAACCATTTTTTTTCACTAACTCGCCAATTCTTCGGCCCTGTCGCCGAAACAGTATTGCAGCGTGAGGCCCCAGAACTCGTATGACTCAAATCAAATCCCCCAAAAAACTGATCGAAGTGGCCTTGCCGCTGGATGATATCAATGCGGCAGCAGCCCGGGAAAAATCGATCCGTCACGGCCATCCGTCGACCCTGCATCTGTGGTGGGCGCGTCGCCCCTTGGCGGCCGCACGGGCGGTGATCTTTGCCCAGATGGTCAACGATCCCGGTTATCAGCAGGGGGCGGGGTTTAAGTACGGGGTCAACAAGCAGGAAGCCGCCAAGAAGCGCGAAAAGCTGTTCAATATCCTGCGCGAGCTGGTGAAGTGGGAAAACACCAATAACGAGGCTGTGTTAAACCAAGCCCGTGCCGCGATCTGGGAGAGCTGGCGCGAGATCTGCGATTTGAACAAGGATCACCCGCAGGCGGCCGAACTCTTTAACCCAGAGCAACTACCGGGCTTTCACGACCCCTTTGCTGGCGGCGGTGCGCTGCCGCTGGAAGCGCAGCGGTTGGGGTTGGAATCCCACGCCTCCGATCTCAACCCGGTAGCGGTCACCATCAATAAGGCGATGATCGAGATCCCGCCCAAATTTGCCGGCCGCGAGCCGGTGGGGCCTCTGCCTGCCTGCGATAAGCTAAGCAAGAAAAAAGCCACCAAGGATGCTTTCGAGGATTGGTCCGGTGCCAAGGGGCTGGCGGAAGATGTGCGCCGCTACGGCGGCTGGATGCGTGAAGAGGCGCTAAAGCGTATCGGCCATCTCTATCCCAAGGTCGTCATCACCGAGGCGATGGTGACCGAGCGGCCCGACTTGGCCCCCTATCTGGGTGAAGAGCTGACAGTTATCGCCTGGCTCTGGGCCCGTACTGTCAATAGCCCCAACCCGGCGTTCTCCCATGTGGATGTACCATTGGTCTCAAGCTTTATTCTCTCTTCTAAAGCCGGTAAAGAGGCCTATGTCGAGCCGGTAGTAGGCGGGGACAGTTACCAATTCACAGTCAAGGTGGGCTTCCCATCAGAATCGGCCAAAGGCGGCACCACCGCTGGCAAACGGGCGGCTTTTATCTGCCTGATGTCGGGCTCCCCTGTCGATTACAAATACATTCGCAGCGAAGGCAGTGCTGGGCGGATGGGGCAACGGCTGATGGCAATTGTCGCCGAAGGCAAAAAGGGGCGGGTTTATCTATCCCCAACAGATGAGCAACTTGCTGCAGCGCTGCAAGCGAGACCTGAGTGGTCACCAGAAATGTCCCTGCCCAATAACCCACGCGATTTTAAAACGCCTAACTACGGTTTGGATAAATTTGGTGACCTGTTCACTCCGCGCCAATTAGTCGCGCTGACTACTTTCTCCGATCTGGTTGCTGAGGCCATTGCCCGCTGCCGTGAAGATGCCCGCACTGCTGGAATGGTGGATGATGGTATCGGCCTTGATGCCGGAGGCACAGGCGCAACAGCCTATGCGCAGGCAGTGGGGGTGTATTTGGGACTAGGTGTGAGCCGGTTGGCTGATATTCAAAATACTTTATGTAGTTGGGAAACATCGAAAACCCAAGTTCGGCATTTGTTTACAAAACAAGCTATCCCAATGCTTTGGGATTTTGGCGAGAACAATTTGTTTAACGATGCGGCAGGCGATTATGCAACCAGCCTAGGTAGCCTTATCCGAGTTATTGAGCGATTCCAATCGAAGGTCGAGGGGGCTGTTCTTCACCAAGATGCTCAAAGACAGACTATTAGTAAAGACAAAGTAATCTCTACTGATCCACCCTATTACGATAATATCGGCTATGCCGATCTATCAGACTTTTTCTATGTCTGGTTACGTAAATCCCTACGCCCGATCTTCCCTGGATTGTATGCAACTATGGCCGTACCTAAGACGGAAGAGCTGGTGGCCACTCCCTATCGCCACGGTGGCAAAGAGGGGGCCGAAGCCTTCTTCTTGGACGGCATGGGCAAGGCGATCCACCAACTGGCCGAGCAGGCTCACCCCGCCTTCCCGGTCACCATCTACTACGCCTTTAAGCAGTCCGAGACTAAGAGTGACGGCACTTCTAGCGCTGGTTGGGAAACCTTCTTGCAGGCGGTGATCGATGCCGGCTTTGCCATTAGCGGCACCTGGCCGATGCGTACCGAGATGGGAAATCGCATGATTGGTTCTGGCACTAACGCGCTGGCTTCCAGCGTGGTACTGGTGTGCAATAAGCGCTTAGCCAGCGCCGACACTATCAGCCGTCGTCAGTTTATCCGTGAACTCAATGCGGTACTGCCCGAGGCGCTCGATGCCATGACCCAAGGTTCCACCGATGCGCTGGGCAACAATCAGTCGGCGGTGGCACCGGTGGATCTATCGCAGGCCATTATTGGCCCCGGTATGGGGATCTTCAGTAAATATGCCGCTGTGCTGGAAGCCGACGGCAGCAAGATGAGCGTCAAAACTGCACTGCAACTCATCAACCGCTTCCTTGCCGAAGATGACTTCGACGCCGATACCCAATTCTGTTTGCACTGGTTTGAGCAGCAAGATTGGCGGGTGGGCAAATTTGGCGAGGCCGATGTGTTGGCCCGCGCCAAGGGCACCAGCGTCGCGGGCCTGGTCGAGGCCGGGGTCGTTGAGGCCGGACAAGGGGACCTGCGTCTGCTCAAATGGGCAGAGCTGCCGAGCGACTGGACACCTGAGCGCGACAGCCGCACCCCGGTGTGGGAGGGGCTACATCAACTGATTCGCCTGTTAAATAGCCAAGGCGCCAGCGCCGCCGGGGCCATGCTGGCATTGATGCCAAGCAAGAGCGATGCCATCCGCTCCTTGGCCTATCGCCTTTACACCCTCTGCGAGCGTAAAGGTTGGGCCAGCGATGCCCGCGCCTATAACGAGTTGGTCATGGCGTGGGAGGCGATGCAAGGCGCGATGGTCGAAAGCGGTCAGGTTGGCGACCAACAAGGATTTGATTTCTGATTGGCTTTCGCCAACAACATGAACACAGGACAGCCGTATGCATATTGAGTCGATCACCTTAAAGAACTTCAAAAGTTTCCGTAACACACAGATGGAGGGGATCCCCAAGTTTTGTGTGTTGGTGGGGGCAAATGGAACCGGAAAATCAACCCTGTTTGGGGTATTTGATTTTCTGCGTGAAGCCTTGTCGAGCAATTTGCATACTGCCTTGGTGAAAGCCGGGGGAAGCCGGGGCTTTCAGGAGGTAAAAAGCCGCGGGGCAGAAGGCAATATCGAGATTGAGCTGAAATTTCGTGAGCATGATACAGCCCCGCTGGTGACCTATTTTCTTGAGATTGGTGAAGACAACGGCCGCCCGATAGTCGAGCGCGAAATTTTGAAGTACCGACGCGGTAGCGGTGGACAGCCATGGCATTTTCTGGATTTTTCTCGCGGTGCGGGTATGGCTGTCACCAATGAAATCGAGAAAGTCAAAGATGTTAATCAGTTGGTGAGAGAGGAGCAGCGATTGAAGTCGCCGGACATTTTGGCGATTAAAGGGTTAGCACAATTTGCCCAGTTCCCGGCTGTCGTCACGCTCGGTACCCTGATCGAAAATTGGCATATCTCTGATTTCCATATCAATCGGGCTCGTCCTGAACAAGAGGCTGGTTATGCCGAACACCTCTCTCGTGAAGGGGATAACCTTTCTCTGGTGACGCAGCATTTACATAGCCGATACCCGGAGGTTTTTTCCGCCATTCTGGACAAGCTGACACATAGAGTTCCTGGCATTACCAAGGTCGATGCTAAAACGACAGAAGAGGGGCGCGTGCTATTACGCTTCCAAGATGGTGCCTTTGAGGACCCTTTTCTGGCGCGGTATGTGTCGGATGGCACGATCAAGATGTTTGCCTATCTGGTGCTGCTTTATGATCCAGTTCCCCATCCTCTGCTGTGTGTTGAAGAGCCTGAAAATCAACTTTATCCGGGGTTGTTGTGGGAACTGGCCGAAGAGTTCAGCGCCTATGCCCAGCGCGGTGGCCAGGTGTTCGTCTCTACCCATTCCCCTGATTTTCTTAATGCAGTCGAGCTGGACTCTGTTTATTGGCTGGTAAAAAAACAAGGGGCAACCGAGATTGTCAGAGCCAGAGATAATAAGCAGGTGGCTGCCTATATGGCTGAAGGCGATCAGTTAGGTTATCTGTGGAAACATGGCTTCTTTGAGGGAGTAGACCCTCAATGACGACAGTGGTTTTTTGCTTGGAGGAGCCATCCGCTAGGGCCATGCTGGAGGGAGTGATCCCTCGTTTATTTCCTGATGTTCAGTTTCGCTTTGTTGTTTTTGAAGGAAAACAGGATCTCCATAAGAGACTGGTGATGCGTTTGCGAGGTTGGCAGGGGGATGCACTGTTTGTTGTGATGCGCGATCAAGACTCGGGTAATTGCGTGGACATCAAAGCACAATTATTCACTTTGTGTGAACAGGCAGGTCGACCGAACTCCTTGATCCGAATCGCCTGTCGTGAACTGGAAAGTTTTTATCTGGGTGATCTAGCAGCAGTTGAACAAGGATTGAATTTGACAGGGTTAGCCAAGTTACAAGGAAACCAGAAATTTCGTGATCCTGATCGCTTAGTCAACGCGGCTGAAGAACTGAAAAAAATCACAAAAAACACATACCAGAAGTTGAGCGGATCCAGAAGCATCGCCCCTTACCTTCGTCTGGATGAGGCTCATCGCTCAACAAGTTTTAAGGCTCTGATTACAGGGCTTCAACGTTTATTGCACGAGGCTTAACAATGAGTCTGAAACCCTGGCGCGAGATTGCGCGCCCCCATCGTGATGTGCTGGAAGGCACGTTTAAACAGTCCGAGTTTGCCGCAGATATTACCCAAGTGGCTAACGGCAAGGCCCCGCTGGAGTATCAAGATGCCGAGCAGTTCTTTGCGCGTACCTTTATCACCGAAGGGATGCGGCTGCTGTTAGGCTCCGTTGCCGAGCGGTTGGCTGGCAAGGGAGGCGATCCGGTTATTCAGCTCCAAACGGCATTTGGTGGTGGTAAGACCCACACCATGTTGGCCGTTTATCATCTGGCATCACGCAACGTGACCACGGATCGTTTGCAGGGCATCCCGCCGATCCTGGATGCGGCCGGGATCGATCAATTGCCGCTCGCGAGAGTCGCGGTGATCGATGGTATCAACTTGTCGGTGAGTCAGCCGCGCCAGCATGGTGCAGTGCGGGCCAATACCCTGTGGGGTGAGTTGGCTTGGCAACTGTTGGGCGACGAGGGTTATGAGCTGGTTGCTGACAGTGATCGGGATGGTACTTCACCGGGTAAGGAGTTGCTGGTTGCGTTACTGACCAAGGCTGCTCCTTGCGTCGTCTTGATGGATGAGCTGGTGGCGTTCTTGCGCCAGTTGGAGGTGGGCAAGCAGTTTAATGCCGGGACCTTTGACTCCAATATCACCTTTATTCAGGCGTTGACCGAGGCGATGAAGGCTGTACCCAACGCCATGCTGTTGGCCTCTTTGCCAGAATCCGCACTGGAAGTCGGCGGCACGATGGGGCAGAAGGCGCTTGATTCCCTTGAGAAGTATTTTGCTCGTGTTGAATCGGTCTGGAAGCCGGTTGCAACCGAAGAGGCGTTTGAAATTGTGCGCCGCCGCCTGTTTGAATCAGCCGGTGATCCAGCTCAGGTGCAAGGCATTGCGCAACAATACGCAGATTTCTATCGCCAACATGCACCGGATTTTCCGAACGAAACGCAGTCAGGCCATTACTACGATCGGTTGTGCAAGTCATATCCCATCCACCCGGAAGTCTTCGACCGTCTTTATGAGGACTGGTCAACCCTGGACAAATTCCAGCGTACCCGTGGTGTGTTGCAGTATATGGCCATCGTGATCCACCGTTTGTGGGTAGCGGATAATCGCGATGCGTTGATCATGCCGGGTTCGCTGCCCCTTGATGACAGCAATGTGCGCGGCAAGAGCATCCATTATCTGCCGCAAGGGTGGGAGCCGGTCATCGAAAAAGAGGTGGATGGTGTTCGCTCGGAAGCCGCCGATCTTGATAAAAATGACACCCGTTTTGGGCAATATCATGCTGCCCGCCGAGTGATGCGCACGCTGTTTTTGGGCAGTGCGCCGAGTTCCAGTGATCAGATGCACCGTGGTTTGGAAGTGGAGCGGATCTTGCTCGGAGCCTGCTCTCCCGGTCAAACGGTTGGCACGTTCAAGGATGTGTTGACCCGCTTGCGAGACCGCCTGACCTATCTCTATGGCGATAAAGAGCGGCTGTGGCTCGATACCAAGCCAAACCTGCGGCGGGAGATGGAAACGCGTAAGAGCAATGTCAGCGAACGTGAGGATTTGCTCCCCCTGTTGAAAAAGTCGGTGACGGGCTGCTTTGGTGCTCAGCACGGTTTTGCTGGCATCCATGTCTTTACCCCTGCTAGCGATGTGCCGGATGAATATGGCAGTGGGCCACGGCTGGTGGTGCTGGAACCTCAGGGGTTGTCGGCATACAGCCGTAGCAGTAGCACCAATCAGGCTTTCAAAGCCGCAGAAGCCATCTTGCTCAAGCGTGGTGAGCAACCTCGGGTGAAGCAAAACCGCCTGCTCTTCTTGGCTGCGGATTATGACAGCCTGAGTCGCTTGAAAGATCAAGGCAGAACCTACTTGGCTTGGCACTCCATTGTCACCGATATTGAAAACGGCGTGCTCAATCAGGATCTGGCGCATCTGACCCAGGCTAAAGCCAACCGCGATGGTGCGAAAAAGCAGTTTGATAGCTTGATCCGCGATACCTACAAGTGGTTGCTAGCCCCGTTGCAGGAGCCCGGCGAATCGCTGGAGTGGGAGGTCGCTCAGATCGCTTCAGGCGCGCCCAAATTGATCCAGGAGATCGAGAACCGATTGATTGAAGAGGAGTGGCTGATCAAAGAGTGGTCACCCGTTCATTTGCGCAACTTGTTGGATAAGTACTATTTCAGCAAAGGCGCTGAATCGGTTAGCGCATTGAAGGTGTGGCAGGATGCTTGCCAGTATCTTTATATGCCGCGCTTGGTCAATGATTCGGTATTGCGCCACTGCATCGAAGCTGCTATCCAGGGCTCTGACTATTTCGCCTTTGCCTCTAGCCAGCGTGAAGATCGTTTTGAGGGCTTTGCTTTTGGCAAAGCGGCCACCGTGTTTATCGATGAGCACAGCCTGCTGATAAACCGCGAGGCAGCCCTACGTTATCGAGACAAGCTGGACAAAGAGAAAAGTAAGACAGAAGAACAAAAGGAAATCGATAAGCCCTCTATAAAAGACGGCGATAACGACACCAAAAAAACAACAGGGACTGATGGGCAAAAAGGAGCTGATGGAGACGGCTTGTGTCCATTGCCTACGCCTCCAATCGCCGAGAAAACTCGGTTCTATGGCTCGGTCAGGATTGACCCCATCAAGGCCAAGATGGATTTTGCCACGCTGATGGATGAGGTTGTGCAAAACTTCACCAGCCAATTGGGAGTGGATGTGGAGATCTCAATTGAGATTAATGCCCGTTCAGGGAAAGGGTTTGATGCCAACTTGCAGCGAGCCATCAAAGAGAATTGCAGTATGCTCAAGTTTGGCAATGCTGAATTTGAAGAGTAAAAAAACAAAAGGCCGGGAAACCGGCCTTTTTATAACCAATGCTCGGGGATGGTGAGCTCGAAAGATCTGGCTGCATAACGCAGCATGGAGAGAATTTCACGATGGCGGGCGGTATCAATTGGCTGCCCTGCTTTTCGTTGTTCTAACATGCTCTGCAGCTCAGGCAAATCGAACATGCCGAGCCGATGAAAGTTACCCCAAGTGGGCTGGCCGAACAGGTTATAGATCACAACTGTGCTATCACGTTCACTGGCCAAGCGTTTTTCACCCGTGATCTTGGTTAATGCAATTTCGGCTTCGTCTTTGTCGTCGTAAGTGTTGAGCAGCTTCATTAGAGGCTTTGTGTTCGATGAATGGGTGGCAAAGTCTACCAAGGAAGGCTAGCACCGGCAAAATCAGGTAACGGTCAGTTTGATCTGATTGATGCCGTTTACAAGGCATTAGGGGTTCAGTAGAGAGCCAAAAAAAGAAGTTTTGGGCAAAGGGTGAGTCTGTGGCTCACCCTTTGTGTCGACTTTATGCCTCTGTGGCTGGAACATTGCCGCTTTCTTGCCGGTAGACATCCAGATAGAGGTAGCCATAGCTGGCCCTTGGATTGGCCAGGCAGACCCATTCCCCTTGCCTCAATGTTACCAATTTATCTTGGTCGCTCAGCAGTTCCCCTTGTTGAAATAGTTTGCTAAGACGCTCAATAAACCCCGGTAAAACGGTGTCGATGTCGGTGAGCCACTGCTCGTCGGCCTCGCCATAGACGCCGCTGCGATCCCAGAGCAGGGAGACTCCGCTTCGTTCGACAATGGCTCGTGCGCCAAAACGGGGCTGAACCTGGGTGTGTAATCCCCAACTGCCTATCGTGCTCATGTTTTTACTCCAAATGAGGGTGGGTCCTTGCACAGGTCATCGCAGACCATGCTCATTACTCCCGAAAAGGACGGCCTGATCGGCGCAACTGTTACAAATGTCCACGCTCTGCCAGTGACACCACGCCCTCCGCCCCCACCACCAGATGATCCAGCGTGCGGATATCGACCAGCGCTAGGGCGCTTTGCAGTCGCTGAGTGATCTCGATATCTGCACGGCTGGGTTCTGGGTAACCTGAGGGATGGTTGTGGACCAGCATCAGCGCGGCGGCATTGTGGTGCAGCGCCCGCTTGACCACGTCGCGGGGGTAGACGGTCGCAGCGGAGAGGGTGCCGAGAAACAGCTCCTCGTAGGCCAGGATCCGGTGCTGGTTATCGAGGAACAGTGCGGCGAACACTTCGCGATCCCGCGTTTGCAGCAGCCCTTGTAGCGCGTGGTGGGCCAGATGCTTGTCGGTGAGGGCCACGCCTTTGGCGAGCTTCTGGCGGGCCAGTGCCTGGGCGATGGTGAGCAAGTCGTCGTCGGTGACTAAGTCGGTCACCCGATAAGTGCCGGGTTGCTCCCCAGCACTGAGTTTGTGATGCAACATGATTCATTCTCCAAAAGCGTTCGCCCCACTGGCCGGTGGGGTGTGTTTTGCGATAAGGGGGGTGGTGATTGCGATGAGTGGGTCAGTGATTGGCAGAGCGCAGCCTTTGCTGTGTCAGGTCGTGCAACGGGATCTGGTAACTGGTGGCCAGCAGGTTGCCGATGCCATAAAGCCACTCCCGTTCCGGGTGATCGCACAGCCATTCGGCCAGTGCGTCACCCCGTTCGGTCTGATAGCGCAGATAGAGGGCGTAGCCATCGACCCGTAGACCGTAGTCCAGCACCACCTGGGTCTGCCCCCCGTTGTCGTGAACCCCCTCCAGCTCAAGGGCGAGCAGTGTTCTGGTCATCGGCACCTTCCTGATGGGGTAAGGGGTCACTCTCCACGGTAAAACCGCGATGAATACAAATGCGTTGCAGGTCAGCCAGAAAGCTGGCCAGTACCCTGGGCTGCTCGGTGAACGGGACCGGCCCTGCCTGGCAATGCCAGAAACACCTGCGCTTGGGATCAACGCAGATCTCATCCACCGGTTGGCTCATGGTGCGCCAGTCGTCAGCATTGCTGATGGTGAGCAGTTGCCACTGAACCCCAGACCAACGCACTTGTAAGGTGACGGTGCGGGCATGTGGGCTACCAGGTGTCAGATGCAGCAACCAGCGTTTGCCACTTTGTGTGGGCCTTAATTTTGCTTTGATAGTGATCTGTCCCAGCCACTGGCGTGAGTAGTGCGAAAGCGCTAATTCTTGGCTCATTGCAACCTCCTAATCTCCAGTGACCGAAACGGTGAAACACTCCAACCGGCAGTAGGCAATGAAGTTGCTCTGCCAGATATCGAACAACTCCCGGGCTTCAGCCAGCCGTAGCGGCCCCCAGCCCAACATGGTGTGTTCCCCGTCGAGGAAGTTGAAATCAAGCTCCTTGCAGAGCTCTGCATCCTGACCCAATCCCTGATAGCTGAAATCAGTGACGTAATCGAACAGCCAGTCGTCAAGACCGCGCACCAAGCGTATCTCGACCGGATGTACGCCGCCTTGCTCGGCGCTGTAACCGGGGTTACGGAAGTTGAAGGTCAGCTGGGTGCAGCGCCCCAGATCGAGATCGGTTCGTTCGGCTTCCTGACTGAGCAGAGCCAGCAGGGCGGGGGTGACGGGCAGGGCAAAGCCGTCCCGGTAGAAGGGAATAGTCATAGGTTGTGCTCCTTGTTGTGCGAGGGTAGGCAGTGGCTCAGTCGGTGAGCCAGGACCAGAGGCGGCTGACTGCGTGAACGGCTAATGCGCCGGTTGCCAGGGGGACCCAGCTTGGCGATGTCGCGAGGGTGGTCAGGGTGATAGCAGAGGTGGCGAGCGTTATGTAATCAGACGTTGTGCGCTCGCGGCTCAACACAGTCATAGCTGGGGGAATGATGGTGGCCTGTGGAGTACGAAGGGCCGCTTTCGCCACTGCCGTTGCTACCTGGCTAACCTGTGTCGAGTGGTGGATACCGTGGATGCACCACATCACGAAGTGTTCACAGTTACTGAACAACACATCGTAACGGTGTTCGCCCAGCCGTGTGCGGGCACGTTCGAGGCTCTCCGTTCGGTCATACCGCCTAACAGGGCAAAATTTGCACCAGACCGGCTTACCATCGGAAAACGCATCCAGAGACGTCATCACTATCTCACCGGGTAGGCCGTGATTAGGCCCCTGGTAGTGGATAACGAGGTCGCCCCCGACATAGAGGCCGTGGTGGGTATAACCGAGGCGAGCGGTCACCAGATGATCGCCTGGGGTGAATCGAGACATGAAGATAACTCCTTGTGGTCAGACATAAAAACGCAGCAGGGCACCTCGTGGGTGCCCTGTTATCAGTGTGGAAAAGTGACGATTCTATTTGTGTAAGGTCAGGGTACGGGAATCCCAGGCCCAGGTGAGCTGTTGGCTAAAAGCGTGGGCAAGGCGATCGGGCGGCAGCGCCAGCAGGCGGGATTGACCCAGGATCAGGTGGCAGAGCACCTTAATATCGGGATGGAAGCCGTCTCTCGGATGGAGCGCGGCATCGTGGTGCCGACCATTGCCCGGCTGGCTGAACTGGCTCAGTTGTTTGGCTGCGAGCTGGCCGATTTCTTGCGCGAAACCAGCCCGCGCCCAACCGAGCAGGGTATCGTCTTGGGGCAGAAACTCGCCCGGCTGGACAGCGATGACCGGGCATTGCTGCTGGAGACGTTTGAGCGGCTGGTCGAGCGCTTGGCCAAATCCTGAGTCAGGGTGTACCGGGTGCCGGTGTGGCGCCCTTGCCTAGCTTGTTGGTTAACGGGGATGCCCGTGCTCGCGTTCCCCGTGGCTGGGCCACTGTTTGCGGTGCTGGTTCGGTAGTCAAATTCTCCCCTTCCTCCACCTGGGGGTAAAACTCTTCCAGTAGCATTGGCACTTCTTCATCCACGTCCTCGAACTGACCATTACGCAATAGCGCTCGCGCCACGGTTTCCATCTCGCTTATCGCCAGCCCTGCTTCATCGTCCAGCATCGCCTCCTGCCGTGCCTGACCGACCGCCTCGGTCAGGGTCAGCTCGTCACGCAGCGTCAAATCCACGTAGTAGACCGGGGTGCGGTAAGACTGGGTGGTGCTCTTGGCCCGCAACCGCAAGGTCAGCGGCAGATAGCGGGTCAGGCCGCCACTCACCGCCTCGAAGTACTTGAGCCGTGCCGCCAGGGTTCGTACCGAGTTATAGCCGGTGGTGCGAAAGATAAAGCTGCCGAGTGCATCCCCCTGTCCCTCTACAAACAGGTTTAGCCGTCCGTACAGCTTGCAGCCCTGTTGCTGGCCGTAAAGGCAGCGCTCCGGGCCGGGGCAGCACACCTCTTCCATCCCCTGTGCGCCGACTCGTCTCGCCAGCTCCCCGTTGCCGACACAGAGCGGCCGCCCAGTCTGGCGGTCAAAGGCGCTGTACTCCGCCCTCAGGTTCAGATCGCTGTCATTGAACAGCACCCGCACCGGAATGGCGCGGATCTTGGCCTGCTCATGCCCTTGAGCGAACTGCTGATGCAAGGGATGGAGCAACCATCCCCCTTTCTGCTGTACCTGGGTGGTGAGGGTGAAACTGTCGTCCTTCTCAGGCACCCATTTCCCCTCTTTCTGTACCAGCCTGCCGATACAGATCCGCCCGATCACGGGTGGGGTAATCGCCAGTCCTTTGATCATGGTGTGTGTCTCCTGGCCGCGTGAGCTGCCTGAATGGTGAAACGGCGTGAGCCGGGCACCGGTTTGACGTAGTGGCTGAGCAGGTCGGGATGATCCTGCCCGAGCCGTTCCAAGTCCGGGGCCAGCCGATCCTTGCTGCGTTTCCAAGTGATCTTGCCGTCGGCAAAGAGTCCTGCCGTAGCCTCTCCCAGCGTGGCCTGTAGCCGCTGCTTGATCTGTGATTCGCGTAGCTCCACTTCCTCCTTGTGTTCGCGCAGATGCAGCAACTCCCCGAACAGCTGGTTGAACTCGGGTGAATCGGAGAGATCGACGGTTTCCCCGTCATCGCGGGGGAAGAGCCAAGCCAGCGCCGAGCCTGCATCTTCGGAGCCATCGGGCTCGGGCTGCTGGTCGTGGGTGACCTGATGCCAGAATTGCGCTTCCCGCTCGGTGAGATCCCGGATCTTTTCCTCGTCGCGTTCGATGCGGTAAATCCGAAAATCTTGACCACCGATTAGTACCGCCACTTCCGCCCAGGCATGACCGGTGACGGCGAGCTGATGCAGTACCTGACACTGGTAGGCGACCGGTACGCCTTCCTCCCATTGCGGGGCACTGTGATAGCTGGCGGTCTTGATTTCGAGGATGCCGGGGCCATCGGGGTGACCCACCACCTCCCGGTCGAGATTGGCGAGCATAAACAGATGCTCGGGGTGCTGGAGCACGGCATTGACCCGGCGCACCCGATAACCAGTGCGTTTGGCATAGACCTGTGCCAAGACTGGCTCCAGCTCGATGCCCCACAGCACGGCCTCCTTGTGGGAGATATCCTCCGGCTCCTTGCGACCAGTCTTCTCCAACCACAGCGACAGCGGGCATCTATAGGGTGAGAGGCCGACCGCCACGGCGGCATCGGACGAGCCGATCCCCAGCTTGCGGATCGCCAGCCACTGTTCGCGAGGAAGGTCGGAGGTGGAGGCTAAACGGATGGCCTGACCGCATTTGGTTTTTGCTTTCATCATGACTCCTTGTCAGCGGCATAAACGTCCCCGCCCGGCCTGATGGCTGGGTAGGGGTCTATGACGGGGAAATGAAATAAAACTGAGTGCGGGATTACTGCAGCAGTGTAAGGGCTTGATTGAGGGCCTGAGACTTTAGCTGAGCCCCCTGACCGAACCAGGCAGAATCGAGGCGATAATCCTGGCTGCGAGCTCGGCGATGGTGGTCCACATATTCCGTGACGGCATTGACCAGCCCCCAGGCAGTATTGCGAGAGCTGGCTAACTCCGAGCCCATGCCTGCACCTTGATACAACTCATGGAGCTGTTGAACAGGGCGAGTAAGGATGATTTGATTATCTGCATCCAGCGGTTGGGCCAGCAAGTCGCTAAAGAAACGTAACGCCTCTTCTGGGGCGACAGGCCGGGCAGCCAATGCCTTGGTCTGGGTTTTGAATTCATCCCAGTGGGAAAGTCCCAACCCTAATTCCTGTTTGACAACAGCCGGGTCAAATGTCGTCGAGTGAGAGACTTTGACTGCGCCAGCGCTATTACGCAACGCCATTTGCAAGGTGTTATTGCAGACCACCCGCAACGAGGTAAATTGCGCCGTGGTGCAAAGTGTACCGTCACAACTGGTTGCCAGCAGCAGATAGGACTTCACCAGGTCATTGCCTTTGAGTTTCAAGTCTTGGCCGGTACGGGCCAGCGCCCACAGCTTTCGGCCACCTTTAAGTGAGCCTGCGGTTTCTAATTCAAAGCCGCCGATTTCCACTAAATCCTGATAGA
The DNA here is from genome assembly GCF_019048725.1 of Aeromonas sp. FDAARGOS 1407. Lineage (NCBI taxonomy): Bacteria > Pseudomonadati > Pseudomonadota > Gammaproteobacteria > Aeromonadales > Aeromonadaceae > Aeromonas > Aeromonas sp. FDAARGOS 1407. The sequence continues at coordinate 2,405,071 of NZ_CP077399.1, forward strand.
AGTGCAGCACCTCATGGGGCTGTACCACGTTATAGCGTTGGGAGACCACCGAGAGCGGTTCGAGTGTATCGGATCGGAAGAGCACCTTACTGCCGCGATAGGGGCGAATATGGAGGGCATCGGAAGCAACGTTAAACATTACGTCGCTCTGCTCGATGGTCCAGTCCATACCGGCAGCTTTAAGCCAGATCTCCAATGATTGTTGTGGGGGCAAGATATTTCCGAGGCCGTGCCAGGGCGCTAGGCCAGTGTAGGCCATGGTATCGATGAGGTGTGCCATAAATCAATCTCCAATGAAAATGGGACTATATAGAACAGTCCCAAGGTAGGTTCACCGAGAGAATATATATCTGAAATTTATTTGAATGGAAGTAATGGGAGCGCCAGATGACAGCACCGCACCATAAAATTAGATGGTGCCATATGAGAGTATGCAATGGCATCCAGTTGCATTTTTGAGACTCATTAGTGTGCGCAATTTTTGATATTCCAGATATTTTTGATATTCGTATCTGAAAGTATCTGGATAGAGCTTACTTGATTGGTTGCTGGAGTCATGATGACAGGGGGGAGGAGAAATAACCATACACCTGAATTGATGCTGTGGGATTGTGGCGCTGTAATGTCACCAGTGCCTCAATCCACGTTTTGGCAACCGACTCCATCCCTGAAAATAATACATGAAATAAAAACGCATTTAAACAATTCTCGCAGGTATATTTGAAATTGATGTGCATCAACAAGTAATCATTCACTAGAGAGGGTACGAATAAGTACCCTCTTCAAAGAAACTGAAAATTTCAGTCCTTTCAGTTCAACTGATTGCAGATGCATTTTTTGTGTTTAGTGAATTATTCTCATCTTCCTTAGGTAAAGGGTGTTTATACCTGAACAATAACTCTACAACATTAGTCTTTTTACCCAACGCAATAATATTATCAACATCATCCCCAGGAACAAACAATAACAATATGATAGTTGAATAGTCCAAGAGGCAAACACCGAGAGAAGATCCTGTAATGCCTCGGATTAGATTATCATTTAATTCTGCTCTAGTAATTACATTTTCTTTAACCAATTCGTTTGCAAATTTTGCAAGGCCCATAGGATCTTTAGGATCTACATCGATGCTGACTTTATCAAGTCCGGCTAATATTTTACCTGAGACATCATTAAGCTTTTTAAGCAGGTTGCGTACAATCAATGACGAAGAATAATTATAATTTGGATGAGTCAATGTCGACAGGTTTTTGATAGCTTCGTTTGTCGGTGGATTGCGTGAGGGAGTGCATCGTGCGACAGTGAAATTATAAGCATAGATAGCTTGCGCTACGATCGAGTTATATGTGTTGCCGCCATAAACAATAGAATGTTCTTCATATTCGGGTTCGGAAAGCCAACCTGCATTATTATTTTCTAATAAACTGGGTGATGCAAAGACAGGAATAGAAACAATACCTTGATGGTTTATTATTTCAATAACCTGCTCCGTTAATGACTCGTGTTTAATACTGCTCGGCTTTAAATTGTACATCAACCCTATTTTAAGCACAGCTAGTGAATGCTTAACGAAACCAAACCGAGATAAGCTTTCTTCATGTATGCTATCAATAATATCTAAAGCCATGCTTGGATTTTCATTTCTAATGCAATCTAGCGCGTTTATTAGAGGTATGTATTGCAAAAAATATTTTTGATATCGATTGGCATTGTGTTTCGCCAATGTAATAATTCCAGCGACATTACTTTTATCAAATGTGACAGTGTTCTTCATGTATTTCACAGTTTTATATTTAAAGTAAGCACTGTCATTGCTATCTATAATTGAATATTCAAAGCTAGGTGGTAGAGATACTATATTCGACAGATAATCTAGCTGCTTTTCAATTTGAGGCAACTTAGCATCATTGTCAAATTTATATATAGTGGGTGTTTTGAATGATGAAACAATTATATTTATGATTTTCTCTATGAAAAATATTTTGCAATCGTATATGTGAAGTGGAGTTTCGTATCCACGCTTAGTATTAAATACCACTTCCGCAATATGCAATTTCTCATTGTTGAAATTGAGTGCGTAACGCATGCTTTTTTCTAATTCTTCGAGTGTTTTATCGCGCTGAATAAGTTGCTTATATGTTTGATAAAATCGACCAAACATACCTGTTTTGTTTTCTATATCTTGAAGGATAATTGTAGCGGTGTAAGCTGCTGATATTGGAGCAATACTAAAAAAGGCCCCATCTAAATTCATGCTGGAAATTCTATCATTACAATCTTTTAGTTTTTCATGTAATTTTACACATTTTTGATTTGTATTTTTGTGCCGCTCTTCTAAGTAATGAAGCAATTCTGGAATTAACAATTCCGCATTCTTATAACGCGTTTCTTCAAGAATATCTTTATTTTTAAGGAAATGTTCATCAATACAATCCCATATGTATTTTTTTGCTGTTGCCTTTCTGAATTTTATCGAGCCTTTATCATTCGTAGCAATATTTTCAATCATTAATAGACGGTTAAGATGGAAGTAGATTGAACTTGGGCTGGCATTGGATTTAAAAATAAATATATCAGTGCATATTAAAGGTATTAGCGCATTTTTAATATAAGCAGCTTTGATATCTTCAGTTGATTCTTTAAGGATGTTTGTTTGCCGAGCTAGCGCATTGTACACACTCTCTAATATATCAACATGATTTGACATCATTTCATCTGGCAAATTGCAGCCTACATGCAGAACGTTGAATATATTTTCTAGCCTCGAATGGGGTTCATTCGAGTTAAAAGTGGCTGGGCTATCACTTTGGAAGTGTTCACGGTGTGAATCGTACGAATGCTTACTGATTTGCTCGGTTTTTCTGGTCCTATGCCAGAGACCAAGGGTGTCTTCTACAGAGTAGATAAGTTCAGCAAAGTGATGTTTTTTCATGATTTGCTCGTTGGGGGCGTAGTTCCTCCCCCTGAACCTACCCCAAAAACCCACCATAATGCGAGCTCATTCACTCAGACGTTAGAAGGACAGCACGTAATGCTAGAGACAATAGACCCCATCATTAGGATGACTGAGCTCACTAAGATGATTAGCCTGTCTAAATCAACAATTTACGACAAGCTCAACGCCAAATCTCCTCGGCATGATCCCAGCTTTCCGAGGGCGGTTAAGCTTGGTGCATCAGCCATAGGCTGGCGTCAGAGTGAGATCCACCAATGGATTACAACCAGGTCAAAAAACAGTCAGTAAACGGAGGTTAGCCATGAATCAGTACAGAGCAATTGAAGGTGTCATCGAGAGGTTAGATCAGTCCCTTTGGGATCCACTGGATGTCGTCGCCTATAGAACAAAGGCCCCGAGGTTTATGATTTTGACTCAGATGTTGTCTGTTATAGCTATCGCATCACAGCAGCTGGTAGACATTAGCCCCAAAAGCGGGATGAAAATACCGGCATCACTTTACACTCTAATTCTAGCTGCTTCTGGCGAGAGAAAAAGCACGGTCGATAAGCTACTGATGAAACCAGTCCGTGAATTTGAAAAATGCTTGGCTGAGCAGGTAGATGCTGCACAGCAGAAATATCAGATCGAGCTGGAATTGTGGAATATGAAGGAAAAAGTGTTAAGGAGGGAATTAGGTGAGATGTATAAAAAAGGTGATGAGCAGCCCATTATAATAGAGGCATGGCACACTCACCATTCAAATATGCCTATAGCTCCGTTAGTTAAGAGGATTTTAGCTGAGGATATAACAGTCGCAAAACTGAAGTCGATGTTAGCTGAGAAGAATACGTCATTAGCTCTGGTGTCCGATGAAGCTGGGACACTACTGTCCAGTGACTTGATGAAAGATAATGCATTGTTTAACTCACTATGGTCAGGTCAAACTATACGTGTTGACAGAGCCAATGCCCCTGAAGTTCATATTGAAGGTGCTCGTTTGACTTTGAGCATGCAAATCCAGCCTGATATATATAGAATATTCAGAGATAGTAATGGTGATGCGATGAGAAGCTCTGGATTAGACGCTCGAATTCTACTGTGTGAGCCTGAGTCAGAGATTGGCTATCGTCAAGAAGATAGGGATGATAGCGCATCACTAGATGATAAAATTAAATTAGGTAGATTTAGCTCAAGGATTGATGCATTACTGCAAGAAGGGCTCGAGATGAGAGCACAAGGCAAGGAACGTCATTGCCTGAATTTAACAGAGAGTGCTAAGAAAATTTGGAATGACAAGTTTAATGACATTGAATACGCAATGAGGGGCGGGGAATATTTGGAACACTATAAAGATTTTGGTTCAAAGTTTATGGAGCAGGCTTCGAGAATCGCGGCGGCACTTCATGTGTTTAAAAATAGAGACTACAGAAACGCACTTGTGACTCATGAGACTATGCAGACTGCTATTGAACTAGCTGAAATATACTTACATCAAGCATTGATAATATTTAGATCGCCCGAGGCTAGGGAGTTCGTGGACGAGACACATGTTAATAAGCTACTGGAGTGGATTATTCATAACTGGAATAATGAGCTGTTTTTGAAAGGTGACATTAGACGAAGTGGCCCACATTGTGTTCGTAATTCGAATAAGCTAGAAGATGCAATAGAAGTTCTTATTGCTCGAGGAGATATCATTTGCTTTAAAAAGAAACAGTCAATTTATATTTCTTTATCTTGGAAGAAATACCCTAGGATTGTTAGGCGCTCTTTAGTCCGCACCCGTGATAAAATTTATGTTAGCGAGCTAGTAGAATATCAAGGAAGACGCCATTCAGGAATACCATCAGTTGAACTGTTTGAGAGACCGTTGATTGACATGAGAAATAAGCTCCGACACTAATGGTTGCACCATTCCCATACATCAAGGTTCAGTATTAACTGATTGCAGTACTCCGCTTAAGTAACTTAAGAGTGTTGTTATATAGGGCGGTATCATAACTGCATCTGAATCAGGAACCCTATGTTTATATTTTAGTATATATGTCCATTTGATTGAGGAGTGTATGGGTTTATTTAAATAAGCCATGATGCGGTATATGTATTATATATAGCAATACATATAGTAATACATACACTCTTATATACATCCATAGCCATGCACACTACTAACGTTCAGCAGCATACGCTATGCAATCTAACGATGAGAGGAGCATGAAGACTACATGCCTCTAAGCATGTACCACTATGGATAGCATCCAGAGCATGGTGTATTTACTTAAGCAAAAAGCACATCTATTTATTTAATTCAATAACTATACCTCCGTGTCTATTCACCAAGGTAGGGACTCCTATGTTGAATCACTTAAAAAATTCAGTATTGAAGATGAAAGCACTTACTAGATTATACACAGATAGTTACGGCCCCATGAATTGCACCTATTTGAGACGTAGTCTGGATGTTGTTTCCGATACCCTTGCCAGGTATCCCCGTGTTTATGCGCTGCGGGTAGACCTGCGCTTTGCTGTTGAGTCACCTGAAGATGATGCTGACACGCTGACCTGCCTACAGCGGGCTGACCCGTCAGTGATTACTCGCTTTATGGAGTCCCTGAAAAGCCAACTACGTGCGGACCACTATCGTCAGAAACGACGTGGTACTCCGTCTCTACCGGCCTTTATCTGGTGCCGTGAGCAGGATACCTCGGCATCACCCCATTACCACCTGATGCTGCTCTTTAACAAAGACGTCTATGCCTTTCTGGGAGACTATCGGGACTATGACGCTAACAATATGGGAACCAGGATCCAGAAGGCGTGGTGCAGCGCCCTGAGCCTCCCTTATCCTGATAACGCGACGTTAGTGAATTTTCCTGATAATCCGCAGTACCGGTTTGATCGCCAGTCAGCCCGAGAGCTAGATGACAACTTCGAAGCATTTTTGTTTCGTATGGCGTACCTGAGTAAAAAGAATACGAAGAGCGGCGGTGATGGCTACCGCAACTTTGGTACTAGCCAACTACTTCGGGCTGAGCATTGATTTATTAGGGTGGCAAATGAAGCTTGCATCAAGTGTGTTTACAGATACCCGATCGTTACGGTCGGCATTAAAGGGATTGTCATCGGAGGATTTGTTAGCACTGAATGCTGAAATCGAGGCGATAGCGCTGGAGCGCATTGAGGAAGAGGAGGCTGCGAGGGTAAGAGCACATGAGCGGCAGCAGGTGATCGCTGACATTAAAGAATTGCTCGCTTTAGAGCGTATTAATCCTGAAGAGCTGTTAGCGTTCACCAGATGCCCTGTAAGCTCGTCTAAGCGAAGCCGGAAACTTGGGTAGTATAAACAACAGCTGCTTCTGTATGAACGTTCTAGTAGCATTTACGGAGATGACTAGTCTGTTAAGCACAGCGAGGGGACCAATCCCCTCGTTTTTATGTGTTGCGTATAAATACAACAAATTCAAATGGACACTGATGACGACAGAATGCTAAAACGATAATTAATGGCATTTGCATCGATGAGGTGTAATAGCGTAAAATTCAACACTGTTATTACTACCTGAATCGTGCTGTTCACTATTCAGACCAGTCACCAGAACGATCCAGATTGAAAGACCTATATCACCAGAGTCAGTAGCTATCCATGTGGCTGACGGTGTGCCCCTTATTGAGAGATCTTAATCATGACTGAATTTCTGAAAGTGTTGCTGAATATCCGTAGCTTGCGGGCTGCATTGCGTGAGCTCTCCTTTGAACAGTTGCAAGAAGCGAATGAGAAGTTCTCCTCGATTTATAACGAGCGGGTTGCTGAGATAGAAAAGACCCGCGCAGCCGATGCCGAGCGTTTGGCCAAGCTGGCCGAATTCCAAGCAATGCTTGCTGATGCTGGCATTGACCCTACTGAGCTCGTACAGGGTGTCCCAGCTGGGAAAGCTCAACGTGATGGCACGAAACGTGCTCCGCGTCCGCCGAAGTATCGTTATATGGCAAATGGTGAAGAGCGCACCTGGACCGGCCAGGGACGCACTCCTAAAGCGTTGGCCGCCATGCTGGAGCAAGGCAGGCAGTTGGAAGAATTCCTGATTTGATGTCAAAAGGACTGGCTAACCAGTCCTTTTTCTATTGCGTTGTTGAGTTATTGAAACTTAGCTCAGCTGACATTTGACGATGGCAACCACGTCAGTGCTGAACCGACTCTGGATGCTGCATCGATATATTCTGACCACCAGACCATCATTTCTCGGCGACGTTCCAGATAATCCGTGCGGTTGTATGCGCTACGGACTTCATCTTTGTCAGAGTGCGCCAAGGCAGCTTCTATAACGTCTCGATCAAATCCTCTCTCGTTCAGGGTGGTGCTGCCCAAGGCTCGCAGGCCGTGAGCGACCAAGGTCCCTTCATATCCCATTCTTTTCAAGGCCGCATTGGCTGTTTGCTCGTTGGTGTGCGTTTTAGGATTACGGATACCAGGGAAGATAAATTCACGATGGCCGCTGATCGGTCGCATGAGGTCCAGGTAGGCAAGTGTCTGCGGCGTCAAGGGCACGTCATGACCTCTGCGCTTCTTCATTCTCTCTGGTGGGATCCGCCAGAGTTTCTTTTCCATATCGATCTCTGCCCACCTTGCTCCGGCCGCCTCGCTGGGGCGAGCCAAGGTATGCAGGCTCCATTCGATGAGGCAGCGGGTCTGCAAATTGATGCTGGCCTTCGATAGCCTGTTCATCAGTTCTGGTAACTGGTTGGGGTTAATGCTGGGCATGTGCTGTTTGGCTGGCCGCTGAAACACCTTGCTGATCCCCGAGCAAGGGTTGGCGTCGATCAGACCAGAGTTAACAGCAAAGGTCATGATCTCGTTCACCCGTTGCGTGAGGCGACGCACGGTTTCGAGTTTTCCAGCAGCAGCGATGGGCTCGATGATCTTGATGGCTCGCTGTGCCTTTATTTCCATAACGGGCACTGTGCCTATCTCGGGGAACAGGTACATTTCGAGAGAACGCCAGAGATCCTCGGCATATGCCGGGGTGACGGAAGGGCGCTTAACATCAAACCAGCGCTTGGCGACGGCTTCAAAGGTGTGCTCGCTCTGTGATAACGCAGCGGATGCCTGCTCATCACGATGGTGTTGGGGATCGATGTTTTGTTGCAGCAACGTTTTGGCTTCGGAGCGTTTCTCTCTCGCTTCAGCCAACGACATCTCCGGCCAGGAGCCAAAGCTGATCATGTTTCTCTGTTTAGTTAGGGGGCGGTAGTAACGCAGGCGCCACAACTTGGAGCCATTGGGCTTGATGACGAGCTCCAGACCAGCCCCGTCGCAGAGGGTGTATTCCTTCTCTTTGGGCTTGGCTGCTTTGATCTCGGTTGGGGATAAGGGACGGGTGATACGAGGCATAGGCATACGCTCCGGAAGGCATACAAAACGATATGCCTAACGATATGCCTAAAAGGGCTGGATGGCAACGCACCCCATTGGACAGCATAAGACAACAAAAAACCCGCAAAGCCTTATGCTATGCGGGTTTCTTGGACTTCGTTGGTCACTGTTGGACCGGTATTTGGTGGAGCTGGGGGGATTTGAACCCCCGTCCAAAATTACTACATCCTTGGCACTACATGCTTAGTCACTCTTTACATTCGCCAACCCGCTGCGGAGAGACACGCCACGAATTGACTAGCTCGATTGGTTTTAATGCTTCCGCCCCGAGCAGGACTTCCACACGATCCTGTGAAGGATGACCTTCCGATTCCCTAGGACACAGGCAAGCTAGGGTAGAAGGGCTCTGCGCAGGTTATTAAGCTGCCAGTGCGTAGTTTTCGTCGTTTGCGACTATTTTTTTGCGGTTTATTAACGAGGCCTACCGCACCTCGGCATGCACCTTGGGTTTCGTGAATCTTGTCGAATCCAGAATCAGCCCCAAGTTGTTAAGAGGGATTGTACGCAAAAATGCTGCCATGGCAAGGCGTTGATGGCCATTCCCGCGGGGAGCCGCTCTGTTTGCCGATTTATTGCGCGCAAGCAGGGCGGGAGAGGGTAAGAGGCAGGCCAGAAAAGAAAAAGTCCGGGCCTGGAGCCCGGACCTTGCAGCATCAATCGGATTAGCCGCGATTTTTGTTCTTCATGATGCGGGCTTTTTCCCGATCCCATTCGCGGGCCTTGGTATCTTCGCGCTTGTCGTGCTCTTTCTTGCCTTTTACCAGGCCGATTTCGACCTTGACCCAGCACTGTTTCCAGTAGAGGGCGAGCGGCACTATGGTGTAGCCCTGACGGGCGATCAGGCTCTCGAGCTTGTCGAGTTCGCGCCGGCTCAGCAGCAGCTTGCGGGTACGGGTCGGGTCACACACCACGTGGCTGGACGCGGCCTGCAGCGGCAGGAAGCTGGAGCCGAACAGGTAGGCCTCGCCATCGCGGAAGATGACATAGGCTTCGCTGATGTTGGCCTTGCCCGCCCGCAGGGATTTGACTTCCCACCCTTGCAGAGACAGACCCGCTTCGATCTTCTCTTCGATGAAGTATTCGTGGCGCGCGGTTCTGTTGAGTGCAATGGTGCTGGACCCGGCTTTGTTTTTACTGTTTTTTTTGCTCATGACGGGCGATTTCCGGCAATGACTAGGAGGCTCGTATTATACGTAGGCGAGGGCGGCTGTAAAACGCGCAGCGGCTCGAGTGGCGGCTTAATGAGCAGTTTGGCCGAGGTTTTACCTCCACAAGCCGGAACATGATGATAAAATCGCGGCGATTGGATGAGGAAAAGCCATGCCCCGTATTACTCGCAGTGCGCTGGTGATGTTCAGTGCAGAACAGATGTTCAAGTTGGTTAACGATGTGGATGCCTATCCGCAATTTTTGCCCGGTTGCGTCGGCAGTCGCGTGCACGAGGCCGGCGATGACTACATGATGGCCTCGGTGGATGTGGCCAAGGCGGGCATTGCCAAGACTTTTACCACCCGCAATCAGCTGGACATGAACCGCCAGATCAGGATGGAGCTGGTGGATGGCCCGTTTCGCAAGCTGGCGGGCTGGTGGACCTTCACTCCGCTGGATGTGGATGCCTGCAAGGTGGAGTTCGATCTCGATTTCGAATTTACCTCCAAGCTAATCGAGGTGGCCTTCGGTCAGGTGTTCCGCGATCTGGTGAGTTCCATGGTCGCCGCCTTCTCCAACCGGGCGAAGGAGGTTTACGGTGTCTGAGCAGCTCACCATAGAGGTGGTCTACGCCTTGCCGCAGCAGCAGACGGTGATTGAGCTGAGGGTTGCGCCAGAGACCTGCGTGCTGGATGCCATCGAGCAGTCCGGTATCGTGCAAAAGCACCCGGAGATCGATCTGGCAGTCAACAAGTTCGGTATCTACAGTCGTCCGGTCAAGGGGAGTGATCACTTGCAGGACGGGGATCGTATCGAGATCTATCGACCGCTCATCGCCGATCCGCGCGAGATGCGCAAGAAGCGGGCCGAGAAGGCCAAAGAGGAAGGGCGGGCCGATGCTGTGACCGGCGGTCGCCCCAACACCAATCGCAAGCGGGGCGATGGCGAGTCGCACTAGTGAGTCGCTCCGGGATCCATTGCGATGCATTCGTCAAAAAGGCGCCCAGGGCGCCTTTTTGATCCTGCGATATAGCCTTTTACCGTGCTGGTCAGCGCGCCGCCGCTGGCTGTGTGCTTTGACGGGAGAGCACCCAGGCGGCCAGCAGATCGACCCCGCTTTGCATCACCCGCTCATCGAAATCGAAGGCATTGTGATGGTGCGGCGCCGCGAGATCTGCTCCGAGCACCAGGTAGGCGGCTTCGCCTCCCTGTTTTTGTACCCGCTCCATCAGGAAACCTGCATCCTCGCTGGCGCCGAAGCGGCGGGTCTGGATGGTGGCGAGCCCCTGCTGGCGGGCTAGGGCGGTCAGTTCGACCTGCAGGGTAGGGCTGTTGTCCAGCGCGATGGCCTCGCCCTGTTTGATGATCTGGTAGGTGACCCCGTGGGCCATGGCAACCCCTTCGACGATGCGCTGCACCTGGCCGAACATGTAGTCGTTCAACGCGCTGTCGGCGCCGCGGGTCTCGCCGCGCAGTTCGGCATGATCGGGGATGACATTGCGGCCGCTGCCGCCGTTGAGCTGGCCGATATTGATGCGGGTCATGCCATCCCGGTGGCGGGGAATGGCGAGCATGGCGCTGGTGGCCATGCAGGCGGCGGCCAGTGCGTTGCAACCGGCGTTGGGCTCAAGACCTGCGTGGGCCGCCGTACCCATGAAGTGCACATCGAACTTGGTGGAGCAGAGAAACTCGGTGGGGTTGATCACCAGTTCGCCGCTGCTCGCGTGGATACCGATATGCAGGGAGAGCAGGGCATCCACGTCATCGAGCTCCCCGCCGGCCGCCAGCGCCTTGCCGCCGCGACACCCCTCTTCGGCAGGCTGGAAGAAGAGCTTGATGCGCCCCCCCAACTGCTCTTTCATCGCCATCAACCGGCTGGCCAGCCCCATGCCAATGGCGGTGTGGCCATCGTGGGCGCAGGCGTGCATCCACCCCTTGTTGTGGGAGGCAAACCCCTCCCGCTGCGGCTGGTGCTGCTCGTCGCCGGACTCTTCCACCTCCACCGCATCGATGTCAAAGCGAAAGGCGAGCGTCGGGCCGGGGCGGCCGGTGTCCAGCTCCCCCATCAGACCGGTAAAGTCACCGATGCGATCCAGCCAGTCGGGATGCGCCCCCTGGCGGCGGGCGCGGGCCTTCTCGGCCGCCACGTCCAGATCCCGTCCCATCACCAGATTGCTGGCCAGCAGCTTGTCACCGAGCACGATGTGGTAGCCGAGCCCGCTCAGGTGGTGGGCAATCAGGCTGGTGGTGCGAAACTCTTTCCAGGCGGCTTCCGGCAGGCGGTGCAGATCGCGGCGCCACTGGATCAGGTGCTCAAGGCTCATCTCGGCTTCCTTGTGTGTTTGAACTGCCGGCTATTGTGCCCTTTTTTGTGATCAAGAACAGGGGGGAGGCGGCTGGCGCTTTGTCGCCACCGTACAGAATAAAAAACGCCTCCCGGTGGGAGGCGTTATTGGCAGAGCGGCGACTCAGGCCGCGTGATGGTAGGCGGAAGCTTCAAACAGCTGCTTGTTGGCCACCAGATCGATGGGCTCGAAATCATCGACGTTGATGGTGCGCAGGCGGCTCACTTCGGCGCGGCGCAGCAGGTCGGCCTCGCTCTGGTTCAGCACGCCGGCGGCCAGCCCGATGTCGGCTACCTTGTCCAGCGCCAGGAAGGGGCGCTTGATGCCATCGGCCTTGCACACCTTGTCAAACAGCGGTTCGGCGGCCAGCACGTCATCGAGTGCCTGCTCCAGCAGGCCGAAGGGGTTGCCCTCCTCGCGGGTGAGGTATTGTCCCTTGGCCAGGCGGCTGCGGGTTTCGCTCGGCGTTTGCAGCAGGCGGGCTACCTGGTTGTCCAGCTTGTCGCTCGGGCGCTTCATGTCGCGACCCAGCGGCAGCACGATGACGCGCAGAGCCAATCCAATCCAGCGGTTCGGGAAGTTGCGTAGCAGCTCATCGATCGCCTCCTGTGCCTTGAACAGGGCATCTTGCAGCGCCCAGTGCAGCAGCGGCAGGTCGGCCTGTTGGCGTCCTTCGTCCTGATAGCGCTTGAGAGCGCTGGAGGCCAGATAGAGCTGGCTCAGCACGTCGCCGAGACGGGCGGAGACCCGCTCCTTGCGCTTGAGCTCGCCCCCCAGGGTGCCCATCGCCATGTCCGACAGGAACGCCAGGTTGGCGGAGAGACGGGAGAGCTGCTGGTAGTAGCGCTTGGTCTGATCCCCATAGGGGGCTGCGGCGAAGCGGGCACCGGTGAGACCCAGCCAGAAGCTGCGCACCAGGTTGCTGATGGCAAAGCCGACATGGCTGAACACTGCCTTGTCGAAGTCCTTGAGGGCCTGTTCCTTGTCCGGGTGGCTGGCCGCCAGCATCTCGGGCAACACGTAGGGGTGGCAACGGATGGCGCCCTGGCCGTAGATGATCATGCTGCGGGTCAGGATATTGGCTCCTTCCACCGTGACGGCGATGGGGGCACCCTGATAGCCGCGGGCCAGATAGTTGTTGGGACCCATGCAGATGGCCTTGCCGCCGTGGATGTCCATGGCATCGATGATGCACTTCTGGGCACGGTCGGTGAGGTGGTACTTGACGATGGCGGAGATGACCGAGGGCTTCTCGCCAAGGTCGATGCCGGTCACGGTCAGGTTCGCCGCGGCGCCCATGATGTAGGCGTTGCCACCGATGCGGGCCAGCGGCTCTTCAATGCCTTCCATCTTGCCGATGGGCAGCTTGAACTGGCGACGGATGCGGCTGTAGGCGCCGCTCGCCAGGGCCAGCATCTTGACGCCACCGGTGCTGTTGGAGGGCAGGGTGATGCCGCGACCGACCGAGAGGCACTCCACCAGCATGCGCCAACCCTGACCGGCCATGGCCGGGCCGCCGATGATGAAATCGAGCGGAACGAACACATCCTTGCCCTGAGTCGGGCCGTTCTGGAACGGCACGTTGAGCGGGAAGTGGCGACGGCCGATGCCGACTCCCTTGATGTGGGTCGGGATCAGGGCGCAGGTGATGCCGAGCTCCTCTTCCTCCCCCAGCAGGTGCTCCGGGTCACGCAGTTTGAAGGCGAGCCCCAGCACGGTGGCGATAGGGGCCAGGGTGATGTAGCGCTTGTTCCAGGTCAGGCGCATGCCGAGCACCTCTTCCCCTTCCCACTCGCCCTTGGTGATGATGCCAAAATCAGGGATGGAGCCCGCATCTGAACCCGCTTCCGGGCTGGTCAGGGCGAAGCAGGGGATCTCTTTACCGACCGCGAGACGAGGCAGGTAGTAATCCTTCTGCTCATCGGTGCCATAGTGTTGCAGCAGTTCGCCCGGGCCGAGGGAATTGGGCACGCCGACGGTGGAGGCCAGCACGGCGCTGGCGCCGCACAGCTTTTGCAGCACGCAGGACTGGGCGTAGGCGGAGAACTCCAGGCCACCATATTTTTTCTTGATGATCATGGCGAAGAACTTGTTGTCCTTCAGGTATTGCCACACCTCGGGGGAGAGATCGGCGCGCTCGTGGGTTACCTCCCAGTCGCTCACCATGCGGCACACCTCTTCCACCGGGCCGTCCAGGAAGGCCTGCTCTTCGGCAGAGAGGGTGCTGACCGGGATGGCGTGCAGCTTTTTCCAGTCCGGGTTGCCGGCAAAGAGGTCGGCTTCCCACCAGGTAGTGCCCGCTTCGATGGCTTCTTTTTCGGTGCGGGACATCTCTGGCATGATGGATTTGTAGAGCTTGAACAGCGGCTTGGTCAACTGGTTGCGGCGAAATTCCACCAGGTTGAGGGGGATGGCAACCACGGCAAACAGGGCCCATACCAGCAAGGGCACATGACCGTAGAGGGCCCCGATGATAAGGGCGGCGAAGGTTACCAGGGTCGAGATGAACAGGGATGCCCGGCGATAGGCCAGGGCTCCGATAACCAGGATCACCCCGAGCAGAGTGAGGGTCGTCGTCATTGCTTGCTCCTTGCGTGATAGGTTGCCAATGTGGCGTAACTGATCCAGAGGTCTGACCTGTTTGGTCTGGCCCTTGTTGTAATTCATACGCACAAAGTTATCAAGTTGTTTACAAGCTCATTACCTTGCGACTGTGATCCCCGTAACGTGGCAGGCCAGCCTGTGGCGCGACCTGCCGAGGGAGGGGGCGACGACGGGATTGCCTTGTGCGAGAATAGCGGCGACTTACACGCACACTAAAAAAGTGGAAGAGACATCATGTACCAAGAATTGATCCGCAATGAACTGACCGAAGCCGCCAGCGTGCTGCAAGCCTTCCTGGCCGATGAGCAGAATCTGAAGAATATCGAGGCGGCCGCCAAGCTGCTGGCTGACTCCTTCAAAGAGGAAGGCAAGGTACTCTCCTGTGGTAACGGTGGCTCCCACTGCGACGCCATGCACTTTGCCGAGGAGCTGACTGGCCGTTATCGCGAGAACCGTCCGGGTTATGCCGGCATCGCCATCTCGGATCCGAGCCACCTATCCTGCGTCTCCAACGACTTTGGCTATGACTTCGTCTTCTCCCGCTACGTCGAGGCCGTCGGCCGTCGTGGCGACGTGCTGCTCGGCATCTCCACCAGCGGTAACTCAGGCAACATCCTCAAGGCCATCGAGGCGGCCCGTGCCAAGGGCATGAAGGTGATCACCCTGACCGGCAAGGATGGCGGCAAGATGGCGGGTCTGGCCGATGTGGAGATCCGCGTTCCGCACTTTGGTTATGCCGACCGCATTCAGGAAGTGCACATCAAGGTGATCCATATCCTGATCCAGCTGGTCGAAAAAGAGATGGCCAAGTAAGTGGCATTGACGCCGGGCAGGAGTGTGCCTGTCCGGCATCGCCAATCTGGACAAGCGGCTTGATGCAAAGAAAGGCTATGCTTTTCTGCCAAGTCAGCCAGATGAACAAGTAGTCAAGGAAGGAGTAGTCCAGATATGTGCGAACTGCTCGGCATGAGCGCCAATGTGCCGACCGATATCTGCTTCAGTTTTACCGGCCTGATGCTGCGCGGTGGCAAGACGGGTCCCCACAAGGATGGCTGGGGGATCACCTTCTATGAGGGGAAGGGGTTTCGTACCTTCAAGGATCCCGAGCCCAGTGCCCACTCTCCCATCGCCAGGCTGGTACAGGCGCTGCCCATCAAGAGCTGCGCCGTGGTCAGCCATATCCGCCAGGCCAACCGGGGCTGCGTGTCGCTGGAAAATACCCATCCGTTTACCCGCGAGCTGTGGGGACGGTACTGGACCTTTGCCCACAACGGTCAGCTGACCGGCTACAAGAGGCTGGCCACCGGGCGGCACAGACCGGTGGGGGATACCGACAGCGAACACGCTTTCTGCTGGCTGCTCGACAGGCTGGAGCAGAAGTATCCGAGGCGACCGGCCAACTTCCCCGCCATGTTTCGCTACCTCGCTACCCTGTGTGACAAGCTGCGGGCCTTCGGGGTGTTCAACATGCTGCTCTCGGACGGGGAGTATGTGATGACCTTTTGCTCCAACAACCTGCACTGGCTGACCCGGCGAGCCCCCTTTGGTGAAGCGAGTCTGCTGGATGAAGAGGTGGTGATCGATTTTCATAGCGAGACGACCCCCAATGACGTGGTGACCATCATCACGACTCGTCCGCTGACTGGGAATGAACACTGGGTCAAGATGGAACCTGGTGAGTTTAACTTGTTCCGGTTGGGTGAGCGTATCGCCAGCAATCACGACGAGATCGGCCAATAAAAAAATACCAGGGTAGATACCTACCCTGGTTCTTCGCAGCAGCCATAAAGGGCAAAAGGGATGAGAGGTGTTGCTGAGCATCATCACTCTGATGATGCTCAGTGTTACTTGAATGTTAATTTGTTGCAATGATGTTATTTTGCATTGCTGTCAAAGCGTGTTGATATTTTGAATCCGATCACGTTTTTCGTCTTTTGGGCTGGGTGTTGAAGCAGTTTGCCGGTCTCAGGTGAGCTGTCCGGGCGTCCGTGGCCCGAAAACTATCTATAGTATGGTCTGTTTGAATACCATTTTGAGAGGCCTCGCATGGAGTGGGTGGATCGCAAGGTGTTGCAACAGCTGGCTGACGATATCGGTCAGGAGATGTTGCCAGTCGTGATAACCGTGTTTATCGAAGAGGTAGGGGAGCAGCTGAGCCAGCTCAGGCCACTGTATGAACAACAGGATTGGGAGGCGCTGGCCAGGGTGGCACACAGCATGAAATCCTCCTGCGGCAGCTATGGTGCCCTGACGAGCTATCAGCAGGTGATGGCGCTGGAGCTTGCGTGCAAGCAGGCCGATGGTGACGAGGCTGCGCGTCAGCTGCAGCAACTCGAACACTCTCTGCCACAGGTGTTGGCCTTTCTGGCCGATTACCACTGAAAACCGGCCACTGCCACACGGCAGTGGCGGCGTCTTAACGCTGGTTGAGCAGGTGCCCTATGGTCTTGTCCAGCGCCAGCTTCAGTTTCAGCCGGTCATGGCGATGGGGCAATGCCGTCTCGCCCAGATCGGCTTCGATCAGGCGACCTTGCCATGTTCCCCCTTCCCCTGCGCCAAAGGGAGCCAGAATGGCATCAATTCGGCCATGTCCGATCTTGGATTCCAGCCAGCGGCACTGGCTGGCCAGATCCAGTTGACCGGCAGGTCCTTTCTCCGCAACCAGGTTGCAGATGAACACCACCATGGCATTGCTTTCGTTGATAGCCTGGGCGATCTCCGCCAGCAGCAGCGGCGGCATGATGGAGGTGAGAAAACTGCCTGGGCCCAGGATGATCATGTCAGCCTGCTGCAGCGCCTGTACCGCTTCGCGGGTAGCCTGCACTTCCGGCATCAGGCTCAAGGAGAGGGGGGGAGTGGCCAGCTGATCGATGGAGACCTCCCCCAGGATCTGGTTGCCGCACTCCATATGGGCACAGAGATCGGTGGGTAATTCGGACATGGGTAACAATTGTGATTCAATTTTGAGCATGTCACTGATGAGCTTGATAGCATCCAGAGGGCGGACGCAGAGATTGTCCAGTGCCAGCAGCATCAGGTTACCAAGATTGTGCCCTGCCAGTTCGCCACGGCCGGCGAAGCGGTACTCAAACAGCAGGCTGCCGATACTGGGGTCGGTGACCAGCTGGTTCAGGCAGTTGCGCAGATCCCCCCAGGCGATGCAATCCTGGCTCTTGCGCAGACGGCCGGTTGAGCCGCCATCATCCGTGGTGGTGACGATACCGGTCAGCCGCTGACCAAGGAAGGAGAGGGCGGAGAGCACCCGGCCCATACCGTGGCCACCACCGATGGCAACGACCCGATCGAAGTCATTGATGTTTTTTTGCCACATGAGGGCATCCTGTCACTGGGGTTGATAGAAGGTTATGTTAGCAAGGAATATCAGCTAATTACTTGATAAGGGTATGACTTTTGCTTGCGACATGAATCCGATAACGCAAGGAGATGGTGTTGAACTTTCTGACCGTTCACTCTCTTGAGGAAAATTCCCTGCTGGCGGCTCAAGATATCTGCGCGCGGCTTCATCACCATGCCATGCAGGCGCCTTCCCTGTTGCTGGTCTATTTTACCCAGGCCCATGATGCTGCAGTACTGCGTGAGCAGCTTGGGCGTCAATTTCCGACGACCCCCTTGCTGGGGTGCAGCTCCTGCGGTGGCGTGATGACCGAAATGGGACATCATGTCAGGCAGGAGCATGGCGTGGCAGTGGCTGCTTTTTATGATGAGAAGGGGGCTTACGGCGTTGCCGGCGCCGAGGGGGAACCTATCGATGTGCGCCTGTTGCTGCGCCGGGCCATGCTCGAGTGCGGCCGCCCGGGCGAACTGCCCCAGCTTGTTCTGGTTCATGCCAGCCCGGGCCAGGAGGAGGAAGTGCTTGCCTCTATCGAAGCTGAGTTTGGTCACTCGGTGCCCGTGGTCGGTGGCTCGGCGGCGGACAACAAGGTGAGTGGCGACTGGCAACTTTGCTGGAGTGAAGGGCAGAGCAAGCAGGGGGTGGCGCTGGCGGTGCTCTATTCTGACTGCCAGCTGGCCTTCCAGTTTCACTCCGGTTATGTACCTGCCGAGAGCCACGGCGCCATCACTTCCTGTGATGGGCGCGAAGTGTTGACGATCGAGCATGAGCCTGCCGCAGAGGTGTATGCCCGCTGGTGTGGTCGGCAGCAATCCTGGCCAGTGGGCCCCATCCTGCACGAAAGCACCCTGACTCCTCTGGCTCGTCAGGTGGGTACCCTGGATGGCGTCCCCTACTACAAACTCTCCCATCCCGAAGCCGTGACGGAGCGAGGTGGGCTACGTCTTTTCACCGACGTGACCGTGGGCGAGCGCCTGTGGTTGATGTACAGCAGCCAGGAAGGGCTGTTGCAGCGCAGCCTCAGTGCCATCCGGATCGATCCCGAGTACGGTGTCGATGCCAGATTGCAACCCGTCGGGGCGCTGATCATCTTCTGTGCTGGTTGCCGTCTGGCGCTGGGTGATATGCTGTATCAGTTTGTGGAGCAGAGCCAGGCCCGGCTTGGCCAGATCCCCTTCATTACTCCCTTTACCTTCGGGGAGCAGGGGCGGCTGCCCCATGGTGAACTGGCTCATGGCAACCTGATGGTATCGAGCGTGATCTTTCTGACCAATGACACAGGACAGGCGACAAGATGATGGAGAGCGGTGAACTGGAGGCGCTGGGCGAAAAGTTGCAAACCGCTCTGGTCGATCTTACCCGTTGCCGTGAACGTGAAGCCAGGTACCGTGACGAGTCCCACACTCTGCTCAAAGGGGTAGAGACCTTGGCAGATGCCAAGACCCTAGAACGGGTACTGGAGAGTCTGATCGAGGTACTGAGACCCTTCATCGGTTTTGAACACGCGGATGTGGTGGCCTGGGAGGGAGAACAGGGTATTACCCACCTGAGCAGCGAGACGGGAGAGCAGGGGCGCTTCTGGTCAATGACGCCGGCGTTTGCCAGGGCCATCGCCGGCGAAACCCTGGTGATCTACGATCCCTCCTTGCTGCCCGAGCTGGCGCCTCTGGCCTGTGAACCTGGCTGGGCCAGCCTGCTCTTGACCGGATTGCAGGCCCCGGGTTTTACCGCCATCCTCATCTGTCGCCATTCCCAGGCAGGCACCTTCGATCTTACCAGCAAGGCCGCGATGCAACGCTGTCGTCCGCTCATCGCCCAGGCGCTGGTCAATATCACCTACCGTGCCCGTTTGCAGGAGCAGGTCGCCGCCAAAACCGAGGCATTGCAGGCCAGTGAGCGTCGTTTTCGCAGCTTTGCCGCCATGGCTTCCGACTGGTTCTGGGAAACCGATGCCGAGCATCGCCTCAGTTTTGCCTCCGAACCGGGTTACATGGAGGAGTTCATTACCCCTTCCTCCCAACCAACCCTGCATGACTATCTCTACAACAAGCAGAGTCCGGAATCCCAGGGCTATCTGCGGCTGCTTGAGCAGCGGGTGCCACTACGGGCGGCACGGGTTCTGGTGGCCTTGCAGGACAGAGCCTGCTGGATGGAGGTGAACGCGGAACCCTACATGGATCAGAACGGCCACTTCCTCGGCTATCGCGGGACGGCACGGGATATCAGCAACCAGATCAAGCGGGAAGAGGAGCTGGCCAGGGCTCGTGATGAGGCGGAAGCCGCCAACCGGGCAAAATCCCAGTTCCTGGCCATGATGACCCACGAGATCCGCTCTCCCATGAATGCGGTGCTGGGCATGCTCGATCTGTTGCTGCATGCCGAATTGTCTAGCGATCAGCAGGCGCTGCTGCGCCATGCCACCCATTCTGCCCGTCTGCTGCAAACCATCATCGACGATGTGCTCGATTTCTCGAAAATCGAGTCCCAGACCTTGTTGCTGCAGTGCGAAAGTCTGCAACCTGTCGGGTTGTGTCAATCGATCAACGAACCCCTGCTGCCCCGGGCTAAGGCCAGTGGCATCGAACTATTGTGCCAGGTAGACGAGGCGGTGCCACAGACGTTGCAGGGGGATCCGATGCGATTGTCGCAAGTGATCGGCAACCTGCTGGACAATGCCCTCAAGTTTACCGAGCAGGGCCGGGTCGTTTTGCGACTGGAGTGGCATGACGAGATGTTGAGGGTGTCCGTGACCGATACCGGGCTTGGTATTGCTGCGGCCGATCAGACCCTGCTGTTCAAACCCTTCTCTCAGGTCGACAACTCGGCGACGCGCCGCTTCTCCGGCGCTGGGCTCGGGCTTGCCATCAGCAAACGTCTGGTGGCATTGATGGGAGGGGAGATATGGCTGGAGAGCGAGCCTGGCAAAGGGAGCTGTTTCTGGTTCGATCTCCCCGGCATGGCCCAGCCCTGTCATTGTCAACCGGTACGGGAAGAGAGTGCCCAGACCTTGCTGCCACTGGATGTGTTGGTGGTGGAAGACAGCCCGGTCAACCAGCTGGTGGTCTCCCTGATGTTGCAAAAACTGGTCAGCAAGGTGCGCCTGGCCGCCAATGGCCTGGATGCTCTGACACTGGTGGAAGAGCAGCTGCCGGATCTGATCTTGATGGATATGCGCATGCCCGAGATGGATGGGCTGGAAGCCACCAGGCGACTGCGTGCGCAAGGGGTGACCATCCCCATAGTCGCGCTGACGGCCAATGCAATGGCGGAGGACAAGGCGAGCTGCCTGGCGCAGGGGATGGATGATTTTCTGGCCAAGCCGATCACCCTGGCGAGGCTGCGGGAGTGCCTGGCGCGTCATTTCAGCCAGCGATTGCCGGAGCGCGGATAAAAAAAATGGTCAACTTGTTAGGTTGACCAGTTCTTCAGCAAATACTGAAGAGAGCACGGGATAAATCGGGTTGTATTAAACTGTATGAAAAATCTGTGCCAACTTTTAATGACTCTTTTTGTGTTCAATTCGGCCGATTAGCGCAACGGCTCTCTCTTTTTCGTCTCCCTGTCTTTTGCAAAATGCGAATAATGAATTTTCATTGTCGGAATAATTGCATTTTGCAAAGGTCTTTTATCACTGCGAAATCAGGCGATGCAGAAATTGACGAGCCGCTTCGCTGTTTTGTTTGGCAATCAGCATCTGCTTTTCATAAATCGGCATCGGCAGGATCTCGAGCCAGCGCTGGCAAAGCCAGGAGGCATCTTCAAACCGTTTCTCGGGATAGAGTTCATCCAGTTCCGGATACTGCTCGAAGACCTCCCGCAGGCGATTCACCAGCAACTTGTCGTTGAAGTCCGAATGGATGCTGGGCCAGTTGGGCAGCATTTCTACTTTTGCCCGACGCAAACCGCTCGGATCCGTCTCCATCTCATGGATGCAGAAGCGTTCCAGACCGAGTACGGTGACGCCCAGCAATCCGTCGTTCAGGGTGTAGAAATCGGTGACCTTGACCCGGGTGCCGACAGGCAGGATCCGGCCGGATTGTCCCGAGGTGGTCGACTCTTCCATCACGATGCCGAAGCCCTGATCGTTGATGAACGATTCCTTGAGCATCTGCAGATGATGGGACTCGAACAGACGCAGAGGCAGCTTGCCGCCCGGAAGTATGTGGGAAGGCAGGGGGAACAGGGCCAAAGGTTGAATTTTCATGTTCCATCCTCCATTGAGTAGTTGCTGGATAAGACAATGCAGCGACTGTGCCAGAGAATGAAAAAAGCCACCTGAAGGTGGCTTTTAGGGGGAAGGAAGGCGCTTAGTTGCGCTGCTCCAGATACATGACGGCCGCTTCCACGCGGCTTTGCGCCTCGAGTTTCTTCAGCAGGCTCTTTACATGCACCTTGACCGTGCCTTCGGAGATATGGAGCACGGAAGCCACCTGTTTGTTGGAGAGTCCCTTTGCAATTTCGCGCAGGATTTGCATTTCGCGACGCGTGAGGCTTTCGAGTTTCTGCTGCAGGTGATCCAGCTCGTAGATGTTCTCGAGGTAGGGACGCAGCGGCTCGCTCAGGATCTGCTTGCCGGTCATCACGTCGGCCAGCTGGGCCAGCAGCAGGTCGGGTTCGGTATCCTTGAGCAGGTAACCATCGGCGCCGGCCTTGAGCAGGGCCACCACGTCCTGGCGGGCATCGGAGACGGTCAGAATAACTACCCGCGAGGTGATCTCCTCGGCACGCAACGCCTTGAGGGTGTCGAGGCCGGATAGCCCTTTCATGTTGAGATCAAGCAGGATCAGATCCGGTTCGGATTCTTTGGCAAGGGCCACGGCATCGGTACCATTGGAAGCTTCGCCGGTGACATCCATGTTCTCTTCCAGAGCCAGCAACTGCACAATCCCTTTGCGCATGAGGGGATGGTCATCTACGACCAGAACACTGTATTTCATCACGTCCATCAAGCGTCTCTCGTTAGACTGGTGGGAAAAGTCAGATGCACCCGGGTGCCTTGTGGCTGCAGTTCACTGATGGTCAGCAGGCCATGCAGCTTGCTGGCGCGCTCGTTCATAATGCTCAAACCGTAGTGGTTGATCGCTGAGCTGGCGAGACCAATCCCGACACCGTCATCTGAAATTTGAACCTCAATATTACCATCTGCGAGGGTCTGACAGCTAACATCAATCACTTGTGCATGGGCATGTTTGATGGCATTGAGCACTGCCTCACGGATCAGCTGCAGGATATGAATATGCTGGCCAGCCTCCAGATCCGTGTCGGACAGACCATAATGAAGCCGGATCTCTGTCGTGGTCTGGGGCTGCAGTTGTTCCAGCATGACCCGGATGGCTTCACCCAGATTGGCATCTCCTATGGTCAGGCGGAAGGTGCCGAGCAGTTCGCGCAGTTGGGTATAGGCGTTGCTGAGTCCTTCGTCGATTTGCTGCATCGCCTCCAGCGCTTTCTCCTGCTGGCCCTTGGCATGGGAGCGCTTGAGCAGGGTGGACTGGATCTTGAGGTAGGAGAGGGCCTGGGCCAGCGAGTCGTGCAGTTCGCGGGCGATGACGGCGCGCTCTTCCATCAACAGCAACCTTTGCTGTTGCAGCAGGGTCTGATCCTTGTGCAGCACCTGGGCCAGCAACATGGTGAAGTTCTTGATAAGGCGCTCGTCGATGGGATGCTGGCTGATGATGTCGAGCCGGCCAAACTCCTGCTCATCCATCTGCAGATAGAAGCTGGCTACCGCGTCGAGATCCCCGGGCCAGCCGGTGCGACCGGAAAGGTAAACCGGCATGACGTTGTTCTCGAAACGGGTCAGGCGGATGTAATCGATATGCTGGTGGGCCGCTGCGCGATCCAGCAGCTTGATAAGCGTGCGGGTACTGAGCGGGGCCGTGTGCAGCTTCTGGGCCGTGCTGTAGAGAAACGAGAGGGTGTCGTTGGCCTGCTGCAGCTTGGCCGTTTTCTCCTCGACCTTGTTCTCCAGCTCCCGATAGAGCTTGCCAAGCTCGTCCGCCATGGTGCCAAAGGCCCGTGACAGTTCTCCCAACTCGTTGTCGCGATGGGCCGGCAGGATCAGATCAAACTCCTGGCGCTGGATCTGGCGGGCGCAATAAACCAGCTGATTGAGGGGGGCCACTACCTGTTGGCGGGTAAAGCGCACCGTGAACCAGGCGATGGTAATGATGGAGAGCAACCCCAACCCTTCGGCCAGTGCCAGCATGCGTACCTTGAACTCCACGTGGTATTGCATCTGGTTGACGAAATTGTCGATGGCCGCCACAAATTTTTCGGTGTTGTCGGTATATCGTCTGGGAGTCCGATCTTCGATATGTTGGCGCATCTCCTGCCACTGGCTGACCACCTCACCATAGGTGCGGCGCAGGGAGGCCGGGGTGATCCAGCGCTGGGTCTCCTGCAACTCCCTGGCATGGAGCGTCTCTTCGAACTGGTTGAGGCGTCCCAGTACGCTCTCACCCTGCTCGATTTCGTAGGCCATTCGGTAGGCCTGCATCCGCAGGGAACCGG
Source organism: Aeromonas sp. FDAARGOS 1407 (assembly GCF_019048725.1). Taxonomy (NCBI): domain Bacteria; kingdom Pseudomonadati; phylum Pseudomonadota; class Gammaproteobacteria; order Aeromonadales; family Aeromonadaceae; genus Aeromonas; species Aeromonas sp. FDAARGOS 1407. The sequence continues at coordinate 2,429,403 of NZ_CP077399.1, forward strand.
ACAGGTTGATCGCCTTGGCGTCGGGCACCGAATAGAACAGGGTGACCATGGCGACCAGCGCGATCAGACTGGCCATGAAGAGGATCAAAATCATGGATCGGCCGATGGCACTGCTGACCGAGCGGACCCTGAACCGTTTTTGCATGATGCCAAAAGTCTCCGGAATGTGTGGATTACCTCTTTAGTTGCGTGGGAGTGTACTCCAACTTGTGTTAGTATCGGAAAACTAGATGAACTCCGAGCGGTTTTGCCTAAGTCCTTGAGATAGGGGGAAACCAGCCGTCAGCCGATGTTCGAGCTGTAAGGGTCAGGAAAGAAATGCCCTGGCCTCCCGTATTTGGAAAGGTGTTTATGTCGCCACTTGAAGATGGTTTTTCCCGTCGTTTTTATTATTTGCGCCTGTCGATCACCGACGTGTGCAATTTCCGTTGCACCTATTGCCTGCCGGACGGCTATCGTCCGGAAGGGCGCAAATCCTTTCTCTCGGTAGACGAGATCCGCCGTGTGGTGAGCGGCTTTGCCGCCATGGGGACCCGCAAGGTGCGCCTGACCGGAGGGGAGCCCTCCCTGCGTCGCGACTTCACTTCGATCATTGAAGCCGTGGCAAGCACCCCGGGCATCGAGAAAGTGGCGATGACCACCAACGGTTATCGTCTCAAGGAGCGGGCCCGCGAGTGGTTTGATGCCGGGCTTTCCGCCCTCAATGTCAGTGTCGACAGCCTGGATCCCCGCCAGTTTCACCAGATCACCGGCGAAAACAAGCTGGCAGAAGTCATGGAGGGGATCGAAGCCGCCCTGGCCGCCGGTTTCAAATCGGTCAAGATCAATGCGGTGCTGCTCAAGGGGCTCAACGATTACCAGCTGGAGGCCTTTCTGGCCTGGATCAAGCACAAGCCCATCGAGCTGCGTTTCATCGAGCTGATGCAGACCGGTGAGATGGATACCCTGTTCCAGAACCATCATGTCAGCGGTGAGCAGATCAAACAGCGCCTGCTGGAAAGTGGCTGGGTTCAGCAACTGCGCGGCAAGGACGACGGTCCGGCCCAGGTCTTCATGCACCCGGAGTCACAAGGGGGCGTCGGTCTCATCATGCCTTACAGCAAGGATTTCTGCGCCGGTTGCAACCGGCTGCGGGTCTCCTCGGTGGGTAAGTTGCACCTCTGTCTGTTTGGCGACAATGGCGTCGAGCTGCGGGATCTGCTTGGCGCAGACAGCCAGCAGGAGGCGTTGCAACAACGCATTCGCTCAGCGCTCAGTGGCAAGGCGGCGACTCATCGGCTGCATGAAGGGAATGCCGGTGCGACGCCTCATCTGGCATCGATAGGCGGTTAAACCGCTCGCACACCTGACCATCACCACCTACCAAGTGGCTTTTCCCAATGGGGTACAAAATGTGCGCCCATCGAACATTATTGCGCCAAGGGTTTGATCCAGCGCAAGAATCCCCCCTGTTTATCTCCCTGGTGGTATATCCCTGAACTTGTCAGGGTCGCAATATACGCCCAATCTTATAATTGGTATTGCAGATGTCCGTCATCGGACTCGCCCGTGCGCTATTGATCACCAGTGCGCTATCTATCACCAGGAAGGAGTCGATATGCCAGAGGGTGTCAACCTGTCACGTCGGGGTCTGTTTCGCGGCCGTTTGACGTCGAAGGAGCCTGGCGTCCAGTTGCCCTGGTCGCTCCCCTGGCCCGACTTCGTAGCCGACTGTACTCGCTGTGGCGACTGCCTGACGGCCTGTCCAGAGCAGATCCTGGTCAAGGGAGATGGCGGCTTTCCCATGGTGGAGTTCCGGCACGGTGAATGTACCTTCTGTGGTGATTGTGTTGCGGCCTGCAAGGCGCCGATTTTTCGTCCGACCACGGAGGCGCCCTGGCAATACATAGCCCATATTGAAGCCAACTGTCTGGCCAGTGCCCAGGTGTTTTGCCAGCGCTGCCAGGACAGTTGTGAAACCCGCGCCATTCGCTTTTCTCCCATGCTGGGTCGGGTGCCAACCCCCAGTATTGATGCCGCCTCGTGCACCGGTTGCGGTGCCTGTGTGATGGACTGCCCGGTAGGCAGCATCCGGGTTGGCGCTCCCGGGTCGGAGAACCCAATATGAATCAGGATGTTTGTGAAGCAGGAGCCACAATGACCCAAGAGTTCCACGTATCGAGCCTGGTGGTGCTGACCCAACCCATGTTGCGTCACCGGCTCGCTGAACAGATCGCGGCTTTGGAAGGAGCCGAGGTCCACGCTGTCAGTGAAGAGGGCAAGCTGGTCGTCACCCTGGAAGGTGAGAGCCAGCAACCCATCATGGCGGCTATTGATGCTATTCAGGCGATGCCGGGAGTGTTGTCCGCCGCCCTGATTTACCACCAGTTCGATGAACTCGATAAGCAATGCGAGGATATGTCATGAAGCTGAGTCGACGCGACTTTATGAAGGCCAATGCGGTGGCGGCTGCTGCTGCCGTGGCTGGTGTCAGTGCCCCCGCCATGGCGGCCAATCTGATCACCAGTACCGATAAAACCGCCATCAAATGGGACAAGGCCCCCTGCCGCTTCTGCGGTACCGGCTGCTCCGTGTTGGTGGGTTCCCAGGATGGGCGTGTCGTGGCGACCCAGGGTGACCCCGATGCACCGGTCAACCGTGGCCTCAACTGCATCAAGGGCTACTTCCTCTCCAAGATCATGTATGGCGAGGATCGCCTCACCCAGCCTTTGCTGCGGATGAAAAACAGCCAGTTCGACAAAGATGGTGATTTCGCCCCCATCAGCTGGGATCAAGCCTTCGACATCATGGCCGAGAAGTTCAAGGCCACCCTGAAAGATAAGGGCCCGACTGCGGTCGGTATGTTCGGTTCCGGCCAGTGGACCGTGTGGGAAGGCTATGCCGCGGCCAAGCTGTTCAAGGCGGGTTTTCGCTCCAACAACATCGACCCCAACGCCCGCCACTGCATGGCATCCGCGGTCGTCGGTTTCATGCGTACCTTCGGCATGGATGAGCCCATGGGCTGCTACGACGATATCGAGCAGGCCGACGCCTTCGTGCTGTGGGGGTCCAACATGGCCGAGATGCACCCCATCCTCTGGTCCCGTATCTCCGATCGCCGTCTCTCCACCCCGGAAGTGCAGGTGCACGTGCTCTCCACCTTCGAGCACCGCAGCTTCGAACTGGCGGACAACGGCATGGTGTTCACGCCCCAGACCGATCTGGCGATCCTCAACTATGTCGCCAACTACATCATCCAGAACGACAAGGTGAACTGGGACTTCGTCAACAAGCACACAGTGTTCAAGAAGGGGGTGACCGATATTGGTTACGGTCTGCGCCCGACCGATCCGCTGCAGCAGAAGGCCAAGAACCCGGATAGCGGCGACGCGACCCCGATGACCTTTGAGGAGTTTGCCAAGTTCGTCGCCGATTACGATGTCGACTCCGTCTCCAAGCTCTCCGGCGTCTCCAAGGACAAGCTGGAAAAACTGGCCCAACTCTATGCCGACCCGAGCAAGAAAGTGGTCTCCTACTGGACCATGGGTTTCAACCAGCACACTCGTGGCGTCTGGGCCAACAACCTCTGCTACAACATTCACCTGCTCACCGGCAAGATCTCCGAGCCGGGTAACGGTCCCTTCTCCCTGACCGGTCAGCCCTCTGCCTGCGGTACTGCCCGTGAAGTGGGTACCTTCGCCCACCGTCTGCCGGCGGACATGGTGGTGACCGATCCCAAGCACCGCGCCATCGCCGAAAAAGTCTGGAAACTGCCGGAAGGCACTATTCCCGACAAGGTGGGCTACCACGCCGTGCTGCAGGATCGCATGCTCAAAGACGGCAAGCTCAACGCCTACTGGGTGATGTGCAACAACAACATGCAGGCCGGTCCCAACATGAATCAGGAGCGCCTGCCCGGCTACCGGGATCCGCGCAACTTCATCGTGGTGTCCGATCCCTATCCGACCGTGACCGCCCAGGCGGCAGACCTCATCCTGCCAACTGCCATGTGGGTGGAGAAAGAGGGGGCCTATGGCAACGCCGAACGTCGTACCCAGTTCTGGCACCAGCAGGTCAAGTCTCCGGAAGGGGCCAAATCCGATCTGTGGCAGCTGATGGAATTCTCCAAGCGCTTCACCGTGGACGAGGTGTGGCCGGCCGAGCTTATTGCCAAGATGCCTGAACTCAAGGGCAAAACCCTGTTCGACGTGCTTTATGCCAACGGTCAGGTCAACAAGTTCCCGAAAGAGCAGAGCAAGGGGGATCTTAACGACGAGGCCGAACACTTTGGCTTCTATGTGCAGAAGGGCTTGTTCGAGGAGTACGCCATCTTCGGTCGTGGCCATGGTCACGATCTGGCACCGTTCGAGCAGTATCACGAAGCGCGCGGCCTGCGCTGGCCTGTGGTGGATGGCAAGGAGACCCTGTGGCGCTATCGCGAAGGGTTTGACCCTTACGTGAAAGCGGGGGAGGGAGTGCGTTTCTATGGCAAACCTGACGGCAAGGCTGTGATTTTCGCGCTGCCGTTCGAGCCTGCCGCCGAATCGCCGGATAAAGAGTACGATCTGTGGCTCTCCACCGGCCGCGTGCTGGAACACTGGCACACCGGCACCATGACCCGCCGTGTCCCCGAGCTCTATCGCGCCTTCCCGGATGCGGTGCTGTTCATGCACCCGGAAGATGCCAAAGCCCGTGGTGTGCGCCGTGGTGAAGAGGTGATTGTCACCTCCCGCCGTGGCGAGGTGAAGACCCGTGTCGAGACCCGTGGTCGCAACCGTCCGCCCAAAGGCCTGGTGTTCATGCCCTTCTTCGATGCGAGCCAGCTGGTCAACAAGCTGACCCTGGACGCCACCGATCCGCTCTCCAAAGAGACGGATTACAAGAAGTGCGCCGTCAAGGTGATGAAGGCCTGAGGCGGGGGAGCGAGAGATGAGTCGTAGTCGTCGCCAGTTTCTGGCCGACATGGCCAAGGGGGCCTGTGGTATGGGCCTGCTTGGTGTGGGGCTGGGCGGCATGGCCCGCCAGCAGGTGGAGGCGGTGCCGGCCCAGGCACTGCGCCCGCCAGCGGCCCTCGATGAAGCTGAGTTTCTCGGTGCCTGTGTGCGCTGTGGGCTCTGCGTCGAGGCCTGCCCCTACGATACCCTCAAGCTTGCCCGGCTGTTTGAGCCCGTCACCACGGGAACGCCCTATTTCAAGGCGCGCAGCGTCCCCTGCGAGATGTGTGACGACATCCCCTGCGTGGTGGCTTGCCCGACCGGGGCGCTGGATCAGGCCATGACCGACATCGATCAGGCGCGGATGGGGGTGGCTGTACTCATCGACCATGAGACCTGCCTCAACTATCTGGGCCTGCGTTGCGATGTCTGTTATCGGGTCTGTCCGCTCATCGACAAGGCGATCACCCTGGATCTGCAACACAACCAGCGTACCGGCAAGCACGCCATGTTCCTGCCCACGGTGCACAGCGATGTCTGCACCGGCTGTGGTAAGTGCGAGCATGCCTGCGTGCTGGAGGAGGCTGCCATCAAGGTGGTGCCCCGTGCCCTTGCCAAGGGGGAGCTGGGCCATCACTACCGGCTTGGCTGGGAAGAGAAACAGAAGGCGGGCAAGTCGCTCATCGGTGAGCGACTGACCCTGCCAACTCGCAAACCGGAGGGACTATGAGCCGTTATCCGGGACAAGAGGCACGGGCGCGTCTCGGCTGGTGGCGGTCACACCGTTTCCTGCTGCTGCGTCGCTTGAGCCAGTTCAGCGTGTTGGGGCTGTTTCTGCTAGGACCGCTGGCCGGCGTGTGGATCTTGAAGGGCAACCTCTCCAGTTCATTGCTGCTGGAGACGGTTCCCTTGACGGATCCCCTCACCCTGCTTCAGTCGGTGGCAGCGGGCCACTGGCCCATCACCACCCTGTGGCTGGGAGCGGCCATCGTGCTGCTGGGGTACTGGCTGGTCGGGGGGCGGGTGTTCTGCTCCTGGGTCTGTCCGGTCAACCTCATCACGGATGCCGCCGCCTGGCTGCGAGCCCGGCTCGGTCTCAAGGGCAATGGCCAGTTCAGCCGCAATACCCGTTACTGGCTGCTGGCCATGGTGCTGGTGGCGCCGGCCATCGCCGGCGTACTGGTGTGGGAGCTGGTCAACCCGGTATCGCTTGCCCTGCGTGGCCTGCTGTTCGGCATGGGGGCGGGGTGGATGCTGCTGGCGGTGCTGTTTCTGTTCGATCTGTTCGTGGTGGAGCGCGGCTGGTGTGGTCACCTCTGCCCGGTCGGGGCCTTCTACGCCCTGGTGAACCGGGTCGGTTTTATCAAGATTGCAGCCTCGGGGCGCGAGCGTTGCAGCAACTGCATGGATTGTTATGCAGTCTGTCCCGAGCGCCCCATCCTGCGCGGGCCGGTTCATGGCGCCAAGCGCGGTCACGGGCCCCTGATAGTGGCTCAGGAATGTACCAACTGCGGCCGTTGCATCGATGTCTGCGCGGAGCATGTTTTTGAAATCAAAGTAGGTTTTGCCGTCAAGGCAGAAAAAACATTGGAGAATAACTAATGAAAAAGCTGATTGGAGCAATGCTGGCCTGCCTGATGGCGGGTTCCTTGATGGCTGCCACCTCCGAGATCACCAACAGCACCGGGGGGATCAAGTCTGAGCGGGGGTCTACCGATCTGGTGACCGAGGCGCCGCCGGCCCCCTTGAAGAACTTCCGTAAGGATGGCGACAGCTATGATCGCCAATATATCCATCAGCCGCCGCTGATCCCCCACGATATCCGCAACTACGAGGTGGATAACAAGGTCAACAAGTGCCTGGCGTGCCACAGCTTCAAGAATGCCACCAGGATGAAGGCGCCCAAGATCAGCCCGACTCACTTCGAGACCCGTGATGGCAGCACGTTGGGTGAAGTCTCCCCGCGTCGCTACTTCTGCCTGCAGTGCCACGTACCGCAAGCTGATGCCAAGCCGCTGGTGGAGAATACCTTCAAGCCGGTTGAAGCCCTGAACTGAGGAGCCCATAGATGAAATTACCCGGTTTTTTGCAGCGACTGTGGACCACCTTCAAGTCTCCCTCGAAGGCCGCCCTCTGGGTGCTGCTGATGATGGGTTTCTTTGGCGGGGTCATCTTCTGGGGCGGCTTCAACACCGCCATGGAAGCTTCCAACACCGAAGCCTTCTGTACCAGTTGCCACGAGATGCGCGACAACGTCTACGTGGAGTACCGTGACACCATCCACTACGCCAACCGTTCCGGCGTGCGCGCCAGCTGCCCGGATTGCCACGTGCCCCATGAGTGGACCTACAAGATCATTCGCAAGGTGCAGGCGTCCAAGGAGCTGTGGGGCAAGCTCACCGGCAAGGTGGACACCCGCGAGAAGTTCGAGTCGCACCGGCGCGAGATGGCCGAGCGGGAGTGGAAACGGATGAAGGACACGGATTCGAGAGAGTGCCGTAACTGTCACAACTTCGAATACATGGACTTCTCTCTGCAAGGGCAGCGCGCTGCCAAGATGCACTCGACCAACCTGGCCAGTGGCGAGAATACCTGTATCGACTGTCACAAGGGGATAGCGCACCAGCTCCCGGACATGACAGGGGTGAAGGGTTTCTAACCCAAAAGATGCAGGCCGGATTTATCCGGCCTGCATCTTTTTTTGCCAACCGGTGGGGTAAAGGACGGTTTTGTGAACCCTTTAGACCCATATCCAGTGAAACCTTTGATAGAATCAGCCCACCGTGCAGGATCCCGAGTGAACAAGTGCTGGTGACTGAACCTGGTTGTTCCCGTCAACCTGCCAGGGGAGACTGCCCCGGGCTCCTCGCCCTTTTCTCATATTTCTCACGGTTTATAGCTAACAGGAGCTGCCCGATGGGACAGAAACATAACGAATTTATTCCCCTCAAGATCGCCGTGCTGACGGTCTCCAACAGCCGCACCGCCGCCGAAGACAGCTCGGGTGACTACCTGGTGTCGGCGTTGAGCGAGGCGGGACATCAGCTGGCTGATCGGGCGCTGCTTGCCGACGATCTCTATCAGATCCGCTCCCGGGTCAGCCAGTGGATTGCCGATGAGGGCATCCAGGTGGTACTGGTCAATGGCGGCACAGGTTTTAACGATCAGAACCGGGTGCCTGAAGCGGTCGGCGTGCTGTTCGACCGCACCGTCAAAGGTTTTGGCGAGTTGTTTCGCCAGCTCTCGTTTGCCGAGATCAAGGGCTCTGCCATGCAGAGCCGTGCCCTCGCGGGGTTGGCCAATCGCACCCTGATCTGCTGCCTGCCCGGTTCGACCGGTGCCTGCCGCTTGGGGTGGGAGAAGCTTATCCGCGATCAGCTCGATGCCCGCACCAAGCCGTGCAATTTTGTCTCCCATCTTTGAACACCTGCATTAAAGGGATAGTGATGAACCTGACCCATCTCAACCAAAGCGGCGAAGCCCACATGGTGGACGTGACCGACAAGCAGGTCACCGAGCGTGAGGCGCGCGCCGAGGCGTTTGTGGCCATGGCCCCCGAGACCCTGACACTGATCCTGAGCGGACAGCACCACAAGGGGGATGTGTTCGCCACCGCCCGCATCGCCGGCATCATGGCGGCCAAGAAGACCTCGGATCTGATCCCCCTTTGCCACCCCCTGGCGCTCACCAAGGTAGAGGTAGAGATTGCTCCGCTGCCCGAGCAGAACCGGGTGCATATCCGCACCCTGTGCAAACTCGCCGGCAAGACGGGGGTAGAGATGGAAGCGCTTACCGCCGCGTCGGTAGCGGCCCTCACCATTTACGACATGTGCAAGGCGGTACAAAAAGACATGGTGATCGAACAGGTACGCTTGGTTGAGAAACGGGGGGGCAAATCCGGCCACTTCCAGGTCGGTGACAACAGAGGAGAGCAGGCATGATCAAGGTACTATTTTTTGCCCAGGTCAGGGAGCTGGTGGCGTGCGACGAGCTGACCCTGCCCTGCGACTATGCCACTGCCGAGGCGCTGCGTGCCGCCCTGTGCGAGCGCGGTGACAAGTGGGCGCTGGCGCTGGAGGAGGGCAAGCTGCTGGTGGCGGTCAACCAGACTCTGGTGCCCCTTGCCACCGAGCTTCACGATGGCGATGAAGTGGCCTTCTTCCCTCCCGTGACCGGAGGCTGATATGAGCCAGACAAGCACCACGGATCGCATCCTGGTCCAGCAGGCTGATTTTTCGCTGGCCGATGAGTATGCCCGTCTCGCCACGCGCGCCGATACCGGCGCCATCGTCACCTTCGTGGGCAAGGTGCGTGATTTCAATCAGGGGGAGGAGGTCAAGGGGCTGGCCCTCGAGCATTACCCCGGCATGACCGAGAAGGCGCTGATCGAGATCGTGGCTGAAGCACGCCGCCGCTGGCCCCTGCAGGAGTGCACGCTCATCCACCGCATCGGCGAGCTGATGCTGGGCGATCAAATCGTGCTGGTGGCGGTGAGCAGTGCCCATCGCGAGGCGGCCTTCGATGCCTGTCACTTCATCATGGATTTTCTGAAAACCCGCGCTCCCTTCTGGAAAAAAGAGCTGACCGCTGACGGGGTCAAGCGCTGGGTTGACGCAAAAGAGAGCGACAATGCGGCCGCCGTCCGCTGGCAGCAGCCCGGGTCGCAACGAGAGGAGTAGGTTCGCCGAGAACCATGGCTCCTATTTTCGGGCCGGGCCATGCCAGACCCGCATCAGGAGGAAAGAAATGAAACCGCTGTTATCTGTATTGGTGTTGGGAGTCTGTGCCGGTGCGCTGCACAGTGCCGAGGTGCAGGCCGACGAAGTGAAGGTGGCCGTGGCGGCCAACTTCAAGGGAACGCTGGAACGTATTGGCCAGGAGTTCACCGCCAAGACCGGCCACCAGGTGACCATCTCTTCGGCCGCAACCGGCGTGCTCTACACCCAGATAAGCCATGGTGCACCGTTCGATCTCTTCCTCTCAGCCGACGTGGCCACCCCGCAGAAGCTGGAGAAAGAGGGCAAGGGCAGCGAGCGCTTCACCTATGCCATTGGCCAACTGGGGCTGTGGAAGAAAGGGGGTCCCGCACCGGATGAGGCTCAGCTTCGCGCCTGGCAGGGCAACCTGGCCATCGCCAACCCGCGTACCGCTCCCTATGGCGCCGCCGCCATGGCGACCCTCGAGAGTCTCAAGATCGATCCCAAGCAGTACCGTGTGCTGACCGGGGCCAACATCAGCCAGACCTGGCAGTTTGTCGACACAGGTAATGCCGAAATGGGTTTCGTGGCCTGGGCCAATCTGGTTGAAGCGGGTAAAACCGGCGAAGCCTGGGCTGTGCCACAGAACCTCTATCCTGCCATCGAGCAGCAGGGGCTGGTGCTCAAAAAAGGTGAGGCCGTGGATGCTCTGGTCGCCTGGCTCAAGGGGCCGGGTCAGAACACCATCAAGGAGGCGGGTTATGCCCTGCCTTGATATTCATGACGAGTGTCATTCATGAGTGAAGGGGATCTGCAGGCGGTCTGGTTGACCCTGAAACTGGCGGCCAGTACCACGGGCATCCTGCTCTTGCTGTCACCGCCGCTGGCCTGGTGGCTGTCGCGCAGCCAGAACCGGTTGCGCCCCCTGGTGGAAGCACTGGTGGCCCTGCCGCTGGTGCTGCCGCCGACCGTGCTCGGTTTCTATCTGCTGCTCGCCTTCTCCCCTGAATACGGGCTGGGGGCATGGTGGCGCCACACCTTCGGGGCACCACTTGCCTTCAGCTTCACCGGCCTGTTGTTTGCGTCGATCCTCTACTCGCTCCCCTTCGTGGTGCAGCCGCTCACCTCTGCCTTTGTCAACATGGGCAACAAGGAGCTGGAGGCTGCTGCCACCTTGGGGCTGGGGCCCTGGGAACGCTTCTTCCAGATCATCTTGCCGATGACGCTGCCCAGCTTCGTGATGGCGGCGGCGCTCGGCTTTGCCCACACCCTGGGGGAGTTCGGCGTGGTGTTGATGATAGGGGGCAACATACCCGGTGAAACTCAGGTGCTCTCCATCGCCCTGTTCGACCATGTGGAGGCGATGGACTACCAGAACGCCCACTATCTGGCGGGCGGGCTGATGGGTTTCTCCCTGGTGATGCTGGTATTGGTGTACGGGGTGCTGCAGCGCCGTCAGCGGAGACTGTTTGGATGAGCCTGCAATTCAAAGCTCGCCGTGCCTTCGGCCCCTTTACCCTTGACTGCGAACTCGCTCTCGAACTGGGGGGGATCCTCGGTCTGTTCGGTCCTTCCGGCTGTGGCAAGAGTACCTTGCTGCGGATCATTGCCGGGCTGGATCGCCAGCCGTGCGACCGCCTGCACTGGCGAGGACACGAGCTGGCTCCCCTGCTGCCCGAGATGCGTCGCATCGGCCTGGTGTTTCAGGACTCGCGACTCTTTCCCCACATGACAGTGCTGGGCAACTTGCAACTGGCGGCGCGCAAGGGGCGCGGCCGCTGGCAGCCGCAGGTGCTGGCCGAGCGGCTCGGGTTTGCCGAGCTGCTTAGCCAGCCGGCCCATGCGCTTTCCGGTGGCCAGCGCCAGCGGGTGGCGCTGGGGCGGGCGCTCTTGGCCGAGCCTGATTTGCTGCTGCTCGACGAGCCTTTCTCGGCGCTGGATCGGCGCAGCCGCATCCATCAGGCCCATGTGCTCAAGGGGCTGCAGCGAGAGAGCGGCATCCCGATGATCTTCGTCAGCCATGCCATGGAGGAGGTGAGCCTCTTGTGTGATCAGCTGGTGTTGCTGGAGGGAGGCAAGGTGGAGGCGCAGGGCCGGCCGAGCGAGATCTTCGCCCGCACCGATCTGTCGCTCGCCAGTCGTGACGATGCCGGTGTCATGCTCGATGCCACCCTGGCCCACTACGATGACGACGAGCAGATGGCGACCCTGCAACTGGGGGAGCAGACCCTGAGGGTCACCATGTCTCATGCGCCGGACGAGGTTGGCCCGCTGCAGATCAAGGTGGCGGGACGGGACGTGGTGATCGCCACCGCCCCCATCGAGTACTCCAGTCTCTCCAACTGTCTGGTTACCCGCCTGCTGGCTCTGCGCGAAGTGCGCCCCGGCCAGACCCTGTTGCAGTTGGCGCTGGGGGAGCAGATACTGCTGGCCCGGATCACCAGCCGCTCGGCAAACCGGCTGGCGCTGGAACCGGATCAGCGAATATACGCTTATATCAAGGCGGTCAGCCTGGTCAGTGAAGGCTGACCGGCAGGTTTTCTGCACTGTGTGATGCCAAGGGTGTGATGACAACGGACAGGCATCAGGGGATGAGTCGAGAGGCAACAGACGGATGCGTCGCAATCAGGTAATCAAATTCAACGGCCTGGCCCTGCGCAGTGCGGGGGAGGGACCCTTGTTGCTGCTGTTGCATGGGCTGGGCTCCTCCAGCCTGGACTGGCAGGCGCAGATGGAGCGTTTTTCCGAACGCTATCGGGTCGTGGCCATCGATCTGCGCGGTCACGGCCAGAGTATGCAGGAGGGGCCGTTTGACGTGCCTACCCTGGCGGCCGACGTGCTGGCATGGCTCGATGCACAGCCTGGGCCTGCCTGGGTGGTGGGGCTCTCCCTGGGGGCCATGGTGGCGCTTGAGCTGGCGCTGCAACGGCCCGACAAGGTGAGTGGTCTGGTACTGGTCAACGGTTTTAGCGAGTTTTTGCTGGAGACGCCGAAAGAGCAGGAGCGTTACGCCCAGCGCCTGAAGTGGTTGCGCTGGTTCGGCATGCGGCCGCTGGCCTGGTGGCTGGGGCGGGAGCTCTTTCCCGGTCCGGATCTCGCCCAGGTGCGCCACACCTTCCGGCTGCGTTTCGTGCGCAACCGCAAGAAGGTCTACAAGGCGCTGCTGGAGGCCTTGCCCGGCTGGTCGGTGCGATCCCGCCTCGGCCAGATCTGGCAGCCGGTGGCCATCATCTCCACCAGTCACGACTATCTGCCGCTGGCCAGACGGGTTGAGCAGTTCGCTGCCCTGCCCAATGCCACCATTCACACCCCCAATGGTCATCATGCCTGGCCGGCGGAAGATCCTTCCGGGTTCAATCAATTGCTTCACCGGATTCTAGAAATTCATTAAACTTGTCGCTTTTTTTAGCCGTGTATGTCTTGGCCCGCTTCCCTTGCCACTGGCAAAAGGCAACGGAAGCGGGCTCAATTTGCTTTTAAAACAGGTATTTCCTCATGTCTGAAGTAATGAAAATGGCCATCGATGATGGTTCGACCAACGTCAAGGTGAGCTGGATTGAGAACAAGGTGCTCAAGACCATCATCTCTCCCAACTCTTTTCGCAAGGATTGGAAGAGTGCCGCATTGCGCAAGGACAAGAAGATCTACAACTACGAGATAGGCAACACCAAGTACACCTATGACGCCACCTCCGACAAGTCGCTGGCAACGACTCACGTGGAGTACCAGTACGACGATCTGAACCTGCTCTCCGTGCACCATGCCCTGCTGCAGACCGGCGTGACCCCCTGTGACGTGGCCATCACGGTAACCCTGCCCATCACCGAGTTCTACAACCCGGATGACTGCCAGCGCAATGAAGAGAAGATCGAGAAGAAGCGCCGCAACCTGATGCGTGACATCAGCCTCAACAAGGGCGAGCTGTTCAATATCGTCAGCGTCGAGGTGATGCCGGAGAGCCTGCCTGCGGCCCTGTCCCGCCTCATTGGCTCGGGCTGCAACGAGTTCACCAAGACCCTGGTGATCGACTGTGGTGGTACCACCCTGGACATGGGGATCATCGTCGGTGAATTCGACGACGTCTCCGATGTCTACGGCAACAACGAGATCGGCGTCTCCATGGTGACCGACGCGACCCGCAAGGCGCTGGCGGCGGCGGACAGCGACTCCAGCTATCTGGTGGCCAACGAGTTCATCAAGCGTCGCCACGACATGAGCTTTGTGCGCGACGTAGTGAACGACGAGAGCCAGATCCCGCGCATCCTCGAGAAGATGCAGAACAAGATCGACGAACTGGGCTCCCAGGTTGCCCATGAGGCGAAGAAGTTCGCCAAGAACCCGAACCGGGTCTATCTGGTCGGTGGTGGTGCTTCCCTTATCTATGATGCGATCAAGGCGGCTTATCCGACCCTGGGTGAGCGGGTTGAACTGCTGGACGATGCACAGGCCGCCTTGGCCCGCGAGATCTGTCTCTACACCACCGAAGAGGACGAGGTCTATCGCGAGGCGCCTGTGATGGCCGAGGTCGCCGATGAGTAGTCAACTCAAGCGCATGACCTTCTCCATCTACATGGATCCGGGTGCGCTGGAGTCTGATCGCTATGCGGTCGGGGTGCTGCAAAACTGGTATCAGCGGGCACGCAAGATCCAGGATGGCAGCGAGGAGTTCGACTTCTCCAAGAGTCGGTTCCACAAGGATATCTATCTCTCCGGCATGTTCATGTATGTGCTGGCCCCCAATCTGTGCAAGGCCATCGCCAATGCCCTGGGGCCGGAGCAGGTGAGCATGACCACCTTGCGCCACGCCTTCGCCAGCTGTGGCTTCTCGCTGGGAGCGGAGGATACGCCATCCTCCGATACCCTGATCGACGAAATAGTGGCCAGATTGGCCCCCCGGCTGGAACAGGGGGACAACCGGGCGCTGGCGGATGAGATAGTCCAGCGTCTGGGCCAACAGGCTGCGGCGCCGGTGCCGGACAACCTGGTGGACGAGATAGTGAGCCGGTTGGGTGAACAGCAGCCCACCGAATTGTGGGATGAGTTGCGCCAGGGGTTGCCGGCCCCTCTGGATCATGATCAGCTGGCCGAGGCCATCGCGGGCAAGTTGCCGGCTGCGGGGACTGAGCCGGATCTGGCGCCCCTCGCCAGCAGCATCCAGCTGCTCTCGCGCCAGCTTGAGGAGCAATCCAGGCTGATTCGCGAGCAACACAGGCTGATCCAGCGCCTGGCCAGTGCGCCTGCTCGCCAGAGCACTGCCACCGAAGCCCCTGAGCCTCTGGTGGAAGATCTTTCGAGCCAAGTGGCTAACATGAGAAAAGTGAAGGCCAAGGGGATCTTCTAAGAAGATCTCAATGACCTTCGTCAAGGTAAAACAGATGAAGAAAGTAGTATGGATGGCGTGCTGCGCCTTGCTGTTATCGGGGTGTGCTCGGCAGACCTTTTTCGTGCACGAAGGTAACCCAGGCCAGCCAAACAGAGAAGTGAGCCATGATTTTGTACTGGCGGGGATTGGCCAGAGTGAGATGGTTGATGCTTCCTTGGCTTGCCATGGGGACCCGAGGAAAGTTGTGCGGGTTGAAATGCAACAGAGCCCACAGGATGCGCTGATGGCCGTCTTGACACTGGGAATATATACCCCGAGAACGGCTCGGGTTTATTGCAATCTGTGATTTTGGATTAGATATTAAAGGGCCTCAAATGGGGTCTAATTTCCCTCTCTGGATTTTGATAATGTGTGCGCAGCGTGGAGTGTTGTTTTGTTTATATAATTGATAGTAAACAATAATATTTCATTGCGTGGCACCGGCAGAGCGGGGAGAAATAATGTTGTCAGGGATAATAAAATGAAAAAAATGGTATTGACTGTGGTCGTTGCAATGATGATCGCTGGTTGTGCCCAGCAAGGTTTTACCGTGCATTCCGGTAATTCAGTGAAACCCACCAAAGAAGTGACCCATCACTTCTTCATCTCAGGCCTCGGTCAAAGCAAAACCATCGATGCTGTTGCCGTTTGCAACGGTGCCGACAAGGTAGTGCGGGTCGAAGCGCAGCATACCTTCCTCAATGGTTTGCTGGGTGCCGTGACCTTCGGTGTTTACACCCCTCGCGAGGCGCGTGTTTACTGCGCCGGTTAATCACTGTCGTATACATGTTTGCAAAAAGCCGACCCTATGCGTCGGCTTTTTGTTGGTGCAAAGAGTGGCTGGGCAACTCACTCGTGCGAGCAGACCGGGCAGTCTGGCCGTTTGGGTAGCTTCATCTCGCGAAAGCTGCCGCCCAAGCCATCGATCATCAGCAGGCGACCGCTGTAGCTCTTGCCCATGCCGGCCAGCAGCTTGATGGCTTCGAGAGCCTGCAGGCTGCCCACCAGACCGACCACGGGCGCCAGCACCCCGGCCTCGACGCAAGTGAGGGCCTGCTCGCCGAACAGGGCGCTGAGGCAGGCATAGCAGGGCTCGCCCTCCTGCCAGGTGAAGCTGCAGATCTGCCCTTCCATCCGGATGGCGGCGCCGCTGACCAGGGGTACCCCGTGCTGGCGGGCCTTTTGGTTGAGCAGGTTGCGAATGGTCAGGTTGTCGGTGCAATCGAGCACCAGCTGGTGCAGGGGCAACAGGGCATCGAGCAGTGCCTCGTCGGCGACGGTGGCGTGGGTGTCGACCTTGAGCCAGGGGTTGAGGGCGCGCAGCGCCTGGGCGGCGGAGTCCACCTTGTACTGGCCGATGCGCTCATCTGTGTGCAGCACCTGGCGCTGCAGGTTGGAGAGCTCCACCTTGTCAAAATCCACCAGGGTAAGCTGGCCGACCCCGGCTACTGCGAGATACTGGCTGGCGGCGCAGCCGAGACCCCCTGCGCCAATCACCAGCACATGGGCCTGCTTGAGCGCCTCCTGCCCCTCGAAGTCGAAGGATTTGAGGATGATCTGGCGGTTGTAGCGTAAGAGCTCGGCGTCAGAGAGGATCTCGCTCACAACAGCAATCCCCCGAACGGCTCGACGGTGACGGTTTCACCCGCCGCGACCCGACCGCGCTCGCGCTCAAGGACGATGTAGCAGTTGGCCCGCGACAGGGAGCTGAACACGGCGGAGTCCTGGGAGCCGGTGCTGCGCACTTCGAGGCCGTTTGGACCTTGGCAGAGGATACCGCGCTGGAAATCCAGGCGCCCCGGGCTCTTCTTGAGCGGCTCGGCAGCGACGGCCTGGAGCTGGAGCGGGCGCTCGAAACGCTGACCGGCCAGCTTGGCCAGTGCCGGCTGCACCAGCTGATCGAAGGTGACCATGGCGGAGACAGGGTTGCCCGGCAGGCCGAAGAACCAGGCGTGGGGCAGGCGGCCGAAGGCGAACGGTTTGCCCGGCTTGATGGCGAGCTTCCAGAAGCCGATTTCGCCAAGCTCGTCCAGCAGCTGTTTGGTAAAGTCCGCTTCCCCCACCGAGACGCCACCCGTGGTGATCAGCACATCGGCCTCCTGATCGGCCCGGATGAAGGCGGCACGCAGCAGATCCGGGTTGTCGGGCAGGATGCCAAGGTCGAGGCAGTCGCACCCCAGACGCGCCAGCATCGCCTTGACGCCGTAGCGGTTGGAGTCGTAGATGTCGCCGTGAGCGAGCGGGGTACCGACCGGTTTGAGCTCGTCACCTGTGCTGAAGATGGCGACCCTGAGCGGGCGGCGCACGCTGACGGTGGCGATGCCAAGAGAGGCCAGCAGCGGCATCTCCCGAGGGGTGAGGCGGGTGCCGGCGCCGAGCACGCAGGCGCCCTTGGCCATGTCGCTGCCGGCGCGGCGGATGTTCTGACCCGGCACGGGCTGGCAGAGGA
This sequence comes from Aeromonas sp. FDAARGOS 1407, assembly GCF_019048725.1. Lineage (NCBI taxonomy): Bacteria > Pseudomonadati > Pseudomonadota > Gammaproteobacteria > Aeromonadales > Aeromonadaceae > Aeromonas > Aeromonas sp. FDAARGOS 1407. The sequence goes on from NZ_CP077399.1 coordinate 2,446,824, forward strand.
AGGTGATCCGTTCGCCATCGGCCCGGGTCTCTTCCTGCATCACTACGGCATCAGTACCGGCGGGGACGGGAGCCCCCGTCATGATGCGCACGCAGTGGCCGGCGGGCCACTCCCCCTGATAGGGTTGGCCGGCGAAGGCCTTGCCCGCCATGATGAGCGGCGTGCCCGCGGCGAGATCCGCCAGGCGCACGGCATAGCCATCCATGGCGGAGTTGTCGAACGGAGGCACTGAGAGGGGAGAGGCGATATCGTCCGCGAGGATCCGGCCGAGGGCCTCTGGCAGCGGCAGCTGCTCGGTGTCGCAGCAGCAGGCAAGTTGCTCCAGCATCCCTTGCAGGGCATCGCTCAAGGGGAGTAGTCCGCTGGTATCAAATCCCATCGTCATTACCTCTTTCTATGGTTGAGGGCGGGATTATCACAAAAATCCCTGCGGATGGGCAGGTCGTGGCAGGGTAAAAGTGCCCGTTAGACCATAAAGTATGATTAGGAACGCAAGTTGACTTGAATATTGGCGGCAATGGCCGTTTACTATGCCGCCATACCATAAAGGGCCGCCCGATTGGCCCTCACCGTCCCTGAGCGTGGGAGAGACGACAATGACAACCTTAAGTCAGGAAGCCTTGCTGGTCAGGGCTGCCCTCGAGGCCCAGGGACTGGAAACCCCCCTGGTTGCCAACCAGCTGGATAGCCAGCAGAAGCGGGAAAAGATCGAAGGCCACATGCGCGCCATCATGGAGACGCTGGGGCTGGACCTGGCCGATGATAGCCTGGCCGAGACGCCGCATCGCATCGCCAAGATGTACGTGAACGAGATTTTCTCCGGCCTCGACTACACCACCTTCCCCAAGGTGACGGTGATCGAGAACAAGATGCAGGTAGACGAGATGATCATGGTGCGGGACATCAGCCTCACCAGTACCTGCGAGCACCATTTCGTGACCATCGACGGGCTGGCCCATGTCGCCTATATCCCCCGTGGCAAGGTGATCGGGCTCTCGAAGATCAACCGCATCGTGCAGTTCTTCGCCCGTCGTCCCCAGGTGCAGGAGCGGCTCACCCAGCAGATCCTGCTGGCGCTGCAGACCCTGCTGGGCACCCAGGATGTGGCCATCAGCATCAAGGCGACCCACTTCTGCGTGAAAGCTCGCGGGGTGATGGACTCCACCTCTTACACCACCACCACCTCCCTCGGTGGCGTGTTCAAGACCCAGCCTGATACCCGCGCCGAGTTTTTGGGTGGTTTGCGCAGCTGATACTTGCGGGGCGATGAGAACCGCCCCTGCACTTTCCCTCTCTGCTGCAGGCTGACAGTCGGCCTGCATTTTTTACCAATAAAAGTCTCAAGGAATAGGCCAGGTCGGTCGATAAGGCTTTTACAATGGGTTGTTTTGACTCCATTCCTTCTTGTTCGGGACACGGGAGACGGCTGTTTGTCCCCTGACGCCCCTTGTTTTACCTCAGGACCAAACTCATTTTCTCGATGAGCTGCGATGGAACGCGGGATCCGGGTCTTTGCCTCGCGCAACAGGCCCGCGGAACCTGTTCACTCAATTTCAGGAAATGCCATGAATACCAGCTCCATGACCATAGGCAAGAAACTGTCGGCCGGTTTTGCCGTGCTCGGCCTGATGGTTGCCTTTATCGGCGGCTTTGCAATCGTTCAGTTTGGCAACATGAACGGAGCGGCGCTGCGCTTTACCGACAGCATACTGCCGGCCGTCAACCGGACCACCCTGATTGGGGATCGCATCAGCGAACTGCGTCGCTATGAACTCGGCTACTTCGTGGTGGCCGAGGATCCGAAACTGCGAGCGGAATATCGTAATGTGGCCGCTGATCTGATCCGCAAGGTGGATAAGCAACTGGCCGGCCATGACCGCACCATCTGGGCGGAAGATGTGGAAGAGCGTCGCGCCTTCGACGGCGTCAAGGCGGAGTGGACCCGTTATGTCGCCCTGCACCAGCGGGTCACGCAGCTGCAGGACAACGGCCAGATGGCCGAAGCCCAGAAAATCTTCCTGGCAGAAGGGGTGCCGCTCTTTGGCTCACTGCATCACTATGTTGACGAGCTGATCCGTATCAACCACGGCTATGCCACAGACTCTCGCTCCGATGTGGTGGCCTCCTACGATGGCGCCAAGTGGAGTGTCTCCATCGCCCTGGTGGTCTCCCTCATTCTGGTGGTCATGCTCTCCATGCTGCTCACCCGCCAGATCCGCGATCCCCTCATCATGCTGGCTCGTCAGGCGCAGCGTATCGCCGGTGGCGAGCTGGGGCAGGGCGAACTGCAACAGTGGATCAAGGAGAACCGCTTCAACCGTGACGAGCTGGGCCAGCTGGGCAGCGCCATCAACCGGATGCAGACCTCCCTGTCCGAGCTGGTGAGTGAGATCGCCGGATCTGTCAGCCAGCTCAGCAGCGCGGTGGAGGAGGTGAGTGCCATCTCAAGTCAATCTGCCAGCGGCATGGCCATCCAGCAGAGCGAAGTCTCCCAGGTTGCCACCGCCATGAACGAGATGCAGTCCACCGTCAACGAAGTAGCCCGCAATACCACGGATGCCATGAGTGCCGCCAAGGATGCTTCCCGTACCTCGGCCGATGGCAACCAGGTGGTACGCAGCGCCATCAGCAGCATCGAAGAGGTCTCCGAGAAGATTGAGCAAGCCGGTGCCGTGGTTCAGCAGCTGGAGGCGGACAGCGCCAACATTACAGTAGTGCTGGATGTGATCCGCGACATCGCCGGCCAGACCAACCTGCTGGCCCTCAATGCAGCCATCGAGGCCGCACGGGCAGGGGAACAGGGTCGTGGCTTTGCCGTGGTGGCGGACGAGGTTCGCTCCCTGGCCCAGCGCACCCAGGATTCCACCGCCGAGATCAGCAAGATGATCGAGCTGCTGCAAAGCCGCGCCGCCGAGGCGGGCAACGCCATGCAGCTGAGCCGTCACCAGATGCAGGAGAGCGTGGGACTGGCGCGGGATGCGGGGACCAGCATCGACACCATCAACAGTGCCGTGGTGCGCATCACCGACATGAACACCCTGATCGCCACCGCCACCGAGGAGCAGAACGCGGTGACCGAAGAGCTCAACCGCAATATCGTCAACATTCACAATGCAGCGGACGAGAATGCCCAGGGCGCGAGCCAGATTGCCCAGGCCTGTGGCGAGCTGAGCAAGCTGGCCAATACCCTGCACCATATGACTCAGCGCTTTACCCTCTAGAGCCTTGCTGGCGTGATAACGAAAGGCCCCGCCAATTGGCGGGGCCTTGTCGTTTCTGGCAGTTTTTTTGACCGTAGGGTCGATTAGCGAAGCGTAATCGGCCGACGCCAGACCCCTTACCTGACTATTTAGCTCAGCCCGATGATGTCGCCGTTATCGTCGATATCGATATGACGATAGGCTGGCAGGCTGCCCAGGCCCGGCATGGTCATGATGGGGCCCGCCAGGGCATAGACGAAACCGGCGCCGGCGCACAGTTTCACTTCGTCGACGGGGATCTCGAAATCTCGGGGCACGCCCTTTTTTGCCGGATCATGGCTGATGGAGAGGGGGGTCTTGGCCATGCAGATGGGCAGATGATCCCAACCTTCGGCCGAGAGTCGTGCCAGCTGCTGGCGCGCCTTGTCGGAGAGGATGACGCCGCGGCCGCCGTAGCCGCACTCCACCAGGGTGGCGAGCTTGGCACTCAGGCTCATTTCGTCGGGATAGAGCAGGGAGCTCCGGCTCGGCAACGCGCAGGCATCGACCACAGCTTGGGCCAGCTCGGCGGCCCCTTCACCGCCCTGCACGAAAGCATGGGAGATGGCGGTGCTACAGGCTCCTGCGCTCATTGCTTCACTCATCAGCAGCTCAAGTTCAGCCTGGCTGTCGGTGGGGAAGCGGTTGATGGCGACCACCACGGGCACCCCGTAACGGCGGGCATTGCGAATATGCCAAACGAGGTTGGCACAGCCCTGGCGCAGGGTGGCCAGATCTTCCCCCTGCAGGCTGGCGGGCAACGGCTGGCCGGGGCGGATATCGAGCAGGCCGCTGTTGGCCTTGAGGCCACGCACCGTGGCCACCAGCACCACGCAGGAGGGGGTGATGCCGGATTGGCGGCTCTTGATGTTGAAGAACTTCTCCAGCCCCATGTCGGAGCCAAAGCCTGCCTCGGTCACCACATAGTCGGTGAGGCCAAGGGCGATGCGATCGGCAATCACCGAGGAGTTGCCGTGGGCGATGTTGGCAAACGGCCCCGCGTGCACCAGCACAGGGGTCTGCTCCGTGGTCTGCATCAGGGTGGGTTGCAGGGCATCTTTGAGCAGCACCGTCATGGCGCCGGCCACTTCAAGTTGCTCGGCGGTGATGGGGTTGCCGTGGATATCAAGGGCCAGCTGGATACGGCCGATGCGCGCGCGCAAGTCTTTCAGATCGCTGGCCAGCGCCAGGATGGCCATCAGCTCGGAGGCGGCGGTGATGACGAAGCGATCGCTGCGCTCCACCCCATCGGCCGGCTCTCCCTGACCTATGGTGAGATGGCGCAGGGCGCGATCATTCATGTCGAGGGTGCGTGGCCAGAGAACCTGAGCCGGATCGATGTCGAGCCGGGGCAGGCCGGTTTTGGCGCTGAACTGGTCGCCGAGTTTGCGCTCGTGAAACAGGCGGGCATCGAGGGCTGCGGCGGCCAGGTTGTGGGCGGCACTCAGGGCGTGAAAATCACCGGTCAGGTGCAGGTTCATCTCCTCCATCGGCACCACCTGGGCATGACCGCCCCCGGCGGCGCCCCCCTTGACCCCGAATACGGGACCGAGGCTCGGCTGACGTATGGTGGCGATACTGGGGTGGCCGATATGGTTGAGCCCCATGGAGAGTCCGAGGGTGGTGACCGTCTTGCCCTCGCCGAGCGGGGTCGGGGTGATGGCGCTCACCAGCACCAGCTTGCCGGCCTTGGGGTTGGCCTGTTTGAGCAGATCCAGGCTCAATTTGCCCTTGTAGTGGCCGTAGGGATAAAGCAGATGCGGCGGGATGGCGAGGCGCTGGGCCAGCTCGTGGATGGGGAGGCGGGGGGACTGGCGGGAGATCTCGATATCGCTTAGCATCAGCACCTCGTTGGCATGTCGGGGTAGAATATGCGGCGAAGTCTAGTGGAATATAACGGGTAATCCAATGACGAAAACGATTTTATTTGGTGAGGGAGAGAGTGCTCAGGATCCTCTTCTGCTGGATCTCAATGCGCTCTATCACCCGCCCAAACAGCCGCTCACCGCCCTTGGCATCGTCAGCGCCCTGGTGCCCCTGTTCGGGTTTGGCTGGCAGGCGATGACCCAGGACTCGCGCACCCAGCTGCAACACGAGATCGCAAAACGCATCAACAAGCGTCGCAGCGACGAGGCAAACCTCATCTTGATCCTGCAGCTGGCCGCCATGTTTGACTGCAGGGAGCTTGAGGTGACACTGCCCTACGCCTTGAGCGACCAGCAGTTGACGGCGATCCGCACCCGTTTGCCGCGCTGGCTGCTGACCCCGGAGCCGGCACGCCTGCTGGCCCACCTGCCTGCGTCACCTTCTGTCTCCAGTCAGGCTTAGCTTCAGGCCGGCTGATCCCACTTCTGCGGGGCGAGATAACGCTCCTGCACGAATTCGATAAAGCAGCGCACCTTGGCCGAGACGAAGCGCCGATGCGGATAGACCGCATAGAGCCCCACTTCACCCTTGTTCCACTCGGGCAACAAGCTTACCAGCCTGCCATCGTTCAGGGCCTCCCCCACGATGAAGGTGGGCTGCAATATGATGCCCTGATCATCACAAGCGGCGCGGGTCAGCGCCACCCCGTTGTTGGCGCGAAGCGGCCCCTGCGGGCGCACGCTCTGGGACTCCCCATCCCGTTTGAAGTGCCACTCCGGCTGGGTCAGGGTGTAGACGAGGCAGTCGTGCTGCCTGAGATCGTCAGGGCTCTTTGGTATTCCCTTGCGGGCCAGATAGGCCGGGCTTGCGCACAGCTCGAGCCGGATCGTCGCCAGCTGGCGCGCCACCAGGGAGGAGTCGCTCAGATGGCCGATCCGCAGCGCCAGATCGAACCCCTCTTCCACCAGTGCCACCCGCCTGTCGCTGTATTCGATATCCAGCTTGAGATCGGGGAAGCGCTCGCGAAACAGCGGCAGGGCGGGGGAGAGGTGCAGGTAACCAAAATCCATCGGCACCGACAGCTTGAGAGTGCCATTGGGCTGCTGGTTATGGTGGGTGAGCTGGCTGTGGGTCTCTTCGAGCTCCGCCAGCAAGGCCTGCGAGCGCTGATAGTAGAACTGGCCCGCCTCGGTGGGATTGACCTGGCGGGTGGTGCGCGACAGCAGGCGGGTGGCGAGAGACTCCTCCAGCTGCTGCATCAGCTTGGAGGCCATGGCCACCGAGATGCCGAGCTGATGGGCCGCCTTGGTAAAACTCTGGCACTCCACCACCTTGATGAAGGTACGCATGGCGGCGATCTGATCCATTTTCCATCCTCAGTAAATAATTAATTTAATAAATCACTGATTATTCATTCAGGCAAGGAGGTTAGCATTTTGTTTACCGATGTGAACCCAATGAAGGAACGAACGGATGAAAATGACCAAGGCCCTGCTGGCCTCCTGCCTGTTTATGGCGACCCCCCTGATGGCGGCCGATTACGATGTCGATGCGGCGCACACCACGGTGCAGTTCAAGGTGGGCCACCTCGGCTTCTCCGAACTGGTGGGCCGTTTCAACACCTTCAGCGGCACCTTCAGCATGGATGACGCCAACCCGACCGCCGCCAAGGCGAGCTTCGAGGTGGATGCCGCCAGCGTGGATTCCAACCATGAGGCCCGGGACAAGCACCTGCGTAGTCCCGATTTTCTCGACGTGAAGCAGTATCCCAAAATGACCTTCGTCAGCTCCGCCTATGAAGGCAGCAAGGATAAGGGCGTGCTCAAGGGGACCCTGACCCTGCACGGCGTCAGCAAGGAAGTGGCTTTCGATCTGGTCAAGATCGGCGAGGGCAAGGATCCCTGGGGCGGCTATCGCAGCGGCTTCAACGCCTCCACCACCATCAAGCGCAGCGATTTCGGCGTGAACTACATGCTGCCGGGCATCCCTGACGAGATGGCTATTCAGCTGTTTGTCGAAGGCGTGCGCAAGTAATGGGTGCGGCACTTCTGCTTCAAACCCTGGCGGCCCCCTTGGGGGCCGCTTTGCTGTCATGGCGCTGGCCGCGCGCGGCGTATCTGTGGGGGGCGCTGGCCCTCTGGCTGGTGGGCTCGCTGCTGGGCGGTTTCTATGGCGTGCCGGTCAAGGCGTGGCAGTGGCTGCCGTTGACCCTGCTGGTGCCCGCCATCGCGGCCCAGCTGGCGGACAAGCGCGCAGCCTTGCTGCTGTTTGCCGTGGCGGGTGCCCTGGTGTGGTGGCAGGGGCTGGCCTCTGTGCTGGCTGGCGAGCCGCGCATCTGGCTGGCGCTGCTGCCCGCCATCGTCTGGTACGGCGTTGCCGCCTGGCAGGGGGATAGCCGCGAGGGGCTGGGTTTTGCCCTCGGCTTTGTCTGGCTGGCGCTGGTGATCGGTATCGATGGCAGTCTGCTGATCGCCCAGCTGGCGGGGGCCCTGGCGGCATTGACCGGTTTTCGGGCGCTGCTGGCCACCTTTGCCGGGGCGAAAGTGGCGCCTGCCGCCCTGGCGTTGGCGCTGGCCTTCGTCCAGATGCTCGCCTGGCAATACGTGGAGGTGCCTTTGAGCGTCTTGCTGCCGGTCTGGCTGCTGCCGCTGCTGGAGTGGGGGCTTCGCAACACCCGGTGGCAGACCCGTTGGGGGATCCTGATCCTGCTGGCCGGGGTGGGGACTGGCATCAGCCTGTGGTGGGTCTGGCCCGAGGCTTCTCTTTACTGAGTTTTTGCATAAAAAACAGACAATTATGAGCATTTTTGCATACCTGCTCATACTCTTGGCAGATAATGATTGAGCCGCCTATGTGTTTAAGATAAAAAGGATTTTCATTTCACTGGATACACACAGAACCCGGTCATGCCGGGTTCTGTTTGCCTGCTTTGCGGCACATTAAGGAGGCCACAGTTGCGCAGTCAAGGATCTGAGCATCTGTTTTTTCGCCATTTTATCGATCAGGGACGTATCGATGGTCTTTGCATCCTGCTGGTCACCCATCTGCTCCCCGACCGCCCCCGCTTTATCGAGGCCCTTGGTCAGATGGGGCGCATCGCAGCCATCCTGCCAAAGCCCAAATCGGTGCATGCGCCGACCCTGGAGTGGGTCTCCCGCCACTATCCCGTCTGTACCCTCAACCGTCAGTGGACCAATGATCCCGATGGTGTCATCGCCCAGATAGCCCCGCTGGTAGCCCCCCACGAACGACTTATCATCCTCGATATCGGCGGTTATTTTGCCAAGACCCAGGCGACCCTGAGCGAGTATTTCGGCCCCCGTTTTCTCGGCGTGGTGGAGATGACCGAGAATGGCCATCAGCGCTACGAGCAGGAGGTGCTGGCGACCCCTGTCGTGTCGGTGGCGCGCAGCCCCCTCAAGCAGGCCGAGGATATCCAGATTGGCCTGAGCGTGGTCTACTCCGCCGAATCGCTGGCTCGCACGCTCAACCGCACCTTCAATGTCTGCGAGGCGGCGCTGTTCGGTTATGGCAAGGTGGGGCGCAGCATCGCCCGCGACCTGCGCTGCCGCAACCTCCATCTGGGGCTGGTGGAGACGGACGTGCTGCGCCAGGTCGAGGCGCTCTCCCACGGCTTTCGCCTGATCACCAAGGAGGAGGCCCTGCGCCGCGCCGAGCTGGTGATCTGCTCCACCGGCAATGGCTCTCTCGATCTCGCGGATCTGCAGGCACTGCGCCCGGGCACCATGGTGGCCTCGGTCACCTCCGCCGACGACGAGTTCGCCTTCTGCCTGGCCCGGCTACCCTGGCCGAGCGAGGAGGTGTGTCCCCATGTGCTGGCCCTCAACCGTCCCGATGGCAGCCAGATCTATCTGCTCAACCGGGGCGAGGCGGTCAACTTCGTCCATGGCGCCGTCATCGGTGAATACGTCTATCTGGTGCTGGCGGAGATCATGGAGGGGATAAGGATGCTGGCCGCCGGCCCCCTGGCTCCCAGCCTGCTGGAGCTGCCGGAATCCACCATGCGGGCCATCGCCCGCCACTGGCTGACCGATTTTCATGGAGTGACCGAATGAGCGACTTGTCCATCCTGGTCGGCAAACCCCGCATCGAGATCCGCTACTGCACCCTCTGCCGCTGGATGTTGCGCGCCGCCTGGCTGGCCCAGGAGCTGCTCTCCACCTTCGACAGCGAGCTAGGTGAGGTAGCCCTGGTACCGGCCAGCAAGGGTGAATTTCGCATCCTGGTGAATGGCGTGCAGGTGTGGGATCGGGTGGCTGACGAGGGCTTTCCCGAGGCCAAGGAGATCAAGCAGCGGGTGCGCGACATCATCGCCCCCGAGCGCGACCTTGGCCACGCCGATCGCAAGCCGGCTGCCGAGTAAGGGGACGCTGGTCCTGACAAGGGCAAGTGCCAGAGACAATAGAAACATACCAAGAGGGAGGCCGTGGCCTCCCTCTGTTATTGCAGCGCACCTCTATTGTGGCGTTCGCCCCTCGCCAGGGGCCAGCTCCACGTCCTGTGGGTTGCCGATATAGCGGGCCCGCTTGTGGGGCTTGATGCGGCTCACATCCACCCACACCAGGCCGTCGATGCAGTGATTGAAGTCGGGGTCGATGCCAAAGTCCATAAACTGCACGCCCCCCGGCTCGCACAGCTCGGAATACTGCTTGTAGAGGGTGGGAATGGCGCAGCCCAGGTTGTCGAGACGGCCCTTGAGCTCCCTGAGATCGGCGCTGTAATCCGTGCCCGCGAACAGCGGCGGCGTCATGGGGTAGGGGCGACGCGACGGGGCGAGCGCAAGCGTGGGGGCAAAGTGCTGGCGATAGAAGCTTACCAGTAGATCCTTGGCCGCCGGCGGCAGGCTGCCGGACAGTGACACCGGGCCAAACAGATAGCGGTAGTCGGGATAGCGGGCCAGATAGGCGCCGATGCCGAACCAAAGGTAATCCAGACCCCGCTTGCCCCAGTAGGCGGGCTGGATAAAGCTGCGGCCCAGTTCAATGGCCTGCTCCAGCCGAGGCAACAGCTTCTCCTCGAAGCCGAACAGGGTGTGGCTGTAGAGGCCGGCCAATCCCTTGCTTGCCAGCAGCTCGGCCACCGGGGCGAAACGGTAGGCGCCTATGATGTCGAGCCTGGCCGGATCCCAGAGGATGAGGTGGTAATAGTCATCGTCAAAGCCGTCGAGATCCCGCCGCTTGCCCGAGCCTTCCCCCACCGCTCGAAAGGCGATCTCCCGCAATCGACCCAGCTCGCGCAGGATCACCGAATGACCCGTCTCATGGCGGCGATAGAGCAGGATGGATTGGCCATCCGGAGTGTGGCCGAGCACCTCGCTGCGATCGATGGCCTGCTTGAGCAGGCGGCGATCCTCCGGCAGGGCGATGGGGGCCTCGGTCGCAAGCTTGCCCGCCTGTCCTCGCCCGATGCGATAGAGGTGGCTTCGCACCAGCCGTGCCGCCGTTTTGGCGGGCAGATCGCCAAGGCTGGAGGAGGGGATCCTGGCCCCGATGGTCATCGGCAGTGTCTGCCCCTGCTGGCGGAACAGCTGGCGAACCAGCAGCAGGCCGGAGGCCGGTTTGCTGAGCCAGGAGAGAAGGTAAAAGCCGAGGCTGTTGTGCCCCCCCAGATGGACGGGCACCAGCGGAGTGCGGGTACGCTGGGCCAGCTTGATGAAGCCTCCCTGCCAGGGGCCATCTTTTACTCCCTTGGGACCGAGGCGCGATACCTCGCCGGCGGGGAAGATCACCAGCGCCCCTTCCCCCGCCAGGTGCTCCCCCATCGCCAGAATGGCGCGCCTGTCCGTCTTGCCTCCCAGGTTGTCCACCGGCAGCAACAGGGAGCGTAGCGGCGCAAGCTGGGCCAGCAGCTGGTTGGCCACGATTTTCACATCGGGGCGGATGCGGCCGAGCAGGCGCAGTAGTGCCAGCCCGTCGAGAGACCCTATGGGGTGGTTGGCGACGATGATCACCCGGCCACTGGCGGGGATGTGTTCCAGCTGCGCCTCGCTGACCCGGTAGTCGAAGTCGAGCTGGGCCAGCACCTGTTCGACAAAATCGAGTCCGCGCAGGTGAGGGTAGCGGCTGGCAAACTGCTGGAAGACCTGCTCGTTGAAGAGCCAGGCCAAGGCCCGCTTGCTGAGCGGGGCGAGTGCGGGGGAGCCATGCAGGCGGGGAAAGTGCTGGGCAAGCAGGGTATCGACACTGAACATCTGGGGCGCTCCGGCGAGGATTTGCCCCATCATGAGGGTGATCTGTTCCCGCCGTGTGGCAGCGGGATGACAGTTTGATGGCAGGGCGAAGGGAGTCGCCCTGCGGGTTATCGGCGAGGATCAGCCGCGCCAGGCGGCCGTCAGGCGAACCAGTTCCACCAGGGTAGCGACCGCTTTTTCCATGGATTGCAGCGGGATGAACTCGTGCTTGCCGTGGAAGTTGTGGCCACCGGTAAACAGGTTGGGACAAGGCAGTCCCATAAAGGAGAGGCGGGCACCGTCGGTGCCACCGCGGATCGGCTTGACCCTGGGGCTCACGTCGGCCGCGATCATCGCCGCCTTGGCCAGCTCCACAATATGCATATGCGGCTCAATCTGGCTGCGCATGTTGCGATAGCTGTCGGTCAGGGTGAGCTCGATGCGGGCCTTGGGGTACTCGGCCTGCATGGCGGCGACCCGTCGCTCCATCTCGGCCTTGCGACTGGCAAACCCCTCGTCGTCGAAGTCACGGATGATGTAGTGCAGGGTGCACTCCTCCACAGTGCCGTTCATCTGGGCCAGGTGGAAGAAGCCTTCGTAGCCCTCGGTACACTCGGGCGTCTGCTCGGCCGGCATGGCGGCTTGGAAGCGGGCGGCCAGAGTCTGGCTGTTGATCATGCTGCCCTTGGCGGTACCCGGGTGCACGTTGTTGCCGACAAAACGGATGGTGGCGCTGGCGGCGTTGAAGTTCTCGTATTCGAGCTCTCCCAGTTCGCCGCCATCGACGGTATAGGCCCACTTGGCCGGAAATCTGTCCAGTGGGAAGAGGTTGGCGCCGCGGCCTATCTCCTCGTCCGGGGTGAAGCCGACCCAGATATCGCCGCGAGGGATCTCGGGGTGAGCCAGCAGATGATCGATGGCGGTAAGGATCTCGGCGATGCCCGCCTTGTCGTCGGCACCGAGCAGGGTAGTGCCGTCCGTGGTAATGAGATCCTGGCCCAGGTAGTTTTTCAGGAAACGGTAGTCGCGGATGGTCAGCACCTCGTCACCCTTGCCAAGGCAGATATCCCCACCCTGGTAGTTCTCGATGATCTGGGGCTCCACGTGCTCGGCCTCGTAATCGGCGGTATCCATGTGGGCGATAAGACCGATGGCGGGAGCCTCTGGCTGGTTGCCCGGCAGGCAGGCGGTGAGGTAGCCGTGTTCGTCCAGGGTGACCCGGGTCAGCCCCAGGGCTTCCATCTCTTCCTTGAGGACTCGGGCAAAGACCAGCTGGCCTTCACTGCTGGGACAGGCGGGATTGGTCTCGTCAGAGCGGGTATGAAAAGTCACGTAACGCAAGAAACGCTCAAGCAGGGTATCCATTAGTAGCCTCCGGTAATGAAGGGTCATTGTGGCCAATCCCGTTTTCTCGCTCATTGCGTCAGCGCAGGTTTTCTCCATTTTTTATGTCGGGGCGTCACTCCCTGACGCGGGTGGGCCCGCTCTGCATAAAGCGAAGGGGTTTCAGGATTTTTAGGCGCCGGCAAAGAGCTGCTTTTTGGCTGCAAGGCCCGCCTGGTCAGGGCTGCCCGTCATGGCGGAAAAACGTGACTCTTTTCAGGGGTAAAGGAGGGGGAGCGAATGAGGCGCTATCCCTGATGGCGCCTGCCTGGCAGCGATATTCACACGGGTGAAAAAAAGGGGATTTGCAACGCGATTTTTTATTGTCACGGCCGGCCTTAAGTGTGTACACTCCGCGCCGATCCAAGGGTAACCCTGACGCAGGCAGAGGCCGCCAGACACCCGGACGATCACACGCCTATAGGGCGAGGCACGCAGAAACGACAGACACTGCTGGGGAATGGTTTCTTTAATACCGGTTAGGCTCCGGTATCAGGGAGAACAACAGACTCTCATTTTGCATTTGACCGAGTGAGCCGACGGCTCATCATCTTCCCTTGTCATGGGCGGTCACTGGAAATGGGTTGGCTGTGGTTGTTGTCGTCTATCAACACGCATGCGTGCTGGCGCCTTCGCATCTCTTCCTTGAACCTCTCTCCTGCTGTCGTGATGGCTGCCGAATGATGAACAGACTGCGTGGCTGATGCTGTCTGTCATCAAAGTACCGCGGTACTACGGCATCGTAGCACCGCATACCGTTGAGCTTGATGTAAAGCCACCAGCCCCACATCAAGACTCGTTACTTCCCAAAATCCACCAGGCAGCCTTGGCTTGCCGCAAATGGTCTGGATGTGATTGAGGGTAACGAAGGCGGCCACCGGCCGCTCATTTGCGAGGCATAGCCCATGACTAACTGGTCCAGCAAGGACTCCTTGAAGGTCTACAACGTTCCCTACTGGGGTGCGGGTTTTTTCAATATCAATGACGCCGGTCATGTGACCGTTGCTCCCGACAAATCACGCCCTGATGCACAGATCGTGCTCTCCGACGCCATCGAACAACTGCGTCAATCCGGGCTGACCACCCCTGTGCTGCTGCGTTTCCCCGACATCCTCAAGAGCCGGGTCGATGCGCTGTTCAACGCCTTCGGTCAGGCCATCGAGAAGTCAGGCTATGAAGGGGACTACCTGTGCGTTTACCCGATCAAGGTAAACCAGCAGCGCCGCGTCATCGAGACCATCAGCCAGTCCTACAGTGACAAGCCCCGGCTTGGCCTGGAAGCTGGTTCCAAACCGGAACTGCTTGCCGTGTTGTCCCATCACCATGAGCAAGGCTCGGTGATCGTCTGCAACGGTTACAAAGATCGCGAATATGTCCGCCACGCCCTGCTGGGCAACCTGATGGGCCACAAGGTCTACATCGTGGTGGAGAAACCCTCCGAGCTGGAAATGGTGCTGGACGAGTCAGCTCGTCTCAACATCAAGCCCAACATCGGGGTGCGTGCCAAGCTCGCTTCCACCGGCTCCGGCATGTGGGAATCGAGCGGCGGCTCCATGTCCAAATTTGGCCTGTCCGCCTCCCAGATCCTGGCGCTGATCGAGCGTCTGCGCAGCGTCGGCAAGCTGGACTGCCTGCAACTGCTGCACTTCCACCTGGGCTCCCAGATCGCCAACATCCGCGACATCCAGGGTGGCATCCGCGAGTGCGGCCGTTTCTACGCCGAACTGCGTCGCCTCGGTGCCAACATCGAAGTCGTTGACGTAGGCGGTGGCCTGGGTGTGGACTATGAGGGTACCCGCTCCCAGAGCCACTGCTCCGCCAACTACAGCCTCTCCGAGTACGCCAACAACGTGGTGTGGGGCATTGGCGACGTGTGCCGCGAGTTCGACCTGCCGCACCCGACCATCATCAGCGAGTCCGGCCGAGCCCTGACTGCGCACCACGCCGTGCTGGTAACCAACATCATTGGTGCCGAAGGGGTCGAGGTGAACGACATCAGTGCCCCGGATGAAGACGCGCCCACCATTTTGCAAAACATGTGGAAAGGCTGGCTGGATCTGCGCGGGGAAGATCCCTCCCTGCTGGAGATCTTCCACGATTCGGTGGCGGATCTGGCAGACGTCAACACCCAGTACACCATGGGCCTGCTCAATCTCGAGCAGCGCGCCTGGGCCGAGATGCTGCACCAGAACACCTGTCTGGCACTGAAAGAGCTGCTCAACCCGGTCAACCGCAACCACCGTGCGCTGGCTGACGAGCTCTCCGAGAAGTTGGCGGACAAGTGCTTTGCGAACTTCTCCCTGTTCCAGTCCCTGCCGGATGCCTGGGGTATCGGTCAGGTGTTCCCGGTGATGCCGCTCTCCGGCCTCGAGCGTCCGCTCACCCGCCGCGGCATCCTGATGGACATCACCTGCGACTCCGACGGTCAGGTGGAGCACTACGTCGACGGTCTGGGTGTGGAAAGCACCCTGCCGATGCCGGTGTATGGCCAGAACGAAGAGTGCCACGTCGGCTTCTTCCTGGTGGGCGCCTATCAGGAGATCCTCGGCGATCTGCATAACCTGTTCGGTGACACCCACTGCGCGGAAGTGTGGCTGGACGAGGAAGGCAAGATGGACATCCGCAACGTGGTGCGTGGCGACACCGTCGACCAGCTGCTGCGTTACGTCAACATCGACCCGTCCGTGATCCGCGAGAACTACCAGCGGATCGTCTCCCACCCGGCACTGGACGACGCGACCCGCAAGGCCCTGCTCGACGAGCTGGAGCTGGGTCTGCAAGGCTACGCCTACCTGGAAGACGAATAAGCGCCCGCGCTGGTTCGTTGCCCCGATGGCAGCAAAGAAAAGGGAGGCAGATGCCTCCCTTTTTTCATATCTGAGCGGTCATGAGCCCAGGGCCAGGTGCAAGTCATGCTGCAATTGCCGGCCATCCTCGCCCGGCAAGGCAACCACTCCCAGCCGCAGCGCCTCCTCTATGGTGAGGGTGCCGGCCAGCAGGGCGTCGAGGGCGGCCTCGCTCAGCAGCATCACCCTGTCATCCGCATGAGGCCCGGGGGTGTGCAACTGCAGCAGCAGCGACTCCTTGCCACGCAGCCTCGACCAGAGCCCGGAATCGACCAGCAGGATGGAGACGCCGCCCCTGACGCCGGCCTGCTGGAAGCGGCTCTTCAGGGCCTGCAGCCAGGCCTGGCTGCGGGTAAACCCCGCCTCGCCGGTGAGGGGGGGCAGACGGGTCAGTCTGTCATCATTGACCGCCGCCGCGGTCGCCATGGCGACGTCGAGCGTACCGGGCCAGCTCTGTTCAAACGGATTGGGGTAGAGTGCGTCATAACCGCAAGTCTGCCCCATCCCGGGGATGAGGCAGAGCAGGGTCATGCACACGCGCAGGGTGCGTCGCATCATGGGGTCACTATGTTGAACCAGAAGTTGAACTTGTCGAGCAGGCCGACGAAGTCACTGAAGGTCTGCTGGTCGCCCTGAACCTTGATCTCGCCGCTGGCGATCTTCTGCTCCAGCGTGCCCTGGCCCAGCTGGATGTCGTCCAGGGTCTGCTTGCTCAAGGTGAGGGTAACATCCGGCTTGGCGGCATAGCGGGTGGTGTGGTTGAGTACGGCGTTCTCCAGGCTCAGGGTGTGTTTCTCCCCGATGTCGGTGAAGTCCATGTTGATGACCATCTTCTTGCCGGCCGCTTTCTCCGGATTGATGCGTACCGCCAGATAGTCGAACAGCATGCTGGGACTCATGGCGCGAATGGTATCCGGCGAGGCGGTAACGGTACCGCCAGCAGTGGGCACGCCGTTGCGCAGCTCATAGGCCCCCTGCAGATAGACGGAGCGCCATGGGCCGGACTCGGCCTGATAACCCAACTGTTCGAGCGCGTCGGCCAGCAGCAGCTTGCCCTCCTGGTTGTTGGGGTTGGCGAATACCAGATGCTTGAGCACTTCCGCTACCCAGCGATATTCCCCCTTGTCGAACGACGCCTTGGCTTTCTTCAGGAGCGCTTGCTCACCACCCATGAACTCGACGTATTTGGGGCCGACCATCTCGGGTGGCAGGTTGTCCAGATCGGAGGGGTTGCCGGAGTACCAGCCCATGTAGCGCTGATAGACGGCCCGGCTGTTGTGGCGCAGGGTGCCGTAGTAACCGCGGTTCGGCCAGAAGTCGTTGAGCTCGGGGGGCAGGGCAATCTTCTCCGAGATCTCCTCACCCGTGTAGCCCATGTTCATCAGGCGCACCGACTGATCGTGGATGTACTTGTAGAGATCCCGCTGCTTCTTGAAGTAGTCGACGATGCTGGCATTGCCCCAGCGCGGCCAGTGGTGGCTCTGGAACTTGACCTGGGCCTGGTCGCCCCAGGTTTCGATGGTCTCGTTGAGGAAGCTGGACCACTTGAGGGCATCGCGCACCTGGGCGCCGCGCAGGGTGAGGATGTTGTGCATGGTATTGGTGGTATTCTCGGCCATCCAGAGCGCCTTGCTGTCCGGGAACCAGGTGTTCATCTCGGCCGGCGCTTCGGTGCCCGGAGTCATCTGGAAGACCATCCGCACGCCATCCAGGGTGACCTCTTCCCCGGTCTTGGTGATGAAGCGGGTTGGCAGCAGCAGGGAGGGAACGCCGGTGGAGGTGGTCTGCCCCAGGCCGCCATTCACGCCTCCCTGGGCATTGCGCGGCAGCAGGGCGCCATACATGTAGACGGCGCGGCGGGCCATGGCATTGCCGGCGATGACGTTTTCCGAGACCGCATGCTCGGTGAACCCTTCGGGGGCGATGATCTGAACCCCGTTCTTTTTCACCTCATCCTGCGAGTTGAAGAGGCCGGCTGCCCCGCCGTAGTGATCCACGTGGGAGTGGCTGTAAACCACGGCGCTGACCGGCCGCTCGCCCAGGGTCTTGTTGATGAAGGCGAGGGCCGCCTTGGCGGTCTGCGGCGAGATCAGCGGGTCGAAGACGATCCACCCCTTGTCACCCTGGATGAAGGTGATGTTGGAAAGATCGAAGCCGCGGATCTGGTAAATCTTGTCGGTCACCTTGAACAAGCCGTACTCCATGTTCAGCTGGGCATTGCGCCACAGGCTCGGGTTGACGGTATCCGGCGCCGTCTTGTCCAGGCCGATATAGGTCTTGTATTGCTCCAGATCCCATACCACGTTGCCCTTGTCATCCTTGATGGTGAGGGTATCCGGTTTGGCGATGAAGCCGCGCCGGGCGTCCTCGAAATCCTGCTTGTCGTTGAATGGCAGGGTGTGCAGCACATTCTGGTTGGCCTGAATGGTAAATTCGGTGGCCGGCTTGGGGTTGATGACGGCCCAGGCCGGCTGCAACAGCAGGGAGCCGGAGAGGCATAGGGTGACAATGGTGTGTGTCGAGAACTTGAGCTTCATTTGTCTTTCTCCAGATTGTGGTGGGTAGGCAGGACCAAGTGTAGTCAGACTCTGATGCCTCCCGGTAAACAGGGTGAGTGACGGGTAGCCGAGATGGCGCCTGACGACATGTCCCATCAACATGGTCAGCATCGCTCTGTTAGTCGGGCGTTGCGGCATTGCGCCGAGGGCACGGCAATGGGTTAGGCACCAGAGTAGCGAGGCCGGCGGCAGCAATCATGGCAGCCGGCAATAAACGACAGTTAAGCAGCCGTTAAATGAGGGGGGCAGCTTGCGGCAATCAGGTGCAGTTGGCGGATAAACCACTGGAGGCCGGGATCCCGGCCCTGCGCCTGGTGCCAGCTGAGATAAACGGGGCAGTGGCTGGAGGCCCAGGGCAGCGGAAAATCCTTGAGCCGCAGGGTGTCGCGCACCTGTGTGACATGCCACTGGCTGACCACGCAGAGCCACTCGGTCTGGCTGACCAGGGAGAGGGCGGTGAGCAGGGCGTTGCTCTCATAGGCAATCTTGCGGGGAGGCAGGGCCTGCTCGCTGAGGCTGCGGATGACCCAGTCATCCTTGCGGCGCACATCCCAGACCACCTGCTCCTCGGCAAAGAAGGTTTCGAAGTCGAGACTCTCCCCGATGCGCGGATGATCGGCGCGACAGGCCACCCTGAGCTCCAGGGTCAGCAGGGATTCGTTGCAAAAGCCGGGCTCCTCCACCGCCGTGCTGGCCAGCACCAGGTCGATATTGCGAAGGCGCAGCGCCTGCTGACGCAGGTGCTCTTCAAACATGCCGGGCACCGACTCCACCCGGCAATGGGGCGCCACCCTGGCCAGATGGGCGAGCAGCGCCGGCAACAGCAGGAGATCGAGATCCGGGTGGCTGGCGATGCGAAAAATGCGCTGGCTGGTGAGTGGATCAAACTCCTGGTTGAGCAACAGGGATCGCTCCAGGGTGTGCAGGGCGGTGCGGATCTCTCTGTGCAGTCCGAGGGCGCGGCTGGTGGGGATGATCCCGCGTCCCTCGCGGCGAAACAGGGGCTCGCCGATGAGATCGCTGAGCCTGCGAATGGCCTGACTGATGGCGGCGGGGGTCATCTCCAGGCTGGCGGCGGCGGCCGATACCCCCTTCTCGGTCATGACGCGATCGAAGATGCGAAACAGGTTCAGATCTATGTGCGGGTAGGACATTTATGCATCCTCTGCTTGCCTGGTCGATATGGCGCAGGCGCCTCATGCCGGTGAGGCTGCCCATGATGTGAAGGGTGCCCAGGAGATTGCTCATCTTCCATTCAGCCCGATGTCATTGTGGCGGACATGGCTGACTGAGAACTTAACAGGAAGCAGATGGCCTTCAATGGGCGATAAACAGTGTCTATCGGAACTTTTTTGCCGACAAATCGCGGTGTCGCCACCCGGACTTGATCTGTATCAAGTTTGTAACGCTCTGGTTACTTTACGGTCGAAAATGATGTTGGTGGTATGACACAAAAGGAAGCTTGTATGGAACTCAAAAGGGACCCGAGATGCTATACCGATGTCTGTATCGACGGTAAGTGGTATCACTATGACCACTGCAGCACGAACGTCTACATGCTGATGGGCGGCGCCGCCCCAAGCCTGCAATTGGCCTATGAGCCGAGCAGCGAAGAGGAGCTGGTGGAGATGCTCCGCCAGCTTGCCTGCATCTGACTATCCTGTTGGCCATCGGACGCCTTGTCGCGATGGCCATCTTCTTTCCTCGTCAATGGCCCGCTTTTCGATCGAATAATCCCTTGCCAGCTTCCAGCAGTGCCGTCGCCGCGGCATAGGCTTCGTCTGATTTGCCTATTTCGTCAGCCACATAGAGAAAGCCGGACTGGTACTTCTCCACCGCCTCTGTCGGGCTTTGGGCATCGATAAAATCCTCTTGGACCTCGAATCCCTGGGCCAATAACGCCTCTTTCTCAATCAAAAAAGTGGGGGAGGCCATGTCGATAAAGGTGTATTGCTGCCGGCTGGATGCCGGAATGCTGAAAAACTGGTATCTCGCCATCTGAAATTCCTTGCCTGAACGAGGTGATAGAGGGTGGCTCTTTCAATCTGTCGTATCTGGCCCTTGCCTCGAACTCCCTGATTCGGGAGAGCGGGTTGGCCATGTTTTGTTTTCGTTCGAGACTACGTCTTTGTCCCCAGCCAAGCAAGACGGGGTAGTTGTTTTTGTGCAGGGAGGTTGAGCTGGCTCTCATCCGGGCCTTGATGGCGGCGAGTTGCCAGGCGAAGTCGCTATCCAGAAAAAGGGCCACCTGGGGTGGCCCTTTTGTTGTGTCGTCACCGCGAGTTAATTGAACGCCAGGAAGGGCGATACGCAGAGCAGCAGACCGGTGATGATGATGATGTAGAGGGAAGTGCCCTTGTACTTGTGCAGCGCTGGCACCTGATAGACCAGATAAGCCGGGATGAGGCAGCCCACCATGCCGAAGATGGGGCTGCAGATGGAGGTAAAACTCAGCACGGGGGCGTTGAGCACGATGGCGCCCCAGGAGAGCATGACGGTAAACAACATGATCCCTTTGCCTACCAGATCCCGGTTGATGCGCTCATCGGGCATGACGCGGCGCAGCAGGTTCATGGTCAGCCCCTGGCAGGCTTCCCGAAAACCGAGATAGACGCCGAAGTAGGCGGTCATCACCGCGAAGATGTTGAGAGTCAGGCTCAAGAGTTTGAGGGTCTGGCCCGGCACGCCCTGTGCCACCATGGCCAGCGCCGAGATGTTCTCCTCGGAGGCCCTGACTGCCTGCTCGTGGCCCATGGCCAGGGTGAAGGAGATGGCGTAGAAGAAGACCACCACGAACAGGATGCCGAAGGCGATGTTCATGGCACGCATGGCCTTGAAGCGGGCCACCTCCAGGGATTTTTCCCGCGAACGGTAGGAGATCACCATGGGGCTCAGGCTTTGGATAAAGAGGATGGAGGTCAGGGTGAAGGGGAGCATGATGACGGCATCCTTCATCCAGTGACCGACGGTGGGCATGGCGGTGATATTGGCCGCATCCCATTTGTCCACCATCATCAGACCGAGCAGGGCTACCACGCTGATCTTGGTCAGTACCATGAAGCTGGAGATCTTGAACAAGAGGTTCTCGCCGCGGGATGCCAGCGCCACCAGGGCGCAGATCAGTACCAGACCGTAGAGCGGGTTTTTCGAGAGCAGGGTGTCGGTGATGCCGAAACTGTGGAGGAAGGAGGCGCTGTCATTGGTGATGGCGGTGGAGTAGACAAACACCCAGATCACCAGCATCACGAAGTAGAGGGCGCCGAGCAGCATGCCCCAGTTCTTGCCCAGGTAACCCGTGATGACGCTGGGGTAATCCTTGCACTCGGGGGAGGTGGCCAGGGTATTGATGAAGAGGCGCTGGAACATGTACATGGCCGGGTAACCGATCACCGCCGACAGCAGGAAGACCCACAACCCCATCAGCCCCACCTGTACCGGCAGGAAAACGATCCCCGCCCCGATGGCCATGCCGATGCTCATGATGATCCAGCCCCAGTCGGTGCTGTCAAAACGAACCGCCTCTTTCCATTCCAGTGTGCCCATCAGCGGGCCCTTGTGTATTGCGCTACCCGTGCCCGTGGCGGGCTGGGTGGTTGCCGTTGTGTACATATCTAGAGTCCCTTGTTTTTGTAATGGCAATGAATTCGGTGCAAATATAGTTGAATAAAAAGTTGGCGGACAATGCTCTTTTATCCAAAGAAGGAGGTCGATCACGCTTTTTGTTTACAATAAAATGGAATTCATGACTAGGTTTTTAGTTTTTAGTTGAATAACTCAATTAATAAGCAAATAATGTTGAGTGAAAGCAAAACAACGTTTGCAAAAATAATTGCATATTAAGGAGTGGCGATATGAAGAAACAGGTCATAGTGGCGAATGCCGCACCCGATGCCATCGGCCCCTACAGCCATGGCACTGCCTATGGCGATCTCATCTTTACCTCCGGTCAGTTGCCGGTCTGCAAGCAGCAAGGGGGCGTGGTGGAAGGGGGCATCACGGCCCAGAGCCAGCAGGCGCTGGAAAACCTGAAATCCGTGCTGGAGGCGGGTGGCGGCTCGCTCGATACCGTGCTCAAGACCACCTGTTACCTGGCGGAGATCAGCGATTTTGCCGCATTCAACGCGGTTTATAAACGCTATTTCCAGCAGGATTGTCCGGCGCGCAGCTGTTTCGCGGTGAAAGATCTGCCCATGGGGGTCAGGGTGGAAGTCGAAGCCATCGCCCATATCGCCCGTTAATGCACACAGAAAGGTTCTCGCAATGAAACAAGCATGGCAGCAGTATCTGAAGATTATTCAACAGGTTGTCAAACCGGCGCTGGGCTGTACCGAGCCCATCGCCGCCGCTTATGCCGCGGCCGTCGCCGCCAGGGCGCTGGGGTGTGAGCCCGAGCGTCTGTCGGTGGTGGTCTCGGACAATCTCTACAAGAACTCCATGGGGGTCTATGTACCCGGCACCGGCAGGATAGGGCTGGCCATCGCCGCAGCTGCCGGCGCCATCGGCGGCAAGGCTGATGCCGGGCTCGAGGTGCTGGCTGCCATTACCCCGGAGCAGGTGGCTCGTGCCCAGGTCCTGATCGACGCAGGTGCCGTGCTGGTCAGTCGCACCGAGGCCCCTGAGTTCATCTACTGCCGGGTGACAGTGTCCGGTCATGATGAGCAGGGTGAGGAGCACAGCGCCGAGGTGACCCTGTGCGGGGGGCATACCCGCATCGTCGAGCAGCGTCGGGATGGCGAGGTCACCTTCGCGGCGGACCCGGCCCAGAGTGGCGCCACCGGGGCCATCTGCGACGGGGTCGACATCAGCATCGCTGCCATCCACGAATTCGCCACCCAGGTGGAGTTCGAGCAGATCCGCTTCATTCTCCAGGCCTCCGAACTCAACGGCCGGCTCTCCGACGAGGGGATGAGCAATCCCTATGGCCTCGAGATCGGGCGCACCATGCAGCAGAACATCCAGGCTGGCCTCATCGGCGAGGATGTGATGAACCGCATTGTGATGCGCACCGCCGCCGCCTCCGACGCCCGCATGGGGGGCGCCAGTCTGCCCGCCATGAGCAACTTCGGCAGCGGCAATCAGGGTATTGCCGCCACCATTCCCGTGGTGGTGATTGCCGAGCGCTATGGCGCAAGCGAAGAGCAGCTGGCTCGCGCCCTCATCATGAGCCATCTGGGCGCCATCTATATCAAATCCCACTATCCGCCGCTGTCGGCATTTTGCGGCAACACGGTCACCAGTGCCGCCGCTGCCATGGCCATGGTCTATCTGGCGGGGGGGAGCTTCGAGCAATCCTGTCATGCCATCCAGAACGTGCTGAGCGACAGTGCCGGCATGGTGTGTGATGGGGCGAAAGCCTCCTGCGCCATGAAGGTGAGTACTTCCTCCAGTGCGGCGGTGCGCGGCTTCCTGATGGCCCTCAACAGCCACTCGGTTTCGGGGCAGGGGATCGTCGCAGGCAACGTGGAACAAACCATCCGCAACGTCGGTCAGATGGTCAAGGACGGCATGGCTGCCACAGACAGCACCATTATTGATATCATGTCCGCCTGAGTGTCCCTGTCGGCTGCTGCCCGGCGCCCCGAGTCCGGCGCAGCAGCCCCTGCATTAAGGTCCCAATGTGAAGCTGCAAGAGTTGAGTCCGAGTGATTTCGAGATCCTCAAGGCGATGGAAAACATAGTGGATGGCATCGCCGCCATGTATGGCCAGCATACGGAGGTATTGCTCCACAGTCTGGATGCGCGCAACCCCTCGATCATCAAGATTGCCAACGGTCATATCACGGGCCGTAGCGTCGGTGCTCCCATCACCAACCTGGCGCTGATGAAGCTCAAGAGCGGGCAGGATATCTCCAGCCCCTACCTGACCAAGTGCGCCACCGGCAAGACGCTGCGCTCCCTCACCACCATCATTCGCAATGGCGAGCACCAGCCGATCGGCATGCTGTGCATCAACACCGACATGGATGCTCCGCTGCAATCCGTACTGCGGGCCATGATGCCCGAGTGCATGCACACCCACGAGCATTCCACCACCCCCGAGGTGTTCGCCCGCAACATCGACGAGGCCCTCAACAGCACCATCGACACCATCAGCAGCGAGGTGCGTGGCAACGAGGCGGTACCGCCATCCCAGAAGACCCGGGTCATCGTCAACCAGCTGCACGACATGGGGATCTTCGAGCTCAAAGACAGCGCCCAGATCGCCGCCCGCCAGCTTGGTATCTCGGTGCACTCCATCTACCGCTACCTGCGGGAGATCAAGAAGGGGTAATCTGGGTCCACAACGTCAAAAGTGGCCGCGTGACATCCCGAATGGGTTTTCCCTTGCTGCCAACGAGCGCTTTTTATGCAACGTATTCTGTTTGTTGAGGATGACCCCGAGATTGGCGAGCTGATCAGCAACTGGCTCGGACGTCACGAGATGGAAGTGATCCTGGAGAGCAGGGGAGACAGGGCGCTGGCCAGGGTCGAGGCCGAACGGCCTGATCTGGTACTGCTCGATATCATGTTGCCGGGGCTCGATGGCATGTCCCTGTGCAGGGCATTGCGACCGCGCTTTGGCGGCCCTATCGTCATGCTCACCTCCCTCGACAGCGACATGAACCAGATCCTGAGCCTGGAGCTGGGGGCGAACGACTATATCCTCAAGACCACGCCCCCGTCCGTGCTGCTGGCCAGGTTGCGGGTGCAGTTTCGACATCACCAGCAGACGCTGCAGCCGGTGGCGGTGACCTCGGCGCCCCAGACTCTGCAATTTGGCCGTCTGTGCGTCGATGGGGCGGGGCGGGATGTGCGGCTCGACGGTCAGAGCATTGCCCTCTCCACCGCCGATTTCGATCTGTTGTGGGAGCTGGCCTGTCACGCCGGCCAGATCCTGGGGCGGGAAGCCCTGTTCCAAAGCCTGCGGGGCCGGGAGTATGACGGGCTGGATCGCAGCATGGATGTCGCCATCTCCCGCTTGCGGCGCCGGCTCGGCGATGACACCAATAACCCGGTGCGCATCAAGACGGTCCGCCAGAAAGGCTATCTGTTCGTGCCCCACGCCTGGGAATAACCGGGAGCAGCAAGGAGCATCATGCGCCGCCTCTTTATCCAGTTTTATCTGTTGCTGATGGGCTGCTTCACCCTGGCGATCTTGCTGGTGGGCATGGTCTA
The DNA here is from genome assembly GCF_019048725.1 of Aeromonas sp. FDAARGOS 1407. Lineage (NCBI taxonomy): Bacteria > Pseudomonadati > Pseudomonadota > Gammaproteobacteria > Aeromonadales > Aeromonadaceae > Aeromonas > Aeromonas sp. FDAARGOS 1407. The sequence continues at coordinate 2,472,061 of NZ_CP077399.1, forward strand.
TCAGGTCACCGCCGAGCGGGCGGGGGATCGCTATCTGGAGCGGATGATGCAAGGCTCTCTGGGCCTGTTGACGGGGGAGCTGGCCAAGCTCTCCCCCGAACTCTGGCCAGAGCGCCTGCGGGTGCAGAGCCGTCAGCTCACCCTGCCGCTCAAGGTCGGGGCGCTGGCACAGCAACCGCTGGCACGGGAGGATCAGGCCTTTCTTGCCGCGGGCAATATCGTGATCGTCGAAGAAGATGACACCTTCTTGCAGCGCATCCCGGGTACCGAACAGGTGCTGATCGTCGGCCCCGTACCCTATCTCTCTTATCTTCATGAACTTCACTGGGTTGATGTGGGGTTGCTGCTGCTGATCGGGCTCTCCCTCGGGGTGCCCATCCTGCTCTGGCTGCGTCCCCACTGGCGCGGTTTGCAACAGCTGGAACGCACGGCCCGTCTGGTTGGCGACGGCGATCTCTCCCGTCGCACCAATCTGCCGGCGGGGAGCAGCCTGGCGCACGTGGGGCGAACCTTCGATGAGATGGCCGCCCAGCTGCAGGCCATGCTGGCCAGTCGCAAGCAACTGACCGATGCCATCGCCCATGAGTTGCGTACCCCGCTGGTCAGGTTGCGCTATCGCCTTGCGATGCTGGAGCCCCAGCCGGCCGCGCCGGATCAGCAAGCGCTGGAGCGTGATCTGGGGGCGCTGGATGCCCTGATCGAGGAGATGCTCACCTACGCCAGGCTGGACAGGCCCGAGATGCCGTTGCAGTGCGACGAGATCGAGCTGGGGGCATGGGCACGGCAGCACAGCGCCGACTGGCAGGCACTGCGGCCCGATAAAGAGCTGGTTTTTGAGCTTCAGCCTATCGACATGCCCTGGTGCGGCGATCAACGCCTGCTGGCCCGTGCCGTGGAGAATCTCATCGGCAATGCCCTGCGCTATGCCGAGCACAGGGTCGTCTTCACCGTCTCGCGCTTGCAGGATCGTTACCTGCTGGAGGTGAGCGACGACGGGCCCGGTATCGATCCGCAGCTGGCCTCGCAAATATTCGAGCCGTTTGTCAGGTTGGACAAGAGTCGTGACCGCCGCACCGGTGGCAGCGGCCTCGGGCTGGCCATAGTGCGCAGCATTGCCCGCCATCACGGGGGAGAGGTGGCCCTGCTGCCCGGTGACGGCGGTGCCCGTTTCTGCCTCACCCTGCCTGTACATTTGGATACAAACCGTCACCAACCACTCACGGAAGCGCGGCCGTCCTCCCTTTAGGATGAAGTCATGGAGAAGGCTCCATGACACCCACCTGAATAAGGAAAATGAAGATGAAAAAGATCATTCCCCTGACCCTGGCCGCCGTTTTCGCCCTCACCTCCGGTTTCACCATGGCGGCCACCCCGACCACGTCTGCGGCGCCGCAAACCACCCAGACCAAGGTGGTGAAAAAACACCATAAAGCAGCTCATGCCAAGGCGCCGGCCGTCAAGGTAGCCCCGACCACCAAATAATCGCCGCCTGCCGGCGTGATAAAACATCAAAGGGAGGCTGATGCCTCCCTTTGATGTTGTTAGTCCCCGATAACTGCCGTTCGATTGAGTTGTGAGCAAGGGGTCTGCGAGTTGCGCTTCATTTCATCCGCAAGGGTTCTGTTTTGGGTAGCAGGTAGCCTGCGAGATGCCCGTTTTTGCCGCAGTTCAACACATCAGAGCACCTAATCCCGGCAAGATGAGGTATCTTATGCCCCGATTTCATCCATCAAACGGATAAGAGACAACACATGATCATCAAACCCAAGGTTCGCGGCTTTATCTGCACCACCACTCACCCGGTCGGGTGCGAAGCCAATGTTCGTCGTCAGATTGCCTATACCCAGGCCAAGGGCACCATCGAGAATGGTCCCAAGAAGGTGCTGGTGATCGGCGCCTCCACCGGTTATGGCCTGGCGTCTCGCATTGCCGCCGCCTTTGGCTCCGGCGCCGCCACCCTCGGCGTCTTCTTCGAAAAAGCCGGCACCGAGACCAAGCCGGGCACCGCCGGCTGGTACAACTCCGCCGCCTTTGACAAGGCCGCCAAGGAAGCGGGCCTGTATGCGAAAAGCGTCAACGGCGATGCCTTCTCCAACGAGTGCCGTGCCAAGGTGATCGAACTCATCAAGCAGGATCTGGGTCAGGTTGACCTGGTGGTCTACTCCCTGGCCTCTCCGGTGCGCAAGATGCCGGAAACCGGCGAAGTGGTACGCTCTGCCCTGAAACCCATCGGCGAGGTTTACACCACCACCGCCATCGACACCAACAAGGATCAGATCATCACCGCCACCGTCGAGCCGGCGAATGAGGAAGAGATCCAGAACACCATCACCGTCATGGGTGGTCAGGACTGGGAGCTGTGGATGGCTGCCCTGCGCGATGCGGGCGTGCTGGCCGATGGCGCCAAGTCTGTGGCCTACTCCTACATCGGTACCGATCTGACCTGGCCCATCTACTGGCATGGCACCCTGGGCCGCGCCAAGGAAGATCTGGACCGCGCCGCCAGCGCCATCCGTGGCGATCTGGCTGCCAAGGGCGGCACCGCCCACGTGGCCGTGCTCAAATCCGTGGTGACCCAGGCATCAAGCGCCATTCCTGTGATGCCGCTCTACATCTCCATGGCCTTCAAGATCATGAAGGAGAAGGGCATTCACGAGGGCTGCATGGAGCAGGTGGATCGCATGATGCGCACCCGTCTGTATGGTGCTGATCTGGCGCTGGACGAACAGGCCCGCATTCGCATGGATGACTGGGAGCTGCGTGAAGATGTGCAGCAGACCTGCCGCGATCTGTGGCCGTCTATCACCAGCGAGAACCTCTCCGATCTGACCGACTACACCGGCTACAAGCAGGAGTTCCTGCGTCTGTTCGGTTTCGGCCTGGACGAGGTGGATTACGATGCGGATGTGAACCCGGACGTGCAGTTCGACGTGGTCGAGCTGTAAACCGGTTGTTCGTGAAAACAGGGCCCTGCGGGGCCCTGTTTTTTTATGGCCGTCTACCGATTTTATCGAATCAGTACGAGTCCTTGTTGATGGTGTGCCCAGATGCCTGTGAGTTAGGTTGCAAAATGGTGTGGCGGCCTCTTTCGCCGCCATCGCCGCGGTGCTATTACTGCTGGTAATCTTTGTTATAACTCGGTTTTTTGCAAAAAACGGACGGTGTTCCGGCGTGTCACGGATGACGGCAAGATCTGGATTGGGGGCGGTTGACCCAATCCCGTGACAGGGCGTGGCCATCATGATGGGACCTGGCGGTCAATAGGGAGAGGTTATGGGGCATAGAGGGATCATCAGGCTGGCAGGGATACTGCTGGCCCTGCTCATGGTCAATAGCGGGTGGGCGGCGGAGCCGAGACTGGAGCCGACCGAGCAGGAGCGGGCTCAGACCCTGACCCTGTTTCACGAGCCCATCGTGATGCTGCAAGCGAAATTCGGCCGCCTTGACGGGGCGGCCCGGGTGCGGATCGTCAAGGAGCGAGTAAGGCAGCTACAGCCCGAAGATTTGACCCATCCTGTGACCGTGGTCAGCTCGACCCGACTCGGCCAGGAGGCCAGGGAGTTCAGGATCCATGACAAGCACCTGCTGGTGCTGCTGGAAAAGGATCTGGAGTGGCTCGATGAGCTGACCCTGGATCAGGCTGCCGAGCGGGTGCGGGCGAGGCTGGAGAATGTGCGGATCAAGGTGCTGGAGCTGCACTCCAACGCCTATCTGATCAAGGCCGCGGGCAAGACGGTGCTGGTGACCCTGATTTTTCTGGTGGTGGTCCAGCTGCTGCGGCGGGGTCACCTGCGGGCGCGCCGCTGGTTTGCCAACAACCTGCTGCAGCAAAAGGGGCTGATCCCCCATCAATGGCGTCAGGTGCTCGGCGATCTGGAGATCCGCGTCATCGGCGTATTCACCTTGCTGGTGATCCTGCTGCTCACCTATGGCTGGCTCACCTATGTGCTGGGACTGTTTCCCCATACCCGGGTCTGGAGCGAGCAGTTGGGCTCCTCCCTGCTGGGGCTGTGCAGCGACATCCTGAGCGGGATCATCGCCGCCATGCCGGGGCTTGCGACCGTGCTGGTCATATTCGTGCTGACCAAGCTCTTCATCCGCATGCTGGCCGTCATCTTCGAGCGCATCGAGCGCGGCCAGTTCCGGGTGCAGGGGTTGCACTCCGAGACGATTGGGGCGACCCGCCGTCTGCTCTCTGTGGTGATCTGGCTGTTTGCCCTGACCGTCGCTTACCCCTATCTGCCGGGGGCGGATTCGGACGCCTTCAAGGGGGTGAGCGTCTTCTTCGGTCTGATGGTGACCCTGGGCTCGGCCGGGATCATGAACCATGCCATGAGTGGCCTGGTGCTGATCTACTCGCGGGCCCTGCGGCCGGGGGATTTGGTGCAGATAGGGGAGGTGGAAGGGGTCGTTACCGAGCTGAGCGCCCTCTCGACCAAGCTGGTGACCCGTCATGATCACGAGGTGACCCTGCCCAACGCCGTGGTGGTAGGGGGCAAGGTGACCAACCTGAGCCGGTTATCGAGCGACAAGGGTATCGCCCTGCTCACCAAGGTCACCATCGGCTATGACACTCCCTGGCGCCAGGTGCATGCCATGCTGGAGCTGGCGGCCAGGCGCTGCCAGTTGATCAATCAGGAAGAGGCGCCTCTGGTGCGCCAGCTCAATCTGCAGGACTGGTATGTGGAGTACGAGCTACAGGTGCGGATGAAAGAGGGGCTCTTGCCCGGCCCGGTCAGAACAGAGTTGCACGGCCACATCCAGGATGTGTTCAACGAGTTCGGGGTGCAGATTATGTCCCCCAATTTCGTCGCCCAGCCGGAGCAAGCGGTGCTGGTACCCCGGGAGAATTGGTATCAGGCCCCTGCAGTGCCGCCCGCCGAGGTGGCAACCGGGGAGAAAGGGAAGAAATAACTCACAAAGCGGGCCTCGCAGTGCGAGCCTCCCGCCATAAAAAAATCCGAAGCGGTGCAGGCCGCTTCGGATTTTTTATGCTTGGCCTGCTATCTGAGATGGGTAACAGGCCGGGGCAGGAGCCGAGCAGTGTCTACTGCTTGTAGCCCTTGAGGAAACGGGCGAGACGACCGATGGCGTCCTCCAGCTCCTCTTCCCGGGGCAGGAACACCAGGCGGAAGTGATCCGGCGCCGGCCAGTTGAAGCCGGTGCCCTGCACCAGCAGCAACTTTTCTTGCTGCAGCAGGTCGAACACCATCTTCTGGTCGTCGCGAATGTCATACACCTTGGGATCCAGGCGCGGGAACATGTAGAGCGCCCCCTTGGGCTTGACGCAGGAGACCCCGGGGATCTCGTTCAAGAGCTCCCAGGCCTTGTCGCGCTGGCGGCGCAGGCGACCGCCCGGCAGGATCAGTTCGTTGATGCTCTGGTAGCCGCCAAGGGCGGTCTGAATGGCGTGCTGCATGGGCACATTGGCGCACAGGCGCATGGAGGCCAGCATCTCCAGCCCCTCGATATAGCCGCGGGCGCGCCCCTTGGGCCCGGTAATGACCATCCAGCCCTGGCGGAAGCCGCAGGCGCGATAGGCCTTGGAGAGGCCATTGAAGGTCACTACCATCACATCGTCACACAGGGTGCAGACGCTGGTGTGGGAGATGTCGTCGTAGAGGATCTTGTCGTAGATCTCGTCGGCGAAGATGATGAGGTTGTGCTGGCGGGCGATCTCGATCACCTCCAGCAAAAACTCGCTGCCGTAGACGGCGCCGGTCGGGTTGTTGGGGTTGATCAGCACCAGGCCGCGGGTGCGCGGGGTGATGCGGGCACGGATGTCGTCGAGATCCGGGTACCAGTCGGCCCCTTCATCGCAACGATAGTGCACCGCGTGGCCACCGGAGAGGGTGACGGCCGCAGTCCACAGCGGGTAGTCGGGGGAGGGCACCAGCATCTCGTCGCCGTTGTTGAGCAATGCCTGCATCGCCATCACGATCAATTCGCTCGCGCCGTTGCCGATGTAGATGTCGTCGATATCTACCTTGCGCATCCCTTTTTGCTGGTAGTACTGCATCACCGCCTTGCGGGCCGAGAAGAGCCCCTTGGAATCGCAGTAGCCCTGGCTCTGGGGCATGTTGAGGATGACATCCTTGATGATCTCTTCCGGTGCATCGAAACCAAACGGCGCCGGGTTGCCGATGTTGAGCTTGAGGATGCGGTGTCCTTCGTCTTCGAGACGGCGAGCCTCTTTATGCACCGGGCCGCGGATGTCATAGCAGACATCGTCGAGCTTGTGCGACTTGTCGATAGTGAACATGGTGACTGTGATTCCTTCCCCGTGGGGACGCGTTGGCGAAAAAGGCGGTTTTTAGTATCAAATTTCTCTTCCCCTATTCTTCACAGAATTGAATGCTAGAACAATCTTCTTTTTAGTAGAAATCCCTGATTTTTAGCTCCAAAACAGGGTTATCAAAAAGTTAAATTCAGCATGATCGTTTGTGTGATATCGGGATCGCCAGTGAAAGATGATGGGTTGATTAACAAAGCTACCTGACTGTGTTGAAATTATCACGCTCTCTGGCACGATTGGCTTGCGGAAAAATTCGTCTTCCACTCCCCGTTTTTGACAGCAAACCGGCGGGATGGCGTGAGCCAGCCCATGCTCGCCGGTGTCATCGTTTCATCTCGTTCAATCCCAGGAGGGATCTCCATGCATGCACCCGTACCCGGCCGTTATCGTCACTTCAAGGGGGGGCTTTACCAAGTCCTCACCTTGGCCTTGCACACTGAAACCGGGGAGCAGCTGGTGATCTATCGCTCCGAGCAGGATGGCGAGGTCTATGCCCGTCCCATGGCCATGTTCATGGAGTGGATTGAACATCAGGGAGAGGTGGTGAGCCGCTTCACACCGGTCGGGGAGTGAGGGGGAAGCGCATCCCCGGAAGTGGGCAAGCGGTCTGATGGAGTCAAAATGGTCATAAGTTGTCGCATGAAACTTATCCTCATGAGGCTGGCATTTCGCGACACTACTGATAAATGCCTTATCTAATCAATGCTTTGTGATATGGGTCACAATTTTTGAACATCCCGGGCAGGGTTCGCATCCCGGATTCACACTCCCATAATGTCGCACCTGTTAAATCATGGGCTCTGTACGGAGCTTTTTAGTGTCACTTTATGGGGAGAAATCGCGTGAGACCTGTTGCTGCCGAGTTTATTGGAACCTTCTGGCTGGTGCTGGGGGGATGTGGAAGCGCCGTATTGGCGGCGGCCTTTCCGGATGTCGGGATCGGTCTGCTGGGGGTCGCCCTGGCCTTCGGCCTGACGGTACTGACCATGGCTTTTGCCATCGGTCATATCTCGGGTTGCCACCTCAATCCGGCGGTCACCGTGGGATTGTGGGCGGGTGGCCGTTTCCCGGCGACCGGGGTCGTGCCTTACATCGTGGCCCAGGTGCTGGGTGGCATTGTTGCAGCCGGCGTGCTCTATGTGATTGCCAGCGGCCAGGCCGGATTTGATCTCTCCGCCGGGTTTGCCTCCAACGGGTATGGCGAACACTCGCCGGGTGGCTACACCCTGACGGCTGCGCTGGTGTGCGAAGTGGTGATGACGGCTGTCTTCCTGTTCGTCATCATGGGGGCGACCGACAGCCGCGCGCCGGCCGGTTTTGCACCGATCGCCATCGGCCTGTGCCTGACTCTGATCCACCTCATCAGTATTCCGGTGACCAACACCTCGGTCAACCCGGCCCGCAGTACCGGTGTGGCCCTGTTTGTCGGCGACTGGGCGACCAGCCAACTGTGGCTGTTCTGGGTTGCGCCGATTGTCGGGGGCATTCTGGGGGCACTGGCCTATCGTCTGGTGGCTGACGAGCAGAAGTAAGCGCTCGCCATAACATGTGTGGTCTCGACACGCCTGCGGGCGTGTTTTTTGTTTTTGCAGGGTTGGTGAGAACGAGAAACGACGAGGACTAGAGCCCCTTGGCCTGCAGCATCTCTTTGTAGCGCTGGTGGAGCAGCTGGACGCGTTCTACATAGGCCCGGGTTTCGGCATAGGGGGGGATCCCGCCATGCTTTTGCACGGCGCCTGCGCCGGCGTTGTAGGCGGCCGTCGCCAGTGCCACGTTGCCATCGTACAGTTTGAGCAGCCCCGCCAGGTATTTCACCCCGCCAAAGATGTTCTGCTCCGCCAGCAAGGCGTTGCCAACCCCGAGCTCCCGCGCGGTGGCAGGCATCAGCTGGGTCAGCCCCATGGCCCCCTTGCGGGAAATGGCCAGCGGGTTGAAGGCTGACTCGGCATGGATCAGGGCACGGATCAGGGCTGGCTCCACCTGATAGGCCTTGGCGGCTGCCTTGATGGTGCTGGCATAGTCGTAGAGAAACAGTCCCGTGGTCTGCCAGTTGACGCGAGAGTCGGGATTGCAGGCGAAGCAGTCATTGAACAGCAGCAACTCATAATGGCCCTGCTCCGGGATCATATCGGAGTAGCGGGTTACTCCATTTTGCTGCACCGATTTATAGACATGGATCTGCTTGCTGCCGGCGGGAGGGGCCGGTTGGGGGGCGGGTTCCATTTGCGCGACGGGCTGTGGCTCGGAGGTCACAAAGACCACCTCTGCGGGGAGAGGTGTCTGGCTCCAGCCCGGGATGGGGATCAACAGTAGATGGCTCGCCAGCATCCATGCTTTCAAGTGCGTGCTCCTTGTCGTGTACAACTGCTTGAGTAAAGCATCATGGCCAGATCGGGACAAGCGCTGAAGGGCAGGCCGGGGCCGATTGGGTGAGGCGGGTCACAGCCTGTGACACCGGATGGGGCAGAGGTGCGGCTTTGCCCGCGCCGACGCTTTTTTGTCGCGGGCAGGCGTGCTATCTTGCTGGGTCAATCTGGTCGGATTAGTCCACAATATCTGACATTACCAATTGATTAGCAAAGGATTTGTTTGTGACTCGCACGCCGGCAATGGAGCTTACCTTCGAAGAGTACTGCGACGCCGACCTCTCTCTTATCAGGGATTATTACGAAACGACCTTCTCCCACTATGTGCCGGATCTGGCCGAGCGGATCTTTGTCGTGCGTGATGCTCACTGGCTGGTAGGAGCGGTCAGGTTGCGGGACGAAGACGAGTTCTATCACCTGTGCGGGTTTCGCTTGCTGCCTCATTACCAGTCCTTGGGGCTGGGCTCACGGCTGCTGCAATATGCCTGCGACGGCCTGGCTGACAAGCCGGTGGTGTGCCAGGCACTGCCCTTCGAGAAACCCTTTTACCTCAAGGCTGGCTTTGTCGATATGCGGCTCGACCGTCTGAGAGGCGCCCTTCACTCCCTCTATGAGCGGCAGTTGCAGCAGGGTTATCAGGTGGAGTTGCTGGTGCGACAGAGCGCACCAGCAGAGATGGCCTGGTTAGCGGGGATTAGTCAGCAAGTGGATTTTGCCCGGTGACAGCTCCACCCCCAGCAGGTTCTCCTTGAGCCAGGCCTGCTGCGGATCCTTGTCGTCAAGCCGATAGACGGGCTGGGTCTCCAGGCGTTTTTCCATGCTCTGCAGCAGCATGCCGAGCATGAGTCCGAATTTTTGCTGGGCGGCTTCAGGCTCCAGCTTGTACTCCACCAGCTTCATATTGTCGAGAAACAGGGCACTCTGGCTCTTGTCGTAGCGGGGCCTCGCCTCGTAGGTCATCTGCAGGCTGGCGTCATATTCGGTGTTGTCCGGCAGCGCTATTTTCAGCTTCCCCTTGCCATAGACCCGGGCGGTATCGGGCTGCTGGCGTCCGATCTGGACGTCGCTCTGCTCCAGCAGTACATGGGCCTTGATGATGCCGGGCAGTTCCAGCTGTTTGTCGACCTTGACCTGGGATTGCAGGTACTGGTTTATCTGTTGTTCATTGATGTCATATGAGCCTTGACCTAGCATGGCCAGGCTGAGCAGCATAGATTGCAGGATCATGGATGAGACCTGATTGAATGGATGTGCCCTACAGCATACCATTCTGGCCTGATGGGGTCTGCCCACCGTTCTGTTTGTCGATTAGAAGAGGAGTTCCCGTTGTTTAACGGTCTGGAACACGATCTCCAACTGCTGTTTTCCCGTTTTCTGGGTTGGCTGCTGCTGTTATTTCACACCGTCATCGTGGCCGGTGTGTCGCTTAGGGTGGTGATGAAGCGCCGTCCCATCGGGGTGTCGCTGGCCTGGCTGGCTCTCATTTATGCCATCCCGTTTGCCGGGGTGGGGTTCTACGTCCTGTTTGGCGAGATCCGGCTCGGCCGTCGCCGCGCCGAGCGTGCCCAGGCCATGTACCGCCCTTATGCCATCTGGATCCGTCAGTTGGCCCGCCTGTTTCCCCAGCACTGCTGCGAGGTGGGGGCCAAGGCCCAGCCGCTTCATGATCTGATCCAGGGCCGCCTGGCCATGCCCATGCTCTCCGGCAACCGCATGACCCTGCTCAACAAACCGGACTGGATCCTGCGGGAGATCGCCCAGGATATCCGCCGCTCTACGCTTTCCTGCTATCTGGAGTTCTATATCTGGCACCCTGGTGGCGATGCTGACATGGTGTGCGAGGCCCTGATGGAAGTGGCACAGCGCGGCGTGGATTGTCGTTTGTTGCTCGACTCGGTGGGCAGCTCGCAGTTTTTCCGCTCCCCCTGGCCCAAGAAGCTGCGCAAGGCGGGGGTCAAGCTGGTGGAGGTGTTGCCCGTCGGTGCCTGGCGCATTCCGTTCCAGCGCCAGGATCTGCGGATGCACCGCAAGCTGGTGGTGATCGACGACAGGGTTGGCTACACCGGCTCCATGAACATGGTGGATCCCCGTTTCTTCAAGCAGGATGCCGGGGTCGGCCAGTGGGTCGACATCATGATCCGGGTGCAGGGCCCCATGGTGCCCCTGATGTGGTCCATCTTCGTCTGGGACTGGGAGATGGAAACCGGCGAGCGCTTACTCGACAGCCTGCAGCACGAACCCGAAGCCTGGCCCCAGACCGATTATCGCGCCCAGCTGATCCCCTCCGGTCCCTTCGTCGGGGGAGACTGCATCCAGCAGAGCCTGCTGCTGGCCATCTATCAGGCTCATAGTCACCTGGTGCTCACCACCCCCTATTTCGTACCGGACGATCCCCTGGCGGCGGCCCTCAGCTCGGCGGCAGCCCGTGGCGTGCAGGTGCAACTGGTGCTGCCGGCGCGCAACGACTCCATCATGGCCAACTACGCCTGCAATGCCTTTATGGAGGAGCTGCTGGAGGCGGGGGTGGAGATCTATCGCTACGACGCCGGCCTGCTCCACACCAAGAGTGTGCTGGTGGACGACGATTTCGCGCTGGTGGGCACGGTCAACCTGGATCGCCGCAGCCTCTGGCTCAACTTCGAAGTGACCCTGCTGGTAGACAATCCGGCCTTTGTCGCCCAGATGAACCAGCTGGTGCAGGGGTATATGGCGGAAGCCACCCCCATGACCCTGGCCCAGTGGCGTGCCCGTCCCTGGTACAAGAAGGTGATGGAGAATATCTTCTATCTTTTCAGTCCCCTGCTGTGACCAGCATGACGAGCTCTGGCACGGGATTTCCGTTCATTGGGCTTGCCTGGTCGGGAGCTGGCCCCGTAGAGTGCAGTGACAATCCCTGGAGACTCATCAACATATGAAAAAAATAGTGGCCCTGGCCGTCGGCGCGGCACTGGTAGGTGGTGGTTTGGCGGCGTGCTGGTATACCGGCAACAGCTTCGATCGCCTCATGACGGAGCAGATTGCCAAGGTCAAGCATGACAGTGGCCTCGATCTCGCCTGGGTGCCTGGTAGCAGCAATCTGTTCACCCGGGACGGCGTGCTCAAGCTGGTGATCTCGCCCCAGGAGATGGCGGCGTTTGACGGTGGCATGGGGGGCGATCAGCCGCTGGAGCTGCAATTTACGGTCAACAGCCGCATCCTGCCGCTCTATATCAAGAGCCATGCCCTGCTCGATACCCGGCAGGGGTCGCTGGCCCCTGTATTCAGCGCTCTCAAAATGGAGCAGTGGCAGTTTGGCATGGAGTCGTTGAGCAGCCTCTGGACCATGAGCAACAGCAGCCGTTTCTGGGCCAACGAGTTCAAGGTCAAACAGGGGCTGGATGAATTCAGCTTCCTGCCGCTCAATGGCGAGTATCACGGGGATCTGGACGGCAACGGCCATATCACTATGAGCTGGCAGGGGATGACGGTGCACGAAGAGCAGAACAAGCTCGATCTGGTGTTGGCAGACATGAGGGGGAGTGCCGATCTGGCCGAGATCAGCGGCATCCTGCTGGCGCCCCAGAGCGAGATGACCCTGGCGGCGCTGACGCTGCAATTGCCCGATAGTGCCAGGATTGTCCTGCAGGGGATGAGCACCCAGACCCAGATCAAGGGCAACGATGCCCTGACTCTCTCCAGCACCTATCAGATGAAAATTGCCAAGCTCAATCTGGAGAACGAGTCTGATGCCCTGGCGGTGACCGACGCCTCGCTGGCAGTCAGCCTCAATGGCCTGGATCTGGAGGGCTACCAGGGGTTGCAGGCAGCCGGTGGCCAGGGGATCGACGAAGTGGCGGTCCAGCAGGCACTGGACAAGATGCTCAAACGTGGTGCCAGCCTAGAGCTGACGGATCTGAGTGCCAAGCTCAATGGCGAGCCCGTCACCATGAAGGGGGAGGCGACCCTGGCCCCGACCTCGCTGGAGCAACTGTTCAACAGCGAGCAGGGGATGCAGGCGCTGACCGGGGTGCTGCACGCCAGCCTTGGCGACAAGCTGGGCAAGGCGGTACCACAGCTGGCACCTATGCTCGATCAGTTGACCCTGATGGGTTATCTGAAGGCGCAGCCGCCTCACCTCAACGCCGAGCTCAAGCTCACCAAAGAGGGCGTGACGGTCAACGAGCTGCCGCTCTGACATCGCCGTAATACAACAAAGGCTCCCTTGGGAGCCTTTGTTGTTTGAGGTGGCATTACTTGAACACCACCGTCTTGTTGCCGTAGACGAACACCCGCTCGTGCAAGACCAGCTCCAGGGCGCGGCTCAGTACCGACTTTTCCACATCCCGTCCGGCCTTGGCCATGTCATCGGCGGTGAAGGTGTGATCCACGTGGATCACGTCCTGCTCGACGATGGGGCCTTCATCCAGATCGTCGGTAACGAAATGGGCGGTGGCGCCGATCAGCTTGACTCCGCGATCGAATGCCTGGCGATAGGGGCGGGCACCGATGAAGGCGGGCAGGAAGGAGTGGTGGATGTTGATGAGTTTGCGCGGGTAGGCGGCGACAAAGCTTGGGGTCAGTACCCGCATGTATTTGGCCAGGATCACGTAATCGGGATCATAGCTGTCGATGATGGCGCGCACCTGCTCCTCGTGCTCGGTGCGGCTCAGCTCGTCGTGGCTGACGGTATGAAACGGGATATCGAACTTGCCGGTAAGCTCGGCCAGGGTGTCGTAGTTGCCGATGACGGCGACTATGTCCATGTCCAGCGCGCCGGCGTAGTTCTTCATCAGGATATCGCCGAGGCAGTGAGCCTCCTTGGTCACCAAGATGACGATGCGTTTCTTGCCAGCCTTGACCAGGCGGCGCAGGGCACCAATCGGCAATGCATCATCGAGGTCGGCCAGCAGGGTCTCGTCGTTGAAACGCCCCTCCAGCTCGGTGCGCATGAAGAAACGGCCATTCTCGTGGTCAACGAACTCATCGTTCTTGATGATATTGAGCTGATGCTTGTAGCAGATGTTGGTGATCTTGGCGATGAGGCCCTTGGCGTCCGGGCAGTCCGTCAACAGTATTTTCTTTTCCATCTCTGTCATTTTCCGTTTGTGGTGTTGGCGCCTGTCGGGCTGCGCAGGCGGCGCGTTTTTTCAGGCACTATGCCACAAACAAATTGAGGCCATAAAGAAATTCGGCGGCTCGTCATGGTCTTCTGGGTCAGGGCGGTCTGAGTCTGCAACATACGAGTCCTTCCATGGTCGGTTTTCGCGTTGACAGGGATTTGGGCTGGTATCTGCAACCGTTTTTCTTTAGGCTGTCGGGGCTTATTCTCAGGGCGGGGTGAAATTCCCCACCGGCGGTATCCCGATTGACTCGGGGAGCCCGCGAGCGCCCGACCCCGGTTTGACACCGGGTCGGGGTCAGCAGATCCGGTGAGATGCCGGAGCCGACGGTTACAGTCCGGATGAAAGAGGATAAGACAGACTTTTGCAGGCAAGCCCCGCGCGGGCCAGCCGCTGCATGCCTATCTCTGTCTGCCTTTCCGTGCCCTGATTCTGGTCCTTGTCTTGTTTAGGAGTTTTACCATGAATCAGTCTCTACTCAGTGAATTCGGTGATCCCGTTGCCCGTGTCGAAGCAGCGCTCGAGGCCTTGCGTGCCGGTCGTGGCGTTCTGGTTGCCGACGATGAAGATCGGGAGAACGAGGGCGACCTCATTTTCGCCGCGCAGTCCATGACCAACGAACAGATGGCGCTGATGATCCGCGAGTGCTCCGGCATCGTCTGTCTCTGCCTGACCGATGAGCGGGTGCGCCAGCTCGAATTGCCCATGATGGTGGAGGCCAACTCCAGCCACTATCAGACCGCATTCACCGTCACCATCGAGGCGGCGCAAGGGGTCACCACCGGTGTTTCCGCCGCCGATCGCATCACCACCATCCGCGCCGCCATTGCCGATGGCGCCAAGCCGGGAGATCTGCATCGTCCGGGCCATGTCTTCCCGCTGCGAGCCCGCACCGGCGGGGTCTTGACCCGTCGCGGTCACACCGAGGCGACAGTCGATCTGATGCAGCTTGCCGGGCTCAAACCGTTCGGCGTATTGTGTGAGTTGACTCGGGAGGATGGCTCCATGGCGCGGCTGCCGGATCTGGTCACTTTTGGTCGCAAGCATCAGATGCCGGTCTTGACCATTGAGGATTTGGTGCAATATCGCCAATTGTTGTCAGAACAAACCGCCTGAGGCTCATACGAAATTGTAATAAGGGAAGTTTTTGGTTAGTCTTTGTGCGTACCCCGGTTACGTGACACTCATTTTTGGTCGATTCTGGGTAAAAAATGCTCGGTCGAAAAAAAATGAGGGTTTTAATGCATTTATCTGTGCTGGGGGCTATGCAAAGTATGATTTTTTTGTGCCATAATCACGCCGCTTGCTAAACGTCTGGCGAGTTCAAGGGAGCTTTAAAAATGAAAAAATTGTTGTTGGTAGGTGTTGTTGGTCTGTCCGCTCTGCTGGGTGGTTGCGCTAACACCAGCGAACTAGAAACCTCCGTTCAGAATCTGTCTAACAAAGTTGACCAGCTGGCTCAAGATGTTAGCGCAGTTCGTGCTGATCAGTCCAAGATCGCTGCTGATGTTGCTGAAGCCAAGCAAGAAGCTATGCGTGCTAACCAGCGCATCGACAACATGGCTACTTCCTACAAGAAGTAATCCATGCAAAAAAATGGCGCAGCAATGCGCCATTTTTTTATGTCTGAAATTCACCAATTCTTTACCTGACGTTCACTTCCTGACCCATGAGGTCATGCCGGTTTCCCGGCACTCCCCCACGTAATTCCACACGTTATTTCGCGTCTCTCAATAGAGCAGGCTGTAGAGTTTGCGACGATAGTTTTGCGCCGCCGGCGTACTGCCCATGGTCGCCAGAATATCGAGATAAGTTTTTCTGGCATCGCCAAACGCCAGATCCCGCTTGAGAATGCTCAGCAGCAGCCCCAGCGCCTCTTCCTGACGTCCCGCCTGGTTGTATTGCACCGCCAGATCCTGAGCCAGGGCAAAATCATCCGGATGTTCGGCGTAGCGCGCCTCCAGTGCCCGCAGCTCCGGGCTGTCGGCAGCTTGCAGCGCCAGGGCAAGCCGTGAACTCAGGGCCTGGTAGTGACCATCCTGCGCCGCCATGGGGATCTGACCGAGGCGCTCCTGCGCTTCATCCAGCAGATTGAGGTCGAGCGCCGCCTGAATGAGCCACAGGCTGATATCGTGACGTTCAGGAGCCAGCTGGTGGGCCTTGCCAAGATGGGCATAGGCGGTGCTGGGCTGCTCGTCGGCCAGCGCCTGCTGGGCCTTGGCCAGCAACTCTTCCTCCTCCTTGGGTGCGAAGGCGGCAAAGTACTGGCGCAGGGTGGCCTCATCCTGCGGGCCTTCGATGATCGCCTGTTCGTCGGGGCGGCCCTGATGGAACAGCACCAGGGCGGGCAGGGCGCGCAGCCCGAGCTGGCTGGCCAGCGGCTGCAGCTGGGGGTCGTTCATGTCCACTTTGGCCAGGGTCACCTGCGGGTTGGCAGGGCCGACCAGAGATTCGACCAGCGGGGTCATTCCCTGGCATTCCGGCATCTGCGGCGCATGGAAGTAGATGACGACCGGCTTCTTCATGGAGGCATCGATCAGTTCGGCGTGAAAATTCTGGGGAGTAATGTCGACGATCATGAGTTGGACTCTTCAGAGAGGGTGTTGAACAAGATGGGGCTGATGGCATGGCAATTCAAGCGCTCATCCAGCCGATAGCAGTGAACCAGAGAATGGCTGGCCGCAATGCTCAACCAGCCGCTGGCAAATGGCCAGTCCTGCACCTGGTAGCACGTGTTATCCAGCCGGTTGTCGAGACGCCACCCCTCTTCCGGGAGGAAACAGATCTTCTCAAGCCCGGCGGCGATGCCGCCACCATGGGCTTTGAGCACCGCTTCCTTGCGTGACCAGAGCCGGTAAAAGGCACTCTCCTGCTGAGTGTCTGGCAGCTGACTGAGCCAGTTGTATTCGCTCTTGGCATAGAAGCGCCGGGCAAGGGGCAGGGGACTGCGGCGGCGCATGCCCAGCTCGAGATCGACCCCGAGCGGCCCCTGCGCGCTCAGGGCCAGCACCAGCCAGGGACCGCTGTGGCTGAGGTTGAAATGCCAGGCATCATCCTGCAGCCGTGGCTTGCCATGCTCCCCCTGGCCAAAGTGCAATTCACTGGCTGGCTGCTGCAGCCGTTCGGCCAGAAGCTGGCGCAACAGGCCTCGGCTGACCAGGTACTCCTGGCGCCGCGCCGGCAGCGTTATCGAGTGCCAGATATCTCTCTCTTCGGCGGATAACAGGGTGGTCAGCCGGGTGAGCTGGGCTTCATGGATGTTTGCCGGTCTTAACAAGAAAAGATCCGTGGCGGTCATAATTTTTCACTTTAAAAAGGGGCTGAAACAGGGATAAAAGTCAGTTTTCTATGAGGCCCGAGGCCATTTCGGGGATTGTATATTGTTTGTTCATGATCACATTAATTATGAAAAACAACGCATTTACTTGCAAAAATGTGACCTCGATAGGGATTTTCACTTGCCTCGATAGAATTCTTGGATATAGTCGAGTGCTGTTGCCTTATGAATTGCCCTTTGGGGCCGTATTTTAACAAGATTTACGTTTTTACGGGGATAAAGGATTGCGCCACCTGATGCTACTGCTGGTCGCGCTCGGTATGGTGGGTTGTGCTTCGGCACCCCAGCCCGAGGTCGCGAGCAAGATTGAAGTTGCCATGATGGAACCCGTTGTCGAACCGGAACCGTCGCAAACACCGGATGTGAACGAAATTCTGACCGTGTACAAAGAGTGGCGCGGTACGCCCTACCGTTATGGTGGCACCACTGAACGTGGTATCGATTGCTCGGCATTCACCCGCGAAGTATTCCGCAATGCCATCGGCATCGAATTGCCCCGGGATACCCGCTCCCAGGTTCATGAAGGCGCTCGCGTCGCCAAGCAGGATCTGGTCGAAGGGGATCTGGTCTTCTTCAAGATCAATCGTCGCCTCAATCATGTCGGCATCTATGTGGGCAATGGCGAGTTCATCCACGCCTCCACCCGAGCCGGGGTAACGCGCTCCAAGCTCGACAGTGCCTACTGGCGCAGCAAGTTCTGGCAGGCACGCCGGATCGATATCTGAGTCAGGCTGGACAAACGGCTCGCGGTACGGACTGTTTTTCCAACCTCACTTGAACCGGGCTCTCGCAGCCCGGTTTTTTATGGCCATCATTTAGACTTTACCGCCTCAAGTCACTATAGTGTGGCCCCCGTTTTTCCTCGGCAGACCCAATATGACATCGCACAGTGACCGCAAATCCGGACTCCATCCCCGCAACCGTCATCAGGAGGGTTACGACCTTGAGGCACTCTGTCTGGTGACTCCCGAGCTGGCAGCCCATGTGTTCACCAACGACTATGGCAAACGCACCATCGACTTTGCCGATCCGTTGGCCGTCAAGGCGCTGAACAAGGCGCTGCTGGCACGTCACTATGGCATTGCTCATTGGGATCTGCCCGCCGGTTATCTTTGCCCGCCCATCCCGGGGCGCGTCGACTATCTGCATCGAGTGGCGGATCTTCTGGCCGAGAGTGCAGGGGAGGTGCCCACCGGCAAACAGGTACGGGTGCTGGATATCGGGGTCGGTGCGAACTGCATTTATCCACTGCTGGGGGCTCGAGAGTATGGCTGGCGCTTCGTGGGGGCGGATATCGATCCCGTATCGGTCAAGGCAGCGACCCTGCTGGCCGCCAGCAATGGCCTCGGCAAACAGATCGAATGTCGCCTGCAGACCAATGCCAGGCAGGTTTTTCGCGGCATCATTGGGCCCAGGGAGCAGTTTTCGCTGACCCTTTGCAACCCGCCGTTTCACGCCTCGCTGGAGGAGGCGAGCAAGGGAACCGAGCGCAAGCTGCGCAATCTGGGCAAAGGAGAGGCGGGCAAGCCGGTGCTCAATTTCGGCGGTCAGAAGGCCGAGCTCTGGTGCGAGGGAGGCGAGGCGGCCTTTCTGGCCAACATGATTGGTCAAAGCAGGGAGTTTGCCGGCCAGTGCCTCTGGTTCAGCTCCCTGGTTTCGAAGAAAGAGAACTTGCCTGCGGCGAAAAAAGCGTTGGGTCGGGTCGGCGCCGTCGACGTGCGGGTCATCGACATGGCACAGGGGAACAAGATCAGCCGGGTATTGGCCTGGACGTTCCTCGACAAGGCCGCTCGAACAGCCTGGTGGTCCAGAACCCGATGAGTTGTTTTTCACAAGGCCCGACAGGGCCTTTTTTGATGATTTTTTTGGTTGTTTTTTAGCTAAATCAAGGCGTTTTGCCATCCGAACCCAGCTTGGCAGATTATCTTTATTTAGGGCCTGTAAGTAGTCACTTTCGCCTTGGTACAGTTGTACGCCGAGATTTTTTTGCACTTTCACCTGTAACTTTAATAAAATAGGACTGGTTAGACCTCTTATAGGCATTGAATCGAATAGGGATCGGTAGATGAAAGTTGTCGATTTTCTGAAGCACAAGCGCGAAATTTTGGCGCAGCACCCCTTTGAGCTCAAGGATTGGCTCTCTCCGGCGATCCGCGACTACTGGCGTGAGTTTCAGCAAAAGGCACACCTGCATCCTTTGCTGGGGCGCGTGCTCGATCCTCACGGTGAAACCCAGCACGGCCAGCAGCAAGAGTCCGTCGCCGTCGCCCAGGTTGCCAATGGCCAGCCTGCCATGGTGCAGGAGCCGGCCATCGAGCTGGACGAGGCCGCTGCCGCACTCTATGCCGAGTTGCAGGGCCGTATCGGTGAAGAGACTCACGTCGGTGAATGGCTCCATGTCAGCCAGCAGATGATCGATCAGTTTGCTGCGGTGACGGGGGATCACCAGTGGATCCACACCAATCCCGAGCGTGCCGCCGCCGAGTCGCCCTTCAAGACCACCATCGCCCACGGCTTCCTGACTTTGGCGTTGCTGCCGCAGTTGACCGGTTCGGTCGACGAGAGCACTCCCGAGTTTCCCACCGCTCGCATGGTGGTGAACTTTGGCCTCGACCAGGTGCGTTTCCCCTATCCCATCAAGGTGGAGAGCAATATCCGCGCGCGCACCAAACTGGCTCGCGTCATCCCCATCAAGGGCGGGCTGGAGCTGCTCAAGGAGATCAAGGTGGAGATCGAAGGGATCCGCCGTCCCGGCTGCGTCATCGAGTCGGTGACCCGCATCTATTTTTAATCACGTCTTCGCAGTGAATCGTTGAACGGGCCCGCTTTGTCGGGTCCGTTTTTGTATCCAGCGAAGAGAGGGTGATCTGCCCATGACAGCCAGTGTCATGAACAGCTTG
Organism: Aeromonas sp. FDAARGOS 1407; assembly: GCF_019048725.1. Classification (NCBI taxonomy): domain Bacteria; kingdom Pseudomonadati; phylum Pseudomonadota; class Gammaproteobacteria; order Aeromonadales; family Aeromonadaceae; genus Aeromonas; species Aeromonas sp. FDAARGOS 1407. Next base: position 2,492,058 of record NZ_CP077399.1, read on the forward strand.
ATATGACTCACAAAAACGGTGTCGTCGCAGTTAGCCAGCTCTCATTTTGATAAGACGGCGAACTGATGAGATAGCATTTTATGCCACTATTGAATCCTTGCTCCCTATCCTGGAGAAAATAGTGCCAATTAATCACAAGATTATTCTGCCTGTGCTGCTCAGTCTGTTTATCCTGCTGATCCCGACCCATTGGATCCCGTTGGAGGGGATCACAGTGGTGGAGCAGCGGGTTGTCGCCATCTTCGTGCTGGCCGCACTGTGCTGGATCCTCGAGCCCATTCCCATCTTCGCCACCTCGGTCCTGATCATAGTGCTGGAGCTGCTGCTGCTCTCTGACAAGGGGCTCTGGTTCATGACGGCCGACAAGGGCGAGACCGGCTTTGGCACCTTGCTGACCTCGACCGAGATCATGGCCACCTTCGCCTCCCCGGTCATCATGCTGTTTCTCGGTGGCTTCTTTCTGGCCATCGCCGCGACCAAATATCATCTGGACGTGAACCTGGCCCGGGTGCTGCTGCGCCCCTTCGGGCGCAATCCGCGTGTCGTCATGCTGGGTCTCATGCTGATCACCGCGACCTTCTCCATGTTCATGAGCAATACCGCGACCACGGCCATGATGCTGGCGATCCTGGCGCCGGTATTGGCGGTGTTTCCCGACAAGGATCCCGCCAAGATCGGGTTTGTGCTGGCGATTCCCCTGGCGGCCAACCTGGGGGGGATAGGCACACCAATTGGCACGCCCCCCAACGCCGTAGCTCTCAAGTACCTGACCGGTGAGCATGCCATCTCCTTTGGTCAGTGGATGGGATTTGCGGTGCCCTTCGTGGTGCTGTTGCTGCTGCTTGGCTGGTTCCTGCTTGGGCGTTTCTATCCCAGCCAGCTCAAGCAGATGGATCTCAAGATTGAGGGGCGCTTCATGCAAACGCCCCGGGCCTGGGTGGTTTACCTCACTTTTATCCTCACCATAGTGTTGTGGCTGATGGGTGACCTGCACGGCATGAGCTCCTATGTGGTCGCCATGATCCCGGTGGCGGTATTCCTCATCACGGGCATTATCACCAAGGAGGATTTGCACAGGATCTCTCTGGACGTGTTGTGGCTGGTATCGGGCGGTATCGCGCTGGGTCTGGCGCTGGAGGATTCCGGATTGGCGGAGCGGCTGATCACCCATATCCCGTTCCATGAATACTCTACTTTGGTGGTGCTGGTAGGGGCCTGTCTGCTGGCGGTAGTGATGGCCAACTTCATGTCCAATACGGCGACGGCCAACCTGCTGTTGCCACTGGTGGCGGCGCTGGCCGTCAGCATGCCGGGACTGGCCGAGTGGGGGGGCAGCCACACCCTGATCCTGGCAGTCACCATTTCGGTATCCCTTGGCATGTCCTTGCCGATCAGTACGCCCCCCAATGCGCTGGCCCACGCGACCGGTCTGGTGGAGAGCCACCAGATGGTGCGGATCGGCGTCATCATGGGGTTGGTTGGCACTGTTCTGGCCATGGTGTGGATCTACCAGATTGCCGCCTGGGGTCTGATTTGAACCCGGGTCATGCAATAGTAAAGGGGAGCCATCACGGCTCCCCTTCTTTATATGGCTGTATTTGACAGTCGCTTGCCTAGAAACTGGCACCCAGGCTGATCAGGTGGCGGATCTCGCTCTCCTTGAGGCTTTGCTCTACCCCCTCATACCGGATATCCCCATCCTGCCAGTCGAGCTCACTCGACCAGGAGAGGCGGATATTGTCGTTGAGGTAGTAACGTAATCCTATGCTGCCATTGATATCCTGCTCCAGGGTGACATAGGGGGACGGCTGTGACAGATACTTCAAATAAGTCCCCTTGCTGAACAGTTCTAACTGCTGTTGCCAGAGCGAGAATGGCTGACGGTAATCCCAGCCCAGGCTGCCGATGGGGTAGCTGATGATGCGGGAATCAAACAGACGCAGGCCTGTCCAGCTGCCGTCGCGAAAATAGGTGCGCTGTATGCCCGCCTGGGCAATCAGTTCGAGCCGCCTGCGCTTGTCGTTCCAGAAACGGTAACCGGGGCCCGAGCTGAAGTCCAATTGGAGGTAGTTCTCATCCAGCATGTCGTACTCGGCATTGAGGGAGTTGCGGACAAACCAGTGATTGTTGAAGAAAAAGTCCAGGGTCGGGTTGAGTTTATAGTCGTGACTGTTGGTCTCGCCATTGGCGGTTTCGTAGTTGTACTCCCCTGACAGGCTGTAACGCCAGTCGAGGTTGGCGACCTCCGTCTTGCCCTTGATGTTGATGTCGTTGGTGCGGGTCTCGTTCTCCTTGAGCTTGATATTGAGATCGCCATTACCGGTCCAGAGCCAGGCATTGCGCTCATCCTCATCCCCCTGAAACAGCGGTATGCCCCCCTTGGCCGTGGCTCTGGGTTTGTCCTGCTTCTCCAGCCGCCAGCGTTTGACTGCTTCCCGTTTGATCGTCACGGCCTGGCTATAGGGCAGGGCGATGCGCACCGACTCATCGGTGATCTCCTCTATGGTTCCGGTCAGGCGATCGCCGTTGCGCATCCAGAGAATGTCCTTGGCCCATGAGGGGGGGCTTGCCAGCATGAACAGGAGGAGCAGGTATCTCATGAGCAATGATGACTCCGGTACTTAGCCGCTGATGGGTCGGGGCAGCCCGTTCTTGCTGTCCAGTGCGGCGGTGACATCGGCCTGAGTGACCTCGGGCGCGCTGATAAATTGCTCGATGGCTGGTGACAGAACCAGAGGGGCGCCATTTTCGAGTTCTTCCTCGGTACGGGACAGGGGCGAGTGCACCTCCAGCCAGCGCCGGCCATCGGGTTCGATGGCGACCTTGACCGGCTGGTTGATGACCCGTACCGGTGTGCCGACGGGCACTATCTTGAACAGCGACTCTATGTCATCCGGACGCAGACGGATGCAGCCGGCGCTGACCCGCAAACCGACGCCAAACTCCTTGTTGGTGCCGTGGATCAGATAATCCCGGTTGCCATAGCCCAGCCGCATGGCGAATTTGCCAAGGGGGTTTTCAGGGCCGGGGGGAACGACTGCCGGCAGGGAGATCCCTTTTTGTTCCAGCCAGGACTTGCGCACCATGGGGCCGGGCACCCAGGTCGGGTTCGGCTTTTTCTCGATGATGGTAGTCGTCATCTCCGGGGTTTCACGGCCGACATCGCCAATCCCGATGGGCAGCACGATCACCTCGTCCTTCCCCTTGGGGAAGTAGTAGAGACGCAGCTCGGGCAGGTTGATGACTATGCCCTCCCGGGGCACATCGGGCAGCAGCATCTGGGTGGGCAGGGTCAGCCGGGTGCCCGGGGTGGGCAGATAGGGATCAACACCCGGGTTGGCCTCAAGCAGTGCCAAAAAACCGGTGTGGGTATTTTTCCCGACCAGTTCCAGATGATCGTTGGGTTGGACTATGTAGTCTTCCAGCTCGCCGATCAGACGGCTGTTGGCGGGCGGGAGCGGGTAGGTCTGGGCCAGCACCTGAGTGGTGCAGAGCATGGTCATGGTCAGCAGGAAGGAGAGAGCAGATTTTATCGGCATGAGGCTTTCCATCAATTCACGTCTTTATATCGGGGCGGACATGTCGTCATTTCGCCAAGGAGGGACGCCGATTGTTCCTGAATCGGCCGAGGATTTCCAGTCTGCCTACTGGGTTCCATGCTGTAGAGGGGGCGTAACCGGCCTGAACGCGGTCATTTCTGTCATGTTGCCGGCAATATGAAGACAAAATGGGTTTTCGTCCGGAACACACCGAGAGAAAGCCTGGCGCTCCTTTTATGTTCAGTCGTTTGATATTAAAGATATTTTTATTGCATTCTCCGGGCACCTTGGGTAAAAACTCTCCTCACGGAGAGATGCCGGAGTGGCCGAACGGGATTGACTCGAAATCAATTGTGGTAGCAATACCACCCAGGGTTCGAATCCCTGTCTCTCCGCCATACATCAAGTTAAAGCCATTGATTTTGTTGGTTTTTTTATTTAATTGTTTTTCTGGTATGCCATTCAGTATGCCATTCAGTGTTGGTTGTCTTACTCCTCGATAGCACTCCTTTGGACAGGTCATAACCACTATTCCCTTCAAGTTACCCAAAACAAGAGAGGGCCATTGGCCCTCTCTTGTTATCTATGTTGTTGCTCCGTGCAAACCACACTGTTTGTACTTCTTGCCGCTGCCGAAGGACACGGCCCGTTGCTGCCAATCTTGATTGGCGCTACCACGAGTTGAGCACGTGCCGGTTGCTCGCTATGTTACGCCAGAAAGTGGGCATGCAAGCAAAGATAGGTTTTTGGTGGCATGCTATTGCAGATACTCATTGCTAAGCGCTTCAGCGAGGTAGGCATGGTCTCCAGCGGTTCAACTATCTGAATCGTCGCCACGATATCGTAGGTCACTGGGTCTACCGCCAGATGTAACTTGCGCCAGCCACTCCGCCTATTACGGTTTCAGCGCCGTGTTTTCTGACCTTCCATTCGCCTTCACTAAATACCTTCAGCTCAGTTGAGTCGATAACCCAGTCGGTAATGCGTCCCTTTGGGGGTTGTCGATAAGCGACCGTCACTGTGCGTGATCGCTTGCTGACGATGCAGTGCCAGCACGGCTTGTTGCTCCGGGGATTTGACAGGGACGAACCGCATGTTAGGTCGAGTCACGGCTTTGCAGATAGCTTCTGCGTCCGCAGCATCGTGCTTGTTGGTTTTGACATAGGGTTTGACGAACTGGGGTGTCATCAGTTTGACAGTATGCCCTAACAACATCAGGGTGCTGGCCCAGTAGTGAGAGGAGGCACACGCCTCCATGCCGATCAAGCAGGGTGGGATATTGGCAAAAAAGGAGGCTATTTGTGAACGCTTGAGTTGCTTGTTGAACAACCGCTTACCGTGCCCGTCCACCTGGAACACCTCTTTTGCCAAATCTATGCCGATTGTCGTCGCCATCATGGTGGTCGCCTCTCTCATCAGTGGGAACGTACACTCGCCACTGTGGCACTTCAGATGCCGTTTTGGGTAGGGGCGACCATTCCATTAACAACGCCGTATATCAGGCAAAGCTCCAGCAATCACGCCCATCCTTCTTACTACGATAAAGAGCGGAGTCCGCATCTGAAAATATCTTTGCAGGATCCCCAGGGCCACTTGCTATACCGATACTAAGTGTTACAGAGCAATCATGCTCACGCCATTTAAGATGTCTAACATGATGCATTAACAATTCTACTTGCGTCGTAACATTATCTTTTCCCATGGGAAGTAAAGCTGCAAACTCATCACCACCAATACGATATACTCTCTCCAAGCCAAGAGTTGAAACTAAGCTATCGGCTACTCGGCATAAAACTAAGTCTCCAACCTGATGTCCCAAATTATCATTTATTGATTTGAATTTATCGAGATCAATTAAGAGTAGCGAATGTGGTAGTGATTCGTTTCTCAGGGACTCTACATCCTGCTCAAATGCTCTGCGGTTTAAAATTCCCGTGAGTGGATCTAACCTTAATTCTTGCCTGTTTTGATTATATCGGTTTTTAATTTTATCTATTTCGGATAAACTTTTACCGATGAACCATGATATATTTATAACATCATGAGGCTGCAATACACAAGAGTCCTCATCAATCCGCCTGAGTCGTTCAAGAAGAACTGTTTGTTCTTGACGAACAACACGAATTAAAGAAAAAACACCTAGCCAAACAATTAGAGCCACTATGCAAATAGGGAGTAGCACTTTGCTCAATTCTGTTTGAAGTGCCGCCACAAAGCGTTTCTGCGGAATATACATGCCTAGTTGCCATTCGACATATTCTAGTGGGTGAGTTATAGTTGCGCCATTTATTAAGCCACTGAAAGATATGTCTTTATTGTAACCGCTAATGTCTTCTGGTTTATATAATTCAGGGTTTGCTATCGACAACATTCCCCCTGTCTTTATATTTTGCAAAAACAATGAGGTATCGAGATCACCTAGAGCATGTTTTAAAGTCTGATTAATCTTGTCTAGTGGCATGTCAACAAGTAGCAGACCTAGTACCCCTCCACTTGAATCAACTATTTTCTTCCCCAAAGTTAAAACTAACTCACCACTACCAAATTCAGGATAGGGCCCAATCCATTGAGAGTCATCAGTACTACCATCTAATATTTTATGCCATGGACGTTCAGTGGCATCAAAACCGTAACCAGGTGTCCAAGCCGGATAGCTATCTATTCTATTTTCAGCAATCCCATAGAAGTAGATAAAGTGATTCTCTTCCATTTTTATGCGATGCGCGATTGGCCATAGTGAATTAATGGCTGAGGCACCTTGCTTGATCGCGTTTTCATCTAGACTATTTACCAGAATATCCAGTTCACGCTCGTTTTCACTCACTAACTTCAATAAATACGAAGCATCTAGTGTTTTTAACATTCTATCGTAGCCATCAAGGCGCACTTTAACGGTGCCTTGATAACTTGAAAATGCCATATATGCTGACAAAAATATGGTTAACGCGCCTATTAATATGGAGAATTTAACCAAAAAATAGTTTAGTTTTTTATCATATTTTTTTGTCCATTACAGCACCCACCTTCATTGTATTTAAATCTAATTGTAATTATTTCTTTAGTAATTATTCTGTAATGCCTCAGGTGTAGTGTCTTCGTAAGTAAGAAACGAGAGGTTTTTATTCTCTCGTTTCTTCAGCGCTGTGGCACATATCGTTATCGATATGATGGATTAAAAATTATAGAGCAAACCAGTGCTGAGGACAGTCGATTCGGTGTCATAGAAACCTACCTCAGAATCAGACTTGGCATAGCCTGCGGTCAACGTTGCGGAAAGGGGGGCAATCCCAAAGAGTCGATGCCAGAAGAAGGTGCCATTGATAGCAAATTCGTCCGAGTCGGCCTGCTGATTGAAGATCGGATTTGCCTCATCATATTTGGTTTGGCCCATATAGACGTTGCTGACAAACGACCACTGAGAAGCACGCTTGGCAAAGGTCAATTGCATGCCATTGCTCTCGTAACTCTGTGCGCTGCCATCGAGGTCTGCTTGGCGGTAGATAAACGCAGGTTCCAGAAGGTAACCAGGGGCGAAATGCCACTGGTAAGAAAGCTCCATGGCATGCATTTTCCCGTTACGATCCAGCTTGGCTGCTGTTGCGGCGTCGAATTGACTACCACTACGTTCCTCATCAACCTCGATGTTACGTGTGGTGAGGCTACCGTAGAAGTTACTACCCCAAATCTTGTCCCAAGCAAACCGAACACCTTTGGATTTGATATCGGTGGATTGGCGCGTTACTCCGATTGCAAAAGGATCGCTCCACTGCTCAATGGGCATTGCATTGAACACCACAGAGCCTGCCACTATCCCTTTATCACTCATCTCCTGACGAATACCCAGTTGCTGAGTAAAGTCGAAGCGAATGGCATCCTGGATCAGGTTCCCCAAAAATACCTGGGTCCGGGTGTCTGCGAAGGTGTAGCGAATGTCGGCATTGAGCAGAGGGGTGACGGTAGAGGTGCTGTCAGCGTTACCTAAGCTATCAATGTGTTCTTTACTGTCGTCGCCACTATAAAAGTTGGACTTATAATTGAGCGTGTTAACGCCCCCCAGCAAAAAGCCAGACCAGCCAGACTCTTTTGGAATGTCCCCCAAGTTAGCATATGCATTACTTGTTATTAGTAGACCCAAGCCAAGAAGTGTGGTGTTGCGCATCAAATGACTCCGTATTGAAGGTGTGAAATGAAATTATACGTTGATTAACCTTAATGGTTGCTGTCAATACAATCTCTCAATTGTGCTTAGCCCAAAGTGTTCATGTCCCAGTCCAATTAGCCGAATGGCGATCTATAACGGACCGCAGAACGTACTGCCATCGCCGTAGGGAGAACCATATTCCCTGTCTTCCAAGAGATACCGATATCGTTCATTTGTATCCTGCAGCGTTCGTAGAATTTATCATCCCGTTTTTACGAGACATAGAGAGCGATATAGAGATACCCATGGCTGCTCGGTAATCCCCCCATTTTTTGGAGCACTCAAAAGTAGAGGTCATGCGGCCTGTGCCAAGCGCTGTTTCGGCGTGTAGCCGCCCAGCGCCATATTGGGCCGCTCATGGTTATAAACCCACAGCCAGTTCGTGGCAAATTCCTGTAACTCATTCAGTGACTCAAACAGGTAATGGCCCAACCAGTCGTAACGCACAGTGCGGTTAAATCGCTCTATGTAGGCATTCTGCTGCGGGTTGCCTGGCTGGATATACCTCAGCGCAATCCTCTTCTGCTGCGCCCATTGCTTGAGCTCTTCGCTGATGTATTCCGGACCATTATCACAGCGGATTGCGGCTGGTTTGCCCCGCCACTCGATAACCTGCTCCAGCACCCGTTTGACTCGCGAGGCAGGCAAGGAAAAATCCACCTCGATGCACAGTGCTTCGCGATTGAAGTCATCGATCACATTAAACAACCGCACCGAACGACCATCGCTGAGCTGGTCATGCATAAAGTCCATCGACCAACAGTGATTCGGTTGGTCAGGGACTGCCAACGGCTCCGGCTTGGCCCGCACTAGCCGCTTCTTGGGTTTTATCCGCAGATTGAGCTCTAGCGCCCGATAGATCCGGTAGACCCGCTTGTGGTTCCAGCCAAAGCCTTTGACGTTACGCAGGTACAGGAAGCACAGTCCGAAACCCCAGTTGCGCTGGTTGGCGGTGAGGCGCAGCAGCCAGTCGGCAATTTCCTGGTTTTCATCAGCCAGCACGGGCTGATAACGGTAGCAACCCTCGCTCACCTTGAACACCTGGCAAGCCAGACGGATAGAAATGGCGTAATGAGCCACAGCCTTGGTCGCCATCTCCCTGCGGGCAGATGGCGTCACCACTTTTTTGCCATCGCCTCGGAGATGATCTCAGCCTTTAGGCGCTCCTCGGCATACATCTTCTTAAGGCGACGATTTTCCTCTTCCAGCTCTTTGAGGCGCGCCATGAGAGAGGCATCCATGCCACCGAATTTGGAGCGCCACTTGTAGAAGGTGGCGGAGCTGATGCCATGCTCACGGCAGAGCTCAGGGACGGGTGAACCAGACTCGGCCTGCTTGAGGATGGCGATGATCTGTGCATCGCTAAAGCGTGATGTTTTCATGTAGAACCTCCTGCGTTCAAGATACGAGAAAATTCTACTTATGAGCACCTCAGTTTTTCGGGGGGATTACCCCCCCGGTAGAGCCGGGAGAGATTTACGTAGTTGGGATGACTCACGGTGATGGTTACCTGATGCCCCGGTAGCCAGCGGCCAAACAGACGTGCTTTGGCTTGCCTGATGGTGGTGATGCCGGGTGCTGGCAACGTCTGACGATTGCACAGATGCAGCTTGTTAAGCTCGGGGGCATAGCGATGCACCTCGAGCCCGGTGATAAGACGGGTCATGTTCGGTGATTCCAATGATGCAAAGGGCCAGCCTGTGAGGGCTGGCCCTTTATGTTGTTTGTTGATGAGCGGGGCTGGCTTGTTGTGGTTGTTGACCGCTACCAGGTCGCGGTGGCTAGCCGTTGTAAAACAGGATGTAGTTCACACCGATCAGCTGGGCGGCAGTGATCAAGGGTTGCAGCGCTGGCGGGATCGTATCGAGATCCATGGCCAGGTTCAGGGTGAACTCATAGGCAGAGTCATCCTTCACACCGACATGTTCATGGGAGGCCATACGCTTGACCCATTGCCATTCTGGTACCAGGTCTGCGTCATCGTAGTCGCCGATGATGGAACTCATGGCGACATCCAGCATCTGCATCACCGAATGGCCTGCCAGTGGGTTAGGTGTTGCATCGGTACAAACAGGTAGGGGGTTGGTCATTGCATCGTTCCTTGTTGTCTGGGCTATCGTGCCCTCAGGGCATTGGCGAGAAGGGGCGCACGGACAGTGCGTTACATCTGATTGATAACCGACTTGCAATTGAGTCGGTCCAACAGGTGCAGCGAGCCGTATTGGGCTACCAGCCGGTCTATGGCCATCTGGGCACAGGCAGTTCTATTGGGCTTATTCTCAGGTATTGCGTAACGCGCGGTGAGCCAACCGCCGAGCAGGGCAATCCGGTAGCCACTCGGGATATGGGTGAGCGAGGTGCCGATGCCCCTCCCGTTAATAAGGAAAGGCACGGCTTGGCCGCCGATGTCGATATCCATGCGTTGGCCCTTTAGCTCAAAGGTGGTGAGCTTGCCGGTTCGCGGATGTTTGCCGGGCACCTTGATGGTGATGTTTTTCGCCATGTCACACCTCCGGTTTGGCTTCAAAATGGCGGGTCACAACGCCTGCTTCCGGGTCAATGCTGATAAACGCCGGGGTTTGCGGGTGGTACTGGTAAAGCCGCGCCAGTTCGGCACGAAATGTCTCGACGTTCGGTGCAATCACATGGCTGGTATCCCCCTCGGCGTAGGTAAAGGTTTCCAGCTTCTCTGTGTGAATCCAGATGCCGAAATACAAGGTATCTTCCTCGGTATCGTATTGCTGCCAACCTTGAGCCAGTAGCATGCGGTCGTAGTAGTAACGGTCAGCCTGATGGCTCCCCCGGTCGAGTCGGCAGCCGGTCACTGTGAGCTCGAACGGAATACGGCCTGCCTTGTGGGCTTTCTTGACTCGGCGCAGCAGCTTGAGCGCCTTGGCTCGACTGCGACTATTGCCGAGCGGGTGCGGTTGTCTGGCCCGCAATGCGAGGTGGGTCATTATCTTCGGCGCGGTATTGTGGTTGAGCTGGCCAATGGCGGCGGTTATCTGTCGGTCGGAGAGGGTGTTGTAATCACGCAAGTCATGCATGGTTGGGCGTCCTTCAAATGCAAACGGCCCCTCGGTGTGAGAGGTGGTTAAAGGTCTTGTTTGTGCTGGTGGCCGTGGCTCAGGTGTGACTACTCCAATCCGGCTTGTCATTACTACCGTGGTTGACGTAGGCCCCGACAATTACCTGTTGCCACTCACCGACCGGTTGACCCGCTGCATTACAAGCGCAGCGAAATCGGGCGAAATTAATCTCACGTGGCAGGTGCTCACGCATATCCCGTGGGCTGACAAAGAGCGAGGTTTTGTGCAGCACCGGGTTGGGGGCCACCAGCGGGCCACCAATACGCCGCCCCTCTACATCGTGGGCATAGGCAAAGCCCGGCAGCATCAACTGCTGACTGATGAGCTTGGCGAGTGCTGGATGGGCACATATGCCTTCCGCGACTGCGGCCTGGCTAAAACTGTCGGTAAATTCGATCATGGGTGTTTCTCCCTTTCTGCAGATAAACGGTAAGCCGTTGCCAGTAGCGCAAACTGTTCGACGAGGTAACTGATGCTGATGCCCAGTTCATCGCTGACCCCATCCCCTAGATGGTGATGCAGGTGAGCCATGTCATCGGCAATGCGTTGGGCTATATGGGCTGTACCGTCCGGTGGTGAAGTCGTCATGGTCAGGGTGATGGATATATTCATCACATCTCTCCCCAAGGGGCTTGCTCCCACAGTGACAGCCGGGTCAGCACGTCTTGCGCAAGCGCCTGCTGCAACTGCTGTATTACCTTGACCAACCGAGGTGCCTGCTCGGGGCTCCCACTCCATTCACTCGACTGGTACAGGGCGCAGCAGGTGAATTTGTACAGCGCCACCAGCTCGCTATCGGTGAGTGGTGCCTGGTGGTAACGGTGAGCAGGTTTAATCTGTCCCAGCTTGGTCGAGCAGTGCTGGCGTGGTTCCTTCTGCTCTTGATGGCGTCCTAACTGATAGCGATGCCAGACTGCCCGGCGGTTGGCGAGCATCATCAGCCGTGCTAACCGGTCTACCCGCCACGTCCAGGTACTGGTCGTGTCTGCTGGCGGTATCCACCAGAGAGTGCGCAGCAACTCAAGGGTGTAGTGCGGTGGCATCGGGGCATTGCAAAAGCGGTGTAGCTGTACGGCAAAGGCAAGGTAGTCCTTGCGATCGATCATGAAGGCAGGCATGGGAATAGCTCCTTGAAATGCAAAAGGCCACCTTTGGTGAGGTGGCCTTGCTGGGGGATCGGAATATCCGGATCATGGTGTTGGCGCGGATGATCCGGGTGATCGGGTGGAAACGTGATCGGCATGTATGTTATTGGGCGATCGACGGTTCGTTATTGGTGATCCTGGAGTGTGTCGGGGAGAGCCGCATCAAACAGGATGGCGTAGAGCGCACAATCAATACTATTGACGGCATCGTGGTGCGGGTAATAAGGCGGTTTGTCTCGGGAGCGCTCGAAGTAGTCGCCAAAGCAGTTGAGACACTCGCGTATCTCGATGGAGGATCCCCGTAGTAAGGTCTCTTCAAGCTGCTTGGCATAACGCCGGTCATCACGCGCCTTGGTGACGGCTTTTTCCAGTAATGCCAGCGCCTCCTCGTTGCTGACGGCTGCCAGGCCATGGCGTAGCTTCCCGAGCGTTTTCTCAAGGGCATAGGGATTGGGTAATCGCATGGTGCGTGTCCCTTCTTGGGTTGGCTAATGGCGCAGCTGATGCAGCAGCGCATCGATGGCTTCGACACAATCGCTCTGGGTGAGTTGGTAGCCGCTCGGCAGGTGAGCCACGATGGCGGGCTCTGCCTGCATCTCGAGGCTGTCAGCAAGCCAGCAGCGCAATTCGAGGAGGATATCGAAGGCGGTGAGGTATGACTTACCTGGGCTTAGAGTCATAACTGACCTCTTTCGGCCAGGGATACCACGCCCTCAGCACCGACCACCAGATGGTCGAGTAGCCGGACATCGACCAGCGCCAAGGCCTCTTTGAGGGCTTGGGTGAAGACCCGGTCAGATTGACTGGGTTCAGGGTCACCGCTGGGGTGATTGTGCACCGCGATGATGGCCCCACTGTTGAGCAGTATGGCCCGCTTGACCACTTCCCGTGGGTAGATGCTGGCGCTGTCCAAGGTGCCGCGAAACAGCTCCTCAAAGGCAATCACCCTGTGTTGGGCGTCGAGGAATAGGGCGCCGAACACTTCATGCTCCCGGTCCTGCAGAAGGGTTTGCAGCCGCTCTGCAGCCTCAGTGGTGCTGGTGATGGCAGTACCTTTTGCCAAACGCTTGCGGGCAATCTGGTTGGCGATGCGCAGCAAGTCTTGCTCGGTCACTGGCTCGGTGATGACATAGGTGCCGGGGCATTCCCCGGTTTTCAGTTTGTGGTAACGCATGGTGGAATTCTCCAAATAAACAAAACCCCGGCACGCATGAAGTATGTCGGGGTCAAAGGTAGAGATGTTGTTGGTTCACTTTGAGGGTAGTTCAGTTGCCCGTGGCTGCGGGGCCACTCTGTACCGGTATCAGTGCTCCGGGGACCAGCACAGCGAGCGGGATAGCGAGTGCAATACTCAGCCGTTCCGCCAGTTGGTAGGCCGGTCCTATGGTGTCGTAGTCAGCGACCCAGGTGGCCAGCGCCAATCCACTGGCCTCCACAGCCCGCAGATAGACGCTGTAGCCCTGCACGGGTAGGCCCGTGTCACGCACCACCTGCGTCTCGCCATCTCGATTAATTGCTTCGAGCTCAACGGCTATCGGTTGTTTGGACATCGCTAGCCTCCTCTTGGGGTAAGGGGTCACTCTCCACGCAATAACCGTGATGAATGCATGTACGCTGCAGGTCAGCCAGAAAGTTGGCCAGTACGCGGGGTTGATCGGTGAGCGGTACCGGCCCTGCCTGGCAACGCCAAAAACAACTTCGCTTGGGGTCGATGCAGATCTCATCCCTCGGCTGGCTCATGGTGTGCCAGTCCTCAGCATTAGTGAGGGAGAGCAGTTGCCACTGCACGCCAGACCAACGCACTTGCAAGGTGACTGTGCGGGCTGGTGGGTTATCCGGGGTCAGGTGCAGCAGCCAGCGTTGACCACTGCGGATGGGGGTTAGCTTGGCGCTTGTGGCGACTCGTCCCAGCCACTGGCGTGAGTAGTGGGAGAGCGCTAATTCTTGGCTCATCGTGACCTCCTAATCTCCTGCGACCGTGACGCTGAAGCATTCCAACCGGCAGTAGGCAATGAAGTTGCTTTGCCAGATGTCGAACAATTCCCGCGCTTCGGCCAGCCGCAGCGGTCCCCAGCCCAACATGGTGTGTTCCCCATCAAGGAAGTTGAAATCGAGCTCCTTGCAGAGCTCAGCATCTTGGCCCTGCCCCTGGTAGCTGAAGTCGGTGACGTAATCGAACAGCCAGCCATCTAGCCCACGGATCAGTCGGATCTCGACCGGGTGTACGCCGCCTTGCTCGGCGCTGTAGCCGGGATTGCGAAAGTTGAAGGTCAGTTGGGTTAAGCGATCGATATTGAGCTCGGTTTTAGCAATTTCCTGGTTGAGCAGAACTAGCAATGCTTGGGCTACGGGCAGGGCAAAGCCGTCCCGGAAAAAGGGAATAGTCATGATGTACTCCTTGTGGGGGTTAATCTTGTCCGAACAGCTCGCGCATTTTTCTGGCCACAAGGGCACGGATCTGTTCATCAATAAAGGCGGCAATGCTGGCGAGTGCTGCACTCAGTACCGCGATGTCATCGGTGAGCCCCATCGGCAACACGTCCGGGATCGCATCGATCGGTGATATAAAGTAGGCCAGCGCACTGTAGATCAGCAGTTTGGCCCAGAGCGGTAAGTCATCCTTCTGGCTGGTGTAGTAGAGCAGCAAGCAGGTCTCGATAAAGGGCCGACCGGCACGTTTGGCAAAGGCCCAGAGTTTGTGCCAAAAGCCTTGGTGATCGAACGGCTCGCATTCAGGGGGAATACAGGGGGGCATAGTGTGTCTCCTTCAAGAGTCGGTGAATGGAAGAAATGAAAAGAGGAGGCAAATGCCTCCTCTTGGATGGGAATGGGTGTGAACTATTGGTCCCACATCAAGCAGTCAAACTCGGGGGTATTGGTGGCGGGCAGTACAGCGGCTACCTCTTGGGTCGGCAGTGCCAGCTGCTTGCCGTCAGCCGTCAAAATGCGGATCGACTTGGCCTTGCGTAGCTTGTCCCACATGTTGAAGAAATTGTTCTCACCGACACGGGACTCGGTCTCATAGGGCGCATCGTATTGGCTGCCATCGACGATGATGGAGAAAGCCTGCCCAGCATAAGAGCCGTACTCCTTGCCCTGCACTGTGGCCGTCATGCTGACTTTGCGGGTGTCATTACAGGCGATATAGAGATGGTTCTGTTCGTTGACCACCGCCGTGTATTCACTGGTGCCCTGACCCCAGCCGCTGCTCCAGCGTCCGGCCTCGCCATAGGCCAGGGCGTTGTTGCATAGCAGGATGGCCGTCAACGTGATCCAACATTTGTTCATGGTTAACTCTCCTTATCCAACGTAGTAACCCAACACGTTTTGTAAAAAGCCACCTGCCGCGATGTAGCCCACCACGCCCCCGATGAGCTGGGGACCAACTTTCCAAAACAGCTTCTTCTTGAACATCTCCTGTGCGCCATCAGCAAACAGCATGTCTGGTTGGGTAAATCGGCGGAACAATTCCCCTCCCATCAGGCCAAGTGAGGTAAACAGAGAGCCAAAGACAAAGTGCCAGATATGGCCCCAGAACCCGAGCTGCGGGGAGCTACCGGTCCAGAGTGAATAAATGGTGACGACGAGAAAAAAGAGGGAGGCAATAACGGGATAACGAGCCATGTACTTTTCCTTATGTAACAGAGCAATAGTAACAATGGCAGTCGCCCTAACCGCTCGCGTAAAAGCGCTTTACCCGAGATGGGAGGGGATGCCACAAACGAGGATTGATGTTTGTTGTCGGTGAGTCGGTCAGCGTAGCGATCATCGATTTACGACCAATTGCAACCAACTGAGTTGATACTCGCCTTTTTGAGTCCTTATCGTCAATGGGTCCATGGTCAACCATATAGGTTGACTGGAGGAACCATGACAGACATCAACCTTGAGCTGTTAGCTAAGAGCGTCGGCAAGGCGATTAGCCACAAGCGAACTCAGGCTGGATTCACGCAAGAGCAAGTGGCGGAACACCTCAATATCGGGATGGAAGCTGTCTCTCGAATGGAGCGAGGGATTGTGGTACCGACCGTGGTGCGGCTGGCGGAGCTCGCTCAACTGTTTGGTTGTGAGCTAGCGGACTTTCTGCGCGAGACCAGCAACCGCCCAACCGAGCAGGGCATTGTGCTGAGCCAGCAACTGGCTCGGCTCGATGATGCTGACCGAACCCTGTTGCTGGAAACGGTAGAACGGTTGGTGGAGCGGTTGGCGCGTCTCCGCTGATCACCCGCCATTCACTGGGGAGAGGATGGGCTCCCTTTCCCCAATTTGTTGGTGAGTGGACTCCTTCTTGGTTGTGGCCTCTGCGGCATTCTGGTTACTTGGCTTTGCGGTGCGTTGTGTGAGGCAACCTCCACTGCCCCTACGTTTCCATTCGCCGTATCGTCGCTGTTTGCTTCGGGATAGAACTCCTCCAGCAACATCGGCACCTCTTCATCGATATCCTCAAACTGGCCGTTACGCAGCAACTCACGAGCGGCCTGCTCCATCTGGTCGATGGCGAGTCCCGCCTCTTGGTCACGCTGGGCGGCCTCGTGTGCCTGTCTGATTGCCTCGGTCAGGTTGGTCTCTTCCCGCAAGGTCAAATCCACGTAGTAGACCGGTGTGCGGTAGGACTGGGTGGTGCTTTTGGCTCGCAACCGCAGGGTGAGCGGCAAATAACGGGTGTGACCACCGCTCACGGCCTCCAGGTATTTCAGTCGAGCCGACAGAGTGCGCACCGAGTTGTAGCCGGTGGTTCGGAAGATAAAGCTGCCCAGCTCATCCCCTTGCCCCTCCACAAACAGGTTCAGTCGCCCGTAAAGCTTGCAGCCCTGTTGCCCTGCAAAGGCGCAGCGCTCGGGTCCAGGGCAGCAGACCTCCTCCATGCCTTGTGCCCCCACGCGTCTTGCCACCTCCCCATTCCCGACACACAGCGGCCTGCCGGTTTGCCGGTCAAAGGCGCTGTATTCCGCCCGCAGATTCAAGTCGCTGTCGTTGAACAGCACCCTCACTGGAATGGCGCGGATCTTGGTTTGCTCCTGCCCTTGACCACTCATTTGTGATGAGTAGTGTTGATGCAGGGGATGGAGCAACCATCCCCCTTTTTGTTGTACCTGAGTGGTGAGGGTGAAGCTGTCGTCCTTCTCCGGCACCCACTTATCTTGTTTTTGCACCAGCTTGCCGATGGAGATCCGCCCTATCACGGGCGGGGTGATCGCCAGTCCTTTGATCATGGTGTTTGCCTCAAGGGTTGAATGGTGAAACGGCGCACGCCGGGTACCGGTTTGACGTAACGGGTGAGCAGGTCGGGATGATCCTGACCGAGCTTTTCGAGATCCGGTGCTAGCCGGTCTTTACTGCGCTTCCAGGTGATCTTGCCATCGGCAAACAGCCCGGCTGTCGCTTCACCCAAGGTCGCTTGCAGCCGCTGTTTGAGTTGTGACTCTTGTTGCTCGACAGCTTCCTTTTGCTGACGCAAGCGCAGTAGCTCCCCAAACAGCTGATTGAACTCGGGAGAATCGGAGAGATCCACCGTCTGGCCATCGTCACGCGGAAACAGCCAGCTCAGGGCATTGGCGGCATCACTGGAGCCGTCAGGCTCGGGCTGCTGATCTTGTTGCACCATCTGCCAGAACAGCGCTTCCCGCTCGGTTAGATCCTGGATCTTCTCCTCATCGCGCTCGATGCGGTAAATCCGAAAATCCTGGCCGCCGATCAGCACTGCCACTTCGGCCCAGGCATGGCCGGTAACAGCCAGTTGATGGAGTACCTGACACTGGTAAGCCACCGGCACTCCTTCCTCCCACTGGGGGGCGCTGTGATAGCTGGCGGTCTTGATCTCCAGAATGCCCGGCCCATCGGGATGGCCGACTACCTCCCGGTCGAGGTTGGCGAGCATGAACGGTTGTTCGGGGTGTTGCAGTACCGCATTGACCCGGCGCACCTTGTAGCCTGTGCGTTTGGCATAGACCTGTGCCAACACGGGCTCTAGCTCAATGCCCCACAACACCGCTTCCTTATGGGAGATATCCTCCGGCTCCTTGCGACCGGTCTTCTCCAGCCACAGGCTGAGCGGGCATTTGTAGGGGGAGAGCCCGACAGCCACGGCAGCATCGGAGGAGCCGATCCCTAGTTTGCGGATAGCGAGCCACTGCTCGCGGGTTAATTGGGTAGTGGAGGCCAGCCGCAGGGCTTGGCCGTATTTGGCTTTTGCTTTCATGACGACTCCTTGTTGACGGCATAAATGGCGACGCCCGGATTGGCTTGCGCCAGTCCGGGTGAGGTCGTTATGCGGTTTGAATGGGGAAGCGGAATTACTGCAGCAGAGTGAGTGCCTGATTCAGGGCTTGGGATTTGAGTTGGGCGCCCTGACCGAACCAAGCGGAGTCGAGCCGGTGATCCTGGCTGCGGGCACGGCGGTGGTGATCCACGTATTCGGTGACCGCATTAACCAACCCCCAGGCGGTATTACGGGAACTGGCAAGCTCTGAGCCCATACCTGCGCCCATATACAGCTCGTGTAGTTTTTGGGCGGGACGGCTGAGAATAATATTCTCATCATCGCCAGCCGGATCATTGAGTAGTTCACCGAAGAAATTAAGGGCTTCCACGGGTGATACCGGACGATTGCTCAACGATGTCATCTCTTGTTGGAAACGATCCCAATTTGCCATACCAAGGCCCAATGCCTCTTTGACGGCAGCTGCATTAAATTGAGTGGAATGGGGAACCTTGATCGCACCATTATTATCCCGTAATGCCATTTGCAAGGTGTTATTACAGACAACTCGTAACGAGGTAAATTGTGCTGTGGTGCACAGCGTACCATCACAACTGGTGGCGAGCAGCAGGTAGGATTTCACCCTGTCTCCACCATTCAGCGTCATATCTTGACCCGTTTTAGCCAGTGCCCATAATTTGCGGCCGCCCTTGAGCGAGCCCGCTGTTTCCAACTCAAAGCCGCCCACCTCTACCAGATCTTGATAAAAATGCAGCACCTCATGAGGCTGGACCACATTATATCTCCGTGAAACAACCGACAGAGGTTCCAGATTATCAGAGCGGTACAAAACCTTGCTGCCTGAATAAGGACGAATATGGAGTGCATCGGAGGCGACGTTAAACATCACGTCACTCTGCTCGATAGTCCAATTCATCCCAGCTGCCTGTAGCCAGATATCGAGGGACTGTTGCGGGGGCAAAAGATTGCCAAGGCCATGCCAGGGGGTTTGGCCGGTGTAGGCCATGGTGTCAATTAAGTGAGCCATATTTTCATCCTATATTGTATCGATTCAATAATGGAATATAGGTGTGAGAAATTTTGGAATTGATAACACAGGAGGGGCGCATGAATGACAAAAAGTCAATACATTTGATATGCGATATTTCCCGCTACAGTTGCTACTAGTAGCGGGATAGCAGAAAATCATGCCAGTTCGTGTATTGAATCTTTTGCATATTGCTCAGGGTTGAGTGCCAGCAGTAAATCTTTTCTGTACTCTATATCCTGACGAACTCGATGAGTGTAAGGGTGATTTTCAGCCGAAATTGGTAGGTAGAAGAGAAAACCATCCAATTCTCTCACACAGTGATACAAAGTGGAGTTGGACAGGTAGGTGATGAATGATTTTTCTTTGTCCGCTTTTGTGAAAAGTGACTTCATAACATCTGCTCTCTCCTCAGTGGGCACATCAATTAAATTGACGTGTGTTTTTTCTAACCAGGCTTCCACGCCATCCCATGTGTCAACAATCGATAAACGAGAGCGGTTTTGGTGCGACCCCAGGTTAGTTGATATAATTGAGTTGTATGCTTTTATGCTGCGAAGGATTGTGTGAGTGTAACTATCAGAAAAAAATGATTCAAACTCCATGTCAAGCAGGTATGCTGAATCGATCCGAATGTCAGAATATAGTGCCTGTGTGTCGAGAATGATTTTTATTAATTCATTAAGGTTTCCATTTTTCAGTTTAAGAGGATTTGTTTTTATTTTTAAACCAAGATATAAAACAGCGGCATAATAAGCTGGGAAGCCTATCAAACCATCAAGTAAAGATGTGCCTTCACTTTCTAATAAATCCAGTGCTTCTTGCACTCGCTCATTTTTTATGTGGTATAGCACCTGTAGCATCAACGCGTACGGCTTGAGATAGTACATTTTTTCTTGTGTCACGACACGGTCAAAGAATTTTTCTGATTTTTTGTGGTCTGTTATTATGCCTATTGAAGATCTTGGTTTTCCTAGTAAGTAAAATATTGTGTTGATGTTTTGTATTGTGTACAGGTTCGTTATCAGTGGAACGCCTTTTACAGCAGTTTCCCATAATCTATCGAGATGCACTTTGGTTTCTTTTGGTAGTGCGCTTTCAATATGTTTTTTGGTCGCAATGAATTTTATTATGCTACTGCTTAATGAACTAACACGGATGTCAGAAATCGCCATTTTTTCAGTTAATGAAATTTTATGCAGATTAGCGAGATGGCAACCCAATCCAGTCTTCATGTCAAAATAAATTGCAGCCATGCATGCTGTATACGCTTCCTGAAGCGTTGTAAGTCGTCTCACGCTTTTTTGCTTTTCTTCTGGCTTGTCAATGCCATTGCAAGTGGTTTTGGCTAAGCGAATTTTTTGGTCGATGGTCGCACGTCGTTGTGTCCTATCTGGCCGGATATCTCGGATAAACTCCGTCAATTCTTCACGATAATGTTCGCATTCCGGAGCCGCGAGGATAGACAGCAACATCTTGCGAGCAGCGAAGGCAACTCCCTTCTCATTTGTTGATGACAGCAGAGCATCTAGATGCCGCATGAACGGAGACTCATCATGAAACTCACTGAAGATTTCCATATAGGCGACCAGTAGTGGGCACAAGATGTGCTTGGCATAGCGCTGGTTTATCTGTTCTTTACTTAAGGGCGCAATGACGGGCTTCGAGAGTAAATAGGAGGCGGCCACCTCACTAAAATCCAACAAACCATTAACGAGTATGGTGGTGCTTTCGCCTTGGGTGCAAAGGGCTTGCATGAGCTTCTCGTGAAGTTCATCAATGTAGATGTCTTGTTTGCTGGTGTAGCTTCGTTTCTCCTTCAACCGAGCATTTCTATCGCCATCGTACAGATCTAACGCCCATAGCAAATGATCCACAAAAAAATCATAACCGATTGTTTTTACTTCCTTTAAAGACATGGTTCCCTTGCCTCTGCAAAACTGCCGTCATTAATTTGATAATGATTTTATACATTGTGCCGCTCAACCCCCCAGCGACTGGAGTCACAGATGCGCAATGTAATGAACAAATCAGAAGTAATTTCCCATGCCGAGCTTATTGACCGGATTTTACGAATGAAGGAACTGAGCAAGACCACCGGTGTGAGTCCATCTACCCTCTACGACTGGATGAACGAGAAGTCGCCTCGTTTTGACCCCAGCTTCCCTCGAGCAATCCGATTGGGCGCAGCCTCGGTTGGCTGGAGCTCGCGCGCGGTTCAGGCCTGGATTGATTCTCGCCCCCAAGCTAATCCGATGTCGGCACAGGAGGACCAAGCATGATGAGTAATCAGCTGTCTTTTAAACCCATAGCGCTAGGGCCCATTACGCCGCAAATTGCCCCTCTGCAGATACCTCAGCTGATAGTTGAGGCAAAGCCACTGCGCTTGCCTTTACTCACTTTCCCTGTCTTCGTACTGCCGAACGAGTTACGCGAGGTCATTGCTTATCTGCAACAGGAGACACAAGCATCGCCGGATTTGCTTGCCTCCTCGTTGCTCGGTGGGATGGCACTGTGCTGTCAGGACTTGTTTGATATCTCACCTAAGGCCCCCCTGCGCTTTCCCATATCCCTGTATCAGGTTGTGCTGGCGGAATCCGGGGAGCGTAAGTCCACGGTCGATAAACTGCTAATGAAGCCTATTCGTGACCTCGAAGCTGAGTTGGAGTTGCAGTACCAAGAGGAAAAAAAGCAGTACGATGTGGCACAGCGTCTCTGGCAAAGTGAACAAAAGGCATTGGAGAAAGCCTTCCAACAGGCTGTGACCAAAGGAGAGACTTCGAAGTTGGCTAAACAGCAATTGGAAAATTGCCTGCTTCAGCAACCGCTCCCACCGCAGCGTAAGCGTCTGTTAGTGAGTGATGTCACCAGAGCAGCAGTCAAGCAGGCTTTGGGGAAGAGCAATCCGTCTCTTGTTTTGCTCTCGGACGAGGCAGGCAGCATCCTCAATGGTGAGCTACTCCATGATACGCCTTTGTTGAACTCTCTATGGAGCGCTCAACCAATCGAGGTAGATCGTGCGAACGGGGAGATGTTCCGCATCACCGATGCACGTTTTGGCACGATGCTAATGGTACAACCTGCGCTGTTCAAAGAGTATGTCGCCCGTCAGGGGCTGCGAGCACGGGCATCCGGTTTTTTTGCCAGAACACTGTTGTGTCAGCCGAGTTCCACTATCGGTTCGCGGTTTGAACGTGGGGCGATAACGAAAACGGCGACCAGCAATCCTTTAGTCTGGTTCCATACACGGGTAATGACGCGTCTGAACGAAAGCATTCAACGTCGTGATAAAAATGCTGAACGAGTTTGCCTGACGCTTTCTCCAGAGGCTGCCCACAGATGGGCACTTGAATACAACCGCATTGAATCAATGAGTGGTCCATCCGGCGCTTTGTATGAATATCGTGATTACGCATCCAAGCAACTTGAGCACGTGGCGAGGATCGCGGGAGTACTGGAGGCATTTGTCACCGGTAATGATATTGTGTCGGACCATACCATGTACGCCGCTATTCAGTTGGCTAGTTACTATCTGGATTCATTTATTCACCTGATGGCTGATGATACGTTGCCCGAAGAGATGGAGGATGAACTGGAGTTAGAGACATGGCTGCATAAAGATCATTGCCTATTTAATGCCCAATCAATCCCTAAGAATTATATTCGCCAGTATGGCCCGAATCGACTCCGGAATAGTCAGCGTCTGACTCGAACGCTGGAGCGCTTGCAGATGAAGGGGAAGGTCCAAGTTTATAAAATCAAAAGAACTTGGTTCGTCCACATCAGCCAGAATAACGGCATCGTGACCGGAATTTAAGCTGAAAATAAGGGTCTAGCTCTTGCTATATCTATCACGGTCACTTTGCAATAATCTGCGTGGTTTTATGGCTGCAACCAGAAATTAGAGGGCAAGCTAAGTTCAGAGTAACTTTCTTGCCTTAACATCCGGTATTACTGTGGTTTTATTTAAAATAATCACGTGTTCCCTGGTGATTTAGGAGGTCGCTAAGTTCGGTAATAGTAATATATATACACACAAGGTGTATACCAAGGTAGAGGGTATAGGAGATATATCGAGGGAGAGAGTGATACACAACCAGAGTGTATCACAGAGTATACCAACGAGAGCATGTGATATATAGACGAAGTGTATACCAATCAGATATGCATCAGGCTTGTATCTGACGTACAAACGATTAGCTATATGCACAACAGGGAGTAATAATCTACGGTAAAATTTTACATGTCCATCTCATTCATGAGAGTTAAATACCACTCACTTTCATTTAATTGGCATGGGATAACCATACCTTCCCAAGAATGACTATGCGTTTACAATATGAGTATTATTATGTCTGATAAGTTTGAGCTGTTGCTCGCCGAGGCTAATGCCAAGTATGGTGAGATCTCATCGGTACAGCTGAAAAGGGCAATAGAGGTTATTGATGACTTCTTGAGAGTATTTCCACGCGTTTTTGCTATTCGTGTTGATTTGCATTTCCCTCAGATGGTTTCAGTGGATGCGCCAGACATGCCAACTTGCTTTCCCAGAGCTGACGCCAAAGCGATTACGCGCTTCTTTGCGTCTCTTGAGAGTCAGTTGCTAGCAGAACATCGCCGTAAAGGTAAGCAGGGTACTCCAGCGCCCTTCGGATATATCTGGGTAAAAGAGCAGGATGCAAGTGACTTTCCTCATTACCACTTGATTCTACTTTTTAATAAAGATGACTATGCCTTTCTTGGCAGTTATGCTAGCTCGGATGCAAATAACATGGTGGGACGTATTCGTAAAGCCTGGTGCAGCGCCTTACAGCTTTCACCTTCTGCATACCAAGCCCTGGTACATTTCCCCGCTAACCAGTATTGGCTTACTCGTGTTGATGCTACGCTGGACAATGAAAATTATTATGCATTTTTGCTCAGAATTGCATATTTCTTTAAGCTGCATTCTAAATTGCTGAGTACACGTAGTTTCAGTTGTAGTCAAGCGATAGGTAATGTCAAGAAAGTAGACCTTCAGCCTCTTGGGCAACGGGCAAGAATTTTGCACACAAGGTTGTTGCGGTTATTCATGCAGGAGGAATGACCAGTAGTAGGTCATACTACGATATCACTGCGAGCGCAGCATTAGTGTAGGAAAGTGTTTGATAGTCAATAGTATGTTTTGGGTATCTCGCTTGATTTCATTGAAATGGCGTAATTTATTGCCAGGCTGCAGCCTGCATTGCAACACACAAAGAGTGACATCAAGGCATCTTTGCCAATCGTGCTGTAATGTGTCAGGAGCATTGATGACATCGGCATCATAGGGAAGAACGAGGGGGATTGTTTGTTCGCGCTTGAGTGTATACAAGGCCTGTATCGGTAGGGACCTTGGTACAGCGTGATGGCATCGCGACTGTACTATTTATCTAACAGGTGTAATGTTTACACAGCGGATAAAAATTCATTCGTGTGATTAAAATGTTATCTGCAGTATTGCTGGTTCTTATATCTGTAAGCTTGATATACTGTATTATGGAAACTAATAGTGTTTTCACGATTATTCGAACTATTGAACGAGAGGCTATTGATGAGTGAATTTTTGAAAGTTTTATTGAACATCCGTAGCTTGCGAGCCGCACTGCGTGAGCTGTCTCTGGAACAAGTCAAAGAAGCCCACGAGAAGATTGAAGCGATTTATCTGGAACGGTTGGAGCAGGCAGAGAAAGAGCAAGCAGTCCAAGCTGAGCACCAGCAAAAACTGGCTGAGTTCCAAGCAATGCTGGCTCAAGCTGGTATCGACCCGACTGAGTTGGTGGGGAGTACCCCGGCAGCAGCGGTTGCGACTAAAACCAAGCGAGCACCTCGGCCCCCGAAATACTGTTATGTCGAAAATGGTGTAGAGAAAACCTGGACCGGTCAGGGTCGTACCCCCAAGTTCTTGGTGCAACAATTGGAACAAGGTCGTCAGCTGGATGAGTTTCTTATCTAACTGATGTAGATTGTTGGGGATTTGCATGCAGCAGCTCAAGGAGCTTGAGCTTATTCATTTCTACCGTATTAAGGGGCTTCTTTCCAGAAGCCCTTTTGATATTAATAAAAGCAGTAGTGGGTGAGGTAATCAGTGCTATCCCCTCACCTCACGGTGAGGTATGCCTTTATCATCGGTGTTATGAAGATTAACTTGAGCAGGCTCACCTTTGCCAAGCTCGCTCCCGTACTACCGATAATCAATCCCATCACAACACCAATGTTTATACCCAATAATACAGATGATAGGGATTCACCACTTCTGTTATGTAAAAGTCAAATACCCATGTTCGTACGGACTGGGATACCTACGGCTGGCATTGGCAGTTATCAATTCTGGTAGGTATGAAGCCATAGATGAGTGACCCTATCTGACTCACGGAAACAATTAAGACAGCACTTCGTATCACTGTTGCTAGGCGATGCAGGCTTTAAGAATGACGGGCTGCACAGTCATAGCATAAACAGATCTGGATGGAGTGTCCTCGAGTCTTTGGGGGGCAGGTGCGTATCCTTCAGATAGAATATTAGCCAATAAGTCAATAGGGCGAGCCTTGCCTCTTTAGTTATCTGTGGATTCTCATACTTTTTTCGTTGTGAGCTATTTCAATATTCTGCGTTTGAAAACTGCCTGTTTGTGGGTTGATTGACGATGATTGGGCGTGCTCTATTTTCATTCAAATATATATTTTTCAATAAGATATGGTCATCTTGTTTGTGGCTTTGTGCCCGTTTTGTCTGGATCTTGCCCGTTTCACAACCGGGAAAGTCTGCGCCAGATCACATATATGCCAAGAGTCATGCCCTTATAATTAGTGCACCATAACAAACCAAGGCTAATTATGTTGTCACCTCGCGTTGTTGATATAGAAAAATATGTTGTTCAGGCTGGTTCAGTCACAGTTAAGGAACTTTCAGAACGTTTTTCTGTATCACCGGAAACAATTAGACGTGACTTGCAAGAATTGGAATCCAATGGCTCCGTAAAAAGAGTGCATGGTGGAGCAATATCTCTTGATAATGCAGATGCTGGCTTGGCATTTAATAAACGTAAACATGAACGTTCTATAGAAAAAAAGTTGATTGCCTATAAAGCATTGGCACTGATTAAACCAGGTGACATGATCATGCTTGATGCCAGCTCTACTTGTTGGTATTTGGCAGAGGCGCTACCAGATATATCACTAACGGTGATCACGAATTCATTTAGAAATGTGTTGAGCCTTGCAGTAAAGAGAAACATCAAAACCATCGCCATCGGTGGTGAATACTCAGAAAAATATGCAGCCTTTGTAGGCACAATTGCCAGTGGCAATATCAGCCAGTACCGGGTGGATACACTGTTTCTCTCCTGCTCAGCATACAGCGCTACCAGCGGTATTTGGGAAAACAATGAGATTAATGCCTCGACCAAGAAAGTGATGCTAGCTTCCGCGAAGCAGAAGGTATTGCTAGCCGATTCCCATAAAGAAAATCGTTCCGGAATTGTCAGGATCTGTCAATTTAGCGACCTAGATGTAGTCCTGACAGAAAAAAACGAAAGTAATGTAAGGCAGTTAAACAGATACAACAAAAAATAGAACCTCATATCCTACGCAATAAAATACATGGAGTTTACATTATGGCTAATACATCCCAAGCCGCTGTTTGTGAAAACAGTCGCGATGATATTGTGCCCGAAAGCATGGGTATATCTCATCAGGTGGTACCCAGGAGCATATTGATACCGTTCATACTGCTGACCAGTTGTTTTGCGCTATGGGGATTGGCAAATAACATGACGGATGTTTTGATTGCACAATTCAAAAAGGTATTTACCTTGACGGATATGCAATCTGGCTTGGTACAAACTGCTTTTTATGGTGCTTATTTTTGTTTAGCATTACCTGCCGCACTTTTCATTAAACGATTTAGTTACAAGGCTGGAGTATTATTAGGATTAGGGTTGTTTTGCACTGGCGCACTGATGTTCTACCCAGCCAGTCAGATAATGACATATGGTCCCTTCCTTGCGTCTCTTTTCGTACTGGCTGGTGGGCTTTCCATTCTGGAAACCAGCGCCAACCCTTATATCATCGCGATGGGCCCACAGGATACAGCAACCCGTCGCCTGAACCTCGCGCAATCGTTTAACCCCATCGGTTCTATTACCGGGGTCCTGATCGGCAAGTTCTATATTCTCTCGCAACTCAATCCAGCCACCGATGCAGAACGAGCACTGATGTCAGCCGATGAGCTTGGTCAAATTCAAACCGGTGAGCTGGCGGCAGTGATGGGGCCTTATGTAGTCGTGGCGTTGGTTATCGTTGCTGTCTGGCTGGCGATCGCCTTCACTCGAATGCCTGTTGCCCATGATGCCAATAACAACGGTCTAGATCTCAAGGGGAGTTTTGCCCGCCTGTTAGCCAAGCGGCACTTTGTACGCGGGGTACTTGGTCAATTCTTCTATGTCGGTGCCCAAATCGGTTGCTGGTCTTACACCATCCGCTATGTCATGACAGAAGTCGGCGGCAATGAAGCCGACGCGTCTACCTATCTACTGGCCTCCATTGTGATCTTCTCGGCATGCCGATTCGTCTGTACCGCACTGATGAAATTCATTTCTCCCGCTCGGTTGCTGGGGCTGCTTGCCGCTGGCGCAGTGCTTTGTCTGCTGGTGGTAATGATGATCGGCGGTATGGCCGGAGTCTATGGCCTGATTGGCGTATCGGCTTGTATGTCGCTGATGTTCCCCACCATTTTTGGCCTCTCGGTACATGGTCTTGGCAAGGACACCCAATTTGGTGGCAGCTGTCTCATCATGGCCATCCTGGGGGGCGCAGTTTTGACAGCCATCATGGGTCAAATATCAGACATGGCTGGCATACGCATGGCATTCATTATTCCACTTATCGGTTTTATCTACCTCATCCACTTCGGTTTCAAAGGTCACAAGGCATAAGGATCAGACATGAACAAATTAATTGGCGCATTACCCACTATCGGCATTCGGCCCACCATTGATGGTCGTCGCATGGGGGTTCGTGAATCCCTTGAAGAGCAGACTATGACAATGGCTCGCATGACAGCTGATTTCCTCAGCGAGCATCTGCGCCACCCCAGTGGTGAACGTGTAACTTGCGTCATTGCCGACAGCACTATTGGCGGCATGGCAGAGTCCGCCGCCTGTGAAGAGAAGTTCAAGGCACACAATGTTGGCATCACCATCACAGTGACCCCTTGCTGGTGTTATGGAAGTGAGACCATCGATATGGATCCGTTCCGCCCGAAAGCCATCTGGGGTTTCAACGGCACCGAACGACCGGGTGCTGTTTATCTGGCGGCGGCATTGGCCGGTCATAACCAGAAGGGGCTCCCAGCTTTCTCCATCTATGGACAGGATGTACAAGACGCAGATTGCAAAACCATACCGCAAGATGTGCAGGATAAGTTGTTGCGCTTTGCCCGCGCCGGTCTGGTAGTTGCAACCCTGCGTGGAAAAAGCTACCTCTCCCTTGGTGGCGTTTCCATGGGGATTGCCGGCTCTATCGTGGATCACACCTTCTTTGAAGAGTATTTCGGCATGAAGGTACAGGCCGTCGATATGACTGAGCTGCGACGCCGGATGGACAAGGGAATATATGATCCGCAGGAGCTGGATCTCGCCATGGAATGGGCTGGCCAACACTTCAATGAAGGGCCTGATCTCAACCCGCAGGAGCGGCAGTGTTCGCCGCAGCAGAAGAAGGGCGTATTGCGCGAGAGCCTGCTGATGGCGATCTGTATGCGCGACATGATGCAGGGCAATTCCAAACTGGCGGAGCTAGGGTTTGGTGAAGAAGCGCTGGGTTACAACGCAATTGTGGGTGGCTTCCAGGGCCAGCGTCACTGGACGGATCAATATCCCAACGGGGATACCGCGGAGACCTTGCTCAACAGCTCTTTCGATTGGAATGGTGCCCGCGCACCACTCATCATGGGCACCGAAAACGACAGCCTCAACGCCATGACTATGCTACTGGGTTATGGCCTGACCGGCACGGCCCAGATCTTCTGTGACGTGCGCACCTACTGGTCACCAGATGCCGTACAGCGCGTCACTGGCCATCAGCTCGCAGGTGCCGCAGAGCACGGCATTATTCACATGATTAACTCCGGCTCTGCCGCGCTCGATGGCACTGGCCAGCAGAAAGATGCCAAAGGTATGCCCACCATCAAACCTCACTGGGAAGTCACCCCTGAGGATATCAAGGCCTGCTTACGAGCCACCCAGTGGTGCCCGGCTATCGACGAATACTTTCGGGGCAGTGGTTTCTCCACCCGTTATCTGACCAAGGGTGGCATGCCCTTCACCATGAGCCGCATCAATCTAATCAAGGGGATCGGTCCGGTCTTGCAGATCGCCGAGGGGTGGAGTGTCGAACTGCCCACCGATGTGCATAACACCCTGGATGCGCGTACCAACTCAACCTGGCCCACTACCTGGTTTGCTCCTCGCCTGACCGGCAAGGGCCCCTTCCGTGATGTCTATTCGGTCATGGCCAACTGGGGAGCCAACCACGGCGTACTGACCATTGGTCATGTGGGTCATGAATTGGTCACCCTGGCAGCCATGCTGCGCATCCCTGTCTGCATGCACAACCTGGACGAGGCGGCCTTGCTGCGCCCATCCGCCTGGGGAGCACATGGCATGGATGTCGAGGGTCAGGACTACCGCGCTTGCCAGAATTACGGCCCGCTCTACCGTTAATGCCCCGTGGCAGGGGGTGGCTTGTCACCACCCCCATCCTTTGGGGATTCGTTGTAAGGATCTGTTATGTCACAAGATGTTGTCATTGTTCTCGACTGTGGTGCGACCAACGTCAGGGCCATTGCGGTAGGAAATCAAGGCCAGATTATCGCCAAGGCTGCAGTTGCAAATGCCACTCAGGCGGCTGTCGAGGATAGCCATTGGCACCAATGGTCACTTGATGAAATTCTGCAACGCTTTCAAGTTTGCTGTGAGCAGCTTGTCCCCCAATTGGCGGACTTCACTATCCGGGCCGTCACGGTCACCACATTTGGCGTCGACGGAGCGCTGGTCGATCGTCAGGGACAGTTGCTTTACCCCGTTATCAGCTGGAAATGCCCACGCACCGTGGCGGTGATGGAGCAAGTCCATCGCTATCTTGACCCCGAGCTATTGCAACGGGAGTCCGGTATCGGCCATTTCAGTTTCAATACGCTCTACAAACTGATCTGGCTTAAAGAGCATCAGCCCGAGCTGTTTGCACAGGCTCATGCCTGGCTGTTTATCTCTTCTCTGATCAATCACAGATTGACCGGCCGTTTTACAACGGACCGGACCATGGCGGGCACCAGCCAACTGCTTGATCTCAAGCGGGAGTGCTTTAGCTCCACCATTTTGGATGCCATCGATGTGCCTGCCAGCCTGTTTCCGACCATGGTTGAGGCGGGTGAGGTGATTGGCCCGTTGCAAGGTACGTTGGCGACCTTCTTGGGGCTGCCTGAGGGTATCCCGGTCATTGCAGCAGGCCATGACACCCAGTTTGCGCTGGTAGGTTCAGGGGCCGCCGTCAACCAACCGGTTCTCTCATCCGGGACCTGGGAGATCCTGATGGTCCGCAGCCAAGCCGTCGATACTGCGACCCTGCCAGCCATTGCGGGTTCAACCTGTGAACTGGATGCCCAGACCGGTCTGTTCAATCCTGGTTTGCAATGGCTGGCATCCGGCGTGTTGGAGTGGGTTCGTCAGCTCTATTGGCCGGGGGTCAGCGATTATCAACAGATGATCGACGAAGCCACGGCAATTCCTGCAGGTTGTGACGGCGTGCGAATGGCCCCCAATCTGCTGGCCAATGCCGAGGGGATTGGTCAGGGAACCTTTTCGGGTTTGTCGCTGGATACCACTCGTGGTCACTTTTATCGCGCAGCCCTGGAAGCGTTGGCTATGGTGCTGAAAAAACAGTTGGGCCAACTCGAACAAATAGGCCAGTTCAATACCGATCGCCTGCTGCTGGTAGGGGGCGGTTCACGCAACCCGCTTTGGAACCAAATCAAGGCTGATGTGCTCGGACTCCCAGTCCTTGCCATTGATGAGCCAGAAACCACCGTCCTAGGGGCTGCCATTTATGCGATGGCTGGCTCTGGCGTACACCCCCATGTTGATGCTGCCCGCCAAGCCATCATTACCAATTTCATTACTTTTGAGCCCGCAGCAGACAGTGCGCGCTATCAAGCCATCTATAAGGAATCCACATTATGAACGCACATAACGATACTCGTCAGGAGTGGAGCATTAACCCTCCCTTACCCAATTTCATCTACCACTGGGAGGAGGGGGCGGATCCCGTCACGCAAGAGGAGGTACATGCCTTTTTCTACAGCGACACTATCGAGCTCATCAAGCAGCGTATTTGCGATATCGGCCGCCGCTTGTGGCAAAAAGAGTATGTCGATGGCAATGGCGGCAATATCTCGGTCAGGGTCGGTGACAATTTGGTGCTCTGTACCCCAACCCTTATCAGCAAAGGGTTTATGACACCGGAAGATATCTGTCTGGTTGATATGGACGGTCGCCAAAAAGCAGGAATTCGTCCATCAACCAGCGAGATCAAGACCCATCTTGCCATCATGAAAACCAGCGGAGCCCGCTCTTGTGTTCATGCCCATCCGGCCAATGCCAATGCCTTTTTGATCACCGGGTCTGTGCCTCCCACCGGCATCATGCCTGAACCTGACATCTTCTTCGGTGAGGTAGGGCTGGCAGCCTATGCCACGCCAGGTAGCGAGCAGAATGCCCATAACGTGGGTGAGACTTCCCTCGACCATCAATGCATTTTCATGGAGAACCATGGTGTCATCGTCTGGGGTGACCATGTGGAAGATGCTTATTGGAAGCTGGAAAACGTCGATGCCTATTGCCGCATTCTGCTGCTGGCTACCGAACTGCAAAAGCCTATTACCCGGGTGGATGGCGCCTCAATGCGAGACTTCATCAATATCCGGCTCGCCCTTGGCATGCCTGATGCGCGAGCCAAACGCAGTGACGATAAGCTGTTCAATGCCAACGAGTTTGCCGGTCGCCCGTTACAGACCCGCTAAGGAACCAAGATGTTGAAAGGTATTTCCTCCCTCATTAGTCCTGAGCTGCTGAAGGTATTGGCCCAGATGGGACATGGCGATGAAATCATTCTGGCGGATGCCCACTTTCCGGCCCACAGCATGGGACCACTGGTGATCCGGATGGATGGCCTGGGTGTCGATCATTTGCTCAAGGCCATGGCGCCACTCTTTGAGCTCGACAGTTATGCGCCGCCGCTGGTGATGATGGCAGCTGTCACGGGGGATGAGTTAGACCCGAATGTTGAGCGACGCTATCTCGCTGCCTTGGCCGATGCTCGTGTCGGTCTGCAGGTCGAGCGGATCGAACGGTTTGCCTTTTATGAACGAGCCAGCAAGGCGTTTGCCATCGTCGTCACTGGCGAGTGCGCCAAGTACGGCAACATCCTGCTTAAAAAAGGGGTCACCCCTGCAAGTTGACCTCGGGAAGCGGCGTAGTTGACCGCGCCGCCCCATTTTTCGCACGGATGTGTGGATAGCTAAGAGACGCCTGCTCTTAGCTATCGATACAACATTGAGGGAATCAAGATGAGCTTTATGCTGGCAATGCCAAAAATCAGTTTTCATGGTCAAGGTGCGATTGCAGATGCCATGACCTATATGCAGCAACACAACTTGAGCAAGGCGTTGGTCGTGACAGACCGCGATCTATATCGTCTCGGTCTGCTAGACCCCTTGCTCGAGGTGCTGGCAGCGAAGGAGATGGATTATGCCCTCTACCACGAGGTGATGCCCAATCCGACAGTGGCCGTGGTCGATGCCGGGTATCAGGCATTTCGTGAGAATGGCTGCGATTACCTGATCGCTATCGGTGGTGGCAGCGCCATTGATGCGGCCAAGGGGATCAAGATCCTGACCGCCAATCCGGGTCCCATTACCCGCTACAGCGGGGTGAGCAAGGTTGAGCGTGAAGGCGCGTTTCTGGTGGCGATCAATACCACCGCGGGAACAGCGGCAGAAGTCACCAGCAATGCCGTCATTACCGATCCGGTACGCCAAGTGAAAGAGGTGATCATCGATACCCGGATCATTGCGGATATCGCAGTGGATGATCCGGCCATCATGCTCAACATCCCACAGTCGGTGACGGCGGCAACCGGCATGGATGCGCTGACCCACGCGATAGAGGCTTATGTGGCAAAAGGGGCTCATCCCCTGACCGACCATTCTGCACTGGAAGCGATCCGTCTGATCAGTCGCTACCTGCCTCAGGCGGTCATGCATGGCGATGATATCGAAGGGCGTGAAATGATGGCGTTTGGACAATATCTGGCTGGCATGGCGTTCAACAGTGCCGGGCTGGGATTGGTACATGCGCTGGCCCATCAGCCTGGAGCCACCCACAACCTGCCCCATGGCGTCTGCAATGCGATATTGCTACCTGTAATTTGCGAGTTCAATCGGCCTGTTTGTGTTGCTCGCTTCGCCCGTATTGCTCAGGCCATGGGGGTTGATACCCGGCAGATGAGTGAAGAAGCCGCGAGCATGGCGGCCATTGATGCCATCAAGGCACTCTCTGCCAAGGTTGGGATCCCTGCCGGATTCGGTCTGCTGGGGATCAAGGAGAGTGATATCGATGGCTGGATCAACAAAGCATTGGCGGACCCCTGTGCGCCAGGTAATCCCAGAACTGCTGATGCCAAACAGGTCGAGCATCTTTACACCCTAGCAATGTAGCTTCATCTGGCAGTCAATAATTAATGTAAAGGGCCTTGCTATCTTGAGAACCCGCCAAGGCCTTTTCGCTAGAGAAAATAGGGAGGGCGATTGCAGTTCGGATACAGAAAATTCACTCCAGATGACGTTACTCGCTGGATGACAGCAGCAAATGCTGCTGGAATGGATTTTATTTCGGATTAATAGGTGGCATAGACAACAGAATAATTGTTCTATCAAGTTGCAGCGTAGAACCTTATTGGATGAACAAATTGTATCAAGATCAGGATGATGGGAAGAAAGAGTCCCCACTGCATGTTCAACAAGAGATGAAAATTGATGCTGAAGGAGAAAGCAGTCTAAAAGAGACACTGGCCTCAAACCAGTGTCGGGTGATAACTAGAATTGTACATGCCAAATGGCAAAGTATTCACTAACAGATCCCGAACCTTATCAAATGCAGCAGTAGCTTCAGGAGATAATGGAACGGGGTCTCTTCAACCAATATCTACAGAAATGGTTTGGATTATAACAGCCAGTCGTTACAGAACGTGAACAGAAGCGGTGTTGGTGGTGCCGCTCGGTACCAGAGCACCGGAGACCATCACAACCACGTCACCTTTCAGACCCATGCCGATTTCCAGCGCGGCTTCTTTACCGATGCGATAGAAATCGTCGGTAGAGGCGATGCTGTCAACCACGTGAGCAACCACACCCTTGGTCAGCACCAGCTGGGCAGCAGTTTTCTTGTTGGTGGTGATCGCCAGGATCCAGGCTTTCGGGAAGTACTTGCGAATGGCCTTGGCAGACTTGCCGCCTTCGGTAGCAACCACGATCAGCGGGGCGTCCAGCTTCTCGGAGGTCTCTACGGCGCCTTTACATACGGCTTCGGTGATGCGCAGCTTGTTGCTGTCGTTGGCAGCAGACAGGTTGGACGGCATCACGGCATCGGTACGCTCGCAGATGGTGGCCATGATGGTCACGGCTTCCAGCGGGTACTTACCCTTGGCGGATTCACCGGACAGCATCACTGCGTCGGTACCGTCCAGGATGGC
Source organism: Aeromonas sp. FDAARGOS 1407 (assembly GCF_019048725.1). Classification (NCBI taxonomy): domain Bacteria; kingdom Pseudomonadati; phylum Pseudomonadota; class Gammaproteobacteria; order Aeromonadales; family Aeromonadaceae; genus Aeromonas; species Aeromonas sp. FDAARGOS 1407. The sequence goes on from NZ_CP077399.1 coordinate 2,527,103, forward strand.
GTTGGCCACGTCACCAGCTTCGGCGCGGGTCGGACGCGGGTTCTTGATCATGGAGTCCAGCATCTGGGTGGCAGTGATAACCACTTTGCGGGCTTTGTTGCACTTGGCGATGATCATCTTCTGGGCGAAGATAACTTCTTCAACCGGGATCTCTACACCCATGTCGCCACGAGCAACCATGATGCCGTCGGAAACAGCCAGGATCTCGTCGAAGTTGTCCAGACCTTCCTGGTTTTCGATCTTGGAGATGATCTGGATGTTCTCGCCACCGTGGGCTTTCAGGTGCTCACGGATTTCCAGAACGTCTTCTTTCTTACGGATGAAAGAAGCAGCAACGAAATCAACGCCTTGCTCGCAACCGAAGATCAGGTCGCGCTTGTCTTTCTCGGCCAGGGCCGGCAGCTTGATGGAGACGCCCGGCAGGTTAACGCCTTTGTTCTCGCCCAGGTCACCGTTGTTCAGCACTTTACAGATAACTTCGCGCCCGGTGATTTCGATGACGTCCAGACCGATCAGGCCGTCATCAACCAGGATGCGGTTGCCGACGCGCAGATCGTTGGCGAAACCTGCATAGGTCACCGCCACTTTGTCTTTGTTGCCAACCACGGTCTGGTCGGTGGTGAAGGTGAAAGTCTGGCCAGCGACCAGCGCGACGTCGTTGCCGCCTTCCAGCTTCATGGTACGGATTTCCGGACCCTTGGTGTCCAGCAGGATAGCTGCGTGCTTGCCGGTCTCGGCCATTACAGCGCGCAGGTTGCTGATGCGGCTGCCGTGCTCGGCGTAGTCACCGTGGGAGAAGTTCAGGCGCATGACGTTCATGCCGGCGTCCAGCATTTTGGCCAGCATTTCTTTGGATTCGGTCTTCGGACCGATGGTGCAGACAATTTTGGTCTTTTTCATTTTTGAGTTCCTAGTTTTATTTAATTTCTACAAGCACCATCAGTTGACCGACAAACATAACAATCAGCCTTTAAGCCAGAGACTGTCGGATACTCGGCTTCGACTGCTGCGATCACCTCGGCCACTTTCTCCGGGCGCAGCAGGGCGACCACGCAGCCGCCGAAGCCGCCGCCGGTCATCCGCACGCCGCCATCTGTGCCGATCCTGGCCTTGATGATCTCCACCAGACCGTCGATGGCGGGCACTGTGATCTCGAAGTCATCGCGCATGGCGGCGTGCGACTCGGCCATCAGCTCGCCGAGGCGGGTCAGATCGTGGCTCGCCAGCGCATCGGCGGCCGCCAGGGTGCGGGCGTTTTCACCGACGATGTGGCGGGCACGGCGATAGCAGGCCTCATCCAGCCCGGCTTTGCCCGCTTCCAGTCCGGCCAGATCGAGGTCGCGCAGCGCCTTGACCCCGTAGTGACGGGCGGCCTCTTCGCACTGCTGGCGACGGGTGTTGTATTCGCTGTCCACCAGACCGCGGCGCACATTGGAGTTGACGATCAGCACCGCCAGATCCGCCGGCATGGGGATGAGGCGAGTCTCCAGCGAGCGGCAGTCGAGCAGCAGGGAATGATCGGTTTTGCCGCTGGCGGAGATCATCTGATCCATGATGCCGCAGTTGCAGCCGACGAACTTGTTCTCCGCCTGCTGGCCATTGAGGGCGATCTCGGCCTGACTGATGTCGAGCCCCAGCGCCTCTTTGAAGGCCTGACCGATCGCCACTTCCAGCGAGGCGGAGGAGGAGAGTCCCGCCCCCTGCGGCACGTTGCCGGAGACCACCAGATCGAGGCCGCGCAGGGTATAGCCGCGCTCCTGCAGATATTTCACCACGCCGCGGATGTAGTCGCTCCAGCGCTGGCTGGGGTGGTGCTCGATGGGCTGGTCGAGGTCGAACTGGTCGCGCTGATTGTCGTAGTCGGCGGCGATCACCTGTACTTGCCGGTCATCGCGCAGGCCGATGGCAACGCAGGTCTCGTAGTCGATGGCGCAGGGCAGCACGAAGCCGTCGTTGTAGTCGGTATGTTCACCGATGAGGTTGACGCGGCCGGGGGCGCGCACCAGCAGATCGGGCGCTTTGGCAAATTGCTCGGCAAAAACGGTGCTGACACGTTGGTTGGGGGTCATAGGGCCTCCTCATTGGTGTGGCTGGTCTGGGTGTAGTGAATGGGGCTCAGAGCGCGCAGCCGCTCGGCAGCCTGCTCGGGGGTAAGGTCGCGCTGGGTTTCGGCCAGCATCTCGAAGCCGACCATGAATTTGCGCACGGTGGCGGAACGCAGCAGTGGCGGATAGAAGTGGGCATGCAGTTGCCACGCCTCGGGGCAATCCGATTTGGGCGGTGCAAAGTGCCAGCCCATGGAGTAGGGGAAGCTGCACTCGAACAGATTATCGTAGCGGCTGGTGAGCTCCTTGAGCGCCACTGCCAGATCCTGTTGCTGGGCCTTGGTCAGGTTGAGCATGGAGGGGACGTGCGCCTTGGGCAGCAGCAGGGTTTCGAACGGCCAGGCGGCCCAGAAGGGAACCACGGCGAGCCAGTGCTCGGTCTCCACCACGATGCGCGAGCGATCCGCCAACTCCCGCTCCACATACTCCAGCAGCATGGGGCGGCCATGCTCGGCCAGCCAGTCACGCTGGTGCTGCTCTTCGCGGGCGATCTCGTTGGGCAGGAAGTCGCTGCCCCAGATCTGGCCGTGGGGGTGAGGGTTGGAGCAGCCCATGACGGCCCCTTTGTTTTCAAAGACCTGCACCCACTGCCACTGGGCCGACAGCTCGGCGACCTGATCCATCCAGGTGGTGATCACCCCCTCGATGGCGGGCAGCGGCAGCTCGGGCAGGGTCTTGCCGTGGTCCGGCGAGAAGCAGATGACCCGGCTGGTGCCGCGGGCGGCTTCCAGCTTCAGCAGGGGATCGCTGGCGCTATCGGCGGCCGGGGTATCCTGCATCAGGGCGGCGAAGTCGTTGGTAAAGACAAAAGTGCTCTTGTAGTCGGGGTTGATGTCGCCAGTGACCCGGGTGTTGCCCGCGCAGAGGAAGCAGTCGGGATCGTGGGCTTGCTTGGGGGCCTGACTCACCTTCTCCACCTGTCCCTGCCAGGGGCGTTTGGCCCGGTGGGGGGAGACCAGCACATACTGGCCGGTCAGCGGGTTGAAGCGGCGATGGGGATGATCGACGGGGTTGAACATCATCTCTCCTGAATAATGTATTGAAAAATAAAGTCGTTTATTACCGGGGAGCAGGCAGACCTACTCTTCGTAACCGTTCGGATTGGCGGATTGCCAGCGCCAGCTGTCGGCGCACATAGCGTCTATGTCCCGGGTCGCCTGCCAGCCCAGCTCACGCTGCGCCTTGGCCGGATCGGCCCAGCAGGCGGAGATATCGCCCGGGCGGCGCGGTTCGATGCGAAATGGCAGCGGCTTGCCACAGGCGGCAGAGAAAGCGGTGACCAGCTGCAACACACTCTGGCCCTGGCCGGTGCCCAGGTTGTAGGTGTGTACACCACCCTTGCCGGCGCAGTGTTGCAGTGCCTTGACGTGCCCCTCGGCGAGATCCATCACGTGGATGTAGTCGCGCACGCCGGTGCCGTCCGGCGTGGGGTAATCGTTTCCAAAGACCGACAGGCAGTCGCGACGGCCGATGGCCACCTGGGTGATATAGGGCATCAGATTGTTGGGGATCCCTTGCGGGTCTTCACCCATAGTGCCCGAGTCGTGGGCGCCGACCGGATTGAAGTAGCGCAGCAGGGTCATGCTCCAGTGGGGCTCGGCCAGCTGCAGATCTTCGAGGATCTCCTCGATGAGCAGCTTGGATCGCCCGTAGGGGTTGGTGGCGCAGCGAGGGAAATCCTCGCGGATCGGCAGGCTAGCGGGATCGCCGTAGACGGTGGCCGAGGAGCTGAACACCAGATTGTGCACATTGGCCCGCTTCATCGCCTGCAGCAGGGTGAGGGTGCCGCCGAGGTTGTTTTCGTAGTAATCCAGTGGAATGCGGGTCGATTCACCGACCGCTTTGAGGGCGGCAAAGTGGATCACTGCATCGATCTGTTGCTCGGCGAAGATCCGCTCCAGCAGGGCGGCATCGCGAATATCCCCTTGATAGAACTGGGGTTGCTGGCCGCTGATGGCGGCGACTCGGGCCAGCACGCTGCGCTTGCTGTTGCCGAGGTTGTCGACCACCACGGGATTCATGCCTGCCGCTTGCAGGGCCAGACAGGTGTGGCTGCCGATATATCCGCAACCGCCGGTGACTAGAACATTCATCTTGCTCTCCATATAAAAACATTGGTAACAGTCTAAACGAGAGGCCTCGACGTAAACTGTGAGCTCATCTACAAATCAGTGTAAGCGGTTACACTAATTTAGTGTGAGACTACATTGCAAGATCATTTTTCTCTATTTTTTTCAATTACTTTCAAGGGTATAATAGTGTTTAACTATAATGTGAAAATGAGTGAAAACAGTATGAGTACCATCAAGGACGTCGCTCGGTTAGCCAATGTATCGGTGGCAACGGTCTCACGAGTGATGAACAATTCGCCAAAAGCCAGCGCAGCGTCCCGGGTCGCAGTGCAGAGAGCAATAACTGAGCTTGGTTACACTCCTAATGCAAATGCCAGGGCCCTAGCTAACCAGTGTTGTGATACCTTTGGTGTTGTTGTTGGGGACGTGGCGGATCCCTTCTTTGGGGCATTGGTGAAAGGTGTAGGCACTGTTACTACGGAGCAGGGGCTGCATTTGTTGATGGGAAATGGACGACATACAGCAGACGCTGAACGGGAAGCAATAGAGTTGTTGATTGCTCGCCGTTGTGAAGGGCTTGTTGTACATAGCAAGGCATTATCTGATGACGAATTGCTGCAATATGCTGAGCGCATTCCTGGTTTGGTATTGATTAATCGTTACATTCCAGCTCTTCAGGTGCGTTGTATCGCATTGAATAACCAGCAAGGAACCACGTTAGCCACTCGGCATGTATTGGCGCAGGGACATGTCAAAATTGCTTATCTGGGTTCAAATCGACCTATCGAGGATGCAGAGTCACGCTTGAATGGTTATCGGGATGCATTGATATGCGCAGGGATTGCGCCAAGTGATGAGTTGATTGAATTTGCCCAACCAAATGAAGAAGGGGGGGAGCAGGCGACGCTGAACCTACTCGCCAAAGGAGCAAAGCTTACAGCTATAGTAACCTACAATGATGCTATGGCGGCAGGCGCCCTCTCTGTACTGGCTGATAATGGAGTCAAAGTTCCGGAAGAAGTGTCCGTGATAGGCTTTGATGACATTATCTATGCTCGATATTTGCGTCCTAAACTAACGACTATGCGTTACCCTATTGAGTTGATGGCAGCTCAGGCCACAAGGTTATCACTTGCCTTGATTCGTGGGGAGTCTTCACCCGAGCACTCTCGTATATATACACCACTTCTAATAAATCGTCAGTCAGTCGCTCGTCCTATGTCGGAATGACAACTTGTTAGTTTTCCCCGCGGCATAAGTCAATCATTTTGTGTGCTAATAACTAGGGAAGGTGCGAACAAGTCCCTGATATGAGATCATGTTTGTCATCTGGAGCCATGGAACAGGGTTCATCATGAGTCATCAACTTACCTTCGCCGACAGTGAATTCAGCAGTAAGCGCCGTCAGACCAGAAAAGAGATTTTCTTGTCCCGTATGGAGCAGATTCTGCCATGGCAAAACATGGTGGGGTAATCCCCCCGAAAAACCAGGGTGCTCATAAGTAGAATTTTCCCGTACCTTGAACGCAGGAGGTTCTACATGAAAACATCACGCTTTAGCGATACCCAGATCATCGCCATCCTCAAACAAGCTGAGGCTGGAGCTCCCGTCCCGGAGCTCTGCCGCGAGCATGGCATCAGCACGACCACCTTCTACAAGTGGCGTTCCAAATTCGGGGGGATGGATGCCTCCCTCATGGCTCGACTCAAGGAGCTGGAGGACGAAAACCGCCGCCTCAAGAAGATGTACGCCGAGGAGCGCCTCAAGGCAGAGATCATCACCGAGGCCATGGCAAAAAAGTGGTAACGCCATCTGCCCGCCGGGAGATGGCGACCAAAGCCGTGACTCACTACGCCATATCCATCCGTCTGGCTTGCCGGATCTTCAAGGTCAGTGAAAGCTGCTATCGCTATCAGCCCGTGCTGGTCGATGAAAACCAGGAAATTGCCGATTGGCTGCTACGTATCACGGCCAGCCAGCGCAACTGGGGCTTCGGGTTATGCTTTTTGTACCTGCGCAACGTCCAAGGCTTTGGCTGGAATCACAAACGGGTATACCGGATCTATCGGGCGCTGGAGCTCAATCTGCGGATAAAACCCAGGAAACGGTTGGTTCGGGCTAAGCCAGAGCCGTTGGCGGTTCCCGACCAGCCTAATCAGTGCTGGTCGATGGACTTTATGCATGACCAGCTCAGCGATGGCCGCTCGGTGCGGCTGTTTAATGTGATCGATGACTTCAATCGTGAAGCGCTGTGCATCGAGGTGGATTTCTCCTTACCCGCCTCACGAGTCAAACGGGCGCTGGAGCAGGTGATCACGTGGCGAGGTAAGCCCGCCATTATCCGATGTGACAATGGCCCGGAATACATCAGCGAAGAGCTCAAGCGATGGGCGAAACAGGAGGGGATAACCCTGGGCTATATCCAGCCAGGAAATCCGCAGCAGAATGCCTACATCGAACGGTTTAACCGCACGGTGCGCTACGACTGGCTGGGCCATTACCTGTTTGAGTCACTGAATGAACTACAGGAGTTTGCCACGAACTGGCTGTGGGTTTATAACCATGAGCGGCCCAATATGGCGCTGGGTGGCTACACGCCGAAACAGCGTCTGGCACAGGCCGCATGACCTCTACTTTTGAATGCCCCTAAAAATGGGGGGATTACCGCCCCTTGAAGATCCAGACACTTCGCCCCTCTTAACTTAAGAGGTAGTCTTGAAACTATTTTCAGTACTATTCGCAACGAGAAGATGGTCGAAGTGTTAACAGAGGCTGAGCGGCGTCGACGCCGGACTCCACAGGAAAAGATCACCATTGTGCAGCAGACCTGTGAGCCCGGTATGACCGTCTCTCATGTCGCTCGCTTGCTCGACGTCAACGCCAACCAGCTTTTCGAATGACGTAAGCAATTCCAGGAATGGTCGCTCACGGCGGTCTCCGTCGGTGAGGATGTTGTTCCAGCCTCCGAGTTGGCTGCTGCCATCAAGCAGATCCGAGAGCTCCAGCGTCTGCTCGGGAAGAAGACCATGGAGCTCGAGATCCTCAAAGAAGCCGTGGAGTATGGTCGAGTAAAAAAATGGATTGCGCATGCGCCATTGTTGCCGGGGGGCGACGATTAAGGGTTGTGAGCCAGGCCCTTAATGTATCGCGTGCGCAGCTATCCGTTCGTGTTCATCGAAAACCGGGTTGGCGAGATGGTCGTCATCATCGCCAGTACGATGATGTTGCTTTAGCTGGCCGGATCATGGAGGCGATAGCAGAGCTTCCCTCCCATGGCTATTGCCGAGTCTGGGCGCTGTTACGGCGTCAGTCAGAGGCAACACGACAGCCTGTGGTAAACGCCAAGCGTGTATATCGTGTCATGCGCGATCATGGCCTGCTGCTGGAAAGAAAACCGGCTGCACCATTGACCCTGCGGGCACATAAGGGGCATGTTGCCGTCAAAGAGAGCAAGCGACGTTGGTGCTCAGATGGCTTCGAGTTTCGCTGCGATAACGTAATGGTGAAAAACTACGAGTCACGCTCGTCATGGACTGCTGTGACAGGGAAACCTTGGACTGGGCTACCAGTGCCGGGGGTTACGACAATGACACTGTGCAAGATGTTATGCTGAGTTCTGTCGAACGTCGCTTCGGGGATTCGTTGCCGGCATTACCGGTAGAGTGGCTGGTGGCCGATAATGGCTCGGCGTATCCAGCCCAGAACGACAGCGGTGAGAAGCCCACAGAGCAACGGTATAGCGGAGAGCTTCGTGAAGACGATGAAGCGAGACTATATCGAGATGATGCCAAGATCGGATAGTCGAACAGCAGTAGGCAATTTAGCTATCGCGTTTGAGCATTATAACGAGCACCACCCGCACAGCGCCTTGGGATACCGTTCACCCCGGGAATTTTTGCGCAGCCGGATATCACAACCCTAAGTGGGAAAAAGTGTCTGGATCTATGGGGTCAAATCCACTTAGGAACAGTTTTTTATAGCAAGCGTGACAAAGTATCGAGTTAACAACCAGAGTTAGAAAGTGGCACCGATTGCATGGGCGATCATGACGTGATGGCTAGACAGGTCAGACCGTGGCTAGCAAAACCGACGGACACAGGGCACACATTAGTGCGTTAAGCTGATAGAGGAGGCTGTCAGCGAATTTCATCAGGTTCAGGTATAGAGACTGTTGCCTCGGTGAAATCCGGATCTATGGCTGAAATTTCAACCTAACTTACCATCATCGATTGAAGGCTTGGCAAACTGGGGCGAACATCCCATTAACAACGCAGTGTTAATGCAAAGAAAAAAAGCCGCACATGAAGTGCGGCTTTTTGATTGCCCAGGAAGGCAATATGGCAATCCGTTGCCACAAAGCAACATTATCATTTTTTAGGTGTGGCCGGGTAAAAATAAAATAAATAAATCTGGATTCGATATGATCCTTAGTTTTAATTAATTTATTAATCAGCCAGTATCTGTTAAGTATGTGAAATCTTCTCTTCTTCAGAGATAGGTGATTGTGATGATACTGATCAATGGGGGATAACAGTAGCTAACCAATTAACTTGCGAGAGGATATCTGTGGATGATGGAGCGACAGTATGCCGCGTAAAAAAGGGGTGAGAGTTAATACCAGAGAGGGCGACTCAAGATTACAGGCCGCTATTGATGCGTGGCGACCAGATAGACCCAGACAATTGCTTGTTATGCATGGCGAGCCGTAGAGGGTCCTAAGGGGCGCGATACTTTAGCAGAGCAATATATTGCGTTGCTGGATGAAGCGATGCGCAAATTGGTAACATCATCCAATACGCCCCAACAACGAGGTTTGCCATCACAGCTATGCCACTTGCGCTCATACTGGTGATGGATGGCCTCAATTGAAAGAGCAGTAATTAACGAGAATGGGAGAGACTTATATTGCTACAGTGAAATAGTGGAGGCTAACATTGCTCATTATTTCTTGGCTTTAATGATAGGTGGCTTAATAGTGGGGGGTAGTATGAATAACTCTGCGATTACCTTGAGGTTACTCCGCATGCTATCAATGGCATAAAAAAAGGTCGCGTAAGCAACGCGACCTGAAAGAGCACATCAAAAGTACCACAGGGTACTCCCATACCAGACAATGATATGTTGGAACTTGTTGGATAAAAAGCTCCGTATACATGATAGTTAATTCTTAATTTAAAACCATATTGAGCACCATCTTTAAGGGAAATTTAATTTTATTATTAGTTTATCGCTTTGTGAAAGAGGGATAATTATGTGATGTTATTATCACACGGTACGACATTATCATGCGATTCATTTGTCATTTTGCCTCTCCTTTCGAACTTGAGCAGGTTTTATTGGCGCGTGGCTGGTATTTGGATTGTAATTATGCGCTTAGAAAGCATGATGCGAGTATATCCATCTATGGATGGTCAAAAAAGGATAATAAATGGGTAGTGCTATTCGATACAGATTGTCAAGGTATTGTCGACTGCTTATACTCATGGCGAATTGATAATGTGATCGCATTGTAGTATTGGAAGAGGCTATGATTTTTCTATTTTGATTTTTAGTAAATATGAAGTTCGTTAGTTTACTCCTTGATTCATTTAATGGGTGTTTATCTCCTATGTGACTGACTGTGTTGTAAATCGCTCTGAAATTTTCCGCATATCACGTGCAACGTGTGAACAGATCTGCATGTAATGCCATGTAATCATAATTATCAGTGGTTGCTATGTAATATACTGATATATAGATTGTTTTTTGATTTCATTTTTTTCTCATCCGGCATTCACCTTTCACTTTTAAACCTTGGGCAAAATCATCTCAAAGAACTGTTTATGTTATACGTATACATAGGTGTTCCATTGAGAAAAGTCAGAGATTGTTTTATTGCAATTATTTCCATCGTGACGGTATTGATTCAGCGAAACATTCATAGGTATCGAGATGAACTATATTCAATTGATATATCTATAAAGGAGTTGATGACTGTTAGAGGGGATCTTTCGAGGATAGGGTTACTACTTAAAGACCACAATAATGGTGCGTGCGATGTGAATAATAAAATTTATATACACACACTTGAACGACTCCATCAGTCAATCGATGATTGTTTGATTAGAATGCATCTGACAAAAGAAAATATAATAAAAGATGAATATATTGCGGTTAAAACAATCAGAAAGCTAGATGTTGAAGTAAAACGTGGTATTTATTAAAACAAGAGGGCTTAGAGTTTTAGAGGTCACTCTTATTGAAGCCTCACTCCTTCAACCTCATGTAATGATCTTGTCTCATACCTTTTATTTCACCACACGATACGGTAGGTATGCCTTAATATTTAGTAAGGTATAAATTTACGATAAACATACTAAACAGTGTAAGCCAAAATAAAATCCATAACTTAACAAACGTCCACTCATTCCTTCAATATCTTTTGTATTGTCAACAGCACTCAGCATCAATCATTTCTCTAACCTAATTAATTTTAGGCTGTGATGATGCCGAACATTCCTTAAATGTTCTCTAAAATAATTATGATGGGGTCTTAATCCTGGTTAAGTAAGGCATGCTTGGTATCAGAAAAATGATTTTGTATATCTTTGTCAAGATATGTTTTTTGGTTAAACATATAACACCATATACTAACCTTAATCTACGAACGACAGACGCCACTCCTAACTAATTATGTCATTTCAACTCTAACTAATAATTGTTACGTGTCTGTTATACAGGGACGATGTTGACTTAACATTTTCCATTGAATGGCTTTTTAATCATCAATTATAATCATTTTTGATATGTGATAAAACTATGATTTTAATCTTAAGGTATTGATCTTAAAGAACTTTTTTAATTATTAATTTATTATTTTACTATCATTACATTAGGTTAAAAAAAATAGATTATAGCTGTATATCTGACGACCATCGAGCTAGTAGGAGTAATTAGATGTACAGTAAAATGATAAATAAAAGTATGTGCGTCTCGTTTGATCTTCAAACGGGAATTGTAGAGTATAAAGTGTCTAATGGGAACCTGATGTGTTCACGTTTAGGAAAGAAAGACAAAGATGTTTTGAACTTTCTTATTCGTAATGTTGGTCGATTAATATCTAAAGATGAAATTTTAGAAAATGTCTGGTCAAACAGAATTGTGTGCGATAACACGGTCGCCGTTTCATTATCTAATATTCGTAAATTCTTGAAAAAAGCAGATGAAGATTGTTCCTGTCTAACTAATGTCTCTGGTTCTGGTTATATATTCAATCCAGCTAAATCAGGGTTTAGATTAGAGAAGGAAAAACACGTGGATGATATTTATGTTTAAAATAGATTTAATCTATATTAAGCATGAGTCAAGCGTTAACTCTTATTTAAGGTGGTGGCTGATATGAGCTTTAATGATGACTTCTATTTGGATGGCGAAGCTTATGATTGGATTAGTAGCTACTCAAAACTATATACACAAGAGATGTATTGTAAAGATCCCAGAACTCGTATTGCCGCTCTCTATTTTAGACCACACAATGTTGATGCCTCACATTTTTATCGTTCATGTGACTTAACTATGCTGGAAAGAATTACCCACGTACAGTTGTCTTTAATCGATGATTGTTGTATAGCTTATCACAAATCAGGGAGACGACCCAGTCAGATTTTTTTTAAAGTCGAACCAAGAATAATACCTTTTGTGATCGAGTATTTGCTAGCGAGCATAAAAAAATTGAGAGACAAGAGAATAGAATTGGTGCTCGACATGAACTTTCAAGAGAATGAATTTTCCAAAAGGAAATTGGACTCAAGATTATATAAAGAGTTATATAAGATTGTGGATAGTGGATATCATTTGAGCGTGGGTGGGTTTGATTGGAAACAAAATGTTCCGGAAAATATCGATATTATAAATGATCTCTTCGATTACGTACGATTGGGTCCACCACCAGCCAATATTGCTGAGGTAAATCATTTTGTAGACACTTGCTTTTATATTGTTGAAAGAAAGAAATCATCGCTTATTGTTGAGAGGTTGCAGAGTAAAACTGATCTTGAGACAGCGTGTAGGGTTCCTTACTACGCTTTAATGGGTGATTATATATACCCAACATTTTTAGCCAAAGATATTGATAGCTCTGACATAAAGGTGATGCTATGAATAATGTATCATGGAAAGTTATATCATTATCTATCAGTTCATTGGTTATTTGTAATTTAATATACCAGAATGTTTTCCATATATTATCAACAGACGGTCATCATCATTCAGAATACAGTATAATTTGGGCTCCAAATGCTTATATGGTATTCTTTTTATGGGCATTTTATTCCATTGTGCCAAAAATAGTGACTTTTTTAACTGCGTTTATGACAGTCATCGGATTTAATTTGGTTTTTTTCAGCTTCGAAAATTATCCAGTTGGTATGGGAAGCTATTATGTATCACTATTAATGTATGCATTGAATAATGGAATGTTTATCTTTGGTTTCTATTTTTTGCTTAAACTATTTGATATGACCTCAATTTACACTAAGTATGGTGCGGTTATATCATACATATTACTACATATTGGTGGTGCGTTATGTACATCAATTGCAAGTCTATCGGCATTAGTGTTTCCTAGTTCCTCCCTATCTTTAATTTATCAATTTTTCGCTGCAAATATGATGGCATTTACTTTCTTTACATCATATTTATTTTTGTCTGATATGTTTATCCCAAACGACAAAAGAATAAAGATGATGAACTTCAGTCTTTTAGTGTTTTTATCATCAGGGGTATTCTACATTGTTAATGTTTATTTTCATGATCTTTCTAAGGAAAACTTTGCACTTGTTATGATGGCATCATTTATATGTCTTTTTATTCAAAGCCATATTTATTTTAAAATAGTTATTGTATCAATGGTTTCCGCATTGTTTGCAGCCGTTAATGTTGCTTTGGATTTATCATTTTACGAATTTATTTTGTTTTATAGTATATGCATCAGCACTAGTATCATTTTAATTATGCGTAGACAAGAGGCCGATTATGTTGATAGCTTGAAGGTATCAGTTCTAAAATTAGAACAGAGTCGTTTGATAGACCCATTGACAATGGTATTGAATAGGGAGGGTTTTATTCGAGCACTTAAACGCAAGATCGACAGCAATGTAGAGTGTTTAGTTGCATATGCTGACCTTGACAAATTTAAAGAAATAAATGATATGATGGGACATACTTGTGGCGATTTGGTATTGCAAATTGTCGCTTCACGGATTAAGTCGGTTCTTTCTGATATGCCCGATGTGGCAAGATTAGGTGGTGATGAATTTGCATTTATTATTACAGGTGATAAGTTATCAACCATTGAAAAATGCCAAACTGTAATGGATAAAGTCAGAAAACCAATGCGTATTAGTGATAAGGAGTTTTCTATAGGAATGTCTATTGGTTTTTGCCTACATCCAAATCAAGAGAAAAAAATTGACCTTTTATTGGATAAGGCTGATGTTGCAATGTTTTTCGCAAAGCGCTCACATGCCAAGCATCCGGTATGCTATGAAAAAACTATGGATCATCGAAAAAGTCAAGAGGTATATAACCTACATCGCTCTTTTAGTATTGAGCAAATCCTAGCAGATTGTTATCCAGTTTATCAACCAATCTTTGACATCCATTCACATGAGGTTGTTTCCTTTGAATCATTGTTGAGGTACCCAAGTCTCAGTACCATGGATATTATAAATTGGGCTGAAGAATATGGATATATGAATGAAATCTTCGAATTTATGGTTAAGAATGCCGCTCAAGTTGTTATAGAAATTGGGTTACCTATTGCGGTAAACATTTCTCCTTCACAATTAATTTTTAATGGCGAGTATATAGAGCACTTACTTAGTGATATTATTGAAAGTGTTGGAGTTCCACCTTATTATTTGAATGTAGAGATAACAGAATCAGTTCCTATCTTAGATCAAGAGTCTTTTTTGCTAGTGATAAATAGAATAAAGTCTCTGGGGGTTAGGGTCTATCTGGATGACTTCGGCACAGGCTATGCCTTTTTCTCCACTTTAAGTACGGGTGTTTTTGATGCCATAAAAATTGATAAAAATATAGTTAATAAAGTTACTGACTATCCATCAATGAGACGACTATTATCCTCCATCATAAACTATGCCTCGGGGACTAATATGTTTCTTGTCGCTGAAGGGTGTGAAACAAAGGATGAATTAGAAATTTTACAATCAATAGGGGTTAGACTTGTGCAAGGCTTTTATTTTTCAAAGCCGCTATTAAAAGAATCAATTATAAGTATGTACTCAAAAACCAATAAGCTTGCGTATGAGTCATAGGTGATATCACTTAATATATGGTTAAGCACCGGAGTCATACCGGTGTCTTTTTATATAATAGTGTATATGGTTTTTAATGATCTAAAGCCATGGAAGTTTATTGAAATACTTTATATGTACAGATCTAGTTATCACCTGACACCGGCCTCAAACCGGTGTCTTGTTTACGCTACTTTAGTGCGCACTTCCTTCGGTATCAATTTCAGACCCTTCTTGAACATGTTGTAGGGGGTCTGACCCTCCATCATCCTGCCTTGATGTGGCCGCTGGGTGTTGTAGTGCTCCAGGTAGCTATCCAGGTCTGTCTGCATCTGCTCTACCGACTCATACCTGGTCGTCCTCCCCTTGATACGGAAGTGTTCATCAGCAGTGTGCGATGCAGTCGCTCGATAATGCCGTTGCTCTGCGGCCTGCGTACCTTGGTTGTCCGGTGCTCAATCCCCTCCAGTTGCAGGAACAGCTCGTAGGGATGATGGTCTGGGTGCCCACAGAACTCGCGTCCATTTTCCGACAGGATGGTATAGACCCGTGCCTCGTGGGCTTCGAAAAACGGCAGTACTGGACTGACCCCACGACGGTAGACATATTCTGTCCTCACGACGAGGCCTGTTCGAAGGCCTCCGGACTGACGCCACCAAGGTGGCTGTGGCGTCGGATCCTGTTATAGAACGCGTCAATGTAATCAAAGATATCAGCGCGGGCCAGATCACGGGTTTTGTAGATCCGTTTTCTGATGCGCTCTTTTTTCAGCGAACTGAAGAACGATTCGGCAACCGCATTATCCCAGCAGTTGCCACGTCGGCTCATACTTGGTGCCAGGGTATCTATTCACCAGGACGGGGTTGACGGCATCAGTTCTGCCGGGATGGGATAATCTGTCTTCTCGATGCACGCCCTGACCACGGCCCTCAACCACTCCTGTGGGCAGCGGCCCAATCGCTTGCCGGTCTCCACCAACGACAGGATGCGCTGGCGAAACAGCTCGCCCCGGTGAGACCACACGCCGTAGCTACCCTTGCGCCAGAGCACATAGCCACGCAGCGCCCGCTCCGCCTCGTTGTTGGTCAGCGCTATTTCGTCGTCAGTCATAAACCGCCACAGCATCTCGTCATCCCGCAGCAGCAACTGGCATCGTCCACGGTAGCGTTTGCTGCACAACAGGGCGCCGCGCTCCAACTGGCTTCGCCAGCTTTGCCGGTAACGCGCGAGCCTGCGCAGGTATTTCTGCTTGCTCAACGCACCGCTTTCCCAACGGTGCCGGGTACGAAACACCGCATCCGCCAGCAAGACCAACCGGGCACCGATGGGCTGGTTGCACTGCTCGCTACTCTCGGCGATGGCCACGAGATTGCGGGCCACGTGGGCCCAGCACAGTTGCCGCTGGTCGGCGTCGATAAACCGGTAGCCGGCGTACTGGTCGGTCACCAGCACCCCGTCAAACTCGGCGCCCAGCAGCCGCTTGGCCGCCTCCTGACCACGGCCATAGGCCGTCATGAAGCAGACGGCTATCTTGCTCAGCGCCAGCCACATCCAGCGGCGCTCTCCACCCCGCTGATGCCGGGTCTCATCGGCATGAACGTGGGTGGCCGTCTGCACCTGCTGCTTGATGGCCTGGTAGGTCGGGGTGAGCATGGCACTCACCCGCCCCTGCGCCTCACTGATGGCGCCCCGGCTAAAACTCAGGCCGAAATGCTGTTTGAGCTGCTGCTGTATCTGGCTGACGCTCTGGTGAAACTGGCCGCTTTGCAGCGCGATGTAGCTGAGCAGATTGGCCCCCATCTGGCTGCTGCTGACGTTGTCTGGCAGTGCGGCCTGGGTCGTGCCGATACACCGTGAGCAGGTCGCACGATACAGTTGGTGTTCGGTGACGAGATAGCTCACCTCGGGCAGCTCGAACACCTGATGAACCTGATAGGGTTTGGCATGGGCCACCATGTCCCCGCCACAGCAAGCGCAATCGGCGGCAGGGTAATGCGGGACCAGGGTCAGGCGGGCATCAAGCGGATGCCGCTCGCGGCGATGTCCCTTGTGACCGGGCTGCGCCCCCCGTTGCTTGCCGGACGCCGGACGCTTGCGGGCCGGCGGCGGTGCACCGGGGCCGTCGCTGGAAGGCGGCTTGGAGGAGTTGCCGCTGTGCTGATTGAGGCGGTCCTCCAGCTCGGCGATGCGGTCGAGGAGCTTATAAATCAGCTCGTTGGCCTGCTCCAGAGTGGTGGGCATTCCCGCGGAATGCATGGTGTTTTTGCTCATGGGGGGAGCGTATCTAAGGAGCAGGATCAAGCAAGCAGGAAAGTGGGATCAAGAGACGATCGTCTCATTTTTCCTGTGTCAATACTGTTCCGGTGAATACTTACGTGCCAGGTTGTTGGCCCGGCAGAAACGCTGCCAGTCGTCACGTCACTACCATATTGGCTACCCTGGTTCGAGTGCACGATGACCTCTGTTTCTGGTTTACGTCGCCATACGGCCATCATCAGTGCATACAACGCGAGCTCGCGTGAAAGGGTCGGTTGCATCGACCAGCCCACCACGTTACGAGCGAAAAGATCGATGACCACAGCTAGATACAGCCAACCCTGCCAAGTGCGGATATAGGTGATATCGGTCACCCAAACCTGATTGGCCAGGCTAACAGTAAATTGTCGCTGATACGATTAGGCGCTACGACGGAAGGTCTACCGGATACCCTGCGTGGCGCTTTATAGCCGCGAACTGCTTTGATCCGGTTTAGTTGCATAAGCCGTCCCACCCGATTTTTACCGCAGGTTTCGCCGATCTCATTCAGGTCACCATGAACCCGGCGATAGCCATACACGCCGCCGCTCAGAGCATATGAATCGCGGATGAGTGTCAGCAGACGCTGGTTGTCTTTATTACGTGCACAGACCGGATTATGCAGCCATGCATAAAATCCGGCCCGGGCGACATTCAGTACCCGACACATTGTCATGACACCCCATACAGAACGGTGCTCATTAATAAAGTGGTACTTCAGTCGTGCTCCCTTGCAAAGTACCGCGCGGCCTTTTTCAGAATATCCCGCACTTCTTCGGTGCGTTTTAACAGCGCCCGTATCTTCAGGATCTCACTTTTTGCTTCCAGTAAATCGCGGGCATGCTGCTCGCAATTATCCGGTTTGATGGCCCTCAGCCATTTATAGAGACTGTGAGCAGAAACCCCCAGCCGGTCAGACACCTCTGCCACTGAATAACCACGCTCAGTGATCTGACGCACTGCTTCCTCTTTAAACTCAGGTGTAAATCGTGGTGTGCCCATAAGATCCTCCTATGCTCAAACTCTAGGGCAGGATCGTCTACTGGGGCGGGGTCAGTCCACTGTGAGTAAGATCAGTATAGTTCGTGGTGACTGCTGATCATGGGTAATCAGGTATGTCTTTATGGTGTATCATAATAAAAGTCATTTTATCAGTGTTGGATGGCAGCCTACATAAGTTATTATAGAAGAGGACGACATGCTGGCGTATATCGTCCATAACAGGAAGGGGAGTATAGGAACAACCATCAATATAAAGCTATGGAAGAGGCTGAGCTTTAACTTTTGCTAAGTATCTATTCTTATAGAAAATATGATGGCGTTTATATTCTTAAACTAATGAGAGCCGTTATCACTTATAGAAATGATAGAGAACCAATATGTTTTGACTTATGTATTGTAAAATAAGGATATTGCAGTAAGACCCAGTCAGTGCCATCGCTGTTTCTAATTATTTTCGAAACAAAAAAGCGATTGGTTGTATATAATTCTGTTATATCAGTAAATTCTTCTTTCTGCTGTGGGAAAATTTCTGTTTTATACGTGACAAAAAAAATGGTATTACCACTTTTGCCATATAGCCCTTTCAATTTGACAGATTTTTTTGTTAGATTGTTTTGCACTACGCTATCAATTAGTCCAAATTTACAGGTTGTGTAAAAACTAATTTTCGCTTCATTGGATTGTGCGTGAAAATTACATCCTATGCCATTGATAAATGGATGGGTTGAGTATGTTAGTAAACAAGCGATGCTAATATATTTTATATATTTTAATGGTGGTGAAGTCATTTTCATATCCATATAGAAAATCCCCATCGGAATTATTTGTTTCATTTTTAATTGTTGATATTTGAGAATCACTTAGCTTGAAAATCCCACAAACATTAGCATTATCTAACCTGTAGCAAAACCATTCATGTTTTAGGCTGCGTATAGTTAAGCAGCCAATAATTGTTACTGCAAGTACAATGTAAAAAATGCCCCTCCTCAATTTTAATGAAAATGACTGGAACAATATTTTTGACTTTTTTTTAAATGATTCTAAATGCTCTGTTTCGATAACGGAGTCTTTTTTCGTATCCTCTAGGATATTTATATGGGGATTGTAATCTTCATTTATATTCTTGTGATGGTGTAGCCCTAATGTACCTGGGGGGCTCATTACCGTTTCTGCGTTTACTGGATTGCTCATGGTGTTTATAACACAAACAGTGCAATCTCCAGTGTGAAATATATATCCCCGACGGTGAATTGTTTCAATGGATGCCTTGGTTTTTGATATGTGCTTTCTAATGTTTTTTATTGCGACGACTAGCGTATTTGGCGCCACAATAGTCTGTGGCCAACCTGCATCTAGTAAGTTATCTTGAGATAATAATAATTCTGCATGTGTAATAAAATGTTCAAGAAGTAGAGTCTCACTCCGACTCAATCGCGCCAGTTGTTTGCCATGCCAGGTTAACTCTCCTGAAACAACGTCCAGTTGTAACATATCGTCTCCATCACACACCCAAAATATGTGCACATCTAGTATCAAGTTGTCTACTCGTACTAGCAAGTTATTTGCTGTACAGATCTAGTTATCAACTGACCCCAGCCTCAAACCGGTGTCTTGTTTACGCTACGTTAATGCATACTCCCATCGGTATCAATTTCAGACCCTTCTTGAACATGTTGTAGGGGGTCTGACCCTCCATCATCCTGCCTTGATGTGGCCGCTGGGTGTTGTAGTGCTCCAGGTAGCTATCGAGGTCTGTCTGCATCTGCTCTACCGACTCATACCAGGTTGTCCTCCCCTTGATACGAAAGTGTTCATCCTGCAGAGATACCGTTTAGTTATTCGGTTCGAAGCCATATGACCAGGCCCTTTTATGGGCAATTGTCAGGTGAATACAATCTCCTACAGCCTATCAAGGCCGCGTCTCCGATTTGGCCGGTTGTTCGCCAGCTACAAACTTGGCCCATGCATCCATCATAGGACGTCGCTGGTCCAGCAAGTCAGTCCGATGGTAGGCCGCTTCGACCTTATTTTGAACTTTGTGAGCTAATGCCCGTTCAGCGAGATCACGCGCATAACCTTGCTCGCTGCACCAGTCCCGAAAGCTTGAGCGAAAGCCATGAGCAGTTGCCATTCGGCCAGGAGTCGTGCTGGGAGCCTCGACTCTTCTGAGCAGAGTAGTCAAGGCCATATCTGTCAGCGGTACTTGTTTACGTGGAGAGGGGAAAACCCATTCGCCGTGTAGACCCCGTACCTTTCCTAATATGGCCATAGTTTGAAGAGATAATGGAATGCGCTGAATGACTTGTGCCTTCATCCTGTCAGCCGGAATAGTCCAGATTGCTGTGTTTAGGTCGAGCTCATCCCATCGCATTTTCCTGGCCTCGCCAGAGCGGCAGGCTGTCAGGATAACGAATGAAAGTAGGGCACGGCTAACATCAAAACGCTCTGCGTTTGCCAAGTGCTGCTGGTAGAACGTTGGCAGTATCCGCCAATCCATAGCAGGTTGGTGCTGAGTGCGAATTGTTTTACTGGGCTGCATTGGCAGGAGTTTATCCACGACATCGACAGGGTTTGCTTGGCAGAAACCATGAGCCCACGCCCAAGCCATTACAGCATGCAGGCGTTGCTTTACGCGGGTGGCTGTTTCCGGGATCGCCAGCCAGATTGGCTGCAGTACACTGGCGATATGTGCCGGGGTGATGGTGTTGATAGGCTGCCGACCGATTACAGGGAAGGCATATTGTTCCAGGGTCGAGAGCCATTGCTTCCCATGTTTGGGATTGCGCCAACCAGGGAGTAGCTGTTGGTGCACCTGGCGAGCCGCAATTTCGACAGAGGGTATCGCTGGCTTAGTGGCTTCTTCTTTCTTCATTTCTAGGGGGTCTAGCCCTTTGGACAGTTGCTCACGCATTAAACGAGCCAGGTTACCTGCATCTGAAATCGAGACATCGGGGTAGGAGCCTAAACCAGCATTACGGCGTTTGCCTGTGATGGGACTGACATATCGCAGCACCCATTTTCCCTTTCCTTTTATCGTTGATGGATGAAGGGCCAAGCCAGTGACCCCACCATGGGGGAGGGGGTTTTCTTCGGGCTTCAGGCTGCGGGCCTTGGTGTCGGTGAGTGTTGCCATTATGCCACCTCTTGTTGAAATCAGTATGCCATTCAGTATGCCATTGAGTGTGTGCTTTTGTTGTATGGCATTGAAAGGGGTTGGACGGGGTTTGGTTATAGTTCATTGATATTAAATGATTATTCTTGTTTGTTTGAATTGGGTTGGACTGTTTCATGGCGGTCTGTCTCTCCGCCATTTACCAAGCCCACGCCAATGCGTGGGCTTTTTCATTGGCCCTCTTGGCTCCCCGCCGCCTCTTCCCATGAGGGTCGACGACTTGCCCCTTAGAGGCACCGGGCGCTCAGGGATGGCGCTTGGGCAGCCAGTCGTCGATTGTCGCCACCATCTGATCGGGTGTCAGCTGGCGGGTCATCCGTCCCCGCAGCACATGGCGATGAGTAAAATATCTGGCACCACTGGCCAGCACCTTGGCCTTGAGCGCCGCGATGTGCTCCTCGCCGAAATGGCTGTTGTAGGTGTTGAACAGCACCACGTCCTTGCCATCGAAACGATTGTGCTCGACGAAGGCCCAGATAGGCGGCGCCGGGCTGTAGAGCCAGACCGGGGAGCCGAGCCACACAGTATCGAACGGACTCAGATCGAGGATTCGCGGCACGAGATCGGGCAGGGCCTCTGGCGCACGCTTCAAGGTATTGGCATCGCCGAGGGCCTGCACCAATCCCCTGGGGCCGAGCCGGTAGGCGGGGGCATCCAGCGCAAAGATCTGGGCACCGAGTCGAGTTGCCAGGTGGCGGGCGGCCAGCGCCGTATTGCCCGAGCGGGAGAAATAGACCACCGCTGTGCGGGGGCTCGCCATCTGCTGACTCTCTGCCTCCAGCCCGGCCAGCTCATTCGCTTGCCGACGCTCGATAAAAGAGACCGCCAGCAGCACGACCACCACGGCGGCGGCCAGCGCACCAAGGGTGATAAAGACCCAGTTCATCATCCTTGACCTCACATTACATAAAGTACGGCTTGTCGCCCTCGCTGCCGGGTTGGTGGATGCCAAGGTTCTCCCCCAGATGCAGTTCGGGCGAGACCAGGATCCGGGTGATGAGATCCCCCACGCTCCTGCGCGACACCACAGTGCCCTGGAAGGGCTGGCCCTTGGCGGTCAGAGCGTAGTCCACGTCATCCTCATCGGTCAGCCAGGCCGGGCGCAAGATGGTGTAATCCAGCCCCGATGCCTCGATGGCGTCTGCCGCACGGCGGTAGGGTTTAAGCTCCTCGCCGATGATGCCGCGATTCCACTGGCCGAACTTGCCGGGCACCTCGTCGTAGATCCCAAGGGACAGCACGAAGACCAGGCGCTTCACTCCCGCGGCCTGCATGGCGGCGATGACCGCCTGAGCCTGCTTGTCCAGGTTGTCGCCGCTGAGGTTGGCGTAGACGATCTCTTGTCCTGCCATCGCCTCCTTGAGCAGCGGCTTGTCCAGCACGCTGCCGATCACCACTTTGGCGTTGGCCGGCTCACGGCCGCTCAACTTCTTTGGGTCGCGCAGCAGCAGGGTCTGGCGGATGTCGCCCTGCCCGGCGAGCCCCTTGACCACCCACCGGGCTATCTGGCCGCTGGCGCCGAGGATCAGTACGTTTCGCATATCGGTTTACCTTGTTGCTTGAATGGGTGGGGATGCCCCCACCGCGGGATCACAGAGTGCGCTGGAAGAAGGGCACGAGGCTTGCCATGGCGATGGCCACCGGCTCGGCTTTGTCGTAGAGGTCGTAATGGGACCAGCCTTCGGCCACGACTATGTGCTTGTCGGTGGAGGCGGCGCGGCCGTAGATCTCCCAGCCATCCCGATAGGCGCCAAAGCCCCCCGCCTTGTCGCCGATGACCACCATCAACGGCTGGGTCAGCAGCACCTCGGCATGGAGGAAGGCATCCCATCCCATGGCGGCGCCGGTGAAGGACATCAGCTGGCGGGTCGCGCCATGAGGCTGCTGACCGCGCGCCGTCTTGTAGTACTCGGTGGCCTCCAGCACGTCGATGTCGGTGATGCCTGCCGCGGTGGCCGCCGCCACCGACGCTGGCAGCAGATCGGCGGGCTCTGTGGCGTCCCCTTGCGCCTGTGCCGTGCGCATCCGGGCAATGCTCTGGGCCAGCTCAAGAGGTTTGAACTGGGCGAAGCCTTCGCGGATCAGGCGGCCATAGTTGACCCCGGTGATGGAGACCAGCGCCTTGAGGCGGTGATCCGTGATGCCCGCATGGATGGTGTAGGCGCCGCCGCCGCACACGCCGATGGCGCCGATGCGATCGCTGTCCACATAAGAGAGGGATTGCAGGTAGTCCACCGCGAAGCGGATGTCGGAGACCCGAATTGCCGGATCCTCGATAAAGCGCGGCTCACCGCCGCTGGCGCCCTGGAAGCTGGCGTCGGGCACCAGTACCACAAATCCCGCCTCGGCCAGCCCCTTGGCGTAGACATTGCCGGCGGTCTGCTCCTTGCAGCTGCCGATGGGGTGGGTGCTGACGATGGCCGGGTAGCGCTTTTGCTCGTCGAAATCGGGCGGCAGGTAGAGGTCGGCCGCCGTCTGCCAGCCCAGGTTCTGATAGGTCAGGTTCAATACATGGCTCATGATGATGCTCCTCGATAAGCGGGAGGGGCCTCCCCCTCTCGCGGGCCGATTAGTTCAGGGTTCGCAGGAAGAAGGGGGCCAGCTTGGCGACGGCCTCGTCGACATGGCGGGGAACGTCGTAGAGGGACATGTGATTGGCCCCCTCCACCACATGCAGGGTCTTGTCTGTGCTCGCGGCGCGCGCCAGCAGGTCATCGCTCATCCACTTGCTGCCGGCCACACTGCCTGCCACCGCCAGGATCGGCTGGGTCAGGAAAGCCTCCGCCTTGTGATAGGCGTCGTAGGTGATGATCTGGTTCAGGTTGCGGGTCAGGGCAAAGCCCGGCGCGTTGGGGTGCTCGCAGCGCGGGGTGTGGTAGTACTCCCAGGCTTCGCGCAGCTCCTCGTTGGGGGCATCCTCTTCACGCAGGGGCGCCAAGGGGATGGTGGCGTAGCCGCTACCTGCCGCATCCGCGGTGCGGGCCTGGGAGCCGAACGCCAGATACCCCATGGCATCGGCATCCTTGACACTGTTGTCCCAGCCATTGCGGAACATCTGGCCGATGTTGACCGCGCTGACCATGCCGAGCGCCTTGATGCGGCGATCCTGGATGGCGGCATTGGCGCTGTAGCCGGCACCGGCGCAGATACCCATGGCCCCGATCCGGTTCTGATCGACATAGGGCAGCGTGGTCAGGTAGTCCACCACGGCGCTGACGTCCTCGGTGCTGATATGGGGGTTCTCCAGCTGACGCGGCTCGCCCGAGCTCTCGCCCTGATAGGAGCGGTCAAAGGCGATGGCGATAAACCCCTGCTCGGCCAGCTTGCTGGCGTACAGGCCCGCGGTCTGCTCCTTCACCCCGCCGCCGGGGTGGGAGACCACGACCGCCGGGTACTGCTTGCGCTCATCGAAGTGCGGCGGGAAGTGAACGATGGCAGCCATAGTGATGCCTTGGCCGTTGCGATTGGGGAAGGTGACGTGGGACATGGTCGGGCTCTCCGTTAGGTTCAGGGTCGTCATGCTTGACGCGAGTTCGAGCTAATAGTAGTAAGTCTATTGAGCTAGATATACGCACCTATCAAGACATGACTGATTAGCTAGACTAAACAAATGCCCATAGAACCTTCACTCGTCGCGTCACTGACGTGGTTTGCCCACATCGCCCGTCACCGCAGCTTCACCAAGGCCGCCACCGAGATGGGGGTGACGCGCGCCGCCCTCTCCCAGCACCTGAAGGGGCTGGAGCAGCAGCTGCAGGTACGGCTGCTCAACCGCACTACCCGCGACATGTCGCTGACCGATGAGGGACGGCGCCTGCTGGACGTGCTGCAACCCTCCCTCACGGCGATCGAGCGGGTGGTGAGCGAGCTCAATGACTCCCACCTTGAGCCCTCGGGCCTTATTCGTATCAACAGTTCGCGCATCGCCGCCAGGCTGCTGATCGAGCCTCACATGGGGGAGTTTCTGGCGCGCCATCCCAAGCTGCGGCTGGAGCTGGTGATGGCGGACGGGTTTTCCAACATCATCGCCGACGGGATGGATGCCGGGATTCGCCTGGGGGAGAGCCTGGATGAACACGTGGTGGCGGTGCCCATCACTCCTCCTTTGACCATGGCCATCGTCGGCGCCCCCGACTATTTCAGGCAGCATGGCACGCCGCAGACCCCGGGGGATCTCACCCGGCACAACTGCCTGGCCTACCGCTTTACCTCCAGTAGCACCATCGACCGCTGGTCGTTTACCTCCCCCGATGAGGAACTGCACACCCAGATCGTCGATCCCAAGGGTAACGCCGTGTTCAACGACGACGACAGCATGCTGCAGGCTGCCTTGCAGGGAGTTGGCCTGGTCAAACACCTGGATCTGCGGGTGCGCCAGTACCTGAATGATGGCTCACTGGTGCGGGTACTCGCACCCTGGTGCCCCCCCTTCCCGGGGTTTTATCTCTATGTGCCGTCGAGGGCCCAGATGCCGGCCAAGATCCGGGCGCTGATGGACTTTCTGGTGGAGAAGCGCGAAGGGATTGCCAGGTAGCGTGCGCAAGAGCTTGCTTGGTGAAATGTCTCCGCCACATTCCAAGCCCGATCTGTTTAAGGGGTGGGCTTTTTTATTTGATTGTCTTGGTCTTTCTTCCTGTATCGGTCGTTGCATACCAATCCCGCCGGGCGCTTGTGAGCGTTTGCTACCCATAGTCCCGCTTCCTGCGATTGGCTCATGTTGTCTACATGCCCGCTTCTGTAACTGGCTGTAGGCATCCTCTCGACCTATCCCTTGCGTGACGCAATTTCCCATGACTCATCGGATGCACTTCACAGTTGGGATGGAAAAACAGGCGTCACTCGGTGACGGTTCTTTTTCATCAGTGGGGGTCTCCGGGGGCGCAGGAAAAGTCACGGAAGCAGTTCATTGACCCTTGTGTATCTATGACGGTGACAGCACCACGATTGTCCTGAGGTGTGAGGAGGACACTCGCATCATGGTGATTTGGGCTGCTGGCATCAACGCGGAAAGCGTGCACCTGTGCCGGTGCAATATTGCGAGTGGCTAAATTATCGTCATTGCAGTGAATCGTTCTGAACTGCGCAATGTATTGCGTATTTACCAGATTTAAAAACTGGATGGGCAACGATTGACGATGTATTGAGTGAGATAAAGCAAAAAATTGCTTGTTGTTGCATGGTGATTAGCGCGAATGATTTATAACTAATTGATAATTAATGTTTTTTATAGGTGGCATGGACGCTGCTAACAGATTCGCTCGAGTGCTATCTCATTTCACTAATCTATCAGGAGCATATCCATGCCAACTCCATGTTATATCAGCATCGAAGGTAAAACCCAGGGCAACATCACCGCGGGTGCCTTCACCTCTGACTCCGTCGGCAACATCTTCGTGCAAGGCCACGAAGACGAGATGCTGGTACAAGAGTTCCAGCACGTCGTGACCGTACCGACCGACCCGCAATCCGGCCAGCCGGCTGGTCAGCGTGTCCACAAGCCGTTCAAGTTCACCGTGGCCCTGAACAAAGCGGTTCCGCTCATGTACAACGCCCTGGCGTCCGGTGAGATGCTGCCGAAAGTGACCCTGAAGTGGTATCGCACCTCCGTTGAGGGCAAGCAGGAGCACTTCTTCTCTACCGTGCTGACCGATGCCACCATCGTGGATATCGACTGCCAGATGCCGCACTGCCAGGATCCGGCGAAGTCTGACTTCACCCAGCTGATCCAGGTCTCCATGGCATACCGCAAGATTGACTGGGAACACACCGTTGCCGGTACTTCCGGTGCTGACGACTGGCGTGCTCCGATCGAGGCGTAAGCTGATGTTCAAGGGCACTGCTTGCGGTGCCCTTTTGCTCTTGGAACCACCGAAATCAGAGGTGCAATGCTGCCTCGCCAATTGCCCTCCATTGCATCCGATTTCCCTTGCCCACGATTTTTCTTATGCCTGTCTGCGCTTCGTGTGCAGGCATAAGAAAAATGGGGTCGCATCTTGCCGCTCGCCGTCAAGGGTGTGCGGTAGCCATGGTGTCAATGCCATCGGGACGATTGCGACTCTCTCGCACGGCTTCAACGACCCCGTCACCCGGGGCAACACACTTTCTTGAGGGCGCTCACCGATGGCAGATAGCACAGGATTACAATTTACCGTCAAGGTGGGGGCGCTGCCCGAGGGGACCTTCGTGGTGGCCGAGTTTGCCCTGGAAGAGGCGCTGAACGACCCGTTCCAGCTGCGCCTTGATTTGGCAAGCCCCCAGTCGGACATCGATTTTGCCGCCGTGCTGGATCAGCCGTGCGAGTTGCTGGTGTGGTATAACGGCGAGCTGCAGCGCCGGGTGTGCGGGGTGGTCAGTGATTTTGCCCAGGGGGATAGCGGTTTTCGCCGCACCCGCTACCAGCTGCTGGTGCAACCGGCCCTGTGGCGGCTGGGGCTTCGCCACAACTCGCGCATCTTCCAGGCGCAAAAGCCCGATGAAATCCTCAGCATCCTGTTGCAGGAGCACGGCATCACCGACTATGCCTTTGCCCTCAAAAATGAACATGCCCAGCGCGAATACTGCGTCCAGTACCGGGAAACCGACCTCGACTTCCTCAATCGCCTCGCTGCCGAAGAGGGGATGTTCTACTTCTTTGAGTTTGAGCAAGGCAAACACCGTCTCGTGTTTGCCGACGACGCGGCTGCATTAACTGGCGGCCCCGAGCTGTTCTTCAACCTTGGCAACCGTTCCCTCGAGCAAGGTGCCTACGTGCGTCAGTTCCACTACCGCGAGGCGGTGCGCACCTCGGATGTGGAGCTCAAAGACTACAGCTTCAAGACCCCGGCCTATGGGCTCTCCCACAAGAAACTGGGGGCCGAGCTTGAGCATCAGCGCCAGAGCTACCAGCACTTCGACTACCCGGGCCGTTACAAGCAGGACCCGAGCGGCAAGGCGTTTGTCCAGCATAGGCTGGATGCCCTGCGCAATGATGCGGTGACCGGTAGCGGCAAATCCAACAGTGCAGCTTTGCAGCCGGGGCAGACCTTCTCACTCACCGAACACCCCAATGGCAGCCTCAACAGCGACTGGCAAATCGTCCATATCCGTCACACCGGCCAACAGCCGCAGGCGCTGGAAGAGGAGGGGGGCAGCGGCCAGACCGTCTACCACAACGAATTTGGTGTGGTGAAGGCGAGCACTACCTGGCGGGCCCGTATTGGCAGCCCGCAAGCGCCGCACAAACCCATGGTGGATGGCCCGCAGATTGCCATGGTGGTGGGCCCGGAGGGGGAGGAGATTTACTGCGACGAGCACGGCCGGGTCAAGCTGCAATTCCCCTGGGACCGCTACGGTTCGAGTAACGACCAGAGTTCCTGTTGGGTGCGGGTGAGCCAAGGCTGGGCGGGTGGTCAATACGGCATGATGGCCATTCCGCGCATCGGCCATGAAGTGATTGTGAGTTTCCTAGAAGGGGACCCCGACCAGCCTATTGTGACGGGGCGCACCTATCACGCCACCAACCGGCCGCCCTATGAGCTACCGGCCAACAAGACCCGCACCGTGCTGCGCACCGAGACTCATCAGGGTGAGGGCTTCAACGAGCTGCGTTTTGAAGACCAGGCGGGGCAGGAAGAGATTTATCTGCACGGGCAGAAAGACCTGAACGTAGCGCTTGAGAATGATGCGGCCTGGCACATCAAGCACGATGAGCACAGAGACATCGACAACGAGCGGGTGACCCGCATCAAGGCCAATGACCACCTGACGGTGGAGGGTGAGAAGCGTGACCATATCAAGGGTGACCACTCGCTGACGGTAGATGCCCGCATGCACCAGAAACTGGGGCAGAGCTGGCTAACCCAGGCCGGGCAGGAGGTGCACGTCAAGGCCGGTGCCAAGGTGGTACTGGAGGCGGGCAGCGAGCTCACCGTCAAGGTCGGTGGCTGCTTTATCAAGGTCGATGGCGGCGGCGTTACCCTGGTCGGCCCGACCATCAAGATGAACTCGGGCGGCAGTCCTGGCTCAGGTTCTGGCTGGGCGGGGCAATCTCCCATCGGTCCCCATGGTGTTGCCGTCCCCCCCATTCCCAAAGTCCCTCTCACACAGGCTCAGCTTGCCACCATGAAGAGTGCGGCACCTTTCTGCGAGGAGTGCGAGAAGTGCAAGGAGGGTGAGTGTGAAATCTGAGGCGCTGCCATTAACCGAGTGGGTCAATTCATCCCGTAGCACACCTCTCTATGCCGTGCTGGCCGGCGCCAGCGAAGCGGCCCCCTTGCAGCATTACTATCGACTGGATGGCCGCCACACCCCTCGAGGTCTTTATCTCGGGACTGTCTATGGGGATTGGCATCCTGTCATGCCTTATCTGGTTGAACTGGATGAAGAGAGCCCATTCATCGAGTGGGCGGCCAATGCCGGGGCGCGTGACTGGGGATTCCTGATCTCGACGGCGCAGCCGGTTAATACCCTCTATGGCCATTTGCAAGGGCTGACCCAGGTTTGGCATCAGGGAGAGGCGGTTTTTTTTCGCTATTGGGATGGTGCTTATCTGGCTTCGATCATCGAGCTGCTTGGTGACCGCTTTACCACCCTGTTACCTGAGCTTGAATCGCTCTGGTGTGATGGGCACGCCTTTCGTTGGGAAGGATCGGAGCCTTGCAAACCGCGTCCCTTCCCCTGGTGGGAGCTCCCGGAACAAGTGGCCAGCACCCTGGCCAAACAAGATCAGGGGATCCTGATCAATAACCTGATGCAACAGCTGGCCGACCAGAATGGTCAGCTTTACTGGTCCTTTCCCGAGGCCAATTTACGGTTCAAGGTGGCCCGTTTCATTGCCCGTCATCCATCCCCTGACAGTGATCTATTCCCGGCGCTGGAAGCTGCGCTGATCAAAGAGGTTCAAGCATGAGTAATCCCGGCCAGGCCATTTTCACCCAGGTGATTGCCGATTATCGCAATGCCCTCAAAGAGTACCGCCAGGATGCAGAGAGTTTCTTTCTGGGCGACATGCTCGGCATGGACATGGAACAGACCATCAAGGTCGGTGACAAGAAGATAACGGCATCATCGGGCAGCAACAAGGCGCAGTCCGTGGTGACCCAATGTCCGCAGAGCGGCACCTTGCGTTTGGTGCACATGTTTGAATCGGTACGCTTTATCCCCATCGGCAATACCCCCTACAAGGTGGAGGCGGGCAAGGTGATGCGCGGGCAATTTGCCAGTGAAGCGGTCGTCAAGGAGGGAACGCTGGATGCCAAGGGGATTGCCGAAGTGGGCAAGCTCACTCCGGGCAAGTCCTATCGAGTGACCTTTTATCCCAATGTGAAGAAGGGTGATCTCGATGCGTTGTTCACTTCTTACGCACCGGTACAAAAAGATCTCGAAGCCTGGCTGACCAAAGAGTGGAACAGCGAGCACAAGGCCGCCTGGGGACGCTATACCGCCAATGGTAGCGGGGTCGGGAGTCATGCCCTGGCCGCTGCCAGCGGGATTGGCAAGGCGCTGGTTGGTGTGTGGGACGATCTCAAAACCATCTACAACCTGCTGGCCGATCCGGTGGGTAATGCCAAGAAGCTGGCCGAACTGGGGGTCGATGCTGCGGCCATGGCCCAGGCGGGGGTCTCTCAGATGGAGGCGGCCATGCTGGTGCTGCAGGATGAGGCGCTGCTCTATCTCTATGCCTATGCCCTGGTGTGCTGGGTCAAGTTGTTGCCACCGGACGAGCAGACAGAATTTGGGGCGCAGGTGATCTCGTCGGTGCTGATCGACGTCATCATTGGTGTGGTGCTGACCGGTGGGGCCGGCCTGGCAGCCCGCTATGGTGCCAAAGCCGCCTCCATGGCGAAAAACAGCGACCGGGTGATGCGCCTCGTCACCTCCCTGGTCAATATGTCGAAGAAGCACAACCTGGCGCAGCATGCCCAGAAAGCGAAGAAGGTGCTGGTAACCGGTTCGGCGCCCATGAGCCCGGCCAAGAAAGCCGATCTCAGGTTGGTAGATGGCAATGCCAACACTCTGGTTGAGCAGGGGACGGCGGCCACGCGCAAGTTCCAGCCGCACGCCGAAATCAAACAGCGTAGCCAGACACCGGATGCCTCCAGGCAGGCCGAGACTCCTGCGGGCCATCCCCATCAGCCGGAAGCAAAGACGTGCAAGAACAAGTGTCCGGTCTCCATGGTGACGGGCGAAGAGCTGCTGGCGCTGCAGGATGCCCAACTTCCCGGTCTGTTGCCCTTCACCTTTGGCCGCCTCTATCGCACCTCTGCGATAGCACAGACAACAGGTATGGGACCAGGCTGGAGTCACTCCTTGGCACACCGGCTTGAACGTCACGGCGATATCCTGATCTGGCGGGATGACGAATCTCTTGCCACTGAACTGCCTCTGCCATCGGTAAGCAGGCCCATGGTCACCAACCTGTTGTCGGAAGCGGTGGTTTATCTGGGAGATAACGCCGACGAGGTGATTGTGGCCAAGGCGGGCTCCCCCTTCTTGCACTTTACCTGGCATGGCAATACAGGTCGTTTGACTGCGCTTTCCGATGCCTACGGGAATCGATTGACTGTTCGCTCCGATAACCAGGGGCGCCCTTGCTGGATTGAAAATGAAGGTGGGCTGGCTCTTCGCATCGTTTATCAACAGGCTTTCCTGACCGCTGTCGAGTTGCAACGGTTTGACGGGATCAACTGGCTGCCTCAGGCAACGCTGCAGCGTTATTACTATGATGATGCCGGTCATCTGGTTGCCGCTGAAAATGGGGGGGGCGAGTGCGAACGTTACCGTTACCGTGATGATGGAGTGATCCTGGAGCGCCGTCTGGCGGGCGGGGCCGGTTTCTTCTGGGAGTGGGAGCGGGAAGGCTCTCAGGCGCGTGCCATCCGTCACTGGAGTGATGTGGCCGGTTTCGATGTCACCTATGGCTGGGATGACGACAAGGGCGAAGTGACGGTCATCAACGCCGACGGCAGCCAGGAGGTGTATCAGCATGACAACAATGCCCGCCTCGTTCGTCAGCAGGATCCTGACGGTGCCATCACCGAGTTTGTCTATAACGACAAGGGCCAGAAGGTACTGGCACGGGATGCGCTGGGTGGAGAGACCCGGTATCACTATGACGATGAAGGACTGTTGGTTCTCGAGGTCGCTCCTGATGGCAACCAGACCGCCTATCAATATTGGGATGGGCGAGTACGCAAGGTGGTACAAGGGGAGCGTGAGTGGCGTTTTGAGCGCAATGTACAAGGGGATGTGATCGCAAGACGGGATCCCTTGGGGCGCGAGACCCGTTACGGTTACACCCCACAAGGCAAGCTCTGTTTGGTGGAACAACCTGATGGCAGCCGTATCGAACTGCTCTGGAACCGACAGGGGCAGCTGATTGAAGAGAAGGGGGCCGATGGCGGTGTAACCCGCTGGCGTTATGACGAGCGGGGTCGTCAGATCCTGCGTCGCGATCCCCGTGGGGCCATTACCCGTTATGAGTGGGATGCCGCCGATCGTCTGCAAGCCGTGCATCTGCCGGGGGGCGGTGTGCGCCGTTATGAGTACAACGCCTACGGCAAGGTGACGGCCCAGTGGGATGAGCAGGGCCGCGAGACGCGCTACGAATACCATCCCGGCCTGCATCTGGTGAGCCGTCGCATCAACCCGGATGGCAGTGAGCTCAAGTATCGCTACGACAACGCCAAGCTCTTTTTGAGCGAAATAGAGAACGAACACGGTGAGCAGCACCGTATCCACTACTACCCCAACGGTCTGGTGGAGCGGGAAACCGGTTTCGATGGCCGTACCACCGCCTATCGTTACGATCTTAACGGCCACCTTGGCGAGAAGGTGGAGTTTGGCAAGCAGGGCACCGAACTGGTGACCCGCTATGAGCGTGATGCCATGGGGCGCCTGCTCAAGAAATGCCTGCCAGACGGCCGTGAAATCCAGTTCAGCTATGACCAATATGGCCAGTTGATCCGGGTCGATGATGGCGCCTGGCCGCTGGCCTTTGAATACGATGCCGGCGGCAATCTGCTGGCTGAGCATCAGGGATGGGCCTCCAGCTATTTCAAACACGATCAGATGGGACGGTTGGCCAGCTGGCAGTTGCCCGATGGCAACCAGCTTGCTTACCACTACCAGCATGGCGCCCTGAGCGGTGTCGATCTCAATGGTGCCGAACTCACCCGCCATCAGATAGTCGGCGGGTTGGAGATGCGTCGCAGCCAGGGGGCATTGACTCAACAATACGAATATGACGAGCAGGGACGTCTGACAGCTCTGCGATTGCAACGCGGACAACAGATTGCCCGCGAACGGCGCTATGGCTATGACGGCACAGGCAATCTGTTGCACATCAACGACAGTGCCCAGGGGGAATTGCATTATCGCTACGATCCGCTGGACCGTTTGCTGGAGGTACGCGGTGAGCTGACCGAGCGATTCCTGCATGATCCGGCAGGAAACCTGTTGAGCCAGACTCAGGGCAATCGGTTTGATGCCGCCAGTACCCAGGGCAACCGCTTGCTCTTTAGCGGGGATCGCCACTTCGAATACGACGAATTTGGCCGATTGGCGGTAGAGCGGCGAGGCAAGGGCCAGTCACTTGTTACCCGTTATCACTACGACTGTCAGCATCAGCTGATCAGAGTCGAGTTGCCAGGTGGGAGCATCGCCCGTTACGACTACGATGCCTTTGGCCGCCGTATTCGCAAAACGCTCGTTGGGCAAAATGAGCAACAGGGCGACCAGGTTAGCGAGTTTTTGTGGCAGGCCAATAATCTGATTGCCGAAAGTTGCAGCGATGGTGGTTACCGCAGTTTTGTCTACGAGCCCGGTAGCTTCAAGCCGCTGGTGCAGCTGGAAGGGGAAGGGCAAGGCGCAGAGGTATTCCACTATCAACTGGATCACCTTGGTACCCCGCTGGCGTTGACGCGAGAAAATGGTGCAACCGCCTGGCAGGTGCGCTATCGCGCTTATGGCAATGTATGGAAACAGGAACTGGCCGAAGTTGAGACGCCCCTGCGTTTTCAAGGGCAGTACTATGATGCCGAGACGGGCCTCCACTATAACCGCCACCGCTACTACCAACCCGGGACGGGTAGATTTATCACTCCTGACCCGATAGGCTTGGCCGGTGGACTCAACAACTACCAGTACGCCCCTAACCCCACCGGTTGGGTGGACCCGCTGGGGTTAAATAATGTGCCAGGGCAGTGTCCTCTGGATATACCTAGAACCCGGATCCCGGTTGAACAACAGGATGTATTCAGGCAATTCGAGCAGCATCATGCCGGGCAGTTCAAAGATGATCATGAATTGGTTAGTGCTTTCGAAAATGTGAGAGACAATGCTTCTCCATGGCCAGTTGGTTTTACTCCCAAAACTCGAGTTATCCAACCAGGGGAGCGTTTTAATATGATCACTAACGAAGGAAGGGCACAATTCCCAGGGCAATACGGTACTCCAAATGAAATTCCAAATGCTAGTTTTGGTAGAGACAACTTAGCAATAAAGGAAGAGTGGAAAGGAACTCTTGATAGAAGAGTGACCTATGAAGTTCAGCGTCCATTTGATATAGAATATGGCCCTGTTGGACCACAAATAGAAAAAATGTCTGATGGCTCTTACAAATACTACCCCGGAGGTGGAGAGCAAATACGACTTCTATACAAAGACTTCGAAAATGCAGTTCCTAACAAAAAAAATAGGTATACAGAACAAGCATACCTTAAAATAATTGAAGATGTGCCTTTGCCACAGGAGTGAATATGAATATCGAACTGAATGATGATAATGTTTCTTGGGTGTTGGATAATAAAAAAATTACAGTGTTAGGTGATTTTATCGATGCGATTTATGATAAGCGATTAGGTAGTGTTGTTGCTCTGAGTATGGATAGTATTCATTTTTTTAGCAAAGATGGAGTATTGATTGCTATAAAACAATTCATACTTAGAGATCCTAGTTACCATATATATTGTTTGGCAAATGAGCTTAGTAAGATAGGCGAGGTAATAAGGGTGGTTATTGCACACGAACCTCCATTTAAAGGTGAGCGTTTTTGGCAGCATGAAATTAATTTTGAAAATGGAATTATTTCCGAACCGATTGCACAGTGGCGATAATAGTTATTTAGAGTAAGGTGATGACTTATTGGTGAAGAGTGATTTGTTTGTCCATATATTCCTGTTGAAATTATATTACTATATTTTTTAATCCCATTTAGTTAGTAAGGGCGTTGAAACAGCTTCCCCTTACTGATGTTTAGGGGGGGCATATTTTCAATATGTCCGTTTTATAAATTTGTCTATTTATGAAAATCTCGGGCAATAATTTAGTGTTGGCTCATTATGAAAATAGAGTTGAGCCATGGCGAAACATTCTTAGTGAGCAAAACGGCGTTGTTTCCCAAATTAGCCAGAAAGTCATGACTTCGCCTGCCCTGGGTGACCGCTACACTCGGGGCTGTCTGACAGGTAGTTCCAAGGTATTCAGTTTGTTTATGGCGCTGACATACGCCATGACTTCTCCCACCTGACCATTGTAGTTACGCAGACTGATTTTCCCCGTCAGCAACTGCTTGAACCGATACATCGCCGTCTCTGCCAGTGAGCGACGGTGATACCCCGATATCTTCTTCCAGTGCGCCAGCCCTTCCTTGCGTATCACCAGCACAACGTCATTTCTTGGATGTCCTTTTTTCCATAACCCCGCGCTCTTGCGAGGCGGGATACAGGCTGTCGCCCCTTTGCGCGAGATAAGCTGATGGCTGGCTTTGCTGTCATAGGCGCCATCTGCATAAACTCGTCCCAGCTTGCGCCGCAGTGGATTGAGCAAGGTCGGCAACACCTCGGCATCATGGACATTTTCTAATGACACCTCCGCCGCCACGATATCGTGGGTTACCGGGTCTACTGCCAGATGCAACTTGCGCCAGACTCGCCGTTTTTCGGCGCCGTGTTTTCTGACCTTCCACTCGCCTTCACCAAACACCTTCAGCCCGGTTGAGTCGATAACCAAGTCGGTAATGCGTCCCTTTGGGGGCTGTCGATAGGCCACTGTCACCGTACGTGCTCGCTTGCTGACACAGCTATAGTCCGGTGCACACAACGGCACATTCATCAACTCGAACAGGGAGTCTAGTAGTCCCTGGGTTGCCCGCAGAGTGAGGTTGAACATCCCCTTGAGCATCAGGAAGGTGGCGATGGTTTGGTCGGTGTAGAGCTGGCTACGGCCCCGCCGTCCATGATGGTCGTGGTGAAACCAGTTGCTCATGGCCTCGGCATCAACCCAGAAGGTGAGTGAACCACGATTAATCAAAGACTTGTTGTATTTAGGCCAGTTGGTGATGGGGTGAAGCGACGTGCCCATAATGCAGACTTGAAGAGGATGGTGATGATCAGATCACCGAGTCCTCAGTTAGTTCCACTCAAGCTTCATCGATTTGGGCAACAACGCCATGGGGTACATGATGCCGCCGCCCCGGGCCGATGCCGACGGGATCCCCGGGCCCAGCACAAGGTCTGAGAGTGCCAGCCCGTAGGCGACCCCCAGCATGCTGGAACCACACTTGGAAATAAACCAGAGGGCGACGCGCTTGCCCAGACCGGTCTTGATCACCGCCCGGGAAATGAACATGGCAATACCGATCAGCCAGATGGTGCCATTGGCGAAGCCGGACAGGGCGGCAACCTGCTGATCCCCCTTGACTGTCAGCGGGGTCACCCCCGTCAGGGCTGCGACAATCAGGGCTATCATGGTGACGGCCCCCATTGGCATGACTTTTATTATGATGGCGAAAATAGTGGTGGCAAAAATAGCAAACATATGCCAGGCATTTTCTGCGAGCCCGGCAGGTGCGGGAATAAACCAAATAATGCAACCGAACAAAAGGGTAAGGATCCCTTTCCATAGCGGAAAGGCCAGTTTTACTGGTATTAACTCGGTTTGGTCATTCATTGCGACTCCCCGTATATGTGATGGTTGGAATAATTATTTTTGGCCCTATATTTGGGGGGCGGCAGCTAAAAATCCTTGATGCTAATCAAGGGTTTTATCATTTGGGAAAGTATAAAAAGAATATATAAAACAGACTTTTTGAAATGAATTGCGGAGCAATCATCTGCTTTTTGACAAGTGCCATTTTATGGCCACGAAGATTATGCTTCGGATTGACGTTGTACAGCACGAAACTGCGATTTATCGGGACAAAAAAAGAGGTGTCGTGCGCACTTGATGAGGTGGGTGTACAGCGAGCATCCTTGCCCATCAGCGGCACTTTTGAGGGGATGCTACGACCGTTATTCACAGGCTTTTTCTTGCCCAATACAGGGAATGCAATCTGCGTGTCGCAGCAAAGGAATCGGGATGGGGCCGTTGTTGGCCCCTTTCAAAGTGGGAGGCGTGAGCTGAGTGCCGGGTTTGCTGGGGACACCGGGTAAACGGCGGCCCTTAGTTGCGGTAGAGAACCTTGATCAGGTGAAAGCCGAACTTGGTGCGCACCGGCCCCAATACCTTGAGCAACTCCCCCTTGAAGACGGCATCGTCGAAGGATTTGACCATGTCCCCCTTGGAGAACTCCCCCAGATCGCCGAAGCGCTTGCCGGAGGGGCAGGTGGAGAAACGCTTGGCCATCTGGCCGAAGTCGGCGCCCTTCTCGATCTTCTCCTTGATCTCCAGACACTGTTTCTCTGTCTTGACCAGGATGTGCTGGGCACAGGCTTTTTTCATGGGGCGCTCCTCGGGTTAACGGGTGGATGGCAAATCGGGGGCGCAAGGGTACCCCAAATTGCCCTCCGCGTCAGCCGTCCGGGTAACGCTTGACAGAGCCTTGCCGCCATCAGGGGTGGCTGCTGGTGGCCAGTTGCGCTCTGGGGCGAGCCTGCCAGAGGATTTCCAGTCCCAGCAGGGCATAGAGGCTCCAGATGGCCAGCGGGTTGAGCCATTCGCCACCAAGCTGCATCGTCAGCAAGGCAGCTGCCACCAGCAACAGTGTGATGCCGGGCAGGCGCCAGTAAGCGGGCAGGGGCGCCAGCAACGCCATGGTCAGCAGGATGGCGAGACCAAATGGCAGGTTGAGTGCGGTAAAGGCCAGCGCCTGCTGGCCGTTCATGCCGGTCAGCAGCGCCAGCAGGGCGCTGCAACAGGCGAGAAAGGTGATGAATTCGAGCCGGTCGGCAATGTAGTCAGCCATCTGTTCGCTACGAGCATGCATGATGGGATCTCCTTCGGTTGATGGCTTGAGTGTGCGCGAGGGTGTCAGACAAGGGCAGCGGGATAATTCGATTGCACTGAACGAGCCAGTCTCAATCCCGCGTGGCGCGGGCCTTGTCGCGGGATAGCGGGGTTTGAGAGGCAGGCTGTTCAATCGACCGGCAGGTTCCGACAAGCCTTGTCGTGGCACACCCACGGACGCGCTGTTCGACGTGGGCCGGGAGTGATGGATATTTATCCGGTTTCAGATGGCTAGCGGTATCCTGGGTCGGCGAGCGAGGCCAAAGGGGGCACCTGGCTGCGCAATTTGTGGCCAACATCTTAAAATCTATGGCGAATTTGCCAGGCCGGCG
This sequence comes from Aeromonas sp. FDAARGOS 1407, assembly GCF_019048725.1. Taxonomy (NCBI): domain Bacteria; kingdom Pseudomonadati; phylum Pseudomonadota; class Gammaproteobacteria; order Aeromonadales; family Aeromonadaceae; genus Aeromonas; species Aeromonas sp. FDAARGOS 1407. Next base: position 2,565,579 of record NZ_CP077399.1, read on the forward strand.
GCTCTGTCGTTGGCGAAAGCCTATGTTAGGATAGGGTTCGCCATATGTTGGTGCGCTCTTGGTCCGACCCCGTGCATGACTGCGTTCCCCGCTTGGCGGGCGAGCAGCTGCACTGGGCTGTGCCTGTGTGCGTCTTTATATTCGTTACCCAACTTTCAGGAATATCGACCTTTGACCGGATGCAATCCATCCCTGCCGGCAGGGCGTTTACTCTCCGGCACCGCCTGTCGTCGCGGCCTGCTGATCCTGGCGCTGGGCCTGTTTCTGTCGCTCCTGGCGGCGCCAGCGCTGGCGGCCAAGCTCACCTATCAGGTCAAGGGAGTGAAAGGGGACAACAAGGACAACGTTGAAGCCTATCTGAACGCCCTGCCCGTCTATCAGGAGCGCCAGTATCGTCCTGCCCGCCCCAAGATCATCGAGAGCGTGCAAAAGGCGCTGCAGGTGTATGGCTACTACGAGCCCAAGATCACCCTCAGCCGCGACGAGAAGAAGCCATCCCGGGTCATCGTCACCATCGACAAGGGGGAGCCGGTCATCGTCTCCCGTCTCGACGTCTTGCTGGAAGGGGATGCCAGCAGTGACGAGCGTTACAGCGAGCTGCTGGATCAGCTGCCCCTGAAAGAGGGGGAGCCCCTCAACCATGCCAAATATGAATCCATCAAGGCCGATCTCGGCAGTCTGGGGCTGGCGCGCGGCTATTTCGACGCCAGGTTGAGCAAGAGCCAGGTCAAGGTGTTCCCCGACAAGGGCACGGCGGAGATCTTCATCCTGTTCCAGTCCGGTCATCGCTACCGTTTTGGCGATATCCGCTATGACGCCACCCCCGAAGCGCTCAAGCTGATCAAACCGCTCATCACCATCAAGGATGACGAACCCTATCTGGCCATCCGCCTGGCCGAGATGTCCCAGGATATCTCCTCCACCAAGCTGTTCCGTCAGGTGGATATCAAGCCCCAGATCAGCGAAGCGACCGATTACCGGGTGCCCATCTCGGTGACCCTGGCCAACCGGGTCGACCACGAAATAGAAGCGGGTCTGGGCTATGCCACTGACGTGGGGCCGCGGATGAGCGCAACCTGGGAGAAGCCCTGGGTCAACCGTTACGGCCACCGCCTGTTTGCCACCGCCAAGGTGTCGGCGCCGGAGGCGGAGCTTAGCTTCGACTACCAGATCCCGGTGGGCAACCCGCTGCGGGACTACTACTCCATCCAGAGTGGCTACCAGTACAAGGACAACAACGACACCCGCTCCGATCTCACCACCATAGGGGTGCACCGTTGGACCCGGCGGCCGGAGAGCTGGGATCGCGACGTCTTCATCCGCCTGGAGAACGAGGTCTATACCCAGGGCATGGACGAGGGGAACAGCTTGCTGGTGATCCCCGGCGTCTCCTGGTCGCGGCTGCGGGTGCGTGGTGGCCTGGTGCCCGATTGGGGGGATCGCCAGCAGCTCACCCTGGAGTTTTCCGATCCCACCTGGGGATCCGACATCAGCTTCGTGCGGGTGTGGGGCCGCAGCAAGTGGCTGCGCACCCTGGGCGAGGATCATCGCTTCCTGATGCGGGCCGAGCAGGGGGCCATCATAGGGGACAGCTTCTCCCTGGTGCCGCCATCCCTGCGCTTCTTCACCGGGGGCGATCAGACGGTGCGTGGTTTTGACTATGAAACCATCTCCCCGACCGGGCCGGATGGCAAGCTGACCGGGGGCCGTTATACCAGCGTGGCCAGCCTGGAGTACAACTACCGCTTCAGCGAGAAGTGGCTGGGGGCTCTGTTCGTGGATGGCGGTACCGCCACCGTCGATTACAGCGAGCCGTGGAAAATCGGCACCGGGATCGGGGTGCGCTGGGTTACCCCCATCGGTCAGGTCAGACTCGATCTGGCGGTCGGAGTATCGGAAGAGGATAAGCCCGTGCGGCTGCATTTCGCCTTGGGGCCTGAATTATGATCTGGGTAAAGCGTCTTTTTCTCTGGCTGATGGGCCTCGTTTTTCTGCTGCTCATCGGCGTCAGCCTGCTGGGCTTCACCCATCAGGGCAACAAGTGGCTGTGGCAACAGGCCAAGGGCGCTCTCCCTTCCCTCAAGGGGGAGCTGGTGGCGGGCCAGCTCGGTTATGGCTGGACCCTGGAAGGGGTCGGTTGGCAGGATGAGCTGGTGGATGTTTCGGTCGAGCGCGCCGTGCTGGACTGGGATCTGGGCAAGCTCCTGCAGGGCAAGCTCTGGATCAAATCCCTGGTGGTCACCCATCCGGTGGTGAAGGTCGCCGACTCCGAACCCACGCCGCCAGAGCCCTCCGAACCCTTTGTCTGGCAACCACTGCCCCTCAAAATCCAGGTAGACACCCTGCAGGTGGCCGATCTCGATCTGGCCGTGCCCGGTGTGGCCGTGACCCTGGGCTCGCTGGATATAGGCGCGACCCTCGATCGCAAGGGGCTGATAGTGCGCGGCCCCGTGCTGGATGGTCTGAGCGTCACCCTGGCTGACACGCCGCCAGCCAAAGCAGCGGCCGAAGAGAGTGCCAAGGCCGGGAAAACGGCTCAGGGCAAGGCTCAGGATAAGGCGAGCGGGACAATCAACAGCGAGTCAACTCAGGCTGATAAAGCAGCGGCCATCGAGCTGCCCGCCATTTCCCTGCCATTTCCCGTCCAGCTGGAAGGAGTGAGTCTGACCCGTTTTCGTTATCAGCAGGGCGATCTGATCGAAGCCGTCGACAAGCTGCACCTCTCGGCCGGCGCCGAGGAGGATCGCATCGAACTGCGCGAGCTTTCGCTGCGCCACGCCATGGCCGATCTCGCCCTCAAGGGGAATATTCGCCTGGGCGATGATTATCCGCTGGATCTGACCCTGGATGCCAAGGCGCGCAAGGGCTTGCTCGATGGCGAGCTTAAAGGGGAGCAGGCCACCCTGGCCCTGAGCGGGTCGGTCGGCAAGCTGGATCTGGCCTTGCAGGCCAAGGGGCCGGTAGCCGCCAGCCTCAAGGGGTCGCTGGCAGCCCTCGACCCGGATCTGCAGTTTGATCTGGCACTCGACTGGAAGAGCCTCGGCTGGCCCTTGCACAAGCCGGCCAAGGATGAGCCGAATTACCGGCTGGACAAGGGGAGCCTGACCGCCAAGGGCAAGCTCTCCGGCTATCAGTTTGCCCTCAAGACGTCGGGCAAGGGGACGGATGTGCCCCCGTTCAAGATTGCCCTCGATGGCAAGGGGGATCTCGAACAGCTGAGCAAACTGGCCCTGCGGCTCGAGGCTCTCAAGGGGGAGTTGACCCTGGATGGCAAGCTGGCCTGGCAAAAGGGAGTCCACTGGCAAGGGAGCACCCGCTTCAAGGGGATCAATCCGGCCGAGCTGGTGCCGGAGCTCAAGGGCACCCTGGCCGGAGAGATAGAGAGCCGTTTCGTGATGAACGAGGCGGGCCGCTGGGAGCTGAACCTGCCCATCCTCAGGGTGGATGGCAAGCTCAACCAGTATCCGCTGGCCATCAAGGGGGAGGCGAGTGGCAATGACAAGATGGAGTGGCGCATTCCCGGGCTGTCGCTGCAAAGCGGCCCCAACCGGTTGCAGGCCAAGGGACAGATCAGCCAGCAGGTATGGCAACTGGTGGCCGATCTCGATGCTCCCAATCTGGCGGGGCTCTATCCCGGTCTGAAGGGGGACATCAAGGGGCAGGTGCGCCTGGGGGGCAATCAGCAGGCGCCTCGGGTGACCACTGAGCTTTTGGCCAATCGCCTCTATTATGCGGGCACCAACATCAAGGGGATCGCCATCAAGGGCAATGCCCTGGTGGGTGACAAGCCTGCGGGTGAGCTGGCGCTCACCGTGGCCAGCCTGACCCAGGGAGAGACCAAGCTAAGCCAGTTGGCTCTGGCCCTCGACGGGGATCTGGCGCGCCATCAGCTCACCCTGACGATGAAGGGCGATCCGGTGGCCGCCAATCTCAAGCTGGGTGGCGGCGTGCGCGGGGATCACTGGCGCGGGACCCTCTCCGAGCTCAAGCTCAAGACCCCCTTGCGGCGTTGGAGTCTGACCAACCCCTGGGCGCTGGATCTCGATCTGCCGCGCCAGCGCTTGGCGATGGGGGATCTCTGTCTTGACTCCCAAGGGGCCAACCTCTGCATCAAGGGCAGTCAGGTATCGGCCGAGCAGGGGGCGCTGGAGTTTGCCCTCAACGGGTTTGATCTCAAGCGGCTGCGCCCCTGGCTGCCGGACAACTTCCGCTGGCAGGCGGTGCTCTCCGCCGATGGCCGTGCCAGCTGGCGCGGCAGCCAACCAACCCTGCATGCGGTGGTGCGCACCACGCCGGGCAGCTTTGTGGCTGACGAGATCAAGACCGATTATCAGCAGTTGGCGCTGGCCGTGGAGTTCGAGCGCCAGCAGGCGGCGATCCGCCTCGACTTCGCCTCGCAGCAGATCGGCAATATCGATACCGACTTGCTGATCAGGGAGCCCGCCGGTCGCGGCCAGCTCGGGGGCCAGCTCAAGTTTGACGATCTCAAGCTCGACACCTTTGCCCCCCTCATTCCCGAGGTGCGCTCCCTGCAAGGGGTGATCTCTGCCAACGCCCGCTTCGAGGGAACCCTGGCATCCCCCCTGCTGTTCGGTCAGCTCAATCTGCTGGATGGCGAAGTGCAGACTCACTCCGATATGGTGACCCTCTCCAAACTGGTGACCCGCCTCAAGATCGAGGGCAACCGCGCCGAGCTGGATGGCTCCATGCTGGTGGGCAAGGGGCCGCTGGCCCTCGGCGGCTGGCTCAGCTGGGCCAAGATGCCGGTGAGTGGCAGCCTGACCATCCAGGGGGATGAACTGGAGGCGCAATACCCGGGCATGGGCCGGGTGCGGGTCTCCCCGGACATCGCCATCTCGTTGGGGGAGGAGACCCGCATCACCGGCAAGGTGGATATTCCCTGGGCGCGGATCCTGGTCAAGAGTTTGCCGGACTCGGCGGTTGCCGTCTCCGATGACGTGACCGTGGTGTACGACGATCTGCCGCCACCGCCTCCCCAGGCCAGCCTGCCACTGCTGATGAAGGTGGCGATCCGGCTCGGTGACGACGTGAAACTGGAGGCGATGGGGCTCAAGACCAATGTCTCCGGTGGGCTCAGTATCAATCAGGATCCGGGCAAGCCACTGGCGGGCAACGGCCAGCTGGTGCTGACCGACGGCCGCTTCAAGGCCTATGGCCAGAACCTCATCATCAAGGAGGGAAGGATCATCTTCTCCGGCCCCCTCGATCGCCCCTTCCTCAATATCGAGGCCTATCGTGACCCGGATACCATAGAGGATCAGGTGACGGTCGGGGTACGGGTGACGGGGCCGGCCACCAAGCCGGAGATCAAGGTCTATTCCGAACCCCAGATGGCCCAGTCCGAACAGCTCTCCTATCTGCTGCGCGGCAAGGGGCTGCAGACGGGCGGCGAGGATGGCGGCTTCAACGGCTTGCTGGTAGCCGGCGCGGTCAGCCAGGCCAACGGCGTGGTGTCGAGCATCGGCGAGGCGCTGGGGATGAGCGATGTTTCCCTCGATACCGCCGGCAGTGGCGACGACACCCAGGTGACTCTCTCCGCCTATCTGCTGCCCGGTTTGCAGTTCCAGTACGGGGTGGGGGTATTCAGCCCGATCGCCGAGTTCAAGCTGCGCTACGAGGTGCTGCCGCGACTCTATCTTCAGGCCATGAGCGGGGTCGCCCAGGCGGTGGATGTCTTCTATCGCTTCACCCTCTAACGGGGGCGACCGTGACTGACGAAACGGGAGGCGCTGGCCTCCCGTTTTTTATCCTGATTGCGAGGTGTAAGGGAAAGAATTGGGCGGGCCGGAAAAGCGAAAACCCGGCGCAAGGCCGGGTTTTCTGAATGATGGTGGAGGGAGAAGGATTCGAACCTTCGAAGGCAGAGCCGTCAGATTTACAGTCTGATCCCTTTGGCCGCTCGGGAACCCCTCCACGGGGTATTGCAAACAGATTGTGGCACTTGAAATGGTGGAGGGAGAAGGATTCGAACCTTCGAAGGCAGAGCCGTCAGATTTACAGTCTGATCCCTTTGGCCACTCGGGAACCCCTCCACAAGTGCGAGGCGCATACTAACAGATCTTCCGCTTTTGTGAACCCCCAAGCGGGATTTTTCCATTAAAAGAATCGGATTGATGGCCGATAAGAAGTGAAATCGCCATTTTCAAGAGTTATGCCATGCTACCCCGCTCAATCCGTGATCACCTGCTCGTCGATGAGGGCCAGTTGGGGCAACGCCTCAACCTGGATCTGCAGCATGGCGATCGGGCGGATTTTCGGCTGCACCTGGCGTTGCTCACCGATTCGGTGGAGGAGCAGCCCTGGTTTGATGCCAAGCCGGCCGCCGCGCCGGATGAGCGGGACTGGCGGGCCCATTTCGGGTTGCGCCCAGCAGAAGCCTTGATGGCAGAAGAGGCGACCCGCGACAGCAGTGCCCTCAACGAGCGGTTGCAGCAGGGGGGCAGCATGGTGGATGTGCGGCTGTGGCTGGCATTGCAGCCACAGCCACTGGTGGCAAAGCAACCGCTGCTGGATGAGGCGGTCTACGACAACCTGACGCCACTCGGGCGTGAGCGGCTGCGGGGAGCACTTGCGGATGAGCCCAGGCAGGAAGATCCGCTGGTGCTGTTGCCTGTGCTGGATCGCCTGCAGCAGGGCATCGATACCCGGCTCCACTGGCTCGGTTGAGCGAGACGGGTTGCATGAAGGGCGGTTCGAGTCGCCCATGTCGGTAAGCGAATGCGGGTATGCAGCAGGCATACAAAAGGCGGGATATCCCGCCTTTGTGTTGAATGACTGAGTTAACCTTGCCGGGAGTTATGCGTCGGCTTCATCCGGTTGTGGCATCTCCTTGCGTGTGCCATTGGCGCGACGGGCGATCGGTTTTTCGGTGTGGCGGTTGATTTGACGCTCCAGTTTTTGTCCCAGTTCATTGATGGCGGCGTAGAGATCCTCATGCTCTGCCTGGGCAAACAGCTTGCCGTTGGGGATGCCAGCAGTGGCTTCGACGATAAACATCAGACGCTCTTTGGACACAATCACATGGGGTGTGATGAGAGGCACCTGAAGACGCTCGAGCTTGTCAAAACGGGATTCGATGCGCTCGCGGATAGCCGGGGTGATGTCGATGATTTTGCTGGTAATTTCGATTTTCATATTGGCCCCCTTCGGGTCGTCTTGCTTGTGTCTTCACCTTCAGATTACTCATCGGCAGTATTGAAAATGTGATATTGATCACAAAATCTCCCGCCATGTATTTAGCGATTTGTAAATTGTGAGCTTTTCCGGTTTCGTGCCAAAAATAGCTTGAGCTCCTTGAAACTGGCAGGCAGTATGACGGGAATAGGATCGTTTCTGTCCCTTCTTGGCAGCACCTTGTGTCGACTTCTTGTCCGGTTAACCCGGTTTTCCCCGCTCGATACTGCATGTTAGCCCCCTCTCTGTATTGTCTTTGAACTCATGAGTCGATGTGGGGAGTGGTTGTGCCCGTTTTGCCTGGACATCAAACGTGAGCGATTGTTGTGTTGGAGTTGTAGATGAAGCAGCAAGCCACTCAAATCATGTGGTTTTATGATCGGCAGCATGATCAGTGGAGCCTCTCCGATCAGGGCGCCTACCAGCAGTGGCAGGGGGAGGGGAAACACCCCTGGGCAGGTTGCCTGCAGCCGGAAGATGAAGCGGGCTTTGCCGATTTTTTGGCGCGTCTGCATCAATCCACCTTGCCGGAACAGTTCATCGGCCATCTCAAGGATGAACGGGGCCTGTTCAGTCACGTGATCTGGAGTGGGCAATACGTTCCCAGCCAGCAGTTGTGCTGCGGTTGGCTGGCGCCCCTTGACGGGATGAGCGCTGCGGCCGAATCACTCAATCTCGCCCAGCCATTGCAGACCTCATTGCTGACCCGCCTGGCCCAGGCGCTTTCTGCCTGTACCGGTACCGAGTTTTTCAACACCCTGGTCAACCAGCTGACTCACATCCTCAAGGTGGATGCCGTCTGGGTGGGTGAGCTGAGCGGGGTGGACAGGATCAAGGTGCTGGCTGCCGACGGGCTGGATATCCGGGATTACCCCCTGGCGGGCACCCCGTGCCAGCAACTCTATCGGCAGGGAACCAGCTGTCAGGTGAACCTGGATGAGCTGAGCGAATGCCTGACCCCTTCCCGACCCGGACAGCGCTATTATGGTCAGCCGCTGTGCGATAGCCGAGGTCAGCTGCTGGGTCATCTGGCCCTGCTCTACTCGGCTCCCGCTGACATTGCCAATCTCGACTCCGTGCTCAACACCTTCTCGGTACGCATGGTGGCCGAGTTGGAGCGGTTGCAATCCGATGCCCAGATGCGGCTCTCCGCCGTGGCCTTTGAAACCCACGAGGGGATCATCATCACGGATCCCGGTTTCAAGGTGCTGCGGGTCAATCACGCCTTCAGCCAGATCACCGGCTTTGACAGCCAGGCCGTGCTGGGCCTGCATCTGGAAGAGGATCTCTGGCCCACCATGGGAAAACCGGGCTACGAGCTCAATACCCTGAGCCGCTGGCAGGGGGAGACCCAGCGGCGCCATGCCGATGGCCACGTCTATCCCCAGTGGGAAATCGTGACGCCGGTGCAGGATGAGAAGGGGGAGATCAGCCACTTCGTCATCTGCTTCGAGGATATCTCGGAGCGCAAGGCGGCCGAGCTGCGGATCCAGGATCTGGCCTATTACGACGAGCTGACCGGTCTGCCGAATCGGCGCCAGTTGCACGAAACCCTGGTGCAGACCTTCAACGAGGCCAGTCGCAACGGATTGATCGGGGCCCTGCTGTTTATCGATCTCGATCACTTCAAGACCATCAACGACTCCCTCGGCCACGCTACCGGTGACTGGCTGCTCAAGGAGGTGGCGACCCGTCTCAAGCGGCTGGTGCGTCAGGGGGACTGTCTCGCTCGCCTCGGTGGCGACGAATTCGTGCTGCTGTTGCCCTCTCTCTCTGCCAGCCCGCCCCAGGCCGAGATGCAGGCCGACATCATCGCCGAGCGCCTCATCACCGAGATTGCCTCCCCTTACAGCCATGGCGGGCAGGTATTGCATATCGGCGCCAGCGTCGGCATCACCCTGTTTCCGGATCGGGAACAGGGGGTCGACGATCTGCTCAAACAGGCGGATACCGCCATGTATCAGGCCAAGTCTGCCGGGCGCAAGACGCGGCGTTTCTTCGATGCCTCCATGCAGCATCAGGCGGATCGGCGCCTGCTCATCCACAACGAGCTGCGCAACGCCCTGAACAAGAACGAACTGACCCTCTATTACCAGCCGCAGCACCTGGTGGATGGCGGCGATCTCATCGGTATTGAAGCCCTGATCCGCTGGCAGCCGCCGGGCCGTGCCCTGGTCTCGCCCGCCGAGTTCATCCCCATTGCCGAGGAGACGGATCTCATCGTCGACATCGGCAACTGGGTGTTGCATGAGGCGTGTGTCCAGTACGTGTTGTGGGAGGAGAGTGGCATCCACATTCCCCAGATCTCGGTCAATGTGAGCGCCAAGCAGTTTCATGCCACCGATTTCGTCGAGCGGATCCACGATGTGCTGTCACAAACCGGCATGGATCCGGCCTGCCTCAACCTGGAGATCACCGAGTCGGTGGTGCTGGGCCATGCCGAGGACACCATCAGCAAGATGGCGGAGCTCAAGGCCCTTGGCATCAGCTTTGCCATCGACGATTTTGGTGCCGGCTACTCGTCCCTCAGCTATCTCAAGCGGCTGCCCGCCGACGAGCTCAAGATCGACCGCTCCTTCATCCAGGACATTCCGCGGGATGGGGACAACATGGCCATTGTCGAGGCAGTGATAGCCATGGCGCGCCACATGGGGTTCAACGTGACGGCGGAAGGGGTGGAGTCGCGCCAGCAGCTCGAGTTTCTCAAGGCGCAGGGGTGCAGCTTCTACCAGGGCTACCTCGCCTCCAAGCCGTTGCCAGTGCCTTATCTGGAGAAATATGTGCAGCGGCTGGCCAAACCCGAGTACCAGCGCGACGTCCATCTGGCCTGCGCGGAAAAATAGTCGTCATCCCCGCTTTCGCGCCGCCCGGCTGCGGGTAGAATGGGCATTTCCGGATCCACCGCCTGCGGGCGGTGGCGTGCTTCCCAATGGAGATGTTCAGTGAAAGCTGTGTGGGGAATTCTCTTAACGACACTGTTTGCGCCAGGGATCATGGCCCAGACCCAGGATCAGAGTCTGTACCGTCAGGCCTATGATGCCGTGCGGGCCAACGATCAGGCCCGTTTTCAGCAGCTTCGCGCTCGCTTGACCCATTACCCTCTGCTGCCCTATCTCGATTACTTCCAGCTCGCCTTTCGGCCCGGGGCGGCCGATTATCAGGATGTGACCCGTTTCATCCGCCAGCATGGGGATACCCCCCAGTCAAACCGGCTGGAGCGTACCTATCTGACCTATCTGGCCCAGAGCCAGCAGTGGTCGCAGTTCCTGCGCTTCTACCCGGCCAAGCCCAAATCGACCGACCTGCTCTGCATGCACTATCAGGCGCTCTATTACACCGGCAAGACCAGGGAGGCGTTGCAGGGGGCGGGCAAGATGTGGATGAGCGGGCAATCCCGTCCCGATGCCTGTGATCCGCTGTTCACCCTCTGGCAGGGGGCAGGTTTGCGCACCCAGGACAAGATCTGGCAGCGGATGACGATGGCCTTCGAGGCGGAAAATCCCAACCTGATCCGCCATCTGGGGGCCTCCCTCGGTACCGGCCTGCAGGGGTATGGCAACCAGATGGTGACCCTGTTCGAACAGCCGGCCAAGGCGATGAACCCCACCTACTTCAGCAACAACCCTTACTCCAGGAAGTTGTTGTCGCTGGGGCTGACCCGCTATGCCAACCAGCAGCCGGAGGCTGTGCTGCGCCAGCTTGACCTGTTTCGCAGCCGCTTTGGCCTGAGCCAGGCCGATATCAAGCCGGTGGAGCGGGCTATCGCCCGCCGCCTGCTGCTGGATCGTTCGAGGAGCGAGCGCCAGTGGCTGGACAACACGGTCAGGTTGCTGGCCGATCCGGATATCACCGAATTGCGAGCCAGGCTCGCCATCTGGGAAGAGGATTGGCGCGGTCTCTCCGGCTGGGTGAAGATGATGCCGATGGCACGCCAGAAGGAGGATCGCTGGCGCTACTGGATGGCCCGCTCGCTGGAGGTACAAGGGCAGCAGAAGCAGGCCCGCGACCTTTACCTGGAGACCGCCAATCTGCGCGGTTTCTACGGGTTTATGGCCGCCCAGCGTACCGGCGCCCCCTACCGGATGAAGAACCAGACGGTGCCGCATGTACCGGACTGGCGCAGCGCGAGCCGGCGCTGGCCCTTCCTGCTTCGGGTGCAGGAGCTCCTGGCCATGAACGAGGTGGCGGCTGCCCGCTCGGAGTGGATCCACAACCTGGATCGCAACCCGGTGGCCCAGCGTATCGAATTTGGCCACATCGCCCTCAATCGGGGCTGGCATGATCTGGCGATCCTCGCCAGCATCCGTGCCGAGGCTTGGGATGCCCTCGAGTTGCGTTTCCCCAAACCCTACAAGCAGACCTTCAGTCAGGTGGCCCGCGAGCGGGCGGTCAATATGAGCCTGCTCTACGCCATTTCCCGCCAGGAGAGCGCTCTCTACCCGCGGGCACAATCGCCGGTGGGGGCGAGGGGCCTGATGCAGCTGATGCCCGCGACCGCGAAAGAGACTGCCGGCAAGATTGGGGTGCCCTATCGCAGTGAGCAGCAACTGTTTGATCCTGCAATGAATATCCGTTTGGGCAGCGCCTATCTCAAACGCCTGCTGGATGTCTATGACGGCAACCGGATCCTGGCGGCTGCGGCCTACAACGCAGGCCCCGGCCGGGTGAAGCGCTGGCGTGAGCAGAGTGCCGACAAGCCGATGGACGTGTGGGTTGAGAGCATCCCTTACCGGGAGACGCGCAACTATGTGCAGAACGTGCTGTCGTTCGATCTCATCTATCAGCACAAGTTTCAGCAGCCGCTGCGGTTCATGTCCGATCGTGAACTCAAGCACGGCTATTGAATGCGGGGGCCGCTGGCCCCTGCCTGTTACCCGGCGCCGGGTATCACGGCGCAAGAATTTGTTACCAAAGGAAACCTGTCAGGTGACCTGGCTCCGGGAATCGGATCCGCGAGCAGGATATACTGGGCCGTCGGTACCGACAGGTTCCCCACAATAAAGGAATGGATAGTGGCAACGATTAAAGACGTTTCTCAGCTGGCAAATGTGTCCATCTCAACCGTCTCCCGGGTGATCAACAACACGGCACAGGTCGCGCCGGAAAAGCGCGAGGCCGTGCTGGCGGCGATGAAGGAACTCAATTTTCGTCCCAACAGCTTTGCCCAGGCCCTGGTCAGCAAGCGCTCCAACTGCATCGGCGTGCTGGTCGGCGATCTCTGTGGCGGCCCCTTCTTCGCCCAGATGATGCGAGGCATTGAAGCCATGGTCGATCGGGCCAACAAGTTCACCATAGTGATGTCAGGCAACCATGACATCACTCGCGAGCGTCATGCCATCCAGGCACTGCTGCAGCGCCAGTGTGACGCCCTGATCCTGCACAGCAAGGCGTTGCCCGATGAGGAGCTGAGCGAGCTGGCCGCCGGATCCACCCCTGTGGTCTTTATCAACCGCCAGGTGCCGGGAGCCGAAGATCGCTGCGTCTGGCTCGATAACCAGGCCGGTATCACCACGGCGTGCCAGCATCTGCTGGAGGCCGGCCACCGCAAGATCGCCTTTATCACCTCGGACGATGAAGAGTTCGTCGACGGCCAGCAGCGCATGGCGGGCTACACCCAGACCCTGGCCCAGGCCGGTATCGCACTGGAACCGGCCTTGATCGGCCGTGGCTTTGCCGATGAGAACGGCGGTTATGTGGCGATGAACGAGCTGCTCTCCCGCGGGGTTGAATTTACCGCTGTGCTTGGTTTCAACGATGCCATGGTGGCGGGAGCCATCTCCTGTCTGCTGGAGCGGGGTTACAAGATCCCGCAGCAGGTCTCGGTGGTGGGGTTCGACGATATCCCTTATGCCCGCTACATCTATCCCAAGCTCACCACGGTGCGTTATCCCATCGAGGAGATGGGGAGCCGTGCCGCCGAGCTGGCTCTTCGCCTGCTCGATCACAAGCCGGCCGACGGCCTGTCACTCAAGTTTGAAGCCAGGCTGGTGGAGCGCGAGTCCGTCGCCTGACACCCGCCAAAGAGAGTAAAAATGTGGCCCCGTCGGGGCCATATTGCGCTCTGGCACTGTACCTGAAATGCTGCCGTTTTATCTCAACTTGCCAGCGCAATCCGCCGCCGGCGTCTTGCCTCCACCCCTTCGGCCAGCATATCGAGCAGTACCAGGGTCTGTTCCCAGCCGATGCAGGCGTCGGTGATCGACTGGCCGTAGCACAATGGCTGGCCACCCTTGATCTCCTGACGCCCTTCACACAGGAAACTCTCCACCATCACGGCAGCGATCCCCTGGTTACCAGCTGTCAGCTGATTGGCCAGATCCTGTGCCACCCGCAGTTGGCGAAGATGCTGCTTCTGGCTGTTGCCGTGGCTGCAATCGACCATCAGCCGGGGAGCAAGGTGGTGTCGTTGCAACAGTAAACAGGCTTGTTTCACGGCATCATGTTGATAGTTGGGTTGGCGGCCGCCACGCAGGATCAGGTGGCAATCCTTGTTGCCGTGGCTACGAACCAGTGTCATGCGCCCCTCACCATCCGGTTGGGTGTAGAGGTGAGCAGCCCGACTGGCGAGGATCGCCTCCACGGCGACCTGGACATTGCCATCGGTACCATTCTTGAAACCGATGGGGCAGGGGAGCGCAGATGCCAGCTGGCGATGGAACTGGGATTCGGTGGTGCGCGCTCCGATGGCTCCCCAGCTGATAAGATCCCCCAGATAGAGCATGCTGGTGAGATCGAGAAACTCGGTAGCGCAAGCGAGGCCAGCTTCTCCCAGCTCCAGTAGCAGAGCGCGTGCCTGGTGCAATCCCTCCGCCAGTCGGTCGCTACCATCGAGGCAGGGATCGAAGATAAATCCCTTCCAGCCGAGGGTGGTGCGTGGTTTTTCGAAATAGGTGCGCATCACCAGCAGCAGTTGATCGCCGTAGCGTGTCTGCAGCTCGACCAGCCGAGCGCCATAGTCGCGAGCGGCGACCGGATCGTGAATGGAGCAGGGGCCAATCACCAACAGCAGGCGATCATCCATGCCTTGCAGGATCTGGCTGGCATGGTGGCGGTGGTCGCTGATCTGGTGGGCAAGCCGGGTGGGGCAGGGGAGCGTCGCCAGCAACTCGCCCGGAGTGGGGAGAGTGGCAAGTGGCGATGCGTTCAGTAGTGAGGGGAACATGGAAGATCCTCGAACAGAGTGAAAATCTGCATGCTCATTGCTATCCAGTGGGACTTGTCCCTTGTTGTCGTAAATTGCGGCACGGGAAGGTTCCCGTGCCGCGTGGAGGGCCGGATCAGAAACGGGCCGAGCCGCTGATGTAATAGCTGCGGCCCGGTTCCACGTTTTGGAAGAGGGCATCTTTCTCTTGCAGACGGACATCGGTCAGGTTGGTGATGCCGACTCGCAGATCAAAGTTGCTGGTTACCTTGAAGCCGGTGCCAAGATCGAACGTCTGGTAGCTGGGTAACTTATGCAACACAGTGGCCTTGTTGACGGTCTGCTCCGCAAACTGGGTGCCTGTGTAGGTCGTGACGACGAAGGCATTCACCCGCTCGGTGGCTTGCCAGGTGAGCCTGGCGTTGGCCTTGTGCTCCGGGCGCTCGGGCAGGGGCTGGCCTTGTTCCCCTTCCGCCTTGAGGTAGGTGTAGTTGGCATTGAGGCTGAGATCCTCGAACAGATCGAGGCGACCGGTCAGCTCCAGTCCCTTGGTCGTGGCCTTATCCAGGTTGTACCAGGTACGATCTTTGGAGTTGGGTATCTGCTTGAAGGTCAGCATGTCTTCTATGTCGGAGTAGAAGAGGGTGGCGCTGGTTTCCCAGATACCTTCCCCTGCGATGATCCCCAGCTCGTAGTTGGTGCTGGTCTCGGGTTTGACCTTGCCGCTGCCGTAGATGAGGCAGTTGCCGCCGCAGCTCTCGATGCTGTAACCCTTGGAGTATTGATGCGGAGCCGGCGCCTTGAAGGCCTGGCTGACGCCGCCCTTGACGGTCACCAGGTCGCTCAGCTCATAGACCAGATAACCGCGTGGCGTGAAGTGGCCGCCATAGATCTCGTGGTGATCGTAACGCCCCCCCAGGGTCAAGGTCAGGCTATCGGTCAGGCCGATCTCGTCCTGGGCAAACAGCGCCTCCTGGGCGTGACTCTCCCTGCCGCCGATATCCTTGTAGCTCACCGTATCCACCAGCTCCCGGTCGAGATATTCACCACCGAAGGTCAGATAGTGATTGGCCAGCATCAGATTGGTGTAACCCTTGAGAGTCAGGGTGTTCTCCTCCAACTCGCGCTGCTGGGGGGCTGAGTAGCTGGTGTTGAAGTCGTCGATCCGGGAGCTTTCGTAATTGGCCATGACGGTGGTGTCACCCCAGCTCCAGTTCCCCTTGTGAGTCAGGCCAAACAGATTGCGGTCGTTCTGCTGCTGGCGACTGTGCACCTTGTTGCCTGTTTTGCGGAAGATGTCGAGAGGCCGTTCGTCCTGGTTGTAGAGATAGTCGAGTTCGAAGCGTTGTTGCTCATCCACCAGCCAGCTCAGGGTGGACGCGAAGTTGCGCGTCTGTTTGGCTTCGATGAGGGGAATGCCGTCGGTTGCCTCTGTGGGTGTCCAGGCCTGGCGATCATAGACTTCGCCGTTCATCCGGATCAGCAGGTTGTCGGTCAGCGGGCCGGTAAAGCCCAGGTTGGTTCTGTGCTGCTCGCCGCCATCCTTGCCTTCTATGGCCTTGAAGTCGGCATCCGCCGCCCCCCGCCACTGCGTGCCCGGCTGCTTGGTGATGATGTTGATGACACCGCCGATGGCGTCGGAACCGTAGAGCGCTGACATGGGGCCGCGGATCACCTCGACCCGCTCGATCATGCCAAGGGGAACCGGAGTGTTGTCGAAGTTGCCGCCGCGCCACAGGGCATTGGAGGAGGAGAGGCGTTTGCCATCCACCAGTACGAGCGTGTATTTGCCCGACATGCCGCGAATGCCGATATCGCTGCGGCCATTGGTATCGGTTTCGGCCTGGATACCCACCTCGTGACGCAGCAGATCCGAGAGATCGTTGACCGGTGCCGCCTTAATCTGTTCGGCGGTGATGACAGAGATGGAAGCCGGTGCCGAGCGGGTGTTGTGTGCCGTGGTGGTGACGGTGATCACCTCGTCGGCTTGGGGCGTGCTATTGGCGGCTGTGGCTTGCTGGGTCAGCAAGGCCACTATGGTGGTGGCCAGTAGCGTGGGAGTGACAAAACGGGAGGCTGAGGATTTCATTATTTATATTTTCCATAATATCCAAATGATAAGCATTATCATTATCAAATTGCTTTTGCCTCGTTCGCAACTCTTTTTTTAGCTTACTTTCAAAGATTCATACGCTCCCCTTTTTGACAGAAAAGAAGTTAATGATATTGATTATCATTTGTATTGATCCAAGTTTTGCTCCTTGCTAGGATGCCGCTCACCTTGTTGCCAAGCGAGTCGAATGACGGGCTTGTCAGCATCAGGCAGAGATTCATTCCAAGGAGTAGCACCCTCATGTGTGACTATGTACAGGAAGAAGAGTGGCCCGCCACTGCGGCTGATCTGGACAGAGCCTGCTGTTTTGCCAGTGGTGAGCGGGTACTGCTCACCTCGGGCATTCACGACAGCTTCACTGGCATCGCACCGGGTCAGTTGCTGAGCCATTTGCGTCAGCTGCGCCGACAGGGCATGACCAATCCCGTCGCGATTGGCGCCATCCCCTTCGACACCCGAGCCCCCTGGCATCTGGTGATCCCGGAACAGTGGCAATGGATTGCACGGGAGCGCCTGTTGCCCAGCTGCCACTGCCAGTTGCACGGCAAGGTGTGTGAGGTGACCGATGCGGCTCACTATCAGGGGGCAGTGCGAGAGGCCCTGCAGCAGTTCAGCGAAGGCCAGCTTGAGAAGATAGTGCTTTCGCGAGCCATTGATGTGCAGAGCGCGCAGTGTACTGCCCCTTCGCAAGCCTATGGCAGCCTGCTGGCCCAGAATCCCGGGGCCTATGTGTTTCAGGTTCCGCTTCCCGAGGGGGAGACACTGCTGGGCGCGAGTCCAGAGTTGCTGATCTCGCGCAATGACATGACTGTGGTGAGCAACCCGTTGGCAGGCTCCCGTCCCCGCCACGCCTTTTGCGAACAACAGGCAGCCTGCGCCGATCTGCTGCAGGCACGCAAGGATCGCTATGAGCATGCGCTGGTGGCCGATGCGGTCGCGGCCGCGCTCTCTCCCTTCTGTCGCGAGCTCGAGGTGCCGGTTGAGCCGCAGGTGATCGCCACGTCCAGCATGTGGCACCTCTCGACCCGGATCGAGGGATGGTTGCGCGAGCCATCTACCGCGCTGGAGTTGGCACTGGCGCTCCATCCCACTCCGGCAGTATGTGGTACTCCCCAGGAGGAAGCCCGCCAGGCCATCGCCCGGCTGGAAGGATATGATCGTCACTTCTACAGTGGCGCAGTGGGGTGGATGGATGCCGATGGCAATGGCGAGTGGGCGGTCACTATTCGCTGCGGCATGCTGGCCGGGAAGACGTTGCGTCTCTATGCCGGCGCCGGGGTGGTGGTGGGTTCCTCGCCCGAGGCGGAGTGGCAGGAGACGGCCGCCAAACTCGGCACCATGCTGCGTGCCTTTGGCCTCGAGAGCCGTGAGCCGGAGGTGGCTGCATGAAGCCGCTGGTCCCCTTTACCCCCTGGCCCGCAGAACGCGCAGCCCACTATCGGGCGCAGGGGTGGTGGCGCGGTCAGCCGCTTACCGCCCTACTGGATGAGTCTGCAGAACGTTATCCCGATCGCACCGCCCTCATCTGCGGCGAGCGTATCCTGAGTTATGGCCAGCTGCGTCGTGAGGTCGATGCATTGGCGGCGCGGCTGGCCGCCCGCGGGCTCGGTCACGGCGATACCGCGCTGGTGCAGTTGCCCAACTGCGCCGAATTCTATATCTGCTGGTTTGCCTTGATCCGCTGTGGCGTGGTGGCGGTACATGCCCTCTTCAGCCATCAGCGGCGCGAGCTGGTCGCCTTTGCTCGCCAGATTGATCCCTCGCTGCTGGTATTGAGCCCTGCTCATCCGGGTTTTGCAGGGGAGGCGGGCAGCATGGCAGCCCTCGAGGCGATGGTGCAGCCATCCTGCCAGATGCTGCTCTTCGAGCCTGTAGACGGGGAGGCGTCAGCGCAAGGGTTTGCATGGCGTGAGCCGGAACCTGTTTCTGTTGCAGATCATCCGACACCTGTTGCAGTGGCGCACCCTGTGCCGACCCCGGCCGATCAGGTTGCCTTTTTCCAGCTCTCCGGTGGCAGCACAGGCACTCCCAAGCTGATCCCCCGTACTCACGACGACTACGGCTACAGCGTACGCCAGAGCGTGGCGGTCTGCGGCTGGGACGAGCGGGTCATTTATCTCTGTGCCCTGCCTGCCCCTCATAACTTTTCCCTGAGCTCTCCCGGAGCGCTCGGCGTTTTTCATGCCGGCGGCTGTGTGGTGATGGCGCCGGAGCCTTCACCGGCAACCTGTCTGCCACTGGTACAGCGTTACCGGGTCAACTGGGCCGCACTGGTACCCCCCGCCCTTGCGCTCTGGCTGGAGGCGGCAGGCCATTATCCGCAAACGTCCCTTGAGTGGGTGCAGGTGGGTGGCGCGCGCCTGAGTCCTGCGCATGCCGAGGCGGTGGAAAACCGTCTGGGTTGCCGCTTGCAGCAGGTGTTCGGCATGGCGGAGGGGCTGGTCAACTATACCCGCGCCGAGGATGACCACTGGCATCTCGTCAACACCCAGGGACGTCCGATGAGCCCGGGAGACGAGGTTGAGGTGCGTGACAGCAACGGGCGCACCTTGCCCGATGGCGAGTGCGGTGAGCTGTGGACGCGCGGCCCCTACACCTTCCGTGGTTACTACAAGGCCGAGGCCCACAATCTGCGGGCCTTCGATCGGGATGGCTTCTACTGCACCGGCGATCTGGTCTGCCGCTTGCCCGGCGGCCATTTGATGGTGGTCGGTCGCAACAAGGATCAGATCAACCGGGGTGGGGAGAAGATCGACGCCCTTGAGATAGAGGAGCTACTGCTCACTCATCCCGACGTGCGGCAATCGGCGCTGGTGGCCATACCCGATCCGCTGTTGGGGGAGCGCAGTTGTGCCTTTCTGATGAGCCGTGAGTCCCTCGATTTGCCCCGTTTGCGTCGTTTCCTGCGAGAGCAGGGGGTGGCGGACTACAAGTTGCCAGATCGCCTGGTGCTGGTGGATGAACTGCCCCAGACCCCGGTCGGCAAGATAGACAAACAGAGGCTGCGCGAGCAGCTTGCCAAGGAGTGTGCATGACCATTCAAGCCCTTGATGCCTACCCGCTACCCACCGCAGAAGAGCTGCCCGCCGCTCGGGTCAACTGGCCCTTCGAACCGGGCCGTGCCGTGCTGCTGATCCACGACATGCAGCGTTACTTTGTCGACTTCTACGGGTCGGATAACCCGCTTATCAACCAGGTCGTCGATAATATCGTGCTCCTGAGCCGCCAGGCCCGGGCCCTCGGCATGCCGGTGGTCTATACCGCCCAGCCCGCCGAGCAGAGTCCGGCTGATCGCGCCCTGCTCAGCGACATGTGGGGGCCGGGTTTGACCCGCTCGCCGGAACGCCAGCCCATTGTCGCGGCGCTGACGCCACAGCCGCAGGATACTGTGCTGATCAAGTGGCGCTACAGTGCTTTTTGCCGCTCCCCCCTTGCTGATCTGATGGCTGGATGGGGACGGGATCAGCTGGTGATCTGCGGTATCTACGGTCACATAGGGGTGATGCAGACGGCGGTCGATGCTTTCATGCGCGACATACGCCCCTTCCTTGTGGCCGACGCCATCGCCGACTTCTCCCGTGAGGATCATCTGCTGGCTCTCTCTTATGTCAGCCGCAATGCCGGCCGGGTGCTCACGGTGGCAGAGGTGCTGGAGGCAGCAAACGCTGTTCCGCTTAGCCGTGCGTTGTTGCAGGCGCAGGTGTTGGCCCGTTTGCCAGCAGAGATGCAGCAGACGCTGCCGGCAGAGGATGGGAACCTGCTCGACTACGGCCTCGATTCTTTGGCGGTGATGGGGTTGGTGGAGGAGTGGCGCCAGCGTGGCCTGGAGGTTGAACTCGTCGAACTTGCCCGTCAACCGACGCTGGCCCACTGGTGGTCGCTGCTCTCCCGTCACGCCGAACAGCCGGAGTGCACCCCATGAGCGAATGGCAAGGCAAAATCGTCTGGGTAACCGGCGCGGCGCAGGGAATAGGCCATGCCGTGGCGCGCACCTTTGCCGAGGCGGGGGCGAGCGTGGTGGTGCTCGATCTTCAGCTGGCCGAGGCGCTGCCTGGCAATGTGAAGGGGGTGGTGATCGATGTGAGCGACAGCGAGGCCATCGCCCGCTGCTGCGAGCAGTTGCTCGAAGAGGGGCTGGGGCCCGATGTGCTGGTCAATGTCGCCGGCGTGCTGGCCACCGGCAGGCTCGACGAAGTGGATGACGTCCTGTTGGCGCGCACCTTTGCCGTCAACACCTTTGCACCCTTCTACCTGATGCGGACTCTGGCCCCCTGGTTTCGCGCGCTGCGAGGCGGTGCCATCGTCAATGTCTCCTCCAATGCAGCCAAGGTGCCGCGAGCGGGGATGGGGGTCTATGGTGCTTCCAAGGCTGCACTGACCAGCCTCACTCTGACGGCGGGGCTTGAGCTCGCTCCTTACGGAGTGCGTTGCAATCTGGTGTCACCGGGGTCGACCCTGACGCCGATGTTGTGGGGCATGTGGCAGGACGGGGAGGGGGAGCGGAGAACCATCGCCGGGCTCCCCGAACAGTTCAAGCTGGGGATCCCCCTTGGCAAGCTGGCCACACCGGCCGACGTGGCGGCCTGCGTTCTCTTTCTCGCCTCCGATGCTGCCAGCCATGTCACTCTGCAGGATCTGGTGATCGATGGCGGCGCCACTCTGGGCGTCTAGCCCCGCATCTTCAGATGTCGCGGGCATCGCCCTTTTCTTACATTGAGGAGGCTCTGCTTCCTCGCTTTTCAAGCGTTCGGGGAGGCGAAAACGCTACCCGGTCGATGTTGCGCAAGGATATTCCCATGGAACAGACAATGGCGATGCGTGCCCCGCACCAGGGCGGGAACAAGCCGCGCTGGCCACTCACCACGGCGCAGGCGGGCATCTGGTTTGCCCAGCAAAAGTACCCGGAGAGTCCGGCTTGCAACACGGGAGAGTACTGGCTGCTGGAGGGGGCGCTTGCCCCTCACCACTTCATCCGGGCGGTGCGTCAGACGCTCGATGAGATCCCCGGTCTGCACTGCGCCTTTGTGGCAACGGGGGAGGGCCCCTTCATGGAGGCCAACCCCGCCTGCTGGCAGATGGCAGAGCGGGATCTGCGCCGTGAGGCCGATCCGCTCGCAGCGGCGCTGGTAGAGATGGAAACCCTGTTGGCGACCCCCTTCAATCTGGCCGAGGGCCCGCTCTTTGCCACCTCCCTCTACCGCCTTGCCGACCGGCAGTGGGCCTGGTTTATCGCGGTGCACCATATCGCCATCGACGGTTTTGGCCTGCGCCTGATCTGCCAACGCGTAGCGCTCTGGTACGAAGAGCTCTGCCGCGGGGATCTGCCAGCCCCATGCCGTTATGCCACCCAGACCGAGCTACTGGCTGAAGAGGCTGATTATCAGGCATCCCCCCGTGCCGCGCGGGATCTCGACTTCTTCGTGCAGCAGTTGGCTGGCGTGGAGAGCCCGGCGTCGCTCTCCCGTCGTCCGGCGCAGGGACCGGGAGACATCCATCGCCTCGAGCAGCGTTTGGCTGGCCGACTGTGGCAGGCTCTGGTGGCACGGGCTGGCTGCTCTTCCTGCCATCCATACAGCCTCTTGCTGGCGGCGGTAGCCAGCTATGTACACCGGATGAGCGGTGCTGGCGAGGTAGTGTTGGGGATCCCCCTGATGGGGCGGCTGGGCTCACAGGCAGCCGATACCCCCTGTATGAAGGTCAATGTGCTGCCCCTTCACATCGAGGTGACAGGGGCAAGCCGGGTTGGCGAGCTGCTGGCGCAGGTAGAGCGGCAATTTGCCGCCCTGCGTCGCCATCAGGGTTGTCGTCAGGAGCATTTGCAGCAGCGTCAGCCCGGGCGGCCTCTCTTTGGCCCTCAGGTCAACCTGATGCCCTTTACCCGCACCCTGACTTTTGGCGAGGTACGCGGGGAGGTGCGGGTACTGGCGGCGGGACCGGTGGAAGAGAGCGCCTTTTACTTTGCCGAGGAAGCAGGCGACGTCACCCTGATCCTTGAGACCCATCAGGGGCGCTTCAGCCGTCAGGAGAGTGAGCGCCATCTGGCCCGTCTGGTGGCCTATCTGGAGGCCTGGAGTGATGCCGGTGATGACATTGAGGCCGTGCGTCTGCCGCTGCTGCTGGCTTGTGAGCAGGCCGAATTGGCACGCTGGAACGAGACCAGCCATCCGTTACCATCCACCACGCTGAGCGCCCTGCTAGGCGAGGGGTTGGCCGCGGCCAACCCCGCCACCATCGCCCTTGAATGTTGTGAGGAGCGCTGGTCAGTGGCCGAGCTGCGCCAGCGCACTCGCCAGCTGGCCAGCTATCTGGTGGGGAGGGGGATAGGTCCCGGTTGCCGGGTGGCGGTGGTGATCCCCCGCTCGCCCGAGCTCATCTTGGCCCAGCAGGCCATCATGGCGGTGGGGGCCGTCTATGTGCCGGTCGACCCAGACTATCCGGCAGAGCGGATCGGCTACATTCTGGCCAGTAGCGAACCTGCGCTGTTATTGACTTGCCGAGCCCTGGCCATGTCGGTGGCGCCCGACATACCTGCCGTCTGCCTTGATGCACCGGAGGTGGCGAAGACGCTGGCGGCGGTGGCTCCTTGCACCTTGCCGGCCCCCAAACCGGAAGATGCTGCCTACATCATCTATACCTCGGGTTCGACAGGCCGCCCCAAGGGGGTGGTGGTGAGCCACGCCGCCATCGTCAACCGACTGCTCTGGATGCAACATATGTATCCCATCGGTCCAGCGGATCGAGTGCTGCAAAAGACGCCAGCCGGTTTTGATGTCTCCATCTGGGAGTTCTTCTGGCCTGTTATGACGGGGGCGCGATTGGTGCTCGCCAAACCGGGTGGTCACAAGGATCCCGCGTATCTTGCCGCGCTTATCGAGCAGACGGGGATCACCACCTTGCACTTCGTCCCCTCCATGTTGCAGATCTTCGTCGGTCAGGCCGAGCCCAAGCGTTGTCGCACCATGCGCCAGGTCTTCTGCTCCGGCGAGGCGCTGCCGGCCGATCTGGTACAGCGTTGGTATGGCGCTTTTGCCGCGCCCCTGCACAACCTCTATGGCCCGACCGAGGCGGCGGTGGATGTCACCTGGTACCCTTGCCGTGCGGATGAGGAGGTGACCAGCGTGCCCATCGGCTATCCGGTCTGGAATACCTGTATCCATATTCTCGATCCCTGGCTGCAGCCAGTGCCACCCGGTGTGGCGGGAGAGCTCTGGATCGGGGGCGTACAGGTGGCAGAAGGCTATTTCGGACAGCCCGAGCTTACCGCCGAGCGCTTTATTGCCAACCCCTTCGGGGCGGGGCATCTCTATCGAAGCGGCGATCTGGCCGCCTGGCGCGAGGATGGCGCCATCGAGTATCTGGGGCGCCTCGATTTTCAGGTGAAGATCCGCGGCCAGCGCATCGAGCTGGAGGAGATTGAGCTGGTGTTGCTGCAACATCCCCGCGTGGCGCAGACAGTGGTACTGGCCTCCGAGTTTGCCCAAGGCGATCGCCGCCTGGCGGCCTATGTGGTGGCCGCCGATGAGGGGGAGTTGACGCTGACAGAGCTGACGCCTGCGCTCAGTGCCGCGCTACCCGACTACATGGTGCCGGGGCTGCTGGTGACTCTGGCCGAGCTGCCGCTCACTCCCAACGGCAAGCTGGATCGCAAGGCATTGCCGCTGCCAGATCTTGCTACCGCAGTTGGCCAGCAGTTGCCGCGAACCCTGCTGGAGGAGCGGCTCTGCCGTCTCTTTGCCGAGGTGCTGGGGCTGGTGCGGGTCGGCGCCGGGGATAACTTCTTTGCACTCGGCGGCCACTCTCTGCTGGCAGCGCAACTGGTGGTACGCATTGAAGAGGCGCTCGGCCAGACGCTTTCCCTGGCCAGCCTGTTCGAAACACCTAGCCCTGCTCAGTTGGCACGGCATCTTGGCGGCGAGCGAGAAGGGATGCCAATGCTGTTGCCACTCAGGGGGCGCAGGGAGGAGGCGGTGCTATCCGGTCCAACCCTTTTCTGTGTCCATCCCGCCGGTGGCCTTGGCTGGTGTTATGCCTCGCTGGTGGCCCATCTACCTACCAGCATGGCGGTCTATGCCCTGCAGGCCCGGGCCCTCTGCCAGCCGGATGCCCCTTTGCCTGCCACATTCGATGAGCTGGCGCTTGACTATGTGACCGAGCTGCGTCGCCATCAGAGCGAGGGGCCTTACTGGCTGCTTGGCTGGTCGATAGGTGGCATGTTGGTTCACAGGATGGCGGCCATGCTGCAAGAGCAGGGGCAGGAGGTGGCCATGGTGTTGCTGCTCGATGCCTATCCCTGTCACCAGTGGCACACCCGGCCGCTGCCCGACGAGCAGCACATGCTCGATGCTCTGCTGCGGATGGGAGGCATTGCCGTGTCGGACGCGGCGCTGGGTTCCCTCACTCGTGAAGAGGTGGTTGCCCGGTTGGGGGAAGAAGGAAGTGCGCTGGCCATGCTCGATGAGCAAGTGGTGAGCGCCATGATCGGGCTGATTGACCACAATAACCGGCTGATCCGCCAGCCTGTCGACTATTGCTATCACGGAGAGGTGATCTTTATCGAGGCGGTGGGCTCCCGTCAGCCCTGGCTGGATGGCCGTGGCTGGGAGACCCTGACGCGAGGGACGATCCACTATCAGCACTTCCCGTGTCTGCATCAGGAGATGGTGCATCCTGACTGGCTGGCGAAGATAGGTGAGCTTGTCTGCAAGCGCCTTCAGGCAGCAGAGCGGGAGGTGCAGTCGTGACCCCGGTCGCGGCCATCAGGGAAGCGCTGCTGGCAGGCAAGCTGGTGGGGCTTGGGGAGCCGCACTGGCACCCCGCATTTATCAGGCGCCAGCACGCCTGGCTTTGCGATCCGATGCTCTGGGGGGTGATGACGGATCTGGTGCTTGAGTGCGGCAACCGCCGCCATCAGGGTCTGCTAGACGCCTGGCTGGCGGGAGCAGATTGCTGGCAGGGAGAGCCGCTCACGCTGGATAGCCTCTATCCGGTCTGGCTGGACTCCAGCGCTTTCACCGCCTGGATGCCCCCCGAGTTTCCAGCCCTCTTCGCTGCCTTGCGCCAGAGTAATCTGGCGCGTCCTGCGCAACTGCGGTTGCGGGTTCATCTGTGCGAGCCGCCATTCGAGTGGCAGGAGCTGACTCCCGAGGCGTGGCAATATCACAACAGGGGGCGGGATCAGGCGATGGCCGACTGTATCGCCGGGTTGCCCGAGCGCGGTGTGGTGGTGCTGGCGGGAGCGCGCCATCTGCTCAAGGCGGCGGGCGATCCCCATTTCTCGCTGCCAAGCCTTGGTCAGTTGCTTGAGATGGTCAATCCGGGGCGATTGCATGTGCTTTACCCTTGGCTCACTCCAGCTCCGATGGGGGAGGGCGTCAGTGGGGTGGACGGGCTTACTACGGCCGAGCTCTTTCCTCACTGGCAGGTCCAGTTCCCCCTCGACTCACTTATCGATCAACGAGTCTGGGTCGCAGGCGCCGAACGGCAGATACAGATTTGTCCGATCCTGCAGACAGAACCCTGGCGAAGCAGGTTGCGTGCCCGGGTTCCCTTGTTGCCTCCGAGAATGGCCAGCCAGCTGATACGCTGGCTGGATTGATACCAGGGAGTTCGACTCCCTTTTGGGTGTATTGGCGTTCTGTATCAGCTCCTGAAAACCTGCACCATTTACGGCATCACGCCACCTCTCTCGACGAAAATTCAATTTATTTACTATTTCAAAGAAGTTTCTACTGGTCTTACCTGGCTGATTCCCTTTGCTTTTTAATTAACATGATATTTACATTTGAGGTGTCACCACTCCGGTGGCGTTCTCAACGGCAAGGAGCCAGTTATGACCCATGTCGACATCCCTTTCCTTCGTTACCTCGATGCGGAAGGGGGCCAGGTTGCTAACCTGCCGACCTGGCTGGACAAGGCGATACTGCACACCTTCTACCGCAACATGGTGATGGTGCGTAGCTATGACAAGAAAGCGATCGCGCTGCAGCGAACCGGCAAGCTCGGTACATTCCCCTCCCATCTCGGGGCGGAGGCGGTCGGCGTCGGCATTGGTCTTGCCATGCAGCCGCAGGATGTCTATGTGCCCTACTACCGGGATATGCCCACCCTCTACGTGCGGGGCGTGCCCATGGAGAAGAACCTGCAGTATTGGGGAGGGGATGAGAGGGGAAGCTATTTTCTCAAGGCTGACGGCACTCCCTCGGAGGATCTGCCCATCTGCGTTCCTATCGCCACCCAGATCACCCATGCCTGCGGCATTGCCGCCGCGTTCAAGCTGCGCAACCAGCCCAGGGTTGCCGTGGTCACCATCGGCGATGGCGGCACCTCCAAGGGGGACTTTCTGGAGGGGCTGAACTGCGCCGGCGTCTGGCATCTGCCCATGGTCATCATCATCAACAACAATCAGTGGGCCATCTCGGTGCCCCGCAAGTTGCAGTCGAGCGCCCCGACCCTGGCCCAGAAAGGAATTGGGGCCGGAGTGCGCAGCCTGCAGGTCGATGGCAACGATGTGGTCGCTGTCTACGATGCCGCCCGCAGCGCCATCGAGCGGGCTCGCACCGGCAAGGGACCGACCCTGATCGAGGCGGTGAGTTATCGCCTCGGGGATCACACCACCGCCGATGATGCCACCCGCTATCGTGACGGGGCTGAAGTTGAGGCCGCCTGGGCCCGCGAGCCGGTCAAACGGCTGCGCCAGTTCATGCACAGCCAAGGGTGGTGGGATGAACAGCAGGAGCAGGCGTTGCTGGCCGAGGCGAGCCAGGAGGTGGAGCAGGCGGTGGCACGCTACGAGGCGATGCAACCCCAACCACCGGAGGCGCTGCTTGATTATCACTACGCCGAACTGCCCGCCGAGCTGCTGCCCCAGCGCGAGCGGATCATTGCCAAGGGGATGAAGCGGGAGGCTGGCCATGAGTGAGATGAGTCTGCTGGAAGCGGTCAATATGGCTCTTCACTACGAGATGGAACATGACCCCGACGTGGTGGTGCTGGGGGAGGATGTGGGGGTCAATGGCGGGGTATTTCGCGCTACTGTGGGCCTTCGCGACAAGTTCGGTTTCAAGCGGGTGATAGATACGCCACTGGCCGAGGGGCTGATCGCCGGGGTGGCGGTCGGCATGGCGACCCAGGGGCTCAAGCCGGTGGCCGAGTTCCAGTTTCAGGGGTTTATCTTCCCCGGCATGGAGCAGATCATCTGCCAGGCGGCCCGGATGCGCAACCGTACGCGCGGCCGCCTCTCCTGTCCCATCGTTTACCGCTCCCCCTATGGTGCCGGCATCCACTCGCCCGAGCACCACAGCGAGAGCGTCGAGGCGCTGTTTGCCCATATTCCAGGGCTTCGGGTGGTTATCCCCTCCAGCCCGCGGCGCGCCTACGGCCTGCTGCTCTCGGCCATCCGCGATCCGGATCCCGTGATGTTCTTCGAGCCAGATCGCATCTATCGCTCCATGAAGTCCGACGTGGTGGATGACGGTATCGGCCTGCCCCTGGATGTCTGTTTTACTCTAAGGCCCGGGCGGGACATCACGGTTGTTGCCTGGGGGGCCTGCGTGCAGGAGGTGATGCGGGCGGCGAACCTGCTGGCCGAGCAGGATATCCAGTGCGAGGTACTGGATCTGGCTACCATCAAGCCGCTGGACATGGAGACTATCCTGGTTTCGGTGCGCAAGACCGGCCGCCTGCTGGTGGTGCACGAGGCGTGTGGCAGTTTTGGCGTGGGCGCCGAGATTGTGGCGCGAGCGACCGAGCAGGCATTGACCTCCCTCAAGGCACCGCCAAAGCGCCTGACCGGGGTGGATGCGGCCGTGCCCTATTATCGCAACGAAGAGTATTACCTCATCACCGAGCAGGATATCGCGGATGCGGCTCACCAGCTGATGGAGAACTGGTCATGAAATTTTTCAAATTACCGGATCTGGGCGAAGGACTGGCCGAGGCCGAGATTGTTGAGTGGAAGGTGAAGGTCGGCGATACCGTGGCGGTCGATCAGGTGTTGCTCTCGGTCGAAACGGCCAAGGCGCTGGTGGACGTGCCTTCACCGGTGGCGGGGGGGATCGCCCGCCTGTGCGGCGAGGAGGGGGATATCCTCCATATCGGCGCCCCGCTGGTGGAATTTGAAGGGGGCGAGGATGACGGCACAGTAGTGGGCAAGGTGAGCGCCCATCAGCATCATATCGAGGATCACTTCGTGGTGGGGGCCATTGCGCCCGGCGGCACTCTGGTGCGGGCCATGCCTGCGGTGCGCCTGCTGGCCCAGAAATTGGGGCTGGATATCGAGCGACTCAAGGGGAGCGGCAATGCCGGCATGGTGACCGAGCAGGATGTGCAAGCGGCCTTCGAAGCGATGCAGGGCAGTGGCAACGAATTTCTCAAGGGATCGCGCCGGGCCATGGCCAAGGCGATGGAGATTTCCCATCAGACGGTGGTGCCGGTCAGCATCACCGACGAGGTGGATTTGCGTCACTGGCGAGCCGATGAAGACGTGACGGTACGTCTCATCAAGGCCATCGGCGTGGCCTGTCGTGCCGAGCCCTCCATGAACGCCTGGTTCGATGGTGAGACCCTGTCAAGGCGGCTGTTCAACGAGGTCAATGTGGCCATTGCGGTGGATTCCAGACATGGGCTCTATGTGCCCGTGATGGAGAACGTAGCCGAGCGGGAAGGGGTCGACATCCGCCAAGGGCTGGATCGGATGATAGCCGACGTGAAGGCCCGTGCTGTGCCGCGCGAGATGCTGCAGGGGGCGACCATCACGCTGACCAACTTTGGCGCCATCGCGGGTCGCTACGCCAGCCCCATAGTGACGCCGCCCCAGGTGGCCATCATAGGGGCCGGGAAATTGTTCGAAAAAGTGGTCTTCATTCACGGGGAGGCCAGGCCGGTTCGGGCACTGCCTTTGTCGATGACGTTTGACCACAGAGCCTGCACCGGTGGTGAGGCGGCACGCTTCCTAAAAACCCTGGTACAAGCACTGGAAGCGCCGAGTCTGTAAACGATTGTGCCCTGCTCCCGCAGGGCACAAATTTGTTTGCGTAATCTACAAAGCCACGTATAATCCTATCCAGCTTGAAAGGGCGATAGTTATGTCAATGAATTTGATGTTTTACATCTTTTCCTGTTGTTCATAAGTTAATCCCGTTTTTTGAGCTTTACCCGCTGAAAAGCATAAGTAATTATTTTGAATACAGGTTTAAAGATATGTCTAACATGATCACCGGTACCGTTAAGTTTTTCAACGAAACCAAAGGTTTTGGCTTCATCCAGCAAGAAAACGGCCCGGACGTTTTCGTTCACTTCAGCGCCATTCAAGGTAACGGTTTCCGTACCCTGGCTGAAGGTCAGCGCGTACAGTTCTCTGTGACCCAAGGTCAAAAAGGCCCGCAGGCTGAGAACGTAACTGCTCTGTAATCTTACAGAATTTAAGAAAGCCGTGGTGCCTCAGGTACCACGGCTTTTTGTTTATCTGGAGTCCATCAGGGCTCAGGACGCGGGTTGAATCATGCTGTTGCCACTGCTGATCCTTGCTACCTCCATGTCGACACCGGAAGTGCCGGTGCAAGCTGCCATGCAGGCACAAAGCGTCTGCCGGCAATTCGTGGCGGTGCGTCTGGGCAGTGATCGCCAGCCTGACGAGATACAGGCCCGGCCTCTGCCTGGCAAGGAAGGGGAGTGGCTGGTGGACGGCAAAGTAAAAGGACCCGAAGGTCCTTTGCTGTTTGCCTGTCACCTGCATCAGGGACGGCGTTGGAAATTGCTGAATTTTTCGCTCTGGGCACCGCAACCCGTCAAACAGGCTTGAGCGCGACCAGCAGGTGCTGCAGATGCTCTACCATGGTCATGCCAAACGGGGTGAGATAACCGCCATCTTCCGCGCTGATGAGCCCCTGCTGATGCAGGCGAGCCGCCGCCTGGCACAGCTCCTCGGACATATCGCTGCGCAACTTGATCCCCAGGCTCATGTTGGCTGGATCAAAGCAAGCCAGTATCTTCAACTGGTTTATCACGTCATCCGAAATCTGATCGATACCAATCATGGATCCACTCCTTACGCTAAAGATGTAAGCAAACTAGCATCCCTGTCGCCACTTTAGTGGGCGCTGGCTCAAATTATTGCGCTTTGCAGGGGGCGTATAGGGTGAGTGCTGTTTTTTTGGTCGTTATCAAGTACTTGGCGTTCGGTTTATCGAAAGGTTTGGGCCGTACAAACATGATAGGATAGGTCACTCCTTTTATATCGGACGGTCCGTCGGCGACTGTTCGCTCGGTTCAAGGTATCGTCCATGGTCAAGATCACTCTGGTATCCCTGCTGCATTCACTATCTGCCCGTTTTCCCGTCTATCAGACGTCATTGCTGACATCCCTGCTGGACTCCTGCCAGGGGGAGGTATGGCTGCCCGCTCGCAAGGGGAGTGATGTCGCCCAGCTGCGCAAACACGCCAAAGGAGCGTCAGCTGGTGAGCTGGTCTCCCTCGATGCGGGCTGGTGCGACTTTGCCACTGGCGCTAGTGGGGCCACGGCAGAGCTCGATGCCCTGGCCAACTATGATGCCGAGATGATGGACAACCTCCTGATGTATTGGCACAGCGCCGCCAAGATCAACAGTCCCATCACCGACAACCTGTTCGAACTGCGCCGCGAGGTGGTGGATGAAGCCCATGGCACCAAGCTGGCGCAGGCCTGGCAACAGCAGCAGCAACAGCGTTTCGAGCAGCTGATGGCCGCTGCGGCCAGTGGCCGTGATCAGCTTTGCTTTGTGGAAGTCGAATCCGCCTACTGGCTGCGCCAGAAGCTGAGTGAAGTGGCTGAGATCGAACTGGTTACCCCCGAACTTTGACGAAATCCCCAGGCAGTTGCCGCTATGTGGCGTGCTTCTGCCCTATTCTTGTGGGCGTCCCAACCCCTCATTCGGTGCCGGGGGCGGCGAGCTGGACAAGCTGACCACAAGATGTGAACATGGCGCCCTTTTATCGAGAGAGAGACCTGGCCGATGAGCTATGAACTGAGCGACACCGAGCGCAATGCCGCGCTGCAACTGAATGCCGACTACCGATACGATCACTTCATCAGCAAGCTGGTCGAGCATGAAGAGCTCTACGTGCTAACCGATGAGCACGGCGTCATGATGCTGACCACCGACGATGAAGACTGCATCCCGGTCTGGCCGCATCCCGAGTACGCCAAGGCGTGGGCCGAAGGCGAGTGGGCCGATTGCAAACCGCAGTCCATCACCCTGAAGGTGTGGCTGGAGCGCTGGATCGACGGCATGGAGCAGGACGATCTGTGTGTCGCCGTGTTCCCGACTCCGGATCAGGAAGGTATCGTGCTGGAGCCGGCCGACGTGGCCGACGCCATCGCCCAGAAGCAGGCCAAGCGCGGCTAAGCGACTGCGACCTGTCCCCGCAACCGGTCAGTTGCAATAACAAGACCCCGCCAATGAGCGGGGTCTTTTGTTGGGGGGGAGAGGGGCGGTCAAGGCTGCAGGTAGGTTTTGTCTATTCGCATGACCGGGGGGAATGTCTGGCCACGCTTGATGGCCGCCTTCGTCTCGGTTTTCAGGGCCTCGTCAATCCACAGCAAACCGCCGTAACTGTAGCCACTGTTGCCCCCGTCCAGGGGCCAGTAGAGCAGTTCGCTCTTGGGCGTGGCGGGCACCTTGGGCAGTTTTATCCAGCGCCAGGCCCCTTCCCGGGTATAGGGCACCTGATAGGCGGGTACGAAGCTGGCCAGCTCATAGAGCCGCTGCTGGATCTGCCGTGACAGCGCCGCCTTTTTGGCGAAGTCGAACTCCTTGTCGTACTGCTCCACCAGGGCCGAGATGGCGTCATCATCGATGTTCATGATGTTGTTGGTCTGGGGCTTGTTGGCGTTGACCTTGTGGAAAAACTCCCAATAGGCAGGATAACGGCCACCGCTCCAGGCCATCCAGGCACTCTGGTGCTTCTTCTCCAGCATGGATTTGAAGCCGGCCGAGGCATCCATCAGGTTGAGCTCGAGATTGAGCCCCGCCTTTTTCGCCTCTTCCCGCAGCAGGGTCAGGCGCTGGGCATGTTCCGCCGTGGTGTAGGTGATGGTCAGGGTCAGCGGTTGTCCCTTGTTATCCTGCAAGATCCCGTTTGGCCCCGCCTTGCTGAAGCCTGCCTTGGCAAAGTACTCTCGGGCGAGTTTGGGGTCGAAGGGGCGCGCCTTGATCTCGGTATTGGTAAAATCCCCCTGGCCCGATCCGTAACTGTTGAGACGCTGATAATCTCCTCGCAGCAGGGTGGTGAGCATCTTGTCGAGGTTGAGGGCGTACTGGATGCCGAGACGCACGTTGAGATCTCGCAGCAAGGGATCCGCCGTGTTGAGGTAGAGCCCCATGGGAGATTGCGGGGTCTGGTTATAGAACCAGGTCCGCTCGATATAGCCCTTCTCGAACTCGGCCGTTTTGGTCTTGTCGTGCCACCAGTTGGGCATGGTCAGGCCAAAGGTGTCGAGATCGCCGCGCAGAAAGTGCTGCCAGGCGATGTTCTGATCCCGCAGTACCTTGATCTCAATCCTGTCCGGGTTGAAGCGGTGCTGAAAGTAGCGCTCCTCATCTCCCCACCAATCCTTGACCCGCTCCAGGGTGATGGACTTGCCTTTTTTCACCTCGCCGATCCGGTAGGCGCCGGTAACCGGCAAGACCTTCCAGTTGTACTCCTTGACCCAGTTGGCGGTGAGCTTGATGGCGTGGCTCGGTACCGGGGTGAAGGGCAGGGAGTCCAGCAAATCTTGGCGGCTCTTCTCGCTGCCGCTGGTGATGGCCAGGGTATGATCATCAAATTTGGTGACGTCGGTTATCTGGGTGCTGTAGTAGTTGTTGTACCAGGGGTCGTTGATCTCCTTGCTGCGCAGCATCTTGAGGGCGAACAGCCAGTCATCGGCGGTGACCGGCTTGCCGTCCGACCAGCGCGCCTTGGGGTTGATGCGAAAATAGAGGGTCTTGTTGTCGGGTCCGAAGGCCCACTCATTGGCCAGCAGCGGCATGGGATTGCCGGTCAGCGGATGGGTACCGAGCAGAGGCAGGTTGGTCTCCCTGACATAGCCGGCAAAGCCGCCATTGGAGTCGGGCCCGTAGACGCGCAGGGTGAGCGGGAAACTGGTCATGAAAGTGTTGAAGGTGCCGCCCCGTTTGGCCGCCGGATCCCCATAGACGGGATCCGTGTTGTTGCTCTCCCACGTGAGATCGGCCGGCAGGGCGGCGCTCCAGCCAACCTGGCTCCAGCACAGGGTCAGGGTGATGGCGGTGGCGCGGATCAGATGGGGAAGGGCACGCCCCCCGGCGGCGATGGTCGATGGCATATCCTTGCTCTCCTGTTGGCTGCATCCTGCAGGTCACTCATGGGTGACACCACTCCCGATGGGGATTGGGCCATCATGGAAATTTTCCCCGAGCGGGTCAATGGTCAGAGGCAAATAACGCGAAGCAATCAAGGGGTTGGCTGTGGCTTCAACCAGCGCAGCCGTCCCCCCAGCAGGTGCACCACGAAGCCGAGCAGCACCAGGGCCGAGCCCAGCCACTGCAAGGGGGTGGGATGTTCGTCCAGCAACAGGGCGGCGGCCACCATGCCGACGCAGGGCACCAGCAGGGAGAGGGGGGCCACCTGGGCAACCGGATAGCGCATCAGCAGCCGCCCCCACAGGCCGTAGCCCAGCCAGGTGGCGATCAGCGAGAGGTAAAGCACGCAGAGTACGCCCTGCCAGCTGATGTGGTGCAGGCTGCTCGTGATGCGTTCGGGCCCCTCGAACATCCAGGAGAGGGCGAGAAACGGCACTATGGGCACCAGGCCACCCCAGGCGATGAGGCTCGGCAGGGCGGCTTGATAGCGCAGACCAATCTGGCGATTGATCACGTTGCCAAGGCCCCAGCAGGCCGCGGCACAGAGGGTCAGGGCAAAGCCGAGCAGGGTCAGGTTACCCGCCCCCTGGGTCGCGATAAGGTAGAGCCCGGCACCTGCCAGCGGCAGGGCAACCCAGTGGTGGGGTTGCCAGCGCTCCCCCAGCCAGAACATGGCAAACAACAGGGTGAAGAGCACCTGGGATTGCAGCACCAGGGAGGCCATGCCCGCCGGCATGCCGAACTTCATGGCGCAAAACAGGAAGGCAAACTGGCCCAGGCTGATGGTGCCGCCATAGGCGAGCAACCAGCGCCAGGGCAGAGCGGGTCTTGGTACCAACAAGATTGCCGGGAAGACGACGCCGATAAAGCGCAGTGCCCCCAGCAGCAATGGCGGGATCCCCTCCAGCCCCCACTTGATCACCACGAAGTTGAGTCCCCAGCAGAGGATGACCAGGGCGGCCAGACATTTATCCTTGATGTGCATCTTGGGTCCTTGTGCGAGAGACGCTGCCCACAGGTGGTCTGTCTGCGGGCGGCGCAAGGGGTTAAGCATACTTCGGGCTGGGTGGCGGGCGTCAAGTCATCCGGCTGTGCGGGACGCCGGGGTTGGCCTGATGAGCGGGCTCAGGCCGTGACGCAGTGCAGGGTGAGACCGCGCGCCGCGAGCGCCGCCCGCATAGGGGCCGGCAGGGCATCGTCGGTGACCAGCACGCCGATCTCGCCGGGTTTGCCGAGGGGGCTCGGGTGAATGGCGCCAAACTTGCTGCTGTCGGTGATGACCACATTGGTCACTCCCTTGGCCAGCACGCTGTTGACCACGTCGGCCCGCATCATGTCCCGGCTGGTGAATCCCACCTCGGGGTGAAAGCCATCGACCCCGATAAAGGCTTTGGAGAAGTGCACCTGCTCGATGCAAAGGCGGGTCAAAGGCCCCACCACGCTCTCGCTCTGGTGCTGGAACAGGCCGCCGAGCAGCACTACCTGGGCCTGGGTGTCTTTGAGCAGGTGGGCGATATAGCTGCTGATGGTGATGATGGTGACCCGCTTGTGCAGGGCCAGGTGGCGGGCCAGCAGGGCGTTGGCGCTGCCCCCCTCGATAAAGACCGTCTCGCCATCTTCCACCAGCTGGGCCGCCCGCTCGGCGAGGCGCTCTTTGAGCAGATAGTTGATGTTCATCCGGGCGTCCGGGTCATCGCTTTCCAGCGCCATGGCTGAGCCATGCACCCGCTTGAGCAGACCCTGTTTTTCCAGGGCGGTGAGATCGTTGCGCACCGTGACTTCCGACACGCCGGTATGTTGCGCCAGCTCGGCCACGCTCATCTTGCGGGACTGGTGGACCAGGGTGAGGATCTGTTGGTGGCGTGGGTTCATGGGGGCTCGCATACAAAAAACGGTGATGGCAGGGCGTTTGATGCCTGCCGCTAACATGGGTCCGGCCTCATCGATGAGCCTTGAAGCAGCGACATATGAGCCAGGCGGGCAATCATAACATCTTGCCCTCTGTCCGTGGAGCCGGGATGGCCTGGACAAGGGGCATGGTACAGGTGGCGTGCTCCTCTGCGAAAAAAGCGGGAGGGCATGGGCCCTCCCGTCCGTTGTCAGAGGCTGTGCTCGGTGCGGGCGATGATGTCGTCCTGGGCATCCGGAGAGAGGGCCGTAAAGAAGGCCGAGTAACCGGCCACCCGCACCACCAGATCCCGGTACTGATCCGGGTTGGCCTTGGCCGCCAGCAGGGTCTCCCGCGAGACGATGTTGTACTGCACGTGCCACCCCTTGTGCACCTCAAAGAAGGTGCGCAGCAGGCTCATCAGCTTGGCCTTGTCCCGTGCGTTCTCAAGGCTCGCCGGGCTCAGCTTCTGGTTGAGCAGCACGCCGCCGAGGATGGCCTGGGTGGGCAGCTTGCCGATGGAGTTGAACACCGCCGTGGGGCCGAGGCGATCCGAACCCGACGCGGGGCTTGCCCCCTCCGCCAGCGGGGTGCGGGCATGACGGCCATCCGGGGTGGCCATGGTGGCCGCGCCAAAGGGGACGTTGGCCGAGATGGAAGAGGTGCCGGCATAGTAGGTGCCGCCGATGGGACCACGGCCGAAGCGGGTGTTGTGCAACCCCTTGAGCTCGTCGATGTAGCTCTGGTAGGCCGCAACCAGCAGCAGATCTACCTCGTCCAGATCGTTGCCGTATTTGGGGGCTGCGTTGGTGAGGCGCTGGCGCAGCTGCTCGCCGGCGAGCCCCGCAAAGTCCTGTTCCAGCGCCTCGGCCAGCTCGCGTTGATCCACCATGCCCTGTTCGAACACCAGTTTTTTCAGCGCCGCCAGGCTGTTGCCCAGATTCGCTATCCCCACCTGCAGGCCGGAGACCCAGTCATAGACGGCCCCTCCCTCCTTGATGGTCTTGCCGCGCTCGATGCAGTCGTCCACCAGGGTACTGCAGAGGATGTCGTGGGCCTGGGCCTCCAGCACGCTGTCGACCACGCAGTCGATTTCGATGGACTTGCGGGTGAAGTAGCGTACCTGCTCGTCCCAGCAGGCCATCACCTCGTCAAAGTTGCTGAATGATCCTTCCCGCAGCGACTGCGACTGGGGCAGGAAGATCTTGCCCGTGGTGGCATCGCGGCCGCCATCCAGTGCCGCCAGCAGGATGCGGGCGAAGTTGATGAAGCTCATGCCGGTGCAGCGATAGCCCCACTTGCCGGGCACTGCGGTCTCGATGCAGCCGATGGCGGCATAGTTGTAGGCATCCTCCACGCTCACGCCGAGCTTGATGAACTCGGGGATCACCACCTCGTCGTTGTTGAAGGCTGGCATGCCAAAGCCGCAGCGGATCACCTGGATGCAGGCATTGAGGAAATCCTCGCTCATGCCGGCATGGTAGCGCACCGAGAGGTTGGGCTGGGTGGAGCGCAGCTGGCCGCAGGACTCCAGAATGGCGTAGGAGAGGCCGTTGACCGCGTCATGGGCCTGACCATCCCGCCAGATCTGGCCGCCAATCGTCACGTTTTGATAGAGCGGGCTGCCGGCGGAGGCCTTGGAGTGGGTGCCGGAGCGGATCTTGTTTACCTCCAACAGTTTCAGCCAGCAGCCCTGCAGCAGCTCGATGGCGCGCATCCGAGGCAGGGATTCCGACAGCTCCACCTCGTGGCGATACCAGGGGTAGAGGTACTGGTCCATCCGGCCAAACGAGACCGAGTGGCCGTTGGATTCGATCTGCAGGATGAGTTGGATAAAGTAGCAAAGCTGCAGCGCCTGCCAGAAGGTCTCGGGAGGCTGGTGGGCGATATGGGCACAGTTGAGCGATATGCTCTGCAGCTCGTCACGGCGCTCGGCGCACAATTCCTGCTCCGCCATGCCGCGAGCCAGGGTCGCGTAGCGCTCGATGTGGTTGCTCACTGCATCGAGGGTGATGGCAACCGCCTGCAGGAACTGCTCGCGCTGCAGATCCGCCCAGTCAGCCAGATCGAGCCGGCTGCGCCGCTCGGCGACCTTGGCCTTGAATCCATCAAGCCCCAGGGTGAGCAGCTCCTCGTAGTTGACCGCGAGGTGGGCATCTCCCGAAGTCATGTTGCCCTCGGCCTTGATGATGCCGCTCTCTAGCAATGCTTTTTGCTCGTCGGTAAAGAGGCCGTAGCAGCGATCCTGTACCGTCTGGCCGCGCCAGAAGGGAGTGAGGGCGTGGATAGCCTCCTTGTCCTCTTCGCTTACCGCAAAGCCTGCACCTGGCCTGTCTGCCAGCTCGTCGATCTCCTTCTCAATCCAGCTGACCGTGTACTCGGGAAAGAGCGGTGCGGCGCGCACCTGGCTTGCCTGGTTGCCGACGATGAGCTCGTCGTGCTTGATCCAGATGGTGCGCTCCTTGAGGTGGTGGGCCAGCGCCAGGGCGCGGCGCACCGGCAGCGGGCGGGCCAGGTGAGCCTGGTAGGCTTGCGTGTAGTGACGGGCCCGCTCGGTGCAGACCGGTGGCTGGACTATGTGGATCAGGCTCTCCTTGTGGGCGCGGATCCGCGGGGTGAGGGTGGTGAGGTCGAGCTGGGTCATGATCTTATCCTCTGGTGGGTCTGTGTCTGCGTCATGGTGGTGTGCCTATCCCCGGGTGATGGGGGTCAGCCCCCGTTGCCGGGCGCAATCATGGGCAAAGGCGAGCAATTCGGGTGCACCCAGGGGTTGGCTGGGGGCCTGATAGGGCTGATCCAGCAGGGCATATTTGCCCATTCCCATGGTGTGGTAGGGGAGAAAGTGGATCTCCTGCACGCTGCCAAGGCTCGCGGCGGTGTCGACGATGGCCGCGATGCTGGCTTCGTCGGCGTTGAAACCGGGAATGAGTGGCACCCGGATCTGCATGGGAATACCGGTTTCGGCGAGGCGTTTGAGGTTATCCTGCACCCGTGCCACCTTGCCGTGGGTCCACTCGAAGAAACGCGCCTGCTCGACGTGTTTGAGATCGGCCAGTATCAAATCCAGGTGGGGAAGGCTTGGCTCAATCTGGTGCCAGGGCACGTGCAGGCAGGTCTCCACCGCGGTATGCAATCCCTCCTGTTTGCAGCGGGCCAGCAGGGCGGCTGCGAAGTCGGGCTGCATGAAGGGCTCGCCACCAGAGAGGGTGACCCCGCCGCCGCTGCGCTCGAAGAAGGGGCGATCCCGCAAGATGGTAGCCATGAGGCTCTCCAGACTCTCTTCCCGGCCGCACACCTGCAGCGCTTCGCTCGGGCAGAGATCGCGCAGTCGCTCTACGTCCTGCTTAGCGAGGGCGGCACGATCCAGCTGAATGCCCCGGGTGTCACGCAAGATTGCCGGACAGGCCTGGCTGCAGAGCTGGCATCCCTCGATGCATTGGCGCCGGTCGAGTAGGATGTCCGGTCTGGGAGAGCGGCTTTCCGGGTTTTGACACCAGCGACAGGCCAGGGAACACCCCTTGAGAAACACCAAGGTGCGAATGCCGGGGCCATCGTGAGTCGAGTAACGTTGCAGGTCGAAAATCATACCGCCTCCTTTTGTTTTTATTTTATTTGCTTTCATTCAAAAGTTGATTTGATTTTGATCAAGAGTTTTGTGGATGTTTTATCGCTAGAATGACGGCAGATTGAACACCCCAACCTAAAGGAGTCAGAGATGGAGTTGTATCTCGATACCGCCGATGTGGCCGCGGTGCGCCGTTGGTCACGGATCCTGCCGCTGGCTGGCGTCACCACCAATCCTTCCATCACCGCTGCTGGTGGTATGCCGCTGCCCGAGTTGCTGCCCGCTCTGCGCGAGGTGCTGGGGCCCAAGGGGCGGCTGTTTGCTCAGGTGATGGCCAAGAGCGAGACCGAGATGGTGCGCGAGGCGTTTGCGCTGCGGGAGCTGGATCGGGATCTGGTGGTCAAGATCCCGGTTTGCGAAGAGGGGGTGGCGGCCATCAAGACCCTGACAGCCAACGGGGTGCCGACCCTGGGGACTGCCGTCTATACCCCGTTGCAGGGTTGGCTGGCGGCGGTGGCCGGGGCCGAGTACGTGGCGCCCTATGTCAACCGGCTGGATGCCCAGGGGGGCGATGGCATCGCCACTGTGCAGGAGCTGCAGCAACTGCTGGCGCTGCACGCCCCCAAGAGCAAGGTGCTGGCGGCTTCCTTCCGCACCCCGCGTCAGGCCCTTGACTGCCTGCTGGCGGGTTGCCAGTCCATCACTCTGCCGCTCGACGTGGCGGAACAACTGCTCAATGTGCCGGCAGTGGACGCGGCGCTGGTCAAATTTGATCAGGATTGGCAGCGCGCCTTCGGCCGCTGAATCGAAAAGGAGTGACAGGGGAGGGGACGTGTCGCCGGCCGACTAGACTGGAAGAAGGTGGCCAATCTGGATGGCCACCATCGGGTTTGTCGGAGGTATCCCATGAGCGATCATCTGCTTCTCCCCCATGGCGAGGATCTGCGCCGGGCGGTGCGCTGGCTCAGCGAGCATCACGAATACGATATCGCCGCGATTGAAGAGGTCAGCTTGCGCTTTGATCTCTCGCCGCTGGATGAGGAGTTTCTGATCCAGCACTGGCTCGGCAGCCAGCGCCAGTCCTGACAAGCCGGGGGAACGTCAGAAGAAGTTGGCGAGGTTGATGCCGTACTCTTTCGGATCGACCGTGCTTTCGATGCTCTCCTGCACGTTGCTTTTGGCCAGATCCAGCCACTGCACCTCGAGGTAGTGGCGCTGGGTGGCATGATAGATCACCTTGACCACCGGCTTGAGCGGCTGCTGCTCGTTGCGCTGCATCACGATGGCCAGCCGCTGGTTCGAGAGCATGACCAGGGTACCCACCGGATAGACTCCCATGCATTTGATGAACTTGGTGACCAGCTCGGCATCAAAGTGCTGGTTGATCCCCTTGAGCAGGATGCGAAACGCCTGGGTCGGCTGCATGCCGGTTTTATAAACCCGATCCGCGGTAATGGCATCGTACACATCGACGATGCAGCTCATGCGGGTATGGAGGGAGAGTTGATCCCCCTTCAGCTTGCGGGGATAGCCGCTGCCATCGAGTCGCTCATGGTGATTGGCGGCCACCTCCAGCATGGTGGCCGTGATGCCCTTGGTATTTTTCAGGATGCCGTAACTGTGCACCACGTGCTGGCGCATGATGGCGAACTCTTCGTCGGTCAATTTCCCCGGTTTGTGCAGCACCTCGTCCGGGGTCATGATCTTGCCCACGTCGTGCAGCAGCCCCCCCAGGGTCAACTCCTTCAAAACGCTGCGCTCCAGCCCCAGATAGCGGCCGAAGTTGGCTAGCAAAATGGCCACGTTCATGGAGTGTTCCATCAGGTAGGCATCCTTGGCCCGGATGCGGGCCAGGCAGAGCATGGCATCACCGTGAGTGAACATGGTGTCTACCATCTCCTCGGCCACTTCCGCCAGCGGCGTGATGTCGATGGGCTCACCTGCCTTGAGATGGCGGATGAACTTGCCCTGCAGTTCGCGGGCCTCCTGATAGAGGCGACGGATCTTCAGCTCCCGTCCTTCACCGCTGCCGCGAAGATGGCGCTCGCCGTGGGTGGTACTGGTGCCGGGATCCGGCGCAGCAAGGGCGTCGCTGTCGGCACTGCCCAGTTTGCTGCGGGCCAGATCGATACGCACCGTCAGTACCCCCAGTTGGATCAGATGGTCGATTTGCGCCTGGTTGCTCACCAGTCCCATCTGGGCAATCTCCATCCCGCCTGTCTGACTGGCGATGGCGATGACATACATGCCGGGTTTGAGTTTGTTGACGGGAATGACGGGATAGGATGCTTGAGACTTCATGGTGCTTCCTGACTTTTATTATTATGGGGTCGTGCCAATGAACCGCACCGTTGCAGTGTACCATCGGATAATGGCTTCGTCACAATTGCGCGCGCCTTAACAGTGGCGTTGTCGCCCCTGCCCGATATAATGACGCCCCTTTCGTTGTTGGACTCCGAGGTTGTGAATGCGGCTTGATAAATTTATTTGCGATTGTTCCGATTTGACCCGCTCGCTGGCGGGCAAACTGATCCGCCAGGGAGAGGTGATGGTGGACGGTATTGTGGTCAAGCAGCCCGCCTTCCACATCAATGAAGAGAGCCAGATTGAGTTCGACGGCGTCACCTTGAGCCTGGATCGGCGCAACCGCTACTTCATGCTGCACAAGCCGGAAGGCTATGTCTGCTCCAACGACGATCCGGATCACCCGACCGTGTTCTTCCTGATGGATGAACCCGCCATGGGCAAGCTGCACGTAGTGGGTCGCCTTGACCTCGATACTACAGGCCTGGTGCTGGTGACCGACGATGGTCAATGGTCCCATCGCATCACCTCGCCGCGCCACGAGTGTGCCAAGACCTATCACGTCTGGTTGGCCGATCCGGTGAGCCCGGATGCCATCGCGCTGTTTGCCGAAGGGGTGTTGCTGCGCAGCGAGACTGAGAAGACCCGCCCTGCCCAGCTGGAAATTCTGGGTGAGTGCGAAGCTCGTCTGACCATCCACGAAGGCAAGTACCATCAGGTGAAGCGGATGTTTGCCGCCATCGGCAACAAGGTGGTCGGCTTGCACCGGGAGCGAGTCGGCGGCCTGCAACTGGATGACGATCTGGCTCCCGGTGAATACCGTGAATTGACCGCCGACGAGATCGCCCTGTTCTGATCCCGCCGCGTCAAGTCTCGGGCGTCAGAGCGTACTGACGCCCAGCACCAGCGCCGTACCCAAGGTGGCCAGCAGGGCGCCGCCCCAGGCAGCCGCAGAGGGGCGTTCCCCCGAGTGCCACCAGAGCAGCGGCAACAGGATGACAGGGGTGGTGGAGGAGAGAATGGCGACCATGCCGACCTCTCCTTCACGCAATGCCACCAGGATCAGGGTCATCCCGAGGGCCATCGCCAGAAAGCCGTTGACGGCGATCATGCCGAGGATCCGCGGCGTGACGGGCTTGAGGGGCATGGCCAGGGGCAGGCGCACCAGCCGCAGGGCGCAGTGGGCCAGCAGAGCGCTGCCCATCCTGATCCCGGAGGCACTCACGGCGTCCACCTCGCCACTCATCATCACCGGCTTGGCAATGATGGCCCCCACGCTCTGGCAGAGGGCGGCAGTCAGGCCAAGGGCAATGCCCACGGCCAGGCTGCCGCGGATCTGCTCCCATGCGCTGCTCGAACGTCGCCCGAACAGGATCGCCAGCATCACCCCGCTAAATACCAGCAAGGCCCCCAGCAGTCGCCAGCCGGTGAGCTGCTCGTTGAACAGCCACAGGCCAAGCAGGGCGGAGAAGAGCGCATGGCAGGAGAACAGCAGACCGCTGCGTCTGGGGCCCAGCCGGTTCATGCAGGCGAACAGGGCGGTATCCCCGATGAAGATGCCGACCAGCCCGGAGAGCGCCAGCAAGGGGAGGGTGGAGGTCGACAGCGTCTGCCAGCCACCGGTGAAGAGGCTCATGGTACCGAGCATCAAGGTGACCAGGAACATGCGCCAGCGGCTGTAGGCAAATGCTCCCAGATGGCGGGCCGGTGTGACCGAAATCAGGGCGGCTACCGCCCACAAACTGGCCGAGGCAAGGGCCAGCCATTCATACCCCATAAAAAACTCCTGAAAAAATTAACCCGAAAGACTCCATCTCTCGGGCAAGCCCGATACAATACGGGGCGTTTTCGGGGATAACAAGGGCGGCATCAGGCATTCATCAGGCGCACCGTCGGCCTTCCCCCCTGCAGGTGGTTTATTCGAGGTTGTTGTAATGCGGTATGGTCTTTCCCCCGGGCTG
The DNA here is from genome assembly GCF_019048725.1 of Aeromonas sp. FDAARGOS 1407. Lineage (NCBI taxonomy): Bacteria > Pseudomonadati > Pseudomonadota > Gammaproteobacteria > Aeromonadales > Aeromonadaceae > Aeromonas > Aeromonas sp. FDAARGOS 1407. The sequence goes on from NZ_CP077399.1 coordinate 2,609,102, forward strand.
GCACGACGCTGGCTCTCTCCCTTCCTGATTGGTGTGTTGAGCGGACCGCTGGCACACGCTACCCCGGTTGAGCAGCAGCCTCAGCTTTCCGACAGGCAGACCCTGGTCAAGGGCAATGGCGCCGAACCCGAATCACTCGACCCTGCCCAGGTGCGCTCCGGCTTTCCCGGTGAAGTGGTGCTGGTGGATTTGTTCGAGGGGCTGGTCAATGAAGATGGCCAGGGCAGGATAGTGCCCGCCCAGGCCCAGCGCTGGGAGACCAGTGACGATGGTCTGGTATGGCGCTTCTTCCTGCGCCCTCAGCTCAAGTGGTCCAACGGCGAGCCGCTGGTCGCCCGGGATTTTGTCTACGCCTGGCGGCGGTTGCTGGATCCGGCGCAAGGTTCCCCTTCCGCGGGCCTTCTGCTGGCAACCGGCATCAACAATGCCCAGTCCATTTACGCCGGGGCGCTTGAGCCCGACATGCTGGGGGTGGAGGCCGAGAGCGAGCAGATCCTCAAGGTGACGCTGGAACGTCCCGTACCCTACTTCCTGCAGCTCATCAGCCAGCGCCCCTTCGTGCCGGTCAACGAGAAGGCCATCGCCAGCTTTGGCAAGCAGTGGACCCAGCCTGGCAAGCTGGTCAGCAACGGCGCCTACAAGCTCGAGAGCTGGGTGCCCAACGAACGGCTCGAGGCGCAGCGCAATCCCCACTATTGGGATGATGCCCATACCCGCATCCAGCGAGTGACCTATTTGCCGCTCGCCTCCCAGCATGCGGAGCGGCTGCGCTACGAGGCGGGGGAGATCCAGCTCACCAACAAGGTGGCGCTGGAGTATTACCAGAAGATCAAGCAGGCTACCCCCGAGCGGATCTGGGGTCTGCCGCTGCTGGGTACTTATCTCTATACCTTCAACCTGCGCCGCCCTGAGTTGCAGGATGTGCGGGTGCGCCAGGCGCTCTCGATGGCCATCGATCGCACTCTGTTGACCGACAAGGTGAGTGGCCAGGGCGAGCTGCCTGCCTGGTCCCTGCTACCCCAGATGCCGGGGTATGATGCCCTGCATCCGGCGCAGGCGTCACAGGATCAGCCGAGCCGGCTGGCCAAAGCCGCCGAGCTGCTGGCCGAGGCCGGTTACATCAGCGCCCATCCCCTCAAGCTGACCCTGACTTACAACACCTCGGAAAACCACAAGAAGCTGGCTCTGGCGGTCGCTGCCATGTGGAAGCCGCTGGGGGTGGAGGTGACACTCAACAACATGGAGTGGGCGGCCTATCAGGTGGCGAAGGACAGCGGTGACTTCATGGTGGCGCGCTCCTTCCTGTTCGGTGATTACGTGGAGCCTTCCGCCATGCTCAACAGCTTCCGCTGCCAGGATGTGCGCAACGAGAGCGGTTACTGCAATCCCGACTTTGATCTTTTGCTGGAGCAGGCGGCCAATACCCTGGATGCGTCGAGCCGGCGCGCGCTCTATCAGCATGCCGAACAGTTGCTGGTCGACGAGGTGCCCGTCATTCCCGTCTACCACTACAATCAGATGCGTCTGGTCGATCCCGCCTTGCGCGGATTACCGAGCCAGAATCTGAAGGGGGCGATTGCCACCAAGGATCTCTATTTCAGCCCGCAGTGAGGAGCCTTTCATGAAACTTGCCATTATTTCCGACATCCACGGCAGTATCATCGCCCTGGAGCGGGTGCTGACCCAGCTCGAGCCCTGGCAGCCGGATCACTATCTGCTGCTGGGTGATCTGCTCAACCATGGGCCGCGCAATCCGGTACCGGAAGGGTATAACCCGGCCGCAGTCGCCGATCGACTCAACGGCCTGGCACCGCAGATCCTGGCCGTCAGAGGTAACTGTGATTCGGAAGTGGATCAGATGCTGCTGCGTTTTCCCATTACCGCCCCCTACAACCAGTTGCTGGTCGATGAGCGGCGCTGGTTTGTCAGCCACGGTCATCTCTATCATCCCGATGATATCGCCTTGCCGGCGGGCAGTCTGTTTCTGAGCGGCCATACCCATGTGCCCGTGCTGGAGTGGCAGGGGGAGCGCATCTTGATGAATCCGGGGTCTATCTGTTTTCCGCGCGGCGACTTGCCGGCCAGTTATGGCCGTTATGACGCTGGCGTACTGACGGTCAACGCCTGTACGGACGGAAGGGAATTGCTGAGACTGGTGCTCTAGCCGAGCGGGAGAAATGCAAAAGGCCTGATGGGGAGATCAGGCCTTGATGCCGTAGGAGCGGGTCCCGGAGCGGGTATTGCCCTTGGCGTCATAGGTGAGGCTGTTGCGATCACGCAGCTGGCTCAAGAAGCCGGCGAGGCGGCGATTCGATACGATGCTGAGCTCGAGCAGGCGACCATTGATGTCATTCTGGTTCTGGCAGGCATCCAGTTTTTCCCGCAGCTGTACCATCTGGTCTGGGTAGGCAGCCAGCTGCTGCGCCAGATCAGGCAAGGCTGCCAAGGTCTTGTCCAGCGCCTCAATGGCAGTCAGCAGCTGTTGTTTGCGCTCGCTCAGCTCAGGCAGGGCCAGTGCCTGGTGCTGTTTGAGCAGGTTGAACTCCTCTTCCAGAATGCCTTGCATCCGGGTGAGGTAGTCATCCTGAGTGTGCAGTAACGAAGGCAGGTCCATCATCCCAGCATTTTATCCAGGTTGGTTTCGAAGCTGAACATCTTGCGGGCAACTGCTTCGTTGTTGACCTGGTACTCGCCACTGGCAACGGCCTTTTTCAGGCGTTCGACTTTGCTCTCATTGCCGGTCGAGGCGGCATTGAGGTTTTGTTGCATCTTTTGCAATTGCTGGGCCTCGTTGGTCAGGGAGACAGAATCCTGTCTGACCGCCGTGGACTTGCTGTCGGGGGAAGAGGCAACCGATTTGCTGCCTGTTCCCTGGCTGTTACCGGTATTTTGCAACCGATTGTTCGCCAAGTTGTTGATATTGTTGATGGCCATTTTGATTACCTTCGTCTGCTTTAAGGTTCGCTTACCTGTTTATCGGTACGCCAGGTCAGAACTTTAGAAAAAAGTTGTCGACGATCCGGATATTAGAAAGTGACCGTGACGGCACCCACTGCGCTGACCTTTCCCTGCACGGTTTTACCGGAGCGAATGTTGACGAGCCTGATGATCTCTCCGAAGCTGCCATCTTGCAAGGCTCGGGCCATTGTTTTGATTTCAAAGTGGTTATTTTCTGCGGTCAGGGTGACCTGATCCCCTTTGCACACCACGCAGACCTGGCTTAACCGGACGGGTTGCCCCGGCTTGAGTTCCCGCTTGCTGCGCACCCCTATGAGGGCCGTGGTGTCACTGAGGTAGTCGCCCCGGATCAGGGTCTGATCCAGATAGGCCAGTACCAGCTGGCTTTCGGTCAGCAGATCCCCCTTTGCGACCGGGTTGGTGACGGTGACATAGGGTTTCTGGATGCTCACCCGCACAGGTAAATAGACATCCCAGGGTTTGTCTTCCTCGCACTTCATGTAAACTGTTGTATTACGGCGAATTTCCATTTTTGCCGGGAGGGTGATGGTCAGGCTGTCTTCACAACGGGTCAGCGGTAGACGCTCATCCAGAGTCGCTGCAGTGACCTCCGCCCTGGCATCAAGCGGCACAGCCAGTTGCTCGTAGACGAATTCTTGCGCTCTTTCTTGCAGGTAGTCCGTGACGTCCGACGCGTAGCTGGAGGAGATGCTGCCGAAAAAAAGGCTGATGAGTAAAAGTCGATTAATCATTTTCGCTCGTTGGTCGATAAGTTATCCACGCATATCACCAAATTAACTATGATTGCTTCAGGATTTGTTCGTTTCTACATCGATAGTCTGACGCAATCCATTACGCATGCATGAACAGTGCCAAGCGTTTTTAGGGAGTGTTTATGGCCAGTATTCTGGACTCGGTCAACCAACGCACCCAGCTAGTGGGGCAAAACCGGCTGGAGTTGTTGTTGTTTCGTCTCAATGGTCGTCAAAGATTTGGCATCAACGTATTCAAAGTACGTGAAGTGCTGCAGTGTCCCCCTCTGACCGTGATGCCCAAATTGAATTCCTGCATTCGCGGGGTCGCCCACATTCGTGGCCAGACCATTTCGGTCATCGATCTGAGCATGGCGATGGGCAAACGTCCCATCGAAGATCTGAGCAAGTGTTTCATCATCATTTCTGAATACAACCGTTCCATTCAGGGATTCTTGGTGCACTCGGTCGAGCGCATCATCAACATGAACTGGGAGTCCATTCTGCCCCCCCCCAAAGGTGCGGGTCGTATCAACTACATGACGGCCGTCACCGAGGTGGATGGGGAGCTGGTCGAAATACTGGATGTAGAGCGCATTCTGAACGAGATTTCCCCTGTCTCAACCGAAGTGAGCCAAGAGTTGGTGGAAGCGAGCGTTGAACACCCGACACTGGGTCGTCCCGTGCTGGTGGCTGATGACTCCTCTGTTGCTCGCAAGCAGGTTCAGCGTGCGCTGCAGGCTATCGGGGTGGAGTGTGTGCTGGCAAAAGATGGTCGGGATGCACTGAACATGTTGCTGGAGATGGCCAAAAATGGCCCGATCAAGGATCAGATTGCACTGGTCATTTCGGATATAGAAATGCCGGAAATGGATGGTTATACCTTCACTGCTGAAATCCGGAATAATCCCAACCTCAAGGATTTGCATGTTATTCTGCATACATCCCTCAGCGGAGTATTCAACCAGGCAATGGTGCAGAAAGTCGGTGCGAACAATTTTATTGCCAAGTTCCAGCCTGATGAATTGGCCAAGGCCGTACAAAATGCACTCTGATAAAAGAAGAACAGCTGCATGAAGACACTTTCGGACGACTTATACAAACAGTTCAGCAATTTTCTGGCGATACAGAGCGGGATTGTGCTGGGCGATAACAAACAGTATCTGGTGAAGAGCCGTCTTTCACCCTTGATGGCTCAGTTTGGCATTGAGAGTCTGTCTGATCTGGTTACCCGTGCAATGAGTGTGCGAGAGCGTGACCTGAAAATGGCGGTAGTGGATGCCATGACCACCAACGAAACCCTCTGGTTTCGCGATACCTACCCCTTTCAGCTGTTGACCGACAAGATCTTTCCCGAACTGGGCAAGAGTGGCCGCCCTGTTAAAATCTGGTCTGCGGCCTCTTCATCCGGACAGGAACCCTACTCGATAGCCATGACGGCGCTGGAGCAGCAGATGAAAAAGCCGGGCACCCTGCCGGGCGGCGTTCAGATCGTGGGAACCGATATTTCGACTACCATGCTAAACCAGTGCAAGGAAGGGGTGTATGACAGCCTGGCGCTGGCGCGCGGCCTCTCTCCCGAGCGCAAGAAGATGTTTTTCGAGCCCTGTGGCGACAACAAGATGCGGGTGGTCGAGCGAGTCAGAAAATTGACCACCTTCAGACCGCTCAACCTACTGGAGAGCTACAGCCTGCTCGGCAAATTTGACATTATTTTCTGCCGCAATGTACTCATCTACTTTGCGCCGGAAGTGAAGTCGAAGATCCTTAACCAGTTTGCCACCAGCCTTAACCCGGGTGGTTACCTGATGCTGGGTGCGTCTGAGTCGCTGGCCGGGCTGACTGATCGGTTCGAGATGATCCGCTGCAATCCGGGGATTGTCTACAAGGTCAAATAAGCCTTGGGGCCACGCCATCCAAGGGTTTGCGGGATCCTCTCGCATCATATGAATCATCAATGAGGGAAGCGACAGCTTCCCTCATTTTTTTATCTGACTGTACCTGTCTGCGCTTGATCGTGACTGACAGTATGTCTGCCTCTTTGAGCGACCCACCGCCAAGCCGGGGATTGCCTGTCTGGGCATTCTATTGATATGAAACCTTTCTGGCATAACTCTTGCTAACAAATACTCCAAGCAGGAGGTGTGCTATGGCTATTTCATTCGACAAGGCATTCGGGGTTCACCAATACACCCTGAGCGTGCGTGCCAAACGGGCAGAGGTGCTGTCCAGCAACATTGCCAACGCGGATACCCCGGGTTTCAAGGCCAGGGATCTCAATTTCGCTCAAGCGTTGCAGGAAGCCCAGCATCAACAGGGGTTTGGATTGGCGACCACCAGTGAAAAGCACTTTGCTCTGAATATGGATGCGCCGGGAACCGTGCAGTACCGCAACCCGCTGCAACCTGATACCGGTGATGGCAACACGGTGGATGTGCAGCAGGAGCGCAGCGAGTTTTTGCGAAATAGCCTTGAGTATCAAACCTCCCTCGAATTCATGAATGGCAAGATCAGCGGCCTGCTCAAGGCCCTGAAAGGAGATCAGTGATGAGTTTGTTCAAGGTCTTTGACATAGCAGGCTCGGCCATGAGTGCCCAATCGGTACGACTCAACACTGTGGCCAGCAATATGGCCAACGCAGACAGCGTCAGTTCGAGTGTGGAGGCAACTTACCATGCCAGGCGGCCAATTTTTGCCGCCCAGCTTGACCATGCCATGTCGGATAAACAAGGGTCAGTCGGCGTTGAGGTGAAGGGGATAGTCGAGAGCAAGGCTCCCCTGCTCAAAGAGTACAACCCCAACCATCCCATGGCGGACAAAGACGGCTTCATCTTCAAGCCCAACGTCAACATGGTGGAAGAGATGGCTGACATGATCAACGCCTCGCGCAGTTACCAGACCAACGTTCAGGTTGCAGATTCGGCCAAGAAGATGCTGCAGCAGACGTTGAACCTGGGCAAATCTTGATAGGAGTGCTGTCACATGGTTGATATCACCAATACGCTGGGCGGGGTCAGTACGACAAGCCAGACATCGGGCACGAGCACGACCCCGAAGAAAGAGCTGGATCAGGCGTCATTCCTGAAACTGCTCACCATGCAGCTTTCATATCAGGACCCGTTCAAACCGGTTGATAACGCCCAGACGCTGTCGCAGATGACCTCCATGTCGACGTCGGATGCCATCAACCAGCTGTCGACCCAGATGGGGAGCCTCAACGACCTGATGACCTCCAGCCAGGCGCTGCAGGCGTCGTCTCTGGTGGGGCAGAGCGTCCTTATTCCCTCGGACACCGGTTATCTCGATACAGATGGCCAGGTTTCCGGTGTGGCGGCCGTCGGTGGGCAAAAGCTTTCCAACCTCAAGATCACGGTCGAGGATGAAAAGGGTCAGGTCATCAAGGACTTCGTCATCAATGGTGAGCAGCAGGGCAACGTGCCGTTCACCTGGGATGGTACCGACAAGGATGGCAAGCCTGCTCCAGCCGGCAAATACAAGTTCAAAGTCAGTGGTACCGATGCCAGTGGCAAGTCAGAGAGCATACCTGCACTGACTTACGGCCAGGTAGAGAGTGTGACCCTGGGGAGCTCGGCTTCTCCCACCAGGGTACAACTCAAAGGGCTTGGGTCCATCCTGCTGACGGATATCCTGGAGATCTCCGGCACCAAGAGCAAACCTGAAACAACCCCTACGCAACCAACTACACCTAATTCCTCAGCAGTGATTTAAGGAGCTGAACATGTCATTTAACAACGCTTTAAGTGGTGTCAACGCGGCACAGAAAGACCTTAACGTCACCGCTAACAACATCGCTAACGTCAACACTACCGGCTTCAAGGAATCACGTGCCGAGTTTGCTGACGTCTATGCCAACTCCATCTTCGTCAACGCCAAGACCCAGGTCGGCAACGGTGTGGCAACCGGTGCGGTGGCGCAGCAGTTCCACCAGGGGGCACTGCAGTTCACCAACAACTCGCTGGACCTGGCCATCCAGGGCAACGGTTTCTTCGTGACCTCGGACGGGCTGACCAACCTGGATCGCACCTACACTCGTGCCGGGGCTTTCAAGCTCAACGAAAACAGCTACATGGTCAATAACCAGGGCCACTATCTGCAAGGCTACGAGATCAACGATGACGGCACCCCCAAGGCGGTGAGCATCAATGCGACCAAGCCGATCCAGATCCCGGATCGGGCCGGTGAGCCGGTTCAGACCAGCAAGATAGAGGCGAGCTTCAACCTGCCTTCAACCGCGACCCCGCTGCCGGCGGGTGGTACGGCAGCCGTGCCTCCAGCCATTCCGGCGGATGCGTCGACTTTTGATCCGAAAGATTCGAAAACCTACTCATCCTCGACCTCGGTGGTGGTTTACGACTCGCTGGGTGAACCCCATACCATCACCCAGTACTTCATCAAGGAGGCCGATCCGGCCGATCTGACCAAACCAGCGGATCCCACCTCTTGGCGCATGTACCTGTATGAAGGGGACAAACCCATCGACATCGCCGGTGGCTCTGCCCCGACCATGGCGGCAGGCCTGAGCCAGGCCCCGTTGGGTGCCCGTATCCAGTTCGGCGCCGATGGCAAGATGATCACCCCGACCAGCCCTGCCGTCATCACGACTGAAGCGCTGGGTGCCGGTGGTGCCGGTATCATCACCAACGGTGCCGATCCGACCCAGCAGGTGGAGATCAAGCTGGGCACCATCACCCAATATGCCTCGCCGTTCGAAGTCAACAAGTTGACACAGGATGGTTCCACCGTCGGTCGCCTGACCAAGGTCGAAATCACTCCGGATGGCATCGTCTCCGCCACCTACAGCAACGCGACCACGGTCAAGGTCGCCATGGTGGCCATGGCCAAGTTTGCCAACTCCCAGGGGCTGACTCAGGTGGGGGACACCTCCTGGCGTCAATCCCTGCTCTCCGGCGATGCGTTGCCCGGTACGCCCAACTCGGGTACCTTCGGTAGCATCAAGTCTTCGGCACTGGAGCAGTCCAACGTCGACCTGACCAACGAGCTGGTGGACCTCATCACGGCGCAGCGCAACTTCCAGGCCAACTCCCGTTCGCTGGAAGTCAACAGCTCACTGCAGCAGACCATATTGCAGATCCGCTGATCTCTCTGATAGCGAGGCGCCTTTAGGCGCCTCGCGCTTTTCTGTCCCGCCTTCGACTATCCGCAAATCATCCCGTCACCGAGCCAAATTCACGCTGTTGGCATCCAAATTGCAGTTATCCCCTCAGAGTCATCTGTTTGACGGAGGATCCCATGGATCACCTGCTTTACATCGCCATGTCCGGGGCCAAGGAGAACATGAACAGCCTGGCTGTTCGTGGCAACAACCTGGCCAACGCCAACACCATCGGCTTCAAGTCTGATTTTGAGCAGGCCAGAAGCATGCAGGCGTTTGGCGAAGGCTTGCCGTCACGGGTATTTGCCATGACGGAGCGGCCGGGCCAGAACCTGCAACACGGCATGCTGATGACGACCGGGCGGGATCTGGACGTGGCCGTGGATGGCCCGGGCTGGATTGCGGTACAGGACCCTAAGGGGGGAGAGGCCTTTACCCGCATGGGTAACCTCCAGGTGAGTGCCACGGGCAATCTGCAGACCTCGACCGGGCTCAACGTCGTGGATGACGGTGGCCGCCCCATCGTGCTGCCGATGCCAATGGAAAAGATCGAAATCAACCGGGATGGCACCATCAGTGGCCGTCCCGAAGGGGCCGCCGCCAACCTGCCGGAGGATTTCCAGCGGATCAAGCTGGTCAACCCGGCCGCCGATGCGGTGGAGAAAGGGCAGGATGGCCTGTTTCGCCGCAAGGATGGCCAGAACGAGGCGGCCTCCGCCAATGTCGGCCTGATTGCCGGCTCCCTCGAGGGGAGCAACGTCAATGTGGTTGACGAGATGACCAACCTGATCCGGCTGCAACGTCAGTTCGAAACCCAGGTCAAAATCATGAAGACGGCCGAGGAAAATGACGAGGCCCAAACCCAGCTGCTGCGTATCAGCTAATCAAGGAGTTTTACATGAATCCTGCACTCTGGATCAGCAAGACCGGGTTGGATGCCCAGCAGACCAACATCTCGGTCACCTCGAACAACCTGGCGAACGCCAGCACCGTCGGCTTCAAGAAGTCGCGGGCCATCTTCGAGGATCTGCTCTATCAAAACATCAACCAGCCAGGTGGCCGCTCCTCGGCGGATACCGAACTCCCCTCCGGCCTGATGCTGGGGGCCGGTGCCAAGGTGGTAGCGACCCAAAAAAACCACAGCCAGGGCAACGTCCAGACCACCGATAACTCGCTGGACCTGATGATCAGCGGCCGCGGCTATTTCGAAATCCAGCTGCCGGATGGTAGCGCCGCCTATACCCGTAATGGTCAGTTCACCCTGAACGACGAGGGGACCATTGTGACCCCGGGCAACGGTTATCCCCTGCAGCCCGAAATCCAGATCCCGCAGGATGCCCAGAGCGTCACCGTGGGGGAGGATGGCCAGGTCTCGGTCCAGCTCAAGGGCGATGGTGCTTCCCAGGTGGTGGGCCAGATCAATATCTCGGATTTCGTCAACTCCACCGGCCTGCAGCCGATGGGGGAGAACATGTTTGTCGAGACCCAGTCCAGCGGCGCGGCCATTCAGGGTACCGCCGGGGCTGACGGGATCGGGGTGATCAAACAGGGCATGCTGGAGACCTCCAACGTCAACGTGACCGAGGAGCTGGTCAATCTCATCCAGGCACAGCGTGTCTACGAGATGAACTCCAAGGTGCTCTCCGCCGTCGATTCTATGACGTCCTTCCTGATCCAGCGAACCTAATTAGGAGGTCCAGAATGAAAGCCGTATGGATGCTGGGATTACTGGTGCTGGGGGGCTGCTCGTCCACGCCCTATACACCCAGACCGGATGACCCCGAGTTTTCTCCCGTCTACGGGGAGTCGGAGCCGGTATCGGTCAAACCCACCGGAGCCATTTTTCAACCGGATCAGGTCAATGGCATCTATTCGGACATCAAGGCGCACAAGGTGGGTGACATCATCACCATCGAACTCGCCGAATCGACCTCGGCGTCCAAGAAGGCCAACACCCAGAGTGGCAAGGACAACAAGTTCAACCTGGATACCGTCACCCTGGGTGGCGTGCCGGTGACGGCCAGCCCCTACGATCTCTCCGCCAACATCGGCCAGAACAGCGCCTTCAAAGGGCAGGCCAAGGCGGATCAGAGCAACAGCCTGCAAGGCAACATCTCGGTCAGCGTGGCCAAGGTGCTACCCAATGGCAACCTGCTGGTGCGGGGCGAGAAGTGGATCATGCTCAACAACGGCAACGAATATATCCGCATCACGGGTCTCATCCGTCCCGAGGATGTCTCCTCGGAGAACAGCGTCTCCTCCCAGAAGGTGGCGAATGCCCGCATCTATTACGGCGGCACCGGTGATCTGGCCAATAGCCAGGAGCAGGGATGGCTCACCAGCTTTTTCAATGGTCCCTGGTGGCCGCTCTAGGAGATGTTATGAAGTCACTGCGTCTTGTGGCCCTGCTCTGCTGCCTGTTGCCTCTGGGGGCGGCCTACGCCGCCCGCATCAAGGACATCAGCTCGGTGGAAGGGGTGCGTAGCAACCAGCTGATCGGCTATGGCCTGGTGGTGGGCCTGCCCGGTACCGGCGAGAAGAACAACGCCTTCACCGAGCAGACCTTCCGTACCATGCTGAACAATTTCGGCATCAAGGTACCGGACAACATCAAGCCCAAGATCAAGGACGTGGCGCCGGTGGCCATCCATGCCGATCTGCCCCCCTTCTCCAAGCCGGGGCAGACCATAGACGTGACCGTTTCCGCCATCGGCGAGGCCAAGAGCCTGCGTGGCGGTACCCTGCTGCAGAGCTTCCTCAAGGGGTTGGATGGCCGGGTTTATGCGGTCGCCCAGGGCAGCTTGGTGGTTGGCGGTCTGGGGGCAGAGGGGGCCGATGGTTCCAAGGTGGTAATCAACACCCCGACCGTGGGACGTATCGCCAATGGCGCCACCGTGGAGCGGGAGGTACCGAACTCCTTCAGCCAGGGGGATACCATCACCTTCAACCTCAATCGCCCGGACTTCACCACCGCTCGCCGCCTGGCGGACGTAGTCAACGATCTGGTCGGCCCCAATACGGCCCAGGCCCTCGATGCGACCTCGGTGCAGGTCTATGCGCCGCGGGATCCAGGCCAGCGCGTCTCCTATCTCGCCACCATCGAGAACCTGGAGGTGGATCCGGCCAACGAGGCGGCCAAGATCATCGTCAACTCCCGCACCGGTACCATCGTCATCGGCAGCGAGGTACGCCTCAAGCCGGCCGCCGTCAGCCATGGCGGCCTGACGGTCACCATCGCGGAAAACCAGCAGGTGTCCCAGCCCAATCCGCTCTCCGGCGGCCAGACGGCGGTCACCAACAACTCCACCATCAATGTGCAGCAGGCCGAGGGACGCATGTTCAAGCTGGATACCGGTGCGACCCTGGACGATCTGGTGCGGGCCGTGAATCAGGTCGGGGTGGCCCCCGGCGATTTGATGGCGATCCTCGAGGCGCTGCAGCAGGCGGGTGCCATCGAGGGCCAACTGGTCATATTGTAACAAGCGGCAAGGGGTTGCCGTGGGCGGCAATGAGGTATGAGAAATGGCAGAATTTGACAGCAACAGCGGCATGAATCTCGGGGTCGTACAGGATATCCAGAACCTGGATCGCCTGCGCCAGATGAGCCAGAGCGAGAGCAAGGAGGGGAAAGCAGAAGCGCTGCAAGCCGCCTCCCGTCAGTTCGAGTCCATCTTTACCCAGATGCTGTTCAAGGGGATGCGCCAGGCCAACCAGGTGCTGACCCAGGACAACCCCATGAGCAGCAGCTATACCCAGTTCTATGAGGGGATGCTCGACGAACAGCGGGTCGCCGACATGTCCAGCAAGGGCGGCCTGGGGCTGGCCAACATGGTGGCCAAACAGCTTTCGCCCGAGACCTTCACCCACAGCGATGGCCGCATCCTCAAGATGCCCCAGCGTACCGAGCGGGTCTACAAGCCCTATCAGCCGCCCACCGCTGCCGCCAATGATTTGATTGAAGCCTCAAAAGTTGGCAAAGATTTTGCTGAAAAGGAGATGGCGCAAGAGAAACGTGACCTTGCCGCGCCGCGCCGGACTCACCGCACCGTGCCTCCGATGGGGCCCAGACACAGCGCTGGCGCGACTGCGCAGGATGGCAGCCAGGGTTTTGACACTCCGCAGGAGTTCGTCAACCGCCTGATGCCGCTGGCCAAGAAGGCGGCCGACAAGCTGGGCCTGAGCCCGGCGGTGTTGGTGGCCCAGGCTGCCCTCGAGAGTGGCTGGGGCAAGCGGGTGATCCGGGATGGCGAAGGCCAGATAACCCATAACCTGTTCGGCATCAAGGCCGATCCGCGCTGGCAGGGGCCGAAAACCGTGGTCAGCACGCTGGAGTATGAGCAGGGAGTGGCCTCGCGCCAGAAGGCGGCCTTCCGTTCTTACGAATCGTTTGAAGAGAGCTTCAACGACTACGTGGATTTCCTCACCTCGGGCACCCGCTACAAGGGGGCGCTGGCCAAGGTGGACAGTCCGGACCGCTACTTTGAAGCCTTGCAGCAGGCGGGATATGCCACGGATCCCCACTATGCCAGGAAACTGAAACAGGTATTGCGCAGCGATGCCATTGCCCAATACAACGAAAGGGAGCTGTAACGTATGGCAAGCGATCTGCTTGGAATTGGTACCTCGGGCGTGCTGGCACAGCAACGCCTGCTGCAGACCACCAGCAACAACATAGTCAACATCAACAGCCAGGGCTATGTGCGCGAGCGGACGCTGGTTTATACCAATTCCATCGGATTGGGCACGGGGGACATGGTGACCGAGCGGATCATCAACAGCTATGCCCAGGGGGAGATGCGCCGGGACACCTCAGCCTATCACGCCTCCGCCACCCGCTTTGAACAGCTCTCCACCGTTGACGGCCTGCTCGGGGATACCAGCAACAGCGTCGGCACGGCCATTACCTCCTACTTCAAAGCGTTTCACACCGCCAACGAGTCCCCTGCCGAGATTGGCGGGCGCAAGACCACCATGACCGAACTCGGCAATCTGGTGAACCGCTTCCACACCCTCTCCGGTCAGTTCGACACGCAGATGGATACCATCAACAAGCGCATCGAGGACGAGACCAAGCAGGTCAACAGCCTGCTCAACAGCATCAATGATCTCAACCAGGCCATCCTGCGCACCCAGGGCTCTCCCGAAGAGAACCTGATGCTGTTCGATCAGCGAGACGAGGCCATTCGCCAGCTTTCTGAAAAGATGGACATCCGCACCGTGCCCCAGGCCAATGGCAGCATGCTGGTCAACCTCAGCACCGGTCATTCGCTGGTGCTCGACGGCGGCGTGGCCCAGTTCCAGACGGTGGCCGGCGATCCGGACTCCCGCTCCCTGGAGCTCAAGCTGACCATGGGCAAGAATGAGGCCGATATCGACCACACCATCTTTGGCGGCGCCCTGGGCGGTCTGTTTGCCGCCCGCGACGATCTGGAACCGACCCAGCGTGAGCTGGGCCAGCTGGCGGTCGCCATGGCCGATGCCATGAACCGCCAGAACCACCTCGGCATGGATCTGGACAACGAGATCGGCGGCGACATCTTCTCCCTGCCCAGCAGCAAGGGGTTGCCCTACAGCGACAACGCCGGGTCGGCGGGGGCCACGGTCAACTTCGTGCCCGGCAAGGGGGGGGAGGTGACCACCTTCGATTACGAGATCCAGTTCAGCAGTGCGACCGGATACGAGGTTTTCTCCCTGGACAAGGACGGCAACCGTACCTCCATCACCACGGGCACAACACCGCCGACGACCTTCGAGATCCCGGGCCATGGTCTTTCGGTGGATCTCACCGGAGCGCCTGCCGCCGGTGACAAGCTGCTACTGCAACCAACCAAACATGCCGCGGCCGGGGTGGAGCAACTGATCACCCGGCCCGAAGATCTGGCCCTGGCATCACCCCTCAAGGGGGACAAGGACAGCAACAACTTTGGCAGTGCCGAGATCAAGCTGAACGGCATTTTCAACACCGGGGCCGGCTCGAGTTTTACCGCCAACAGCCTGGATCCGGCCGCGCCCCAGGTCATCAAGATCGACAGTGCCGGCAACTACGAAGTCTACGCAAAGGACGGCACCACCCTGATCGGGGTGGCCCCCGCCTCCAGCAAGGGGCAGAACCTGATGGGCTCCATCGTCAACCCCTTCCCGGCGGGCACGCCTGTCTACAGCGATCCCAAGCAGACGCCGGGCTATGAGTTCAGCATCACTGGAACGGTCGAGCCCAAGGATACCTTCACCATCAGCTACAACGAGGATGGCTTTGCCGACAACAGCAACGGCCTGGCGCTGGCCGAGCTGCAGAACAAGGATCTGGTGCGCAAGAGCAGCAGCGGCAATACCAGCAACGACAAGATGACTTTCAACGAAGCCTATTCCGGCCTGGTGATGGGGGTGGGGAACAACACCAGTCAGGCGCGTACCCAGCTCAAGGCCAATGAGGCCAAGCTTATCCAGAGTTCCGGCATCTACGAAAGCGTGTCAGGGGTCAACCTGGAGGAGGAGGCGGCAAACCTGATCCGCTTCCAGCAATCCTATGCCGCCTCGGCCCAGGTGGTCAGCACGGCCAAGACCATCTTCGACACCCTGCTCTCTTCCGTGAGGTAAGTTCATGCGTATCACCACCAACATGATTTACAACCGCAGCCTCAGCTCACTGAACAACGCCAACGAACGGATCGCCAACGCCTATGAGCAGTTGCAGACCGGCAACAAGTTCAAGACGGCGGGGGAGGATCCCTCCGGCATGAGCCAGAAGATGGCCCTCACCAAGGAGATCGATCTGTTCAAGCAGTACGGGGTCAACGGCAGTCTGCTGGAGAACAGCCTGGGTCACGAGGAGACGGTGCTGAGCTCCATCAACACCGCCATGATGAGCGCCCAGACCCTGATCCAGAAGGCCAACAACTCGGCGGTCAGCTTCGATGACCGCAAGGCCATCGCCAGCGAGCTGGAAGGGCTGCAACAGCAGATCTTCGACCTGATGAACAGCAAGAACTCCCAGGGGGAGTACATCTTCGGGGGCAACCAGAGCAAGAACCAGCCCTTCATCAAGGATGCGAGCGGCAACTATGTGTTTCAGGGAGACACGGGTCAGCGCAACATCCAGGTCTCGCCCACCGTCGAGATCGCGGCCAACGACTCGGGCCAGGGGTTGTTCCAGATCGTGGCCACCCGCCGTACCGCCAGCGCCACCACCGGCAATCTCAAGGTGGAGATCGCCGATCAGGGCAACTTCGACAGCTTCTACCGCAACAACTACGACTCTTCCCTGGCCAGCAACAAGTACACCATCACCACCACGGCGGGTACCCCGGATACCTACGAGATCCTGGATGCTGGAGGCAACCCGGTGCAGTCGGGGGATTATGTGGCGGGCAACAAGATCCCCTTCAACGGGATGGAGCTGACCCTGGATCTGCCGGCCGGCGGTGCCGCCCAGGAGCTGGTGCTGGATCCGCCGCAAAACGACAATATCCTGAACGGCATGTCGAACTTCATCAACGACCTGCGCGATCCTTCCATCACCCCGGAGAACTTCCAGCTGTCGGTGGCCGACGCGAGCGTGCACATGAACAACGCCCGCTTCAACATGGATCGCGGGCTGGGGGATCTCGGCAGCCGGATGAACAGCCTGGAGCAGGTGATGAACTCCAACGAGGGGCTCAGCACCCTCAATACCGAGGCGCGGGCCAAGGTCTCGGAAGCGGATCTCTACGATGTGATCTCGACTCTGGCCAAGGAGGACGCCGCCCTGAGCGCCTCCCAGCTCTCGTTCAGCAAGATAAGCCGCTTGACCCTGTTCGACTACATCCGCTGATGCATGAAATAACAAAAGGCCCTTCGGGGCCTTTTGTTATCCCGCCTTACACCCAATCCGCCGACAATTGTAACAAGCTGTTGCGTATGGCTATTTTTGCCGCGCCCTGGGTTGACCCCTCTGGCCGATTGGCTGATCATGCCGCCCGCACAACAGGGGTTGTGCGTCTTATTTGCAGCATCTCGTTAGGCGAGGCTCCTGTATAAACACAGGCCACTGATCTCACGACGTCCAGAGACGCCCAAGATCAGGACAGTTTTCATCGGATTAAGGTGTCAACCCAAGTGGCTTCCGGCATGCCGGATACGTTATGCAGTGCTAAAGCTGGTACGTGGGGATGATGACACGCCGAACGGCGTCATTTCCTGCCTATTACTCGTCCATCAAATTGCTGTTTTCTTGTCGTCGCATCCGGCGCTCTGCCGGATGTGTTCAGGCTTGCCTGAAATCACATGAGGATATCTGTGATGAAGAAAACACACACCCTTCTCAATCGTCATCAACTGCTCGATCTGGCGGCCCTGCAGGGCTGGCTGGCGCACAATCTGGATCCGGTCCAGCGCGCCGATCAACTGCTGACCCTGAAGGCCGAAGAGCTCAACTGTGTCTTTGACACCCTGCCGGTCACGCAAGGGGGCGCCCTGCTGGGGGCGCTGCCGGCGGAGAGTGCCGGCAACCTGCTGCTGAGGTTGCATGGCAGCATAGTCAGCGTGCTGCAGGAGGCTATCCCCCGCCGGGAGATGGCGACCATATTGCGCAAACTGGGCCGCAAGGATCGCCCCCGGTTGCTCGAGCGTTTTCCGGCGCAGGCCAGGGAGATGTACGAGGCCCTGCTGGATTGGCCCACCGAATCGGTAGGGGCCAACATGCGCCAGGAGTATCTGGCGGTGCGGGAAGCCGACTCTGCAGGCCGGGCCCGGCAACTGCTCCACGATGCCTGGGACAACGCCAGGCTGTTTCGCCAAATCTACGTCGTCAACGGGGAGGGCAAACTTCTGGGGAGCATTTCCCTCAAGGCGCTGTTGATCGCCGATCCGCAGGCGAGCGTGGCGACCCTGATGGACAGGGAAGCGGTGCGGATCAATGCACGGGCGGATCAGGAGCTGGCGGCGCGCCTGCTGATCGACCGTGACCTCCAGGTATTGCCGGTGGAGGATAGAGGGCGCCTGGTGGGGATCTTTCACCTCGACGATGCCGCCGACATTCTGGAGCGCGAATCCACCGAGGATGCCGAGATGCAGGGGGGCTCATCGCCCCTCGATACCTCCTATCTGCAGGCGACCCCCTGGCAGCTGTGGCGCAAGCGGGTGGGTTGGCTGCTGGTCCTGTTCGTGGCTGAAGCTTACACCGGCACCGTATTGCGGGCGTTTGAAGAGCAGTTGGAGGCGGTCATCGCCCTGGCCTTCTTCATTCCGCTGCTCATCGGCACCGGTGGCAACAGTGGCACCCAGATCACCACCACGATCGTGCGTGCCATGGCAGTGGGGGAGGTGAGCCTGCGCAATCTGGGCTCGGTACTGAGAAAGGAGCTATCCACCGGTGTGCTGATTTCCCTGGCCATCGCGCTGGCCGCCTGGGTGCGGGCCTGGAGCCTGGGGGTTGGGCCCGAGATTGGACTGGTGGTGACCCTGACCATCATCGCCATCGTGCTGTGGAGTGCCACTGTCGCTTCGGTGATCCCCATGGTGCTGCGTCGTTTTAGGATCGATCCGGCCGTGGTGTCGGCGCCCTTCATCGCCACCCTGGTCGATGGCACCGGTCTCATCATCTACTTCGAAATTGCCAAGCTCTTGTTACCGCAACTGCAGGGGGCGTAAGCAAGAAGCCCATCAGCAAAAAGGCAGCCAGTGGCTGCCTTTTTGTTTTGCTGTGAGCGGCCGGTTTGTCAAGTGAGGTGAAACAGCAGGGGCCAGTCCTGTTCATTGCAGTAGCGCTGCTCTTTTTCCAAGTTTTGCATCAAGAGCCGGTTCTCCTCGCACCAGCTGGCGGGCAGGTTGACCACCAGTTGATCGCCGGCCGCCTGCACGTGCAGCTCGGGCAGCATGTCATCCTGGCGCTTGTGATGGGCCGCCACGGCGAGGCGCAGGATGCGGATGCAGCGCAGCACCGTCTGCTCGTCGTGGTTGGGCAGGGCGGGTAGCTCGGCGAGCTTGAGCCCTTTGCGCTGGAAGCGTACCAGCGCCGCCAGCAGGGCCTGATCGTCCTGGTTGAAGCCGGGCAAGTCGGTGTGCTGCAGGATATAGGCGGAGTGGCGATGGATGCCGCTGTAGTTGATGGCAAGGCCAATCTCGTGCAGCCGCGCCGCCCAGCCGAGGATGGCGCGATAAGGTTCGGTCGGCATCTGCCAGGGCGCTTGCAGGGCATCGAACAGGGCCAAGACACTCTGCTCGACCCGGGCGGCCTGCCTCTTGTCCATCTTGTAGTGCAGGCCGAGAGCCTGGGCGGTGCGCTCGCGAATGTCGTGGTGCTGCAGCCGTTCCTCGAATTCATAGAGCAAGCCTTCGCGCAGGGCGCCGTCGGAGTACTCCATCCGCTCGATGGGCAGTGAGGTAAAGAGCCCGAGCAGGATGGCCACCGCGGCGGCGAACACCTCCTGGCGCTCCTCCGAAAGGCCGCTCAGCTTGAGATTGTCCACCCGCTTGCGTTCAATCATCTCGGCCTTGAGTCGCTCCAGCCCCGCCAGGGTGATGCCGCCGTCGGTCCAGCCTTCCCCTTGCAGCACGTCCCGCACGGTGCGGATCGATCCCGAGCTGCCGAGGCAGCTCTGCCAGCCGAGCTTGCGGTACTGGTTGATGATGGGGGCGAGCTGGTGCTGGGCCTCCAGCACGGCGCTGGTGAAGGCCTTCTCGGTGAGCTTGCCGCCGGCAAAGAAGCTCTGGGTAAAGCTGACGCAACCCATCTTGCGGCTGGTGAGCGCCTTGTGTTCGAACCCCTCGCCGACGATGAGCTCGGTGCTGCCGCCGCCGATGTCTACCACCAGCACCTGACCCTCGATGTGCTGGGTATGGGCGACCCCCTGATAGATGAGGCGCGCCTCCTCCTGACCGCTGATGATCTCGATGGGGTGGTTCAGCACCTTGGCCGCCTCGCTCACAAACTCGCGGGCGTTGCTGGCGCGGCGCAGGGTATAGGTGCCGGCGATGCGGATATGCTCCGGCCTGATGTTGGTGAGCCGCTCGGCAAACAGCGCCAGGCAGGCGAGGCCGCGGGCCATCGCCTCCGGACTCATCCGCTTTTGCTCATCCATCCCTTCCGCCAGCCTCACCCGTTCCTTGATGCGATCGACGATGCGAAAGCGCCCCTCCGAGAGGTGGGCGATCACCATGTGAAAACTGTTGGAGCCGAGATCCACGGCGGCATACAGACTATTGTCCATTGTTGGCCTCGATACGTTTGAGGTAGTCGTAAATCGCGACCTGGGAGCGGATCTTGCGGCGGTTGCCCCGCTTCACGTATTCGTTCTTCTGGTCGGCATCGATGACCCGCGCCTTGCAGGTGTCGCTCAGTTGCAGCTCGAGAATATCGAGGATGCGCTGCTTGAGCCGCTCGTCATAGATGGGGGTGCCCACCTCGATCCGCCCGTCGATGTTGCGGCTCATCCAGTCGGCGCTGGAGATGTAGAGCTGGGGATTGCCCTTGTTGTGAAACACCATCACCCTCGGGTGTTCGAGGAAGCGGTCGATGATGCTGATGACCCGGATGTTGTCGCTAAGACCCGGCACACCCGGGCGCAGGGCGCACATGCCGCGGATGATCATCTGGATGGGCACCCCGGCCTGGCTGGCGGCATAGAGCCGGTTGATGAGGTCTCTGTCCACCAGGTTGTTGATCTTGAGAGTGATGCCGCTGGGCTGGCCCGCCTTGGCGTTGGCCAGTTCGTTGTCGATCATCCGGTAGAGCTGGCGGCGGCTGTTGATGGGGGAGACAAGCAGGTGGTTGAACTTGTAGCGCCGGTAGGGGTATTCGATGTACTCGAACACGCTCTCCACCTCGGCGGTGATGTCCGGGTGGCGGGTCAGCAGGGAGAAGTCGGTGTAGATCTTGGCGGTCTTCTCGTTGAAGTTGCCGGTGCCGATGTGGGCATAGCGCACCGCTTCGCCATTTTCGTGGCGGGTGATGAGGCAGAGCTTGGAGTGGATCTTGAGGCTAGGTACCCCGAACACTACCTTGACTCCGGCATTGGTCAGGATATTGGCCCAGTCGATGTTGGCCGCCTCATCGAAACGGGCGCGCAGCTCCACCACTACCGTCACCTTCTTGCCGTTGTTGGCGGCATCGATGAGGGAGTGGATGATCCGCGACTTCTTGGCAACCCGGTAGATGTTGATGCGAATGGCACTGACTGCCGGATCGAACGCCGCCTGACGTACCAGCTCGGTGAAGTGGTGGAACTTGTGGTACGGGTAGTAGAGCAGTATGTCCTGCCTGGTGATGGCGTCGAAGGCGTTGACGAAACCGTCGAAGTCGCGGCACTCCAGGGCCGGCAGCTTGGGGTTTTCCAGATAGTCCCGTCCCACGTTGGGGAAGCCGATGAAATCCTTGAAGTTGTGATAGCGTCCGCCGGGCATGATGGCGTCGTAGGAGCTGATCTGCAGCTTGAGCTTGAGAAAACTTATCATGGCGGCCGGCATCTCACGCTCGTAGACGAAGCGTACCGGCATGGCGGTGAGGCGCTGCTTCAGGCCATCACTCATCTTGTCCACCAGGCTCAAGTCCAGCTGATCCGAGAGGTCATACTCGGCGTCGCGGGTCAGCTTGACCGCATAGGCGGCAATCTCGTCGTAATCGAAGAAGCCCTTGAATATCTCGTCGAGACAGAAGCGGATGACGTTGTCCAGGATGATGATCTGCTTCTTGCGCCGGGTGCCCTCCGGCGGCAGCTGGAAGAAGCGGGGCAGATCGTCGGTGGGTACCTCCACCAGGGCGTACTGGATCACCTGGCCATTCTTCTTCATCTCGATGGCCAGATAGGTGTACTCATCCTTGAGGAACTTGACCGGGTTGACCTCCTTGTTGAGCAGGATCGGGATGATGTGGCGCAACACCTTCTCCCGGAAAAAGACCCGCAGCCATTTCTGGATGTTCTCGGAGAGCTGGTTCTCGTTGACCAAGAAGATGTTGTGGCGGGCCAGCGCGATCAGCAGCTCCTTGTAGGTGTTGTCGAACGCCTCGCCAAGGGCCATCACCTTCTGCTGGATGGCCCGCAGCAACACCTTGGCTTCGTCATCGCCGCCGTGTACCTCGTTGATCAGGATGCGGCGCTTGACGTCAGATACCCGCACCTTGAAGAACTCGTCCTGGTTGGACGAGAAGATCCCGAGGAAGCGGACCCGCTCGATGAGGGGCACCGTCTTGTCCATCGCCTCTTGCAACACCCGTTCATTGAATGAGAGCCAGCTCAGCTCTTTCTCTTCATACAGCTTGTCGGTGCTCATCTTGTGCCTCTGTGTCGATCCGTTTTAGGGGCTGGTATGGCGTGAATATATGACAGTTCAATGACAAAAATATTACTCGCCAAACCCCTCGTCGATATCGACCACCAGATCGTCGGAGAGGGACTCCAGTGCGCCGATCAGGGTCTCCATTTCGAGCTCGTCGGGCAGGGCGACCAGCGCGTGGGCATAGAAGAGCGGAGCGCCGGAGTGGGGGGCCGGTTCACAGCCGGTGGTGAGGTCGGCCACGTTGATGTTGAGCTGGCGCAAGATGCTGGCCACCTCGTGGACAATACCGGGGCGATCGTTGCCGGTGACCGTCATCATCATCTGGTTGACTGGCTCTGCCGAGGGGGTTCCTTCGGCGAAGCTGATGGTGAGGCCTGGCAGCATGGCCAGCGCTTCGCACAGGCTGCGATAGTGCTCTTCGGGCACCGATACATGGAGGATACCGGCAAACTGGCCCGCTAATTCACTCATGGCACTGCCCAGCCAGTTGCCCTGCTCACGGCTGATGACGGCCGCCAGGCTTTCGACGATCCCGGGTTTGTCTGCACCGATCACGGTGACCACCAATTGCTTTTGCATCCTGCTCTCCTTGGAATGGTTTTTAGTCCGGCCGGGATGTCGTCGCGAGTGCAACGCCATCTCAACCGACCCTAGCATTGTGCCTGCTGTGGCAGGCCATATGAAGCCCCGTTCGCAGGCAAATGGACAAAAAGCGGGGCGTTTTGCTTATCCACCTCAATTGCCGGCTGCCTTGTGCCACGACGGCTGTGGTAGAGTGAGCGCCCTGTCGTGTCGTGAACTGGATCGCGTTTTCATGAATATCCTCATCCTTTCGGGTTTGCTGTTGCTGGCGCTGCTCGTGCTGGCGATCGTCTGGCGTCGGGGTCGGCGCCCGCAGCGTCTGCCCTATGAGCTGCAGGAGACCCTGCTAAACCCCGCCGAACGGGCCTTTCTCACCGTGTTGGAACAGGCGGCAGGGGAACAGGCCAGGGTCTTTGCCAAGGTGCCGGTGGTGGACGTGCTGGTGCCACAGGCCGCCCTTGGCAAGAACAAATGGCAGCAGTATGCAGGCAAGATAGGGGGCAAGCATTTTGATTACCTGCTATGCCATCCCGCCGATCTCTCTTTTGTCTGCGCCATCGAGCTCGATGAAAGCGGCCCCCGTCACCAGAAGCGCAAGGTGCGTGACAGCTTCCTGAAGGCGGCCTGTGACGGCGCCGGTTTTCCCCTGCTGCAGATCCCCGCAGGCAGCCACTATCTGGTGGAAGATCTGCGCGAGCAGCTTCAGCCGCTGTTGACCAAGAGGCGTGAACCGCAGGCCGATGAGCTGCTGCCCGGGGAGCGGCGAGAACCTACCTTCAACCCGTTGTTGCTCGATGGGGTCGATGTGGAAGGCAAAGAGCATAAGCGGGCTGCCCCCCTGGCCGGGCTGTCGTCAACCGAACCCGAGTTGGCTGTCACCAGGACAACCGTCGTGTCCGAGCCAGCAGAAGAGGAGCTGGCCGCTCTGCTGTTCGACGATCCGGAGGATGATGAGGAGCAAGACGTCCCCCACTGCCCTCGCTGCGATGCCCCGCTGGTGGAGCGGGAAGCCAAAAAAGGCCCTCATGCCGGCCGGCTATTTCTCGCCTGCAGTCGTTTTCCCGAGTGCCGTTACGCAGCTCCTCACCATTCCCGTCACTGAGCTTATCGGGAGTGCCGACACGGCCCGCCTGGCGGGCCGTTTTCCCCGTTTCTGCTTGCGCAAAAAAATCGTTGGCAAAATTTATCTTCTCCCCTCTTTGTGTCGATACACTTACCCTGACTACGACAATTTTTGACAATGTGTCGGATTTTTGGCACTTTGTGTGCCGCAAAGGAACCGTCAACGAGCGTTTTATAATCAAATAAAACAATAAGTTAGCTATGTAATCGCGAGAGGTGGATATGGTGGAGATGGGCGTGTTGATTGTTGATGCCGATGAAGCACGGCGTCAGCAATTGGAAACAGTGCTCTCGTTCATGGGGATCCCGTGGCAGGATGTGGCCGAAGGGGACCTCGACGTTGCCATCGAATCCGCCGGCCCGCTGCAGGGGGTATTGGTGGGTGAGCTGACGGAGCGCCCCTTGCCCGAGCTGCTGGCGGCCTTCCCCCGCACGCCGTTTCTCTCCCTGATCGATGCCGATCTCGACAACAGCAATTTCATCGGTGTGGCGCAGGCCCCCATCACTTACGAATCCCTCACTCGCCATCTGCATTTCTGTCAGGCGTTTGTCTCCCTGCATCCTCGCCAGCAGACCCACGATAAGGGGCAGGCCCCTGCTGCGCCTGCTGGTGGGCAAGGGCAAGGGGATCCAGGAGGTGCGCCGCCTCATCGGTCAGGTGGCCGAAACCGATGCCAACGTGCTGATCCTGGGGGAATCCGGGACCGGTAAAGAGGTGGTGGCGAGGGCCATCCACGAACTATCAACCCGCAGTGCTGGTCCCTTCGTGCCCATCAACTGTGGTGCCATTCCCGCCGAACTGCTCGAGAGCGAGCTGTTTGGCCACGAGAAGGGGGCCTTCACCGGTGCCATCGCCGCTCGCCGTGGTCGCTTCGAACTGGCTCAGGGAGGCACCCTGTTTCTTGACGAGATCGGCGACATGCCGATGCCGATGCAGGTCAAGCTGCTGCGGGTATTGCAGGAGCGGATGTTCGACAGGGTCGGCGGTGGCAAGCCCATCCAGGCCGATGTGCGTGTCATCGCCGCGACTCACCGGGATCTGGAGGCGATGATCCGCACCCAGGATTTTCGCGAGGATCTCTACTATCGCCTCAACGTCTTTCCCATCGAGACGCCGCCGCTGCGGGATCGCTGTGATGATATTCCCCTGTTGCTACAGGAGCTGCTCAACCGCCATGCGGAGCAGCACCAGGGCGTTATTCGCCTGACCCAGCGCGCCATGGAGTCCCTGATGCAGTACCCCTGGCCCGGCAATGTGCGCGAACTCTCCAACCTGCTGGAGCGCCTGCTCATCCTCTATCCGCACCAGATCGTCGATGTGGCGGACTTGCCGAGCCGTTACCGCCTGCTGCCCTGCGAGCCACGGGACGAGCGACTGACCGAGATGGACGAGCGCGATGCGCTGGCCGCCGTATTCCAGGACCCGCCAGAGCTGGATCACGCCTTCAGCTCGGCCCGCTCCATGCAGTTGCCGGAGGAGGGGGTCAATCTCAAGGAGATGCTGGCCGACCTCGAGGTGGAGCTGATCCGCCAGGCCCTGGAGTCCCAGGAGGGGGTGGTGGCTCGCGCCGCCGACTTGCTCGGCATGCGTCGTACCACCCTGGTCGAGAAGATGAAAAAGTACGGGATGAGCAAGGAGGGCTAAGGGTCAATGCCTTGACGCCTGTCTTTAATTCTTTGTTTTAATTGATTTAATTTAGTGGCATGAAAATTGAATGAGCTGACCAAATTGCCAGTTTGAGGTCAGCTTTATGACAATCTTGCAGCAGGACATGCCACTCCAGTCCCACGAAGTGAGCCAGCTCTACGCCATCTTCACGGCACTCCCCACCGGAGTGTTGCTGCTCGATGGCGCCGGGGTGATCACCCGGGCCAATCCGGCCGCGCTCTCCCTGCTGGGGGAGCCGCTGGAAGGGGAACTCTGGCGTCAGGTCATCGCTCGCTGCTTCGAGCCCCGGGAAGATGACGGCCACGAGATCTCCCTGCGCGATGGTCGCCGGGTCCAGCTCTCGACCCAGCCCCTGCCGGATCAGCCCGGCCAGCTGGTGTTCATCAACGATCTCACCGAGACCCGCAAGCTGCAGGATCGCGTCAACCACATGAAGCGGTTGTCGGCCCTTGGCAACATGGCCGCCTCGCTGGCCCACCAGATCCGCACGCCACTCTCTGCCGCCATGCTCTATGGCGCCAACCTGGCCAACCGTACCCTCAAGCCCGAATCCCGCAGCCAGTTTCAGCAAAAGCTGATGGACAGGCTCAAGGATCTGGAAAAGCAGATCAACGACATCCTGCTGTTTGCCCGCAACGGCGACAATCAGGTGGTCACCCCCATCTCGGTGCAGGGACTGATGGCCGAGGTACAGGCGGGGGCCGAGGCCTTCTGCCTGCAGCAAGGATGTGAGCTGCACATACAGGCGCCGGAGCCCGATCTCTGCCTGCTGGCCAACAGCAACGCGCTGTCGGGAGCCATCAACAACCTGATCGCCAACGCCCAGCAGGCGGGGGCCGATTCGCTTTTGGTGAGCGCGGTGCGCAGTGGTACCCGGGTGGAGATGCGCGTCATCGACAATGGCAAGGGGATCCCGAGCCATCAGCTCGGCCAGGTGTTCGAACCCTTCTTTACCACCCGCTCCCAGGGCACAGGCCTTGGGCTGGCGGTGGTGCAATCCGTCGTACGTGCCCACCAGGGGGAGGTCAGCGTGGCCTCCGTGCTTGGTGAAGGCACCTGTTTTACTCTGTCGTTCCCCCTGCATCAGCAGTCGGTGCAGCTTGGAGGTGTAGCATGACACAGGCCAGGATCCTGGTAGTTGAAGATGACAATGGCCTGCGCGAGGCGCTGGTGGATACCCTGCTGCTCGGCGGCTACGAGTGCCGTGAGGTGGACAGCGGCGAGCGGGCCCTGCTTGCCCTCTCGCGCCAGAACTTTGACATGGTGATCTCCGATATCCAGATGGGGGGCATGGATGGCCTGACCCTGCTGGCCACCATTCGTCAGCAATATCCGCAGTTGCCGGTCCTCCTGATGACCGCCTACGCCAACATCGACGGCGCGGTGCGCGCCATGCGCGAGGGGGCCATCGACTATCTGGCCAAGCCTTTTTCCCCCGAGGTGCTGCTCAATCAGGTCAGCCGTTACGTGCCGGCCCAGAAGGTGGAAAAACGCGCCGTGGTGTACGGGGATCCCAAGACCGCCGAGTTGTTCCAGCTGGCGACTCGGGTGGCCAGAAGCGAGGCGACCGTGATGGTGACCGGCCCGAGCGGTACCGGCAAGGAGGTGCTAGCTCGCTACATTCACGATAACTCCAGCCGCGCCGAGCAACCCTTCATCGCCATCAACTGTGCCGCCATTCCGGAAAACATGCTGGAGGCGACCCTGTTCGGTTACGAGAAGGGGGCCTTCACCGGCGCGGTGCAGGGGTGCCCGGGCAAGTTCGAGCAGGCCCAGGGAGGCACTTTGCTCCTTGACGAGATCACCGAGATGGATCTCGGGTTGCAGGCCAAGCTGCTGCGGGTACTGCAGGAGAAAGAGGTGGAGCGGCTCGGCAGTCGCAAGATGATCCCCCTCGATGTGCGGGTTATCGCCACCAGCAACCGGGATCTGAAAAAAGCGGTGCAGGACGGCCTGTTCCGTGAAGACCTGTACTACCGCCTCAACGTCTTTCCGCTGCGCTGGTTGTCCTTGTGCGAACGCCCCGGCGACATACTGCCGCTGGCGGAACACCTGCTGGCGCTGCATGCCAGCCAGCAGGGCTTGCCAACGCCACAACTGGAGGCCGACGCACGCGAGTGTCTGCTGGCTCACCCCTGGCCCGGCAATGTGCGCGAGCTCGACAACGTGGTGCAGCGTGCCCTCATCCTGAGTCCGGACGGCGTCATCGGCGAGGGGCATCTCATCCTGGAAGAGGTGGACGAGCAGGAGATGGGGGCCATGCCCGATCGCAGTTATGGCGGGGATCGCCTCGGCAGCGAGCTCAAACAGCAGGAGCACCAGATCATTCTCGACACCCTGCAGGACTGCAATGGCAGTCGCAAGGAGGTGGCCGACCGGCTCGGCATCAGCCCGCGTACCCTGCGCTACAAGCTGGCGCAGATGCGGGAGGCGGGGATCGACCTGCCTGCCTGAATGTAGGGGCTGTCATGGTCTTGCCGGCCCGGCTCGATTATCATGGGGCCCTTGGCGCTTTGAGCCTGGGCCCTGTTTTTATTGGTAAAACAGGGGCTCGAGCCTTAATAAGGGACCCTTATGATCTCTCATCGAAAACTCGAAACCGTACTCAATCATCTGCTCGAACCGCACGCCATCAAGGATTACTGTCCCAATGGCCTGCAGGTGGAGGGGCGTGAGCGCATTCGCAAGGTGGTGACCGGCGTCACCGCCAGCCAGGCCCTGATCGATGCGGCAGTGGCCGCCAACGCCGATGCCATCCTGGTCCATCACGGCTACTTCTGGAGCGGCGAACCGGCCCAGATCACCGGCATGAAGCAGCGCCGCATCAAGACCCTGCTGACCCACGACATCAACCTGTTCGCCTATCACCTGCCGCTGGACGTGCATCCCGAGGTGGGCAACAACGCCCAGCTGGCCCAGTTGCTGGGCATCAAGGTGCGCCGCGGGCTGGAGCCCTGGAACAGCAAGAGCGTCGCCATGGTGGGCAAGCTGGATGAGCCCATGAGCGGAGCCGATTTTGCCAGGCTCATCGCCGAGCGCCTTGGCCGTGAGCCACTCCATTGCGGTGACTGTGGCCCCGAGCTTATTCGCTCCGTGGCCTGGTGCACCGGCGGTGGCCAGAGCTACATCAATCTGGCGGCGGAGCAGGGCATCGATGCCTTCATCTCCGGCGAGGCGTCCGAGCAGACCATCCACACCGCCCGCGAGATGGGGATGCACTTCTACGCCGCCGGTCATCACGCCACCGAGCGTTACGGCGTCAAGGCGCTGGGGGAGTGGCTCGCCACCGTGCACGGGCTGGATGTGACCTTTATCGATATCGACAATCCGGTGTAAGTTCGATTAGCTGCGTAGCGGCGTAATCGGACCTGACAGCAGCAATTGTGGTGGTCGATAGAAATGACAAGGGAGGCCAAAGCCTCCCTTGTGACATTGCGCATGCTGCAGTTAGCGGTTACTCGCTGGCATAACCCGCCGGGCCGAGTCGTGCGCCATCCAGGAAGGCGGCGCCCTCCTGCATCCGCAGCCGACCCTGACAGAACCACTGCACCACCAGCGGGTAGATGCTGTGCTCCTGGGCCTGTACCCTTGCTGCCACTTCATCAGCTTCATCCCCCTCAAAGATGGGAACGCGGGCCTGCAGGATCACCGGGCCGCCATCGAGTTCTTCGGTGACGAAGTGGACGCTGGCGCCGTGTTCGTCGTCACCTGCGTCGATGGCGCGCTGGTGGGTGTGCAGCCCCTGATACTTGGGCAGCAGGGAGGGATGGATATTGATCATCTTCCCCGCGAAGTGACGTACCAGAGCGGCACTCAGGATCCGCATAAACCCGGCCAGCACCACCAGATC
Source organism: Aeromonas sp. FDAARGOS 1407 (assembly GCF_019048725.1). NCBI lineage: Bacteria > Pseudomonadati > Pseudomonadota > Gammaproteobacteria > Aeromonadales > Aeromonadaceae > Aeromonas > Aeromonas sp. FDAARGOS 1407. Next base: position 2,638,420 of record NZ_CP077399.1, read on the forward strand.
GGGCTGATAGTCCGCCATCAGTGCCAGCAGGGCGGCGTCATACTCCGCCCGGTCGGCAAACTGCTGCTGGGCGAGGATGTTGGTGGCCACGCCGGCTTCCCTGGCGCGCACCAGACCATAGGCATCGGCCTTGTTGCTGATGACGCCAACCACTTCCCCGGCAATCTTGCCAGCGGCGCAACTGTCGAGAATCGCCTGCAGGTTACTGCCGCTGCCGGAGATAAGGACCAGGATCCGCATCATTGGATGATGACCTGCTCCTCGCCATCGGCCGCCTTGGCGATATGGCCGATGTGCCAGGCGTTCTCGCCTTCGGCCTTGAGCAGGGTCAGCGCTTTTTCAAGCTGATCTGCCGGCAGGGCGATGATCATGCCGACGCCGCAGTTGAAGGTGCGATACATCTCGTGACGGGTAACGTTGCCGGCCTCTTGCAGCCAGCTGAACACCGCCGGCCATTGCCAGCTCTGCTCGTCGATCACCGCCTGGGTGTTGGCCGGCAGCACGCGCGGGATGTTTTCCCAGAAGCCGCCGCCGGTGATGTGGGACAGAGCGTGGATCTCGCACTCCTTGATGAGCTTGAGCACAGGTTTCACATAGATACGAGTCGGCTCCAGCAGGGCATTTGCCAGAGTGGTGTCACCCAGCGGCTGATGCACGTCGGCCTGGGAGACTTCCAGGATCTTGCGAATGAGGGAGAAGCCGTTGGAGTGGGGCCCGCTGGCGGCCAGGGCGATCAGGGCATCCCCTTCGCCGACCTTGCTGCCGTCGATGATCTCGCTCTTCTCGACCACGCCGACGCAGAAACCGGCGATATCGTAGTCATCCCCCTCATACATGCCCGGCATCTCGGCGGTTTCGCCGCCCACCAGGGCGCATCCGGACTGCTCGCAACCTTCACCGATGCCGGTGACCACGGCGGCGGCTGTGTCCACATCCAGCTTGCCGGTGGCATAGTAGTCGAGGAAGAACAGAGGCTCGGCACCCTGCACGATGAGATCGTTGACGCACATGGCCACCAGATCGATGCCCACGGTGTCGTGTTTTTTCAGATCGATGGCCAGGCGCAGCTTGGTGCCCACCCCATCAGTGCCGGAGACCAGCACCGGCTCCTTGTAGCCCGCAGGGATTTGACACAAGGCCCCAAAGCCGCCAAGACCACCAAGGACTTCAGGACGACGAGTGCGTTTGGACACGCCCTTGATACGTTCAACCAGTGCATTGCCGGCATCAATATCCACGCCAGCATCCTTGTAGCTCAGTGAGGTTTTGTCTGTCACGAGTATTCCCCGTCATGTGAAGAAGTGGAGGGTAAAATTCGGGGCGTATTCTAGCAGTGCGGGGGAAAAACCAGAAAGGAAATCGTTTGCGCATTTTTGCGCGGAAAAACTCTACAAGCGGCGGCTTTTGTTGTATGATTCCGCGATTTTTTTTGCGGCAGTTAGAGGAGATAATAATGAAAGTCGTTGAAGTCAAACATCCCCTGGTCAAACACAAGATCGGTCTGATGCGTGAAGGCGATATCAGCACCAAGCGTTTCCGTGAACTGGCCAAAGAAGTGGGCAGTTTGCTGACCTACGAAGCGACCTCTGACTTCGAAACGGAGAAGGTTACCATTGATGGCTGGAATGGGCCAGTAGAAGTTGACCAGATCAAGGGCAAGAAGGTCACAGTCGTGCCCATCCTGCGTGCCGGTCTGGGCATGATGGACGGCGTGCTGGAGCACATGCCGAGCGCTCGCGTCAGCGTGGTCGGCATCTACCGCGATGAAGAGACCCTGCAGCCGGTACCTTACTTCGAGAAGATCGTCAGCAACATCGACGAGCGTCTGGCCCTGGTTATCGACCCCATGCTGGCCACCGGCGGCTCCATGATCGCCACCATCGACCTGCTGAAAAAGAAAGGCTGCCACTCCATCAAGGTGCTGGTGCTGGTTGCCGCCCCGGAAGGGATCAAGGCGTTGGAAGCCGCTCACCCGGACGTGGAACTGTTCTGTGCCTCCATCGACAAGGGGCTGAACGAGAAGGGCTATATCGTCCCGGGTCTGGGCGATGCCGGTGACAAGATCTTCGGCACCAAGTAAGCCGATGCAATCAGCCGCCCCTGTTCGGGTGAGCGGCACTCCGAGCCGGCGTTCTGCCGGCTCTGTTGTTTCTGGCAGCCTTGCCGCATGGCGCGCCTTGCCGCTACCATAGCCACAGGCTCCCTGTTCGAGATGATATTCATGTTCAAACGCGCAATCACCGCTCTTTGTTGCGGTCTCTCCTTCATGGCCTCTGCCGCCCAGGTGACCGATCTCTATCAGGGCAAGGCGCCCACCAGCGGCGATATGACGGCGGCCCAGTCCCAGGCGTTGGGAGAAGTTCTGGTCAAGGTGACCGGCAAGCGGGATATCCTCAGCCAGCCAGCGGTGGCCAAGGCGTTGGCGGCTCCCGGCGACTATGTAAAGAGCTACGGCTATCAGGATCTGGATTCGGTCAAGTATCTGAAGGCCGAATTCAAGAGCGACAAGGTCAGCCGGCTGGTGGCCGACAGCCAGTATGCCCTGCTGGGTCCGGTGCGCCCCCAGGTGGCGATCTGGCTGGTAGTGGATCAGGGGGAGCGCCGCCTGCTTGCGGATCAATCCGCCGATGGTTGGGCCAGGGCCCTGCGTGAACAGGCCCAGACATTGGGGCTGCCAGTCAGCATTCCGCTGATGGATCTGGACGACAACATGGCGGTCAGTGCGACCGATGTGTGGGGCCGTTTCGCCGATCCCATCCTCAAGGCGAGTCAGCGCTATGGCGCCGAGATGGTGGTGCTGGGCAAGCTGACGCCGGAAGGGGAGAAGTGGAACATCGACTGGGGTCTCTACGGACCCAAGGCCGGTGGTGAGGTGGCCGAGCTGACCCGGGGCAATGGTGCTGGCTCCCAGGCCGAGGTGGCACAGGGCTTTGCCGATACCCTGGCAGGCTGGTTGGTGAAAAACTATGGTGCCCGCGTCTCGGGGCCGGCCTCCAGCCAGAGTCTGGTGGTGAGTGGGCTTTCCGATGTGGACAGCATGATCGCCGTGCAGAAGATGCTGCAGGGGATGGCCAACGTGAGCAAGGTGGAGATTGGCAAACTGGAAGGGGACCAGGTCACCTTCAATTTCACCCTGCAGGGTGATCAGGCCGAGCTGGCCCGCATGCTTCAGCTCGAGAGCCGCCTGCATCGGGTTGACGATAATGGCAGCGCATTGCGTTACCAATGGTCGCAGCCCTGATTTTATAAGGCTTTTGTATACCGCCCGGCTCGTCCGGGCGGTTCTCTATCCGGCCCGGCGATGATACACTTGGTAGCAAATGTCACAGTCAAAGCCTAACGAGTGAAGCAACCGGCCCAACTGTCTTTAGCCGTACAACTACCGGACGATGAAACCTTCGTCAGTTTTTATCCCGGCAACAATGCTCATCTGATCACCGCCCTGAAAAACGCGGCCATTGGTCAGGGGGCTCCTTTCCTCTATTTCTGGGGAGCCAAGGGGTCGGGGCGTTCCCACCTGCTCCATGCGACCTGTGCCGAGGTCAACGCCCGCGACGCAGCCGCTGCCTATCTCTCCCTCGATCAGTTCGAACAGCTGGATCCCAGCATGCTGGATGCCCTCGAGAGCCTGCCGCTGGTCTGTCTCGACAGCCTGGAAGCCATCGCCGGCAATGACTTGTGGGAGCGCGCCCTGTTCGATTTTTACAATCGTTGGAAGGAGAAGGGCGAGGGAACCCTCATCGTGACCGGCTGCAGTGCGCCGCGCAAACTGGGGCTGCAACTGCCGGATCTCGCCTCCCGCCTCGACTGGGGGGTAAGTTTCCATCTCGATGAGCTGGATGATGAAGGCAAGCTCAGTGCCCTGCAGTTGCGTGCCGAGCTGCGGGGCTTCAAACTGCCCATCGACGTGGGTCGTTTCCTGCTAAACCGCCTCTCCCGCGACATGCGCACCCTGCTTACTACCCTCAATCAGCTCGACAATGCCTCATTTCGCGCCAAGCGAAAGCTCACCATCCCCTTCGTCAAAGAGATCCTCGAGCTCTGATACCCCCGTCACGTTTGGTGACTCTCTTTGGAGTGAGCTGGCAAGCGGACAAAAAGAAACCCCGGCATCAGGCCGGGGTTTTTGATTGCTACCGTTAGATAATCAGTGGAACTGATCCTCTTCGGTGGAACCCGTTAAAGCGGTCACCGAGGATTGGCCACCCTGGATTACGGTGGTCACCTTGTCAAAGTAACCGGTACCCACTTCCTGCTGGTGCGCCACGAAGGTGTAGCCACGCTCGGCGGCGGCAAACTCGGGCTGCTGCACCATCTCGACATAGTGCTTCATCCCTTCGCCACGGGCGTACTGGTAGGCCAGCTCATACATGTGGAACCACATGTTGTGGATGCCCGCCAGGGTGATGAACTGGTACTTGTAACCCATGTCGGACAGCTCTTGCTGGAAGCGGGCGATGGTGGCATCGTCCAGGTTCTTCTTCCAGTTGAAGCTCGGGGAGCAGTTGTAGGCCAGGATGCGATCCGGGAACTTGGCCTTGATCGCTTCGGCAAACTTGCGTGCCTCGTCCAGATCCGGCTTGGCGGTTTCACACCACACCATGTCTGCGTAGGGGGCGTAAGCCAGACCACGGGCAATCGCCTGATCGATGCCGGCACGTACCTTGTAGAAGCCTTCGGCGGTGCGCTCGCCGGTCAGGAAGTCGGCATCGTAAGGATCTGCATCCGTGGTCAGGAGATCCGCCGCGTTGGCGTCGGTACGAGCGATCACCAGAGTAGTGGTGCCGCAGACGTCGGCTGCCAGACGGGCTGCCACCAGTTTCTGCACCGCTTCCTGGGTCGGGACCAGCACCTTGCCACCCATGTGGCCGCATTTTTTCACGGAAGCGAGCTGATCTTCAAAGTGTACGCCGGCGGCACCTGCCTCGATCATTCCCTTCATCAGTTCGAAGGCGTTCAGCACGCCACCAAAACCGGCTTCGGCATCTGCCACTATGGGCAGGAAGTAGTCGATGAAGCCCTCATCCTGCGGCCCTACCTTGTTGGCCCACTGGATCTGGTCGGCACGGGCGAAGGAGTTGTTGATGCGCTCCACCACCGACGGTACCGAGTTGGCCGGATAGAGGGACTGATCCGGATACATGGTGGAGGAGAGGTTGTTGTCCGCTGCGACCTGCCAGCCGGAGAGGTAGATGGCCTCGATGCCGGCTTTGGCCTGCTGCACCGCCTGGCCGCCGGTCAGGGCGCCGAGGCAGTTCACGTAACCTTTTTTGGCCTCGCCGTGGATCAGCTCCCACAGTTTGTCGGCGCCGCGTTGGGCCAGGGTGTGCTGCGGCTGCAAGCTGCCGCGCAGGTTCACCACGTCCTCGGCGCTGTAGCCGCGTTTGATCCCTTTCCAGCGGGGGTTTTGGGCCCAGTCTTTCTCGATAGCCTGGATCTGTTGCTCACGGGTCAGTGCCATATCAGTTCCCTCTTTCATTGATTTCACGTTTCCATTGACTTGTTATTGGCGAGCCCCCTCCGGGGCCCGTGATTCAGAGCCGCTCGTAACCGGGCAGCGTCAGAAAATCGATCAGGGTATCAGCGCAGGTGATCTGCTCCATCAGCTCGCTCGCCTCGGCAAAGCGACCAGCCTGCCAGCGGGCCTCACCTACTTCGCGTTTGACCACCTCCTGCTCTTCGGCCAGCATCTGGCGGAACAGATCCTTGGTCACCACCTGGCCGTTGGAGAGGCTCTTGCCGTGGCGGATCCATTGCCAGATGGAGGTACGGGAGATCTCGGCGGTGGCCGCATCTTCCATCAAGCCATAGATGGGTACGCAGCCGTTACCGTTGATCCAGGCCTCCAGATACTGCAGGGCAACCCGGATGTTGGTGCGCATGCCAGCTTCGGTGCGCTCGCCCTCGCAGGGGGCCAGCAGGTCGGCGGCAGTGATGGGAGCATCCTGTTCACGCAGCACGCCGATCTGGTTCTGTGCACCGGCCGGGATGGCGGCGTTGAACACCGCCATGGCGGTGTCGGCCAGCCCCGGGTGGGCCACCCAGGTGCCGTCGTGACCGTTGTCGGCCTCACGCTGCTTGTCGGCATGCACCTTGGCAAAGACCTGTTCGTTGACCGCCGGATCCTTGGCCGGAATAAAGGCCGCCATGCCGCCCATGGCCAGGGCGCCGCGCTTGTGACAGGTCTTGATGAGCAGCCGCGAGTAGGCGGAGAGGAACGGCTTGTCCATGGTCACTACCTGGCGATCCGGCAGGACGCGATCCGGGTGATTCTTCAGCGTCTTGATGTAGCTGAAGATGTAGTCCCAGCGGCCGCAGTTGAGGGCGACGATATGATCCTTCATCTGATAGAGCAGTTCGTCCATCTCGAACACCGCCGGCAGGGTCTCGATCAGCACGGTGGCCTTGATGGTGCCGCGGGGCAGGCCGAACTTGTCTTCGGTCCAGGCGAACACCTCGCTCCACCAGCGCCCCTCGAGATGGCTCTGCAACTTGGGTACGTAGAAGTAGGGACCGGAGCCTTTAGCCAGCAGCGCCTGATAGTTGTGCAGGAAGTAGAGGGCGAAGTCGAACAGGCCGCCAGGGATGGGTTCCCCATCGAAGGTGACATGTTTTTCCGGCAGGTGCAGACCGCGCACCCGGCAGATGAGTATGGCCGGATCGGCATTGAGGGTATAGGCCTTGCCCTCGGGGCTGGTATAGGCAATGGTGCCGTTCACCGCATCGCGCAGGTTGATTTGACCCTCGATCACCTTGTTCCAGGCCGGCGCTAGGGAGTCTTCGAAGTCAGCCATGAAGACCTTGACGTTGGCGTTGAGGGCGTTGATCACCATCTTGCGCTCGACCGGGCCGGTGATCTCCACGCGGCGATCCTGCAGGTCGGCAGGGATACCACGAATGGTCCAGTTACCCTCGCGGATGTGGGCAGTCTCCGGCAGGAAGTCCGGCAGCTCACCGCCATCAATGCGAGCCTGACGGGCCACACGTTGTTTCAGCAATTCGTCTCGCTGGGGGGCAAAACGTTCCACCAGTTCGGATACCAGGGCCACTGCGTCCGGCGTCAGGATTTGCGCGTAATCGGGAAGCATGGCGCCCTGGATGCGAAGGCGTGCGCTGCAGTGGGTCTGGGCTGGTGCCGACATAAGATTCACTCCTTTGAGAATTACATTTTGAACTTATTAACTACGACTAAAGTCGATCCCTGTTCCTGTAATCTTCCCGTAACAACGGGATAACACGTTTCATACGGTGCGAAATATTGCCGATTGCGTCAACAACTTTTTTTAAACACCCGTTTTTGGGTGATGATTAACTTTATGTTTTTTAATGATTTATGTAGTTGGTGTAAAAGCTCTACGCAGATGGTTATGCTTCTGCTTTTCATCGCGGGGTGATGGGTAATTCGGTCTGGTGAAAATAGGCTTACCATGTAATTTATTACGTAATAAAATTACAAATGCAAAAACAAATCCCGACCTTACTCCAAGCTTTTGAAAAACAGCTGTATTAATTTAGTTTGAAAGCCTCTATGCAGCCTCAGGCCTTTCTGGCTATTGCTGATGAACGTCTGTTTTAAACTAAATGACCATTAATGGGTATGAATGGCGCAGGTTGCCATCCTGGTGGAAAGTGAAGGGCAATAACGTAGGTTTGTATCAGGTGATGAGAAAAATGTCAGGAGAGCAGGGGGGCGACATATTGGTGGATAATCCTGCGATTGTCTGTCGATGCAGTGATTTATCGTTTTTTGTGTGCACGCTCTCAAATCGGGGAAAAAAAGGCCATAAAGGCCTGTCGTGAAGTGCATGGCGATGTCCCCGGAAGGGATTAGTACTCCTCTTCCGGCTCTGCCAGATCGATCACATCCAGTTGAATGACCTGCACATCTTCATATGCAGCGGGGCAGGTGGTGTCTTGGGGGACGGTAAAAAGCGCGATGGTGGGGCTGGTCTCTGTGGTCTGTTTCATGCTTGGTCCTTGGTTGAACGCAAGCCGGTGTGTGATCCCTTCACCGATTTTCCACCTCCTTGTCTCGCTACCGGCGGAAAGTCGCGCATATTAATGAGTTCACATGAAAGATTCAAGCGGTTCTGTATATTTTTTGTTCCTGCGAAGTGGGGATGGCTGGCGATAGAAAATGCGGGCAAAAAAATAGCCCAGTCGTTTGACTGGGCTATTTCGGGGAATGATGGTCGGCGTGAGAGGATTTGAACCTCCGACCCCTGACACCCCATGACAGTGCGCTACCTGGCTGCGCTACACGCCGACAAGGTCAGTCTGAGCTGACGGAGAGGAAGTCTAATGTTCTGGCGCTATGGGTGCAACTCCTTTTTTATCATAGAGATGCCGACTGCTTCTTTCTTGTGCAACCAAGATGCAACTTGGGCCTTGCGGCCGGATTTGGCATAATCGCCGCCCCGTCATGGGCGTCTATTGTAAAAGGTGCCGCGAGCCGGGGCAGAGACATAGCTATCAATCAAGAGAGGCATGGGTGGAACCATCAGCAGTCGCCGCAGTGCAAACACCGACAGAGTTGGCACAGGCAGAGCAGGACGAACACTGGATGCGTCACGCCATGGCATTGGCGGCCAGAGCCGAAGGGATCGGCGAGATCCCGGTCGGGGCCGTGCTGGTGCTGGGTAATGAGGTGATCGGGGAGGGCTGGAACCGCTCCATCAGCGAGCACGATGCCTGCGCTCATGCCGAAGTGATGGCCATCCGCGCCGCTGGACAGCGCCTTGAGAACTACCGCCTGCTGGATACCACCCTCTATGTGACTCTGGAGCCTTGCTGCATGTGCGCCGGCGCCCTCATTCATAGCCGGGTCAAGCGGGTGGTGTACGGAGCGCGGGATCTGAAGACGGGGGCGGCCGGCTCTGTGTTCGAGATCCTGCAGGACCCGCGTCATAACCACAGGGTGGAATTGGCGGCGGGGGTGCTGGCAGAGGCCTGCTCGGCTCAGTTGTCGGCCTTTTTCAAGCGCCGCCGCGCCGAGAAGAAAGCCGCCAAGCAGGCATTGCAACAATCCGCCGGCTCATCCAGCTGATCCGCAGAGGGAGGTTGCCTCCAGCCTCCCACGCGACTCTTGTCAATTATGCCTTTTCAAACAGTCTGTTAGCCTTGCCAACATGGGCAAAATCTTACCCATCTTCGATGCTGTAAAATCCCCTCCTACTGCCGCTGCAAAAGCGGCTTCCATGTAACAAAACTGTCATGCAACCGCCATATAATGCCGCCAAGCCTAGCTCACATTGAGGTCTTGCATGTCATCGGAATCGATAAACTTAGGTATGGCGGGCAGCAGAAAGCGCCGTATCAAGGATAAGTTGGCCAAATACGGGGTCACCACGGGGGGAGCCCTGGTACTGGTGGCCCTGCTGCTTATTTTCTTCTATCTGCTCTACGTGGTGAAGCCCATTTTCAATGGTGCTTCCATGGAGCAGACCGCCTCATTTTCGCTGCCCGTAGAGGGCAAGACCGCCTGGCTTGGCGTCGAAGAGCAGAACGAGATCGGCTACCGCTTCAGCGACAAGGGGCAGGTCGACTTCTTCGCCCTCCAGGCTGAGGGAGAGGTCAAGGTTGGCCAGATACTGGGCCAGGATCGGGTCGCAGGAGAGGTCACGACCGTGGCCGCACCGGCGCCGGGCCAGAAGTTCATCGCCTATGGCTTTGCCGATGGTAAGGCCCAGGTGGTGCAGCCCTACTTCAAGGTCTCCTATCCCAAGGACGTGCGCGTCATCGAGCCCAGCCTGCAATATCCGTTTGGCAAGGAACCCATGGTGATCGATCCCGAGGGCAAGGCGCTCTCGCGCATGGTGTTCGAGGCCACCAAGGACAAGATGGCTGCTGCTGCCGTGACCGAGGATGGCCGCGGCGTGCTGATGGTGATGAGCGGGGAGGAGAACTTCCTCTCCGGCGAGGTGGAGTGGACCACCCAGAACTACAGCATTCCGTCCCTGCCACGTCATGTGGATCAGATGTTGCTGACTCCCAACCTGCGCATCCTGTTCGTGCGCGAGGGCAACCGTCTCTCCGTCTATGACATCCACAACCTGAGCGAGATCTCCCTGCGCGATGTCATGGAGGTCAATGCCCCCAATGCCAACGTGACCCGGATTGATCTGCTCTCCGGCGCCTCTTCATTGCTGGTGGGCAACGACAACGGCGTCATTTCCCAGTGGTTTGAAGTGGCCAAAGATGGCAAGCGTGAATTCACCCAGATCCGTGATTTCAAGAGTGACGGTGCCGTCGACCTGCTGACGCCGGAACATTTTCGCAAGGGCTTCATCAGTGCCAACAAGAAGGGCGACATCAATTTCTTCCACGCTACCGGTGAGAGCAAGCTGTTGAGCGAGAAGGTGGAAGGGGGCGAGCTCTCTGCCCTGGCCATTTCGCCGCGTCACAATCTGTTGCTGATGCAGCAGGGCGAGACGCTCAAGCTGTTTGCCGTCGAGAACGATCACCCCGAGGTAACCTGGTCCGCCCTGTGGCAACAGGTGTGGTATGAAGGCTACCCCGAGCCCCAGTATGTGTGGCAGTCCACCTCCGCCAGCAACGACTTCGAAGCCAAGCTGAGCCTGGTACCGCTGGTGTTCGGTACCCTCAAGGCCTCCTTCTACGCCATGGTGTTTGCGGTGCCGCTCGGCGTTGCCGGCGCCATCTACACCGCCTACTTCATGTCGGCGGGGCTGCGCAAATACGTCAAGCCGACGGTCGAGATCATGGCGGCGCTGCCGACCGTTATCCTGGGCTTTCTGGCGGGTCTGTGGCTCGCGCCCATCATAGAAGGAGCCCTGCCCGGCGTGGTACTGCTGCTCATCCTGCTACCCATGGGGATGCTGCTCACTGCGTTGGTATGGAACTATCTGCCGGAGCGCGGCAAGTCCTGGTTGCCGGAGGGGTGGCACGCCATCCTGCTGATCCCTGTGCTGCTTTTCATCGGCTGGGGGGCCTTCGCGGTGAGCCCGCTCATCGAGAACGCCTTCATGCACGGCGATTCCCGGATCTGGCTGACCCATGACATGGGTATCAAGTTTGATCAGCGCAACTCCCTGGTAGTCGGGATCGCCATGGGTTTTGCGGTTATCCCCACCATCTTCTCCATCGCCGAAGACGCCGTCTTCTCGGTGCCCAAGCACCTGACCCAGGGCTCCCTGGCCCTCGGTGCCACGCCGTGGCAGACCCTGAGTCGAGTGGTGATCCTGACCGCGAGCCCGGGCATCTTCTCGGCGGTGATGATGGGCCTTGGCCGCGCCGTGGGCGAGACCATGATAGTGCTGATGGCCACCGGCAATACTCCCATCATGGACTTCTCCATGTTCCAGGGGCTGCGCACCCTGGCCGCCAACATCGCGGTGGAGATGCCGGAGTCGGAAGTGGGCAGCTCCCACTATCGGGTGCTGTTCCTCGCGGCCTTCGTCCTGTTCGTGTTCACCTTCTTGTTCAACACCCTGGCCGAGTTCATCCGTCAGCGGTTGCGTGAAAAATACAGCTCTCTGTAAGGACCAAGGAATGACAATGGGTAAGTGGTTTAAATCAGGGGCCCCCTGGATCTGGATGACCGGCGGCGCCGTCAGCCTGAGTCTGGTCGCGGTACTGGGTCTGTTGCTGCTCATCGGCTGGCGCGGTCTGGTCTACTTCTGGCCTCACCCCATCTATGAGTGGCAGTTGGAAGACGCCAATGGCAACAAGAGCGTGCTGATCGGCGAGATCAACGATCGCGAGCTGGTGCCGGTGGAGCGGCTGCGGGCCGCCGGCCTGCCGCTGGAAGGAGAAGAGCGCGAGCTGCTGACCCGCTATCTGGTCAAGACCGGCAACCGCGAGTTCGTCGACCTCGATTTTCGCTGGGTGCTGGAGACCGACATCAAGTCCCAGACCCAACCTGCCGAGCTCGCTATGGTGGAGCGCGCCACCAACGGCAACTTCTACGGCTACATCGTCGGGGTGAAGGAGGATGGCCGCGAGCTGACTGCGGATCTGCACCCGGCCCTGCAGCGCGTGCTGGCACGTGCCAACGGGCTTTCTGAACAGGCCAATGACCTGCAAAAAGGTGACATCGGCAGCATCAACTATCAGCTGGAACGGCTGCGCCTCAAAGAGCGCAAGGCCGAGCTGGATGATCAGCTGACCGATGAGCTCAAGGCCCAGCTGGCGAACGAGCGCCAGGTGCTGAACGATCGCTATCAGGTGCTGGAGAAGGAGCTCTTCTCCCTGCGTGCCCAGGCGGACAGAGACAGCATCACCGTCAAGGACATGCGTGGCGAGCTGGTGACCATGCCCATGTCCAAGGTGCTGGACGTGGTGTGGCCCAACGACATGAGCCTGCTCGCCAAGACCGGTTACTGGTTCCATCAAATCGGCAAGTTCATCTCCGACGATCCCCGTGAGGCGAACACCGAGGGCGGCGTCTTCCCGGCCATCTTCGGCACCGTCTTCATGGTGTTCCTGATGGCGATCATCGTGACCCCGCTCGGCGTGGTGGCGGCGGTCTACCTGCACGAGTACGCGGGCAAGAACAGCCTGACCAAGATCATCCGCATCGCGGTGATCAACCTGGCGGGCGTGCCCTCCATCGTTTACGGCGTGTTTGGTCTGGGCTTCTTCGTCTACACCCTGGGCGGTTCCATCGATGCGCTCTTCTATCCGGAAGCGCTGCCGAGCCCGACCTTTGGCTCTCCCGGTGTCATCTGGTCGGCGCTGACCCTGGCCATCCTGACCCTGCCGGTAGTGATCGTCTCCACTGAAGAGGGGCTGGCCCGGATCCCCAGCACTATTCGCCAGGGCTCTCTGGCGCTGGGGGCCACCCAGGCCGAGACTCTGTGGCGCATCGTGCTGCCGATGGCGAGCCCGGCCATCATGACCGGCCTCATTCTGGCGATTGCCCGTGCGGCCGGTGAGGTGGCCCCCCTGATGCTGGTGGGGGTGGTGAAACTGGCGCCGACCCTGCCGATGGATGGCAACTTCCCGTACCTGCACGTGGAGCGCAAGTTCATGCACCTGGGCTTCCACATCTACGACGTCGGCTTCCAGAGCCCCAACGTCGAGGCGGCGCGACCGCTGGTGTATGCCACCTCGTTCCTGCTGGTGACGGTGATCGTCGGCCTCAACCTGACGGCCATCGGTATTCGCAACCACTTGCGGGAGAAGTTCCGTTCTTTGGAGCATTGATGATGAACCTGACGGGCATCACAGGCATTGGTATTCGCAACCACCTGCGTGAGAAATTCCGGTCGCTGGAACATTAATCCGGCCACCCAGAACAGACCAGGCGGTCGATGGCACTCTGACAAAAGAGGCCATGGCCGCCACCCGAGGATCCCGGTCGCTGGCACAACGGATGCCAGCCACCCCAGAGCGTTTTTGAGGTAACAGATGATCAACGTAACGACACCGTCGAGCCAGCACACCACGCTGGATCTGCTCAACCTGAGCCCGGCCCAGACAGCGCTGGAAGTGAAGGATCTCAACCTGTACTACGGCAGCAAGCAGGCGTTGTTCAACGTCAACATGAAGATCCCGAAAGGGCAGGTCACCGCCTTTATCGGCCCGTCCGGCTGCGGCAAGTCCACCCTGCTGCGCTGCATCAACCGGATGAACGATCTGGTCGAAAGCTGCCGCATCGATGGCGAGATCCAGCTGCACGGTCACAACATCTACGACAAGAACGTCGATGTCTCCGCCCTGCGCCGTCAGGTAGGCATGGTGTTCCAGCGTCCGAACCCCTTCCCCAAGTCCATCTACGAGAACGTGGTCTACGGCCTGCGCCTGCAGGGCATCAACGATCGCCGTACCCTGGATGACGCGGCCGAGCGCTCCCTGCGCGGCGCGGCCCTGTGGGAGGAGGTGAAGGATCGTCTGCATGACAACGCGTTTGGCCTCTCCGGTGGTCAGCAGCAGCGTCTGGTGATTGCCCGGGCCATCGCCATCGAGCCGGAAGTACTGCTGCTCGATGAACCCACCTCGGCGCTCGATCCCATCTCCACCCTCACCATCGAGGAGCTGATCAACGAGCTCAAGAGCCAGTTCACCGTGGTGATCGTCACCCACAACATGCAGCAGGCGGCGCGGGTGTCGGATCAGACCGCCTTCATGTACATGGGCGAGCTCATCGAGTACTCGGACACCAACACCATCTTCACCACTCCGGCCAAGAAGAAGACCGAAGACTACATCACCGGCCGTTACGGCTAAGGCCTGACCGGTGCCATGAGGATGAGCAAGATGAGCATCAACAAACAGATTACCGGTCAGTGCAACGGCTAGGGCATAATCGGAGCAACAAGGATTATTTGTATGGACAATATGAACCTCAACAAACATATCTCCGGTCAGTTCAATGCCGAGCTGGAGGGAGTGCGCAACCAGGTGCTGGTGATGGGCGGCATGGTGGAGCAGCAGCTCACCGACGCCATCGCGGCCATCCACGATCAGGATCTGGAAGCGGCGCGCAAGATCGTCGCCAACGACCACAAGGTGAACGCGATGGAAGTGGCCATCGACGAGGAGTGCACCCGCATCATCGCCAAGCGTCAGCCCACCGCCTCCGACTTGCGGCTGGTGATGGCCATCATCAAGACCATCACGGATCTGGAGCGTATTGGCGATGTGGCGGACAAGATCGCCCGCATGCTGACCGACAACGCCAACAAGCCCCAACCGCCGTTGGTGTCGCTTGAAAATATGGGCCGTCGTACCATCAAGATGCTGCACGATGTGCTTGATGCCTTCGCCCGCATGGATCTCGATGCGGCGCTGGCGGTTTACAAGGAAGACGACAAGGTGGATCGGGAGTACGAGTCCATCATTCGTGAACTGATGACCTACATGATGGAAGATCCCCGTACCATTCCCCAGGTGCTGAACGTGCTGTGGGCGGCGCGGGCCATCGAGCGGGTGGGCGATCGCTGCCAACACATCTGCGAATACATCGTCTATTACGTCAAGGGCAAGGACGTGCGTCACACCAAGACGGACGATCTGGGCACTCTTTTGGGGAAAAGCTGACCCGATATGAATAAAAAGGCGCGAAAGCGCCTTTTTTTATTGCATCGAAGGACAGAGTAAGATAAAGCGCATCGCTGGTCGTTTTCTGATAGAATAGCCCCCTTGTGAGTCCCGGATGGACTCACGGTCCGGCCTCCCGGGCCCAGTTTGCCGTCTTGTGCTAAGGCGGCTGTTGCAATAGGTTAATCATGAGTTTTGCCGATAGTTTGTTTTTTTTGATACTGCTGGTCGCCGGCAGTGTGTTCTTTTCCCTTTCCGAGATCTCTCTCGCCGCGTCCCGCAAGATCAAGTTGCAGGTGATGGCGGACGAAGGCAATCGCCAGGCCGAAAAGGTGCTGGCACTGCAAGCCCAGCCGGGCAACTTTTTCACCGTGGTGCAGATTGGTCTCAATACCGTCGCCATCCTGGGCGGTATCTTGGGGGAATCCTCACTCAACCCCGCCATCAAGGAGATCGTCTCCGGCTTCTATCAGGGCCCCTGGCTTGGCGAGATCAGCTCGGGCATCTCCTTCGTGTTCGTCACCGGCATGTTCATCCTGCTGGCCGACCTGATGCCCAAGCGCCTGGCCATGACCATGCCCGAGCGGATCGCCGTGGTGGTGGTGCGCCCTATGATGTTCTTCGTCGCCGTGCTGTTGCCACTGGTGTGGGTGTTCAACGGGCTGGCCAATACCCTGTTCCGCATGCTGCGCATCTCGACGGTGCGCCGTGACGAGATCACCTCTGACGACATCTATGCGGTGATGGATGCGGGCGCCGAGGCCGGCGTCATCCAGCGCGAGGAGCACCAGCTCATCGAGAACGTGTTTGAGCTGCAGTCCCTGTGCGTGACCTCCGCCATGACCGCGCGCGAGAGCCTCATCTACTTCACCCTGCAAGAGGGGGAGGAGAGCATCAAGGCCAAGATCGCCGAGCATCCCCACAACAAGTTCCTGGTGTGTGACCACAACCTCGACAGCGTCAAGGGCTTCGTCGATTCCAAGGAGCTGCTGATCCGCGTCATCGGTGGCCAGAACATCGATCTCAACAGCGGCTCCCTGGTGCAGAGTGTCATCATTCTGCCCGACACCCTGAACCTCTACGAGGCGATGGAGTACTTCAAGAACCATCGTGGTGACTTTGCCGTGGTGATGAACGAGTATGCCCTGGTGGTGGGGATCGTCACCATGAACGATCTGATGAGCACCGTCATGGGCGAGTGGGCGACCCATGTGGTGGAGGAGCAGATCGTCCAGCGCGACGAGAACTCCTGGCTGGTGGACGGGGTGACCCCCATCTCCGACGTGATGCGCGCCTTTGATATCGAAGAGTTTCCGGAAAACCAGAACTACGAGACCATCGCCGGTTTCATAATGTACATGCTGCGCAAGATCCCCAAGCGGACCGACTCGGTCAAATATGCCGGTTACAAGTTCGAAGTGGTGGATATCGACAGCTACAAGATTGACCAGCTGCTGGTCACCCGGCTGGATCCGGTGGCGGCAGCCGAGAAGCCCGCGCAGGAATCGTAAAAGGATCGACACAAGGAGTCATGAAGATGCAGTCTCATTCCCGTGCGCTGGCCTGTGTGGCGCTCGCCCTGACACTGGGTGCCTGTAGCCAGAGCGCGCCGCAAAAGGCAGCTGTGGCCACCAGGCCCGCCGCCCCCAAGGCTGCCGTGGTGGTGCCGCAGCCGGATCCCGATGCCGTGGTGCAAAGCGCCATGGTCGAGCCGAGCCCCATCTTTGATGAGGAGTATCACGGCCCGGATCAGGGATCTCTGGAGTCGGTGACCGCCCTGTTTGCCCGCGGCTATATCGAGTCGGCCATGCGCGAGACCATGCTGGCGGCGGTGCACAACGACTATCCGCTGCTCGGCATGCGGGATGTGCGTCTGACCGATCCGGTCGCCAAGTTCCTCACCTCGGCCCAGGCCCGCACCACGGCCCACGATTACCTCTACGCCGGGGTGCAGCGTCGCCTGGGTCGCCCTCTCAGTCCTGCCCAGTGGGAGCAGATCTGGCAGGGGTTGCCCCAGCAGGGAAGGGTCTCCGACTGGGTCAAGCAGACCAAGCGGATACTGGCAGGGCGTTGAGTCGTCCGAACGTCATGTTGCAACAAGGCCACCTTAGGGTGGCCTTGTTTTTTGTCGTCAACGGTCGGAAGAGGCCGGCCCCGCCGGCTTGCCAAACAGCACCTTGAGCCTGGCACGCCAGGGCAGGCCACGGGCGTCCCGCAGCATGTCGCGCCACTCGTGAAAGGTGAGAGTGAGCGGGTTGAAACTGTGGATGGGCTTGGTGATACCAAAGCGGCACGACTCGGCGGGGTCTTCCTCGACGAAGGTGCCAAACAGCCTGTCCCAGATGATGAGCACACCGGCGAAGTTGCGGTCTATGTATTTGGCGTTGCTGGCGTGGTGCACCCTGTGGTGGGAGGGCGTATTGAAGACCCACTCAAGGCGGCCAAGCTTGCCCACCACCTGGGTGTGGACGAAGAACTGAAAACCCAGGCTCAAGAGTACGGTGGCGACCACGGCCTCGGGCGGAAAGCCGATGAGGATCATGGGGATCCAGAACAGCCACATGCCGGAGACTGGATACATCAGGCTCTGTCGGAAGGCGGTGGAGAGGTTGAGCCGCTCCGAGCTGTGGTGCACCACGTGGGAGGCCCACAACCAGCGCACATGGTGGCTGGCGAAGTGGAACAGCCAATAGCAGAAATCCTGCAGCAAAAACAGCAGCAAGAGGCTCCAGGCGTTGAGCTCTATGTCCAGCAGCCGCCATCCCCACAGGGCGTCATACAGGTAAGCGATGGCGATGGCTGCCAGGGCGTCGCTCCCCTGGTGCATCAGGGCCAGGGTGGCGTTGGCGAGGAGATCCCGCCACTGGTAGGTCGCGGTGGGAAAAGCGGCGCCATGGCGTCGCAGATAGAGCATCTCCCAGCCGATAAAGGCCACAAAGACAGGGGAGAGGTAGAGCAAGAGCAGTTGCACATCCATGTCGGGCATCCATCCAGAGCAATTGCTCTCCAGCATAAAGGATGGATGTCATCTTTCATTAACAATTTGTCCTGTTATCCGCACGGCTAGATCGGCAAGTGGCGCCAACTCGCCAGCAATGAGGGATGGCGTCCCTGACGGTCCGGCGCAGTGACTATGCTTGGTGGAGCTTTCTACCTCTGGAGTAGCAGACGATGCGGCTGTGGTGCTGTTTGTTGATGGGGGTCTGCCTGCTGGCTCAGGCCAAGACCCGGGTCGAGATCCTGGCCGATGCCAGTTATCCGCCCTACTCCTGGCAGGAGGGAGAGGAAGTCAGGGGCATCTATGCCGACATAGTGCGCCAGGTGACCGCCTCCATGGAGGAGTACGAGGTGGTGATCAAGCCAGTCCCCTGGCGACGGGGCCTCAGCATGATAGAGCAAGGGGCGGCCTTCGCCATTTTCCCGCCCTACTACATGTCGGACAGCCGGCCCTGGATCTGGCCCTATTCGCAACCGATGCTCGATGAGGAACTGGTGGTGATGTGTGGCGAGGGCGTGGCGGTCAATACCCCGCAGGCCCGTTTCCCCGGCGATTACCAGGGCCTTCGTTTTGGCATCAACGCAGGGTTTGCCATCGGCAGTCCCCCCTTCTGGCAATTGGTGAAAGAGCGCAAGATAGAGGTGGAAGAGGTGAAGGGTAATCGGGAAAATCTGCTCAAGATAGTCCGGGGGCGGGTGGATTGTACTGTCAATGATCGCCTCTCTTTGCTCTTTGAACTGCTCAGCATGATCCAGAACAACCAGCTGGCGGTGGCCGATATGTCGCGGCTCAAGCAGGGGCCCGTGATCAGTCGGGAGCAGGGGTTTCTCGGCTACAGTCGCAAGGGGGCGTTTCCCTTCAGGGAGGATTTTGCCGGGCAATTTGACAAGGGGCTCTACCAGTTGAAGAAACAGGACGGGATCAGGGCCATCGTCGAGAAATATCTGGGAAAGTCTCCACGCTGAACTGGTAACCGGCGCAAATAGGTTCAGCGGGAAAATGGCCAGGTTCCGGACGGCAAAGAGGGGCAGCCTGGCCCCTCTTTCTGTTTTTTCTTCTCCGGTTGTCCGGTTTGTTAGAGCACCTGGCTCAGGAACTGGCGCAGCCGCGGAGAGGAAGGGTTGTCGAAGAAATCCCCCGGTTTTTCGTCCACCAGCAGTTCGCCGCTCTCCATGAAGAGCACACGGTCGGCCACCTCGCGGGCAAAACCCATCTCGTGGGTCACCACCACCATGGTCATCCCTTCCCGGGCCAGCCCCTTCATCACGTCCAGCACCTCGCCGACCATTTCGGGGTCCAGCGCACTGGTGGGCTCGTCAAACAGCATGATGCGCGGCTGCATGGCGAGTGCCCGGGCGATGGCCACCCGCTGCTGCTGGCCGCCCGAGAGCTGGGAGGGGTAACTCTGGGCCTTGTTCGAGAGCCCTACTTTCAGCAGCAGGTTTTTGGCTCTGTCCTCGGCATCCTTGCGGGACAGCCCGCGTACCTTTTGCGGGGCGAGGCAGATGTTGTCCAGCACGCTCAGATGGGGAAAGAGGTTGAAGGACTGAAACACCATGCCCACCTCTTCCCGCAGCTTGTTGACGTCGCCAGGCTCGGTCAGGCTGATGCCGTCGACCACGATCTGGCCATCGTTGATGGTCTCCAGCTGGTTGAGGGTGCGCAGGAAGGTGGATTTGCCAGAGCCGCTGGGGCCCACGATCACCACCACTTCCCCTTCGGCCACCTGGGTGCTGACGTTCTTCAGGGCATGCACCTCGCTGCCATAGAATTTCTCCACGCCGCTCGCCTGGATAATGGGATCAGTTGCTGCGCGCATGTTGTACCTCCAGACGACACACTGGGAAGGGGCAGGGTGTGTCGGTGATGGCAGAACTTCTCGACACCGGTTGCGCCTGGATAATGGGATCAGTTGCTGCGCGCATATTTCACCTCCAGACGACGCACCAGGAAAGAGAGGGTGCCGGTGAGCACCAGATAGAGCAGGGCCACGGTGAACCACACCTCGAACGGACTGAAGGTGGAGCTCACCACTTCGCGCCCAGCCTTGGTGAGATCCGTGATGGAGATGACCGAGACCAGCGACGAGTCCTTGATGAGGTTGATGAACTGGCCAGCCAGGGGCGGCAGCACACGCTTGAAAGCCTGGGGCAGGATCACGTAACGCATGGTCTGGGCCGAAGTCATCCCGAGGCTGCGGCCAGCCTCCATCTGTCCT
Organism: Aeromonas sp. FDAARGOS 1407; assembly: GCF_019048725.1. NCBI lineage: Bacteria > Pseudomonadati > Pseudomonadota > Gammaproteobacteria > Aeromonadales > Aeromonadaceae > Aeromonas > Aeromonas sp. FDAARGOS 1407. Next base: position 2,658,639 of record NZ_CP077399.1, read on the forward strand.
TTATGGATGGAGCTGATGCCGGCGCGCACGATTTCTGCCACATAGGCACCGGTAAAGACGGCAAGCGCCGCTACCCCGGCGGTGAAGCGATCGAGGTTCAGCACGGTACCGATGAAAAAATAGACGATGAAGATCTGCACCAGCAGCGGGGTGCCGCGAATGAGTTCCACATAGGTAACCGCCAGGTTGCGCAGGGCCGGATTGGGGGAGAGCCGCGCCAAGCCGGCCAGGGTGCCGAGCAGGATGGCGAACACCCCGGCCACCAGGGAGAGCTTGACCGTGACCCAGACGCCCCAGGCGATGGGGCCGGCGGTCCAGCTCAGTTGAATGTCGAGGGCGTCGCCGCGAAAGACGGTATCCCCTTCGGCGACCTGGGCGCCACGGGTGGCGATGGGTTGGCGCTGGTTGGGGTCGAGATCATCTTGCAGGAACAATTTGCCCTTGTCGGCCTCGGTGGTACCGGCAATCACGGTGCCGTCAAACTCGGCATAGTTTTTCTGCTCCGCCTGATAGGCGATGTATTGGGGAATACGCTCCCAGCGCCAGGTGTAGTCAATGGACTGGACCGCTTTGTAGATGCCGAATATGGCTGCCAGCACGATCAGTAGAAACACGCCGTGCCAGAGCAGCTGGTTGGGCTGCTTTTCCATCTGTCTTGTCAGTTTGGGGATGTGCACAGTCACAACCTCTTCTCGTTATTGTTGGGGGAGGAGCGGGGTGCGGGGGCGGCATGCCGCCCCCCGGGAGGTTATTTCAGCTGGTTCAGCCAGGTAGTGGATTCGAACCACTTCTTGTAGAGGCGGTCGTAGCTGCCGTCGCCCTTGATCTGGCGCAGGTAGTTGTTGAACCAGTTGAGGGTGTCCTGATCCCCCTTGCGGATGGCCCAGGCCAGCGGTTCGAAGGTAAATGGCTTGTCCAGATGCACCACGGCGCCCTGGTTCTGGGAGGCGAAGATGGCGTTGTAGGGCAGGTCGTAGACAAAGGCGTCGACCTTGCCGTTGATCACTTCCAGCTTGGCGTCATCCTGGGTTTCAAACTGCAGCAGGGTGGCTTTGGGGATCAGGCGCTTGACCGCCTGCTCGCCAGTGGTGCCCAGCTTGACCGCGATCTTGTATTTGGGATCGTTCAGATCCTGGAACGATTTGATCTCGCCCGCTTTATCCTTGCGCAGGACAATGGTCTGGCCGACGACTATGTAGGGATCGGCGAAGTTGACCCGCAGGTTGCGCTGGGGGGTGACGGTCATGCCGCCCATGATGACGTCGAACTTGTTGGTCAGCAGTGCCGGGATGATGCCATCCCAGGCGGTGTTGACGAACTCGACCTTGACGCCCATCTCCTTGGCAACCATCTTGGCCAGATCCACGTCAAAGCCGATGTACTGGCCCTGCTTGTTGGTCATCTCGAACGGCTGATAGCCGGCGTCGAAGCCGACTCGCAGCACACCGCGCTCCAGCACGGCATCCAGGGTAGAAGTGGGGGCTGGGGTCGGGGCCGCACTGGCCAGCCCGCAAAACAGCAGGGTAGAAAGAAGCAGTTTTTTGATCATAGTGACGTCTCTGTCGATGTTGTGTTCGGCCTTGAACCTGATCCCGTGCGACTCCGTGGCACAAGAGACTGCTGCATCCGGCAACAGGCAAGACAGGATGAATGTCTTGAGCGGAGCAAAAGCCCCATATGAGATGCTATGAATAACGAAGTGAGTGAAAAATGTACCAAAACCGAATTGTGTCAGAAGACTCAAGAGGTTAGAGGCATTTTTTGCTCATGGCTTCACTCATAAAATCACACGAAAACAACATATCTATCTAATAGAGTGGGTTCAAGCGCAAAATGTGTTCGAGGGCCATTGAGGCCAAAAGAGGAGACAATTGAACCGCCCCATCATCATGGAGAGCCTCGATTGAATTCATGCATGGGAGGGCGGGCACGGTGCGAGATTCAGGGGAGGTCGACTTGCGCCACTCTGGGGGCCTGGGCCTTGAGGAAGGGAAGGAGCAGCAAGGCCGAGACCCCGGCGGCCACCGAGATCACCACGAAGAAGCCGTTCCAGTGCCAGATCTCCATCACCTTGGCCAGGGGATAGCCGGAGAGCGCCGCCCCCATGTAGGCGAACAGGCCGACGAAACCGGTGGCCGCTCCCGCCGAATTCTTGTGGGAACACTCCGCCGCCGCCATGCCGATCAGCATCTGGGGGCCGAACACGAAAAAGCCGATGGTGAAGAAGCAGGCCGCCTGCATCACATAGCTGAAGAAGGGCATCAGCCACAGCGACCCCACCGAGAGCAGTATCCCCACCGCGAAGATGAGGTTCATGGGGCCGCGATTGCCGTTGAACAGCTTGTCCGACCCCCAACCCGCCACCAGGGCGCCGATAAAGCCCCCCACCTCGAACATGGAGATGGCCGAGTTGGCGCTCATCAGATCGAAGCCGCGCTGCTCCGTCATATAGAGGTTGCCCCAGTCGTTGATGGCGGTGCGCACCACATAGACCAGCACGTAGCAGCAGGCGAGCAGCCAGATGTAAGGGTTGCCCAGCACATACTTGCGCAGGATCTGGCGATGGGAGAGACCCGCATCCTGAGTCTGCTGGGCCAGCTCCATGGCATCGTTGCGCCACACGCCCACCGTGGGCAGCCCCATGGCGCTCGGGGTATCCCGCAGCCGCCAGCAGAGGAACAGCCCGGCCACGATGGCGATGAGGCCGGGCACTATCATGCCGTAGCGCCAGCCATGCTGCAGGGCCAGGGTGCTGACGATGAGCGGGATCAGGGCCCCGCCCACGTTGTGGGCCGTGTTCCACGCAGACCACCAGACCCCGCGTTCGCTGCGCGAATACCAGCTGGTGAGCAGCTTGGAGCAGGGGGGCCAGCCCCAGCCCTGGAAAAAGGCGTTGGCGACCCAGAGGGCGGCGAACAGCCAAAGGGACGACGAGAGGCCGAACAGGATATTGATGACCCCGGTCGCCATCAGCCCCAGTCCCATGAAGTAGCGCGGGTTGGCCCGGTCGCTGATGATGCCGGAGAAGAACTTGGAGCAGCCGTAGGTGATGTAGAACAGGGTCCACATCATGCCGATGTCGGCCTTGTCCAGCATGCCGTTTGCCAGCATGTCCGGCATGGCGAAGTTGAAGCTCTTGCGGGTGAAGTAGAAGACCGCATAGCCCAGATACATGGTCAGCAGCAGGTGCAGCCGCCAGTGGCGATAGGTGGTGTCAATCTCGGCCTGATCGCGCAGAGGTGGCCGGGGCGGCGCACTCTTCATAAAGTTCAGCATGGGACGGCGCTCCGGTGACCGCGGGGGTTAATCATGGGCCTCCTCCCGCCTGCGGCTGGGCAGATTGACAGTGAGCTGGGTGCCGTGGGTGCAGGAGAGTTGCAGGCTGCCTCCCAGCGCCTGCACTCGCTCGCGAATGCCGAGCAGGCCGTAACCCTGCGTGGGGCTAGGCTGGGGCAGGCCGCGGCCGTCGTCCTCCAGCACCAGTTTCAGCAGCTCACCATTTTGGCTGGCGCGAATGGTGACCGAGTGGGCGTTGGCGTGTTTCACCACGTTGTTGAGCCCCTCCTGACAGACCCGAAACAGGGTGACCCGCTGGGCGTCGGAGAGATCTGCGTCGGGCAGCTGCCACTCCAGCCGGGTGACGATGCCGTGGCGATCCAGCTCCAATTCTCTTAGCAGGGCGCGCACCGCCTGCTCCAGACTCATATCGTCGAGCTGGCGGGGGCGCAGCCGGCCGAGCAGGGCGCGTACCGCATCATAGATGCCGAGGGACAAGGTCTCGATGAGGGCGCTGCTCTGGCCCACGCCGGCGTTGTCCGGTGCCAGTCGGCGCACTATGCCCGCCTGGGTGCGGATGGCGGTGATGGTCTGGCCGATGTCGTCGTGCAGCTCGCGGGCCACTTCTTTACGGATGCTCTCCTCGGTCTCCAGCAGCCGCTCGGTGAGCTGGCGATTGTGGGCAAGCTGGCGGGTCAGTGCCTGGTTGAGCTCCCGCTGGCGCTGGATGCCGGCGCCGAGCAGCAGGCCGGTGAGGCTCTGGGCCAGCAGGGAGAGCAGCAAGTCCAGCGGATGATCGTGCCAGGCCTGGCTCGCCAGCAGAGCGATGGTGTTCATCAGGGTGGCGAGCAGAGCCCCCTGCCAGCCGTAGCGCCAGGCCATGGCGATGATGGGAATGGCCAGACAAAACGGGGTGAAGCGCACCAGAGAGTTGGGTAGCCCCAGCTGCAGCCAGAGGCTCAGCACGAACAGCAGCAGATACCAGATCAGGTGGCGAAAGCGCCAATCCACCGGCTGATCCACCAGGGCAGGGCCCAGCGGCACCCAGGTGGCACGGGTCAGGTAGTGCCAGATCAGCATGCAGGTGGAGGTGAGGGTCAGGCCGCCAGTCAGGGTGAGCAGCAGGGCGGAGAGGCCATCCTCCCCGGCCAGATGCCAGAGCAGGGATTGCAGCAGGGCCGCGGCGGTGACCGTCGCCAGCAGTAGTAGCAGTTGCTGCCAGTCGTTGCGCACCTGCTGACGGCGGGCGATGAGCAGCGGCAGCAAGGTGAGCAGGCTGCCTGTCACCAGCCAGGGCCAGTGGGGCAGCCCCACCTCAAGGTTGAGCCAGTAGAGCAGCCCCCCTTCGCACAGCAGGAGCGGCGGCCAGTAGGCAGTGGGGCTTTGCAGCAACAAACCGAGGCGCAGGCCAAAGGGGAACAGCAGCACTGCCAGGGCTGGGCCACCCGCCAGGTGCAGGCTGATGCTCCACAGGCAAAACCAGCCGGCAGCAAAGATGAAGCAGGCCGCCAGGGTGATGGCGACGTAGCTGGCCAGACGCGAGATCACCAGCTGTCCAGCATGCGGTGGGCCAGCTCCACGTTGTTGCTGACCTTGAGTTTGTCCATCAGGTTGGCGCGATGCACGTGCACCGTCTTGGGGGAGAGGCCGAGGCGCTCGGCGATGCTCTTCACCTCCAGCCCCTGAGCCAGCAGCTGGGCTATCTCCCGCTCCCGGTTGGTGAGAGGATCCCGGCTGCTGCTGGCGAGCTTCTGGGCGATGTCCGGAGTGAGGTAGCAGCCACCCAGGGCGGCGGTGCGCACCGCGGCGATCAGCTCGTCCGGGCTGCAGCGTTTGGAGAGAAACCCTTTGGCCCCGCTCTGCAGCGCCTGCTCGATGAGGGCCGGACTGTCGTGCACCGACAGCATCACCACGGCGAGGCCTGAGGGTAGTTGCTTGAGCAGCTCCAGCCCGGATTGATCCGGCATGGAGATGTCGCAGACGCAGACCCGGGCGCCGCTGCCGGGCAGACCGGCCAGGGCGTCGCTGGCGGAGCCGAATTCGGCGACCACCTGCAGATCGGGCTCCAGATTGAGCAGTTGGGCAAAACCGGATCGGACGATCTGATGATCGTCGATGAGGGCAATCTTAATCATGATGTCAGCCTGAAATTCGGGGCGTCATGACCATGACGCGGCCAACAAGATACCTGCCCGGCGGGTCAGGCTCAAGCCGCAGTGGGAGTGAAAGGAGGAAAGCGCCTATCTGTCGGCGCAAAGCTTGATCGGGATCAGTTGGTGCGGGTGGGTCGCGCTGCCCGGACCCGCACCGAGGGATCAGCGGTGCAGCTCGCCTGCGCGCTCCGGCTGATAAACCACTTCGAGGATCTCCACCTGAATGGTGCGACCGGCAGGGCCGGGCCAGGCGATGCTGTCACCGACTTTCAGCCCCAGCAGGGCGCTGCCGACCGGCGCCAGCACCGAGATGTTGCTCTCGTCCCCTTTGGCATCGCGGGGATAGACCAGATTGAGGCAAAACTCGTTGCCGCTGCTCTGCATCTTGAAGCGCACCGTGCTGTTCATGGTGACCACGTCCGGCGGCATGTCGGCCGGCTCGCGGATCTCGGCGCGATCCAGCTCCTCTTGCAGGGCCAGGTGCTGGGGGTGGTTGCCGAGCAGCTGTTCGATACGATCCAGGTCCAGGCTGGAGATGACGAGATGGGGTTGTTTCATAGGATATTCCTTATCAATGGGTTAAATGACCAGGATGGCAGGCAAGCTGGTCGAAATTCGGATGTCAGTGCTGAAAAAAACAGACGGGAAACACCATGCCCCCTGGCGACTCGCGGCCGAAGGAGCGAGGCGGGGGCTTAACAGGGTGTGAGCAAACAGGGAGAAATAACGAATATTTTCATGTGGATACCATAACCATTCTGATCACCCTTGGCAACCGGATTGGATTAGCGAGCGGGCGCCTGATAGTGGTACTGCTTGATGATCCGTGCCAGGCTGCCGTCTGCGCGCATCCGGGCCAGGGTAGCCTGCCAGCGCCGCTTCTGTTCGGCAGGAAACGCCTTGTTGGCGGCGACGAACAGGGAAGTGCTCATCAGGGTCTCCCCTCGTACCAGCCGGGCCTCGTCATATCCGCCAAGCTGCTGGTTGTAGAGGATGGTGTCCCAGGCAGCGACCCAGGCATTGATGCGGCCACGATGGAGCTTGTGGGCGTTGAGTACCTCGGTGGCGACCGTCTGACTCGCGAGATTGAGTCGCTGCCTGAGCAGCGTCTCGCCAAAGGAGTAGCGCAGGGTGCCCACCCGAAGGGCTGGCAGTTCCCGAACCTTGAGGGGGACGGGGTGATGACGGCGATCCGTAACGATGACGAAATCCTCCTCCAGCAGGGGGGCTATCCAGTCATAGAGGTGTTCGCGCCGGGCGCTGCGCACCGGGGGGACGAACAAGACATCCTGGCGATGATTGGTCTCGGTGAGGGCGCGGGCCAGTGGCATCAGTTCCACGGTCAGCGGCTCCCCCAGGCGACGGGCCGCCTCTTCCATGATTTCGATGATCATGCCGCTGGGGTTGCCCTGCTTGGCACGGATCACATAAGGAGGAAGTTCTGCCGCCACCAGCACGATGGCCTGGGCAGCTGACGGGATCAGCATCAGCAGCAGGGCGGTAAAGAACAGGCAGGATGTACGCATTCATCGAGTGAACCAGGGGGGAATGAATCGAGTGTAACACTCCTGCCTTTGAAAACGTTCCCTCGGCAAGGAGGGATGGGATCTCAGTCGAAGAAATCCCGCAGATCGCGCACCTCGTGATCCGCCAGTTGCCGCCAGGGATACTGGCTCGGCAGTTTGCGCAGGGTCACCTCCATCCGGTAGCTGCGGTAGCCGTCGAGGCTGGCGGACTCCACCACCAGAGGGATCTGCCACTGACTCGACCAGAGGATGCGGGTGCGCTGCTTGCCCTCGCGCTTTTCATACCAGCGGGCCTGCTCGGGGGCGGCATCCTCCAGCGGGGTCATGGTCTGCAGCAGTGCTGGGTCCACCAGATGGCGAATGCGCGCCCAGTCGGGCTTGAAGGCCACCTGGCCATACTCTTCCACCGGCACCTCCACCAGCTGTTTGTGCCAGCCATCGGCGTAGCGCAGCTCAAGCTCACCCATTTTGGTTCGCGTCACCCAGCGGGCCGCCATCTGGTGAATAAAGTGCTTGTGACCCGGGTTGGCATCGTGGGCGGCATGATAGGCGCGGGCCAGAGGCAGGGGAATGAGCCGCTGGCTCCACACCTGGTTGCCGACTCGCAGCCAGTTTTCCCGCCATTCGCTCTGTCTGGCGATGCCGTCGTTGCTGGTGACCCTCTCCTGATAGTGGATCCGGGCGGCCAGGTCGGGGATGTCGGCGGCGTACAGCGAAAATGAGAGGGTGCTGCCAAGCAGCCACAACGGAAGTAACAATCGCATCATGTGGTTTCGCTCGAGAGGAAGGGGCCCGGATGTTGCGTCCAGGCTCCTGCCGCTTACAGGCCGAGCGCCTCCTTGAGCTTGCCGAACACCCCGGTGTTGTCGAGCGTCCCCTTGAAGCGACGGCTGCCGGCACCATCGGCAAACAGCATCACATCGCCGCCGCCGTGGGTCTCGGAGCCGAGCTTGACCCCGGTCTCCTGCAGGTAGTCGTCCGCCATCACCTGATCGCTGGTGAGGGTGGGGCGCACGTCGGCGCGGTTGGGGCCGTTGCCGAACACCAGGGTGGTGAACGGCTTGCCATCCACGTCGTTCTGGGTCGAGCCGTCGCCGTTTTTGACCAGATCCAGCACAGGGTTGCCCTTGGCGGCGTAGCCGTTGATGGTCATGGTGTGGTCATGATCGGCGGTGACCACGATCAGGGTATCGTTCAAATCGACCTTGCCCAGCGCCGTCTTGACCGCCTCGTCCAGCGCCACCGCATCGGTGAGCGAGCGCTTGGCATTGGTGCCGTGCAGGGCGTGGTCGATACGTCCCCCTTCCACCATCAGGAAGTAACCCTGACTGTTCTGGCTGAGCAGATCGATCGCCTTGGCGGTCATCTCGGACAGGGACGGCTGGGTGCTTGCCGCCCCCTTGGCGACCCGGTCCAGCTCGTAGTCGAGGTGGGACTTGGCGCTGAACAGCCCAAGTACCTTGCCCGAGTTGACGCCAGAGAGCTCCTCTTTGGTGGTGACGTAGTGGTAGCCCTGGGCAGTCAGCTCGGCGGTGAGATCCCGCCCGTCGGCGCGACCGCCCTTGTTGCTGGTGCTGTTGTAGGGCGTCCAGTGGTTGGCGCCGCCCCCCATCAGCACGTCGACCCCATCCCCCAGCGCGGTGTTGAAGCCGGCGCCGCCAGGTACCGCCTGCTCGGCGATGGCGTAGGCAGCATCCCGATGGCAGATGTGGGAGTAGGTGGCAGCCGGGGTGGCATGGGTCAGCTCGGTGGTGGTGACGGCCCCCACCGACTTGCCGGCCGCCTTGGCCAGCTCAAGAATGGTGGGCACCGGCTTGCCGTTATCGCTGCTGCAGTTGTTGATGCCCTTGTTGCCGTTGACGTCCTTGCCGGGCGCGACGGCCTTGGTGTCGCTGCTCATGGCGATCACCTCGTTGTTCATCTTGACCCCTGTGGTGTAGGCCGCCATGGAGGGGGCCGAATCGGTGGTCTGGGCGTCGTTGGAGAAGGTCTTGATGCGGGCGCTGCGGGCCAGCTTCATTATCTCCAGATTGCCCTCTTCCCCCACCTTGTAGAGGCGGGTGGCGGTGAGGACGGTGGGGCCCATGCCATCACCGATAAAGAGGATCACATTCTTGGCATCGGCCGCCTGGGCCTGGGAGAGAGTGCCCAGTGCGCTCAGCAGGGCGGTGCAGACCAGGTTTTTTTGCATGATTTTTTTCATGGGAATGCTCCTTACAGCCCGGCCGCAGCCTTGACCTTGCCGAACACGGCGGTGTTGTCGAGTGAGCCGTGGAAGCTCTCTGCTCCCTGGCCGATGGCGCCGAGGAAGACGTCGGTGCCGCCGTGGGTCTCGTTGCCTATCTCGCCTACCTTGACCACCACCTCCTGGTGATAGTCGTTGGCAGAGACAGTGGCGTCGTCCAGCGGTGCCACGCTGCTGCGCGGACCATCCACCCGGTTGTAGCCGTTGCCAAAGCCGATGATGGTGTAGGGCATGCCGTCGGCATCCTTGCTCGGTTCGCCGGTTTCGTAGTTCTTCACCAGCCCGAGTACGCCTGGGTTGTCGGCGGTGGTCTTGCCGGTCCGCTTGGCGTAGCCGTTCAGCACCAAGGTGTGGTCATGGTCGGCGGTGACCACGATCAGGGTGTTTTTCAGCTCGGGATCGGTTTTCTTCACCTCGTCGATGGTCGCCTTGATGGCGTTGTCGAAGGCGAGGGTGTCCTGCAGGGCACGCTTGGCGTTGGTGTCGTGCAGGGCGTGGTCGATGCGACCCCCTTCCACCATCAGGAAGTAGCCCTGTTTCTTGTCCTTGAGCTGCTTGATGGCGGCCAGGGTCATCTGGGTCAGGGAGGGCTCGCTGGCGGGTCGGTCCAGGTCATATTTCATGTGGCTTGAGCCAAACAGCCCCAGCAGCGGCTTGCTCGCATCGGCCTGGTTCAGCTCGTCCAGGGTTGCGGCAAACTGATAGCCCTTGGCCTTCATCTCGTCGATGAGGTTGCGGCCATCCTCACGCTTGCCCTTGTCGGCCTTGGGCAAGAAGAAACTGCTGCCGCCGCCGAGTACCACGTCCACCCCCTCTTTAAGGGCGCTGTTGTAACCGGCGCCGCCGGGTACCAGCTGGGCGGCGATGTCCGCCTCCAGATCCCGGTTGCAGAGGTGGGCATAGGTGGCGGCCGGGGTGGCGTGGGTCACCCGGGTGGTGGTGACCACGCCGGTGCCGCGGCCGGCGGCCTTGGCCAGCTCCAGCAAGGTGGTGACCGGCTTGCCGGCGCTCTTGCTGCAGTCGTTCTCCTGGGTGGCATCGCCGTCCATGCTGATGACACCGTTGTTGCTCTTGACCCCGGTCATGTAGGCGGACATGGAGGGGGCCGAGTCGGTCACCTGGGCGTCGTGGGAGAAGGTCTTGATGAAGGCCGTCTCCGGCAGGGTATCGATGGTGAGGCTGCCCTCTTCACCGACGCCGTAGATGCGGGCGGCGGTCAGGGTGTTGAGACCCATGCCGTCGCCGAGGAAGAAGATCACGTTCTTGGCACCGGGCTCGGGCGCACTGCTGTCGTTGTTGGAGTTGCAGCCGGCGGCCAGGGCGGCGCCGATCATCAATGCAAGTCCTGCCATCTTTCTCATTGGGGTTCGCTCCTTGTAAAACCTGAGCGCAGCCTAGAGGTCGCAGATGACACTTTTAGTGAAACTGGATGACAATCCGATGAAGGTGTTACGTGAATGTTATGTTGTATCAATCACTTATCTATCAATAGCCGGGGCCGGTCACATCAGCTGACGAGGGGAGGGGGCTGGCGAAAATCTGGCCGGTTTGCCGGCTGGCGGCTAGAATGGCCTGTCAAATCGGGGCGGGTGCAGGTAAAATGCGCCCCCTTGCGACGCCCTGCGTCCGCCATCGCCCGCCGCTCGCGCCACCGCAAGCCCGCGCCCGCAGTCCCTAGATGAGAGTAACGGATATGTCCATCAACTGGTTCCCCGGCCACATGCACAAGGCCCGCAAAGAGATTGCCGAGGTCATGCCCCAGGTCGATGTCATCATAGAGATGCTCGACGCCCGCATCCCCTTCTCCAGCGAAAACCCGCTGGTGCCCGAGCTGCGCGGCGATACTCCGGTGATCAAGGTGCTCAACAAGGCGGATCTCGCCGACCCCGAGATCACCGCGCTGTGGGTGGCCCACATGGAACAGGAGAAGGGGATCAAGGCATTGCCCCTGACCCAGCAGGAGCCGGAGAAGATCAAGCAGCTGCTGACCCTCTGCCACGAGATGCTGCCGGAGCGCAATCTGGAGCTGCGCGGCGTGCGCGCCATGATCATGGGCATTCCCAACGTGGGCAAATCGACCCTGATCAACACCCTGGCGGGGCGCATCATCGCCCGCACCGGCAACGAGGCGGGGGTGACCAAGTCCCAGCAGCGGATCAAGCTCGACAACAACGTCATCCTGACCGACACCCCGGGCTTCTTGTGGCCCAAACTCAACCCGCCCTCCTGCGGTTATCGGCTGGCCATCACGGCCGCCATCAAGGACACCGTCTATGACTATGCGGACATCGCCATGTTCGCCGCTGACTACTTCCTCAAGGCCTATCCGGAGCGGATCCAGGCGCGCTATCAGATTGACGCGCTGCCCGAGACCGAGATCGAACTGCTGGATCTCATTGCTCGTCAGCGCGGCTTCATGCGCAAGGGGGGGCTGTCGGATCTGCACAAGGCGTCCGAGATCCTGGTCAACGAGTTCCGCTCTGGCCTGCTGGGCCGCATCTCGCTGGAGACCCCGCAGATGGTGAGCAGCGAGATCGTGGAGGCCGATGCCGAGGCCGAACAGAAGGCCAAGGAGAAGGCGGAGCGGGAAGAGGAGCGTCAGGCGCGGGCCCGCCGCAAGTACGCCAAGAAGCGTCAGCGCTGACCGGCCTTGTGCCAGGTATAAAGAAGAGGCGACCCGGGGTCGCCTCTTCTCGTTATGGCGTCCTGGATTGAGGGGGAGGCCAAGAGGCCGATAGGCAACCGGCATCTGCCCGTCATCATGGCCAAAGAGGCCGTGAATCAAGGGGATAAGCTAGGCGCCAAACAGTGCAGTGCAGCACCGCACCAGCAGCATTCGATAAAACCTTGCGATCCTGCTTTCAGTGCCGATTGACAATGGCATTGGCGGTGGCATGATGCGCTCGCATTTTTGACTCTCCTCACGGTTTTACCCATGACCACATACACCCGGCCAGTGCTGTTATTGCTCTGTGGCCTGTTGCTGCTGACCCTCTCCATCGCGGTGCTCAATACCCTGGTACCGCTTTGGCTTGCCCATGAACAGCTGCCGACCTGGCAGGTGGGCATGGTCGGCTCCTCCTATTTCAGCGGCAACCTGCTGGGCACCCTGCTGGCGGGCACCCTGATCAGGCGCTGCGGCTTCAACCGAAGCTATTACCTGGCCTCCGCCATCTTTGCCGCCGGTTGTGTCGGGCTCGGCATTACCCTTGATTTCTGGAGCTGGCTCGGCTGGCGATTCCTCGCCGGTATCGGCTGCGCCATGATCTGGGTGGTGGTGGAGAGCGCGCTGATGTGCAGCGGCAACGCGCACAATCGGGGGCGCCTGCTGGCCGCCTACATGATGGTCTACTACCTGGGCACCGTGCTCGGGCAGCTGCTGGTCAGCAAGTTGCCGACCGGCCTGATGGAGGTACTGCCCTGGGCGAGTGGGCTGATCCTGGCGGCTATCCTGCCGCTGTTGTTCACCCGCATCGTCAGTGAGCGTAGCGAAGCGCAGGGCTCAACCCGGATCTGGTCCATGTTGCGGCTGCGTCAGGCACGGCTCGGGGTCGACGGCTGCATCATCTCCGGTATCGTGCTGGGCTCCCTCTACGGCCTGATGCCGCTCTACCTGAACCATCAGGGGGTGAGCGATGCCGGCATTGGTTACTGGATGGCGGTGATGGTGAGTGCCGGCATCCTGGGGCAGTGGCCGGTGGGCCGGCTGGCGGACAGGTTCGGCCGCCTGCCGGTGCTGCGGGTGCAGGTGCTGGTGGTGATCCTGGGGTGCGGGGCCATGCTAGGCGGCGTGGCGATGGGGCCGGCGCTGTTCATCCTGGGCGCCGCCGGGTTTACCCTCTATCCGGTGGCCATGGCGTGGGCCTGCGAGAAGGTCGAGCACCATCAGCTGGTGGCCATGAACCAGGCGCTGCTGCTGAGCTACACCATTGGCAGCCTGCTCGGTCCGGCCTATACCGCGCTCCTGATGCAGCACCTTTCGGACAACCTGCTGTTTATCATGATCGCCGGCGTGGCCTTGCTCTATCTGCTGATGTTGCTGCGCCCCATGGGGAAATACTCGACACCGGTGGCCCACGCCTGAACTGTGGTCGGCGGCAGGACACCATCCTCGCTTCCCGATAGGGGGCTGGATGGCACGCCATATAAAGTAGAGGCGGCCCTAGGGCCGTCTTCTTGTTGTCTGCAACGGTGGCCAGGCAGAGCTCAACGGCTAGCCGTAGCGCCTGTTCGCCTCTTCAAACAAGGACATATGCAGCGGGATCAGCTGTTGCCAGTCACGGCGGTAGCCGCCGCCCGGTACGGCGGCAATGGGCAGCCCGTGCCGTTGTGCGCAGTCAAAGACCATGGCATCGCGCTGGCGCACCCCCTCATCACTCAAGGAGAGATAGCCAAGCTCGTCGGCATGATGCACGTCCACCCCGGCCTGATAGAGGATAAGATCCGGTGCGTAGAGACGAAGCGCCAGGTCGAGAGCCTGGGCCAGGGTAGTGAGGTAGGCATCGTCCTCCATGCCGCTTGGCAGGGGAAAATCCATGTGGGAGGCGGACTTGTGGCGGGGAAAGTTGTGCTCCCCGTGCAGGGAGAGGGTGATGATGTCGCGCCGATCCTGGCACAGGGCGGCACTGCCATCCCCTTGATGGACATCGAGATCGACGATCAATACCTGTTCGCAGCGCCCTTCGTCCAGACAGGTCTGGGCGGCGATCACCAGATCGTTGAACAGGCAAAAGCCGCTGCCAAAGTCCCGGTGGGCGTGGTGATAGCCACCGGAGATCTGCAGGCCGCAGCCTTGTGCCAGCGCATGATGACTGGCGGCTATGGTAGCACCGACCGAATGCTGGGTACGTTCAATCAGCATGGGTGACCAGGGAAAACCGAGCTGGCGGATGGCGCGATCATCCAGTTGGCCGGCCAGGGCGGCCGCCACATAATCCTTGTCATGGATGCGGCAGATCTGCGCGGTGCTTGCCGCAGGTGCCCGGACAAGAGGATAACCCTCCGAGGTGAGTCGCTCAAACAGACCCTGGTATTTGGCCAGGGGGAAGCGGTGTCGCTCGGGCAGCGTCAGGGCGGAATAGAAAGGGTGGTAGAAGATCTGCAGTGACATAAGGTCGATGGGGTGGATGCAGTTATCTGAAATTGTGTCATGAAAAAGGGGAGCCAGGCTCCCCTTGTCGCTGCTCCATCATAGAGATGGACAGATTGATTATTGCTGCTGGATAACCCAGATCTGGAAGGCTTTGCGGGTCTCTGCATCGGCCTTGTTGTACCAGTTTTGCAGCTGGGTCAGGGCTTCCGGGTTGCTCATGGCCTTGCTCGGTGCCACCTGTAGCGGTGCGCTGTTGGCGGCCATCACGGCGGCAGTGGAGACAGCTACCGTTTTGGGCTGGTTGAATGCCTTGCCCATGTTGATCAGCTCTTGCTGATAGTCGCGGGTCAGCTGGAAGCCTTCCACTTTCGGCATCACAAACTGCTCGCTGGCAACGACTTGACCACTGGCCTTGTCTTTCAGCACCACCTTCTGATCCTTGGTGAACTGCTTGGCTTCGGTTTCGTTGCGGGGCTTCTTGTAATCCAGCATCAGCTGCTGGTTGTCGGCGGCGGTAAAGTTGATCACCAGCGGCTCGGCGGTGACCAGTTTGATATCACTACGGCTGGAGTAGTTGCCTTCAAAGGCGATCACCAGTTGGTGCTTGCCGGCAGAGAGCGGGAAGCTGTTGGTCTTGTCGAGCAGCTTGGGATTGATGGACTGGCCATCGATCAGTTGAACCACGTAGGGGTTGGTGACTTCCAATTGGGCATCGGCCAGGGCACTACCTGCCCATAACAGACCAGCCAGCGCTGGCACCAGAACAGTCAGTTTCATCTCATCTCCTTGAACAGTCAGGCGTTTGCCCACTGAAAACAGGGGCTCATTCTTGCAGGTTTGACCCATGGCGGCAATTGCTCTTTCAACTGCACGTTATAGTGAGGGGCATTCGTCCCGTTACCCGCTTTTTTGTCAACAATCGAGGCTTGGTCTACTCGATGCGTCGCTTGAACGGAGGGAGGGCATCCAGCAGCCCCTTGCCATAACGCTTGGTCAGCAGGCGACGATCGAGGATGGTGACCCGCCCCCGATCCGCCTCCTTGCGGATCAGACGACCACAGGCCTGGATCAGTTTGCGAGAGGCTTCAGGCACCGTCAGCTGCAGGAAGGGGTTGCCTCCCCGCTGTTCGACCCACTCGGCCGTGGCCTCTTCCACAGGTGAATTTGGGACCGCGAAGGGGAGCTTGGTGATCACCAGGTTGGTGAGGTAGTGGCCCGGCAGATCCAGCCCTTCCGAGAAGCTGCCGGTGCCAAATAGTATGCTGGCTTGTCCCCCGTCGCACTTTTGCCTGTGCAGGGTGAGCAGGGCGTGGCGGGAGGCTTCTCCTTGTACCAGCAGTGACAGCCCCTTGGCCCGCAGACCCTGCGCCACTTCATTCATTTGTCGGTAGGAAGAGAAGAGCACCAGGCTTGCCTCCTTGCCTGCCAGCAAGCGTGGCAAGGTATCGATCAACTCCTGGGTAAAGGCCGGGGAGTTGGGCTCGTGGGCCATCTTTGGCAAATAGAGCTCGGCTTTCTGGTAATCAAACGGGGATCGCAGGCGCAGATAGCGGGTACCGTCATGCTCCTTGAGCCCCACCTGATGGCGAAAATAGCTGAAGGAGGAGAGGGCGGTGAGGGTAGCAGAGACCAGCACGGCTCCCAGGCATTTGGACCAGAGCCACTCCTCCAGCAGGTAGCCCACCTCGATGGGGGAGGCATGCAGCCAGATATCGCCATCCTCGCTCCTGGCCATCCAGCGGGCGAGGGGAGTCTTGCCTGTTGGCGTATGGCGGCTAAGCATCTCCCACAGGGCGCAAAAGTTTTCCAGCCGCTGCAGGTGAAAACCACTCTCGGCCAACAGAGGTTCGGCCTCCTTGCGGCGGATCTCGCCATCCTTCAGGGCCTCGCCAATGGCGCCCTGCAGCCGATCCAGTGCCCGCAGCGCCTTCTTGCTCGACTCCTTCAGATTCTCCGCCAGCATGGGCAGAGGATCCGGCAAGATGCCGTCACTGAAGCGGTAATGGGGCTCGCTGCCAAATAACCGATCGTTGGCAGCCAGCCACTGCTCGACGGCTTTCAAGTCGGGCTGGATGGAGGCGAGGGCATCCTGCAACTTCAGTTGCGGGTCGAGCAGGCTCTCCTTGTTCAGGGTTCGCCCCAGCTTGCCGGCGCTTTGCACCAGTTTTTCCAGCCAGCGGCGTGAACCTTTCACGCTGGCACTGGCGGCGCCGTGATCCCGGGCGATGGTGGGCAAATGATGGGCCTCATCCAGCACATAGATACACTCGTCTGGGGGCGGCAATATGATGCCGCCCCCCATGGTGAGGTCGGAAAGCAGCAAGGCGTGGTTGACCACCAGCACGTCAGCCGTATCCATGTCATTGCGGGCACGATGAAAGGGACAGTGTTGATGGTGACTGAGCGCCTTGTTGCAGGTATGGCGGTCGGCGGCAATGCGATCCCAGCATGAGTCCGGGATAGGATCGGGCCAGTTGTCCCTGTCTCCGTCCCATTTGCCATGGGTATAGGCCTGCCACAGGACCTGGTAGCGATCCTTGTCTGCATCCGACGGTTTGTGCTTGCTGAGCGCAGTGAAGTCGAATTCGAAGTTGGCCATCTCGCTGCCACTCGCCGCCTGCTCCAGCAGATGTTCGCAGCAGTAGCGCTGGCGTCCCTTGACCAACATGAAACGAAACGGCAGTTCGCTATGTTGATGGTAAAAAGGGAGGTCCTTGTGGATCAACTGTTCCTGCAAGGCCACGGTGGCGGTAGAGATCACCAGTTTTTTCTGGGTCAGACGGGCCACCGGGATAGCACCCTGGGCATAGGAAAGAGATTTGCCGATACCGGTACCCGCCTCGGCCACCAGAATACGGCGCTGCTTGTCATACTCTCCGGTCAGAGTCTTGGCGATTTCCGCCACCAGGAAATTCTGCTCCTTGCGGGGCATGAAACCGGGTAATCCATCGGCAATCTGGCGATAGGTATGGCGAATGGTCGCTTTGAGGCGAGTTGACAACATAAGGAAGAGGCCAGTCAGGAAATCAATCAAAGAGGTAGGATACCTGTAACGCACTGTCGGGGTCGAGATGGAGGCCATGATCACGGCTTTTTCGTGCAGATCAGACCACTTTGGTGGTTTATCAGGCAGTTAAACGACATAGCCTGTGAAACAAGCTATTCAAGGCCAAAAATACAGCAAAATGGGTTGTAAACGTTTTCCTTTCGTGGGTAGGCAATATGGGACTTGGCTCACATTTTTCCCTCGGTGACCATGATTTCCATAAAAAGTTCCAAGTTTTTT
The DNA here is from genome assembly GCF_019048725.1 of Aeromonas sp. FDAARGOS 1407. NCBI lineage: Bacteria > Pseudomonadati > Pseudomonadota > Gammaproteobacteria > Aeromonadales > Aeromonadaceae > Aeromonas > Aeromonas sp. FDAARGOS 1407. Next base: position 2,676,217 of record NZ_CP077399.1, read on the forward strand.
CATTGCGGTTCAGAAATCTGGGTGCTAGTCTCGGCGCCATAGTGATGCAAAGTACATCGCTAACACAGGGAATAACAACGACTTAGTGTTTAATTACAGTAGGCATTGGAAACTATGAAAAAGACAATTCTGGCTATTGCCATTCCGGCTCTGTTTGCATCCGCCGCTAACGCCGCAGTGATCTATGACAAAGACGGTACCACTTTCGACGTATACGGCCGTGTACAGGCTAACTACTACGGTGAAAGTGATAACCCTAACCCGCTCTCTGGCGCTGACAAGAACAGCTCTGCAGAGTTGATCGGTTCTTCCCGTCTGGGTTGGTCCGGTAAAGTGGCGCTGAACGACACCTGGTCCGGTATCGCCAAGACCGAGTGGCAAGTGGCTGCTGAAAACTCCGATAACAAGTTCAACTCACGTCATATTTATGCGGGTTTTGATGGTTCCCAGTACGGTCAGATCATCTTCGGTCAGACCGACACCGCTTTCTACGACGTGCTGGAAGCCACCGATATCTTCAATGAGTGGGGTAGCTACGGTAACTTCTATGATGGTCGTCAAGAAGGCCAGATCATCTACTCCAATAGCTTCGGTGGTTTCAAGGGCAAAGTCTCTTATCAAACCAACGATGAAGAAGCTGTTAAAGTTACTGACGTAAGACAGAGTATCAAAACAGATCCGATTTTTGGTCCGGATGTTAAGCGTAAGAATGCTTATGCAGTTGCTGCCGGTTACGACTTCGACTTCGGTCTGGGCTTCAACGCAGGTTACGCTTATTCTGACCTGGCACACAAAACCAATGGCAACACTGGTAAGAAAGAAGAGTGGGCTGTTGGTGCACACTATGCCATCAACGGCTTCTACTTCGCCGGTGTTTACACTGATGGTGAAGTGAAGAATAAGACTCTGGGCATGAAGGACGAAGGCCGTGGCTATGAACTGGCTGCTTCCTACAACGTAGACGCTTGGACCTTCCTGGCTGGCTACAACTTCAAAGAAGGCAAGGACAATGCCCAAGCTGCCGGTGCAAGCTATCAGGACCTGATCGACGAAACCCTGCTGGGTGTTCAGTACGCCTTCACTCCGAAGTTGAAAGCCTACACCGAGTACAAGATCCAGGGCATCGACAAGCAAGACGACGAGTGGACTGTTGCTCTGCAGTACAACTTCTAAGTTGTGTTTGCATGAAGTCCTAGCTTGAGTCTTTGACTCGACGCTTGAATGGCCAGACTGTTCAGTCTGGCCATTTTCATTTCTACTACCCCGATACGGCCCAGAACCCTTCTGATTCCTGTCCCTGATGACCTCACCATTTATTCCGATATGCCCCTGGATGTTTTCTAAAGTGGTTTCCGTTGTCTCCTTATCCTGTCCCATCACGCGAAAGAAGCCTTCAGCTTGTCAGGATTTAGTTGACCACTAAAGAGTCTCGTTATTGGCTGTGAGAGTTACCCATGCTGGTGTAAACAGAAGCTGTAGCTGACAGAGTGAGGGGCTAGGTTACAGATATTGGGGTCAGGCAGCAGGAGGAGAAGCCTGGTAAGCAGGATTGGGAATACTGACAAGTTCTTATCAGGAAGAGGGCCTGCTGGGATTACTGGGCGGGAGCAATAAAAGAGGGAAGGCTCTGCCTTCCCTCTTTTTATGTATGCAAGATGACAAACCGGGCTTAGCCGTGGTGACGACGGTCGTTGGCCTGGGCCAGCAGGGTACGGCTTTCCCTCAGGAACTGCTGCGCATGTTCGCCGAAGAAGCCGGATACCTGGCTGAAGGCATCGATAAAGCCGGCCCTGTCCCCTTGCTCCAGCAACCCCAGCACCTCGCCGAAGTTCTGGTAGTAGCGGCGGATCATCGCGAGGTTCTGCGGTGACGACAAAATGATGTCGGCATAGAGGTGCGGATCCTGGGCAAACAGCCGTCCCACCATGGCCAGCTCCAGCCGGTATATGGGGGAGCTTAAATGCAGCAAACGGTCGATGTTGGCCTGCTCGCGGGAGAGGTGCCAGCCATAGGCGAAGGTGGCAAAGTGGCGCAGCGCCTGGATGAGGGTCATGGCCTCGTCGTGGGCTTTGGCCTCTACCTGCTGCAACCGTGCTCCCCAGATGGTCATCTGATCCAGCAGCCACTGGCTGGCGGCAGCGTCGCGCCCCTGACAGCAGACGATCACCTGCTTGGCGAGGCTCGCCACATCCGGCCCGAACATGGGGTGCAGTCCCAGCACAGGCCCCTTGTGCACCGCCAGCATGTGTTCAAGCGGCGCCTCCTTCACGCTGGTGACATCCACCAGCAGGCAGCAGGCGGGCAGGTTGCCGAGCCGGTCGATGATCTGGCAGGTGATGTCGATGGGCACCGCCACCATCACCAGTCCCGCATCGGCGAGGATTTCGTCAGCTCGCGGCCAGTCTTCCTGCTCGAGGGTCTCGACCCGATAGCTAGAGAGGCTGAACAGATTGCCAAACAGACGGCCAAGCTGGCCCTGACCGCCGATGATGACCACCTTGCCAAGGTCCGGCTTCATGCATTTGAAGTGGTGCTCCTTGTCGCTGGCGGATTCCAGAATATAGGATTCGCGCATCACCCGGCGCAGCACGTCTTCGATGAGATCGCCGGGCACCCCCAGTGTCTCGGCCTCGGCTCGGCGGCGAGCCAGCATGCTCGCCTCCCGATCCGGGGCATAGATGGGCAGGCCGTGCCGGCTCTTCACCTCACCCACTTCCCCCACCAGGGCGAGACGGGCGGCCAGCAGATCGATCAGCTGTTTGTCTACCGCATCTATCTTGTCCCTGAGGGCATTCAACTCTTCAGCCATATCCAGTCCCTGTCGGCGCCGCTGGCTGCGACGCCCTGTGATTCAATAGGTTACAACAAGATACCACGACTCAAGAGGCGGTTCTGCCTTTGAGTGGCGCCGCCAGCTGGCTGTGGCAACGGGCCAGCAGCGCGTCCGTGGTCTCCCAGTCGATGCAGGCATCGGTGATGGAGACCCCGTAGCGCATCTCGCACTTGGGCTGCTCGCTGGACTGGTTGCCCTCGAACAGGTTGGATTCGAGCATGATGCCGATGATGGAGCGGTTGCCCTCCTGGATCTGGTGGATGACGTTGTCGGCTACCTTGGGCTGCAGACGGTGATCCTTGCTGGAGTTGCCGTGGCTGCAATCCACCACCAGGCCGGGCAGCAGGCCCGCTTTTTCCAGCGCCTCTTCCGCCAGCGACACATTGACCGAATCGTAGTTCGGGTGCTTGCCGCCGCGCAGGATCACGTGGCCATCCGGGTTGCCCTGGGTCTGCAGCAGCGCGACCTGGCCCTGCTGGTTGATCCCCATGAAGGCGTGGGGGCTGGAGGCCGCCTGCAATGCATTGATGGCGGTGCCCAGGTTGCCGTCGGTGCCGTTCTTGAAGCCGACCGGCATGGAGAGGCCGGACGCCATCTCCCTGTGGGTCTGGGATTCTGTTGTGCGGGCACCGATGGCCGACCAGGAGAAGAGCTCCGCCAGGTATTGCGGGCTGATGGGGTCGAGCGCCTCGGTTGCCAGCGGCAGCTCCAGCTCGGCGAGCCAGCAGAGCAACTCGCGGGCCCGGTGCAGCCCCAGCTCCACGTCGAAGGTGCCGTCCAGGTTCGGGTCATTGATAAAGCCCTTCCAGCCCACCGTAGTACGCGGCTTCTCAAAGTAGACCCGCATGACAATGTAGAGAGAATCCTGATAGGCATCATGGAGCGCCTTGAGCCGGGTGGCGTACTCCTTGGCGGCGTCCATGTCGTGGATGGAGCAGGGGCCGCAGATCACCAACAGACGGTGGTCACGACGGTGGATGATATCGGCGATGGTGTTGCGGGCACCTTGCACGAAGGCCAGCGCGCGCTCGGAGATGGGCAGTTTCTCCTTGAGTTGGGCCGGGGTGATCATCACTTGCTCGGACTGGATATGGATGTTGTTCAGGGGATCTCGATGCATGGCGGCTTCTCTCTGCTGGGTGTCGCATATTGATTCTGGATCCGGGTTGCCACTGGGTGATGCGTCATCGCATCGTCAGCAAACCAAGAGAGAGGTGTGAATATTTAATTACACTGTCCACTTCTTGTTACGGATTGCTGCCCACCATAGCAAGGAATGGCAAACAAGCAAGTGAAAAGCGCGCTTTTACGCTACAAAAGTATCTAAGTAAAAATCAGATAGCGTTAAATGGCATGAAAAAGAAAGATTAAAGGTAGGTGGAATATGATTTTGTAAACTTATAATTACAATTGGTGCTCCGGCCTGATTGTCAGGCAGAGAAACGGGGGGCGAAGGCCCCCCGTCACAAACCAGATCTGTTAAGCCCTGCTTATACCGTCACGGTCACCTTGGCGGCGCCAGCGACCCGCTGGCTGCGGGCCAGTGCGTCCAGCATCTCCTTGGTCACCAGCACAATTCCTTGCGGCGAGCGATAGAAGCGACGGGCATCTTCATCGGCATTCTCACCGATCACCATGCCTTGCGGCAGCTTGCACCCCTTGTCGACTACCACCCGGCGCAGACGGCAACCCGAGCCAATCTCGACACCCGGGAAGATCACCGCCTGATCCAGGGTGCAGAAGGAGTCGACCCGCACATTGGTGAACAGCACCGAACTCACGATAAAGGAGCCGCTGACGATGGTGCCGCCGGCAAACATGGAGTTGATGGCCATGCCGTGCTGGCCGTTTCTGTCCTGCACGAACTTGGCGGGGGGCGTCATGTTCTGGCTGGTCCAGATGGGCCACTCCTGATCGTAGATATCCAGCTCGGGAGTGACGGAGGCGAGATCCATGTTGGCTTCCCAGAAGGAATCCAGGGTGCCCACGTCGCGCCAGTAGGGGCGCTTTTGCGAGCAGCAGCCGACGCAGGACATGCCAAACGGGTGGGCATAGGCGGTGCCCTCCTCAACGACCCGCGGGATCACGTCCATGCCGAAGTCGTGGTGGGAGTGTTCGTTGGCGATGTCCTCTTCCAGCAGCTGGTAGAGATAGTCGGCGTCGAAGATATAGATCCCCATGGACGCCAGCGCCGTGTCGGGCTTGCCCGGCATGGCTGGCGGGTTGAGGGGTTTTTCCACGAAGGCGTTGATCTTGCGATCCTCATCGATGGCCATCACCCCGAAGGCGCTGGCTTCGCTGCGAGGCACCTCTATGCAGGCCACCGTGACCTTGGCGCCCTGATTGACGTGATCGAGCAGCATGGCGGCGTAATCCATCTTGTAGATGTGATCCCCGGCCAGCACCACCACATATTTGGGGGCGTGATCACGGATGATGTCCAGATTCTGGTAGACCGCATCCGCGGTGCCGCGATACCAGTGCACCTCGTCCACCCGTTGCTGGGCGGGCAGCAGATCGATGAATTCATTCATCTGGTAGCGTAAAAAGGACCAGCCGGATTGCAGGTGGCGCAACAGGCTGTGGGACTTGTACTGGGTCACCACGCCAACCCGACGAATGCCGGAGTTGATGCAGTTGGACAACACGAAATCGATGATGCGGAATTTGCCGCCAAAATGGACTGCCGGTTTTGCCCGGTTATCGGTCAACTGCTTGAGGCGACTGCCCCGCCCTCCTGCGAGCACCAACGCCATGGTCTCGTTCAGCAACTGTCTGGATCTTGCAGTATTGGCAGGTTGTAACAACATCTTCTATCCCTTTGTGGCTAACTTATCCTGATAATGCCTCTTTTGAGGCCCAATGAAAGTGCTTTCAATCACAGAACATTCGTCGTGACGATTATTAAGTGACTTTGTTGTCAGTAATGTGATGTACCGAGGGGGAAATCAGACTTTCGAGAGTCAGACGGAATGGCAAAGGGAAGGGGGAAAGAAGGATGGCCCCTGCCAGCGGTGGCAGGGGCGCCAGGGTTATGCCTCCTGAGGCAGAGGCTCCGCCTGTTTCTGATACGCCTGGGGTGTCAGTCCCAGCAGCTCCTGCACCGTCGATGCGACTGTGATGGAGGAGATGGTTCCCACCAGGATGCCGACAAACAGGATGAAGGAGAAGCCGTAGAGGGCATCCCCCCCGAACAGCAGCAGGGCGCCCACGGTGAAGAGGGTGGTGCCCGAGGTGATCATGGTGCGGCTGAAGGTGGCCTTGATGGCGACATCGGAACACTCATGAATGTTCATCCTGGTGCGGGAGCTCAGCAGATCCCGCAGCCGATCCGAGATGACGATGCTGTCGTTCAGCGAATAACCGATCACCGCCATCAAGCCCGCGATCACATTGAGATCAAACTCGATGTTGCATAGCGCCAGCAGCCCAAGCGCGACGATGGCATCGTGCACCACCGAGAGCAGGATGCCGATGGCTTGACGCCACTCGAAGCGAAACGCCAGATAGGCCGACATGGCCACCGAGGCTACCAGCACCGCCAGCATCCCTTGCTGGAATAGCTCGGCCCCCACCTGCGGGCCAACGATGGTGGTGCGCAAGAGCTCGACCGGCATGCCGAGTTGTTCCCCCAGCAGGGCGGCGAGCTCGGGGGCGGCCCAGGGCAGCTCGTGGGGGGGCAGCTTGATGAGCCACTCCCCCGGCACGCCCGCTGAGCAGAGCTCCAGCGCGCCGGCCAGCGGGGAGGTCAGCATGGCGTTGAGCTCATGGGCCTCTTTCAGGGTCTGGATGTGAAACTCCAGCAAGATCCCGCCGGTAAAATCGAGCCCGAGGGTGAGGCCGTTCACCAGCAGGATGGCGATGCTGGCCAGGGTCAGCAGGATGGAAGCCCACAGACCGATGTAGCGCCAACGGGTCAGGCCCATGGCAACAATCATTCTCAACATGTTGTTTCTCCTGGCCACCGAAGTGGCCTTGCTCGCGCAGGCGGACCTGCGCGAGATAAAAAGGGTGGCCGGCCTTGGTGCCGGCTGGTTGCGAAGCTACCTGAGAGGGCGCTGGCCCATCACACCCTGAGGGTGCGCTCGCGGCTGCGTCCCCACAGGGGATTGATGATGGCGCGGGTACCCCAGATCCCAGTGATCATGCTGGAGACGAGCCCCAGAATGAGGGTGATGGAGAAGCCCTGCAGCGGTCCGGAGCCGATGGAGTAGAGCACCACGGCGCAGATCAGGGTGGTGATGTTGGCATCGAAGATGGTGCGAAAGGCCGAGCGATAGCCGAAATCGATGGCATTGGCGAGGCTGCCACCTTCACGCAGCCTATCCCTGATCCGCTCGAAGATGAGCACATGGGTATCCACCGCCATGCCCACGGTCAGCACCAGGCCGGCGATCCCCGGCAGGGTCAGCACGGCGCCCGGCAGTACCGCCAGCATGCCGACCTGCATCAACAGGTTGCCGATCAGCGCCGTGATGGCCACCCAGCCGAACTTGCGATACCAGGCCATCATGAACAGCATCATGCCCGCCATGCCAAAAGCCAGGGCGGTGAAGCCCGCCTCGATGTTCTGCATGCCGAGGGTCGGGCCTATGCTGCGCTCTTCCAGGATCTTGAGCGGCGCGGTGAGGGCACCGGCCCGCAGCAGCATGGCCAGCTCTTGTGCCTCGGGCATGCTGGCAAGGCCTGTGATGCGGAACTGGTTGCCAAGGGCCGTCTGGATGGTGGCGACGTTGATCACCTCGCTGTGGGCTCTCAGGTGCCCCTGGGCATTGGTCTTGTACTCGGTGAAGACGGTGGCCATCGCCTTGCCCACGTGCTGGCGGCTGAACTGGTTCATCTTGCTGCCCCCCAGGGTGTCGAGCACGATATTGACCTGGGGCTGACCCATCTCGCCCATGCTGGCGCGGGCGTCGACGATATGCTCGCCGGTCAGCACCGGCTTGCGTGCCATGGGGATGGCCTGCCCGTGGCGATCGGACATATAGAAGTGGCTGTCTGCCTTGGTCTCGTAGAAGGCCAGGGAGGCGGTGGCCCCGATCACCTCTTTGGCCTGCTTGGGATTGTGCACCCCGGGCAGCTCGATGCGGATGCCCTCCTGCCCCTGACGCTGGACCGAGGCCTCGACGATGCCGAGCTCGTTGATCCGTTTTTTCAGGATCGACAGGTTCTGGGTCACGGCGTTGTTGACCAGCAGGGTACGCTCGGCCTCGCTCAACACCAGGCGCAGCTCGTTGCCGCTGCGGGTGAGCTGCCACTGCCCCTGCAGGGTACCGGCACTCTCCTTGACGATGGTGAGCCAGGGGGCCTGCTCGGCCGCCTCCGGCAGGGTCACGATCACGGTGCCCTGCTCGCTCCGCATCACGTTGGCGCCGCGCAGATGAGCATCACGAAAGCGGCTGCGCAGGGAGTCCACCAGATTGTTGGTCTGGGCGTCGATGACGAAATTGACGTCGACCCCGATCAGCAGCTGGGAGCCACCGCGCAAGTCCAGCCCGAGTTTGATGGGGGAGGCGCCGAGCCGGCTGATCCAGCCTGGGGCGTTGGAGTGAAACTCCAGGGTCAGGGCGGCGCTGTCGACCCCCTGCTGCTCCAGCAACTGCTTGGCTCTTTGCTGTTCTTGCTGGGTGGCAAACACCAGCTCGACCTTGTCTTGCTGCTGCACCGTCTTGACCGGCGCAATCCGGTTTTCAGCCAGCAGCTGATGTTGACTGACGGTCAAGGCCGCTTGTCCGTGCAGGCCGAGGGAGGGCTGCTCACCGAAGAAGGTGGGCAGGGAGTAAAAGGTAAAGGTGAACAGCATCAGCAGCAGCAGTGCGTACTGCCATCTGCTCATGCGGTTGAGAATGGCGCTGTGATGTTTTCTCATGGCAAATCGCCTCTGTCAGGAGAAGGCGCGCGGGCCGGCCCTTGGGGCAGGCAAGGCGCTAAAAAATAGAGATGCGAACAGGGCGGGATGACACCTGGGTGCAACCCGTTAAAGGGGAGGAGAAGCGCGAAAAAGAGATGTGCCAACCCCTCGGGGTCAGGCGGTCAGATAGCTCTGGCTGAAGCGGTATTGCAGGTGCTGACGCTGCAAGCGGTGCCGGTGAATGGCACCGAAAAAGTCCCGAAAACTCTGTCTGTGATAGAGCAGGATGACAGGCGTCAGCCAGCCGAGCAGCAACAGCAGGATGGCCTCGGCAGACCAGCTGTGCACCAGTTCATAGACAAGGGTTCTGGGTTGAGTGTCATTGCGCTGGGATTGCTCGAGGCGCAGCAGATGATTCTGATGGGACGCGACAAACTTGATGATGCCGTCGTCGCTGTCGCTTGCCTGGGAGAGGGTATGGGTTTGCGTCGCCGCGGGCAGCCGTGGCCCTTCCACCTGGACGATGGAACAAAGCAGGGTGAAGGAGATGACCAGGGTCATCAGCACCAGTTTGACTTTGTCGATGGGACGCAAACGATCAATTCCAGAGAAACGAGAGGGGCAAGCTATCACAGGAGGCGGGGTCGGACAAGCCGGCACAGTCCTGCCGTGCCGGCTTGGGAGTGAATCAACTGCCGGTCATCTGCGAAAAATCGCGGGCATACCCCTTGAGCAGGCTGTAGAGGTGGGCCCGTTGCGAGATGTCCAGCGACTGGCTCATTGCGCTCAGCCACTTGATGGTGCGTTGGCGCGACTGCTCGGTGTAGCCGGTGAAGCGGCCATCCATCAGGCCATCCCCCTGAGCCAGCAGATCGGTCAGCTCCCGGGTAAAATCCGGGCTCTGGCGCTGCTTCATCAACCGCTCCAGCTCCAGGGTCCAGGAGGTCTGAAACTCGATCCAGGGGGGCATCAGCTCGTATTGCCACTCGGCCCACTGGGCCACCAGCGGTGCCTGGGCCGGTTTGACCTCGCCAATCCAGAACGCGAGCCGCTTGTTCATCTTGTCGCGAAACTCCGCCAGCATCTGCTCCTTCGGCTGATCGGCAAATTCCTGTTGCCGCTCCTGCTGGCGCTTGACCCTGTCCTGCATGAAGCGGGTCACCTGCTCGTCGGTCAGGGTGCGCGCAAGCCGCACCGCCCGGGGGATGGTGTTCTCCAGGGTGCGGGTCAGGCTCCCCTGCACCGCATCGAGATTGGTCTCGATTTGTGCCGGGGTCATGGGGCTGGCCACCGCTTTTGCCAGCACATCGAGATCCTGAGCATAGCGGGGCAGCTCGTGTTGCCGGTGCCAGGCCATCAACCCCTTCACCTCGCGGCTGAGCAGGCTCTTTTGCGAGGAGGAGAGGGCGAAATAGTCATCCAGTTGCCAGATGATGGCGGTGTCGAGCCAGTAGTAGATGATCCGGGTGGAGCAGCCCACCAGCATCAGCGTCAGCAGCAACAGACCCCAGGTTTTCGGTTGGTACCAGCGTACCTTGTTTGTCATCGGTTACTCCAGTCGTTGCCGATTGAGATCAATCAGCCCGTGATAATCGGGATGGTCTTGCTGTTCGGCCATCAGCAGAGCCCACAGGAGGGCGATGTAATCGACCCAGGGCAGGAACGCTTCGCCGTGAAAGGAAAACCGTCGTTCCCGGGGCAGGGTGCGCAGATAGTGCTCCTCCAGCGCCTCCCGCTCCTGTGGCTGCCAGCCGTGGGTGCGCTGGATGCTGGCGACCTCGAAGCCCGGATGGCCCGCCGCCCCATACTCCCAGTCGATGACCCAGGGCCTTGCTCCCAACAAGTTAGCCGGATTGAGATCATGGTGGCAAGGCAGCCAGCAATCATCCGGCTCGCGGCTGGCGAGCAGGGCGCGCTCCAACGCCGGCAGCCAGGACGGGATCCGCGCCAGTCTGGCGCGATAGCCGGCCGCATGGGCCCGTACCGCCATCACCACGGAGGGCAGGGGAAGGCGGTGCAGGGTGCGCAGGGTATCGGCCAGGCGCCTCGGCTGCTCGGCCTGCGGCGGCGGGGCGTCGGCCCAGTTCGGCTCGTCACACCAGTCGAGCAGCATCAGGCCGGTGGCGGGATCGCTGTGATGGCAGGGCAGGGCGATCCCCTCGGCCATGGCCCCCCGATAGAGCTGCCACTCGGTGGCCCGGTCGATGCCAAGACGCACCGGGTCCGGGTGCCCCTGGCGCAGAAAGTAACTGCGCCCCGAGGGGAGGCGCAGTCGGTAGTTGCAGTTGGTCAGGCCCGCCCCGAGCGGCGTCAGCTCTGCCTCGGCCCAGGGGGCGGGCAGGCGCCGCCGCAGGGCTGCCAGGTGCGGATCACCAGCCAAAGGTGGACTTCTTCGCCTGTTTGCGGATCTCCTTCTGATCGGCCCACAGCAGCTCGCCGCTTTGCAGATCCAGCAGGTTCATGGTCATCTGGTAGTAGACGTCCTTCACCTTGCCGTTGTCCTTGACGATGCTGGCGAGATTGCCATAGACCATGTAGCGGGCGCCGGTCTGCTGGCCGATGCGCACCATGGTGGCGGGATCCACCATGCCGCTGCTCTGCTGATATTCGAGCTGCTGCTTGATGGCAGCCACCTTGCTCATGTCGACGAAGCGGAACTTGCCGGCGCGCAGCAGCTTGGTGCGGATGGTGTCGGTGATGGCCTCGGTATCGATATGCTCGGAGGTCTTGTTGCGGATGGAATCCATGTACATCACCGGGCGTCCCCCCGCGGTGATCTCGCTGGTGGCGGGCGAGGCCAGCAGGGAATCCGCCATCTTGTCGGCGATGGCCTGCAGATCGGTGGAGCCGTAATCGACGGTGACCGTCTCGGTTTCGGTCGGATCGCCATAGCTGACGGTGGTGCTGGAGCAGCCGCCCAGGAGCAGGGCGCCGGTCAATATCAGCAGGGCATGATTCATTTTCATCAGTAGGATTCCTCAATCACTTCGCGTACATAGAGTCGGTAGCCTCGGGCGGCCGGACTCGGCGCCAGGGCGGACAGGGTGCGGCTCTGATAGCCGTGCAGCTTGAGTGGGGTCCAGCCGCGGCCATCGCTGGCCACCTCCTGACCCGCCTCGTCATACCAGTAGAAGAGGTATTGCAGACGGTTGTCGCTGCGCTGGGTGCTGGTGGCCGCCACATTGACCTGCAGCAGGCCGTTTTGCTCGCGCCGGCTCAGCTCGGTCAGGGTGACGTTGACGTTTTGATGCTGCTCCGCCACAGCTGCAGCGCCCGCCGCACCATAGAGCGCAATGCCGGAGGTATTGGTGGCACAGCCCGTCAGCAGCAGCGCGAGCCCCAGGGCCAGTGTGCATCTTTTCATCTTGCTCTCCTTGCCGGCAGGCCGGGGGCCGCGCCGGTGGTTGTTCATGATTTGTCGGCCAAACCTGCTCACAGGGGCATCACCCGGGTGGTCAGTCCCGCGCCGAGGCGCTGCACCCATACCAGGGTGGTGCGTCCGCCGTGAATGGTGAGGGGCAGCTGGCGCGTGGCGCTGCCGGCCCCCAGGACAAGCTGTATTTCACCTGCGGGCAACATGCCCTGCCAGCTGGAGGCCTGGGCGGGCAGAGTGAGCCAGCTGCGGGTATCGGCCCGCTCCGAGAGGGTGTTGAAGATCCCCACCAGCAGGTTGCCCACATCGCCCCCCTCCTTGGCGGCGGTGCGCCGCAGCTGCTCCTTGGTTACCAGACGCAGGGCCTGGCGGGTCAGCATGCCAGGCAATCGCTCCTGCAGATCCTTGGCCGCCAGCGCTTCGAGCCGCACCAGCTCGCTGGTCTGCTCGACCCGCTTGCCGAGGGTAACGGTCAGCGGCCCGGTGTCGCTCGTCCGGTTGTCGTAATAGGGTACCGCCACGGTGAAGGTGCGAAAATCACCGCCGGAGGTGGCGATGGGCAGCGGCAGGAACAGCTCGCGCCGCGCCGGGATCAGCCCATCTTCAAACAGCACCACCAGCTGACCCTGTTTTTTGGCAATGGAGGGGGTTAACGGCGGGGCTTTGCGACCGATCCTATTCTCGGTCTCGCGGATCTCGTCCGCGGCCCCCCGCAGGCGGGCGAGGCGCAGCAGGGCATCCTGCAGGCTGCGGTTGTCAGGCGCTATCTGGTAACCGCGCTGATAGTCGACCCAGGCGTCGTTGAGATCCCCGGCCGCCTCGTAGAGCACGCCGGAGAAATAGAAGGTGTAGGCGTTCTGAAAGCCGTTTTTCACCCGGCCGATGAGTCGGTCGAGATCCGGTGCCCGCGATACCAGCTGGCGCATCTCCCCTTCAGTTGCGGTATCAGCCTCGGCCTCTTCGCTCTTTTGCTTTGCCTTGCGAACCTCGTCAGCCCGCCGTTTGAGGGCGCGCTCCTGTACCTGATTGGCGCGGCGCACCTCCACCAGAGCCCCCTCGGCATCCCCCCGTTGCAGGTAACCGAGCGCCAGATAGTGGTGCAGCATGGTGCGCTCGTAATCGGGGGCGCGATAGGCCATCGACTGATCGTTGGTGAGCAGGCTGCCTACCTGAGCCAGACCGTGGCTCAGCCGGTACTCGGCCTGGTTGTCTTCCCAGACGAGCTGGCTGTCGGCGGCGGCAAAGGCCTGCTTGCTCTTGGCATCCTGGCCGGCCAGCCAGGCGATGCGCCCCTGCTCGAGCTTGTCCAGCACATAGGTGTCGTCTCCCACCGTGGAGTCGCGCACCTCGGGCAGGGCCTCGGCGGCGTGCCCCAGCAGCAGCTGGTTGCGCAGCGGTACCATCTGATCGGAGTAGGAGACGAACATGTCCTGCCAGTGTGAGGCACAGCCTCCCAGCAGGTAGCTGGCCAGCAACAGGCCAGCCAGTTGAAGGCGAGGTATCACAGGCTGAGCAGGGGTCCCAGCGGCTGGCCACCGACCAGGTGCATGTGGATGTGATAGACCTCCTGCCCACCGTAGCGGTTGCAGTTCATGATGAGGCGGTAGCCATCCTCGGCAATCCCGGCCTCGCTGGCCAGTTTGCGGGCCACGGTGAACATCCGGCCAAGTGCCAGCTCGTGCTCGGCTTCCACATCGTTGACGGTGGGGATCAGCACGTTGGGGATGATCAGGATATGGGTCTTGGCCTTGGGCTGGATGTCGCGAAACGCGGTCACCAGTTCGTCCTGATAGAGGATGTCAGCGGGGATCTCTTTGCGAATGATTTTGCTGAAAATGGTTTCTTGCGCCATTGCTAACTCCCTTATATGAAAAAGAAAATTGAAATTGAGCCCTGATTGACCCCTGGATGGGGCAGCGTCGCACGCCAAGTGTGACACAAGCCGACATTTGACACAGCTGATGTCCCATTCCCTTCAGTTATTGTTAAAAATACCGATAGCCAGAGGGACGTCATGGCACTACCCGGGCGGGTGGCTGCAGGGTATCAAAGGGACGGGGTACTCAGGCAAGGGACTTTTGCATATACAGCGGGACAATAATGAAACAAACCATGTCAGATCTCTCCATCTTGCAGCGAGTCTATCTTGGATTCGCCATTCTGGTGGCCGTTATGGTGGCCAGCTCACTGCTTACTTTTCGCAGCCAGGGGGCCCTTGGGGATGCCCTGGATCAGGTGACCCAGCAGTCGATGCCGCTGGTGATCGCCAGCTCCCAGACCCAGATCAGTTTGCTCAGTGCCAACAAGTGGCTCACCGACGTGCTGACCGAGCAGGACAGCAAGCTGATCCCGGCCGAAGTGGCCGAGTTGCAGCAGGCCAAGGCCCAGGTCGACAAGACCCTGGCCACTCTCAAGCAGCAGGCGGCCAGCCATCCCGAGTTGCAGGAACAGATGGCCGCGCTGGAGCAGCTGGCCGGCGACTATCTGAAACTGACCGACACCCTGCCTGCCGAGCATGAGGCACTGCTGGCGCGGCTGCACAAGGTCAATCTGGCCAAGGGGCAATTTCAGGTCAGCCTGCCCCAGTTCAAGAAGAACCTGGGGGACATGATGGTCAGCATCGATGACAGCTTTATCAAGATGCTCTCCGAGACCCTGACCACCAAGCTCTCCGCCATCGAGCTCTCCACCATGGATGCCCTCAACCAGAGCATCCCGGCCCCCATCGAGGGGGCGCTCAAGCGCAACAAGATGCAGATCGAGGGGTTCAACAGCACCATCAAGGATCTGCAAAATGAGTTGGCGAATTTCGACAATGACATGGGCCACTATGTCCACGGTTTCGTGCGCGACACCACCGGCAGCGATGGGGTGCTCGCCCAGTACCTGACCCTGATGCGCGAGCAGGAGCGGATGCGCAGCCAGAGCAGGCAGGCCAGCGCCCTCATCGTCGAGATCCAGGGCAAGCTGGAGCAGATCACCGCCCAGAGCCAGCAACTGATGAACCGCAGCATCCTGGCCTCCGAGCAGGTGCAGCGTCAGAGCTCCCTCACCCAGGGGGCCAGCATAGGGGTCGCCATCCTGATCGCCATCCTGGTGGCCTACACCCTGGGCAAGGCCATTCGCCGCCCCCTCAAGGAGTTGCTGCGGGTGCTCAACGAGGTGACCGGGGGCGACATGACCCAGCGCATCGGCTTTCGCAGCAACAACGAATTCGGCCAGCTCGGCAAGCAGGTCAACCTGCTGATCGAGCAGATGGGGGAGGTGCTGACCCAGCTCTCCCAAGCCTCGGCCCAGCTCAATGACGCCGCCCACGGCAACCGTCACACCACAGAGTCAGTGCGGGCGGATCTGGAGAAACAGCGCCAGGAGACCGCCTCGGTCGCCGCCGCCATGACCCAGATGGAGGCCTCGGTGCGGGAGGTGGCCCAGGCTGCCAACCAGACCCTGGAGCGGGTGATGGACGTGGAGAAAGCCTCCGAAACCGGTCGCAAGGTGATGGCCGGCAACATCACCACCACCCATCAGCTGGCGGGCAAGTTGCAGCAGACCGGCAAGGTGATCGGCGATGTGAACGCCATGAGCGGCCAGATTGGCAACATCCTCGACGTCATTCGCGGCATTGCCGAGCAGACCAACCTGCTGGCCCTCAACGCCGCTATCGAGGCGGCACGGGCCGGCGAGCAGGGGCGCGGTTTTGCGGTGGTAGCCGACGAGGTGCGCAGCCTGGCCGGGCGCACCGCCCAGTCCACCAGCGAGATCCAGACCATGATCGAGAACCTGCAGCAGGGGGTCGCCAAGGCGGTGGCCGTGATGCAGGAGTGCTCCCGCGAGATGGACAGCTGCATGGATCAGAGTTCCCACGCCAACAACGCGATGGAGGAGGTGCAGGGCATCGTGGTGCTGATCAGCGACATGTCGAGCCAAATAGCCTCAGCCGCCGAGCAGCAGCAGGCCACCAGCGCCGATATCGCCACCAACCTCAACCGCATCTCGGATATCTCGGATCTCAACTATCAGGGCATAGAGCGGGTTGCCGAGACCAGCCAGCAGCTCGATGCGCTGGCCGAGCAGCAGGAGGAGCTGGTCAAGCGCTTCCGGCTCAGCGCCTGAACCTGGATGTTTTACATGGGGGCCTGCGGGCCCCCTTTTTTATCCGGCAGTGCCAAAGGCCGATCCCGGTCACGGAAAGCCGGGTCACCGCGCGCCAGCATAGTCGGATCTGCCGCCTTTAGAGCCACTTGAACGTCAGGACGTAACCATGATCTCCCTAAGCCAATTGCTGCTGTTTGCCGGTGCCTCCCTCCTGATGGCCCTGACGCCCGGCCCCAACATGCTCTACCTGCTGTCACGCTCCCTCTGTCAGGGGCGCGTGGCGGCCATCATGTCCTGGGGCGGCGTGGTGCTGGGGTTTACCGTGCACATGCTGTGCGCCGCCATCGGCCTCACGGCGCTCTTCATGGCGATCCCCATGGGTTACGAGCTGCTCAAGGTGGCCGGTGCCCTCTATCTGCTCTGGATCGCCTGGCAGGGGGTCAAGCCTGGCTCCCGTTCCCCGTTCGAACCGGCGCCGCTGGTGGCGCACTCCCCGGGGCGACTGTTTCTGATGGGACTGCTGACCAGCGTGCTCAACCCCAAGGTCGCGATCTTCTATCTGTCGGTGTTGCCCCAGTTCATCTCGCCGGATGCGGGCACGGTACTTGGCCAGAGCCTGCAGCTTGGCACAGTGCAAATTCTTATCAGCGCGGCCGTCAACCTCTCGGTGGCCTTGTCCGCCGCCCGTCTTAGCGGCTGGTTTGCCCGCCATCGCCTCTGGCTGGCGGTGCAGCGCTATTTGATGGCCACAGTACTGGGGCTGCTGGCGGTTCGCCTGCTGGCTCAGGGGCGTAGCTAGGCTGACGGGCAGAAACAGCAAGGCTCCCCGCAGGGAGCCTTATTGATCAGGTTGAGTAGCGCCGGGATCAGGCGTAGGCGATGGCGCCCTTGCCAACCCCTTCATAGGCGACAATCTTCACGAACTTGTCACCCACCGCTTTTTTCACTTCCCGGGCGATGTAGTGGGCCAGCAGCTCGACCGTGGTGTCGGTGTCGATCATCTCCACTTCGGCGGACGGGATGGCCAGCTGGAACAGCCCCTGGGGCGCCACATACTTGAAACCGGCGTGGTGATCCCCCAGCAGCACGTTGGCGCGAGCGCTCAGGGCCAGCTCGGTGAGGGCGACTCTGTCCTCTTCGGTGCCAAGGTAAATATCGGCCCAGCGCTCGGCCCAGTTCTGCTCGAGCTCTTCATCCCGCTCGCCATCCACGTGGATCTCGATGGGGGAGCGGTGGCCGTGGGCGATGCGCTGACAGTTACCGTCGTGTTTCTTCAGGCCATGGCTGTAGTGGTAGAAGGCCCCCTCGATCTGCTCCTGGCGCAGGGTCAGGGAGAGATCCTTGATGTTGCCGGGCAGCCGCTTGGCCAGTACTGCCAGCAGGTAGCGGGTGATGGACTCCTTGTCCACCTGGGGCGCCGGGATGAAGGCAAAGCCCTGGGTCGGGCAGCGCAGGTGGATGGAGCGCCCCTGGCGCAGCAGGTCGACGGTGCTCTCGTCCCCCTCCAGATGTTCGACATGGATCAGGGCGCATTCGGTCGGCACCAGCAGCTTGTGATCCACCTCTTCGTCGATGATCGACTTGATGAGCTTTTTCACCCGGCCAAAGTCCAGCAGCATGCTCATTTCGTTGAGCTCGCCACTCATCTCGATATCCACCAGCCAGCTTTCCCCTACCATGCCGCGGCGTTCGCACAGGTAGCTGGAGTCGATCACGGTCAAATCTCTTACAAATAACTTCATCAGTCAGGCCTTGCTATAGCGAAAGGGCAGTTTGCGATATTATGACCCGCGATTATCGGCAAAGGAACTGGAACCCCCCATGAACAAACTGCTTATCAAGAATGCCACCCTGGTCAACGAAGGCCGCATCTATGCCTCCGACGTGTTGATCGAGGGGGAAAGGATTGCCCGCATCGCCCCGCAGATCGAGGCTCCCGACGCGCTGGTCATCGATGCCGCGGGCCGTCACCTCATCCCGGGAATGATCGATGATCAGGTCCACTTCCGGGAGCCGGGGCTGACCCACAAGGGGACCATCGCCAGCGAATCCCGGGCTGCCGTCGCCGGTGGCACCACCAGTTTCATGGAAATGCCCAACGTCAATCCCCAGACCACCACCCTCGAAGCCCTCGAAGCTAAATACCAGATAGCCGCCAACGCCTCCGTTGCCAACTACAGCTTCTACCTCGGCGCCACCAATGACAACCTGAGCGAAATCAAGCGCCTCGATCCCAAGCAGTCCTGCGGGGTCAAGGTGTTCATGGGCTCCTCCACCGGCAACATGCTGGTGGACAACCAGGAGACCCTGGCGGCGATTTTCCGTGAGAGTCCGGTGATGATCGTCACCCACTGCGAAGACACCCCGACCATCGCCCAGGCCGAAGAGGCTGCGCGGGCCAAGTGGGGCGAGAACGTGCCGATGGGCGAGCATGGTCGCATTCGCAGCGACGAGGCGTGCTACAAGTCCTCCAGCATGGCGGTGGCGCTGGCGAAAAAATATGGCGCCAAGCTGCACGTGCTGCACCTCACCACCGCCAAGGAGCTGTCGCTCTTTACCGCCAGCCACGACCTGAGCGAGCTGAAAGACAAGAACATCACCGCCGAGGTGTGCGTGCACCACCTCTTCTTCAATGACGCCGATTACGAGACCCTGGGCAGCCAGATCAAGTGCAACCCGGCGGTGAAGAGCGCCGCGGATCAGCGGGCTCTGCTCGATGCGGTGCGCAACGACGTGCTGGACATCATCGCCACCGACCATGCTCCCCATACCTGGGAAGAGAAGCAGAACAGCTACTTCAAGGCGCCGTCCGGCATTCCCCTGGTGCAGCACTCCCTGCTGGCGTTGCTGGAGCTCTACCACAACGGCGTCTTCACCCTGGAAACCATCGTCAAGAAGACCTCCCACGCGGTGGCCGAGCGCTTCCAGGTGCAGGATCGCGGCTATATCCGCGAGGGTTACTTCGCCGATCTGGTGCTGCTGGATCTGGGCAAGCCCTACGTGGTCAACGATGACAACATCCTCTACCACTGCGGCTGGTCGCCGTTCAACGGCTACCGCTTCCACAGCACGGTGGAGATGACCTTGGTGAATGGCCAAATAGCTTGGCAAAACGGCCAGGTCAGTGATCAGGTGCTGGGCAAGCGGTTGACCTTCAACCGCTGAGCCGGTTGATGAGGGGACGCGGGCAGGGCAATGGCAGGATCTATTGGCCTTTGAGCCCTGCAAGCGGGCAGATAATGGACTGATGGCGGCACTTTGAGCGCAGATTGCTCGCAAAGCAGGCGAACGCATCGTTGTGGCGGTTTCTTTGTTGACAGGGGGGGAGCATCTCCATAAACTCAGCCCCCGTCAGCTCAGACTGACTTCGTCGGCGTGTAGCGCAGCCAGGTAGCGCACTGTCATGGGGTGTCAGGGGTCGGAGGTTCAAATCCTCTCACGCCGACCATCATTCCCCGAATAAAGGCCTTGTCTTGTGACAAGGCCTTTTTCTTTTTCCGGTATTCCCCTTGCTGGCCTCGCACTCGGCGATTGTCTCGCTCGTCGGCCTGTGCTCTAGTAACGGCGTCTTTCCATCAGCCTTGCGCCGGAGGCCTCTCTTGTCTGCATCCATCCTCGCCCCTGTCCGGTGGCTGTTGCTGGCGACGCTGCTGCTCGGTGGCTGCACCACCTCCTATCACAGTGAAAAATCCTTCTGGAACGGGCAGACCGGTTTCTCCCAGACCCGGCTTGGCCCCACCACCTGGCAGCTGGAGTTTGTCGGCAACGATCTGGTGGACAGGGAGACGGCTCGCAAGTACGTGCTCAAGCGGGCAGGGGAGATGGCGCTGGCCGAAGGCTATCGGCGGTTGCGGGTGGATGAGCTGACGATCAGCCGGGACGCCATCCGGGTGACCCCCTCGCGCCCCGTCTTCGGCTTCGACGAGGATGAGCCGGATCCCTTTCTCGATGAGATGCATGTCCAGCACACCACCTCGGCCCTGCTGGTGTTTACCCTCGACAATGAGGCGACGGACAAAAACAGTCTCTCGGCTGAATATCTCGCAAACATAGAAATAAACGGTGATTAATATAATCATTCTGCAAGGTGTAGATGATATACATCTGCCTGTAGCATAAAATTCCGGAGCCAGGCTCTGGATTTACCCCTCGCTTTTAGGCATGCTCCCAGCATACCGACTATCCGGAGTCAACGGGTCGGATCACAAAAACGGACTTTAGTGGCACCCACTGCCACTGATGAAGGCTTGTATCACTCTCTATCGAGAAACCCCCATGAAAATGAATAAGCTGACGGTCGCCATCCTCATTTCGATGATGTTTGGCATCCTCACCGGTCAGGGTTATCGTCTGTTTGCCGCCGATCAGGCGGTGGATTTCGCCAGCAACATCACGATTCTTACCGATATCTTCCTGCGACTGATCAAGATGATCATCGCCCCCCTGGTCTTCAGCACCCTGGTGGTCGGCATCGCCAAGATGGGCGATACCCGCACCGTGGGCCGCATCGGGGCCAAGACCCTGGGCTGGTTCATGCTGGCCTCCCTGATGTCCCTGAGCCTGGGGCTGGTGATGGTGACTCTGCTGCAACCGGGCGTCGGCCTCTCCCTCTCCCTGCCCGATGACACCGCCAGCTCCGGCATTGCGGTGGGCGCCATCACCCTGAAAGACTTTGTCACCCACGCCATTCCCAAGAGCGTGGTGGAGGCCATGGCCACCAACGAGATCCTGCAGATCGTGGTGTTCTCCCTCTTCTTCGGGCTGGCCGCTGCCGCCCTCGGGGATCTGGCTAAGCCGGTGGTCGTGCTGATGGCCAGCGCGGCGGAGATCATGCTGAAGGTCACCGGCTATGTGATGAACTTCGCGCCATTCGCGGTGTTTGGTGCCATCTCCGCCATGGTGGCCAAGGAGGGGCTCGGCATCCTGCTGACCTACGGCAGCTTCATGGCCCAGTTCTATCTTGCCCTGGGCTGTCTCTGGTTGCTGCTGGTCGCCATGGGCAGCCTGTTCCTGCGCGAGCGGGTGCTCAAGCTGCTGGCCATGATCCGCGAACCCATCCTGCTGGCATTTTCCACCGCGAGCTCCGAGGCGGCCTATCCCAAGACTCTGGATCGGCTGGAAAAATTCGGATGTGACAAGCGCATCGCCAGCTTCGTGCTGCCCATGGGTTACTCCTTCAACCTGGATGGCTCCATGATGTACTGCACCTTCGCGGTGATGTTCATCGCCCAGGCCTATGGCATTGAGCTCTCCATGGCCCAGCAGATCACCATGCTGCTGCTGCTGATGGTCACCTCCAAGGGGATGGCCGGGGTGCCGCGCGCCTCCCTGGTGGTGATTGCCGCCACCCTGAACCAGTTCCATATTCCCGAAGCCGGCGTCTTGCTGCTGCTGGGGATCGACCACTTCCTCGACATGGGGCGCTCTGCCACCAACGTGTTGGGCAACGCCATCGCCGCGAGCGTGGTAGCCAAGACCGAGGACAGTCTGGGCGAGACAGTGGTGCAAGGGGAAAGCGAACCCGTCAAGGTGTGAGTCTGCTCCAGGCAGATCGCTGGCGTTGGCCCCTGGCCCAATAAAAAATCCCCGTCATGACGGGGATTTTTTATTGGCGCCTGGCCGACCGTCAGTCGCCGTTCTTGTTATTCCCGGGATTGGCGGGTTTGTTGAGCGGGGAGAGGAAGCGCAGGGGCGGCCGGGCGCGCTCCTGCTCTTCGGCTGCCTGGGTTTCGTCGAAACGCAGCTGGGCCGCCAGCAGGGTTTCGACATGCTGCTGGGCCCACTGGGAGACCTGCTCTATGGTGTCGGCGTAAGAGCGACCGAGCTCGGTGAGGCGGTACTCGACTCGCACCGGCATCGAGGGGTAAACCTCCCGCGCCACCAGGCCGTCTCGCTCGAGCAGCTTGAGCTTTTGCGACAGCACCTTCTGGGAGATGCCATCTACCTCCCGCTTGATCTCGTTGAAGCGCAGGGTCGGTTGCTGGCGCAGCAGGCCGATGATGAGCAGTACCCAGCGCTCGGCCAGCCGGTCGAAGAAGAGGCGGGCTGGGCAGTGGCGGGAGTAGACGTTGTAATCGGACATGGTTTCCTCCGGGTAACCAGGGCACCTTGGCGCCACTCATTGGCGACCAGGTTTCTTAAAGATACCATCTTCCTTGATGACGGCTCCATCCCGGGGCCGCCTTTTTCTGCAGCATGCAGTTCGCACTCGCAAGGAGAGAGCAGATGGCCAAGACAGTCGTGGTCTATTTTTCCGGTTATGGGCACACCCGCCGTGTGGCCGAAGAGGTGGCGCTGGGCGCCGGCGCCGAGTCAGTCGTCATCGATGAGCAGGGGGAGATCTCTGCTGAAGCGTTCGCCGCGCTGGACGCTGCCGATGCCATCATCTTCGGCGCCCCAACCTACATGGGCGGCGTGCCCTGGCAGTTCAAGAAGTTCGCCGACGCCAGTTCCAAGGCCTGGTTTACCCGCGCCTGGCAGGACAAGGTATTTGGTGGCTTTACCGTCAGCGCCAGCCTCAACGGTGACAAGCAGGTGACCCTCATCTACCTGCAGACCCTGGCCTCCCAGCATGGCGGTATCTGGGTCAGTCTGGGGCAGTTGCCCTCCAACACCCAGGCGGCCACCCGTGCCGATCTCAACAGCTTGGGAGGTTCGGTGGGGTTGCTGGCTCAGGGCCCGTCGGACGCCGGAGCCGACGCTATACCTCGCGGGGATCTGGAGAGCGCCCGGCTCTACGGCGCCCGGGTGGCGTCGGTGGCGGCACGCCTGCGCGGCTAGCGCATCGGAACATGACAACGCCAGGGGAGCCCCTGGCGTTTTTTTATGAAGTGAGGGTTAGAAACCTGAGCCGGGTTGTTGCAGGAAGGCGGCTTCGTCTTCGCTATCGGGGCGACCCAGGATGGCATTGCGGTGAGGGAAGCGGCCGAAGCGCTCGATGATCAGCTGATGGCGGCGGGCAAAGTCGGCAAAGCCGGCGAAGGTGGTGAGGGCGGGCCCTGCCGCCTGCTCCGTTGCCAGGGCATCGAACAGTGCCACGCTGCGGGCCTGCAACTCGCGGGATTCCGCATGCTCGAGCGGCAGATAGAAAAAGACTCGTGCCAGCGGCGAGAGGGCCCGATCCGCCCCCTGTGCCAACCCCTGCAAACAGAGCTCGCGGGCCTTGGCGTCCTGGGCGAAGGCGGCCGGAGTGCCGCGATGGATATTGCGCGGCAACTGGTCGAGCAGCAGGATCAGCGCCAACCGTCCGGCGGGAACTTCGGCCCAGTCGCCGAGCCGCTCGTTGGCCGCAGCGTCGGCCAGCTCGCCAAAACGGGCTGCCAGCATGGTATCCGTCGCCGTGTCTTTGCCCCACCAGAGCGGGGCTTGCCGTTTGGCCCGGGCCGCATCGTCGGCATCATCGCCAAACCAGAGATCGAGCAGGGGCTGCCAGGGTTGCCTATAAACTCCTTGTATCAGGGGGATAAGGCTCAAAAGGGGCGACGTGCTTGCTGCCGACGGCGTCGCTTATCGTTACACTGTGACATCTTTTGCCCGAAATGAGGAATTCCTGATGGCCGGAACCAGTTTGTTGGCCCTGCTCGATGATATTGCCAGCGTGCTCGATGATGTTGCCTTGATGACCAAGGTGGCAGCCAAGAAGACCGCCGGGGTGCTGGGGGACGATCTCGCCCTCAATGCCGAGCAGGTCTCCGGGGTGCGGGCCGAGCGGGAGCTGCCGGTGGTGTGGGCGGTAGCCAAGGGATCGCTTCGCAACAAGCTTATCCTGGTGCCTGCCGCCATCGCCATCAGTGCCCTGGTGCCCTGGCTTATCACCCCCTTGTTGATGTTGGGGGGCGCCTATCTCTGTTTCGAGGGGGCCGAGAAGCTGGTCCACAAGTTTCTGCCCCACGAAGAGGCACACGCCACGCAGGACGAACCCATCCCCGATGATCTGGCCGCCTTCGAGCAGCAGAAGGTGAAGGGGGCCATTCGCACCGACTTCATCCTTTCGGCCGAAATCATCGTCATCGCCCTCGGCACCGTGCAGGGGGCGAGTCTGGCCCTGCAGCTTTCGGTGGTGGCGGGGATCGCCCTGTTGATGACGGTGGGGGTCTACGGCCTGGTGGGGCTTATCGTCAAGCTCGACGACATCGGCCTGCATCTGCTGCAAAAGCCCGATGGCAGTGCCCTGCGCCGTAGCGTGGGGCAGGGGCTGCTGGTGACGGCCCCCCGCCTGATGCACCTGCTGGCGCTGGTCGGTACCATCGCCATGTTCATGGTGGGGGGCGGCATCCTGATGCACGGCCTGCCCTTTGCCCATCATCTGACCGAAGGCACGGCCGCGGCCGTCGCCACCCTGCCTGCCTTGGGCGCTGTGCTCTCGGCTCTGATCCCGACCCTGTTCAATGCCCTTGCCGGCGTGGTGGTGGGCCTGGTGCTGGTGGTGGTGATGACCCTGGTGGGCAAGCTCAAACCCGCCAAATAAGGGCGCTGTTGTTGCGCGTCACGTTTCACGGGCGGCCCCTGCGCCGCCCTCTTGTTTCGCGGGCATGGCCCGCCAGATTTTGATGGCATCTTCTTTATGCAGCAAACACCTTACCCCCAGCAGTGGGACAACCGACACATCTATCCCGCCCTCGACTGCCCCGAGCTTGAGGCGGACATGGCGCAGGCCCGCACCAGCCTTGACCAGCTGACCACCTTTATCGACACCCTGGAGCAGGTGAAAGGGCAGCCCGATGCCCTGCAGGATTTCTTGCGGGAGGTGCGCCTGCGCGCCCGGCGCATCCGCAATATCGGCTGGAACGTCGCCATTCTGGCGGCCTGTCGGGGCAGCCAGGATGCCCGGGATGTGCTCGCCAAGCAGCTGGCCTCCCGCGCCCGTGCCCTCAACGCCGACTTGTTCAAGACCCTGGCACCAGTGGAAGACCTGATGCTGGCGCTGCCGGAGGTGCAGTTTACCCGGCTGATGCAGGATCCCCTGCTCGGAGAGGAGGCGTACCGGTTGCGCCACGAGCGTCTTTTGCAGGATCAGCGTCTGCCGGTGGCGGCGGAGCAGCTGGTGATCGGCCTTGGCACCGACGGTCTGCACGCCTGGGGCAACCTCTACAACGATCTGGTGGGCAAGATCCGGCTGGTGATCGACGGCCGCGAGATGGGGCTGGCCGAGGCGAGCAACCTGCTCTCGAGCCCGCTGCGAGCCCTGCGCCGGGAGGCGTTCGATGCCATCAGCGCCGGCTGGGAAGGGGAGGAGGAGACGGTGGCCGCCATCCTCAACGCCCTCAATGGCTGGCGCCTGGAGCTCTCGCGCCAGCGCGGCATGGAGCGCCGGCTCGATGCGCTCGATCTCTCCTGTCACCAGAGCCATATCGAGCGCGCCACCCTGGATACGCTGATGGCGCAGACCTATCTCGCCCGCGGGCTGGGGCAGCGGGCGCTGGGGCTGATGGCCCGTCGTCTTGGCATTGAGGATATGGGGGCCGAGGATCTGTTCGCCCCGCCGCCGGCCGCCAGCAGCCGCGAGATCCCGTTTGAGGAGGCGATCGAGATCATCGCCGAGGCGTTCTCTCGTTTTGATCCCGAGATGGGGGACTTTGCCCGCATGATGGCGGAGAGGGGGTGGATTGATGCTGCTCCCACACCGAACCGGCGCACCGGGGCCTACTGCACCAAGTTTGCCGAGCCGGTGGAGCCGCGGGTTTTCGTCACCTACGCCGGCACCATGGACAACGTCATCACCCTCGCCCACGAGCTCGGCCACGCCTGGCACAACTGGCTCATCCGCGATCTGCCCATGAGCCAGCGCGGATACCCCATGACGCTCGCCGAAACCGCCTCCATCTTCGCCGAGACCCTGGTGCGCCGCGCCCTGCTTGAGCAGGCGCAGAGCCCGGAGGAGCAGCTGGCCATCGCCTGGGCCGAGGCCGATGGTGCCGCCACCTTCCTGGTCAATATACCGGCCCGCTTCGACTTCGAGCGCGCCCTGGTGGCCGCGCGCGAGCAGGGCTATGTGCCGGCCGGGCAGCTCAAGACGATGACAAACGAGGCCTGGGGCCGCTGGTATGAGGGGAGCCTGTGCCGCTATCACCCCATGTTCTGGGCGGCCAAGGCGCACTTCTCCATCGCGGGCCTGGGTTTTTACAACTACCCCTATCTGTTTGGCTATCTGTTCAGCCTCGGGGTTTATCAGCAGCTGATGAGCCGCCAGGGGGCAGGAGAAACGAATGTGGCCGAGGCGTACCGCGCCCTGCTGAGGGACACCGGCCGCATGAGCGCCGAAGAGCTGGTGGCCAAGCACCTGGGGCAGGATATTCGCGAGCCCGCCTTCTGGCAGGGGAGCCTGGCCCTGGTGGCTGCGGCGGTGGATCGTTTCGAGCAGCTGGCGGTGTAACCGCCAGGCATAAGAGGTAAAGGGCCCCGGACGGCATGGCTGTCCGGGGCTTTTTTGTCAGGAGCGCTCCTGCTGTGGCTTGATGGGCCCCACCAGCAGGGGGCGGGTTTGGTGGCTAGTATCGGGCTGATAGCCGTTGAAGAAGAGGTTGAGCAGCACGGAGCTGATGGTGGCCAAGAGGATGCCGCTATGGAACAGCGGCTGCAGGGCGGCGGGGAAGTGCTGGAAGAAGTGGCCGGAGACGGTGGGGATCATGCCGACGCCTAAGCTGATGGCGACGATGTAGAGGTTGTGGCGGTTGCTGTTGTAGTCGGCCCGCGCCAGGATGCGGATGCCGGTGGCCAGCACCATGCCGAACATGACGATGCCGGCACCGCCGAGCACGAAGGGGGGGATGGAGGCGACTAGCACCGACATCTTGGGAATGAGGCCGAAGGCAAGCAGGATCCCCCCCGACATGACGCAGACCCAGCGGCTCGATACCCCGGTCACGCTCACCAGCCCGATGTTCTGGGAAAACGAGGTGTGGGGGAAGCTGTTGAAGATGCCGCCGATGATGGTGCCTATGCCGTCCACCCTCAGCCCGCGCACTATGTCGCCGCGACTGGCCGGGTGACCGACGATGTCACCGAGAGCCAGAAACATCCCCATCGACTCGATGAAGGTGATCAGCATGATGACGGTGAGGGTGGCGATAGAGATAGGGTCGAAGGTGGGCCAGCCAAAGGCGAACGGCACTATGGGGGCGAACCAGGCCGCGTTATTGAGGCCGTCCAGGCTTACCTCGCCCATGGCGATAGCCACCCCGAAGCCA
This sequence comes from Aeromonas sp. FDAARGOS 1407, assembly GCF_019048725.1. Lineage (NCBI taxonomy): Bacteria > Pseudomonadati > Pseudomonadota > Gammaproteobacteria > Aeromonadales > Aeromonadaceae > Aeromonas > Aeromonas sp. FDAARGOS 1407. The sequence continues at coordinate 2,703,555 of NZ_CP077399.1, forward strand.
AACAGGATGCCGAGCAGTACCGAGATGTTGCTGAAAAATCCCTTGGTGAAGCGGGTCACCAGCAGGATGAAGGCGAGCACCAGAAAGCTGGTGCCGATGTAGCGCAGGCTGCCGTACTCGGGATTGCCCTTGCCCCCGGCCATCCAGTCGATCCCTACCTGCATGATGCTGATCCCGATGGAGGTGATGACCACCCCGGTCACCACGGTGGGAAAGAGCGGCATCAGACGGCCGATGAGGGGCACCAATAAGGTTGAAAGGATCCCCGCGGCTATGGTGGCGCCGAAGATGCCGGTCAGCCCCAGATCCGGGTTGGCACCGATGGCCAGCATGGGCATCACGGCGGCAAAGGTGACCGACATAATGACCGGCAGGCGGATCCCGGCAAAACGCCCGATGCCGAGGCACTGGAGCAGGGTGACGATGCCGCAACAGAAGAGATCCGAACTGATGAGATAGGAGATCTGCTCCTTGGGCAGCCCCAGACTGCCGCCGATGACCAGCGGCACTGCCACGGCGCCGGCATACATCACCAGCACGTGTTGCAAGCCCAGGGTGAAGAGCTGGCCCGGCGGTAGCATGCGCTCCACCTCATCAACCGGGCGCTGGCGTTGCCTCGCTTGGGGGGAGGGGGGATTGGTCTCGTTCATGAACACATCACTCCTTGCAACCCGAGCGACAGGCGCGGGCAAGATAGTGAAAGCCGAAGCTTCCGGTCATTGCGATCATTTCTGGACAGGGCCCTTTTTCATCGACACAGGGGATGAGGGGGCCGCGCAGTCGTGGCCAGAGGGAGTGCACAAAGCGTGCTCGCTTGGTTATCAAGAGGTGCAGGGCAGGGGGAAAGAGGGCCGTTTTGCGGAGCGGGTCACATCCTGGCGACCAGGATGCCGGGTTGGCGCTGTTTCCAGATCGGGCGGCGATCTCAGATTGGTAGCCGGGTTATCATTATTCGGCCGTGCCCTCTCAGTTTGATAGAGAATGTGTGCCAACCGCGCCATCACTGGGGTCGTGCCCCCTGCCAGCTGGGGCATCTGGCGTGATCCAAAGCAAGAAAGCAGGATGTTTTGGTGGCGCATGAGGCTAGCGCGGGGTAGTTTCGATAGAACTGACACAGATCTTGAGGTCTTATCCATGATCATCTATCTGCATGGCTTTGATGCCACCAGCCCCGGCAATCATGAGAAAGTGCTGCAGTTGCAGTTTATTGATGATGATGTGCGTTTCGTCCACTACAGCACGGTTCACCCCCGTCACGACATGAGCCATCTGCTCAAGGAAGTGAAGAAGCAGCTCGACATGAGCTCGGATCCCAAGCCCCTCATCTGCGGGGTAGGGCTCGGTGGCTACTGGAGCGAGCGTATCGGCTTTTTGTGCGGCATCCGCCAGGTGATCTTCAACCCCAATCTGCACCCGGAAGAGAACATGCAGGGCAAGATCGACCGGCCGGAGGAGTACGAGGACATAGGCACTAAATGTGTAACTGAATTTCGTAAGAAAAATTCAGGAAACTGCCTGTGCATCCTTTCCGTTGCGGATGAAGTGCGAGATAATCGGGACACTGAGCGTGAATTGAAGAACTATTACGACATCGTATGGGATGAGCGCGAGACCCATAAATTCAAGAACATCTCGCACCATCTGCAACGGATGAAGGCCTTCAAAGAAGCCTGATCCGGTACGTCGACCGATTTCGTTTTAGGGAGCCGAAGGCTCCCTTTCGTTTTGAGGAACCGAGGAAAACCATCATGATGAATATTGTCGTTGTAGGCGGCGGCGCTGGGGGCCTGGAGCTGGCCACCAGTCTGGGCCGCAAGCTGGGCAAGAAGAACAAGGCCAGGATCACCCTGGTGGATCGCAACCGTACCCACCTGTGGAAACCCCTGTTGCACGAAGTGGCCACCGGCTCCATGGACGCGGGCATCGACGCCCTGAGCTACCAGTCCCACGCCAAGAATCACGGTTTCGACTTCCAGCTCGGCACCCTGACCGATATCAAGCGTGAAGAAAAGCGCATCGTACTGGCGCCCATCCACGACGAAAATGGCGAAGTGGTAGTCCATGAGCGCGAGCTGCCCTACGACTACCTGGTGATGGCCATCGGTTCCGTCTCCAACGACTTCAACACCAAGGGCATCAAGGAGCACTGCATCTTCCTGGACAGCCCCTCCCAGGCGCACCGCTTCCACAACAGCATGATGAACCGCTTCCTGCAGTTCGCCACCGAATACCAGCCGGGCGACAAGGTGAAGATCGCCATCGTGGGTGGCGGCGCTACCGGTGTAGAGCTCTCTGCCGAGCTTTACAACGCGGTGGAGCAGCTCTACGCCTACGGCTTCAAGAACCTCACCACCGACAGCCTGAAGGTCACCCTGGTGGAAGCTGGCCCCCGCATCCTGCCGGCCCTGCCGGAGCGCATCAGCGGCGCCGCCCATCAGGAGCTGGTCAAGCTCGGCGTGGATGTGCGTACCGCCACCATGATCACCGAGGCGACCAGCGATGGTCTGCACACCAAGGATGGCGAGCTCATTGAAGCAGACCTCATGGTATGGGCGGCCGGCATCAAGGCGCCGGATTTCATGAAGGATATCGCCGGCCTTGAAACCAACCGCATCAACCAGCTGGTGGTGAAAGAGACCCTGCAGACCACCCGTGACGAGAATATCTTTGTCATCGGTGACTGCGCCGCCTGTCCGCAGCCGGATGGCAAGTTCGTGCCGCCGCGCGCCCAGTCCGCCCACCAGATGGCGACCCAGGCGTTCAAGAACATCCTGGCCAAGATGAACGGCGGCGAGCTCAAGCCCTACCTCTACCACGACCACGGCTCCCTGGTGTCCTTGAGCCGCTTCTCCACCGTAGGCAGCCTGATGGGCAACCTGATGCGTGGCTCCATGATGGTGGAGGGTTACATCGCCCGTCTGGTTTACATCTCCCTCTACCGGATGCACCAGATCGCCCTGCACGGCTACATCAAAACCGGTCTCATCATGCTGGTGGGCCGCATCAACCGGGTACTGCGCCCGACTCTGAAGCTGCACTGACAGCGACCAGGACCCGGCGGCTGCCGGGTCCTACCCATCTTGTAACCATCGACGAGGCACGATCATGAATACGACCTCTTGCGAAAACATCCCTTTTCTCGGCCTGACCGGCCCCTTGAGCATCCTGCTGCGCGCCACCTGCGACGTGTTGTTTCTCCTGGTTCTGACCCTGGTGCCGGCCGTGACGGTCGTGCTCGATCTGCACTGGTTGCACAACGGGGTCGGGGAGGACTCCATCACCGAGCTGCTGCAGGAGGGAGTGCTGCTCTCCATCGTCATCGGCCTGTACTGGAAAGGGCGGACCATACCGGCGGTACGCGCCTTTCTCTGGTTGCTCGCCGGTTTCTTTGGTTGCCTGCTGATCCGCGAACTTGACGTCTACTTCGACAGGGTGTGGCACGGCTTCTGGCTATATCCGGCCCTGCTGTTGGCCAGCCTGACCCTGGTGCATACCTGGCGTCACGGGCGTGACACCCTGCTAAGCGGTGGTGTCCAGTTTGTCCGGCACAGAAGCGCGCTGTTCGCGCTCTTTGGCCTGCTGCTGGTCGCCGTCTTCAGCCGCGTGTTTGGCAGCGGCTCCCTCATCTGGAACGATCTGCTGGGCATGGACAGTGGCTTCGATTTCAAAACCGCGCTGCAGGAGGGGATCGAGCTGCTGGGGTATAACTATGTCGCCTACGGGATCCTCACCCAGGGCGGTTACATGCGCTGAGGCGCACTCCCTGCCAATCTGCGGTCAGCCTTCTCATCTGGCCGCATGTCTCTCTACTCCTTTCTTGACGCCCGGCTTTGTCGATAACGCCGGGCAATGCCTCTTCGGCCGCACCTCTCTGCCATCTTGTTCATGTTGATTGGAACGATGAGCCGGGCTTGTGGCGGGGCCAGCGAAAGAAGCCGGCCCCGGCGTACATGACGGGTGACAAGAGAAAGGGGCTTCTTGCCCCTCGATCATGCCTCTTGTCAGAACTGCTTGCTGTAGTTGACCGCGAAGAAATAGAACTTGGGGTTGTCGTAGCTGCCTGATAGGTAGTCCGCCTGGACGCTGGCGCTCTCCTGATCGATGTACTCCATGGCGGCCCCTATGCTCTCCCCGGGATTGAGGGCATATCTGGCCCCGAACCCGACCCGGACGGCGGCGCCGCTCGGAATGGTCAGGGAGGTCTTGTCCTGATCCTTGTAAACGCTGCTGTCATAGGCCAGCCCGCCATTGAGCACCCATTGGGGTGTCAGGGAGTGCTGCAGCCCCACTGCCACGTGATAGGTATCCTGGAAGAGCCTCTTGTTCCCCTTGCTGACGCCGACGATGCTCACGTCGTTGCCGTTGTAGCGGCTCCAGTCCTGCCAGCCCAGATTGCCCATCAGGGCCCAGTCGGGAGCGAGTTCGTGGTAGCCGCTCAGCATCAGCTGCTGCGGGCTGTTGACCATGCCGGAGATGGGCAGCTGGGCAGAGATCCCGGGCATGTTGGGCCTTTGCAGGGTGATCTGGGTCTGGACGTCAAAGTGATACTTGATTTCGCTGCTGTAGCCGAGGCCAAAGCGGGTCGCCGGGGTGAGCTCATAGAGCACGCCAACCTTGCCGTTGATGGCCCAGTCGCTGTCGTCGAGCTTGCTCTCGCCGTGGTCTGTCTCGCGCTTGAGGGCGAACAGGCCGTAGTTGAGACCCACTGCCGCTCCGAGGGACCAGTGCTCGTCGATCCGGTAGGCGACGGAGGGTTGCATCGTCAGCGCCATCAGGGTGGCCTCCTTCACCAGCTGTTGCCCGGCCCAACCGCCAAAGTCGAGCCCCAGGCCGAAGTTGCCGTAGGTGGCGAAGCCCAGAGTCCAGCGGTCGTCGATCTGCTGGCTGTAGTAGAGGGAGGCAGAGGGAAACCAGCCCACCACGGTATCGACATCTTGCTGGGAAGCGTCCGCCAGATCGTAGGGCACGTCCCCGTAGAGCGCCTGGCCACCCAGGGTGAGATGGCGCCCCTGCAGGCGGCTGAGGCCAGCCGGATTCATGAACTGCACGGTGGCATCCTGTGCCCGCGCGGCCATGCCTGCCGAGGCGAGGCCGACATCATCCGTGCCCGTTTCATAAAGGTAGAGGCCGCCAGCCTGGCTGGTGGCGGTGAACAGCAGACACAGGGACCACAGCGAGTCGAGTCGTTTCATACAAGTTCCTTTTTCATGCAACGTTGAGCCGGGTAGTGAGCACGGGTGATCCGGACAGGCATCGATGGCGCTGTCTCCATTTATATAGGGTTCTGTTTGGGCTGGCGAGAGGAGACTCAGCGCCCCAGATAGGTACGGTCGAAAAAGGTGTTGACCCAGTGGGGGCGATAGATGGCCAGCACCGTCATTGCCATGCCGTTGAGAAGGGCCTCCGGGAACAGCAGGAGCGGCCAGATGGAAAGATAGTCGGCACTGATGGTGTGCCAGGGATAGGTGCCGCTCACTCCCATCAACAAAGCGCTGGCTACCACCTTGACCGAGATGGTGACGGCGCCGCCGAGAAAGGCCGCGACGAAGAGATAGACGAACAGATGGCGGGGCAGCCAGGCCCAGCTCGCCAGAAACAGCAGCCAGCTGGTTGCCACCGGCAAGCCGATACCGATGAGGGCCTGCCAGCCAAAATCAGCCAGGTTGGTGACGCCGAAATAGCCGAGCACCAGCAGGGTCAGGCAGGGAGCGAGCAGGGCCAGTCGCCAGCCCAGCAGCAGGGTGAGGGTGGTGAGGCCGAGAAAGTGGACCTCCAGCCCTTCGTGCAGGCCGGCGCGCAAATACCAGAGCGGGATCAGGGCGATGGCGCTGCCCAGCAGCAGATGCTGGTAAAGGGGATTGTCATGGAGGGTTTGCCACAGAGGGCGGCGCAGGCTGAACAGCAATAGCAACAGCCAGATCAGCAGGGCGGCGAGTTGTCCTTCACTCATGGGGGCGTCCATTGCCTGGAGAAGTTGCCGGGCAGCCTATTCCCTGCCGCCCGGGCCTGAAGCAGGCTGATGGTCCAGCCTGCCGTTGGCATCAATATTTCACGTTGGGGTGATACTTGCCGATGATGGCCTTGACCCTGTCCATGGTCTCCTTGCTGGGGGGCTTGATACCGCTCAGCTCGTAAGGGTCGCCCAGCACGTCCCACTTGTGTTTGCCGAGTTCGTGATAGGGCAGCAGCTCCACCTTCTCGACGCTCTCGCCCAGCTCGGCGATGAACTTGCCCAGCTCGTCGGCGCTCTCGTCGTCGTCGCTCCAGGTGGGGACGACGACGTAGCGGATCCACATGGTCTTGCCCCTGGCGGCCAGGTGACGGGCAAACTCCAGGGTGTATTTATTGCTGACGTGGGTCAGGGGAATGTGTTTCTCGTCATTGATCTGCTTGATATCGAGCAGCACCAGATCGGTCTGGTCGAGCAGGTCATCGACCTGGTTGTCGAGATGGCGGACGAAACCGTTGGTGTCGAGGCAGGTGTGAATGCCCTTCTCCTTGCAGGCGGTGAAGAGCTCGGTGATGAAGGCCGGTTGCAGCATGGCCTCGCCGCCCGATGCGGTCACACCGCCGCCGGAGGCATTCATGAAGTGGCGGTAGCTGGTGATGTCCTGCATCAACTCCGGCACTGTCACCTCACGGCCACCCTGGGTATCCCAGGTGTCCCGGTTGTGGCAGTACTTGCAGCGCATCAGGCACCCTTGCATGAATACGATAAAGCGGATTCCCGGACCATCGACAGTGCCGCAGGTTTCAACGGAATGGATCCGGCCAATGACCCCCTGGGGCTTGGCTTGTTCGCTGATTTCGACGGCAGGGATCCGGTTAGTGACAGACATAGGCAACTCCAACGATTCGCGCAGGCCGTTATTTTATTACATAAATCCTTATTGTTCCTACACCTTTAGTCTGCCGGATGGCCGCCGAGCAGTTGTTCGAGTGCCCTGACGGGGAGCGGACGGCAAGTGAGGAAGCCCTGGTAGTGCTGGCAACCCAGCTCCTTGAGGATGGCCAGCTGGGCCTCATCCTCGACCCCTTCCGCCGTCACGGTGAAACGGAACACCTGGGCCAGATCCAGGATCGCCTTGACGATGGCCTTGTCCTGCTCGCTGTGCACCAGGGTCTGGATGAAGCTTCTGTCGAGCTTCACCTCGTCGGCGGGCAGGTCGCGCAGATAGGCCAGGGACGAGTAGCCGGTGCCAAAGTCGTCGATGGAGAGCAGGATACCGAGCTCCTTCAACTGGTGCATCCGGGCAATGCTCTCGCGGCGGTTTTCCAGCACCACGGATTCGGTCACCTCCAGCAACAGGCGGGAGGGGGGGACGCCGGTATCGCGCAGTATGTACTCCACCTGCTGCACGAAGCCCTGGGTGTGGAACTGGCGGGCGCTGACGTTGACCGAGAGGTGAGGGATCTGGAGCCCCTGGTTGAGCCAGAAGCTGTATTGGGCGCAGGCGGTTTTCATCACCCAGTAGCCGATCTCCAGGATGAGGCTGGTCTCCTCGGCGATGGGGATGAACTCCCCCGGCGGCACCATGGTGCCATCGCTGCGCTGCCAGCGCAGCAGGGCCTCGATGCCGGAGAGGCTGCCGTTGTCGACCCGGTACTGAGGCTGGTAGTGCAGCAGCAGCTCATGGTGGCGCAGGGCATCGCGCAGCTGGTTGGTCAGGGTCAGGCGGTTTTTCTCCTGCTGGGCCATCGCCTCGCTGAAGAAGACGTAGCTGCCCTGGCCGGTACGCTTGGCCATGTGGGTGGCGGTATCGGCCTGCTGCATCAGGGTCAGGTGATCCATGCCGTTGCTGGTAAAGAGGCTGATCCCCACAGAGGCGCTGCAGTGCAGCTTGTGATCGCCGATATCGAACGGGGTACGAAACAGCCCCATCAACTCGCGGGCGAAGTGTTCCGCCAGGATCTTGGCGGTGACCTCTCCTTGCCCCAGCTGGGTGAACAGCAGGGCGAACTCGTCTCCCGAGATGCGGGCCTGGATCAGATTGTCCTGGGGCAACTCCCGAAAACGGCGCACCACCGCCTGCAGCAGCTGATCGCCGCAGGCGTGGCCGAGGGAGTCGTTGATCGACTTGAAGTTGTCGAGATCCACCAGCAAAAGGGCGCCCCACTGGCCGCTGGATTCACCCAGGGTGCGCTGCAGCGCATCGTTGAGACTGCGGCGATTGTAGAGACCACTCAGATCGTCGTAGTAGGCAAGCTGCTCGATATGTCTGGCAGCCTCCTTCTCCTGGGTGATGTCGTAGAAGCTGCAGATGAAGTGGCTGATCTCCCCCTGCCCATCCTTGACCCCGCTCACCATCAGACGCACCGGAAAGAGGTGACCATCCTTGTGCAGGCACTGCTCTTCGCCGAGCCAAAACTCCTGTTCGGTGACCGCACGCCGCACCACCTCCTTGAGATCGTCCCCATAGTAGGTGGGGCGTAGCTGGCGAATGGAGTGACCAATCACCTCCACCTCGCTAAAGCCGGTGATCCGGCTGAAGGAGAGATTGACCTTGAGCACGATGCCATGGTGATCCATCACCACCAGGCCGTCATGGGTATTGAAGGCCACTTCGGCCAGGCGCAGCGCATCGTCGGCGGCGAGTCGGCGCAGCTCGATGGCGGCCCGCTCGTGCTGGCTGCTCAGCTGATCGAGCAGGGGCTCGGGATCGGCCAGCGGCGCATCGAGCAGCAGGGAGAGGTGACCCATGATGGTGCCGTCGGCGCCGTGCAGGGGGATGCCGACATAGGCGTTGGCATTGGTGGCCAGCAGCTTGGTGGCATTGGGATAGCGCAGGGGCAGATCTTCCACATAGAGGGCCAGCCCGTGCTCAAAGAGCTCCCTGCCCGGCCCCGGGTCCATCTGGATGGGCTTGAGGGTGGAGAAGGTTTGCTCATGAAAGACGCAGCGGGGGATGATCCAGAGCTCCTGGCCGCGGGGCTGGTACTCACCGATGAGGCCGATACGGGCCCCGCTGATGGTCATGGCCCACTGCACCAGGGTCTTGCAGTAGTCAATGCCGGTCAGCCGGTGCAGCTCGGCGGGCAAGGTTGGCTCGTCGTCATGGGATTCGTCTCCTGGCTGCCAGTGGCCAAGCAGCTGGGCGCTGTGGCGCACCAGTTGCAGCATCTCGTCGCTGATGGGGGTCGGCTCCAGGTATTCGAGGCTGAGGACACCAAACAGCTTGTCCTGCTCAAGCAGGGCGCAATCGAGGCGTGAGCGGACGCCGGCGCTGGTCAGATAGAGGTGCTGGCTCAGCATCGGCTGGTGGGCTGCTTCGGAAAAACTCAAGGATTTGCGGGTGCGCAGGGCGCGAATGTAGCGACTGTCACCCCGGATCGGATAGAGACTCTCTACCCCCAGGGTAAACACCGGGCTGAGCTGTTCACCCCCCAGCTCGCCATTGGCCTGGTAGTGCCAGAGAATGAGTCGATCGGCCCCCAATGTCTCTTTCAGCGTCTCCAGCAGCGGCGCATACTGTTGCTGGCTTGCCATCTGGCTCAGCCGCGGCAGTTGCAGGGCAAGATCGGCCACCGGAAGCTGGCGCTGATGCTGCAGGCAGATCAGCCAGAAGTCATTTTGTTCATGGGCGATGGCGATGTGCCACTGCTGCTCGGCAAAGCGCAGGGAGATCTTGCCCCCCTGGCCATTGGCCAGCAGCTGTTCGATGGGGTGGCGCAGGGCGTCGGGAAGCTGGGCTGGCCAAGGGGCTCTGGGCTCATCGAGCCAATAGAGCGGTGTCTGCATCACGTCGGTCAGTGCGACCAGCCGTTGGCTGTGCATATCCAGACGAAAAAAGAGCGGCGTCTGGCGGGGAGAAGAGATCTGACTGAGTGCGGTAGACGACATGAACAAACAACATCCTGTTAAGCAACCGTCGGGCTTGCAAGAATACTGCAAAATCGAGGGAAACAAAATTTCATTGAACTCTAAATTAGAAAAAGCTAATTTATTGGCCATTAACGTCCATGAGGAGTCATGCTGATGAAAAGGATCCTGATTATTGGTGGTGTAGCGGGGGGCGCATCGGCGGCCGCCAGGGCCCGTCGCCTGAGCGAGGATGCGGAGATCGTGATGTTCGAGCGAGGCGAATTCGTCAGCTTCGCCAACTGCGGTCTGCCCTATCACATCGGGGGGGATATCCCTCATCGGGATGCCCTGTTGCTGCAGACTCCCCAGAGTTTCAAGCGCCGTTTCAACGTCGATGTGCGGGTCTTCCACGACGTCATCGAGATAGACAAGGCCGGCAAGACCCTGCTGGTGCGCAATCTGCAAACCGGTGAAGAGCAGCGCGAACCCTATGACGTGCTGCTGCTAAGCCCGGGGGCTGCCCCCATTCGTCCCCCCTTCCCGGGCATCGACAGCCCCCACGTCCACACCCTGCGCAATATTCCGGACATGGATCGCATCCTGGCCGCCCTTGAGCACGATCAGCCACGCCACGTCACCGTGGTGGGGGGCGGTTTCATCGGCCTGGAGATGATGGAAGCCCTGCATCAGCGCAAGCTGGAGGTCACCCTGCTGGAGCTCTCCGATCAGGTGATGGCGCCGGTCGATAAAGAGATGGCCAACATGCTCCACGCCCGCATTCGCGAGGAGGGGATCGATCTGCGCCTGCGCACCGGCCTCTCTGCCATCGAGAGCCTGGATGTACTGGCGGAAAAAACCGCCGCCGTGGCCACCGAACAACGGGGTGGATTGCGTCTGACCCTGAGTGATGGCACCCATCTCGATACCGGTCTGCTGATCCTGGCCATCGGCGTCAAACCCGAGACCCTGCTCGCAGCCAAGGCCGGGCTGGAGCTGGGCCCGCGCGGCGGCATCAAGGTGGATGCCGGCATGCGCACCTCGGATCCCTTCATCTACGCGGTGGGGGATGCGGTGGAGGAGACCGACTTCGTCACCGGCGAGTCCGTGCTGATCCCGCTGGCAGGCCCTGCCAACCGTCAGGGCCGGATTGCCGCCGACAACATGCTGGGGCGCAGCGAGACCTACAAGAAGACCCAGGGGACCGCCATCTGCAAGCTGTTCGATCTGGCGGTGGCGAGCACAGGTCTCAACGAGAAGCGGCTGGTGCAGCTGGGTCTGCCGTTCGAGAAGGCCTATGTCCATCCGGGCAGTCACGCCGGCTACTACCCGGGAGCCCATCCGGTCAGCCTCAAGCTGCTGTTTGCCCCGGATGGCAAGATCTACGGCGCCCAGGCCATTGGCAAGGATGGCGTCGACAAACGAATCGATGTGCTGGCGGTCGCCCAGCGTGCCGGGCTCACCGTGTTCGACCTGCAGGATCTGGAGCTCACCTATGCGCCGCCGTTTGGCTCGGCCAAGGATGTGATCAACATGGCGGGGTTCGTGGCGAGCAACCATTTGAAAGGGGATACCACCCTCTGCCACGTAGCCGAAGTGCAGGCCCGTCAGCCACACCAGATGGTGCTGGATGTGCGCAATACCCCCGAGCTCGACAAGCTGGGCCGCATCCCGGGGGCGATGCATATCCCCCTCGATGAGTTGCGCGGCCGCCTCGTGGAGCTGCCCAAGGACAAGGAACTGCTGATCAGTTGTCAGGTGGGGCTGCGCGGCCATGTGGCCTGTCGCCTGCTGAGCCAGCACGGCTTCAAGGTGAAGAACCTGTCTGGCGGCTTCAAGACCTGGCAGATGGCCACCGCCGACTGATTACTTTCTGTGCCTGTTTGCCCCTCTCCCTTGTGCGCGCAAGATGAGGGGCTTTTTATACCCGTCATTCAGTCCTCTCATCCGGCCTGCAACAGATAGACACACTTTTTTTGCTGACATTGTGAAAAATTAACGTGTTGTTCAGGGGCGTGCGGCTATAACGCGAGCCTTGTACACGAGAAACAGTGTGGTAGGGAGTGTGACATGCTGGATATGCTGATCGCCATTTGGCATCAGGACTTTGATGCACTGATTCAGATGCAGGCCGTGCCTATGCTGATCGGCTGCCTGATGCTGGTGCTGCTGCTGGAATCCGCCTTCGTCTTTCTGCCCCTGCCGGGAGACAGCCTGGTGCTGTTGGCCGGTGGCCTGGTCGGGATGGGAGTCTTTGGTCCCGAAGTCACCCTCGGTTATCTGCCGCTGGCGGCGGGGATTGGCTCAGTGCTCGCCTATCTGCAAGGACGGGCGCTGCAGCGCACTCGCTTCATGGACCATATCGAACGAATGCTGCCCGCCGAGAGTTTGCCAAGGGCAACCAACCTGTTGAAACGATATGGTTTTCTGGCCATGTTCTCGTCCCGCTTCATCCCGTTCGTGCGGGTGCTGACTCCCATGCTGATGGGGATTGGCCGCCTGAGCGTGCTGCGCATGTGCATCGCCAGCTTCGCCAGCGCCTTTCTGTGGGCGCTTTGCCTGAGCCTGGTGGGCAAGCTGGCGATGAAAACATCCTTCTTCGCCCATCACAGCGAGCTGCTGACTCGCCTGCTGCTGATCGCCTCCCTGGTGCTCTTCCTCGCTGCCGTCATGGCCATTCTCTTTCGCTGGTTCAAGGGGGGAGCGAAGAGGGAGACGACCCACGAGTAACGGATAATCTTGACTCCCGCTGGTGGCGTGCGGCGGTTGCCTGCCAAGGGATCGCCACGTCGGTAATGGGCTTTGTGTCGAGGGGGCGGGATGCCTTATCCTGTTCCCTGTCACGCTGCCATGGCAGCGCTTTACCCCGGGATGGATCCTATGCGCCTCTTTACCCTTCGCCCTGTTTCCCACCACGCCGTCCGTTCACCCTCTTTCCCCTTTAAGCGCCGCGCAGCGGCCTTGCTGCTGGCCTGGGTTACCAGTCTGCTGCTGGCCGGCTGTGGTCCGGACAAGCCGGCCACTAAGGCAGAGGCTCCCGCAGCGCAGCAAGAGATCGGAGCCCCGGACGCCGTGGTGCAAGCCAATGCCCGTCAATATCGGGATGCACCGGCGCTGGCGCTGGTTTTCTCCGGCCCCCTGACCCCCAAGGCAAACTGGCAGAGCTGGCTTGCAGTGAGCGAGAGTGGCAAGCAGGTGCAGGGGGAGTGGATCCTGGCCGATGATGGCCGCACCCTCTATTTCCCGAACGTGCAGCCCGACAAGCGTTACGAGGTGACCCTCAAGCCGGGGCTGGGACCCGAACCCCAGCGCTGGACCCTCAAGACCCGGCCACTGGAAGCGGGGGCCTCCTTTACCGCCAGCGGTATGGTGTTGCCGCTGCGCGACGAGCTGCGCCTGCCCATCAGCGCGGTCAACGTAGACGAGGTCAATATCGACTTCTTTCGGGTCGATGCCGCCTATCTGCCGCGCTTTCTGGCCGAGTACAGACCCGGTTCCGGCATGGGCAACTGGGAGCTCGAACAGATCACCAAGCGGGCCAAACGGGTGTTCAGCGGTCGCTATGCGCTGGAGCTGGATCCCAACCGTCGCGAAACCCGCCTCATCAATGTGAAAGAGCCCCAGCTGGCCGAGGCCGGCGTCTATTTTGCGGTGATGTCCCCCCTTGGCAACTACGACTGGCGCAAGGAGACCACCTATTTCGCGGTGAGCGACATGGGGCTCAGTGCCCGTCGCTATCGGGATCGGCTGGAGGTGTTTGTCAGTTCGCTGGCAACGGCCGACCCACTCAAGGATGTGCAACTCTCTCTGCTCGACGAGAAGGGCAACCGGCTGCAGGTGCACGCCACCGACAATCGCGGTCATCGCCGGTTCGATCAGGTGCAGGGAGCCCGCTTGCTGCTGGCGGAGCAGGGCAAGCATCTGGCAGTGCTGCGTCTCGATGGTGCGGCGCTTGACCTCTCCACCTTCGATCTTGGAACCCAACCCTGGCAGGCCCAGCAGTTGTATCTGTTCAGCGGGCGCGATCTCTATCGTCCCGGTGAGCGGCTTGACAGCGAGATCCTGCTCAAAGGGCAGGATGGCCAGCTGCTGCCGGGGATGGCGGTTGAGCTGGAAGTGAAACAGCCGGACGGCCAGCTGCTCGAACAAAAACGGCTGCTGCCGGACAACCTGGGCGCTGCCCACTACGGCCTGCGTCTGCCGATGGATGCGCCGCTCGGGCGCTGGAGCATCAACCTCAAGACCGCCGCTGGCAGTCGCTTCGAGTGGCCCTTCCTGGTGGAGGAGTTTTTGCCAGAGCGCTTGAAACTGCAGCTTGGCAAGGGGCCGGATGGGGAAGTCATGGATCCGGACGCTGCCCTCACTCTGGGGCTTCAAGGTGACTATCTCTACGGCGCGCCAGCGAGCGCCACCAGGGCGAAGGCGGAGGTGAAGATAAGCCGCGCCACCATGCCATTCACCCGGTGGCAGGAGTTCACCCTGGGGGACGTGCTGCTCGGCGAGCAGGCCAAGGCGCTCGATCCCGTCAATCTCACCCTCAATGAGCAGGGACAGGGGACCGTTTCGCTGGCAGATGAACTCGACGGCGTGCGTGCCCTCGGGCCGCTGGAGGTAGCCTATCGTGTGTCGCTCTCCGAGCCCGGCGGCCGCGCCGTCAATCGCAGCCGCACCCAATACGGCTGGCCCGAGGGGAGCCAGTGGCCGGCGCTCAAGGCCGATTTTGTGGCTGATCGGGTGGAGGGAGGCAGGCCGCTGCCGTTCCAGATCCTCAACCTCGATAAACAAGGGCAACCGGTGGCGGGTGAGGTGAAGGTGCGCCTCATCAACGAATACCGCGATTACTACTGGCACTACGCCGATGGCGAGGGGTGGAAATACGAGTTCAACAGCCAACCCTATCTGGAACAGGAGCAGACTCTGCAGCTTGACGGCAAGGGGCCGACGTCTCTCAGTCTGACGCTAGCGGCGGGCTGGTATCGCCTCGAGGTGGAAAATAGCCAGGGTCATCAATCCAGTCTGCGGCTGGAGATCGGCAGCTACGCCTGGGGCGGTGGTGGCGAGCAGGCACGGCCTGACAAGATCGCCATCACCCTCGACAAGCGCGCCTATCTGGCGGGTGACAAGGCCAAAGTGACGCTGGTGGCGCCGCGTCCCGGCAAGGGCTTGCTGCTGGTGGAAGATGGCGACGGCCTGCGCTGGTGGCAGCGCATCGAGCTCAAGGGGGAGGGTGGCGATGCCAAGGATGCCCGCGGCGAGTTCGAGATCCCGGTCAGCCCCGAGTGGCAGCGCCATGACCTGCATATCTCGGCCCAGATCGCCGCGCCAGACAGCGCCTCCAAACCGGTCGGCAAGCAGCAGGGGCAGAGTCTGCGCTCGGTCGGGCTGGTGCCGCTCACCCTGGATCGGGAAGCGCGCCGTTTGCCGCTCACCCTGAGCGCGCCTGATAAAGCGGTGCCGCTTACCCGACTGGAAGTGACCGCCACCTCCACCCCCAACAGTCAGGGCCGCGTGGTGCTGGCGGCGGTGGATCGGGGCGTGCTCAATATCAGCGATTATCAACCCCTCGACCCGTTCGAGATCTTCTTTGGCCGCAAGCGCTTCGCCCAAGATTTGTTCGACAACTACGGGCAAGTGATCCCGCCGCAGGATGGCAAGCTGGCCCGCCTCAACTATGGGGGCGACCGGGCGCCGCTGAAAAAGGGCGGTGCCCTGGAGAGCCGGGTCGAGATCGCCGCGCTCTGGAGCGGCGAGGTGAGTTTTGACGAGCAGGGCAAGGCGCTGATCCCGCTCGAACTGCCCAATTTCAACGGCGAGCTGGCGTTGATGGCGCTGGCCTGGAACGAACAGCAAGTGGGGCAGGCAGAGCGCGCCGTCAAGGTGGTGGCGCCGCTGGTGGCCGAGATAGGCTGGCCGCGCTTTGGCGCGAGAGGCGATGAGACCCGCGCCCTGGTGCAACTGCGCAACATGAGCGGCGAGGATCAGACCCTCTCCCTTGATTGGACCCTGAATGGCGGACTTAAGGCGAACGGCGAGCTACCCAGCACCCTGGCCCTTAAAAATGGCGAGGAGCAGTGGCTGACGTTGCCGCTCACCGTGACCGGGGCGAGCGGGGTAGCGCGTTTGCAACTCGCCGCCAGCGGCAAGGATATCGCGATAAGCCGCGATTGGTCGCTGCCACTGCGCTCTCCCTGGCCGGCCCAGACTCGCCAGCGCTACCAGATGCTGGTACCTGGCCAGCAGATGAGCTTTGCGCCAGACGAGCTGGCCGGGCTGGATGGCGCCAATTTGCAGGGGCTGCTCAGCCTCTCCGGTACGCCCCCCTGGGATCCGGCCGCCCAGTGGCAGGCGCTGGCCGACTATCCTTACGCCTGTCTGGAGCAGACCCTGTCGCGCGCCTGGCCCTATTTGCTCACTACGGCAGAGGAGCGCAAGAGCTGGTCTAAAGGTTTGCCCAAGGCCGACAAACCGCTGAGCGAGGCGGAGCTGCAGCGCGCCTTGCTCCAGCGTTTGCAGCGGTTGCAACTGCCAAGCGGCGGTTTTGGCCTCTGGGACGGTCGCTCCGACGAGGAGCAGTGGCTCACCGCCTATGCCGCCGACTACCTGCTGGCTCGCCAGGAGGCCGGCGATGCGGTGCCGGAAGCCATGTTGAGTCAGGCCCTCAAGCGCCTGCAGAGCTACCTAACCGACAGTCAATACGGGGAGCGTTGGAGCAGCGCCCCCGAGCACAGCCGACTGGCCTATCAGGCTTATAGCGCCTATGTGCTGGCGCGGGTGGGCAAGGCGCCGCTCGCTACCCTGCGCCTTATCTGGGAGCAGCAGGCGGATCACGCCCGCTCCGGTCTGCCGCTGTTGCACCTCTCGCTGGCCTTCTCGGCCATGGGGGATGAGCAGAATTCGGCCAGAGCCCTCGACCGGGCACTGACCACCGAGCGCGGTGACGGCTATCTGGGGGATTATGGCTCTGCGCTGCGCGACCAGGCCCTTGAGCTCTCCCTGCTGCGCCGGCACAAGCTGGCGGAAGATCGCTGGCCAGCCCTCAGTGCCCAGGTGGCCGATACCCTGGCCCATCGTCAGTGGCTCAGCACCCAGGAGCGCCTCGCCCTGCTGCGCCTGGCTCAGGCCGATCCGGCCGCCGGGTGGCAGGCGCGGATCACCTCGTCATCCGGTACTCAACCGGTTGCCGGTGACACCAGCCTGCAGCTTGGCGCCCCCGAGGCGTTGGCGGCCAGCACGGTTACCAACGAGGGCAAGGGCTCGCTCTATGTGCAGCGCACCCTGATTGGCTACCCCGAGCAGGCTCCTGCTCGGTTGAGTCAGGGGATAAGCGTGACCCGCAGCTGGTTCAATGCCGATGGCCAGCGTTTCGATCCGGCCAGGGTGCGGGTCGGCGATCTGGTAGTGGTGCGGCTCAATGTCAGCAGCGAATCGGCGGTGCCCGATGCCCTGCTGGTGGAGATGCTGCCGGCCGGTTTCGAGCTGGAGAATCCGGCCCTTGGCAACAGCATCAAGCTTGAAGACCTGTCGATTGAGGGGAAACCGGCCTGGCAGAGCGAGTGGAACCACTACCTCAAACATCAGGAGTATCGCGACGATCGCTATACGGCGGCCCTCGATCTGAGCGCCGGGAGTAACCAGCAGCTGGTCTACCTGATGCGGGCGGTGACGCCGGGTCACTATCGGGTGCCGCCGACCCAGGTGGAGGACATGTATCGGCCTGAGCTCAGAGCCGTGGGGGAGGACATCCACGAGGTGACCATCTCTGAGTAGCGCACCGATGGGAGAGGGCGGGAGCCTCGCCGCCCTGCGCGCCCGGGCCGGTCAGTGGTTGCGCAATCTGGGGCTTTCCCTGCGGCGCCTGCCACGGGGATTGCGGCTGACAGCCATGGCGCTGGGGGGGCTGGCACTGACGGCGCTGGCGCTGGATCGCGCCTTTCCGCTGCCGCCGCTCGATCCCGCCTATGCGCGGGTAGTGCTCGACATGAAGGGGAGGCCGCTGCGCGCCTTTGCCGATACCAGCGGGGTATGGCGCTATCCGGTGACTTTTGATCAGGTCTCCCCCCGCTATATCGAGGCGCTGCTGGGCTACGAGGATCGCTACTTCTGGCGCCATCCCGGGGTCAATCCGGTGGCCATGGTGCGCGGGGGCTGGTTGTGGCTGCGCCACGGGCGGGCGGTATCGGGGGGCTCGACCCTCACCATGCAGGTTGCCCGCCTGATCGAACCCTATCATAGGAGCGTGCCCGGCAAGCTGCGCCAGATGGCGCGCGCGCTGCAGCTGGAGTGGCACTATGACAAGCGCACCCTGCTCACCGTCTACCTCAACCGGGCGCCGTTTGGCGGCAATCTGGAGGGGGTGCAGGCGGCAAGTTTTGCCTATCTCGGCAAGAGCGCCGCCAGGCTGACCCATGCCGAGGCTGCGCTCTTGGTGGTGCTGCCCCAGGCACCCAGCCGCAACCGGCCGGACCTGCATCCCGAACGGGCTCGCGCCGCCCGCGACAAGGTGATGCAGCGGCTGGTGGCACAGGGTGTCTGGTCCAAACAGGTGTGGCTGGAGGGACGTATCGAGCCGGTGCTGGCCCGCGCCCGTTTCACCCCGATGGAGGCGCCGCTGTTCGCCCGCCTCGCCGCCGACAATCAGTCTGGGGCGCTGGTGCATACCACCATAGACGGCGATCTGCAGCGCTGGCTGGAAGGGCGGGTGGCCAGCTATATCCGCCGCTTCCCCGAGCAGACCTCAGCAGCGCTGCTGCTGGTGGACAACAAAACCATGGCGGTGCGCGCCTATGTGGGCAGCGCCGAGTATGGCAATTTGCGCCGCCACGGTTATCTGGACATGGTGCAGGCGATCCGCTCTCCCGGCTCTACGCTGAAGCCCTTCATCTACGGTCTGGCGATGGACGAGGGGCTGGTGCACTCGGCCTCCCTGCTCTCCGACGCGCCAAGGCTGGGCTCTGATTATCGTCCCGCCAACTTTTCTGGCGCCTTTCAGGGGCCGGTGACCCTTGCCCAGGCGCTGCAGCAATCCCTCAACGTGCCGGCGGTACAGGTGCTGGAGGCGCTTGGGCCGGACAAGCTGGTCAGCCGTCTCGACAATGCCGGGGTGCGGCTGGCGCTCTCGGACAAACCCAATCCGGCCATTGCGCTGGGGGCGGCGGGCATTCGGCTCGAGCAGCTGGTGGCGCTCTACAGCTCGCTGACCCGGCAGGGGCAGGTGGCAATGCCGGTCTGGCTGGCGGGGCAACAGGCGGTGTCGCGCCCCTTGCTGAGCCCGGGGGCCGCCTGGGTCATCTGGCAGATCCTGAGCGCCCAGGGGCGGGCGGATCAGCCCTTTGCCAGCGAGGCGACCGGCCGGGTCAACCGGCTGGCCTGGAAGACCGGCACCAGCTATGGCTATCGCGACAGCTGGGCGCTGGGGGTCTCCGGTCGCTGGACCCTGGGGGTCTGGCTCGGGCGCCCTGACGGTACCCCCATGCCCGGTTTCTACGGCCAGAGCGCGGCGGTGCCGCTGCTGCTCTCGGTCTACTCGCGACTGGCCGACAACAGCCCCTTGCCGACGCAGCCCAACACGGTGAGCGAGGTCGAAGTTTGCTGGCCGCTGGGGCGCAGGGCGAGCGCGACCCTGCCTGAGGCCTGTCTGCAGCGTCAGAGCGCCTGGCTGCTGGAAGGGCGGGATCCCCCCACCTTGCCTGATCCCATGGATTGGCCTTCGCCGCTGAGGCAAGTGGCGTTGACCAAGGAGGGCAAGCCGACGCTGACCCGTTGCCACGATGCAGCGCAATCTGGTTTTCGGGCCCTCTGGCCGCTGTCGCTGGAGCCGTGGCGGGGGTCTGGCGAGCGGCGGCAGGCGCTGCTTGCCAGTGGTTGTGCAGGGGAAGGGCAGAGCGCCGAGCTGCAGGCCCCCATCCGCATCCTGGCGTTGGGAGAGGGCAACCTTGTTCGCAGCCAGCGCTATCGGCTGCAGCCCAAAGTGCTGGGGGGCGTCGGCAAGCCGGCCTGGTTTCTCAACGGCCAGCGGCTGCGCTGGGACGGGGATCAGGTGCTGAGCGAGGCGGGTCGCTACCAGCTGGTGGTGGTGGATGAGGCGGGTAACAGCGATCGCATCGAGTTTCGGCTGGAGAATCCCTCCTGAGGGGAGAGGCTGTGCCTAATTGGCGTGTCAGAATATTGACGACATCGGGGGATGGCTCCGATGTCGTCAGCGGATTGTCGATTTCCCGGCAAGCCGTCTTGGAGTCAGGGCTTGACCTGACCCAACCGGGTGAAGAAGTGTTGGCTCTTGCGCTGGTGGAAGTGGCTCTTCTTGATGGAGTGAAACACCAGGTTGCTGTCTGGATGGCTCGCCTTGAGGCGGTGGATCATCGCCATGGCCGGTAAGCCAGTACTGACGAGCGTGGTGAGCGGCAGGCTGACCGTCTCGGGCCCCAGCAGCTGGTTGAGCCCCTGCTGGGCCTGCTCGAAACGGGTCAGCACGGCGGGCTCGGCGTAGCCGCTGCCCAGCATGGCGAGCAGGGCATCGAGCGCCTGATTAAACTCGGCCAGCTGCTGGCGAAAGCCGCTGCGACTGCGCAGGGCGATGAGCTCGGCGAAGGAGATCTCGCAGAGGTGAGAGGGTACTTGCAGCGGGATTTCGAGGTGGAAGCAATCCTGGCCACCCCGGTTGTGATAGCGGGATTCGAGCAGGTGGAGCAGCCGGTCGAGATAGTCGTGATCGGTGATGAGGGCCCCCTCATTGGCGAGTGCCCACTCGCGGGCGAGTCGCATGGATAGCAGGTTGGCAAAGCGGCGAGCCATCCTGAACCCGCCCTCCTCCCGGCTGGCAAAACCGTGCGCCAGACAGAAACTGTGCAGCCGCTCCAGCCCCGCCTGGGCCGGGCAGAAGCAGTCGTGGTTGGCCGGCGTGCGCCAGCGATCGATCAGCTCCTTGTTGCCAAACACCTTGTGACGCACGAAGTCGGGGGCGATAAGGCCGGCAATCTGACTCTCTATCTGGGGGGTGATGGCGGCAAAGAAGGCGGGCTCGGGGGGCTCAGCCAGCAGATCGGTCTGCTGGCGCAGGGTTTCCAACAGGGCGGTAAGGCCGCTCTTCTCGCTCACGGTGAAGACGAAGGCGAGCCGTTCCAGGTAGAGCAGGGCAAACTTGAGCCAGAGCTCGTCACGTACCTCCATGCCGGGGTAGTAGATATAAGTCTTCATCGGATCAATCTGTTGTCGGGATCTTGCCAGGGCGCAGGGTCGGGAATATACGCAAAATCGCCGCCATGCGGCAAACATTGCGTGGCGGTCTGTGAGCAAACGCTCATCCAGTAGGCGCTGGGCACAAAGTTCTGATATAATTCGCGCCCTTAAATCAAGGTCACCCGAGTCATTACCATGAAGTTCATTATCAAGCTGTTCCCGGAAATCACCATCAAGAGCAAGTCGGTTCGCCAGCGTTTCATCAAGATCCTGCAGGGCAACATCCGCAACGTCCTGCGACGCTTCGACGACGACGCCCGGGTGCGTATGGATTGGGACAAGCTGATCGTGAGCTCGCGCAATGACCAGTTCCGTGACCAGGCCATAGAGGCGCTCGCCTGTATTCCCGGCATCCAGTCCTTCCTCGAGGTACAGGCCAGCAAGTTCACCGATCTGCACGACATCTTCGAGCAGGTCAAGGTGGTATGGGGTGAGCAGCTCAAGGGCAAGACCTTCTGCGTGCGTGCCAAGCGTCACGGCAAGCACGAGTTCTCCTCTCTTGAAATTGAACGCTATGTGGGTGGTGGCCTGAACCAGCACTGCGAGAGCAACGGTGTGCGCCTGAAGAACCCGGATGTGAAGATCAACCTTGAGATCGACGGTGAGGAGCTGTTTATTGTCAGCGCCATCCATCAGGGTTTGAGCGGCATGCCCATCGCCACCCAGGAGGACGTGCTGAGCCTCATCTCCGGCGGTTTTGACTCGGGCGTCGCCTCCTTCCAGTTCATCAAGCGTGGCTGCCGCGTGCACTACTGCTTCTTCAATCTGGGCGGTGCGGCCCACGAGATCGGCGTCAAGCAGGTGGCTTATCACCTGTGGAACCGCTTCGGCTCCTCCCACCGGGTGCGCTTCACCGCGGTGGACTTCGAGCCGGTAGTGGCCGAGATCCTCGAGAAAATCGACAACGGCCAGATGGGGGTTGTGCTCAAGCGGATGATGATGCGCGCCGCCGCCAAGGTGGCCGACGAATTCCAGATCCCGGCCCTGGTGACCGGCGAGTGTGTGGGCCAGGTCTCCAGCCAGACCCTCACCAACCTGAACGTGATCGACCGGGTGACCGACAAGGTGATCCTGCGCCCGCTCATCACCTGGGACAAGCCGGACATCATCAGCGAAGCTCGTCGCATCGGTACCCTGGAGTTTGCCGAGACCATGCCCGAGTACTGCGGCGTCATCTCCAAGAAGCCGACCGTGAAGGCGGATCTTGCCCGCATCGAAGCGGAAGAGGCCAACTTCGACTTCGCCATTCTGGACAAGGTGGTAGCCGAGGCCCGTTACCTCGACATTCGTCGCATCGGTGAAGAGACCGCCGCCGAGGTGCAGGAAGTGGAGACCACCGCCTCGACCGGTGACAACGAGGTGATCCTCGATATCCGCTCCATGGATGAACACGACGAGAAGCCGTTGCTGGTGGAAGGGCGTGAGGTCATGCATATCCCCTTCTTCAAGCTGGCTACCGCCTTTGGCGACCTGCCGAAAGAGAAGACCTACCTGCTTTACTGCGATCGCGGCGTGATGAGCAAGCTGCAGGCGCTCTACCTGAAAGAGAAGGGCTTTGACAACGTCAAGGTGTACCGTCCGTAACGGTTAAGTGACTCTTAATAATAAATCCGGCCAATGAGCCGGATTTTTTATTGCACATCGTGACGGCCGCCCTCAGGGACAGGGAACCGGGGTGAAGGTGGTTTGACCTTGACAGCGCCAGCCCATTTCGGCCTGACGCATCTGCCACAGGTTGTTGCTGCGATAGAGGGTCAGGATGTAGAGCATGTCGCTCTTGTTGCCATCAAGGGCAACGGAGAGCACCAGATCGTTGTCCAGCTGTCTGGCCTGGATACGACTGGGTATGTCGTTGTGGCCGACGAAACGCAATGCTACTTCACGATAATCATTGACCCAGCTCTGGCGTGCACTGCTTGCCTGGCGGATCTGCTGGTTGAACTGCTGTACCGGGGTTGACGCAAGACGGCCGAACAGCACCTGCGCATCGGCTTGCGCCGTTGTCGCATAGATCAGTAACAGTGAAGTGATGAGTCCAAGTTTTTGCATGAGGGATTCCGGCTTACAACACTGGATCCTATGACAACAGAAAAGCCTGCTTGGTTCAACGAACAAGGCCGGGGGGCAAGCCCCCCGCACTTGTCATTGGCTGCGCTGCAACGAGAAAGTAGGCAGTGACAGGTGCCAATAGATGGCGGCGACTCGCAAGCCAAAGACGGTTGTCATGCAGATGAGCATGGCCGTCACCCGATCCACGTTGGCCTCCAGCGCCAGGGTATAGAGGATGCCCCCCAGGATGCAGGCGGTGGCATAGATCTCCTTTTGCAGCACCATGGGGACTTCCCGGGCCAGCACGTCCCGGATCATGCCGCCAGCGACCCCCGTCATGGTACCCATGATCACCGCGATGAGCCCGGGAGTGCCGAAGTTGAGGGCCTTCTGGGCGCCGATCACGGTAAACAGGGCAAGACCGAAGGCATCGGCTACCGGCAATACGTACCAGGGCATGCGTCTGGGTAACTTGACCATCCACATGCCTACAAGCGCCGTGACGATCACCACCCAGATATAGAGGGGATCGCGTACCCAGAACACAGGGGTGGCCCCCAGGATCATGTCGCGGATGGTGCCACCGCCGATGGCGGTGACGGCGGCCAGCACCATGACGCCGAAACCGTCCATCCTTAGCCTCCCTGCAACCAACACTCCCGAAAACGCGAATACCGCAGTACCAAACATGTCGCTGATATAAACAATCTGCTCAACCAGTGTCTGCATGGAGAACAACTTACGTCCAGTTATTGATGGGGTCGCGATTTTAGGGGGCGCGCCGCCTCTGACCAATGGGCGTCTGCAAGAAGTGGGAGCCAGACCAAGTTTTTGCTTGCGGCGACATGGATGGTGAAGCTTGTGTGGCGGGGGAGCAGGTGTGTAAAGGGATATGATGATGCCCGTGTGAAACCAATCCTTCTTTGCTCCATGCCTTCGTTGAAGGATGGATGGCATTTTTTTCCTCAAGTTAAGAGAGAACATGCCGATAAATAGGGTAAGCGGCGCTAATGCGATGAAGCGTTAAAAAAACTGCTAAAGACATCGAAAAAGCAGCCGTTAAATAAGACGCATCAGGCAGGAAAAACAATAAAGCCTGAGTAAATAAAAGAGCAAATTTAATAGCTTAGGAGAATAGTCATGAGTATGTATGTAAATACCAACGTTTCGAGCATCAATGCTCAGCGTAACCTGCGTAATAGCAATATCAATCTGGATACCGCCTATCAGCGTCTGTCATCCGGCCTGCGTATCAACAGCGCCAAGGACGATGCCGCCGGTCTGCAGATCTCCAACCGTCTGACCTCCCAGATCAACGGTCTGAATCAGGGTAACCGTAACGCGAATGACGGCATCTCCCTGGCGCAAACCGCAGAAGGGGCGATGGAAGAGATCACCGGCATGCTGCAGCGGATGCGCACCCTGTCTCAACAATCCGCCAACGGTTCCAACAACACCGATGACCGGATTGCCTTGCAGCAAGAGGTGAACCAGCTCTCTACCGAGATTGACCGTATCGCTGGCGATACCACCTTCGGTGGTACCAAGTTGCTCGACGGTTCGTTCAACGGCACCTTCCAGGTGGGGGCAGATGCCAACCAGACTATCTCCTTCAGTCTGACTGGTTTTTCCTTCAGCATTGCCGGCCTGGCCGGAGCCAATGCGGCAAATACCACTGTATTCGTGGCAGGTGCTAACGGGATCAATATCCAGACCGCATCGGCATCACAGAAAGTACTTGCGGATGTGGACAAACTCATCAAGCAGGTCGATGCCAAGCGTGCCGAGTTGGGTGCGGTGCAAAACCGGATGGAATCGACCATTCGCAACCAGTCCAACATTGCGGAAAACGTCAGTGCGGCGCGAGCTCGGGTACGTGATGCGGACTTTGCGGTAGAGACTGCGAATCTGACGCAGTACAACATTCTGCAACAAGCGGCATCGACCGTACTGGGTCAGGCTAACCAGAGACCCAATGGCGCACTGCAACTGTTGCGTGGTTAAGAATAAAAAAAGAAAGGCGGTTGTTCAGGCCGCCTTTCCGGAGGACGCATCAGAGGGTGTTCGGGAAATCATGTCTCTGATAAGTCACAACACTGTAGTACACTACTAAGCTCAGCGGGCAGTTTATATTCTATAAACCTTCCCGCTCAATTCTCCTGAGCTAAAGCTCGTTGGCCGACCTTGATGTCGGCCTTTTTTATTTTCAGCTTAACAAAGCATAACTCATGCCAGTTATGAAATGCTTTCACCTGCGTGAAAAAAGGAGCCGTACGCTTCTGCTTTATCGCGAACCGTCAAGGTTTTGAGGTGGGAGACAGATCCAGTCATCTCTTCAGACTGTCAAATTGTTGGCTCAATGAGCGCTTGTTGCCATTGGCCCGAGTCAAAACAATGACCCCAGCTTGAGTCTTTGCTCCCCCTTTCTCTGATATACACCTGTGACAATTCAGTTACTTATCTGTTCTTAACCAAAGATAGCCGATGTGTTTGAGCTGCTCTTTGGGGGCGGATTGATCTGAGGGGGGCAATCATTTGCCGCAGGCGGCAAAAAAAAGACTAAAGCTTCGTTCAGCGTGGCCGTTAACCAAGGTAAGCAAAAGATTGGGTGTTCGGGACTCCTGGATTTTGCGGTGTGGTGGGTGATTGTCCGTTCAAACAATCCCCACTGGTCGAGAGTAGACGGGCTCGTTCAACCCTCTACTCCCGGATTGCAACAAGGCTGATGTAAGCGAGGCCTGCAGTCTGTATCGATTGGGAGATTAAATCATGGCTATGTTTATTAACACCAACGTGTCCTCGCTGAACGCTCAGCGTAACTTGATGAATACCAACAAGACACTGGACACTTCATATCAACGTTTGTCGTCCGGTCTGCGTATCAACAGCGCCAAGGATGATGCCGCCGGTCTGCAAATTTCCAACCGTCTGACCTCCCAGGTCAATGGTCTGAATCAGGGTAACCGTAACGCAAACGACGGTATCTCCCTGGCGCAAACCGCAGAAGGTGCGATGGAAGAGATCACCGGCATGCTGCAGCGCATGCGGACTCTGGCACAACAGTCTGCGAACGGTTCCAACAACACGGTAATCCCCCCGAAAAACCAGGGTGCTCATAAGTAGAATTTTCCCGTACCTTGAACGCAGGAGGTTCTACATGAAAACATCACGCTTTAGCGATACCCAGATCATCGCCATCCTCAAACAAGCTGAGGCTGGAGCTCCCGTCCCGGAGCTCTGCCGCGAGCATGGCATCAGCACGACCACCTTCTACAAGTGGCGTTCCAAATTCGGGGGGATGGATGCCTCCCTCATGGCTCGACTCAAGGAGCTGGAGGACGAAAACCGCCGCCTCAAGAAGATGTACGCCGAGGAGCGCCTCAAGGCAGAGATCATCACCGAGGCCATGGCAAAAAAGTGGTAACGCCATCTGCCCGCCGGGAGATGGCGACCAAAGCCGTGACTCACTACGCCATATCCATCCGTCTGGCTTGCCGGATCTTCAAGGTCAGTGAAAGCTGCTATCGCTATCAGCCCGTGCTGGTCGATGAAAACCAGGAAATTGCCGATTGGCTGCTACGTATCACGGCCAGCCAGCGCAACTGGGGCTTCGGGTTATGCTTTTTGTACCTGCGCAACGTCCAAGGCTTTGGCTGGAATCACAAACGGGTATACCGGATCTATCGGGCGCTGGAGCTCAATCTGCGGATAAAACCCAGGAAACGGTTGGTTCGGGCTAAGCCAGAGCCGTTGGCGGTTCCCGACCAGCCTAATCAGTGCTGGTCGATGGACTTTATGCATGACCAGCTCAGCGATGGCCGCTCGGTGCGGCTGTTTAATGTGATCGATGACTTCAATCGTGAAGCGCTGTGCATCGAGGTGGATTTCTCCTTACCCGCCTCACGAGTCAAACGGGCGCTGGAGCAGGTGATCACGTGGCGAGGTAAGCCCGCCATTATCCGATGTGACAATGGCCCGGAATACATCAGCGAAGAGCTCAAGCGATGGGCGAAACAGGAGGGGATAACCCTGGGCTATATCCAGCCAGGAAATCCGCAGCAGAATGCCTACATCGAACGGTTTAACCGCACGGTGCGCTACGACTGGCTGGGCCATTACCTGTTTGAGTCACTGAATGAACTACAGGAGTTTGCCACGAACTGGCTGTGGGTTTATAACCATGAGCGGCCCAATATGGCGCTGGGTGGCTACACGCCGAAACAGCGTCTGGCACAGGCCGCATGACCTCTACTTTTGAATGCCCCTAAAAATGGGGGGATTACCACACCTCCGACCGTACCGCGCTCCAGCAAGAAGTCGACCAACTCTCTACCGAGATCGACCGTATTGCCAGTGACACTACCTTTGGTGGTAAGAAGCTGCTGGATAGCTCCTTCAAGGGTGAATTCCAAGTGGGTGCCGATGCCAACCAGACCATCTCCTTCAGTCTGACCGGTTTCGCGTTCAACGTGGCGGGGATTGCCGGTAATGCTTCAGTGACAACCGCTTTTGCTGCCGGTGCGTCCGGGATCAACATCAGCGCTGCCTCCTCAGCGCAATCCGTACTTGGTGCTGTCGACAAGATGATCAAGTCTGTTGACTCCAAGCGTGCAGAGCTCGGTGCGGTGCAAAACCGGATGGAATCGACCATTCGCAACCAGTCCAACATCGCCGAAAACCTCTCTGCTGCCCGTGCGCGTGTACGTGATGCGGACTTCGCGGTCGAAACTGCCAACCTGACTCAGTACAACATCCTGCAGCAAGCCGCGTCGACCGTGCTGGCGCAAGCCAACCAGCGTCCGAACGGTGCACTGTCGCTGCTGCGTTGATAAGCTGATGAACAGGTATGGAAAGTAGTTGGAGGACATCATGGCAAATGAAGTAAACCTTGGCTCGGCCTCCTCCTATGCTTTTCCAAAAACTGAAAGCAGTAGCCGTGAGGCTACTGCTTTTGTTTTGGCGCAGCAGAAAGAGGATGTGGCGAAGAAGCGTCAGCAAGAGTTGGATGAGGCAGCAAAACAGGAAGCTGCCGCCAAAGAGGAAACAAAATCAGCATCTTTGGAAGAACAGGTACAAGAATTGCAGTCGATCGTATCGATCAAAGGATGGTATCTGAATATTTCCAAGGATAATGAGCTTGGCAAGACCATCGTCAAGCTGCTGGACAAGGATTCGGGAGAGGTGATCCGCCAGATCCCGAGCGAAGAGTTGCTGTCCATATCCAAGCGGTTTCGTGAACTTGAGCAGTCGGGGATCGATGAGAGTCATCGCAAAGGGCTGCTGTTTGATAAATCTGTGTAGAGGGAGGTTTTTATGGGCTCGATAACATCTGCTGGCGTGGGATCCGGCTTGCCACTGGAAGATCTCATTAAAGCATCTTTAGATGCTAAGAAAGCCCAGTTTGAAAAACAGGTTGTGACCCGTGAGGCCAACCTGAAAACCTCGCTTTCTGGTGTCGGCAAGTTGAAATCAGCCATCGACACCTTCAATACAGCCCTTCAAAAGTTGGCAAAGCCGACCGACTTTGCGGGGCGCAAGGTCACCATAAGCCAGGATACGACCAATCCGGTGCTGAACATGACGGCGACGGATACGGCCAGTCAGGGCAAATATGATATCCAGGTTGATCAACTGGCCAAGGGCACCAAGCTCACATCTCAGGAAGGGACATTCAGCTCGCCCAAAGACGTGATTGCCACCGCAGATGGCAAGTTGACCTTCACCGATGGTGATAAATCCTTCGAGGTGGACGTCAAGGCGGGGGATACCCTCGAGCAACTGCGCAAACGGATCAATGCCAAGAGTGACAGCAATTTTGGTGTATCGGCCAACATCATCACCAGCAATGGCCAGTCCCAGCTCGTGCTGGAATCGTCCGTCACCGGCAGTAGCGGCAATCTGCAGATCACGGCCAGTACGCCAGAGCTGCAGAAATTCGATACAAGCAGCCCCTCTTTATCCTTTGATCGGGAAAATGGTGTCGATGCCAAGGTGACCATCGACGGCGTGGAGGTGACCAACTCCTCCAATACCTTTGACAACGTTATTCAGGACTTGAAGTTCACTGTACTGCGGGTTAGTGACAAGGAGTCAGACGGTGTGACCTCCAAGAAAACCAAGGTCACTGTCGAAGACAACATCGATAAAGCCAAAGAAAACATCAATAATTTCGTCAAAGCTTACAATGATTTGCAAACGACCATGGATGCATTGGGCAAAAGGCCCGTGATCGTCGGTGGTAATCGAACCGGGGACCCGGGTGAACTCGCCGGTGATCCGACGCTGTTTGCAATCCGGAATACCCTCTTTAAAGAGCTGTCCAGCGAGACTGGCAGTGGGGCCATCAAGTCGCTGTTTGATATCGGCATCAAGATGGACAAGGATGGAAAACTCTCCGTTGACTCCACAAAACTCGATGACAAATTGAAGTCGGATTTTAATGGCGTATCTGCGCTGTTTTCCGGCAGTGATGGTCTGGCCAAGCGCATTGACCCGCAGATGAAGGAATATACCAAGTCTGCCGGATTGCTGGCTCAGCGTCAGGACGGGATCAATACCCAATTGAAAGACATTGCGCAGAAACGAACCGACTTCAATGCCTATATGGTGACTTATGAAGAAGGCTTGCGTAAAAAATATGCTTCACTCGATGTGATGATCGCCAAGATGAACTCTTCTTCCAATGCCTTGGCTGGCATGTTGATGTAAATATAATTGAGACGGTGTTATGTATCAGCGAAACATTAAAGCATATAAAGCTACGTCACTTGAGGCCGAATTGTCGGTGGCCGATCCCCATCGTGTCATTCAATTGCTTATGCAAGGTTTTCTGGAACGTTTGGCCAAGGCAAAAGGAGCCATCGAGCGTAAGGATTATGAACAGAAATCGATGCTGATTTCGTCTGCTACCGCCATTTTGAATGGCTTGCAAGACTCCCTTGATATGGAACTGGGGGGCATTACCAATGATCTCTATGGCTTGTATGGCTATATGAAGGATCGTTTGCTCGATGCATCAGTTAATATGGATATTGCCGCGATTGATGAAGTCATCGGGCTAATGCTTCCTATCAAGAGTGCCTGGGATCAGGTACCGGAAGAGGAGAAGCAAAAAGCGTATGCGATGCGCCGTGAAAGAGGAGAACTTTCCTGATGCCTGATCTTCGCAATGAAATCATCAGGCTGACGCAACGCATCATGGTATCGCTTGGTGGTGAGGACGAAAACCTCACTACCGCTCTGATAGACGAACGACGGGCGGTGATCGACAAGTTGATTGCCCATCGTGACCCCCAAGTCGACTATAGCGAATTTGTTAAGCAGGTGTCTGAACTGGATGCTCAGATTGTCGACACGCTTTCCCAACATAAAAATGAAGTGGCTGAATCAATTTCATTGCTCAGCAGAAGCAGCAAAGCGTTGGCGTCATATAATAAAAACCGTGGAGAGTTCTAATGCCATCGTTAAATGATATCATTCATCGTTCGGAAGATGAGTTGCAACGTTTGACATTGCAACATCAGCAAGAAATTGCATTGGCACAACTAATCCCGGTTCGTTTTTCACAGAATATCGACGCCTTCCAGAAATATATTCCTTCGATAGCCGAACAGTTTTCATCCTACAAGCCAAGCGCCGATTTTGAGATTTTTTGTACCGAGAATGGTATTGCCAATTTGCGTTGGCAGGAGAGCGGCCATATTTTATATGGCGAAGATCCATTCGATGAATGCCTGCAACAGATCGAAGCCGCATTGGCATCCGGTGGATTGATAAAGTTTGGCATCGAGCGGCAATGGGATCCTTTCCAGCAGCAGCACTTTCTCTATACCAATGCATTGCAGAATGTGATTGCTGAATTCAGCAAACAGAATACCGCCAGCACTGAGACTCTTCCTCACGATATTCCACTGATGCTTATGTTTGGCCTGGGCCTTGGCTATCAGTTGGGATATCTCTACGAACGCAAGAACATCGCCAATCTGTTTGTTTTTGAACCGAATCAGGATCTTTTCTACGCTTCCTTGTTCTGTTTTGATTGGGCGCCATTGCTTGATTACATCGCTGAAAACAAACTGGGTATTCACATCTTTCTGGGGCAGGATGAACACGTCATCATGCAGGATCTCAAGGATGCGGTGAATAAAAAAGGTGCATTTTTATCCTCCCAAGTGTTTGGCATGTCCCACTACCAATCGGCAGTGCTCTCATCGCTACAAGCTCAAATAGCCAAAGAGTTCTATTCGCTGGCGATGGGGTGGGGCTTTTTTGATGACAGCCTGTTTGGCCTCGCAAATGGCGTTGACAATATCCTTGCCGGCGCCCGTTTTCTGAGTCTGAAAAACCGACTGCCCACACCCCTCAAAAAAACGCCAGTCTTTGTCATCGCCAATGGCCCGTCGCTGGATGCGGATATTGAATTTATCAGGGCGCATCAGCATCAGGCCATATTGATTGCATGCGGTACGGCAATCTCCTCGCTCTATAGGGCGGGCATTACGCCGGACATATATATTGCAGTCGAGCGGGTGAACATGGTTGCGGCACATCTTGCCCAGATGAATGCCAGCGACTATTTGCAGGATATCCTGATGATTGCTCCGGATGTCATTCATGCCGATACCAAGCGTATGTTCAAACGATATGTGCTCGGTATCAAGGCTGACGAGCCGCTTTACGTCCTGTTGTGCAATCATTTTGACTGGGCGGCAGAACTGCAGTGCTTGAGTTGCATCAATCCGCTGGTGGGCAACCTGGGGATCAGTTTGCCGCTGCACCTTGGTTTTGAACGCGTTTATCTATTCGGGCTTGATAATGGATTCAAATCTGCTGAGCATCATCACTCCCGCTTGAGCGGTTATTATGATGAAAAGGGCAATCCTATCGCCGCTTATAAAGATATGGCGTTGGCGCTGGCTGACAATATCAGGCCTGCCAACTTTGGCGGTGAAGTGCAAACCAATCAGCTATTTTCTGCCTCTGTGATGATGGCTGAATTTCTGGTTCAGCATTGCCCGGATGCAAACATATACAACTGCTCCGATGGCGCTTTGATCAAGGGTTGTGAACCGCTGAAGAGCCGGGATATTGTGGATTTGCCACCCATGCTTGATAAGAAGGTGCTGGTTGATTATATCTACAACGACATGGCCATCTCGGTGGATACCTCTCGTGATGCGATCGAGCCGCTGCTTGACGTTGATCTGTTTGCCCGGGTGATGGAGTTGATGAAACAGGATTGGGCTGCCGATTTTGCCTCACGGGCCATGCTGGTGGAGGCGATGCAACGCAGCATGGAATATATCAACGTGATCCGGGAGAGCAGGCAGTCTCATATCCATAACATACTGTTTGGCTCTCTCAACGGCATGTTTACCCTGTATCTGGCGATAGCCTATTTCAACGATGATGAAACCTTGTGCATGGCATGTGTCAATGAGCACAGGCATCTCTTTGTGGAATTTCTTGATCGTATGGGAATGATTTATCCCCATGCCCTCGACTATATCCAGGGAAGACACATCGCGGCTGTGCCAGGTTTGGCTTATCAGTTGTCATAATATTTTGACATCTTGAGCTGTCAGAACAATCAAAGCCCTCCCGTCAGAGACGATGGAGGGCTTTTTTGTATGAGGTGTAGAACGTGAAGCCGGGGAGGGCGTCACCCCTTGTCGGTCATTTCGAAGAGGGCGATGAGTTCATATTCGAGTTCGTCGGCCAGAGCCAGCCAATCCTCACGCTCTTGTTGCTCCAGTATGCGCTTGATGAGCACGGGCAGCAGTTGCTGCTGTTGTACCGGCCAGCTCAGGCTCTCGGATGCGGCTTGCTCCAGCAAGGCAGGAAGCGTCTGGATTGCCTCCAGAGACAAGCCAAGGCGAAAACGTTGCGCCAGTGCAGTGAGTTGGGCTGTCAGAGAGGCACTCATTGGGTTATCTCCGGGTGATAGTGACTGCCCTGGATATGCGCACCATCCTTGCAGGTGTTCCAGAAACGAACCTCGGGGTGACGATCTATGTAGCGCTCCAGCTCACACAGGTAGCCGGCAAAGTTCAGGGTCGTGGCCACCCGATTGCCATGGCCATCGTGCACCCAATGACGCGCCGTATGGGCACTCGGGCCAAGTGAACCATCTTGCCAACCGGTATGGGTTTGATTGCCCGGGAATGCGAAGTCGACGCCCATCAAGATGACATTGTTGGCCCCCATCTTGACGGCCAGATCCACGGCCGGGTGGATCACGCTCCCTCCTGAATGCAGCACGCCTCTGGGCAAGCTGGTGCGCAGGGCCTCATAGGTCTGGCTCATCGAGTAGGCGCCATAGCGCGGCCCCTGCCAGGCGGCCAGCGTCTCATGGGGCAGCATGGGGAAGTAGACCAGCTTGACCTCTTCGGAGCCGTGAGCTGGCAGCCTGTCCTGACCTATCAGGTGATCGATCGTGACGACCAGATCCGGCTTGATGTGGTGCGCGAGCAGCGTCCTGTAGGCCGTATCGACACATATGATGAGTGGTCGTGTGGGTAGTTTCGCAAGTCCGCCTAGATAGGGCAGGTGACGTGCCAGTGTCGGGCCGGTGGCGATGATCAGCGCCGTGCAGCCTGGCCGGGAGCCAAACAGCTTGGTCACGTCGGCATCGTGGGCCAGTAGCTCGCGATTGCTTTCTAGTCGCGCCAGGCGTTCTGGGTCATCGGCTTTGAAGCGCCGATTGACGAATGGCAGGTTGATCTCGCTGATCAGCCGATCCCGGATGCGGACAGCAGCATCGTCGACCAGCAGCAGCTCGGCCGGCAAGGCGAAGAAGGGTAACCGGATCTCCTGGTCATCTCCCGCCATGGTGAGCACGACCCTGGGATCAGCGAGCCAGTCATCCTGCTCCAGCAGGCGCAGTACCAGCGCAAACAGGGCGCCATTCATGATCTTCACTTCCAGACGGCGCAAGCTGCAGCGTTGCAACAGCACGCGGGGCAGATCGCCAAGCCCGGTGCCATAAATATGCAGTACGGGCTCTTCGGGCAGGCTGGTGGCCTGTAGCTCGGCTTCCTTTACCCTGTCGTGACGGCTGGTGAGCTGGATCCCGTCGACGCTGAGGGTGGAACCCAGTCCCTCGGTCAGTTCAACCTGGAGGTGCGTTACATCTTGCGCCAACAGGCGGGGCCAGAGGGTGGGCCAGCGCTCGCTGATAAGCTGGCCATGGCGAGCAAACAGTTCCTCATTCATCCTGTGCTATCCACTCCCAATCCAGCGGCTGGTTGGCGCTCATGTCCCGGGTAACCCGCTTGCCGAGGAGGCGATCGTAATCGGCCGGGGGCAGGCCAATGGCGGGCCGAACCGACTTGATGTGGGCTTCGGTCAGGCGCTCTCCGGCTGCAATCTCCTTGACCAGATAGAGGGAGCGGCGAAATGCGCGGTTGCCCTGCTCGCTCGGGGTGAGTTGATAATCGGCCACGCCGAGCGCTGCCTGGGCGGTATTGACCGAGGCAACCAGCTCGGCAAGCTCGGCGGGCTCCATGGAGAAGGCGCAATCCGGTCCGCCATCCGCCCGGGCCAGAGTGAAGTGCTTCTCGATGAGGGTGGCACCGAGTGCGGTTGCCGCAATGGCGGTGGCGCTGCCCAGCGTATGGTCAGAAAGCCCCACCTCGATGCCAAAGCGCTGGCGCAGCATGGGGATGACCCGCAGGTTGTATTCGGCCGCAGGCGCCGGATAGCCACTGACGCAGTGCAGCAGCGCCAGCTGGCCGTTGCCATGTTTGAGCGCCATCTCTACCGCGGCGGCGATCTCGGCTTCATTTGCCATGCCGGTAGACATGATGAGGGGCTTGCCAGTCTGGGCGGCACAGCGAATGAGGGGCAGGTCTACCAGCTCGAAGGAAGCAATCTTGTAAGCCGGGCAATCAAGGGATTCCAGCAAATCGACTGCGCTGAAATCGAACGGGCTGCTAAATACCGTGAGCCCCAGCTCGCGCCCTTTGGCAAACAGCGCCTGATGCCACTCCCAGGGGGTATGGGCCCACTCGTAGAGGTCATAAAGGCTGTGGCCATCCCACAGGCCGCCATGGATCTGGAATTCGGGTCTATCGCTTTTGAGGGTGATGGTATCGGGGCGATAAGTTTGCAGTTTGACTGCGCTGGCTCCCGCCTCCTTGGCGGCGGTCATGATCGCCAGGGCGCGCTCCAGGTTGCCGTTATGGTTGGCCGACAGTTCGGCGATCACATAGGGGGGCTGCGTCGGGCCGATGGATTGATGGGCAATCTGCATCTGTGTTCAGGTTCCTGTGCCAAGTTGCCAGCCTTGTGGCGCCAACTGCCAGGGGGCGGGGGGCGCATCTTGCGGCGGTTTGGCAAGATAAAGTGGGAATTGGGAAAAAATCTTTAGCAAGCGATATGCCAGCTCTTGCCAGTCTTGTGGTTTGAGTGGCTGGTGTGCCTGCCAGGCCAACTGCTGGCCGCTTAGGTCAAGGGTGAGCAGGCATGTCTCTTCCTGCCCTCCATCTTTTTGTAAAAAATGCCAGCGTTGGCCATCGGGCCGCAGCTGATAACCGGTTTGCGGCAGCAGCCAGGCGGTGAGGCGATCGAGTCCGAGGCCATCCACTTGCTGCTGACCGCGTTGGCGATACGCCTCAGCCTCTTGTTCCAGTGAGCGCAAGGCCTGCGCGAGCCACGAGGGGTCAGCGAGCTCGCTTAGCGTCAGGCGTTCGGCCAACTGGAAGCGGGCGATCACCTCGTCATTGAACTGCTGGTTGTCGACGATGGGCACCGCCAGGGTTGGCAGGCCGAGGCAGGCGCGCTCCCAGGTCATGCCGCCGGCGGCACCGATGGCAAAATCGTGGCGCGCCATCAACTGCGCCATCTGATCGCTCTGGCGCAACAAGTCGATGCCAAGCTCGGGCAGTTCGACAACCCTCTGCTGCAATTCGTTCCAGAAAGGGTTGGCGCCGCCCGCCACCAGGGTCCACTGGATGGTGCGGGCCCAGGGTAGACGAGCCAAGCTGTTGAGGGTGGTGAGACAGGCGCCGGCCGGATCGGCGCCGCCAAAGCAGATGAGTCCCCGTTGCCACTGAGCGATGTCTCGGCGTGCAAGCTGTCGGAAGGCCGGGCGCAGCAGCGCGTAATCGGTTCCCAGCAGCAGGCGACAGTTGTCTGGTATCAGGGGCTGATAGTCGGCTGCGGTGCGAAGAGGCCCCTGGTCCAGCAGTAGCTGACAGTGATGCGGTCGATCCGCCAGATCGTCGATCACCAGCAGTTGACAACAGTGGCGCGCCAGCGAGGCTTCAAGGGCTTGGTCGATGGCGTAGTGATCGACGATGAGCCAGGCCGGTCGTAGTCGGGACAGGGGCCCCGCATCATCCAGCGCAGCCAGAGGGTGGTAGTGGTGCAGCTTAAGCAGAGGCTGCAGGTGAGCCGGCAACCCATAACAGAGAAAGTGGCACTCGGCCCCCGCCACCTGCAACCGATCGGCGATGGCCAGGCAGCGCATCAGATGACCCAGCCCTATCTCGGGGCCTGCGTCGAGTCGAAATGCAATATCAAACGTCATGCTGGTGTAATACCCGATAGAGCAGTTCGGCCAGGCGCCAATCTTCCGGCGTATCGATGTCGACCACCCTGTGCCTTGGCAATATGTGTCCTATTCCTTCTCCGCCCACCGGGCTGATGCCGCCCAACCAGGCGGCGCGGCTGCCCCAGTAGAATTGTCCCGCATCCTGATAGGCGGGCTCCAGATCCTGAGAGCGCTTGGCCATCTGCTCTGGCCAGAAGGGAGTCACGCGTCCCTGCTCATCCATGCGCACTGCCCGTTGAATGGGAAAGCCGAATTCCGCCACCGAATAGACGAAGGGAGCCTGGCTTGCGAGCTGTCGCTGGTGGGCCGCCTTCAGGTCATCGGCCTGGATGAGCGGCACGGTGGCATAGATGCAGCAGTAGTGATCGCTGGTGACACCGAGCTCGTCGAGTCGCCGAATGGCATCGATCACCACCGGGGTGGTGCCGGTATGGTCGTCGGCGAGGTTGGCGGCGCGCAAAAAGGGCACGTCGGCGCCGAGCTGGCGTGCTACGCAGGCGACCTCCTCATCATCGGTAGAGACCACAATCTGGCTGAAACACTCCGCCGCTTTTGCGGCGTTGATGGCATAGGCGAGCATGGGCTGGCCGCAGAAGGGGCGAATATTCTTGCGCGGGATACGCTTGCTGCCTCCTCGGGCCGGGATGATGGCGATGGCCATGAAGTTTCTCCATGAAAAGCCGATATGACAGTAATAAGTAGGATTGTAACCCTGAATCCTTGGATGATGACAGTTGGCATGACCCAGGATCTTCGATTGAACTCATTGATGGCAAAAGAGATAATTGAAAATCACCGTGAAATGGACAGTGATATGACAGGTTTGAAAGAGTTTGCCCGCTACGGGGTCAAGCTGGTGGCGCTGGCACAGGATGATATCGAGATGGTGCGCCAGTGGCGCAACGATCCCAAGATTGCCGACCTGATGCTGGACAAGACCCATATCACGAGGGAGAAGCAGCAGCAGTGGTTTGCCAGACTGCAGCACGCCAAGGATCAGTTTTATTATCTGGTCTGGTTTAAAGATCAGCCCATCGGGGTCGCTTCTCTTATCAAAGTCAATCGTGACGCCCGGCATTGTGAACCGGGCATGTATATCTATGTCGATGAGTATCGCAACAACATAGTGCCCTTCTGCGTTGCCTTCGCCCTCAATGATCTGGCTTTTGAAGGGCTGGGTCTGTCACAGCTGTTTGGCAAGATATTTGCCAGCAATCAGGCTTCTGCTCGCTTTCACGAGGCGTGTGGCTACCGTCTTTACGAGACGCGGGAGGATGGCCTCGGTTTGTATGTGCTCGAGCGGGAGGCCTATTTCGCCGCTCGCGCCAAAATCGCTCGTTTTATAAGGTATTGATGATGCAACTAGAACAGATTTTCTCCGATGCACTGGGCATCGAGCTTGAACAGGTTTCCGATGCGCTCAGCTATCAGGGGATCCCCCAGTGGGACTCCGTCGCCCATATGGGCCTGATTGCCCAGCTGGAGGATCACTACGGTGTGCTGCTCGATACCGATGACATCATCGACATGAGCTCGGTCGCCAAGGCGCGGGAGATCCTGGCTAAATATGGCGTCGCCCTCTGATGACCGGCCTGTTGCAGGGTAAACGGGTACTGATCACCGGCGCTGGGCGCGGCATCGGTCTCGCCATCGCCCGGCAGTTTGCCGCCCAGGGCGCCGAGTTGTGGCTCAATGGTCGCGATGAGCAGGCCATCACCCGGATGGCAGAGGCGCTCGGCGTCGAGTTTGGCGTGCCTTGTATGCCGCTTTGCTTCGATGTGGCCGATCCGCAGGCGGTCAAGCAGGCCTTCCAGCAACTCTTTGGCCAGACCCGCCAGCTGGACGTGCTGGTCAACAATGCAGGGGTGCTGGACGATGCGTTGCTCGGCATGGTCCAGCAGCAGCAGATAGAGCGCACCTTCGCGACCAACAGTTACAGCACCCTCTATTGCAGCCAGTATGCGGCTCGCCTGATGCAACGCTCCGGCGGGGGCTGCATCATCAACATGGCGTCCATCATTGGCCGGGTAGGCAATGCCGGCCAAGCCGTCTATGCCGGCAGCAAGGCGGCGGTGATCGGGATCACCCAGTCACTGGCCAAAGAGCTGGCCGCGAGCCAGATCCGGGTCAATGCCATCGCCCCCGGCTTCATCGATACCGACATGGCGCGCTCTTTGCCGCCAGCCAAGTTTGACGAACGGGTAGCCAGCATTGCCATGGGACGTATCGGCACGCCGGACGAGGTCGCCAGCGTGGCCCTGTTCCTGGCCTCGGATCTGTCCCGTTATGTCACCGGTCAGGTGATCGGGGTCGATGGAGGCATGCTGATTTGAACGCGCCCGACTTGCTAACCCATCTGGTGGTGGGCAATAGCGCCCCTGCCTGGCGGGATCCCGATGAAGGCTGGCTCAGCTACGGCGAGCTGGCGCAGCGGGTAGCACGACTCGCCAAGGCCTACCCGAGCGGGCGTCAGCTGATCTACCTGCCCTTTGTGACCTCAACTCGCCACCTGATTCACTACCTGTTGGCCCTGCGTGATGGTCATGCACTCATGCTGGCCGATCCGGCCCAAGACGAGGAGACGCGCCGTGCCTTGTGCGAGCGGTTTGGCGCGAGCCTGGTTGTTACGTCGGAAGGCGGCCTCGTGCACCTTGGCGAGGCACCCGCTTTGCATCCAGAGCTTGCCTTGCTGCTGCCCACTTCAGGTAGCACGGGATCCAGCAAGTGGGTGCGGATCTCCCGGGCGAGCCTCAATGCCAACGCCGCCGCCATCGCCGAGTATCTGGCGCTGGACGGAGCGGAGCGGGCCATCACCAGCCTGCCGATCTTCTACTCCTTTGGCATGTCGGTGCTCAACAGCCATCTGCTGGTGGGCGCCTCGCTGGTGCAGAGCGCGGCCAGCCCTCTCGAACGCCAGTTTTGGGAGGAGGTCAATGCCCATCGGGTCACCAGCGTGGCCGGGGTGCCTTTCACTTTCCAGATGCTGAGTCGTTTGCGTTTTGACTGGCGCCGTTACCCCAGTCTCATGACCCTGACCCAGGCCGGTGGGCGCCTCGAACCGACTTTGGCGAGCCAGTTCGCCCATCAGGCTGCGTCACTGGGGCGTCGTTTTTTTGTCATGTATGGCCAGACCGAGGCGGCGCCGCGTATCGCCTGGCTGGGGCATGACGAAGTGCTGGTTGCCCCGGATGCCATCGGCCGCGCCGTACCGGGAGGGCATCTCTCCTTGCGCCCCGAACCGGGACTGCCCGAAGGGGAGGGAGAGCTGGTCTATGAAGGCCCCAACGTCATGCTGGGTTATGCCGAAGGCAGGGCTGAGCTGGCGCGCGGGCGCGAGGTGGAGGCTCTCTTTACCGGCGATCTGGCCCGCTGCGACGAGGCAGGACGGTTCTACCTGACCGGGCGTCTCAATCGCTTCCTGAAGCTCTTTGGCAAACGGGTGAGTCTGGCCGAGGTGGAGAGCTGGTTGCAGGCTCGGGGCCACTCCTGCGCCGCGACCGGTCGCGACGATCGCCTGCTGGTAGCCATCGAAGGGGAAGGGGTTGCATGCGATGTGCTGCAGGTCGAGGTTGCCCGCTGGTTGATGGTACCCCCTTCCTGCGTTCGCATTCGCATGCAGCCGTTGCCACGACGCAGCAATATGAAGATTGATTACCCGGCCCTGCTGACCCTGTTGGAGGCATCATGAACAGGTTGCTGGAGTCCCCCGTTTTCGACCTTGCCCAGCAGGAGAAGTCGGCTCTGTTGCTGGCGCGCCTCAACGAGCTGACTGCCCAGCATCAGCAAGCTTGTCCCCCTTACGCCAATATCTTGTCGGCCTTTGGCTGGGGGCAAGCTACGTCTTACGCTGAGCTACCCTATCTCGCCGCGCGCCTGTTCAAACTGGCCAAATGGCAGAGCGTGCCAGAGGAGGAGGTATTCAAGGTACTGACCTCATCGGGCACCACGGGGGCGCAGTCACAGATAGTGCTGGATCGGGAGACCGCCGCCCTGCAGAGCAAGGTGCTGGTGAAGATCTTGCAGGAGTTTGTCGGCAAGCAGCGTCTGCCCATGTTGCTGGTGGAGCAACCCGCGCTTATTCAAAATCGCAGCGGTTTTTCGGCTCGTGGGGCGGGTGCCCTGGGGCTCTCCTTCCTCGGGCGTGATCATACCTATGCCCTTGATGAGCAGATGCGGCCCAACTGGCCGGTCATCGAGGCATTTTGTGACAAATACGCCGGTCAGCCCGTGTTGCTGTTTGGCTTTACCTTCATGGTGTGGCAGTGCCTGCTGGAGCCGCTACGCGAGCGTGGTATACAGTTGCCCTTTGCCGAGGGCGTCCTGTTTCACAGCGGGGGCTGGAAGAAAATGCAGCATCTGGCGGTGGATAATCCGGCCTTCAAGCAGCGCTGTCACGAGCAACTGGATTTGCGTCGGGTGCACAATTTTTACGGCATGGTGGAGCAGGTGGGGTCGGTCTTCGTCGAGTGTGAACAGGGTCATCTCCATGCCCCCGTGTTTGCCGATCTGCTGGTGCGTGATCCGCTGACCCATCAACCGCTGGGGATGGGCCGGCCGGGCCTGTTGCAGGTGCTCTCGGCCATTCCCGGCAGTTATCCGGGTCACAGCCTGTTGACCGAAGATCTTGGCGTCTTGCTGGGAGAGGATGACTGCCCTTGTGGCCGCCGTGGCCGTTATTTTCATGTATCAGGGCGCCAGCCGGGCGCCGAGGTGAGAGGATGCAGCGACACCTTCCAGTAACCCTTTCGCAGGCTTTGCAGTGGCAGGGAGGTCCCGAGGTCAGTTTCGTGGCCCCTCTGGCGGATTGGCATGGTTTTATTGCCGACCCCTTGCCCTGCTTTGCCCCCGTCATCTGCGATTTCGTGGCGGCGCTGTCGACCCGTTTGCAGCAGGAGGGGCGGCGTTATCCCGATCTGGCCGCGCTGGGTTTCTGGCTTCGCCCGAGGAATATTGATGAGCAGCGCAAGCGCATGGCGGGGCGCATGCCGCTTGGTATGGTTTTTCATCTGGTGCCCTCCAACGTCCCGACAGTGGCCTTCTACTCCTGGTTGATGGCGCTCTTGACGGGCAACAGCTCGGTGGTGCGTCTCTCATCACGGATTGATCCGATGCAGGAGGCCATGCTGGCCATCCTGAACGAGCTGTTTCAACAACCCGGGTGGCGCCCTGTTGCCGAGCGTACCCGCTTCGTGCGTTACGGCCATGACGAGGGGATCACCGCCTGGCTGTCGGATCGCTGTCACCTGCGCATCGTCTGGGGTGGCGATGAAACCATCCGCCGGGTGCGAGCCATTCCGCTCTCCCCGAATGCCCAGGAAGTGGTGTTTCCGGATCGCCGTTCCATGGCGGTGCTCGACAGTCGTTGGCTGGCAGGGCTGGCGCCAGAACGATTGCAGCAAGTGCTGTCGGCCTTGCAGCAGGACTGTACCCGCTTCAATCAGCAGGCGTGCGCTTCGCCGACCACCCTCTGCTGGCTGGAAGAGCCAGATAATGACCTGCGCCGGCATGTGCTGGAGGCGGTGTTTGCTCCCTTCGCCCAGGATCCCGCGTTGGCCATGGAGCGCCTCATCAACAGTCAACAAAATGCCGCCATGGTGGGCGAGATGCAGTTGAGCACACTCCCGGGCGTCACCTTATTGACTCCTGCCACTTCGCTGCGGCTCCCTCATATCGGGGGAGGTACAGTTGCCGAATTTGTGGCCGATAACCTGATTGAGTTGCTGAAACAGCCTTGGGACATGCAAACCTGTGTCTGGGTGGGCGAACAAAAAGCGCAGTGCGAAGCCGTATTGGTAGAAGCAACAGCCTGTCGCATCGACAGGGTCGTGGCACCAGGACAGGCACTGGCATTCGAATGGCACTGGGATGGGCTCGATATGCTGCGAGTGTGCAGCCGTGGGCACACAAACGCGCAATAATGGTTGCGACCTCACAAAAAAACCAGATATTTCAATGAATTAACTTTATTTGGCACAGGCTTTGCAGTAAAAGTTCCCATCAAGGGGGAGAAAGGTTGACACAGACCGTGCGGTAGCCTTGCCGATTTTCCCCCGTTCGCTTCTTTTCTACTCATTTTCCTGGATCTCGTCATGAAACTCAGCGTATTGGTGCCGGTTTACAATCTGGAGCGCTTTATCGAACCCTGCCTGCTCAGCCTGCTCGAGCAGACAACCAATTTCGATTTTGAAGTGATCGCCATCGATGACGGCTCGAGCGATGGTTCCTGGTCCATCATGCAGCGCTTGGCAGCCCGGTTGCCGCGGCTGCGGGCATTGCAGAATCCGCAGAACATGGGGCTGGCCCAGACCCAGAGACGTCTGCTTGCCGAGGCGGGAGGTGAATATATTGCCTACGTTGATGGTGATGATCTTGCTCTGCCTGGCAAGTTGCAGGTACTGGCCGACTATCTGGATGTCCATCCCGGCTGTGCGCTCTGTTATCACGAGGCAGAGGTATTTGACAGCGAAACAGAAGAGGTTACGGCCCATTACAGCCGCGATTATTACAATGCTGCTTATATTCCCCGCCAGGCCAGTGCAGAACACTTGATCCGTTATGGCTGTTTCCCCAATGCCAGTTCGATCGCCTTTCGACGCCATCCTCACTTGCAGGAGGCGGTGGATACCGATTGCAAGATCATCCTCGACCATCCGTGGCACATCCTCAACGCCTTGTATGGCAAGGGGAGCGTCGATTTTATTCCCGAAGTGTATGGCCGTTACCGGATCCACTCCCATAGCTTTGGGGGACAAACCAAGCGTTCGCCAGAGCGGCGTGAACAGGTACTGGCTGATCAACTCAAAGCCTGTGATAACGCGCGTCCATTCGGGTTCGCCGAATCGGTTATCGCGGCAGGCAAGGCGCACTACCGTTTCGCGACGGCGCTCTATTTTCTCAAACAGGGCGATGTGATGCGTTTCGAGCGCTTCATCAATGAATCTGTGGTGGATGGCTGGTTCTTCGATGAGCGACATCAATTGGCCTGGGAGAATCGTGCTCAACCCACTATTGTGACGCAACAGCTTTTCGGGGCTTCTCAATGAGTTATCAGGCGATTGTCATCGGTGCCGGCCTATCCGGCGCCGTGATGGCCGAGCGGATGGCCAGTCAGCTTGGCTGGAAGGTGTTGGTGCTGGAGCAGCGCGACCATATTGCCGGAAACTGTTTCGATGAGTATGACGAGCATGGTGTGCTGGTACACCGCTACGGACCCCATCTCTTTCACACCGATAACCATGAGGTGTGGGAGTATCTGTCGGCCTTCACCGAGTGGCATCCCTACGAACATAAGGTGTTGTCACGTATCGACGGGCAATTGGTGCCGATCCCGTTCAACCTGACCAGCATCGAGCGCTGTTTCGAACCCGATACCGCTGTCGCCATGATAGCAGCCCTGCGCGAACGCTTTGGCGATGGGGCCAGGGTCCCCATTCTGGAACTGCGCAAGGAGGCTGATCCCCTGCTCGGTGAGCTGGCCGATTTCATCTATTGTAAGGCGTTTGTGAACTACACCAGCAAGCAGTGGGGGGTGCCTCCCGAACAGATATCCCCTGAAGTAACGGCGCGGGTACCCGTGGTGGTGAGCCGCGACGATCGCTACTTCACCGACGTCTACCAGGCGGTACCGAAGGACGGCTATGCCGCCATGGTCAGCCGCATGCTGGCG
Source organism: Aeromonas sp. FDAARGOS 1407 (assembly GCF_019048725.1). Lineage (NCBI taxonomy): Bacteria > Pseudomonadati > Pseudomonadota > Gammaproteobacteria > Aeromonadales > Aeromonadaceae > Aeromonas > Aeromonas sp. FDAARGOS 1407. The sequence continues at coordinate 2,747,859 of NZ_CP077399.1, forward strand.
CAACCGGGTATCGAGCTGCAACTTGGCATGCCCATGTCAGCCAGGGTCGCGCTCGATGAAGCGAACCTGTGCGTCCTGCTCGATGGCGCCCCGTTTGGCGGCGTGCTGGTCTACACCGGTATGCTCGACGAGCTGTTGCCGGGCCAGCATGGGACGCTGCCCTATCGCTCCCTGCGCTTTGTGCACGAGCACCTGGCGCAGGCGTGCTTCCAGCCGGTCACGACAGTGAACTACCCCAACGAAGAGGCGTTTACTCGCATCACCGAGTTCAAGCACCTCACGGGTCAGCAGACAAACGGCACCAGCATAGTGAGGGAATACCCCTGTGCCTTTGAGCACGGCACCGTGCTCGAGCCCTACTACCCAATCTTTACTGACCAGGCCAGAGCCAGCTATGAGCGCTGCCGCGCCGCCATGCAGGTATTTCCTCAGCTGGTGACCCTGGGTCGACTCGCCGAGTACCGTTATTTCGATATGGATGATGCGGTTTCCAATGCCCTGGCACGCTTTCAGCAACTGGAGAAGGGGAGATGAGTCTGTCTCAACGTATGACCGCGCTGCAGGCTGCTCTGGCCGACCCGGATCTTCACGTCATTTCGTGCGATGTGTTCGATACACTTATCTTCAGGGAGACGGGCAGCCCGGAGTCGCTGTGGCGAGCGCTGGGTCGCGAGGCCTACCGGCAAGGTCTCTTCGATGATGACGATAGCGAGGCCTTCGTGGTGCGCCGCCAGAGTGCAGAAAAGGCAGCAAGAGAGCGCCAGCAGGTGTTGGCTGGTCACACCGAAGTCACGCTGGAACAGATTTATGCATGCTGGCCAAGCAGCCAGGGGGAGGCTCTGACAGCGCTCGAGCAAGTCCATGAATATGCCGACTGGCGTATCAATGGGGCCTTGGTCACAGCCCTGCACGAGCAACAGCAGAAAGGCCGTCGTCTGATCCTCATATCGGACATGTATCTGCCCGCCACGCTGATTGCTCGTTTCATGGGTGAATATGCGCCCATGCTGTCGTTCGACGCTATCTATGTTTCCGGGGAGCAGGGGGCCAGCAAACGTAGCGGTCTCTTGTATGCTCGGGTACTTGAGTCGTTGTCATGCCCTCCTACCCGTGTGCTACACATTGGCGATGACCGCATCACCGACCACCAGATGGCTCAGGCCGCCGGTCTGCGCTGTTTTCCTGTCCCTCTTGGTGAGGCGTATCTCGCTCAGGTTAAGCATGAGCAACGCCTCTATTCCCTCGATATGCCGGGACTTGAGCGAGTGAGACGTCTCTGGCCCTGGTATAGCCAGGGCGCGATGCTCTCCGAGTTGGCGGGTCGTGTTTATGGCCCCATTATCTTCGGTTTTGCCCGCTGGGTAGCCCACCGCTGTGAGCGACTTGGGATACGTACTCTCTATTGCTTGCTGCGAGAAGGCGAGCTAATCGCGAGCCTTATCCGGCTCTGTGGTGTGCCGGATTTGCGGGTTGAGACCCTGCATGTCTCTCGACGCTCTACCTTGCTGCCGAGCTTGGAGGTTTGGCATAGCGGCTGTCTGGCACAGTTGGTGCAGCGCCGCGGTTATACCCTGCACGAGCTGATGGAAGACCTCGGACAGCGCTGCCCTGCGTTTTGTGCATCTCGGTTGCAAGAGCCTCTCTTCGAGCTGGCAGCACAACCTTGTTGGAATGAGATAGTCACCTGGATTGACCAGCAACAGGTAGCCATCGAGGCACATCTTGCGCAACAGCGCGACCTGACGTGTGAATACTTGAGGCAGCAAGGGGTGCGCAATACGCCGGATGTCGCCATTCTGGACTGGGGATGCGGTGGCAGCTTGCTGCGCAACCTGCACAAGTTGGTGGAGCTGGATGAAACGTCTGGGTTCATGTTCTACAGCAGCCGCAGGGCAATGGATGTCGCCCTGCAGCAAAAACTGCATGTGTTTCAGCCTGCCGCTGCGCGTGAATGGTCCGCGGTGTTGGCCGCCTACCCGGAGATCAACGAGATCCTGCTTAATGGCACCTTGTGTTCTACCCGCTCCTATACCTACGCCGAGGCAGGGGTCTATCCGCTACCGGTGCAATCGCCTGAGCAGATGCCTTGGCAGCAGGAGGCATTGCAGGATTTCGCTCGGGAGGTGATGGCATGGGCCCGCCTGGCAAGTGAAACCGGTTGGTTAGTTTGTGAGCCGTCAGTGGACGAACGCCATTATCTGTTTGGGGTGCTATATCGGTTGGTCCAATATCCAACCTGGCAGGAGGCTGACAGCCTGGCCTGGTTACCTGTGCCCCTGAGTGCGGGAAAGAGTCGGGTACTGCTCAATTCTGCCCAGATCGATGCATTGCGGGAACTGGCTGAAGATGGTGAGCGCGCTTTCTTGTTGGGGCGTGACGGTGTGCACCCCATCACTCGTAGTGAACCCTGGTTCCCTGGGCTGGTGGCGCAGGCTTTTCCGGGTCAGTTACAAACGTTGGGAGAGCTCGCATGCCTGCAAGATGACGACAAAGTCGCCCCTGGGCTGCTGGCACAACTGCAGCGTCAAGAAATTACGAAGACCGCTCTCTACGGTGCAGGAGAGCTGGGACTTGGCGTGTATTCCTTACTGAGGCAGCACGGAATCATCATTACCCATGTTGTGGATCGTCGGGCAGAAGCGACCCGCTTCACTTTGGGGGAGCATGAGGTGATTACCCTGGCTGAAGCATTGGTCCAGGGCGTGACCTGTTTCACGGTAGCATCTCGTGCTTTTGCAATGGAAATTGAGGCGCAAATCAGGGCAGCCTGCACTACCGCCGGTGTGTCACCCAAGGTCATTGCCTTCGGATTGTGTGCCCCTAAACCTAGTCGGCAGTGATACAACGCGAAAAAGGACATCTTATGACATACGATGCTGACATGCTGAATGTCTCGTTTCATCATTGCCTGGCGGCATACAGCAAGGTGGTCATCTACGGCTTTGGCGCATTGGGGCGTGATTTGTATGCGCGCTACCGGGAGCGCTGTCCCAACATGGTCGTTGTGGATCAGTTTGCCAGTGTGGAGGGGGTCAACATAGTGCGACCTGAGGCGCTAGACATCGACAAGAACTGGTTGGTGGTCAATACGGTCATGGACCCTGTTGAGAATGGAAAAGTTTCCAGTATGTTCCGAATGCAGTGGCCCACCTCAAACTTGATAAGTTGCCGTGATTACCTGGTGTTAAGCCGTGATCAGGAGAAGATATGGCGATTCCAGTCCACTCTCCCGTGGACTGGTTATCTGCAAGAAACAGGGTGGTTGAGGGCATATTGTGCGAACCGCTCTCTGGATCAGGAGGGTGCTCCAATCCCTTGGACAACCTACGCTTTCATTGCTTTCATTGAGCCACGTCTTCATCAGGGGATGGCGGTTTTTGAATTTGGTGCCGGCAGTTCAACAATATGGTTTTCCAAACGAGTTGGGCGTGTTACCTCGGTGGAACATGATGAGCAATGGTTCAGACACATCCGTGAGAATAATGCTGATAATATCAGCATTCATTTTCAGCCACTCGAATATGGCGGCGAATATTCGCGATTTGCCCAGCGCAGTGATGAACGGTTTGACATCATTGTTGTTGATGGGCGTGACCGGGTAAATTGCATTATTGCGTCTTGCTCTCAGTTAAGTAATGGTGGTGTGATTGTGCTCGACGATGCTGAGAGGGAAAAGTATCAGCCGGGTGTGGAATGGTTGATAAAAACAGGATTCAAAAGATTGGATTTTTGGGGGATCGCTCCTGGGGTATTTAATAATAAATGCACCACGGTCTTCTATCGAGATAAAAACTGCATAGGTATTTGAGTATGCTAGAAATATCCGAGAAAGGAATTAAGTTATACGCAGGGGATATTCCTACCAATAGTCGCTATACAGGCTTAATCGGTCTGTCACTGAATCAGGAAAATGATACTCATATACCTTGTGATTTGACTAACCCCCCTTACCCTTTCGATGACAATACCGTCGACTTCTTCCAGTCTGAAGATGTTTTTGAACATATTCCTTATACTGCGTTGCCTGCAGTATTCGATGAAATTTTCAGAATTCTTAGACCGGGTGCTCTCTTTAGACTATCGTTGCCTGATTATTATTGCGACGTGCTTTATAAGCGAAGTGTCTACGATTTTAATGGTAATATTGTCTTCGACCCTCTCGGGGGTGGGACGTTCGAAGAGCCGGGGCATGTCTGGTTTCCAACATTTGAAAGCGTCAGTAAACTTATTTCTTCAAGCCGCTTTGAAAAAGATGGTCATGTTCATTATTTGCATTATTACGTGGACAGAGAACAATTTGTCGTTAAACCGATAGATTACTCTATGGGTTACATTCAACGTACACCTGACAATGACCCACGAGTTTCATCGCCATATCGTCCAATGTCGCTGGTTGTTGATCTTTACAAGGGGATGGCATGAGCAACACACGCGCTCCAATTATTCTGTTTGTCTATAATCGGCTTTGGCATACCCAGCAAACGTTAAACGCGTTGATGCAAAATGAGCTGGCGGCTGAAAGTGATCTCATTGTATATAGTGATGGGGGAAAAGATACTGCCTCGTGGGAGCAGGTTAGCGCGGTTCGTGAGTATATTGGAATGATCAGCGGATTCAAAAGTATTACGCTGATTAATCGAGATTATAATTGGGGCTTGGCTGATAATATCATCAGTGGTGTGACTGAAACATTGAGTCATCATAGTCATGTGATCGTCCTCGAAGATGACATAATCACCAGTAGATACTTCCTTCGATATATGAATGAGGCATTGTCATTTTATGAGTCACACGATGATGTAATGCATATCGGTGGCTATGTGCCTAACATCCATTTTGAAGAAGAAAGCCACTTCTTCCTGAATCGGACCATGTATTGCTGGGGATGGGCAACTTGGCGCAGCGCTTGGAAACATTTCACTCGTGATGTCTCACAAATTGATGCTGCGATCACCTCTAATGAGATTATTCATGAAATGAACCTTCAAGGGTGTAATCCTGGTGTTTATGAGCAGTTTTTGGCTAACAAGGCAGGTAAGATAAGAACTTGGGCCGTTTTCTGGTATTTAAGTATTTTCTTGAAAAATGGCTTATGCCTAGTGCCGAAACGATCATTCACCCATAATATAGGGAATGATTCATCGGGTGTACACTGTGGTACCACCACTTTCTTTGACACAGCTGTATCAGAATATTATTTCAATGACTTTAACAGCTATATCGTAGAAGATGAGATGTGCTTGGGGCTGCTCAAAAAATTTTACCGAGGTTAATCATGTCCTATGAAAATCAAATGATGCTGCTTGGTAAATTACATGTTGACCGCATCAAGAATATTCAGTTATACCAAGGTATTCCTGATGTCGAATTCAAGGTGTTTTCGCAGTGGGGGCAGGATGGTATTATTCAGTACCTGATTAATAGAATCCCAATGAGTAATAAGGTTTTTATTGAGTTTGGTGTGGAAAACTACCGGGAGTCGAATACACGTTTTTTGATGATGAATGACAACTGGTCTGGCTTGGTCATTGACGGTTCACAAGAGAATATTGATTTTATTCAGTCTGAGGGATTGTACTGGAAGTATGATATCAATGCTGTTAAGTCCTTCATTACCCGAGATAATATAGACTGGCTTATTAAAAGTAACTTACCCGGGCGTGATGCTGATCTGTTAAGTATAGATATTGATGGAAACGATTATTGGGTATGGGACGCTATTCATTGCATCAATCCTTCTATTGTGATTTGTGAATATAATTCTGTTTTTGGTAACGGAGCTAAAATTACGGTTCCCTATAGAGACGATTTTTACAGGACCCAAGCTCATCACAGTAATCTTTACTTCGGGGCATCACTCAGCGCATTGATTTCGCTGGCTGAGAGAAAGGGTTATGTATTTTTTGGCGCGACCAGTGCAGGGAATGATGCTTTCTTCATCCGTAAGGACCATGCTCACTGTGTTGCACAAGAACTAGAATATGCTCGCTATGTTTATTCAAAAGCCAGAGAGTCGCGTGGGCAAGATGGATCGCTGACTTATCTGAGAGATATACAGCGGATCGCTTGTATCGAAGAGATGGAAGTCTGGGATTTAGACACTTCGGATACGGTGAAGATCTCTTCCCTTTTGGAGCAAGGTAGAATCATTTATGAGTGATAGTGATCACTATTACGACGCAAGAAATATGGGTGGGCTGCAACATCAGTTCCATACCCCCCGATATGTCATACCTTATTTGCCAAAGAATAAAGATGCGTTCATCCTCGATATCGGTTGTGGTGTTGGAAACTTTGTCGGTGATTGTGTTGTCACCCATGGTCGAATCAATGTAAAAGGCATTGATATATCTGATGATGCGGTAAATTATGCTCGGTCGATAAATCTTCCTGTGGAGAAAATAGAGAGTATTGCATCGTTTGCGAAGGCATCTGCGGAAAAGTATGATTTCATACTGATGAGCCATGTGCTTGAACATCTTGATAAGAAAACAATTGTTGATACGTTGCGTATCATCAAGGATGAACTTTTGCAGGATGATGGAGTACTCTTTATTGCAGTGCCTAATGCTCAGTCGTCTACTCATGCCTATTGGGCCTATGAGGATTTTACCCATACGCTGTTATTCACCACGGGTAGTCTCATGTATGTTATGAAGTCTTCTGGTTTTCAGCATTATGAGTTTGTCGATCTTGATGCATTCATTGGCGAAACAGCATGGAATGCTTGTTTCAGACGGATACTATTATCTGCCTACAAGGCAATGAAGCTATTTGAACGATATATTACTCGAAGCTACTATCATCAACAGAGTCCGATTTCATTTGCGTATGAACTGAAATTGGTGGGATACAAGAAAGAGTGAAGCGCTTACTCATCGTCAAACTAGATGGTATCGGTGATTACGTCCTGATTCATAACTATATTGACCTACTTTGCCGGGAAGGAACATTTTCTGGCTGGCATGTCACGATGTTGTGTAACGAGATCTGGGCATCATTGGTCTATACATTATTGCCCGATGTGAATTGTGTGCCGCTTGATATCCGGCAGTATGAAAAAAATGCCTGGTATCGCTTTTCACTCGAGCAGAAATTGAATGCTGAAGCATTTGATGTAGTCATTCATCCTGTTTACTCGAGATGTGCTTGGGTGGATTTGTTGATAGAAGGCATTCATTCCGGGCGAAAAATAGGGTTTGCCGGTGATACTTCCAATATGACGGAGGAGGATAAGAAATATACGGACTCTTTCTATCATGAGCTCATCGAAACTGGGTCAGGGCGACAATTTGAATTCGATAGAAACCGTATTTTCTTCGAGAGTGTTACAGGCATCTCCTCGTTTCTGTCCAATCCTGTGATTCGAGTTTGCAGTGAGGAAGTGCTGACTCCACCTTTTCGTGACTATGCGGTCATGGTCATCGGGGCTGCCGACACGAAGAGAAAATGGCATCCCGAGTATTATGCCCGATTGGGACAGAAACTTCGTGACGACTATGGTATGCCACTGGTGTTGTGTGGTGGTCCAACTGAGGTGAATGAGTCCATCATCATAGAAAGGGCACTGGGGCAGGCATGCATCAACCTTGTAGGGGCCACTTCACTTGCTGACATGCTTGGTATCCTGAGTGCCAGCACCATCGTCATTGGAAACGATACCGGGCTATTGCATCTGGCAGTCGCGTTGGAGAAACAGGCCGTTGTGATATCCAACGGCAATCATCTGCATCGCTTTGTCCCCTATTCAGAATTGTCTGACCGCTATCGCTGTGCACTGCCTTTTGACATGCTCACGTTGAGTGAGGCTGATCTGAATACCTACTATGCGGGGTCTGATATCGATATCAATACCATTGGTGTGGAAGAGGCTTATTGCCAGGTGAGTGCATTGCTGGGCCCATCAAAATCATGCTCGACTTCAGCGACTGTGCATTCCCGGCACCCATTTCGGGCCTATAGTGCGTCAGCGGAAATGTTCTACCGGCATAATGGCAAGATGCTCCAGTTTGTTGAACGCATCAAAAGTCAACATGAACGGATCATGGTGTATGGATTCTCCTCCCTGGGGCAGATTCTGGCCGCATTGCTTGACGGTGTATTTGTCGGCTATGTCGATCTTTGTGCAATGAAATTAAAAAGTGCAGCAGATGGTGAGCTGCTTATATATCCACCAGAGCAACTTGCCGAACAATCGTTCGATGTGATTCTGATTAGCTTGCTTGGTCGAGAGGATACGATAGAGGCTTTGCTGATTGAACAAGTTGGTATTGCGCAGAACAAGGTATTAAGAGTAGATATATGATTCCCACTCATCATCAAAAAATAACAGTCATCACTGTTGTTTATAATGCAAAAGATTGTATTGAGAGAACAATAAAAAGCGTAGTTGGTCAAATTGACTGTGACCTTGAATATATCATCATCGATGGTGCCAGCACGGATGGTACGGTGGATATTATCCAGAAATATCGCCATTACCTTTCATATTGGGTGAGTGAGAAAGATGGAGGTATCTATGAGGCCATGAATAAGGGCATCGATGCCTCTACAGGTGACTGGATAATTTTCATGAATGCCGGCGATTATTTCTGTGACTCAGATACCATTAGCATGGTTATTCCACACCTCACCCAGGACAATGACATTGTCTCTGGTGACATCTATCTCTGGGAGGCAGGTGAGAGAATGTATACTCATGCCAAAGGCCTTGATAAGGCCATGGAGGGTATGTTCTGTTTTCACCAGACAATGTTTACCCGGACTGCACTTTGTAAAAAGTACAAGTTTGACACGAGTTTCAAGATTGCTGGTGATTATGATTTTGCATTGAAATGCCTGATGAATGGTGCACAATTCGCATACCTTTCATTTCCCATCGCTAATTTTTTTTCCGGCGGCCTCTCCTATAAATATCTCATGAAGGCAAAAATTGAAGACATGTTTATCCAGTCCAAGTATATTGAACCCATTGAAAAGATATTTGATACCCCTTCCTATGCTACATTGAAAAAAATTAATTCCAATAATAATAATTATTATTTTTCCACGTTATTTAACGAACTGGTAGGACAATTATCCTCAATCTTTGCCACTCGTCGTCGAGTTGTGTTGTACGGTTATGGCCAGATTGGGCAATTTATTTATGGTCTCTATCATTCGCAACTGCTCTTGACTGTTGATATGAGCGAGCAGACTCGCAACGCATTTGACTTCGTGGTGCACCCCTCCACCTTAAAGGAATACGACTGTGACCTTGTTCTTATCTCTGTGCTGGGTCGGGAGCGGGAGATCTATGAATATTTGCAGCAGCAGTGTGGTATCGATCCCGACAAGATCGCTACCTTGTCGCTCTAGCGGATGCCGTTGATGACGTCCCGATAGAGCTGGAGATAGCGTTGGAACAGCAATTCCATGGAGTAGTTGTCCTCTACCTTCTTTCTGGCGTTTTGTCCCATCACACTGAGATGTCCACTGCGATAGGCCGTGATGATGTGGTGTGCCAATGCGCCGGTGTCTCTGTTGTCGACGAGCACGCCATCCTCCCCCTGAGTGATCAACTCGGGCACGCCACCGGTCTTGAAGCCAAAGACGGGGGTCTGCGATGACATGGCCTCGAGGGAGGCGATCGATTGTACTTCCGCGATCGTCGTATTGAGGTAGATGTCTGCTGCAGAGTAGTATTTCCCCAACACCTCTCGATCAGCAATAAATCCAGTGCATCGATAATCAAAGGTCGTCAGTCTGCCTAGCAGTGCGGGATCTTTCTCACCCACCACAAGAATAAAGGGGTTTAATTCCCTCAGCTTGTCAATGACATCGATGGCGAAGTGCAACCCTTTGAATGGGTTGTTTTTGGCTGCCGAGGAGAGAAGTATGACGAAGCGGTCCTCGGGGAGGGAGAGTGCTTGTCGTATCGCATGCTTGTCATGTGCGCAAAACAGCTTGGTATCGACCCCGTTGGGGATGATCGTCGGATATCTATCCAGTAAGCCGGTGTCATAGACGAAATCGGCCAACCATTTCGAGGGTGCCACGTAATGTATGTGGCTTTTGTGGTGCACATATGCCTTTAATTTTCTGAATAGAAAGGACAAATCAAGGTTCTTTCCGAGCGGAAGCGTGTTTATCTGCGGGCACGGGAAACAGTGCGTCTGATACTTGTCACAGCCCAGGGGGTTGATGCAACCGCCCGTGACTGGTGAGCAATCGTGTAGGGTCCATATCACCGGCCTGTGGTGATCGCTCAACCATTTCAGAGTTAATGGCGAGATGGCTGTTGAGAGATCGTGAAAGTGAAAGAGGTCATAGTGGTGTTGCTCGTCATGTTGGCGAATGACCTTCTTTTCGAAGGGAATCAACTCCTGCAGACCCAGACTGAGCAGGCGATGGTAAATCTTCTTCTCATTCTGGGTATAGAGAGGCAGGGTCTCCTCATAACGCGATGAGCGGGCGAAGTGATCGGCGTGGTGATTGTGGTGCCTAAACTGTGCCACCAGATCTTCCGCGCAGCGGCTGGCACCGCCACCACTTCGGTCGGCCTTGCTCAAAATGGCTACTTTCATCGCTGTCTCTGCCGGAGTGGCCCTGTTGGATAAGAATCTGGTGCTCATGCGTGTGAAGCGAGGCGAAGCGCCGCAGCGTGCACGACGTGCGTGACAGAGCTGTCGTCCATAGTCGGGTAGAGCGGCAGCGTGATCGCCTGATTGTAAAAGCGTGCGGCGTGCGGTGGTGTCACGGCTGTGTGATAAGGTTGCCGGGTGATCGGTATGTAATGGACGTTGGCGCCTGTACCCTCTTCGCGCAAGGCCCGGAACATCTCGGCACGCAGCGCGGCGGGGACCTGGAGGACATAGAGGTGCCAGGCGCTTAGGCGTTTCTCTCGTGTTGCGAGTTGTACGACGCATTCAGGCAAGTCGCGTTGGTAGCGAGCAGCCAGTGTACGGCGGGCGGCGAGGAATGCATCCAAGCGAGCCATCTGGCTCAACCCCAGTGCGGCCTGGATATCGGTCATGCGGTAGTTAAAGCCGAGCATCTGTTGCTCGTAGTACCAAGGGCCGTCCGGCTCGTTGATAAAGTCTTCCGGTTCGCGGGTGATGCCGTGGCTGCGCAGCAGGCGCATGGTCTTGGCCAGAGCGGGGTCATTGGTCATGGCCATGCCACCTTCCCCCGTGGTGATGATCTTCACCGGGTGAAAGCTGAAGACCGTAATGTCGCTGTAGTGGCCGTTGCCGGTGGGCTCGTCGTGATAGCGGGCGCCGAGGGCGTGGCAGGCATCTTCGATGATCCGAAAACCATACTCTTGCCCCAAGCGGTGGATCTCTTTCATGTCGCAGGGCAGGCCCGCGAAGTGCACCGGGATCACCACCTTGGGCAGGCGTCCTTCGGCCTTGGCAGCCACCAGTTTTCGCTCCAGCTCCACGGCGCACATATTGCCTGTATCGGGTTCGATATCGACAAAATCGACTCGGGCGCCGCAATAGAGGGCGCAGTTGGCGGAGGCAACGAAGCTGATGGGGGAGGTCCAGACCCAGTCACCTGGACCCACTCCCAGCGCCAGGCAGGCAATGTGCAGGGCAGCGGTGCCGGAGTTGACGGCGACCCCGAAACGGGCGCAGCAATAGTCGGCAACAGCTTGCTCGAAACGAGGCACTGCTGGTCCCTGGGTCAGAAAGTCGGATCTCAGGACCTCCACCACGGCCTCGATGTCCGCTTCACTGATCGATTGTCTGCCGTACGGGATCATTCCATCACCACTTGCTGATTGAGTTGCTTGAGCTCTTCTATGGTCAGAAAGACCGGGTTGTTGCGAGAGTTGTACTCAAACCCCGAGTCGACCATCTTTCCCTTCTCGCCGGCGGCGGTCTTCGAGAAGTCGTTGTTGCGGTTGTTGAAGTTGATGGTCGGCCCGATGATGAAGAAGTCGTCGAACTCAAAGGTGTGATAGGAGTCGTCAGCAGGGCACATCACTTCGTGCATTTTTTCGCCCGGGCGGATGCCGACAATCTTGTGCGGCAGCTCGGGTGCCATGGAAAGGGCGAGATCCGTGATGCGAACGGAAGGGAGCTTGGGAACAAAAATTTCCCCCCCCTTCATCCGCTCGAAGTTGCGCAGCACAAAATCCACCCCCTGCTGCAAGGTGATCCAGAAGCGGGTCATCTCCTCGTGGGTGATGGGCAGTGAGTCTGCACCCTGATCGATCTGCTTTTGGAAAAAGGGGACGACCGAACCACGGGAGCCGACCACATTGCCGTAACGCACCACAGAGAAACGGGTCGGATCCTGGCCCGCGATATTGTTGGCAGCGACGAACAACTTGTCGGAGGCCAGCTTGGTGGCTCCGTAGAGGTTGATCGGGTTGGCGGCCTTGTCGGTGGAAAGTGCGATGACCTTCTTCACCTGATTGATCAGGGCAGCCTGGATGACGTTTTCGGCCCCGTGGATATTGGTCTTGATGCATTCCATGGGGTTGTATTCAGCGGCTGGAACCTGCTTGAGGGCGGCGGCATGAACCACGTAATCCACCCCGCGCATCGCCATGGTCAAGCGGTTGGCATCCCGCACATCGCCAATGAAATAACGCATGCAGGGAGCATCGAAGACCTGCTGCATCTCGAACTGTTTCAGCTCGTCACGGGAATAGATAATGAGGCGCTTGGGTTTGTAACGCTCCAGTACTGTCTTGACCAGTTTCTTGCCAAACGAGCCGGTGCCACCCGTGATGAGTAGCGTTTTATCATTGAACATTGCGGGCATCTCGTCAGAAAAACAGTAGATGAATCATATGCTAGCAAATAAAGTACCAGCTTTTTATGCAAAGAGTGTGATCCATTCGCAAAAACGCTTTTAACACGCGAACTTAGGTCATCACTCTCAAAGTTAATTGTAATGACGACTTAAGGCGACGTAACGGGCGTAGTCCGGTTCTGCCAGATGGCGGAGCAGATCTGCTCCACGGCATTGAGGGCTCTCGGGGTGAAGCGGTGCAGCTCATCCGAGTTGATGAGGGTCAATCGTCCCTGCTTGACTGCGTCTATCATGGTCCACTGTTGCCAGTGCGCCAGAGCGCCCGGATCGCCACTGCCCGCTAGAATGAGCTCGGGGTTGGCCTTGATCACCTGCTCTTGGCTGACTTGGGGGTACGGGGTCTTGGCATGGGCCATCACATTGATGCCGCCACACAGCTCGATGGCTTGGGCGGGCCAGGCGTGGCCACTGGCACTGGTTAGCGGCGGGTACCAGAGCTGGTAGAACACCTTGACGCCGGTCGGCTGGCCGTAGCGCTGCCTGAGGGCCGCCAGTCTGGCCAGATAGCGATCGGCCGCCTCGTTGGCGCGTTGCTCAACCCCCAGCATCTTGCCAAGGGCCCGCATCTCGCCAGCCAGTGAATCAAAATCGGTGGGCTCGGAGTAGAACACCTGAATGCCGAGCTTTTCCAGCGGTGCCAGCATGCGCGACTGGGCGGATCGCCAGGCGAGAATGAGATCCGGCTTCTGGGCCAGCAATGCTTCCACATTGATGCTGCGGTAATTCGCCACCTTGGGCTTGTCTGTCACCTCGGATGGATAGTCGGAGGCATCATCAACGGCCACCAGCTTGTCGCCGGCCCCGATATCATAGAGAAGCTCGGTGAGGTGAGGGACCACGCTCACCACCCGCTCCGGGGTCGCCGCCATCGCCAAAAATGGCAAACCTGCCAGCAACCCCATCCATTTACCTGTGTGTCTAAGCATGCCAGCGTTCCACCAGTGTCAGCGCCAGGGCGACCAGCAGCCATCCCCAGCCTGTTCCTTGCAAGACATTGAGCATCCGCGTGGCCATGTCGGCGCCGGGATCCTGTCCGAGCCCCAGCACGGGCCAGCGTTGCAGTGTGCCCTGGTAGTAGCGCGGGCCCCCCAGCCGGGTCTGAAACTTGTCCGCCAGCAGCACCAGCAGGATGCCCATGGCAGGATAGGGCCAGAGTGCGGCACTTCGCAGCAGCCAGCCAGCACGCTTGAGACGGGTTAGTAGCAGGGGCAAGCCAAGCAGCAGCACAGTCGGGGCATTGAGCGCCTGATAGAAGGCGCTCGCCGCGCGGCCAAAGTGGCTGAATGCGGGATCCTTCATGCTCCAGCCAAGGCTCATCAGCTGGGTCAGTCGCCAGAGCAGGGCACCCTGTACACCGGCCAGCGCATAGCCCAGCAGGGGGCCGGCCCATTGTCCTACCAGGCGCAGGGCGCAGCTCTCGCTCACAGCCTTGGCAATCCCCATGACCGAGAGTTTGCTTGTCTCCCGCTTGAGCCAGGGCACGGCCTGCAGTCGTGCCAGTGGCAGCGTCTCCTGGCAGGCAAGGGCGCGGGTAGCACTCGCCAGCTCCCGCAGCGGGCGGGATTCAATCATCAATAGCAGAAACAGCAGATCGAACAGAGGTTCGCTCAGGGCCAGATTGCGCACCGACCAGAGGCCAGCTGCGCAGGGCAGCCAGACCACCAGCATCGCCAGCACGCCGGCCTGCAACTGTTGTCTGGGCGAGCCGTCCGCCCTGTGTACCTTGTGGCCAAGGCGGGTGAGCTGCGGGGTGAGGGCCGAGAGCCGGATGTGGGCGGGGCGGGGAATGAGGGCCTCCAGCAAGGCGGCCCCCAACATGATGGCCGCCGTCGTGGAAAGCAGATCGGCGGCCATCGGTTCGAGCGATGCGATTGGGATCACAGCTTGCCGAGCATCTTGATGATCACTTCGGCCGAGTGTTGACCGGCCACCTCGATAAAGGCGTCGAAGGATTCCACCTGCTCCTTGCCCGCGATGTCAGACATGGCGCGCACCACCAGATAGGGCACCTTGAACATGTGGCATACCTGGCCGATGGCAGCCCCTTCCATCTCGACCGCCAGCATTTGCGGGAAATCGGCGCGCGCCTTGGCGATGGCCTGTGGCTTGCACATGAACTGATCACCGGTGCAGATGAGGCCAACTTTGGTCTGGTGCTTGCCCTGCTCGGCGATGCACTCGCGCGCCACCGTGATCAGCTTTTCGTCGCAGGGGAAGGCGGCGGGTTGCTGCGCCATCTGGCCCATCTCGTAGCCGAAGGCGGTCACGTCCACGTCGTGGAAGCGCATTTCGCTGGCGATCACCACGTCACCGATATGCAGATCCTGGGCAAAACCGCCCGCAGAGCCGGTATTGATCACGCAATCGGGGGCAAATCTTTCCAGCAGCAGGCTGGTGGCCACGCTGGCGGCGACCTTGCCGATGCCGGAGCGGGTCAGGATCACCTCTTTGCCGGCCAGCATCCCCTGATAGAACTCGCAGCCACCCAGTTGCAGGGTGGTGGCGTTGCTCAGCTGGCTGCGCAGCAGGGCCACTTCTTGTTCCATGGCGCCGATAATACCTACTTTCATCACTGACCTCGTCTTGATAGCCGTCAGGCTGTATTTAAGTTGCTGTAGATCATAACAAAAGATGAAGACGGCGCCGAGCGCCAGAAGAGAAATGCCAGGGAGGAACCCAGGCGCCCCAACGCGAGGCGCCACAAGTAACGAGGGAAGGGACGGAGATCGCTTAACCGAGGGCGGTGTCCAGCGTCATCATCAGGGCGAAACCCGCCATCAGGCCGAGGGTCGCGTGAGTTTGATGGCCGTTGCGGTGAGTCTCGGGGATCACCTCATGGGAGACCACAGACAGCATGGCGCCAGCCGCCAGGCCCAGACCGATGGGATAGGCGATGGCCAGGCCGCTGGAGAGCCCGACCCCGAGCAGGGCGCCGAGGGGTTCGAGCAGGCCGCTGCCGATGGCGACCAGCACGGCCAGTGGCGGGCGAAAACCGGCGGCGCACATGGCAAGCGCCACCGCCAACCCTTCCGGAATATCCTGCAGGGCGATGGCGGTGGTGAGCGGCAATCCCACCGACATGTCACCCTGGGAGAAGCTGACCCCGATGGCCATCCCCTCCGGCAGGTTGTGCAGGGCGATGGCGAAGACAAACAGCCAGACCCGGGAGCAATGCTCATGGCCCGGGCCGCAGGGGCCAGTCTTGTCGTGTTCGTGCGGGGTGAACTGATCCAGCCCCAGCATCAGCAGCACCCCGAGGGTCATCCCCGCTACCACCACGGCGGCGGCAGCAAAGCCGTTGCCCGTGATGCCGCTGGCGGCATCGAGCCCCGGCAGCAGCAGGGAGAAGGCGCTGGCCGCCAGCATCATGCCGGCGGCAAAGCCGAGCATGGAATCCTCCACCCGCTGCGGCACGGCGCGTAGAAAGAGGGCGGGCAGGGCACCGAGGGCGGTGGCAGCAAAGCCGGCCGCCCCGCCGATGAGGCCATAGCGCATGCCGCTGCTGATCTCCTCCGTCGCCAGCATGACGAGGCTCTGCAACAGCAACAACAATACGGCCGCCAGCGCGATGAAGAGGCCGAGGGCCGTTCGGGGGCGGGATTGCATCTGGGCGCGCAGTTGTTGGGACCAGGAGGAGGCGGGCAGGGCTGACATATCGTCCATCGGGTGACCTTATGAGAAAGAGAGAAGGCTCATTACATCCCTGCGCCGACGCCTTGTCTACCCGAGGCAGGCGATTGCCCCCATAGCTAAATAGCATGCAGTTGAGCACTGGCGTAGGGCACCCGCCTGAGGCCTTGGCGCCGGGGGAATTAACACCATTTAAATTTTTTTAATAAAAATGAAGGCATTGTCGCCTTGTGCTAGAGTGCGCGACTTTGCCAAATGCCCTCTTCCCGCGTTTTGTGCATCTCCCCGTCAGGATGGCCCGGGTATCAGCTCACAGGGATGTGATCGCCACACTCCACACCCAGTCAGCAGTCGAGGACCCACTGCCACCATGTTTTACAAGAATCTTTCCATCGGCAAGAAGATTGCCGTGGTCTTTGCGATCATCGCCGCCGTCAACGTGCTGTTCGGTCTGTTTCTCTCCAGCGAGCTGCGCAGCGTGCGTGATCGGGTGCTGAACTTTACCGACTCGACCCTGCCGAGCGTGCTGTCGGTGGAAAACCTGCTCTATGACGTCTCCTATGTGCGCCGGGCCCAGTTTGCCCTGCTGATGGTGGATGACAGTGCCGATCTGCAGGCCCGTCGTGGTCGGATCCAGAACAATATCCAGAAAGTAGAGACCAGCTTCCAGGCCTATGAGGCCACGGTCGGAGCGGCCCATGAGCGTCAGGTATTCAACCGGGCCAAGCAGCATTGGTTGAGCTATCGCCGCTCGGTGAGCGAGTTCGATCAGCTGCTGGCCACAGGCCGGCATACCGAAGCCGAGGCCCAGCTGTTTGCCTCCAACGCGACCTATGGCGCCCTGGAACAGGCAGTCAACGATCTGGTCGGGGTCAACCTCGACTTCGTCAAGGAGAACCGGGGCAGCCTGCTCGGCAGCGTCAGCATGCTCAACACCCTGGCCATGGTCAGCATCGGCAGTTTGTTGCTGTTCATGATGGCGATGACCTGGTTCCTGACCCGCCAGATCTGCCTGCCGCTGCAGGCCGTGGTGGCCCAGGCCAACGCCATCGCCAGCGGGGATCTGACTCACCGTCTGGATCGCCGCAACCTGGGGCGCGATGAATTGGGGGCGCTGGCCAATGCTTCCCTCAAGATGCAGGACAACCTGCGTGGCCTGATTGAAGAGGTGGTGGCCGCCGTGACCCAGCTGGGCACCGCCATCGAAGAGGTGAGTGCCGTCTCCGAGCAGTCGGCCAAGGGGATCCAGAGCCAGCAGCAGGAGATCTCTCTGGTGGCGACGGCCATGACCCAGATGAAGGCCACCGTCGCCGACGTGGCGGGCAACACCGAGATCGCCTCGGAATCCGCCAGCTCGGCCAATGCGCTGGCACGCAGCGGCAACCGGGAGGTACGCAACTCTCTGGTGGCGATCACCCGGGTTGCCGAAGAGATCGAGCAGGCCGGCGTGCTGGTGACCGAGCTGGAGCGCGAGTCTGCCCAGATCAATGTGGTGGTGGACGTGATCCGCGGCATTGCCGATCAGACCAACCTGCTGGCCCTCAACGCCGCCATCGAGGCCGCCCGTGCCGGTGAGCAGGGGCGTGGCTTTGCGGTGGTGGCCGATGAGGTGCGTACCCTAGCGGGTCGTACCCAGGCCTCTACCGGCGAGATTGTGGCCATTATCGAGACCCTGCAGGCCCGTGCCAACAAGGCCAAAGAGGTGACCGGACTTAGCTGCGACATGATCCGCGAGTGCGTGACCCAGAGCGAACAGACAGGGGCGGGTATCCAGCAAATTGAGGAAGCCGTGGCCCAGATCGCCGACATGGCGATCCAGATCGCCAGCGCCTGTGGCGAGCAGGATGCGGTCTCCGACGAGCTGGGGCGCAACGTGGAGCGGATCAACGAGTCGGCCAACGAGGTTGCCTTCGGCGCCGATCATACCGCGCGCGCCTGTCTGGAGCTGAGCCAGCTGGCCGCAGGGCTCAAGCAGACTATCGGGCGCTTTCATCTTGCCTGATCCCGAGTGCAATTCAGGCGCGCGAAGAGACGCCTGAATTGCTGATATCAACCCGGCTTAGGCCGGGTTTTTTATTGCCTGCCAATCCCCATCTCGAGGGGGGAGGTGGCAATCAGCGCCTGTGTGCGTCAGCGTGAAGGGAAGGGGAGAGTGGGTTAATGGTTATAGCGATAGATGGTTTGGTGGAGGGCTGGATTGCAAGGAAACAGAGCCACGAACGCCTTGCAGGGGGAAACACGAGCGACACATAACCACGAGCGGCAGATAACAAAAAACCGGCTTGCGCCGGTTTTTTGTTATGTCGAGTACGGGCTGGCTTATTTGGCCAGAGACTCCGGCAGCTCTTCACGGATCTTGCCGAGCATCTCTTTGAGCACGCGCGGGTTAGCAACGACTATGTTGCCGGAGGTTTCGTAGTTGTGACCACCCACGAAGTCGGTCACGATGGCGCCCGCTTCCTTGGCCAGCAGTTCGCCGGCGGCGGTATCCCAGGGTTTCAGACCGATTTCCCAGAAACCGTCGACGCGGCCGGCGGCCACGTAGGCCAGATCCAGGGCGGCGGAGCCGGAGCGTCGGATGTCGGCACACTCGATGAACATGCTCTGGAACATCTTCAGGTACGGCTCGATATGGTGCTTCTGCTTGAACGGGAAGCCGGTGGCCAGCACGGTACCAGCCAGTTCGCGGGCCTTGCCGACGCGGATGCGGTAGCCGTTCAGCTGGGCGCCGCTACCACGGGTAGCAGTGAACAGTTCGTCGCGGATCGGGTCGTAAATAACGGCTTGTTCGGTCTTGCCTTTCACGCGCAGGGCGATGGAAACGGCGAAGTGCGGAATGCCTTTGACAAGGTTGGTCGTGCCATCCAGTGGGTCAATGATCCATTGGTAATCCGGATTGGTTCCGGCAGTCTCACCAGACTCTTCAGCTACGATGCTGTGCTCCGGGTAAGATTTTTTGATGGTATGAATGATGGCCGCTTCGGCTTCACGGTCAACGTTGGTCACGAAGTCATTGCTGCCTTTCTGGATAGCCTCAATGTTCTCGGGCTGGGAGAAGGCTTTTACTACAACTTGACCGGCGTTGCGCGCAGCGCGCACGGCGATATTCAGCATCGGATGCATAGGTTCACCACTGGATGTTAAAGAACGGGGATAAAAGGACGCGGTATGATACCAGTATTTCCACCGATGGCAACTGTTATCCCGATTCAGCCATTCGATTGCCACTGCCAGATATGACGGCTCCAATATAGGCCGGATCTGCGCTAGTCTTATGCCTGCAATCAACCCAGTTTGTCATGAGCATAGGGACATGAATCATGAACTTGTCAGTAGTCAGTCAGCACGTATCCGGCGCCAGTGAAGGTTTACTGGCCATTTTGCGTTCATCCAGAGAGTATGGCGACCACTTTGCCAACATCGGCATCACGCCGCTTGCCGAGTGGCAGCCAGCCAAGGCGGAGGCGGCGATCCTGCTGATCGATGGCAATACCCCCTGGCAGGATGCCAGTTTTTTGGGCGGGGAAGATGACACCATAGGGCTACCCGTGTTGCCGCTGCTGATCCGCAAGGGGGGCAGGGAGCTGGCCATCTGCGGGCCGGATGTGCGCGACCCCCGCTTCTATTTCGTCTCCAACGGCATAGTGCTGGAGGAGTCGGATCTCGCCAATCCCGCCAGCAGCCGGGTGCTGCTGCGCAAGCTGGAATCCTACTTCCCGCTGCTCTCCCGCCTCATCATGCTGCGCCAGCGCAAGCCGGCCGCCACCCTCAACTGATCTCGTCATCATCGGCCGACAAACGGCGCACCCAGTGTCATCACTGGTACTGGGTGCGCCGTTTGTGTTACTAGAGAGTGGGTCAGGATCCCGCCGCCGGGGGAAATGAGTGCCCGGTGGCCCCATCTGCGTAACCAAGGAGTGACCATGATCGACTTTTATACTGCAGCGACCCCCAATGGCTTCAAGGTAGCGATAGCCCTCGAGGAGCTGGGGCTGCCTTATCGGGTGATCCCGCTCGACTTGTCGGCACTGGATCAGAAAAAGCCCGAGTTTCTGGCCATCAACCCCAACGGCCGCATTCCGGCCATCGTCGATCGGGACAACGATGACTTCGCCGTGTTCGAATCCGGCGCCATCCTCCTCTATCTGGCCGAGAAGGCGGGCAAGCTCTTGCCGCAGGATCCCAAGCGCCGCTCCCGGGCCATCCAGTGGCTGATGTTCCAGATGGGCGGGGTTGGCCCCATGATGGGGCAGGCCAACGTCTTCTACCGCTACTTCCCCGAGAAGATCCCGGCGGCCATCGAGCGTTACCAGAAGGAGGGGCGCCGCCTGTTCGAGGTGCTCGACAGCCATCTGGCCCACCACGAGTATCTGGCCGATGAGTACAGCATCGCTGACATTGCCACCTGGCCCTGGGTGCGGATCTACGACTGGAGCGGGATCTCCATCGAGGGGCTGCCCCATCTGCAGGCCTGGATGGCGCGCATGGAGTCCCGTCCTGCCTGCCAGAAGGGGATCACCATTCCGCCGCGCAAGGAGCACCCGGAGGATCTGATCAAGCAGGCACAGCAGATGGTAACGCGTTGATTTTTAACTGCAGACGGGGCGAAATGCCCCGTAATATTAGAAAAACTAAGGCAAGCTGATTATAAAGATTCGTTCGTTTTCTGTGAGCTGAATCACTATCATGCCCCCATACCATCAAGCGTCCTGTGCGATGGTCGGGCGGGTTCCCCGCCTCCTGTTTCCAACACTGATTTGATTGACTCACTGTTTCTGTGAAGAGACTCCCCCGGGCCATTTCTGTGCTGGGGGGCGGCAGCTTTTTGACGATTTTTTTGGGACTGATATGGATCGGCACAGTTTTTATCCGTTGTTTTTCCTGACCATTCTGATGGTCGCTGTGGGCCAGATGACCCAGACCCTCTATGTCCCCTCCATTCCCATGATGGCGGGGGACTTTCAGGTGGCCTCCGGTCAGCTGCAGGCGGTGATGGCCTGTTACCTCATTCCCTATGGCCTCTCCCAGTTTGTCTACGGGCCGCTGTCGGATCGCATCGGTCGTCGCCCCGTGCTCATCATCGGCATGATGGTGTTTCTGTTGGGGACTCTGACCATCCAGCTGATCCCCCACTTCGCGGCCCTGCTGGTGGGCAGCTTCATTCAGGGGCTGGGAACCGGTGCGGGCGGCGCCATGAGCCGCACCGTGATGCGCGACCGTTATAGCGGCGCCGAGCTCAACCGCGCCAACAGCCTGGTGAGCATGGGGGTGATCTTCTCCCCGCTGCTGGCCCCCGTGCTGGGTGGCTGGTTGACCGAGCTGTTCAACTGGCGCGCCGGTTACTGGTTCCTGTTCGGTTTTGGCGCCGTGGCGACCCTGGCCATCATGGCCTGGTTTGGTGAGACCCTGCCGGTGAGCGCCCGCCAGCAACCGCTGCGGGTGGGGGCGGCCTATCGCCATGTGCTGGGCAACCCCAAGTTTCAGGGCAACCTGCTCTGCCTGATGGCCACCTTCTCCGGTCTGGCGGTCTTTGAGGCGGCCGCCGGCGTGTTGCTCGGGGATGTGTTGAAACTGAGTGCCCGCACCGTGAGCGTGCTGTTCGTACTGCCGCTGCCGGGTTATCTGTTCGGGGCCTGGCTCTCGGCCAAGCTGAGCTTTCGCCTGAGCCAGGGCAAGCTGATGCGTCTGGGCATCGCATTTTTGGCACTCGGCTCGCTCATCATTCTGCTGCCGGGCCTGTTCGGGTTAGTGAGCGCTGCGTCACTGATCGGGGGCGCTGCCGTCTACTTCATCGGGAGCGGCATCCTCTACCCGACCGCCACCTCCTGCGCCATCGAGCCCTTCCCGGGCCAGGCGGGTACCGCAGGGGCTATCCTGGGCGGCATGCAGAACCTGGGGGCGGGTGTCGTCACCCTGCTGGCGGCCTGCTTCCCGATGACCGGCCAGGTGACCCTGGGGGCCATCATGACCCTGATGGTGCTGATCGTGGCGCTGAGCTTTGTCTGGCTGCGCCACCACGGCTCCCCCCACGAGCAGATGGCAATCTGACGCCATCGCGCCAGTCCCTTGCCCAATAAAAAGAGGCCATGACCCGTCGGGGTCATGGCCTCTTTTGTTATGTGGCGCGCACGCTTTTGGCCTGCGCGGGTAAATGCTCGCTTACCCCTGCGATGCCATGTCTGCCTGGGGAAGGGGGCGCTGCTCCAGCCGTTGCTCGCCCGGGCGGCAGACCAGCACCGACCCTTGTTCGAACCAGTCCCCCAGCACGATACGGCGGGCGGGTTGGCCGTCCAGGGTAAAGTCGTGGATGGCGGGTCTGTGGGTGTGGCCATGGATCATCATCCGGCAGTCGTGACTGCGCAGCATGGCGTCCACCGCCGCGGGCGTCACGTCCATGATGCTCTGGCTCTTGTAGGCATTTTCCATCTGGCTTTGGCCGCGCATCTTGCAGGCGATGGCCTGCCGGCGGGGGAGCGGCAGGCGCAGAAAGAGCCAGCGCAGCCATTTGAGCTGGGTGATGCGACGAAACTTCTGATACCCCTCATCCAGGGTGCAGAGCAGATCCCCGTGACTTAGCACCACCCGCTCGCCATAGAGTTCGATGACGCAAGGATCCCCCAACAATGTCATGCCGGCGCGCTTGGCATACTGCTGACCCAGCAGAAAGTCGCGGTTGCCGTGAATAAAGTAGATGGGCACGTTTTGCTGGCTCAGGGCCAAAAACGCGTCGGCGATGGTCTGGTGGAGCGGGTTGGGATCATCGTCGCCAATCCAGAATTCAAACAGATCCCCCAGCACATAGAGGGCATCGGCGCCGACGGCGTCGTGCTCGAGAAAGTGCACCAGCGCCGCCGTCATGTCGGGCCGCTGGGCGCACAGGTGAATGTCACTGATAAAGAGGGTGCTCATGGTGGCGTGTCGGTGCTCAGGGTCGGATCCGGGGAGGGGCAATGAACGGCTGTTTCGGGGCTGGCAAGGGCTGAAGGCGGCGTCTGGACAACTGCAGGCCGGGCAGGATCAGACATCCGCTGCCACCTGAGTGTGGCAAGGTTGCATCCCTCCAGAGTCAGCAGCGCCTCGTAAGGGTCGCCGGCCAGCCCCAGCAGGCGACAGATGGCAGCCTCTCCTTTGAAGCCTTCTTCAAGGCGCAGACGCAGCACCGCCTGATAAAAATCATCCCCAAAGTGCGCCAGCAGGGCGGCCATCAGGGTGAGGTGGCGCCAGCCGTTGAGAGTCTCGACCGCTGCCGGCGTGACATAGAGCTCCACCGGCCAGGAGTACCCGTCCGGGCCGGCAAAAAGCCGCTCCAGCAGCCAGACGCCTTCCCCCTTGTCGCTTGCCAGCCACCCCTGCTCGCGCAGTTGAGCCGCAAGCTGGGCAGGCACCGGATGCTGGCAGAGGATATCGAGATCGCTACCCGGCCGCTCCAGTCCGATGGCGAGGGTACTGACCATGGCCACGTCGCTGCACAGCTCTTGCAAGCGCGTCCACAGGCCGTTACTTAACAGGGCGTGAGCGGAGCGCTGGCGCGGGTTGCCGTGGGCCAGATAGTCGAGATGGCGCCAGTTTGGGGCGGCAGATGGAAAAACTGCGGCCGGGGCCGCAGTTTTGTCAGAGCCTGGCCGGCAGAGATCACTCGGCAAGGGTCACCTTGGTGATCACCACGTCTTCAACCGGTACGTCCTGGTGGATGCGACCGTAGTTGCCGGTCTTGACGCCCTTGATCTTGTTTACCACGTCCATGCCCGCAGTCACTTCACCGAATACGCAGTAGCCGTAGCCCTGGGTGGTAGCGGATTTGAAGTCGAGGAAGTCGTTGTTGTTCACGTTGATGAAGAACTGGGCGCTTGCAGAGTGCGGCTCCATGGTGCGGGCCATAGCGATGGTGCCAATCTTGTTGGACAGACCGTTGGCCGCTTCGTTTTTGATCGGGGCGCGGGTGTCTTTCTCTTCAAAGCCCGGGGCATAGCCGCCGCCCTGGATCATGAAGCCGTCGATCACGCGGTGGAAGATGGTGTTGTCATAGTGACCGTCACGGCAGTATTGCAGGAAGTTGGCCACGGTTTCCGGGGCTTTTTCAGCATTCAGGGTGAGGGTGATGTCGCCGTGATTGGTATGCAGAGTGACCATGAGTTGTCCCTTCATTTTGTAGCGAGCCAGGCAGGCCCGCGGGTGTATGGCATAAAGTGGTGGCAATTCTAGCCCATCAGGGGCGGCGGGCATAGTGCATCTGGCGTCAAGACATAGATGGCAGGCGGGATCCGGCTCGTTTTCTCTGGTCGAACGGGGTATTATGACCAACCATTTTACACACAGGCAGTGGTTATAAGATGCTGAAGATATACAACACACTCACTCGTCAAAAAGAAGAATTCAAACCTATCCACCCGGGCAAGGTGGGCATGTATGTGTGTGGTGTCACCATCTACGATCACTGTCATATCGGCCACGGCCGCACCTTTGTCGCCTTCGACGTGGTGGCCCGTTACCTGCGCTACGCCGGTTACGATCTCACCTATGTGCGCAATATCACCGACGTGGATGACAAGATCATCAAACGCGCCGCCGAAACCCGCGTCACCTGTGACGAGCTGACCGAGCGCCTGATTGGCGACATGCACGCCGACTTCGATGCCCTCGGCATGGTGCGTCCGGATATCGAGCCGCGTGCCACCCAGCACATCGGTGAAATCATCGAACTGGTGCAATCCCTGCTGGACAAGGAGCACGCCTACGTGGCTGACAACGGCGACGTCATGTTCATCGTCGAGTCCTACGCCGACTATGGCCAGCTCTCCGGCCAGGATCTGGAGCAGCTGCAAGCCGGTGCCCGCGTCGATGTGGTGGATGCCAAGAGGAATCCCTTGGACTTCGTGCTGTGGAAGATGTCCAAGCCGGGCGAGCCGACCTGGGACAGCCCCTGGGGCCCGGGCCGCCCCGGCTGGCACATCGAGTGCTCTGCCATGAACTCCAAGCACCTGGGCAACCACTTCGACATCCACGGCGGTGGCTCCGATCTGCAGTTCCCCCACCACGAGAACGAGATCGCCCAGTCCTGCTGCGCCCACGGTGGTGACTACGTCAACACCTGGATGCACAGCGGCATGGTGATGGTGGATAAAGAGAAGATGTCCAAGTCCCTTGGCAACTTCTTCACCATCCGAGACGTACTGGCCCACTACGACGCCGAAACCGTCCGTTACTTCCTGATGTCCGGCCACTACCGCAGCCAGCTCAACTATTCGGAAGATAACCTGAAGCAAGCCCGCGCCGCGCTGGAGCGCATGTACACCGCCCTGCGTGACCTGCCAGAAGCCGCCGCTGCCGGTGGCGACGAGCAGGTGGCCCGTTTTGTTGAGGCCATGGACGACGACTTCAACACCCCGGAAGCCTACTCAGCCCTGTTCGACCTGGTGCGCGAGATCAACCGCCAGAAGGCCGAAGACATGGCCGTTGCCGCTGGCCTCGGTGCCCGTCTGCGCGAACTGGGCGCCGTGCTCGGTATCCTGCAGCAAGACCCCGAGGCCTTCCTCAAGGGGGATGAAGCGGACGAAGAGGTTGCCGAAATCGAGCGCCTGATCGCCGAGCGCAATCGGGCCCGCGCCGACAAGAACTGGGCCGCCGCCGATGCCGCTCGCAACCGTCTCACCGAGATGGGCATAGTGCTGGAAGACAGTGCCGGCAAGACCAGCTGGCGCCGTGCCTAAGGCCGGTTGTCCTGTTGCTGGCAACAGGTTGAGCCAATAAAAAAACCGCAGCCCTTGGGCTGCGGTTTTTTTGTGGCCTGCTGTGATGCCTCGGCATCCTTCGGTCTGATCCCCTCGCCCCTTGGGGGAGAGGGTAAGGGTGAGGGGGGCTAATGTCATTCCTCTGGCGGAATGCAATCCAACGTTTGGATGGCATGGCTTCGCCATGCAGGACACGAGGGCCTTGCCCTCGAAGGGATTTCGCCGCCGCTACGCGGCTTGGCGAGTGACTTTTGAAAGACCAAAAGTCACCAAAAGTCTTCTCCCCCGGCAAACCGCCCGCTTCGCGGGTTCCCTCGTCTCGTTCAACGGGTCGGACGGAGCGCCGCAGATGGCACTTTGGCCTATGCCATCCATGGCCTCGACCAAAGTCCGCTTCGAACATCCTTGTTCTCGCGCCAAATCAGGGCGAGCAGTGCTCGCCCTGATCCGATTTGGCCCCTATGCCGGCTGCGCTATCATCCCTGACGGCGATCCTGACCCGTTGAAATCGACTCGGCGGATTGCAGGGGGAACCAATACCGTGCCCGCCCGTGGCTTTAACGTTCATGTCGGCCGCCTATTTCGCTGCAGGGGGAGAGCAGTGCATGGGATTGGAGAAATGGGGTTTTGGTTTGGATAGAAGCATGTTCTGGGAATAGAAATAAAAACTGCAGCTCAAGGCTGCGGTTTCGTTTAGTGTTGACTTGAAAGTTTAAGAAATGCGGCGTTAAATATTTGTGATTACTCTCAGTTTTATACCACTTATTTCATCTATATAAGCTGCAGTGGCACCTAATATTGTCAACTGGTCATCTGATATTAGTTTTTTTGATATTGCAGGTTGAACAACAGAGATTCCACATTTAAAAGAGGCATATCTAGCGACTTTTGCTAACTGCACTAAATCTGCAAATTCACCCTTTTCTATTCTTGATGCTCTGCCATTTTTTAAACGACTGCGTTCACGTTGCATCAAACGTAAAATGAGATTCTCTTTGTCACCAAACCACTTTACACTTTTTTCTGCTTGTCCCGCTACTTGATATACATCATCAACCCTTGCTCCAGGTTTTGCTATACCATTGGATTTTGTACAATATTTGCAGTGAAATAGGTCGATTACAAGCTCTCTATTATCAATGTTTTTTATTGCTACTATGTCGGCTACTTCACCTGCGCCATCATCATCAAATACTATGTCATAGTGATTTAATAACCTTTGAATTGTATGATATTGAATTGAGTTTTTTATCTTTGATTCTGTTTGAGATTCAATAGATATGTCTACACCTGTCCACTCCCAATCCTCAACATTGTTTCTGTCGTAAAGGTAAGAGTATTTTTCATTGGGATAATACCTTAGACCTCCATCAACTACAGATGTGTCTGACATGAAAATAGTTGGTGGGTTTTCATTAAAATAATCAGTGATGTTAATGATGCTCTCACCTAAATTTATTTTAATGTTTTCTGTGGAGTGGAATATAACCTCACCTTTTTTATGTATTTTTGCTGTTATTGAATTAATACCATGCTGGGTTTTTATTCCAATTGCCATGGATTTATTATCAACGTTAGCCTTGTCTATCAATATTAATTCGCATTGTATTATTTTTTCTTCCCAAGTATCGGAGAGAATTGTGACCTTTAATTCATTTTTCCTTAGTAACTCAACGGGCCATTCGATAGATAAAGGATGTAAGTCTGGATATTTATCTAATTCTTCAGTTTGCATTGCCGTTTTCATTACTTCATTAGTGTTTATTGAGTCATCAAGGATTTTTTTACCGACATTTTTGCACCAAGTAATCCATTTATCTAGAGAGTCACTGTCCATGGCCCAGACTTTCCCTTTGTGAGAACAGCCTATACTAACTAATTCTCCGTTTTCATACCCTTTACCAAAAATGTTGGATTTGGTTGCTCTATTGGCTTCGATGTCTGGAATTTGGTCATTTACTTCAGTTCCGGTATGCATAGAATAACGTAGACCTCTCTTATTTTTATTTAGGCCAACATTTTGTAGTTTTAACCGTTTCAGTCCAGCAAGCGCTCTGAAAACATACTCACCTTGAACTAGAGATGCATCAGGAGCGACTAATTTAACCAAACGTTTTACTAACCCATCTTTAGCGGAAGAGTGAATAAATAAGAGGTTTAATTCCTTGTTGTAATACGCGATATATAAATCCCACGATTCATCAAAAAGTTCTTTTGAGCTAGTCCAGCCAACTGGTAAAAAAGATTTTACTGAGAAAATCAGGATGTCTTGGTCATCATTAATGGTAGAGTCAACTATTTGAAAATGTTTGTTCCCAAATGATATAAAGTTGTTTGGCTGCCATTTTTCTAAGCTCATTCTATAAATAGTAGAGCTTATGGTGGGTGTTAGACCTAAATCTAATAGTTTGCTCGGGGTGGAGAATTCAGACCTAAATTCATGATACTCTCTCTCATCTTGAATTTTTCGTGAGCTGATATCGCTGATGACACTATTCCAGTCAGAGTCTTCTTTATAAAGTTCCTCAAGACTATCACTCATATTTGGATTAGCAATGTTAGCGATGAATTTTGCATCGCCGACATTTTTTGTTGTGCGAGTAAATCGTCCTGTGAATTGAAGCATTATATTTATGCTTTTGTGAGGGTCATGTAATGCCGATATTTTCAGTTGAGGCAGATCAAATCCTTCACCTAGCATATCGACGCACACTATTATTTTGTGCTCTCTGTTTCGTATGGCAGCCAAAACCTCCTTTTTATTTTTTGTCTGGCTGTTTATTAAGACTGGATTAAGATCTTTATCATTGGAGTAAATTTCAAAAATAGATTTTGCACGTTCAATTGTACTTGCTCTTGCCATCATTATGTGATCAAAACCATTAGCTATATCCTCCCTGAGCAAGTGTATAGCTTTTTTAGCAATAGCTGCGTCGGATTTTTCCTCAACAAACTCTCGAATTGGGTGGAATTCGATAGGTTTAAAATACCCATCTTCTTGTGCTTTTTTTAGTGGGTAATTAAATATTATTTTCCCACCAATCCTTGTACGATCTGACCTAAAGGGGGTTGCAGTAAATTGAAATATTGGTTTGTGTTCAAAATGAGATTTAATCCTAGCCCAAGTAGATGCGGTGATATGATGAGCTTCATCGACAATAAGATGTGTACAAGCACTTGTCAGTTTTGAAAGATTTTGATTGGAAAAAAGAGAAAGAGCTGATGCGGATGATATTATTACATTGGACTGTAATATTTTCTGTAATTCATCCTCATTGTTAATTCCATGTTTAATAGTGGCTACAATAGGATTTGAAGTGTTGCAGTCAATTAACTCTAGTTGTCGAAGTAAGCCAAGGTGTATAAATTTTTCTTTTGTCTGCTCTCGTAATGCATCAGAGGGTACAATGACTAGTGTTTTTTTGAATTTTCCAGCCACAACGATGGAAAGAATTGTCTCTGTCTTACCTGTTCCTGTTGGCATTACAATCGTTGCTGCTGTTTTTTCTTCTGATTTGGCAAACCCAAGAGCGGCAAAAATACCACCAATTTGAGGTGGCCTAAGCCCTTTTGTTCTTTTGCTCTCATCTAGCTCTTTAAATAAAAAGTTTGCAGAACACCATGAATTGAATATTTCATCGTAAGACTGATTGATATCGCCAAGAGGTAGCCAGCTTAACGAGCTATTTCCTATGTTTTTTTCAATAAGTGAAGCCATCTTATAGCCCTTGTTTTAGATTTTTTATATGTCAGTATCTATAGATAAACCTGTTGTATTCGATTGTCGAAGCGTAATCGTATGTTCGAGGAATCAGGTATTATTACAGTGACATACTCACTATCGGACCTTCTGTATACAACCGTTCCCGATAGGGATATGTATTACTTGCTGTTGTACTCACAATGATTTTTCCCCTATGCAACCATGTCGATGATGCCTGTTGCATAAGTGCGACAATCTGGTCTCACCATGGGGTGGGCGAGGGGCTAGTTCCGAGATAACAACCAGCCCGATCATTTTCCGGCAGGGATAATGAGTGATATAAGTTGCACAGATATGTTTAAAATCGACTTTCAACTTTCCAATGTTCACCATCGTTAGATGGTTTTGCATCTTCATCACATCGAGTAACTTTGTTTTTTCCATTACCCATATCGAGCTCAAGCCAGGGTAATTTAAAGTCTTTGAACATAAAGTAGGCTGGTTCTTCTATGTTTATCCTTTGTGGCTTTTTAGGACTGCAAATTATGAAGTGAGGCCTTACATTTGACCATGTGTTTTCGTTACCAAAAATAGCCTTGAATCGTTTGTTTTTGCTATCTAGCTGACCATTGCTAAAGTAGCTATCGCCTTTAGCCTCAATCATCACAAGGTGGGTTATTTGCTTTTCGTCAACAAAGGCGAGAAGAAAGTCGACATCTTCTTGAGTGCCTGATATTTGATAGTCAATTGCAATTCCATTTTCCTCTATGAAATTGCGTTTTACGCAGCTCTTAGAGTTGTTTTTAGTGAGGTACAAGCTGGCATAGATCCAGTCAAGGTGGTAATCCATTGCAGCAAAGTATTTTCTGGGGATGGTGAGACCAATTAGCTTTGATATCTTATCAAGCTGGTTGTCATCCATGCGAAACTCCGGGTTCCCCAGCATTTGACCAATTAGGTAAAACCGCTCTTTACGGTTAAAAGACTTCAAGTTTTTAATTAATTCGTTGTTCATGTAAATCCCGAAAATGCTTATCGTCTGATAAGGAATTATTCTATAGAAAGCGGTGTGTATCGTAGAGTGTAATGAACGAAGTGAATTACACCTCTATTTCCAAGCTGAATCATATAGGGTGTAATTAGTTACTCGGCCTGCCCCTGTATTTTATATTTTCCTCGGATTGGGGAGCGGGTGTTGCCCTGACTGTTTGCCAAGGTGAGGAATATGAAATATTGCCTTGTGAAGGGGGAAGGTTAGTAATAAATTTCTTGTCCAATTTCTTTTATGTCCAGTTTGTTCGAGCCTGGATAGAACCCATCCATATCAATATGTTTAGTAACGGGGACGGAGATCTCTTTCTGTTCAGTTTTGAAATTTGATGCAACCTCTTCATCAATGCAACCATCTTGATATGTTTTATAAATAGCTTTTCCTGTCATTACATTGAAGTCGAAGTTAAAGAAACCTTCGCATGGTGCTCCATAATTTATTGTGGCACCAATTAGATACCATGCTTTATTATTAAAACGATATCTATGAGTGTAACTCCACTTATGACGGCTACCACCAAAATGATCAATGACGATAGCCCCTCGTTGTATATCAACGCTGATGAATGGATCCCCCATCATGCCACCATGAGCACTATCTAATATTGGCCCTTGCGAAGAGTGCCATAAGTCCCACTTATCTTGTTTTTTTTTATATATAAGCAGTGTTCTTTGTGTTCCTATTTCGTAAGTATTCACCGGAACAGTATTGACACAGGAAAAATGAGACGATCGTCTCTTGATCCCACTTTCCTGCTTGCTTGATCCTGCTCCTTAGATACGCTCCCCCCATGAGCAAAAACACCATGCATTCCGCGGGAATGCCCACCACTCTGGAGCAGGCCAACGAGCTGATTTATAAGCTCCTCGACCGCATCGCCGAGCTGGAGGACCGCCTCAATCAGCACAGCGGCAACTCCTCCAAGCCGCCTTCCAGCGACGGCCCCGGTGCACCGCCGCCGGCCCGCAAGCGTCCGGCGTCCGGCAAGCAACGGGGGGCGCAGCCCGGTCACAAGGGACATCGCCGCGAGCGGCATCCGCTTGATGCCCGCCTGACCCTGGTCCCGCATTACCCTGCCGCCGATTGCGCTTGCTGTGGCGGGGACATGGTGGCCCATGCCAAACCCTATCAGGTTCATCAGGTGTTCGAGCTGCCCGAGGTGAGCTATCTCGTCACCGAACACCAACTGTATCGTGCGACCTGCTCACGGTGTATCGGCACGACCCAGGCCGCACTGCCAGACAACGTCAGCAGCAGCCAGATGGGGGCCAATCTGCTCAGCTACATCGCGCTGCAAAGCGGCCAGTTTCACCAGAGCGTCAGCCAGATACAGCAGCAGCTCAAACAGCATTTCGGCCTGAGTTTTAGCCGGGGCGCCATCAGTGAGGCGCAGGGGCGGGTGAGTGCCATGCTCACCCCGACCTACCAGGCCATCAAGCAGCAGGTGCAGACGGCCACCCACGTTCATGCCGATGAGACCCGGCATCAGCGGGGTGGAGAGCGCCGCTGGATGTGGCTGGCGCTGAGCAAGATAGCCGTCTGCTTCATGACGGCCTATGGCCGTGGTCAGGAGGCGGCCAAGCGGCTGCTGGGCGCCGAGTTTGACGGGGTGCTGGTGACCGACCAGTACGCCGGCTACCGGTTTATCGACGCCGACCAGCGGCAACTGTGCTGGGCCCACGTGGCCCGCAATCTCGTGGCCATCGCCGAGAGTAGCGAGCAGTGCAACCAGCCCATCGGTGCCCGGTTGGTCTTGCTGGCGGATGCGGTGTTTCGTACCCGGCACCGTTGGGAAAGCGGTGCGTTGAGCAAGCAGAAATACCTGCGCAGGCTCGCGCGTTACCGGCAAAGCTGGCGAAGCCAGTTGGAGCGCGGCGCCCTGTTGTGCAGCAAACGCTACCGTGGACGATGCCAGTTGCTGCTGCGGGATGACGAGATGCTGTGGCGGTTTATGACTGACGACGAAATAGCGCTGACCAACAACGAGGCGGAGCGGGCGCTGCGTGGCTATGTGCTCTGGCGCAAGGGTAGCTACGGCGTGTGGTCTCACCGGGGCGAGCTGTTTCGCCAGCGCATCCTGTCGTTGGTGGAGACCGGCAAGCGATTGGGCCGCTGCCCACAGGAGTGGTTGAGGGCCGTGGTCAGGGCGTGCATCGAGAAGACAGATTATCCCATCCCGGCAGAACTGATGCCGTCAACCCCGTCCTGGTGAATAGATACCCGAGTTTGACGGGGTGCTGGTGACCGACCAGTACGCCGGCTACCGGTTTATCGACGCCGACCAGCGGCAACTGTGCTGGGCCCACGTGGCCCGCAATCTCGTGGCCATCGCCGAGAGTAGCGAGCAGTGCAACCAGCCCATCGGTGCCCGGTTGGTCTTGCTGGCGGATGCGGTGTTTCGTACCCGGCACCGTTGGGAAAGCGGTGCGTTGAGCAAGCAGAAATACCTGCGCAGGCTCGCGCGTTACCGGCAAAGCTGGCGAAGCCAGTTGGAGCGCGGCGCCCTGTTGTGCAGCAAACGCTACCGTGGACGATGCCAGTTGCTGCTGCGGGATGACGAGATGCTGTGGCGGTTTATGACTGACGACGAAATAGCGCTGACCAACAACGAGGCGGAGCGGGCGCTGCGTGGCTATGTGCTCTGGCGCAAGGGTAGCTACGGCGTGTGGTCTCACCGGGGCGAGCTGTTTCGCCAGCGCATCCTGTCGTTGGTGGAGACCGGCAAGCGATTGGGCCGCTGCCCACAGGAGTGGTTGAGGGCCGTGGTCAGGGCGTGCATCGAGAAGACAGATTATCCCATCCCGGCAGAACTGATGCCGTCAACCCCGTCCTGGTGAATAGATACCCTATTTCACCGTCCAACCCAGTATCCAGAACAATGAGTTTTTCATCGATACCATCTTTGTCCAAATCCCCCATAGCCTCGCCAATTACCTTTGAAGTGATATGCTCTTGACCCGGTTCCTCTGCAAGTGCTGTATTTACAGCCAATGCAAAAAACAATGTGGAAAAATATTTCATAAAAACCTCTGAGTGGTAGATTCGATTAGCGAAGCATAATCTGACGTTCGAGAAATAAGATGATATAACGGCTAAACATTCTTTATCTGACTTTCAATATAAGCCATTCTCCAAATACACAGGGAGCCGTTAACTGGGCTACGGGCTGGGTGTTGCCCCCTGTTGTTCGCCGAGGTGAGCCCGTTTGTCCAGGCCGCGAGGCAGGACGCCGAGCGAGCGCCGTTGGGCCATGGATGGCCCATCGGCGCGTGCCGTGGGACAAACGGGTGAACCGAGGGAACCCGACGCAGGAGGGCGAACAAGTGGGGGTGGCCTTTCTTTTGGTGACTTTTCTTTGGCCACGCAAAGAAAAGTCACTCGCCAAGCCGCGCAGCGGCGGCGAAACCCCGTCGAGGACGGAGTCCTCGTGTCCTGCATGGCGAAGCCATGCCAACGCGGTTGGCGACTCCTCACCCTAACCCTCTCCCCCAAGGGGAGAGGGAGTGGTTACCATGGTGCAATGCGCTTCGCTCCGCTTATTGCACCCTACGTCTTACCCGCAAGGGGAGGGGGAACGGTTACCGCGGACGATTACGCTTCGCTAATCGACCCTACTGGTGAGGTCATGCCAATACCTTGTTGTGTAGGGCAAAGACGTTACCCGACCCCTCACCCTAGCCCTCTCCCACCTGGGGAGAGGGGATGGAGCCCCGGGGCTGACGGGCACCTCCGTCGAGGGTGAAACCCTCGCACCCTGCCGCAGGGGCGGGAGACCGACTGGTCTCCGCCAAAGACGCTGCCGCCCCTGACTGTCGCCGCCACCCTGCGCCTCTGACCATCCCTGACAAAATCGGGCGTCAAACAGGCACCCTGGCCCATCTTACGGAGCCAGTACGGTCTTATCTATCGATTTGATGAGTTAACTATCAGAAAAGATTGGTTTTCTGCGCTGGCGCAAAGTTTGGGGCATGGTGTTCCGCCATTTCGGCGGGCCGGTTGGCAGGCTGACGTCCTGGTCAGGGAGTGGCGATGGCTGCAGGACCGCGATAGGGAGAGGGTGAGAATTGAGGATAAAGGGACTGGGTAACGATAAAGGAAAGGGCGGCACCCAAGCGGGTGCCACCTCTGTCAGGGGGCGGAGAAGTATTTGCCGTACAACTGCTGGAATTCGCTGCTGGCCAGCACCTGGGTCAGGCCGGTCTGAAATTCTCTGACCGATTCGTCGCTCACCGGATGGCTGAAGGCAAAGCAGAACTGCTCCGAGCTCAATATCCAGCGCACCTTGAAGCGGGCGGGATCGAGTTTTTGTTCCAGGATCAACTGTTCCATGGTGGTCTTGTTGGTGGAGACCAGATCGACCCGTCCCGAGGTGAGCATCTTTAGGGCCTGGGGCAGCCGGTTGGCGACCATCAGCCTGCTCTCGTCAAAGCCGTTGTTGAGCAGTAGTTGCTCCCCCACATCGGCTCGCACCGCCCCGATATTGAAGACTCTGGCGTCCTCCAGCTTGTTGATGGCGATATTGCGGCTGGTGAGCCCCACCAGCACGATCTCGGCGTAACCGATGGGGCAGGCCCATTTGAACAGGGGATCGCGGGCCTGGGTGCGGGCGGTGGAGAAGAGCACCGCATTGGGCTTTTGGGTCAGCAGGTAGTAACCCCGGGCCCAGGGCATGACGGTGATGGGCTGCGGTGTGGTGCCCGTCTTTTGCCACACCTGCTGCAGCAGCTCGACGGCAAAGCCGGCCGGCTTGCCCGCCTCGTCCGTGTAGTTATAGGGTTTGTACTCTTCGGTCATGTAGTGAAGCTTGGCCAGCTCCGGGCTGGCCTGGGTGAGGGTGGCAAACAGCAGCCCAATCAATCCAATCCATTGTTTCATCAGCGCCATCCTGCTTGAGGGAATCGTCGTTTCAGTGTGGGCAAGCGAGCCGATTTCGCCAAGGCCAAGTCAGATTTCCTGACAGCAAGAGAGAGCCTGGGTGCTGATGCCTGGCGTCACTGGCCCTTTTGGCTCATTGCTCTGATGTTCGCGCTTCGGGCAATCACTACTCTGGCAAATAGCGACGCCGCAGCGCTGGATAGGTCGGGCTGGCCAGTACCTGTTGAAGCCCCTGCTGGAATTCGGCGACCAGATGGTCGCTCACCGCGAGGCTGAAGGCGTAGCAGAAGGGGTCGGCGCTCAGTGTCCATTGCACCCTGAACTGGTCGGGAGCGAGCCCCAGCTCCCCGATACGCTGATAGAAGGTGTTCTTGTTGGTCGAGAGCAGATCGGCCCGCCCGGAGGTGAGCATCTTGATGGCATGGTTGAAACGGTTGGAGGTCATCATCCTGTCTGCCTGAAAACCGTTGCGGATCAGCAACTGCTCCCCCACATCGGCCCGTCCGGCGGCGATGATGTAGTGTTTGGCATCTTCCAGCCTGTCGAGATTGATATGGCGATGAGTCAGGCCGATCAGCACTATGTTGGCATGGTCAATGGGGCAAGCCCATTTGAACAGGGGATCCCGCGCCCTGGTGCGCACGGCGGAGAAGAGCACCACATCGGATCTCTTGCTCAGCTGGGAGTAGCCCCTGGCCCAGGGCATCACATCGATGGGTTGTGGCGGGGTTGCGGTTTGTTGCCACACCCGTTGCAACAGCTCGACGGCAAAACCGGTGGCCATGCCGGATCCATCCCGGTAGTTGTAAGGGCTGTTCTCTTCGGTGATGTAGTGCAGCTTGCCAAGCTCGGGGCTGGCCTGTGCGAGGGTGGCAAGCAGCAGGCCTGCCAATCCGGTCCATCGTGTCATCTGCGCCGCCCTCTTGATCAGTCTTCTCCTCAAGTGTTGTCGGGGCGACGCATTTCGCCAGCCCCGGCAACTTCAGGTTGGCGCTGGGGAGGGAGTTGCTGTCAGGGCTCGGGCAGGTATTTGGCCTGCAGGGCCTGAAATTCCCGGGAGGCGAGGACGCGGGTCAGCGCCTGCTGGAACTGGGTGATATCGCTGTCGGGTACCTGGCGGCTGAAGGCGTAGCAGAGTTGCTCGGCACTGAGCAGCAACGCTACGTTGAAGTCATCCACCCGCATACCGAGTTCGCGGATAGCTTCATAGCCGGCCAGCTTGCTGGTGGCGAGCAGATCGGCGCGGCCGGAGACCAGCATCTTCACCGCCTGGCTCAGTCGGTTGGCCGGGATGATCTTGCTGTCATCCATGCCGTTGTTGAGCAGCAGCTGTTCGGCGGCATCGGAGCGCACGGCGCTGATCCTGTAGTCGCTTATCTCGGCAATCGAGCCCAGAGTGAGCGGGCGGGAACTGTGCCCGAGCAGGATGAACTCCGAGTAGCCGATAGGGCATACCCACTTGAACAGGGCTTCCCGCGCCTGGGTGCGGGCGGTGGAGAAGAGCACCACGTTGGGTTTTTGAGTCAGCAGGTAGTAGCCGCGGGCCCAGGGGATGATGCGGACGGGTTGTAGCTCGACCCCGCCCTGTTGCCACACCATTCGCAGCAGCTCGACGGCGAGTCCGGTGGGCTGCCCCTGTTCATCGTTGTAGTTGTAGGGAGGATACTCTTCGGTGAGGTATTCGAGTTTGCCGAGATCGGCCCGCACGCCACCGGCCCACAGGATCAGAAAAAGGTGACAGATCAGCCATATCCTCATGGTGCACATCCCTATGCGGCAATCATGATTCCAGTGTGGGCATGAACCGGGCAAAGTGCCATCGTCTTTCTCACCAGCGGCTGCGGCTTGCTCCCAGAGGGCGAAACGCCTCATCGCGCAGCCCCACCAGCAGGGTCTTGCCATCGGGTTGCAACCGGAACTCGCCGTAGCGGGCCTCCTCAAGGGCCTCTCCCGTGCCTTCCTCGAAGAAATAGGCATCCGGCCCAATCTGCCACTGGCCGGCGTGGCGACTCACCTGCAGCAATCGCTCGTTGGGTGCCAGGGCCTCCGGCTTGTCGCCGGCTACCCAGCTTGCCACCTGGTGCTCGTCCAGGCGGATCACCAGGGTATCGCTCCCGCTGGCACTCGCGCTGCTCCTGTGGGTCGCAAGCTCGCGGGCTAGCTCGTAATTCAGACGCATATAGTCCCCCTGCATCAGGGAGCGGGGATCGAGCGGGGCTAGCCGCAGCAGTACCACCTCGCCGTTGGCCATGGCCTGTTCATAACGCCAGACGGTGAAGTTGATGCCCGCCAGGATGGCGAGGCCGACCAGCAGGATGGCAAGGGGTCTCATGACGGGCTCCTTTGGTTGAGGCGTTGCAACAAAAAACGTGTCCCCAGCAACAAAGCCCCCGAGCCCAGCAGCAGCCAGGACTTGGTCATCAGGGTGAGCCCGAGATCGTAGTAATAGAGGGCACCATAGCCTGTCAACAGCAAGAGCGAGAGGGTCATCAGACCAAGGCTGCCTGCGCAGAAACCGAGGATCAGCACCAGGGCACCGGCACCCATGCCGGGAATAAGGGCACTGAGCAGCACCAGCGGCAATCCATAGCGCAGCGGCAGGGCCAGCTTCACCATCACGGCTAGCAGCAGGGCGGCGCACAGCAGCGGATTGAGCCAGAGTGGCAGGCGCGAGAGGCCGAGCTCGTCGAGCAGACTGGCGCCCCCTTCCCAGAGTGGATGGTGCAGCCGACCCAGCACCAGCAGGGAGAGGGCGAGCCCCAGGGTCATGGCGTGATAGAGCGGGTGACGGGCCGGATCGGTTTCGGCCCGCAGCCAGCAGAAGGTGATGGCCGCCATCACCAGCGGCAGGGCTAGCAGTTGCAGGCCGAGGCTGGCGAGCCCCAGGGTGAGCAACAGGGCGGCGGCCACGCTGTGAAAGAGGCGCACCAGCCAGTGATCGAACAGCACGGCTATCCCCAAAGAGAGCAGGCAGAGGCCGAACCAGAGCAGGGCCTGGTGGGGGTCTATCTGATCGATAAGGCCATAGAGCAGCCAGGCATCGGCCGCCAGCGCCAGGGCAAGCACAAATTGATCCCAGAGATCCCCGTGCTGGCTACGGTTGATGGCGTAGGCAGCGGCCAGTAGCAGGGTGCCCATCAGCAGGGCGTGCTCCGGCTCGCGAGTCAGTTGCTCGAAGGTCATGAACAGGAAAAACAGCAGGAAGAGGGCGGCAATCCAGCCCACCAGTCCGAGCAGAAAGCGGCTCGACCAGTGGGGGCTGGTGTCCCGGGGCATCTCCCCCTCGACCAGATTGGCCTGTTGCAGCCGTTGCCAGAGGGTCGGATCACTCATGATGCCTCCTTTGCTGTTGCAGCCAGCGGCTGGCCACGACCGAGAGACCGATGGCGATAAGGCAGAGCAGCAGGAAACCGTCCACATCGGGTTCCATCCACTTGCCAAGGGTGGCCAGGATGATGGCGATGAGGCTCAGACACCCCATGGCGAGGCCGGCGATAAATCTGTGGTGCCAGAGGGCATAGGCGGCGGCAAGCCAGCCGAGCCAGAGCGGCCACACCCAGGGGGAGGCGGCATCGAACAGAGCCAGCAAGGCGAGCAGTGTGATCCCAAGGCCAGCGGCAAGCCCTGCCAGCCAGCTTGGCATCAGCCGCCAGCGGGCCGGTGTCAGTAACAGCAGGCCCCAGAGTGCGGCGTTGAGCAGGGTCAGGCTCCAGCCGAGCGCTTCCTCGTCAAAGGCAAAGAAGAGGTCGAACAGGCCGAGGCGCCAGTAGAGCACCAGGGCCAGCTGCGCTAGCAGCCAGCTCAGGGTCCACAGCAAGGGGCTTTGGCCCAGCGCCGCCAGCGGCAGCAGCATCAAAGTCCAGGTGGCAAACAGTTGCCAGGGATCGGCACCGGTCTGGTAGGTCTGGCCCACCAGTGCCAGCAGGGCACCGATATTGAGCGCCAGGGTCAACAGCAGCGCCTGGCGCGCCGTGTCGCCGAGGGACGTGCGCCACAACACCAGCAAGGTGGCGAGCAGGGGCGCTTCCAGCAGGGCCAGACGTGACAGACGTCCCAGCTCATGCCAGTTGAAGGCGACGAAGAACACCAGTCCGGCGCCGAGGCAGAGGGCGCCGAGCCAGAGCAACAGACGATCGAACAACCACTGCCAGCGCGCGGGAGGAGGGGGCAATTCGGCCAGCGCCAGTGCCGCGTCGAGCCGCTCGGGGGCAAGCCTGCCTTGTCTAACCCATTCGAGCAGCGTCTCTCTTGATACCTTGTGCATGGGGGAACTCCACGGAATTTGCCCCATTATGGCATGAGGGGCGAGGAGGAGGGGAGCCCGTTGGCCCTTTGTCACCGGCGCCATACCGACACAAAAAAGAGCGCCCCGACCAGGGGCGGGGCGCTCGAAGGAGTGGGCAGTCAGCTCGTCAGACGAAGATGAGGGTCGTGACCCCGAGCCCCACAAACAGCAGGGCGCAGGCGATGCGGATCCCCTTGAGCGGCAGCTTGTCGGCCCCCAGCTTGCCGATCAGCACCA
Organism: Aeromonas sp. FDAARGOS 1407; assembly: GCF_019048725.1. Taxonomy (NCBI): domain Bacteria; kingdom Pseudomonadati; phylum Pseudomonadota; class Gammaproteobacteria; order Aeromonadales; family Aeromonadaceae; genus Aeromonas; species Aeromonas sp. FDAARGOS 1407. Next base: position 2,788,175 of record NZ_CP077399.1, read on the forward strand.
CGGGCACGTTGGCCAGCATCATGCCGAGGGTGGTGCCGGTGACCACCTGGAACAGGGAGTCATACTTGGCGGCCAGCAGCACGGTGGCGATCTGGGTCTTGTCGCCAATTTCGGCGATGAAGAAAAGCACGAAGGTGGCCATGAAGGGGCCGTACTTGTCCAGCGAGCTCTCCTCGTCATCCATCTTGTCCGGTACCAGGATCCAGATCGCCATGGCAACGAAGGCCGCGGCCACCAGATAGGTCATCACCTTGGGATCCAGCCAGCGGCTGATGAAGTCGCCAATCCAGGCGGCGCCCGCATGGTTGAGCAGGGTAGCCGCCAGCATGCCGGCGATGATGGGCCAGGGCTTGCGAAAACGACAGATGAGCAGCAACGCCAGCAGTTGGGTCTTGTCGCCGATTTCGGCGATGGCCACGCTGAGGGTTGAGGTTAACAAGGCTTCCATAAAAGTGAACCGGGGGACGGAATTGTTATAAACCAAAGACAAGCCTGCACCATCCGTCCCCGGTATTGGCACTGGCCCGTCAAAGGTCTTGTCAAATCCAGATGGTGATTGGATCACCCTGACCATGGTGAGTTGGCACCAAGTATGTTGATCAGGGTCGCAGGCCGGCGGGATCCGGCGTGCGAGACTACTCCCCCTCGATGGGAGCGGGCATTCTAGGGAAAAAGCCGAAGTGAAGCAAGGTGCGCCGCAGGCGGCTCAGCCCCCCACCAGCTTGACGCTGAAACCGGCTTTCTCCAGCTCGGCCTTGATAAGGTCCCGTTTGTCCCCCTGTATCTCGATCACGCCCTCTTTGATGCCCCCGCCCGTGCCGCACTTTTTCTTGAGCTGGGTAGCCAGCGCCTTTTGCTGTTCGGCCGGTACGCCGTGGATGGTGATGACCCCGGCGCCCTTGCGCCCCTTGGTCTCGCGGCGAATGCGCACTGTGCCATCGGTGGGGAAAGGGGAGGCGGATTGGGGGGCACTCTGCTCTTTGATCATGCCGCCATCCGTGCTGTAAACCAGGCGGCTGTTGTTGTTGTGACTCATGGTATTTCTTTATCGATTAGCGAAGCGGAGTTTGATTTTACTCAAATAAAAGTTGAAGACACAGCTTATAATGGCCTAGCTAAAAGAGAATTATTATTGTTTAACTTTCAGGAGTCAGTCATGGTACTCACGCAGTTGTCACCGGGACAGAGTGCTCGCATCAAGAACCTGGACCAGTTGACCCGTCCCCTGCGTCGCAAGCTGATGGTAATGGGATTGTTGCCTCAGACCGAAGTCATCTATCTGCGTTCTGCCCCTCTCGGGGACCCGCTCCAGATCCAGTGCCAGGGGATCTGTCTTTCCATGCAAAAAAGTCTGGCGCAGCAAATCGAGGTCGAACCGGTATGAAACACACCTCACAAAACAATCGTCATGGTCAAAGCACAATCGAGGGTGAACCGGTATGAATTATTCCCTGGTAACGGTTGGCAATCCCAATAGCGGCAAGACCTCCCTGTTCAATGCCCTGACCGGTGCCCGCCAGCAGGTGGGCAACTGGAGCGGGGTCACCGTCGACAAGAAGATGGGCGAGTTTTCTGTCGATGGACACGATTACAAGCTGATGGACCTGCCCGGCATCTATAGCCTGGCCAATCAGGAGGGGAGCTTGGACGAGCAGATCGCCAGCCGCTTCGTCGAGGATCAGCAACCTGATCTGCTGCTCAACGTCATCGATGCCGCCAATCTGGAGCGCTCCCTCTATCTGACGCTGCAACTGCGCGAGCTGGGGCTGCCCATGGTGGTGGTGCTCAACAAGATGGATATCCTGCAAAAGCGGCGAGTGACCATAGATGAAACCCTGCTTGCCAAGTCCCTCGGTTGCCCGGTGGTGGCGCTCTCCGCCCACAACGCCAGGCAGGTTGCCGCCTTCAAGGGCCAGATCCAGCAGTTTATCGGCAAGGCGCAACAGGCGCTGATGCTCGACTATGGCACCGAGCTTGAAAAAGATCTGGCGGAGCTTGAGAGCCTGCTTGCCCCCCATCATCTGACGACCCGTGGCCGCGCCCTGCGCCTGCTCGAAGAAGATGCAGTGATGCAGGAGACCTTGCTGCCCGGCCAGCATGAGGCGGCGGCCAACGTGGTGAGCCGTGCCCAGCAGGGGCAGGACATCGATCTGCAGCTGGCGGATATCCGTTATGGCCACATTCATCTGTGGGCCGCCGAGGCGTGCCAGCAGAAGGGCAAGCTCACCGTGGCCCAGAGCGAGAAGCTCGATCGGGTGCTGCTCAACCGCTGGTTCGGCATCCCCTTCTTCCTGCTGGTGATGTACCTGATGTTCATGTTTGCCATCAATGTGGGCAGCGCCTTCATCGACTTCTTCGACATCATGGGCGGCGCCCTGTTCGTCGATGGCGTGCATTACCTGTTGGGGCTGGTCAATGCCCCCGAGTGGCTCGGTGCCATCCTGGCGGACGGTTTCGGTGTGGGTCTGCAGACCGTCGCCACCTTTATCCCGGTGATCGGTTGTCTCTACCTGTTCCTGGCGGTGCTGGAGAGCTCCGGCTATCTGGCGCGGGCCGCCTTCGTGGTGGACGCCCTGATGCGCCGCCTCGGCCTGCCGGGCAAGGCATTTGTCCCCATGTTGATGGGCTTTGGTTGTACCGTGCCCTCGGTGATGGCGACCCGTACCCTCAACTCCGAGCGCGAGCGGCTGATGACCTCGGCCATGGCCCCCTTCATGTCGTGCGGTGCCCGTCTGCCGGTCTACGCCCTGTTTGCGGTGGCCTTCTTCCCGCACTCCGGTCAGAACCTGGTGTTCGGTCTCTATCTCATCGGCATTCTGGTGGCTGTGCTCACCGGCCTGTTGCTGCGCAGCACCCTGCTACCGGGCAAGAGCGAATCCATGTTGATGGAGATGCCGGACTACGAGTGGCCGCGTCCGGTCAACGTGGGGATCAAGACCTGGCAGAAGCTTAAATCCTTCGTGTTCGGCGCCGGTAAAACCATCGTGCTGGTGGTCGCCGTGCTGAGCGTGCTCAACTCCCTGGGTACCGACGGCAGCTTCGGACACCAGGAGCAGGAAGACTCTGTGCTGAGCAAGGTGAGCCAGGCGGTTACTCCGGTGCTGCACCCCATCGGTGTGCGCGATGACAACTGGCAGGCTACAGTCGGCATCGTCACCGGCATCTTCGCCAAGGAAGCGGTGGTCGGTACGCTCAACAGCCTCTATGCCGGCAGCGGGGAAGGGGATGAAGAGGCGGCCGAGTTCTCCCTCGTGGCCAGCTTCAAGGAGGCCATCAGCGCGGTGGCTGACAATCTCTCTTCCATCGACCCGACAGACCCCATGGGGATCTCGGTAGGGGATCTGGCGGATCAGCAAGCTGCAGCCGAAGAGCAGGAGGTCGACATCTCCACCTACGGCAACATGCAGACCCACTTCGACGGGGCGGCCGGTGCCTTTGCCTACCTGTTGTTCGTGCTGCTCTACATGCCCTGCGCCGCGGCCATGGGGGCTCTGGTGCGGGAAACCGGCCGTCAGTGGGCACTCTTTACCGCCGCCTGGTGCAACTACATGGCCTTTATGTGCGCCACCCTCTTCTATCAGGTGGCAACCTTCGCCGACCATCCCGAGCAGAGCCTGTTCTGGATCGCCAGCTACGGCCTCTCCCTGGTGCTGCTCTGGTGGCTGGGGCGCCGTCACGGTGACATCGTCGCCCGCAAGGTGGTGGTCCTGTGATCCTGCGCGAGCTGGGTGACTATCTCGCCGCGCAGCAGAAGGTGAGCCGGCGGGATCTGGCTCGCCACTTCCACACCTCGGAAGATGCGGTGGAGGCCATGCTCGGTGTCTGGATGCGCAAGGGGCGGGTGATCAAGCGGGAGAACCGGCTCTGCGGCGGCAGCTGCTGCGGCAAGAGTGAAGAGGTGATCTTCGAGTGGTGCGCCCCGGGCCAGATTGGGCTCAAGGTGCGCTAGTCGCCTTTTGCCATCGCCTGGAAATGAAAACGGCAGACCCAGTGGTCTGCCGTTTTTTTATGGCGTGATGCAGCGCTTAAGCGGGCTGACGAGCCTCATCTGGCAGGTGTGTCTCGGCCAGCAGGGCCCGTGCCGGTTGCGCGTTGCCCGGCATCACCCGGTAGGCCTTGTGGTGCTTGACCAGAGAGCCCTTCTTGTTGCCCTGGCTCAGCAAGAGCGCGTGGGTAAAGGCAGCCCGGGCCAGCTGCTGCTCGTCGCCGCGCACATAGAGGGTGAGGGGGCGGGTCAGCTCGCCGTCCTCGATATGCTCGCCATATTCGCTGGCACTGATGATGAGGCTGGGCTGGCCGCCCGATTGCAGGCGCAGCTTGGCGTTGATCTCGCTCTCCGTGATGACGAGCCAGCCAGCGGCGGCGAGCTCGGCCAGCAGTGCGTTGAGTCTGGTCCCGAGCTGGGTCGGGGCGGCCATGGCGCGCTCATACTGGCTGACGATGCGCTCGAGCAGCCCCTTGAGATCGGCGCCAGCCCCCAGGGTGCGGCCCAGCTGAACCCACTCTTTGAGATCCTCCATCACCAGCCGGGAGAAGCGCTTCTCCTTGAGAGATTCCGCCATCCAGGTGCACAGAAAATGGCTCTCCTGGGCGGGTGTGCGCTTGCCCGCCTTCTGGGCGGCAGTGCGCGCCAGTTCGGCCAGGCTCTGGCTGGCCATCTCGAGCAGGGCCAGGTTGTAGGTGGGAAGGGTCATCACGGTTCCTCACAAAGGGAGCCGGACTCACGGCCGGCTAATCAACAGCATAAAGGCGCCAGTGGCGCCTTTGGTATATGAGATGTTTGCCCCTCTCCTCTCACTGGAGAGGAAAAGGGTTGGTCCTTACTTCGGCTGGCGGGGCTTCTTGGCAGCCGCCAGACGCTTGAGGCGCTGGCCCTGCAGCTTGGCTTCGGCCATGGCCTGGGCGGCGGCGTTGTCTTCACGCTGCGGACGCTTGCCGAAACGGCGGCGCTCCTGCAACTGCTTGATCAGATCGTCGCGGCTGCTTACCTCGTAGCCCGGCACCATGATGCGGCGGATCTTCTGACCGATCACCGCCTCGATCTCCAGTAGGGTGCGCTCTTCCTCGCGGCTGACGAAGGAGATGGCCATGCCGCTCTTGCCGGCGCGGCCGGTGCGGCCGATGCGGTGTACATAGTCTTCGGCGAGGAACGGCAGATCATAGTTGACCACGTAGGCCAGATCCGGGATATCCAGCCCGCGCGCGGCCACTTCGGTGGCCACCAGCACCCGCAGCTTGCCCTCACTGAACTCGCGCAGGGCGCGGCGACGGCTGCCCTGAGCCTTGTCGCCGTGCACCACGGCGGACTTGATGCCATCGAGGTTCAGCTCTTCCACCAGCTCGTCGCAGCTCTCACGGGTGCTGGCGAACACCAGTACCTGTTGCCAGTTCTGCTTGCCGATGAGCTCGGAGAGCAGCTCGCGCTTGCGCTTCTGCTCCACCGGGTAGACGGTGTGGCTGACGGTGTCGGCAGTGGAGTTCTGCTTGTTGACGCTGACGATCTGCGGCTTGTCCAACATCAGGTTGGCGAGCTTCTTCACTGCCTCGGAGAAGGTGGCGGAGAACAGCAGGTTCTGGCGGGTCTTGTTGACCGCTTGCAGGATCTTTTGCACATCGGCACTGAAGCCCATGTCGAGGATGCGATCCGCTTCGTCCAGCACCAGGGTCTCGACCCCGGAGAGGCTCAGGTTGCAGGCGGTGAGGTGTTCGAGCAGACGACCCGGGGTCGCCACGATAATGTGAGCGCCCGCTTTCAACCGCTTGGCCTGCACGTCCTGCTTGCCGCCACCAACGATGGTGAGGGTGGTGATCGCCAGATACTTGGCGAAGTCATTGATGTTGCTCGCCACCTGGGCCGCCAGCTCGCGGGTCGGGGTCAGGATCAGTACCCGGGCGTTGGAGGGCTGCACCGGCGCCGGATTGTCCACCAGACGCTGCAGGATGGGCAGGGCGAAGGCGGCGGTCTTGCCGGTGCCGGTTTGGGCGCTGGCCAGCAGGTCGCGGCCACGGCGCACGGCCGGGATGGCTTGGCTCTGCACAGGGGTCATCTCCTGATAACCGCACTCTGAAATGGCGCGCAAAATCTCGGGGGCAAAATCGAACGATTCAAATCTCATAAGGGGTTCCTGTGTTCCAGCGGGACTATGGCTGGCCTGGTTGGCTCGGTATGAGCGAAAAGTCGGTTATGACCACCGACGGCTGTGTCTGACATCACGTCAGAGAGTGGCCGGAAAATGGCGGGCGCGAAGTGTATCAGATAGATGCTACAAATTCTGCCTCAAATAGTTTCAGTTTTTACGGGAAAGGGGCCAATCAGGAGGGCTCATAAAAAGAGAGCCCCGCATCGGCGGGGCTCTGTATTGGCTGACGCAGGGGCTGCGATGGCGGATCAGACGGCCAGATAGTCCATGATCCCTTCGGCGGCCTTGCGCCCTTCGTAGATGGCGGTCACCACCAGGTCGGAACCGCGCACCGCGTCGCCACCGGCGAACACCTTGGGGTTGCTGGTCTGGAAAGGGTATTCGGCCTGCTCGCGCGCCTTGATGCGATCCCGGCTGTCGAGCTCGATGCCGTATTCCGCCATCCAGGGCTGGGGGTTGGGCTGGAAGCCAAAGGCCATCACCACCACATCAGCAGGCAGCACCTGCTCGGAACCGTCAATCACCACCGGATTGCGGCGACCATTGGCATCGGGGGCGCCAAGCTCGGTGCTCACCACCTTGATGCCGACGGTGCGGCCGCTGGCATCCAGTTCGACGCCGATAGGTTGGAGGTTGAACATAAACTCGACCCCTTCCTCGCGGGCATTTTTCACCTCCCGCTTGGAGCCCGGCATGTTCTCTTCATCGCGACGGTAGGCGCAGATCACCTTGGCGGCCCCCTGGCGGATGGCGGTACGCACACAGTCCATGGCGGTATCGCCGCCGCCCAGCACCACCACCTGCTTGCCGGCAAAGTCGATGTAGTCGCTCTGCGCCTTCTCAAAACCGAGCAGCCGGTTGGCGTTGGAGATGAGGTAGGGCAGGGCGTCATAGACCCCCGGAGCCTCTTCGTTGGCAAAGCCGCCTTTCATGTACTTGTAGGTACCGACCCCGAGGAAGACCGCATCGAACTCGCCGAGCAGGTCGGCGAAGGTGACGTCACGGCCCACCTCTGTCTCGAGGCGAAACTCCACCCCCATCCCCTCGAAGATCTCGCGCCGGCGCTGCATCACCTCTTTCTCCAGCTTGAAGGAGGGGATGCCGAAGGTGAGCAGGCCCCCGATCTCCGGATACTTGTCGAACACCACCGGCGTCACGCCGTTGCGTGCCAGCACGTCGGCACAGGCAAGACCGGCGGGGCCCGCTCCGATGACAGCGACCCGTTTGCCGGTCTTGACCACCTTGGAGAGATCCGGGCGCCAGCCCATCTCGAACGCCTTGTCGGTGATGTATTTTTCGATGTTGCCGATGGTCACGGCGCCGAAGCGATCGTTGAGGGTGCAGGCACCCTCGCACAATCTGTCTTGCGGGCAGACCCGGCCGCACACCTCCGGCAGGCTGTTGGTCTGGTGGGAGAGCTCCACCGCTTCCAGGATGCGTCCCTCCTTGGCCAGTTTCAGCCAGTTGGGGATGTAGTTGTGCACCGGACACTTCCACTCGCAATAGGGGTTGCCGCACTCGAGGCAGCGATCCGCCTGCATCTCGACCTGAGGCTTGTTGAAAGACTCATAGATCTCCACGAACTGGATCTTGCGGATCTTGAGCGGCTTCTTCGGCGGGTCGACCCGTTGCACATCGATAAACTGAAATACGTTCTGGCTCATAGGGTTCCCTCCTTATTGCGCCTGGATTCTGAGTTCTGCACTGGAACGACTGGTGTGACCCAACAAGGACTTGACGTCGCTGGACTTGGGTTTGATCAGCCTGAACTTGGGCACATAGGAGTCGAAGTTGGCCAGGATCTCCTCGGCACGGTGGCTGCCGGTTTCATTCAGGTGAGCGGTGATGATGCCGCGCAGGTGCTCTTGGTGGATGGGCAGATCCGCCACCTCCAGCAGCTCCACCAGCTCGGGGTTGGTGCGCTTGGCAAAGTTGCCGCACTCGTCGAGCACGTAGGCAAAACCGCCTGTCATGCCCGCCGCGAAGTTGACACCGGTCTGGCCGAGCACGGTGACGATGCCGCCAGTCATATATTCACAACCGTTGTCGCCGATCCCTTCTACTACCGCGAGGGCCCCAGAGTTGCGCACCGCGAAGCGCTCGCCAGCGGTGCCGGCAGCATAGAGTTTGCCGCCGGTGGCGCCGTAGAGGCAGGTGTTGCCGATGATGGCCGCCTCGTGGGACTTGAACGCCACGCCGACGTGAGGCTTGATCACCAGCTTGCCGCCGGTCATCCCCTTGCCCACGTAGTCGTTGGCATCCCCGGTGAGGATCATCTCAAGGCCCCCCGCGTTCCAGACGCCGAAGCTCTGGCCGGCGGTGCCGTTGAAATGCACCCTGACCGGATCGGCCGCCATCCCCTGATTGCCGTGACGCTTGACGATCTCGCCTGACAGACGCGCGCCAACCGAGCGGTCGGTGTTGCGGATGTCGTAGCGGAACTCGCCGCCGGATTTGGTCTCTACCGCACCCAGCAGATCGTCCACCATGTTGAGGTTGAGCGGCCCCTTGTCGAAGGTGGGGTTGTGCTGCTGGCTGAACAGGCTGGAGCCTGCCGGCGCCACCGGACGGGCCAGGATGCCGGAAAGATCCAGTTTGGCCTGGCGGGCGGTGAGGCCGGGCAGGGCCTCCAGCAGATCGGTACGGCCAATCAGATCAGTCAGTTGGGTGACACCCAGCTGGGCCATCAGCTCGCGGGTCTCTTCGGCGATGAACTTGAAGTAGTTCATCACCATCTCCGGCAGGCCGGTGAAGTGCTCGCGGCGCAGCTTCTCATCCTGAGTGGCGACGCCGGTGGCGCAGTTGTTGAGGTGACAGATCCGCAGATATTTGCAGCCGAGTGCCACCATGGGGCCGGTACCGAAGCCAAAGCTCTCGGCGCCGAGGATGGCCGCCTTGATGATGTCGAGGCCCGTCTTGAGACCGCCATCCACCTGGAGGCGCACCTTGTGACGCAATCCGTTGGCCACCAGCGCCTGCTGGGTTTCGGCCAGCCCCAACTCCCAAGGGGAGCCGGCGTATTTCACCGAGGTGAGGGGGCTTGCGCCTGTGCCGCCGTCATAACCTGAGACGGTGATGAAGTCCGCATAGGCCTTGGCCACGCCACAGGCGATGGTGCCGACGCCGGGCTCGGAGACCAGCTTGACCGACACCAGGCAGCTTGGGTTGATCTGTTTGATGTCGAAGATGAGCTGGGCCAGATCCTCGATGGAGTAGATGTCGTGGTGCGGCGGCGGGGAGATCAGGGTCACGCCGGGCACGGAATAGCGCAGCTGGGCAATCTGGGCGGTGACCTTGTCACCGGGCAGCTGGCCGCCCTCGCCGGGCTTGGCGCCCTGGGCGACTTTTATCTGCACCACGTCGGCGTTCATCAGGTAGTGGGGGGTCACGCCAAAGCGCCCCGAGGCCACCTGCTTGATGCGGGAGTTCTTCTCGGTGCCAAAGCGCTTGGGATCCTCACCGCCTTCGCCGGAGTTGCTCTGGCCGCCGAGGCGGTTCATGGCGATGGCCAGCGCCTCGTGGGCCTCCGGCCCCAGGGCGCCGATGGACATGGCGGCAGAGTCGAAGCGGGGGAACAGCTTGTCGGCCGGCTCCACCTGCTCCAGCGCCACCGGATTGTCAACCTTCTTCAAGGTGAGCAGGTCGCGCAGGGTCGCGACTGGGCGCTCGTTCACCAGACGGGCGTACTCCTTGTAATCGGCGTAGTTGCCGGAGCGCACCGCCGTTTGCAGGGTCTGCACCACGTCCGGGTTGTAGGTGTGGTACTCGCCGCCATGGACGAATTTCAAGAGGCCGCCGTGACCGAGCGGTTTGCGCGCCAGCCAGGCCTGACGGGCCAGCTTGAGCTGATCTTCCTGAATATCGGTAAAGTCGGCCCCCTGGATGCGGCTGGAGACGCCACGGAAGCAGGTATCCACCACGGATTTGGCCAGGCCCACCGCCTCGAACAGCTGGGAGCAGCGGTAGCTCGCCACCGTACTGATCCCCATCTTGGACATCACCTTGTAGAGGCCCTTGTTGATGCCGTTGCGGTAGTTGAGCATGGCCTGGCGCAGAGGCATGGTGAGCACCCCTTCCTCGACCTGCTTGGCCAGGGTCTCGTAGGCCAGATAGGGGTAGATAGCGGTGGCGCCAAAGCCCAGCAGCACGGCGAAGTGGTGCGGGTCGCGCACGCTCGCGGTCTCCACCAGGATGTTGGCGTCACAGCGCAGATTGTTGTCGACCAGGGTGCGCTGCACCGCCCCCACCGCCATGGCGGCCGGGATGGGCAGGGTATCGACGCTGATGGCGCGATCCGAGAGCACCAGCAGCACTGTGCCCGCTTCGGCAGCAGCCTTGGCCTCTTCGCAGATGCGCAGGATGGCCGCCTCCAGCCCCTCTTCGGGCTTGAAGTTGAGGCTGATCACCTGATGGCGATAGTACTCCCCTTCCAGCGCCAGCAGCTGGTGAAAGTCGGAGTAGAGCAGGATCGGCGACTGGAACAGCACCCGGTGGGCGTGGCCGAAGGTCTCGTTGAAGACGTTCTGCTCGCGCCCGATACAGGTGGCCAGCGACATGACGTGGTTTTCCCGCAGCGGATCGATGGGCGGGTTGGTCACCTGGGCGAACATCTGGCGGAAGTAGTCGTACAGGGTGCGCTGGGTGCCGGAGAGCACCGCCATGGGGGTGTCGTCCCCCATGGAACCCACCGCTTCCTGGCCGTTTTCGCCGAGCACGCGGATGATCTGGTCGAGCTCCTCGAAGGAGTAACCGAACAGCTTTTGATAGGTCTTGAGCTGATCGTCGGAGAATTCGCGGCTGCCGGTCTGGCTGTCATCCATCTGTTCGAACGGCACCAGGCGGCGGCAGTGCTTGTCCATCCACTGCTTGTAGGTGTGGCGGCTCTTGAGATCGTCGTCGATCTCGAAGCTGGTCCACACCTTGCCGTTGCTGGTGTCCACCACGAACAGCTCGCCCGGGCCGACGCGGCCCTTCTCCAGCACCTCGTCCGGGGTGTAGTCCCAAGTGCCCACTTCGGAGGCAAGGGTGATGAACTTGTCCTTGGTGATGACGTAGCGGGCCGGGCGCAGGCCGTTGCGATCGAGCGCACAGGTGGCGTAGCGGCCGTCGGTCATGACGATGCCGGCGGGGCCATCCCAGGGCTCCATGTGCATGGAGTTGAAGTCGTAGAAGGCGCGCAGATCGTCATCCATGTTGGGGTGCTTTTGCCACGCAGGCGGGATCAGCAGGCGCATGGCACGGAACAGATCCATGCCACCGGCGAGGAAGAGATCCAGCATGTTGTCGAGGCTGGATGAGTCGGAGCCGGTGGTGTTGACGAAGGGGGCGGCCTCCTGCAGATCCGGAATGAGCGGGGTGGCGAACTTGTAGCTACGCGCCTTGGCCCACTGACGGTTGCCGGCGATGGTGTTGATTTCGCCGTTGTGGGCGAGATAACGGAATGGCTGGGCCAGCGGCCAGCGCGGGCTGGTGTTGGTGGAGAAGCGCTGGTGGAAGACGCAGATGGCCGCCTGCATGCGGATGTCGGCGAGATCCAGATAGAAGCGCGGCAGGTCCACCGGCATGCACAGCCCTTTGTAGACGGTGACCAGGTTGGAGAGGCTGACCACGTAGAAGTAGTCGTCGCTGATGCGCTTTTCGATGCGGCGGCGCACGATATAGAGGCGGCGCTCAAGATCCTTGTCGACCCAGCCGGGTGGGGCGTTGACAAAGACCTGTTCAATACTGGGCAGGGAAGCCTTGGCGATGGTGCCGAGCACATTGGTGTCGACGGGCACCTTGCGCCAGCCGACCAGGCTCAGGGTCTCTTTTTCCAGCTCTTCGTCGATGATGTCGCGCGTCTGCTGGGCCAATACGGGGTCCGGGTTGAGAAACAGCATGCCGACTGCATAATTGCGGCCCAGGTGCCATCCCTTCTCTTCGGCGACAGCTCTAAAGAAGCTGTCCGGTTTTTGCAGCAACAGACCGCAGCCATCGCCGGTCTTACCGTCGGCTGATATGCCGCCGCGGTGCTGCATGCGAGCCAATGCTGACATCGCGAGACGGACAAGCTTGTGGCTGGCTTCACCTTCCATGTGGGCCAACAGGCCGAAGCCACAGTTATCCCTCTCCAGCTTTGGATCATATAGTGACATTGCATTTCTCCCTTGCTCGGCCTTGCATCGCACTGTCATAAACAGACTGCATAAATTGCGATTGGCTCTTGTGGTTCCGTCCGCCTGAGGTGGCGAATCTCCAAACTAATGGGATTTTTCGGCAAGGTCAATTGGACAACCGGGCTGTTTGCAATGTTACATACGCATAACAAAATATGGGTTTGCAGAGTGATATTGTGACTTTATGTTGGTTTATTTTGTTATTTTTTAATTTTGTAGATGGATAATCCAGATTGTCAGACTTTGATGGTGAACTCCCTCTGTGACGCAAGGTGTAGTAATTTTACCAATCTCGGGCCGGGAGAGGTGCAGACGATCACATTTCGCGCACCTCTCCCTTGCATTTATGAACTATTGCTACTCTTAAAAATTTTTATTGTTCAACAATAGTTTATCGCTGGTTTTGTTGGCCGGATAAAAGCGTCACAGCAGGCCACAGAGGTTTCAAAAGCGTCGGTAAGCGGGTTGTTTCATATATTTATCCGACAAAGAGTGAATATTTATATGTTTTCTTGCTCTTACCTTCCCTTGATCCAGCGCAGCGCCGGTTTTGCGCAAACTCGTACAATGGCGCTCCTTTAGCGGAGGAGCCATGCAGTTACACGAACTCGTCAATACATTCGGTCAGGATCTCAAACAGCGCCACGGTCAGAAGATCCACAAGCTCTCCATCCACGGTGCTTTTACCTGTCCCAACCGGGACGGCACTCTGGGGCGTGGCGGTTGCACATTTTGCAATGTCTCCTCGTTTGCCGACGAGTCGGCTCAGCAGCTCTCCGTCGTGCAGCAGCTGCTGGCCCGCCGGGATGAAGTGACCCGAGCCAAGCGCTATCTCGCTTATTTTCAGGCCTATACCAGCACCTACGCGGAGGTGGAGTACCTGCAGCGGATGTATGAAGAGGCCTTGTCGGTCAGCGACATGGTTGGATTGTGCGTCGGTACCCGGCCCGACTGCGTGCCGGATGCAGTGCTGGATCTGCTGGCAGGCTATCAGGCCCGTGGTTACGAGGTGTGGCTGGAGTTGGGACTGCAGAGCGCCAACGACAAGACCTTGCAGCGCATCAATCGGGGGCACGGCTATGCTGCCTATGTCGATGCGGTTACACGGGCCCATCAGCGGGGGATCAAGGTGTGTGCCCACCTTATCGTCGGCTTGCCCGGCGAGGTGCCGATGGACAGTCTGGATACCCTGCATCGCATCGTGGAGACGGGGGTGGAGGGGATCAAGCTGCATCCGCTCCACGTGGTGCAGGGCAGTACCCTTGGCAAGGCATGGCAGGCCGGAAGGCTGGAGGTGCTGACTCTGGAGCAATATGTGGAGGCGGCGGTCGCCATGATCCAGCACACGCCCCCCGAGGTGGTTTATCACCGCATCTCGGCTTCGGCCCGCCGGCCGACCCTGCTGGCGCCGGCCTGGTGCGAGAACCGCTGGACGGCCATGGCGGACATCGCCAAGGCATTGGAGAAGAGTGGCCCGCAAGGGCAGGCGCTGGGACGTCCCTTTACACTTTGCGTCCCATAATTGAGTTCGAAATTAATATTTCTTAGTAAAACAGACGGTTATATAAAAAAGTTTGTATTTTTTAACTATAGTTTTGTCATCGTCAGGCTATTATAGTGATGCGCCGTGAGAACAAACGCTATCAAACAAGTCCGGTTTCATCCCGTCATGATGTGTAGCCAGTCATAGATATCCATCCCCTCTGTCTGCTGTGATGCACCATGAAGGGGGAGGGCTGAGCCGCACCTTATTTAGGAGTGCGGTCATCGGAGGAGGGTCATTGATGTCAGCCTTGGTCTGCTGAGCCGACATCCTGATGGTATCGTGGTGTTCTCTTTGAGTCGCTATGCCGGGGAATACGAACAGATACGTTTCGTACCGACCTCATTTATGCCGTGACAGGATGCTATGCAAGCAGAAACTAGTCGTATCGATGAACTGTTGGAATGTCTGGTCTTTCTGACCCGCTTCTATGGTGTGCCCAATAGTCAGGATGCCCTGACGAACGGACTTCCACTGGTATCCGGTCGTCTGACCACCGCCCTGTTTAGCCGTGCGGCCGAACGGGGTGGCCTCTCTGCTCGCGAGGTCATCCAACCCCTCGAAGAGATCCCCCCCCTGCTGTTGCCCTGCGTGTTGCAGATGCAAAATGGCAGTGCCTGTATCTTGCTGGAGTGGAATGACGACAGAAGTCAGGGGCGCGTCATCTTCCCGCAGGCAGGGGATGCGGCACAGTGGGTATCGACGCCCCAGCTGGGGGATGAATATCTTGGCCGCCTTTTCTATGTGAAAAAGCAGTTCAAGTTTGATGACCGCTCTCCCAAGGTGCTGGAAACCCGCAACGGGCACTGGTTCTGGAGTACCTTGTTCGAATCGCGCGGCATCTATCGCGATGTGCTGGTCGCTTCCATCCTCATCAACCTGTTTGCGGTGGCCAGTCCGCTGTTCACCATGAACGTCTATGACAAGATAGTGCCCAACCTGGCGTTTGATTCGCTCTGGGTGCTGGCTGTCGGGGCCATGGTGGTCTTTACCTTTGACTTTGTGATGCGCCAGCTGCGCAGCTACTTCATCGATATTGCGGGCAAAAAATCAGATGTGCTGCTGTCAGCAAAGATTTTCGCCAAGGTGATGGGGATGCGGATGGAGTCCCGCCCAGCCTCTACCGGGGCATTTGCCAAACATCTGCAGGAGTTCGAGTCGGTGCGGGATTTCTTTACCTCCGCCACGGTATCGACCCTTATCGATCTCCCCTTTGCGATATTCTTCCTCTTCATCATCTGGGTGTTTGCCGGCGTCATGGTGGTGGTCCCCATCGTCGCCATCCTGATCCTGATCGCATACAGCTTCTATATCCAGGGGCCTCTCAAGCAATCCATTGAAGAGGGGTCGCGCCTCGCTTCCCAGAAAAACGCCAATCTGATCGAGAGCATCTCCGGGCTGGAAACCGTCAAGATCTTCGGCGCCGAGAGCATGTTCCAGCATCGTTGGGAGCAGGCAGTGTCCCACATCTCTACCTGGGGCGTGCAGACCCGACGCATCACCAACGCCATGTCGTCCCTTGCCAGCTATATCCAGCAGATGGTGACCGTGGGGCTGGTGATCGTTGGCGTATATCAAATTTCCGAGGGGCTGGTCACCATGGGGGGCATGATTGCCGCCGTGATGCTCTCCAGTCGCGCCATCGCCCCCATGGTGCAGCTCTCCGTGCTCTCTACCCGCTATAACCAGGCAAAATCTGCGCTGGAGATACTCGAAAAGATCATGCAAACCCCCGGTGAGCAGGATGAGGGCAAACAGTATATTCACCATCCTGTCATCTCGGGGCGGATCGAGTTTGACAATGTTTCCTTCAAATATCCCGGGATGGAAACCAGCACCCTGCACAATATCAATTTACGCATTCAGCCTGGTGAGAAGGTCGCCATTATCGGCCGGATCGGGGCAGGCAAGACCACGCTGGAGAAGCTGTTGATGGGGCTCTATCGGCCCACTGATGGCTCGGTTCGTCTCGACGGATTCGAGCTGGATCAACTGCCTCCTTCGGTTATTCGCCGCAATATCGGTTGCGTGCCCCAGGACGTGGTTCTCTTTTTTGGCTCGGTAAGGGACAACATCATGCTGGGCAACCCGCTGGTGGACGACGTGCGGGTATTGCGAGCCGCCAAGCGGGCAGGGGTGACCAACTTCACCAATCGGGATCCCAACGGGCTGGATCGCCAGATTGGGGAGGGGGGACGCCAGTTGTCAGGGGGTCAGCGTCAGGCGATCTTGCTGGCTCGTGCGCTGCTCAATGATCCTCCCATTCTGGTGATGGATGAACCTACTTCCAACATGGACAACCAGTCCGAGATGCAGGTCAAACAGGAACTGGCCAGACTGGGGCCGGAAACGACTCTCATCCTGATCACCCACAAGACCTCCATGCTGGATGTGGCCAGTCGGGTGATTGTGATCGAACAGGGGCAGATTGTTGCCGATGGTCCCAAGGAGGTCATCTTGCAGCGGCTTAAAGAAGGCAAGGTCCGTGTGCAGGAGGTCTCCCATGGTTAAGGGATTGATGGACAGGGTGAAAGGCACCAGAAAATCCCCCTCTGGCGAGGTGTTGCCATCCCCCGAACACCTGGAGTTTGTTGACGACGGCGCTGCGGCGGTACTGCTTACAACCCCTACCCGGGCGAGGATCTTGCTGTGGTGTTGTTTCCTGTTCTTCATGAGCGCTATCGTCTGGGCGTCGTGGGCCGAACTGGATGAAGTGACGGTTGGGCAGGGCAAGGTCATCCCTTCCCGTCAATTGCAGGTGATCCAGAACCTGGAAGGGGGGATCGTCAAGGAGATCTTCGTCAAGGAAGGGGACATCGTTGAGAAGGGGCAGCCTCTGCTGCGTATCGACGACACCCGTTTTCGTTCCGATTTTCGGGAGCGGGAAAAAGAGCTGGTCACCCTGAAAGGGGATGTGGCGAGACTGCGTGCCGAGATGGCCAGCGTCGAGGTGAAAAACGATCCCGCACTGGGGTGGCGTGATCAGGTGACGGTGACAGAGGTGCCGATCCAGTTTCCCGAGGGTTATGAGAAGGTCTTCGTCGAATATGCGAACCGAGAGCGATCCGTGCAAAAGGCGCGTCTCAACAACCTGAAAAATCAGCTCTACATTCTTGGTCAACAAATCGAGCAGAAAGAGCAGGAGCTGATCGAGCTCAATGCCAAGATCCGCACCGTGAACCGTAGTGTGGATCTGGCCAGGCAGGAGCTGAACATCAGTCGCCCTCTGGCAAAAGAGGGGATAGTACCGCAGGTGGAACTCATCAAATTGGAGCGGCAAGTGAATGATATGCAAGGGGAGCTGGAGAGTAACCGACTGCTGATCCCCAAGCTTAATTCGGTGCTGCGTGAGACCATTTTCAAACGCAATGATATCGCGCTCAAATTCAGGGCCGACTCGCAAACCGAGCTTAACGAGAAACAGGGCCAGTTGGGTCAGTTGTCAGAAGGGCAGGTCGGCCTGCGCGACAGGGTGGACAGAACCAGCGTGATTGCCCCTCTTAAAGGCACTATTAAAAAGCTCAAGATCAATACACTGGGTGGTGTGGTCCAGCCAGGGATGGATCTGATGGAAATCGTCCCCTTGGAAGATACCCTGCTGGTCGAGGCCAAGATTTCCCCGAAAGACATCGCATTTCTACGTCCGGGGCTGAATGCCGTGGTCAAGATCACCGCATATGATTTCACCATTTACGGGGGATTGCATGGTAAGGTTGAACAAATAAGTGCGGACTCCATCCAGGATGAGGAGGGGAATTCCTTCTACCTGGTTCGCGTGCGAACTGAAAAAAGTTACTTGGGGGATGAGCTAAACGCACTTCCCATGGTAATCCCCCCGAAAAACCAGGGTGCTCATAAGTAGAATTTTCCCGTACCTTGAACGCAGGAGGTTCTACATGAAAACATCACGCTTTAGCGATACCCAGATCATCGCCATCCTCAAACAAGCTGAGGCTGGAGCTCCCGTCCCGGAGCTCTGCCGCGAGCATGGCATCAGCACGACCACCTTCTACAAGTGGCGTTCCAAATTCGGGGGGATGGATGCCTCCCTCATGGCTCGACTCAAGGAGCTGGAGGACGAAAACCGCCGCCTCAAGAAGATGTACGCCGAGGAGCGCCTCAAGGCAGAGATCATCACCGAGGCCATGGCAAAAAAGTGGTAACGCCATCTGCCCGCCGGGAGATGGCGACCAAAGCCGTGACTCACTACGCCATATCCATCCGTCTGGCTTGCCGGATCTTCAAGGTCAGTGAAAGCTGCTATCGCTATCAGCCCGTGCTGGTCGATGAAAACCAGGAAATTGCCGATTGGCTGCTACGTATCACGGCCAGCCAGCGCAACTGGGGCTTCGGGTTATGCTTTTTGTACCTGCGCAACGTCCAAGGCTTTGGCTGGAATCACAAACGGGTATACCGGATCTATCGGGCGCTGGAGCTCAATCTGCGGATAAAACCCAGGAAACGGTTGGTTCGGGCTAAGCCAGAGCCGTTGGCGGTTCCCGACCAGCCTAATCAGTGCTGGTCGATGGACTTTATGCATGACCAGCTCAGCGATGGCCGCTCGGTGCGGCTGTTTAATGTGATCGATGACTTCAATCGTGAAGCGCTGTGCATCGAGGTGGATTTCTCCTTACCCGCCTCACGAGTCAAACGGGCGCTGGAGCAGGTGATCACGTGGCGAGGTAAGCCCGCCATTATCCGATGTGACAATGGCCCGGAATACATCAGCGAAGAGCTCAAGCGATGGGCGAAACAGGAGGGGATAACCCTGGGCTATATCCAGCCAGGAAATCCGCAGCAGAATGCCTACATCGAACGGTTTAACCGCACGGTGCGCTACGACTGGCTGGGCCATTACCTGTTTGAGTCACTGAATGAACTACAGGAGTTTGCCACGAACTGGCTGTGGGTTTATAACCATGAGCGGCCCAATATGGCGCTGGGTGGCTACACGCCGAAACAGCGTCTGGCACAGGCCGCATGACCTCTACTTTTGAATGCCCCTAAAAATGGGGGGATTACCCCATCATCCCCGGTATGTTAGCTAGTGCGGATATCATTACTGGCAAGAAAAGTGTTCTAGACTATCTACTTAAGCCTATATTGCGGGCCAAACAGTCTGCACTTCGAGAACGATAAGCCAACAATCAGAAAACAAAACATGACTGGAGATAACATGAAAAAAACGATTGTTGCCATGCTGGTTAGTGGCGCCACTCTGCTGCCTGCGTTGGGACAAGCCCAAACGCTGGAGGAGTCGGTAGGACTGGCACTTTCCACTCACCCCAAGATTAAAGAAGCGTTTGATCTTTATCAGGCGCGTCTCTATCAACACGATGGTGCCAAGGGAGGCTATTATCCGACAATCGATTTGCGTGGTGGCGTAGGTTATGAAAAAACGGATAGCCCCTCGACCAGGCTCAATCCGAATAGCGATGACTCCATGACGCGTAAAGAAGCAGGGATCAGCTTGCGTCAGATGTTGTTTGACGGGTTCGATGTCAGCAACAACGTCTCCAGAACCGAGGCAGAAGCCAATGCCCAACGTCTGGCAATGATCTCCGAAGCCGAGAATACCGCCCTGCGGGTAGCCGAGGTATACCTCAACATGCTGCGCCAGCAGGAGATCCTGGAGCTCTCCAGACAAAACCTCGAGACTCATGAACAGATCCGCAGCGATATCCAGAAACGGACGGACTCGGGCTTGGGCTCAACAGCTGACCAGACCCAGATCGATGGCCGTGTTGCTCGTGCATACGCCAACCAGGCTGCTGCCGAGAACAACTACCGTGATGCGGAAAGTGAATTTATCCGCGTCGTCAACGAGGTACCAAAAGATTTGGTGCAGCCAGTGCCCAATGCCGAATTGCTGCCAGCCAGTCTGGACAATGCCCTCAAGGTAGCGACCGAAGTGCATCCAACCCTGCTCTCTTCCCTGCAGGATATCGAGGCGGCCAAATACCAGCATGAAGGTGCCAAATCCGGCTTCTATCCCAATGTTACCTTTGAGGTTGATCAAAACTGGAACGAAGACATCGATGGGGTGAAAGGTCGCAACGATGATCTTACTGCCATGGTTCGAATGCGTTACAACCTGTTTCGTGGCGGCTCTGATGTCGCTGAAAGCAATGCGACCTCGGCACTCTATTCCCAGGCGAAAGACATTCACCTGAATGCTTTTCGCCAGGTAGAAGAGGGCACCCGTTTGGCATGGAACGCCAAGGATTCATTGACCAAGCAGAAGACCTTTTTGAAAGAGCATGTGGACGCGAGCTACGACACTGTTCAGGCATACAAAAAGCAATTTGGTCTGGGTCAACGTACCTTGCTGGATGTGCTGAACACCGAGAACGAACTGTTTGAAGCTCGCCGCAGCTATATCACGGCAGAATATGATGCATTGCTGGCAGATTATCGCATCCTGAATGCGACTGGCAGCCTGCTTAATGCATTCAATTTCAAACAGCCGACTGAATGGCAAGCCAAGCAACAATAAGCTAGCGCTCTTTTCTCAGCGCAGAAAAATAGCGTCGGCGGGGTGGCCGTACCTATGCGGCTACCCTGCCCAAACCAAAACTGGCCGTGTTGTTCAGGAGTTCTCCACCCACGATGCAGCAGATGAACGATGAGACCTTCAAGTGTCTATCTGGCGATCACTCTGGTGTCCTGCCCCTTGTCAGCCGATATGTGAGTCGTGCTCTGCGCTATGTCTTGTTGCTATGGCTTCTTCCCATTTCCCTTCTTTTATCTGCCAGCCAACCGTTGAGCCAGGAAGACATCCAACTGGTCAAACGTGCTGAACAAACCTATGGGGGACGGGCCGGGAAAAGGGTGACGACCTGGCGTACTCTGGTCGAGCAGAACCGCACAGCCGGCTTATCCGAGCGGCAGAAGCTGGAAAAGGTGAATCAGTTTTTTAACCAGATGCGTTTTATCGACGATAGCAAGTTGTGGCGCAAAAAGGATTACTGGGCAACACCACTGGAGTTTCTGGGGGCATCCGGAGGCGACTGCGAAGATTTCAGCATCGCAAAATATTCGACCTTGCTTGAATTGGGTATTCCAGATGAGAAAATGCGGATGGTATATGTCAAGGCACTCGATTATAACCAATTCCACATGGTCGTTGCGTATTATGAAACCCCTGCATCAGTACCGGTTATATTGGACAACCTGATTGGCTCCATTCGTCCGGCAACGCAACGACGGGATCTGGTCCCTATTTACAGTTTTAACGGTAGTCACTTGTGGTTGATGAAAGCACGTGGTCAGGGTGAACTGGCCGGGCAATCATCTCGCTTGGGATTATGGAATGATCTACGCAATCGCATGACATCGGGGCGATTGGCTCGGCCTGTGATGAATTTGGATGACTAACCTATGACGCTCTATCGACAGTTATTGGCAACCATGCTGCTGCTGTTTGGATTGCTATTCGCGGCTACCTACTGGGTACAGTTCAATTCAACGCGATCATATCTTGCACAGCAGCAGGAAACTACGGTGATCAACACCGCGACTTCATTGGGACTGGCATTGACACCTTATCTGGAAAACGGGGACAAGGTGGGTGCTGAGTCAGTGATCCGGGCCATTTTTGATGGTGGTTATTATCGCCTGGTTCGCCTGGATCTGCTTGCGTCCAAAGATGTGATTGAAGAGGAGAACACCAGTCAGATCCAGGGGGTTCCTGACTGGTTTATCGAATTGGGGCTGTTTCCGGAAGTATCCAATGAGTCAATTTTGACGTCTGGCTGGCTGCAACTGGGCAAACTCAAGGTGGTTGGCCATCCAGGACAGGCTTATCACGAGCTTTGGGTCGGGATGAGCGAGCTGGCGACCTGGTTTGTGGTTGGCTTCTTGATTACGACCATCCTGCTGATGCGAGCCCTCAATTTCCTGCTGAAGCCGCTTAAGCAGATTTGTGAGCAGGCAGTTGAAATTGAGCTGCACCATTTTGGTCATGCCATCCCCGAGCCAAAAACCTATGAATTGAAACAGGTGGTGCAAGCGATCAATATTTTGTCCGGCAAGCTGGCTGTGCAATTTAAAGAGCAAGCCGATGAAGCTGAGAAATTGCGTGAGCGTGTTTATGTCGATGCCGTTTCGGGTCTGGGTAATCGGGCCTATTTTGTCGGGCAGGTAAATGCCTGGATTGCCGAAGCGGGGCAGGGTGGTGTGATGCTGGTTGCAGTCGACATTCTTGAAGATATTTATCGGGAAGAGGGTTTTGCCGCCCGAGACAATATGGTCAAGTCGATTGCCCAAGTGCTGCAGGAGCAACTGCAAGGGTGGAGTGGGGCTGCAGTGGCCCGCATTTCTGCGACAGAATACGCCTTGCTTTGTCCAACCAACGATCTTGCTCAACTTAAAGAGCTGGCCCAGCTGATTAATACCCGTATTGCGGATCTGGTCGTCAATCCCATGGATGAAGGCAAGCCTCTTTCTGTGATTGGTATTGCTGGCCGGGATGGTAATGATGATCTCTCCGCCTTGCTGACCAAAGCTGACAATGCTTTGGGCAAGGCACGCAATGAGCGGCGCGGAGCAGTCGTGATGGAAGGAGGAAACAGTCAGGGCATGATGGGACGCTTGGCATGGCGAGATCTGGTGCAAGATGCCATTGCCAATCAACTTTGGCGTTTTAAGGCACAACCCGCTTGTCGTTTTGATGATGGTGCTCGTTTGCATGCCGAGTTGTTTGCTTCCATTTCCCGCGATGGAAATGACTATTTCGCCGGACAGTTCATGCCGGCCATTGAACAGTTTCAGATGGGGAGTGAGTTTGACAAGGCCATTCTTGATGCCAGCACAGCATTGTTGCAGCGTGAACCCGAGCTGACGTTGGCCATCAATATCACCGCAGGCGCTCTGTGTTCAGAGGTATTTTTAGGGTGGTTGCCTACCTTCCTGGCCAGCCATGATGATTTTCAGGAGCGTCTGCTATTTGAAATTCCGGAAGCGGCGATCGTGAAACACAAAGAACAAGTCACCGCTTTTGTGAATGTCTTGCGTGAACATGGCTTCGGGTGGGGGGTGGATCACTATGGTCGCCACTTCCAGTCTCTGGGCTATCTTGAAGAGCTGGCACCAGCTTATGTCAAGGTGGATCACGGTTATACCAGTCAAGTGATGGAGCCCGGGGCGGATACATCCTTCCTGGCGGCTGTATGCCGTGCCGCTCATAACGCCGGGGTGCTCACCATTGCGACCCGGGTCGAAGATCAGGAGCAGGTTGAGGTGTTGTCCCAATTGCATATCGATGGATATCAGGGATTCGTCCACCCAGCCTTTCCCTTGTCCTGAAAAATGACAAATGAGTCAATTAAAAGGCCCCATTGGGGCCTTTTTTATTGAAATGGATGAAGGAACAAGCCTGTTTATAGTAGCATTTGGAAGTCAGTGTCTCGTATGGGCATTGATCAACCATGTGAAATGTATAGAGAAAAACAATCCGTTCGATTTAATGCAATCACCTTCAGTTTGACATGCTGTCCATATAAATTTTTGCAACGGTAAGGGTCACAGATAGCTTCTATGTTGTATGCATCAGGATCTGTCACCTTGGAGCAATGGATATGCGTACCCAAATCATCGACAAGACCGTTGTAGTCTCGGCCATTGAAGGCAAAGTGGAAATTGTATTGGCGGATGGCAGTAGTCGGCCGCTACAAAAAGGTGAAATTCTGCAACCTGGGGCCAAGCTTAACATTGCTGACGACGCCAAATTGGTTTTGATGCCCTACGATGACACCCCCTCTCCTGCATCGCCCGATGCAACAGCTCCCGATGTTCCAGCATCAGGGCCGCAACAAACAGCAGAAGCAGGCACGGGATTACCTTCAGATATCGCGGCTTTGCAACAATCAATCTTGCAAGGGGTAGACCCGACGCAAAACTTTGAGGCGTCAGCTGCCGGTGGAGCACCTGCTGCGGGTGGTGGCGGGATCGGTGGTGTTGCGGGAACCAGTGGTAATGGTGGTTTTGTCACTATCGATCGGATTGGAGATGCCACGATTGCTGCAGCCGGTTTTGACACCACCTATCAGGCTGAACCCGTTGTCGACACCCAACAATTCGTAGAGCCATTGCTGGTCAACGAATTGGCCGATGAAGGAGAGCAACTGACCGTTCCCGAAGATGGCGTGTTGAATGGAAATTTACTGACTAATACAACCAATCCAGATGGTCCGAATGCAGCAACAGTGGTCAGCTTCAGCTGGGGGGACAATCTCAGTGTCACGGTAGGCACCAGCATCACGATTGATGGTATCGGCACCTTGGTCGTTAATGCGGACGGTAGTTTCACCTTCACCCCCGCGCCCAATTATGACGGTGCGGTTCCTCCAGTGATTTACAGCGTGACTGATGGTACAGATACGGTTCAGTCAACCCTCGTCATTTCAATTACACCTGTTGATGAACCCGTTGAGCTGGGTGGTCTGGCGCTAGCAGGAGGAGAACTCACCCTTAATGAGGCAGCGTTGGCTGGCGGGAGTGCGCCTAATCCCTCAGCACTGACACAAAGTAATGTCTTTACCTTCAATGCTCCTGACGGGGTGCAAAGCTTGACATTGAGTGGTGTCACGCTGATTGCAAATGGACAGCCGGCCACAACCTTCCCTCTGACGATTGTTAGTCCGCTAGGCAATCAACTGGTCGTGACGGGAATTAATTTCAACTCGGTCACAGGGGCTGGCAGCGTGAGCTACAGCTACACCCTGCTCGACAATGAAAATCATGCCCAGCCAGCCAATGACACCTCGCTTGCCGAGAGTTTTAACGTTGTACTGACCGATACCGATGGTGATACCACCAATGGCTCCCTTGATGTCACGATCTTGGATGATGTTCCGAGTGCAGCAGTTGTTTCTAATTCTGATGGGTTAGGCGCTGTTTCAGTAGATGAAAGTCTGCCCGGCCTGGGTGGCGCCGGCAACGACGGGGTGGCCAGTGCCACCTTGCAGGCTGCGACGGTACAGGCCCAGTTTGCCAGCGTCTACGGCGCCGACGGAGCGGGCAGCATCGGCTACAGCCTGGCGCTGAGCGGCAGCAACGTGGCAAGCGGCCTCTATGCGGTGGATCCGCTGGCTGCCAACGGCCAGGGGGCGGCCATCCTGCTCAATCAGGTGGGCAACGTCATCACCGGCAGCGCGGGCGGGGTGGATTACTTCACCCTGACCATCAACCCGACCAGCGGGGAAGTGACCCTGGCCCTGCTGAACAACGTCTGGCATGGCGACACCAGCAATGCAGATGACAGCGTGGCGCTGACCCTGGGGCAGGGCGTGCTGACCCTGGTGCAGACCGTGACCGACGCCGATGGCGACCGCGCCAGTGCGGCGGTGGATCTGGGTGCCAACAGCGTGTTCCGCTTCGAGGATGACGGCCCGAGCGTGACCATCAATGTGGTGGCGGACGGTGACATCACCCTGACCACCCAGGATGCAGACACCATCGGGCCGAACACCGACACGGCCAGTGCCAGCTTTGCGGCGGCGTTCCTGGCGGCGGCGGTGCCCAGCTATGGCGCGGACGGTCCGGGCACCACCACGGTGAGCGGCTACAGCCTGAGCGTGACCGACAGCAACAGCGGGCTGACCAGCAACGGGCTGGTCATCACCCTGGCCATGGATGGCGACGACGTCGTGGGCTCGACCACGGACGGGGAGGTGTTCCGCATCAGCGTGGCGAGTGATGGCACGGTGACGCTGACCCAGTCGGCAGAGCTGGACCATCTGCCGGAGGACGTGGACAACAGCAACGACAACAGCCTCATCAGCCTGACCAGTGGCAAGGTGTTGCTGAGTGCGACCGTGACGGTGGTGGATGGCGACAACGACACCGCGACCGGGACGGTGAGTGCGGACCTGGGTGGCAACATCAACTTTGAAGACGATGTGCCGAGCGTGACCATCAATGTGGTGGCGGACGGTGACATCACCCTGACCACCCAGGATGCAGACACCATCGGGCCGAACACCGACACGGCCAGTGCCAGCTTTGCGGCGGCGTTCCTGGCGGCGGCGGTGCCCAGCTATGGCGCGGACGGTCCGGGCACCACCACGGTGAGCGGCTACAGCCTGAGCGTGACCGACAGCAACAGCGGGCTGACCAGCAACGGGCTGGTCATCACCCTGGCCATGGATGGCGACGACGTCGTGGGCTCGACCACGGACGGGGAGGTGTTCCGCATCAGCGTGGCGAGTGATGGCACGGTGACGCTGACCCAGTCGGCAGAGCTGGACCATCTGCCGGAGGACGTGGACAACAGCAACGACAACAGCCTCATCAGCCTGACCAGTGGCAAGGTGTTGCTGAGTGCGACCGTGACGGTGGTGGATGGCGACAACGACACCGCGACCGGGACGGTGAGTGCGGACCTGGGTGGCAACATCAACTTTGAGGACGATGTGCCGAGCGTGACCATCAATGTGGTGGCGGACGGTGACATCACCCTGACCACCCAGGATGCAGACACCATCGGGCCGAACACCGACACGGCCAGTGCCAGCTTTGCGGCGGCGTTCCTGGCGGCGGCGGTGCCCAGCTATGGCGCGGACGGTCCGGGCACCACCACGGTGAGCGGCTACAGCCTGAGCGTGACCGACAGCAACAGCGGGCTGACCAGCAACGGGCTGGTCATCACCCTGGCCATGGATGGCGACGACGTCGTGGGCTCGACCACGGACGGGGAGGTGTTCCGCATCAGCGTGGCGAGTGATGGCACGGTGACGCTGACCCAGTCGGCAGAGCTGGACCATCTGCCGGAGGACGTGGACAACAGCAACGACAACAGCCTCATCAGCCTGACCAGTGGCAAGGTGTTGCTGAGTGCGACCGTGACGGTGGTGGATGGCGACAACGACACCGCGACCGGGACGGTGAGTGCGGACCTGGGTGGCAACATCAACTTTGAAGACGATGTGCCGAGCGTGACCATCAATGTGGTGGCGGACGGTGACATCACCCTGACCACCCAGGATGCAGACACCATCGGGCCGAACACCGACACGGCCAGTGCCAGCTTTGCGGCGGCGTTCCTGGCGGCGGCGGTGCCCAGCTATGGCGCGGACGGTCCGGGCACCACCACGGTGAGCGGCTACAGCCTGAGCGTGACCGACAGCAACAGCGGGCTGACCAGCAACGGGCTGGTCATCACCCTGGCCATGGATGGCGACGACGTCGTGGGCTCGACCACGGACGGGGAGGTGTTCCGCATCAGCGTGGCGAGTGATGGCACGGTGACGCTGACCCAGTCGGCAGAGCTGGACCATCTGCCGGAGGACGTGGACAACAGCAACGACAACAGCCTCATCAGCCTGACCAGTGGCAAGGTGTTGCTGAGTGCGACCGTGACGGTGGTGGATGGCGACAACGACACCGCGACCGGGACGGTGAGTGCGGACCTGGGTGGCAACATCAACTTTGAGGACGATGTGCCGAGCGTGACCATCAATGTGGTGGCGGACGGTGACATCACCCTGACCACCCAGGATGCAGACACCATCGGGCCGAACACCGACACGGCCAGTGCCAGCTTTGCGGCGGCGTTCCTGGCGGCGGCGGTGCCCAGCTATGGCGCGGACGGTCCGGGCACCACCACGGTGAGCGGCTACAGCCTGAGCGTGACCGACAGCAACAGCGGGCTGACCAGCAACGGGCTGGTCATCACCCTGGCCATGGATGGCGACGACGTCGTGGGCTCGACCACGGACGGGGAGGTGTTCCGCATCAGCGTGGCGAGTGATGGCACGGTGACGCTGACCCAGTCGGCAGAGCTGGACCATCTGCCGGAGGACGTGGACAACAGCAACGACAACAGCCTCATCAGCCTGACCAGTGGCAAGGTGTTGCTGAGTGCGACCGTGACGGTGGTGGATGGCGACAACGACACCGCGACCGGGACGGTGAGTGCGGACCTGGGTGGCAACATCAACTTTGAGGACGATGTGCCGAGCGTGACCATCAATGTGGTGGCGGACGGTGACATCACCCTGACCACCCAGGATGCAGACACCATCGGGCCGAACACCGACACGGCCAGTGCCAGCTTTGCGGCGGCGTTCCTGGCGGCGGCGGTGCCCAGCTATGGCGCGGACGGTCCGGGCACCACCACGGTGAGCGGCTACAGCCTGAGCGTGACCGACAGCAACAGCGGGCTGACCAGCAACGGGCTGGTCATCACCCTGGCCATGGATGGCGACGACGTCGTGGGCTCGACCACGGACGGGGAGGTGTTCCGCATCAGCGTGGCGAGTGATGGCACGGTGACGCTGACCCAGTCGGCAGAGCTGGACCATCTGCCGGAGGACGTGGACAACAGCAACGACAACAGCCTCATCAGCCTGACCAGTGGCAAGGTGTTGCTGAGTGCGACCGTGACGGTGGTGGATGGCGACAACGACACCGCGACCGGGACGGTGAGTGCGGACCTGGGTGGCAACATCAACTTTGAGGACGATGTGCCGACAGCCAAGGACAATAGCATCGTCATTACTGAGGCGGGCTTGCCGCCTTTCAACCTCGTCATGGTGATCGATACCTCGGGCAGCATGTTGTGGCAGATAGGTACGACGTCAAATGGCTCGCCAAACCGTCTGGAACTGGCCAAGGATGCCCTGAACCACATGATCGACTCGTATGTGGCGCTGGGGGTTCCATTGGTCATTACGGTCATTGATTTTGCCAGTGGTGCAGTCCTGATCCCGCAAACCAGTGATCCTGATGTGGCCAAGGCCAGCATTTCCGGTTTGCCGACGGATGGCGGTGGTACCAACTACAACGCCCCCCTGGTACTGGCACAGAATCAACTGACAACGGATTTGGCAAACCCTGCCTTGGCCGGGTATGAAACCAAGGTCTATTTCCTGTCGGATGGTGCGCCCAATGAAGGCAATGTTCCCGCCGGCTGGACCAGCTTTGTGAACACCAACAACGTTGAAGTTTACGCCGTTGGTCTGAACGTGAGCGGCAATGTCTCGGCGATCGCCCAGCTGGGACTGGTGGAGGACAACGGAGATGCGGTGACGCTGGTCAACAATATCTATGACCTGGATGCCACTTTGCAGGCGACTGTGCCGCCTCCTGCCACTGGCAATGTGATCACGGATGTGGATGCGACTGCCGGCGTGGACAGCGCAGGCGCCGATGCCCCCGCAACCGTGTTCCAAGTCAGCTTCACCGTCAGCAATCCGGCTGCGTATGTGGGGGTTGCCGACAGCATCAATGGCAATGTCGTGACCTTCCTGGTGCAAGGAGGAACAACAGGTCCCATGACTACGCCTTTGGGTGGCCAGTTGGTGGTCAATGCCGACGGCTCCTACTCCTACACACCGCCCAATGATGTAGCAGTGGATACGTTGGAGACCTTTACCTACACCATAGTTGATGCAGATGGTGACACCTCCAGTGCCTTGCTGAAGATACTAGTGCTGGATACCACACCGATCACGGCCTCCGTATTCGAGGATGGCTTGCCCACAGGCTTGCCTGGCAACGACCCGTCCCTGACAACCGTGGGCGGCTCACTGGCCCATATGGTGATTGACAGCGCTGGCGTCAATTTCGGTGTTGGCAGCACAGCCGGCTTGCCGGCGTTGACCTCAGGCGGTGTGCCGATCACCTACAGCATCGTCCATGGTGTCGGGGTGGATACCCTGGTGGCCATGGCCGGCAGCAAACCGATCTTTACGCTGGCGGTGGAGGCGGATGGTGATTACACCTTCACCCTGCAGGGGTCGATAGATCATGCTCAGGCTGATGGCAATGATCTAGAACTGAAGGCATTGAACCTCTCCAGTGCGATCACTGCTCATGAAGGACCGGACAATGTGACTCTGGTACGGGATTTCATCGTGCAGGTAGAAGATGATGTGCCCCTTGTCATGACGCCCGCAATGGGAGTCATGCTGAACCAGTCCGGGCTTACTGAGACCTTCCTGCTGGATGGCGATGGCTCGCTGTTGAACAACTACGGGGCTGATGGTGGTTCGATCCGCTTTGACAGCAGTCTGAATGGCAGCAGTGGCCTGACCTCGGGTGGCTTGCCCATCACCTACGCTTTGTCGTCGGATGGTATCACCCTGACCGCTACAACGGCGGCCGGCACCGTGTTCATTGCCACCTTGCAGCCAGCATCCGGGACTTATCAGATCCAGATGATTGGCGAAGTTGACGGCGGGCAAACCACCATCGACTTCAACGGCGGCGGTTACAACTTCGTAGGCGGGAATGCGTCCTGGGCTGGTTTTAATACGGCAGCGAATGACAACAGCAAGGATCTGCTGCTGACGGCGATGACCAATGGTGTGGATGGCGGTACCGTCAACACCTCTGCCAACACGGGGGGGATCAGTAACGGTTCATCCGTTGGGTTGGGTGAGGCGATGCGGATTGACTTTGTCATCGACCTGACCGGCAGCCCGGTCAGTGGTGGCTCCTACGGCGTCCTAGCCAACCAGACCCATGCCTTTGAGGCTCACTACGATGTAAATGGGGCCTCCGCCATGTTTACGGCGATCAATAGCAGCTCCAGTGTAAAACTGGTTGCCCGTCAGGATGTGGACAATGACAACGATATTGGCGATGGCAACAAGGAGTCGCTGACTGCCGTGGCAATCAGTTACAACGGTTCAACCAAGATCGTCAGTATCGGAGCCGGAATGTCCCAAGTTGTCTCGGTGGGAGGCCACAGCTTCACGGTCAACTTTACCGATGACGATCCGACCGCTGGCGTGGCTTATGTCGCGACAGTCGCCGGAGTGATCTCCAATACCAAACTGGCGGCGTATACAGCAGATGGTTACAACAGCCTGGAGTTCCACTATGCCGCAGGGAGCACCTTCAAGATTGGCGACTTCGGCTCCAGCGTGGCGACTCCGGGTATTCCGGTCAACTTGCAGTTGCCGGTCACGCTGACGGACGGCGATGGCGATGCCGTTCACAGCAACATCGGTCTGAGCCTGCTGCCGGATGCCCCCTTTAGCGTGGACTACGAAGACTCCGCCAGTGTGGTGAATGTGACCTTGGCCAGTACGCAAGGGCACGCCATCGGCTCGGACTTTGGAGACAGCATCACGGGCAACAGCTTGGATAACATCCTGTCGGGTGGTGATGGTGATGACCTGCTGTACGGGATGGGAGGCAAAGACACCCTGGTTGGCGGGTCGGGCAATGATGTGTTGGATGGTGGCAGCGGCAACGATACCCTGTATGGGGAATCCGGCAATGACACCCTGATCGGCGGAATTGGCAACGACATATTGCAAGGAGGAGATGGCAACGATCTATTGATCGGTGGTCTGGGCAGCGACACCATGACGGGTGGTGCGGGCAGCGATACCTTCAAGTGGATTGCTGGCGATGCGGATGGCAGTACCGACACCATTACCGACTTCACGCTGGGCAACCCGTCCAACGGGGGGGATGTGCTGGATCTGTCGGATCTGCTGGTTGGTGTCCCCTCGGGGTTCAACAACAATGATTTGGCCACGGTGCTCAACAACTATCTGCAGTTCGACACCACGACCAACAAGCTGACCATAGACACGAACGGATCGGCGAGTGGTGGCTCTCAATTGACCGTCCAGTTCCAGGGCAACCTGGATCTGGATCAAAACGGAGGGCTCACAACCAACCACGACATCATCAAGCAAATGCTGGATGACGGTAACCTCAAGGTTGATCCGTAGCCAGGAGTCGGGGCCAGGCCATGCTTGGCCCCTGTTTTTTATGACAGAGGATGGATAAGATAGCGGCGGTATAAAGGAGAGACACCATGCAGTCATTCAACTGGGTCGACATTGATGGCATCCGCTATAGCTGGGATGGACAGGGTCAGATTACCTGTGCCGGCCAGTTTGGCTATCAAGCCTCGATCGCAGGTGATCGGCTGGATGCGGTGGAGATAGAAAATGACGCCGGTGATGTCGCAGGAACGCTGCATGTCGACTTTGCGGCTGCATCGATCAGCTACATACCGGCCATGGATGCAGAAGCTTCCCATAACATGATTTTGGTTGGTCATGAGTTGGGTCAGCAGGAGTATCTATTGAATAGCTTTCATCCTGCATCCTTGCAGGAGTTGTTGGGGCCTTCTGAAACAATCGCTTGGACTGTAGTCGCAGATGACTTCAGTTCTCTCGGAACGGAATTACCTCCTCAAGGACATATCCTGTCGTGGGATTCATTCCATTTCGATGATGAGGTGTTGCTCGACAGTTCATTGCCGACGACAGCGCATGCAGAGATTCTTCCCGCTGCTGATGCGACAATCAGCATCAGTCTCAATTTGACCAATCAGGTACTGGATCAGATCCCGCCATTGCACGATATATAAATTCCCGTTTGCTAGGAGCATAATGACCTCAATTTTTCGATTGAGGTTTTTTATATGTGGCGTCCGCTTCTTACCCTTTCTGCGCTGGTTGTCAGTGTCCCCCTGTATGCTCTGGAAGTGCCTCAGGCACCCCATCTGGTGGTGAGTGGTTACGCCGAGCAGAAAGCGGAACCCGATATGCTGACCCTCAATGTGTCGGTCACCGCGTTGGAAAAACAGGGGTTCAAGGCCAAGCAACAGGTTGATACCAGAGTGGCTGCATTCTTTGGTCAGCTGGAAGGACTGGGTATCAAGCGCAGTGATGTGGAGGCGGGAAATCTGGTCATCTCTCCCGAGTATCAATATGGCGAGAACAAGAAGCCGACCTTGCTGGGGTATCGTGCCCAGCGTCAACTGGCGGTGAAGCTGTATCAACTCGACAAGCTGAGCCAGTTGATGGATACCGCACTCAAGGCAGGACTCGAGTCGGTGTCACATATCGAATATGGTCTGAAATCTCCGCAAACCATCAAGGAACAGGCACGCCTGGCTGCGGTCGAGGATGCGAAAAGCAAGGCCGAATCTCTGGCCAAGGCATTTGGTATGAAGCTTGGCAAGGTATACAGCGCTGAATATCGAAATTCATCGCCAGTTCCCGTCTATAGCCGCAATCTCAAGGCGCTGGCCATGTCCGCCGCACCTGCCGCAGATATGGTGGAAAACAGCTATCAACAGCAACAGATCACCATCACCGACAACATCGAGGCGGTTTTCCTCCTGGAATGATGGATAGCCAGTCTACTGCGCATTGATAATGCCAAAACCCGCTCTCGCAACGGGTTTTTAATGTCCAGCGCAACATCAGAATGAAAAAAGCCGACTCGAGAGAGTCGGCTTTTGTTTACTTGAATGGCGTTCAGACTGTGACGGCGTCAGCCTTGGCTGCTTCTGGTGCCGGATTACGGATGAGGTAATCGAAGGCCCCGAGTGCGGCGGTTGCACCAGCACCCATGGAGATGATGATCTGCTTGAACGGCACAGTAGTGGCGTCCCCTGCGGCGTACACGCCGGGCAGGGAGGTGGCGCCCTTGGTATCGATCTCGATCTCGCCGAAGCGGGTCAGCGCTACCTCGCTCCCCTTGAGGAACTCGGTATTGGGCACTAGGCCGATCTGGACGAAGATACCCGCGACAGCCAGATGCTTGATTTCCCCGGTGGTGCGATCTTCGTAATCCATGCCTGTCACCTTACTGCCATCACCGATCACTGCAGTGGTGCGGGCGCTCATGATGATGTCGATGTTGGCCATGGAGCGGGCCTTCTGCTGCAGCACTTCGTCGGCGCGCAGGGTGTCGGCGAACTCCACCACGGTAACGTGCTCGACGATGCCGGCTAGGTCGATGGCCGCCTCGATGCCGGAGTTACCGCCACCGATCACCGCCACCCGCTTGCCCTTGAAGAAGGGGCCGTCACAGTGCGGGCAGTAGGCCACGCCCTTGGTGCGGTACTCGAGTTCGCCCGGCACGTTCAGGTCGCGCCAGCGGGCACCGGTTGCCAGGATCACGGAACGACTCTTCAGGGTTGCACCGGATGCAAGATCCACGTTGACATAGCCATCCTTGCTGATGGCGGCGGCGCGCTGCTCGGTGATCACTTCCACGCCATACTGCTTGACGTGCTGCTCCAGGCTCGCGGCCAGCTTGGGGCCTTCGGTGTAGGGCACGGAGATAAAGTTCTCGATGCCGACGGTGTCCATCACCTGACCACCAAAACGCTCGGCGACGATGGCGGTGCGGATCCCTTTGCGGGCTGCATAGATGGCTGCCGCAGCGCCAGCCGGGCCACCACCCACCACCAGCACGTCGTAGGGATCTTTCTCATTCAGCTCAGCGGCTTTGCGTTCGGCAGCGCCGGTGTCGAGCTTGGCGACGATCTCTTCGAGCGAGATGCGACCCTGGCTGAACGGCTGGCCATTCAGGTAGACGTTCGGTACCGCCATGATCTGACGCTCGTTGACCTCGTCCTGGAACAGGGCGCCGTCGATCATGGTGTGGGTGATCCCCGGGTTCAGGGTAGCCATCAGGTTCAGTGCCTGAACCACGTCCGGACAGTTATGGCAGGAGAGGGAGATATAGGTCTCAAAGTGGAACTCACCCTTGAGGTTGCGGATCTGCTCCTGCACGGCTGCATCGGCCTTGGAGGGGTGACCGCCGCTTTGCAGCAGGGCCAGTACCAGAGAAGTAAATTCATGACCCATGGGAATGCCGGCAAAGTGAATGCGCGGAGTCTGGCCCTGGGTGGCCACACTCATGGAAGGCTTGCGAGCGGCAGTGCCAGAAGTCTGGGTAATCTTGGGTGACATCTCGCTGATCTCGGTGGCCAGTGCCAGCAGCTCTGCGGATTTGTCACTGTCATTGCCGGACACGCTGATCTCGATGGGATTGACGATGTACTGCAGATAGGTGTTCAGCTGTTGTTTGAGGTTGGTATCCAACATCTTCGAATTCCTTCTTGTGATTGCGGGTCGGCGGTATGCGTGGGCCAGAAAGCAGACCGGCCCTGAATCGGGCCGGTCTTTGGAGTGGGGAGGCTTAGATTTTGCCTACCAGATCCAGGGACGGGGCCAGAGTGGCTTCGCCTTCTTTCCATTTGGCCGGGCATACTTCGCCCGGGTGAGCGGCAACGTACTGGGCAGCTTTGACTTTGCGCAGCAGCTCCAGAGCGTCACGGCCGATACCGCCGGCGTTGATTTCAACGATCTGGATGATGCCCTGCGGGTCGATAACGAAGGTGCCGCGGTCAGCCAGGCCTGCTTCTTCGATCATCACGCCGAAGTTGCGGGTGATGGTGCCGGTCGGGTCGCCGATCATCGGGTACTGGATCTTCTGGATGGTGTCAGAAGTGTCGTGCCAGGCTTTGTGGGTGAAGTGGGTGTCGGTAGAGACGGAGTAGATCTCGACGCCCAGCTTCTGGAATTCGGCGTAGTTGTCAGCCAGGTCGCCCAGTTCGGTCGGGCAGACAAAGGTGAAATCAGCCGGGTAGAAGAAGACAACGGACCACTTGCCTTTCAGGTCAGTGTCAGATACCTGAACGAATTTGCCATTGTGGTAGGCGGTGGCGTTGAACGGCTTGATTTCAGTGTTGATGTAGGTAGACATGTATTGGCTCCTTGGTGATGTACATATGCCTGTCTGGTGTTGATGAGTCGAGCCGGACAAGGCGTTTAACTTTCGATGGATTCATCTTAGGGTCTTTCGCTAATCGATAAAAGCCGCAATTTTGAATCGCTTAAATCTAATAATTAGATACTACTTCTCTGCTGTACCTAACATGAACATGGCGACCTGGATGCGCTAACTCCTTGTCTGAATTCCATATCTGTGGTGTTGCTCCCCTTGTGCGAGAGGAAATGTGCGATCAAGCGAGGGGCCAGGGATAGAAACGTGGGGGAGTAAATGGCGGTAAGGCGAGAGGGGAACGTGCAGATAAAAAAATCCCGGCGCTATCGTGAGACAGGGCCGGGTCATCAAACAAGGAATGGCTATATAAACAAATGCTTTACAGCAAAGACTAACTACGGGGTGTGCAAACTTGCAGACAAATGAGAGGAAGAAGGTGGGTGCACAATCCCTCGTCTCCCCCTCGGCAATCATTGCATGGGGGAGATAATAGTGTGATGAAGATCACAAAGCAAGTTTTTGGTGTAAGTTTTCATTCAAAATGAAAACCTTTCATTTTTATAGGCTCTTTTATCGCCTAAAAACGCTTTCGTTGTAATTTAATTACAAATCGGTGGTCAAAAATCGGTAGGGGGATCCTGCTCTTCCATCAACTCCAGCAGGTTGATGGCCACCGCGATAAAGTCAGACTCAGTCACTATGCCCACCAGTTTGCGCCCCTTGAGTACCGGCAAGCAGCCATATTTGTGGCGTTGCAAATAGAGGGCCGCCTCCTTGATGCCGGCGTGGGGATCCACGCTTGCCACCTGACGGGTCATGATCTCGTCGAGCTGGACACTATCGGTGAATTCGGCCTCCCGCTCCGGACTGATGAGCAGCAGTTTGGACTCGCGAGTCGCCAGAATGTCGGTGAGGGTGACCAGGCCCAGCAGATGATGATGCTCATCGACGATGGGGATATGACGGATCCGCTCCTGCTGCATCAGATCCATCGCCTGTTTGACGCTGTTCTCCGGACCCAGGGTGAAGGGCTGTTCTGTCATGATTTCGGCTAGGGTCATCATGGTGGGCCTCCTTATGTACCTGCTTTCACCCTAGCCCACCCCCATCGGGCAAGACATGATCAGGGTCAATACAGATCATTAAAGAATCATTAACCCATTGTCTGTCACAAAAATGGCCGCTATCCCTTGTCTCTCTTGGGTTTTTGGTCTTTTGGGTTGCCTTGCAAGAGGGGGATAACTAGACTAGCCGCCGATTCCCCCGAGGTGAAAGATGCAAGTATCCGATTTTCATTTTGATCTGCCAGACGAGCTGATTGCCCGCTACCCAATGGCAGAGCGTACCGCCAGCCGCCTGTTGCAGCTTGACGGTCAGACTGGTGCGCTGCGCCATGGTCAATTTGTCGATGTGCTGGACCAGCTCAACCCCGGTGATCTGCTGGTATTCAACAACACTCGCGTCATTCCTGCGCGCATGTTTGGCCAGAAGGCCAGCGGCGGCAAGCTGGAAGTGCTGGTCGAACGCATTCTGGACGAGCACAGCGTACTGGCGCACGTCCGTTCTTCCAAGTCGCCCAAGCCCGGTACCCGCCTTACCCTGGATGGCGGCCCAGATGGCGAGAAGGTCGAGGCCGAGATGCGGGCCCGCCACGACGCCCTGTTCGAGATCCACTTCCTTGATGCGCGCCCAGTGCTGGAGATCCTGGAGGCCATCGGTCACATGCCGCTGCCACCTTATATAGATCGTCCCGATGAAGATGCTGACAAGGAGCGTTACCAGACCGTCTACAACGCCAAACCGGGCGCGGTGGCGGCCCCAACTGCCGGTCTGCACTTCGATGAGCCTCTGCTCGAGAAGATCCGCGCCAAGGGGGTGGAAACGGCTTTCGTCACCCTGCACGTGGGGGCGGGCACCTTCCAGCCGGTGCGGGTGGACAAGATTGAAGATCACCACATGCACTCCGAATATGCCGAGGTGCCGCAGGAGGTGGTGGATGCTATTGCGGCAACCCGAGCCCGTGGCGGTCGCGTCATTGCGGTGGGTACCACCTCGGTGCGTTCTCTGGAAAGTGCCGCCAAGGTGACCCTGGCCCAGGGCAAGCCGCTGGCGCCGTTTTTCAGCGACACCGACATCTTTATCTTCCCGGGCTACCAGTTCCAGGTGGTGGATGCCATGGTCACCAACTTCCATCTGCCGGAGTCGACCCTGATCATGCTGGTCAGTGCCTTCGCCGGGTATGACAACGTGATGGCGGCCTATCAGGCAGCCGTGGCCGAGCAGTACCGTTTCTTCAGCTACGGGGACGCCATGTTCGTCACCCGTCGTCGGGCGCAGGCTTAAGCTTCGTCCTTCAGGCGCCGTTCACGAGCATCCTGTGATAATCGTGGGCGGCCCCAAAAATCGGGCCCATGAGGGCCTTCCACTGTCAGACTGTTTCTCTGACTGAAACCGAGGTAGCAATGAAATTTGAATTGAAAACCACTGACGGCCGCGCCCGTCGCGGTCAGCTGGTATTCGAACGCGGTACGGTACAGACTCCGGCCTTCATGCCGGTCGGTACCTATGGCACCGTCAAGGGGATGACCCCGGAAGAGGTGGCCGAGACCGGTGCCCAGATCCTGCTTGGCAACACCTTCCACCTCTGGCTGCGTCCGGGTCAGGAAGTGATGCGCGCCCACGGCGATCTGCACGACTTCATGAACTGGCAGGGACCGATCCTGACCGACTCCGGTGGTTTCCAAGTATTCAGCCTGGGGGATATTCGCAAGATCACCGAGGCGGGCGTGCATTTCCGTCACCCCATCAATGGCGAGAAGATCTTCCTCGACCCCGAGAAATCCATGGAGATCCAGTACGATCTGGGCTCCGACATCGTGATGATCTTTGACGAGTGCACCCCGTATCCGGCCACCTATGAAGAGGCGCGCAAGTCCATGGAGATGTCCCTGCGCTGGGCCAAACGCTCCCGTGACAAGTTTGATGCCCTCGGCAACAAGAATGCCCTGTTCGGCATCATCCAGGGCTCCGTCTACGAGTCGCTGCGGGATGTGTCGCTGGATGGCCTGCTGGAGATCGGTTTCGACGGTTATGCGGTCGGCGGTCTGGCGGTGGGTGAACCCAAAGAGGACATGCACCGCATCCTCGAGCACGTCTGCCCGAAAATTCCGGCCGACAAGCCGCGCTACCTGATGGGGGTGGGCAAGCCGGAAGATCTGGTGGAAGGAGTGCGCCGCGGTATCGATATGTTCGACTGCGTGATGCCGACCCGCAACGCCCGCAACGGCCATCTGTTCACTACGGACGGGGTGGTCAAGATCCGCAACGCCAAGCACCGTGACGACACCAGCACCCTGGATGCCGATTGCGATTGCTACACCTGCAAAAACTACAGCCGCAGCTATCTGCACCATCTGGACAAGTGCAACGAGATCCTCGGCGCCCGTCTGAATACCATCCATAACCTGCGTTATTACCAGCGTGTCATGCAGGGTTTGCGGGACGCGATCGAGCAGGGTAAATTAGACGACTTTGTAACAGAGTTTTACCGTCGGCAAGGGAAGCCTGTGCCTCCACTCGCTGAAAATGACGTGAAATAACAACAGCGTATCAGCTCGTTATCTTTGTGAATCTACATCAATAAGAGGTTGTTAAATGAGCATTATCTCCAAGGCATATGCAGAAGGCGCAGCTCCGGCAGCACAGGGTGGTGGCATGGAAATGATCATCATGCTGGCCGTATTTGGTCTCATCTTCTATTTCATGATTTACCGTCCCCAGGCCAAGCGCGCCAAGGATCATCGCAACCTGATGAGCTCTCTCTCCAAGGGTGATGAAGTGCTGACTTCCGGTGGCCTGGTTGGCAAGATTGCCAAAGTGGCGGCTGACAGCGATTACCTGGTGATAGCCCTGAACGACCAGACTCAAGTCACCATCAAGAAGGACTTCGTTTCTGCTGTTCTGCCCAAGGGCTCTATCCAGTCCCTTTAATCTCCCGAGGAGCACAGCGTGTTAAATCGCTATCCGCTGTGGAAATACCTGATGGTGATCGTGGTGATCGCCATCGGTTTTCTATATGCAGCCCCCAATCTTTACGGCGAAGACCCGGCCTTGCAGGTTTCTGCCAGCCGTGGTGCCGAAGTCAAGCTGGAAACTCTTGACCTGGTGAAAGAGACGCTCGATGCGGCCAAGATCCCGGTCAAACATGCGGCGTTCGAGCACGGGCTGATCCTGGTACGTTTCAAGAACACCGAAGATCAGCTCAAGGCGCGCGATATCGTCGCCAATAAATTGGGCGATGACTTCATTACCGCGCTCAACCTGGCCCCTTCCACTCCCGCCTGGCTCGAAGCTATCGGCGCGGCGCCACTGAAACTCGGTCTTGATCTGCGCGGTGGTGTGCACTTCCTGATGGAAGTGGACATGGCCGAGGCGCTGGCCAAGCAGCAAGAGCAGATGGTACAGGATTTTCGCACCGAACTGCGTACCCAGAAGATCCGCTACTCCGGCGTGCGCCGGGTCGGTGATCAGGTACAGGTGGTGTTCCGCGATGAAGCGGATCAGGAGCGTGCCGTTTCCCACCTGCGTCGCCAGAATCCTGATTTGACCTTCACCACACAGCAGAAAGGGGATGAGTACATCCTGCTGGCTGGCTTGAGTGAAGCCAAGATCAAGGAGGTGAAGAAGTACGCGCTTGAGCAGAACATCACCATCATCCGCAACCGGGTGAACGAGCTGGGTGTGGCCGAGCCGCTGGTGCAACAGCAGGGTGCCGAGCGTATCGTGGTGGAGCTGCCTGGTATCCAGGACACTGCCCGTGCCAAGGAGATCCTGGGGGCGACTGCGACCCTGGAATTCCACATGGTCGACGAGACAGCCGATATCCAGGCTGCCGCCGCCGGTCGTGTCCCGCCGAGCTCCAAGGTGTATACCGATCGCAATGGCCGCCCCGTGGTACTGCACAAGCGGGTCATCCTGACCGGTGACCACATCGTGGGTGCCCAGTCCGGTTTCGATGAGTACAGCCGTCCCCAGGTCAACATCAAGCTCGATGGCCAGGGTGGCAACAAGATGGCCAACTTTACCAAGGACAACGTGGGTAAAGGCATGGCGACCGTCTTCATCGAGTACAAGCCGGTGGGTCAGCCCGGTCCGGATGGCAAGCGCAAGTTCCGCAAGCAGGAGGAGGTGATCAACGTCGCCACCATCCAGTCGCGCCTTGGCAGCCAGTTCCGCATCACAGGGATCGACAACGCCAACGAAGCCCATAACCTGGCGCTGCTGTTGCGTGCCGGTGCCCTGATCGCACCTATCCAGATCGTCGAAGAGCGCACTATTGGTCCGAGCCTGGGTCAACAGAACATCGACAGCGGTATGGAAGCCATCGGCTGGGCCATGCTGGTGATCGTGCTGTTCATGGGGATCTACTACCGTGCCTTCGGTTGGGTTGCCAACCTGGCGCTGTGCATGAACCTGGTGCTGATCGTCGGCATCATGTCGATGATCCCGGGGGCCACCATGACCCTGCCTGGTATCGCTGGTATCGTGTTGACGCTCGGTATGGCGGTGGATGCCAACGTGCTGATCTATGAACGTATCCGGGAAGAGCTGCGCAACGGGCGCGGGGTTCAACAGGCTATCCACCTGGGCTTTGATCGTGCTTTCTCGACCATCGCCGACTCCAACGTCACCTCGCTCATCACCTGTGTGATCCTGTTCGGTATCGGCACTGGCCCCATCAAGGGCTTTGCCCTGACGCTGGGCATCGGTCTGACTGCCTCCATGTTTACTGCCATCACGGTATCTCGCGCCATTATCAACCTGGCATGGGGTGGACGGCGTATCGACAAGCTGCCCATCTGAGGAAGAGACATGTTTCAGATCCTACATTTTGAAAAACCCATCCCCTTTATGCGTTTCGCTAAACCGGGTGTGGTGTTCTCTTCCCTGCTGATGGTGATCTCCCTGTTCTTCCTGTTTGATCGGGGCCTGAACTGGGGTCTGGACTTCACCGGTGGTACCACCATCGAGGTGGGGTTCCAGCAGTCGGTGAGCCTGGAGAAGATCCACGACGTCCTGGCCGAGCAGAAAATTGAAGGGGCAACCCTGCAACACTTCGGCTCCAGCCGTGACGTGCTGTTCCGCCTGACCCCGCAAGAGGGGGTCAAGGTCGAGCAACAGGGCAACGAGGTGCTGGCCGCCGCC
The DNA here is from genome assembly GCF_019048725.1 of Aeromonas sp. FDAARGOS 1407. Lineage (NCBI taxonomy): Bacteria > Pseudomonadati > Pseudomonadota > Gammaproteobacteria > Aeromonadales > Aeromonadaceae > Aeromonas > Aeromonas sp. FDAARGOS 1407. The sequence continues at coordinate 2,829,715 of NZ_CP077399.1, forward strand.
AAGCTGATCGACAAGGATGCCGTGCTCAAGCGCGTCGAGTTTGTCGGTCCTTCGGTGGGTGACGAGCTGGCGACGGACGGTGCGCTGGCGATGCTGGCCTCCATCCTCTGTATCCTTGCCTATGTGGCGGTACGTTTCGAATGGCGTCTGGCCATGGGGGGCATTCTCTCCCTGGTGCATGACGTGGTGATCACCCTCGGCGTCTTTGCCTACTTCCAGTACGAGTTTGACCTGACCGTGCTGGCAGCCCTGATGACGCTCGTGGGTTACTCCCTGAACGATACCATCGTCGTGTTCGACCGCCTGCGGGAGAACTTTCGCAAGGTGCGCAAGGGGGATACCGAGTACATCCTGGATCTCTCCATGACCGAGACCCTGAGCCGTACCATCATCACCTCCGGCCTCACCTTCGTGGTGGTGCTGGCGCTGCTGCTCAAGGGCGGCGCGCTGATCCACGGTTTTGCCGTGGCCATGGTGATCGGTGTGGCCTTCGGTACCTACTCTTCCATCTATGTGGCGAGTGCGTTTGCCATGTTCCTCGGCGTCAAGCGCGAGCACATGCTGCCAACCCAGGTCGAGAAAGAGGGTGCGGATCAACAGGAGATCCTGCCGTAACCATGAAAAAGAGCGCCGCTGGCGCTCTTTTCTTTTGTCTGCCTGTCGTATGCTGACGCAGATGATTCAAGTCACAGGAGTTTGCCATGCAACACAATCCCCGTTTTCTGGCGCTGGTCGAAGGGATCCGCGCTCGGGTCGAGGAGACAGACGTTCACCAGATCCGGCGTTGGCAGGAGGAGGGACGTACCTTCATCCTGGTTGATGTGCGCGAGGAGAGCGAATGGGCCAACGGCCATTTGCCAGGGGCCGTCTATCTGGGGCGAGGGGTGATAGAGCGCGATATCGAGACTCGTTACCCGGATCCGGCGACCGAACTCTACCTCTATTGCGGGGGCGGATTTCGTTCGATCCTGGCGGCCGATAATTTGCGCCAGATGGGGTACAGTCGGGTTGTCAGTGTCGATGGCGGTTTTCGGGGATGGAAGGATGCCGGATACCCTGTCGAATCCTGATTTATTTGATGGAGAGGGGCTCAGCCACATGACAAAGTGGTTGTTGCCCTTTACCATATGCGAGGTCAAGAAGCGTCAGCGTCGGAGTGTTCATTGAACGTCAGGAAAGGGATTGGATGCCTCCTTGGTATCCTGTTGTTGCTTCCTATGTGGGGTTGCAGCAGTAGCAGTCAGATCAACACCCCGAAAGAGCCCAAGCCGCAGCCCGCGTCACTGGTTTTGGCGACCCCTCTGCAGGTCTCCTACCAGAGCGAGCTGGCACTGGCGCGCCTCGGGCAGATGCTGAGCGAAATGGAGCTTACCACGGAGCAGCGAGCAGAACTCTTCTATGAGCGTGCCGTTGTTTTCGATCGGGTGGGGCTGCGCTCCCTCGCGCGACTGGATTTCAACCGTGCCCTGCGGGAGAAACCGGATTTTGCCGAAGCCTACAACTTCATCGGTGTCTATCTGGTGCAGCAGCAGAACTATGACGAAGCCTACGAGGCATTTGATTCCGCCCTCGAACTGGCTCCCGATTATGATTATGCCTACCTCAACCGCGGCATCGCGCTCTATTACGGCAACCGCCCCGATCTCTCCGCCGCCGACATGAAGCGCTTCTATGAGGCGCAGCCGGAAGATCCCTATCGGGTGATCTGGCTCTATCTGGCCGAGCAGAAGCTCGATCCCGCCGCCGCCATGAGCCGGATGCGCGAGCGCCTGAACAAATATGACGACGATGCCTGGAACTGGGATCTGGTTCGCCTCTATACCGGCGAGATCAATGCCAGCAAACTGATGGCCAACGTGGTCAAAGGGGTGAAGGACAATCGCGAACTCGCCGAGCGCCTGTGCGAGACTTACTTCTATCTGGGCAAATTAGAATTGGGCAAGGGCAATCGCAAGGAGGCCATCAGCTACTTCAAGCTGGCGCTCTCCAACAACGTCTATGACTTCATCGAACACCGCTACGCCCTGCTCGAGCTGGAGCTGATGGCGCGCAAACCCTTGCCGCCGGGAGCCCAGAGTGCTCGCAGCAAAAGCGATCAACCATCCTGATCTGGTGTCGTCAGCTATAAAAAAGGCCTCGCAATGAGGCCTTTTTGTTGGGCGAGAGTCGGCGTTATTCCACCAGACTCATGCCGGGGATCTGGCGCCAGTACCCGTTGCAGTCACGGTCCTGCTGCAGGGGCAGGGGGGCCTCTCCCTGCTGATTGGCCTTGAAGCGGGCCAACATGCCCAGGGTATCCATGCCCTGGGGAGAGAGCCTGACCACATCCACCAGATCCGTCATGCTCGCCAGATCGTTGCCCAGGTTGTAGCAGTAGCCGGACTGGGTCTGGATCCCGTTGAGGTTGAACACCCGCTGCCCCTCGCGACTGTTGGCCAGACGACCGGTCGGGTAGTGAATGCAGGCCAGCTCGCAGTTGTCCTTGGGTTTGTCGAGGGAGCGGGCGGTGAAGCAGCGGGCCGAGTAGGCCAGTGGCATATGGCCGTAGGCAAACACCTCTACTTCAAACTGCTGGCGCATGGTGCCCAGATCCTGGTTGAGTTGCACCAGCCAGTCGCGCGACAGCTCCACCGGCATCACCCAGCGTTTCATCCCCTGTTTGAGCAGCATGTCGAGCACATCTGCGTTGTAGGCGTTGATGGCCGGACCGCACACAAACGGCAGGCCCGCCTCTCGGGCAAGCTGAACAGTACCGAGATCGTTGGCCTCGACCATCAGGCCACCATTGTCGACCAGCCGCTTGACCTCTTTGAGCTCGGAAGGGGCCGAAATGAGCGCCAGGGTAGAGAGCACCACCTGCTTGCCAGAATCAGCCACCTGATGGGCAAGCGCGATCCAGTCATCCACCTTGAGTTCGCGACGCTTGCTGCAGACGGTTTCTCCCAGATAGATGATATCGGCGTCGCTCCTGGCCGCTGCCTGATAGAACGCCTCTGTGTCGGCCTTGGGCCAGTAGAAGAGCAGGGGCCCTAGAGAGAATTGCATGAGTTGAGCTCCTTGTAGCCGCAAGAGAAGAGCAGGAAAGAGAAGGACATAGGGGACTCCTTATTGCCACTGGCGGTGATAGGCACCGAGCGTGGTCTGGCTTCCCTCGGAGACGCGGGCGAGCTGGGCATCCCATTCGCTCTTGACCTGGTAGACATCGGGATTGGCCTGGTAGGCATCAATGGCGGCGCGCCAGACCCGGGTCACCTGCTCTACATAGGCGGGGCTGCGCTGGCGTCCCTCAATCTTGACCGACTGGATCCCGGTCTTGAAGAGCTCGGGCAAGAGGCCGAGGGTGTTGAGGCTGGCCGGCTCCTCCAGGGCGTGGTAGGTCTGGCCGTCCACCTCGAAGCGCCCCTTGCACAGGGTTGGATAACCGGCGTTTTCACCCGGACCGTAGCGGTCGATCAACACCTCGTTGAGGCGCGATTCGAGGCCGTTTGGTGTCTCTTCCCAACGCACATACTTGGCCGGTGAGCAGGCGCCGACCGTGTTAGGACTCTCCCCTGTCATGTAGGAAGAGAGGTAACAACGCCCTTCGGCCATGATGCAGAGACTGCCAAAGGCAAAGACTTCGAGGCCGACATCGGTCTCGCGGGCCAGTTGCTTGACCTGATGCATGGAGAGCACCCGGGGCAGAACGACCCGTTTGGCATTGAACTGTTGCTGATAGAAGCGGATGGCAGCGGCATTGGTGGCGCTGGCCTGTACCGAGACATGCAGCTCCATCTCCGGATAGCGGCGGCTGGCATAATCGAGCACCGCCAGATCGGCGATGATCAGGGCATCGGCACCAAGCGCCACGCCGCGATCCACCGCCTGCTTCCACCTGGCATCGGCCCCCGGGTGGGCGAAGGTATTGATAGCGATATGCAGTTTCCGACAATGCTGGTGCACATAATCAACCGCCTTCTCAAGTTTGCTATCGGTGAAGTTCAGACCGGCAAAGTGGCGGGCATTGGTGTCGTCCTTGAAGCCGATATAAACGGCATCAGCCCCGTTATCTACGGCGGTTTTCAGTGCCGGCAAGCTGCCTGCCGGACAGAGTAATTCCATTAGTACGCTCCGAGGGTGCATATGAAGGGCAAATAGGCCCTGATTGTATTCATCGGCATGGCGCCGCTTTTTGACCTGAGGCAGTTTTCGGTGGCTTTACCCTTCTAGAGGTAACTCGGCAGAAGTTTGATTTCCCACAGGATCTGATGGGGAGGCATATGGTTGAATGCGCAAAAAAGGGAGTCCATCGTGTTTCAAAAATTGCATCTTGGTCTGGTAGAGCAGGCCCCCCGTTTCTTGCGTCATCCCCTCAAACTGGTGCCCTTCAATCTGCAAAAGCAGGTAATGGAGAGCCTGCTAGCACGGGTATTCAAGGAGGCCATTGAGGATGGCGACTTCGAATTTCTGGCTGGCAAGTGGCTTAAGGTGGAAGTATCCGATCTCGAGCTGTGCTGGTTCATCAGCGAGCAGAAGGGTCAACTGGTTGTGGCGCGCGACTGCGAAAAAGTGGATGTCTGCTTCAGCGGCACTACCAATGACCTCATCCTGATCGCCGGACGCAAGGAAGACCCGGATTCGCTCTTCTTCCAGCGCAAGCTGAAAATTGAAGGTGATACGGAATTGGGTCTGGAAGTGAAAAACCTGATGGATAGTCTGGATCTCGATGGTCTGCCGAGCCTGATGAAGTATCCCTTGATGGACTTGGCGACCTTTATCGAGCGTGCCCGCAACGGGTCAGTTCAGACTGCGATGCAGGCGACGCCGGGCGGGATCCCGTCTTAAGTGGGCTGTCGCCCCGCAGACGTGATGACGGTAGCGGTGCCGGGCCCAAAGACAACGGCATGCCCACAGACAGGGGAGCAATGCAAGCGAGGCAAAGGGGGCGGGTTGCTGCGATATCAGCAGCCCCAAGGCAAGCCAGATAAAGGGTTGTGCCTCGTAGAGCCACTCCGGTTGCAACCAGCGTTTGTCTGGAAAGATGATGAGGTCGGTACGGCGATAACTGGAGCGCATCATCCAGGTGATCGCCCCGACGATAAACAGCAGACAACCTGCAAACCACAGCAGAGGCTGCTCGCTCAAGGTGATCATGACAATGGCCATCAGCAAATAGAGGCTGGGCAGTCTCTCATAGATATACGGGGGAAGCATGGCTGTGGCACTCCTGCGCTGTTAATCGCTTATCCTTCAAGTTTAGTCATCTCTCACGTTTGCCTCATGCTGGTTTGTTATACAAACTGTCGCGTTAGTGCTGAAATGGCGTTCCTTTAACGGTGCCAAAATAGCGCTCTCTTATGTTATAATTGCGCGCCATTTTTCACCGAAGATTGACTGGGCATGTTGGATCAGATTCGTATTGTTTTGGTAAACACCTCTCATACCGGCAACATGGGCTCTGCGGCACGCGCCATGAAGACCATGGGTTTGACCCAGATGGTGCTGGTTGATCCGCAAGCCTTGCCGGATGGCAATGCCAATGCATTGGCTGCCGGTGCCAGCGATATACTCGCCAATGCCCGAGTCGTCTCTACCCTGGATGAAGCCATCGCCGATTGTGGTCTGGTCATCGGTACCAGTGCCCGTTCTCGCACCCTGAGTTGGCCCATGCTGGATCCTCGCGAGGCAGGTGAAAAAACCGTGGTGGAAGGGGCCAGGCATCCGGTGGCGCTGGTATTTGGCCGTGAACGCACCGGCCTGACCAACGATGAGTTGCAAAAGTGTCACTACCATGTGGCGATCCCGGCCAACCCTGAGTACAGCTCCCTCAACCTGGCCATGGCGGTGCAGACCCTCTGCTATGAGGTGCGTATGCACTGGCTGCAGTCGCAGGAACAAGCCGCTGAAACTGACGGTGTGCAAGATTACCCGAGTGCGGCCCAGCTCGAAGGTTTCTACCAGCATCTGGAGCAGACCCTGCTCAAGACCGGTTTTATCACCGAAGATCATCCGGGGCACGTGATGAGCAAGTTGCGTCGTCTTTTCAATCGGGCCAGACCGGAAGCGGTGGAACTCAATATCCTGCGGGGAATTTTGACCTCGGTTCAGAAATCGGGCGTCATCGATTAATCCTGACTAATTTACTCAACCATATACTTGACTGATTTGGTCGGGTATGTGACCATGTGCCCATTAATTGCTTCGCAAGACGGTAAGGCACATGAGACTGACTTCAAAAGGACGTTACGCTGTAACCGCCATGCTCGACGTGGCGCTGCATGCTGAGCAGGGGCCCGTTCCCCTTGCCGATATTTCCGAGCGCCAGGGCATCTCCTTGTCCTATCTCGAGCAACTGTTTGCCCGCCTGCGCAAGCATGGCCTGGTGAGCAGCGTGCGTGGCCCGGGGGGCGGCTATCGCCTCGGTCTGGCGCCAGACGAGATCTCGGTTGGCCAGGTGATCACCGCGGTTGACGAGTCGGTCGACGCGACCAAATGCCTGGGCAAGGGTGGCTGCCACGGTGGCACCCAGTGCCTGACTCATTCTCTGTGGCGGGACTTGAGCGAGCGGATCTCCAGTTTCCTTGGGGATATCACCCTGGCCGAACTGGTTTGCCAGGCCGATGTGCGCCGGATTGCCGGCAAGCAAGATGAACAGATGAAAACTGCGTTGTCCCTGGTTGAACGGGCGGAACGCGGCGATGTGAGCTTGAAAGTCCAACTATAAACGTGCTTTCCACAGCGGGGCGATGTATGACCCGAACTGTGACGGAGAAAAACATGAAATTGCCTATTTACCTTGATTATTCGGCAACCTGTCCGGTGGACCCGCGTGTCGCAGAAAAAATGATGCAGTGTCTGACCATGGATGGCCTGTTTGGCAATCCGGCTTCCCGTTCTCACCGTTTTGGCTGGCAGGCTGAAGAAGCGGTAGATCTGGCTCGTAATCAAGTGGCGGAGCTGATCGGTGCCGACCCACGCGAAATCGTCTTCACTTCCGGTGCGACCGAGTCTGACAACCTGGCCATCAAGGGCGTCGCCCACTTCTATGCCAGCAAGGGCAAGCACATCATCACCTCCAAGACCGAGCACAAGGCGGTGCTGGACACCTGCCGCCAGCTGGAGCGCGAAGGGTTCGAAGTGACCTACCTCGAGCCGATGCCGAACGGTCTGTTCACCCTCGAGATGATCGAAAATGCCATGCGTGACGACACCATCCTGGTCAGCATGATGCACGTGAATAACGAGATTGGCGTCATCCAGGACATCAAGGGGCTGGGTGAGCTGTGCCGTTCACGCAAGATCCTGCTGCATGTGGATGCCGCCCAGAGCGTGGGCAAGGTCGAGATCGACGTCGAAGCGATGAAGATCGATCTGCTCTCTCTCTCCGCCCACAAGATCTATGGCCCGAAAGGGATCGGTGCTCTGTACGTGCGCCGCAAGCCGCGTGTGCGTATCGAAGCCCAGATGCACGGTGGTGGTCACGAGCGCGGCATGCGTTCCGGCACCCTGGCAACTCACCAGATCGTCGGTATGGGTGAAGCCTTCCGTATCGCCAAGGAAGAGATGGCCAGCGAAGGTCAGCGTGTGATGGCTCTGCGTCAGCGCCTGTGGGATGGCCTCAAGGACATCGAAGCCGTCTACCTGAATGGTGACCTCGAGCAGCGCGTCTCCGGCAACCTCAACGTCAGCTTTGCCTATGTGGAAGGGGAATCCCTCATCATGGCGCTGAAAGATCTGGCGGTCTCTTCCGGTTCTGCCTGTACTTCCGCCAGCCTGGAGCCCTCCTATGTGCTGCGTGCCCTGGGTCTGAACGACGAGCTGGCTCACAGCTCCATCCGCTTCAGCATTGGTCGCTTCACCACAGAAGAAGAGATCGACTACGCGGTCAAGCTTATTCGTGACTCCATCGGTCGCCTGCGCGAGATGTCTCCTCTGTGGGAGATGTACAAGGACGGCGTCGATCTGAACACGGTCGAATGGGCTCATCACTGATCTCGATGATCGGTGAACAACAGAATTAGCAGGAGTGAGATATGGCTTACAGTGAAAAAGTAATCGACCACTACGAAAATCCCCGCAACGTAGGTGGCTTCGACAAGAACGATCCCAGCATCGCTACCGGCATGGTCGGCGCACCGGCCTGCGGCGACGTGATGAAACTGCAGCTGAAGATCAGCGACGATGGCATCATCGAAGATGCCAAGTTCAAGACCTACGGTTGTGGCTCCGCCATTGCTTCCAGCTCCCTGGTGACCGAATGGGTCAAGGGCAAGACCCTGGACGAAGCGGCTGGCATCAAGAATACCGACATCGCAGAAGAGCTGGCCCTGCCGCCGGTGAAGATCCACTGCTCCATCCTGGCCGAGGACGCCATCAAGGCGGCAATCGCCGATTACAAGCAGAAGAAAGGTCTTTAAGCGCCGGAGAGCAGTATGGCTATTACCATGACAGATGCCGCAGCGGCACGGGTTTCTTCTTTCTTGGCAAACCGGGGCAAGGGCATTGGCCTGCGCCTCGGCGTCAAGACCACCGGCTGCTCCGGCCTTGCCTACGTGCTCGAGTTTGTCGATGAACTGACTGATGAAGATCAGGTATTCGAGCAGCATGGCGTCAAGATTATTGTCGATGCCAAGAGCTTGATCCATCTGGATGGCACCGAGCTGGATTTCGTCAAGGAAGGCCTCAACGAAGGCTTCAAGTTCAACAACCCCAACGTCAAGGGCGAGTGTGGTTGTGGCGAAAGCTTCAGTGTCTAAGAGGTTGGCATGAACCATTTCGAGCTGTTTGGGCTGGTTGAAGGCTTCGAGCTCGATACCCGCCAGCTGGCCGACACCTATCGTCAGCTGCAAACCCAGTTTCACCCCGATCGTTTTGCCACTGCTCCCGAGCGGGAGCAGCTGGCTGCGGTGCAGCGTGCCGCCCAGATCAACGATGCCTTCACGACCCTCAAGGCGCCTCTACGCCGTGCAGAATATCTGCTCTCCCTGCGTGGCACCGATATTCGCGGCGAACAGCAAACCCTGCAAGACACTGCCTTCCTGATGCAACAGCTGGAGTGGCGCGAGCGTCTGGCCGATCTGAAAGGCGAGGCCGACCCTGAGCGCGCCATCAAGGATTTTCGCCACGAGATCAGGCATGATCACCAGCTGCTGATGCAGCAGCTGACCCGCATGCTCGCCGATGGCGAGGATCTCGCGGCCGCAGATTGCGTTCGCAAACTCAAGTTTGTCGACAAGCTCCTTGAAGAGCTGGAACGATTCGAAGACTCGCTGCTCGAGTCTTGATCCCTTAACGCTGGAAGTTTGATTACCCATGGCATTACTGCAAATCGCCGAGCCCGGCCAGAGCGCCGTTCCTCATCAGCACAAGCGTGCCGTCGGCATCGACCTTGGAACCACCAACTCGCTGGTCGCCGCAGTGCGCAGCGGCCACGCCGATACCCTCAGTGACGAGCAGGGGCGTGATCTGCTCCCGTCCGTTGTGCACTATCAGGCCGATGGGATCCGGGTTGGCTTCGACGCCAAGCGCGAAGCGGCCCTCGATCCCCACAACACCATCGTCTCGGTCAAGCGGATGATGGGTAAGGCGCTGGCTGACATCGACACCCGCCAGCAGCCTTATGAATTTGTGGCTGCCGACAACGGCATGCCCCAGTTGCAGACCCGTCAGGGGTTGGTCAATCCGGTGCAGGTGTCAGCCGAGATCCTGAAAAAACTGGCCGAGCGCGGCGCCCAGACCCTGGGCGGCGATCTGGATGGGGTAGTGATCACAGTGCCCGCCTATTTCGACGATGCCCAGCGCCAGGGCACCAAGGATGCGGCCAGACTGGCCGGTCTGCACGTGTTGCGCCTGCTCAACGAACCGACTGCGGCAGCCATTGCCTATGGCCTTGACTCCGGTCAGGAAGGGGTGATCGCCGTGTACGATCTCGGGGGCGGTACTTTCGATATCTCCATCTTGCGCCTGCACCGCGGCGTATTTGAAGTGATGGCCACTGGTGGTGACTCCGCCCTCGGCGGCGATGACTTCGACCACCTGCTGGCCGACTGGATCAAGGAGCAGGCTGGTTTGTCCGGTGAGCTGGATGCCCGTCTGCAGCGGGAGCTGCTGGATGTAGCTGCTGCCGTCAAGCACGGTCTGACCGATGCTGATGCCGTGCCTTGCGCCTTTGCCGGCTGGCAGGGGGAGGTGACGCGCAGCCAGTTTGACGCGCTCATCACCCCGCTGGTCAAACGGACCCTGCTGGCCTGCCGCCGCGCGCTGCGCGATGCGGGGCTTGAGCAGGTGGAAGTGCTGGAGGTGGTGATGGTGGGGGGGTCCACCCGGGTTCCGCTGGTGCGCGAACTGGTGGGCGAGTTCTTCGAGCGCACCCCGCTGACCAGCATCGATCCTGACAAGGTGGTGGCCATCGGTGCCGCCATCCAGGCCGATATCCTGGTGGGCAACAAGCCGGATGCCGAGATGCTGCTGCTGGACGTCATCCCGCTCTCTCTCGGTCTTGAGACCATGGGCGGCCTTGCCGAGAAGGTGATCCCGCGCAATACCACCATTCCGGTGGCCCGTGCCCAGGAGTTCACCACCTTCAAGGATGGCCAGACCGCGATGGCAATTCACGTGGTGCAAGGGGAGCGCGAGCTGGTTGCCGATTGCCGCTCCCTGGCCCGTTTCACCCTGACCGGCATTCCGCCGATGGCGGCGGGGGCCGCCCACATTCGCGTCGCCTTCCAGGTGGATGCGGATGGCCTGCTCTCGGTCAGCGCCATGGAGAAATCCTCCGGCGTGCAGGCCGAGATCCAGGTCAAGCCCTCCTACGGGCTGGCGGAAGAGGAGATTCTCTCCATGCTGAGCGCCTCCATCGAGAACGCCCAGCAGGACATGGAAGCCCGCATGCTGGCCGAGCAGCAGGTCGAGGCAGACCGCGTGGTCGAGAGCCTCAATGCCGCCCTGGCTGCCGATGGTGAGGCGTTGCTGAACGCGGACGAGCGTGCCGATATCGATGAGGCCATCGCCCATCTGCTGGTCATGCGCCAGTCGGGTACCACCAATCAAATCAAAGAGGCCATTGAGGCGGCAGATGCTGCCAGTGGCGAATTTGCAGCCCGCCGGATGGATGCCTCCATCCGCAAGGTGCTGACCGGACAAAACGTCAACAAGGTGTAATATGCCAAAACTGATCATTCTTCCTCACCCCGTGCTCTGTCCGGATGGCGCTGCCCTCGAGGGGCAAAGCGGCGAGACCATCCTGGACGTGGCGCTGCGCAACGGCATCGAGATCGAGCACGCCTGCGAGAAATCCTGTGCCTGCACCACTTGCCACTGCGTGGTGCGGGAAGGTTTTGACTCCCTCGAGCCGAGTGACGAGCTGGAAGACGACATGCTGGACAAGGCGTGGGGACTGGAGCCGGAATCCCGTCTCAGTTGCCAGGCCAAGCTGGCGGACGAGGATCTGGTGGTGGAGCTGCCCAAGTACACCCTGAACCTCGCCTCTGAACGTCATTAATCGGACATGAGTGAATTGCACATGCAGCAACCTGTGGTGCATCAGTGATATGGTGAAGGCCGTGACCCGTGAGGGCACGGCCTTTTTTGTATTCGTGATTTCCCTTTGGCCATGACAAGCGCCAATAAAACAGTGCCAGTGAAGAAGGAAGCAAGAAAAGATGGCTGACATGATGAAGGTAGGGTTGTCCACCCAGGCTGCGGCCGCTCACTGGGGCGAAGGTGCCCTGCTCAGTTTCAACGGTGATGGTGCGTTGATCCATCTCGATCCTGTGTGCCAGGAAAACGAGGTGCTGCGTGCTATTCAACGTGCCGCCCGCCGCCTTGAATCGACCGGGATCAAGCGCATCACACTGGCTGGCGGTGGCTGGGATCTGGAACGTCGTTACGCGTTTGCCCAGGGTTTCTACGCCGCCAAGGGGGAGCGGGAGCTCGACTTTGGTGAGCAGCCAGCGGAGGAGGCTCGTGAGCTGGAGGCCCTGCAGAAGGCGACCCGCTGGGTGCGCGACGTCACCAATGGCTGCCCGGAGGAGATCTATCCCATGAGCCTTGCGGAGTCGGCGCTGCTGCTCATTCGCGGCCTGGCGGGAGACAAGGTAACCGCGCGTCTCACCGCTGGCGAGGCATTGAAAGAGTCGGGCCATATCGGGATCTGGTCGGTGGGGCGTGGCAGCGAGCGGGAACCCGTGCTGCTCGAGCTCGACTACAACCCGACCGGCCGTGACGATGCCCCAGTGGCGGCTGCCTTGGTGGGCAAGGGGATCACCTTTGACTCCGGCGGCTACTCCATGAAGTCCTCCGACAACATGTTGCCGATGAAATCCGACATGGGCGGCGCCGCCATGGTCACAGGGGCGCTGGCACTGGCCATCAGCCGGGGGCTCGACAAGCGGGTCAAACTCATCCTCTGCTGCGCCGAGAACCTGGTTTCCGGCCACGCCTTCAAGCTCGGCGACATCCTCACTTACCGCAACGGTGTTTCGGTCGAGATCCAGAACACAGATGCGGAAGGCCGTCTGGTGCTGGCCGATGGCCTGTTGGCCGCGAGCGAGAGCGGCGCCGCTCACATTCTCGATGCCGCGACCCTGACCGGCGCCGCCAAGATGGCGCTGGGCCGTGATTACAACGCCGTGTTTGCCCTGGACGAGGCCGAGCAGCTGCGTGCGCTGGCTGCCGCCAAAGCCGAAAACGAGAAGGCGTGGCCGCTGCCGCTGGAGTCCTGGCATGCAGGCCAACTCACCTCGGCCTTTGCCGATCTGGGCAACGTCGCCTCAGCGGAAGGAACGGCCGGCGCTACCACGGCGGCGGCGTTTCTGTCGCGCTTCGTGCGTGACGAGGGCAAGGGCTGGGTGCACCTGGATCTGGCCGCCTCCTATCAAAAAGCGGGCAACGATCTCTGGGCAACCGGTGCCAAGGGGCATGGTCTGCGCACCATCGCCCGCTGGTTGCAGGAGGTGAGCGTATGAACGTCTGGTTATGCCGTGACTTTGCCCCGACCGAATGGGGGGAGGGGGCACTGCTCTCCCACCGTGCCGATGGCATGGTGATCCACCTGGTGAGCACAAGCCCCCTGCTCGATATCCAGCAGGCGGCGCGCCGCCTCTGCCAGCAGGGGATCCAGAAAGTGACCCTGGCCGGTCACTGGGAACGTGAACAGCAGTGGGCCTTTGCCCAGGGCTTGCAGACCCCCAAGGCCGAGGTGCAACTGCAGTGGGCCATGTCGTCGGAAGAGGACAGGGAGGAACTGGAGGCACGCTGGTTGTGTGGTCGCTGGGTGCGCGAGATGACCAATGCTACCCCCGAGCAGCTGGGACCACTGGAACTGGCGGTGGAGGCAGCAGCCTTCATCACCGAGCTGGCGCCAGACAAGGTGAGCCACCGGATCCTCAAGGGGGCTGCCTTGCAGCAGGCGGGCTGGGTCGGCCTCTATCAGGTGGGGCGTGGCAGCGAGCGCGAACCCGTGTTGCTCGAACTCGACTTCAACCCGAGTCGGGATCCCAAGGCACCGGTGGCGGCGGCCCTGGTGGGCAAGGGGATCACCTTCGACTCTGGCGGCTACTCCATGAAGAGCTCCGAGGGGATGCTCACCATGAAGTGCGACATGGGCGGGGCGGCCATCGTCACCGGTGCCCTGGCGCTGGCCATGCTGCGCGGGCTTAACAAGCGGGTGAAACTCATCCTCTGCTGCGCCGAAAACCTGGTGTCGGGTCATGCCTACAAGCTGGGGGATATCCTCACCTACAAAAACGGTACCACGGTGGAAATCGTCAACACCGATGCCGAAGGGCGGCTGGTGCTGGCCGACGGTCTGCAGCTCGCGAGCGAGTCCGGTGCCCCGCTCATCATAGATGCGGCCACCCTGACCGGCGCCGCCGTGATGGCGCTGGGTGGGCGTTATAACGCCCTGTTTGGTCTGGACAAGTCCTTGGTGAGCCGGGCCATGGCCTATGCAGAGGCCGAGCAGGAACCGGCCTGGCCGCTGCCGCTCGAGCCCTGGCATCGCCAGCAGTGTCCGTCTCATTACGCCGATACGGCCAACAGTCGTCCGGTCAAGGGGGGCGGGCCGGGTGGCGCCTCCAACGCGGCGGGCTTCCTCTCCCGCTTCGTGGCCAATGAGGGGGCTGGCTGGCTTCATATCGATCTGGCAGCCTGCTTCAGCGACAACGGCGACGCCCTCTGGGCGCCGGGGGCCAATACTCTGGGGATGCGCACCATAGCGCACACCTTGCTGGCAGAGGCTGGCTAAATGAAAAGGGCGCCTTGGGCGCCCTTTTTCATGGTGCTGGAATAATGAGCAAAAGATGGCTTTTTAAGCGCTTCATAGGATTATCGTGCACAAGCGCACATATTTTCTGGCCTGGCTCGGCCAATATGGCCCTGATGTTGACTGCAAGAACGGTATTTTTAATAAAAAGTTGCCAGACTGTGTGTTTTTTGGGTTTTTGTTTACGTATAATCGCCAGCGAACATGGATTCTAACAATAAACCTCTGTAGTTAAGGAAAGATCTCAATGGCCATCGAACGTACTTTCTCTATCGTCAAGCCGGATGCTGTCAGCAAGAACTTGATCGGTGCCATCTACAACCGCTTCGAGAGCGCAGGCCTGAAAGTAGTTGCCGCCAAGATGCTGCACATGAGCAGCGAACAGGCCGCCGGTTTTTATGCCGAGCACCAGGGCAAGCCCTTCTATGACGGCCTGGTCAGCTTCATGACCTCGGGTCCTGTCATGGTGCAGGTGCTGGAAGGCGAAGACGCCATTCGCCGTCACCGTGAAATCATGGGCGCGACCAACCCGAAAGAGGCCCTGGCCGGTACCCTGCGTGCCTGCTATGCCGAAAGCATCGATCGCAACGCCGTTCACGGCTCTGATGCCCCGGCCTCTGCCGCCCGTGAAATTGCCTACTTCTTCTCCGATGACGAGATCTGCCCGCGCGGCTGATAAGGTCCGGGTGATGTGACAAAGGGAGCTTCGGCTCCCTTTGTTGTTTTCGCCTCCGGTGCAATATCCCTCTATTCTCCAGGTAGAAAGCCAGACCCATAATTTGTACAATGCCGCCCCCTGACATCGTCAGCCAATAATTGATGAAGTGTTTGAACCGAGGCCATTGATGAGCGAAACAAAAATCAACCTGCTGGATCTTGATCGGGATGCCATGCGCGCTTTTTTCGTCGAACTGGGCGAGAAGCCATTCCGGGCAGATCAGGTCATGAAGTGGATCTATCACTTTGGTTGTGATGATTTCGATCAGATGACCAACGTCAACAAGGTGCTCAAGGAGCGCCTCAAAGCCATCGCCGAGATCAAAGCCCCCGAGATCAGCCGTGAGCAACGCTCCTCTGACGGCACCATCAAGTGGGCGCTGCAGGTAGGGGATCAGGAAGTGGAGACCGTCTATATTCCCGAAGATGATCGCGCCACCCTGTGCGTCTCCTCCCAGGTCGGTTGTGCGCTGGAATGCAAGTTCTGCTCCACCGCCCAGCAAGGCTTCAACCGCAACCTGAAAGTCTCCGAGATCATCGGCCAGGTGTGGCGTGCCGCCCGGGTTGTCGGTGGCAAACGTCCCATCACCAATGTGGTAATGATGGGGATGGGCGAGCCGCTGCTGAACCTGGCCAACGTAGTGCCCGCCATGCGTCTGATGATGGACGACTACGGCTTTGGCATCTCCAAGCGCCGGGTGACCATCTCCACTTCCGGGGTGGTGCCGGCGCTGGACATGCTGGGGGATCAGATCGACGTGGCCCTGGCCATCTCCCTGCATGCGCCCAATGACAAGCTGCGCTCCGAGATCATGCCGATCAACGACAAGTACAACATCGAGGACTTCCTCGCCGGGGTGCGCCGTTATCTGGCCAAATCCAACGCCAACGGCGGTCGGGTGACCGTGGAATATGTGCTGCTCGATCATATCAATGATGACATGCAGCATGCCCACGAGCTGGCCAAGGTGCTGAAAGACACCCCGAGCAAGATCAACCTGATCCCGTTCAACCCCTTCCCGGGCAACCCTTATGGCAAGCCGAGCAACAGCCGTATCGATCGCTTCTCCAAGGTGCTGATGGAGTACGGTTTCACCGTGATCGTCCGCAAGACCCGTGGTGATGACATCGATGCCGCCTGTGGCCAGCTGGTGGGGGATGTGATCGACCGCACCAAGCGCACCATCAAAAATCGGATGCAACAGGATGGGATTTCCGTCAAAATGGTTTAATTGCTAAGCCATTGTATAGACAGGGAATGGATACACGTACATTGATCGTAGTGGCAGCGCTCTGCGCGCTGCCAGGCTGTGTGACCGAGACCACTTACGCTGGCCAGAATTCGACCCAGCGTGAAGTGGGCCCCGACCTCAAGGCGGCAGCCCAGACTCGCCTGGATTTGGGTATTCAATATCTGCGGCAAGGCAATGCCGAACAGGCCAAGTTCAACCTTGACCGCGCCCTCCAGTACGACCCCTCCAATCCCCAGGTTCAGATCGGCTTTGCCTACTTCTACCAGAAGGTAGGGGATTTCAAGGCGGCCGAAGCCAGTTACAAGAATGCCCTGGCCATGGATCCGTCCAATGCTGACGCAATGAACAACTATGGCGCCTTCCTGTGCAACCGGGGTCGCTATGATGAGGCGGACATGGCGTTCAACCAGGCGGTCACCCAGCCCGGGTACGTGAAAATAGCCGATACGTACGAGAATGCGGCGCTTTGTGCCCTGCAAAATCGCAGAAATGATAAAGCCGGCGAGTACTATCGTCTGGCCTTGGGGTATAATCCCCGCGATCCAAGGTTATTGCTGGACTTGGCCGAACTTTCCATGAAAGATGGCAAGCTACCTGACGTGCAGTCCTACCTCGCCCGTTTTGCCGATGTATCGGACGAAAACGAAGCGAGTCTCTGGTTGAGATTGCGGCTGGCGCAGGCCATGGACAAACCGGCATTACTTCACCAATTCGGGACTGAGCTGGTAAGGCAATATCCCACTTCGCAACAAGCCAAGCGTTACTTAGCCAATGACTACTGAACAGCAACACGATTTCCAAGACGATTCCCAGGCAGTGGGCCCAGGCCAGCTGCTGCGCAACGCCCGTGAACAGCTCGGATGGACACGAGAGCAGGTTGCGTCTCGCATTCATCTTCGTCTGACCCTGATTGCCGCCATTGAATCGGATACTTACGACAAGCACACGTCCCATACCTTTATCCGTGGCTATCTGCGTACCTATGCCAAGCTTGTCGGGATCCCCGAAGAGACCATACTGGCGGCTTACGACAAGCTGGGTCTGACGCCCCCCGACAACATCGACATGCAGAGCTTCTCCCGCCGTTCCCGCCAGCAAGCCAACGACAGTCGGCTCAAGGTGGTGACCTGGCTGGTGATCCTGGTGCTGATCGGCCTCTCCGTTGCCTGGTGGTGGCAGAGCACGGCCCGTCGCTCCGCAGGTGACGAAGCCCTCGCTGCCACCGAGATGAGCGCCTCAACCTCCGTCGCAGCCACAGACTCTGTGCCGGGAACCGAGAGTCTGGCGCCGGTGACCGATGCAACTGAGCCTGCCATCGACGCTGCAGCGCCCGCTGCCGTCTCCGATGCGACTGGCACCCTGGCGCCGGAGGCGGCGGTCCTGCCTGAGGAAAATCCCAGCGCCGCCGTCAGCACCCAGGCTGAGAGCAGCGCATCAGATGTGGCAGCGACCGACGAGAGCGCTGCGAGCGAACCGGTCAGCGCGCCCCAGCTCAAGATGAGTTTTACCGCCGATTGCTGGCTGGATGTCAAGGATGCCAATGGCAAGACCCTGTATAGCGGTCTGAAGAAGGCAAACGACGAACTGGTGCTGGAAGGCGCCGAGCCGCTGAAATTGATCGTTGGCGCGCCCATGGCCGTCAAGCTCGAATACAAGGGCCAGTCGTTTGATATGAGTCGTTACAACAACGGCCGTACTGCCCGCTTCTCACTGCCGCAGGAGTAATCTCTCAGTCATGTCCGCTCACGAATCTCCCATTATTCGTCGTCAATCCCGGCAGATCATGGTTGGCAATGTACCGGTTGGGGGCGATGCCCCCATCACGGTGCAGACCATGACCAACACCAAAACCACGGACGTGGCCGCCACCGTCGAGCAGATCCAGCGGATCGAACGGGTCGGTGCCGATATCGTCCGGGTCTCCGTGCCCACCATGGAGGCGGCGGAAGCCTTCAAACTCATCAAGCAGCAGACCCGCATTCCCATCGTCGCCGATATCCACTTCGACTACCGCATCGCCCTGAAAGTGGCCGAGTACGGGGCCGACTGCCTGCGCATCAACCCGGGCAACATCGGCAATGAGCAGCGGGTGCGTGCCGTGGTCGACTGCGCCCGTGACCTCAACATCCCGATCCGCATCGGGGTCAATGGCGGGTCGCTGGAGAAGGATATCCAGGAGAAGTACGGCGAACCGACCCCGGAGGCGCTGGTGGAGTCCGCCATGCGTCACGTGGATTATCTGACCCGTCTCGACTTCCAGAATTTCAAGGTGAGCGTCAAGGCCTCCGATGTGTTCCTCGCGGTCGGCGCCTATCGTCTGCTGGCCAAGCAGATCGAGCAGCCGCTGCACCTTGGCATCACTGAGGCGGGCGGTTTCCGTGCCGGTGCGGTCAAATCCGCCATCGGCCTTGGCATGCTGCTGAGCGAGGGCATTGGCGATACCCTGCGCATCTCCTTGGCCGCCGATCCGGTGGAAGAGATCAAGGTGGGCTTCGATATCCTGAAATCCCTGCGCATCCGCTCCCGTGGCATCAACTTTATCGCCTGTCCCTCCTGCTCCCGTCAGGAGTTCGACGTCATCGGCACGGTCAACGAACTCGAGCAGCGTCTCGAGGACATCATCACTCCGATGGATGTCTCCATCATCGGCTGCGTGGTGAATGGTCCGGGGGAGGCGCTGGTCTCCGATCTGGGGCTAGCTGGGGCGGCCAACAAGAGCGCCTTCTACGAGGGGGGCCAACGGGTCGATCGGCTCGACAACAAGGATCTGATCCCGACCCTGGAGCGTCGCATTCGCGCCCGGGCGGCCATGCTGGATCCCGCCAACCAGATCCTGCTGGACAAGGATTGAGCGAAACGGGGCCACATTCGGTGGCCCCGTGTCCAGGTGACTGATTTTACATCCCGCATCCGGATTCCCTGATTTTACCTCGGGGGTGAAAATCCCTATAATGCGGCCAAATTTTACCTCTTTTTCTCGAGTATCAACGTGGCAAAACAGATCCAAGCTATTCGCGGTATGAATGATTGCCTGCCGGAGCAGAGCCCGGTATGGCAGAAAGTTGAACAGATCCTGCGCCAGGTCGTTGCCAGTTATGGTTACAGCGAAGTGCGCATGCCCATCGTCGAGCAGACGCATTTGTTCAAGCGCGCCATCGGTGAAGTGACCGACGTGGTCGAAAAAGAGATGTACACCTTTGAAGATCGCAACGGCGACAGCCTGAGCCTGCGTCCGGAAGGGACCGCCAGCTGTGTGCGAGCCGGTATCGAACACGGTCTGCTTTACAACCAGGAACGCCGCATGTGGTACATGGGCCCCATGTTCCGCCACGAGCGTCCCCAGAAGGGCCGTTACCGCCAGTTCCACCAGTTCGGGGTCGAGCTGTTTGGCATCAACGGGCCGGACATCGATGCCGAGCTTATCATGCTGACTCACCGCCTGTGGCGTCTGTTCGGCATCCAGGATCACGTCACTCTGCAGCTCAATACTCTGGGCCAAAGCAGTGAGCGTGCGGCTTACCGTGATGCCCTGGTGGCCTACCTGGAGCAGTACAAGGATCAGCTGGACGAAGAGAGCCAGCGTCGCATGTACAGCAACCCGCTGCGGGTGCTCGACTCCAAGGACGAAAAAGTCCAGGCCATCCTGGTCAATGCCCCGCGTCTGTTCGATCACCTGGGCGAAGAGAGCCTGGCTCACTTCGAGGGGCTCAAGCGCCTGCTCGAGTCTGCCGGTATCCAATATGAAGTGAACGAGCGCCTGGTGCGTGGTCTCGATTACTACAACCTCACCGTATTCGAGTGGGTGACCAACAGTCTGGGTGCCCAGGGCACCGTCTGTGCCGGTGGCCGTTACGACGGTCTGGTAGAGCAGCTGGGCGGCCAGCCGACCCCGGCCGTGGGTTTCGCCATGGGCATGGAGCGTCTGGTGCTGATGCTGGAAACGCTCGAGCTCAACGCCGATATCCGCCCGGCGGTGGATGTCTACCTCTGCATGGTGGGCGAGGGGACCGAGCAGGCTGGCTTCCAGCTGGCCGAGCGTCTGCGCGATGCGCTGCCGGATCTTCGCCTGATGAGCCACTGCGGTGGTGGCAACTTCAAGAAACAACTCAAGCGTGCCGACAAGAGCGGCGCGGCGATCGCCCTGATCCTCGGTGAGACCGAGGTGCAAAACGGGGAGATCACCATCAAATATCTGCGTGGTCAGGCCGAGCAACAGACCGTCACGGTCGATGCCGCCATTGCCCTGCTGGCAGCCAAAGGAGAGTAAGCTGTGGAAGTCTATACCACCGAAGAACAACAGGTTGAGGTTATCAAGGAGTGGTGGAAAGAGAACGGAACCTCGGTGATCGCCGGGACCGTGATCGGTCTGGTTGGTCTGTTCGGCTGGCGCTATTACAACCAGCATCAGCAGGAGACCATGGAGGCTGCTTCCAGCTCTTACAACCAGGTGCTGGAGCAGCTGGCAAAGGGCGAAGCTGCCGGTCTTGAGCAGGCGCAGCAGTTTGTCACCGCCAACAAGGGCGATGCCTATGGCGATATGGCTGCACTGCAACTGGCCTCAGCCGCCGTCAAGGCGGGCAAGCTGGACCTGGCTGCCGAGCAGCTTGCGCTGGTGGCCTCCTCCGGTGACGAGAGCATTCGTCCGTTTGCTTCCCTGCGTCTGGCCCGGGTGCTGAACGGTCAGGGCAAGGCCGACGAGGCGCTGGCCCAGCTTGGCAAGATCAACAACGACGCCTTCAAGGCCCAGGTGGCGGAAGTGCGCGGCGATATCCTGCTGGGGCAGGGCAAGCTGGAAGAGGCGCGGGATGCCTATCAGGCGGCGGCGGATGCCGGCGGCCTGCAGGGCAGCCAGGAACTCAAATTGAAGATGGACGATCTGGCCTTGCCGGCCACGACCACAGGTGAGGCAGCGGATGCGTAATCTATTCAAGATGATGGCGTTGGGGGCGGCAGTCTCCTTCGCTCTGCAGGGGTGTTCCCTGTTCAGTTCGGAAGAGGATCTCACCCCGATGGCGCCCCTGCCGCAGGTGACCTCTTCCTTCACGGCGGATACCGTCTGGTCCTCCACCGTGGGTGACGGGATCGGCAACTTCTACTCCCAGCTCAAGCCGGTGGTGGAAGAGGACCGTATCTATGCCGCCGCCCGTGACGGCGACGTCACTGCCTTCGATCGCGCCAGCGGCAAGGAGCTGTGGAGCGTCGATCTGGCGGATCTGCCGATCAATGCCGACAAGCGCAGCGCCCGTCTCTCCGGCGGTCTGGTTGCCCGTTACGGCAAACTGTTCCTCGGCTCCGAAAACGGGGTGGTCTACGCCCTGAACGAGGAGAACGGCGAGGTGCTGTGGCAGACCTCGGTGCCCGGTGAAGTGGTGGCAAGCCCGGCGGTGGAAGATGGCCGTGTGGTGGTGCTGACCACCTCCGGTCGCCTGGTGGCGCTGGATACCGATGAAGGCAAGCTGCAGTGGTCGCTCTCCGAAGAGCAGCCGCCGCTGACCTTGCGCAGCACCGGCGCCCCCATCATCACCAACGGCGCCGTCATTTACGGCCGTGCCGATGGCAAGGTGGGTATTGCGCTGCTGAGCAACGGCCAGCCGGTGCGCCAGTCCAAGGTGGCCGACCCGCGCGGCGCCACCGAGCTGGATCGCATGGTGGACGTGGATGCCAGCCCGCTCATCGCCGGTGACGAGCTTTATGCCATCGCCTACAACGGCCAGCTGATGGCCCGCAAGCTGATGAGCGGCGACGAAGTGTGGAAGCGCAAGTATTCCGGCTACCGCGATCTGGCGCTGACCGGCAATGCCATCGTGCTGACCGACAGCCGCAGCCATCTGTTTGCCATCGACCGTCGCAATGGTCTGGAGCTGTGGTCCAATACCCAGCTGGAGAATCGTACCGTTACCGCACCTGTCATCCTGGGTGACTATGTGGTGGTGGGTGATGTGGAAGGATACCTGTACTGGCTGGATCGTACCGACGGTACCATCCAGGCGATGCAGCAGCTCGACAGCAGTGGTCTCTACTCCGCCCCCCTGGTGGATAGTGACACCCTGTATGTACAGAGCCGTGACGGCAAGTTGTACGCCATCAAGCGTCCCTGATCGTCCGAAAATGTGAATATCCGGCTCCTGGTCTTCGGACCCGGAGCCTTTGTCGTCTTGAGAATGAGGCTTTTATGACTCCTGTAGTAGCCCTGGTGGGCCGCCCCAACGTGGGGAAATCCACCCTGTTTAACCGCTTGACCCGTACTCGGGATGCCCTGGTTGCCGACTTCCCCGGTCTGACCCGGGACCGCAAATACGGTCAGGCGAAGTTGGGCGAGCTGGAATTTATCGTGGTCGATACCGGCGGTATCGATGGCACCGAAGAGGGCATCGAGCTGAAGATGGCCGAGCAGTCCCTGCTGGCTATCGATGAAGCGGACGTGGTGCTGTTCATGGTGGATGCCCGCGCCGGTCTGACCGCCGCGGATCAGGCCATCGCCGAGCACCTGCGCAAGTCCCATAAGAAAGTGTTCCTGGTGGCCAACAAGACCGACGGCATCGACGGTGATTCCGCGGTGTCCGAGTTCTACGGTCTGGCCCTGGGCGAGGTGTACCAGATGGCGGCGGCCCACGGCCGTGGTGTATTGAGCCTGCTGGAGCTGGCCCTGGCGCCTCACCTGGAGGAGCTGGTCGGTGCGGTAACCGGGGAAGAGGCGCAGGATGAAGAGGAGGAGGACTTCGACGAAGAAGCCCTGCTGCGCATGGTGGCTGCCGGTGATCTGGATACCAAGGAAGACACCAAGGAGACCCCGTTTGCCGACTTGCCCATCAAGTTTGCCATCGTCGGTCGCCCCAACGTCGGCAAATCCACCCTGACCAACCGCATGCTGGGTGAAGACCGCGTCATCGTCTATGACATGCCGGGCACCACCCGTGACTCCGTCTACATCCCGATGGAGCGCGACGATCAGAAGTACGTCATCATCGACACCGCCGGTGTGCGTCGTCGTGGCAAGGTGCACGAGACGGTGGAGAAGTTCTCCGTCATCAAGACCCTCAAGGCCATTGAAGATGCCAACGTCTGCCTGCTGGTGATCGACGCCCAGGAGACCATCACCGATCAGGACTTGAGCATCCTCGGCTTCGTGCTCAACACCGGCCGCTCCGTGGTACTGGTGGTGAACAAGTGGGACGGTCTGGATCAGAAGGTGAAAGAGGACGTCAAGAATGAGCTCGACCGTCGTCTGGGATTCATCGACTTCGCCCGCGTTCACTTCATCTCAGCCCTGCACGGCAGCGGTGTCGGCCACCTGTTCGAATCCATTCAGGAGGCGTACCAGTCGGCGACCCGCCGTACCAGCACCGCCATGCTGACCCGCATCATGCAGATGGCCCAGGAAGATCACCAGCCGCCCATGGTGAACGGTCGCCGGGTCAAGCTGAAGTACGCCCACGCCGGTGGTTACAACCCGCCGCGCATCGTGATCCACGGCAACCAGCTCAACGACTTGCCGGATTCGTACAAGCGCTACCTCATCAACTACTTCCGCAAGTCCCTCAAGATCATGGGCACCCCGATCCGGGTCGAGTTCCAGGAATCGGTCAACCCGTTTGAGGGCAAGAAGAACACCCTGACCCTGAGTCAGGAGCGTCAGCGCAAACGCCTGTTGAAGATGAAGAAGAAATAAGCCCTGGCGGCTGCCCTCACCGGCAGCCGCTTTGTTATGCTCTCCCGGATCCGCAAGGGAAGGGGAACCAGCCATGGGCCACCCCATGGCTGGTTCACTTTACGAGGAGTCGAAAATGGAAGCCCCGCTTTGTCCATCCTGCCAGGCCGAACTGGATACCCGCAGCAAGGAGCAGATCTGCGGCCAGTGTCAGGCCAACGTGCGCATCACGGCGCTATGCCCCACCTGCCAGCAGGAGCTGGAGCGGCTGAAGGCGTGCGGCGCGGTGGATTACTTCTGTAACCACTGCAACAATCTGGTCTCAAAACGCTCGGTGCAGTTCCAGGCGACCCTGTTGCCATGATGGTTGGTCAGTAAAAGAAGCGATAAAAAAACCCGGCAAATGCCGGGTTTATGCTGTGTGCTCAGCGATGAGCAGGGTAAATGAGCGGTTTCTGCGCCATATCTTGCGCTTCATGTCATTAAGCTTGAGTTTGCGTCTGGGGCTCCAGCTGCTCTTTGCTTTTCTGACCAGACTGATTTTTCTACGTTTTTGCATCTTGGTCTCCTCCCAATTGGGTGGCCATCCCGGCCTTGGGTCATTGGCGGAGCCCATCGGAAATTGCTGTTAGTGCATATCTCAACGCTATGAAAAACAATGCGATTTCAGATAGGCTCCGATGTGATCAGATGGTAGCAGAGAAATTTGGCCGAAAACAGCGGGATCAGCAGGTTAACTCTGGGTGATCCGGCTCACTACCTCGGCGATAATGGTCGGCCGCTCTACCGGCTCTGACGGGCTGTCGTCATCCCGATCGAGACTTTCCCGCTGCTGATCCTTCTGCTGTTCGTTGTCGAGCCACAGCAGGCTCTGGTAATACTGGCGCACGTTGTTGACGTAGTTACGCGCCTCGCCGCCACGGGCATAGCCATAGCGCACCTTGCGATGCCAGCGCGCCTGCTGCAGCAGCGGCAGCACCTCTTTCACGTCGCCCCAGGCATCCGGGTTCTTGCCGAGTTCCTTGGTCAGGCGACGGGCATCCATCATGTGGCCGTAGCCGATGTTGTAGGCAGTGAGGGCAAACCACACCTTCTCATCCTCGGGCACAGAGTCGGGCACCTTCTCCATCATGTGCTGCAGATAGAGGGCGCCCCCCTTGATGCTCTCCTCCGGATGGGTCCGGTCGTTGACCCCCATCGCCTTGGCGGTGGGTTCGGTCAGCATCATCATGCCGCGCACCCCAGTATAGGAACGGGCCTGGGGATCCCAGTGGGACTCCTGGTAGCTGATGGCAGCCAGCAGACGCCAGTCGATGTTCTTGGCATAGGCCTGGAACAGAGGCTGGTATTTCGGCAGCAGGCTCTTGGCGCGCTTCAGGAAGGTGCGGGTATCGACGAAGTCGAAGTTCTGCACGTGGCCGAAGTACTTCTCGTCCAGCTTGGCGATGGCGCCATCCATGAAGCGCTGGCCGAAGAAGTCGATGACGCTGGCATAGAGGCTGTCATCCGGCAGCTTGGTCATGGCCCAGGCCACGGTTTGCTGCTGGGCCAGGGTCAGGCCATCGGTGAGTTCGGGGTAGTAGCGCTGGGTGCGAGCCAGCACGGTATCCTGCACTATCGTGTAGTCGATCTCTTCTTTTACGACCTGCTTGAGCAGATCTTCCACGTCGGCATCGGTGCGGGTGCTCCAGTTGAGGCTTGGATAGTCCTTGCTGAGCTCTTTGAGCAGATCTTCGCCGCTGGATCCTGCGGCCACCACCAGCTTGCCCTTGATGTCGTTCAGGGAAGCAGGCTTGGGTTTGCCGTTGCGATAGACCAGCTTGGGGGAGACCTGATAAAAGCCGGGACCAAAGCGCAGCAGTGCGCGCCGCTCCGGCGTGACCATGATGGCGGCAGCGGCGAGATCCAGCTTGTCTTTTTGCAGCAGGGCTACCAGCTCGTCGGCGGTGTTGACCGGCACTATGGTGAGCTTGACCCCCAGCCAGTCGGCATAGTTTTTGGCCAGTTCGTAATCGAAGCCCTGGGCGATATCGTCCCGCTGGTAATAGGAGGTGGGGCCGTAGAGGGTGCCAACCCGGATCTCGCCCCGTTGGCGGATCTGCTCCAGCTGGCTGGAGGGGGTATAGAAGTCACAGCCACCCAGGGCCAGCGTCAACATCAACCCGATAAACAGTCGAAAAATGCAGCGCAAGTAGGTGAGTACCTTTGTTGAAAAAATCGGCATTTGTCAAAAAAGAGGCACCTTTATACCAGAGAGTGTGCGTCGAGTCACACTGCATCAAATTAGAAAAACGTTTGTCCGCCGTGAGCCAGATCCCTATAATACGCGCGTCTCAATTCCCCCCCACTTCAACACTTGGTGAGAAAGGTCATATGGATATCTTGCGTGGTGCCCCCGCACTGTCTGATTTTCGTGTCCAAAAACTGCTGCAGCGCTTCGCGCAGATGAAACAGGAGAGAGGAGTAGAGATAGAGGATGTCTATGCCGAATACGTGCACTTCGCCGAACTCTCGAGCCCGCTGTCGCCCCCGGAGCGAGCGACATTGGGCCAGCTCCTGCGCTACGGCCCGACCATCCCTGAACACACCCCCAGCGGTCAGCTGTTTCTCGTTACCCCCCGCCCCGGCACTATCTCCCCCTGGTCTTCCAAAGCAACCGACATCGCCCACAACTGCGGCCTGACCCAGGTCAAACGGCTCGAGCGAGGCATCGCCTATTACGTTCAGGCCAAGGGTGAGCTGAGCGATGCCCAGCGCGCCGACGTGGCCGCCGTGCTGCACGACCGCATGATGGAGACGGTGTTTGGCGAGATGAACGAGGCCGCAGCCTTGTTTGCCCATCACGAGCCGCGCCCCTTCACCCAGGTGGACGTGCTGGCCGGTGGCCGCGCCGCGTTGGCCGAGGCCAACGTGGCGCTGGGTCTGGCGCTGGCCGATGACGAGATCGACTATCTGGTGGAGAACTTCACCAGGCTTGGCCGCAACCCCAACGACATCGAGCTCTACATGTTTGCCCAGGCAAACTCGGAGCACTGCCGCCACAAGATCTTCAACGCCGACTGGACCATCGACGGTGAGCAGCAGCCCAAGTCGCTGTTCAAGATGATCAAGAACACCTTCGAGCAGACGCCGGATCATGTCCTCTCTGCCTATAAAGACAACGCTGCCGTGATGGAAGGGAGCCAGGGTGGCCGCTTCTTCCCGAGCCCGACCAACGGCGAGTACCAGTACCATCAGGAGCAGGTCGACATTCTGATGAAGGTGGAGACCCACAACCACCCGACCGCCATCTCTCCGTTCCCGGGCGCCGCCACCGGCTCCGGCGGCGAGATCCGCGATGAGGGAGCCACCGGCCGTGGCGCCAAGCCCAAGGCGGGTCTGGTGGGCTTCTCCGTCTCCAACCTGCGTATCCCCGGTTTCGAGCAGCCCTGGGAGCAGGATTTCGGCAAGCCGAGCCGCATTGTCAGCGCCTTTGACATCATGCAGGAGGGGCCGCTTGGCGGTGCCGCGTTCAACAACGAGTTCGGCCGTCCGGCCATTCTCGGTTACTTCCGTACCTTCGAAGAGGAGGTGCCGAGCCACAACGGCGTCGAGGTGCGTGGCTACCACAAGCCCATCATGCTGGCAGGCGGCATCGGCAACATCCGCACCGAACATGTCCAGAAAGGGGAGATCCCGGTCGGCGCCGCGCTGATTGTGCTGGGTGGCCCGGCGATGAACATCGGTCTGGGGGGCGGTGCCGCCTCCTCCATGGCCTCCGGCCAGTCGGCAGAAGATCTCGACTTTGCCTCGGTGCAGCGTGACAACCCCGAGATGGAGCGCCGTTGCCAGGAGGTGATCGACCGCTGCTGGCAACTGGGGGACGACAACCCCATCGTCTTTATCCACGACGTGGGTGCGGGTGGTCTCTCCAACGCCATGCCGGAGCTGGTGAGCGACGGTGATCGCGGTGGCCGTTTCGATTTGCGTGCCATTCCTAACGACGAGCCGGGCATGAGCCCGCTGGAGATCTGGTGCAACGAATCCCAGGAGCGTTACGTGCTGGCGGTGGCGCAAGATAAGTTGCCGCTGTTCAAGGCCCTGTGTGAGCGTGAGCGCGCTCCCTATGCCGTGATCGGCAGCGCGACCGAAGAGAAGCATCTGACC
Source organism: Aeromonas sp. FDAARGOS 1407 (assembly GCF_019048725.1). NCBI lineage: Bacteria > Pseudomonadati > Pseudomonadota > Gammaproteobacteria > Aeromonadales > Aeromonadaceae > Aeromonas > Aeromonas sp. FDAARGOS 1407. Next base: position 2,857,721 of record NZ_CP077399.1, read on the forward strand.
CTCTCCGATCAGCATTTTGACAACCACCCCATCGATCTGCCGCTGGACGTGCTGCTCGGCAAGACCCCCAAGATGCACCGCGACGTGGTGACTCTGCCGGCGCAAGGCAAGCCGCTACAACTGGATGGCATCACTCTCAGTGAAGCCGCCGAACGGGTATTGCGTCTGCCCACCGTGGCGGAGAAGTCCTTCCTCATCACCATCGGCGATCGCAGCGTGACCGGTCTGGTCAATCGCGACCAGATGGTCGGCCCCTGGCAGATCCCGGTGGCCGATTGCGCCGTCACCGCGGCCACCTATGACAGTTATCACGGCGAAGCCATGTCGATGGGCGAGCGCACTCCGGTCGCGCTGCTCTCCCACGCCGCTTCTGCCCGTATGGCGGTGGCGGAAGCGCTCACCAACCTGGCACCGGCTCACATCGGTTCCCTCAAGCGGGTCAAGCTCTCCGCCAACTGGATGGCCGCTGCCGGTCACCCGGGTGAAGATGCCGGTCTTTATGAGGCGGTCAAGGCGGTTGGTGAGGAGCTCTGCCCGGCCCTTGGCATCACCATCCCGGTGGGCAAGGACTCCATGTCCATGAAGACCCGCTGGCAGCAGGATGGCAAGGAGCAAAGCGTCACCTCGCCGCTCTCCCTGCTCATCTCCGCCTTTGCCCGGGTCGAGGATGTGCGCAACACCGTCACGCCGCAACTGCGCAGCGATCTCGGTGAAACCGACCTTATCCTCATCGATCTTGGCAACGGCAAGCAGCGCCTCGGCGCCTCCGCCCTGGCCCAGGTCTATCGCCAGCTGGGTGACAAGGCGCCGGATCTGGACAACCCGGTCCAGCTCAAGGGCTTCTTCAACGCCATCCAGGCGCTGGTGGCCGATCGCAAGCTGATTGCCTACCATGACCGCTCCGATGGCGGCCTCTTCGTCACCCTGGTGGAGATGGCCTTCGCCGGTCACTGCGGCCTCGATCTGCAACTGGATCGCATCGGTGGCGACCTGCTGCCGGCCCTGTTCAACGAGGAGCTGGGTGCTGTCATCCAGGTGCGCCGTGAAGATAAGGAAGCGGTGCTGACGCTTTTGGCCGGCCATGGGCTGGCCGCCTGCTCCCACGTGCTCGGCACGGTGCGCGAGGGGGATCTCATCACCCTGCAGCGGGCCGGTCAGGAGGTTTACCGTGCCAGCCGCACCGCCCTGCGCACCATCTGGGGCGAGACCAGCTGGCAGATGCAGCGCCTGCGCGACAACCCCGAGTGCGCGGATCAGGAGCATGCCGCCCGTCAGGACGCCACCGATCCGGGCCTGCAGGCCAAGCTCTGCTACAACCCGTCCGACGATGTGGCGGCGCCCTATATCGCCAAGGGGGCCTCGCCACGTCTGGCGGTGCTGCGCGAGCAGGGGGTCAACTCCCACGTGGAGATGGCGGCGGCGTTTGACCGCGCCGGCTTCACCGCCGTCGACGTGCATATGAGCGATATCCTCTCCGGTCGTATCAAGTTGGAGCAGTTCCAGAGCCTGGTGGCCTGTGGCGGCTTCTCCTACGGCGACGTGCTGGGGGCGGGTGAAGGCTGGGCCAAGTCCATCCTGTTCAACGATGGCGCCCGCGAGCAGTTCCAGCGCTTCTTCGAACGCGGCGATACCCTGTCACTCGGTGTCTGCAACGGTTGCCAGATGATGTCCAACCTGCGCGAGCTCATCCCGGGTGCCGATCTCTGGCCGCGCTTCGTGCGCAACCGCTCCGAGCGCTTCGAGGCCCGCTTCAGCCTGGTGGAAGTACAGGACTCCCCGTCCGCCTTCTTCGCCGGCATGGCAGGCTCCATGATGCCGATCGCCGTCTCCCACGGGGAAGGGCGGGTGGAAGTGCGCGACGGCGCCCACCTGGCGGCGCTGCAAGCCAGCGGTCTGGTGGGGCTGCGTTTCGTGGATAACCGCGGTCAGGTGACCGAGCACTATCCTGCCAACCCGAACGGCTCGCCGGACGGCATCACCGCCGTGACCACTACGGATGGCCGCGCCACCATCATGATGCCGCACCCGGAGCGGGTGTTCCGCACCGTGGCCAACTCCTGGCACCCGGACAACTGGGGCGAGGATGGCGCCTGGATGCGGATGTTCCGCAATGCCCGGGTTCGTCTGGGTTAATCCCGACACTACCCATCAAAAGGCCGCTCAATGAGCGGCCTTTTTTTATCTTGATGGGGGGAGTTGCCATAAGGCTGGTAGTGCAGGATCGAGAGTGCCTTGTTGGCAACGGATTTACCCTGTGGTTGTTGCCGCACTTGCAATGGCAAGAAAGGGAATAAGGAGAAGGGGCGCTTGTGACCTCAACGAGCGAGCGACAAGAGAAACAAGAGAAGAGGGGCATGAAGAGGAACATAAAAAGATGCAGGGGGCCAGCTTGCCTGTTCCCCTGACATGAGGCAAAGCCTGAGTGTGCGGGCACTCTTCCATTCGTAGTCGGCGGCAGGCAGTAAAAAGGCGACCCCGAGGTCGCCTTTTGCATCTCTTTATCCAGCCGGATATCTCGCGCTTAGAGCACCATGGCGGCAATCCAGCCGAAGATGATGAGCGGGATATTGTAGTGGATAAAGGTGGGCACCACGCTGTCCCAGATATGGTCGTGCTGACCATCGGCATTGAGACCCGAGGTCGGGCCCAGGGTGGAGTCAGAGGCGGGGGAGCCAGCATCACCCAGCGCGCCGGCGGTGCCGACCAGGGCGATGATCGCCATGGGGGAGAAGCCCAGTTGCAGGCAGAGGGGCACATAAATGGTGGCGATGATGGGCACGGTGGAGAAAGAGGAGCCAATCCCCATGGTGATAAGCAGACCCACCAGCAGCATCAGGAAGGCGGCAATCCCTTTGTGCTGGCCAATGCTGGAGGCAACGACCTGCACCAGGCTTTCGACCCCGTGGGTGGCCTTCATCACGGCGGCAAAACCGGCGGCGGAGATCATGATGAAGCCGATCAGCGACATCATGCGCACCCCCTGGGTGAAGGCATCCTGGCTCTCGCGGAATTTGATGACGCCACCACAGGTGAAGATGACGAAACCGGCCAGGGCACCCAGGACGATGCTGTTGGTCATCAGCTGCAGGCCGAGGGCCACGGCGATGGCAAGCAAGGCAACCCAGATGTGGGTGAGGTTGAGCTCGACGGCTTCCGGCTCGGCATCCAGGATCTTGGCCAGATCATACTGACGGGGCTTGCGGTAGCTAATAAAGACGGCCACCAGCAGACCCAGCACCATGCCGCCGACCGGGATGGCCATGGCCATCGGGATCTGGCTGGTGGTGATGGCGACGCCGTTGTCGATCAGGTTCTTGGCCAGAATGTTGTTCAGGAAGATGCCGCCAAAGCCGACCGGCAACAGCATATAGGTCGCGGTCAGGCCGAAGGTGATGACACAGGCTACCTGGCGACGGTCGATCCGCATCTGTGCCATCACGTGCAACAGGGGCGGGATCAGGATCGGAATGAAGGCGATATGAACCGGGATCAGGTTCTGGGAAGAGATGGCGACGGCCAGGATGGAGCAAAGCAGCAGAGCCTTGACCCAGAGGATACGGGAGCTGCTGGCATCTTTGCCCAGTTGGCTGATCACCTTGCGGGCCAGCAAGTCGGTGATCCCGGAGCGGGAGATGGCGACGGCGAAGGCACCCAGCATGGCGTAAGAGAGGGCGATTTCGGCACCGCCACCCAGGCCACCGCTGAAGGTGCTGAGGGTGTCGGTCAGCGAGAGCCCGCCGACCAGGCCGCCGGCAATGGCGCCCAGGGCGAGGGAGACCACCACATTGATCCGCAGCAGGCTGAGCACCAGCATCAGCCCCACTGCGACAACAACAGGATTCATTTGATTTCCTTATAGTTTGTGATTGCTGTCTGTCATATGAAAGAGAGCTAGTTTGCGAAAAATGTGACAAATGTCGAGAAAAAAATCAGGAGAGAGGGGCATCTGGTAGCGGCATCTGGCACAAAGTTGATCCTGTACGGGATTTATCTCCGCAGTTCGTCTCTATGCTGGTCAGAATGGGGTCAGGAAGATGCCCCGGCCTTATGGCCAACAGCAAAAAGGCTGCCCATGGCAGCCTTTTGTTTATGCCTCCTGCGCATCGTTGTTGGCAGGGGCATCGGTGGTCTCTTCATTCACCTGGGCGGGAGGCCAGCCCCCCATGCTCTTCCAGCGGTTGACGATATGGCAGAAGAGATCCGTGGTGCGCTCCGTGTCATAGAGGGCGGAGTGGGCCTCTTTGTTGTCAAACGGGATGCGGGCAGCCTGACACGCCTTGGCCAGCACTGTCTGGCCGAGGGCCAGCCCGGACAGGGCGGCGGTATCGAAGGTGGCAAAAGGGTGGAACGGATTGCGCTTGAGCCCGGCCCGCTCGGCGGCGGCCATGACGAAGCCATGATCGAAGGTGGCGTTGTGGGCCACTATGATGGCGCGGCCGCAATCCTGCTCCTTCATCCCCTTGCGAATGCCCTTGAAGATCTCGGTCAGCGCCTCTTTCTCTGAGACGGCTCCGCGCAGCGGGTTGTAGGGGTCGATGCCGGTGAACTCCAGCGCGGCCTTCTCCAGATTGGCCCCTTCGAACGGCTCGACATGAAAGTGGAAGATTTGGTCGGGCACGAGCCAGCCCTGCTCATCCATTTTCAGGGTATAAGCGGCGATTTCGAGCAGGGCATCGGTTTTGGCATTGAAACCTGCGGTTTCAACATCGATGACGACGGGGTAAAAACCACGAAAACGGCCCTTGAGGGTATGAACTGCGTCGGTCATGGGATCTCGGTCGGCGTAAAACAGGGCGGCATTATGGCAAAAAAGCCGGTGCTTGTCCCCCCGTCTGGCCAAGGGGGCGACCTAGTACCGGCGCAGCCACCAGCGCGCCGCAATGAGGGCAGTGAAGGCACCAAGCAGGGCACTGGCCAGCACGTCAATGGGCCAGTGCATGCCGAGCAGCATCCGCGACAGACCAATTCCCAGTGCCCACAGGGGGAGCAGCCAGACTCCCCCGGGGGCACAGGCCAGCCAGATCAGGCCGAAAAACTGCGCCAGCGCGATGGCGGCGATGCTGTGGCCGGAGGGGAAGGCGTAGTTCACCTCCGCCTGCCAGTGATGACTCAGCCAGTCGGGCAGGGCCAGCAACTGGCTGGCGGCATGGACCTGTTCGCTGCGCAGTTCGGTGGCGCTGGCGTAGAAGGCCTTGATCGCCGGGATGAGGGATTGGCTCTCGAGCCAGAGCAGATAGGGCCTGGGCTCCTCAGTCAGGTGCTTGATGAGGCTCTTGAGGAGCCAGTCACAGACCAGCAGGGCAAACAGGGCGCCGGCGAGGGCCACAAAGGCGGCGTGATCCAGTTTGAGCTTGTGGCGGGTCAATAGCAGCAACACGGCGCCTGTTACCGCGATCCCGGGGAGATCGACCGTACGGGTAAGGGCGTAGAGCCACCATAGCCAGTCCTCATGCAGCAGCGCGGGAATAAAAGGTTGCCAGGGCAGGCAGACGAGCAGCAGCAGGGGGAGGATCAGCAGGGCGCTGAAACCGGCTACCTGACGGCGAGTGAGGGCGGTGGCGTGAAGCTGTGGCGACATAAAGAAAAGAGACAAGGGCGATGGCAAAAGAGGGTCATTGTGCCAGCGGGCAACCGGGAGGGCAAAGTCTGTTGCCTCCTTGTTACCTCTGCTTACACAATCGGCCACATAGCGTCCTCCATCTGGTTGTTGTGTGTACCGCAGCGCTGAAATCGGGACGCGCTGGCACTGTTATTGCGTAACGGGCTGAAATACTGACTGGCTTTGGGCTAGAATGGCGCGCGCTGGCGGTATTGACCAAAGAGAGCCCGATGAAAATAGTCGTTGATGAGAATATGCCCCACGCCGTGGAGCTGTTTGCCGAATTCGGTGAGGTCGTCCCCCTGCCAGGGCGGCAGATGCAGGCGCAGGATCTGCAGGATGCGGACGTCCTCCTGGTGCGCTCCGTCACCCGGGTCGACGCGGCCCTGCTGGCGGATTGTCCCAAATTGCGCTTCGTCGGTACCGCCACCATAGGGACGGATCATGTGGACAAGGCGCTCTTGGCGAGTCGCCACATCCCCTTTTTCAGTGCCCCCGGCTGCAACAAGTATTCGGTCGGTGACTATGTGCTGAGCGCCTTGCTGGTGCTGGCCGAGCGCTACGAACTGGTGCTCGCCAACCTGACCCTGGCGGTGATCGGTGCCGGCAACACCGGCGAGTGCGTGGCCACCAAGGCCGAGGCGCTCGGCATGAAGGTGCTGCGCTGCGATCCGCCCAAGGCCCGCAGTGGCGCGGCGGGGGAGTATGTAGATTACCAGAGCGCCCTTGGCGCCGATATCATCAGCTTCCACGTGCCCATCACCCGCGAGGGGCCGGATGCCACCTTCCATTTGCTGGGGGAGCAGGAGATTGCCAGGCGGCCCGCAGGCCAGATCCTTATCAACGCCTCCCGCGGCGAGGTGTGGGACAACCGGGCGCTGCTTGCTCGCCAACAGGGGCCTGAACCACTGCGGTTGGTAATGGATGTGTGGGAAGGGGAGCCCGATCCGTTGCAGGCGCTGGTGCCTCATACCGAGATCGCCACGCCCCATATTGCGGGCTACAGCCTGGAGGGCAAGGCCCGTGGCACCTGGATGCTCTATGAGGCGCTCTGCCGCCAGTTGGGGCGCGAGCCGCGCCAGGATCTGCGCCGCCTCCTGCCGCCGCCCGATGTGCGGCTGGTCGAGCCGGGCCGGGCGCCGGATCAGGCGTTGATCAAGCAGCTGGTGCACCTTATTTATGACGTGCGCCGCGATGATGCCCGTTTTCGCAACCGGCTGGGGCAGCCCGGCAGTTTCGATGCCCAGCGCAAGCACTACCCGGAGCGCCGTGAACTATCCTCCCTGCAGATCGGCGGGGAGCATGCCAGCGCGGCGTTGGGGGCCTTGGGATTCGATATCTCCCGGCCCTGATCGGGTGGCACGAAGCGGCCATTCGCGCGTGATTGCCAAGTTATTACCGAACTGGTGTCGGGGTCCTTGCACCGGTTCGGACATTTCAGGCAGACACCAGTCTGCCGACCATGGTGCCTGTCGGCGCCATCGCACCATTTTCAGAGGAGAACAGAATGAGCCAGCAGTTTAACGTAGCGGTATTGGGCGCAAGCGGCGCCGTGGGTCAGGCGATGATCGAGATCCTGGAGGAGCGCGAGTTCCCGGTGGCGACCCTCTATCCGCTGGCCTCCAGCCGCAGCGCCGGGGAAACCGTGCGCTTTGATGGCAAGAACCTCGAGATCCAGGATGTCGAGGAGTTTGACTGGAGCCAGGTGCAGATCGCCCTTTTTTCCGCCGGTGCCGAGGCGTCCGCCAAGTGGGCGCCGGTTGCCGCCGAGCACGGCTGCATCGTCATCGACAATACCTCCTGCTTCCGTTACGACGAAGACATTCCGCTGGTGATCCCGGAAGTGAACCCGGACGCCCTGGCGGATTTTCGCAACCGCAACATCATCGCCAACCCGAACTGCTCCACCATCCAGATGCTGGTGGCGCTCAAGCCCCTGCACGACGAGGTGGGCATCGCCCGCATCAATGTGGCGACCTACCAGTCCGTCTCCGGTTCCGGCAAGGAGGGGGTGAGCGAGCTGGCCGGCCAGACCGCGCAGCTGCTCAACGGCCGTCCGGTGGAACCGAGTCTCTATCCGCAGCAGATCGCCTTCAACCTCATTCCGCAGATCGACAGCTTCACCGACAATGGCTACACCCGTGAAGAGATGAAGATGGTATGGGAGACCCAGAAGATCCTGGGGGATGCCAGTATCGCCGTGAACCCTACCTGCGTGCGGGTGCCTGTGTTCTACGGCCATGCCGAGGCGGTCCATGTCGAGTTGCACCAGCCGCTGGATGCCGAGCAGGTCAAGGATCTGCTGCGCCATGCTCCCGGCGTGACCCTGTTTGACGAGGAAGAGGATTATCCGACCCCGGTGCGCGACGCAACCGGCAAGGATGAGGTGCTGGTGGGCCGAGTTCGCCAGGATATTTCTCACCCTTGTGGTGTAAATATGTGGATCGTGGCCGATAACGTTCGTAAGGGCGCCGCCACCAACAGCGTACAGATTGCCGAATTGCTGGTGCGCGACTATCTGTAAGGGCTGAAGGCAGTATGGGGACGCGGCAGGGAGCGCCGCGTACCTGGGCACTCGATACCGGCACTGGTGCACCTGATCCGGGTGTGACCGGGGCCGCACTACGTTGCATCCAGATTCTGTTGTGATATCAACTGATTAAGTTTTTTCCTACACTCAGGAACAAGTTGGGTGCTAAATGTGTCGGACTGCTGGCTTGCGATGCAAGCCTGATTTATATTGAACCGATTGTTTTGGGGTAACTATCCAGATTTTTCAATGTGATAGGGCCGTCATACGAAGGAACGAATATGGGACATTCCCGCATAACGTTGGCAACGCTACTCGCACTGGGCCTGCTGGGCCCGGCCCAGGCCGAAGATCCTGCGCGCGCGCCTTTTTTTGTCGAGCTCAAAGGCCCTGATCAGCCTGAAGCACCTGCCGTCAATACTCAGCAGCAGGCCGAGCCGGCAGCAAGACCCGTGGCACAACCGGTGCGTGCCACCGCCCAGCCCGTGGTTCGTCAGGTCGCCACCGCCAATGCGGGCAGCTATGGCCCGATCCGTCCGACCGATACCCTCTGGAGCCTGGCGAACAAGTACCGCCCCTCCAGCCGGGTCAGCGTCTACCAGACCATGGTCGCCATCTACGAGAAAAACCCCCGTAGCTTCGCCGATGGCAACATCAACCATATCTTGGTGGGGTCCCGCATCTTGCTGCCCACGGCGGCAGAAGCGAGCGTCATCACGGATGCCGAGGCCCGCGCCAAGTTCCGCAGTGACAACGCCAGCTGGAAGGGGCTGAGCCCCAAATATCTGGCTGACAAGCAGGCTCATACCGCCAAGCCCGTGGTGGCCAAGGCGGCCCCTGCCAAGCCTGAGCCGGTCAAACCCGAATCCGTGAAAGCGCCTGTGGCTCCCGCTCCGGTCGTCAAGCCGGCGCCCATTCCTGCACCTGTCGTCGAACCCAAGGCACAACCGCAGGAAGTGGCCAAGGTAAGCGAACCCGCCCCGAAAGGGGCGGTGGTCCCGGCCCCGAGTGCGGCAGCCGAAACGGCGCCGACCCCGCTGCCGTCCGATCTCGACAAGCCGGTGGGCCAACCGGCGACCGAGATGGCGCTGGCGCTGGAAGATGCCAATGCCCAGCTCGGCCAGATGACCGAGATGAACCACAGGCTCAAGCTGCGTCTGCAATCCCTGACCGAGGAGGTGGAAACCCTCAAGGCCCAGTTGCAGGATCAGACCGCGCTGCAAAAAGAGATTGCCGAACTCAAGGCCAAACCGGTACCGCCGGTGGCGGCCGAGCCAGAACCCAAGCAGAACTGGCTGATGGACTTGCTCTCTTCGCCGCTCAACCTCGCCATGATCATCCTGCTGCCGGTGTTGCTGGTATTGGCGATGGTGACCCTGTGGTTGCGTGCCCGTGCCCGCCGCGAGCTGGAAGAGCAGGAGAAGAGCCTCTCCGAATCCACCGCCATGATGATGGATCAGGATCGCAACGAGTTTGACGACCTGCTCAGCGTCGATGTGACCGACAACGAACCGGTGCGCCCCGTGGTGCCGGATCTCAACACCCCGGACGGCTTTGCACCGGACGAGCCGGAAAAAGCGGATGTGGATCTGGTGTTCAGCGATGAGGGCGAGATGGAGCTGCAAGGCTTCGAGCCCGAGCGGATGCCGGCCCAGAGTGCGAGCCGCGATCCGGATCTGGTGCCCGACCTCGATCTGGAGCATGACGAACCGGTGGCGCTGGACAGTGAACCCGCCATGGATCTGGCCGGCGAGTTCAATCCCAAGCCGGATGCCGCCGACGAGATCATGAGCGAAGAGGAGCTGCAAGCGGCCCTGTTTGCCGAGCTGGATGCCGATCTTGCTGCGGATATCGAACCCGAACTGAACCAGCAGGCCACTGATAAAGAGGCGGATGATGAGCTGGCAAGCTTCGATCTCAGCGATTTCGAGAGTGCCTTCGACGCGCCCGCCGATGAGGTGAAGAGTGAAGAGGCGAAGGGGGACGAGGCGATCGAACTGAGCGCAGACAGCAGTGCCGACGAGATGCTGGCTGAGCTTGGCCTGGAGCCTACCGGTACCCAGGATGCCAAACCGGATCTGGAGTGGGATCCCAACGAACTGGCGCTGGCCGATTTCGAAGATGCCTTCACCGAGGTGGAGTCTCATCCGAGCGATGTGCAGCCGCGCGAGCAGGCCGAGGAGAACGGCTACGTCGAGATTGACAAGCTGCTGGCCGAAGCCGATGCCGGTGTGCCCGAGCAGGAGCCTTACCAGAACTTCTCCCTGGACGTGGGGCTGGACGGTTTCCCCGAAGTGTTGCCGGAATCCACCGGGTTTGACGTGGACGCCGACGATGGCGGCGTGGGGGCCAAGCTGGATCTGGCCCGCGCCTACCTCGAGATCGACGACAAGGATAGCGCCCGCGAGCTGCTGCAAGAGGCGGTGGAGCAGGGGAGCGATCACCAGCGCGCCGAAGCCGAGAAGCTGCTCAAGCGCCTTGGCTAGACCAGCGCCGGCAAGACAATAACGACAGGGGCAGCCGGCAGGCTGCCTCTTTTCTTTCGGCTTTTTGGGATTTTTGAGACGAGGCGCGTATAATCCGCCAGTTTTCTTTCACCGTCCTTTTACAACAAGACAAGTTTATCCATGCGAATTGCCCTAGGTATTGAATATGACGGCAGCCGGTATTTTGGCTGGCAGCGTCAGCGCGAAGTGATCAGCGTGCAGGAAGAGCTGGAAAAAGCCCTCAGCCGCATCGCCAATCATCCGGTCTCTATCCAGTGTGCGGGCCGAACCGATGCCGGTGTCCATGCTACCGGCCAGGTGATCCACTTCGATACCCACGCGATCCGCAGCGAGTCCGCCTGGACCCTGGGGCTCAACTCCAACCTGCCGCCGGACATCGCCGTGCGCTGGGTCAAGGAGGTGGACGAGGAGTTCCACGCCCGTTTCAGCGCCACCGCCCGCCGCTACCGTTATGTCATCTACAACCACAACTATCGCCCGGCGATCCTCGGCAGCGGCGTCAGCCACTACCACGAGACCATCGATGCCGAGCTGATGCACCAGGCTGGCCAGTATCTGCTTGGTGAGCAGGATTTCAGCTCGTTTCGGGCCATCGGTTGCCAGTCCAAGACCCCGTGGCGCAATGTGACCCACCTGTGCGTCAGCCGTCAGGGGCCCTATGTGGTGCTCGATATCCGCGCCAACGCCTTCTTGCACCACATGGTGCGCAACATCACAGGTTCACTGCTGCTGGTGGGGCAGGGGCTCAAACCTGTGGAGTGGATCGCCGAGGTGTTGGCGGCTAAAGATCGCAACCTGGCAGGGCCGACAGCCAAGGCCGGTGGTCTCTATCTGGTGGACGTGGATTACCCGGCAGAGCTTGCCCTGCCGCGGGTGCCGCTCGGTCCGCTGTGGCTGCCGGACTCGGCACCGGGTACGACCAGTTTTTAGTAACTGCGCCCGAAAAATTGTGGTTTAATGACCCGTCATTTGTTGCCATCGAGCTATTAAGTCATTGAACAACCAAGGCTCGATGCGTGTTGTCAGGCACAAAAGCATTAAGGAATTCCATGAGCTGGCTTGAGAAGATTCTTCCCAAGAGCAAGATCACTGCCCCTCGTCGTCACAACATTCCGGAAGGGGTGTGGACCAAGTGCAGTGCTTGTGAACAGGTGCTCTACCGGGCAGAACTGGAGCGCAACCTCGAAGTGTGCCCCAAGTGTGATCATCATATGCGCATCAGCGCCCGTGCCCGTCTCGAGAGCTTCCTCGACGAGCAGGATCGGACCGAAGTCGGTGCCGAGCTGGAGCCCCATGACGTACTGAAATTCAAGGATTCCAAGCGCTACAAGGATCGTTTGTCTGCCGCTCAGAAAGAGACGGGAGAGAAAGATGCGCTGGTGGTAATGAAAGGGACCCTCAAAGGGGTGCCGGTCGTTGCCTGTTCATTCGAATTCTCCTTCATCGGCGGCTCCATGTCCTCCGTGGTCGGTGCCCGTTTCGTGCGCGCCGTCGAGGAGTGCCTGAAGGATGGTCGCGGCCTGGTCTGCTTCTCTGCCTCTGGCGGTGCCCGCATGCAGGAGGCCCTGTTCTCCCTGATGCAGATGGCCAAGACCAGCGCGGCGCTGGATCGCCTCTCCAAGGCGGGCCTGCCCTATATCTCTGTATTGACCGACCCCACCATGGGTGGCGTTTCCGCCAGTCTCGCCATGCTGGGTGACGTCAACGTGGGCGAACCCAAGGCGTTGATTGGCTTTGCCGGTCCGCGAGTCATCGAGCAGACAGTGCGCGAGAAACTGCCGGAAGGCTTCCAGCGTTCCGAGTTCCTGCTGGAGAAGGGCGCCATCGACCTCATCATCGACCGTCGCGAGATGCGCAATCGTCTGGCCAGCCTGCTTGCCAAACTGATGAATACGCACGTCATCGAAGAGTAAAGATGAGCTCAAACATGCAACAATCCCAAAGCCGGTCGCTGGTCGACTGGCTTTCTTATTTGGAGCAGATCCACCCGGTCAATATCGACATGGGGCTGGATCGGGTCGGTCTCGTCGCCCGCCGCATGGAGCTCACCGAGCTGCCGTTCAAGGTGATCACGGTGGCGGGCACCAACGGCAAGGGCTCCAGCTGCGCCATGGCGGCCAGCATCCTGATGGCGGCGGGCTATCAGGTCGGTGTCTACTCCTCTCCCCATTTGCTGCGCTTTACCGAACGGGTACGGATCAACGGCGAGGAGCTGAGTGAGCGCGATCACTGCGCCGCCTTTGCCGAAGTGGAAGCGGCCCGTGGCGAGACGGCTCTCACCTTCTTCGAGTTTGCCACCCTGGCTGGGCTCTGGCTGTTTCGCCGCGCCGCGCCGGACGTACTGCTGCTGGAAGTGGGGCTGGGCGGCCGGCTCGATGCCACTAATGTGGTGGAATCCGATGTGGCCCTGATCACCTCCATTGCGCTCGATCACTGCGACTGGCTGGGGGATACCCGGGAGGCGGTGGCGGTGGAGAAGGCCGGGGTGTATCGCGCCGGCAAACCCGCCATCAGCGGTGAGCCCAATCCGCCAGCTACCATTGCCAGCGAGGCACTGCGCATCGGCGCCAATTTGCGTCAGGTCGGCATCGACTTTCGTGGTGATGAGCACGACAGCGGTTGGGATTATCACGGTCTCAACCACTGGTGCGATCTGCCCAAACCGGCCCTGCCGCTGATGAACGCGGTGACCGTGCTGGCCGCGCTGGAATCCCTGGGTCTGCCGCTACCGGAGTCTGCCATCCGCGAAGGGTTGGCGAATGCCCGCCTGGCCGGGCGGATGCAGCGGCTGCAAACTGCGCCGCTGGTCATCGTCGATGTGGCCCACAATCCCCATTCGGCGGCCTATCTGGCCAGCCAGCTGCGCCAGATCCCATGCAAAGGCGTGCGCCGGGCCGTGGTCGGCATGCTGAAAGACAAGGACATGGCGGGATCGCTCGCCGAACTCGATGGCCTTATTGACGAGTGGCATCTGGCCAGTCTCACCGGGCCGCGTGCGGCCAGCGCCACCCAGCTGCGCGATGCGCTGGGGGAGGGCAGAGGCCCGGCACAGACTCACGATGCCGTGGTTGACGCCTATCGGACTGCCCTGGCTGCATCGAGTCCGGATGATATGGTCATTGTGTTTGGTTCGTTTTACACTGTCGCCGACATTTTGGCGCAGGTCCCCCGCTAGGGCAGTCTCCTGCCCCCGCTTGCGGGGGCCTGCCGCGTATCGAGTTAAGTAAAGCTAGGAGTCAACTTGGCCTCGAAGTTTCAAAACCGTCTGGTGGGTACCGTCATCCTGGTGGCCCTGGTCGTCATTTTCCTGCCGGATCTGCTGGATGGGCAGAAGCTGGCGCAAAAGGAGGAGGCATTCGCCAAGATCCCGCTGCGCCCTGAACTGGAGCCCGCTCGTCCCGAGCTGCAGGTTTCTGCGGCCAGCACCCTGCCTGCCGAGCATCAGGCCAGCCAGCAGCAGGCCTCGGCGGCCCAGCAGTGGCAGGTGGAAGAGATCGCCGATCCCATGACCCTGGCAAACCAGGGGCAGGGCAGCGCCGCTCAGCCAACGGCACCTGCACCAGTCGAACAACCCAAACCGCAACCCAAGCCCGAGGTGGTCGCCAAGAAACCGGTCGAGCCACCCAAGCCGGTGGTCAAGCCCGAGCCTGCCAAGCCGGCCGAAGTGGTCAAGACGCCGCCCAAGCCGCAGGCTGGCCAGATCAAGTCCCTCGACGATTTGATCGAGAGCAAGATGAACACGCCGACCCAGCCAGCTCCCGCGCCGGCACAGGGCAGCTGGATCCTCCAGCTCGGGGCCTTCAAGAATGTCGACAGCGTCAATGCGCTGGTGAGCAAGCTGCGGGCAGCGGGCTATTCGGCCCACACCTCGCCGCGCACGCCGGTGCAGGGTCAGCTCAACCGGGTCTTTATCGGTCCGGATGTCTCCAAGGCCAAGCTGCAGGGGATGCAGGGACGGATCGCCCAGATGACGGGCCTCAGTGGCTCGGTCGTCTCCTACAATCCGTAACGCCAGCCAACGACAAACACACCGCGCCCCGTGCGCGGTGTGTTTTTATCCGCCAGTGTGCAGCTGGCGTGCGGGTTGGGATTTGCGGCCACTTGGGGTAGGCTGGCTCCTTCGTTACCTGCAGGAGTACAAGATGATCCTCTCCACCACCCCCACTCTGGAAGGCAAGAGCATACGTGAATATCGCGGCATCGTGGTTGGCGAAGCCATTCTCGGGGCCAACGTCTTCAAGGATCTGTTCGCCGGGATCCGCGACATCATTGGCGGGCGCTCCGGTGCCTATGAAAAGGAGCTGGCCCGGGCCCGGGAGATCGCCTTCGATGAGCTCAAGGAGCGCGCCGCGACGCTCGGCGCCAACGCCGTGGTCGGGATCGATATCGATTACGAAGTGGTGGGCCAGAGTGGCAGCATGCTGATGGTCAGCATCAGCGGTACCGCCGTGGTGGTGTAAGCCAGTGATGCTCCAGCCAAAGCCGGAGCAATAGATCGCCGTTTTATGAAAGAGGCCGCAACTGCGGCCTCTTGTGTATTCAGCTGAAGGAGATTCAGGGCAAGGCGTCTGGCCGGAAGCTGGCACGGATCTGGGGCACCAGTGGAGAGACCTCGAACCCCTTCTCTTCTCCCAGTACCGGGTGGAGCAGGGGCCGGTCGGTGATGGGGGTGGTGTCCCCTGCCAGCAGCTGGCGGGTGGCCTGGCCCATCTGGTAGAGCTGGCGCACCGGGGCGAACTGTTGGGCCAGCGACAGCGGGTCGTCGGCCCGGGCAAAGGCCATCATGGGGATCTGGTAGCTGGCATCGCGCGGCGGCTTGTCACCGTGAATGCCCTTGCCCGCCGACATCAGGAAGGGCTGGTGATCGCCAAAGGCCACCACCAGGTAGCGCTTGCCCGATTGATCCAGCGTTTTGAGCAGCCGCTCCAGGGATGCCATGGCATCCACCACCCCGGTGTAGTAGGTGTTGAGCAGCTGTTTGTCTGACTCGCTCTGGGTCGGGCAGGCGCCATTGAGTTCCTGTCCCTGATAGCGGGGGCCATCGAAGGGGCCGTGCCCCTGCATGGTGACCGCATAGGCAAACAGGGGTTGGCTGTCCTGCTCGCTGCGCTTGAGCAGATGGTCTATCAGCGCATCATCCGAGATATAGAGTCCCTTGTGCTCCAGGGTGGTGAAGCGGGTATCGAACCAGCGCTCCTCATAGCCAAGGGCCGGAATGGCCTTGGCGCGGCCCCAGAACTTCTCCACATAGGGGTGGGCGAACAGGGTTTTGTAACCGCTTTGCCTGGCGCTTTGGGCCAGCCCGGGCACCTGCTCAGAGAGGTAGTAGTAGGGCACCACCCCCTGTTTGAGCAGGCCCACCGGCAGACCGGTATTCATCTCGAACTCCGCCAGCACCGTCATGCCCCCTGTGGTGGGGGAGTGGATGGTCTTGCGCCACTGCTGCACGCTGGCGGGCAGGTGCAAGGTGGGGGCAGGGGCGCAGATCCGTCCCTGCCAGTCGAGCATCAGTGATTCATATTGCAGCACGATCACCAGGTCCCAGCGCGGCGCGATTCCTTGGGGAGGGTGGCTCAACTGCGGCGTCAGCTCGTTGATCTGCAGCGGATAGCGAAACACGCTGCCGCTTTGCAGCATCTCGTCCACCAGGTTGAACAGATAGAGGCCGGGGCCGGAGCGGATGATGTCCCTGTGATAGTTGACCGCCCTGTCCACGTAGCGAATGTTGGCTCCCAGCAGCTTGTTGCCGGTCTGGGTGGCGAATACGCACAGGGCAAAAAACGCGGCGGTGGCGGCGGCGGTGCGCAGCACCCAGCGTGACAGGGCGAAGCGCCAGCAGAGAAACAGCGCCAGCAAAGTGGCTAATATCGGCAGCACAGGGTGCTGATCGAGCAGGATCCGCACCAGGGCCAGCAGGTTGCCAAGGTCATCACCGCCAAGGGGTACCCCATAGATGGCAATCTTCATGAAGTTGGCCAAGAGGCCGATGCCGGAGAGGGCGGTGAAGACCAGCCCCATATAGAGGTTGAACCCCGCCAGGGCGCACAGGCCCCAACCCAGCACCATGCTGGCCCAGGCCAGATAGTAG
Source organism: Aeromonas sp. FDAARGOS 1407 (assembly GCF_019048725.1). NCBI lineage: Bacteria > Pseudomonadati > Pseudomonadota > Gammaproteobacteria > Aeromonadales > Aeromonadaceae > Aeromonas > Aeromonas sp. FDAARGOS 1407. The sequence goes on from NZ_CP077399.1 coordinate 2,874,445, forward strand.
TGTTCCGGTCGAAAACCGGACCAGAGCAGAAATTCCCCCAGCTTGAACACCACGAAGCCGTGCAGCAGCACGAAGGTGAGGTTGCCGAGCAGCAGGCTGCCGAGCACCCGCCAGCGCATGTTGCGCCTGAGTCTGGGCATCAGTACCCTGAGCACGACGGCGCTGAAGGTCAGCACCAGCACCAGGCTGGTGAACAGATAGGTGAGATTGAACCCCCGTTCCGGCAGGGTTTGCAGGATCTGGCTGAACTCGGCGCTCTCGGGGCGGTCTGCCAGCAACAGGCCGATGCGCAGCTGATAGCGGCTGGCGAGGGCATCGTCCGGTGCCCGCAAGGTACTGTTGAGGTCAAGGGTGCAGCGGGCATGCCGGCAACGCTGACGCTTGTCGACCCGCTGGCTCAGCTGGTCGATCCGCTCCCCCTTGTCATTGAGCAGTTCGACGCGCACCCTGTCCTCGGGTTGCAGCGGTTTGAGCAGTTGCCACTGGCTGCGTACCACCAGATAGAGGCCACGGCTGTCGCTTTTATAGAGCAGCGAGTGGCGGGTGAGGGTGGCCAGGGGCTGATCGGCGGGCCCCAGCACCAGCGGTTGGGCACGGCCGAGCCAGCTGCCCGGATTGATGAGGGGCAACACCAGGGTAAACAGCAGCAGTGCGCACAGCAGAGCGAGCAGCAGGGTGGGCAGACTCAGGATGCGGCCCGTCGGGTGACCTGAGGAGGAGACGTTCATATGAGCTCGTCCTTTGAGCGAGTGAGAGAGAAAGCGTGTATCCGCATACTGTTTGACCCGATGGTGCTGACCTTGTTCCTGCTTGTCAATTTAATGACGGCTTGATGAATATTGGGTGACGATACATCCCTGCAAATTGTGATCCTGATCGAGAGGCTGCACGGATTCTGTGATGAAAGCGTCATCATGATGTTTTGCCGCTGGTTTGGGGAGAGTGGGCTGTTTAGTCTCTCAATAGAGCCGGGAGGTACATATATGAATCCTAAAGTGATGGCGCGTCAGGCCAGATTGCTGCGCATGCTGGAGAGCAAGGAGGAGGTGCGGATCGGGCGCGAGCGCGATTGCCCGCTGCCCGTGGGGCAACTGGTCAATCTCAAGGAGACGCATCCCGCCGTGCTCAAGGTCTATCGCCATGGCCTGACGGCCGAGGTGTTCCACCTCAAGGTCGATGGCCATCACTGGTGCCTGAAGCGGCGCCGTCAGGATTCACTGGTCGCCAATCTCGATGGCAAGACCGCCTTTCTGACCGAGCTGGAGCGCCGCCGGGAAATAGAAGCACTGCGCGAGCTCCATCCCACTATTCTCTCCCATGTGGTCTGCACCAGCTATGGCTCGGCCCGGGCCGGCATCCTGGTCTCTCCCTGGCTGCGTGGCGTACCTGTGCATAGCCTCAACGAGCGCAATCTGGCCCAGATGCTGGAGGTGGAGGGGGAGCTGGCCCGCTGGGGCTGGTTTGACTGGGATCCGAGCCCCGGCAACCTGCTCGATGACGGCGAGCAGATCAGCGTCTTCGATTTTGGCTACATGTGGACCTTCGATCCCCGCTTTGAATACAACTCCAACGGGCTGGTTGACCCCCAGTTTCATGTGCCGGAGCGGCTGGAGACCCGCACCCTCTCCGGGCTCTGGCTCGATGAGCCCGATCCCTTGCCGCAGTTTCGCTACTGGCGCGAGCTCTGCCTTGCCTGGGTGAAGCAGGAGATCCTCCATCTCGGCCGCCAGGGGGCGAGCGCCCCCGTGCTGGCGCGGCTGCATGCCCTGCAGGGGGAGTGGAGCGCGGCGCTGGCCAGTGACGAGGCGCTGGCCGCCAACTGGTGGCGCGACATGTATCGCAGCCACAAGCTCGATGTAGCGGACGATCTGAGCGGCCAGAGCTGCGGCCCGCTCACCCTGCGCCGCCTCGACTGGCTGGAGCAGGCGGTCACCGATCACTATCCCTTGCTGGTGGATAACCTGCCTGGGCAGGAGGAGGGCACCAGCCAGGATGACATGCTGGCGCGCTTGCAGCGACAGCGCCGCGAGGCCATGGCCTGCCAGCTGCCGGTGGCGACGCCGGCCTGAAACAGGGTCAACCGTGAAGGCAAAAAAAGAGGGCACCCCGGGGTGCCCTCTGCTATGGAAGCTGTTTAATCCAGCAGCTCCTGATGGAGGCAGTTGACTATGTTGCCGGCGTCCGACTCCTGTACCAGGAAGCAGAGGTTGTGGGCGCTGGCGCCGTAGCAGATCATCCGGATGTTGTGATCCCGCAGAGTCGAGAAGACCTGACTGCCGACTCCGTTCACCTCGCTCATGCGGTTGCCGATGAGGGCTACTAGCGCAAGCCCCGTCTCCACTTCCACCTTGCACAACTGCCCCAGCTCCGCCAGCACCTTGTCACTCAAGACGGGCTCGCCGTTGCTCTGGCTGCCGGTGTGATCCAGGGTGAGCGACACGCTCACCTCCGAGGTGGTGATGAGATCCACCGAGATGCGGTGGCGGGCCAGGATGCCGAACACCTCGGCCAGAAAGCCATAGGCGTGGAACATGTTGAGGCTGTGCAGAGTGACCAGCACCTGGTTGCGGCGCAGGGCCACGGCGCGAAACAGCGGGCTCGAATCCGTGCTGGAGCGGATCCAGGTACCTCCCGCCGCCGGATCCTTGCTGGAGCCGACAAACACCGGAATGTTCTGGCGCACCGCAGGTTGCAGGGTCGCTGGATGCAGCACCTTGGCACCGAAGGTGGCCATCTCGGCCGCCTCGACGAAGCTGATCTCCGGGATGGGACGAGCGCGGGTGACGAGGCGCGGATCCGTGGTGTAGATGCCGGGCACGTCGGTCCAGATCTCTATGCTGCCAGCGTCCAGCGCCTCGGCGAGTAGGGCAGCACTGTAATCGGAGCCGCCCCGGCCCAGGGTGGTGGTGCGGCCGTCGCCATCGGCGCCGATGAAGCCCTGAGTGATGATGAGGGTGTCCCCGAGCATGGGGGCCAGGGCTTGCTGGCAGAGGGTGCGGGTGGCAGCGATATCCACGGTGGCCTTGCCAAAGCGACTGTCGGTGCGCATCAGCTGGCGCACATCCTGCCAGTGGGCCTTGACGCCGCGCTGGTGCAACAGCTCGGTAAAGAGGCGGGTGGAGATGAGCTCACCACAGGCGATGAGGCGATCGGCCAGCTCGGCGTCGGTCTGCTGGCTGGCCTGGCGCGCCATGGTGCGGATCTCGCCAAGCTGGGCCCGGATGAACTCGCTCACGTCGTTCGGGTGGCCCAGATCGGCCAAAATGGCGTGCTGGATCTCCGCCAGCTTGCCCAGTTGCGCCTCCTGGCCCGCCTCATCCAGCTCGCCCTGGGCCAGCGCTACCAAGAGATTGGTGACGCCGGCGCTGGCGCTCAGCACCACCATCCGGGTGGCGGGGTTGGCCAGCACGATATTGGCGCAGTTGTTCATGGCCGCGGCGTTGGCGACACTGGTTCCGCCAAACTTGGCGACATTGATCGGGCTCATTGCGTACTCCTGTCTTAATATAAAAATCCGGTTCCATCGGGCAAAAAGAGAGGAGGAGGCTGAAAATGGCAGGAATGATCGAAGCTATCCCGGCCAGAAGCACTCCATCCGCAGAGCCCATCCCGTACCCGCCCTGTGAGAGCGCGGTGGGGGATGACCACTACCGATGACAACCCGGGGGATTCAGCCCCCGCAGCCGACAGCGAGGCATCCAGTTACCTCGTCCATCTCGGCGCTGCTCCCCCTGACCCAAGTTCACCGGACTCTGGCGTCCTCCCTCGGGCTGCCTGGGCAGCGCTCCTCTTCTGGCTCCACCGTGGCGGTGGAGTACAATTAGAAATAACCTGCGTTGGATTACACTGTCAATCGAGTTTGTGAAAAAGTTCAAATTAGTCTTCAACCAAACGCAGAATCAACAAGTTACGCAATGCTCTTTGACAAAACCTTGGAGCGGCGCTGCCAGTTGTAGAGGCGCTGGCGCGCCACCGGCAGCTCTTCCACCTCCAGCGGCTCGAAACCCCGTTCCCGGAACCAGTGGATGGAGCGGGTGGTGAGCACGAACAGGCTGCGGATCCCGAGCCGCTTGGCCCGCTCGGCCACCTTGGCCACCAGCTGATCCCCGCGATTGGAGTTGCGGTAGTCGGGGTGGATGGCGACGCAGGCCATCTCGGCCATCGCCTCCTCGTGGAAGCAGTAGAGGGCGGCGCAGCCGATGATGAGGCCATCGCGATCTATGATGGTGAACTTGTCGATCTCCATCTCCAGCTGCTCGCGGGAGCGGCGTACCAGGATCCCTTCCTCCTCCAGCGGGCGGATGAGGTCGAGGATGCCGCCGATATCCTCTATGGTGGCGGCACGGGCCTGTTCGGCGCTTTCGCGCACTATCTGGGTACCGAGACCGTCGCGGCTGAACAGCTCCTGCAGCATGGCGCCGTCCTCCTTGTAGCTCACCAGGTGGGAGCGGGGTACGCCGCCACGGCAGGAGGCAATCGCCGCGCGCAGATAACGGGCGGTACCCGACATCTCGGCCCCCGCCTGCTCCAGCTCCACCAATAGTTCTTCGGCCTGTTCGGGGAAGAGCTCCGAGATGGCCTCACCGTGTCTGTCCATCACCCCCTGGGTGCTGCTAAAACAGATGAGCTTGTCCGCTTTCAAATCCACTGCCACCCGGCGCGCCACCTCCTCGGAGCTGAGGTTAAAGCTCTCGCCGGTGACCGAGCAGCCGATGGGGGAAATGAGCACCAGGCTTTTCTGATCCAGCTGGCGGGAGATCCCCTCCACGTCGATGCGGCGTACCCGGCCGCTGTGGCAAAAATCGATGCCGTCATCCACCCCGAGCGGCTGGGCGGTGACGAAGTTGCCGCTCACCACGCTGATGCGGGCCCCCTGCATGGGGGTGTTGGCCAGCCCCATGGAGAGCTGGGCCGTGATGTCGTATTGCAGGCCGCCGCACACCTGTTTGATGAGGGCGAAGCTCTCGTCATCGGTGACTCGGGTGCGCTTGTGATACTGGGCGTCGATGCCGGCGCGGGCCAGCGCCTCGTCATTTTGCGGACGTGAACCGAACACCAGCACCAGGCGTATCCCTAAGGTCTGCAGCAGGGCGATATCGCTGACGATATTGGCAAAGTTGGGGTGGGCGATGGCCTCGCCCCCGATCATCAAGACAAAGGTGGCACCCCGATGCACGTTGACATAGGGGGTGGATTGCCGGAAAGCATTGACCAGACTGGGTTCGCGTTCACGCACTTGAGGGATCTTCCATAAAAAAACAGCGATTCGCTCAATATATGAAAATAAATTCACAAATCAAGACTAAATATTGATTTATAGGGTTTCTTGTCCCGCTGTTGTTTCCCTTGTTCTGCTGCCTTGGCGGCTGGTGTAGAGGAGGGGAGTGAGCCATCACTGGATTATGCAGGGGAGCTCTGGTTGATCCGGGGCGATAAACTGTTATCTTCGATATTCCTTTTCGTCAGCTGTGCGATGACACAGGGTTTTATACAAGGACAGGGTTCATGGAACAGATTATTTCGCCGGCAGATGCGCTGCCGGGCCGCCGCGAGGCGATGGTGATTGGCCAGCAACATGCGGTGAACGGTCACCCGACTCAGGGCCCCTGGCCTGAAGGGATGGAGATCGCCTGGTTTGGCATGGGGTGCTTCTGGGGTGTCGAGCGTCTGTTCTGGCAGCAGCCGGGAGTCTATTCCACTGCCGCCGGCTATCAGGGCGGGTTGACCCCCAATCCCACCTATAAAGAGGTGTGCAGCGGCCTGACCGGCCACGCCGAGACGGTGCAGGTGGTGTTTGATCCCAAGGTGATTAGTTACGGCGACCTGCTCAAGCTCTTTTGGGAGCAGCATGATCCGGCCCAGGGGATGCGCCAGGGGGGCGATATCGGTACCCAGTACCGGTCGGTCATCTTCCATGCCGACGAGAGCCAGCAGGCCATCGCCCAGCAGAGCCTGGCCGCGTTCCAGCAGGCCATGGTGGCCAGCGGCGACAGTCGCGCCATTACCACCCGCATCCTGCCCTATGCTCCCTTCTATTACGCCGAGGATTATCACCAGCAGTACCTGGAGAAGAACCCGGATGGCTACTGTGGTCTGGGGGGAATTGGGGTGTGCCTGCCGCCGTCGCTCAACCGTTGAGGCAAGCGGTAGCTGGTTTTTAAAAAAAGTAAAAATATAAGATCAAAGTCTGGAACTTACTGCGACGACCGCTGACTAACTGATTAGCGTCCAGGGATCGGATGCAAAGTCCAGACACATTTCATGCCTTGAGAACCACTCGATAAGTGAACGGTCGGGTGGGTTGAAAATGATAGCAAGCAGGGCTGCCTGACAAGGCGGCCCTTTTCATTTTCTGGCGAAGGAGAGTTGGAACAGGCGCGGATCAGGCGATCGCGCTGTCAAACAGGTTCTTGATGAGATCGATGAACTCTTCGAGGAAGGCTTGCTGTTCCGGGGTCGGGGCGCGCAGCCAGACGGCCGAGAGGACCTCTTCCAGATCCGCCACCACGGCATCCGCTTCCTGCATGATGACGAAACGCACCTTGGGATCGAGCTCGGGATGCTGCTCGCAGATGGCCATCAGGTTGCTGGCCACACGGCCACTGACCAGATCCTCGATGGTCTCGCCCCCTTCACTCTGTTGTTGGGTCTCGAACAGTCCCAAACGCTCTACCAGATACTCGATCAGCGAGATATAGCCATCACTTTCTACCACCATGGGTGCAGCCTCAATACAGTAACAATACGAAAATCAGGCGTATTTTAGTGGCTTGACCTAGCTTGGCAAGCGGCAGAACAGGCGATATCGGGTAAAACTGACCCCGCCACGCTCCACACACTCCATCCCGGTCAGGGTAAAACCATGTCGTAAAAATAGCCCATAACTGAAGGCGCTGGCTTCGGTGGTCACCGCTTTGAGCCCGAGCAGAGGGGCGTTTGCCAGCGCCGTGGTCAGCAGCAGGTTGCCAAGTCCCTGGCGCTGATGCTCGGCGCTCACATAAAGAAGGCTCAGCTGTCCGTCCTGGCTCAAGGTGACGAAACCCAGGGGCGTGTCGCCCCAGCAGGCGACCCAGCCGTGGTGCTCGCGAAGCTGATTGGCAAAGCCGGGATGATGGGCTCCCAAAGCCCACTGCTCCACCTGCTCCGGGCTGTAGTGCTCGGGGCCGGCGCGGCGCACCGTCTGTTCGAACAGGGTGATGAGGGCGGGGATATGCTGCTCACCCAGCGGGACGATATGAAGTTGCGACGTCATGACTTGGCCTGAGGAGCCTGCGGGCGTTTTGCCTTGGGTAAGCCGGCGACGACCCTCTCATAGGAGTGGTGTACCCAGCCCTGCCAGAGATCCTCGGCCAGGTTGTCGCTCAAGATGACCGTGTTCCAGTGTTGTTTGTTCATGTGCCAACCCGGTTTGACCTCGGGGTGGAGTTCTCGCAGCAGCAGAGCCAACTCGGGCTCGCACTTTAGGTTGATGGTGAGGGGCTCCGCCTGCCAGTCCACCAGCGCAAACATCTTGCCGGCGATGCGGTAGACCAGGATCTCCGGACCAAAGGGCGTGTCTTCGGTGGCGCCCGGCAGGGTGAGCAGAAACTGGCGCAAGTGAGTCAGATCCATGGTGGGTTCTCGCGTAAGGGGTGATCCTGGTCATGGTTTGCGCATATCTATCAGGGGTTTGCTTCTGGTACTATGCGCGCTGCCGAGTATACCCCCCATCACAGAAGGAGCCCATTGGATGTTGTACCACAAGACCTTCGAGCTGGGTCCCGAACGGGATTGGGTGGTGTTCGTGCACGGGGCGGGCGGCAGCTCTTCCATCTGGTTCAGACAGCTGCGCGCCTATCGCGAGCACTTCAACGTGCTGCTGCTGGATCTGCGCGGCCACGGCCAGTCCCACAAGCTGCAGCAGGTGATCCAGGGCCACTACAGCTTTCGCGCCGTGACCGAGGATATCGTTCGTCTGCTCGATCATCTGAATATCCGCCGTGCCCACTTCGTCGGCATCTCTCTCGGTACCATCCTTATTCGCCATCTGGCGGAGCTCTGCCCCGAGCGGGTCAAGAGCATGGTGCTGGGGGGCGCCATCCTGCGCCTCGACATCCGCTCCCGGGTGCTGGTGCAGCTCGGTCGCCTCGGCCAGCACATCCTGCCCTACATGTGGCTCTACCGCTTGTTCGCCTTCATTATCATGCCGCGCCAGCATCATCAGGAGTCCCGCAATCTCTTCGTGCGCGAGGCGCGCAAGCTCTGCCAGAAAGAGTTCAAGCGCTGGTTTCGCCTCGCCACCGAGGTTAATCCCCTGATGCGCTATTTCCGCGAGCGCGCCCTGCCCATTCCCACCCTCTATGTGATGGGGGAGGAGGATCACATGTTCCTGGCGCCGGTGCGCGAACAGGTGGCCCGCGATGCCAGCGCCTCCCTGATGGTGATCGAGCAGTGCGGTCACGTCTGCAACGTGGAGCAGCCCGAGCAGTTCAACCGCACCACCCTGGCGTTTCTCACCGCCCAGCGCCCCTGAATCGGGCGCCTTGCGGTTGCCGACCGCTGTGGTACTCCGCTACTACCCGGCGCGCCGTGCGCTTCGCTACCCTGTGGCTCCCATTGATAAGGAGCCAATATGACCAAACTCATCCACACCATGATCCGGGTTCGCGATCTGGATGCCTCCACCCGTTTCTACCGCGATGCCCTCGAGCTGGAGGTGCGGGATCACTTCCCCTTCGATGGCTTCTCCCTCACCTATCTTGCCAATGCAAAGAGCGGCTTCGAGCTCGAACTCACCCACAATCACGGGCAGGCCGAGCCCTACAGCCACGGCAGCGGCTACGGCCATCTGGCGGTAGCGGTGGAGGATATAGAGGCGGCCCATCAACGGCTGACGGCGCTTGGGCTCACGCCCGCGCCGGTCAAGGCGATGCAGCACGAGGGCAACCTGCTGGCCCGGTTCTTCTTCGTGACCGACCCTGACGGCTACAAGATTGAATTTATCGAGCGCGGCGGGCGCTTCGCCTGACGCGAAACGAACAGAGGTTGTTGGCGGCCAGAGGGGATCCTCTGGCCGTTTTTTCAGGCGGCGTTCCGAGCGGTTGCGGGGTTGGATTCGAGATAGATGAGGCAGGAGCAGCGCAGCAGGGAGGCAAAGTTGCCCATCTCCATGCCATTGCCCTGCGCCTCCTGATAGAGCTCGGAGAGAAACTGCCCCATGGAGCGCCCCTGGGCGTGGCAGAGCTGCTCGAGAATATCCCAGAACTTGTTTTCCAGCCGGATGCTGGTGCTATGGCCACAGATCCGCACCGAGCGGGTGGTGCTGGTGTAGTTGTAGGGATCCTGGCCGGAGAAAACGGTGCACATGGGGCGCCTCCTGGGTAAACGGGGAGGCCATGGTAAGCAAGGCCTCTCGTCAGGTCAAAGTCGCCAACCCGTTCGCTCACACGAAGTAGTGGGCGATGTCGAGGTAGCGCTGGCGGATATGCTCGATGAGCAACCTTATCTTTCTCGGCGGCTGGCGGGTGAAGGGGTAGACGGCGTAGATGCCGAGCTTCTTGCCCACCCGGTCGGGGAAGAGATCCACCAGATCCCCGTTCATCAGGTCGTGATAGACCAGGCAGCGAGGCACATAGACGATGCCGCGTCCCCCCAGCGCCGCCTTGCGCAAAGCGCTGGCGTTGTCGGTGGAGAAGCTCCCCGACACCGACAACAGATAGTCCCCCTGTTCCCCCTTGAAGGCCCACTCCGAGGCCCCCGTGCTCTGGTAGGCGTAGCGCAGGCAGTTGTGGGTGAGCAAGTCTGACGGCTCGCGCGGCGCCCCGAAGCGGCGCACGTAGGCGGGGGCGGCGCAGATCACCCACTGGGAGTCGAGGATGTGGCGGGCAATCAGGCTCGAGTCATCCAGATAGCCGGTGCGAATGACCAGGTCGAACCCCTCTTCCACCAGATTGACGAAGCGGTTGTCGAGCGACATCTCCACCGTGAGCCCGGGGTGCTGCTGGCAAAAATCGGCCACGGCGTCGGCGAGCAGCAGCTCCCCCGAGATGGTGGGCACCGACATGCGCACATGACCGCTCACCTTTTCACCAAATCCCGCCACTGCATCGAAGGCGTCCAGTGCGGCGGCCTTCACATTTTTGGCACCCAGATAGAGCTCCTTGCCCGCCTCGCTCAGGGTCAGCCGGCGGGTGGTGCGATAGAGCAGCTGCACCCCGAGCTCCTCTTCCAGGCGCCCAATCCGCTTGCTAACCACTGAATTTGTCAGGGAATTTTGTTCGGCCACCTTGCTGAAGGAGCCTGCCTCCACCACCTGGGCGAAGAGAATGAGGTCGTCGGTACTGGCCATATTTGTCGATTTTAGGAATGAATGTTGTTCATTATTTCCATATATCGCGAAAAAGGAACAGGGTAAGGTCACGTTCGCTTAACAAAACAACAACAAGGTGCGCCCGTCGCACGACCTCTGGACAAGGATGCAATGATGACAGACACCCTGTTGGCCCTGGTGGCCTTCTCGCCGATCGTGGTGGCCGCCGTGCTGCTGGTCGGCCTCAACTGGCCTGCCAAGCGCGCCATGCCCATCGCCTTTATCCTGACCGTATTCATCGCCCTGTGGGGCTGGCAGATGAGCCCGACCCGGGTGCTCGCCTCCAGCCTGCAGGGGCTCATCATCACGGTGACCGTGCTCTGGATAGTGTTCGGCGCCATCCTGATGCTCAATACCCTGAAACACACAGGTGCCATCAGCGCCATTCGCGGCGGTTTCACCAACATCTCGCCGGACCGGCGCATCCAGGCCATCATCATCGCCTGGTGCTTCGGCGCCTTTATCGAGGGAGCCTCGGGCTTTGGCACCCCGGCCGCCATCGCCGCGCCCCTGCTGGTGGCCATCGGCTTCCCGGCGCTCGCTGCCGTGCTGCTCGGCATGATGATCCAGTCCACCCCGGTTTCGTTCGGTGCGGTGGGCACCCCCATCCTGGTGGGCATCAACAAGGGGCTGGATAACCAGGCCATCGGCCACACCCTGAGCGCCGGTGGCAGCAGCTGGGACATCTACCTGCAACAGGTGACCACCAACGTGGCCCTCATTCACGCCACCGTCGGCACCCTGATGCCGGTGCTGATGGTGATGATGCTGACCCGCTTCTTTGGCCGCAACCGCAGCTGGACCGAGGGGCTCTCCATCCTGCCGTTCGCGATATTCGCCGGGCTCGCCTTCACCGTGCCCTATGCCCTGACCGGCATGCTGCTTGGCCCCGAGTTCCCGTCCCTCATGGGTGGCCTGGTGGGGCTGGCTCTGGTGGTGACGGCGGCGCGCCATGGTTTTCTGGTGCCCAAGAACTCCTGGGATTTCGCCCCCGAGAACGAGTGGCCCGCCGAGTGGCTGGGCTCCCTCAAGCTCGATCTCAAAGAGGCCGCCGGCCGCCCCATGTCGCTGCTGCTGGCCTGGCTCCCCTATGTGGCACTGGCCCTCTTGTTGGTGGCGAGCCGGGTGAGCCCGGAGTTCAAGGCCAGCCTCCTGTCGGTGAGCCTCGCCTTCACAGACCTCTTGGGGGAGAAGGGGGTTAGCGCCTCCATTGAGCCGCTCTATCTGCCGGGGGGCCTGCTGGTGTTCTGCGCCCTGCTCGCTACCCTCATTCAGGCCCGCGCCCTGGCCCCCCTCGGCCGTGCCGTGAGCGAGTCGAGCCGCACCCTGATCGGCGCCGGTTTCGTGCTGATTTTCACCGTGCCCATGGTGCGCATCTTCATCAACTCCGGCGTCAACGGGGCGGATCTCGCCAGCATGCCGGTGACCACGGCGAACTTTGCCGCAGGGCTCGTCGGGGAGTTCTTCCCTGCCCTGAGCGCCACCATAGGCGCGCTGGGGGCTTTTATCGCCGGCTCCAACACGGTGTCGAACATGATGTTCAGCCAGTTCCAGTTCGAAGTGGCCCAGACCCTCGGCGTCTCCACCGCCGCCATGCTGGCGCTGCAGGCCGTGGGCGCGGCGGCTGGCAACATGATTGCCATTCACAACGTGGTGGCGGCGTCGGCCACAGTGGGGCTGCTCGGCCGCGAGGGGGCGACGCTGCGCAAGACCGCGCTGCCGACCCTCTACTACCTGCTGGCCACCGGCCTTATCGGGTTGGCGCTCATGTACAGCTTCCATGTCTCGGACGCACTGCTGCAGCTCAAGTAAGGAGAGCAAGTGATGAAGGTAATGCGGGTCTATCCGGCCAAGCCGGCCGATGTCTATCTCTACGCCACCTGTTTGGTGGACCTGTTCGACCCGGTGGCGGGGCTCGATGCCATCGCCCTGATCGAGCGGGAAGGGATAAGGGTGCACTTTGTCGAGAAACAAACCTGCTGCGGCCAGCCGGCCTACACCTCGGGTCACGAGGAGGAGGCGCGCCAGGTGGCGCAAAGTCAGATGGCGCTCTTCCCCGAGCCCTGGCCGGTGGTTGTGCTGTCGGGCTCCTGCGGCGGCATGATGCACCACCACTACCGCCGTCTCTTTCCAGAGAGCCGCGAGGTGGCGGCGTTTTGCGAGCGGGTGTTCGAGCTCACCGAGTTTCTGGCCCGGGTCTGCCGGGTGCGCTGGCACGGGGTGGGGAGGGCGAGCATCGTCATGCACACCTCCTGCTCGGCCCGGCGCGAGATGCAGGTGCACACCACGGCTCGCAGCCTGCTGGGGCAGCTCGAGGGGGTCACCTTGCACGAGCAGGCTTACGAGAGCGAGTGCTGCGGTTTTGGCGGCACCTTCTCGGTGCGACATCCCCACATCAGCCAGGCCATGGTGGAGGACAAGACCCGCCACCTGCTGGCCACTGGCGCCGATACCCTGGTGAGCGCCGACTGGGGGTGCCTCTTGAACATCAAGGGATCCCTGGCCTATCAGGGCAAGACGTTCCCTGCCACCCATCTGGCGAGCTTCCTGCTCGCCCATAGCGAGCCGGTCGCTCAGGGCTTACAAGCGCAAAAACAGGGGGCCCATCATGAGTGATCACGCCAAGTATTCGCCGCGCCGCTTCCACCCCCAGGCCGAGGCGGCCCTGGCCGACCCCGTGCTGCGCCAGAATTTTCGCGGCGCCATGGATTACCTGCGCGGCAAGCGCCGCGACGCCTTCGCTGACCCGCAGGAAGAAGCGGCGGTGCGCGATGCGGCTGAGCAAATTCGCCAGCGCTGCCTCTCGCGCCTGCCGGAGCTGCTGGAGCAGCTCGAAACCAACTGCGAGCGCAACGGCATCCGGGTGCACTGGGCCCAGACGCCGGCGGAGGCCAACGCCATCATTCTCGGCATTGCCCAGCGACATAGGGTGAGTTCCATCGTCAAGGGCAAGTCCATGGTGAGCGAGGAGGTGGGTTTCAACCACGAGATGGCGCGCCACGGCATCCGTTGCCTCGAGAGCGACATGGGGGAGTTTATCGTCCAGCTCGATGGCGACACTCCGTCCCACATCATCATGCCCGCCATCCACAAGAACAAGCAGGAGGTGAGCGATACCTTCGCAAGCAACCTGGAAGGCTTCACCCCCACCACGGACGTGGACGCCCTTATCCAGACCGGGCGGCGGGCCCTGCGCGAAGAGTTTCGCCGTGCCGGCATGGGGCTCTCCGGCGTCAACTTCGCGGTGGCCGAAACCGGCAGCCTGTGTCTCGTCGAGAACGAGGGCAACGGGCGCATGTGTACCACTGTGCCGAAAGTCCACGTGGCCATCACCGGCATCGAGAAGGTGGTGGAATTTTTCAGCGATGTGCCGCCCCTTTACAGCGCCCTGACCCGCTCGGCCACCGGTCAGGCCATCACGACTTATTTCAACGTCATCAGCGGCCCGCGCCGGGCAGGGGAGCTGGATGGCCCGGACGAGGTGCACCTGGTGCTGCTCGACAACGGCCGCAGCCAGGCTTATCGGGACGAGGAGCTGCGCAAGACCCTGCAGTGCATTCGCTGCGGCGCCTGCATGAACCACTGCCCGGTCTACACCCGCATCGGCGGCCACGCCTACGGCACCATCTATCCGGGCCCCATCGGCAAGATCATCTCCCCCCATCTGCTGGGGCTGGAAAGCACGAGCGATCTGGTGACCGCATCCAGCCTGTGCGGCGCCTGCGGCGAGGTGTGCCCGGTGCGCATCCCCATTCCCGACATGCTGCAGCGCCTGCGTCGGGAGGCCAAACACGACGCACTGCCCGGTCACGAACCGCTGGCGGGGCAGGGGGCGGCCAAGAGCCGGCTAGAGACCCTTGCCATGCAGGGCTTTGCCTTTGCCGCCACCCACCCGCGCCTCTATCACGCAGCGACCGGTGTGGCCGGTCGCCTGCGGGGCTTGATGCCCAAACACCTGGGCCCCTGGACCCAGTGCCGCGAAGCCCCCAAACCCGCCCCCCAGAGCCTGCACGCCCTGCTGCGCCAGAAGAAGAAGGAGTCCTGAGATGTCGAGCAAAGAGGCCATATTGAGTCGCCTGCGCGGCGCCGCCACCCCCATGGCCCACGCCCCCCATGGCTGGCAGCCCTGGCGTGGGGAGGATGAACAGGCGCGGCGCGAGCGCTTTGTTGCCGGGATCAGCGCCAGCCACGCCGAGATCCTCACAGTCCAACAGGCAAACCTTGCCAGGGAGCTGACCGCCTGGCTGGATGAAGAAGGCGTGACGAGTCTGGCCTGTGGCCAGGGGGGCCGCTGGCAAGTCGACGTCGCGGCCGCCTGCGCCGGGCGCTCTGTGTTGACCCCCTCTGGCGAGTTCGCGAGCTGGAAAGACGAGCTGTTTGACGTCTGTCAGGCGGGGATCACCCACTGCGCTGGCGCCATCGCCGATACCGGCACCCTGGTGTTGCTGCCGGATGGTGGCGAGCCGCGCACCTTATCCCTGGTCCCCCCCTGCCATATCGCGTTGCTGGCGGCCTCCACTATTGCCGACAACCTGGCGGGGCTGGTGGACGCCGGGCGCTGGCAGCAGGCCATGCCCACCAACCTGCTGCTGGTCTCAGGCCCCTCCAAGACCGCCGACATCCAGCAGACCCTGGCCTACGGTGCCCACGGCCCGAGTCGCCTCTTGGTGGTGCTGGTGGAGGATTGCTGATGGGCTGGAACCAGTTTGACGCCGCCGTGCTCGCTCGCATCCCGTCGGATCGCCTGGTGCGCGATCCGGATCTGCGCCTCGCCCACGGCACGGACGCGAGCTTCTACCGGCTGGTGCCCGAGCGCATCGTGCGCCTCGACTCCCTCGAGGAGGTGCGCTTCGTGCTGGGGGTGTGCCGCGAGCTGAACCTGCCGTGCACCTTTCGCGCCGCCGGTACCAGCCTCTCGGGCCAGGCCCTGAGCGATTCGGTGCTCATCACCTTGACCGACAGCTGGCGCGGCCACCGCATTCTGGACGAGGGGGCGCGCATCGCCCTGCAACCCGGGGTGATCGGCGCCGATGCCAACCGCTATCTGGCGCCTCTGGGTCGCAAGATTGGGCCGGATCCGGCCTCCATCAACGCCTGCAAGCTTGGCGGCATCGCCGCCAACAACGCGAGCGGCATGTGCTGCGGCACCGCCCACAACAGCTATCACACCCTGCACGCCATGACCTTGTTGCTGGCCGATGGCACCGTGCTGGACAGTGGCGATCCCCACAGCCGCACCGCCTTGGCGGCAAAGCGCCCGGAGCTGCTCACGGGGCTTGCCGCCCTGCGTGCCGAGGTGCTGGCGAACGCCGAGCTTGCCGCCAAAATTCGCCACAAGTACCGGCTCAAGAACACCACCGGCTACGCCATCAACGCCCTGCTCGACCATGAGGATCCCATCGATATCCTCACCCACCTGATGATTGGCTCGGAGGGGACCCTCGGCTTTATCGCCGAGGTGGTGCTCGACACCGTGCCCGAATACCCCCACAAGGCCTCGGCCCTGCTGGTGTTCCGGGACGCCGAGCAGGCCTGTCTGGCCACCTCGCGCCTGAAAAGCGCCCCGGTGGCGGCGGTGGAGCTGATGGATGGGCGATCCCTTCGCTCGGTGGCGGGCAAGCCCGGTCTGCCGGACTTTATCAAGGCGTTGGATCTGGCGGCCTGCGCTTTGCTTGTCGAGGTACATGGGGAATCGAAAGAGGAGCTGGTGACTCGCTGCGAGCAGGTGACGGCCATGGCGGCCGAGTTCGCCCAGGTCGCCTCTGTGCCTTTTACCAAGGAGAGCGCCGGCCTCTGGGCCATTCGCAAGGGGCTCTTCCCGGCGGTGGGGGCGGTGCGCACCACCGGTACCACCGTCATCATCGAGGATGTCGCCTTTCCCATCGAGCGTCTGGCGGAGGGGGTGGCGGGGTTGCAAGCCCTGTTCGATCGCTTCGAATACGGTGAGGCCATCATCTTCGGCCACGCGCTGGAGGGAAACCTGCACTTCGTCTTTACCCAGGGCTTTGACGATCCGGCCCAGGTGGCCCGCTACGGTGCCTTTATGGATGCGGTGGCCGAACTCGTCGCCGTGCGCTTTGGCGGGTCGCTCAAGGCCGAGCACGGCACCGGCCGCAACATGGCCCCCTATGTGGAGCTGGAATGGGGGCCGGAGGGGATGGCGCTGATGCGCCGCATCAAAGCGCTGCTTGACCCCGATGGCCTGCTCAATCCCGGCGTCATCATCAACGATGACCCCAACGCCCACCTGGCCCACCTCAAGCCCATGCCGGCGAGCGATGCCATCGTGGACCCCTGCATAGAGTGCGGCTTTTGCGAGGCGGTCTGCCCCTCGCGCACCCTGTCGCTCTCGCCGCGCCAGCGCATCGTGCTCTACCGCGAACTGGCCCGCCGCAATCGTGCCGATGAGCCCTCCAACCAGCTGGCCCGGCTGTTTGACTATCAGGGTATTGAGACCTGCGCCGCGACCGGGCTCTGCGCCGATCGTTGCCCGGTCGGCATCAACACCGGCAGCCTGATCAAAAAGCTGCGCACTGACAAATACCGGCGCTTCGTGCCCATCGCCCGCTGGAGCGCCGATCACTTCGCCGGTGTCACCCGCACGGCCCGTGGGGCCCTCGGCCTCAAAGCCATTGCTGGCAA
Organism: Aeromonas sp. FDAARGOS 1407; assembly: GCF_019048725.1. Taxonomy (NCBI): domain Bacteria; kingdom Pseudomonadati; phylum Pseudomonadota; class Gammaproteobacteria; order Aeromonadales; family Aeromonadaceae; genus Aeromonas; species Aeromonas sp. FDAARGOS 1407. The sequence continues at coordinate 2,891,435 of NZ_CP077399.1, forward strand.
GCTGTTGGGAGAAAAAGCGCTGGCAGGGCTGGTGAACGGGGCACGCAACATCAGCGGCCAGCGCACACCCGCCTGGTTGCCGACCCTGCCGGGGCCGAGCCGCTACCGCTGGTCGCAAGGGGAGGGGATCCATAGCGGATCCGGTGAGCGCGCTGTGGTTTATCTGCCGTCGTGTGCCAGCCGGGTGTTTGGCCAGCAGGAGGAAGCCCCGTCACTGCCGGACGTGGTGTTATCTCTGCTCAAGAAGGCAGGTTGCCGGGTCATAGTGCCGGTGAGAGTTGAGGGGCTCTGCTGCGGCATGCCCTATGACAGCAAGGGGATGGTCGAGGTGGCGGAAGCCAAGCGCAGTGAGCTGGCCGAGGTATTGTGGCAGGCAAGCGAGCAGGGGCGCTGGCCCGTGCTGCTCGACACCAGCCCCTGCGTGCAGCGGCTGTTCTCGGGGGCGCTCGGCAAGGGCCTACGGGTGTTCGAGCCCGCTACCTTTGTGCTGGAACACTTGCAGCCCCACCTTGAGCTGACCCCCATCGATGAGACAGTGATGCTCCATATCACCTGCAGCAGTCGGCGTATGGGGCTGGGTGATAAGATGCTGGCGGTGGCCCGCGCCTGCGCCCGCGAGGTGATAGTTCCTGAGCATATCCAGTGCTGCGGCTTTGCCGGCGACAAGGGGCTGATGACCCCGGAGCTCAACGCCGCGGCGCTTGCCAGCCTGCCCGCCCAGGTGCCCAGGGATTGTCGACAGGGATTCAGCAATAGCCGCACCTGCGAAATGGGGCTTAGCCAACACGCCGGCATTCCCTATCACAGCATCCTCTATCTGGTGGATCAGGCGGCGAGATAGGGAAACAACAACGGCAGGATAATTATCCTGCCGTTTTCAATACTGATGAATGGAGCGGTTATATCAATGGTTCTATCTTAGTTTCTATGAATATGAAAGGGACCAGATGATAACCCACTCGACACAAGGAAGTGACGATGATGTTGTTTGGACATATGGTCTAATTTATATTCGAGTAGCGTAATTGCATACACACGGTGGGGCAGCATTTATTTTTGGACTTTTAGGATAAAAAGGTCCCCCCCCTCTTGATATAAATTTGGGGTGGGGGAGGGTATTCGATATTTCATGCCAATGTAACTTACTGTAGGATCAAGCGAATAGATCTCCTTGTGAATCTCGGAGATTTTTCGTGTGTAGATACCTATTTCCTTGAGAAGTTTTACTGACATCTACGCCATCAGAGATTTCCAATACTGTGGATACGGCATACCCAGTAACTTTAACATCACCAACTTCATCAAGTTCTCTACCTATACGAAGCACACAAGTAATAGCAGAGCCATGCTTGAATGCAACCTTTTCTAAAAGAACATCTTCTTTAAATTGAGCATCTAACATATCAAAAGTAATAGTTTTTTCTTCATATATTCCCTTCCATCTATAGCGACCTTCTTTTAATACTGGCGATACAATTTCTATCACTGCTGACTCATCAACTTCGGAATTAAGCTTGTTTGAGGATAAAATAAATTTTTTGAAATCAATCCTGTCAATTATGCTTTCATTATCAATAGGTTCAAAGTCCTTGCCGAGGATGTTAAAGCCTACCTTTTTTACTTTATGATATCTATTTAAGTGAGCGTATAGGTTTGAACGACGCTTAACAAATTTCAGGCTTTTGTCTACATAACTTGCGGCCATTCCAATAACTGCTTTATCAATTTTCTCTACAGGTTTTTCTTGTAACTCAAGTTTCAGTTTTTGAATGTTTAACTTTTTCTCTTCTATCGTAAGTTGCTTAATCTCTTTTTCTAAAGCTTCGATTTCTGGATCACTAACAGGTACGCGAGACAATATTATTGAAATAATAACCAGCAATATTGTTATTTGGTTCCCGTGAGCCCCAAGTAGTCGCCAAAACTCTCTGAATCCGCCTTCTGCATAAGCCTCACTGTTGACTGATATATCGATGCTTAATATATCCGCAGCTTCAATCAGAATGGCTAATATTTCTGCCTCACAACGATTACGTATGACCGCATCTATATTATGGCTATCATCGGTAAAATAGTAATGAAGTTCTAATTTATCTGCATGGCTCATACGTCATTCTCTTTAATATTTACAAATTTTAATGGCTGACTATTCCCAGTGGCTTTGATATGTTCAATTAGTGAAGCGTAATGGGGCTTTCACAAATTTATAATTTTTTTTGCTAATATTCTGGTTCATATGTGACAAGTCACCAAAGGGTCCGCTTGGGGATGATATCAAGCACTTGTTAGTCTGTTGAGCGAATAATCACCAAACGAATGGGATTTGAATGATTCTTTGAAGGTGATCAGATTTTCATACATCTAGTCCTTAATCTCTCGTCATCTCGAGATCGCCGACGCCGCCAGGGCGGGATCGCACTTTGTTAATGAAATTTGAACAGGCAGATCGTCTGTGATCTAATCGCGTCTCCATGCAGGAGGCACGCGCTATGACGTTGATTGAACACCTTACCCTTGTCGAAGAAACTCGCTCTGAGATCAATCGTAAACATAACCTGGTTGATGTCATGTTCCTTGTCATCAGTGCCATCATGAGTGGTGCCGAGGGCTGGAATGACATCGAAACCTATGGCGATTCAAAGATCGATTGGCTGCGTCAGCATCGCCCCTTTGCCAACGGCATCCCGCGGCGTCACACGGTTGCCCGCATTCTGCGCTGCATTGTCATCGATACCTTGCTTGAAGCGTTGCTGTGCTGGGTCAATGAACAGCGCACTCATCAGGGCAAACCCATCATTGCCTTTGATGGCAAGGTGTTACGCGGCTCCTTTCGGGGAAATGCCAAGGATGCGCTTCAGTTGGTCACGGCTTACGATACCGAAAATGGGCTGGTGTTAAGCCAGAAAGCAACCCCTAACAAGAAGGGGGAAATCGAAACCGTCAAAGATATGCTGGACATTCTTGAGCTAAAAGGAGCCGTTGTCACACTCGATGCGTTGCATTGTCAGCGTGAGACACTGGAGAAAATCAGCGAGAAGAAGGCTCATGTAGTGGTACAGGTCAAGAATAATCAACCGAAGCTGTATCAAGCGGTTCAATCGCAATTCCAGTCACTGTTTGACGCCCAGAAAGAGAAGATTGTCGTCGAGCACAAAGAGAGTGGACATGGCCGCCAGGAAGAGCGTTATGTGTTTCAATTAAAAGCCAAATTACCGCCAGAGTTGACGGAGAAATGGCCGACAATCCGCAGCATCATTGCCGTTGAGCGTCACCGCAGCGCCAACGGAAAAGGAACGGTAGATACCTCTTACTATGTCAGCTCGTTATCCCCCAAGCACAAGCTGCTAGGGCACTATATACGGCAGCACTGGCGGATAGAGAACAGCCAGCATTACATTCTTGATGTGGTGTTCAACGAGGATGCTTCCAGGATAGCGATGGAGGATGCGGTCGAGAATATGGCGCTATTCCGGCGGTTCGTATTGAATATCGTAAAACAGAGCAATTGTGGTGCTCGAAGTCAGAGAAACAAGCTAAAAAGAGCCGGCTGGAATGACGACTATCGGGCTCAGTTATTCTTTGGTTAAAATATCAACAAAGTGTGCTCCCGCCCTGCCGACGCCGCTGGTGTCTATCAAAAGGGATACCAACCCTTACCAGTAGTCAAAGCAGCCGTTCAGGGGGTGATTGGGGGCATGAATAGGTTAGTAGTGGCCCATATTCATACGGTTCTTGGACTTAATCATTCTTTTATCAATCAATGCCTTGTAACAGCTGGTTACAGATCTTGCGTCGACCGGCTAACCCTTCCTCCAGTAAATTCGGCGGCGATTGAATGCACCTCACATATCAAAGCAATTTCAAGGAGCAAGAGTCATGAACATGCCCCACAAAGCCATGCTGGCCGCCGCCCTGTCCGCCTGCGACAGCGAGAAGGCGGTCAACAGCATAGCCAAGCGCGCACCGATGCCGACATCTATGAGGCGAACCTGCTCAGCCGCGATGGCGGTCAGGGGCAAGGCTCAGTAGCCGGTCATCTCCAGATAGCCGACACCCTTGGCGTCCCCCGAGACAGAAACCGCTCCCTCCCAGTAGTCGAAGCGCCCCGTCATGGCCTGATCGGGCTGGCGCGCCTGGATGGTGAGCCTCATATCGGCGGCTGCCAGCTGCCACTCGATGGGGTAGTCTTGCCCCTTGGGGCCGCGCCAGGTCTTGCCCGGGGTAAGGCGGATGTGGTCTGGGCTAAGTACCCGGCTGCTGCCATCGCGCTCAATCAGGATGCCGTAGCGGTTCTCGGGATTGGCGCGGCCCGATTTGGTGCGCAGGCGAAACAGCATCAGCTCGCGGCCATCGTCAAACTGCAGCGAAAACCAGTCCCAGCCCGATTGCCACTCGGCCAATACCGAGCTGCTCCACTCGTGATCAAACCAGCCTTGGCCGGTCACGGTGCGGGTTTCCCCATCCAGGGTTAAAGTGCCGCTTAAAGTGAGGCGTGGGTAGGAGTAGTAGAAGGAGGCATTGCCCGGGCTCTTCTCGCTGTAACCCTGTTTGCCCTGCAGCACCGCCGGCTTGGCGGTGCTCACCTTCACATCAAGATCCCCCGCCTTGCTTTGCACCTTGAGGGTGGCGGGAAAGAGCGCTTCCCCCTGGGAGGCAAGCACCCAGTCTTTCAGCCAATACTGACCGCCGCTGGCACCGGCCAGCCCTGGCCCCTGGCGGCTGGTGCGCTCGTCCTGCTGGTGGCTGCCTTTGCTCAAATCCGTGATGGCGAACTGGGCCAGCCAGAGCTGGGGAGTGAGCCAGGGGTTCTCCGACTTGATCCCCTGCTCGATACCTTGGCGAAACAGGGTCCACTGCATGCCGTAGCCGCGCCCCTGCTCGTCTTTCAGGTTGCCGGTGAGATACCACCACTCGGAGCGGTAGTCGGGATGGGCGCCGTGATCAGTGGGCAGCTGGATGGACTGACCCGGCAGAGCCTTTTTGAAGTGATCGCTGCCACCGCCGAGGATGGTCCCCAGATCGCTGGCACCGACAGCCCCGCCATACAGCGCCCAGAGCACCCCCAGTGCCAGCGGCCACGCGTTGATTTTTTTCATACCACTCTCCTTGCGGCGTACCAGGAGGCGAGCGCGCCACAGACGGGGGCGAGCAGGAGCGCCGTGACGGCGTGCAGCGGGGCGGCCTCAAAGGCCAGCCGCCAGCCGAAGGCGCGGGGGTTGACCACCTCGATGAGCACCCAGGTGAGGCCATAGCCCACCGGCAGGGCCAGCAGCGCTGTGAGCAGCCCGAGGCCCGCCCCCTGCCACACCAGCAGTCGGCGGCAGTGGCGGGGGCCTACGCCCAAGCTCTGCAGGGTCTGCAGTTCGCCGCGTCGGGCCAACCCTAGCACCATAAAGGCCGAGCCGATGCCGACGAAGGCGATCCCCAGGATCAGCAATTTCAATAGCTCGGTCACCACGAAGGTCTGGTCGAACACCTTGAGGGCGGCAGCGTGGATGGCGGGGGCGGGCAACAGGTTCACCCCCTCGCCAAACTGCGCCCGCAGGCGATCGGCGAGGCGCTCCAGTTGGTTGCTAAAGAGGGCCAGGGATTGCACGGCCCCGCCCTCGAAGGCGTGCAGTATCTGCCCCTTGTCGCTGCCGTAATCCTGATAGACGCCGGTGACGGTAAGCCGCCTTGGCCCCTGCTCGCCGGTCACATCGAGGCTCTGGCCCACCTTGACCCCGAGGCGCACCGTCAGCGGTTCGCTGGCCAGCACCTCGTCCGGGGTGGCGGGCCAGCGCCCGGCCAGCAGCGGATAGGCGGCTTTGAGCTCGGGGATAAAGTCCATCTGCGCCCACTCGATGGGGTGTCCTTGCCAGCGGGCGGGGTGTACAGATCTGCGCGAGGCAGCGCGCACGTCCGGCGCGGCGAGGATGGTGTTGAGGGTCGGCTCGCTCAGGGTTCCCTTGCTGCCGGCCACCCCCTTGGGGGCGGTGACGTAGAGATCGGCGGCCAGGCGCTGGCCGAGCCAGATCTCCACGCTTGAGCGAAAGCTCGACACCATGACTCCGATACCGATGGCCGCCGCGATGGCCAGTTGCAGCGCCATCACCGCAATGGCGGTGCGATCCAGATGGTAGCGGGTCTCGGCTACCGCCAACCGGGCGGTGAGGGAACCGCCGGGGCGCGAGCGCAGCCATCCCAGCACGGCGCGAAGGAGATCGGGCAGCCAGAGCGCCATGGCGAGCAGCCAGCCGCCGGCGATAAAGAGGGCGCCGGTGAGACCGGTTTCTGGCCGCCACAGACAAAGCGCGCACAGCAGCAGGATGGCGATGGCGAGCAGGCGCCTGCGCCAGGGATGAGCTGGCGGGCGGCTGTTGCCTTCTCGCAGCTCAAGGGGGGATTGGCGCAGCAGTTGCCACCAGCCGGGCAGGTTGGCGGCGAGCGTCCCCAGAAGGCCAATCACCAGCGCCTTGCCAAGGCTTGCGGGGGAGAGGCGCAGCAGATCGATGGGGTTGGGGCCGTAGAGATCGGCCAGCGCCTGAGTGAGCTGCCCCATCAGGGCGAGGGCCAAGAGGCTTCCCAGCAGCAGCCCGAGCAGGGTGCCGAGGGTGGCGAGGAGCAAGAGCTCCAGAATGAGCCAGCCAAGTACCCGGCGCGGCGGCATCCCGAGGATAATGAGCTGGGCCAGCTGGGGGCGGCGCACGCTCTGCACGAAGCGCTGGGCGTTGAACACCAGAAAGAGCCCTACCGCCATGGCGAGTAGGGAGAGCGCCGTGAGGTTGAGGGCCAGCGCATCGCCGAGCTGGCTGGCATCGAGCGCCGGGCTGATGGGCTCAAGCCAGAGGGGCTGATGGGGGGCATAGGCTTGCAGGGCGCGTTGCAAGGCAGTGACCTGCGCGTCGCTCAACTTGAAGACGATACGATCGAGCCGGCCGGCCTTGCCCAGCAGGGGCTGGGCGAGGCCGATGTCGGTCACCAGCAGCCGTTCCATGGGCACGGCGCCGGGCTCGAAGGTGCCCGCCAGGGTGAGGGTCAGCGCTCGCTCACCCCGTTTGCCATCAGGCGAGGCCTCGCTTAGGAGAAACGTCCGCGACTGACCCGGCTGCCAGCCCAGCCGCCTGGCTTCGGGAGCCGCCAGCCAGACGCTGTCGGCGCGACTTAACGAAAAATCGGGCTTGCTGTTTGGCTCTGCGCCAAAGAGGCGGCGCAGGGGGCCGGGGTTGAACAGATCCATCCCCAGCAGCTGAAAACTGCGCCCCTGTTCATCCTTGAGCCAGGCGTGCAGCTCTGGCATGGCGTCAAGGTCGGGCTGGCTGCGCACCAGCTTGACGTAAAGCCCCTCATCCAGCCCGCCGTCCGGCGCCAGCCGGTAGTTCGCTTCCCCTGCCAGCTGGCTGCGGGCGGCGACGAAGTTGGTGCGGGCGCTGTGGTTAAGAAGCTCGATGGCCACCACCAGGGAGACCCCCAACACCAGCCCGGTCAGGCTCATCAACAGCAGCCAGGGGTGGGCGCGATAGAGGCGCAGCAGCGCCTTTAGGGGCAGCATGGTAAGCCCTCGCTCACGGGGCGGACGTCACCCATGGGGAGCTCCGGTACTGGGTACACGCTTTAGCTCGACCAGCTGGCCCCCTTCAAGGCGCAGCACCCGATCCGCCAGGGCGCCATAGGCGGGGTTGTGGCTCACCAGCAAGAGGCCCGCTCCCGTATCGCGCACTGCCGCCATCATCAGGGCCATCACCTGCTCGGCATTGTGTTCATCGAGGCTCCCGGTGGGTTCGTCCGCGAGCAGCCACCGGGGCTTGTGAATGAGGGCGCGGGCCAGCGCCACCCGCTGGCGCTGGCCGCCGGAAAGCTGCTCCGGCCAGGCGTGGCGCTTGTGGGCGAGATCGAGCCGTGTCAGCAGGGCGTCAACCTCTGACTGCTGGCGCGGGAGCTGGTTGATGGCGAGCGGCAGGCAGAGGTTCTCCTCCACCGTCAGGGTCGGCAGCAGGTTGAAGTCCTGATAGACGATGCCGAAATGGCGGCCGCGCAATCGGGCCCGCTCGTCCGCCGGCAATGTGTCGAGACGGGTCTCCCCCAGCCAGATCTCCCCCTCATCGGGGGGAAGCAGGCCGGCGATGAGGCTCAGCAGGGTCGATTTGCCGCAGCCGCTTTGCCCCAGCAGCAGGGTGATTTCGCCGGGGGGCAGGGAAAGATCCAGGCGCTGGAACAGCGGCAGCCGTTCGCTGCCGTTATCGAAGCTCTTGCAGAGGTTGCGCAGGGTCAGCATGGGATAACCGGTTGATGGTCAATGGCTTTCAGTATGCCCGCTACTATGCCAGTTAGTGATCACGGCTGCAAAAGCGAAGCGGATCCTGGCTGGATCCTGCTCGCAAGAGGTGGTTAGAATAGAGGCTTCCATGGGTCACAGGATGCGCAAGGATGTTACACAAGCAAGTCAGTTTTATCGTCGACAGCAAGGGCAACAAGCAGGCTGCCGTGGTCCCCATCGATATCTACAACGAGCTGATGACCCTGCAAAAGGCGCTCTCCGACAACAAGCCGGGGGAGCGCGAGCTCTACCACTTCAACGGCAAGGGGGCCGAAGCTCACGGTTATCCGGTGGGCAAGCGACAGAACCCCGGCTTCATGGTGCTGGCGGGCTCCACCGCCAACGGCGAGGATGCGGCCTCCCTGCGCGAGGCGGTGATCGAACTGCGCCAGGAGCTGCTTGGCAAGGGGATCCTCTCTCCCCGCAGTGAAGGGGGCTTCGTGTTTGTGGCCGATCAGCTGTTCAACAGCCCGAGCCTGGCCGCCAGCCTGGTGGCGGGCAACAACCGCAGCGGCCTCGATGCCTGGCAGAACAGTGCCGGCTACACCCTCAAGCAGTCGGGGTTTGGCAAGAAATAACGGTGAGTTCTCGTTGCCGATCAATTGATAATTGATTGACCTGGATGAAATTATTTTTTCATCCAGGTGCTAGCATGAAAGCCAGACGGTTCCCAAAGGAAGAGGCTCCATGTCTACGTTATCCCGCTTTGTCCCTCTGTTTTTGTTCTGTGTGTTTCCCGCCGAGGCCAGCAGTGGCCCCATTCCAATGACCTTCTCCACGGTCGGCCTGTTTTGTGTCGCCCTGTTCACCCTGGCCTATGCCCTGGTGATGGCAGAGGAGTATCTGCAACTGCGCAAGTCCAAACCCGTGCTGGTGGCCGCCGGGGTGATCTGGATCCTGATCGGCATCGTCTATGCCCAGGGGGGCATGAGTTCGGCTGCGGAGCAGGCATTTCGCCACAACCTGCTCGAATACGCCGAGCTGATGCTGTTCCTGCTGGTGGCGATGACTTACATCAATGCCATGGAGGACAGGATGCTGTTCGATGCGCTGCGGGCCTGGCTCATTCGCTCCGGCTTTCAGTTGCGCACCCTGTTCTGGCTGACCGGCGTGCTGGCGTTTTTCATCTCGCCGGTGGCGGACAACCTCACCACGGCGCTTTTGATGTGCGCCGTGGTGCTGAAGGTGGCCAACGGCGATCGGCGTTTCGTCAACCTCGCCTGCATCAATATCGTGGTGGCGGCCAACGCCGGCGGCGCCTTCAGTCCCTTTGGCGACATCACCACCCTGATGGTGTGGCAGGCGGGCAAGGTCAATTTCGGCCAGTTCTTCGCGCTCTTTATCCCCTCTGTGCTCAACTTTCTGGTGCCGGCCCTGCTGATGAGCTTCATGGTGCCCAAGCATGCCCCCAAGGCGGTCAACGAGGTGGTGGATCTCAAACGCGGGGCCTTTGGCATAGTCGCGCTCTTTATCCTGACCATACTGACGGCGGTCGCCTGCCATAACTTCCTTCATCTTCCCCCTGTGCTCGGCATGATGATGGGGCTCGGCTATCTGCAGTTTTTCGGTTTCTACCTGCGCAAGACCCTGCCCACATCACTTGCCCGCAAGCGCGCCATCTACGAGCGCAACGGCGATCAGGCACGTCTCAGACAACTTGGTTCAGTAGTGCCCTTTGATGTGTTCAACAAGGTGGCGAAGGCGGAGTGGGATACCCTGCTGTTCTTCTACGGGGTGGTGATGTGCGTCGGCGGGCTGGGCTTTATGGGTTATCTGGAGCTGGTCTCCGCCTGGCTCTATGAAGGGGGCAATGCCACCCAGGCCAACATCGCCATCGGCCTGCTCTCCGCCATTGTCGACAACATCCCGGTGATGTTTGCGGTGCTCTCGATGAACCCGGACATGGCGCTCGGTCAGTGGCTGCTGGTAACCTTGACGGCCGGGGTGGGGGGCAGTCTGCTCTCCATCGGGTCGGCGGCCGGGGTGGCGCTGATGGGGCAGGCCCACGGCATGTATACCTTCTTTGGCCACCTCAAGTGGCTGCCCGCTATCTTGCTTGGCTATCTGGTGAGCATAGGGGCGCATCTGTGGCTCAATAGCGCCCAGTTCTGAAGGCGATAACTCTCCAGGGAAGGAAAAATGGGACAACTGTTCGAGGCGCTCTCGCCGCAACATGTGGCCTTTATCGAGGCACAGAAGATCTACTTCGTCGCCACGGCGGCGGATCAGGGGACGGTCAACCTCTCCCCCAAGGGGGGCGATTCGTTGAGGGTCATCGATGCTCATACCCTGGCCTGGCTCAATCTGACCGGCAGCGGCAACGAGTCGGCGGCCCATGTGCTGCACAATCCGCGCATGACAATGATGTTCTGCGCCTTCGAGGGGGCGCCGCTGATCCTGCGGGCCTACGGTCAGGCGCGGGTACTGCACCGTGGCGACACGGGGTGGGAGGCCGCGCTGGCGCGTTTTCCCGCAAGTATCGCGGCCCGCCAGATCTTCTTGCTGGACATCGAGCGGGTGCAGGCCTCCTGCGGTATGTCGGTGCCTCTGTATGAGTACCAGGGGGACAGGGCGGATCTTGCCAACTGGTCCGAGCGTCAGGGCAGGGAAGGGATCGAGGCCTACTGGCGCAAGAAGAATCAGCTGAGCCTGGATGGCCTGGAGAGCGAGATCCTGGCTCGCAGCGGGCTGGAGGCCACACCTTAGAGAAGGCGCGACGGTGAAAGAGGGAACTATGCCCCGTGATACACAAAGCCCTGCTGATACAAGCAGGGCTTTTTCATATGTCTCATGCGTGATGGCGACAAAAGCGTCAGGAGGCGCTGCGCTTGCCTGCCAGCAACCAGTAGCTCAGGGCCGATCCCGCCCCACAGCTGGCGATGGCGATAGCCATGGGCAGCGGTGATGCTGGCGGGTTGAGGTTCACCAGTATGCCCACCAGGGCGCCGATGCCAAAACGCAGGGTGCCTGCCAGCGCCGAGGCGGTGCCTGCAGATTGCGGGAAGTGGCCCATCAGGCCGGTCATGGCGTTGGCCCCCACCAGGCTGATGTGGCCGACAAAGAGCACCACAGGAATAACGATGCCCCACAGACCCCCGGTCTGGCTCCAGGCGTTGTAGATGAGCAGGACCCCGGCGCAGGGCAGCACCAGCAGGCCATATTGCAGCATGCGCTCGGCGCCCACCCCCTTCACCAGCCGGCTGTTGACGAAGGTGACCACCATCATCAGCAGGATATTGAGGCCAAACAGCCAGCCGTAGTGCTCGGTCGGTACCTTGAAATACTCGATATAGACGTAAGGGGAGCCGCTTAAGAAGGCGAACATGCCGGAGCTCGAGAGCGCCCCGCACAGCACATAACCCATGGCGCCACGATGGGTGAGCACCCCCCAGTAGTTGCGCAGCACCTGGCCTATCTTCAGGGGCTGCTTGTGCTCGGGCTTGAGGGTCTCCTGAATTTTCCACTGCATCACCACGCAGATAAGCAGGCTGATGACCACCAGCAGCCAGAAGATCACCCGCCAGTCGCTGTGGGCGCTGATGTAGCCGCCCACCACGGGGGCCACCAGGGGAGCGAGCGTCATCACCAGGATGACGAAGGACATGGCGCGGGAAAACGCATCCTTCTCGAAAAGATCCCGCAGCAGGGCGTTGACCACCACAGAGCCGGCTGCACCGCCGGCTGCCTGCAGCATCCGCCAGGCCAGTAGCTCGGGCAGCGAATCCGCCATGGCGCAGCCCACCGAGGCGATGGCGAACATCATCAATCCCGCCAGGATCACCGGTTTGCGGCCAAAATTGTCGGCAAGCGGCCCATAGAACAGCTGGCCGATGGCAAAGCCGCCGAGAAAGGCGCTGATGGTGAGCTGGGCACCGTCGATGCTGGTGGCCAGATCCCGGGCGATGGCTGGAATGGCGGGCAGGTACATGTCCACCGCGAGCGGCGTCAGGCCCGCCAGGGCACCGAGCAGGATAAAGAGAAAACGGGGAGAGAGGGCGGCGGCTTGGGGAGCAGGGGCGTGGGGCATAGGGTGTCCGGTTGTCGACCTTGGTTGCGAATAAGAGGAAATAACGAGTCTATCAGCTTTAACCACGCCGGGCATGGCGTTCCTGCGCCGGCGTGCCCGGCGGTTTGTCATGGTGACGGGCCGTGTTGGGCGATTGGTAACGGGTCTTGATGAAGGCGCCCGCCAGGGCCAGCCACCAGGCAAGCCAGGTCACCAGCGACAGGCCGTAGCCGAGGCGCTCAGGCCAGCGGGCACTCAGGGTCACGGTGAGCCGGTAGTCGCCGGCGGGCACCTGAACCTGCAGCAGTCCGTTCTGGGTATTGCTGACAGGCAACTCGGTGCCATCGTCGCGCCAGGCCTGCCAGCCCGGATAGTAATACTGGTGCATCACCAGAGTGGCCGGGGTCTTGGCGTTCACGGTCAGCACAATGTTGCGGGGTCGCCAGCTCTGGATCTGCCACTGGATGCCTGACCTCTGTGTGGTTATTTCGGGCTGGAACTCATCCTTCCAGGCCAGCAGGGTGGGCGAGAAGTTGCCGCGGGGCACCTGCCTTGGCCGGTATTCCCGGGCACTGCGCTTGCTGTCAAAGAGTGTATCGATCGCTGCCTTGTCAGGGCTCTGGGTGAGGGGGGATTCACGCACATAGAGCGCCTGCGAGGCCATGATAAGGGCGAGCAGCCCCCACCAGAGCCACTGCCATAACCGATGGACGGGAGGCGCCAGGGCCACCACGGCCACGGTGGCGGTGACCAGGATCAGGTTGAAGCGCCAGGGAAATTGCACCAGTTGCAGCGGCGTGAGGAGCTGCCAGAGCGGCTCGCTCACGGAGAGGGTCATGAGAAAACAGAGGGTACCGATCACCCCCCAGCGCCGCAGTTCGGGATGATGGGGCTCGCGGGTGGCGGCCCAGGCCACCAGCAGCAGGGCGAGGGTCAGTATGGTCAGCCAGGTGAGGTGACCACGAAAACGCCAGTCATCCAGGCTCTGGGGCAGGCGATCGAGAAAATTGCGCTGGAATTCGAAGATGCCGGTGCGCATCTGCTCCATGGAGATCCCTCCCTGATCCAGCAGGGCGGGCAACAGCAGCAGGCTCGCCATGGCCAACCCCCATCCCTGTGCCAGCAGGGTGGGCCAGATGGCGTCGCTTGTCTGGTTGCGCCAGGCCAGCACCAGGCTGCGAACCGTCAGCAATGCCAGGATGAGCAGCAGGCTCGGCAGGTTGGAGAGGGCCAGCATGGCCACGGCAAACGCGAGCAGGAGCAGGCCGAAGGGGGCCTGCTTGCTGAGCCTGTCCTGCCCCAGCAGCGCCAGTGGTGCCCAGACGAAGGCCCAGCTTTCTGCCAGGGCGAAGCGGGCATAGATGTCGATAGCCAGATGATAGGGGAGCGCCATATAGAGCAGGCTGGCCCCCATGGCCCGGCGGGGAGAGGCAAAGGTACGCAGCCAGAGATAGGCAAACAGACCCGAGAGCCAGAGCGCCAGACTGTTGCTCCAGAGCAGGGGCGTCATGGCCTCGTGAGCGAGGGGCGTGGGGCCGGCGAAGAGGGCGTTGACATAGTAGGGGAGCGGTGGATAGAAGAAAAAAACCGGGCTGCCGAAGGAACCATTCATGGCCATCAGCCAGCGGGGATAGAGTTCCCCCTGCCACAGTTGCACCGCAAAAAAGTGGCTGGAGAGCAGATGGTGAAAAAGATCATGCCCCTGACTGCCGCCGCGCAGCCAGAAGGGCAACAACATCATCGCTGTGGCTATCAGCAATACCAGAGGAATGCTGTAGCGCGTCCGCAATCCAACCATGTCGAGACTCGCTGGTTATGGTCGCAAGGAGAGTCTGGTCGAGTTGCCGACTCCCTCTGCATCCTGATCCTGCCGTCAGGGCCCAGCATCCGCTTGCCTGTCGGGAATGGCAAGCCAGAGGCCGGGCTCGGCGCGAAAGCGCGGAGCAAACCACCACTGCCGGTAGGGCGCGGGCAGGCTGCTCGCGTCGATAGGGCGCCGACTGAGACGACAGGCGCCCTGCGTCAGGACCAGACGCGCATCCCCCCCATACCAGCCATCGGTGATCGGAAGCCGCGTGGTCTCGCGCAGCAGCCTCACCCCCCACTGGGTCACAAGCGCCGGGCACGTTTGTTCGGCCAGTCTGGTAGCCCGGGTCATGGCTGGTGCCGCCGGCGGGGTGAGGGTGCAGAGCAGCAGCACTAGGGCCCCCAGCATGGCCGGCAGCTCGCCCCGGCGTGGCAGCATGCCTGCCAGCAGCACCAGGCCGAGCAGGGTGATGGGGGCCAGATGGCGGGGATTGTCCGGGTTCTGGCCAAACAGGGTCCACAGCAGCAGGGCAAGCCAGTAGAGGGACCAGCAGGGGGAGAGGGCGGCTGCGTGGCCCTTGCATCGTTGCCACAGCGGCTGCGCCAGCAATCCCCCGACAGCCAAAGGCCAAAGCGGGGTGAGCTGCTTGTTGAAGGTATTCGCCCAGCTTAGCAGCCGATCGCCGTGGGCCGCTGCCGTGTTGCCCCACAAGGTAAAGTGGCCGTCGGTAAAGCGCCGCCCTTCGCTGAAATAGGCCCAGCCATCGGCCTGCCAGACAAACAACAGACTGACGAGTCCTACCAGGGCGATAGGGAGCACAAACCTGAGCCGCTCGCCTCTGTATTGCAACCCCAGAGCGATCGGCAGCAGGGCCAGCACGAAATAGGAGGGGCGCTGGGCCAGCATCAGGCCCAGCAGCAGACCGGCCAGCGCCGGGTGGCGAGCCTGATGTCCGGATGCGGATTGAGTGGGTGACAGCGCCAGCAGGGCGCCAAGCCAGGCGGCGAGTGCCGGCCCGTCAGAGAGGCCGGAGAGGGCGAGCGTCGGGGTGAGCGGCAGGGCCAGCACCAGCAGCCAGACGGGGGCCAGGAGGCTTGGACGCTGCCACAGTCTGACTGCAAGCAAGGCTGCGAGCGGCGCCAGCAGGCCGGTGCCCAGCAGGCAGGCATACTGCACCGCGGCGGCGGGACTATCCACCACCAGATTGACAAGGCGGGCCAGCCAGATAAAGGCGGGATAACCCGGAAAGTGGGGCGCGAACTCCAGCACGCTAAAGCGCGTCACCCCGTGGGCAAAGTTCAGGGCATCGTCTGAATCGAGCGCCACTGGGAAAGCCAGCAGCCAGCCAAGCCAGGCCAATTGCAGCAGGATCAGCAGGTAGGGTCGATTAGCAAAGCGTAATCGGCCGTGGTGACCCCTCCCTTCTCCCACAAGAGAAGAAGGGGGCAAACCGGCGTTCGGGTGCATCTATCGGCAGGCCGTGCGTAGGGTGGATAGAGCGAAGCGAAACCCACCGTTTGTCACAGCGAGATGGAGCAATGATTGGCTGGAGGTCATCAGAGCGGCGCCAGCACGGCCATCAGCGCTTTTTCCGCCTCGGCGAAGGCCTTGGCATCGGCGGGCTTGGCGCCCACCCCGAACACCCCAGGGTTGCCGATGGCGTCGAGCACCTTGGCCAGCGCCTGATCCGCGGCCTGGCGATCCCCTTCACTGAGGGAAGGGAGGATCACATCCAGAAAGCGCTTGCTCTTGACCACCAGCACCTTGGCGGTCTGGTAGTCACCAAGGTTTTGCTTTGCTCCATCGAGGCGACGCTCGATCTCTGCCTTGTAGGCGCGATTGAGCAGGGCGGCGGTGGCTGCCGCGTCTTTGCCCTTGATGGCGGCCGCGAGCGGAGCTTGCAGTTCAACCTTGTGGTGTTCTTCCAGATAGGTCAGCTCCTCGGCGATCTCGCTCAAGGTGGCGCTGGCATCCTTGCCGTCGGTGGCGGCGCCCAGCAGTGCCTCACGGGCATCGATCAGCGGCTCCTTGCCGGCCGCTGCATAGGAGTAAGCCTGAGCCTGTCCCATGCCAGTCAACACGGGGCCTGCCAGCAGGGCGAGGGCAATAAAACCGTGGCGTATGGTCATCCTGTTCTCCTTGGTTTGCTTATAGCGCGGACGTTACGCAACGCACTGGGTCTCGATCACGGTATTTTCGTTGTGATGATTGAAGGCGGTGCGGCGTCTGTTCGCCTTGTCAAATAGCTGCAATTGTCATCACGCCACGCTCTGGGTCTCAATCACGGTATTTTCGTTGCGATGATTGAAGATGGCGTGGCGTCTGTCCACCCCGTCGATGACCATGTCGGCGGCCATCAGCCCCATCTCCATGGCGGTGTCGGTGAAGATGTAGCGAAACGTCCCCTGACGGCCGGTCATGATGAGGTTGGTTATCGGCATCAGCGCCTGGATGGCGGCATTGCGGCGGGTCTGATAACCCAGATCCATCAGGGGATAGGCGTACTCGCTGCGCGCCTCGAAGGTCTCATCGCCAAGCTTCTGGGTATCGACGCCGAGGCTGGCCAGATCAGCGGTGACCCGGCCGCGCAGATCGGCCAGCGGTGCCTGCCAGGTGGCATCCCCCGGATTGCAGGGGATCTCCAGCATCACCGAGGTCTGGCCCTGGGGTGCCATAAAGGGGCTGCGCCGGCGCGGCTCCTGCAAACGGGTGGCCAGGATATGGGGGTCGGAGAGGTACTGCCAGGTGTTGTCCGACAGGTTCTCCTGTTTGAGCGGCATATTGACGAAGCGCAGCGAACGGTAGTGCAGATCGCACGGCAAGCCCAGATGCTGGCAGGTGAGCGGCAGCGGCAGGGTGGAGATCACCTGATCAAAGTGTTCGCTTTGCTCAACGCCATTCTGACGCCAGTAGACCCGCTCAATGCGGCCATCGACCTGCTCGAGGCGGGTGATGGTGGCGCCGGTCTTGAGCTCGACCCCCTCTGCCACCAGTCGCTCGCCCAGGGTGGTGAAGATCTGGCCGAAGCCATATTTGGGGTAGCGGTACTTGCGGGCGTAAGTGCGCACAGAAATGCTGCCGTTACGCCTTGGCAGCAGGCGGCGCGCCACATCTTTAAGGTCGATGAGGCTGATGCGCTGGCCGGCCCAGTCGGCGGAGAGCTTGTCCGGGTTGATGCCCCACAGCTTGGCGGTATAGCCCTCGAAAAACTGGCGATAGAGGGTGCGGCCAAAGTGGCTCTGGATCCACTCGGCAAAGCTTGCCCTGGCAAAATCGGTGGGTTTCTTGGCAAAGGGCAACAGCAGCAGATCCTTCATCGCCCCGGCCATCAGGGACAGCGGCGCCGTCTTGAGCAGGTTCGGCAGGTTCAAGGGGTAGTCATAGGTGCGCCCGCCGAAGCGGATCACGCTCTTGCGCATCGCGTGGAGCAGATCGTCCCCCATCAGCTCGTCGATAAAGGCGAGCAGCTCGGGGTTCTTGGTGATGAAGCGGTGGCCGCCGTAGTCGAAGCGATACTCGCCATCGCGCCCCTTGAAGGTCTGGGTGGCGCACATGCCGCCCACCACGCTCTCCTGCTCGAACAGGGTGACCGCAAAACCGGCCTGGCAGAGGCGCCAGGCGGCCATCAGACCGGCGGGGCCGGCGCCCAGTACCGCAATGTGTTGTTTGTTGTTGTCGCTCATGACGGTGTTCCAAAACGGCTGGCAAAAGAGAAAAGGGGCGGGTGAACAAGCGGCTCACCCCGGTGAGCCGCCTTGCCATATCGGGCCCTCAGCATATCAGGGCTTGGCGCCGGATCCCGCTGGCTGTGGCTGGGGGCGGTAGCTGCGTTGCCAGAGAGTAACGAAGACCACCAGATAAACGGCCCAGGTCAGCAGCTGTAGGCCGGCCGGCGAGGCATTGTAGCCAAACAGGGCGCGCAGAAAGGTACCGAAGATCCCCTGATCGTCGAGAATGTGGCTGATGTTGAACACCGGCTCGGTCCAGAGGGTAATGACCCCCGCCGCCTGTAGCATGTTGACGGCAGAGGAGAGCAATCCGGCGGCGATGATGATGATAAGCAGGCCGGTCCAGCGAAAGAAAGGGGCCAGGGCCACCTTGCGGGTGGAGCGCAGCAGCCCCCACACTAGCGCCACCGATACCAGCAGGCCTGCCAGCGCGCCGACAAGGCCGGATTGCAGATCGACTCCCTGACCCGAGTAGAGCAGGGCGGAGAAGAAGAGCACGGTTTCAAACCCTTCACGCATCACGGCGAGGAAGGCGAGCAGGGCCAGGCCAAACAGGTTGCCACTATCGAGCGCCGCGTCGATGCGCGCCGTCATGGCCCCCACCTGGGACTTGGCCTGCTTTTGCATCCAGATGGCCATGTAGCTCAGCACCAGGGTGGCAAAAATCAGGATCCCCGCCATCAAGAGGTGGTTGTAGCGCTCGCTCTCGAACTGGCTCACCACCACCTGGAACAGAAAGGCCACCACCAGCGAGGTGACGAGCCCAAGCCCGACCCCCAGATAGATGAACTTGTTGTAGCGGCTCGCCCCCAGCTTGGCGAGGTAGGAGAGGCAGATGCCCACCAGCAGAAAGGCTTCCAGCCCCTCGCGCAGGGTAATGAGAAAACTTGCAAACATCAGGTTTGAGGCTCCGTAACGGACATGTTGGGGGTGGGCTGCAAGGTGAGTTGCAGCCGATTGAGTTGTAGCCGAGTGAGCAGCACTATGGGTGGCTCCGGCAAGCTCGGCTCGGCGGCGCGCACCGCATCATTGACCCACTTGGGGTAGGTGCGGAAATTGAGTCTGATATCGGCCTTGAAGGGGGCTTTGGCATCTGCCGGCAGTGGCCAGGCTTCATCGCGCCAGCCATCGGCCGGGATGCGGGTGTCTTCGAGGAGCTTGGCGTAGCGCCAGAACTTGAGCCCCACCGGCTTGCCTTCGGCATCGCCAAATACTTTTCTGAATAGCCGCGCATCGTCGGGGACGGCGCCATCCACCGGCTGGCCACTTTGCAGCACGATTAGGCCTCTAGCATCGGTGACGGTCAGTTCCAGCCAGAGCTCGCGAAAATCAGCCACGCCGGTGGGCAGGGCATGGCCCGCACCGGTATTGGCGACCCGTACCACCAGTTGGCGGCAATCGGCCACCTGTTCGATACGGGCAGAGAGGGTGGCGCTGGAGCGCAAAAGCGCCAGGCTCTCCTGCTCGAGTGCGGGATTGCGCAGCCCCACCAGTTGGTGCTGGGCACCGGTGAAGTTGTGGCGATAGAGGCGTTCTTTCAGAGTGCCGTTTTCGGTGGACTGGCCGGCCACCGGCGCGCCGCCGTTGCCCGGCTCCGGGTTCATATGGCAGTCGATACAGGTGCGCCGCTTGGCGGGATCCTCTGCTTTGGCGAAGCTGGAGTTCTGCCACTCGTCCCAGGTGTTGACGATATTGGCGCCGGTGCCCGGGGCGAACTCGTTATGGCAGGATTTGCACAGGGCCGCGTCTTGGTAGAAATCCTTCTGGTAGGAGGCCTTATGGGCCGCCGGGCGGGCATTGATCTGCCGCTCAGCCAGCCAGTGCTGGAGGCTGCCGCCCGGGGCATCCTCGAACACATAGCTCTCGCGGTCTTTCAAATTCACGGTGAAGGCGCTGTTGCCGCCGGCGTCTTCTACCTTGGTGATGCGATGGCAGAGTACGCAGCCGGTGCCTTCTTCCACCACTGGCTCGCCTTTCTGGTGGGCGGCAATCAGCGAGGCGCCCCCCTGCTCGAACATATTCGAACCCTTGGGCAGTTCCGTCTGGCCAGTCAGCACCTGCTGGGGCATGTGGCAGCCCTGGCACCACTGGCCGAAGGCTTCGCCCTCTGTTTCGCGCGCCAGCGCCTGTACCACCTTGTAGTAGGGGTGGGAGTTGCCCATCAGTCGGTGATTGCTCTCGCTCCAATCCTTGAACGCCTTTTGGTGGCAGTTCTGGCAGGAGGCGGAGTTGAGCCACTCTTTCGGGTGAGTGGTCGGCGCCTTGGCGGGATCCGTGCGTGGGGCATCGAGTCGCAGCCAGTTGGCGAGATAGGGGAGGTTGCCATCGGCGGTGACGAAGGCGTGCAGATCCTCCATCATCGCCTTTACCTCGGGTTGGGGTTTGGCGGGATCGACTGTCTCGGCCCCATCGCGGGTGTCATGGCCCATGCCCCCCTGGGTCTGCTGGGTCATGCGCAGGTATTCGCCGATAAAGTCCCCCGCCACCATGTTGGCGAGGTTGGCGTGGCCGTTGATGGCGTTGTCGCGGCTTTTCTGGCGATGGGCCGCCATCAGATAGCGGTTGGTGAAGTTGAACCCGTCCAGATGGCAGGAGTTGCAGCTCATCCAGTTGTCCCCCGCCATGGGGAAGCGGCTATTGGCCGCGGTGTTGCCGAGATTAAACAGCCGCTCGCCACGCTTGAGGGGCTTGGGGCGGGGATCGGATGCCACCAGTTTGGCGAAGTGGGGCACATCGACGGTGACCCGGGCGAAGGGGCCGCTGCCGCCGGTGTTGAGGCGGGTGAGATCCTGCCCCATGACGTTGTGTACCAGAATGTGGTCGCCGTCGATCAAAAGATCGCGCGGATTCTGGCCCGGCAGGTGGCGCAGCAGCTGGGTTGCCTTGGCGCCGCCCTGAAACTTCTTGCGGCGGTGGCGATTGTTGTTGGACTTGCCGCTGCGCGAGAGGTCGAACACCAGCAGATCCTCCGAACCCGCCAGGGTCAGGTAGACCCGCTTGCCGTCGGCGGCGAAGCGCGCCGCGAAGGGATTGGAGACGATTTGACTGCGGTTGCCGACATTGGGCAAGTTGATCTGCAAGAAGAGCTGTTTGCGCTCGTCGACCCTTTCTTTCTCTTCCTCGAGATCGATGATGGAGACCGCTGGGAAAACGGTGCTCTGAAACTGGAAGGGGTGGTCGAAACTCCACAGCACGTGGGGCAGCCAGGCTTCGCGGCCATCGGGGGAGAGGGCGATGCCGTCCAGCAGGCGCGGCAAGCCTTGAGAGTCGCTTGGGGTGGAGCTCTGGGTCTCGGCGAGGGTGATCAGGCGCGGTGTGGGCAGGGCAGCTTTTTTGACGCCGCCCTCCAGCTTGGCGAGATCGTAGATGGCGAGCTGGCCGGTCATGGCGTGGGTGAGCAGCAGGCGATCATCGTCGGTCAGGGCAAGTCCGCGCGGGGTCTCTGCAGTGGCCATATCCAGCTGCAGCTTGCCATCCGTGTCATAGGCCTGCAGGCGGCCCGCCTCGAACAGGGTGACCCAGAACCAGTGGCGTTTGGGATCGTAGATGACGCCGTAGGGTCTATGGCCGGTGGGGATTGCCTTGTCCAGGTCGAGATCCTCGTCCAGGAGCAGCAGGCGATCACCGCTGTAGTCGGTCACCAGCAGATTGCCGCCCTCTGCACGGGCCAGCTGGCGCAGATCGCCGCCAAAGCGAGCCTCCTTGAGACGCTTACCACTTTCGCGTTCCAGCAGGGTGACCGAGCCTGCACTCTGGTTGGTTACCAGCAGGTGAGGGGTTTTCCCCTCGTCATAGGCAATCATGGCCGCGCCCATCTCCTGGGCCGAGGCGTTCCCCGGCAACAGTATGGTGGCGAGCAGGGCCGAAAAGAGCGAAGAGAGAAGCAACTTCAACATGGGATCAGGAACGCCATCTGAGAATGGTCCAGCGCCAGGCGTGGCGCAGTACCAGGGGAGTCAATGCTAGAGCGCTCAGCCAGTGGGCCCAGCTGGCGAGGTTGCCAGTGGTATCGCCCGGGGTGCCGTGCAATACCAGCAGCAGCCCGCTGGCCAGACACACCAGCAGTAAGCCCTCAATGATACGCCCCGTGGTGCGCAAGAAGGGTTTGCGGCTTCTCTTCAGCAAGCTGCGATGGGAGAGCCAGAACGCCCCGAACAGCAACGGAAACAGGGTCAGGGAGAGCACTACATGGAGAAACAGGTTCCAGCGCGCCAGCGACCAGAGCGGAGTCAGAGGCTCCCACAGCAGCAGGCCTGAGAAGAACATCAGGTAGAGGGTGCCCTCGGCGGCCTGATGGTGATAGGCCAGCCATTGCCAGAAGGGGCGTGCTGAGAGGGAAAGGCTTGTCATGAATGCTCCGGCACCGATGGTCGGTTTGGGTGAAGCAGTCTATAACGCAGAAAAGGCAATGAA
Source organism: Aeromonas sp. FDAARGOS 1407 (assembly GCF_019048725.1). Lineage (NCBI taxonomy): Bacteria > Pseudomonadati > Pseudomonadota > Gammaproteobacteria > Aeromonadales > Aeromonadaceae > Aeromonas > Aeromonas sp. FDAARGOS 1407. The sequence continues at coordinate 2,913,685 of NZ_CP077399.1, forward strand.
AAGAGTTATCAATTCCATTGGTGATGAATAAAGGCTGAATGATGTGTAGAACGGAAAAAGGATGAACGACAGATGTTGGGGATATCAACAAGTGCTGAACCGAAGCCGGAGAGGTGGGGGGGCGTCAGGAGCTTGGGTTGTCGCGATGTGGCGGCGTACGGGATAAAACCGGGAGGTATAAAACCAAAAAGCCCGGTCGATTGACCGGGCTTTTTGGTTTTGAAAATGGCTCCCCCGACAGGACTTGAACCTGTGACATACGGATTAACAGTCCGCCGTTCTACCGACTGAACTACGGGGGAATTGGCTCCTCCTACTGGACTTGAACCAGTGACATACGGATTAACAGTCCGCTGTTCTACCGACTGAACTAAGGAGGAATTGCCTGTCTCGTTGAGACGGGGCGGATATTAATGGCCAGGGTGGCGGGTGTCAACCCGCGATCTTTGTTAAAAACGGATTTTCGACCTGTTTGCCCAAAACTTGGTCTTTGCCGCTTATTTTGAACACAATCAGTCTCTTGCACTTGCTTCACTGGTCACAAAGAGGGACTAGAGGGGGTGTGCTGATGAGGGCAACTTCCCTTTATCGGCTGCGAACGTGCAAAATTGATGTGATGTCTCAAATGGAAATCTTTGCGGTTAACAGGGCTGGAGTCCGGATAAATATCGGGGATTTGGTGGCGAATGGGCCAAATGGTGGGCGAGTGTGTCATTCATTGATCCTGACCATCGAAAAAACGGCGCGGCAGGAGTAAGGTTACGCAGGATACCATCGCCGCGTCGACAGTTCTGCCGGCCCTTGATGATGATCGGGCGCCGGATTTATCCGGCCTTTATCTCCCTCTTCTGGTATTACGATATACATGCACAAGCAAGCACCTTTGAATAGCGTGAAGCTGGCCGTTGCTTTACGCCAATCCTGTATCGATGAACCCTATAGTGTTGCCCGTTTTGGCCGCGATTTGATCGCCGGCATTACCGTGGGCATTATTGCCATTCCGCTGGCCATGGCGCTGGCGATTGCCAGTGGCGTGCCGCCACAACATGGCCTCTACACCGCCATTATCGCCGGTATCGTGATCGCGGTAACCGGTGGCTCCCGTTACTCCATCTCGGGGCCGACCGCCGCTTTTGTGGTGATCCTCTATCCGGTGGCCCAACAATTTGGCGTGGGTGGCCTGTTGATGGCGACCCTGCTCTCCGGCTTCTTCCTGCTGGCCATGGGGATGGCGCGGCTCGGCCGCCTTATCGAATACATCCCCCCCTCAGTGACTCTGGGCTTTACCGGTGGTATCGCCATCGTGATTGCGACCCTGCAGATCAAGGATTTCTTCGGCCTGCACGTGGCCGAGATGCCGGAAACCTATGTCGGCAAGGTGGAGGCGCTGGTACATGCCCTGCCCAGCTGGCAGTGGGGTGACACCCTCGTCGGGGTCGCGACCCTGGCGGTACTGCTGCTCTGGCCGCGACTGCGCCTGCCAGTGCCGGGCCATCTGCCTGCCGTGCTGGTGGGGGTGGGCCTGGGTTTTGGCCTGCATCAGTTCGGGGTGGATGTGGCCACCATCGGCAGCAAGTTCAGCTATACCCTGGCCGACGGGACCCAGGGGATGGGGATCCCGCCCATCGCGCCGAGCCTGGTGATGCCATGGGCCCTGCCCGGACCGGATGGTGCCCCTGTCGAATGGAACCTGGCCGCCATCGAGCGCCTGCTGCCGGCTGCGTTTTCCATGGCGATGCTGGGGGCCATTGAATCCCTGCTTTGCGCCGTGGTGCTGGATGGCATGACAGGTCGCAAGCACAGCTCCAACGCCGAACTGGTGGGGCAGGGGCTTGGCAACATACTGGCGCCCTTCTTTGGCGGTATCACCGCCACTGCCGCCATCGCCCGCTCCGCCGCCAATGTGCGGGCGGGAGCGACCTCGCCTGTTTCCGGCATCGTTCATGCCCTGGTGGTGCTGGCGGCCATTCTGGTGTTGGCGCCCTGGCTCTCTTGGTTACCGCTGTCGGCCATGGCCGCGCTGCTGCTCATCGTCGCCTGGAACATGAGCGAAGCTCACAAGGTGGTGGAGCTGGTGCGCCGTGCCCCCAAATCCGATGTGCTGGTGCTGCTGGTCTGTCTGTCGCTCACCGTCATCTTCGACATGGTGATTGCCATTACCTTCGGGGTGATCCTGGCTTCCCTGCTCTTTATGCGCGAGATCGCCAAGATGACCCGTTTGCACGATTTGGCCGAGCATAAGCGCTATGCCAAGGAGCTGCCGGATAACAGCCTGGTCTACAAGATCAACGGCCCGCTCTTCTTCGCTGCGGCCGAGCGGGTCTTTGGTGAGCTGGAAGCCCAGGTGAAGGGGCATCGTCTGCTGGTGTTACAGATGGAGGCAGTCTCCATCCTGGATGCGGGCGGGCTGTCGGCCTTCCTGCACTTTGGCAAGCAGATGGCCACCGCCGGGGTCGAGGTGCGTGTCGCCGAGCTGCAGTTCCAGCCGCTCAAGACGCTTGCCCGTGCCAAGGTGCGTCCTCAGTCCGGCAAGCTGGAATTCTACGGTTCGCTGGAAGAGGCCCTCAAAGGGGAACACTTGCACGAAGCGGCGGAAAATTGAGTAAAAGGGATACAAAACGGCATGTTTTTGGTCATTTTGTTCGACTATCAAGCGAACGAACGCAAAAAGTAAAAAATTGCATTGACCAAATGCCTGCGTATCCCGTACATTACGCCCCGTTCCAGCGCAACGGCGCAACGAACAGCGTGTTGGCTGAACACGTTAAACAACAGACCAAAATTTGGTGAGGTGTCCGAGTGGCTGAAGGAGCACGCCTGGAAAGTGTGTATACGGCAACGTATCGAGGGTTCGAATCCCTCCCTCACCGCCAAATTGCAAAGCCCGACCTGATGGTCGGGCTTTTTGCTTTTCCGGGCTTTCTCATTACCAATGACTGATGTGATCCCGGCATCCTCCTTCTCCCTGCCTGCGCCAGTGATCTTTCACTCCCGATAAGGGACCCAAGGCTCCCAGTTCCCTTATCCAATCAATGGTGGGAGGAGGGGAGATGGAGCATCTTTTCATGGCGCTGTTTCAGGCGCCCCAGCCAGATCCCCAGGCCTGCCGTCAGGCAGAGCACCAGCTCGATCCCCACCACCAGGCCTCCGAGCCTGCCTTGTTCCCAGAACGGGTGAAGGTAGAGCCCCCCGAGGCTGGCCCCCAGATAGTAGGTCACAAGATAGAGGGAGGAGGCGAGCGCCCGGTTGTGCTCGACGTGCTGACCCACCCAGGCGCTGGCGCAGGCGTGAGCCAGGAAAAAACCGAAGCTGGAGACAAGCAGGGCGGTAAGGATCCCGGACAGGGTGCCTAGCAGCAGGCAGATACTCCCCAGCGCCATCAGGGCAATCCCCGTCAGCAACATGCGCTGGGCTCCCCAGCGATTGGCGCAGCGCCCGCTCAAGGAAGAGGCGACGGTGCCGGAGAGGTAGGTCAGAAACAGCATGCCAAGCCACTGGGTCGGCAGGGAGAATGGAGGGGCTGCCAGCAAGAAGGTGAGATAGCTGAACTGGTTCAGAAAGACCATGAAGTTGAGCCCGCCAATCAGATAGGCGCCCACCAGCAGCGGATTGCTCAGATGTTGTTGCAAGGCGTGGGCAAACTGACCTGGCACCGGGGAGGCCGCGACAAAGCGCGTTTGATGAGGCAGCAGCCAGAGCACCAGCGGCAGCAAGGCAAGGCTGATCGCGCCAATGCCGAGGAAGGTATGCTGCCAGTCGCCAAACCAGCCAGCCAGCAAGCCACCGACCACCCGACCCGCGATCCCCCCGAGGGAGTTGGCGGCGATATAGACCCCGACCGCCGAGAGCAGCGCCCGCTTGCTGAACTCCTCGCCCATGTAGGCGATGGCTGTGGCGGGCAGACCCGCCAACAGGGCGCCCTGCAGGATCCGCAGCAGCAGCAGGGCTTCAAATTGCTCGACCAGTGGAATGAGCAGGGAGAGCAGGATCGCCAGAGTAAGGGTGCCCAGCATCACCTGGCGACGGCCATGACGATCGGCCAGTCTGGCGCACAGGAGCAGGGAGGCGGCCAACCCGGCGGTGCAGCCAGCCAGAGTCCAGCTGGCCGAGAGAGAGTTGACCGAGAACACCTCGGCGATCAGCGGCAACAGGGGATGGGTCTGGTAGAGATTGAGAAAGACCAGAAAAGAACCCAGGCTGAGCGCCAGGGTGGCGCGTATCCATTCGCGACTTCCAACTTCGATCATGCTTGCAATGTCCTGACAACTTTTCATCAGGGTAGAGCGCCACGACACATAAATATAATATATTTAAATTATCTATCTCATAAGATGAATTGATATGGACTTGAAACAGCTCACTTATCTGCTGGCGGTCAGGGATGCCGGTTCATTCACCAAGGCGGCCAGCGGGCTGCATGTTGCGCAGCCTGCCATCAGCATGGCCATCGCCAAGTTGGAGCAGCAACTGGAGCTGCGTCTGTTCGACAGGCAGGATCGGGCGGTGCGCCTCACTCCGGAGGGGGAGGTACTCTGCCGTCATGCCGAGCGACTGCTGTTGCAGATGCACCAAGCCGAGGCGGAGATGGCCGAGCTAAAAGGGTTGGAGCGGGGGGAGGTGCGGATTGGCATTCCCTACATGATGGGCTCCTACTACTTTCCGCCGAGGTTGATGGCCTTCAAGCACCGCTATCCCGGGCTCAAGATCCGGGTGGAGGAAGCGGGAACCCGCGAGCTGCTCAGTCGCATGGTGGACGGCACCCTGGATCTGGCCATCCTCATCACCAGCGATTTGCCCCCCGCTATCGAGGGAGCCCACCTGCTTACCGAGGAGATGCTGATGGTGGTAGGGGAGGAACACCCGCTCCATGGCGCGCCCGGGGTGACGCTCGAGCAGTTCTTCCAGCAGGAGCTGGCCCTGTTTCGCCGCGGTTTTTACCACAGGGAGCATATGGAGGCCCTGGCCCAGACCTTGGGTGTCGAGCCCAATATCGCTTTTGAGAGCAACCTGATCCCCCTGCTCAAGGCGGTAGTGCGCCAAGGCTTTGCGGTGACCACCTTCCTGCGAATGGTGCTGGAAGAGGACGCCGATCTGGGAGGCGTGTCGTTTCAGCCCCCCATCTTCCTCGATCTTTGCGTAGCCTGGCGGCGGGGGGATCCGCTCTCCATGGCCAACCGTGCCCTGCGGGACTTTTTGCTGAGTGAACGTTCAGGGGCGCAGGACACCCAGGCCTAATCCGGGGCTCGATGCGAGATTTGCCAAGGCCTGGTGGGGGATGCGCTCATGGAGAAATTGGCCTGGTGTCTGCTGGCTGGATGCAAGAAAGGGCATGGCGCCTGACTGCCGTGATGGAGACATAAAAAAACGCCTCATGGGAGGCGTTTTCATCAGCTGAAAAGTAGCAGACTCACTTTTTCAGCATGTGATCCAGCTTGTTGGCCTTGGTCGAGAGGTAAAACTCGTTGTGGGGATTGCGCCCCTCCTGCAGGGGAACCCGCTCGGCCACCGGAATGCCAAAACTCTCCATCGCTTTCATCTTGCGCGGGTTGTTGGTCATCAACTTGAGAGATTGAACCTCGAGCAGCTTGAGCATGTCGGCACAGATGGTGTAATCACGCATGTCGGCGGCAAAGCCCAGGGCCACGTTGGCCTCGACAGTATCGGCTCCCTGATCCTGCAGATGATAGGCCCGGATCTTGTTGAGCAGACCGATGCCACGCCCTTCCTGACGCACATACAACAAAACGCCGCGGCCCGCCTTGGCGATATTCTCGAGGGCGGCCTGCAACTGGAAGCCGCAATCACAACGCAGACTGAACAAGGCATCGCCGGTCAGACATTCCGAGTGGATCCGGCCCAAAACGGGTTCCGTGCCGGTGATGTCGCCCATGACCAGGGCGGCGTGATCCTTACCCGTGCCGGTTTCCTGAAAACCTACCAGCGTGAAAGTGCCCCAGGGGGTTGGCAATTTGGATCTGGCCACGAGGGTAACGCTGCTCATAGGTTGCTCCTTACTACAACTGCTCAAAAAAAGGGGGCCAGTTTAGCGCGCCTTGTCGGGAACGACCATAAGAACAAGTCCCTGCATTGATTAATGAAATGTACCGACGGCAAATGGCGGAGCAGAGCGGGCTTTTGAGCCATTGTATGTATTGGTGACTGCCAGTGGCAGCACATTTGGGTATAATCGGCGCCCATTAACCCATTCCTTCGGGATGGGCGCAACACAGTGCAGGAGAGAAGTTATGCCTCAGATGGCCCCCGTAATGACAATTGATGGCCCCAGTGGTGCCGGCAAGGGCACCTTGTGCCAGTTGCTCGCCGAGAAGCTGGGTTGGCACTTGCTGGATTCGGGCGCCATCTACCGGGTGTTGTCCCTGGCCGCCTTGCATCATGATGTGGAGCTGGACAGTGAAGCTGCGCTGGTGCCCCTGGCCGCCCACCTGGACGTACAATTTCAGGTTGAAGGGGAGCTGGTCAAGGTGATCCTGGAAGGGGAGGATGTCTCCCGTACCATCCGCACCGAAGAGGTTGGCAACGCTGCCAGTAAAATCGCAGCCTTCCCGCGGGTTCGGGAAGCCTTGTTGCGTCGTCAGCGTGCATTTCGTCAGTCCCCTGGCCTCATCGCCGATGGCCGTGACATGGGAACCGTGGTTTTCCCGGAGGCCGAGGTGAAGATTTTCCTCGACGCCAGCGCCGAAGAACGGGCCCAACGTCGCTATAAGCAGTTGCAAGATAAAGGCTTTGATGTTAACTTTGAGCGTCTTTTAACCGAGATTCGGGAGCGTGATGATCGCGATAGAAATCGCGCCACCGCCCCCCTGAAACCGGCAGAAGATGCTCTCGTGGTGGATTCAACCGCCATGACCATAGATGAAGTGCTGGCAACAGTGCTCGCCTATGCGGAGCAACAACTCGGAGATGCCAGCGCAAGCTGACATCCGGTCGTCTGCACCAAGGATGGCGCAGATTATTTAAAACAACCCCGCTTGTGCTGGATGACAAGTGGATGTTTCATTTGTGACATAAACAATGATCGAATCTTTTGCTCAACTCTTTGAAGAGTCCCTGAACGCCGTTGAAACCCGTCAAGGTTCCATCGTCAAGGGTACTGTCGTTGCTATCGAGAACGGTTTCGTACTGGTTGACGCCGGTCTGAAATCCGAGTCCGCTATCCCGGCTGAAGAATTCAAAAACGCCATGGGCGAGCTGGAAATCAACGTAGGTGACTCCGTTGACGTGGCTCTGGACTCTATCGAAGATGGTTTCGGCGAAACCAAGCTGTCCCGCGAAAAAGCCAAGCGCCACGAAGCCTGGCTGCAGCTTGAGAAAGCTTACGAAGAGCAAGCTACCGTTATCGGTATCATCAACGGCAAGGTCAAGGGTGGTTTCACCGTTGAACTGAACGGCATCCGTGCCTTCCTGCCGGGTTCTCTGGTTGACGTGCGTCCGATCCGTGACACCGCTCACCTGGAAAACAAAGAACTCGAGTTCAAAGTCATCAAGCTGGACCAGAAGCGCAACAACGTTGTTGTTTCCCGTCGTGCCGTGATCGAGACCGAGAACACCTCCGAGCGCGAAAGCCTGCTGGCTAACCTGCAAGAAGGTCAAGAAGTTAAGGGTATCGTCAAGAACCTGACCGACTACGGTGCATTCGTAGATCTGGGCGGTGTTGACGGCCTGCTGCACATCACCGACATGGCGTGGAAGCGCGTTAAGCATCCTTCCGAAATCGTCAACGTTGGCGACGAGATCTCCGTCAAGGTTCTGAAGTTCGACCGCGAGCGTACCCGTGTATCCCTGGGTCTGAAGCAGCTGGGCGAAGATCCGTGGGTTGCTATCGCCAAGCGTTACCCGGAGACCACCCGTCTGTCTGGCCGCGTGACCAACCTGACCGACTACGGCTGCTTCGTTGAAATCGAAGAAGGTGTTGAAGGCCTGGTACACGTATCCGAGATGGATTGGACCAACAAGAACATCCACCCGTCCAAAGTTGTTAACGTTGGCGACGTGGTTGACGTGATGGTTCTGGACATCGACGAAGAGCGTCGTCGTATCTCCCTGGGTCTGAAGCAGTGCAAATCCAACCCGTGGCAGCTGTTTGCCGAAACTCACGCCAAAGGCGACCGTGTTTCCGGCAAGATCAAGTCCATCACTGACTTCGGTATCTTCATCGGTCTGGATGGCGGCATCGACGGTCTGGTTCACCTGTCTGACATCTCCTGGAACAACCAGGGCGAAGAAGCCGTGCGTGAATTCAAGAAGGGCGACGAGATCGAAGCCGTTGTTCTGCAAGTGGATCCGGAGCGTGAGCGCATCTCCCTGGGCGTCAAGCAGATCGAAGAAGACCCGTTCAACAAGTACCTGGCTGACAACAAGAAAGGTGCTATCGTGAAGGGTAAGGTTACCGAGGTTGATGCCAAAGGTGCCGTTATCGAACTGGCTGACGGCGTAGAAGGCTACCTGCGTGCCTCCGACGCTGCCCGTGACCGCGTAGAAGACGCCACTCTGGTGTTGTCTGTTGGTGATGAAGTTGAAGCCAAATTCATGGGCGTTGATCGTAAGAACCGCACCGTAAGCCTGTCTGTCCGCGCTAAGGACGAGGCTGACGAGCGTGTCGCTATCGACAACCTGAACCAGCAAGAAGAAGTTGTGTTCAGCAACGCTATGGCTGAAGCGTTCAAAGCCGCCAAGGGTGAGTAATCCTTGATGCAAGAAAAGGGCGGCATTGCGCCGCCCTTTTTTATCCTGGCAAAATGAATATTGCATGTGATCGGGGAAGGAGATTTAACGTTATGACCAAATCAGATCTCATCGAACAACTGGCAGCCAGCCGCATGCATATGCCGGCCAAGGATGTCGAAGCAGCCATCAAGGAGATCCTTGAACAAATGGCGTCGACCTTGCAAAACGGCGACCGGATTGAAATTCGCGGATTTGGCAGTTTTTCACTGCACTATCGTGCCCCCCGCGTGGGCCGTAACCCCAAGACCGGGGACAAGGTTGAACTGACCGGGAAATATGTCCCGCACTTCAAACCTGGCAAAGAGTTGCGCGAGCGCGTCAACACCATTGAATAATGCAAAAATGGGCATACTCGGGTATGCCTTTTTTGTTTTTGGCCTTTGAACCTGTGCCAATCATCTTGTTTCTTAAACTCTTTTCCCATTCACTCTAGAGTCTGCCTGTGATTTTAAGGATAATCAGCCTCTCACTCGATACTGACAGGGAGCTCTTATGAAGCGTATTTTGGCCCTTATCCCGCTGGTGCTGGTCTTTATTCTGACCCTGGCGCTGGGTTCACAAAACGGTCAGCTGGTTCAGTTCAACTACCTGATTGCGCAAGGAGAGTTCTCGCTCGCCATGCTGCTCGGGTTCTTCTTCGCTGGTGGCTTCCTCCTTGGTTGGCTGGTATTCGGCCTGCTGTTCCTGCGTTTGAAGATGCAAAACCGCACCCTCAATCGCACCATGCGTCGTCAATCCCGCGAATTGGAGCTGGCCCGTACAGCGGGTAAGGAATAATGCTCCTCAATGCTTGAACTGCTTTTCCTGCTGTTGCCCATCGCTGCCGGTTATGGCTGGTACATGGGCCGCAGGAGTGTTCGCCAGGACACCCAAAAACAGAGTAACCAGTTTTCCCGCCAGTACGTGGCGGGTCTCAATTATTTGCTGTCCGATGAATCCGACAAGGCGGTGGATCTCTTTATCCAGCTGCTGGAGGTGGACAGCGAAACCATCGAAACTCACCTCTCCCTCGGCAACCTGTTTCGCCAGCGTGGCGAGGTCGATCGTGCCATCAAGATCCACCAGAATCTGGTTGCCCGCCAGTTGACCCGCGAACAGCGCCAGCTGGCATTGCAGGAGCTGGCCCGCGATTTTCTTGCCGCCGGCTTGCTGGATCGCGCGGAAGCCATCTGGAAAGAGCTGTGTGAAGACAGCGATTTCGAAGAGACGGCGCTCGCCCAGTTGCTCATTATCCACCAGCAGTTGCGAGAGTGGGACAAGGCCATCGATGTGGCAGTGCGTCTGCAACAGTTCCAGGGCAAGAAGCTGGCCGAGCCCATCTCCCATTTTTATTGCGAGCAGGCTGAAAACGCCCTGCGCGAAGGCAATCAAGGGGAGGCGCTGGCCAAATTCAAACGGGCCCTTGGCATCAACCCCGCCTGTGCCCGTGCCAGTCTGCGGCTGGCTGAACTGGCCATGGCCGAAGGGGAATATGAGCGGGCAAGCAAGGAGCTGCTGCGGGTATTTGAACAGGATATGGATTTTGCCTCCGAAGCCATCCCCAAGTTGCTGCAGTGCTACCAGCAACTGGGGCGCAGCCAGGCGCTGATCCCCATCCTCGAGAAGGCGGTAGAGGAGCATGCCGGTGTCAGCGTGACCCTGGCGCTTGCCAAGCTGGTGGAGGAGCGCGATGGCCTGAGCCAGGCCCGCGAACTGGTGTTGCGTCAGCTGCGTCGCCATCCCTCCATGAAGGGGTTCTATCAGCTGGTGGGATTTCAGCTGGCCAGTGCGGAGGAGGGGCCCGCCAAGGAGAGCCTCGAGCTGCTGCAGCAGCTGGTGGGCGAGCAGATAAAAATCAAATCGACCCACAAGTGTCGCCAATGCGGGTTTGCCACGCACTCGCTGTTCTGGCAGTGTCCATCCTGCCGCCAGTGGGGCTCCATCAAGCCAATACGTGGCCTGGATGGTGAATAAAAGAAGCAATTGAACATCTGATGTGGCGCGAATTGAGCGCCACATCTATGTCAGCAAACGGAACCTGGATCAGGACGATGAACGCGATCCAGGAGGGTGAATAACAACTAATAGGAAGTGAGATGCTAGATCCCAAAGTACTGGTAGCGCTGGATTATCAACACGAGGCAGATGCCTTGGCGTTCGTTGACCGTATCTCTCCGGCCCAGTGCCGTCTCAAGGTGGGCAAGGAGATGTTCACCCTGTTTGGCCCGCAGTTTGTGCGCCAACTGGTGGCCAAGGGGTTCGATGTCTTTCTGGATCTGAAATTTCACGATATTCCCAACACCGTTGCCAAGGCCGTGGCCGCCAGTGCCGAGCTGGGCGTCTGGATGGTCAACGTGCATGCCAGTGGGGGCGAACGCATGATGCGTGCCGCCGTCGAGGCGCTGGCACCTTATGGTGACAAGGCACCGCTGTTGATCGGCGTGACCGTGCTGACCAGCATGGAGCAGTCCGACATGGCCCCCATGGGGCTGGATGTGACACCAGCCGAACAGGTGATCCGCCTGGCCAAGCTGACCAAGGCGGCAGGGCTCGATGGTGTGGTGTGCTCCGCCAATGAAGCGCATGAGCTGAAAGCTTTGCTGGGGGCAGATTTTAAGCTGGTGACACCGGGGATCCGCCCAAGCGGCGCCGATGCCGGGGATCAGCGCCGGGTGATGACGCCGCGAGCGGCCGTCGAGGCGGGCTCCGATTATCTGGTCATCGGCCGTCCCATCACCCAGGCCGCCGATCCGGCAGCCATGCTGGCCAGCATCAATGCCGAGTTGAGTGCGTAATGGATACCGGGTGCAGGCCGAGCAAAAGGCCTGCACCTGCTCCTATCAGATGGGATTCTATATGGACTCTGGCACCGATCAGCGTGGCGATCGGGCTCTCGCCGGCATTGTAGAAGTCCACCGCCAGTTTGATCCCCATTCCTGCCAGCATCAGCCAGCCCGAGATCCGGCGCCCGTGCCGCAGATCCTGCATGGCGCCCCACATAAACAGACCATGCAGTGAGCCGGATAGCCCCATGTACCAGTGGGTCTGCGGGCACAACCACCAGATCCCCAATCCGACGGCGCACCAGAGCAACAGCATCAGCACAGGGAGTCTGGCGTACCCCAGGTAGTCGCGAAACAGGCTATACAGGATTGTGAGTCCACCCAGGTTGAGCAACAGGTGCCATTGATTGGTATGAACCAGATTGCCTGTTATGATCCGCCACCCTTCGCCCTGGGCGATCAGATCCCTGTCGAACGACAGCTGGAGATTGGGGACGGTAAAAAAGAGCAGCAAGCTGGCGAGAGAGAGTGTGATAACCCAGAGCCATCCGGATTTTTCTGACAACATGACACAGCCCAACAACAAGAAGAGTCGATACTGTACACGCTGCACCCGGGCCCTTAAAGCGTGCCTGTGCGATTATATCGTGCCGGTTGAAAACCAGACGCCGCTCTATATCCTGCAACACCCCAATGAAGTGGCGCATCCCAAGGGCACGGCTTCCCTGCTGGCGGCCTCTCTCAAAGGCGCCGAGCTGCATGTTGGCGAAGATTATTCGCAAGTGGATTGGCTCAATGAGTTGCTGGCCGATCCCGCACGCCGCTGCTATCTGTTGTGGCCGGATGAGGAGGCGTTGTCACTGGCTCAAGTGCGCCAGCAGTGCGAATCCGCATCGGGAGCGCATGTGCCGATTGCCTTTATCCTGCTCGATGGCACCTGGCGCAAGGCGTATCGCATGTTGCAGAGTAACCCCATGCTGGCCCGGCTGCCCCGCATCGGCCTGGAGGCGGTGGCAGGCCAGTACGCCATTCGCAAGAAACCCTTTCCCGACGCGTTGTCGACCCTGGAGGCGGGCTATCACCTCCTCGCCCAATGGGAAGGCACGCCCGAGCGCTATGCCCCACTGCTCACCCTGTTCCATCAGCTCAACAGCCAGTGGCTGGCTTTTGCCGAAGGGCGCCGTCGTTAAATATTCCGAGGAGTCATCAAGATGAAAAAAGCAGTTGTGGTTTTCAGCGGTGGGCAGGACAGCACCACCTGCCTGGTGCAGGCACTGGCCCGATATGACGAGGTGCACGCCATCACGTTTGACTATGGTCAGCGCCATCGGGAAGAGATCGACACGGCCCGTCGTCTGGCCAGCCAGCTGGGCGTCGCGGCCCACAAGGTGATGGATGTGACGCTACTCAACGAACTGGCCGTCTCAGCCCTGACCCGTGACGACATTCCGGTGAGCGGCGAGCTGCAGGATAACGGCCTGCCCAACACCTTCGTGCCGGGTCGCAACATCCTGTTTCTGACTCTGGCTTCCATCTATGCCTACCAGGTGGGAGCCGAGGCGGTGATCACCGGGGTGTGCGAGACCGATTTCTCCGGCTATCCGGATTGCCGTGACGAGTTCGTCAAGGCGCTCAATCAGGCGGTGTCCCTGGGGCTGGATCGCGGCATCCGCTTTGAAACCCCCTTGATGTGGCTCGACAAGGCCGAGACCTGGGCGCTGGCGGATCACTACGGCCATCTGGAGACGGTGCGCCAGCAGACGCTCACCTGCTACAACGGCATCCCCGGCGATGGGTGCGGTACTTGCCCGGCTTGCGAATTGCGCAGCCGCGGGCTGAACCACTATCTCGCCGACAAGGTCGGCGTAACGGCACGCCTGCGCGAGAAAACCGGATTGTAAACCTGCCTCTTGCCTGTGCTTGAGGTATAATCCGCGACTTTTGCAACCAGCAGTGATCAAGATGCACTACCCAATCAACGAGATTTTCCAGACCATCCAGGGGGAGGGCATCTTCACCGGCCTGCCCGCCATCTTCGTACGCCTGCAAGGCTGCCCCGTGGGCTGCCCCTGGTGCGATACCCGTCATACCTGGATTGTCGATCCCGAACGTGAGGTGGGTATGCAGGCGGTGCTGGATTGCTCCAACGAGTCGGATGGCTGGAGCAAGATGAGCACGGCAGAGATCCTGGCGAGTTTTCAGCAACTTGGCTATCAGGCTCGCCATGTGGTGATCACCGGGGGCGAGCCCTGCCTCTATGATCTGCATGAGCTCTCCACCGCCTTGCTGACGGCGGGTTATCAGGTGCAAATCGAAACCAGTGGCACCAGCGAGATCAAGACCCATGACGATACTTGGGTGACAGTGTCTCCGAAGATCGGCATGAAAGGGGGGCTGCCCGTGCTGGTATCAGCGCTGGAGCGTGCCAACGAGATAAAGCACCCGGTGGCTACCGAACACCATATCGAAGAGCTGGATGAGTTGCTTGCCACCGCTCGCCTGCGGACCGATGTGGTGATTGCGCTGCAGCCTATCAGCCAGAAACCCAGAGCCACCCAGTTGGCGATGACGACCTGTATTGCCCGTAATTGGCGACTCTCTATCCAGACTCATAAATATCTGGATATCGATTAATATGGAGTGGCTGTCCGACGAGCGGGTGCTGTTGACGCTGGCCAATAAAATGCCCTATGGCAAATATCAGGGGCGGCGGATCATTGATATTCCGGAACCTTATCTGGTGTGGCTGGCCCGCAATGGTTTTCCGGCCGGTAAATTGGGTCAGACACTGGCCCTGGCCTACGAGATCAAGCTAAACGGGCTGGAGTCCATGATTATTCCCATTATTAACAGGATGTCGGTATGAGAATATATACGAGGCAGGGTGACAAGGGCATGACTCGCCTGGCAGATGGTGTTCGTCTGGCCAAAGATCATTTGCGCGTCGAAACCTATGGTTATATCGATGAACTCAATTCCCATATCGGGGTATTGATTTGCGAGGTACCCGCGCAAGAGACAGCCTTATTGGCCGATTTGCAGTTGCTGCAGCAGGAGTTATTCGATTTGGGCGGCGAGCTGGCATTTTCCAGTGCCGCCCAGAATGCTGTCATCTGGCAAGTCAATGCCGCCTGGACTACCCGTCTGGAACAACAGATTGACGCTTACAGCGAGCAGCTGACCCCGCTGCGTCAATTTATACTGCCCGGGGGATCGCGCGCTGCAGCCCAGGCCCATGTGGTGCGAACCCTGGTACGCCATTGTGAACGGCTGCTGCTGACCCTGAGCAAGGAAGAGGCCATCAACCCCGAGATCCTGCCTTATCTGAACCGGATGAGCGACTGGTTCTTTACCATCGCCCGTTACCTCTTGAGCCGGGAAGGCAAGGGGGAGGTAGTGTGGCTCAAAGCTGCCGATCGCCAGCCCTCGAATGTCTGATGGGAAAAATAATAAAAAACCTCGCCTTGGCGAGGTTTTTTATTGGATGGCATGTCATCAAATAGCGAAATCTTCCAGCGATTGGCCTGCCGCAATGGCATTGGCAATCACCGATGGCATGCGTCCCTGGCCAGTCCAGGTTTTCTCTACGCCGTTATCCTGATAACGATATTTGGCAGGACGGGGTGCCCGCTTGGTTTTTTCGGATTTGGCCGGGCTGGCTGCGACAACTTTGACCAGGTCGGCAGGATCAATACCGGCCGCTTTGAGCATTTCACTGTATTCTTCAATTTTCCGTTGATGCTCTTCGCGAGCCTGACGTTCAGCGGCCTCATCCTGCTGGCGTTCGGCTACGATAATCGAAAGTTTTTCCAAGCCCTCTTCCAGTTGTGCCAGGGATAGCTCGCGGCAAGTCGCGCGCAGGCTGCGGATATTAAGCAGTACTTTCAAGAAATCATGCATAGGATTTACCATGTAGCGTCACAAGGAAATATATATGTCGACTCTGATTCTTGCGTCTCAAATTAAATATGTCAAGGCAGTGGAAATATAACAGGAGCCTTATCCGGATAATGCTGGCAGCAATAATTGGTAGTCGGGACATTGTTCAACGGGATATCAATGGCGCCTGACTAGTTTAAAATAGCGCCAAAAAATTCAATAGCGCATCATTTGACTACCTTTTTGATGCTTGGTGACGTGTTTGTTATGGTTATTTAATCAAAAAACTTGCTATAAGCTGATGGCTGGATAAAATGTCCTGCGAATACCTTTAAGTAGAGGCGCGCTGCCTATGACTACTTGTGCGGAGGGTGATGCCGATGATGCACAAGGAAAGGAGTCAGCGCCGAAGTGGCCAGGCCATCATACCGGGCTGCTGGTTCTGCATCTAATAGGTGCAGGACTGCCATAGTCATCCACTATGGAGCGCTACCTGAAGGGGCTGAGGAGTATGACCTCCCCATGGGTTTTGTTTCTTTAGATCCTCTCGGTAGATCTCCACCTGTATCTTTAGGTGCAAAGAGATCATGGACATTAGTCATTTCGCCGACTCCGGTTGGTCTGTCGTTCCCCCCTTATTGGCTGTCGCCCTGGCGATCCTGACCCGCCGCGTCCTGCTGTCGCTCGGGGTCGGTATCCTGGCCGGCAGCCTGCTGCTCAACCAGTTTTCACCGCTCGATTCCCTGCACTACCTGCTGAACACAGTGCTCAAGATTTTCTGGGTTGATGGTGCCCTCAATAGCGACAACATCAACATGCTGTTGTTCATGCTGCTGCTGGGTGGCCTCATCAGCCTGATGAGCGTCTCTGGCGCGACCCGGGCCTTTGCCGAGTGGGCCGAACGTCGTGCCAAGACTCGCAAGGGGGCCAAGGCGCTTACCGGCATGATGGTCTTTGCCTTCTTTATCGATGACTTTTTCCACAGTCTGTCTGTGGGGGCCATCTGCCGTCCGGTGACCGACCGTTTCCAGATCTCCCGTGCCAAGCTGGCCTATCTGCTCGACTCCACCGCGGCGCCGGTGTGCGTGCTGATGCCCATCTCCTCCTGGGGGGCCTACATCATCGCCCTGGTGGGTGGCATTATGGCAGCCCATGGTCTGACCGAGCAGAGCCCCATCGCCGCGTTTGTCGAGATGATCCCGATGAACCTCTATGCCGTCTTCACCCTGGTGATGGTGCTGGTGGTGATCGCATTCCAGCTCGATATCGGCCCGATGCGCCAGCATGAAGAGTGGGCGCTGGAAGGCAAGCTGTGGGATGAGTCCAAGGGGCGCCCCATCGGTCTGGACATGGAGAGCCCGGAAGAGAGCAACGGCGGCATGATCGACATGGTGCTGCCGATCCTGACCCTGACCGCCGCCACCATCTACTTCATGATTGACTCAGGTGCCGCCGTGTTGAGCGAGCAAGGGTTGCCGTTTAGCGTGCTCGGTTCGTTCGAGAACACCAACGTGGGTTCCTCCCTGGTGTATGGTGCCCTGTGCAGCCTGGTGGTCTCCATCGGTCTGGCCATGCGCCTCAAGCTCGGTGCCAAGAACTGGATCAAGGCCGCGCCGCAAGGGGTAATGGCCATGTTGCCCGCGATCAACATCCTGCTGTTTGCCTGGACTATCGGCGCCGTGGTGCGCGACGTGGAGACCGGCAAGTACCTGGCTTCCCTGGCCAACGGCAACCTGCCTGTCGAAGTGCTGCCTGCCGTGGTGTTCGTGCTCTCCTGCGCCATGGCGTTTGCCACCGGTACCAGCTGGGGCACCTTTGGCATCATGCTGCCGCTGGCCGGCGACATGGCCGCGGCCAGCGATGCGGCGCTGATGCTGCCGATGCTGGCGGCGGTACTGGCCGGTTCTGTATTCGGCGATCACAGCTCGCCCATCTCCAGCACCAGTATCCTCTCTGCAACCGGCGCCGGTTGCCATCACATCGATCACGTGATGACCCAGCTGCCCTATGCCCTCTCCATCGCGTTTGGTGCGGCATTGGGTTACCTGGCCATGGGGTTCATGCACTCCGCTCTGGCCGGTTTCAGCATCAGTGCTCTCTGGTTTGCACTCTTTACCAGCTATCACCTGAGAAAGGCGAAAGCGCGGCCGGTGCTTGCCACCGCGTAACGTCAATAGTGCAAGGGGCCTGCGGGCCCCTTGGTTTTGTCTGGGGCTTTGGTTAGCATGCGCCCCATCAATTCAGTTTCGGAACAGTAACATGGCTTCATTGCACTACAAATTTGCCACCATGAATTCAGGCAAATCGACCCAGCTCATCCAGGCGCATTTCAACTATCTGGAGCGGGGCATGCATCCTCTGGCCATGACTCCGGCGATCGACGATCGATTCGGGGTGGGCGTGATCAGCGCCCGGGTAGGGCTCGAATTGAAAGTGGAGGTGTTCAGCGACACCTGCGATCTGTTCGAGATGGTCAAGGCGCGCCATGCCGAGAAACGGATCGACGTCTTCATCGTCGACGAGGCCCAGTTCCTGACCAAGGAGCAAGTTTATCAGCTGGCGCGCATCGTCGATGAGCAGGATATTCCGGTCATCGCCTACGGCCTCAAGACCGATTTTCGCGGCGAGCTCTTCCCTGGCTCCTACCATTTGCTCTGCCTGGCGGACAAGTTTGAAGAGCTCAAAAGCATCTGCTGGTGCGGCAACAAGGCCCACATGAACTCGCGAGTGAGTGAGGCTGGGCAGGTGATGCGCGATGGTGAGCAGGTGGAGATTGGCGGCAACGATCGCTATGTGTCACTGTGCCGCAAGCACTATCTGGAAGGGCGGGCATTCAAGTAACCCCGCTTTGCGGATCCTTTGACAACAAACAGGGCGCCATGTCGGCGCCCTTTTGTTTGCCCGGAGCTTAGTCAATCTCGATATCCACCGGCGCTATGATGGGATCGGCCACCGGCAGGCGGTGGAACAGCTGGCGAAAATGATGCTGTACCCGGCCGATATCCACCAGCGACATACCGGAGGCGAAGCCGAACCAGACGTAGAGGCCGGTGAGATCGCGAAACATGGGGGGCAGGTAGCGGGGGGCGGCGATCAACCCCTCCAGGTAGTGCTGGTAGAGCACGGGGATATCATCCAGGGTCACCTTGCCGACAAACAGCATGGGCAGGATCTCGGGGACCCCTTCCAGCACGGCGCTGCGGATGAAGTTGACCGTCTCCACATAACCGCGCACGTAGGAGAGATCCTTGGTAAAGCAGGCGCCCCCTTCGACCATGCCGCCGCGAAAGACCCGCTGGGTGATCTTGTAGGCGTCGTGCTCGCTGGCCCCCCGTTGTACGAAATGCTGGAACACCTCGAGGAAGTTGGCTCCCCGCTCGGCCATGTCGATGGCCATCACCCGATCCGAGATGCGCTTGGCCCGATCCGGGAAGGAGCTGAAGGTGAGGGTCTCGATAAGCACGGCCAACCCCTCCTGGCAGGCGGTGATGCGGGGGGAGCCGGCGCTCAGCCAGGTGGCATAGGGTTGCTGACGGCCGTTGAGGGTGGTACCGACGTGCACCCAGCCCTCGTGGACCTCCAGTACCTGCAGATCGAGCTCCGAGAAACGGGCATGGGAGTTGAGCTTGATGTAATCCCCGCCAGCGGCGGCGTCCGAGACGATGCCATCGCTTAGTTTGACCTGTACGGTGCCGTCGCTGAAATAACCGGAGAGCTTGTCCTGCAGCCTGGCAACCGCTATCTCTCCCTCAAACTCCTTGGGGTAGGGGCGCACCAGATGGCGGGCGCCGGGCAGGGAGAATATGTCGCACAATCGCTCCCCCAGCTCGCGCAGGGTCTTGCGATCCCCGCGCAGGTGATCGCTGGCCGAGCCATAGAGCAGCTGGCTGTAGCGCAGAAAGTCCGGTTGCCCGCGCTGGCGCAACATCTCGATCACCACCATGTATTGATCGACCGTCTCCTGCAAAATTCGCCCGAGATCGTCCTGGGGCCCCAGCTTTCTGCGGATCCGGTCCCTGAGCTCTTTGAGCTCCAGATACTTGTTGCGAGGATCAAAGCCGAGGGGAAGCCCCTCGTAGAAGTGCCTGTCGATAGCAGGAAGCTGCCGGCCGCCACTGGCCAGAAAGCGCTCCTGCATCTGCCGTGGCCACTTGATGGCATCCAGAATGCGGATGGGCTTTTGCAGGGCGAGCAGTTCGTCCGACAGGGATTTCAGATGCAGGCGATATTTTTCTTGGATGGTCATAGGGCCCCCTGTGGGGCAAGCGTGGCCGTGGATTGGGCTGAGTATATGCATAGCACTTGCCAAAAAGAAGCCGGCCCCGCGCCGATTGGGCAGGTGCGCTTTTGGTTGCTGGCAAATTGGTTTAGACTGCGCCCCTCGATCCCAATCTTGTCGTGGAAATAATGAATATCCCCAGCTCTGAAATGATAATGCGTTGGTTGCAGCAGGCTCGTATCGAGCACTATGTGTGTGACCAGTGCCATGGCATCCATATTGTCTCCCTGCAGTCCGTCGACGGTATTCAGGAGAGCCGGATCTTTGTCGAAGAGGAAGGGCTGCTGTTTTCATCCGAACTGGAAGTTCGTCCTTCGGCACTGCTGCCGCTGGTGGCTGAACTGGGGCGTCTCAACATGCAGTACCCCTCGCTCAAGGTGTTTCTCGATATCATCGACGACAACCTGCCACGGCTGGTGGTCGGTCACACAGTCTTCACCAAGGCGGGGCTCAGCGTCGAGCAGTTCCTCTTGTTCGTGCAGAGCACGATCGCGGCGACCCATGAACTGGTATCCGAATGCGAGCGTTCCGGCTTCCTCAACCTGCCGGAAATCCAGGTTGCACCGGAATCTGTTCATTAATTCCGCGAACGATTCGTTTTGCAAAAAAAGCCGTTGACGCGGGCAGGGCTTTCCCCTAAATTACGCCCCGTTCCAGCGCAACGGCGCAGCGAACAAGGTGTTGGCTGAACACGTTAAACAACAGACCAAAATTTGGTGAGGTGTCCGAGTGGCTGAAGGAGCACGCCTGGAAAGTGTGTATACGGCAACGTATCGAGGGTTCGAATCCCTCCCTCACCGCCAAATTGCAAAGCCCGACCTGATGGTCGGGCTTTTTGCTTTCTGGCGTTTCTCGTACTGCGCAAATCCTGGCGGGAAAACGGACAGGTGCCGGTGAGTGCACGTCATCAGGCAACCCGTCGGGCCTCGACCAGTGAAGGGGCCTGTTCACCGGCGCGGCTGAGCTTGATAAAGACCCGTGCGGTGAGCCGGGTCAGCAGCTCGTAGGGGATAGTGCCTATCTTCTCGGCCACCTGTTCCACCGGCAGCCCTTCCCCCCACAAGGTTACCTCGTCACCACTCTTGTCGTGGGCCCCGGGGCCAAGATCGACCGTGATCATGTCCATGGAGACACGACCGACAATGGGCACCCGACGACCATTGACCAGCACAGGGGTGCCCTCGGGCGCCATGCGCGGATAACCGTCCCCGTAGCCAACCGCAATCACGCCGAGGGTAGTGTCATGATGGGCCATCCAATGGCCGCCATAGCCGACGTTTTCTCCCTGCTTGCATGCCCGGGTGGCGATAAGCTGACTCTTGAGGGTCATCACCGGGCGCAGATCGTGCTCGCTGGCCAGTTGCCCACCAAACGGAGAGGCGCCATAGAGCATGATCCCGGGTCGGATCCAGTCACTGCGTGAATCCGGCCAGGCCAGGATCCCTGCCGAGTTGGCCATGGCTCGCTCGCCCGGCAGATGGGCGGTGAGGCGGTTGAACTCCGCTATCTGCAACCGGGTGGCCGGCCCATCCTGCTCATCGGACTGGCTGAAGTGGGTCATGAGATTGAAAGGCTGTACTACATTCTTGCAACGGGTGAGCCGCTCGATAAAGGCGGGCAGCTCTTCGGCGCGCAGCCCCAGCCGGTTCATCCCGGTATCGAGCTTGAGCCAGACCTTGATGGGAGCGGGCAGGCGGGCCTGCTCGAGCAGCGCCAGCTGCTCGCGGGTGTGGATGGTGGTTTGCAGATCGTGAGCCGCCAGCAGGGGAAGTGCCTCTGCCGAGAAGAATCCCCCCAGCACCAGGATGGGCTTGGTGATACCGTTGGCGCGCAGTACCAGCGCCTCCTCGACCCTGGCCACCGCATAGGCATCGGCCCGGGCGAGGGCATGGGCGACCGGCAGCAGGCCATGGCCATAGGCATTGGCCTTGAGGACCGCGATGATCTTGCTGTGGGGGGCATGGCGCCGTACCACGGCAAAGTTGTGTTGCAAGGCATCCAGATCGATGCTGGCGGTAACAGTGTTCATGATGTGCCATTTCTTCCGTGAAATAGAGAAAAAGGGTTGCCCTCTATCAAGGGGCAAGGTCATTTGGCATCCCACATCCAGGGGATGTCCTGCGTGAATCTTGGTGTCGGGATAACGTCCTTATTGGCAGCCGATAGCAATTTGAATACTGATCGGCGCCTGCTGTGATAAAGGGGACTGTTATCCAGGTCGGCCTGCGAGCCTTTATTTCCTCAGTCTCTTTTGCCAGTTCAGACAGTTATGAATGTCATTTCTGGTGTATCTGACTGCTTGTGTTTTATTTATGTTATCAGTTGGTCTGTTGGTGGTAAATAAAGTGATATATTAAATCGATCTTTATGGGTTTTGTGGTTTTAAACTCCGCGTAAATTATTCGCTTGGTGGTTTGTGTCATGTTTAATGACATTGACAGCGATTTCTATCCAGCGTATCGGGTTTATCCCAGCCAGCCTGATGGCGCTGTCGGTCTATGGCGTGACAACGTGCGTAATCGACCGCTCTACGACCCGGAATTAGAGTGCGAATAGCAAATACCGAATATCGGCTGCTGACTGACGAGAGCTGCGAGCATCGCGTGCTGACGAGCCGGCCCCCGCGCTCCGGTTCGGGGCGTTGCGCAGAGAGTTGGCGCAGAGTGTGAGGGCTGAGTGCTGCGCAAGGAGAGACTACGGCCAGGGCAATGGAGGCCAGAAGGTCATTGGCGCTCGGAGCCGGCTCGGGTATAGTCCTGCGCCAACAAGATTGGTTCGGCCGGGGTAGTCAGGCTCCCTCGGGAGCAGAGCACAGCATCTTCAGCCGATACAGCCTCAAAGGATACTTAGCCCATGAAATTCAGTCCCCTGCTCGATGAGATGATGAAAGCCCTGCAGGTGCTCCCCGGGGTGGGCCCCAAGTCCGCCCAGCGCATGGCGTTCACTCTGCTTGAGCGTGAACGCAGCGGTGGCTTGCGACTGGCCCAGCTGCTCAGTCGGGCGTTGACCGAGATCGGGCACTGCAGCCACTGCCGCACCTTTACTGAAAATGATCGCTGCGATATTTGCGCCAATCCCAAGCGCGAAGAGAATGGTCTACTGTGCGTGGTAGAGAGCCCGGCGGACGTGGCGGCCATTGAGCAGACCGGCCAGTTTTCCGGTCGCTACTTCGTGCTGATGGGCCACCTCTCGCCACTGGACGGCATTGGCCCCGAGGAACTAGGGCTGGAGATCCTGGAGCGACGGTTGAAAGACGAGGCCATCAGCGAGCTTATCCTCGCCACCAACCCCACCATCGAAGGGGATGCCACCGCCTGGTATATCGCCGACATGGCTCGTGCGGCCGGTGTCGAGGTGAGCCGCATCGCCCACGGGGTGCCGGTGGGGGGCGAACTGGAGTTGGTGGATGGCACCACGCTCTCCCACTCCCTGATGGGGCGCCAGCGCCTGACTTAAGCCCGCTGGCCGCCTGTTGATGGCGACACGCATTGGCCGAAAAATCGGCAGTCGAACAGAAAAAGAGGGGCGAGTGAGGCAGATTGCACACTCGCCCCTTGATATTTGATCGGCCGTCCCCATCTAGGTTGGGCGTATGTTCAACCCGATGTTTCTGAGGATTGGTCCATGACCCAAAGTGTTCATGCCGAAACCCACGGCTTTCAAACTGAAGTCAAACAACTGTTGAGCCTGATGGCCCACAGCCTCTACTCCAACAAAGAAGTATTCCTGCGCGAGCTTATTTCCAACGCCTCCGATGCGGCGGACAAGCTGCGCTTCAAGGCGCTCTCCGATGCCTCTTTGTTCGAAAACGACGGCCAGTTGCGTGTGCGCCTGGTGGTGGACAAAGAGAAGCGTACCCTGACCATCTCCGATAACGGGATCGGCATGACCCGGGATCAGGTGATCGAGCACCTGGGTACCATCGCGAAATCCGGCACCGCCGAATTTTTCAAAAACCTCTCCGGTGATCAGGGCAAGGACTCCCAGCTGATCGGTCAGTTCGGGGTGGGCTTCTACTCCGCCTTCATTGTCGCCGACAAGGTGACCGTGGTCTCCCGTGCCGCCGGCACCGAGCCGAGCCAGGGCGTACAGTGGGAATCGGAAGGGGAAGGCTCCTTTACCGTGGCTGACGTGACCAAAGAGGGTCGCGGTACCGACGTCATCCTGCACCTGCGCGCCGAAGAGGACGAGTTCCTCGACGACTGGCGCCTGCGCTCCGTGGTAGGCAAGTATTCTGACCACATCAGCGTGCCGGTGGAGATGTATAAAGAGGGCACCCCGGATCGCGAAGAAGATGGTGAGACCATCGTCGGCACCCCGGGCGAGTGGGAGCAGGTCAACCGTGCCACCGCTCTGTGGACCCGCAACCCGAAAGACATCAAGGACGAGGAGTATCAGGAGTTCTACAAGCACGTCGCCCACGACTTCGAAGATCCGCTGCTGTGGGGTCACAACCGGGTGGAAGGGGCCCAGGAGTACACCAGCCTGCTTTACGTGCCGGCCCGTGCACCGTTCGATCTCTACAACCGCGAACAGAAGCATGGCCTGAAGCTCTACGTGCAGCGCGTCTTCATCATGGACGACGCCGAACAATTTATGCCGACCTACCTGCGCTTCGTCAAAGGGGTGCTGGACTCCAACGATCTGCCGCTCAACGTGAGCCGCGAGATCCTGCAGGACAACAAGGTGACCGCCTCCCTGCGCAAGGCGTGCTCCAAGCGGGTGCTGACCATGCTCTCCAAGCTGGCCAAGGATGACGCCGAGAAGTACGCCAAATTCTGGAAAGAGTTCGGCAATGTGCTCAAAGAGGGCCCGGCCGAGGATTACGCCAACCGCGAAGAGATCGCCAAACTGCTGCGCTTTGCCAGCACCGCCGGCGAGGGCGAAGCCCAGACCGTCTCCCTCGAGGATTACGTTGGCCGCATGAAGGAAGGCCAGCAGAAGATCTACTACATCACCGCAGACTCCTATGCCGCGGCCAAGAACAGCCCGCACCTCGAGATCTTCCGCAAGAAGGGTGTCGAAGTGCTGCTGATGTGGGAGCGGGTCGACGAGTGGCTGATGAGCCACCTGACCGAGTTCGACGGCAAGCAGCTCATCTCCGTCACCCGTGGCGAGCTGGATCTCGGCGATCTGGAAGACGAAGCCTCCAAGCAGGCGCAGGAGGAGGCCGAGAAGGCCAACGCCGGCCTGGTTGAGCGGGTCAAGAAGAGCCTGGGCGAGGCGGTGAAAGAGGTGCGTGTCACCCACCGTCTGACCGACTCCCCCTCTTGCATCGTTACCGACGCCTACGGCATGAGCACCCAGATGATCAAGCTGATGCGCGCGGCCGGTCAGCCGGTGCCGGAGCAGAAGTACATTCTGGAGCTCAACCCCGACCACGCCCTGGTGAAGAAGCTCGACACCATCGAAGACGAGGCGCTGTTTGGCGAGTGGGTCACCCTGCTGCACGAACAGGCCCAGCTGGCCGAGCAGGGCGGGCTGAACGATCCGGCGAGCTTCGTCTCCCGCGTCAACCGTCTGCTGCTGCAAGCCTAAGCGGCAAGCATCAACAAAAAGCCCACTGCATGCAGTGGGCTTTTTTTATATCCGCAAGGGAAAAGGTTATCGACGGTATTCGTTGTCGTAGTTCTGAATGAGGCGACGGGTCACCTCGTGCTGGGGATCGGCGAATACCTTGAGGGTCTTGCCACGCTCCACCACGCGTCCCTCGTGCATCACCAGCACCTCGTCACTGATGTGGCTCACCACCCCCAGGTCGTTGGCCACCAGCACATAGCTGAGCCCCATGGTCTCCTGCATCTCCAGCAGCAGGTTGATGATCTGGGAGCGCACCGAGATATCCAGGGTGGAGAGCGCCTCATCCGCTACCACGATTTTGGGGTTGAGGATGAGGGCCCGCGCCAGTGCCACTCGCTGCTGCTGACCGGCGGAGAGCATCTGGGGGTAGAAGAGGGCGTGATCCGGCAGCATGCCCACCATGCGCAGGGTCTGGATCACCTTGTCGCGGCGCTCCTCCTCGGTCATCTCGGTGTTGAGACGCAGCGGGGTCTCCAGGATCTGGCCGACCCGGATCTTGCGGTTGAGGGAGGAGTTGGGGTCCTGGAAGATCATCCGCAGCAGCTTGCAGCGGGTTTGGTAATCGCCGTGCACCATCCGCTGGCCATTGATGGCGATCTCGCCGCCGCTGGGTTCAATCATGCCAGCCAGAATGCGCGCCAGGGTGCTCTTGCCGGAGCCTGCCTCGCCGACAATGGCCAGGGTCTGGCCCACTTCAAGGTCAAACGAGAGGGGCTTGATGGCTTCCACCGCCTGGCGCCGGAACAGGCCGGTGCGGTTCTGGTAGGTCTTGCACAAGCCCCGGACCTGCAACAGGGAGGGTTCGAGTTCCTGCTGGGCCGCTTGCGGGGGAAGGTTGACGGTCAGGCTCATTTCTTGGGTTCTTCCATATTCAGCGGGAAGTGGCAACTGAACTGATGGCCCTTGATCTTGCTCATCAGCGGGGTCTGTACGCACTGCTTCTGGGCGTGGGGACAGCGGGGGCCGAGGCGACAGCCGATGGGCAGGTGCTGCAGCGGCGGAATGACCCCTGGCAGGGTTTCGAGTCGCGACTTGTGGCGCACCAGCTTGTCAAAGTCCGGGATGGATTTGAGCAGGGCGTCGGTATAAGGGTGGTGGGGGGTCTCCAGGATCTGCTCCCGGGTGCCCACCTCTACCATCTGGCCGCAGTACATCACGTTGATGGTGTCGGTCAGGTTGGCGATGGCGGCGATGTCGTTGCTGATAATAAGGATGGTGGTGTTGCCCAGCTTGTTCATCTTGTCCAGCAGCCGCAGGATCTGGGAGTGAGTGGTGGACTCCATGGCGCTGGTGGGCTCGTCGGCCACCAGCAGGCGCGGCTGGTTGGCAATGGCCATGGCGATCATCACCTTCTGGCACATGCCATCCGACAATTCGTGGGGGTAGGCGCGCATCACCTTGCGGTGATCCTTGACGCCGACCCGGTGGAGCAAGGCGATGGCCTTCTTCTTGCGCCACTGGAAGCGCTGCCAGAACTGCCCCTCGAACGAGTCGGTCGGGATAGCCTCCTCAAGCTGGGTGCCTATCTCTTCGGAGGGGTCGAGGCAACTGATAGGGTCCTGGAAGATCATGGCGATCTCGCGGCCCATGATGCGGCGCCGCTCCCGCGGGGCCATGGTCAGCAAGTCCATGTCGTTGAAGCGCATCCGGTCGGCGCGCACCGTCCAGTTGTCCTTCTGGATACCGACGATCACCTTGGCCACCAGACTCTTGCCGGAGCCGGATTCTCCCACCAGGCCGCGGATCTCCCCCTCGGCCAGGGTCAGACTCACCTTGTCCACCGCCTTGACCTTGCCCTGTGGGGTATCAATTTCGATGGTGAGATTGCGAATATCGAGCAGGGGCATCAGTGACCTTCCTCATGACGATGTGGCACTGGGCGCGCCACGGCGCCGGTGCTGATATTGGCTTTGTCGAACAGGGGATGCATCAGTCATTCCCCTCCTTGAGTGCCTCACGAATGCCTTCCCCCACCAGGTTGGTCACCAGCACGCTGAACAGGATGGCGATGCCGGGCAGGGTCACGGTCCAGGGGGCGAGGTAGATGAGATCCCCCGAGTCGCCGAGCATGGCGCCCCACTCGGGTTGCGGCGACTGGGCGCCGAGGCCGAGAAAGCCCACCGCCGAGATGTCGAGGATGGCGGCCGACAGGGTACGGGTGGTCTGGGTCACCAGGGTTTCGACGATATTGGGCAGGATGGCGAGGCGCATGATCCGGAAAGGGGGCGAACCATCGAGGCGGCTTGCGGTGATGTACTCTTTTTGCATCTCGGCGTGCACCGCGTTGTAGGTGGCGCGGATGAAAGGGGGGATAAGCGCCAGCGTGATGGCGATCAGGGTGTTGAACAGGCCCGGTCCCAGGATGGCGACCACCAGGATCGCCAGCAGCAGAGAGGGGATGGAGAGCAGGGTATCGAGCAAGTGGTGCAGTACGCTCGATTTGAGCCCCTTGCTCATGCCCCCCAGGATGCCGATGGCCGAGCCAACCACCAGGGCGATGACCACCACCACCAGCGCATAACCGAAGGTGAGCCGTGCCCCCACCACCAGGCGGGAGAGCATGTCACGGCCCAGATCGTCGGTGCCGAGGAAGTAGTCGATGTTGCCGTTGTTGGACCAGGAGGGGGCCAGCAACAGGTGGGTGGGGTGCTGCTCGTCAATGCCGTAGGGTACCAGCAGCGGCCCGAACAGGGTGATGGCGATCAGCAGCAGGAAGCACCAGAGCCCCGCCATCGCCAGGGGATTGCGGCGATAGGCAGCCCAGGTCTGCTCCATGGGGGAGAGGATCTTGAGCTCGGGATAGATGTTCGATTTATCTTGCATAGGATACCTGGCTCCGAGTTACGCCATGAGCGCATTCAATCTTGTCTGGCATACAACTCTTTGCGCCTTGCCGGATAGATAAGGGTGGTCAGCAACTCGGTGCTGACGCTGATGAAAATCACGAAACTGGCCACCACCAGGGTGGCGCCGCGAATGGCGGCGTAGTCCTGCAGGGCGATGCTGCTGATGAGCCAGCGGCCAATGCCGTGCCACTCGAACACCACCTCGGTGATCATGGCGGAGGTGAGCACGCTGCCAAGCTGCAGGCCAAGCAGGGGCAGCACCGGGGGCAGGGCATTCTTCAGACCATGGCGCCAGACGATCTGGGCCCGGGAGAGGCCGCGGCTCGCCGCCGCCTTGATGTAGTTCTGCTTCATCACGTCGATGAGGGAGCTGCGCACATGGCGGATCACCTCGGTAGTGGGCACCACCGCCAGCACCAGGGAGGGGAGGATGAGGTGGCGCAGGGCATCGTGCAGCGCCGCCTCCCGCCAGGGTTCGTTGCTCAGCAGCACATCGACCAAGGCGATGCCGGTGATGGTGGGCACGTCATAAAGCAGGCTGATCTGGCCGGAAGCAGGCAGCCAGCCGAGATCCAGCGAGAAGAGCATCACCACCAGCAGCGCCAGCCAGAACACGGGGACGGCATAGCCGATCAGTCCCGCCGTCATGATGGAGAGATCGAGCCCCCGTCCCTGATAGAGGGCGGCCAGGGTACCAAGGGGAATCCCCACCAGCAGCGAGATGGCAAAGGCCGCAAAGCAGAGGATCAGGGTGGCGGGGAAGTAGTGGCGGATCTCGTCCAGCACCGGCAGCCCGGAGACGCTGGAGAGCCCCAGATCGCCGGCCAGGATGCGGCGCAGGAAGTCGGGATAGCCGCGCCAGAAACTGAGCTCATGGCCGATGAGGCGATACTCCAGCAGATAGGCGACCAGGGTCAGCGCCAGCAGGGTGATGAGCAGCAGGTTGATGCGACGCAAGGTGTAGAGAAACATGCTTACTCCCTGTAGGCCTGATTGAAGACGGTACCACCAAAGGGCATCAGCTGCAGCCCTTCGATATCGCTGCGGCTGATCTGGGTGCGCAGGGCATGGGCCAGCGGAATGAGCGGCAACTGCTCGTTGAGCAGGGTCTGGGCGTAATAGTAGTTGCGCAGCCGAAACGCCAGCTGGGGTGTGGTGACCGCATCGTCAAGCAACTGATCGAAGGCCGGGTTGCACCAGCGGCTGTAGTTGTTGCCCCGCTCCACCGCCGAGCAGCTCAGCAGCTGGCGAAAGAAGTTGTCCGGGTCGGCGTTGTCGGCAATCCAGCCAGACAGCAGGCTGTCATACTGCCCCTTCATGAGGCGGCGCTCGATAACGGGCCAGGCCTGCTGCACTATCTTGAGCCTGATCCCCACCCTGGCAAGATCATTGCGCATCAGTTGGGCGGTCTTGATGGCATCCGGGTTGTAGGGGCGGGCGTCCGGCTGCACCAGCACCTGCATCTCGAAACCCTGCTCCAGACCCGCCTGTTTGAGCAGTAGGCGGGCCCGTTTCAGGTCCTGCTTGCGCTGGGGCAGGCTCGGGTTGTAACCCCAGGAGAGGGGCGGCAGCAGACTGTTGGCGGGCAAGCCGGTATCGAAATAGACCGCCTGCAGCAGATTGTCGACATTGATGGCGCTGGCGATGGCCTGGCGCACCTTGATGTCGTTGAACGGCGGCTTGCGGGTATTGAGGGCCAGGAAGGCGACGTTCATCCCGGACTGGACCGACAGGTTGAGATCCGGGTGCTGCTTGATCACTGACAGCTGGCTGGCAACCGGGGTGCTCATCACGTCGCACTCGCCGGTCAGCAGTTTGGCCAATCGCTTGGAAGATCTGGGAGTGATGTCGTAGACCAGCTGTTCAATCCTGGCCTCGCCGCCCCAGTAGCCGGGGTGGCGCAGGTAGCGGATGAACTCGTTGTGGCGGTACTCCTTGAAGCGGAAGGGGCCAGTGCCGATGGGGCGGCTGTCGAGCAGCGCCGGGGTACCGGCTTTGAGCATCTGATCGGCATATTCGGCGGAGAGGATCACCGCATAGTCGCTGGCCAGGGTGGCGAGGAAGGAGGCATTGGGCTGGTTGAGCTCGAACACCACTGTCTGCGGATCTTTCGCGTAGACCCGCTTGATCAGCTGATCCTGCCCCAGGCTGTAGAAATAGGGATAGTCGCCGCCGGAAACCTGGTGATAGGGATGAAGGAGATCGAGCTGGCGCTCGTAGGTGAAGACCACATCCTCGGCGTTGAGGGTGCGGGTCGGCGTAAACCAGGGGGTCTGGTGAAACGTGACGCCCTGGCGCAGGGTCAGGGTATAGGTGAGGCCATCCTCGCTTATCTGCCACTTGCTCGCCAGGGCCGGCTCCAGCGTCAGGGTATTGGGGTTGACCTCCAGCAGGCGGTCATAGAGCGGACGGGCACTGGCGTCCAGCGTTACCCCCGAATTGGAGACATGGGGGTTGAAGGAGAGGGGAGAGCCCTCGGCGCAGTAAATGAGCCCGGTTTTCGAGGCCTCGGACTGCTTCTGGCAGCCGGTGACCAGCACCAGCAGGCCGAGCAGCAAGGGTTTGAGCATTCTCATTGTCTAACCATGTTTTTATACGAAGGTGCCAGCGTCGTGGCTGGCGTGTCGCGGGAGCCGGTCTCAACCGATCTCCGTCTGGTCCTGTTCTGCATCATTGTCACCATCTTGCAGCTGATACTTGCGTAGCATGCCACGGAACTGGTGATAGCTTAAGGCCAGCAGTTGGGCGGCTTTGCGCTGATTATACTGGGATTGCTGCATCGCTTGCTTGAGTAAATTAATCTCGTACTCCGCCACTGCCTGCTTCAGATCGAGCGGCAGGGCCAGGGGGGGCGTCATCCCGCCCGCAGGAACAGAGCGCTCTTCCGGCATGACTGGCGTTGTGGCGACCGCCGTCTGGCGCGGCCGCCAAGGGGAGTCGAAGGGATTGATCACCAGATCAGACAGCGGCAACTGGGGGTTGCCCTGACGGTAGATGCTGCGCTCCACCACGTTCT
Source organism: Aeromonas sp. FDAARGOS 1407 (assembly GCF_019048725.1). NCBI lineage: Bacteria > Pseudomonadati > Pseudomonadota > Gammaproteobacteria > Aeromonadales > Aeromonadaceae > Aeromonas > Aeromonas sp. FDAARGOS 1407. Next base: position 2,944,792 of record NZ_CP077399.1, read on the forward strand.
TGAGCTCCCGCACGTTGCCGGGCCAGGGGTAGTCCAGCAGCAGCTGGGTCGCCTTGCGGGAGAAGCCGGCAAACAGCGGGTAGCCCAGCTCCCGGGTCATGCCGTGGGCGAAGTGCTCTGCCAGCATCAGGATGTCCTCGCGCCGCTCCCGCAGGGGGGGCAGGGTGATGACGTCGAACGCCAACCGGTCCAGCAGATCGTGGCGAAACTGCCCCTTGTCGGCCAGCGCCGGCAGATCCTCGTTGGTAGCGCACACCAGGCGCACGTCGACCTTGAGGGCCTTGGCACCGCCGACGCGCTCGAATTCACCGTATTCGATGACCCGCAGCAGTTTCTCCTGCACCCGGGCGCTGGTGGTGGCCAGCTCGTCGAGGAACAGGGTGCCGCCGTCTGCCCGCTCGAAGCGGCCCTGATGGCGCTTGGCGGCGCCGGTGAAGGAGCCCGCCTCGTGGCCGAACAGCTCGGTTTCCAGCAGGCTCTCGCTCAAGGTGGCGCAGTTGATGGTGACAAAGCTTTGATCCCAGCGATCCGAGAGATAATGTAGGCGGTGGGCGATGAGCTCCTTGCCGGTTCCCCGCTCGCCGATGATGAGCACGGGCTTGCGCAGCGGCGCAAGGCGCGAGGCCTGCTCGATGATTTCTAGAAACGCGTTGGACTCACCCAACAGACTCTCCGTGGCCGTGGTCATCCCTGCCCCTGTTCGTTGAAAAATCTGGTTAATCTTACCAAAAGTTGGTTATTTTAATCATTTCTTCTTTCCGGGGCACTTGAATTTCCGCGAGAGTGCCCATATAAATCAACAAGTTAACAATTGTTCCAGATTGGCACACAAGTTGCCATTGTCAATGGAGAAACAACCCGATGCCTATCACAGGAGTACAATCATGAGCATTTTTTCCCGCCTGGCCGACATCATCAACTCCAACCTGACTTCCCTGCTCGACAAGGCGGAAGATCCCCAGAAGATGGTGCGCCTGATCATCCAGGAGATGGAAGACGAATTGGTGAAGGAGCGCTCCAACCTGGCCCGCTTCCTCGCGAACCAGAAAGAGATCGGTCGTCAGGTCAGCCGCCATCAGGAGCGGGTAGCCGAGTGGCAGGGCAAGGCCGAGCTGGCCCTGACCAAGGGGCGCGAGGATCTGGCTCGGGCCGCCCTCATCGAGAAGAGCAAGCAGACCGAGCTCGCCGATGCGCTGCAGCGCGAGTTGCAGGCGGTGGACAGCGGCATCGACAAGCTGGGGGAGGAGATCCGCCAGCTGGAAGCCAAGCTGGAAGATGCCCGTGCCCGCCAGAAGGCGATGGCCATTCGCAGCGAGGCCGCCAGCAGCCGGTTGAACGTACAGAGCCTGGTGGCTCGTGGCGGCAGCCAGTCCGTGGTCAGCAAGTTCGAGCGCATGGAGCGTCGCATCGACGAGATGGAGGCCCGCGCCGACCTGGGTCAGTCCGACCAGGCGCTCGCCCAGCAGTTTGCCGAGCTGGAGGCGGACGATCAGATCAGCCGCGAGCTGGAGGCCATGCGCCAGAAGCTCGGTCAGAGTGACAGCAAACAGGGGGAGTAACAGATGGAAGATCTGCTGGGTGTGTTGATGGTTCCCATGGTGGTCTTCATGGTGGTGGTGGCCCCCATCTGGCTGGTGCTGCACTACCGCGCCAAGGGGCGGATCGGTGCCGGCCTTGCCGACAGCGAGCGGGAACAGCTGCAGGGGCTGCTGGCCCGTGCCGAGAAGATGCAGGAGCGGGTCGGGGCACTCGAGTCGATTCTGGACGCTGAAGTCCCGGGCTGGAGGAACAAGGTATGAACAGCGCGTATCGTGAGGGGCGCAATCTCTATCGCGATCCCCGCCAGGGCAAGATAGCGGGGGTCTGCGCCGGTCTTGCCGACTATTTCGGGGTGGAGACCTGGATCGTGCGCCTGCTGGCCATCAGTGGCCTCATCTTCGCCGGCTTCATCACCTTCACCGCCTATATGGCGGCCTGGTTCCTGCTCGACAAGAAGCCGGTCACCCTCTATGAGCAGGAGGAAGAGGCCTTTGCCGAGGTACGAATGAAGGCGCGCAGCTGGCAGGCGGGGATCACCCCCCATCAGGCTCTGGGGCGGATCCATCGCGAGCTCGATGCGCTGGAGCCCAGATTGCAGCAGATCGAGAAGCTGGTGACCTCCAAGGAGTTCACCCTGCAGCGGGAGTTTCGCAAGCTGTAAGCCAGCCACCGGCCCTGTGCGAACCTCTCACCCCGCAGACAGGTAACCTGCCGCCACCAAGGTGGCGGCAGGTGCCCATCGGCAGAGGCTAGTGTTTGGACGGGGAGACTATCCAAGCCAATCAGCAACACCATCACCAACCCAATCACCAAGCTAGGGAGAACGGGATCAGCCTTGATACTCAATAAACTGGAACAGAAGTTGAATCGCCTGCAACACAAGGCGAACGACGTGGTGAACCGGGTTCGGGATCGCCACATCCGGCTGGCGGTGACCGGCCTCTCCCGCAGCGGCAAGACCGCCTTCATTACCGCCCTGGTCAACCAGCTGGAACATGCGGCCATCGACGGTCGTCTGCCCCTGTGGGATGCCCTGCGCCAGGGGCGCATTCTCGGTGCCCGCCGGGTGCCGCAGCAAAATCCCCATATTCCCACCTTTGCCTACGAGCGCGGCCTCGACTCCCTGTTTGGCGATCCGCCGGCTTGGCCCGAGCCCACTCGCGGGGTAGCCGAGGTGCGCCTCGAAATCCGTTATCGCACCCGTCACCCCCTGCGCAAGCACTTGGGGGAGATCTCCACTCTCTACGTGGATCTGGTGGACTATCCGGGTGAGTGGTTGCTCGATCTGCCGTTACTCGAGATGAGTTACGAGCAGTGGAGCGAGCAGGTGTGCGATCAGCTGCGCCGCCCCGAGCTGCAAACCCTCGCCGCCGGCTGGCTGACGCCCGCTTGGCAAGCGGATCAACCCTTTGAGGAGCGGCCGGTCGCCCAGCTTGCCGAGCGCTACACCGACTATCTGCACGCCTGCAAACGGGAGCTGGGACTGCACCTTATCCAGCCCGGTCGCTTCGTGCTGCCGGGGGAGTATGCTGGCGCCCCCATGCTGCAGTTTGTGCCTTGGGTGTGGGACAAGCCTGCCGGCGAACCCGTCGATGGCACCCTCTACGCCACCCTCAAGCAGCGTTTTGAGCAGTACAAGCAACACCTGGTGCAGGGTTTTTATGAGCAACACTTCGCGGGCTTTGATCGCCAGATCGTGCTGGTGGACTGTTTGCAGCCCCTCAATGCCGGCGCCGCCAGCTTTGGCGACATGCAACAGGCTATTGCTCGCATCATGGAGAGCTTTGCCTACGGCAAGAGCAACTGGTGGCGCCGGCTCTTCTCGCCGCGTATCGACAAGCTGTTGTTTGTGGCGAGCAAGGCGGATCATGTGACGCCGGAGCAGCACGGTCCCCTGGTCTCCCTGCTGCAGCATCTGGTGCGCAGTGGCCGCGGCCAGGCCCGCTTTGAGGGGATCGCCACAGAGTGCCTGGCACTGGCCGCCATCAAGGCGACCGAAGTGGGCAAGGGGGTGGCCAATGGCCGCGAGTTTCCCGCCATCCGTGGCACCAGCCTCTCGGGTGAGCCGCTCTTGCTGTTCCCGGGCGAAGTGCCCACCCATATTCCGCCCGCGCAATGGTGGAACACCCAGGGCTTTGATTTTCAGGCGTTTCGCCCCATGCCCATGAGTGCCCATCAGGCGCTGCCCCATATCCGGCTCGATGCGGCGCTGGAGTTTTTGCTCGGGGATCATCTCGAATGAGTCGTGCGCGCTGTCGTGCCGTACCGACACGCCGCGTACAGGAGAAAAAGTGATGAACGATCAGACAAAACAGCACGGGGATGCCAACGCATCGCTGCAGGGCAAGGTGATCCTGGAGCCAGCCCTCAAAGTGGCGAGCGAGGAGCGACCGCCTGCCCCCGCCCAGCGTCTCGATGAGACCAGCTTCGAGCGCCTCGACAATCTCGATGCCCTCACCGAGGTGGAACCGGCCCTGACCCTGCGGCCGCGCCGGCGTCATCGGCTGCTCGCCTGGGGGCTGGGGGCGGTTGGCCTGCTCTCCCTGGGGCAGTATGGCGCCTTCCTCTACGATCAATTTCTCACCTCCCCGCTCTGGGGCAGCGCCTGGCTGCTGGCCTCAGGTCTGGTGGCGGTGGGCACCGCCGGGGTGGTGGGGCGCGAGTGGTTGCGGCTGCGCACCCTAAAAAAGCGCCAGGATGTGCGCTCGCGGGCTGAAGACTTGCTGGCCCATCAGGGAGTCGGGCAGGGGCAGGCGTTCTGCGAACAGCTGGCCGAGCGCAGCGGTGACAAGGGGCGCGAAGGATACCAGAGCTGGCTTGCCCAGCTCGACGAGAGCCACAGCGATCGGGAAGTGCTGACTCTCTACAGCCAGCTGGTGCTCGGCGAGCGCGACAAGCTGGCCCAGGCGCGGGTGGCCAAGTGGTCGGGGGAGGCCGCCGTGCTGGTGGCCCTGAGCCCGCTTGCCACCGTCGACATGATGCTGATGCTGTGGCGCAACCTGCGGATGATCGAGGACATCGCCGATGTCTACGCCATCGAGCTTGGTTACTGGAGCCGCATTCGCCTCATTCGTCAGGTGTTTCGCAACATGCTCTACGCCGGTGCTACCGAGCTGGTGACCGAAGTGGGGATGGACTTGCTGGGGGCCGAGCTTACGGCCAAGCTCTCCGCCCGCGCCGCGCAAGGGGTGGGGGCTGGGTTGCTCACCGCTCGCCTTGGTCTGCGCACCATAGAGGCGTGCCGCCCGTTGCCCTGGTGCGCGGATGAAAAACCCAAACTCGGCGAGCTGCGCAAGCGGCTGATCGGCCAGCTGGCGGGCTATCTCAACAAAGGCTGATCCTGCTTTTCGATGACATGAGGAGCATCGCATCCCCGCCGATCCTGTTTAAGGGTGGCGGGGATGCGTCGTGTTGCCCCTCCGGTTCAGCCACTGTGATCCCTGTGTGCATTGTTGTCCGGCGGGCATTGCGGGTAAGCTGGCCATTCGACCGATGATCTACGGCAAGGATGCCAGATGAACTTTACCTTTCGCCAGATCCGCTATTTCGTGGCGGTGGCCGACAGCTTCTCGGTGAGCCGCGCCGCCGCCGAGTTGCATATTTCCCAGTCGGCTGTCACCAGCGCCATCCGCGAGCTGGAGACCGAGCTCGGTGCCCCCCTGTTCGATCGCAACCCGCGTGGGGTCAGCCTCACCACCCAGGGCCACCAGTTTTTACTGCACGCTCGCCGCATCCTCGGCGCCATGACCGAAGCCAGCCACTCCCTCAAGGCGGTGGCCCAGCAGGATCAGGGGCGGCTCACTATCGGCGTGACGACGCTGGTGGCCGGTTACTACCTGTCGGAGGCGCTAGGCCGCTTTCGCCGCGCCTTTCCGGCGGTGCAGATCGAGGTGAAAGAGGACGAGCAGCCCTATCTCGAGCACCAGATCGTCAACGGCGAGGTGGACGTGGGGATCCTGATGACCAACCGCACCATTCGTCAGGAGGCGTTCGATACCGAGCTGCTGACCCGCTCGCCGCTGCGGCTCTGGCTTGCCGCCAATCACCCGTTCTGCGCCGAGTCGACCCTCTCCCTCAAGGCCCTGGGGGAGGAGCCCATGATCTCCCTGACCGCCGATCAGCTGGATCAGATCATCGGCGGCGGGCTGCGTCGCTACGGCGTTGCGCCGCGCACCGTATTGCGCACCGCCTCGGTGGAAGCGGTGCGCAGCCTGGTGGCCAGCCAGCTCGGCGTCGCCCTGTTGCCGGATTTTGCCTATCGCCCCTGGTCGCTGGAGCAGGAGCGGGTCGAGGCCCGCGCCATCAAGGAGCCCATTCCCGCCATCGACATCGGCCTGGTGTGGCGACGTGGTTCCCGGCTGGATTGGACCGCCCGCGAGTTTATCGATATCGCGCGGGATCAAAGCCGGCTGCGGGCTCGCCAGCAGGCTTCCCGCTAACCGAAGGGATGGCGTCAACCATCAGGCGGGGTTGTCGCTAAAAATCAGATTCATCTGCACTCGATATCGATTTTGCAGATACCCAAGCCGTTAAAAATTGAAATTCTCATTGCACCCGCCTTCTCCTACGCTCATGACTGGTTAACAGGATGTTAATGCCTACTGTGGCGCCGCCACGGTTGCCAATCATGCAAGGAGAGCAAGATGAAATTGACCCCCCTCACCCTGGCCCTGATCCCCGCCCTGCTGGCAGGCCAGACCCAGGCAGCCCCCACCACCCTCGGCAAGGGTGAAGGCCAGCTCAACATCGTAGCCTGGGCCGGCTACGTGGAGCGCGGCGAGACCGACAAGAACTACGACTGGGTGACCGGCTTCGAGCAAGAGACCGGCTGCAAGGTCAACGTCAAGACGGCCGCCACCTCGGACGAGATGGTGGCCCTGATGAACGAGGGGGGCTTCGATCTGGTGACCGCCTCCGGCGACGCCAGCCTGCGCCTCATCGTCGGTGGCAAGGTGCAGGCGCTCAACCTGGCGCTCATCCCGAGCTACAGCAAGATAGATCCACGTCTGCAGAATGCCCCCTGGCACACGGTGGATGGCAAGCACTACGGCGTGCCCTACCAGTGGGGCGGCAACATCTTGATGTACAACACCAAGGTGTTCCCCAAGGCCCCCGACTCCTGGAGCGTGGTGTTCGAGGAGCAGACACTGCCGGACGGCAAGTCCAACAAGGGACGGGTGCAGGCGTTCGACGGCCCCATCCACATTGCCGATGCGGCCCTCTATCTGATGAGCCACCGGCCGGTGCTCGGCATCAAGGATCCTTACGAGCTCAACGAAGATCAGTACAAGGCCGCCCTCGACCTGTTGCGCCAGCAGCGTCAGCTGGTGGGGCGCTACTGGCACGACGCCTTCGTCCAGATCGACGACTTCAAGAACGAGGGGGTGGTCGCCTCCGGCTCCTGGCCGTTCCAGGCCAATACCCTGATCGCCGACAAGCAGCCCATCGCCACTACCGTGCCCAAGGAAGGGGTCACCGGCTGGGCCGACACCAGCATGGTGCACAGCGAGGCGAAGAACCTCACCTGTGCCTACAAATGGCTGGAGCACTCCCTCAACAACAAGCTGCAGGGGGATCTCGCCTCCTGGTTCGGTTCCGTGCCCGTGGTGCCGGCCGCCTGCGAGGGCAATGCCCTGCTCGGGAAAGAGGGGTGCAAGACCAACGGCATCGACAACTTCGATCGGGTTCGCTTCTGGCGAACTCCCGTCTCCCAGTGCAAGAGCCAGGGAACCTGCGTTCCTTACTACCGCTGGGTCTCGGACTATATCGCCATCCTGGGTGGTCGCTAAGGCCGGATAACCAGATGGGCCGGACAGGAGTCCGGCCCGCTCCCCTCTGACAAGGACGTACCATGACAGCCGTACAATTTGACCGGGTCAGCCGCCACTATGGCGAGGTGGCCGCGGTTGACGACATCTCCTTCCAGATCCCCGCCGGCGAGTTCTTCACCCTGCTGGGGCCGAGCGGTTCCGGCAAGACCACCTGCCTGCGGATGATCGCGGGCTTCGAATACCCGAGCGAGGGGGAGATCCGCCTGTTCGGTGAACCTTGCTCCACTGTGCCCCCCTACGATCGCAACCTCAATACCGTGTTTCAGGACTATGCCCTGTTCCCCAACATGGATGTGCGCGACAACATCGGTTATGGCCTGATGCTCAAGGGCGTGGCCAAGGCGGAGCGCTACCGCAAGGTGGACGAGATGCTGGAGCTGGTGCGCCTGCCCGGCGTCGGCAACCGCAAACCCGGCCAGCTCTCCGGCGGCCAGCGCCAGCGCATCGCCATCGCCCGGGCGCTGATCAACCAGCCGCGCATCCTGCTGCTGGACGAGCCGCTGGGGGCGCTAGATCTTAAGTTGCGCGAGCAGATGCAGCTCGAGCTCAAAGCCTTGCAGCGCCAGCTCGGCATCACCTTCATCTTCGTCACCCACGATCAGCAGGAGGCGCTCTCCATGAGCGACCGCATCTGCATCTTCAATCAGGGCAAGATCGAGCAGATCGCCGCGCCGGATACCATCTACGACGCCCCCGCCACCCCCTTCGTCGCCCGCTTCGTCGGCACCGTCAACCTGTTCGAGGGAGAGCAGGCCAGGCGCCTGTGTGGCGATGAGCGCCAGATGATGGTACGCCCGGAGCGGATCCGGCTCGCCGAAGCCGGTACGCCTGGCTGGTCCGGGGAGGTGCGCGAGGTGGAGTACCTCGGCCCCTTCGTGCGCTACCGGGTCGATCTCGGCGAGCAGCTCGAGCTTATCGTCAACCATCCCAACGAGGGCCAGGCCCGCCTGCCCCGCGGCACCCGGGTCAGCCTCAGCTGGCCGGAGCAGGCGATCCACCGTCTGCACACCGCCCACCAGGGAGCTCAACCATGAGCGCCCCCCACAGTGCGAGCCTTGCCATGAGCCACGCTACCGACTCCGTTCGCGTCAGGCCGCTGCGGCGCCTCTCCACCCTGCTCTACGGCCGCTCCGGCCTGCTGCTGGCCATCCTGCTGGGGCCGCCCCTGCTCTGGCTCGGCATCATCTATGTGGGCTCCTTGCTGATGCTGCTCTCCAACGCCTTCTTCGGGCTGGACGAGTTCAGCGGCCAGATCCGACACGAGCTGGGCCTGCAGAACTTCGTTGCCCTGCTGCGGGCGGAGAACCTGGACGTGATCCTGCGCACCGTCGGCATGTCCCTGCTGGTGACCCTGGCCTGCGCCCTGCTCGGTTTCCCCGTCGCCTACTACATGGCGCGCTACACCAGCGGCAAGACCCGGGCCCTGTTCTACGTCGGTATCATGCTGCCGCTCTGGTCCAGCTATCTGGTGCGGGTCTATGCCTGGAAGCTGATCCTGGCCAAGGAGGGGGTTATCAGCTGGCTGGCGGACACCCTGGGGCTGGACTGGCTGCTGGACGCCATCCTCTCCCTGCCGGTGATCGGCGGGCCGTCGCTGTCGTTCTCCCGCATCGGCACCTTCATCGTGTTCGTCTACGTCTGGCTGCCCTTCATGATCCTGCCCATCCAGGCGGCGGTGGAGCGGATCCCGCGCTCCCTGCTTGAGGCGAGCAGCGATCTCGGGGCGACGCCTGCCCAGACCTTCCGCACCCTGATCCTGCCGCTGGCCTTGCCCGGCGTGGTGGCGGGCTCCATCTTCACCTTCTCCCTGACGCTGGGGGACTACATCATCCCCGGCATCATCGGCAACTCCACCATGTACATCGGCCAGGTGGTCTACATGCAGCAGGGTACGGCGGGCAACCTGCCCTTCGCCGCCGCCTTCTCGCTGGTGCCGATCCTTATCATCGCCATCTACCTCACTATCGCGAAACGCCTGGGGGCCTTCGATGCGCTCTAATCCCTCTACGAACCAGCCCTCCGGCCTGCTCAAGTACGCGGCCATCGGCGGCCTCTTGTTCCTGCACTTCCCGATCCTGTTTATCTTCCTCTACGCCTTCACCAGCGAGAGCAAGAGTTACCAGTTCCCGCCCCCCGGGCTCACCCTCAAGTGGTTCGAGGTGACCCTCAACCGCCCCGACGTGTGGCGCGCCATCCAGCTGTCGCTGGAGGTGGCCGGGCTCGCTACCCTGGTGGCCATGGTGCTCGGCACCCTGGCAGCGGGGGCCATCGCCCGCAGTCGCTTCTTCGGCCAGGAGGTGGTGTCGCTTTTATTGGTGCTGCCCATCGCCCTGCCCGGCATCGTTACCGGTATCGCGCTGCGCTCCGCCTATGGGGTGATGGAGATCCCGTTCAGCTTCTGGACCATCGTCATCGGCCACGCCACCTTCTGCGTGGTGGTGGTCTACAACAACGCCCTGGCACGCTTTCGCCGCACCAACCAGAGCCTTATCGAGGCGTCGATGGATCTCGGTGCCGACGGCTTCCAGACCCTGCGCTACGTGATCCTGCCCAACCTCGCCACCGCGCTGCTGGCGGGGGGCATGCTGGCGTTCGCGCTGAGCTTTGACGAGGTGATCGTCACCACCTTCACCGCCGGCCAGCAGACCACGCTGCCGATCTGGATGTATCAGGAGCTGATCCGCCCCCGGGACAGACCGGTCACCAACGTGGTGGCGCTCATCATTGTGGCCTTCACCACCATTCCCATTCTGCTTGCCTACTACCTCACCCGCGACGGCCAGGACGTCGCCGGCAGTGGCAAATAACGACTCAACGCGTGCGCAAGGATGCAACCATGAAACTCTCTACCCAACTCTTGATCGATGGCCAGTTCGTCACCGGTGACGGCCAGGCCGAGCCCATCCTCAACCCGGCTACCGGGGAGCTTCTCGCCTCGGTACCCGAAGCCTCGTTCGAGCAGGTGAACCGGGCGGTGAACGGCGCCCAGCGCGCCTTCGCCCAGTGGAGCCGCACCACTCCAGCCCAGCGCAGTACCCTGCTGCTGCGCCTGGCCGATGCTATCGAGCGCCACGCCGAAGAGTTCGCGGCGCTGGAATCCCTCAACTGCGGCAAGCCCTATCTGGCGGTGCTGAACGACGAACTGCCGGCGGTGGTGGACTGCTTCCGCTTCTTCGCCGGTGCCGCCCGCTGCCTGCAGGGGCCGCTGGCGGGGGAGTATATCGAGGGGCACACCAGCATGATCCGCCGCGATCCCATCGGGGTGGTGGGCAGCATCGCCCCCTGGAACTACCCCCTGATGATGGCGGCCTGGAAGATGGCCCCGGTGCTCGCCGCCGGCAATACGGTAGTGCTCAAACCCTCCGAGCAGACCCCCCTCACCGCCCTGCGCCTGGCGGAGCTCGCCAGCGAGCTCTTCCCGCGCGGCGTCATCAACATCGTCTGCGGCCGGGGCGAGAGCGTGGGGGCGCCGCTGGTGGAGCACCCGCTGGTGCGCATGGTGTCTCTGACCGGTGACATCGCCACCGGCCAGAAGATCCTGCAGAGCGCCGCCCGAACCATGAAGCGCACCCACCTTGAGCTGGGGGGCAAGGCGCCGGTCATCATCTTCGACGACGCGGACCTGGAGGCCGTGGTGGCGGGCATTCGCACCTTCGGCTTCTACAACGCCGGCCAGGATTGCACCGCCGCCTGCCGCATCTATGCCCAGGGCAAGATCTACGACAAGTTCGTCGCCGCCATGACGGATGCGGTGGCCTCCATCAAGGTGGGCGGCCCACGCGAGGAGGGGGTGGAGATGGGGCCGCTCATCTCGGACCGGCAGCGCAACCGGGTGGCCAGCTTCGTGGAGCGGGCCCAGAGCAGCGGTCACGTGGAGGTGACGGCGGGGGGCAAGATCCGCCCCGGCAACGGCTTCTTCTTCGAGCCGACCCTGATCGCCCATGCCCGTCAGGAGGATGAAATTGTGCGCCGGGAGGTGTTCGGCCCCGTGGTGTCGGTGACCCGCTTCAGCGACGCCGAGCAGGTGGTGCAGTGGGCCAACGACTCGGACTACGGCCTCGCCAGCTCGGTCTGGACCCGGGATCTCGGCCTTGCCAGCAAGGTGGCCAGCCACCTGCAGTACGGCTGCACCTGGATCAACACCCACTTCATGCTCACCTCCGAGATGCCCCACGGCGGCATGAAGATGTCCGGCTACGGCAAGGATCTCTCCCTCTACGCCCTGGAGGACTACACTGTGCCGCGCCACATCATGGTCAAGCTCTAGTAGCCTAGCTAGAATGGTTGTCACAAATTATTTACATTTGTTGCCGCCAGCCGACCCTCGGGTCGGCTGCTTTTTTGCGGGGCGAAACGTTACAGTGATCCAGAGAGTGTCAGGGAGCCCGCACCGGGCCGAGGGATGGAACCGCTATGACAACGCTTTACACCGCATATCAGCCGGATGCCCGGGGCGTCATTCACTACCCGGATGAAGATCATGGCACCTGGCAGATCCTGATCGCCCGCCAACTCGGGGCGTTGGAGGGGAGGGCGTGCGATGAGTACCTGGCGGGGCTGGCCCGCCTCGGTCTGCCCCGGGATCGCATCCCTCAGTTGGCAGAGATCAACGCCGTGTTGCAAGAGGCCACCGGCTGGTCGGTGGCCGCGGTACCTGCCCTCATCTCGTTCGATCGCTTCTTCGCCCTGCTGGCCAATCGCCAGTTTCCGGTGGCGACCTTCATTCGCCATCGGGACGAGCTCGATTACCTGCAGGAGCCGGATATCTTTCACGAGATCTTCGGTCACTGCGCCATGCTGACCAATCCCGCCTTTGCTCACTTCACTCATCTCTATGGCCAGTTGGGGCAGAAGGCAAGCAAGGAGGAGCGGGTCTTTCTGGCGCGCCTTTACTGGTTCACCGTGGAGTTTGGCCTGATTGAAAGCCCGGCGGGGCTTAGGATCTACGGCGGCGGCATTCTCTCTTCCATCGGCGAGACCGCCTATGCCCTCTCGGGCCAGCCGCTGTTGCAACCCTTCGACCTGCTCGAGGTACTGCGCACCCCTTATCGCATCGATATCATGCAGCCCACCTATTTTGTGCTGCCAAGCCTCGATACCCTCTACCGACTGACCGGGGAGGAGATCTTGGCCGCGCTGGCCGAGGCCAAACGCCTTGGCTTGCGCCCGCCACGCTTTGCCCCCGCCGCGGGCAAGCAGGCGAGCTGAATGTCACCGGTTTTTCGTGATCCCCATCAAGAGAGCAACAAGGAGAGTCCCATGTCCGAACTGGCGAGCCAGCAGTGTGAAGCGTGCCGCGCCGATGCCCCCAAAGTCAGCGATCAGGAGCTGAGCGAACTGATGCATCTCATCCCCGACTGGCAGCCGCTGGTCGTGGAGGGGGCGCTGCAGCTGAGGCGCGAATTCGTCTTTCGCAACTTCAAGGAGGCGCTGGCCTTCACCAACCGGCTCGGCGAGCTGGCAGAGGCGGAGTTTCATCATCCGGCCATCCTGACCGAGTGGGGCAAGGTCACTGTCAGCTGGTGGACCCACAAGATCGGCGGGTTGCACCGTAACGACTTCATCATGGCGGCACGCACGGATGAGCTGCTGAAGTGAAGACGCCACCACTCATCGAGTGGGTGATATGGTGACCGTGAGTTGGTGGATCCACAAAATTGGGGAGCTGCACCGCAACGATTTCATCATGGCGGCGCGCACCGATCAGCTGCTCAAATAAGCGTCATGGGTTGACCTGGGCCTGCCCGGCGAAAGCGGGGTAGGCCCGCATTTTTATGGGCTGGCGCTCGCACTGGGGGGGGCGAGTCTGTATTATCCCGTCATTCATAGAGTTAGCTAGGAAGTGTGTCCCGAATGCGTCTTGAAGTCAGCTGTGAAGACCGCCTGGGCCTGACCCGGGAACTGCTCGACCGCCTGGTGGAGCACAACATCGATCTGCGCGGCATCGAAATCGATACCTCAGGCATCATCTATCTCAACTTCCCCGAGCTGGAGTTTCGCGATTTCCAGCACCTGATGCCGGAGATCCGCCGCATTCCCGGCGTCTATGACGTCAAGACCATCCCCTACATGCCCTCCGAACGGGAACACCACGAGATCGAGGCGCTGCTCAAGGCGTTGCCGGATCTGGTCTTCTCCCTCGACAGCAAGGGCAAGGTGACCCAGGCCAACCAGTCGGCGCTCACCACCCTCGGCCTGCCGGTGGAGGAGGTGCGCGGCGTGGCGCTGGGCTCCCTGGTCAAGGGCTTCTCCTTCGGCCGCTGGCTGGAGGCGAGCGAGATCAAGCCCCAGACCTGCAAGCTCACCATCCATGGCGAGGAGTATCTGGCGGATCTGATGCCGCTGTTTGTGGCCGAGGAGAAGGGCAAACAGGCCCTGGCCGGCGCCGTGGTGGTGCTCAAGTCCGCCCGCCGGGTCGGCATGCATTTCAGCGCGCTGCACGCGGTGGAAGTGGGGGGCTTTGAACACCTGCAGGCCGAGAGCCAGAAGATGAAACAGGTGCTGGCCCAGGCGAGCAAGCTGGCGATGCAGGATGCGCCGCTGCTCATCGTCGGCGAGACCGGCACCGGCAAAGAATTGTTGGCTCGCGCCTGCCACGGTGCCAGCCTGCGCTCCAGCCACCCCTTCATGGCGCTCAACTGTGCGGCCATGCCGGACAACGTGGCCGAGAGCGAGCTGTTCGGCTATGCCCCCGGCGCCTTTGGCAACAACACCGAGGGCAAGCGTGGGGTACTGGAGCTGGCGAGCGGCGGCACCCTGATGCTGGACGAGATCGGCGACATGTCTCCCCATCTGCAGACCAAATTCCTGCGGGTGCTGCAGGACGGGGTATTTCGCCGGGTGGGCGACGAGCAGGAGGTGAAGGTCAACGTGCGCTTCATCTGCACCACCCAGAAACAGCTGCTGGATCTGGTACATGAAGGCAAGTTTCGGGAAGATCTCTACTATCGCCTCAACGTGTTGAGTCTGGGTCTGCCCCCCCTGCGCGAGCGCAAGGCGGACATCATGGCGCTGGCCCAGCAGTTTGTCTCCCGCTTTGCCAGCGAGTTGCAGCGCCCGCGTCCGCGCTTTACCCGCAACATGGCCGATTACCTGACCGCCTATCGCTGGCCCGGCAACGTGCGCCAGCTGCGCAACTGTCTTTATCGGGCCATGACCCTGCTGGAAGGGGATGAGCTGGGTCCCGAGCAGATCGATCTGCCGGTGGCCGCCGAGGCCATGCCGCTTATTGACGAGTGGTTCGAGGGGGATCTCGACGATGCGGTGAAGCGCTTCGAGAGTCAGTTGCTGGCACGGCTCTATCCGGCCTTCCCGTCGACCCGCCAGCTCGCCAAACGGCTGGGTGTGTCGCATACCGCCATCGCCAACAAGTTGCGGGAATACGGGATCGGCAAGAAGTAATCTCCTCTCGCCCCTTGCATCCAACGGAGTCCATTGAAATATGGGCTCCGTTTTTATTTGTACGACCTGACCATCGGGACCGGATCCGGACTTGTCAAGGGGTTGCCGGGCCCCTTACTCTCTCCAGTTCATGTACCGAAACCGCACGATGGCGGTGATAGAGAGAGGCGGTTTTATCCTGATGTTATTTCCTTCCCCCGGCGTTGTTGTCCGCCTGTCACTCCTGTTGCTGGTACTGGGGCTGGTGTTTCCTTCGGGGACCATCGCCGCGGCGAAGACGGCTGCCGAAGTGCGGGCGAGTGCCGTCAAGGAGCTGGTGCTCGATATCATGAGCTACACCCGCTGGCCGGTGGAGCCCGAGGTGCTGCATCTGTGTGTGGTGGCGCCGACCGAATATGCCGGCGCCCTCTTCTCCATCACGGGGCAGAGCAATGGGAGAGCGGTGAGCGTCAATCGTTACGGGGTGACGGATCCTGCCATCCGCGATCACTGTGACGTCCTCTATCTGGGGATAGTGGATGAGACGACCCGGCTCGACCTCTTTTCCCGCCTGAAAGGCCGGGCCGTGCTCAGCATCAGTGAACAGAACGCCGAGTGCAGTGCCAGTGCAGTCTTCTGTTTGCAGCCGGATCCCGCGAGCGAGCGGGTTCGCTTCGACGTCAACCTGGATGCGCTGGCCCTGAGCGGTGTGCGGGTCCATCCTGCTGTCCTCAAGCTTGCCAAGGCGAATAGGGAGGCTCCATGACGGCCTGGCCAGGCTCCCGTGATCAACGACTGACCCTGCACCAAAACCTCAGACGTACCCACCTGATGGCCGCCTTCACCTCGGCCTGCGTAGTGGGGATCTTCCTCACCCTGATCGCCTTGCTGGCCATGCGGTTCCATGCGGAGCACAATCTGGAGCTGGTGGCGCGAGCCATCAGCTATACCGCAGAGGCGGCTGTGGTGTTCCGGGATGAGGAGGCGGCCAACGAGGCGCTCAGAACCATCGCCGAGCGTGAAGAGGTTGCCGAAGCGCAGATCTATCTGCCCGATGGCACCCTGCTGGCAAACTGGCGTCGAGCCACGAATACCCCCCTGGCGGGGCTGGAGAACTACCTGGCCGAACGGATACTGCCGGGGCCTGCCCGGGAGTCCATGATGCGGGGCAAGGAAGTGATCGCCGAAGTGCGGGTCAGGGGACACGGACAGTCGCTGTTGCTGTTTTTGCTGGCGGTGTTGCTGGTGATGCTGGTCTGCCTGCTGCTCAGCGCCATGGGGGCGCTCTATGTGGCAGGACGGATGCAGGTGTCGATCATCGGGCCGCTGCGGGATCTGGCGCAAGTTGCCCACTCGGTGCGCCGCCAGCGCACCCTTGGGATGCGCGCCAGCCCTGCTGCCATCGTTGAGCTCAACGAGCTGGGGGAGGATTTCAACTCCCTGCTCGACGAGTTGCAGGAATGGCAGCAGCATCAGGCTCGCGAGAATGCCAGCCTGCTGCATCAGGCGACTCACGATGCCTTGACGGGGCTGCCCAATCGGGCACTGTTCGAGGCTCGTCTGGAGCAGGCCATCATAGAGGTGGAGCAGGAGGGTAGCTCCTTTGCACTGCTTTACCTTGATTGTGATCGCTTCAAGCAGATCAATGATTCCCTCGGGCACAACGCCGGCGATGATGTGCTGGTGACCCTGGCCAAGCGTGTGCAGCACCAGCTGCGGCCGCGGGATCTGGTGTGCCGCCTCGGGGGAGACGAATTCGCCATACTGTTGAGTCCCGCCCATCAGGCTATGGATGTGGAAGAGGTGATCACTCGTATTCAGCAGGCGATGAAGGATCCTGTGGTATTGCGGGATGGGCAGCAGCTGGTCGCCGGGATCAGCATAGGGTTTGCCATCCATCAGCCCGGGACAAGTGCCAGCGAGCTTTGTGCGCTGGCTGACAGTGCCATGTATCTGGCAAAACGCGCCCGTCGAGAGGAGGTTGATGCCGCCAGGACGGCGTGAATGGAAGTCGTTAAGGAGTCGTAACCATGAAGATGTCCCTCTCCCTCAAGGCCGCCGTACTTGGCCTGCTGTTTTCCCTGCTGGCTGGCTGTCAGAGTCCGCCCAGGGGATTGACCGAAGAACAAGTGACGGTATTGAAGGAGCAAGGTTTTCATCTGACCGATGAAGGCTGGACGCTGGATTTTGCCAACCGGGTGTTGTTTGCCAATAACGTCGGGAAGCTTACGCCACAGACCCGCCAGGCGGTGGAAACGCTGGGCAGCTCCCTGCTGGAGGTGGGCCTCGACAAGGCCAGGATAGACGGTCATACCGACAACACGGGTAACGCCGCCTATAACCGCCAGCTCTCGGTGAAACGGGCCCAGTCGGTGGCGGATGTGCTGGTCTCGGTGGGCATGAAGCCAGCCAACCTCGAGGTCCGCGGGCGTGGTGACACGGCCCCGGTAGCCGACAATCGCACCTCGGCCGGACGGGCAGACAATCGTCGGGTGGCCATCGTGATTGCCAACGAATAAGGCAAGAGCCAGCCAGACATGTCGTGTACATAGCAAAAGAGCGCCCCGGGAGGCGCTCTTTTTGATCCTGCGATCGTGATGGCTATTTCTGCCCGTTGGCAGCCGTGTGGCTGCGCAGGCGAATGTTGATCATCTCCACCACCAGCGAGAAGGCCATGGCGAAGTAGATGTACCCCTTCGGAATGTGCACATCCAGCCCTTCCGCCATCAGGGCGAAGCCCACCAGGGTGAGGAAAGAGAGGGCCAGCATCTTGATGGTGGGGTGGTTGTCGACGAAATCGCCGATGGCCTTGGCGGCGAACATCATGATGAAGACGGCGATCATGATGGCCAGCACCATGACGGGCACGTGATCCGCCATGCCGACCGCTGTGATGACGGAATCCAGGCTGAACACGATATCGAGGATGGCGATCTGGAGCAGGGTGCTGACAAAGCCGGAGGCGACGGCCGTCGTGCTCTCCGGCTCGGCCGCGCCCTCCAGAGTGGCGTGGATCTCGTGGGCGCTCTTGCCGATGAGAAACAGGCCCCCCAGCAACAGGATCAGATCGCGCCCCGAGATGGCCTCGCCCAGCACGGTGAAGAGCGGGCTGGTGAGGCGCATCACCCAGGCCAGGGAGAGCAGCAGCAGGATGCGGGTGCCCATGGCAAGCGCCAGTCCCAGAATGCGCGCCTTCTGGCGCTGGGCCTCGGGCAGGCGGCCGACCAGGATGGAGATGAAGATGATATTGTCAATGCCAAGTACGATTTCGAGCAGGGTAAGAGTAGCGAGAGCGACCCAGGCTGAGGGGTCAAGAACCCATTCCAACATAATTGCACCTTGATAGGGAAAAACGAAACGGAACATTTTAACAGGGGGAGACCGCTTGTCCCAGTGTGGCGAAAAGATAAGAATGGTCGCCATCGCAAGGGAGGGACGCATGTTTCGATTAGGACTCATCATTAATCCGGTTGCCGGCATTGGCGGGGCAGTCGGTCTCAAGGGCAGTGATGGCGTGGTGGAAGAGGCGCTTGCTCGTGGCGCCGTGCCCAGGGCTCAGGAGCGGGCACGGCAGGCCCTGTTGCCACTGTGCGAGCTGACTGAGCGGTTCGAGTTGCTGACGGTCGCCGACGAGATGGGGGAGGCGCTGGCCCGCTCCCTCGGTTTGCCCTGCCGGATTGTCTACCACCCCGAAGGGGAGGCCACCAGTGCCACCGACACCCGCCAGGCAGCCGAGCGGATGCGCGACGCCGGGGTCGATCTGTTGCTGTTTGCCGGCGGCGATGGCACGGCGCGGGATATCTGTGCGGCGGTGGGGGAGTCGTGCCATGTGCTCGGCATTCCGGCGGGCTGCAAGATCCACTCGGGGGTCTACGGGGTGACCCCTGCCGCGACGGGCAGGGTGGCGGCACGGATGATCGCAGGGGAGCTGCTCAGCCTTATCGATGCCGAGGTGATGGATATAGATGAAGAGGCATTTCGAGCGGGCAAGGTGCGTGCTCGTCACTATGGCCAGCTGCTGGTGCCCGGCGATCTGCGTTACGTACAGGCGGTCAAGCAGGGGGGCAAGGAGTCCGAAGAGCTGGTGCTGGCGGATCTGGCCGCCGGTTTTGTGGAGCAAATGGAACCCGATGTTCTCTACCTGATGGGGTCCGGCAGCACGGTGGCCGCCTGCATGGCGGAGCTTGGCCTGGAAAATACCTTGCTCGGTGTGGATCTGGTGGAAAATGGCCGGCTTATCGGGCAGGATCTGTCCGCCGCCGAGATCCTGACCCGGATCCGCGGCCGTCGCTGCCGTCTGATCATTACCCTGATAGGCGGTCAGGGACATCTGTTCGGGCGCGGAAATCAGCAATTGAGTCCAGAGGTGATTCGGTGTGTCGGGCTGGAAAATATCCAGGTGCTGGCGACCAAGAGCAAGTTGGCCGCGCTTGAGGGCCGACCGCTGCTGGTGGATACCGATGATCCCGAATTGAACCGGGCGTTGAGTGGTTATCTGCGGATCACCACGGGATACAAGGATCAGGTCATCTACCCGGTGGCCAACCCGGAATAGGACGTCAAGGAAGCCGCTGGCCTGGCGCCAGAGAGCCGCAATCAACCGGATTGCGGTTCCATACCCCCGAATTATTTTGCCGGCAACCCCGGAAATGAGGCTGCGTTACATGACGATTCACGATTTTGAGCACAAGTTGTTGGGACTGATCGACGACATGGTTGCCACCGCGACAGACGATGAGCTGTTTGCCGGAGGATACTTGCGGGGGCATATCTCGCTGGCGGTAGCCCGGGCCGAGCTGGAAGGCAAGACCCTGGTGCGCGACGTCAAGAGCTATGTGCTGCGCAGTCTCAACGAGGCCATCTTGCAGGGGGAGCTCTCCGAGCAGGATGAAGAGCTGGTGCAGACCATGTGGAAACGCCTGCAGCAACAAGCGGAAGCTTGATCAAAAACAAATTTCAAACGGAAGTATGAGTTTCTGCTTCCCTGATAGTTATCAAAAGGTTAATAATAAGTATCGCCTTTTGTTTCAGGGATTAAACTATGGCTTCCACATCACATATTGCCAAGAAACTGCCGCTCGAGATGCTCTATCACTGGGAGCGGCAGTGTCCTGATCGGATTTATCTGCGACAAACCATCAACCGCGAATATGTCGACTTCACCTGGGGTGAAGTGGCGGAAGAGGCGCGGCGCATGGTGACGGCCCTGCGTCATCTGGGGCTGGTTGCTGGCGACAAGGTGGCGCTGCTCTCCAAGAACTGCGCCCAGTGGTTCATCGCCGATCTCGCCATGCAGATGGGGCAGTATGTGAGTGTGCCCATCTATCCCACCGCCAACGTCGATACTATCGAATATGTGCTGCGCCACAGCGAAGCCAAGGCCATCTTCGTCGGCAAGCTGGATGACTGGAAGAGCCAGGAGGCCGGCGTCCCCGCCGATCTGCTGCGCATCGCCTTTCCCTATGACACCATGCCGGCCAGCCACCAGTGGGACGACCTGCTGGAGGCGCACGAGCCCATTCCCGACAGCCCGGTGCAGGCGCCGGACTCCTTGCTGAGCCTGGTCTACACCTCCGGCAGTACCGGCAAGCCGAAAGGGGCCATGCTGAGCGTCGAGCGCTACGCCTGGTCCTGCGAGAAGCTGGTGGAAACGGTCGGTCTGACTCAGGCCGATCGCGGCTTCTCCTATCTGCCGCTCGCTCACATCACAGAGCGGGTTTACATCTATGGTGGCAGCCTGTTTGGCGGCGCCACCATCGCTTTCCCCGAATCCCTCGACACCTTTATCGAGGACGTCAAGCGCTGCCGTCCCACCGTGTTCATCTCGGTGCCGCGCCTGTGGGCCATGTTCCGCATCAAGATCCTCGAGAAATTGCCCCAGAAGAAACTCGATTTGTTGCTCAAAATCCCGCTGGTTTCCAGCCTCATCAAGAGCAAGCTGCAAAAGGGGCTGGGGCTGGATCAGGCGCGGGTGCTGGGCTGCGGCTCGGCGCCTGTGTCACCGGCCCTGCTTGAGTGGTACCTGAGCATCGGCCTGAATGTCACCGAAGCTTGGGGCATGACCGAAAACCATGCCTACTCCACCATCAACTATCCGTTTAGGGCAGACAAGATCGGTACCGTCGGCAAGGCGGGGCTTGGCGTGACCATCAAGATCTCCGATGAAGGGGAGATCCTCTGCCGCTGTGAAGGCATGATGCTGGGCTACTACAAGGATCCCGAGCACAGCGCCGAGGCCATCGATGCGGATGGCTGGCTCCATACCGGCGACATGGGCAAGCTGGACAGGGAGGGGTATCTCACCATCACGGGGCGGATGAAGGATGTGTTCAAGACCGCCAAGGGCAAGTATGTGGCGCCTGTCCCCATCGAAGGGCTGCTTGGGCAGGAGTCCATCATAGAGCAGCTGTGCGTGATTGGTTATGGCATGCCACAACCCATCGCCCTGGTGCAGCTCGCCGAAAGTGCCATGAAGGGGGACAAGGGAGCGGTCGAGGCCCAGCTGGAGGCGGCCCGCAACCGGGTCAACGATCAGCTGGAGGCTCATGCCAAGTTGCGTGGCATCCTGGTGGTGAAGACACCCTGGAATATCGAGAACGGCGTGCTCACTCCCACCATGAAGATCCGCCGCCACCTGCTGGAGCAAAAATATGCCGATATCGGCGAGCAGTGGCCTTCACGCTCCATCGTGTGGGAAGAGTAATGTCAGACATCGCCTGATCGCGTTGTGAAAACGGCGGCCATAATGGCCGCCGTTTTTGTGTTAGGTAAAAGAGTTAAAGGAGGGCGAGCGCCGCCGACAGATCGGCGATGAGATCGTCCGCGTCCTCCACCCCTATGCTGAAGCGGATGAGATCGTCATTGACCCCGGCGGCGAGGCGGCTCGCCTCGTCCATGGCGGCATGGGTAGTGCTGGCTGGATGGCAGGCCAGACTCTCGAGATCGCCGAGGCTCACCGCCTGCACGAACAGCTGCAAGTTGTCGAGCAAGGTGGCGCAGCGCTCAAACCCTCCTTCCAGCTCTATGCTCACCATGCCACCAAAGCCGCTGGCGAAGGCGCCAAGGGCAGGGTGGCCCGGATGGCTGGCCAGCCCTGGGTAGATCACTTTCTTCACCGCCGGGTGAGCGGCCAGAAATTCGGCGACTCTTTGCGCATTGTGCAGGTGGGCATCCATGCGCAGTGGCAAGGTCTTGACTCCCCGTTGCAGCAGGTAGGCCTCCTGTGGGCCGATGGGGGAGCCGATATGTTTGAGTGCCACGGTGCGGATGGATTTCATCAGCGCGTGGGATCCGGCCACCACACCGGCGATGATGTCGCCGTGGCCGCCCAGGTACTTGGTGCCACTGTGCATCACGATATCGACACCGAGCTCCAGCGGGCGTAGCAGATAGGGGGTGAGGAAGGTGTTGTCACACACACTGATGGCGCCCACCTTGCGGGCCGCCTCGACCACCACTCGCGGGTCTACCACCTTGAGGGTGGGGTTGGTCAGGGTTTCGAACAGTACCACCTTGGTGGCGGGGCGGATGTTGGCCAGCAGATCCTGATCGCTCTCGTAGGCGGTGACCTTGATGCCAGCGCGGCTGAAGGTCTGTTTGAGGAACGCATCGGTGCCGCCGTAGAGGGGGCCTATGTAGGCCACCTCATCGCCGCTATCGGCCAGGGCATACATGATGGCGCTCACCGCCGCCATGCCACTGGCCACCACCAGCGCCTCATCGGCTCCTTCGAGGGCTGCCAGCTTCTGCTCCAGCTCGGCGGTGGTGGGGTTGCCAAAGCGGCTGTAGATAAACCCCGGAGCCTGACCGGCGAAGCGCTCCTTGCCCGCCTGGGCGTTGAAGTAGCTGAAAGTGCTGCTCTGGTAGAGGGGGGTGGTAAGTGCCCCGGTCTGGGGATCGATTCGCTGGCCGCTGTGCACGCTCATGGTCTTGAATTTCATTGTATTACTCCGTGGTCGCCAGAAACTGGCACAGATATTCAGGTGTGATTATGGTTGGCAAGCTATGTTGCTCGAGTCCGTCTATGGTTTGTTCCTCGTTCTATCCTAATGTGGTTAGGCATAGTCATGGGGCTTGAATGCCTGGCCTTGATTGCGTGATGTTGCGAACTGCAGGGATATCAGTGCAGGTTCATGGGCTGCAGCAGTGCAGTTAGCGACGGGATAGCGAGTCCGGTAATAGGAAGTAGATGAGAATGGGAGAGGTTACCGTTTTGCGTAATAAAACATAAACAACAAATTATTCTGAGTTATAAGCACAAACGAAATAAGATTCAGAGTATTGATGATTTTGTGTCTTTATGAGGTGGAATACATAGAGCAAAGAACGGGCTTGGTTCTTTGATTTTGCTGAAGGGTAAAAACAAAAAAACCGGCACAGGCCGGTTTTTTTGTTTCACTCTGAAGAGCATTCTGCTCGCTATGAATTGCGAGAGCAGAGAGATAATGGGGTGGCTGATGGGGCTCGAACCCACGACAACCGGAATCACAATCCGGGACTCTACCAACTGAGCTACAGCCACCACTAAAACTGTCATTGATTTCCATTTATCTGATAAGAGAGGGAATCAATGGCGCGCCCTGCAGGATTCGAACCTGCGACCCACGGCTTAGAAGGCCGTTGCTCTATCCGACTGAGCTAAGGGCGCGTATCTCAACCTGCCATGCAGGCAAGTTGACAAACCTGGTCGGTGATAAAGGATTCGAACCTTTGACCCTCTGGTCCCAAACCAGATGCGCTACCGGGCTGCGCTAATCACCGAAATGTCGCGTCCAGCATACTCGACAAGAGTCGTACTGGGCAACGGGCGGGCATCATACCCAAGCGTTGGAGCCAGCGTCAACGACTTTTTCCCCCAGTAAATTCAAGTGCCTACTTATTGCCCTCTGGTCATGCGACCTATCTGTGCCGCTAACATCCCGGCTAAAAAAATGCGACAATGCGCGGCAGTTGAACACATGGTGAGTGGAGTACGATGTCTGCCAAAATCATAGATGGAAAACAGGTTGCGCAAACGATTCGCAGCCAGGTCGCGGCGCAGGTCCAACAGCGGTTGGCAGCAGGGAAACGGGCACCGGGGCTGGCCGTCATTCTGGTGGGGGCGGATCCTGCCTCTCAGGTCTATGTCGGCAGCAAGCGCCGGGCATGTGAAGAAGTCGGTTTTCTCTCCCGCTCTTATGACTTGAGTGCGACGGCCACTCAGGAAGAGTTGCTGGCCTTGATCGATGAATTGAATGACGATACTCATGTCGATGGCATTCTGGTTCAGTTGCCACTGCCGGCCCACTTCGATACGACCCTGGTACTGGAGCGGATCCGCCCCGACAAGGATGTCGATGGTTTTCACCCCTATAATGTCGGACGTCTGGCACAGCGTATTCCGGCACTGCGCCCCTGCACGCCGAAGGGGATCATGACGCTGATTGAAACCACAGGAGTTAAGACTCATGGTCTGCATGCGGTGGTGGTCGGAGCATCCAACATAGTGGGACGCCCCATGACCCTGGAGCTGCTGCTGGCGGGGTGCACGACCACCACTTGTCACCGTTTTACCCGCGATCTGGAAGAGCAGGTGCGCCGCGCTGATTTGCTGGTGGTAGCGGTCGGCAAGCCCAATTTCATTCCGGGGGAGTGGGTCAAGCCGGGGGCGCTGGTGATCGATGTGGGCATCAATCGTCTGGCGGATGGCTCTCTGGTAGGGGACGTTGAGTTTGAAACGGCGCGCAGTCATGCCTCTTTTATCACGCCTGTGCCAGGTGGTGTCGGACCGATGACGGTTGCCAGCCTGATGGAGAACACCCTGATCGCCTGTCACGACTATCACGACTGAAGACTGCCGATGAGGTGTCCGCGATTAGGGCACGAGACAGTCGTGGAGCACAGAAGTCACAGGTATAGATAATAAAAAACCGGTTTCTCTGGGAGAAACCGGTTTTTTATTTATCCAACGCATGGTTTTAAATACTTTGTGCTTCGTTTGGCACAATAACGGAGGCGTGATTTCCTTTCGGCCCCTGTTGCAGTTCAAAATTGACGGCCTGACCCGCTTTCAGGGTCTTGTAGCCCTCCATTTGAATCGTGGAGTAGTGCGCGAAGATATCTTCACCACCTCCTTCCGGACAGATAAACCCAAATCCTTTTGCGTTGTTGAACCACTTAACTGTGCCGGTTGCCATACTTCTACATCCTTTTATTGATTACCCAGAAGTCGTTGAGTAACCTGCGCCAGCCCATTATAACTAGGACATGAGCCCGTAGCAGACGGGCACAGATTAGCAAGTAACCAATCTAGTCCAACTTTTGAGCGAGTCAAGAAGTTGTTAACAGCTGATGTGATCTGGTTAACAAGTCTATTGACAAGCTTGTGTTAGGCGGTAGTAATCTAGAGGTACCAAAGCGCGATTATGAGCAAGCAGAAAGAACTCTTTGCTAATGAAGAGATTGCAGAAGCAGAGAAGACGAAGCTGCAGCCGCCCCCCATGTACAAGGTCGTGTTGAACAATGATGACTACACACCGATGGAATTCGTGGTGGAGGTGCTGCAAAAGTTCTTTGGTATGGATTTGGACAAGGCAACTCAGGTCATGCTGAGCGTGCATTATAGTGGTAAGGGGATCTGTGGCACGTTTACCGCAGAGATCGCCGAAACCAAAGTAGTCCAGGTCAACACCTATTCACGTAATCACGAACATCCACTGCTATGTACTATGGAAAAGGCTTGAATCTGATGACTTGATGGCGAGTGTGACACCACATTGTAGCTGTACTAGGGGAGGTGCCTATGTTGAATAAAGATCTGGAAAAGACGCTGAACGAGGCGTTTAAACTGGCCCGTGACGAGCGCCACGAATTCATGACCGTCGAGCACCTGTTGTTAGCCCTGTTGGATAACAGCTCAGCCCATGAGGCGCTGAGTTCTTGTGGTGCCGATGTCGAGCAGATGCGCAAAGAGATCCGCGCATTCATCAATCAAACAACCCCTCTTATTCCCCGTGACGATGAAGATCGTGAAACCCAGCCGACGCTGGGATTCCAGCGAGTGCTTCAGCGTGCGGTATTCCATGTGCAATCTTCGGGCAACACCGAAGTCAGTGGTGCCAATGTCCTGGTCGCCATTTTCAGCGAGCAGGAGTCGCAAGCGGCTTACTTCCTGAAAAAAGCCGAGATCAGTCGCCTCGACGTGGTCAACTTCCTCTCCCATGGTGTTCGCAAGGAGAGCAAGCCGGATCTTGGCAGCAATAGTAATCCTGAGTCTGATGACGACGTATCTGCCGCCCAGATCGAGAGCTTTGCGACCAATCTGAATCAGCTGGTGCTGGAGGGGCGTATTGACCCTCTGATTGGTCGTGATCAGGAGTTGAATCGCACCATCCAGGTGTTGTGCCGTCGTCGCAAGAACAATCCCCTGCTGGTCGGTGAGGCCGGTGTTGGCAAGACCGCTATCGCCGAGGGGCTGGCCTACCGGATCGTCAAGGGCGATGTACCCGAGGTAATTGCCGGCAGCACCATTTACTCACTCGATATGGGCTCTTTGCTGGCGGGAACCAAATACCGCGGCGATTTCGAGAAACGCCTCAAGGTGCTGCTCAAGCAGATTGAACGCCAGGAAGGGGCCATCCTGTTCATCGACGAGATCCACACCATCATAGGTGCCGGTGCAGCCTCCGGTGGCCAGCTGGATGCGGCCAACCTCATCAAGCCGCTGCTCTCTAACGGTTTGCTGCGCTGTGTTGGTTCAACCACCTATCAGGAATATGCCCAGATCTTCGAGAAAGACCGTGCACTGGCCCGTCGCTTCCAGAAGATCGATATCGTCGAACCGAGCGTTGACGATACCACACGTATCCTGATGGGGCTCAAGAGCCGCTACGAGGCACACCACGGGGTACGTTATACCGTCAAAGCGATCCGTGCCGCGGTGGAACTGTCGGCCAAATACATCAACGATCGTCATTTGCCGGACAAAGCCATCGACGTGATCGATGAGGCTGGGGCCGGACAGCGGTTGTTGCCGGCGAGCAAGCGGAAGAAAGTGATCAATGTGCAGGAAATAGAAGCCATCGTGGCCAAGATTGCCCGTATCCCGGAAAAATCAGTCTCCTCCTCCGACAAGGAAGTGCTGAAAAATCTGGAGCGTAATCTCAAGATGGTGGTCTTCGGCCAGGACAAAGCCATCGAAGTGCTGACCGATGCGATCCGCTTGTCCCGTTCGGGATTGGGTAACGAGCGTCGCCCTGTCGGTTGTTTCCTCTTTGCCGGCCCGACCGGGGTGGGCAAGACAGAGGTGACCCAGCAACTGGGCAAGGCCCTCGGGGTGGAGATGCTGCGCTTTGACATGTCCGAATACATGGAGCGTCACACAGTCTCTCGTCTGATCGGTGCGCCTCCCGGCTATGTCGGGTTTGAACAGGGTGGCCTGTTGACTGATGCGGTGATCAAGCACCCTCACTCAGTGGTGTTGCTCGACGAGATTGAGAAGGCGCACCCGGATGTCTTCAACCTGTTGCTGCAGGTGATGGACAACGGGACCTTGACCGATAACAACGGGCGCAAGGCTGATTTTCGCAATGTGATCCTGGTGATGACCACCAATGCCGGGGTGCAGGAAACCCAACGCAAGTCCATCGGTTTCCAGCAGCAGGATCTGAGCCACGATGCCATGGCGGTGATCAACAAGACATTCAGCCCGGAGTTTCGCAACCGTCTCGACCACATCATTTGGTTCAACCATCTGGATATGACGGTGATCCACCAGGTCGTCGACAAGTTTATTGTCGAGTTGCAGGTTCAGCTGGATGCGAAAGGTGTCTCTCTCGAGGTGTCAGAACGTGCTCGTCACTGGTTGGCCGAGAAGGGATATGACAGAGCCATGGGGGCCAGACCGATGGGGAGGGTGATCCAGGAACACCTCAAGAAACCCCTGGCCAACGAGATCCTGTTTGGCTCATTGGTCGATGGTGGGGTCGTGAAGGTTGAGCTGGTTGATGACAGCCTCAGCTTTGACTTTCAGGTCGATGTTGAAGCTGTTTCCCACTAAGCATCCGTGATTAGAAAACGACAAAAAACCCCAACCGAAAGGTTGGGGTTTTTTGCTGAATTCCTGGCTTAGCGAGAGCGGAAAACAATACGTCCCTTGGAGAGATCGTAGGGAGTCAGTGCTACCGTTACTTTGTCTCCAGTCAGGATACGAATGTAGTTTTTGCGCATCTTGCCGGAAATATGAGCGATAACCACGTGACCATTCTCCAGTTCCACACGGAACATGGTATTGGGCAGGGTTTCGAGAATAGTGCCCTGCATCTCAATACTGTCTTCTTTAGCCATTGAATCCTCTTGATAAGCCACAACAAAAAACCGCTGGATCATGCCGGATTTAAGGCTATGTGTAAAGTTTACTCGGGCTTGCTGTCGATATTTTTCCATTCTCCCTGGATTAGCACCTCATGGGGCAGATAATTGCGCTTGTAATTCATCTTGCGACACTCTTCTACCAGATAGCCGAGATAGAGCCAGTTACGCCCCGTGCGTCTGGCGAGATCGAGCTGGCTCAGGATGGCAAAGGTGCCCAGAGAGCGGTCGGCGTAATCAGGGTCGAAAAAGGTATACATGGCGCTCAGGGAGTGAGGCAGCAGGTCCGTAGTGGCTACTCCGATGAGCCGCCCTTCCTTGCGCATTTCCAGAAAAAGAGGGGGCATCCAGTCGCAATGGAGAAAGCCGCGATACTGGTTGCGATTGGGGGGATACATGCTGCCATCGCGGTGGCGCTCCCGGATGTAGCGCTCGTAGAGCAGGTAATATTCGGGTTTGTCATCGTAGCTCAGCACGATGTCGATATCCCTGTTGAGCTGGCGGATCCGCTTTTGCCCGCGGCTGGGGCGAAACAGTTCACTGTGAATACGAAGAGATTGGCAGGCATGGCAAGCGGGGCAGTGGGGGCGATAGATGTCGTTGCCACTGCGGCGAAATCCTGCGGTCAGCAGGCGCTCATAACCGCTGGCATTGAGCAGGGAGTGGTCCATCAGCACCAGCAACTGTTCCTGTTCCTTGTCCAGATAACTGCAAGGGTGTTTCGGGGTGAGCCCTACTTTGAGGATCACTTCTTCCGTCATAGGCTGATCTCCCCCTTGTGCCAGCATGTCGCCGCCAATGTTTGTTGCCCCAGTACTGTCAGTGCTTTCAGAAAGCGGGCTCTTGGCCACTCTTCAATACCCAGGGTGGCGAGAAACGGGTTCTGCATCTGGCAATCGACAAGTTCACCCCCATGACGAGCAAAGTGACGACAGAGTGCCACCATGGCCAGTTTGGCGCCATTGTCGATGTGGCTGAACATGGACTCGCCACAGAACAGTCGGCCAATCGAGAGTCCGTACAATCCCGCCTGCAACCGTCCTTCTTGCCAGATCTCGATGGAGTGGGCATGACCCAGGCGATGAAGTTGCTGATAAGCCTCGATCATGGGCCTGCTGATCCAGGTCTCATCGGCAGTGCGTCGCGGTGCGGCGCAGGCGGTGATTACCTCATTAAAGGCGCGATTGACGGAAATATCGAATGACGTGCGGCGCAGCACTTTTTGCAGGGTGCGTCCTATGTGCAGTTGCTCTGGCCGGATCACCCCCCGGGGATCCGGTGACCACCAGAGCGTCGGCTGGTGGGGCTCATTCCACGGGAAGATCCCCTTGTGGTAAGCTGCCAGCAAGCGCGTCGGGGAGAGATCGCCCCCAATCGCCAGCAGGCCGTTGGGCTCTTCCAGGGCATGCTTTGGGTCGGGAAACCAGCAGAGCTCATCATCCAGTTGGGTAAGATAGCGAGACATTAGGCAACGAGGTTCACAGATGAAGGGCATTATCCTGATAGTATCCAGCTTGATCTGGTTTGTCACTGCGCCAGCCTGGGCGGTTGTGTATGAGCGCAATACCGCCAGGCCCGTGAATCAGGTGGTATTTGGCGAAGTGGATACAGTGCGCAACATTACTCAGCGCCAGATCCTGGAATCCGAGCACTCAGGCTGGAAAACCCTGGGTGGCGCCGTGCTGGGAGGGCTGCTTGGCAACCAGTTTGGCGGTGGTCATGGCCGGGAAATTGCGACCGCAGTGGGGGCGCTGGCGGGGGCAGCCATGGCGCAGCAGTATCAGTCGTCCGGTGGCAGCGTGGTGGAAAACAAGCTGGTGGAACTGCTCATCCGCAACGAACAGAATGGGCTGGTCAACGTGATCCAGGATTATGATCCCGCCATGGTGTTCATGAAGGGGGACAAGGTCCGCATTCTCTATTTCGATGACGGTGTGCGGGTCGACAAGACGTTTTGAGAAAGGGGCTGAAAAACAACCGACAGATTTTCGGAGAGAAAATCTGTCGGGCGGTAACACACGGGACTCACTGCTTGCCGGTCAGGCGGCTGGGTCCTGAGACACGATTTTGTCGCGACCGGTATTTTTCGCCTGGTACAGCAGGCGATCCGCTTCGCTCAGTGCCTCGTCCATGGATCCCCGCCCGACATTGATCACGCCGTAACTGGCGCGCACGAACAGGGGATGCTCCTTGGAAAGAGGTTGCTGGCGCAACTGCTGACGCAGCCCTTCCAGCCGTTTGTTAAGGACGCTCACGGTGCAGTGCGGGACCATGAGTGCAAACTCTTCCCCCCCAAAACGGGCAATCATGGCATCGGGGAAGAACTGGGTCATCAGGCGGGTGAGGTGGCAGAGCAGCTGATCGCCGATGGCATGGCCCCAGTGATCATTGACCTGTTTGAAGTGATCCACATCGAGTACACAGAGCGCGAGCTGGGTTTGTTGGCGCTGATGCTCTTCGAACCATTTCTGCCCTTCATTGAACCAGTAACGCCGGTTGTACAGGCCGGTCAGGTAGTCGCGATTGGCTGACTCCTGAATGCTGTTGAACTGCTCAAGCGCCTCCAGATTGTGGCTGACCCGGCACTGCAACTCTTCCGGCTCGAACGGCTGGTTGAGGAAGTCGTTGGCCCCCTGCTTGAGGTAGCGAGCCGACAGTCCCCGCTTGTCGGAGACCGAGATCCCTATGATGGCCAGTTGCTGTTTGCTGTAGCGCTCGCGCAGCATACGTACCAGGCTGATCCCGTCGATATCCGGCATGTAGTAGTCAACCAGCGCCAGGCGAATGCCCGGGTGTTGCTCCAGCATGGCCAGCGCTTCACGGGCGTGGCTCGCCTCATGAACCTGCAGCAACTGTTTGCGCAGCTGGGTCATGGTGCGGTGGCGGGAGGTGCGCGAATCATCGACGACCAGCACTTCGATGGCCTGGTTGAGATAGAGGCGATGCACCAGGCTGACCGCATATTGCAGCGAGTGGCGCGAATCCTTCATCACATAATCCAGCACCCCGGTTTCCAGCCAGGCGCTGCGTTTGTCCTCGCTGATGTCGGCGGTAAGGATCACCACCGGCAGGCCACGGGCCAGCAGTGCGCTGACGGCTTCACCGCTTGGGGCATCCGGCAGCGTCAAGTCCACCAACGCCACCACATACTCTTCTCCCCGGCAATGACGGGCGCCTTCCAGGGTGTCGAAGGCATCAATCTCAAGACCGGTTTGCTGGGCAATGGCTTGAGTCAGCATGCGACGTATGGTCAGGCTGTCTTCGACTATCAATATCTTCTGCTTCATTAGACTCCTACATATGAAAAAGGCATACCCGAGGGTATGCCTTATATCACATCTGGAGCGCGTTTATTGTGCGTCGAGATAGCGTTCTGCATCGAGGGCCGCCATACAGCCGGTACCGGCGGAGGTGATGGCCTGACGGTAGGTGTGGTCGGCCACGTCACCGGCGGCAAAGACCCCTTCGATGCTGGTCTGGGTGGCAAAGCCGTCAAGGCCACCACGAACTTTCAGATAGCCGTTTTGCATCTCCAGCTGGCCGTCGAAGATCTGGGTGTTGGGCTGGTGACCGATGGCGATGAAGACGCCCATCAGTGCCAGTTCGGAGGTGGTGTCGTCCTGGGTGTTGCGCAGGCGCACGCCGGTGACTCCCATCTGATCGCCCAGCACTTCGTCCAGGGTCTGGTGGGTGTGCAGTACGATATTACCGCTGGCTACCTTGTCATGCAGGCGCTTGATCAGGATTTTCTCGGCACGGAACTCGTCGCGGCGGTGAATGAGGTGCACCTTCTTGGCGATGTTGGCCAGATAGAGCGCCTCTTCCACGGCAGTGTTGCCACCCCCGATCACCGCCACTTCCTGATTGCGATAGAAGAAACCGTCACAGGTGGCGCAGGCAGAGACGCCGCGCCCCTTGAACGCCTCTTCGGAGGGCAGGCCCAGATACTTGGCAGAGGCACCGGTGGCGATGATCAGGGCATCGCAGGTGTACTCGCCGTTGTCACCCTTGAGACGGAACGGGCGCTGGGTCAGCTCCACCTCGTTGATGTGATCGAACAGGATGCGGGTATCAAACTTCTCCGCATGCTCTTTCATGCGCTCCATCAGGGCCGGGCCTGTGAGGCCTTCGGGATCGCCAGGCCAGTTCTCCACTTCTGTGGTGGTGGTCAGCTGACCGCCTTGCTGCATGCCGGTGATGAGCAGGGGATTGAGATTGGCGCGGGCGGCATAGACGGCAGCGGTGTAACCGGCCGGGCCGGAGCCCAGGATCAGCAGTTTGCTGTGAGTGACTTGGCTCATGATGTAATTTCCGAGACGTAATGAGTTTGCGCGATTGTAGGTAATTCGTGATAAGGGGTCAAAGGCCAGTGAGTCGATTGTTTTAATCGTGTACGTATGAGCGGCGGGGCGGGTTTGGGAAATAAAAAAACCGCCCATCGCGGGCGGATTCTCACTCATCGTCTCTTGGGAACATCGAGCAGATCAGTTCAGCAGGGTCAGGGGATCCGTGTAGACAAGGCCATGGGCCACGGCGACCTCCTTGCAAGTCAGCTTGCCTTCCATCACGTTGAGACCATGCAGCAGATTGGAGTCTGCCAGCAGCGCCTGACGATACCCTTGTTGCGCCAGCTTGATGATGAAGGGCAGGGTGGCATTGTTGAGGGCCACGGTCGAGGTTCGCGCCACGGCGCCCGGCATGTTGGCCACGCAGTAGTGCACCACGTCATCGACGATAAAGGTGGGATCTTCGTGAGTGGTGGGGTGGGAGGTCTCCACGCAGCCGCCCTGATCGATGGCCACGTCGACGATGGCCGAGCCAGGCTTCATGCGCGCAATGTGGTCACGGTTGACAAGTTTTGGCGCAGTAGCACCCGGCACCAGCACGCCGCCAATGACCAGATCGGCGGCCAGCAGATGACGTTCCAGGGTTTCGCTGTTGGAGTAGACCACCTTGGCTGATCCCTGGAACTCGTTGTCGAGTCGGCGCAGGGCATCAATGTTGTTGTCAAGAATGGTGACATCCGCGCGCAGGCCGATGGCCATACGGGCCGCGTTGGAACCCACTACACCGCCCCCGATAATCACCACCTTGGCCGGTTCGACGCCGGGCACGCCACCGAGCAGCACGCCGCTACCACCGCGGGATTTCTCCAGTGCCTGGGCGCCCGCCTGAATGGACATGCGACCCGCGACTTCCGACATGGGGGCCAGCAGGGGCAAGCCACCACGACCATCGGTGACCGTCTCGTAAGCGATGCAGATGGCACCACTTTTCAGCAAGGCTTCGGTCTGTGGCAGATCCGGTGCCAGATGCAGGTAGGTAAAGAGGGTTTGACCCGGGCGCAACATGGCGCACTCGATTGGCTGGGGCTCCTTGACCTTGACGATCATCTCGGCCTTGGCGAAAACCTCGGCGGCGGTGGCCAAAATATCGGCGCCGGCAGCCATATAATCTGCATCGCTGAAGCCAATGCCGTTTCCGGCACCGCTTTGGACGAAAACAGTGTGGTTTCGTGCTGTCAGTTCACGTACACTGGCCGGAACCATGCCTACGCGATATTCATGGTTTTTTATCTCTTTCGGTACACCGATAATCATGCTATCCCTCGTCTATCGATTGGTGTTTTATGTTGCTTAAATGTTAATAACATTTGCGCCTAGTATATTCAGGTATTGACAGGATTTGTGACCATAATTATAAAATGACTGGTGATTCTTACCAAAAAATAGCCAAAGGATGGAATAAAATGATGGAAGCTAAGAGTCGGCTAAAGGATTTGGACAGGATTGACCGCAACATTCTGAATGAACTGCAAAAGGATGGCAGGATTTCGAACGTTGAGTTGTCCAAACGAGTTGGCCTGAGTCCCACACCGTGTCTGGAACGGGTTCGTCGCCTCGAGCGACAGGGTTATATCGAAGGATATGCCGCCATTCTGAACCCTCACTACCTGGATGCCTCTTTGCTGGTCTTCGTCGAGATCACCCTTAACCGCGGGGCGCCCGATGTATTCGAACAGTTCAACAAGGCCGTTCAGGTGCTCGAAGAGATCCAGGAGTGTCACCTGGTATCCGGTGATTTCGATTATCTGCTCAAGACCCGGGTGAGCGACATGTCGGCCTACCGCCGGCTGCTGGGGGAGACCCTGCTGCGCTTGCCCGGTGTCAACGACACCCGCACCTACGTGGTGATGGAAGAGGTCAAACAGAGCAGTCGTCTGGTGATCAGCACCCGATAAAGCAGGTTATGCTATGGTGTCTTATCCATATGAGACACCATAACAGTCAGAAACGAGCGGCCGGTCCGCTCGTTTCTTCTTGTTGCGCGGCGTGCAAAGATGGCGTGCCCATAGCAGACACGGGCTGACAATCGGTGGGCTTTTCGGGGATACTAGCCCCCCTTATTTCCTGCATTACATGTTTTCAGAAAGGAGCCGGAGTTTGGCCGATAAAAAGCTGTTTACTCCTTTATCAGGTACACAACGGATCTTCGAAGCCGTCTTGATCGCCATCACCCTGATGGCTGCCTATCTTCTGCTTGCCCTGTTGTCCTACCACCCTGCCGATCCCGGCTGGTCCCAAACCTCCTGGCAAGGGGAGGTGAAAAACCTCGCCGGTAGCGCCGGGGCCTGGCTGGCCGATATCACCATGTTCACCTTCGGGGCCTTTTCCTACCTGGTTCCTCCTCTGGTTGTGCTGCTGGGCTGGAGCCTGTTGTGGCGCCCGAGTCGTCTGCTCGATGTGGATTACCTCACCCTGGGGGTGCGAGTCATAGGTTTCATCCTCACCGTGCTCGGCATGTCGGCCATTGCCAGCATGAATTTCAATGACATGCAGAATTTCTCCGCCGGTGGTCTGGTGGGGGATGTGATCGCTACCGCCGTGGTGCCGCTGTTTGGCGGCGTCGGGGCCAACCTGCTGTTGCTCTGTTTCGTGGCGACCGGCATTACCCTGTTTACCGGCTGGTCCTGGCTCACCATCGTAGAGCGGATCGGTGCCACCTGCACTGGGTCGGTCGGCGCCATCTATCACTTCCCGACGACCCTGGGTCGCTGGTTGACCGGCGGCTGGCGCCAGCCTCGCAACGAGGGGCCGGATCCCCTGCTGGAAGGGAATGTTGGCAACATCGCCTTTGATGAGGAGGACGACGCCGAGCCGCACAGCAACTGGGGTCGCCGTCCCAAGGGGAAAAACCAGAAGGCGTCACAGGAGGAGTGGCTGCCGGAGCTCGATGACGACACCTTCGAGTTCGAACCCCGGTTTGATGATGAAGATGAACCTGCACCCAAGCCCAAGCGCAGTGTCGCCGCCAATGCCCGTCGTCAGCCCGCGCTGGCAATGGCCGATGGCGATGATGATCTCGACCTGCCCTGGGCGGAAGGGGATGACGAGGAGCCGGCCGCGCCGGTTGCCGCCACGCCCGGTAAACCCAAGCGCCGCGTGCAGGCCAACCTGCCGCCACTGCCGAGTCTCGAGCTGCTGGACCGTCCCCCGGCCAGAACCCAGATGATGAGCAAGGACGAGCTGGAGCGCATGGGGCGTCTGGTGGAGGCGAAACTCGCCGACTACAACGTGCAGGCCAAGGTGGTCGGCGTCTATCCGGGCCCCGTCATTACCCGCTTCGAGCTGGATCTGGCCCCTGGCATGAAGGCGAGCAAGATCACCAACCTGTCCCGCGATCTGGCCCGCTCTCTGTCGGCCAGCAGCGTGCGGGTGGTGGAGGTGATCCCGGGCAAGACCTATGTAGGGATCGAGCTGCCCAACCGGGTACGCCAGACCGTCTACCTGCGCGAGACCCTCGATTGCGAAGCCTTCCGCGACAGCCACAATCCGTTGACCATGGGCCTTGGCCAGGACATCGCCGGCTCCCCCGTGGTGGTGAACCTTGCCAAGATGCCGCACTTGCTGGTGGCCGGTACCACCGGCTCGGGTAAATCGGTGGGGGTGAACACCATGATCATCTCCATGCTCTACAAGTCATCGCCTGAAGATCTGCGTTTCATCATGATCGACCCCAAGATGCTGGAACTGTCGGTCTACGAAGGCATTCCCCATCTGTTGACCGAGGTGGTCACCGATATGAAGGACGCCGCCAATGCCCTGCGCTGGTGCGTGGGCGAGATGGAGCGTCGCTACAAGCTGATGTCGGCGGTCGGGGTGCGCAACCTCAAGGGTTACAACGACAAGGTACTGGCGGCCATCGAGGCGGGCGATCCCCTGCTGGATCCGCTGTGGCGCCCGGGTGACTCCATGGACGAAACCCCGCCCGAGCTTGAAAAACTGCCCCATATTGTGGTGGTGGTGGACGAGTTTGCCGACATGATGATGATCGTCGGCAAGAAGGTGGAAGAGCTCATTGCCCGTATCGCCCAGAAGGCGCGGGCGGCCGGTATTCACCTCATCCTCGCGACCCAGCGTCCGTCGGTGGATGTGATCACCGGTCTTATCAAGGCCAACATTCCGACCCGCATCTCGTTCCAGGTATCGAGCAAGATCGATTCGCGTACCATCCTGGATCAGGGGGGCGCCGAATCCCTGCTCGGCATGGGCGACATGCTCTACATGCCGGCCGGTACCTCCAACCCGACCCGTGTTCACGGCGCTTTCGTTGATGACCACGAGGTACACAAGGTGGTGGCGGACTGGAAACTGCGCGGCGAGCCGGATTATATCGACGAGATCCTCTCCGGAGAGTCGGGCGGCGAAGGTGGCAGCGGCGAATATGGCGGTGGTGGCGACGAAGAGCTCGATCCCCTGTTCGACGAGGCGGTGGCCTTCGTGGTGGAATCCCGCCGCGGTTCCACCTCCAGCGTGCAGCGCAAGTTCAAGATTGGTTACAACCGGGCGGCCCGTCTCATCGAGCAGATGGAGAACCAGGGCATCGTCAGTTCGCCGGGTGGCAATGGCCAGCGCGACGTGTTGGCGCCACCGCCGGTGCGTGATTGAGTCTCATCCTACTATCCTGGCCATGCCCTCACCGGGCGTGGCCTTTTATCGAGAGCGTCTTATGAAAAGCCTGATGAAAAAACAACTGTTGATGGGAACCGTGCTGCTGGTGGCCAGCAGCCAGGCGTGGGCCGATGCGGCCAGCGATCTCAAGCAGAAACTGGCGGGGGTGAGCCTCTTCTCCGCCAAGTTTGCCCAGACCGTCTACGACAGCAAGGGCAAGGAGCTGCAAAAGGCCAGCGGTACCCTGCTGGTGCAGCGCCCCAATCGCTTCAACTGGCACACCACCTCACCGGACGAGAGCCTGATCGTGGCTGACGGCAAGGATGTGTGGGTCTATGACCCCTTCGTCGAGCAGGTCACCGCCCTTAAATTGCAAGATGCGGTGCTCAATACCCCCTTCATCCTGATCGCGGGCAATGACGACAAATTCTGGAAGAACTATGACGTGACCCGGCAGGGGGATGTCTATACCGTCACCAGCCGCAACCAGGATGAGCTGATCGCCTCCTTCCGCGTTACCTTCGATCGGCAGGACAACATCAGCCGCTTCGACGTGAAAGAGGCACAGGGGCAGTGGAGCGAGTTCACTTTGAGCAGCTTCAACCGTAAGCCGGTGCTCAAGGGCAACGAGTTCGTGTTCAAGATCCCGAAGGGGGTCGAGCTGGACGATCAACGCTGATGAGCAATCTGTCGCTGGATTTCTCGTCGGATTTTCGTCCGCTGGCGGCCCGGATGCGGCCGCAAAACCTTGACCAGTATATCGGCCAACAGCATATCCTCGGGCCCGACAAGCCCCTGCGCAAGGCGATCCTGGCGGGCCACTGCCACTCCATGATCCTGTGGGGGCCGCCTGGGACTGGCAAGACCACGCTGGCCGAACTGGTAGCCCACTACTGCCAGGCCGAGGTGGAGCGGGTTTCGGCCGTCACCTCCGGCATCAAGGAGATCCGCGCCGCCATCGACAAGGCCAAAGAAAACAGCTGGCGCGGGGTGCGTACCATCCTGTTTGTGGATGAGGTGCATCGCTTCAACAAGAGCCAGCAGGATGTGTTCCTGCCCCATATCGAAGATGGCACCATCACCTTCATCGGTGCCACCACCGAAAACCCCTCGTTCGAGCTCAACAACGCGCTGCTCTCCCGGGCCCGGGTCTATCTGCTCAAAAGGCTTGAAGAGGATGACATCCTCGCCATGATCGATCAGGCGATGACGGATCCCCGTGGCCTCAATGATCCGGCGCTCACCTTCGCCCCCGGGGTGAAGGAGGCACTGGCCAAGGCTGTGGATGGGGACGGGCGCAAGTCCCTGAACTATCTGGAGCTGTTGGCCGACATGGCCGAACAGGACGCTGGCGGCCACAAGCAGATCGACAGCGCTCTGCTCGCCGCCGTGGTGGGGGAGCACGTAGCGCGCTTTGACAACAAGGGCGACCACTTCTATGACCTCATCTCGGCGGTGCACAAATCGATTCGCGGTTCGGCCCCCGATGCGGCCCTCTACTGGTATGCCCGCATGGTGAGCGCCGGTTGCGATCCCCTCTACATCGCCCGCCGCCTGCTGGCGATTGCCTCGGAAGACGTGGGCAATGCCGATCCGCGCGCCATGCAGGTGGCCCTGTCCGCCTGGGATTGTTTTCATCGCGTGGGACCGGCGGAAGGGGAGCGGGCCATCGCCCAGGCGATCGTCTACCTCGCCTGCGCGCCCAAGAGCAATGCGGTCTACACCGCCTGGAAGGCGGCGCTGGTGGATGCCAGGAATCTGCCCGATTTCGAGGTGCCGGTGCACCTTCGCAACGCCCCGACCAGGCTGATGAGCGAGCTCGGCTATGGCGCCGAGTACCGTTATGCCCACGACGAGCCCGGTGCCTATGCCGCCGGCGAGGAGTATTTCCCGCCCGAGCTTGCCGGCAAACGGTACTATCAGCCCACCGATCGCGGCCTTGAGAAGCAGATCGCCCAGAAGCTCGATTATCTCCATGATCTGGACCGACAGAGTCCCAATAAACGGCGCCCCTGACCCCTGCGGGAGCATATTGTCTGAAAATTGGCCAACCCCTTGAATAATCTGGGTCCCTTGGCGTGATCCGTCGCGAAAACGAGGCAAATAGTCCCTGTTCGGGCAGGGGGGCGGTCTGCTACACTGCCCCTCTGACCCCGTTTGTCTTGGCCTGGTGCCATCTTCCTGATTTCGACGACCCGATCCTCCGGGTCCGATTCTGAAGACGATTGGGGTATGCCAACCGATGTTAACTTCCGGATCTGTTTCCAAGCCCGTCATGATGACCCAGGCTCAGATCCCATTTTAAAAAAGTAGGTAAACCATGCTGGATCCCAAATATCTGCGCAGCGACATTGAAGAAGCTGCCGCTCGTCTGGCGACACGTGGCTACGTTCTGGACGTAGCGGCTGTCAATGCTCTGGAAGAGAAACGCAAGGATCTGCAGTCCCGTACCCAGGAGCTGCAGGCCGAGCGCAACGCCCGCTCCAAATCCATCGGTGAAGCTGCCCGTCGTGGTGAAGATGTTGCCCCCCTCAAGGCCGAAGTGACCAAGATCAATGAGGAGCTGGAAACCAGCAAGGTCGAGCTGGAGGCCCTGCTGGCCGAGCTCAAGACCATCGCCGATATGATCCCCAACCTGCCGAGCGAGACCACCCCGGTCGGTCGCGACGAGAATGACAACGTGGAAGTGCGCCGTTGGGGCACCCCGCGCGAGTTTGATTTCCCGGTGCGCGATCACGTGGATCTGGGTGAAGCGGCCAAGGGCGTTGACTTCAAGAACGGCGTCAAGCTCTCCGGTGCCCGTTTCGTGGTGATGAAGGGCCAGATTGCCCGTCTGCACCGCGCCCTGGCCCAGTTCATGCTGGACTTGCACACCCAGCAGCACGGTTACACCGAGTGCTACGTGCCTTATCTGGTCAACCCGGACAGCCTGTACGGCACCGGTCAGCTGCCCAAGTTCTCCGAAGATCTGTTCAACACCGGCATCGGTGGGGAAGGGGAAGACGAGGGCAAGGTGCGCAAGTTCTCCCTGATCCCGACCTCCGAAGTACCGCTCACCAACATGGCCCGCGACGAGATCTTCGACGAGCAGGAACTGCCCATCAAGATGACCGCCCACAGCCCCTGCTTCCGCTCCGAAGCGGGATCCTACGGCCGTGACACCCGCGGCCTCATCCGCATGCACCAGTTCGACAAGGTCGAGATGGTCCAGCTGGTTCACCCGGAAAAATCCTGGGATGCACTGGAAGAGATGGTCGGCCACGCCGAGAAGGTGTTGCAGCTGCTGGAGCTGCCGTATCGCGTGATGGCTCTTTCCACCGGAGACATGGGTTTCTGCGCCGCCAAGACTTACGATCTGGAAGTGTGGCTGCCGGCCCAGAATACCTACCGTGAGATCTCCTCCGTCTCCAACTGCACCGACTTCCAGGCGCGCCGCATGCAGGCTCGCGTGCGTGTCGATGGCAAGCCGCAGCTGATCCACACCCTGAACGGCTCCGGCCTTGCGGTGGGCCGTACTCTGGTGGCGGTGCTCGAGAACTACCAGCAGGAAGATGGTCGCATCGCCATCCCGGCAGCGCTGCAATCCTACATGGGCGGTCTGACCCACATAGGTTAAGTTCGCGCTGGTAACGACAACGCCATGGCCATGCCATGGCGTTGTGCATTTTGGCGCCGGTCAACCGTTTTTATCGTGAATAAATCTGCGCAACCGGCGCTTCTTTGAACATGTAACACAATTTTATCAAGCATTGCGCAATCGTTTTTGTTAGACTGCGCCGCAATTTCGCAGGACATCTTTTTCTATGGTCTGGATTGATTACGCCATCGTCGGTATCGTCGGTTTCTCTGCCCTCATCAGCCTGGTGCGCGGCTTCGTCAAGGAAGCCATGTCACTCGTCACCTGGTTTGTCGCCTTCTTCATTGCCAGCCATTTCTATCCTGATCTCGCCGTTTATTTCACCTCCTTTTCCGATGCCCTGGTGCGCAACGGCCTGGCCATCGCCGCCCTGTTCGTGGCGACCCTGATCCTCGGCAGCGTGGTGAACTATGTGGTGGGCCTGCTGGTGGACAAGACCGGCCTCTCGGGTACCGATCGGGTGCTGGGGGTCTGCTTCGGTGCAATTCGCGGGGTACTGATTGTCAGTGCCCTGCTTTTTTTCATGGATACCTTCACCAGCCTCTCCCAGAGCGACTGGTGGCAGGCCTCCAAACTGGTGCCCGAGTTCAAGCCGGTCATCCAGTGGTTTTTCGGGTTCATGCTGAACTCATCGAGTTTTCTTAAACAGGTATAGTGACTTCGAGGTAGCAAAGACATGTGTGGTATTGTCGGTATAGTAGGCACCACTCCGGTCAATCAGGCCCTCTACGACGCCTTGACGGTGTTGCAGCACAGGGGACAGGATGCCGCCGGGATCGTAACCATTGACAGTGGAAACTTCCGGCAACGCAAGGCCAATGGCCTGGTGAAGGACGTGTTTGAAGTGCGCCACATGCAGCGTCTGCAAGGGAACATCGGCATCGGTCATGTCAGATATCCCACCGCAGGCAGCTCCAGTGCGGCAGAAGCCCAACCTTTCTATGTGAACTCCCCCTACGGCATGGTGCTGGCCCATAACGGCAACCTCACCAATGCCAAGGAGCTCAAGGAGCAGCAGTTCAAGGTGGCCCGTCGCCACATCAACACCACCTCGGATTCCGAAGTGCTGCTGAACGTGCTGGCCCACGAGCTGGATCTGTGTGACAAGATGGCGCTGGCCCCGGCGGACATCTTCGCCGCAGTGCGCAAGACCCATCAGCAGATCCGTGGCGCCTATGCGGTGGTCTCCCTGGTGATCGGCCACGGTCTCATCGGTTTTCGTGACCCGAACGGTATCCGCCCGCTGATCCTCGGCCGTCGTCAGGACGAACAGGGTCAGGTGGAGTACATGCTCGCCTCCGAGAGTGTGGCGCTCGACGCCATCGGTTTTGAAACCGTGCGTGACGTCGCCCCGGGCGAAGCCATCTACATCACCGAGCAGGGTCAGCTCTTCTCCGAGCAGTGCGCCGACAACCCGCAGATGAGCTCCTGCATCTTCGAATATGTCTACTTCGCCCGTCCCGACTCCTTCATCGACAAGGTCTCGGTCTACGCCGCCCGCCTCAACATGGGTCGCAAGCTGGGCCAGAAGATCGCCCGCGAGTGGGAAGATCTCGATATCGATGTGGTCATCCCCATCCCCGAGACCTCCTGCGACGTGGCGCTGGAGATCGCCCACACCCTGGATCTGCCGTACCGTCAGGGCTTCGTGAAGAACCGCTATATTGGTCGTACCTTCATCATGCCGGGCCAGACCCAGCGCAAGAAGTCGGTGCGTCGCAAGCTCAACGCCATCAGCTCCGAGTTCAAGGGCAAGAAGGTGCTGCTGGTGGATGATTCCATCGTGCGGGGCACCACCTCGGAGCAGATTATCCAGATGGCGCGGGAAGCCGGTGCCGCCAAGGTCTACTTTGCCTCCGCCGCCCCCGAGATCCGCTTCCCCAATGTCTATGGTATCGACATGCCCACCGCCAACGAACTGATCGCCCACGGTCGGGAAGTGGAAGAGGTGTGTGCCCTGATCGGCGCTGACGGTCTGATTTTCCAGGATCTGGAAGATCTGGAAGCCGCGGTGCGGGAGATCAACCCGGAGCTGCGCCACTTCGAGACCTCGGTGTTCAATGGCCACTATGTCACCGCCGACGTGGATCAATCCTATCTGGACCACCTGAACGCCCTGCGCAACGATGACAGCAAGGCGGTACGCGAGTGGCACGAAGGCACCAGCAACCTGGAAATTTTTAACGAAGGCAGTTAAACGTTTTCTCTTTTGCCGGA
Source organism: Aeromonas sp. FDAARGOS 1407 (assembly GCF_019048725.1). Taxonomy (NCBI): domain Bacteria; kingdom Pseudomonadati; phylum Pseudomonadota; class Gammaproteobacteria; order Aeromonadales; family Aeromonadaceae; genus Aeromonas; species Aeromonas sp. FDAARGOS 1407. The sequence goes on from NZ_CP077399.1 coordinate 2,987,694, forward strand.
TGTCATGATATGGGGGCCCTGGCCCCCATTGTTGTTTCTGCAACTTGGGAGGGCAGGGGATATCTGTTTGAAAAAGCGGCGCTTATGCGTGCAGGGGTGGGCTGTGACGGCGGGATCCGCTAGCATAGGCGCCTGCCATGTTTTCCGATCAGATGAGAGTTCAGATGGATGATCTGCTAGCCCCCGTGCGCCAGTTTTTGCACTGTGAGACCCCGGATGAGTGGGTGGAGATGGCGCGGGATCCCGCCCACCTGCCGACCCTGCTCATCGATCATGCCAACTGCGAGAACAAGGCTGCGCTCACCGCTCACAGCCTGGTGCGCCGCTACTGCCTGCCCAAGGGCAAGCGCCACCTGCTGCCCAAGCTGGAATTCTACCGCGAGCTGGACGCCATCCCCGAGAAGGCGGAGATCCTCGGCAAACGTACTATGGGGGAGTCCGATCGCACCGTGTTCGAGGAGCTGGCGCGCAATCCGCTGCTGTTTCCCATGGTGCGCCTCATTCAGGAGGAGCTGCACCACTTCGAGCAGGTGCTGGAGATCATGGCGGCCCGCGACATCCCCTACGGCCCCGTGACCGCCTCCCGCTATGCCCGCAGCCTGATGCAACATGTGCGCACCCACGAGCCTGCCACCATAGTCGACAAGATGATCATCGGCGCCTACATAGAGGCCCGTTCCTGCGAGCGTTTCGCCAAGCTGGCCCCCCATCTGGATGAGGAGCTGGGTCGCTTCTATGTCTCCTTGCTGCGCTCCGAGGCGCGCCACTATCAGGATTATCTGGCGCTGGCCGAACTCTATGCAGGAGGGGACATCAGCGAGCGGGTGGCCTTTTTCGGCAGGCTGGAGGCCGAGCTTATCTGCTCGCCGGATCCCCAGTTCCGGTTTCATAGCGGTCTCCCTGTCACTTCTGACAGTTGTTGACGCAACGGGGGCCAACTACTATTGCCTCGTTCCTACTACGAGCGACAAGTAGTATTCTTTGAGCGCAATTCCCGGCCCCCTAGCCGGGATTTTTTTATCTGTTTTTTTCCTCTCCATCCAGCACCTATGGTGAATGTTTAATCACTTACCTTTTGGCCTACGATTCAGCCTGGCGGCGTATGCCCTGCATTTTTAAGGCGATTAATTACTCATTCAGGCGGGGCACCCTTGTAGAAGCGGGCGAAACCGTGTACTTTTTTGCCTTCGCAAGATTTGAATAACCAATCAATAGGAGCGTGTATGCGCATTGTTCTGTTGGGGGCTCCGGGCGCCGGCAAAGGTACCCAGGCTCAATTCATCATGGAAAAACACGGTATTCCGCAGATCTCCACTGGCGACATGCTGCGTGCCGCAATCAAGGCGGGCACCGAGCTCGGCTTGAAAGCCAAGGCTGTGATGGATGCAGGTCAACTGGTCTCTGACGACATCATCATCGGTCTGGTCAAAGAGCGTATCGCCCAGGCCGATTGTGCCAAAGGCTTCCTGTTGGACGGTTTCCCGCGCACTATTCCCCAGGCGCAAGCCATGAAGGATGCCGGTGTGTCCGTTGATTTCGTGCTGGAGTTCGACGTACCGGACGAAGAGATCGTCAAGCGCATGAGCGGTCGTCGCGTTCACTCCGGCTCCGGCCGTACCTACCACGTGGTGTTCAACCCGCCGAAAGTGGAAGGCAAGGATGACGTGACCGGCGAAGATCTGGTGATCCGTGCCGACGATGAAGAGACCACAGTGCGCAAGCGTCTGGATGTATACCATCAGCAGACTGCACCGCTCATCGGTTTCTACGGCAAGGAAGCGGAAGCGGGCAACACCCGTTACGTCAAGATCGACGGCACTCAGCCGGTGGATCTGGTGAGCCAGCAGCTCGCCGCCATCCTGGGCTGAGCCCGGTCGATGACACCCTGTACCATCAGGTAATTTAAGAGAAGGGCCCTGATGGGCCCTTTTTGCATCACGACAGATAGACAGGAAGCCAATGTGACCACGAAAACAGGCATCTTGCTGGTCAATCTGGGCACCCCAGCCGCCCCCACTACCGCCGCCGTCAAAGCTTTTCTGAGCCAGTTTCTCCATGATCCCAGGGTTGTCGATCTGCCTCGCTACCTCTGGTGCCCGCTGCTTCACTGCATCATCTTGCCGACCCGTTCGCCCAAGGTGGCCAAGTTGTACCAGCAGGTGTGGACCGATCAGGGCTCACCCCTGATGGTCATCAGCCAGCAGCAGCGCACCGCGCTGGAACAGGAGCTCAAGCGGGAAGGGGTGGACGTGCCGGTGGAGCTGGCCATGACCTATGGCTCGCCCTCCATGACGGATGGCTGGCAGGCGCTCAAGGCCAAGGGGGTCAACCGGGTGATCCTGTTGCCGCTCTATCCGCAATATTCGGTGAGCACCACGGCTTCCGTGTTCGATGCCTGGGCCAAGGCGATGAAAAAAGAGCGCAACCTGCCGGTGGTGCGGCTCATTCGTGATTACCATGCTCACCCGGAATACATCCAGGCGCTGGCCATGAGCGTGCGCCGTCACTGGGAGCAGCACGGTCAGGGGGAGCATCTACTGATGTCCTTCCACGGTATCCCCGAGCGCTACGAGCAGGAAGGGGACCCTTACGGCCAGCAGTGCCGCACCACGGCCGCCCTGCTGGCGGAGGCGCTCGGGTTGGAGCAGGGGCAGTGGACGGCCAGCTTCCAGTCCCGTTTTGGCAAGGAGGAGTGGCTCAAGCCCTACACGGACGAAACCGTCGCCGGCCTGCCGGGTCGCGGCATCAAGCGGCTCGATGTGATCTGTCCGGCCTTTGCCGCCGACTGTCTCGAAACCCTGGAGGAGATCCAGGTACAAAACCATGAGGCCTTCATGGAAGCCGGTGGCGAACAGTTTGCCTATATTCCTGCCCTCAACAGCGATCAGGCCCATATCCGCATGATGGTCTCTCTCATCTGTCGCGAGCTGGCGTGAGGAGGGTAGGCAGTATGATGTATCAACGAGGAGCGATCGCATGATCCATATCACCCTGCTCTATGCAGGCTTGCTGGGGCTATTGTTTCTGCTGCTCTCCTTCTGGGTGGTCAAACGCCGGGCCCAGTTCAAGGTGATGATAGGGGAAGGGGAGGCGCCAGAGCTCCTGGCGGCGATCCGTACCCACGGCAATTTTGCCGAGTATGTTCCTTTGACCCTGCTGTTGATGGCCCTCTGCGAGCTGGCCGGGGCGGGGGCCTTGTGGCTTCATCTTGGCGGCGGCATGCTGCTGGCGGGTCGGGTGCTCCATGCCATCGGCATGCAGATCCCCAAGGCCCCCAATCTGCCGCGGTTGTTTGGCACCCTGCTGTTCTGGCTGTCCCTGGGACTCTTTTCGGTGCTGGCACTGCTGCTGTCGGCGAGTTGAAAATAGCTTCCTTGGGTACACAAAAACCACCTCCCGGCGAGGTGGTTTTTTGTTGGGCGAAGAATAAACGTTTTCCCCTGCAGCCCTTGTCTATACTGACCCCATAATTTAATCAGGGCGACTTTTCGGGACGGCTGATTGTGTTAAAATCCCGCCCCTCTTTTCCCCAGAGCACAGAACATTGCCATGAAATTTCCCGGTCAGCGCAAGTCCAAACACTACTTCCCTGTCGATCGCCGTGATCCCCTGATCTCGCAAAGCGCCCAACTCACCGAACTGGGCAAAGCCTATGTCGTGGGTATCGATCAGACCCTGGTTGACATCGAAGCCCATGTGGATGATGACTTTCTGGCTCGCTATGGTCTGAGCAAGGGCCACTCTGTGGTGATCACCGACGAGGTGGCCGAGCGCATCTACGACGAGCTCAAGGCCAACAACATGGTGGTGAGCGAATTTGCCGGCGGTACCATCGGCAACACGGTCCACAACTACTCGGTACTGGCCGACTCCCACTCCATCCTGCTGGGGGTAATGAGCCAGGATATCCGGATCGGTTGCTATGCCTACCGTTATCTGTGCAACACCTCTTCTCGCGTCAACCTCGACTATCTGCAGCCGGTGGACGGCCCCATCGGTCGTTGCTTCACCTTCATCACCGAGTGTGGCGAGCGCAGCTTCGGCATCAATGCCGGCAAGATGAATCAGCTGGACGTGCGCCACATCCCCGAAGAGGTGATCAAGGGGGCCTCAGCTCTGGTGATCACTGCCTATCTGGTACGCGGTGACGATGGCGACCCCATGAAGGAAGCAGCCATGACGGCGGTGCGTTATGCCCGTGAGGCCGACATCCCCGTGGTACTGACCCTGGGTACCCGCTTCGTCATCGACGAGAATCCCCAGTGGTGGCGCGAATTCATCGCCGAGAACGTGACCGTGCTGGCGATGAACGAGGACGAGGGCGAGGCCCTGACCGGCATCGCCGATCCCCTTGGTGCCGCCGACAAGGCCCTCGACTGGGCTGACATGGTGCTCTGCACCGCCGGCCCCATCGGCCTCTACATGGCGAGCTACACCGACGAGGACTACAAGCGCGAGACCACTCATACCCTGCTGCCGGGGGTGATCCCCGAGTTCAACATGTATGAGTTCAGCCGCCCGATGGCACGCAGCAAATGCCGCAAGCCGATGCGGATCTACTCCCACATCTCCCCCTACATGGGTGGCCCGGAGAAGATCAAGAACACCAACGGTGCGGGGGACGGTGCCCTTTCCGCCGTGTTGCACGACATGGTAGCCAACTCCTACCACCGGATGAACGTGCCCAACTCCGCCAAGCACATCTCCGAGTTCCTCACCTACTCCTCCCTGGCCCAGGTGTGCAAATACGCCAACCGGGTCAGCTACGAGGTGCTGGCCCAGAGCAGCCCCCGTCTCTCCCGCGGTCTGCCGGAGAAAGAGGACAGCCTGGAAGAGGTGTACTGGGAGCGTTGATCTTCCCACCGTATTGAATGCAAAGGCGCCATCAGGCGCCTTTTGTTTTTTCGAGATGGATCAAGTTTTTAGATGTCGTTTGGTGATGACCATGGACATGGATGAAGCCGCCAGCATACCTTGTTAACAAAATGTATTTTGTCAGGATGACGGTATGTTGAGGCAATGGAGTATTGGCCATCGCTTGATGCTGATGGTGTTGATGGTGGTCGCCGTGCTGGGTTTGTTGTTGTTCGCTTGCCTGCGCGTCTATTACCAGGGGCTGATGGCGGAGAAGAGCAACCAGGCACGTTCACAGGTGGAGACGGCCTATAGCCTGGTCGCCAGCTATGAAGAACAGGTGCGCCAAGGCAGGCTGGACGAACAGAACGCCAAGGTACTGGCGCTGACCGCCGTGCAAAAACTGCGTTATGGCCAGAACGACTATTTCTGGATCAATGACAGCCATCCCACCATGGTGATGCATCCCATGAAGCCCGAGCTCGATGGTCAGGATCTCTCGGGGGTGGAGGACAAGCAGGGGCTCAAGCTGTTCGTCGCCTTCGTCGAGCGGGTCAAGCAGCAAAACGGGAGCGGTGAGGTGGCCTACTACTGGCCCAAACCCGGCGTCGACGAGCCGGTGCGCAAGATCTCCTACGTCAAACAGTTTGCCCCTTGGGACTGGATCATCGGCACCGGCATCTATGTGGATGATGTGGAGGCGCAATACCAGCAGGTACTGCGCACCCTGATGGGCATAGGCGCCCTGCTGGCTGTGTTGCTGCTCGCGGCCGCGACCCTGATCCGGCGCAGCATAGTGATGCCCCTGTCCCAGTCGGTGTCTGCCCTGGGTGACATGGCTAGGGGAGAGGGGGACCTGCGTTTTCGCCTGCCCGAGAGCGGCCGTGATGAACTCAGCCTGCTTTCGGCCAATTTCAATCAGTTTGCCAACCAGATGGCCCAGCTGATCGGTCGTGCCCAGCAGATCACCAGCCACAACAAGGATGCAGCCCGGCAGCTCGAGCAAGTAGTGGCACGCACCAGTGCCATCGTGACCGATCAGGAACAGGACACCCAGCGGGTGGCGGCGGCCATGGTGCAGATCACCGGCAGCAGCCGCGCCATCGGCCTCAATGCCGAGCAAGCAGCCCAGGCGGCAGAATCGGCACGCCAGCTGGCCCAGCATGGCCGCGAGATTGTGGCCCAGACCATCACCACCATAGGACAGCTGGCGGACGAGATGGAGGAGACGGTACAGGCCGTGGCCCGCCTTGAGCAGGACTCGCAGCAGATTGGCTCCGTGCTTGACGTGATCCGCGGGGTGGCCGAGCAGACCAATCTGCTGGCCCTCAACGCGGCCATCGAGGCGGCCCGCGCCGGTGAGCAGGGAAGGGGGTTTGCGGTGGTGGCAGATGAGGTGCGTACCCTGGCCACTCGCACTCACAGCTCTACCGACGAGATCCGGCAGATGATCCAGCGCTTGCAGGAGGGTGCCGGCAAGGTGGCGACCGGCATCGAACAGTTGCAGCGACTGTCGCGCTCGACGGCACAGAAAGCCGGGGATGCGGAAGGAGCCATCGGCAATATTGACGAGGCGGTGAGCACCATATTGGCGATGAACAGCGAAATTGCTGGAGCGGCCGGTGAGCAGAGCAGTTCGACCGAGGAGATCACCCAGCGCCTGTCAGCCATTACCCAACTGGCCAGCGAGGCTCTGGTGGAGAACCGGCGTACCGGTCAGGCGGCCGGCTCCTTGTCGCAAACCAGCGATGAGTTGAGTACCCTGGTGGTGCGATATCGTACTTGATGGGGGTATCCCCCGTCTTTTTAGGGATTTGACTTGAGTCTGGGGGGCTTTTGCGACACCATCTGCCCCATTCTTGGTCCGTATTGGCCAGCCGCCTGTAAGAGAGAGCCCCATGAGCAAATTAACTGACAATCTTGACGCCAATTTCCAGCTGTTTGTTGAACAAGTCCGCGAGTCGGGTCAGGTCTGGGGTCTGCGCTACGGTGAAGACTGGGTGGTCTGCCGCTCTGCCGAATTTGAAGATGCTGATGTGATGCCGCTCTGGTCCGCCGAGGAAGATGCCCGTCTGCACTGTGTGGACGAGTGGGCCGACTATGAGCCGGAAGTGATCGACCTGGAAGAGTTTCTCGACATCTGGATCAACGATCTGGACGATGACGATGTGCTGGTGGGCCCGAACTGGAATGCCGATCTGGAAGGCCAGGAGCTGGAGCCCATCGAGCTGGCCAAGGCGCTGGTTGAACTGGACGCCTGAAGGCGCCTCCATTGACGACGCCGACATCCGGTGTCGTAGCAAAGCAATGATGAGACCGGTATCCGCGAGGATGCCGGTCTTTTTTATGATCCCGTGGGCATAATGAGGGCCAACGGGGGATTTGCCTTTGCACCCGCGCAGGCGATGGTCCATCATCAACCTTTTGCCAGGGGGGGATAGCCATGTTTTTGTTCGACGTCACAGGCATAGAGGGTGAGCGGGCCAGCATCCGGATACAGGCGCTGGACTGGACACAGACCGGGCCGGTGACGTTCCAGTGCGATGACGATCAGCTGGCCCTGGTGCTGCTGAGTGATTGCCGCTGCGATGCAGTGGGCTTCTTTACCCTGCTCTCCGGATGCAAGCCCCTCCATCTCGAACAGTGGCTCAGCTATTTGCAGGAGAGCGGCCGCATCGGCAAGTGGAGTCATCAGATTGAGAGCCCGGCCGATGATGACTATCTTGCCCGGGCCGGGCTACCCAGTGAGGAGCTCAATGCCCTGCTGGGCCAGGTCTATCATGTGGCGGGTTTCAACCGGTTGCAGATCAACCGGTACCTCAAGCACCGCCATAACCCCTCCAGCCTGGCGACCCGTTATGATCAGAAGGAGCTGGAGCGCTACCGCCAGCTCAACGACATCATTCTGACCCTTCTGAAGCTGAAGCATCCTCACTGAACAGGCCCAACTGGCTGATATCCGGTCGCAAAGGCTGCGGCCGGGCGATCAGATAACCCTGCAGGCCATCCACATACATCCCTTGCAACAGCTGCTTCTGGCCCAGTTGTTCCACCCCTTCCGCGATCACTTGGCACCCCATCCGGTGTGACACGTCGACAATCATCCGCACAAACTGCTGGTTGGTCTGATCCTGCTCCAGCCCGGTGATGAGAGCGGGATCGAGCTTGATGTAATCGGGTTTGAGTTCGCGAAACAGGCTGAAGGAGCCGATGCCCTTGCCAAAGTTGGCGATGGCAGAGCGGCTGCCGTTGCGGCGCAGCAGCTCGAACACCCGCTTGGCACCGGTCGGATTGCGCTCCAGATGCTCCTCGTCCAGCTCGAACACCAGGTTGGCGCTGGTGTTGGGATCCTTGAGCAGCTGCCTGTCCAGCCAGATCAGCAGGGCGCTGTTTTGCAGCAGATTGGGTGAGAGGTTGATCCCCCAGCGACTCTGGTTGGAGCCAAATGCCCGGTACTGGCGCATCACGTGGACGATCACCAGTTGCTCCAGCCGCATCACCATATCGAGCCGCTGGGCCATGGCAAACAGGGTGTCTGTCGGCAGGGCCGTACCATCGCTACCGCAAAAGCGGGTGTAGATCTCGTTGTAGGCCATCATGCTGCGATGCAGAGGCTGGATGGGTTGATAGGTAAAGGTGAGACGCTCCTGGGCCAGCACTTCCCCCAGCACCTCGCGCCAGTGGTGTTGGCCCTGCAGATCGGTGATGTTGTCCTCATGCTGGATGGCCCAGCCATTGATGGTTTCGGTCTGGGCCCGCGCCAGCGCCAGATCGGCTCTGGCAAGCACGGTTTCGATCTTCTGGCCGCTGCTAAGCCGGGTAAGGCCCGAGTAGGCGGCACTCTCCAGCTCGTGCTGCTCCTGGTAATTGTCGAAGGCCACCTTCAAATCCTGCCCCAGCAGGTGAGGCGGAATATTGACCACGGGTTGCACCAGTACGGCAAAGTCGGCCCCCGAGATGCGATAGACCTGGTTGCCCGGAAAGCGGCTCACCACCTGCTTGATGAGGTTTGCCATGTCCTTGATGTAGGCATCACCGGACTGGAAGCCGCGCTGGGTATTGATCTTGCCAAGTTCGGTGGCACGGATCAGCACCAGGGTGGCGGTCTGGGTGTCCTGATCCCGCTGCAGCAGCTCCGTCACGTCACGGCGAAAGGCGTGGCGATTGAGCAACTGGGTCAGCTCATCCGTGGTGGCCAGATTGCTCAGCTCGGTCAGCTGGCGATGGGCATGCTGCGAATCACTCTCAAACTGGAGCAGTAACTGTTGCAGGGCTTCCCGGGAGGCGGGATCGTCCAGCTGTTCGGGGTCCCGCTCCGTGAGTGCCTTGACCCAGACCAGCTCCTGGTGTTGTTGCATGCCGGTCAGGGTGCGCAATGCCAGCAGCAACAGCAGCCCCATGCCAAGCAGGGTGGTCGACAAAATGATGACTAGAGTCACCGGTGTGCTTTGAAGTGCCAACCAAAACCCTTGCAGGAGCAGCAAGGGTATGCTCACTATGGTGGCAATGAGAAAGAGGGAGCGTCCAAGCTTTTGAACCATCTTGTCATCCTTGAGGTGGCTGCGGTCACTTGGGGATTCTAACCGACCCCGTTCGGCAAACCATGCTGTTCCTCGCAACTTGGTGCAAATGTGTCGTTCGGGATTGAATAAATTGTGAGTGAAACCACTTTCACGGGCTTGAAATCCGGCGAAGATGAATTCGAAATGGATCAAACGAGGCAGAGGTGAATCATGTTGTTAGAGCCAGGGAATAGTGCCAAAGCACGGCAGTTGTTGAATCAGAGTATGGCGCTGGTACTGGCGGGAGGACGTGGCAGCCGCCTGAAGCAGCTGACCGACAACCGGGCCAAGCCTGCGGTGTATTTCGGAGGAAAGTTCCGGATCATCGATTTTGTGCTTTCCAACTGCATCAATTCGGGGATCCGTCGGGTGGGGGTGGTGACGCAATACAAATCCCACAGCCTGCTGCGACACCTGCAATCGGGTTGGTCTTTTTTGCGCTACCAGATGAACGAGTTTATCGACTTGCTGCCCGCTCAGCAGCGGGTGGACGAGGTGCACTGGTATCGCGGTACTGCCGACGCCATCTATCAGAACGTCGACATCATTCGTGACTATGGTCCCAAGTACATAGTGGTGCTGGCGGGGGATCACATCTACAAGATGGACTATGCCGCCATGTTGCTCGATCACGTGCGCCTTGGCGCCAAGGTGACGGTAGCCTGTATCGAGGTGCCCCGCTCGGAGGCCTCCGCCTTCGGCGTCATGGACATCGACGAGCAGCGCAAGATCCGCGCCTTCGTGGAGAAACCCGCCAATCCGCCGGCCATGCCGGGCTGCGAAGACAAGTCCCTTGCATCCATGGGGATCTATATCTTCGAGGCGGAGTATCTCTATCAGCTGCTGGAAGAGGACATCCTCAACCAAGAGTCCAAGCACGATTTTGGCATGGACGTCATTCCCCGCATCGTGGGGGAGGGCAAGGCGTTTGCCCACCCCTTCAGCATGTCCTGTGTCGGGGCCAAGGAGGGGCAGAAACCTTACTGGCGTGATGTGGGGACCCTGGACTCCTTCTGGGAGGCCAACATGGATCTCGCCTCCGTGGTACCGGAGCTCGACATCTATGACGAAAACTGGCCCATCTGGACCAGCCAGACCCTGACACCGCCCGCCAAGTTCGTGCAGGACCGAAACGGCCAGCATGGCATGACCATCAACTCCATGTTTTCCGGCGGAACCATCGTCAGCGGGTCGTTTGTGCTCAACTCTGTGCTGTTTACCAATGTGCGGGTTCACTCCTTCTGCACCCTGGATCAGGCGGTGATCTTCCCCGGGGTGGAAGTGGGGGCGGGCTGCCGTTTGCGCCGGGTGGTGGTGGACAAGGGGTGTGTGCTGCCCGATGGGCTGGTGGTGGGAGAGAATGCCGACGAGGATAGCCGTCGCTTCTACCGCTCAGAACAGGGCATAGTGCTGGTTACCAAGGGAATGCTGGAGAAGCTGGCGTAAGCCCGTACCTTGCCGACGTAATAATGAAAAGGGAGCCGTTGAGGCTCCCTTTTGCATGATGTGACCTGTGGCTTATTCGCTGATGGCGGCCTTGCCGGCCATCACCATGGCGGTGCCGTGCTTGCCACCGGCGGCGGTGACCTGCGGGACGCCATCTTCATCGGTATCGCTGCCGGCGCCGGCGATGATGTTCTCACCGGAGTCACCGATCCACTCGGCCATCTGCATGCCGCCGTTGACGGTGCCACGGAACCAGCTGACGTACTGGGTGGTCAGCTTGGCCAGCTCCAGTTCGGGCGCCTTCTCGGCCCCTTCGTTGCGCAGGTTCAGCATGGCAGAGCGCAGGGCGCCGGAGATGGCAGCCTGGATCCAGGGGGTGTATTCACCCTGCTTGCCGGCAAGCCAGGTACCTGCCTTCTGGTTGAAGTAGGCCTTGTCGGTGGCGATGAAGAGCTCGCGCGCAGCGGTGCGGTACTTCACGTCCTGAGTCGCCAGGAAGGCGGCGGTCAGGCCGCGAATGGCGGCAAACTGGGTCTCAACAGACTGGCCGGCGTCAACGGTTCCACCCAGGGTCAGACCGTCGTGCACCAGACCATTGCTGCCTTTAAGTTTGGCGAGGATGAAGTCGGCCTGTTTGGTGATAAGCGCGAGCGCCTCCTGCCCTTGCTGGGTCTTGAGGTTCAGCTCGCCATTGTCGCCGGCGGCGTAGCCCACCGGCAGGGCGTCCTGGGCGCGCTGGAAGATCTGCAGGGCGACCAGGGTGTAGGCGGCGTCGAAGGTAGTGACGTGCTTGGCCTGCTTGCCATTCTGCCAGCTGTCGACCAGGGTGCCGGCCTTGGGCTCGAAGTGCAGGGCGGCCAGGTTCTTGAAGGTCAGGTTGGAGAGGTTCAGGGCCAGGGAGAAGGCGTCGTCGCCTGCCACGGCTTTGGTCAGATCATTGGCCTTGTTGGCAGCCGGCGCGGCGGCAAACGGCGCACCGTCAAACACGGCGTGGAAGGTCGGGTTCTGGTTGGTGTTGGCGCTACGCTGATCGCTGAAGGCGTAGAACTCGGAGAGCGGCCACAGCATCATCCAGGCGTCGCGCAGCTGGGCGGAACCATCGACCACTTCCAGCTTGCCGATGGCACCGACTTCGTTCTTGCTGGTCTCGGTCACCTTCACCTGATGGGGGAAGTAAATCACGCCCTTGGCCGGATCGTATTGCGGGGTGATCTTGGCGCCCAGGGTTTTGCCATCAAAGCCGAGCTGGCTTTGCAAGATGGCCAGCTTGTCGATGGATTGCTCAGTCAGCATCATGCCATTGAAGCCATCGGCGGCGGAAACCCCCAGCTTGTGCTTGCCGTCCTGATCCATGGTGGCGGAGGCGGCCTCCACCTCTTCATCGCTCTCGGCTACATGCATGCCGCCGAGGAAGTCCTGGGACCACATCACCTCTTTGAGCAGGATGCCACCCACGGCAGCCGGTACCAGCAGGTTGTCGCTGCCGCTCCAGCGCAGGGTGGCGTAGTCGCGGAAGTAGGCCGGCACCTGGGTCTTGACGGTTTTCTCGTTGCCCTTGGCGGTCTTGATGATGATCTCGTCGCCGTTGACCGGGGTCGTGTTGACGGCCTGGGCAAACTCCGGATTGGCAGAGGCATAGGGGAAGGAGAGGGGATACATGCCCTGGGGCACTTCATCGGCCGGGAAGCCGACGGCGTCGGCCATGGCCAGCACTCGCTTGCCGAGATCTGCCAGGGTGCCGCCGCGGGCCAGGTTCTGCGGCCCGTTCACCAGGTGCGGGCCCATGCCGGACTGGTAGTTGAGGGCGTACATCGCCTCTTCGGAGTATTCGTAAGATTCGATGCCGGCGGCGAAGTCGAACGGAGTTGGCTCGTCGGCGCGGTTGGCGTCGAGCACGTCCAGATCCAGACCCAGGGCCTCGGCCAGCGGCTCGCCGGAGAGCTCGAATTCGGTGTAGGCCAGCATGTTGGCGGCGGTGTTGAATGTCTTGTCTTCCACCTTGACGGCAGCGTGCGCGGCGCTACCCAGCAGTGCGCAGGCGATCGCCTGTACCAGTACGGTTTTTCTCATGTCCCTTCTCACCATTGGTTTTATTATCGGGTTTATTGTGACGCTTCTCATGACGAATCTAAATGAGAATGGTGCGCATTATGTGTGATTTGGACGGCGTTGAGAAGTGAAAACCGCCCCGACCAGTGCAAACGACACAAGGCGGGGCGGTGGGGGTGGTGATCACGGTTATCGCGCAGAGGGCGATGGCAAGGAGCGGGTTTAGAACACCTTGAAGGGGATCACCAGGCGGCCAGGCTCTACCTTGAGGGCCTCGACCTTCTCCTTGATCCTCGCCTCATTCTGGCGGCTTGCATCGAGCCGGTAGACGGGGGTCTGGGACAGGAACAGGGAGAGCGACTGGTTGAAGGTGGGCAGCAGCGGCGTGAGCGCCGCGCCTATGTCGGCAGGTTCGGTCTTGACCGAGAGCAGCTCCAGATCGCGCAGATAGATGGCCCCCTGATCCGCCAGGTATTCCGGACGGGCCCGCAGGGCAAAGCGAACCTTCATCTGCTGGCTGCCAAGGGGGCTCAGCACCTGCAGATCGCCGGCGGCATCCAGTTCGATGCGATCCGGCTGGCTGCGGCCGATGCGGCTTTGCATCTCATCGAGGCGGATCTTGCTCGACATGATGCCGGGGATCCCCAGCTGTTTTTCAAAGGAGACCTGATCCTTGAGGTATTGGTTGATTTCGGCCTCGCTGACGTTGTACTGGGTGAGCGAGCAGGCACCCAGCAGCAGGACGAGGGGGAGCAATAACAACTGTTTCAACATGAAGGGATCCGCTTGGTAAAAAGATGTCGCTATCTTACGCGATAATCCGTGCTGGGCGGGAGCCCTGCTTATTCTTGTATTCGGGGGATGCGAGGGGTCATCATCAGCAAGGAGCAGGCTGCCATAGTGAGAGCGGCTGGCGAGGGAGAGAGGGAAGGGAGAGTGGCATGAACAAGATGGACAAAGGCGGTCGCTGGCTGGGGATGGTGCTCTGCGCTCTGGTCTGGCTCTGGAGTGGGTTGCTTCGCGCCGAAGTGAAGGTGATCCCGGTCTTTGATGCCGGCGCTGCGGTGCAGACCCTCAGGGAGATCTACCCGGATCTCGGGGTAAGTGCCATGGGTAACCAGCTGGTGCTGAGTGGTACCCCGGCCCAGTTGCAGGAGGCCGAGACGACCCTGGCCCAGCTCAACAAACCGCCCCAGAGCCTGCTCATCGAATGGCGGGTCGATGGCGCGTCCAGCGGCCAGCAGCTGGGTGTCGGGGTTGGCCGCGATGAGACCAAACGGCAATGGCTGCTGGATGGTAACGCCCGGCAATACCAGCAGAGCCAAAACGACAGCTGGCAGGTTCGCGGCTTGTCGGGGCGGCCAGTGCTTTTGCAGATGGGCTCCTATCAACCAGTGACCTTCTATCAGTGGCGCGGCGGCCAGGTGGTGGGGCTGATGCCGCTGGTCAACGGCCTCTATGCCACCGCTACCCTGATTGGCGACAGGGTGCAGATAGCGCTCAGCAGCGAGCAGGCCAGGCTGGAGCAGGGCACCATCAACAGAGGGCAGAGCGCCACCGAGGTGAGCGGTGCCCCGGGCCAATGGCTGACGGTGGGGGAGCTTTCGACCAGCTCGGCCCGGCAAGGCAGTAGCCTGGGTACCCAACTGCAGGCCGGGGGTGGCAACCAGAGCGATCGCCAGACCCTGCAGATCAGGGTCACCCGCCAATAGGCAGGAGCACTCCCTTAATGGGGCTGGTCGGCGGCGTATTCACGCAGCTGGCGACTGCGCAGCAGATACCAGAGGCTCCACAGGCTGGCGATAAGCACCAGGGCGGTGGGCCAGCTGAAGCTCCACTTCTGCAGATTGAGGCTGTGCAGCTGCATCACCAGGCCGCTTGCGGCAGAGCAGAGCAAGAGGCCCCGGCTGTGGCGCCTGAGCCATGCCCGTGCACTCTTGGTCTGTTGATAGGTGCCGCCACAGGCTAGCAGCGCCAGCATGGCGGGCACGTCGGTCAGCAGACTGAGATAGAGGCTGATCTTGTCCGGATAGAAGAGGGCGAGAATGTCGCTGCCGCTCTCCCGACTGACCCCCGCCATCAGAAACAGCCAAACCGAGCGGGTCAGCAACAGGGCAATGGGCCAAAACCAGAGCGGGGGGCGCAGCTGGCCGTGATCGTCATATCTGTGTTCGGGGTAGAGGGTCATAAGGCCCGTGATCCGCTTGGATGAAGGATGTGGCAGATATGGGGCGGGACAGGGCCCTTTGCAAGGTGCGGGGGAGAGAGGAATTAATCGGGGGGCCATGCCCCCCAATCCGCGTTTGTCATTCAAGGTGGCGTTACAGCCAGCCCTTGCGCTTGAAGAAGAGGCCGGTGCCGAGCGATGACATCACCATCAGCACCAGGGAGAGGGGATAGCCGTACTCCCAGGCGAGCTCCGGCATGCGGCCGAAGTTCATGCCGTAGATGCTGGCGATAAGCGTCGGCGGCAGGAAGATGACCGCGGCGACCGAGAAGATTTTGATCACCTTGTTCTGCTCCAGATTGGTCACCCCCATGGAGGCCTCCAGCTGGAAGTTGATCTTGTCGAACAGGAACTGGGTGTGGGGCAGCAGGGATTCCACGTCGTGCAGCATCTCGTCGATCCACTTGTTCTGCTCCAGGCTCATGCGCTGGCGCAGGCTGCGCTTCAAAAAACGCAAGGCGCGCCGGGTATCGTGCAGGGAGAGACGGATCTGGCCGTTGGCCTCTTCCTGGGCCATCAACTCTTTAAGCATGGGGTTGATCTGGTCCGGCTCGAAGATCTGATCGGCGGTGTTTTCCAAGGTTTTGTAACCATCCTCGATAAGGTCGGAGAGGTACTCAACTTTCAGGTTCTGCACCTCTAGCAGGATGTCGAGGGCATCCTCCACCTCCAGCCTGTCCTGGCGCATATAGTGGCGCAGCAGGCGCACTAAGCCGATGTCATCTTCACGAATGCTGATCAGCAGGTTGTTGCGCAGGGTAAAGGAGACGTGGACACCCTTGGTGTCACGACCGATCCGCTGGGGAAACAGGGAGTGAATGTGCAGACCGTCGGTGTCCCAGTAGAAACGGGCCGACGCCTCGATGTCGTCCAGCTCCTCCTTGTCGGGCACCTCTTCCAGGAACAGGCCCGTCAACCATTCTCGCTCCGCCGTGTCCGGTTTGTAGGCATCCAGCCAGACCGTGTTGTCAGGCACTATGTCGTCAGGCCCGAGCGTGACTATGTCCAGTACCTTGTTATTGAGAATGTAGGCGGTGATCATCTGTCCCCCCTTAAAAAGTCATGGGTAATCAGGGATGGTTGCACAGGTCATGCGGCCTTAGAGCGCGTAGAAAGCGATCCCGTGGACAAGCTGAACGGGCCGATGGAAAACCTGAATGCGGCGAACTATACAGGGGCAGGCCGCGCTTGTCAGGGCTTATTCATGCTGGGTTCAGCCTGTTCGCTCAAAAAAACAGCGAGGTCGGATCATCGGATCTGGCTGGAAAGTGGTCAGCCCGGAGGCATCTGCTTTGCCGCTTTCCGGGATGAGGGATAAGCCTCTTTCACCTTAGGGGCAGTTGGGGCCATCTCCCCCTTGGGCAACTGCCGGGGAGATGTTGAGGCGCTGGTTAGCCATGCCATCTCGGATCTGCATGGCAATGCTCCTGAACATCATGTCCCTCAACATAAGGCTCCGCCGTATAAGACTCTGTCACATATTGGGGTAGTTGGGCCCATTGCCCCCCTGAGGCGGTGTCCAGGTGATGTTCTGGCTGGGATCCTTGATGTCGCAGGTCTTGCAGTGAATGCAGTTGGCGGCGTTGATCTGCAGCCGTGGCTCGCGTTCGGCCTCAATGATCTCAAAGACGCCGGCCGGACAGTAACGCTGGGCGGGTTCGGCCCAGGTGGCCAGATTGGCCTCGACCGGGATCTGTTCATCCTGCAATTTGAGGTGACAGGGCTGATCCTCGTCGTGGCTGGTGTTGGCCAGATAGACGGACGAGAGCTTGTCGAAGCTGAGCTTGCCATCCGGCTTGGGATAGTCGATAGGCTCACAACGACTGGCCATGCGCAGCTGACGGTAGTCGGGCTCCCTGTCCAGCAGGGTAAAGGGCGAACCTTCCCTGAAGAGGCGGGAGTGAAAGAGTCGCTGCTCCAGCCAGTTGAAGGCGCCACCGAGCCAGGGGCCATAGCGATGCAGGGCTGCGCCGACATTGCGGGCGGTTTTCAGCTCACGGGCCAGCCAGCTTTGCTGCAACGCATCGCCAAACTCGGCCAGATCCCGTCCCCCTTCATCCCCGCCCTTGAGACTCATGGCGACGGTCTTGGCCGCCAGCATCCCCGACTTCATGGCGGTGTGGATGCCCTTGATGCGGGAGAAATCCAGAGTGCCGGCATCGCAGCCAATCAGCAGGCCGCCGGGGAAATGCATGTGGGGCAGGGAGTGCCAGCCTCCCTTGGTGATAGCACGGGCGCCATAACTGATGCGCTCGCCTCCCTTGAGTACTTCAGCGATCAGCGGGTGGTGCTTGAGACGCTGGAACTCGTCAAACGGGCTGAGCCAAGGGTTCTGGTAGTTGAGATCGACGATAAGGCCGACTGCCACCTGATCCCCTTCCATGTGGTAGAGGTAGAAGCCACCGTGGCTGTGATTGCCCCCTTCCTTGCCAAGGGGCCAGCCGCTGCCATGCAACACCCGGCCAGCATGGCTCTGGCCGGCCGGCAGTTGCCACAGCTCCTTGAAGCCGATGGCGTAGTGTTGCGGCTGGGCGCTGTTTTCCAGCCCGAACTGGGTGATGAGCTGCTTGCCAAGATGGCCGCGAGCCCCTTCGGCAAACAGGGTGTAGCGACCGAGCAGTGCCATGCCGGGGACGTGATCCGCCTTGGGGTTACCGGCCCGATCCAGCCCGAGATCGCCGGTGAGCACGCCCTTGACCCGGCCATTTTCCATGATAAGTTCACTGGCGGTGAAGCCCGGGTATATTTCGACTCCCTGTGCTTCTGCCTGCCGGGCGAGCCAGCGGCAGAGGTTGCCAAGACTCAGGATATGGCATCCCGTGTTGTGCATCCGTGGCGGCACCGCCCAGTGGGGCAGTTGCAGCGCCCGGCTATCGTTTTGCAGCAGGTGCACCTGATCGTCGCTGACCGGTATGCCGAGGGGGGCCTCCTGCCAGCTATCCGGCAGCAACTCCTTGAGGGCAACGGGATCGAACAGGGCGCCGGAGAGCAGGTGGGAGCCAATTTCGGCTCCCTTCTCCAACAAACAGACCGACAGGTCGGCGTTGTGCTGCTTCAGGGCGATGGCTGCGCTGAGCCCCGCCGGGCCGCCACCCACGATGACGACATCAAATTCCATTGCTTCCCGTTCCATCTTGCCTCTGCGCTCTAGTTGGCCTAGGGTAGTGCTGGTAGTTTACGTAAACGTAAAGCTCTTGTAAGTAAAAAATCAAACAAAAAAGTGCAAGGACTGGTCAATGAATTCAACCCAAACAGATGAGGCATGACCCCATGAAGCTGCTGGTCGCGATCAAACGGGTAGTAGATTACAACGTCAAGATCCGGGTCAAGGGAGACGGCTCGGATGTTGAGCTCGCCAACGTGAAGATGGGTATCAACCCGTTTTGTGAAATAGCGGTGGAGGAGGGCATCAGACTGCGGGAAGCCGGGGTGGCAAGCGAGCTGGTGGTGGTGACGTTCGGGCCCGATGCGGCTGCCGAACAGCTGCGCCATACCTTGGCGCTGGGGGCGGATCGGGCCCGCCACTACGTGACGGACGAGACGCTCACGCCGCTCACCGTGGCCCGCGCCCTGCAACAGGTATGCGAGCTGGAGCAGCCGGACCTGGTGCTCCTTGGCAAGCAGTCCATCGATTCAGACAACAACCAGGTAGCCCAGATGCTGGCGGCCCTCAATGACTGGCCGCTGGCTACCTGTGCCAGCGCGATCAAGCTTGAGGGGGGGGAGCTGCTGGTGACCCGCGAGATAGACAGCGGCCTTGAGACCCTCGGCATGCCATTGCCCGCTGTCGTCAGTGTCGATCTGCGGCTCAACGAACCGCGCTTTGCTTCGCTCCCCAACATCATGAAGGCCAAGCGCAAACCGCTCGAGAGCGCACCGTTTGCCGCCCTTGCCGTCGAGCCTGCCGGTCAGACCCGGCTGCTCGGGGTGATGGCGCCCCCTGCGCGCGCCGCCGGGATCCGGGTCGGCTCGGTGGACGAGCTGGTGGACAAACTCAAGAACGAAGCGAAGGTGCTGCCATGAGCGTGCTGATCATTGCCGAACATCATCAGGGCCGGCTGGCCGACAACGCCGCGCAGCTGGTCACGGCCGCAGGGCAACTGGGGAGCGACATCCATCTGCTGCTCTTCGGGCAGGGGCTGAGCGAGGCGGCGGCGCAGGCCGCGCAACTGGAAGGGGTCGACAAGGTATTGCTGGCCGAGCATCCCATGCTGGCAGACGGCTTGCTGGATGGGGTCGACAAGCTGCTGGCCACTCATGCCCAGGGGTATGAACACTGCCTGATGGCGGCCAGCAGTACGGGCAAGGCGCTGCTGCCCCAGGTGGCGGCCCGGCTCGGGGTGGAGATGATTGCCGAGGTGATCGGTATCGAGAGCGGCGATACCTTCCTGCGCCCCATCTATGCCGGCAATGCCATCGCCAGGGTGGCAAGCTCGGCCCCCGTCAAGGTGATGACGGTCCGTCCGACCGCCTTTGCCAAGGCGGGGCAGCAGGGGGCGTCCGCGCCCGTCGAAGCCTTGTCGGTGCCCGAGTTCAAGTGCCGTACCCGTCTGGTAGAGCGCCAGGCGATCCGTTCGGCCAGGCCCGATCTCGCGGCGGCGCGAGTGGTGGTATCCGGCGGGCGGGCACTGGGCTCCAAGGCGCAGTTTGCCCTCATTGAGGCGCTGGCGGACAAGCTGGGTGGCGCGGTGGGCGCCTCGCGGGCGGCGGTGGATGCGGGGTTTGTGGCCAACGATCTGCAGGTGGGTCAGACCGGCAAGGTGGTGGCCCCCGAGCTCTACATCGCGGTCGGCATTTCGGGGGCCATCCAGCATCTGGCGGGGATGAAGGAGTCCAAGGTGATCGTGGCCATCAACAAGGACAGCGAGGCCCCCATCTTCCAGGTGGCCGACTACGGGCTGGTGGGGGATCTCTTCACCTTGCTGCCGGAGCTCACCGCCAAAGTGTAAATTTGTCAGAAAAGGCGGTGACTCGCGTTTTATGCGGACTCGCGACCAATTCTGCGCATGTTCTCAGCAAGCCCTGACCCGTTCAGGGCTTTTTCTCTTCTGTCCGACGTTTCATCATGACCGAAAAGAGTGCGCCAGATCCCAAAAAGCCTTTGATCAGCAAGCCTCTCTTGTGTAAAACCTGACAAGTCATCGATCACTCTCATCCATTCACGGAAAGCGTCATGAGCAAACAGATTTACAACTTCTGCGCCGGCCCCGCCATGTTGCCGGTCGAAGTCATGGAGCGCGCCCAGCGCGAATTTTGTAATTTTCAGGGGCTGGGAGCCTCGGTCATGGAGCTGTCCCACCGCGGCAAGCCCTACATGGCAGTCGCCGAGAAAGCCGAAGCAGACTTGCGCGAGCTGCTGGCGGTACCGGACAACTACAAGGTGCTGTTCATGCACGGCGGCGGTCGCGGCCAGTTCTCCGCCGTGCCAATGAACCTCTTGGGTGGTGCCAACAAGAAGGCTGACTTTCTGCTGACCGGCGTCTGGTCCCAGAGCGCCGTGGATGAGGCCAAAAAGTATGGCGACATCCAGACCTATCAGGGGGTTGCCAAGAATGAGCAGGGGATTAGCCAGCTGCTGCCGACCCCGGCGTTTCGCGCCGATGCGGCCTATGTGCACTACTGCCCGAACGAAACCATCGACGGCATCGAGATGTTCGACATCCCGGCCACCGGCGACGTGCCGCTGGTAGCGGATCTCTCCTCCACCATCCTCTCCCGTCCCCTTGATGTGAGCCGTTTTGGCATCATCTATGCCGGCGCCCAGAAGAACATTGGCCCCTCGGGCTTGGCGATTGCCATCGTGCGCGACGATCTGCTGAGCCAGGCGCGCGCCGATGTGCCCTCGATTTTCGATTACCAGCTCACCGCCAAGAACGACTCCATGTTCAACACCCCGCCCACCTATGCCTGGTATCTGGCTGGTCTGGTGTTCGAGTGGCTGAAAGAGCAGGGCGGCCTGGCGGCCATGGAAGCGCGCAACAAGGAGAAGGCCGATTTCCTCTACGACTATCTCGATCAGTCGAGCTTCTATGGCAACCAGGTGGATGCCAGCTGCCGCTCTCGCATGAACATCCCGTTCCAGCTGAAAAATGCCGAACTGGACAAGCTGTTCCTGGCCGAATCGGAAGCGGCTGGCCTGCTGGCGCTCAAGGGCCATCGCATTGTCGGTGGCATGCGTGCCAGCCTCTACAACGCCATGCCGCTGGAAGGGGTCAAGGCGCTGGTCAGCTTCATGGACGGCTTTGCCAAGCGCCACGGCTGAGTTTTCCCTGCTGATGTCAGACGCCGGGCCGAGCCCGGCGTCTTTTTCTGCTTGTCCTGAATGCGGCGCCCGCCGCCATATTTACCCCGAAAGTACCCTTGCCGAGCTGGGCGCGGGCTGTTAACGTCCGGACAGGTGTTTTTTTGAGATAGTACAGGAAGTCTATGAATTCGTTGCGTCTGGAACCCATTTCCCGTGTGGCTGGCGAGGTTAATCTGCCCGGCTCCAAGAGCGTCTCCAACCGGGCTCTGCTGCTGGCAGCCCTGGCTCGCGGCACCACCCGTCTGACCAATCTGCTCGACAGCGATGATATCCGCCACATGTTGGCGGCGCTGACCCAGCTCGGCGTCAAATACAAGCTCTCTGCCGACAAGACCGAGTGCACCGTACATGGTTTGGGTCGCAGCTTTGCGGTGAAAGAGCCGGTCAATCTGTTCCTTGGCAATGCAGGCACCGCCATGCGTCCCTTGTGTGCGGCCTTGTGCCTCGGTTCCGGGGAGTACACCCTGGGGGGCGAGCCGCGCATGGAAGAGCGTCCCATCGGCCATCTGGTGGATGCCCTGCGCGAGGCGGGCGCCCATATCCAGTACCTGAAAAAAGACGGCTATCCGCCCCTGGTGGTAGATGCCAAGGGGCTCTGGGGTGGTGACGTGCACGTGGATGGCTCCGTCTCCAGCCAGTTCCTGACCGCCTTTTTGATGGCGGCGCCCATGGCGGCCGGTGACACCCGCATTCACATCAAGGGGGAGCTGGTCTCCAAGCCCTACATCGACATCACCCTGCACATCATGAAGCAGTTCGGGGTGGTCATCGAACACGACAACTACAAGGTGTTCTACATCAAGGGCAACCAAACCTATGTCAGCCCGGGCGACTTCCTGGTGGAAGGGGATGCCTCCAGCGCCTCCTACTTCCTCGCGGCAGGCGCCATCAAGGGTAAGGTACGGGTCACCGGCATTGGCAAGCACAGCATCCAGGGCGACATTCACTTTGCCGACGTGCTGGAGAAGATGGGGGCCCGCATCACCTGGGGCGATGACTTCATCGAGGCCGAGCAGGGGACGTTGCACGGGGTTGACATGGACATGAACCACATCCCGGATGCGGCCATGACCATCGCCGTGGCGGCGCTGTTTGCCGAGGGGCCCACCTCCATTCGCAACATTTACAACTGGCGGGTGAAGGAGACCGACCGTCTGCACGCCATGGCCACCGAGCTGCGCAAGCTGGGTGTTGATGTGGAGGAAGGGCACGACTTTATCACGGTGACCCCGGCGGCCCAACTCAACCATGCGGCGATCGATACCTACAACGATCACCGCATCGCCATGTGCTTCTCCCTGGTGGCACTGTCGGATACGCCGGTGACCATCAATGATCCCAAGTGCACCTCGAAGACCTTCCCGGATTACTTCGACAAGCTGGCCAGCATCAGTCAGCATGACTGATTGATTTGTACCCGTGAGGCCCGCCATTGTGCGGGCCTTGTTGTCTTTGGTATTCGCGGTAGCACCATTTCAGTAACTTGCAAGATTGCTTGGTGAAATAGTTTTGCTATCGATGTAATTTTCTATTTACACCGCCTCTGTCGAGGGCTAGATTGAAGTTTCATTATCGCAGTCATCTAGCAGGAAGCCTTGTCATGCAGCATCAAACCGACGACGTTCGTATCAGTGAAATCAAAGAGTTATTGCCCCCGGTTGCGGTGCTTGAGAAGTTTCCGGCCACCGAGACCGCATCAAATACGGTGTTTGAATCTCGCCAGGCCATTCACCGCATTCTGACCGGTGACGATGATCGCCTGCTGGTGGTGATCGGTCCTTGCTCCATCCACGATCCGGTCGCGGCGCTGGAATACGGCAAGCGCCTCAAGGCGCTGCGCGACGAGCTCAAAGATCAGCTCGAGATCGTGATGCGGGTCTATTTCGAGAAGCCGCGCACCACTGTGGGCTGGAAGGGGCTCATCAACGACCCCTACCTCGACAACAGCTGCCAGATCAACGACGGCCTGCGCCTGGGACGCAAATTGCTGCTGGATCTCAACGACATGGGGCTGCCGACCGCCTCCGAGTTCCTCGACATGATCACTCCGCAATACGTGGCCGATCTGATGAGCTGGGGCGCCATCGGGGCGCGCACCACCGAATCCCAGGTGCATCGCGAGCTGGCCTCCGGGCTCTCCTGCCCGGTGGGCTTCAAGAACGGTACCGACGGCACCATCAAGGTGGCTATCGACGCCATCGGCGCCGCCAGCGCGCCGCACCACTTCCTGTCGGTGACCAAGTACGGTCACTCCGCCATCGTGGCGACCGCCGGTAACCCGGATTGCCACATCATTCTGCGCGGTGGCCGCGAGCCGAACTACAGCGCCGGCCATGTCAGCGAGGTGGTGAAGGGGCTGGAGAAGGCGGGGCTGCCGCAGAAGGTGATGATCGATTTCAGCCACGCCAACAGCAGCAAGCAGTTCAAGAACCAGATGCTGGTAGCCGAGGACGTGGCAGGTCAGCTGCGTGCCGGTAGCAAGGCGGTGTTCGGCGTCATGGTGGAGAGCCATCTGGTGGAAGGGCGCCAGGATCTGGTGGACGGGTGTGAGCTCACCTTCGGCCAGAGCATCACGGACGCCTGTATCGGCTGGGCCGACACCGAGAGCCTGCTGCGCAACCTGGCCGATGCGGTAGCCACCCGCAATGCAGGCTGATCTGTACCTCTGGCGCTTGCCGGTTCTTTCTTGGCAAGCACCAAGGCAATAAAAAAGCGCGACCCGGGTCGCGCTTTTTGCTGTCTGTCATCGGGCTACCAGCGGTAGGTCTTGAGCAACTGCTCCAGCGTCTTGCACTGCTCGACCAGCTGGCGGCTGGCCAGGTTGGCGGCATGGGCCTGGCCCAGGGTGTCGTTGGCGCTGTTGCGAATGTCGCTCACCGAGCGATCGACCTCGCTGCAGACCCTGTCCTGCTCTTCGGCGGATTGCGCCATCTGGGCATTGAGATCATTGATGCTGGCGATGCGCCCAATGATGTTCTGCATGGCCGCCAGGGTGGCCTCGGTCTTGTGAATGCTCTCGTCGGCCTTGGCTTTTGCATCCCCGATCACCACAACGGCGCTCTGCGCCTCTTTTTGCAGGGCGGCGATCATCTGGGAGATCTCCTCGCTGGCGGCGCGGCTGCGGTTGGAGAGGGCCCGCACCTCGTCCGCCACCACCGCAAAGCCGCGTCCCTGCTCGCCGGCACGGGCCGCCTCGATGGCGGCGTTGAGGGCCAGCAGATTGGTCTGATCGGCGATCCCCTTGATCACCTCCAGCACGCCGTCGACGGCGAGGCAGCGGTTGTCGAGCTGCTGGATCACTTTGTCGACTCGCTCTATCTCCTCCGACATCTCGTCCATATCGGTGATGGAGCGCTGGGCGAGGCGGCTGGTCTCGGCGGCATCCTGATTGGTGAGGGCGGAGAGCTCGGCGCTCTTGCGGGCATGTTCGCGTACCTCATGGGAGCTGGCGGCCAGCTCGCTCACGGCGGCGGCCACCTGGGTGGTCATGCTCTCCTGCTGACGGGCCGCTCCTTCGGTGCGGGTCGCGACCTCGCTTATCTGGTTTGACTCCTGATAGAGCTGTTGGGTGGCACTCTCGACGGATTGCAGGCTGTGGCGAAACCCCTGCACCATGTCGCTGACGGCGCGGGTCATCTGGCCCAGCTCATCCTGGCTGCGATTGATAAGGGGGAGGGAGAGATCCCGCTCCTTGGCCATGCGGGTCATATTGAGCTGCAGATGACGAACCGGGCGCTTGATGTAGCGCTGCAGCACCCACCAGAGCAGGCCAAAGCCGAGGCTGAACACGGCGGCCAGGCTGCCGCTCAGGATCAGGTTGTTGCGATGGATTTCACTGAAGGTATGACTGAGATCGTAACTGATCCGCACCGCCCCCATGACGGTTCCCTCCGCCACCTGGTGGCAGGTGGTGCACTGGGTACCGCGATACTCCTTGTAGGCCTTGAAGGGTTTTATCAGGGTGAGCTGGTTGCCCTGTTGCTCGAAGATGACCTCGCCCTGCTTGATGGCGCGCTCATCCAGCGTATCCGCGATTTTCTGATCCGGATGACCCGCTCCGAACAGATCGCTCACGGCGGGGGCGCGAATGACCCTGGCCTCGACGATACCCTGTTCGCTCTTGAGCTTGGTCTGAACTATCTGTCGATTGGCCATGCCTCCCGTCATCATCAGGACGTTGAGCTGATCCATGTAGGTGTTGGCGGCGCTCTCCACTTTCTCACCCGCCAGTCGGATGGCGAGATCCCGCTGCAACCAGGCGGAGAGTTCAAAACTGAGGGCAAATGTGCAGCCGATGACCAAGGTGAGGGGGAGGAACATTTTCCAGTTGAGAGACAGGTTTTGCATCGTTGGCAGAGTCCATGCACAGGTAAGCGATCGTCAATGATTGGCATCTTTCCCCGATGAATCATGGTCGAGAGGGGGAGATGACTTTCTATCGGCACACCCTACCTCATCTTGAGTAACTTATCTGTTAATTGGATCGACATTAGCAGTTAATGACAGGTAGCAAATCAGGGCTCTCTGACCCTGAGTTGATCCAGCACAAACTTGAAGTTAATTGATAGTGGTTATCATTTGTGTTATTTCAGATGGTAATCCTGCAACGATGACAAGCGATCTGACGCCAACCATGATCGGCATGGCGACTCCCGATCCCCTTAAATTTGCCTTCAGTGGCAAAACTTCGGCCCATGCCAGCCGGGGCGGTGTGCGCCCCGTGTCCATCGACGAAGCCGCCTGGCAAGCCTGGTGGCAACAAGAGAGTGAAGCCGACGAGCGGGCCCTTTACATCCACATTCCTTTTTGTCGCAAGCGCTGCAGCTTTTGCAATTTCTTTGAAAATGGCGCCAATCCGGCGCGCATGAGCCGTTACATGGCGGCCCTGTGTGCCAGCCTAAACGCGGCTGCCGAGACTCCGTTGGGCCAAAGCAAACCTTTCTCTGCCGTCTATGTGGGCGGGGGCACCCCCACCGATATGGCGGTCGAGGATCTGGCCCGGCTGGCCAATGCCATTGGGCGCTTTCCGTTGACCCCGGATGTGGAGGTGACCCTGGAGGGGCGTCTCAACGGGTTTGACGAGGCCAAGTGGCAGATAGCTCTGGCAGGGGGCTTCAACCGTTTCTCGTTTGGCGTACAGAGTTTTGATACCGGCGTGCGCCAGCAGGCGGCCCGTTTTGATGACAGGGAGACCCTGCTGCGCCGACTCGGCGAGCTGACTCGGGACGATGCGGCCGTGATCGTGGCCGACCTTATCTTCGGTCTGCCCGGGCAGGATGACGAGGTATGGCGCCAGGACATCCGCGACGTGATGGCAAGCGCAGTGCACGGGGTGGATCTCTACCAGCTCATCGCCATGCAGGGCACCAATCTCGAGCGGGCCGAGGCGAAGGGCAAGCTGGGCTGGTCGGCCGATGGCCAGCAGCGGGCCGCCATGTATGCCTATGGCGCCCGGGTGTTGGAGCAGGGGGGCTGGCAGCGGCTCTCCTGTTGCCACTGGCGGCGCAGCAACGCAGAGCAAAGCCGCTACAACCAGATGGCCAAGCGCGGGGCCGAGATCCTCCCCTTTGGCGCGGGCGCGGGGGGCAACATTCATGGTCACGGGGTGATGAATGGCCGCAGTCTTGACGGTTGGCACGACGCACTGGCCAAGGGCGAGCGGGCCCCAGGTATGGTGATGAGTCGCAATCCCGACGCCCGGATAGACGGACTGCTGCGAGGTGCCCTCGATCGCGGTTGGCTGGCCCTGGCGAGCCTGCCTGCGCCGCTGCGTGCACATCTGCAGCCGCTGTTTGAGGGGTGGCAGCGAAACGGGCTGGCCAGCTTGACGGACGAGCGGTTGGTACTGACTCTGGCCGGGCGCTTCTGGAACGTCAATTTGCAGGCGGGGCTGTTCGAGTTTTTGCAGCATCGCCCGCTCGATGGTAGCCAGATTGCACGTCATCCAGGCAAGCATCCCGGTAGCGTGCGCCATTCGCTGGTGTAGGGGCCTTTGCCCGATCGCCAGAAAGCACAAAGGGAGCCGAACTGGCTCCCTTTGTTTGACTCAGCAGCATGGCAACGCGGGACGAATTACTCGTCGTCGCTCTCCTGATAGCTGTCCCGCTGGGCTTTGGGCAGGCGGCGCATGGGGGCAAACCCGACGTCCTCGCCCACCACTTCCCGCTTGCGAGACTTGTTTTGAGGAGACTGAGCGGGCTTCTTGCTGCCATCGCCCTTGGCTTTGCCTGCGGCGGGTTTGCCCTTGCCACCCTTGGCATTGGCGCCGTCACGGGCACGCGGCGGGTTTTGTACCGGCTTGCTGCCGGGCAGAGTCTGGCGGCTTGGTTTGCCACTGGGTTCGTACCCGTCGAGGATCTCCACTTGCAAGGACTGGCCAATCAGGGATTCGATGGCCTTGAGCTGGCCCAGCTCGTCCTGGCTCACCAGGGAGATGGCCTCGCCGTCGCGACCGGCGCGACCGGTACGGCCGATGCGGTGGATGTAGTCCTCCGCCATCTGGGGCAATTCAAAGTTGATCACATGGGGCAGCTGATCGATGTCGAGGCCACGGGCGGCGATGTCGGTGGCGACCAGCACCCGCACCTTGCCTTCACGAAAATCGGCCAGCGCCCGGTTGCGGGCACCCTGGCTCTTGTCGCCGTGGATGGCGACGGTATCCAGGCCATCTTTTTGCATCTGGTGGGCGAGCCTGTCGGCAATCTGCTTGGTGCGTACGAACACCAATACCCGTTGCCAGTTGCCGCGGCCGATCATGTGGGAGAGCAGCTCGCGGCGCCGTTCCCGGTCGACCTGGATAATGCGCTGGGTCACCTGCTCGGCGGCGGTGTTGCTGGGGTCGACCTCGATCAGGGTCGGGTCGTTCAGCAGATCGTCTGCCAGCGCCTTGATCTCATCCGAGAAGGTGGCGGAGAAGAGCAGGGTCTGCCGCTCGGCGGGCAGCGCCTTCATGATGCGGCGGATGTCGTGGATAAAGCCCATGTCGAGCATGCGATCCGCCTCATCCAGCACCAGCACTTCCAGCTCGTTCAGGGTCAGAGCGCCCTGGGTCAGCAGATCCAGCAATCGGCCCGGGGTAGCTACCAGGATATCGATGCCAAGCTTGATGGCGTCCAGATTGGGCTTGATGCTGACGCCGCCGTAGGCGATCAGGGTACGAAACGGCAGGTGATGGGCATATTTGATGATGCTCTCGCCCACCTGGGCTGCGAGCTCGCGAGTCGGGGTCAGCACCAGGGCGCGTACCTGACGGCGGCCACGACCATGGTTAGCCAGCAGGCGCTGGAGCATGGGCAGGGTGAAGCCGGCCGTTTTGCCTGTGCCTGTCTGGGCGCCGCCGAGCACATCCTGACCGGCCAGAATGGCCGGAATGGCTTGTTGCTGGATGGGGGTTGGCTGTTCGTAACCCAGCTCCTTGACGGCCCGCAGGATGTGCGGAGACAGACCCAGTTCATTGAATGACATGTTCGAGAGAAACTCCTCTGGTGAGCACCTGGCTCAACGGATGGCCGGTGCCTTGGCACCCGCCACAAGATAGAAACGATAACGGGGGCGCAATATAGCAGAAGTGCGGCCGCTGCGCAGTAGCTGTCGCACCGGCCGTCATGCCAAGCAGGCAGGTAGGCGTCAGAGCAGAGCGCGGATTTGCTCGGTCAGGCTCTCCGGCTTGGTGGTGGGGGCGAATCGGTCCACCACGTTTCCATCCCGGTCGATCAGGAACTTGGTGAAGTTCCACTTGATGTTTTCCAGCCCGAGCAAGCCCGGCTTTTCTCTCTTCAACCACTGGTAGAAGGGGTGGGCCTGCTCGCCGTTGACCTCGCACTTGGCCATGATGGGGAATGTGACCGGATAGTCGAGGGAACAGAAGCGGGCGATCTCCTCGGCATCTCCCGGCTCCTGCTGGCCAAACTGGTTGCAGGGAAAGCCCAGGATCTCCAACCCGGCCGGGCCCAGATCCAGATAGAGGGCCTCGAGCCCGGTGTACTGGGGGGTAAAGCCGCAGCGGCTGGCGACATTGACCACCAGGATCACCTTGCCCGCCAGCTGTACCAGCGGGTAGGGGCTGCCGTCGAGGCGTTGCAGAGTAAGGTCGGGCAGGGGCATGGCATCTTCCTTGTGTGGACTGCAAACCGGAATGGGGATTACGGTATCGGGTGGCTCTGTCTGGGGCAAGTGGCTGCACCGGGCGGCGCCGAGGCATGCGGCCGTTATCACATTTTTGGCACTGGCCTTGAGTCGATGCGGGGCGGGATCACAACCGGCGCGAAAAAGGCGCGCGAAATCCGGCAGATCACGTATTGAGGATGGGACTTCTCAAGATAAGCAAACCGGTTTGTGCGCCAGCCGGGAAGTCGCTAAAAAGCGCTCTCTTTTCCACTTGTTGCGAGTCAATCTTGGACTATCAAGCCGTCATGGATGCCATTTACACCCGGGGGTGGGTGATAGTGGATGATTTTTTAACCGCCGCCGAGGTGGATACCCTCAAGGCCTGTCTGCCAGACGAGTGGCAACCGGCGGGCATAGGGCGCGAGGCGCAGCATCAGGGCAACCGAGACATTCGCCGAGATCAGATCCACTGGCTGGAGCCTTCCCTTGGCGCGCCCGTGGCCGATTACCTCGCCCGGATGGAGTCCTTGCGTCTGGCTGCCAATCGCATGCTGATGCTGGGGCTGTTCGATTACGAGGCCCACTTTGCCCGCTATCGCAGCGGCGATTTTTATGCCACCCATCGCGACGCCTTCGCCGGTCGCTCCAACCGGCGGCTCACCTCTGTCTTTTATCTCAACAACGATTGGCAGCCAGAGGCGGGCGGGGTGCTGCGAATGTATGACAACGACGAGCAGTTGCTGATGGATGTCTCGCCCAAGGGGGGGCGGCTGGTGCTGTTTTTATCCGAAGAGTTCCCCCACGAGGTGTTGCCCGCCAATCGCGAGCGCTTCAGCATCGCCGGCTGGTTTCGGGTCAATGGCAACGGCGTGGGCCGGGTCGACCCGCCGCGTTGAGCTCTTTTTCCCCATTTTTGACACATGGCCGCTTTTTTGCGGCCCCAAAGGGGGCAGTGACGGCCCCATCAGCTGACAAGGCTTTGTCTCCCTTGCTACACTGGCGCGCACTTATGTTCGTATCTGGCTTCGTCCGGTTTTTAATGCGACTGGATTTTAAATGGTGATGGCGAAGCCGCTTTTCCCAAGGGATCACATCTAATGAAGAACATGCATGTCTTGCTGCTGTGCGGCGGCGGTGGCTCAGAGCACGAAGTCTCTCTGCGCAGCGCCAATTTCCTCGAAAAACAACTCGGCCTGTTGCCTGGTGTCGAAGTGACCCGGGTCGAGATGTTTGCCGACCGCTGGCTCAGTGCCGATGGTCGCGAGTGCAAGCTGGGGCTGGACAAGCTGCTCTCGTTTGACAGCGTGGCCCGTCCGGTGGATTACGTGGTGCCCTGCATTCACGGCTACCCGGGCGAGACCGGTGATCTGCAATCCTTCCTGGAGCTGGCCGGCCTCCCTTATCTGGGTTGCGATGCCGAGGCGAGCAAGATCTGCTTCAACAAGATCAGCACCAAGCTGTGGCTCTCCGCTCTCGGTATCCCCAATACCCCCTATCTGTTTTTGACCGAACAGAACGAGGCGAGCCTGGCCGAGGCCAAGGCAGCCTTGGCCAAGTGGGGCAAGGTCTTTATCAAGGCCGCTTCCCAGGGCTCTTCCGTGGGGTGCTACTCCGCCAGCAACGAAGCCGACCTGGTGCAGGGCATCAAGGACGCCTTCGGTTACTCCGAGCAGGTATTGATCGAAAAAGCGGTCAAGCCGCGGGAGCTGGAAGTGGCGGTGTACCAGTACGGTGACGAGTTGGTGGCCACCTATCCTGGCGAGATCTGCGTGCCGCAGGACAAGTTCTACACCTATGAAGAGAAGTACAGCAACGCGAGCCACACCGAGACTGCCCTGCGTGCCGAAGGGTTGACCCAGGCGCAGGCTGACGCCATCCACGAGTACGCCCTCAAGGCATTCCGTCAGCTCAACCTGACCCACCTCTCTCGCGTTGACTTCTTCCTGACCGAAGAGGGGGAGATCCTGCTCAACGAGATCAACACCTTCCCGGGCATGACCTCCATCTCCATGTTCCCGAAACTGCTGGAACATCACGGTCACAACTTTGCCCACTATCTTGAGCAGATCCTGCGCAAGGCCAGCTAAGGCAAACGCCACGCTCACCAAAATAAACATCCCCGCCAACCGGCGGGGATTTTTTTTATCTGATAACTGACGGCGCAAGCTTCGCGCGAAAACTCGTCAGTGGCGGGGATTACCCCTCTGTCTTCTCGACCCGCACCTGCAAGCGGCCTTGTGCCAGGGTGGTGACCAGGCTATCCCCTGCGCTCACCTGGGCGGCGTTGCTAATCACCTCGCCGCGTGGGGTGCGGGTGATGGAGTAACCGCGCCCCAGGGTGGCGAGCGGGCTCACCCCGTCGAGACGGGCAGTGAGCATGGCGAGGCGATGGCTCGCCAGATCCCGGCGCTTGGCGATCAGCGTATGGAGGCGTTCCTCGGCCAACTGGTGGCGGCGCTTGCCGGCGGCCAGCAGCCGCTCCGGACTCTTGCCCTGCAGGCGCAGCTCGAGGCTGGCAAGCCGCCGTTCCCCCTGATGCAGGCGCTGGCGCAGCAGTTGCTGCAAACGGGCGGAGAGCTCGTCGAGGCGTTGGGATTGCTGTTCCAGCCGCCGCTTGGGATCCTGATGGTCGAGCCGCTTTTGCAGCAGGATGAAATCGTGGCGGGACGCAGTCTGCTGGCGGTTTATGGCCTGCACCAGCCGCTGCCTGAGATGAACGAGGCGCTGGGCGCGGGCACTTTGGTCGGGCGCCACCAGTTCGGCGGCGGCCGACGGAGTGGGGGCGCGCAGGTCGGCGGCAAAGTCGCTGATGGTCACATCCACCTCATGACCCACAGCGCTGATCACGGGAATGGCGGAGCGGGCGATCGCCCGGGCGACGGCCTCTTCGTTGAAGCACCAGAGATCTTCAAGGGAGCCGCCACCGCGACCGACGATCAGCACATCTACCTCGGCGCGGCGATTGGCCAGGGCAATCGCAGAGACGATCTGACTGGTGGCGGCGCTCCCCTGAACCTGGGTCGGGTAGATAAAGACCGGCAGATCCGGCGCGCGGCGCTTCAAGACTGTCAGCATGTCGTGCAGGGCGGCGCCGGTGGCGGAGGTGACCAGCCCCACGGCGCGCGGCTCGCGGGGGAGTGGCCGTTTGCGGCCCTCGTCAAACAGCCCCTCGGCGCCAAGGCGGCGCTTGAGCTCTTCAAAGCGCAGGGCCAGCACGCCATCTCCGGCGGGTTGCATCGATTCAATGATGAGCTGGTAGTCGCCGCGCGGTTCATAGAGGGAGACCCGCGCCTGCACCAAAACCTGCATGCCGTCTTGCGGGCGAAACGCCACCCGCCGGTTGTTGCCCTTGAACATGGCGCAGCGCACCTGGGCGCTGAGATCCTTCAACGAAAAATACCAGTGGCCCGAGCTTGGCATCGCCAGGTTGGAGAGCTCCCCGGTCAGCCACACCAGCCCCAGATCCTGCTCCAGGATCATGCGCACGGCGCTGTTGAGGCGGGTAACGGTAAAGACCTGCTGCTCGCGGCCATTGGCCGCACTGGATGGGCTAAATCGGTTCAAGGGGGATCCTGTGATTATCTCAGGCCGGGCCAGAGGGAAAACAATGGTGGCTATCTTAACCTGAAACGGCCGCCGGGAGGAGCAAGAGGGGCCTTGTGCCGTGCAAATCAAGGGGGATTGGTCGCCTGTTTGCCCCCTGTTGAGCAAGGGGCATCACAAACAATATTGGTAAACGCGGCGCTGCGGAAGGGGGGAACAGGGTTTACCCCGGTGGTGGGAGGGTGCAAAAGAGCAGGTGCGGCGTGTCAGCAGAGGCTGGTCACGCCGCCGGGTCTGGTGGCCCTTATATCGCCTCTACTGTTTCACCCTGATGGTCGGGTACGCGCCATTTCAGCACCTCATCCAGCGGCATGGGCTTGGCAAACACATAACCCTGGATCAGATAGACTCCATGCTCGGTGAGATAGTCCAGTTGCGCCTGATTCTCGACTCCCTCGGCGATCATCTCCATTTTGGATTGATGGCCAAAGGCGATGATGGCGTCGAGCACATTGCGCTTGAGATCCGAGGTGCCGATGGTATCGATAAACATCTTGTCTATCTTGATGCTGCGTATCCCCAGTTGCTGCAAATAGGCAAAGCCGCCATAACCGGTGCCGAAATCATCGATCTTGAAGTGATACCCCCGCAGCCCCAGATTGGCCATTTCACGAGCCGCATGCTTGACGTCCGAAATGGGCAGGCGTTCGGTGAGCTCGAAGGTCAGACGGTCGGGATCGGGCCAGCGCAATTGTTTGAGCATGTCCTGCAGATGGGTCTGCTGCTCGACATGGGCGGCAACCAGATTGACGCTGACCCAGTGGGAGTCGGGCAGTTTTTTGAGATCCTCCACGATCTGGCGCACCATCTGGGTCGTCATCGGCAGGATCAGTCCCTGGTTTTCCGAATATTCGATAAACATCCCAGGAGAAATAAAGGTATCGCCCCGGCGCCAGCGCAATAATGCCTCATAACCCACGACTTCATTATTCCGGCTATCGACGATGGGTTGATAGAAAGGAATAAATTCTCCTCTGGTCAGCCCCATTTTCAGTAATCCATCGAGAGAGTTTCGATAATTTCTCAGGGTCCAGTAGCCACCTACCAGCAGAAGGCCAAAGAGCAACGAAAATATCAGGCCATAATAGTAAACCTGCTGGCTGGCATAATAACGAAGTTCGTTGCCCCCCCAGATAGTCTGTTTGACTTTGTTGTATTCGTCGTAATCGGTCAGCGAGAGCGGATTGGGCTGCTGGGTGATGGCTTTATTACCGCGAGGCAATAACAGCTGCTCCATTATAGCGCCATTATCGCGGCGAAATTCCACATAGAAGCAATCCTCGCAGGGGACTGCCAATAATTCATTGGCCCAGCTGTTGTTCAATACCCAATAAGCCAGATTGCCGGCCTGCCTGGAATAGATCAGCACCTCGGGTTCACTGTTGGCAGAATGTTGGGTCGTTGCAAAATGAAGTGTCGCAGCCTGATCACTCTCCTGGACGTCGGTCAGCACGGGCAAATCAAACCCCAGGGTCGAACAGCCACCTCCCTGGCTCGGATGCAGGCCGGCGAGGCGGATATGGCGACTGTAATAATCAGGATTGCGCAGCAGGGCGACATCTTCCGGTCCACAGTCAAACTTGAAGTGGGAAAGCTGGGCCAGAATGTTCTGCTCCAGGTTCTTGTTGCGCTCCAGCTGGTATTCCAATAGCTCCTGGCTCTTGGTCTTCAGCAGATGATAGGAGACGAAGGAGGTCAACAGGGGATTGAGTAGCAATACGAGCAGGACCGGGGTGAGCAAGAGTCCAAGGCATATCCAGACAGACGTGAATCGCGACATACATAACCTTCCTGGTAATCGAGCCAAAACGAGATGGCACAGCTGTCATCACAGACCTAGTTGTATCACGTTGGATCATCGCCCGGCAGCGAATTTTTCCTGTGAATGTGATGCCGGGCGAAGAGAGAGTGGAAGCGCCGTAACGTAACACTTTTTACCGCATGTTTATGTTGGTCCAACGAGGCTTAAAGGCCATCAAACCCATCATTATTATGTTTATTATCATATAGGGCGTTGTTTCCCAAATCAGCCAGAAAGTCATGACTTCGCCTGCCCTGGGTGACCGCTACACTCGGGGCTGTCTGACAGGTAGTTCCAGGGTATTCAGTTTGTTTATGGCGCTGACATACGCCATGACTTCTCCCACCTGACCATTGTAGTTACGCAGACTGATTTTCCCCGTCAGCAACTGCTTGAACCGATACATCGCCGTCTCTGCCAGCGAGCGACGGTGATACCCCGATATCTTCTTCCAGTGCGCCAGCCCTTCCTTGCGCATCACCAGCACAGCGTCATTTCTTGGGTGTCCCTTTTTCCATAACCCCGCGCTCTTGCGAGGCGGGATACAAGCTGTCGCCCCTTTGCGCGAGATAAGCTGATGGCTGGCTTTGCTGTCATAGGCGCCATCTGCATAAACTCGTCCCAGCTTGCGCCGCAGTGGATTGAGCAAGGTCGGCAACACCTCGGCATCATGGACATTTTCCAATGACACCTCCGCTGCCACGATATCGTGGGTTACCGGGTCTACTGCCAGATGCAACTTGCGCCAGACTCGCCGCTTCTCAGCGCCGTGTTTTCTGACCTTCCACTCGCCTTCACCAAACACCTTCAGCCCGGTTGAGTCGATAACCAAGTCGGTAATGCGTCCCTTTGGGGGCTGTCGATAGGCCACTGTCACCGTACGTGCTCGCTTGCTGACACAGCTATAGTCCGGTGCGCACAACGGCACATTCATCAGCTCGAACAGGGAGTCGAGTAGTCCCTGAGTGGCCCGCAGAGTGAGGTTGAAAATCCCCTTGAGCATCAGGAAGGTACAGATGGTCTGGTCAGTGTAAAGCTGGCAGCGGCCCCGCCGCCCATGATGGTCGTGGTGAAACCAGTTGCTCATGGCCTCGGCATCAACCCAGAAGGTGAGTGAACCACGATTAATCAACGACTTGTTGTATTTAGGCCAGTTGGTGATGGGGTGAAGCGACGTGCTCATGATGCAGACTTGAAGAGGATGGTGGTGATCAGATCACCAAGTCCTCAGTTAGTTCCACTCAAGCTTCATCGATTTGGGCAACAACGCCATCATATAGCGTCGTCGCCTATTTACTGCCTGACGAGAGCCATCTCGTTGAATGAAGTGATGTTGTGTCATTGAGGTTGGGAAGGAGGGGAGGGGCAACAATGGCAATTTGCATAAAACAGCAAACTGATCGCTCTTTTGTCCCAGAATGGTCATTTCCAGAGTGATAATCTTGGTTTTTTGGCCTCTTGGCGTACCAAAAGAGGGCTACGCCATAAAAAATTCAAAAAACTTCTTTACCAGTGACCAATCCGTGAGTAAACTTCGTCGGCAATATTTTACGCCCCCACTTCCCTAACGGTGAGATATTGCCATGCTCAGGATTGCCAAAGAAGCGTTAACCTTCGACGATGTATTGTTGGTTCCCGCCCACTCCGAAGTTCTTCCCAATACTGCCGATCTGCGTACCAAGCTGACCTCTTCTATCAGCTTGAACATTCCCATGATCTCCGCTGCCATGGACACAGTGACCGAAGCCCGTCTGGCTATCGCACTGGCCCAGGAAGGCGGTATCGGCTTTATCCACAAGAACATGTCCATCGAGCAGCAGGCTGCCGAAGTACGCAAGGTCAAGAAGTACGAGAGCGGTGTGGTCTCCGACCCCGTGACCGTGCGCCCCGACATGACCATCGCCCAGATCAAGGAGCTGAGCCACAAGAACGGTTTCGCCGGTTACCCCGTGGTGACTGACGGCAACCAGCTGGTGGGTATCATCACAGGTCGTGACGTGCGTTTTGTCACCGATCTCTCCCTGACCGTCGAACAGATCATGACCCAGAAAGAGCGCCTGGTGACCGTGCGTGAAGGAGCCCCTCGCGAAGAGGTGGTTGCCCTGATGCAAAAGCACCGTATCGAGAAGGTGCTGGTGGTCAACGCTGATTTCAAACTCAAGGGCATGATCACCGTCAAAGACTTCCAGAAAGCCGAGCGCAAGCCCAACGCCTGTAAAGACGACAAGGGTCGCCTGCGGGTCGGTGCCGCCGTCGGCGCCGGTGCCGGCAACGAAGAGCGCGTCGCCGCTCTGGTGGAAGCCGGTGTCGACGTGCTGCTGATCGACTCCTCCCACGGTCACTCCCAGGGTGTGCTTGAGCGCATCAAGGCGACCCGTGAAGCCTATCCTGATCTGCAAATCATCGGTGGCAACGTAGCGACCGCCGCTGGCGCCAAGGCGCTGGTCGCCGCCGGCGTCAACGCCGTCAAGGTCGGTATCGGCCCGGGCTCCATCTGTACTACCCGTATCGTGACCGGTGTGGGTGTGCCCCAGATCACTGCCATCTCCGACGCCGTTGACGCACTGGAAGGCACTGGCGTTCCGGTGATTGCCGATGGCGGCATCCGTTTCTCCGGCGATATCGCCAAGGCCATCGCTGCTGGCGCCAGCTGCGTCATGGTGGGCTCCATGTTCGCTGGTACCGAAGAGGCGCCGGGCGAGATCGAGCTCTATCAGGGCCGCTCCTTCAAATCCTACCGTGGCATGGGCTCTTTGGGCGCCATGTCCAAGGGCTCCAGCGATCGCTACTTCCAGACCGATAACGCCGCCGACAAGCTGGTGCCGGAAGGGATCGAAGGGCGTGTACCTTACAAGGGCCGCCTCAAGGAGATCATTCACCAGCAGATGGGCGGTCTGCGCTCCTCCATGGGCCTGACCGGCAGCGCCACCATCGACGACATGCGCACCAAGGCCGAATTCGTGCGCATCTCCGGCGCCGGGATGAAAGAGTCCCACGTCCACGACGTGACCATTACCAAAGAAGCCCCCAACTACCGGATGGGCTGATGAAAGACGGGGCTGCGGCCCCGTTTTGTCACCGTTTTTTATCCCCACACCAGCATGATGCAGGAATAAAATGACTAAAAATATTCACGCTCACCGTATCCTTATCCTGGATTTCGGTTCCCAGTACACCCAGCTGATCGCCCGCCGCGTGCGCGAGATCGGTGTCTACTGCGAACTGTGGGCCTGGGATGTGACCGAAGAGCAGATCCGCGAATTCAATCCGAACGGCATCATCCTCTCCGGCGGTCCCGAGTCCGTGACCGAAGCGGGCAGCCCGCGCGCCCCCGAGTACGTGTTCAATGCCGGCGTGCCGGTATTCGGTATCTGCTACGGCATGCAGACCATGGCCGAGCAACTGGGTGGCAAGGTGCAATCCTCCAACCTGCGTGAATTCGGTTATGCCAAGGTGGAAGTGCTGGGCAACGCCGGCAAGACCAGCGCCCTGCTGCGCAACATTGAAGATGCCATTGCCGACAACGGCAACGCCCTGCTGGATGTCTGGATGAGCCACGGCGACAAGGTCAGCGAGATCCCGGCGGATTTCGTTACCATCGCCCAGACCGCGACCTGCCCCCACGCCGCCATGGCCGACGAAGCCAAGCGCTTCTACGGCGTGCAGTTCCACCCGGAAGTGACTCACACCCGTCAGGGTGCCCGCATGCTGGAGCACTTCGTCAAAGACATTTGTGGCTGCGAGTGCCTGTGGACCCCGGCCACCATTATCGACGATGCCGTTGCCCGCATCCGCGAGCAGGTAGGTGACGACGAGGTGATCCTGGGCCTCTCCGGCGGTGTCGACTCCTCCGTGGTGGCCATGCTGGTCCACCGCGCCATCGGCGATCGCCTGACCTGCGTCTTCGTTGACAACGGCCTGCTGCGCCTGAACGAAGGCGAGCAGGTGATGGAGATGTTTGGCGATCACTTTGGTCTGAACATCATCAAGGTGGATGCCGAAGAGCGCTTCCTCTCCGCCCTGGCCGGTGAAGACGAGCCGGAAGCCAAGCGCAAGATCATCGGCCGTGTCTTCGTCGAGGTGTTTGACGATGAAGCCAAGAAGCTGAAAAACGCCAAGTGGCTGGCGCAAGGCACCATCTACCCGGATGTGATCGAATCTGCCGCCAGCAAGACCGGCAAGGCCCACGTCATCAAGTCCCACCACAACGTCGGCGGCCTGCCGGAAGAGATGAAGATGGGTCTGGTCGAGCCGCTGCGCGAACTGTTCAAAGACGAAGTGCGCCGCGTTGGCCTCGAGCTGGGTCTGCCCTACGACATGCTCTACCGTCACCCGTTCCCGGGCCCGGGTCTGGGCGTGCGCGTGCTTGGCGAAGTGAAGAAAGAGTACTGCGATCTGCTGCGCAAGGCTGATGCCATCTTTATCGAAGAGCTGCGCAAGGCCGATCTCTACAACCAGGTCAGCCAGGCATTCGCCGTCTTCCTGCCGGTGCGCTCCGTTGGCGTGATGGGCGATGGTCGCAAATATGACTGGGTCATTGCGCTGCGCGCCGTCGAAACCATCGACTTTATGACCGCCCACTGGGCCCATCTGCCGTATGACTTCCTCGGCCACGTGTCGAATCGCATCATCAACGAGATCAACGGTATCTCCCGCGTGGTGTACGACGTCTCCGGCAAGCCGCCCGCAACCATCGAATGGGAATAAGCGGCTAACGCTTCTCCCTGCGGATAACGCAAAACTGTCAAAAAGGCGCCCTTGAGGTGCCTTTTCTTTTTCCAATCGTTTGCGAGAAAATTTTGCCCCTGGCGAAGGGGGTGAGGGCTCTGTTGCCAATGTTGTCGTGGTGAGTGCCCGAGTCGATCGGCAGAGTGTCATCCATCGCGTCCACACAGGGCGGCAGGCTGTTGTTTCTTCGGGCAGGGGAGGGGGAGCAAGCCCTGTCCGTCAGGAGCCGCGCGGGCAATGGAGCCGGCTACCCGCTGCTTGGATACCCCATCTTGATGCAAGAGGGTGATACGAGTTGCTGATGTGCCCCCCAAGATGAGGTAATTTCTTGATCTGGCTTGGGAAATGCTCACCTTCCGCTTTTTCTTGTCTCTCATGCTCGCTAGGATAGCCGTCTGGATATGGCCTCTTTGGAGTCACCTATGAGTCAGGCCAGATACACCGCTTGGTCACTGGCAGCAAACTGATGGCTTCCGGGCGGTAGCTTGGCTGTTATTCGGGAATCTAAAGAGCAAGCTGAATGTCAGTGGGACCGCTGTGAATATAAGTGAATGCGGTCTGATACCAGTGACGATTTGATAGTGTTATGATTTGAAATGAGTTTTTTATGGTGGTTATAGAGGTAGTGCTGAGTTATATGAAAGGCTCTGCTATTGGACAAGTACTACCTTCCATCTAATCACTATTAAATAGAAAATAGGATCGGAGAATATGGCAGATAACAAAAATGGAATATCTTTAACTCTTATAGGTTTAATTGTGGCGATAATTGGTGTATTAGCACCTATAATATGGGATTGGTGGAGTTCTTCAGCTGAGATTACTTTGACCACGGCACATACAGTAACAATAGTGGAGAAAAAAACTGATGTTGAAAACCTAACAATTCTTTATGATGATCAAAAGATAAATACGCTATCTAAATCTAGTTTCGAATTAAAGAATACAGGAAGAACTGCAATAACCGCTAGTGACCTAATTTCTGACCCTAAGTTAGAATTGAAAGGGGGGAGAATCCTTGAGGTTGAAATAAATGAAACATACCCAAATAATAATGACGCAGTAATTTCAAATGCAGGGTCATTAATAACTCTGAAGTTTGAGCTTTTAAATCCGGGTGATTACATAAAGTTCAGTGTATTGACAGATGCTAGTAATCCAGTTTTTTTAGCTTCATCAAGGATTAAAAATGTTAAGGAGTTGCAGGTTGTTCAGGTCGAAGATCAGGTTAAAGTAAGTGGTAACATTAGTTTTTGGGTATATGTAGTTGCTGCATTTTCATTGCTCTTCCTTTTAGTATTCATGACTCTGCTTGCAGAGGTGCCAAAATTGAAGAAGCAAGTAAAAGCGATTCGTGATTGTCATACTCCGCTCCATAGTGGAGAATCTATAAATGTAGTCCGCTCATATATAGATACTGATTTGTCAATGTTGACGACAAAGAAAAGGGAGGTTCTGCATAACATGATACCAACAGGGGTGGACACTCTATCCCAAGAACAAGCAGATGAGCTGATATTGCAAGTGCGTATGGATCTTTCTAATGAAGCTCCATTAGCTGGTGCTATAGTTTGTCTTATTATAGTAGGTATTGGCGGTTGGTATGTATTTAGCTCGGTGTTTATATAGAGCATAGATTGTACAGATCTAGTTATCATATGACACGGCGTTGTTTCCCAAATCAGCCAGCAAGTCATGACTTCCCCAGCTCCTGGTGACCGCTACACTCGGGGTGTACAGATCTAGTTATCACCTGACACCGGCCTCAAACCGGTGTCTTGTTTACGCTACTTTAGTGCGCACTTCCTTCGGTATCAATTTCAGACCCTTTTTGAACATGCTGTAGGGGGTCTGACCCTCCATCATCCTGCCCTGATGTGGTCGCTGGTTGTTGTAGTGATCCAGATAGCGATCCAGGTCTGTCTGTATCTGCTCCACCGACTCATACCAGGTTGTCCTCCCTTTGATACGGAAGTGTTCATCCAACAAGGTTCGATGCAGCCGTTCGATAAAGCCGTTGCTCTGTGGCCTGCGTACCTTGGTGGTCCGGTGCTCAATCCCCTCCAGTTGCAGGAACAGCTCGTAGGGATGATGGTCAGGGCGCCCGCAGAACTTGCGCCCATTGTCCGACAGGATGGTATAGACCTGTGCCTCGTGGGCCTCGAAAAACGGCAGCACCGTTTCGTTGAGTACATGGACCGAAGTCACCGGCAGCTTGCTGGTGTAGAGCCGTCCCCAGGCGTGGCGACTGTAGCAGTCCAGCACGGTTTGCAGATACACCTTGCCCACCCCCTTGAGCGCGCCGACGAAGAAGGTGTCGACCGCCACCAGTTCTCCGGTGTAGTGGACCTCAATCTGGCGTTCGCGAAACTCGGGGCTGAAGCGTTCTAACAGGCGAATTTGCTCGTCGTTGAGCTCAATGGTCTGCTCCCGGTGGGTTTTCTCGAGGCGTAACAAGCGGTCGTGCTTGGAGAGCAAGTCGTGCCGTTGCCACACGCCCCACCGGCACTGACGTTGATACCTTGCAGAGCCAGTTCTTGTGCGACACGCAGCGGGCCATGGGTTGGTCTGGTGAGGGAGTAATCGAGGATGGCCTGTTCAATCTCGGGCGCAACCCGGTTGGGATGAGCCCCTTTACAACCGGGCAATTTGTCGAGTAACCCCTCGGCGCCATAGGTCTGGTAATTACGGCGAATTTCGTAGAACTGCTGGCGGCTGTAGCCGATGAGCTTGCAGGCTTTGCTGACGTTATTGAGCTCTTTGGCGAGCTCTAGCAGGCTGAGTTTGCGACGTGCTACTTTCTCGTTGGTGGTCATACGGTGACTCCGGATAACACGGTAGGGGTACCGTTTTGTTATCCGGTTTGAAGCCGTATGACCACTCCCTTTTGTGGGCAACTGTCAGGTGAATACCATCTCCATACACTTCGTCAATCCGCTGGGGTGGTGTTGCTGAGCGCCATACCTTGCCAAGGCAACAAAAGGGGCGATCTGCGTCCCGAATTCTTTATAATGCCCCCCTTTAAAATCGCCGGACCCGGGTTCGGCGCGCTCTGATGGCCGCGTTGCGCCATCAGACAGATCACCAGGATTGAGAAACGGTTATGCATACTCTGGAACAGCTGCGCTCAGGAGCCTTAAGCGGCGCTCGCCATCTGAAAATCTCTGAAAACCTCGCGGTTTTCCCACCCGAGATCCTGAGCCTGAAAGAGACGCTGGAGGTGCTGGATCTCACCGGCAACCAGCTAAGTACACTTCCGGACGAGCTGGCCGGGTTCAGCAAGCTGCGCATCATTTTCTGCTCAGAGAACCGCTTTACCGAGTTGCCCGAGGTGCTTGGGCGCTGCCCGGCGCTCACCATGGTGGGCTTCAAGGCCAACCGGATTGCTCGCGTGTCGGCCAAATCGCTGCCGGCGAGTTTGCGCTGGCTGATCCTGACCGACAACGCAATTGAAAGCCTGCCCGATGAGCTGGGCCAGTGCGACGGCCTGCAAAAGCTGATGCTGGCGGGCAATCGCCTTACTGCGCTCCCCGAGACCCTTGCCAACTGCCGCCGTCTGGAGCTGCTGCGTATCGCAGCCAACCAGCTCGAGGCGTTTCCCGAATGGCTGCTGTCGCTACCGCGCCTCACCTGGCTCGCCTATTCCGGTAACCCCTTTAGCGATGCGCTGGAGTCGCGCATGGCGGCGAGTGCGCAGGTGGCAGATATCCGCTGGCATGAGCTGGCGCTGGGTGAGCCATTGGGGCAGGGCGCCTCCGGCGTCATCCATGGTGCGAGCTGGAACGGGGGCGAGCGTCAGGCGGTGGCGGTCAAGCTCTTCAAGGGGGCCGTGACCAGCGATGGTTTGCCGCGCTGCGAGATGACGGCATCCCTGGCGGCTGGCAATCATCCCAACCTGGTCGAGGTGGTGGGGCGGGTGGCGGATCACCCCTCCGGCATTCCGGCGCTGGTAATGGGGCTGATAGATCCCGCGTTTGCCAATCTGGCGGGGCCGCCGAGCCTGGAATCCTGTACTCGCGATATCTATGCCGCTGACTTGCGCTTTACCTTGCCCGGGATGATGGCACTGGTGCGGGGGATTGCCTCGGTGGCGCGCCATCTGCACGGCGCCGGCATCATGCACGGGGACCTCTATGGCCACAATATGCTTTATGCCGCTGCGCCATGTGGGGAGGTGCGGGTGTTGCTCTCCGATTTTGGCGCGGCCTCTTTTTATGAGCGAGCTGATCAGACGCGGGCC
The DNA here is from genome assembly GCF_019048725.1 of Aeromonas sp. FDAARGOS 1407. NCBI lineage: Bacteria > Pseudomonadati > Pseudomonadota > Gammaproteobacteria > Aeromonadales > Aeromonadaceae > Aeromonas > Aeromonas sp. FDAARGOS 1407. The sequence goes on from NZ_CP077399.1 coordinate 3,031,614, forward strand.
TTCGGGCTGGAGCGGCTCGAGGTGCGGGCCTTCGGTTGCCTGCTCGAAGAGCTGCTCGCGCGCTGCGAGGCCGATGAGGCGGGGCTCGCCTCCTTGCATCGCCTCAAGGCCGCCTGTCTGGCAGAACAGCCCCAGGTCAGGCCGGATTTTGCCCACATTTGTACCGTGCTGGATGAGATCGAGCTCTAACGGGAAAAGGCGAGAGGATAAGCGCTGCGCCGACGGGAATATCGCCCCAGGTGCTGTGCTTGTCATCTTCTCCCGGGTTTGCATTCCGGCGCTGCCAAACATCATGAAAACGTTGAAAAAGAGGCCTTGTTGCCTCTTTTTGTTTGGCGGCCGGCTATCAGGCAAAAAGGGGGGCAACCTTGCCAGGGCTTGCACCGCGCCGGTTAAGTTGTGATATTGAAGCATCTTTAAGTAACAAGGGTAATGAGGATGGAAGCTGCGTTTTGGCATCAACGTTGGGAAGAGAACCGGATTGGCTTTCATCAGGCAGATTTCAACCGCTGGCTGCAATCCTGGTGGTCGGCCCAGCAACCGGATGAACCCGTGCTGGTTCCTTTGTGCGGCAAGTCCCGCGACATGCTCTGGCTCAAGGGGCAGGGGCATCCGGTCGATGGTTTCGAACTCTCGGAGCTCGCCATCGGCCAGTTTTTCAGTGAAAACGGGCTATCCGAAACGGTGAGTGAGGTGGGACCCTATCACTGCCATCAGCACGATACCCTGCGCATCTATCAGGGGGATTTTTTCGCCGCTCCGGAGCTCGGTCGCCGTTATCGGCTGGTCTATGACAGGGCGGCGCTGATCGCCCTGCCGACGGCCATGCGCCGCCAATATGCGGCCCTGATGAGTCGTCTGGTGGAGGCAGGGGGCCAGATCCTGCTGGTGACCTTGGAGTATCAACCCGAGCAGCAGGTACAGCCGCCCTTCTCGGTGGGGGAGCTGGAAGTGCGCTCCCTCTTTGAGCGGGAATTCAGGGTGGAGGTGCTGGGGCGGGCCGCCGAGCTTGATCACCCGCGGGTGCTCAGTGGCCAGCTTTCTTACTTCGATGAGGTGGCTTACCGGTTGATCCGTCGCGATTGAGGGTAAAAAAGAGGGGATGTGTGCCAACAAGGGAGACTGAGTTGGACTCTTTGATACCTCCTTTGATGTAGATCAACGTGAGCATGAGGGTGAGTGCCTAATATGAGGCTGTTTCTCAATCACTGTTGGCATTGCAAGGCGAGCCGAGGTTGATTCCGCTTGCCGACCATCAACTCAGTGTCTGATTTTCACGCTCATGTTCACTTTTGGCGGCTTTGGTCGCAATTGTTATGGTTTTTCCAGCCGACCCTGATGGGTCGGCTTTTTATTGCCCGCGATATTTTATCTGTAGGTGGGGGAGGAGGCCTGCTCAGGCCTCGAAGGTGGCGGCATTGAGGCGAAATGCCTTGGGGTCGTCGATGAACTGGCCCGTGATGCGCTCATCATGCTCGTGCCCCTGGCCATAGCTGCAGAGGATCAGTCGATCCGAGGTACGAGAGCGCAACTGGGTGATAAAACGCACCAGATCGGCGCGGCTTAACCTTCCCACCTCCTGACAGACCCGCTCCCGCTGATCAAAGCCGAGATCCTTGTTGCCGATGCTGACCCAGAGCCGCTGGCCACGACTGCGCAGATTGGCATCTCGCTCGCTGAGTTGGGCCTGCAGCCCCGCCTTGCTGTCCTGCCACTGCTGCTCGGTGAGTTCGAGCATGGCGAGCGGGAAGAGATCGATAAACTCCTCCACCGCATCGAGCAGGATCTGCGGCCCCGCCACCGGCGACTGGATATAGAAGATGAGGCCGGGATGACGGTTGAGGGGCAGGTTGCCGGCGCCCACCACGTAGCCCAGCTGCTGGCGGGTGCGCAGCTCGTGGAAGAAGGTGGAGGACATGATGTGGTTGGCCAGGGTAAAGCAGGCGAGATCCTGCGCCCGGGTGGTGCGGGACTGGTAGTAAACCAGCAGCGCCGAGTCTTCGTGTTCGCACCCCTGCTCGCGAATGAGGGTGCCCCTGTCCTGGATGGAGATAAGCGGGCGGCGGGTCTCGCTGCCGGGCTGGCTGTGGGGCGCCAGGTGGCGTTCCAGCAGCGCTGCCAGCGCCAAGGCTTCGGCCGCAGTCCAGTCACCGTGTACCAGGGTCTCCACATGGACTTCGCCAAACAGCCGGGCCACGAAATCCGGCATCTCGGTGAGCTCCACCGTGCGCAGATGGCGCAGCAGCTGCTCGAACGGCGGGTTGTTGGGCTGCAGCAAGCTGGTGAGCTGGTTGAACAGCTGGGAGATGGGGCGCGCCTTGGACTGGTTCTCCCAGTTGCGGATGAGCTGCTCTTTTATCTCGGCAAAGCGGCGCGGATCCGGGTACCCCAGGGTGCGGTTGCCGAGGATCATGTCGAGCAGCAGGGGCTGCTTGTCGGCAAAGCCGCTCAGGTTGATGGTAAAGCCCCCCTGATGGGCATAAATCTGATAACCGAGCCCCGCCAGCTCCGCCGGGTAGGTGAGGGCGTTGAGATGATCCGTGAGCAGCTCTACCGCCAGACGCGCCATGGCGATGTTGCGCGGGTTTTTCACTGCATGTTCGCTGTCGATGGAGATATAGATGTTGCCCTTGGGCACACTGAACTGGTGCTCATGGAGGTGCCAGAGGCGAAAACCCGGCCGATCGATGAGGCAGGCCGGCATGTCGGCGGCAAGTTCGGGCGTGCGGGGATCGAGCCGCTCTGTGATAAAGGGGTTTGGTTTGGGCAGGGCGAGGGCCGGATCCGGCTCGCTCTGCTGCCAGTGCACTTTTTCTGATTCCGTAATGGTGGTGACGCTGTAAGGGGTCTGGTACCAGCGGGCCAGCCGATCGGTGGACTGCTCCGGCGCCGTGATGGTGATGCGCAGATTGTGGGGGGTGAGCTTGGCCAGCAGACGGCGGATCAGCCCCTCGTCATACTCGCGCATCATGTAATCGCCGTAGAGCAGATCCTCCGGGGCATAGCTGAACAGGTTCAACACCAGCCCGGAGACGGTATCGAGCGCCCGGCCTCGCTCCTGAAAGCGAAACGCCGATTCGAGCACAGTGCGCTTCTCGTCGTAACGCCAGGCCTCCAGCCCCTCCCGGGCGATCAGCTTGAGGTAGCCAAACAGGGCGGCGACTATCTCGTCCACATGGGCCAGCCCGAGAGGTGTCAGGCCGAAGTTGACCCCGAAATCCTTGAAGTTGGCGCCACTGATGCCACCGCCGGCGGATAGCTGATTGACCCAGCCCTTGCCCTTGAGCAGGGAGAGCAGGCTGCCATCCCCCTCATAACCGATGAGGTGGCTCAGGAAGGTGAGGGGCTTTTTGTCGTAGAACTCGTCCACATTGGGCAAAGGGAAGGTGAGCGCCAGTTTGCGCATCTCCTTGACTGGCTTGATGCGGATGCGGATCCCCAGATCGTCGAGCCGGTAGAGGGAAGCCTCCAGAGTCGGTGTTCCCAGATTGCGATTCAAAATGGGAGCGAAATAGCGACGGCACCAGGCCAGTTGGGTGTCGATGGATTCGGGCGACATCATGACCAGGGCCATACGATCTGCACTGTAATGGCTTTCGTAGAACTGGATAAGGTCGGATCGCAGATCCCGGCCGGGCAGATCGGCCAGGGTATCCAGGTTGCCCACCGAAAATTTGGAGAAGGGGTGCGCCTGGTTGACCGTCTCCTTGTGCACCTGATAGCTGCGCCTGATATCGTCTTGCAGCTTGAGCCGGTATTCGGAGTCGACCGCGTTGCGCTCCTTGTCCACCCACTCGGGATCGAAGGTGGGGCAGATGAAAAACTGGGAGAAGCGATCCAGCCCGGCTTCAAAGAAACCGTTGTCGATCTCGAAGAAGAAGTTGGTGAACTCGGTGCCGGTCCAGGCGTTGTTGCTGCCGCCGTGACGGCTCATGAACTGCTGGTACTCACCGGGTCTTGGGTAGGTACAGGTGCCAAGGAACAGCATGTGTTCGAGGAAGTGAGCCATCCCCTGCCGGTCCACCGGATCGTCAAAATGACCGGTGTTGACCGCCAGCGATGCCGCCGATTTGTCGGTTTCGGGATCGCAAATCAACAAGACCCTGAGCCGGTTTTCCAGCTCCAGATAGTGGTATTGCCGGTGGTCGTTGGGACTGGCATATGGGCTCATTGGGGTCGACTCTTGTAGGATTTATTTGAATTTAAACATGATTATCGACCTCGCTATCCCGTCAGGCAAACCCTTTTCTGAGAGGTCGCGCAATTGTTTCCCCCGGCACGGCGGGGTAAGATCCTCCGGCTATTAAAACAGGCCCGTTGGGCGAGGTAGTAATGAAGATCTATATCATGCGTCATGGCCAGGCTGGCATGAATGCGAAAACAGATGAACAGCGTCCATTGACCGAGCAGGGGATCGAAGAGTCACTTCAGATGGCTCGTTGGTTGTCGCCTCAGCTGGCCGGTCCGTTCGATCGGGTGATCCACAGCAACTACCTGCGTGCTCGTCAAACTTGGCAGACCATATGCAGTGAATTACCAGACGCCAAGGTGGTGGAAGAGAGTGGCGATATCACCCCCTACGGGGATCCCGCTTTCGTCGCCAGCTACCTGACCGCGCTGGCCGAACAGCATGAGCAAATCTTGCTGGTCAGCCACCTGCCGCTGGTGGGGTATCTGGTGCAGAGTCTTTGTCCGGCCGCGGGGGCGCCCATGTTCGCCACTTCGGGCATTGCCTGCATCGAATGGCACGAGGGCAAAGGAAACTTGCTCTGGCTCGAAGGGCCGCATACAATACGCTAAAAGTTAACAAATAATTAACGAATGAATTTTTAGGGAAGAGAGAAGCGATTTTTCCGGATTTTTATAGTTAGTTAACGGAATTATTTCGCAGAAGCTGCTGTCATACGGATACAACTGCAAGAGGTTGCAAACGATGAGAGTGTTCAAGAAGTACCTGCCACTGATGGTGGCAAAGCACGTTAAAACCTTCTTTAAAGGTCGGATTTACATCCATGGTCGGGGGCGGTTTGATTTCCAGTCGGGGTTGTTATTGATGCCGAGCCAGGCTGACATTCCCCATCGCCAGACGGTGACTGAAGTCAACGAGCTCATCTCCAGACTCCACATGGATGCGGCGTGACCCGCTTCTGAATAGGTTTCTGTGATCCCATGCCCGCACTCCTGCGGGCATGTTCGTTTTCGGGCCTTGCTTATCCCTTGTTGCACCCTATACTCCACACCCGACTTATCATCTCCATCCTGCCATTTCTGGATATTGTGATGCCCCTTGCCTTTGTATTTCCGTTCTCCTGCATTGCCATCTGGGCTGGCAATGGCATTGTCAGCAAACTGGCGGTTGGCGTGCTCTCGCCGGCTGCACTTGCCTGGTCCCGCTGGGTGGTGGCCGCCTGCATTTTGACGCCTTTTCTGGCGCGTCGGGTGTGGCGTGTCCGGGACCGCCTGCGCGCCGGTTGGTTGCAACTGGCGACGTTGGCTCTGCTTGGCATGGTGCTCAACCAGACCTTCGGCTACTACGCAGCGCAGACCCTGGGGGCCACCGAGATCGGCCTGATGATGGGACTGACCCCCTTGCTCACCGTATTGCTCAGCATCTGGCTGCTGCGCGAGCGTCCAACCTGGGGCGCGGTGCTGGGGGGAGTGCTCTCCCTCCTGGGCCTGGCGATCCTGCTGGGACACGGGGATCCTGCCCGGCTGTTTACCCAGGGCATCCATATCGGCTCCCTCTATATGTTGCTCTCGGCGGGCACTTATGCCCTTTACAGCGTGCTGCTGAAGAAGTGGGATCTGGGACTCGACAACTGGTCCATGCTTTACGGCCAGGTGCTCTGCAGCGTGGCGCTCCTGACGCCTTTCTATCTGCTGGTGGATGGCCAGTGGCCGGACAGTCAAGCCCTGTGGCTCATTCTCTACGCCGGTATCCCCACTTCGGCACTCTCGCCCTGGCTCTGGATGCAGGGGATCTCCCTGCTGGGGGCCAGCCGTACCGCCATCTTCATGAACCTGTTGCCCGTGATGACCGCGGGGCTTGCCATCACTCTGCTGGGGGAACACCTGACCAGTTATCACCTGATCGGCGGTGGTCTCACCCTGCTCGGTGTCTTGCTGGCGCAATTGTTGCTCAAACCCGTGGTGTTGAGGCGACGTGCTCCTCTGGCTATGGCGGCCTGTCAGGAAGATTGAGCGCCAGGGCAAACACAGACTAAAAAAGGAACGCCTGCACAGCTGCAGGCGTTTTTGTCAGAAGAGAGATTACTGGGCTACCAGGTAGATATCCTTGCTGTAGACGATATCTTGCGGGTTCTGGTAGGGGTAGCCCTTGACGAACGGCTTGAGCAGCCGGGATTTGACGTAGAAGTAGACGGGCGCCAAGGGGGCCTCTGCCTCGATCAGGGCTTCTGCCTGCTGATAGAGACGGTTACGCTCGGCGCCATCCTGTGAGTCGTGCGCCTTGGCCAGCAGGGCGTCATACTCCTTGTTGACCCACTTGCCGCTATTGGCACTGCTGCTGGACGTCATGATGTCGAGGAAGGTTGAGGCATCGTTGTAATCCCCGTTCCACGAATAGCGGCTGACCCCGAAATCCCCCTCATTGAGCACCGACACCATGGTCTTCCACTCCATGTTGTTGAGCTTGGCCGTGACCCCCAGGTTGTGTTTCCACATGGAGGAGATGGCCAGGGCAATCTTTTTGTGGCCCTCGTTGGTGTTGTAGAGGATATCCACCTCCAGCGGTTTGTCCGGTCCATAACCCGCTTCGGTCAACAGTGTTTTGGCCTGCTTGATCCGCTCTTCCTTGCTCATCAGCTCGCTGGCCGGTTTTTTCAGCTCGAAGCCATCGACGATGGGGGGCGTCAGGCTAAAAGCCGGCAGCTGGCCCTGACCCAGGATCTTGTCGGTGATGGTCTCCCGATCGATGGCAAGGGACAGCGCCTTGCGTACTTTGGGGTTATCAAACGGTTTGCGCTGGGTATTGAACACATAGTAATAGGTCGCGAGGATCGGGACGTTGACCAGCTCCTCCGGGCTCTGGCTCTTGATGTGCTTGTACTGCTCCAGCGGGTAGGTGGTGTAGTGCAGCTCGCCGGTGCGATAGCGGTTGTAGGCGGCGGTCTCCGAGACGATCTCCAGATAGATCACCTTGTTAAGGACAGTGTGCTGGTTGTCCCAGTAGTGGGGATTGCGCTCGGCGGTCAGGCGCTCGTTGGGGGTCCACTCCTTGAGCACGAAGGCGCCGTTGGAGACGATATTGCCCGGTTTGACCCACTCCTTGCCATATTTGTCGATGGTGGCCCTGGGAGCCGGGAAGGTGGTGTAGTGGGAGAGGGTCTTCAGGAAGAAAGGAACCGGATTTTTCAGGGTAATTTGCAGGGTATGGGGATCCAGGGCCTTGATCCCCAGGGCGTCCGGCGTCTTCTTGCCCTGGATCACTTCGCTGGCGTTGGTGACACCGGTCAGCTCGATAAACCAGGCGTAGTTGGAGGCGGTCTTGGGATCCGCCGCCCGTTGCCAGCCATAGACATAGTCGGCCGCGGTGACGGGCTCGCCGTTTGACCACTTGGCCTCGGGCCTTAGCTTGAAGGTGTAGACAGTCCCCGTGCTGTCGAGCTCGTAGCCGAGCGCACCCGCAGGCTGGGGTTTACCGTCGCCATCCAGGGTGTAGAGCCCCTCGAACAGATCGTTGACGATGGCACTGCCCGCACTCTCTTCCACCAGTTGGGGATCTATGGTGGTGGGTTCGGTACCGATATTGGTCACGTAGATCTGCTGGGCATCGGGCAGCAGTTTGGTGCCGACCGGGACGTGTGCAGCCAGCACAGGCTGGACCGCCAGGGTGAACAGACCGGCAACCATGCCGGCAATGAGAGTCCTTTTCATTGAATATCCTTATGTTTTTTTGCTTCCAAAGCGCAGCCAGTGTGCGGGATTGAAGACGGGATCTCAAGAGGCAGGCCGATACGAGGCACCATGATGGGAGTGAGTCAAAAGAGCCCTGCTTTATCGCGCCTGTGGCACGCACACTGACGGTTTTCTATCACGAATTAAGAGGCCGAAATTGGTCAGTTGACCTGGCTTTTTCGCACTTGCGACACTACTTCCTGTCAAGTTCTGGCGTTTTAATAGCCCGCTTAATTCGCTGCAAAAACAAAAAACAGACGTTACATTAGGTTACAAAACAACACGGCCGAGGATCGGCTTCTTTTTTTCTGATCTTTGCAAACGTTTTCAACGCCAACGGGAACGACCTTAAAGGACCAACAATGCGAAACATGATCACCATGGGCGAGTTCATCGTCAAAAAGCAGGCGGATTACCCAACCGCAACCGGCGAGCTGACGTCATTGCTCAGCTCCATCCGCCTGGCGGCCAAGGTGGTGAACCGGGAGATCAACAAGGCGGGGCTGGCGGATATCATTGGCTCCGTGGGTTCCGAAAACGTGCAGGGCGAGGTACAGCAGAAGCTGGACGTGTATGCCAACGAGCGCTTCAAGGCGGCCCTCGAAGCCCGTGGCGAGGTGTGCGGTATGGCGTCGGAAGAAGAAGAGGACTTCGTCGCCTTCGATTCGCCGCTCTCCAGGAACTCCAAATATGTGGTGCTGATCGACCCGCTCGACGGCTCTTCCAACATCGATGTCAACGTCTCGGTCGGGACCATCTTCTCCATCTACCGTCGTGTCAGCCCGCAGGGCGGCCCGGTGACCCTGGAAGATTTCCTGCAGCCGGGCAACCGTCAGGTTGCTGCCGGTTACGTGGTCTACGGCTCTTCCACCATGCTGGTCTACACCACCGGCTTTGGCGTCAACGGTTTTACCTATGATCCTTCCATCGGTTGCTTCTGCCTCTCCCACGAGAACATTCGCATTCCGCAGGAAGGCAAGATCTACTCCATCAACGAGGGCAACTACATCAAGTTCCCGGACGGGGTGAAGAAGTACCTCAAATATTGCCAGGAACGGGACGAGGCGACCCACAGACCCTACACCTCCCGCTATATCGGTTCCCTGGTTTCCGATTTTCATCGCAACCTGCTCAAGGGCGGCATCTACATCTATCCGTCCGGCACCAACTCTCCGAACGGCAAGCTGCGCCTGCTCTATGAGTGCAACCCCATGGCGTTTCTGGTGGAGCAGGCCGGTGGCAAGGCCTCCGACGGTTTTGGCCGGATCATGGACATCAAGCCTACCGAGCTGCACCAGCGCACCCCTTATTTCGTCGGGTCCACCAAGATGGTTGAGCGGGCCGAGGCCTTCATGCGGGAGTTTTCCGCCCACGAAGATCCTGCCAATCAGGGCTGATGCGAGGCAAAGCGCAGCAAACTGCAGATAATAAAAACGGGAGCCGCAAGGGCTCCCGTTTTTATTGGCCGAGTGGTCAGGTTACTGGCTGTGGCTGGCGAGATCCGCCAGCAGGCCGTCCACCAGCTTGAGACGCATGGCGCGATCCTGGGTCGGCACCTGGAAGCGCAGCCGGGTCGGTCCATCCATCTTGTAGATGCGTGGTTGCTCGGAGAGGAGCTTGACCAGATAGGTCGGGTTGACTCGGGTCTCCTGGGTGAAGTCGAGATAACCGCCGCGCTCGCTCATCTCCACCCGGCGAATGCCAAGGGCGGTGGCGCGCTGGCGGAAGGCGGCCAGCTCCATCAGGGTTTTGGTCGCCTCCGGCAACAGGCCAAAGCGGTCGATGAGCTCCACCTTCAACTCCCGCAGCTCCTGTTCGTCCGCCGCGCTGGCGATGCGCTTGTACATGGAGAGGCGCATGTTGACGTCCGGGATGTAGTCGTCCGGCAACAGCGCAGGCAGGCGCAACTCTACCTCGGTGTGCTGGCTCATCAGTTGCTCGAGGGACGGCTCCTTGCCATTTTTCAGTGCCTCGACCGCCTGCTCCAGCATCTCCATGTAGAGGGTAAAGCCCACTGATTCGATCTGGCCGCTCTGATCGTCCCCCAAGAGCTCGCCGGCGCCGCGGATCTCCAGATCGTGGGTGGCCAGGGCAAAGCCGGCGCCGAGATCTTCAAGAGACGCGATGGCTTCGAGCCGCTTGGCCGCATCCTTGGTCATCAGCTTGGGATGGGGGGTGAGCAGATAGGCATAAGCCTGGTGGTGGGAACGCCCGACCCGGCCGCGCAGCTGGTGCAACTGGGCAAGCCCCAGATGGTCGGCCCTGTCCATGATGATGGTGTTGGCGCTCGGCACGTCGATGCCGGTCTCGATAATGGTGGTGCACACCAGCAGGTTGAAGCGCTGGTGGTAGAAATCCGACATGATCCGCTCGAGCTCGCGCTCGCGCATCTGGCCGTGGGCGATGCCGATGCGCGCCTCCGGCACCAGCTCGGCGAGATCCGCCGCACACATCTCGATGCTCTCCACGTCGTTGTGCAGGTAGTAGACCTGGCCGCCGCGTTTTAACTCCCGCAGCACAGCCTCACGCACCACCGCCGGCTCGTGCTGGCGCACGAAGGTCTTGATGGCGAGGCGCTTGGCGGGCGGAGTGGCGATGATGGAGAGATCCCGCATGCCGGACATCGCCATGTTGAGGGTGCGCGGAATGGGGGTCGCGGTGAGGGTGAGGATATCCACGTCCGCGCGCAGCGCCTTGATCTTCTCCTTCTGGCGCACCCCGAATCTGTGCTCCTCGTCGACGATGAGCAGCCCCAGATCCTTGAAGGTGAGATCGGAGCCCAGCAGCTTGTGGGTGCCGATGATGATGTCCACCTTGCCCTCGGCCAGCTCCTTCATGACGGCGTTTTGCTCCTTGGCGGAGCGAAAGCGGCTCAGCACCTCCACCCGCACCGGCCAGTTGGCGAAGCGATCGCGGAAGTTGTCGTAGTGCTGCTGGGCCAAGAGAGTGGTGGGCACCAGCACCGCCACCTGTTTGCCACCGTGCACGGCGACAAAGGCGGCTCGCATTGCCACCTCTGTCTTGCCAAAGCCCACGTCGCCGCACACCAGCCTGTCCATGCTCTTGGCCTGGCACATGTCACCAAGCACCGCATTGATGGCATTGAGCTGATCCTCGGTCTCCTCGAACGGGAAGCCAGCGGCAAACTGGCGGTAGGCCTCCTTGTCGTGCTTGAAGGCAAAACCGGCGCGCACGGCGCGATGGGCATAGACGTCGAGCAGCTCGGCGGCGACGTCGCGCACCTTCTCGGCGGCCTTGCGCCGAGCCTTGCTCCAGGCCTCGCCACCCAGCTTGTGGCTGGGCGGGTTATCCGATCCGGTATAACGGCTGATAAGGTGCAGGCTGGTGACCGGCACGAACAGCTTGTCGCCGCCGGCGTACTCCAGGGTCAAAAACTCGGTGGGCAGGCCGCCGGCATCGATGGTCTCCAGCCCCAGATAGCGGCCGACACCGTGATCAAGATGCACCACCGGTTGGCCCTGGGTCAGCTCGCCCAGGTTTCGGATCACCGCATCCGAGCTTAAATTCTTGTTCTTCTCCCGCGCCCGTTTGCTGCGCACCTTGCCGCCCAGCAGCTCGCTCTCGGTGATAAGGGCCAGCTCTTCCTGGCCAGCTTCGTTGAGCAGGAAGCCACGCTCGAGTGGGGCCACCAGCAGGCCGTGGCGCTCCCGGCTCGCCACGAAGGCATCCAGAGACGCAAACTCTTTGGGCTGCGTATTGATGCGGGCCAGCAAGTCCCCCAGCATCTCACGCCGTCCCTCGGACTCCACCGCAAACAGGGTGCGCCCGGCAAACCCTTGCAGGAACTGGCTGAGCGCCAGCAGGGGCTGCTCCTTGCTGTGATCGAGTTGCAGGTCGGGCAGGGGGGCGATGGGCAGATCCCGCTGGCCGGCTTCCCCGCCGGTGGCGGCCTCCTGCAGCCGCACCGCGCCATATTGCCCCAGCTCGGCGAACAGCTGCTCCACCGGCAGATAGATCTGCTGGGGGGGCAACAGGGGCCGGGTGTTGTCCCAGCGTCGCTCCTCATAACGCTGGCCGATGTCGTTCCAGAAGCGCTGGGCGGCGGGGTAAATATCTCCCACGGTGAGCAGCAAGGTGCTCTGGGGCAGGTAATCGAACAGGCTGGCGGTTTCCTGGAAAAAGAGCGGCAGATAGTATTCGATGCCGGCCGGCCAGCGTCCTTTGCTCACCTCCTGATAGACGGAGCCCTCGGCGCGGGAGATCTCGAACTGTTCGCGATAGTGGCCGCGAAAGAGCTCGATGGCGCTCTCGTCGGTGGGGAACTCTCGGGCCGGCAACAGGCTGACCGATTTGACCGGCTCGCTGGAGCGCTGGGTCTCGGGATCAAACGGGCGGATGGAGTCCACCTCGTCATCGAAAAAGTCGATGCGATAGGGGGTGTTGCTGCCCATGGGGAAGAGATCGAGCAAGGAGCCGCGGGCGGCAAACTCGCCGTGTTCCAGCACCTGATCCACCGCCACGTAGCCCGCCTCGGCAAGACGTCCGCGCAGCTGCTGCAGGTTGAGGCGCTGGCCGCTTGTCACCATCAGGCTGTACTTGTCGAGATAGGCGCGGGGGGCGCAGCGCAGCATCAGGGTCGAGATGGGCACGATCAGCACCCCTTTGCTCATCTGCGGCAGCTTGTAGAGGGTCTCGAGGCGCTGGGAAATGATGTCCTGATGGGGAGAGAAGGTGTCGTAGGGCAGGGTTTCCCAGTCGGGAAACAGCAGCACGGGACATCCCTCATCTGCCAGCAGGTATTGCAGTTCCTGTTCGAGGCGCAGGGCGCTCGGGGTATCGGCGGTGACCAGCAGGACGGGACGGTCTGCCGCCCCCGTGATGCGGGCGGCGAACAGCGAGAGGCTGCTGCCGACCAGCTGGCCAAGCGTGATTTTTTGGCCCGCTTTGGCGGGCAAGGCGGGGAGAGTCATTGGCATCATTCGATTCTTTTAACGTTGGCGGTTGTTAGCGCTGACGTTCGTTGTGGTTAACGCTGACGCTCCTGAGCGCGCAGCTTGAGTTGTTTTGATTGCACATGCAGGCTGGCGCGTACCAGCAGCTCACGGTCATCTTCACGGATCCGCACATAGTCGAGCACCACGTGATTGCCGTGCTCGCCCCCCTCGACCTGCTTGACCTGGCCATAGCAGTAGATGGCGGCAGCCTCGTCGCGCAAGAAGATCTTGAGGCGCACTATCTGGTGTGGCTGAGGGACATCGCCATGGCCGTGGTAGGGGTGCAGATAGGTGAGTTGGCCGGCACCGAAACGCAGGGTGTGGAAGCGCTGCTCGGGATGATCCTGCAAGGAGAGGACATAGCTCATGATCATGTCGATCTTGCGGGATTGCTGATTGACGATCTCGAGGAGGTCGTGCATCGAATCATTCTGGTTGCGCAGCAAGCGGGTGGTCACCAGATCGATGGAGGTGATGGCCGAGGCGATCCGAAAGGGCTCCGGCAGCTCAGCGTCCAGCTCCTCCAGTGAAGGCAGCTGAAAGTCGGCCGGCATGGGGATCACATTGACCGGCGTGGCATGAGTGACGCTGAAGAACTGTTCCTGCATGGAGGCTATCCCTTGTTGTCATAGACGGTTTCCCTTTATTATCCGGTATCTTATTTTGTTGGCAACGTACATATCCTTGAAGACCGGACTTTTTCAGCCCCTTTCGCTGGCCATCGGCCTGCGCTATGCGGGCTCGAAGCGCAGCAACCGCTTCGTCTCATTTATCTCCCTGTTTTCCACCTTTGGCATCGCCATCGGAGTCGCGGCTCTGATGGTGGTCATTTCGGTGATGAACGGATTCGAAGGCCAGCTCAAGGGGCGCATCCTCGGGGTGATCCCTCACGTGGTGGTGACCAATCAGGCCGGCCGCATCGATGCAGCGCCCCAGGGCCTACCGGATCTCGCCAAGCTGCCCCATGTGGTGGCCACGGCCCCCATGCTCGACAGCGAGGGGATGCTGCAAAGCCCCGGCCAGTTGACCGGGGTGAGCGTGCAGGGGATCGATCCCGCCCGCTGGCCCAAGGGGGATATCCTCCACAGTCAGATGCTGGGGGGGCGCCTCGATACCCTGCAGGCCGGTCAATACCGGATCGTGCTGGGGCAGGGGGTGGCTCGTCGCCTCAACGTCTCCATCGGGGACCAGGTTCGCCTGATCCTGACCGAGGGAACCCGCTTCACCCCGTTCGGTCGTGTCCCGGCCCAGCGCCTCTTCACCGTCTCCGGTATCTTCGGGGTCGGGGCCGACGTGGACAACCAGATCGCCCTGATCGCGCTGGGGGATGCCCAGCGCCTGTTGCGGCTGCCGATAGAAACGGTCGGTGGCATTCGCCTCTGGCTCGATGATCCTTTCGCTGCCGATCAGGTGATCAAGACCCCGCTGCCCGACGGTCTGCAGTGGCAGGATTGGCGCCGTGAGCGGGGCGAGCTGTTCCAGGCGGTAGCTATGGAAAAACGGATGATGGGGCTGATGCTGGTGCTGATCATCGCGGTCGCCACCTTCAACATCCTCTCCGCCCTGGTGATGGTGGTCACCGACAAGGAAGGGGAGGTGGCCATTTTGCGCACCATGGGCATGAGCGAGACAGGGATAGTCAAGATCTTCATGGTGCTTGGCGCCTCCAGCGGGGTGATCGGCGCCCTGTTTGGCGCGCTGGCTGGATTGGCCCTGACCCTGGGACTCAACCCGCTGCTCAATGCCCTCGGGCTCAACCTCTATATGGCGGCGGGCGGCAGTGGCCTGCCGGTGATCGTGGAGCCTGCCCAGGTCATCACTATTTTGCTTGGGGCTGTACTGCTCAGTTTCAGCGCCACCCTCTATCCTGCAGCCCGTGCGGCCAGAGTGAAGCCGGCCGAGGCGCTGCGTTATGAATGATTCATCTTCTATTGTGATTGCCGGTGTGGTCACTGGTGTAAGTGGAGCCCCGTTTATGAATGAAGCCCTGTCCTGTGAGCCTCTGCTGCGTTGCCAGGCCCTCAACCATGTCTATAAAGAGGGCGAGCTGGAGACCCAGGTCCTCAAAGGGATTGATCTCTGTGTTGCCCCCGGCGAGATGCTGGCGGTGGTGGGCAGCTCGGGGTCGGGCAAGACCACCTTGCTGCATTTGATGGGAGCGCTCGACAACCCCTCCAGCGGCGCCGTGCTGTTCAAGGGGGAGGATATCCACCGCTGGGACAGCCGTACCCAGGCGAGATTTCGCAACCGCGAGCTGGGGTTCGTCTATCAGTTCCACCACCTGCTCTCCGAATTCAGCGCGCTGGAAAATGCCGCCATGCCGCTGCTCATCGCCGGCGAGTCGGTGGCGGTGGCCACCGAAAAAGCGACCCGCATGCTGGGTCGGGTGGGGCTCTCCCACCGTCTGCACCATCGCCCCTCCGAGCTCTCCGGCGGCGAGCGCCAGCGGGTGGCCATAGCCCGCGCCCTGGTCAACGAACCGAGTCTGGTGTTGGCGGACGAGCCCACCGGCAACCTGGATCACGCCAGTGCCACCGCCGTTTATGAGTTGCTCTGCGAGCTGAACCGCGAGCTTGGCACCGCGTTTGTGGTGGTGACCCACGATTTGAGCCTGGCGGCCAAACTCCATCGCCGGGTGACCCTGGTGAGCGGCGTGATGGCGGAGGTTGCCTGATGTTCAAACCGCTGCCCCTCTTTCTGGGCCTGCGCTACAGTCGCTCCCGTCGTCGCAACGGGTTTATCGCCTTTATTTCGGCCTCGTCTCTCATCGGCATCGCCCTCGGGGTGATGGCGCTGATCCTGGGGCTCTCGGCCATGAACGGTTTCGAGCGCGAGCTCAAGAACCGGGTGCTCTCCGTGGTGCCGCAGGGGGAGCTGGATGCCGTCGAGCGGCCGTTGCCGGACTGGCCCCGTCTGCGCGATTACCTGCTGGCTCAGCCAGGCGTCGAGGCTGCGGCACCGGTGATCCGCATGAACGGCCTGCTGGAGCACGGCACTGCCCTTAAAGGGGTGCAACTGCGCGCCGTGCTGCCGGAGCTTGAGGCCAATTTGTCGGATGCGGGCAAATACATGACGGGACGAGGCCTTCGCGATCTGCAGCCCGGCGAGCGAGGGGTCATTCTCGGCAAGACCATCGCCGACAAGCTGGGGGTTAACATTGGTGACTCGGTCGCCCTGCTGTTGCCCCAGGGCGGGGATGATGCGGGCATCAAGAATCCCAGACGGGAAGCCCTGACGGTGGTGGGACTGCTTGAAATCGGCGGCCAGCTCGATGGCCTGCTCGGTTTCATGCATCTGGAAGATGCCCAGGCCATCACCGACATGGGGAGCGGCGTGGAGGGGTTCAGCCTGCGGGTGAGCGACGTGCTCAAGGCGCAGTCCATCACGGTGGCCGCCGCCCAGCAGTTCCCCTACCACGTCTACATTCGCAGCTGGATGAACAGCCAGGGTTACCTCTATCAGGACATCCAGATGGTGCGCACCGTCATGTATGTGGTGATGCTGATGGTAGTGGCGGTGGCCTGCTTCAATATCGTCTCCACCCTGGTGATGGCGGTGAACGAGAAGCGCAGCGAAATCGCCATCCTGAAGACCATGGGGGCCAGTCCCGGTCAGATCCGGCTCACCTTCGTGATTCAGGGCATGGTCAATGGGGTGGCGGGGGCCTTGCTGGGGGCACTGCTTGGCGGCCTGCTCTCCAGCAAGCTGACCCAGATCATGAGGGTCATCGAGAGCGTGATCGGCCATCGTTTCCTCAACCCCGACATCTACTTCATCGACTTCCTGCCCACCGAGCTGCATATGCAGGATCTGGTGATCGTGACCAGTGCCGCCATTCTGATGAGCCTGGTGGCGACCCTCTATCCCGCCTGGCGGGCGAGTGGACTGGTGCCGTCCCGCGAGCTGGGCCACTGATCCCAAGCCTGTGTGAACGAAAGTGAAAAGAGAAGGGCCCGCCGGTGCAAACCGGCGGGCCCTTTGTCTATCGGGGTGTTTGATGCTCAGTGGGCGTTCAGCTCATCGAGCGGCAGGGAAAAGCTGGCCACGAAGGTGTCGATAAAGTAGCGCATCTCCTCGCTCATCCGCGCCTCCAGCATGGCCTCGAGGCGTTTTCTGGCCGGTTCGAACTCCCGGTTGCCAGCGTTGATCTCCTCCAGACACTTGGTATAGGCGCAGAGGGTATCGGCATCTTTCACCAGTCTGGTAAGCTCGCCGTCCTGGGCACCCGAGTCCAGCAGGGGGCGAAAATCCTCCACCAGTTCCGGGGGCAGCATGGCGAGCAGGCGCTGTTCGGCGGCCAGTTCTATCTTCTTGTATTCGCGGGCGATCTCGGGATTGAAATATTTGACTGGGGTGGGCAGATCGCCGGTCAGCACCTCGCTGCTATCGTGATAGAGCGCCATCACGGCGGCGCGATCCGCATCCACCTGGCCGCCAAACAGGCGATTTTTGATGAGCCCCAAGGCGTGGGCCACCATGGCCACCTGCAGGCTGTGCTCGGCGATATTTTCGGACTGGATATTGCGCATCAATGGCCAGCGGTAGATGAGCTTCATGCGGGCGAGATTGGCGAAAAAATGGCTGGGTAACATGATGAGCCTCGGCAACGGACAATGAAAAAGGGCAGACCCTAGTCTGCCCTTTTTTTCGCTGGCAGGCATCGCCTGCTCCCGCTTTTTACCAGCTTCAGCGGATATAACGGCCCGATTCGGCCTCTTGGTTGGTCACTATCATCTGGCCGATGGGGGCCAGGCTGATCAGGGCCAGCTTGAGGTGCTGGATCCCGAACGGGATGCCGATGATGGTGACGAAACAGGCTAGCGCCGAGGCGATGTGGCCGATGGCCAACCAGACACCGATCAGCACGAACCAGAGGATGTTGCCAATCAGGCCCATGGTCCCGGTACCGATGTCACTTAGCCCCGTCATGGTCTTGCGGTTCACCGCCTGCTTGCCAAACGGGAAGAAGGTGAAGGTGCCGATGACGAAACAGGCGCGTCCCCAGGGGATACCGATGAGGGACACAAAACAGAGCAATCCGGCCAGCCACCAGGCCAGTCCCATAAAGATGCCCCCCAGTACAAACCAGAGCAGATTGAACAAGAAGCGGAAAAAGGCCATGTGGTAACTCCAGATACATCAATTTGGCAGCCACCATAGCGAGGGAGGGCAGGGGACGCAATCATTGATTGGTTTCATCCTTATTTGACCGGACAATCCGGGTCGTGACCGTGACAATCATCGGTTGGCGGTTTTCTATTTCCTGGAAAATGTGCAACAAATCGGCATTCGAATGAAAAAAGGTGAGCAAACGCAAAATTATTGCCACTTGCCGGTTGAAGTCGGGCCAGGTTCTCCCCATATAAAGGGCAGTTTTGCACGAATTGTGCTTGCACTCAGCCCAATCCGGGGGATGTGTGGCTCGACTCGACCAAAGTGCGCCGCTATAATGCCGCGTCATATTTTCTCATCACAAAGACATATCGTTGTCTTTATAAACAGGAAGACTCCGGGCTTTGCCCAGGGGCAATAAAGGGTCAGCACACAGTGCTGAGTTGAACGAGGTAGAAGAATGCAAGTTTCTGTAGAGACAACCCAGGGTCTGGAACGCCGTCTTACCATCACCGTACCGGCCGCTACCGTTGACGCCGCCGTGCGCAAAGAATTGAATGGCCTGGCCAAAACTCGTCGCATCGACGGTTTCCGTCCTGGCAAGGCTCCGGTTGCCATCATCAAGAAGATGTTTGGCGCCATGGCTAACGCCCGCGTTGCCGATGAAATGATGCAGAGCAACTTCATCAAGGCCATCATCGAGAACAAACTGAGCCCGGCCGGTGCCCCGACCATGGATCCGAAAGAGATCAAAGAAGGTCAGGATTTCGAGTTCACCGCCACTTTCGAAGTGTACCCGGAGTTTGAAGTTGCAGGCCTCGAGTCCATCAAGGTAGAGAAGCCGGTTGCCTCCGTGAAGGATGAAGATCTGGCCAACATGATCGACACCCTGCGCAAGCAGCACGCCACCTGGTCCGAAGTTGATGCCGCTGCCGCCAACGGCATGCGTGTCACCATGGACTTCGTAGGCTCCATCGACGGTGAAGAGTTCGACGGCGGCAAGGCCGAAGGCTTCAACCTGGTACTGGGCGCCGGTCGCATGATCCCAGGCTTCGAAGACGCCATCATGGGCAAGAAAGCGGGCGACGAGTTCACCATCGACGTGACCTTCCCGGCTGATTACCACGCCGAAAACCTGAAAGGCAAGGCCGCCAAGTTCGCGTCCAAGCTGCACAAGGTTGAAGAGCAGATCCTCCCCGAGCTGACCGAAGAGTTCGTCAAGCGTTTCGGCATCGAAAGCGGCAACGTTGAAGAACTGAAAGCCGAAGTGCGCAAGAACATGGAGCGCGAACTGGCTCAGGCTCTGAAAAACAGCGTGAAAGAGCAGGTGCTGAACGGTCTGGTTGAAGCCAACCAAATCGATCTGCCGAAGGCTGCCGTTGCTCAGGAAATCGACACCCTGCGTCAGCAAGCTCTGCAGCGTTTCGGTGGCTTCCAGGGCGGCAATGCGCCGGAACTGCCGGCCGAGCTGTTCCAGGCTCAGGCCGAGCGTCGTGTACGCGTAGGTCTGTTGCTGGGTGACGTGATCCGCACCAACGAGATCAAGGCTGACGACGCTCGCGTCAACAGCATCATCGAATCCATGGCGACCGCCTACGAAGATCCGAAGGAAGTGATCGAGTACTACCAGAAGAACGAGCAGATGCTGAACGGCGTTCGTAACCTGGCTATCGAAGATCAAGCTATCGACCTGATCCTGTCCAAAGCGCAAGTGACCGAGAAAGAAGTTGCCTTTGACGAAGTGATCAACAAGTCTGGTGCCGCTGCCTAAGAACATTTGACTTAAGGTCAAGACTGTTAAGTATAATGGCTCGTGTGATCTCCACTCGGGCCATTTTATTTTAGGGACAATGCCTTATGTACAAGAACTATAACGATGTGACCGATTCTCCCAGCAATGCGCTGGTGCCCATCGTGGTCGAACAGACCGCCAAGGGTGAACGTTCCTACGATATTTACTCCCGTCTGTTGAAAGAGCGGGTGATCTTCCTGACCGGTCAGGTCGAAGATCAGATGGCCAATCTGGTGGTGGCGCAGTTGTTGTTCCTTGAGTCCGAAAATCCGGACAAGGATATCTACATCTACATCAACTCTCCGGGTGGCTCGGTGACTGCCGGCATGTCCATCTATGACACCATGCAGTTCATCAAACCGGACGTCAGCACTGTCTGCATGGGCCAGGCCTGCTCCATGGGGGCCTTCCTGCTGGCAGGTGGTGCCAAGGGCAAACGCTTCTGTCTGCCCAACGCCCGCGTGATGATCCACCAACCGCTCGGCGGCTTCCAGGGCCAGGCGTCTGACATTCAGATCCATGCCCAGGAGATCCTGAAGATCAAGAATACCCTGAACGAACGACTGGCCTTCCATACCGGTCAGGACATGGCTACCATCGAACGTGACACCGATCGTGACAACTTCATGTCTGCCGAGCAGGCGGTGGCCTACGGTCTGGTTGACGGTGTCCTGAGCCAGCGCGGCTGAGCAGGGAATTCCGGTATGTTGTAAACTCAACAGGCCGTCCTCTATTGATAAAACGAGGTTGCTGAATGACAGAGAAACGCAAGGGTGAGGGTGATAAGCTGCTCTACTGCTCTTTTTGCGGCAAAAGCCAGCATGAAGTGCGCAAGCTGATCGCTGGCCCTTCCGTCTATATATGTGATGAGTGTGTCGAGCTGTGCAACGACATCATCCGCGAGGAGATCCGCGAGATCTCTCCCAAGCGCGATGGTAACGAGCTGCCGACCCCTCATCAGATCCGTGCTCATCTCGATGACTATGTGATCGGGCAGGAGTACGCCAAGAAGGTGTTGGCCGTTGCCGTCTACAACCACTACAAGCGTCTGCGCAACAGCGGCGAGAACAGTGGTGTGGAGCTTGGCAAGTCCAACATCCTGCTGATCGGCCCGACCGGCAGCGGCAAGACCCTGCTGGCCGAAACCCTGGCTCGTCTGCTGGATGTCCCCTTCACCATGGCCGATGCCACCACCTTGACCGAAGCCGGTTACGTGGGTGAGGACGTGGAGAACATCATCCAGAAGCTGCTGCAAAAGTGCGACTACGATGTGGAAAAAGCCCAGCGTGGTATCGTCTACATCGACGAGATCGACAAGATCTCCCGCAAGTCAGACAACCCCTCCATTACCCGCGACGTGTCCGGGGAAGGGGTACAGCAGGCCCTGCTCAAGCTGATCGAAGGGACCATCGCTTCCGTGCCGCCCCAGGGTGGTCGCAAGCATCCGCAGCAGGAGTTCTTGCAGGTCGATACCTCCAAGATCCTCTTCATCTGCGGCGGTGCCTTTGCCGGTCTGGACAAGGTGATCGAGCAGCGCTCCGTCAAGGGAACCGGGATCGGTTTTGGTGCCGAGGTCAAATCCAAGGATGCCAAGGCTACCCTGAGCGAGACCTTTGCCAAGGTGGAACCGGAAGATCTGATCAAATATGGTCTGATCCCCGAGTTCATCGGTCGTCTGCCGGTGGTCGCGACCCTGACCGAGCTGGACGAGGCTGCCCTCATCCAGATTCTGCAAGAGCCGAAGAACGCGCTGACCAAGCAGTACGCAGCCCTGTTCGATCTGGAAGGGGTCGAACTCGAGTTCCGTGAAGATGCACTCCACGCCATTGCCCGCAAGGCGATGGAGCGCAAAACCGGTGCCCGTGGTCTGCGTTCCATCGTGGAAGCCGTGCTGCTCGATACCATGTATGACCTGCCTTCTCTGGAAGGGGTCAGCAAGGTGGTCATCGACGAGACCGTGATCAAGGGGGATTCTGCGCCCCTGATGATTTACGAAAATCCCGAGACCCAGGCAGCCGCATCAGAATAACTGTCTGATTTTTAATCAAATGAAAGGGGCTTTTTGCCCCTTTCATGCTTTTTACGGTTTCGGCGATTGAATCTCGTCTAAGCGCCCCCATATACTCAGCCAAGCGCTTTGCCAACGGTATAACAAGCCGAGAGGACATATATGAACCTAGAGCGTTCAGAACGCATCGAGATTCCCGTCCTGCCTCTTCGTGACGTGGTGGTTTACCCCCACATGGTCATTCCACTCTTTGTGGGGCGGGAAAAATCCATTCGCTGTCTGGAAGCGGCCATGGAGCAGGACAAGAAAGTCCTGCTGGTGGCCCAGAAGGATGCGTCAACCGATGAGCCGACGGTGGAGGAGATCTTCTCTGTCGGGACAGTGGCCAATATTCTGCAGATGCTCAAGCTGCCCGACGGCACCGTCAAGGTGCTGGTAGAGGGGGGCCAGCGTGCTCGCCTGGAGCGGATGATCGACGACAAGGATTTCTTTGTCTGCGAGGCCCAGTACATTCCTTCAAAAGCCATTGACGACAAGGATCAGGAAGTCCTGGTTCGCTCGGCCATCGGTCAGTTTGAAGGTTACATCAAGCTCAACAAGAAGATCCCGCCCGAGGTGCTCACCTCGATTTCGGCGATCGACGATGCGGCGCGCCTGGCCGATACCATGGCCGCCCACATGCCGCTCAAACTCGAAGACAAGCAGAAGGTGCTGGAAATCGTCTCCGTCTCCGAGCGAATCGAATTCCTGATGGCGATGATGGAGTCGGAGATTGACCTCTTGCAGGTCGAGAAACGCATCCGTACCCGCGTCAAGAAGCAGATGGAGAAGAGCCAGCGAGAGTACTATCTCAACGAGCAGATGAAGGCCATCCAGAAAGAGCTGGGTGAGCTGGAAGACAGCCCGGATGAATTCGAAGCCCTCAATCGCAAGATTGAAGAGGCCGGCATGCCCGCCGACGCCCGCGAGAAGGCTCAGGCCGAGCTTGCCAAGCTGAAGATGATGTCACCCATGTCGGCGGAAGCCACCGTCGTGCGTAGCTACGTCGACTGGATGGTGCAGGTGCCCTGGAAGGCGCGCTCCAAGGTCAAAAAAGATCTTGGCAAGGCGCAAGAGGTGCTGGACGCCGATCACTATGGCCTTGAGAAGGTCAAGGATCGGATCCTCGAGTATCTGGCGGTACAGGCGCGGGTGAACAAGCTCAAGGGCCCGATCCTCTGTCTGGTTGGCCCTCCCGGTGTCGGCAAGACCTCCCTGGGGCAGTCCATCGCCAAGGCGACCGGTCGCAAATACGTGCGTATGGCCTTAGGGGGCGTGCGTGACGAGGCGGAGATCCGCGGTCACCGTCGTACCTACATCGGCTCCATGCCCGGCAAGCTCATCCAGAAAATGGCAAAAGTTGGCGTGAAGAACCCGCTGTTCCTGCTCGACGAGATCGACAAGATGAGCTCGGACATGCGCGGCGATCCCGCCTCTGCGCTGCTGGAAGTGCTGGATCCGGAGCAGAACAACAGCTTCAACGATCACTATCTGGAAGTGGATTATGACCTGTCGGACGTGATGTTCGTGGCCACCTCCAACTCCATGAACATCCCGGGTCCGCTGTTGGACCGGATGGAGGTGATCCGTCTGTCCGGTTACACCGAAGACGAGAAGCTCAACATCGCCAAGCAGCACCTAGTGGCCAAGCAGATCCAGCGCAACGGCCTGAAAGAGTCCGAGATCACCATCGAGGATTCCGCCCTGATTGGCGTTATTCGTTATTACACCCGCGAGGCGGGGGTACGTAGCCTGGAGCGCGAAATCTCCAAGATCTGTCGCAAGGCGGTCAAACGCATCCTGCTGGACAAGAGCATCAAACATGTTCTGGTCAACCAGGAGAACCTCAAGGAGTTCCTCGGGGTTCAGCGCTTTGACTACGGCAAGGCGACCGATCAGAACCAGATTGGTCAAGTCTGTGGCTTGGCGTGGACTGAAGTGGGGGGCGATCTGCTCACCATTGAAACCACCAATATGCCGGGCAAGGGCAAGCTCACCTACACGGGATCTCTTGGGGACGTGATGCAGGAGTCCATCCAGGCGGCCATGACGGTGGTGCGGGCTCGCGCCGAGAAGCTTCGCATCAATGCAGACTTCTACGAGAAGCGCGACATTCACGTGCACGTGCCGGAAGGGGCGACCCCGAAAGATGGCCCGAGCGCAGGTATCGCCATGTGTACCGCCCTGGTCTCCAGCTTGACCGGCAATCCGGTTCGTGCTGATGTGGCCATGACTGGGGAGATCACTCTGCGGGGTGAGGTACTGCCTATCGGTGGTCTCAAGGAGAAGCTGCTGGCGGCCCATCGTGGTGGCATCAAGCGCGTGCTGATCCCCAAAGAGAACGAACGGGACCTCGAGGAGATCCCGGCAAACGTCAAACAAGACCTTGAAATTTATCCGGTTCGCTGGATTGACGAGGTGTTGGAACTGGCATTGCAGGACAATCCGCAAGGGTTTGAACGGGTTTCTACCCTGTAAATGTTGATGCGCCGCAAATTTGGCGCATTCAGGCGGTGGTTAAGGCTTGCATGCGTCCGGCAACGGAAGTAGCCTTGACCACCGATCGGGTACTCGTGATGAGTCGCAATGCGTTATGTGGCGCGGGTTTGTGCCAGATTGTCACTTGCAACTGGTCAGGAGGCTTGCTATAAAACCTCCACTTGTTGTGGCCAGGGAAATCAGCGCCGCAGCGGTGTTCGATAATAGGGGAAAATAAGAGTGAATAAATCTCAACTGATTGACAAGATTGCAGACGGTGCCGATATCTCCAAAGCTGCTGCTGGCCGTGCGTTGGATGCCTTCATTGATGCTGTTGGTGAAGCCCTGAAAGAGGGTGACCAGGTTGCCCTGGTTGGCTTCGGTACTTTTGCTGTTCGCGAGCGTGCTGCCCGTTCCGGCCGTAACCCGCAAACTGGCGCGACCATCGAAATCGCTG
Organism: Aeromonas sp. FDAARGOS 1407; assembly: GCF_019048725.1. Lineage (NCBI taxonomy): Bacteria > Pseudomonadati > Pseudomonadota > Gammaproteobacteria > Aeromonadales > Aeromonadaceae > Aeromonas > Aeromonas sp. FDAARGOS 1407. The sequence goes on from NZ_CP077399.1 coordinate 3,056,372, forward strand.
CTGGTAAAGTTCCTGCCTTCAAAGCCGGTAAGGCACTGAAAGACGCTGTTAACTAAGCCGGACGCTGATATACGTCGGCTACCGTCCTTGGTCGCAGACCAGACAAGTTAGAGAGTCTTCTCTCATACTGATTGACCAAGGCGCATCGCAATCGGTGCGCCTTTTTATTATTTACGCCCATCGAGTTCGGGAGCATAAGTACAAACATGATGTTGGATAAACTACGCGAAGGGGCGCAGGGCAAGGTAGCCAAGGTTATCTTGGGCCTGATCATTCTCTCCTTTGCCTTGGCTGGTGTAGGCAGCTACCTGAACGGCCCGGCCCGTACCGCCCCCGCTACCGTCAATGGCACGGATATCAGTGCTGCCGCACTGGAAAATGCCTACCGCAACGAGCGCGCCCGCATGGAATCCCAGATGGGAGAAGCCTTCAGTCAGCTGGCCGCCAACCCCGAGTACATGAAACAGTTCCGCCGCGGCGTGCTGGACCGGCTGATCGATCAGGCGCTGCTGGACAGCAAGGCCCATGAACTGGGTCTGCGAGTTAGTGACGAGCAGATCAAGCAGGCGATCGTCGCCATGCCCGAGTTTGCCGAAGAGGGTAAATTCAACAACGACCGTTATCTGCAGCTCATCCGCCGCGCTGGCATGACCCCGGAGATGTTCAGCGAGTCCCTGCGCCAGGACATGGTTCGCCAACAGTTGATGGGTGCCCTGGTCGGGACCGAATTTACCCTCAAGGGGGAAGCCGAGCAGATCGACAAGCTCTACAACCAGACTCGTGATCTGCGTCTGGTGCGTCTGGCTGCCGCCAACTACATGGGTGATGTCCAGGTCTCCGACAACGAGCTGGAGCAGTTCTACAAGACCAATAGCGCCCGTTTCATGAACGATGAGCAGGTCAAGGTGGACTATCTGCTGCTGGATGCAGCCAACCTCGGCAAAAACATCAACGTGTCCGAGCAGGATGCCCAGGATTACTACGATCAGCACCAGGATCTTTTCCAGCGTCCCGAGCGTCGCCAGGTTGCCCACATCCTGATCCCGTTTGGCAAGGATGAGAAGGCGGCCGAGAAGCAGGCCGACGAGCTCCTGGCCAAGGCCAAGAGTGGAGCAGACTTTGCCGAGCTGGCCAAGGCCAACTCCTCCGACACCTTCTCCGCCAAGAAGGGCGGCGAACTGGACTGGTTCGAGAAAGGGGTGATGGATCCGGCGTTTGAACAGGCTGCTTTTGCGCTTACCAAGACTGGCGATTTCTCTGGCGTGGTGAAGAGCCCGTTCGGTTTCCACATCATCAAGCTGCTGGCGGTTGAACCGGCCCAGACCAAGCCGTTTGCCGATGTGAAAGAAGAGACAATCGCCCGTCTGCAAACCGACAAGGCCAAGGAGCAGTTCTTCGCCGAGCAGCAGAAGATGGCTGACAGCAGCTTCGAGAACCCGGACTCGCTGGATCTGACCGCCGACGCCATGGGCATGAAGGTGGTGTCTTCCGACTACTTCAGCCAGGCCAATGCCCCGGCTCCGCTGAACGATCCCAAGGTGCTCTCCGTGGCCTTCTCCGAACAGCTGCGCGATGACAACACCAACTCCGACGTGATCGAGCTCTCCGATGGCAAGGCGCTGGTGCTGCACATCACCGGTTATCAGCCGAAAGCGGCCAAGCCGCTGGCCGAGGTGAAAGATCAGGTGATTGCCGCCATCAAGCACGACAAGGCGAGCGAAGTGGCCCGTGGCAAGGCACAGGGTCTCTTGGAGAAACTGAAAGCCGGCGACGACATCAAGGCTGATCTGGCGGCGCTGGATCTGAAGGTCGAGACCCACAAGGGGATTGCTCGCTTCGATCGCCAGCTGGATCAGAACCTGGTTGCCCAGGTGTTCATGCTGCCCCATCCGAAAGATGGCAAGCCGAGCGTGGAGCTGGTTACCGAGACCAACGGCGATCGCGTGGTCGTCGCGCTGGACAAGGTGAATGTCCCGGCGGCGCCGTCCCAGATGGTCAGTCTGCTGCAAGGCCAGCTGGGTCAGGGTCGGGCACAGGCCGATTACAAGTCCCTGATCGAAGAGCTGCGCAAATCAGCCAAGATTGAGTACTTCACCAGCGTGGAAGCGACCGTCGAGTAATCGACAGGGTACTCCCCATATTGCAAACGGCTCCTTGATGGAGCCGTTTTGTTATCTGCCATTCGCCAATTGATGCAATCGGCCCGCAGGCCAGCATAAAAAAACCGGCATCGAGTGCCGGTTTTGACTTTTATCTGCCGAGCAGAGGAGGGGATTATTGTACGCCCTGAGTGCGCAGGTAATCCTCATAGGTACCGCCGAAGTCGCGGATGCCGTTCTCGGTCAGCTCCAGGATGCGGGTCGCCAGGGAGGAGACGAACTCACGGTCGTGGGAGACGAAAATGAGAGTCCCTTGATAGAGCTCCAACGCCATGTTCAGCGATTCTATGGATTCCATGTCTAGGTGGTTGGTCGGCTCATCCATGATCAGAATGTTGGGGCGCTGCATCATCAGCTTGCCAAACAGCATGCGGCCCTGCTCACCACCGGAGAGTACCTTGACCGGCTTCTTGATGTCGTCCTGGGAGAACAGCAGACGACCGAGCACGGAGCGTACTGCCTGTTCGTCTTCGTTCTCCTGTTTCCATTGGGCCATCCAGTCGAACACGTTGAGATCGGTGTCGAAGTCTTCGGCGTGATCCTGGGCGTAGTAACCGATCTGGGCGTTTTCGGACCATTTGACGGTGCCGCTGTCCGGTACCAGATCGCCCACCAGGGTTTTGATCAGGGTGGATTTACCGATACCGTTGGTACCCAGGATGGCGACCTTCTCGCCCACTTCCAGCATCATGTTGAGGCCCTTGAACAGGGGGCCCTCTCCATAACCCTTGGAGACGCCTTCCACTTCCAAGATGTTGCGATAGAGCTTCTTGTCCTGCTCGAAGCGGATAAAGGGGTTCTGGCGGCTGGAGACCTTGACGTCCTCAATCTTGATCTTGTCGATCTGCTTGAGACGGGAGGTCGCCTGACGGGACTTGGAGGCGTTGGCGCTGAAACGGGAAACGAAGGACTGCAGATCGGCGATCTGGGCCTTCTTCTTGGCGTTGTCGGCCAGCAGACGCTCACGCGCCTGGGTGGCGGCCAACATGTAATCGTCGTAGTTGCCCGGGTAGACCCGCAGCTCGCCGTAGTCCAGATCCGCCATGTGGGTGCAGACGGAGTTCAGGAAGTGACGGTCGTGAGAGATGATGATCATGGTGCTCTCGCGCTCGTTCAGTACCTGCTCCAGCCAGCGAATGGTGTTGATGTCCAGGTTGTTGGTCGGTTCGTCCAGCAGCAGGATATCAGGGTTGGAGAAGAGGGCCTGGGCCAGCAGCACCCGCAGCTTCCAGCCCGGCGCCACGGCGCTCATGGGGCCGTTGTGCTGCTCCAGCGGAATGCCGACTCCCAGCAGCAGCTCGCCGGCACGGGCTTCGGCGGTGTAGCCGTCATACTCGGCGACCAGCCCTTCCAGCTCGGCAGCCTTCATGTAGTCTTCGTCGGTGGCTTCCAGGTTGGCGTAGATGGCATCGCGCTCGGCGATGGCGGCCCACAGCTCGGTGTGGCCCATCATGACCACGTCCAGTACGCGCATCTCTTCGTAAGCGAACTGATCCTGACGCAGCTTACCGATACGCTCGTTGACGTCCAGGCTCACATTACCGCCGCTGGGCTCCAGATCGCCGCCGAGGATCTTCATAAAGGTGGACTTGCCACAGCCGTTGGCGCCAATCAGGCCATAGCGGTTGCCGCCGCCAAACTTGACGTTGATGTTCTCAAACAGCGGCTTGGCGCCAAACTGCATGGTGATGTTATTGCTGCTAAGCATAGTGTGTTTGGAAATTCCTTAGTAATCAGTGCATTATTGCACTTAATGAAAATTCGGGGGCGCTATTGGGGCAAGTGTCCGTTCTTTGCATTGCACTCCAGATCGAATCAACTCCATTCTGACCAGCTGATTCAATCCACTTTCCATAAACCTTCTGCAACATCTCTGCAGAATTGTGGCCCATTTGTTCGGCAATGATGCCAAATCCCCGTAGGCAGTCATATTCCAGCTGACAAAAGCACGCCGAAGTTGGTAGACCCGTCGATAGTGCCCCCCGACTGTTGGATTGCAGCCCGCCGTGGTGCCACCAGGAATAATACTGCGGACTAGAAAGGTGACCTCCCCGGCACTACGTTGGTTGGGCGAAATACTGGATGCAATGTTTGGCGCACGATCATGCCACCTGATATGTGCATGTCAATCTCTGCGTCAGAAAGTGCGCCTGTGATTGTAGTGCTCTAATCATCCCGGACACCGTTTTTGGTGATACAGTCGTCACCCTGACCTGAGGTGTTCAGTGACAAGATTGCGTCGCTCATTTACTGCCGAATTCAAATTGGAAGCCGCATCCCTAGCGCTCGACCAAGAATATTGAGTTCCCGAAGCCAGCCGTTCACTGGATGTCGGTGAAACCGTACTTCGCCGCTGGGTTGAGCAGCTTCAATCCGAACGCTGTGGCACACTGCGGGAAGCGAAGCGGGATATTTGCTTATTACCTGATGGATGACTACAACTGGTGGGGTGATGCGGTTTGCATGGAATGCTCAACAGTTGCCATTTCGGGATTGTTGCTTTTGACCCATCTGCTGACTACTGAAGATGGGTAACATCCTCAGTGCTGCAAGAGTTATGGGCTGACAATGCCACTCATTTTCCTTTCATTGCCAAAGCTGTTTGAAGAGTGGGTTGACCGAGCATCGCGACGACAACCATAGCTAGTCCTGCTGCAACGGCTACTCCGAAACCTGCTCGTGCACCATAGGTATCGATGATAAGACCCGTTATTGCTCCACCGAGCGCGATACCAAGGCTAATACCTGTTGTTATCCAGGTCAGCCCTTCGGTGAGTTTTGCCGGTGGTAAAATAATGGTACTTAGATTCATCACAATGATCATGGTGGGGGCAAAAGACATACCTGCCACAAAAATCGCACCCATCATAGTAAAAACGCTTGAAGAAAGGGCGGGTAATATAATTGTCGCTGCAGTTATTATGACTCCTACCAGAAATTGTCTTTCTAAAGGTGCGGTAATTCTAACCAAGCCGAATGCCAACCCAACAATCATGGAGCCGAGTGCGTAGATGGCCAAAATAAAACTGGCAGAAGCAGGCCAGTTTTGCTCATTGGCAAAAGCAATAACTGCGACATCAAGTGCTTCCCCAATAATACCCATGCCGAGGAAATATTTTTAAGGTGGAGCTGCCTTGGTGATGGACACTATCCATAACCTCTGGCTCAGTCCGGCGTTGTAGAAGAAATGCACTCATACCGAGAGTCAGCAATAATACCGCAGACAATGGCCCTGCTTCGGCGAATAGGCTAGTACTCAAGCCGATCGCCAGTGGAGGGCCAATAATATATGACAATTCATTAAGAACTGCATCGAGCGAGTAAGCAGTATGTAATAATGGATTGTCACGATAGAGCTTTGCCCACCTCGCTCGTACCAAAGCGGTAATATTAGGTATTGAACCAGATAACATTGCAAGAATGAAAAAAAATGGTGCAGGTGCTTTCACATAAGCAGCAAATACCAGTACCAACAGCATGATCATACTGAAGGTGGTAATAATTGGCAGTACCTTGCTTTGACCATATTTGTCAACTAATTTTGACACCTGTGGACTTATAACAGCATTCGCTAATGTAAACGTGCCTGCGATCGCACCGGCTAGCCAATAGAGGCTACCTTGCTGTAACAGCATGGTAATGATGCCTATGCTGAGCATTGCCTGTGGTAGGCGTGCTACTGAACTTGTGATGACTAATACTTACTATGGCGTCAGAATTTGTCAGAAGTACACGATAGGGGCTGGCCATATATCTTCCGCGTTATTTCCTGTTGTTCTGCCGCTCTTTATTGCGCGATTTACCATTTGATATGATGCACTCTTATTTTTCTTCTAATGATGGCTAAATGCTTGTCATTAGCAGGGCAGGGGGATATTTGTTTATTTGAGCCTATACAATCACCTATGAGCGTGTTTTACCAGGCATTTATTTACTGTGTTGGTGGTTAATAAAGAGGGGGAGTGATTTGTTAGACTTATTTGAAATAAGAAAAATGATAGTTAATTCTCATGTCTATATATCGTCATGCATGTGCGCGCATATATAATGCGTTGTTTTTTAGATTAATATGGCATTGATGGAGCCTATTTGCTCTGTGTTTTCAGGTCGTTTCACCCGACAAAATTAATGATGAATTATCAATCTATAATCTGATGTTACGACTTGGGTATTGAAAAAATTGACGCTTGTCACAGCTACCAGAACATACCCCAGTATAGTTGGCAAAATATCGATGAATCAAACAGTGTCAAGCAGTCCTCTACTCGTCTGAAGTTATTTCAAATCAAGATGGAAGTAAGCAAAATGACATTAGAACCTCTTAAGGTAAGCAAGACACATTCATTTATGACAGTGTCACTTATCGAGTTATGGGAACGTTTCGGTTATTACGGTATGCAGGCGCTTATCGTGTACTTCATGGTACAGCGTCTTGGCTTTGGAGACAGTCGGGCCAACCTGGTGTGGAGGTATCTATTCACCAGGACGGGGTTGACGGCATCAGTTCTGCCGGGATGGGATAATCTGTCTTCTCGATGCACGCCCTGACCACGGCCCTCAACCACTCCTGTGGGCAGCGGCCCAATCGCTTGCCGGTCTCCACCAACGACAGGATGCGCTGGCGAAACAGCTCGCCCCGGTGAGACCACACGCCGTAGCTACCCTTGCGCCAGAGCACATAGCCACGCAGCGCCCGCTCCGCCTCGTTGTTGGTCAGCGCTATTTCGTCGTCAGTCATAAACCGCCACAGCATCTCGTCATCCCGCAGCAGCAACTGGCATCGTCCACGGTAGCGTTTGCTGCACAACAGGGCGCCGCGCTCCAACTGGCTTCGCCAGCTTTGCCGGTAACGCGCGAGCCTGCGCAGGTATTTCTGCTTGCTCAACGCACCGCTTTCCCAACGGTGCCGGGTACGAAACACCGCATCCGCCAGCAAGACCAACCGGGCACCGATGGGCTGGTTGCACTGCTCGCTACTCTCGGCGATGGCCACGAGATTGCGGGCCACGTGGGCCCAGCACAGTTGCCGCTGGTCGGCGTCGATAAACCGGTAGCCGGCGTACTGGTCGGTCACCAGCACCCCGTCAAACTCGGCGCCCAGCAGCCGCTTGGCCGCCTCCTGACCACGGCCATAGGCCGTCATGAAGCAGACGGCTATCTTGCTCAGCGCCAGCCACATCCAGCGGCGCTCTCCACCCCGCTGATGCCGGGTCTCATCGGCATGAACGTGGGTGGCCGTCTGCACCTGCTGCTTGATGGCCTGGTAGGTCGGGGTGAGCATGGCACTCACCCGCCCCTGCGCCTCACTGATGGCGCCCCGGCTAAAACTCAGGCCGAAATGCTGTTTGAGCTGCTGCTGTATCTGGCTGACGCTCTGGTGAAACTGGCCGCTTTGCAGCGCGATGTAGCTGAGCAGATTGGCCCCCATCTGGCTGCTGCTGACGTTGTCTGGCAGTGCGGCCTGGGTCGTGCCGATACACCGTGAGCAGGTCGCACGATACAGTTGGTGTTCGGTGACGAGATAGCTCACCTCGGGCAGCTCGAACACCTGATGAACCTGATAGGGTTTGGCATGGGCCACCATGTCCCCGCCACAGCAAGCGCAATCGGCGGCAGGGTAATGCGGGACCAGGGTCAGGCGGGCATCAAGCGGATGCCGCTCGCGGCGATGTCCCTTGTGACCGGGCTGCGCCCCCCGTTGCTTGCCGGACGCCGGACGCTTGCGGGCCGGCGGCGGTGCACCGGGGCCGTCGCTGGAAGGCGGCTTGGAGGAGTTGCCGCTGTGCTGATTGAGGCGGTCCTCCAGCTCGGCGATGCGGTCGAGGAGCTTATAAATCAGCTCGTTGGCCTGCTCCAGAGTGGTGGGCATTCCCGCGGAATGCATGGTGTTTTTGCTCATGGGGGGAGCGTATCTAAGGAGCAGGATCAAGCAAGCAGGAAAGTGGGATCAAGAGACGATCGTCTCATTTTTCCTGTGTCAATACTGTTCCGGTGAATACTTACGTGTGGAGCGCCTGTGCCGCATTGATATATGTATCGCCGGCGATCGGCGGTTGGGTCGGGGATAGGATTCTCGGTACCAAGCGCACCATGTTGCTCGGTGCCGGCATTTTGTCACTCGGTTATGCGTTGATGACAGTACCGACAGAAAACACCTGGTTTCTGTTCTTGGCCCTCGGGGTTGTCGTTGTCGGTAACGGCTTGTTCAAACCCAATGCCGGTAACCTGGTACGCAAGATCTATGAAGGGGACGACTCCAAGATAGACAGCGCCTTTACCATCTACTATATGGCGGTGAACGTCGGTTCAACCTTCTCCATGTTGCTCACTCCTTGGATTAAAGACTACGTCAATGCCAACTATGGCAACGAGCTCGGCTGGCATGCCGCCTTCGCTGTTTGCTTCGTTGGCTTGTTGGTGGGGTTGGGTAATTACGCCATGATGCGTAAAACGCTGGTCAATTATGGTTCAGAGCCGGATACCCGCCCCGTCGAGATGAACAAGCTGCTGATCATATTGTTACTGATTGTGCTGTCTGTGGTAGCGTCGGCCTTTATCCTCGGGTAATCCCCCCGAAAAACCAGGGTGCTCATAAGTAGAATTTTCCCGTACCTTGAACGCAGGAGGTTCTACATGAAAACATCACGCTTTAGCGATACCCAGATCATCGCCATCCTCAAACAAGCTGAGGCTGGAGCTCCCGTCCCGGAGCTCTGCCGCGAGCATGGCATCAGCACGACCACCTTCTACAAGTGGCGTTCCAAATTCGGGGGGATGGATGCCTCCCTCATGGCTCGACTCAAGGAGCTGGAGGACGAAAACCGCCGCCTCAAGAAGATGTACGCCGAGGAGCGCCTCAAGGCAGAGATCATCACCGAGGCCATGGCAAAAAAGTGGTAACGCCATCTGCCCGCCGGGAGATGGCGACCAAAGCCGTGACTCACTACGCCATATCCATCCGTCTGGCTTGCCGGATCTTCAAGGTCAGTGAAAGCTGCTATCGCTATCAGCCCGTGCTGGTCGATGAAAACCAGGAAATTGCCGATTGGCTGCTACGTATCACGGCCAGCCAGCGCAACTGGGGCTTCGGGTTATGCTTTTTGTACCTGCGCAACGTCCAAGGCTTTGGCTGGAATCACAAACGGGTATACCGGATCTATCGGGCGCTGGAGCTCAATCTGCGGATAAAACCCAGGAAACGGTTGGTTCGGGCTAAGCCAGAGCCGTTGGCGGTTCCCGACCAGCCTAATCAGTGCTGGTCGATGGACTTTATGCATGACCAGCTCAGCGATGGCCGCTCGGTGCGGCTGTTTAATGTGATCGATGACTTCAATCGTGAAGCGCTGTGCATCGAGGTGGATTTCTCCTTACCCGCCTCACGAGTCAAACGGGCGCTGGAGCAGGTGATCACGTGGCGAGGTAAGCCCGCCATTATCCGATGTGACAATGGCCCGGAATACATCAGCGAAGAGCTCAAGCGATGGGCGAAACAGGAGGGGATAACCCTGGGCTATATCCAGCCAGGAAATCCGCAGCAGAATGCCTACATCGAACGGTTTAACCGCACGGTGCGCTACGACTGGCTGGGCCATTACCTGTTTGAGTCACTGAATGAACTACAGGAGTTTGCCACGAACTGGCTGTGGGTTTATAACCATGAGCGGCCCAATATGGCGCTGGGTGGCTACACGCCGAAACAGCGTCTGGCACAGGCCGCATGACCTCTACTTTTGAATGCCCCTAAAAATGGGGGGATTACCCTCGAATATGAAGATGTGGCTCGCGCCTTCGTATATACAGCGGGCGTTGCGGGACTCGGAGTCTTCTTCTACCTTATCCGCAACAGTGAAACCAGTGAGCGGGCCGGTTTGATTGCCGCCTTGGTGCTGACGCTGCAAACAGTCTTCTTCTTTATTTTCTATCAGCAGATGTCTACCTCGTTGGCGCTGTTTGCCTTGCGTAACGTCGATTGGAACTTCCAGGCCCTCGGTGTACCGCTGTGGACTTGGTCACCGGCCCAGTTCCAGGCTTTGAACCCTATCTGGATTATGTTGCTAAGTCCGCTGCTGGCCTGGGTCTATGCTGCTGCCGGACGCAATAACAAGGATATTTCTATTGCCGCCAAATTCGCATTGGGCTTTGCCGTCGTGGCGCTGGGATTTTTTATCTACAGCTTTGCCGGCATGTTTGCCATCAATGGCAAGACCTCTTCCTGGGTGATGATATGGGGTTACGGGGCTTACTCGCTTGGCGAGCTGCTGGTCAGTGGTCTGGGCCTGGCAATGATCTCCCGTTATGTTCCCGAGCGCATGGGTGGCTTTATGATGGGAGTCTACTTTGTGGCTTTGGGTATTTCTCAGTATCTGGGTGGCGTGGTTGCCAACTTTGCCAGTGTGCCGGAGAACATTACAAATCCGCTTGAAACCCTGCCTATTTACACCAACCTGTTCTTCAACCTGGGAATTGCAGCACTGGTTTGTACCGTTATTGCGCTGACAGTATTACCGCTGATGCGCCGTCTGACGGAAATCCACCATTCCCACAATACCAATAACGATGTCAACAACGCTTCTGGGAGGGTTGGCTCAGGGCAGTAAGATACATGCGGGTGACTCTATACGCTCAAATGCTGACAATTGTCACAAGGTAACAATACACAAGTTAACTGTGCTAATGCTGTGATTGTAATAAAGGTATTTATGGAGGTGCTGAATGAATTATGAGGTCCCCTTTACCATCCATACTATATTACTCTCAGCAACTATATTGTTTGTTGCTCCTATTGTTCTTACTTGTGGCGCTGAGTATCTTTTCACAAAGAAACTGACGCTTGGTGTGACATCTTTTGTCGTTATTATAGGTTTAGTGTTCTTCACTCTTGGTGTCATACAAATTATCACGTCGAAAGTCGTTCTTAATGATGACTCCCTGATACTGAAAAGCCTTGTTTATACCAATAAGACAATGCTTAAAGATGTTGAACTAACCTCTGGTCTACATGAGGCCTCTTTGCCAGCTAGTTTCAGGCCTGTTCTTAGAGAAAATGGTGTTGGCTTGTTTGGATATAATGCAGGGACATTCAAGCTAAACGATGGGACGTCGGGATTTGTTATGTTATCAAAACCACCTTATCTTGTGCTGGGATTAAAAGGACATAGTGGAAAATTGATTTTTTCTGCTAATGCATATTTATATGAGGCACTTAAGTCTCACCTTGTTCAGTTGACTTATGAAAAAAATCACTAATATGAAATAGGGAGTGAGAATGGTTTTTATATGAAACGTACGTCATTCATTATGTTTGAATGATAATGTTAGGGAGCTTTTCTGCTGATTAAGATGTTTTACATTACACCAATAGCGAGCCAAGGAAGGCATGAATATCAACAGAGGCACTCGTTGAAGAGGCAGTATCTTGGGCGTTGCAGTAAATTGAAATTCAATGATACAGAAAGTCAGTGACAGTATATGAACTGCATGGCTAATAACCTGATCGATATATTAATGTTCTTCTGCCTGTATGGATTGGAAGGACGATAAAATAAAATCTGCGATCCTGATATTCGGGAAGATTGCTTTTGTTCCGGAACATGATGACGCGAGTTTGGATAGCGATAGTGCCGTCGTGTCGGGTTTGGCGATAGCGCATTTTTAGTAGTGATGAAGAGAACAAAGGAGATAGGGAGAGGCGTGATATGTCAACAATATGGTTATTTATTGTTATCGTTATAGGCCTGCTTTCTGGCTGCAAGACGGACATCAGGTATGTCGATGAAAAACCGAGTTCGATAGAACTACCAGAGGCTATTGCCGGGCCTGATGTGATAACAACACCGCGTAATATTGTGTACCTGTCAATTGGTCGTTATGAAAAAACATTTATGCAAAATGTACAGGCCAGAGGAAAAGAGATAACTGATTATGTGGTCGCCTTTGTCAATCCAAGAGATGCCGCTACGGGTGAGTTGGAATCATTGACGTCAGCCCAGAAACAAGATCTGGATAAGTTGGTTGCCTATAGAAAGGAATCCAATCCGAATGCCAGGATATATATCGCGATAGGCGGTTGGAGAGGAGATGATGACGGTTTCGAGCTGGTGTTTGAAGAGATAGCGCGCAATATTGAAAAACGAAAGTTATTTATCTCTGACATAATGACACTGGTTGAAGAGTATGGTGTTGATGGTATTGATATTGACTGGGAATACCCTAGGGTGCAATTTGCAGACGAATACGCTTTATTTGTCAGAGAACTTGCCAATGAATTACATAAACGGAATAAATATTTGTCGTCAGCAGTCATTGGTACCAGAGATAAAATGACAGATAGCGGGAATGCCGACGCATATCTGGATTCAACGTTAAGAGATTTTGATAGTATTAATCTCATGGCATACGACATGGAATTTGAAAATCACAGTACCTTTCAACATGCGATAGACAGTATTGATTACTGGGTGAACAAAAGAAAAGTACCACCGCAGAAAGTGATGTTGGGGTTGCCCGTCTATAGCCGAAACAATTGGCAAGATTGGAGCTACATCACATTACAACATCCGGATCAGGAAAATGAAGATACGTCGAGTTGGAACCAGAATGAATTTGGTGAGTTTGTCTCTCCGCGGGGCTACAGCGTTGTGAATGCATGCAGAAATAGCTTTGAATTTATACCTGATGTGGCCAAGCCAGCCGAAAACAAAACCAATTATTATAATGGGCTCCCCCTTATTATTAAGAAAACCGAGCTTGCATTATCAACGAAACTGGGTGGCGTCATGTTTTGGGAGGCGCCTCTCGATGCGGCGAAACCTGAGTATTCGCTGATCCATGCGGCCTATCAGGTCATGAGCGGCATGACGGTTGATAATATTTGCACGCAAAATCCAGCCTGGGTTGCCGACCAGGCGCAGTGAGGGTTGGGAAAACGAGTTTATGAACGGCAATGACAAGAGGAAAAGAAAAAGCCGGCACTGGGCCGGCTTGTCTCAAGACCTTGACTGTTAGTGAGAGGTCGCACCGGAGGCGCCGAGCCCGGTCTGGGAGCGGACGAACTGCGGCAGGAACTTGGCGTGTTCGTCGGCGGCAGCCTGGGACTTGTCGGTAACAGAGAAGAACCAGATCCCGACAAATGCCAGCCCCATGGAGAAGAGCGCCGGGTACTCGTAGGGGAAGATGGCCTGGGCATGACCCAACACCTTCACCCACACGGTCGGGCCCAGCACCATCAGGGTGACTGCGCTCGCCAGACCCAGCCAGCCACCGTAGACGGCGCCACGGGTGGTCAGACGGGACCAGAACATGGAGAGGAACAGCACCGGGAAGTTGCAGCTCGCCGCGATGGAGAAGGCCAGACCCACCATGAAGGCGATGTTCTGCTTCTCGAACAGGATGCCAAGACCAATGGCAACCACGCCCAGCACCAGGGTCGTCATCTTGGAGACGCGCAGCTCGTCGGCTTCATTGGCCTTGCCCTTCTTCAGCACGCTGGCATAGAGGTCATGGGAGACCGCAGAGGCACCCGCCAGTGTCAGGCCTGCCACAACCGCCAGGATGGTGGCAAAGGCGACGGCAGAGATGAAGCCCAGGAACAGGCTGCCACCCACGGCGTCGGCCAGGTGGACTGCGGCCATGTTGGTGCCGCCGAGCAGTGCGCCGGTAGCGTCCTTGAAGGCCGGGTTGGTGCTGACCAGCAGGATGGCACCAAAGCCGATGATAAAGGTCAGGATGTAGAAGTAGCCGATGAAGCCGGTGGCGTAGAACACGGATTTACGTGCTTCCTTGGCGTCACTCACGGTGAAGAAACGCATCAGGATATGGGGCAGACCGGCGGTACCGAACATCAATGCCAATCCGAGCGAGATGGCGGAGACGGGGTCGGAGACCAGACCACCCGGGCTCATGATGGCGGCGCCATTGGCGTGCACCTTGACCGCCTCGGAGAACAGGGTGCCGAAATCGAAGTTGACCGACTTCATCACCATCAGCGCCATAAAGCTGGCACCGGAGAGCAGCATCACCGCCTTGATGATCTGTACCCAGGTGGTAGCCAGCATGCCGCCAAACAGCACGTAGAGCACCATCAGGATGCCGACCAGCACCACGGCGATGTGGTATTGCAGGCCGAACAGCAGCTCGATGAGCTTACCGGCACCCACCATCTGGGCGATCAGGTAGAGGGAGACCACCACCAGAGAGCCGCAGGCGGAGAGGGTTCGCACCTCGGTCTGCTTGAGGCGGTAGGAGGCCACATCGGCAAAGGTGTATTTGCCAAGGTTGCGCAGCCGCTCCGCGATCAGGAACAGGATGATGGGCCAGCCCACCAGGAAGCCGATGGAGTAGATGAGGCCATCATAGCCCGAGGTGTAGACCAGGGCGGAGATGCCGAGGAAAGAGGCGGCGGACATATAGTCACCGGCGATGGCCAGACCGTTCTGGAAGCCGGTGATACGCCCGCCTGCTGCATAGTAATCGGAGGCCGAGCGGTTGCGTTTGGAGGCCCAGTAGGTAATGAACAGGGTCGCCGCCACGAACGCCACAAACATCACGATGGCCGGGATGTTGAGGGGCTGGCGCTGGACGTCGCCGGTCAGCGCATCGGCTGCCAGCAGGGGGGAAGAGGCCAGAGAGGCCAACAGCAGCAAAGACTTGCCTTTCATGATTGCACTCCCTTGAGGATCTTCTGGTTCAGCTCGTCAAACTCGCCGTTGGCACGGAACACATAGATGCCGGTCAGCAGGAAGGAGGCGAGGATCAGCCCCACCCCGACCGGGATGCCGCGGGTAATATTGGAGCCTTCGCTCAGCGGGGTGCCGAGCCAGGCAGGGTCAAAGGCGATAAGCAGGATAAACGCCAGGTAGAGCCCCAGCATCAAGGCCGAGAGGGCCCAGGCAAAACGCTGGCGTTTGGCGACCAGCTCCTGGAAGTTGGGATCTTGCTGGATCCTCAGATAGCTTTGCTGTTCCATTGCAGTTCTCCATGACATGAGTGTCAGCGGTGGATAAAGGGGGTTGCCCTGACGAGCAGCAAGGCTGCTCATGTGATCAAAATGTGAATTAAATGTTATTTGCGGACAATTAGACTTTGGGATAAGCCAGTGGCCCGCCCCGGGTGAGGCGTAGATAGATAAGGGCCGCGGTGATGGCATCGGCGAGGGCGTCGTGGGCGGGCAGGGCAGGCAGGGCCAGATGATGGCAGATGGCGGCCAGGTGCAGATCGATGACTGCATCCGGGTAACGCCGATAGAGGTTGTCGTGATAGAGACGGCTCACCTCTATGCCCCGTTGGGGCAGGGTCAAGCCCCATTGTTTCTGGCAGGCCAGGTTGAGGATGCGCAGATCATAGGCGATGTGATAACCCACCAGTTCGCGTGGCCCGATAAAGGCCAGCAGCTGGCGCAGCGCGGCTTCCAGCGGCATGCCCTGTTGCAGATCCTGGTGGCGCAAGCCGTGGATGGTCACGGACTGGGCGGTCAGGCTGGCGGGGGGAAGCACCTTGATGGCAAGCGCCTCGCCGGTCAGCAGCCGGTTACCCTGGAGCCGTACTGCGCCGATGGCAACGATCTCGGCGCGGGCGGGATCCAGGCTGGTGGTCTCGAAATCGAGGGCAACCAGCTCATCTTGCGGCGGCGCGGCAAAGAGCGGGGCAAACTCCCCATCCCGAAAAGCGCGGCCATACCAGTAGCGTCGCAGGCAGTCCAGCATGCTCATTGTCTCAGACGAAAGTGCAAGGTGAGCCACTGCTGGAACTTCTTCACCTGATGCAGGGCATGGCGCAGCAGATCCCGCTCGCTGTGGCTGAGCTCATTGACCTGCACCCGGCTGTCGCCATTTTTGAGCTGGCTGCGCAAGCGCAGGCGGATAAACAGCCGGAATGCCTCCGCCAGGTTGCTGCCATACTCGGCGCTGATGCGCTCGGCCGCCACCAGGGCATCGATGCGTGCCAGGGTGGCGGTTTCCAGTATGCCTGTCTCCAGCGCCAGCATGCGGATCCCGTGCACCAGCGGGAAGAGTCCGCCCCGCTTGAGATCCAGCCCCTCGGCCGAACGCTCCAGCCTGCCAAATAGGGTGAGGGGAGCATGAAAGGCCACCGCCGGCCTCACCATCTCCGCCAGCAGATCCCGTCTGTCTCCCAGTTGCTCCCGCAAGGTGCGGGCAATGGGGGAGAGCAGAGTGCGATCCCCGGCAATGGGATGGGCATCGGCCAGGGTGGCAAGCCAGAGCAGCTCTGCCTCACTGGCCATGGTGCAGGCGCGGGTGATGGCGCTTTGCCACTGCTCCCCCGTTTTGACCCATTCGGGGTTGTTCACCATCACCCGGCCGGGGCAGAGAGGATAGCCGAGGCGCTCCAGCAGGGCGCTGAAGGCGGCCAGATCTGCTTCCTGGCCGGGCCAGTGCAGATCGGCAGGCAGGATCAGGGCATTGTCCTGATCGGTTTTGAGGATCTGCTCGCCGCGCCCCTCCGAGCCCAGCATCAGCAGGCACACCTTCTCCTGCACCTCGGGCGGGATCACCAGGGCGAACGCCTTGGCGATCAGCTGCTCGTTGACGGTGGCGATGAGCTTCATCAGAAAGGCGGTGTGAATGCCCTGAGCAAACAGGGAGCGGATCAGTTGCAGCTGCTCACGGGCTACCGCCTCCAGCGCAGGGAGTGTATCGGCGCGGGCGATGCGCAGGGTCAATACGTGTGAGTGGGTGGAGAAGAGCCCCAGCACCTGGGTGAGTTGCAGGATCCCGGCGACCTCTCCCTGATGCCAGATCACCAGCCGCTTGATGCGATGACGGGTCATCAGCAGCAGGGCATCGAACAGATAGCTCTCCTGCGGCAGGCCGATCAGGGGGGCTGGCGTCAGCAGGGAGAGCGGCGCCGTCAGGGGCAGCCCTTTGAGGGTCAGGGCATGCAACAGGGTCTTGCGGGTGGCAAGGCTCAGGCTGCCGTCCCGGGCGGGATAGATGAGGCAGTCGCTGCTCTTGGCCACCATGGCTTCGGTAGCTGCCAGCAGCGACAGGCGATTGTCGACGACAAGAGGCGGCTGCAGGTGTTCGGGGGCGATCCGGGTCAGGATAAACTCCGCCAGGTTCTTCTGGCCCAGTTGCTCACGCTGCTCCTGCTGGCGCTGACGCTCTGCCAGGTTGGCGGTGAAGTAGCTGGCAAAGGCGGGATCCTGCTCGCACAGGGCCAGAAAGGTCTGCCTAGGGATCAGCTGGCAGAGGGTATCTTCCAGAGCGGTGAAGGTGTGGCGGCAGTGGCCATCAAACTGGGCCCGCACATCGAACAGATCATCGCAACCATAGTCACCAAATTGATGATGGGGGGCGGACTCCTCCACCGCACCCTTGATGATGAGATAGAGACCGGGGGGCGTGTCGCCTGCGCTGAGTACCGTCTCGCCGGCGCGAAAGTAACAGATTGATAGGCTCTGCTCGAGCCGCTGGCGGGCGTCGGCGGCCAGATTGTCAAACGGTGGGCGGGCGAAGTTGAAGAGTGTTGTCATGGCGATCCCTGGCCAGTGATATGGACTCAGTCTGACAAAGTGACCGGGGGGCAGCCAGCCGACTTTAGTCGCACTGGGCGCTCGCATGCACTCCCGGGCAGGAAAATGGCGGGCTCCCTGTACCTGATGGTAACACTCTGATAACGTTGTGGTATGACCAGTTGATACTCAGGAGAGGCAGAGGGAAATGGAGAAACCAAGGGTCAAGTGCGAGATCCGGGACGGCATCGCCGAGGTGATGTTGACGCGAGGAGACAAACTCAATGCGCTGGACAGGGCCATGTTCAGTGCCATCGACGAGACGCTCGGCCAGTTACAGCGGCACAAGGGCTTGCGGGCGGTGATCCTCCATGGTGAGGGGCGGGCATTTTGTGCCGGGCTTGATGTGAAGTCCATGCTCAAGCAGCCGGTGGCGGCCCTCGAGATCCTCAGGCGCGAGGCGGACGAAGCCACCAACCTGGCCCAGCGGGTGGCCTATGGCTGGCATCAGCTACCTGTGCCTGTCATCGCGGTGACTAAGGGGGTCTGTTTCGGTGGCGGCCTGCAGATCGCGCTCGGTGCCGATTTTCGCTTCAGCACGCCGGATTGCCGCTTCTCGATGATGGAGATCAAGTGGGGCATCATCCCCGACATGAGCGGCAGCGTCACCATGCGTAACCTGATGGGAGTGGACAGCGCCATGGAGCTGGCCATGACGGGCCGCGAGCTGCTAGCCCCGGAGGCGAAAGGCCTCGGTCTGGTCAGCCGGGTCTGCCCGGATCCGCTGGGGGAGGCGCGGGAGTTTGCCAGAACGCTCATCACCAAGTCCCCCGATGCGCTCGCGGGGATCAAGCAGCTCTACAGCCAGGCGTGGGCGCGCAGCGACGAGGCGATGCTCAAGGAGGAGACCCGCTTGCAAAAGCAGATCTTGGGGCGCCCCAACCAGTGGCGCGCCACCCTCAACAGCCTGTTTCGCTGGCGCTTGCCGTTCGGGCCCAGACGCAATGCCCTGTGACGCAGCGACTTTCGAATAGCAAAATGTACAAAAGAAAAATGGCAGCCTGGGCTGCCATTTTGTTGTGTCATGTCTGCGCTTACTTGGCGACGGTATCCACGTCCGCTTCGAACGGGTGGCCGGTATTCTCGCGCATCAGGTTGACTTCGGCGCGGTTGTCGATCCAGTAGTCGGCATTCTTGATCCCCAGTTTTTCGGGGTGGAATACCGGGTCGAGCCCTTGTGCCAGCTGGGCTTCATAGTCCTTCAGGCAGATGAAGGCGGTTTTTTGCAGCAGCAGGATGGCGATGATGTTGAGCCAGGCCATCAGACCCACACCGATATCACCCAGACCCCAGGCGAGATCCGCCGTCTTGACGGTGCCGTAGACGGTCGCCGCCATCAGGCCGATCTTCAACAGGAAGGTGAGCCAGGGACGGTTGATCTTGCGATTGACGAACGCGATGTTGGTCTCGGCGATGTAGTAGTAGGCGACGATGGTGGTAAAGGCGAAGAAGAACAGTGCGATGGCGACAAAGTAGTTGCCAAAGCCCGGCATCATGCTCTCCATGGCGGTCTGTACGTAACCCGGGCCTGCGGCCACGCCGGCGATACCGGTGTAGAGGGCGGCACCTTCCGGACCTTGTACGTTGTACAGGCCGGTGATGAGCAGCATGAAACCGGTGGCGGAGCAGACGAACAGGGTGTCGATGTAGACGGAGAACGCCTGCACCAGACCCTGCTTGGCCGGGTGGCTCACTGCGGCAGCGGAGGAGGCGTGCGGGCCTGTCCCCTGGGCAGCTTCGTTGGAGTAGACGCCACGTTTTACCCCCCACATGATAGCCAGGCCCAGGATGGCGCCGAAGCCGGCGTCCAGACCGAAGGCGCTCTTCCAGATCAGCAGGATGATGGAGGGCAGTTGGCCGATGTTGAGGGCGATGATGACGCAGGCAACGATGATGTAGCCGAGCGCCATGAAGGGCACCACGGTACTGGCAAAGTTGGCGATCCGCTTCACGCCGCCGAAGATGATGAAACCGAGCAGCAGCGCCAACGCGGCAGCCGTCACGTTCGGATCGATGGCGAAGGCGGTCTGCAGGCTGGAACCGATGGAGTTGGCCTGTACGCCCGGCAGCAGGACACCACAGGCAAAGATGGTGGCGATGGCAAAGATCCAGGCGAACCAGCTCATGCCAAGCCCTTTATCGATGTAGAAGGCCGGACCACCGCGATACTCGCCGTTGAGCTTCTCTTTGTAGACCTGACCCAGGGTGGACTCCACGAAGGCGGAGCTGGCGCCGAGGAAGGCTACCATCCACATCCAGAACAGGGCACCTGGACCACCGAAGGTGATGGCGGTGGCGACACCGGCGATGTTACCGGTACCGACCCGGCCTGCCAGGGTCATGGAGAGCGCCTGGAAGGAGGAGACGCCCGCTTCGTTGCCCTTGCCCTGAAACATCAGGCGGATCATGCCTTTGATGTGACGCACTTGCAAAAAACGGCTGCGCAGGGAGAAGTAGAGGCCGACCCCGAGGCACAGATAGATGAGCGCAGGGCTCCAGATTACGCCATTGATGGCATTGACGATTTCATTCATGTACAACAACTCCTTTGTTGCGCTGTCTTGGCGAGGTCTCTGCCTCGCTCCCTGTCGTTATTATGTCCAGTTTGTTAACAAGCTAGTTAGCAAACGGGATAGAGTGACACTCTGTCAGACGGTGGAAAAACCACGGTCTGCGTGGGATGTAACATATCTATTTGTCGCATTTCTGCCCAGCAAAAAAATCTACCTTGTTGCAAATTTGTGAATTGACACCAGTGGCCGGATGATGGCAGGCAGTGATTTATGTGAGTAAAGATGACGCTCTCCTTGTTGATATGTGTAGTGAGAGCCAGACATAAGCAAACATAAGGCCAACCATGACAAATCATGTTGAAAACCTGCAATTTCGCTCGGCGCAGCCCGCTGATGGCGCAGCCCTTGCCCCCTTGTTCGTGCAATTGGGGTATCCTGCCGACGGTGATCAGCTGGTGGTGCGCCTGCTGCATCCGGACTCGGCCACTTCTGTCCTGTTGGCCATCCTGGCAGACAGTGTGGTCGGTGTGTTGGTGTGGCACCGGCTGCAACCCCTGCATGTTGCACCAGCATGGGGCCTGATCTCGGCGCTGGTTGTCGAAGAGAGGGCAAGGGGAGAGGGGGTTGGGGCCGGCTTGCTGGCGCACGCCGAGGCCCAGGCCCGGGTGGCGGGATGCAGCCAGCTGGAGCTATCCAGCAGTCTGAAACGGGAGGGGGCCCACCGTTTCTATCTGGCGCAGAATTATCAGGAGCGACCCAAGCGGTTCGTGAAGCAGTTGTAACGCAAAGAGAAGGAGCAGGCGTGCTGGGATTGTTCAAATGGTTGCGTCGCCCGGCAGCGGCGCAACACCATGAAGATGCGGAGATCTGGGAGCAGGCGCTGGCAGCCGTCCCCATCATGCAAGGGTTGCGTGATGAGGAGCAGGCGAGGCTCATCCGGCTGGGGCGCCAGTTGCTCAAACGCAAGACCCTGACCCAGATCGGGGTCGAACTCACGGCGCGCCAGCAGGCGGTGCTGGCGCTGCAGGCGGTGCTGCCCATCCTGCATCTGGGCCTTGACTGGTATCGCGGCTTTCACGAAATTATCCTGATCCCGGAGCCGGTCACCCGCCGTCAGGAGGTGCAGGACGAGTTTGGCCTGGTGAGTGAAGTGGAAGAAGAGAACGCTGGCGAGTCCTGGCCCCAGGGGCCGCTGGTACTGGCCTGGAGCGAGCTGCAGCAGGATGGAGACTGGGATGGCTTCAACCTCGTTATTCACGAGCTGGCCCACAAAATCGACATGCTAGGTGGGGAGGCCGACGGGGCGCCGCCATTGCCGGGCAAGATGAGTCATCAGCAGTGGCAGCAGGTATTCCAGGGGGCGTTTGATGCATTGAACAGGCAGCTGGACGCGGGAGAAGAGGCGGCCATTGATCCCTATGCCGCCGAACATCCTGCCGAATTTTTCGCCGTCTGCTGCGAGAGCTTCTTTACCGATCCGCTGTGCTTGCGCAGCGTCTATCCGGCCGTCTATCAACAGCTGGAACAGCTCTTTGGTCAGGATCCCGCGGCGCGCTTTCCGGCCACGCGCCTGTTGGCGGGAAGCCACGAAGGGGAATCGCCCGTCTGAGCCAGGCAAATACGAGAATGTACAGATAGCAAAAAGGCACCCGAAGGTGCCTTTTTCATTTCAAGCTGCGCGCAATCAGGCGGCGGCTTTGAGCTGCACGGCAGCGGCTCTCTTGTGATCGCCGATGGGCAGGATGGTGCGGCCATACTGCTCGTTCAGTACGGTGGCCATGGCCAGGTAGATGGCGCTGGCGCCGCAGATGATGCCTTCGAAACCGGCGATGGTGCCGATCAGCTCGCTGCCGGTGAAGTCACGGGCGGCCAGCAGGAAGAACAGCACGGTCAGGGAGGCGAACACGAACTGCTTCACACGCGGGTAGTTGACGGTGCCGATCAGCATGAACAGGGTGAACACACCCCACATCAGCAGGTACCAGCCCATGTAGGCGTGCGGAGTGGCTTCGGCCAGACCCATGGTCGGCATCACCATCAGGAACACCAGGCTCCACCAGAAGGTGCCGTAGGAGATGAAAGCGGTGACACCGAAGGTGTTGCCACGCTTGTACTCCATGATGCCGGCAATGATCTGGGCCAGACCGCCATAGCACAGGCCCATGGCCAGGATCATGGCACTGATGGGGAAGAAACCTGCGTTATGGATGTTCAGCAGAATGGTGGTCATACCGAAACCCATCAGACCCAGGGGGGCAGGGTTGGCCAATTTTTCGCTCACGTAGCGTTCTCCAAAAAATAGAGGTGGGGGTTAACAAAAGACGCGCGATTTTAGGCAGGCTGGCAGCCCATCGCAAGGGGGAAAAGAAGATAAACAGTAAAAAAATTACGTGTTTTTTTGCATGTCGGCACAATTGCTCACCAGGCTAGCCCGTTTTGTGAGCAAAAGGTGTCAAAATAGTTGATTGGCTGTATTTTTCTTACGCACTGGTCTCTTGCATGCCCGGTTTACTCATCCAGGGTCAGCACCACCTTGGCCTCCTTGTCCTCCTCCTTGACCTGGCTGTCG
This sequence comes from Aeromonas sp. FDAARGOS 1407, assembly GCF_019048725.1. Taxonomy (NCBI): domain Bacteria; kingdom Pseudomonadati; phylum Pseudomonadota; class Gammaproteobacteria; order Aeromonadales; family Aeromonadaceae; genus Aeromonas; species Aeromonas sp. FDAARGOS 1407. Next base: position 3,079,142 of record NZ_CP077399.1, read on the forward strand.
AGCACGAACAACCGCTCCGGTGCTATGCCCTGGTTATCGACCAGAAACTCCTTGGTATTCTGGGCGCGGCGCATGGCCAGATTGCGCAGAGATTTGGCGGTGATCAGTTGCTGATCCCGCAGCAGGATCACCGCCTGGGCCCGCAGGGGGGCACTCTCTTCATCCATATGAAGGCGATCGGCCAGCTCCCCCAGATCTTCGTCAAAGCGCGCCTCGTAGGCATCGGCCAGCGCGGCCTGCATGGCGGGGTCTTGCTCCAGCAGATTGAGGTCGACCGGGTTGCCGGTGATCTTGGCCAGCACCCGCTCCAGCTTCTGGCGCTGCAATATGGGACGCTCTTCATTGAAATTGACCCTGCCACGAATGTTCAGGCTGAGCTTGGGACGCTCCTTGAGGGCCTGGGCCAGTTTGGCCAGCTTCGCCTGCTGGGTGGGAGTCAGCTCGGGGCTGCCGGGCAGGAAGGGAAGCTCGTCCAGATCTTTCGTGCCCCCTGCGAGGGAAGCCAGCAGGGAGAAGGGGGAAGTAATGGCCTTGCTCAGGGTATTGCCGAGCACGTTCCAGAAGATGTTGCCGAGGCTGAAGTCGGGCTGATCCAGATCCCCTTTGACTTTCAGGTTCATCTGAATGACGCCGTTGGCGTCGCTCAGCAGGGCGACGGCCAGCCCCAGCGGCAGATCCTTGGCCTGCTCGCTTTTCACCTTTTCACCCAGCTGGAGCTTCTTGATGGTGATGTCGTTGTCACCTTCCAGCTTGCTGCCCTGCAACTTGTAGTTGAGCTTCATGGAGAGCTGACCCTTGTCGATGGCGTAACCGGCATAGGTGGTGGAGTAGGGGCTGAAGGTGGTGAGTTCCAGATTGGTGAAGGTGACGGCCACATCCAGCACCGGGTGCTCGATGAGCAGGTTGGTACCCCCGCGAATGGTGACAGGTGCGTAGCGATCCACCTTGCCGTTGAAAGAGAGCTCCGAGCGTTGGCCCGGGATATTGCTGATATGGCGGCTCTGACCGTTGAGGGAGGCAATATCTGCCACAAAATCCGAGCTCAGGCTGCGATCGGCAAAGCGCAGGTTGCCCTGCTCGGTGCGGATCTGGCCTATGGTGACGCGGGGGGGCGGGCCGCTGGCGGGCTTGTCGCCGGCCGGTTGTGGCAGCAGCAGTTGCTGGAGGTTGGTGACGCGATCCTCGTTGATCTCGATGCGAGCGAAGGGCTTGCTCAGCAAGATATCCTCGATATTCACCTGCTGGCGGATGCCGTCATAGTGCAGGCCGTTCAGTTGCAGGCGTTCAATCTGCAGCAGACGCTGGTTGTCGGCCCGATCCAGCACGTTGAGCCTCTCGATGTCGAGCCCGCCGTTCACCTCAAGCTTGCTGAGATCTCCCCTGGCATCGGTGGCCAGGGCAAGCTTGGTGCGACTGGCGAGCAGGCCGTCACGTACGCTGATGCGCAGCAGATCCTGCAGATAAGGCTGGGCCCATTTGAGGGGCAGTCCTTGTTGCTTGAGCTCCCCGTCGAGGCTGAAGGGGTCAAGGGTCAGGGCACCGTCAAATCCCAGCGTGCTCGGGTTTTTGGTGCCTTGGCTATTGAAGGTTGCCTGCAGGGTGAGGGGGCTGCGCTGAGCGCGCTTGCTGCCCAACGGGCCCAAGGTGAGATCAAGGTTTGCGAGCTCCCGCTGCAAGGGTTTGCCGCTGCTCGACTCGGTCAATTTGAAGTTGCCCTGGGTGATCTTGCTCTGTTTGAGCGTCCACTGCCAGGGCTTGCCACCTTCGGCCTGCTTGCTTGCCTTTTTGCCTGCCGGTTTGGCGGCAGGCTGCGGGATCAGCAACGCGGCCAGATCCAGCTCCTGTTTGGCATTGAGATTTGCGGTGAGGGACGGGGCGCTCAAGGCAAGCCGCTCGGCCTTGAACGACTGCCTGGTGCCATTCAGCGCGATCCCGCTCAGGGCCAGCCGCTTGAAGCGGGCAAATTCGGCCCCTTTCGGGTGTTGCAACTGCCAGTTGTCCAGCTGCAGCTTGCCCTTGCTCAGCTGCCAGTCCAGTCCCTGTTTGCTCTGGTCGAGGCGGTAATCAAATTCGGTACTGGTGCTCCCTTTGGCCAGATTGACCTTGAGATAGGGAGCCCAGAGCGGGGCGAAGGGGGCCAGCGCCAGCTTGCCGAGGCTGACGCTGCCTTTGCCGGCCCCGGTCAAGAGATCGAACTGGCCGCTCGCCTTGAGCGGACTCTGTTTGTTGAGGGTAGCGCTCAGCTGAAAGTGGTTGGCGCCCCCCGTTGCCGTCGTGAAGCCTGGCAACTGCAAGTCAATACCGCTTAGTGCAAGGGGGGGCACCCAGCCTGGCGCGCTGGACTTGCGGCTGTCCTGGTAAACGACATGTCCCTCGTGTGCCGCCAGCTTGGTTATCTGCAGAACGAGCGGAGTGTCACCGCTGTCAGCAGCCGTTTCGCTGGGGCTCAGGACTCGGGCGAGAGCCTCTGTCAGGTTAAAGCGGACTCCCTCCTTGTTGTCGGCAAGGCGCACCAGGGTGACGGTTGGCTTGGTGAGGGTGACATCGCTCAGGATGATGGCGCGCTGGCGCCAGCTTTCGCCGAAGGCCGGTATGACCTGCAATCGCTCGAAGGTGACGATGGGGTGCTGCTTGTCATCGAGCAGGGCCGAGGGGCCTATGGTGAGTGACGGGGAGCGCAGGGTGACGTCAATTTCCCCCAAGGTGAGGTTCAGGCCGTAGTGGGTGGCCAGCCAGCCAGGCAAGTAACGCTGGGTGAGGGTCGGCGCCTGCCAAAGCAGGATGCCAAGGGCGATGAACAGGGCGGCGCACAGATAGAGGGCGTAGCGTAGAAGGCGGGTGCGCAGGGGCTTGGGCATGGGGGTCTCCAATTGATGCGCACAGGATAACAAATTGTCGGGGCACAATCATGGTGCCACTTGATGCTGCACGCCGTACTTTGTCCAGAGTCGGGTCAATTGTCCATTTTTCTCGAGTTTGTTCAGCCAGGTTTCCAGTTGATCCGTAGTGATGCTCGCCGTGGGGCTCAGCAGGGCCCTGAGCAGGTAGTGCTGATCCCATTTGTCAGAGTAAAAAAGCTGCGCCGCCTGCTCCGGGTACTGGATACGGAACTGGTTCAGGTAGGAGAAATTGAGAATGACCACCTCACCGCGCCCCTTGAACAGCCCTTGCAGGGCGCTGATGTTGTCCTTGACCAGGGTGATGTTGAAGCGGCGTTTGAGCTCTTCCGGAGAGGCATTCCAATCGGCGATGCCGTAGTGATAACCGCTGACGCCGATCAGCTGGCGCCTGGCGATATCCTTGAAAAAGGATTGATCCCGGTTGGGTTCCCTCAGGGCGACATACTTCTCGCCGCCCAGCAGCAGTGGCCGGGTCATGCGCACTGCGCCGGCATCCCAACCCCAGCGGATCTCTTCAAACAGGATGAGGGAGTAGCGACCAAGGGCCATGGCCCGGCTGCGGTGAACGGCGGAGGTGGGGACGAAAACAAAACGCACCTCCTGCTGGGCCTTGTTGAGCAGTGCGATGAGATCCTGCGTCAGTCCGCTGTAGCGGTTTTCTCCCTCCTTGACCACGAAGGGCGCGTAGGGGTAGCCACCGACCCGGATCAGGGGATGGCCCCACGCCGTAGAGCAGAGCAACAGCAGTAACCAGCACCAGCGTGTCATGGGATGTCCCGAAAGGGGGAAATGATCCCAGATTCGGTTAATCTGCGCTGGTTTTCAAGCCGTTAAGGGAATTAACGCAGCGCTGCTCGGCCGCGTCCAGCTCGGCCATCACCATCTGGATATCTTCGAGCTGCTGGCGCAGTACCTGGCGCCTGGAATCGATCAGCTGGATCATGGAGTGGAGCTGGTTTTTGCTCGAGCGGTCGGTGTCATACATGTCGAACAGCTCGCGGATCTCCGCCAGCGTAAAGCCCAGCCGCTTGCCACGCAGGGTCAGCTTCAGGCGGATCTTGTCCTTGTGGCGGTAGATGCGGGCTTGTCCCTCCCGGGTCGGGGTGAGCAGCCCTTCATCTTCGTAGTAGCGGATGGTGCGCGGCGTAATGTCAAATTCGTGGGCCAGCTCGGAGATGCTGTAGGTGATCTCCTTGCCGGGCAGGGCATTGGCCATGGTGATGGACTCCAGTTAGTGAGGGGATGGCTGGCAAAGTCGTGCTCGCAACCGCTCGGCATTGGCATGGAGGGCCTGACCGACCCGGGAGCCGTTGGGGCGACCGAGCCGCTCGCTCACCCACTGACCGGTGGCGGCCAGCTTGTCGAGATCCACCCCGGTACTCATGCCAAGGCCGTGCAGCAGATAGACCACCTCCTCCGAGGCGACGTTGCCGGAGGCGCCGGGGGCATAGGGGCAACCGCCGAGCCCGGCGACCGAGCAGTCGATAGTGCGGATGCCGCGCTCCAGCGCTGGCAGCAGGTTGGCCAGCCCCTGGCCATAGGTGTCGTGAAAATGCACCGCGAGCCGGCCAGCCGGGATCTCGTGCAGTACCGCATCCAGCATGGGGGCAACCGTGCCCGGGGTGCCGACGCCTATGGTGTCGCCCAGGGATATCTCGTGACAGCCGAGATCCAGCAGGCGTTCGGCCATGGCCGCGACTCGCTTTGGTCGGGTGGGGCCGTCGAACGGGCAGGCGATCACGGTGGAGAGATAACCGCGCACCTTGATGCCAAGCTGGCGCGCCTCCTGCACCAGGGGCGCGAAGCGCACCAGCGACTCCTCGACGCTGATGCCGATATTGGCTCGGGTAAATTCATCCGAGCAGGCGGTGAAGAGGCCAATCTCGTCGGCGCGGGCGGCAATGGCCGCCTGCAATCCCTGCAGGTTGGGTACCAGGGCGCCATAGCGGGTCGGGCCCTTGCGGGGCAGCGCCGCAAACAGGGCGGCGGAGTCCGCCATCTGGGGCACCTTCTTCGGGGAGACGAAGGCCCCCACCTCGATCCGTTGCAGGCCGCTCTCGGCCAGCCGCTGGATAAGCTCCAGCCGCTGCACCAGGGACAGGGTATTGGCTTCATTCTGCAGACCGTCCCGCGGCCCCATCTCCACCAGGCTGACCCTGTCGTCCCTCACGTCATGTTCCCTCGTCATCGACTGCTCTCCTGACTGTCCGTTGACTGATCCCCGGCAAATCGTACCAGCATGGCTCCCTGGCTCACTTGCTCCCCCTGCTTGCACTGCAGGGCCTCGATCATCCCGTCCCTATCTGCCCGCAAGACATGCTCCATCTTCATCGCCTCCAGCACCAGCAGGGGCTGCCCCTTATTGACGTGCTGGCCTGCCTCGACTTGCAGCGCCACCACGATGCCGTGCATGGGGGCAATCGCGCCCCTGGTGGCGTCGGCTCCCTGATCATGGTGGTGCTGGTGGCGTTGATCATCGGCCGAGAAGCGAATGCGTTGACCGGCCAGCTGCAGCACATAATCGCCCCCGGTCAGCGAATGGATGGGATAACGCTGCCAGCTCCCCCCTTGCTGCAGACGGATATGATCGGCGCCCACCTCATAGGCATGTGGTTCCTCTTGCCAGAACAAGGTGCCCGCACGCTCATGCAGGGTCACGACCTTGGCCTCCTCGCCAATTCGCACCGCCGCCGTAAAGCTTTTGGTCTGTCCCAGACGAAAGCCGACGGCCTGTTGCCAGTGCGAGGGGCCGGTGGGGCGACTGGCGAGCCAGAGAGTGGCGAGCGGCCAGGCGAGCTCTGGAATGACCCGTGACTCGGTCGGAATGGGCCACTGGGTGTGGTGGCACATTGTCAGCACCTCGGGCTCTTCACACAGGCGCAGCAGCAGAGAGCCATTGTGCACCAGAGGACCCAGCTCCAGCGCCGCCAGGGCGTCGGCCAGGCTGGCAAAAGCCTCGGCGCGGCTCTGGCCGTGGGCGATCAGCTTGGCGATCATGGGGTCGTAATAGGGGCTCACCGCATCGCCGGCGGCAACGCCGGTGTCGATGCGTACCCCGTCCGGACAGTTGAGCCACTCGATGGGGCCGCTGGCGGGCAAAAAACCGGCTGCCACATCCTCGGCGTAGAGGCGCGCCTCCACCGCGTGGCCTTGCAAGCGCACCTCCTCCTGGGTGAGCGGCAGCGCTTTCCCCTCGGCTACCGCCAGTTGCCAGGCCACCAGATCCTGGCCGGTGATGCACTCGGTCACCGGATGCTCTACCTGCAATCGGGTGTTCATTTCCATAAAGAAGAACTCCTCCCCGCACAGCAGAAACTCGATGGTGCCGGCGCCCCGGTAATCGATGGCCCGGGCGGCAGCCACGGCCGCCTCGCCCATGGCGCGGCGCAGGGAAGGGGAGATGTCGGGGGCGGGAGCCTCTTCAATGACTTTCTGGTGGCGGCGCTGCAAGGAGCAGTCCCTGTCCCCCAGATAGATGGCATTGCCAAGGCTGTCGGCAAACACCTGCACCTCCACATGGCGGGCCTTGGCCAGATAGCGCTCAAGGAGCACGGTATCATCGCCGAAGGCGGCCAATGCTTCCCGTTTCACCGCCGCCAGCGACTCGTCAAAGGTCTCTATCTGCTCGACCCGACGCATCCCCTTGCCGCCGCCGCCGCTGGCCGCCTTGATAAGGAGCGGAAAGCCGGTCAGTCGTGCCTGCTCGCGCAACACCTCGGGTGACTGGTCCGCGCCGTGGTAGCCCGGCAGCACGGGCACGCCTGCCGCCTGCATCAGCGCCTTGGCGCCGGATTTGTCGCCCATGGCGAGGATGGCGTCGCCGCTTGGCCCAATAAAGCGCAGGTTTTGCTGTTCGCAGGCGTGGGCAAAGTCGCTGTTCTCTGACAAAAAACCGTAGCCCGGATGAATGGCATCAGCGTTGGCCTCTTTGGCGATGCGCAGCACTTTGGCGGTGTCGAGGTAGCTTTCGCGAGCAGGTGCTGGCCCCAGATGCCAGGCTTCGTCGGCTTCGCGCACATGCATGGCGCGGGTATCTGCATCCGAGTAGAGGGCGATGGTATGGATGCCGAGCCGGCGGGCGGTCTTGATGATGCGCACTGCGATTTCACCGCGATTGGCGATGAGCAGTCGTTTGATGGGGCTGATATGAGTCATGTCTCATCCTTGAAACGGGGACGCCAGGCGGGGGGGCGTTTGTCGAAGAAGGCCTGCATCCCCTCCTGGGCCTCGAGGCCGACCCGCACTCGGGCGATGGTCTCGACGGTTCTCTCTTCATGAAGCGCAGGCGCGTGGTGTTCGATGGCGGCCAGCAGTCGCTTGGTCTCCTTCATCGCCTCCGGACCGTTGCGACACAGCCGCAGGGCCAGAGCCCGCCCGTCGTGCAACAGTTGTTCCGGTTTGCTGAGCCGGTGCACCACATTGAGCCGGCAGGCGGTGATGGCATCGAACGGTTCGGCACTCAGCATGTAGGCGCGGGCTTGGCGCATCCCCATGGCGCGTACCACGTAGGGACTGATCACCGCAGGCACCAGCCCCAGGCTTACCTCGGAGAGGCAGAAGCGGGCATCGTCGCTCGCCAGCACCAGGTCGCAGGCGCAGATAAGGCCGAGCGCCCCGCCGTAGGCGGCACCCTGCACCAGGGCGATGGTGGGGAAGGGGAGCTCGTCCAGGGTTTGCATCAGTCGCGCCAGCACCCGGGCATCCTCCCGGTTGTGCTCGAAATCGGCATGGGCCAGATTGCGCATCCAGTTGAGATCGGCGCCGGCGCAAAAATGTTTGCCCTCCGCCCGCAGGATCAGGGCGTGAGGTCGCTCGGCGAGGGATTGCCCGTGGCGATGGGCCAGATCGTCGAGGCAGTCGAGCAGACCCAGCATGAGATCGTCATCAAAGGCGTTGTGGCGGGCCGGACGCGCCAGGATCAGCTCGATCAGCGGGCCGTGCCGCTCCAGGCGAAAACCGGCCAGGGGGTCATTGCAGATTGGGTCGGACATGTCGAACTCCTTACATCCGGAAGATGCCGTACTGTTCCGGGCCCGTCCCAGCCCCCTGGCAGGCAGCCAGTGCCAGCGCCAGCACGGTGCGGCTCTGGGCGGGGTCGATGACGCCGTCATCCCACAGGCGGGCGCTGGCGTAATAGGGGTGGCCCTGTCGTTCATACTGGTCGATCACCGGGGCGCGGATGGCGGCAGCCTCCTGCTCGCCCAGGGTTTTTCCTTCTGCGGCCAGCTTGTCCCGGCGCACCTGCACCAGCACCCCGGCGGCCTGCTCGCCTCCCATCACCGAGATGCGACTGTTGGGCCAGCTAAAGAGAAAGTCTGGCTCATAGGCGCGACCACACATGCCGTAGTTGCCGGCGCCAAAGCTGCCGCCGACGATCAGGGTGATCTTGGGCACCCGGCTGCAGGCCACGGCGGTGACCAGCTTGGCGCCATGTTTGGCGATCCCCTCTTTTTCCGCTGTGCTCCCTACCATAAACCCGGTGATGTTCTGCAGGAAGAGCAGCGGGATGGCGCGCCGGTTGCAAAGCTGGATGAAGTGGGCCCCTTTCTGGGCGCTGTCGCTGTGCAACACGCCGTTGTTGGCTAGGATCCCCGCCTTCATGCCTGCAATCCGGGCAAAGCCGGTCACCAGGGTTGTGCCGAACAGTGCCTTGAACTCGTCAAACTCGGAGCCATCCACCAGGCGGGCAATGAGCTCGCGGGCATCGTAAGGACGCTTGAGGCTGGTGCCCACCAAGCCGTATAACTCCTCAACCGGATAGCCGGGTTCTTCAAAGGTTGGGGAGCGCGAAGCGATACCCGACACCGGAAACGGGTCTTCGCCCGAAACGCTCGCCCCCAGGTTGCAAACCAGGGTGCGGGCGATGGCCAGCGCATGGGCATCATCCCGGGCCAGGTGATCGGCGACGCCTGAGTGGGCGCAGTGCACCTCGGCGCCACCGAGGGCTTCTGCACTGATCTCCTCGCCGGTCGCCGCCTTGACCAGCGGCGGGCCCGCCAGAAAGATGGTGGCCTGTTCCTTGACCATGATGGACTCGTCCGCCATGGCGGGCACATAGGCGCCGCCTGCGGTGCAGAGCCCCATCACCACCGCCAGCTGGGGGATGTTCTGGGCCGACATGCGGGCCTGGTTGTAGAAGATGCGACCAAAATGGTCCCGGTCGGGAAAAACCTCGTCCTGCATCGGCAGAAAGGCGCCGCCGGAATCCACCAGATAGAGGCAGGGCAGGTGCAGCCGCTCGGCGATAGCCTGGGCCCTCAGGTGCTTTTTCACCGTGAGCGGGTAGTAGGTGCCCCCCTTCACGGTGGCATCGTTCACCACCAGCATGCAGAGCCTGCCCGAGATGAGCCCGATGCCGGTGATGATGCCGGCGGCGGGCACCGGCTCGTCATAGACCTGCCAGCCTGCCAGCGCAGAGAGCTCGAGAAAGGGGGAGCCCGGGTCCAGCAATTGATTGATGCGCTCGCGGGGCAGCAGCTTGCCGCGGGCCTGATGACGGGCATTGTTGGTGGCGCCGCCGCCCTGGGCTATTTCGTCCAGGCGGGCATTGAGGTCGTCTACCAGCGCCTGCATGGCGGCCCGATTGGACGCATATTCCGGGCTTGCCGTATCGAGGCGGGAGTGAAGTCTGCTCATGCGTCTGCTCCCAGTTGCAAGTGACTGCCGATGGCTGTGGCTGGAGCGAGGCGGTTCATGCGTTGTCTCCCATCAGCTCGCGACCGATGAGCCAGCGGCGAATTTCCGAGGTGCCGGCGCCAATTTCATAGAGCTTGGCGTCCCGCAGCAGGCGGCCGGTGGGGTATTCGTTGATGTAACCGTTGCCCCCCAGCAGCTGGATGGCATCGAGCGCCATCTGGGTGGCGTTTTCGGCGGCAAACAGGATGGCGGCGGCGCAATCCTTGCGACTGGTATGACCGGCGTCGCAGGCGCTCGCCACTGAGTAGACCAGGGCCCGACTGCTGGCCAGGCGGGTATACATGTCGGCCAATTTTCCCTGCACCAGCTGAAACTCGCCGATGGGCTGGCCGAACTGTTTGCGCTCGCGCACATAGGGCAGCACCACGTCCATGCAGGCCTGCATGATGCCAAGGGGGCCGGCCGCCAGCACCACCCGCTCGTAGTCGAGGCCGCTCATCAGCACCTTGACCCCTCCGTGCAAGGGGCCCAGCAGGTTTTCCTGCGGCACCCGGCAGCTGTCGAACACCAGCTCACAGGTGCTGGAGCCGCGCATGCCGAGCTTGTCGAGCTTCTGGGCGGTGGAAAAACCGGGAGTCCCCGCTTCGACGATAAAGGCGGAGATACCCTTGGGCCCGGCGCTGGCATCCGTCTTGGCATAGATGACGAAGGTATCGGCATCCGGGCCGTTGGTGATCCACATCTTGTTGCCATTGAGCACGAAGTGATCGCCATCGCGCTCGGCTGTGAGGCGCATGCTGACCACGTCGGAGCCGGCTCCCGGCTCGCTCATGGCCAGCGCCCCCACATGCTTGCCGCTGACCAGATCAGGCAGGTAGCGCGCCTTCTGATCAGGGGTGCCGTGGCGGTGGATCTGGTTGATGCAGAGGTTGGAGTGGGCGCCGTAGGAGAGACCGACCGAGGCGCTGGCGCGGCTCACCTGCTCCATCACCAGCACATGGGCGAGATAGCCGAGGTTCACCCCGTCATACTCCTCTGCAACCGTGATGCCGTGCAGCCCCAGCTCCCCCATCAGGGGCCAGAGATCGCGCGGAAAGGCGTTGCTCTGATCGATCTCGCCGGCCCGCGGCGCGATCACTTTCTGGCAGAAGGCCGCGACCTGCTCGGTCAGGGCGCAGAGGGTCTCATCCATCACTGCATGCATCCTTGCTCTCCTTCGGTGGGTAAACTGGTCTGCTGGTGTGGCTCCCCGGGAGTGGCAGCGCCAGACTGGTCAGTCCATTTGTGTCTAAGTTTACGTTAGCGTAAACGTAAATCAATTGTTAGTCTAAGGTAAAATCCAATCCGGGCGACGGCAAACCTGCTGGCCTTTCTGGTCGGGAGCGCGTGCCGGATGGATGAACGGATAGTGGCGGGCCATGGCCGGTCGTGCCCATCAAGAACGTGAAAGGGAGTGCAAACAGCAGATGGACTTTACCCTGACAGACGATCAGCAGGCCTATGTCGAGGCGGCGACCGCCTTTGCCAACGAGGCGCTCAAACCCCATGCCGCCCGCTGGGATCGGGAGCACGAATTCCCCATCCCCACCATCAAGCAGGCGGCGGAGCTGGGTTTTTGCGGCCTCTACACCCAGGAGCAATATGGCGGTCTCGCGCTCTCACGGCTCGATGCCAGCCTTATTTTCGAGCGTCTCGCTATGGGGTGCACCTCCACCACGGCTTATCTCACCATCCACAACATGGTGAGCTGGATGCTGGGCAACTGGCTACCAGCCGATGTCGCCGAGGTGTGGGTACCCAGGCTCGCCAGCGGCGAGCTGCTGGGTTCTTATTGTCTCACCGAGCCGGGGGCGGGCTCCGATGCCGCAGCCCTCAAGACCCGGGCCGTGCGCGATGGGGATTGCTATCTCATTGAGGGCAACAAGGTGTTTATCTCGGGGGCGGGCAGCACGGATGTGCTGGTGGTGATGGCGCGCACCGGCAGCGAGGGGGCGGGGGGGATCTCCGCCTTTATGGTACCGGCGGACACGCCCGGGGTAAGTTATGGCAAGGCGGAGGAGAAGATGGGCTGGAACAGCCAGCCGACCCGTGAGGTGGCCTTCAACGGCGTGCACATCCCCGCCAGCTACCGGCTGGGCCAAGAGGGGGAAGGCTTCAAGTTCGCCATGCAGGCCCTTGATGGCGGACGCATCAATATCGCCACCTGTTCGGTGGGCACCGCCCAGCAGGCCCTCGATGGCGCACTGGCCTATGTCCAGCAGCGCCAGCAATTCGGGCGTCCGATCAGCGAATTTCAGAGTGTGCAGTTTCGTCTGGCCGACATGGCCACCGAACTGGCCGCCGCCCGCTTGATGGTGCGCCAGGCCGCCGACAAGCTGGATCGGAGCAGTCCGGACAAGAGCGCCTGGTGCGCCATGGCCAAGCGCTTTGCCACCGATGTGGGCTACCGGGTCTGCGACGAGGCTCTGCAACTCTTTGGCGGCTATGGTTATATCCGCGAGTATCCGCTGGAACGCTACCTGCGTGATACCCGGGTACACCGCATTCTGGAAGGGACCAACGAAGTGATGCGGCTCATCATCGCCCGCCGTCTGCTGGCAGACGCCGGTCTGGCGCTGGGGTGACGGGCATGCTCCCGGTGTGCGGGATCGCTTTGTGAACCAGACCCGGTTTGGTGCCATGCAACCCTGTCATCATGGGACAGGCTTTTTGACAAGGACAACGCAATGACAAGGATCAGGCTCGAATATCATGGCCACGTCGCCTACATCACCCTGGATCACCCCCCCGCCAACACCTGGACCCTCGCCAGCCTGCAGGCCTTCTTGCAGATGATGGTGGAGCTCGATAGCCGTCCCGATGTGGTGGCCCTGGTGATCCGCGGGGCGGGAGACAAGTTTTTCTGCGCTGGCGCCGATCTCAAGATGTTTGCCGACGGCAATGTGGAGCATGCCCGCGAGGTGGCCGAGGCGTTTGGCAAGGCGTTTGAGGCACTGACCCGGTTCCACGGCGTCAGCATCGCCGCCATCAATGGCTATGCCATGGGAGGCGGGCTGGAGGTGGCGCTGGCCTGCGACATCCGCATCGCCGAGCAGCAGGCCCTGCTGGGGTTGCCAGAGGCCTCGGTGGGCTTGTTGCCCTGCGCCGGCGGCACTCAGAGGCTCACCGAGCTGGTGGGGCCGGGCTGGGCCAAGCGGATGATCCTGTGCGGCGAAAAGGTCAATGCCACCCTGGCCTACGAGATGGGGTTGGTGGAGGAGGTGGTGAAAACCGGCCACGCCTGGGAAGCCGCCCACCAGATGGCGCAGCTGGTGGAACGTCAGAGCCCGAGCGCCCTGCGCGCCTGCAAGACCCTCATCAATCAGGGGCGCAGCGGCCCCCGGGATGCAGCCCTGCCCCTTGAGCGCAGCCTGTTTCTTGAGCTGTTTGCCGACGCCAACCAGCGTGAGGGGGTCGTTGCCTTCCTGGATAAACGGCCGCCCCGTTGGCACTACGGTGCCTCTGCCAGCGTTTCACCCAATGCCCAAGATGGAGCCCTTCATGAGTGAACCGGTCAAGGTCAGTTGTTATCCCACTAGCGATGGTCGGCAGATTGGTGTGTTGACCCTCGACAGTCCCGCCTCGCTCAATGCGTTAAGCCTTGAGATGATCCAGATCCTGCAGCGTACTCTCGTAGAGTGGCAGCAGGATCCCGCCATCGTCTGCGTCCTGCTGCAGGGGGCGGGTGAGAAGGCCTTCTGCGCCGGCGGCGATATTCGCTCTTTTTATTACCGCAAGCAGGAGGCGAGCGAGTCGGCACTGTTTGGCTATGCCCGCGATTTTTTTGAGCAGGAGTATCGGCTCGATCACCTGATCCACTGCTATGACAAGCCACTCGTCTGCGTGGCGGATGGCATCTGCATGGGGGGCGGTATTGGCCTCTTTGCCGGCGCCGATTTTCGGGTGGTGACCGAGAAGAGCCTGTTCGCCATGCCGGAGGTGACCATCGGCCTCTATCCGGATGTGGGGGCCAGCTGGTTCTTGAGCCGGATGCCGGGGCGCCTCGGGCTCTGGCTCGGCCTCACCGGCGCCCGCTTCAATGGCCAGGATGCCATTGCTCTGGGGCTCGCGGATCACGCCATCGCCAGCCGTGAGCGGGAGGCGCTACTGCCCCGGCTCGCGGCCCTCGACTGGTCCCAAGCCAGGGATCCCCGCGAGCAGATCGATCAACTGCTGCAAGGGCTGCATCGCGAGGTGCTTGCCGCACTGCCTGAGCCAGTGGTTTTGCCCCATCAAGCCAGAATTGATGCCCTGCTGGCGGGGCGCTCCCTGCAAGGGGTACTGGATCGCCTGTTCGATGCCCGCTTCGATCTCGAGTCCGGTGAGGGGAGCCTGGCGAAGGCCCGCGATACCTGTCGCAGCGGCAGCCCCATCAGTCGCGCCATCCTGTGGCGCCAATATTGGCAGGCCCGCCGCCAGTCGCTCGCCGAGGTGTTTGCCGATGAGTTGATCCTCTCGGTCAACTGCGTGCTCAAGGGAGATTTTGTGGAAGGGGTGCGGGCGCTACTTATCGACAAGGACAAATCCCCCCGCTGGCAGCCAGCCCAAACGGGGGAGGCGTGGCTGGATGCCTTCTATCGCTGGCCAGAAGGGACCAATCCCCTGCTGCCTTAAGAGAGTGGGAAGGCGCGCCGGACAAGGGACAACGCAAGGAGCAAAGGATGACAAGGATTGGATTTATCGGACTTGGCAACATGGGGGGCCCCATGGCTGCCAACCTGGCCCGGGCGGGTCACAGGGTGCAGGTGTTTGATCTGGTGCACGAAAGCGTGACCCGGGCGATCGCCGCCGGTTGCATCGCCGCCGCAGATGCCCGGGAGGCGGTGAGCGACTGCGAGGTGGTCATCAGCATGCTGCCTGCTGGGGAACATGTGCGGGCCCTCTGGCTTGGCGAAGATGCCGGAAAGGGGGGCGGTCAGGATCTGCTGGCGGCCTTGCCGGCAGGCACCCTGGTCATCGACTGCTCCACCATAGATGTGGCCTCTGCCCGCCAGGTAGGGGAAGCGGCCAGGGCGCGCGGCATCCGCTTTATCGATGCCCCTGTATCGGGGGGCGTGGCAGGCGCGGCAGCCGGAACGCTGACCTTTATCGTGGGGGGCGAGTTTGCCGATTTTGAGGCCGCCAAACCCGTGCTCGCCCACATGGGGCAGAACCTGCTCTATGCCGGTGCCCTCGGGGCGGGGCAGATCGCCAAGATGTGCAACAACATGCTGCTCGCCATCCACATGGCGGGCACCGCCGAGGCCCTTGCCCTCGGGGTGAAGGAGGGGCTGGACCCTAGCGTGCTTTCCACCATCATGGGCAAGAGTTCTGGCAACAACTGGAGTCTGGAGCGCTACAACCCCTGGCCCGGGGTGATGGAGAACGCACCGGCCTCCCGCAACTATCAGGGGGGCTTTATGACCCGGCTGATGGTGAAGGACCTGGGGCTGGCCATGGCCCTGGCCGAACATGCCCATAGCGCCGTGCCCATGGGGGCGCTCGCTCGCAACCTGTTCAACCTGCATGCGACGCAGGGGCAGGATACGCGAGATTTTTCCAGCATCGTCGAGCTTTATCTGGATAAAAAACAAGACAGCTAGCGGCGCCGTTGCCATCACCCGAATAACCCAGTGACAACACAAGGAGCATGCATGGACATCAAGCAGAAGGTCATCGCCATCACGGGGGCAGGACGGGGACTTGGCCGGGCCATCGCCCTGAGTCTGGCAGAGCAAGGTGCCCAGTTGGCGCTTATCGACGTCAACCGCGCCGATCTGGAGGTGACCGAGGCCGAACTGCGCAGCCGGGATGGCCAGTGTGGCCTGTTCGTCTGCAACGTGGCGAGCGAACCCGAGGTGGAGGCGACCTTTGCCGCGATCAAGGATCAATACGGCGTCTTGCATGGCCTCATCAACTGCGCCGGCATCCTGCGGGACGGCATGCTGATCAAGGTAAAGGAGGGAGCACTGCAGGAGAAGATGAGCTTGAGCCAGTGGCAGAGTGTCATCGACGTCAACCTGACCGGCACCTTCCTGTGCGGGCGTGAGGGGGCAGCCCTGATGGCGCAAGGAGGGCAGGGGGGCGTCATCATCAACATCTCCTCCATCGCCCGCGCCGGCAATATCGGCCAGAGCAACTATGCCGCCAGCAAGGCGGGGGTGGCCTCGCTGGTGGTGACCTGGGCACGGGAACTCTCCCGTCACGGCATCCGGGTGATGGGGATCGCCCCGGGGGTATTTGCCACCGACATGACGGCTGCGATGAAACCGGAGGCGATGGCCCGCATGCAGCAGGCCATACCGGTCGGTGTACTGGGAGAGGCGCGCCAGCTGGCCGAGACGGTGCAGTTCATCCTCGCCAATGACTACTTGTCGGGGCGGATGATCGAGCTCGACGGCGGCCTGCGTTTGTAACGGCGAGCAGAAAAACCCCCGGTCTGGTAGCCGGGGATTTTTTATGCAGCCAGGTCGAAACCGAGGCGACTGCATACCGCTGAATAGATAAGTTCGAGTCCCTTTTGTTTTGCCAAATTATCATAAATATCAATGGGTCTTGCTTAATTTGACTCAGCTCACAGGCACTCATGGTCAGTGCTGTAAAATTGCGCGCGGTCAAGGTGGCGCATGATTGATGGCACGAAGGATTGCGGCCGGAATAATCATGCAATATAGTTGCCGCCTTTTTCACGGGGTATGGATTTCTCGCCCCTCCCATATCGCGTGCAGTATGAATAGGGACGCTCTGCCGCCGCCTAATTAAACAGGATTGAGATGGACAAGAAACTAGGGCTGGGCGCCCTCATTTCGCTGGTGATCGGCTCCATGGTCGGCGCCGGGGTTTTCAGTCTGCCACAAAACATCGCCGCCCACGCCAGTGCCGGGGCCGTCGCCCTGGGTTGGACCATCACGGGCATCGGCATGATCTGTCTTGCGCTGGTCTATCAGAACCTCTCCATGCGTCGCCCGGATCTCGATGGCGGTATCTTCAGCTACGCCAAGGCGGGTTTCGGTGATTTCATCGGCTTCAACGCCGCCTGGGGCTACTGGCTCTGCCAGCTGCTGGCCAACGTCTCCTACGCCATTGTGGTATTCAGTGCGCTCGGCTACTTCTTCGATACGCCGGACAACGTCATCTTCGGTGACGGCAACACACCGCTGGCCATCACGCTCGCTTCCATCCTGATCTGGTCGGTGCATGCTCTGGTGCTGCGCGGGATCCAAGTTGCCGCGCTGGTCAATATCGTGACCACCATCGCCAAGATGGTGCCCCTCATCGTGTTCTGCGTCGCCATTTTGCTGGCTTTCAATCTGGATACCTTCAACCTGGATATCTGGGGGCAGGGCAATCCCGAGCTGGGTTCAGTGATGGAGCAGGTCAAATCGACCATGAAGGTCACCCTCTGGGTCTTCATCGGGATCGAGGGGGCCGTGGTGGTTTCCGCCCGTGCCCGCCATCGCAAGGATGTGGGGCGCGCCACCGTGCTGGCGCTGCTTGGTGCCCTGGCGCTCTACGTGATGGTGACACTGTTCTCCCTGGGGGTGATGAACCAGCCCCAACTGGCCCAGCTCAAGAACCCGTCCACCGCCATGATCCTGGAAGCAGTCGTCGGTCCCTGGGGTGCCTGGCTCATCAACATCGGTTTGGTGATCTCCGTGATGGGGGCGCTGCTGAGCTGGACCGTGCTGGCGGCCGAAGTGCCCTACATCGCGGGCAAGACCGGCGTGTTCCCGGCCTGGTTCGCCAAGGAGAACAAAAACGGCTCACCCCAGGTGTCGCTCTGGTGCTCCACCTGTCTGGTGCAGATCTTCCTCATCATCATCTACTTCCAGAGCAGTACCTATCTGGCGCTGGTCAACATCGCCACGTCGGCCGCTCTGGTGCCTTATGTCTTCTCCGGTGCTTATGGCCTCAAGCTGGCACTCAAGGGCGAGACCTACGAGGGCCAGCCTCATCAGCGCAATCGTGACATGTTGCTGGCGCTGGTCGCTACCGTATACGGCTGCTGGCTGGTCTATGCCGCCGGGGTGGAGTACCTGCTGCTGGTGGCGCTGCTCTACAGCCCGGGTATCTTCATCTACTGGAAAGCCCGTCAGCACCATGCCCTGCGCAGCCTCAACCGGCTGGAGCAGGGGATGACGGCGGCCCTGCTCGGGTTTGCCGTGCTGGCCTTCTACAAGGTGATGGACGGTACCATTCCCCTCAATTAAACGGCACAATGAAGAGATGGCCTGATGGCCATCTCTTTTTTTATGCGCAGCATGAGCCAGTGCGTGGCTGCGCCGTTTCGTAAGGAATCGTTATGCTGTTTATGGGTTATCTGCTGCTGGGGGCCTTCGCCGGCATGCTGGCGGGGCTGTTCGGCATCGGTGGCGGTCTCATCATAGTGCCCGTGCTGGTACTCAGTTTTCATGCCCAGGGGGTGGCGCCCGACATCGTGACCCACCTGGCCCTCGGTACCTCGCTGCCCACCATGATTTTCACCGGCTTCAGTTCGCTTCGGGCGCATCAGGAAGCGGGCGCAGTGGACTGGGTGATGATCCGACGCCTGGCCGTCGGCATGCTGTTGGGGGCCTGGCTTGGCGGCATGACCGCCAATCTGCTCAGTGCCAGTACCCTCAACATCATCATCGGCTGCTTCGCCTGGACCATGGCGCTGCAGATGGGGCTCAATCTAAAGCCCAAAGCGGAGCGTCAAATGCCGGGGCCGGTGGGCACCGGCATTGCGGGTTCCATCATCGGCTGGATGTCAGCGCTGTTTGGCATCGGTGGTGGCTCGCTCACCGTGCCTTATCTGAGCTGGAATTCGGTGCCGATGCGCAATGCAGTGGCAGCGTCTGCGGCTTGCAGCATGCCCATCGCCTTTGCAGGCAGTCTCAGTTATCTCTATGCCGGTTGGGGCAACCCCGATCTGCCCGAGTGGAGTCTGGGTTACATCTATCTGCCGGCCCTCGTCGGCATCGTGCTCACCAGCACCCAGTTTGCCCGGGTGGGAGCCAGGTTGGCGCACCGCCTCTCGCCCCAGCGCCTCAAGCAGGCATTTGCCCTGTTGATGCTGCTGGTGGGGGCGAAATTTATGCTGTTTAGCTGATCTGTTCGGCAGATTGTTGAAAAATAAGGCAAACGAACTGCCGAGGTGCAGAAAGCCGTTGCATTGATACGCCAGTTTGCCTATTCTCCTCGCCGGTGGTCCTATTGGTCCTCTCGCATTGATAACCCGTCGACCTGGTCAGGACCGGAAGGTAGCAGCCAAGGCGGGGGACTCGAGTGCCGGGATGTGGCTGGTAGGGCCACCACTTTTTTCTGCAATTCAATAAGTTAGCTTCCTAAAGCCCTTGGTCATCCACTTTGTGTGGACGACGAGGAGCTCATCGATGAATCTCTGGCTCAGTCCCCACGGCATCTGGTATTACCGGAAAGTCACCACGCTCCCCTGTGGTCGTCGTAAAGAGATCAAAAAATCCCTGCATACCCGAGACAAACTTTGTGCCCGCCACAAGGTGACCCAGCTGCTTGCCTGCGTGCGTTCCAGACCGAAATCTGGCGTTGAGCCTGCTGAGGCATCAGAGATCCCACCAAATCAATCGAGCACCAAGCCGGTGGCTCGGGCGGTTAAACCGCTTGCTCCGCTCCTGTCAGTCCTGATTGACCGCTATCAGAAGGAGAAGGCCCTATCCTGGGCTCCCAAAGAGCGAAAGAACCAGAAAAACTATCTCGGCTCCTTTATCGAGGCGCTGGGGGATCGCCCTGTGACCGGCTACAGCAAGGCTGACGTGGTCATGTTCAAGGATGGGCTACTGAACTCGGGTAAGAGTCCGGCCACCATCAACAAGTACCTCCAGAAGCTCTCCCTGTTGTTTAGCTGGCTGGCTAACCATCAGGAGGGGATCGTCAACCATTTCGCTGGGCTCAAGTTGCAGCGGGTCAAAGAGACCAAGGCCAGAAGTGGTTACACGATGGAGGAGAGACAGAGGTTCGTCCAATGGGCGAAAAGGCAGGAGCCCTATCGCCGCTGGATAGCCCTGTTGGGGCTCTACACGGGGGCCCGAGCCAACGAGATCTGCCAGCTCTATGCCGATGATGTTGTGCTGGTGGATAACATCTGGTGTATCAAAGTGCAGGCAGGTAGACCAGACCAGAAGCTCAAGACAGACAACAGCAAACGGCTCATTCCGATCCATTCGGCGGTGCTGGAGGCTGGCTTCCTGGCGTTTGTGCAAGAGAGGGTGGGGGGAAGGCTCTTCGTCGAACTGCCCCATCGCCAAGACGGCTACAGCCACCTTTGGGGGCAGTGGTTCAGCCGCAACCGGCCGGTGCCTAAAGATTTCCACAGTTTGAGACATACGGTAGCGACAATTCTGAAAGATAAAGGTATTCCTCTTCAATTTGCTGCCGCGATCTTGGGTCATACCAATGGTGCCATCAGTTACGACAGGTACGGTGGTGGAGTCGCAGTCGAGAAGTTACATGCCGCTATCGAAGCTGCACTATGAACGCGTTACATTGGTGAACATCTAGTAGGTACTTCAATTCAAATAGCCACTGTTAGCTGGATGCTAATGAGAACAAGGAAGAGCTCCGTTGGAACACAATAGGCCTGATACGGCACAATCTGATTTGAATGACTTGAAAGAGCAAATTGCGTTGGAGTACGGGCGATGTCTCCTCCAGCTACAGCAGTTTGAATTGATGCTCAAAGCAGCCCTGCCCACTATGAAGGTGAGCGGATTTTCGGATGAGCTGGTTGGCAACATTGAACGCTATCGCCAGTTTTTAGTTGGAAAGACGCTGGGGCATTTGGTTGGTCAGTGGAGCCAGAGAATTATGCTGGGCGATGAGCAAGAAATTGATGATGCCCTACACAACCGAGCGTACATCAGCATCAGCGTTGGTCTGGAAGACGGGGAGTGGATGAGCGAAAAGCTCAAACAATTGGTCGAGTTGCGAAATGAGCTGGTGCATCATTTCCTGTCACGCTTTACGTTGAACTCGGAGGCCAGTTGCCAAGAGGCAATAAGTTATCTGTCTACTGCAGCCAGTACCATCAAGAGCAATAGGGATACGATACAATCCCTCCTGATCGCTTTTGAAGAAAGTAAGAAGAGACTGCTTGAATTTATTAACTCACCAGTCGGAGAGAGTCTCTATTTGTACGGCATCATCCCGGGTGAACCTGTCGAGAATTGGGAAAATACCACCATTATCCAACAGCTGAAATTTGAAGAGCATTCCTTAGCCAAGAACGGCTGGGTACAGTTAAACGAAGCCATTTATAGCATTGGCCAACGGTGGCCAGACTTATCTCCAAAGCTGTACGGATGTAGTAGTTGGCGGGAGGTCATTCATTGTTCCCAGCTCTTCGAAGTAGACAAGCGGCTATCTCCCACAGGTGGAGTGACTTGGTATCGCACACGCCGAACCTAAATTGATACAGCATGATGGTTTAGCAACCATCATTCCATCGATACCGATTTCCACAGCTTACGTTATGACGTTGAAGGTGCACAGAGTACCGCCTCAGTATGGGGCAGTGATGTGGGCCATAACCGACAACGAAAAGGGGCCCGCAGGCCCCGAAAATGTTATTGATTTGATGCAAGACGGAGCGTAGGGGATGCACTTGGATAAGCATCAAATGCATCATCGCGTAACACAATCCCAATAATTGCAGCCTTGTTACGGTAGCGTGTTGCTTCGAAACCCTTATCCACAAGTTTTTTCTTCAGGATGATTTTACTCATGGTCCACTCTCTGTCCTGCTGAGCCCAGCGGCTAAAAGCAGCGTAGATCTCGTCCATGGTGCATTTGTAGTTACTGCTTGGCTGAGTGCACTCTTCCAAAAAGCGTCCCACCAGATCGGATTCGGCACGGTAGCTCTCGACATCGGCTTTGATGCTGGCTGGCATCGACCGTTTCAGCCCTTGTGCCAACCACATCTGGGTGCCTTGGATGGCCCAGTTCAAGATACCTGGCAGTTCATCCTGAAGCTTCTGCATCAAGTACGGATCTAATTGCTCTCCTGTAAACGCTGCATTGAAGGGAATCATCATCATTCGTCGCCACATGCCTGGGCTGGTATCCCGGATCACTGGCTTGTGGTTCCCCACCATAACAAGTGAGAAGCGGGGACGGAACTCCATCTCGCTCTTGGCATAAGGGGCCCTAGCGACAATGATGTCGTCACCCGTCATGGCTTTCACTAGGTTCTCATCCATGCGAGATCCCTCTGGTAGCTCATTAGCTACTACCAGTCGGGCGTCCACCAGCTTGGTTAACGATGGGTTCGGGCCGGTACTGGCATTGCGGTTAAACAGCAAGACGTTACTGTTGATCTGCCGACTATAGTCCCCGAGCAGTTGCTGGATGGTAATCCCCCCGAAAAACTGAGGTGCTCATAAGTAGAATTTTCTCGTATCTTGAACGCAGGAGGTTCTACATGAAAACATCACGCTTTAGCGATGCACAGATCATCGCCATCCTCAAGCAGGCCGAGTCTGGTTCACCCGTCCCTGAGCTCTGCCGTGAGCATGGCATCAGCTCCGCCACCTTCTACAAGTGGCGCTCCAAATTCGGTGGCATGGATGCCTCTCTCATGGCGCGCCTCAAAGAGCTGGAAGAGGAAAATCGTCGCCTTAAGAAGATGTATGCCGAGGAGCGCCTAAAGGCTGAGATCATCTCCGAGGCGATGGCAAAAAAGTGGTGACGCCATCTGCCCGCAGGGAGATGGCGACCAAGGCTGTGGCTCATTACGCCATTTCTATCCGTCTGGCTTGCCAGGTGTTCAAGGTGAGCGAGGGTTGCTACCGTTATCAGCCCGTGCTGGCTGATGAAAACCAGGAAATTGCCGACTGGCTGCTGCGCCTCACCGCCAACCAGCGCAACTGGGGTTTCGGACTGTGCTTCCTGTACCTGCGTAACGTCAAAGGCTTTGGCTGGAACCACAAGCGGGTCTACCGGATCTATCGGGCGCTAGAGCTCAATCTGCGGATAAAACCCAAGAAGCGGCTAGTGCGGGCCAAGCCGGAGCCGTTGGCAGTCCCTGACCAACCGAATCACTGTTGGTCGATGGACTTTATGCATGACCAGCTCAGCGATGGTCGTTCGGTGCGGTTGTTTAATGTGATCGATGACTTCAATCGCGAAGCACTGTGCATCGAGGTGGATTTTTCCTTGCCTGCCTCGCGAGTCAAACGGGTGCTGGAGCAGGTTATCGAGTGGCGGGGCAAACCAGCCGCAATCCGCTGTGATAATGGTCCGGAATACATCAGCGAAGAGCTCAAGCAATGGGCGCAGCAGAAGAGGATTGCGCTGAGGTATATCCAGCCAGGCAACCCGCAGCAGAATGCCTACATAGAGCGATTTAACCGCACTGTGCGTTACGACTGGTTGGGCCATTACCTGTTTGAGTCACTGAATGAGTTACAGGAATTTGCCACGAACTGGCTGTGGGTTTATAACCATGAGCGGCCCAATATGGCGCTGGGCGGCTACACGCCGAAACAGCGCTTGGCACAGGCCGCATGACCTCTACTTTTGAGTGCTCCAAAAAATGGGGGGATTACCCTGGATAAAGTCAAAAGTAGGAAAAGCGATGCAATGGACTATCGTGTCCCCGGTAGCGCGATGAGTGGAAAGAACAATCGGTGATGCAATTCAATCCGTTTTCAGCTGGATATGAATAAAAGCGACAAGAATATGATTTGGAATAACAATGGATAACAAAGCACGGGAAAAGGCGTTTCAAGACCATATCATCGAGCAGTTGGCCGCTTCGGGTTGGCTGGTGGGGTCGTCATCTTATTACGACAAAGAGCGAGCTCTCTACCCGGAAGACTTGATCGCCTTTGTGCAACAGAGCCAGCCTGAGGGGTGGCAGAAATACTGCAAGACCTATGGCGAGCTGCCGGAACGCCATCTTCTGGATGGTGCGGTGCGCCAGCTGAAACGCAGTGAAGGGGGAACCCTGTGGCTGCTGCGTAACCAGATTGAAGATCGCGGTCATCGACTCAAGGTGGCCAGCTTCAAGCCTGATCATGACTTGAATCCCGAGTTGCTGGCTCGTTATCAGGCCAACCGGCTACGGGTTGTGCCAGAGTTGGTCTATAGCCCCCACGGCTATGATGGCCGCATCGATCTAACCCTCTTTTTGAACGGCATCCCGGTAGCGACACTGGAGCTCAAATCCTGTTTCAAGCAGTCGCTGGAGAATGCCAAGAAGCAGTATCGGGAAGATCGCTTGCCCAAGACCAATGGGCGTGATGAACCACTACTGAGTTTTCGCCGCGGGGCGCTGGTGCACTTTGCAGTGAATCAGTTCGAGGTGGCGATGACCACCAAGCTGGCGGGCGACTCGACTTTCTTCCTGCCATTCAATCAGGGCACCCGTGAGGGTGGGGCGGGCAATGATCAGCCCTTGCCAGTGAATGGTGAGGAGGGCATTGCTACCGGTTATCTGTGGCAAGAGATCCTGCAACCGGATAACTTCCTGCGGATACTGAGCCGCTATCTGCACCTTGAGGTCAAGGTAGAAGAGGATGAGCTGGGGCGGCAGAAGAGGAAAGAGACGATGATCTTCCCTCGCTATCACCAGTGGAAAGTGGTTCAGAATCTGTTGGCCACGGTGGGGCAAGAGGGGGCTGGTCAGAAGTACCTGATCCAGCACTCGGCGGGGTCTGGCAAATCCAACTCCATTGCCTGGCTGACCCATCAGCTGGCCTCGCTCTACCTGGATAAAGGGGAGAAACTGTTCAATTCGGTGATCGTGATTACCGATAGAACGGTGCTCGACAGCCAGTTGCAAGAGACTATCGCCCAGTTTGACCATGCTGATGGGGTAGTGAGCCGCATCAACCGTGAAGAGGGAGATGGCTCCAAGTCAGCACAGCTGACCGATGCACTGGCCAGCGGCACGCCCATCATCATCGTCACCATTCAAACCTTCCCGCACGTACTCAAGGCTATTCAGGAGTCGACCACGCTGAAAGGCTCTCGCTTTGCTGTGGTTGCCGATGAGGCGCATTCAAGCCAGACCGGCAGCACGGCTCGCCAGTTGCGTGAAGTCTTGATGGCCGAGCAGCTGGATGGGGAAGAGGAACTCAGTGGCGAAGATGTGATGAACATGACGCTGGCCGCTCGTGGCGGCAGCCAGAACATCAGCTACTTCGCTTTTACCGCTACCCCGAAGGGTAAAACGCTGGAGTTGTTTGGCCGCCCTGCGAACCCAATGATGCCGCTTGGCCCGGATAACAAGCCCAAGCCATTTCATGTTTACTCCATGCGTCAGGCGATCGAGGAGGGTTTTATCCTCGACGTGCTGAAGAACTACACCAACTATTCGCTTGCCTACAAACTCGCCATGAAGGCAGAAGAGGCGGATAAGGAAGTGGATGCCAAGAAGGCTCGCATCAGGCTATCCAAGTGGGTGCGGCTACACCCGCACAATATCGGCCAGAAAGTGGCGATCATCGTTGAGCATTTCCGCACCAACGTGGCCAATCTCCTGGGCGGGCAGGCCAAGGCGATGGTTGTGACGTCGAGTCGGCTGGAGGCGGTTCGCTACAAGCTGGCGTTCGACAAGTATGTAACAGAGCAAGGCTATGGTGCTATTCGTGCCATGGTGGCGTTCTCTGGCGACATCGAAGAGGAAGGGCAGAGTTTTAACGAGCGGAACATGAACCCCGAGCTTAATGGGCGGGACATGCGTAAGGCATTCGATACCCAGGACTATCAGGTGATGCTGGTGGCCAACAAGTTTCAGACCGGTTTTGATCAGCCCAAGTTGTGTGCCATGTATGTGGACAAGAAGCTGACAGGAGTGGATTGCATCCAGACCCTTTCTCGCCTCAACCGCACCTATCCCGGCAAGGAGAGCACCTTTGTGCTCGATTTTGTGAATGATCCGCAGGATGTACTGGAGGAGTTCCAAAAATATTTTGAGACAGCCACCCTCGATACCGTATCCGATCCCAATCTGGTCTATGACCTGTTCCACAAGCTGAAAGCGACGGGCATCTTTACCTGGAGCGAGGTGGAGGCGTTTAGTGATGCCTATTTCGATCCCAAGCGCGGGGCCGAAGCCTTGCCCGGTTATATCAAACCGGCAGTCGAGCGGTTCACCAAACGTTACAAGCTGGCGAGTGAAGCTGTGCGGGAGTGTCGCCAGATGCTCAAACGCATCGAGCGTGAAGGCGGGTCTGCGACTGACAAAGTAAATGCCGAACGGCGGGTCAAAGAAGCGACCGAAGCCCGGGGCGAGCTGGATCTCTTCAAGAAAGATCTCAACAGCTATGTGCGGTTCTATGAGTTTGTCTCCCAGATCACCGCCTTTGATGACGAATCATTGGAGCGGCTCTGCGTGTTCGCTCGCCACCTGCTGCCGATGTTGCGTCAGGAGTTACTGGAGGAGGACGAGATTGACCTCTCCCAAGTGTTGCTGAGCCATTACAACCTCAAGGCCAAACGAACTCAGGATCTCAAGCTCAAAGCTGACGCAAGCGGCAATGGCTTGCAGGGCATCTCGGCGCTCGGCAGTGCCAAAGCAAAAGAGGAGAAGAAAGACTTCCTCTCTCACATCCTGGAGCAATTGAACGATCTGTTTGGTACAGAGGTGACTGATGGGGACAAGCTGGATTGGCTACAGGGGATGGCCAGCAAGATTGCGGAAAACCAGCCCTTGATGGATCAGGTGCGAAATAACCCCCGTGACGCCATCATGCTGGGTGACTATCCCAAGGCGGTTGATGCGGCTGTGATCGAGCGGATGGATATTCAGAACGGCATGTCGCTGGACTACCTCTCTCGACCCGAGGCGGCCAACCGTATCCAGAGCCTACTCCTGGATATCTTGCTCAAAGGCTTGCAGGGGGGATTGAGCCATCAGAATTAAGTGGGGTTAATTGGCACCATTGTTCCCCAGCCTAATAACAGGAGGGGGAAGAGGTGATTATGGTCAACTGCCGATTTTGAGGCATATCTATGAACTTTTCTTATCATCGGTAGCATAGAGAAGATCGTATTAATGCATAGAAATCGGCAGATTAATTACCTCGCTTGGTGTTGCAATCGGTTGGGTAATCTTAACTGTTGAATGAACAAGGGGTCCCGAAGGACCCCTTGTGGTTATAGCAAGCAGCTCAAGTAATTTGGCGTTATCTGACGCAATGATAGATAGTATCTGCAACGCATCTCAATACCGGTAATGGAGCCATATCGGTAGCCATCGTATTCTGGGCAACACCGCCATCAACGCCATAAAAGTCCATGATTTCATGGATTTTGGCAATCTGCTGCGGTGTTACGTTTAATTCACCGAATAGACGGCCCTGAATCGGATTTTCATCACAAGGCACAATCCACAATGCTTGTGTGCCAGCATGGTCACAATCTGAAAAAAGAATATTCAGCTTGTGTTGGCCGGGCAAACTTTGCGCCAGTGTGCGACTCATTAACAAATAGCTGCTGTGTGCTTCGTGTTGATAACGCATAGGTGTTTCCTCATGGTTGGTTTCGTTTGGCTTATATCGATTGCCGTAAGTCGAATGTGTTGCCAAACACCATGTGGATTAAACAGAACCCTGTTTTACCTGGAATTATCAACCCAAGTAATTAATAACATTGCTTGAGGTATATTGACAAGAGGGTGCTGGGTGAGTCATCACTGGGCTTATACCTGAATGTCCAGTATTTAATTTATCAATAATGCGGAGTGTTCTTGGCATAAGTAACTCGTGTATCCAAACGACGCGAGGTTACTGTTATGACACACCACTATGATGATCACCCCGGACAGGGCGATCACATCATTAATCAAGCTTTGGCCATTCTGGAGAGCCGACAGCGGCATCTGGGCCATGCCTTCACTCAGCCCAAAGCGGCCGCAGACTTCCTTCGGCTCAAGATGGGTGAATACGAGCGGGAAGTGTTCGCCGTCATGCTGCTCGACAATCAGCATCGGCTACTCGATTACCAAGAGCTGTTCTTCGGCACTATCAATGCTGGCACCGTTCACCCCCGTGAGGTGGTCAAGGCGGCTCTCAACAAAAACGCCGCAGCGGTCATTCTGGCCCATAACCATCCCTCTGGTATGGTCGATCCCTCGGATGCCGACAAGGCTGTCACAGCTCGTCTCAAGGAGTTGCTCGAGATGGTTGACGTGCGAGTGCTCGACCACTTTGTGGTGGGACAGCACGACATCGTCTCGTTTGCCGATAGGGGGCTGCTATGACCCCATCCAAACAGCTACAGGCTCTGTTTGACAAGATCATCGGCAGCTACCCCGATGCCACTGCCCTGACCCTCAACTTCCGAAGTCCCGATTATTCCGCCGACACTGGTGGTTACCGTCCGGTCGAAATTCGTCTGGAGAAACGGACTGGGAGTTGGGGGCTCCTCTATGTGACGGAGTTCTGCTATGTCACCGATGAGCTGACTAAGTCGCTGGATTTCGACTTCGCCGCCGGGGTGTTCTACGACCCCTGGTGTGGAGAACGGCCGTTGGCCACAACCATGGACCTCTACCGGATCTGGGAGAGGAACTTTCTCACCTATTACCGGATGGAGGTTTACCACTTGGATATTTCCCAAGAGTGACTGTTATGAACGACTTCACGAAAGCCCTGCTGCTCGATGCCTTGAAAGCGGCATTGACGGCATTTGCATCGGTCATCGTCAACGCGATGATGGCTCGCTATATGCCACCACACTTCTACAACATGAATGGAGATGAATACCAATGAAGAAGATGATCCTGAGTTCCTTGGCCCTGGCAGTATTGACCAGTGGCACTCTGTTTATTCACCAGCAACGTAAGGTCAAGAAGGCTGAATTGGCTAAGGTATTGCGGATGCCTGGTAGCACAACACATCATTAAGTCGAACCTGCAACCTACATATGTACCATTCAGATCATAACGAGTCCGTTAATTCGTCAAGATGGGGCGAGGCTACCTGCATGGTACATATGTACCATTCAGATCATAACGAGTCCGTTAATTCGTCATGATGGTGCGAGACTACCTGCATGGTACATATGTACCATTCAGATAAAAACGAGTCCCTTTGTCATTAGGCTCCTCGGCGAGTAGCTCTAACATATGTAGTAAACAGATATCTCTGGCCCTTGATGGGCACCTAAAAACCCCTTGCGGGCCCTCCATCACGGAGTGGCCCGTTTTCATTTGTATCACTGGCACAGGTCAATAGACCAAGCCCGTGTGACGCGAGCGAAAGTGCCACTTTTTGCCGGTCATATGGGTTCCTTTCGACCTTCTGACCTGTCGTTTTCAGAAGACGGCTGCACTGAACGTCAGAAGCCGACTGCACTATAGCAGCGGAGGGGTTGGATCCATCAGGCAACGACGGGCTGCTGCCGGCCATCAGCGGACGCAGGGAGGACTTTCCGCAACCGGCCGTTCGATGCGGCACCGATGGCCTTCGCGCAGGGGTAGTGAATCCGCCAGGATTGACTTGCGCTGCCCTACCTCTCACTAGTGAGGGGCGGCAGCGCATCAAGCGGTGAGCGCACTCCGGCACCGCCAACTTTCAGCACATGCGTGTAAATCATCGTCGTAGAGACGTCGGAATGGCCGAGCAGATCCTGCACGGTTCGAATGTCGTAACCGCTGCGGAGCAAGGCCGTCGCGAACGAGTGGCGGAGGGTGTGCGGTGTGGCGGGCTTCGTGATGCCTGCTTGTTCTACGGCACGTTTGAAGGCGCGCTGAAAGGTCTGGTCATACATGTGATGGCGACGCACGACACCGCTCCGTGGATCGGTCGAATGCGTGTGCTGCGCAAAAACCCAGAACCACGGCCAGGAATGCCCGGCGCGCGGATACTTCCGCTCAAGGGCGTCGGGAAGCGCAACGCCGCTGCGGCCCTCGGCCTGGTCCTTCAGCCACCATGCCCGTGCACGCGACAGCTGCTCGCGCAGGCTGGGTGCCAAGCTCTCGGGTAACATCAAGGCCCGATCCTTGGAGCCCTTGCCCTCCCGCACGATGATCGTGCCGTGATCGAAATCCAGATCCTTGACCCGCAGTTGCAAACCCTCACTGATCCGCATGCCCGTTCCATACAGAAGCTGGGCGAACAAACGATGCTCGCCTTCCAGAAAACCGAGGATGCGAACCACTTCATCCGGGGTCAGCACCACCGGCAAGCGCCGCGACGGCCGAGGTCTTCCGATCTCCTGAAGCCAGGGCAGATCCGTGCACAGCACCTTGCCGTAGAAGAACAGCAAGGCCGCCAATGCCTGACGATGCGTGGAGACCGAAACCTTGCGCTCGTTCGCCAGCCAGGACAGAAATGCCTCGACTTCGCTGCTGCCCAAGGTTGCCGGGTGACGCACACCGTGGAAACGGATGAAGGCACGAACCCAGTGGACATAAGCCTGTTCGGTTCGTAAACTGTAATGCAAGTAGCGTATGCGCTCACGCAACTGGTCCAGAACCTTGACCGAACGCAGCGGTGGTAACGGCGCAGTGGCGGTTTTCATGGCTTGTTATGACTGTTTTTTTGTACAGTCTATGCCTCGGGCATCCAAGCAGCAAGCGCGTTACGCCGTGGGTCGATGTTTGATGTTATGGAGCAGCAACGATGTTACGCAGCAGGGCAGTCGCCCTAAAACAAAGTTAAACATCATGAGGGAAGCGGTGATCGCCGAAGTATCGACTCAACTATCAGAGGTAGTTGGCGTCATCGAGCGCCATCTCGAACCGACGTTGCTGGCCGTACATTTGTACGGCTCCGCAGTGGATGGCGGCCTGAAGCCACACAGTGATATTGATTTGCTGGTTACGGTGACCGTAAGGCTTGATGAAACAACGCGGCGAGCTTTGATCAACGACCTTTTGGAAACTTCGGCTTCCCCTGGAGAGAGCGAGATTCTCCGCGCTGTAGAAGTCACCATTGTTGTGCACGACGACATCATTCCGTGGCGTTATCCAGCTAAGCGCGAACTGCAATTTGGAGAATGGCAGCGCAATGACATTCTTGCAGGTATCTTCGAGCCAGCCACGATCGACATTGATCTGGCTATCTTGCTGACAAAAGCAAGAGAACATAGCGTTGCCTTGGTAGGTCCAGCGGCGGAGGAACTCTTTGATCCGGTTCCTGAACAGGATCTATTTGAGGCGCTAAATGAAACCTTAACGCTATGGAACTCGCCGCCCGACTGGGCTGGCGATGAGCGAAATGTAGTGCTTACGTTGTCCCGCATTTGGTACAGCGCAGTAACCGGCAAAATCGCGCCGAAGGATGTCGCTGCCGACTGGGCAATGGAGCGCCTGCCGGCCCAGTATCAGCCCGTCATACTTGAAGCTAGACAGGCTTATCTTGGACAAGAAGAAGATCGCTTGGCCTCCCGCGCAGATCAGTTGGAAGAATTTGTTCACTACGTGAAAGGCGAGATCACCAAGGTAGTCGGCAAATAATGTCTAACAATTCGTTCAAGCCGACGCCGCTTCGCGGCGCGGCTTAACTCAAGCGTTAGATGCACTAAGCACATAATTGCTCACAGCCAAACTATCAGGTCAAGTCTGCTTTTATTATTTTTAAGCGTGCATAATAAGCCCTACACAAATTGGGAGATATATCATGAAAGGCTGGCTTTTTCTTGTTATCGCAATAGTTGGCGAAGTAATCGCAACATCCGCATTAAAATCTAGCGAGGGCTTTACTAAGCTTGCCCCTTCCGCCGTTGTCATAATCGGTTATGGCATCGCATTTTATTTTCTTTCTCTGGTTCTGAAATCCATCCCTGTCGGTGTTGCTTATGCAGTCTGGTCGGGACTCGGCGTCGTCATAATTACAGCCATTGCCTGGTTGCTTCATGGGCAAAAGCTTGATGCGTGGGGCTTTGTAGGTATGGGGCTCATAATTGCTGCCTTTTTGCTCGCCCGATCCCCATCGTGGAAGTCGCTGCGGAGGCCGACGCCATGGTGACGGTGTTCGGCATTCTGAATCTCACCGAGGACTCCTTCTTCGATGAGAGCCGGCGGCTAGACCCCGCCGGCGCTGTCACCGCGGCGATCGAAATGCTGCGAGTCGGATCAGACGTCGTGGATGTCGGACCGGCCGCCAGCCATCCGGACGCGAGGCCTGTATCGCCGGCCGATGAGATCAGACGTATTGCGCCGCTCTTAGACGCCCTGTCCGATCAGATGCACCGTGTTTCAATCGACAGCTTCCAACCGGAAACCCAGCGCTATGCGCTCAAGCGCGGCGTGGGCTACCTGAACGATATCCAAGGATTTCCTGACCCTGCGCTCTATCCCGATATTGCTGAGGCGGACTGCAGGCTGGTGGTTATGCACTCAGCGCAGCGGGATGGCATCGCCACCCGCACCGGTCACCTTCGACCCGAAGACGCGCTCGACGAGATTGTGCGGTTCTTCGAGGCGCGGGTTTCCGCCTTGCGACGGAGCGGGGTCGCTGCCGACCGGCTCATCCTCGATCCGGGGATGGGATTTTTCTTGAGCCCCGCACCGGAAACATCGCTGCACGTGCTGTCGAACCTTCAAAAGCTGAAGTCGGCGTTGGGGCTTCCGCTATTGGTCTCGGTGTCGCGGAAATCCTTCTTGGGCGCCACCGTTGGCCTTCCTGTAAAGGATCTGGGTCCAGCGAGCCTTGCGGCGGAACTTCACGCGATCGGCAATGGCGCTGACTACGTCCGCACCCACGCGCCTGGAGATCTGCGAAGCGCAATCACCTTCTCGGAAACCCTCGCGAAATTTCGCAGTCGCGACGCCAGAGACCGAGGGTTAGATCATGCCTAGCATTCACCTTCCGGCCGCCCGCTAGCGGACCCTGGTCAGGTTCCGCGAAGGTGGGCGCAGACATGCTGGGCTCGTCAGGATCAAACTGCACTATGAGGCGGCGGTTCATACCGCGCCAGGGGAGCGAATGGACAGCGAGGAGCCTCCGAACGTTCGGGTCGCCTGCTCGGGTGATATCGACGAGGTTGTGCGGCTGATGCACGACGCTGCGGCGTGGATGTCCGCCAAGGGAACGCCCGCCTGGGACGTCGCGCGGATCGACCGGACATTCGCGGAGACCTTCGTCCTGAGATCCGAGCTCCTAGTCGCGAGTTGCAGCGACGGCATCGTCGGCTGTTGCACCTTGTCGGCCGAGGATCCCGATGTCACTTTCAGAAGGCGACAGCACGAAATATCAAAAGTCGACCGCACGGTCTTTTCTGACGTTGGAGTCGCCTCAGAAAACGGAAAATAAAGCACGCTAAGGCGTAGTTCCCTCGGGCTACACCGCGTCCGCACTGCGCGGTTCTTTCTTCCCTTGCAGTGACGCAATCAGCGGGCAGGAAACGTTCCCCTTCCGCGCATGGCAGGCGCACACCAAATCAGACAGCACGGCCTCCATGCGCGCCAGGTCAGCCATCCTCTCGCGCACGTCCTTGAGCTTGTGCTCGGCCAGGCTGCTGGCTTCCTCGCAATGGGTGCCATCCTCCAGCCGCAGCAGCTCGGCGATCTCATCCAGGCTGAAGCCCAACCGCTGGGCTGATTTCACGAAGCGCACCCGCGTTACATCCGTCTCGCCATAGCGGCGAATGCTGCCGTAAGGCTTGTCCGGTTCCGGGAGCAAGCCCTTGCGCTGATAGAACCGGATGGTCTCCACATTGACCCCGGCCGTCCTGGCGAAAACGCCAATGGTCAGGTTCTCCAAATTGTTTTCCATATCGCTTGACTCCGTACATAACTACGGAAGTAAGCTTAAGCTATCCAATTCAGATTCGAAAGGACAAACGTATGTCTGAACCTCAAAACGGGTGCGGCGCGCTCTTCACTGGCGGGCTGGCCGCCATCCTCGCCTCGGCTTGCTGCCTCGGGCCGCTGGTTCTGATCGCCTTGGGGTTCAGCGGCGCTTGGATCGGCAACTTGACGGTGTTGGAACCCTATCGCCCCATCTTTATCGGCGTGGCGCTGGTGGCGTTGTTCTTCGCCTGGCGGCGCATCTACCGGCCGTCAGCCGCCTGCAAACCGGGTGAGGTTTGCGCGATTCCCCAAGTGCGAGCTACTTACAAGCTCATTTTCTGGGGCGTGGCCGTGCTGGTTTTGGTCGCGCTCGGATTTCCCTACGTCGTGCCATTTTTCTATTGATCACAGGAGTTCACCATGAAAAAGCTGCTTTCCGCCCTTGCCCTCGCTGCCGTTGTTGCCCCCGTGTGGGCCGCCACCCAGACCGTTACGCTGTCCGTACCGGGCATGACCTGCTCGGCCTGTCCGATCACTGTCAAGAAGGCGATTTCCAAGGTCGATGGCGTCAGTAAAGTTGACGTGACCTTCGAGACGCGCGAAGCGGTGGTCACCTTCGATGATGCCAAGACCAGCGTGCAGAAACTGACCAAGGCTACCGAGGATGCGGGCTACCCATCATCAGTCAAGAACTGATCATGAAAGACCCGAAGACACTGCTGCGGGTCAGCATCATTGGCACAACCCTCGTGGCGCTGTGTTGCTTCACCCCTGTTCTGGTCATTTTGCTCGGTGTGGTCGGCTTGTCCGCGCTGACCGGCTATCTGGACTATGTGCTGCTGCCTGCGCTGGCGATTTTCATCGGCTTGACCATCTACGCCATCCAACGAAAACGCCAAGCCGATGCCTGCTGCACCCCGAAATTCAATGGAGTAAAAAAATGACCGAAATCACCGTGAATGGCATGACCTGCACATCCTGCGCCACCCATGTCAAAGATGCTTTGGAAAAGATTCCCGGCGTGAATGCCGCTGTGGTGTCCTATCCAGAAAGCCGCGCGCAAGTCATGGCAGACACCGCCGTGAGCCACAACCAACTGCTGGCCGCCATCGCCGCATTGGGTTATCAAGGCTCGATCCGGGTTGGTGATTTCAAAGATGAACCAAAAATCCGTGATGCACTTGAGGGCGCCGGTTTGCATATCGCCATCATTGGCAGCGGCGGGGCCGCGATGGCGGCGGCGCTGAAGGCCGTCGAGCAAGGCGCGACGGTCACGCTGATCGAACGCGGCACCATCGGCGGCACCTGCGTCAATATCGGCTGTGTGCCGTCCAAGATCATGATCCGCGCTGCCCATATTGCCCATCTGCGCCGGGAAAGTCCGTTCGACGGCGGTATTGCGGCAACTGTGCCTGCGATTGACCGCAGCAAACTGCTGGCCCAGCAGCAGGCCCGTGTCGATGAACTGCGGCACGCCAAATACGAAGGCATCCTGGACGGCAATCCAGCCATCACCGTTTTGCACGGTGAAGCGCGTTTCAAGGACGACCAGAGCCTGGTCGTCCGTTTGAACGAGGGTGGCGAGCGCGAGGTAACGTTCGACCGCTGCCTGGTCGCCACCGGTGCCAGTCCGGCCGTGCCGCCGATTCCGGGCCTGAAAGAGTCACCCTACTGGACTTCCACCGAAGCGCTTGTCAGCGACACCATTCCCGCACGCCTGGCCGTGATCGGTTCGTCGGTGGTGGCGTTGGAACTGGCGCAAGCCTTTGCCCGGCTCGGCAGCCAGGTCACGATCCTGGCACGCAGCACCTTGTTCTTCCGGGAAGACCCGGCCATCGGCGAGGCCGTGACAGCCGCTTTCCGCGCCGAGGGCATCGAGGTGCTGGAGCACACGCAAGCCAGCCAGGTCGCCCATGTGAACGGCGAATTCGTGCTGACCACCGGACACGGTGAATTGCGCGCTGACAAGTTGCTGGTTGCCACCGGTCGGGCACCGAATACGCGCAGCCTCGCGCTGGACGCGGCGGGGGTCACTGTCAATGCGCAAGGGGCCATCGTTATCGACCAAGGCATGCGCACGAGCAACCCGAACATCTACGCGGCCGGCGACTGCACCGACCAGCCGCAGTTCGTCTACGTGGCAGCGGCCGCCGGCACCCGTGCCGCGATCAACATGACCGGCGGCGACGCAGCCCTCAATCTGACCGCGATGCCGGCAGTGGTGTTCACCGACCCGCAAGTCGCCACCGTGGGCTACAGCGAGGCGGAAGCGCACCACGATGGCATCGAGACCGACAGTCGCACGCTGACACTCGACAACGTTCCGCGAGCGCTTGCCAACTTCGACACACGCGGCTTCATCAAGCTGGTCATCGAGGAAGGTAGCGGACGGCTCATCGGCGTGCAGGCGGTGGCCCCGGAAGCGGGCGAACTGATCCAGACGGCGGTGCTCGCCATCCGCAACCGCATGACGGTGCAGGAACTGGCCGACCAGTTGTTCCCCTACCTGACAATGGTCGAGGGGTTGAAGCTTGCGGCGCAGACCTTCAACAAGGACGTGAAGCAGCTTTCCTGCTGCGCTGGATAAAAAAAGGAGGTTTTCAATGAGCGCCTACACCGTGTCCCGGCTGGCCCTTGATGCCGGGGTGAGCGTGCATATCGTGCGCGACTACCTGCTGCGCGGATTGCTGCGTCCGGTGGCGTGCACCCCGGGCGGCTATGGCCTGTTCGATGATGCCGCCTTGCAACGGCTGTGCTTCGTGCGGGCGGCCTTCGAGGCGGGCATCGGCCTGGACGCGCTGGCGCGGCTGTGCCGGGCGCTGGATGCTGCGGACGGCGATGAAGCGGCCGCGCAGCTTGCCGTTCTGCGCCAGTTCGTCGAGCGTCGGCGCGAAGCGTTGGCCGATCTGGAGGTGCAGTTGGCCACCATGCCGACCGAGCCGGCACAGCACGCGGAGAGTCTGCCATGAACAGCCCCGAGCGCTTGCCGTCCGAGACGCACAAACCGATCACCGGCTACCTGTGGGGCGCGCTGGCCGTGCTCACCTGTCCCTGCCATTTGCCGATTCTCGCCATTGTGCTGGCCGGCACGACGGCCGGCGCGTTCATCGGAGAGTACTGGGGTATCGCAGCCCTCACGCTGACCGGTTTGTTCGTCCTGTCTGTGACACGTAAGTATTCACCGGAACAGTATTGACACAGGAAAAATGAGACGATCGTCTCTTGATCCCACTTTCCTGCTTGCTTGATCCTGCTCCTTAGATACGCTCCCCCCATGAGCAAAAACACCATGCATTCCGCGGGAATGCCCACCACTCTGGAGCAGGCCAACGAGCTGATTTATAAGCTCCTCGACCGCATCGCCGAGCTGGAGGACCGCCTCAATCAGCACAGCGGCAACTCCTCCAAGCCGCCTTCCAGCGACGGCCCCGGTGCACCGCCGCCGGCCCGCAAGCGTCCGGCGTCCGGCAAGCAACGGGGGGCGCAGCCCGGTCACAAGGGACATCGCCGCGAGCGGCATCCGCTTGATGCCCGCCTGACCCTGGTCCCGCATTACCCTGCCGCCGATTGCGCTTGC
The DNA here is from genome assembly GCF_019048725.1 of Aeromonas sp. FDAARGOS 1407. NCBI lineage: Bacteria > Pseudomonadati > Pseudomonadota > Gammaproteobacteria > Aeromonadales > Aeromonadaceae > Aeromonas > Aeromonas sp. FDAARGOS 1407. The sequence goes on from NZ_CP077399.1 coordinate 3,115,974, forward strand.
TGTGGCGGGGACATGGTGGCCCATGCCAAACCCTATCAGGTTCATCAGGTGTTCGAGCTGCCCGAGGTGAGCTATCTCGTCACCGAACACCAACTGTATCGTGCGACCTGCTCACGGTGTATCGGCACGACCCAGGCCGCACTGCCAGACAACGTCAGCAGCAGCCAGATGGGGGCCAATCTGCTCAGCTACATCGCGCTGCAAAGCGGCCAGTTTCACCAGAGCGTCAGCCAGATACAGCAGCAGCTCAAACAGCATTTCGGCCTGAGTTTTAGCCGGGGCGCCATCAGTGAGGCGCAGGGGCGGGTGAGTGCCATGCTCACCCCGACCTACCAGGCCATCAAGCAGCAGGTGCAGACGGCCACCCACGTTCATGCCGATGAGACCCGGCATCAGCGGGGTGGAGAGCGCCGCTGGATGTGGCTGGCGCTGAGCAAGATAGCCGTCTGCTTCATGACGGCCTATGGCCGTGGTCAGGAGGCGGCCAAGCGGCTGCTGGGCGCCGAGTTTGACGGGGTGCTGGTGACCGACCAGTACGCCGGCTACCGGTTTATCGACGCCGACCAGCGGCAACTGTGCTGGGCCCACGTGGCCCGCAATCTCGTGGCCATCGCCGAGAGTAGCGAGCAGTGCAACCAGCCCATCGGTGCCCGGTTGGTCTTGCTGGCGGATGCGGTGTTTCGTACCCGGCACCGTTGGGAAAGCGGTGCGTTGAGCAAGCAGAAATACCTGCGCAGGCTCGCGCGTTACCGGCAAAGCTGGCGAAGCCAGTTGGAGCGCGGCGCCCTGTTGTGCAGCAAACGCTACCGTGGACGATGCCAGTTGCTGCTGCGGGATGACGAGATGCTGTGGCGGTTTATGACTGACGACGAAATAGCGCTGACCAACAACGAGGCGGAGCGGGCGCTGCGTGGCTATGTGCTCTGGCGCAAGGGTAGCTACGGCGTGTGGTCTCACCGGGGCGAGCTGTTTCGCCAGCGCATCCTGTCGTTGGTGGAGACCGGCAAGCGATTGGGCCGCTGCCCACAGGAGTGGTTGAGGGCCGTGGTCAGGGCGTGCATCGAGAAGACAGATTATCCCATCCCGGCAGAACTGATGCCGTCAACCCCGTCCTGGTGAATAGATACTGTGACACGACTGCTGCGGGCCTTCAAAGATCGATCATGAGCGCTTCCCATTGAGACAAACCACGCTGTCGCTACGTTGCCTCATGCCGGCATCAAATTCGGCTGAGTAGCTTCTCGCCATCTGGACGTAGCTCACCCTTGGGTGAAACATGCCGATACAGGGTCTGCCGCGTGACGCCAAGTTCCTGGCACAGGTCGCCGACCTTGGTCTCTGGCTGACCCATTGCCGCCATCGCCAGCCGCAGCTTGGCGGCGGTCATCTTGAACGGCCGGCCGCCTTTCCGCCCGCGCGCGCGGGCCGAGGCTAGGCCGGCAATCGTGCGCTCCGCGATCAACTCGCGCTCGAACTCGGCCAGGGCGGCGAAGATGCCAAAGACCAGCTTGCCGGCGGCGGTCGTGGTGTCGATGGCCGCGCCGTGCCCGGTTAATACCTTCAAGCCGATGCCGCGCCCAGTCAGGTCGTGCACGGTGTTGATGAGATGTCGCAGGTCGCGTCCGAGCCGATCCAGTTTCCACACGACCAGTGTGTCGCCAGTTCGCAACGCCTTCAGGCAGCTCGTCAAGCCGGGCCGATCCTCGCGCATGCCGGATGCCTGGTCCTCGTAAAGATGTACTGGATCGACCCCGGCGGCAATCAGCGCGTCGCGCTGCAAATCGGTAGCCTGGGAGCCGTCCGCCTTCGATACCCGCATGTAGCCTATCAGCATGTCGTACCTGTCACATATACGTTCGATTATGTGACAGTGTGCACCGGAAAGTTCTGGTCGTCAAAATTTGTCACTTAACCCGTCATTCTGTCTAAGACATGCAAAGGGTCCATCAGGCACGTAATGTGACAGGAATTCCGGGGGGATGCCTTCCTTTGCGAAGGTGGCGCGCAACTGTTCCAGGGAAGCGGGGTCGCGCCGACCATAGGAAGCCAACGCGAACAGCGAGCGTGCCGTCTCGGGGTCGTGCCGCGCTTCAATGATGGCCTCATCGATGGCCTGGACTGCCCGTTGCCAGTGATCGACGGGTTCGGGCTTCGGCGTTTTCGCCGACAGGCCACTGGTGAAACCGGTTTGGGGTTCGGACCAGAACAGCTTTGCATGCTCGCCCGGCGGGCTTATATCCCTCATCTCAATCAAGCTGATTGCCGTTGCCGCCGCCTCCAGCATCTGCAACCGTACTGCCGGGTTCAGGGTTTCATACGGTCGCCACAGACTTTGCCCAGCACGCAGCGGATGCCCGCAGCCTTCCCAGACTTGGCGGAGATACCCCGCGCAGGTTCCGCACGTCGAAAGCGGGGTGTTCAGCTCATCGAGCAGCGTGCGTAGTAGCCGAAACCACAATCCAGCGTGGATGCGTCGGCGCGGCAGCTCCACATGGCCGGTCGTCAGTGCCTGCCAGGTGCGCCGGTCCATCACCGCAATCGCGTCGCTGGCGGTGCGCGGCGCAGTGTCGGCGTTCTCCCAGCCGAGAAACCGCCCAGGCACGCCCCAATAGGATTCCAGCCAGCAGCCATGCAGCGGGCAGCTCAGCATCAGGGGCAGCTTCCATGCAAGCAGTACGGCTTGGTTTGCCGGGTCGTTCAGACAGAGCGGGCAGGCGCGATGTATCGGCTGGCTGGGCAGCCAGGCACGCCAGCTCGTGATGGATCGCGTCCTACGGCGGAGTTTCGGCAGCAGCACCGAGAGCTGGAACGCATAGGTTTCCAATGCGTCTGGAATCTGATCATCAAGGCTGTCCAGTAGCCAAGGCACCCAGCCGGCGAAACTCATGCAACGCAGCCGGTCCGGCTCGATGCCGCTCCGCTGGGAGAGCATCGCCAGCAGCGCCAGTGGTGGCGCGGTGTCCAGGTCATCAACCTGGCCGTGACCAAGATCGTGCTCCAGCAGCTCGGACACCTCCATGTGATAGCAAAGGGCCACGCGGTTGAGCCACGAAGACAAGGCTTCGCCTTCCCTGGGAGCCGGATGCAGTGGCCAGTGTGGCGCTGGCTTCACATCAGTTCCCGCTCGAATTGCCGCCGCCGCTCGCTGGGACCGGTGTAATCGGCCATGCTGAGCGTGCGATGGTTGATCGCTTCCTCACCGCTCTCCACGGCAGCGACGGCCGCCGCCATCAACAGGTGCGCCAGCTCGCCGATGGTGCCCTCGCTGCGCGTGAGCAGGTAGCGGGCCATATCCAGCGTGGCAATCGACGAGGGTCGCCGCAGCGGGAGCGAAGCCGCGAAGCTGGCCAGCAGTGAGCAGCAATCGTCGTTGGCCTCCCACACCGGCAGCATCATCGGCTCGAAGCGGTTTTCCAACTGGTCGTCCGAGCGGATCGCCAAGTAGGCATCGCGTGTGCCGACCCCGACCAGCGGGATGCGCAGCTCGTTGCCGAGGAAACGCAGCAGGTTGAGGAATTCCCGGCGGTTGACGCTGTTGCCGGCCAGGACGTTGTGCAATTCGTCGATCACCAGCATGCGCACGCCGACCTTGCGTAGCAGTGCCAGCGCCAATTGCTCCATTTCCGGCAGCCGTGGGCGCGGGCGCAATGGCGCGCCCATCGCGGCAAGTAGCGCGACGTAGAAGCGGATTACCGACGGTTCGGATGGCATCTGCACGACCAGTACCGGAATGTGCTCCTGGTCGGCGTCGGAGCTGGCCGGGTGGGTGCGGCGGAATTTCTCGACGATCATCGACTTGCCGTTGTTGGTTGGACCGACCAACAGCAGGTTGGGCATGCGTTGTTTGTTCGGCCACGCATACAGGGCTTCCAGCCGATTCAGCGCCTCGACTGCTCGCGGATAGCCGATCCAGCGGTCAGCGCGAAGGCGATGGATGCGTTCGTCCGCCGGAAGACGGGCCAAGCCCTGGGCCACCGGCATCAGGTGGGACAAGTCGATGATGGGATATTCTTCCACGGCTACCACTCCTCAATCTGGTCGAACGGTTTGGCAGGTGGCTGGTTGTCTGCCTGCGGGTCAGCCATGTCCGCGTCCGGTGGTGGCGTGGTTTTGAAAAGAACTGCCGTTGCCTTGAGATGCTGGCGTCGATCCGCGTCGCGCCGCGCCTTGCGCGTAGCTTTCTGCGCGGTGGACACGATTTCGCGCATCTGGCCGATCATGCGAAACAGCGCCGACTCATCCACCTGTTCGCGCCCTTGCTGCCGCAATTTCGCCAGCGCCTGTCGTTGTTCCCAGAGGGTGACAGCCGGGTGCGACAAGGTGCGGTATGGAATTTCCAGATAGTGCTGCCCCTCCGGCTCCAGCACCCAAATGCGGCTGATGTCGCGCGGGTCGCGCCGGATCAGGAACGCAGGCAAGCGGTCGCGCCGAGCTATCCACGGCTTGAGCGCATCGGCGTAGTAATGGATGTGGTCGATGACGAAGCCGGTGCGGGTCAGCGTGCGGCGGATGATGGGCAGAAAATCGACCAGAAAAGCCGTGGTGCGAGTGATGACGGTTGGCACGCCGGTCCGCGCGATAGCTTCGGCCCAGCGCGCTGCCGGCGGCTGGAGCAGGCCGTTGTGCACGGAGCCGTGGTAGGTGCCGACCGCCAATGTGAGCCAGCGCTCCAGCTCACGCAGCGTCAGGGCGGCCTTGTTTTCGGAATCGTAGTCGCCGCGCTGGTCAGGGTTGGAGAAGGTCGTCCCTGGCAATTCGTCGTGGATCATCTGCATCGCCGTGCCGATGATCCGTTCCACGATGCCGCCGTAGTGCGGCTGCCCGAGCGGGCGATAGTCAAGCCGGATGCCATGCTGCTCGCAGCCTCGGCGTAGCGCTTCGCTCTTGAACTCGGCCGCGTTGTCCAGGTAGAGCAGCCTGGGCTTGCCGCTCATCGGCCACTCCATTTCTATGTTCAGACCCTCCAGCCAGGGACGCTTGTCGCAGGCGACATGCACAAGGCACAGGCCGACCGAAACAGATGACGGCGCTTCCAGCGTGACGACCATGCCGAGCACGCAGCGGGTAAACACGTCGATGGCGATGGTCAGATACGGACGGCCAATCGGTTGCCGGTCGCGCTCGTCCACCACGATCAGGTCGATGACCGTGTGATCAATCTGCACTTGTTCCAGTGGCGCGGTCACGGCGGGAGGCTCACCACCGACACCTTGCAGGCTGCGGGACGCATCCTGACCTTCCCGGCGGCGAGTGGCCTTGAGCGGATCGAGGCCGGCGATCCGCAGAGCCACGGTGTTGCGCGCCGGCGCCCGCAGCTTTTGCGCTGGCACTGTTGCAAATAGTCGGTGGTGATAAACTTATCATCCCCTTTTGCTGATGGAGCTGCACATGAACCCATTCAAAGGCCGGCATTTTCAGCGTGACATCATTCTGTGGGCCGTACGCTGGTACTGCAAATACGGCATCAGTTACCGTGAGCTGCAGGAGATGCTGGCTGAACGCGGAGTGAATGTCGATCACTCCACGATTTACCGCTGGGTTCAGCGTTATGCGCCTGAAATGGAAAAACGGCTGCGCTGGTACTGGCGTAACCCTTCCGATCTTTGCCCGTGGCACATGGATGAAACCTACGTGAAGGTCAATGGCCGCTGGGCGTATCTGTACCGGGCCGTCGACAGCCGGGGCCGCACTGTCGATTTTTATCTCTCCTCCCGTCGTAACAGCAAAGCTGCATACCGGTTTCTGGGTAAAATCCTCAACAACGTGAAGAAGTGGCAGATCCCGCGATTCATCAACACGGATAAAGCGCCCGCCTATGGTCGCGCGCTTGCTCTGCTCAAACGCGAAGGCCGGTGCCCGTCTGACGTTGAACACCGACAGATTAAGTACCGGAACAACGTGATTGAATGCGATCATGGCAAACTGAAACGGATAATCGGCGCCACGCTGGGATTTAAATCCATGAAGACGGCTTACGCCACCATCAAAGGTATTGAGGTGATGCGTGCACTACGCAAAGGCCAGGCCTCAGCATTTTATTATGGTGATCCCCTGGGCGAAATGCGCCTGGTAAGCAGAGTTTTTGAAATGTAAGGCCTTTGAATAAGACAAAAGGCTGCCTCATCGCTAACTTTGCAACAGTGCCCAGAAGAATATCCAGGAACATATACAGCTGCGCAGCGAAGCCGTGAACAGAATCAACGAGCGGCTGGCCGATCTGCACTCTCCTGAAGCGCTCGAACGTCAGCTTCAACAGCGGCTGGAAAAAGAAATCCACATCCGCCGTTTTCTTGACGAATCCACCCACTATCGCCCTGTGCGTAAAACAGGCTGAACGGTTGCTCAGCTTTTATTGCCGGATGTCGGCGTAAACACCTTATCAGGCCTACAGATGTGGAACCCGCAGGCCTGATAGCGCTGCGCCATCAGGCATTTTATCTCTGTCGTCAGCCCTCTTCGCTTTCTGATTCCCCGGCAGTAAAAACTGGTTCAATGCGCTTGATACCCGCGCTGTTAATAATGATGCGTGCCCGCTCCAGAAAACTCTCTTTGCCATCCGTCACCCGATGAATAAGGTTGATGTGATAGACCTTTTCCCCGTACAGCACCTGCTCATCATCCAGAGTCGGTAATTCATTCAGCAACTCATCGGTGTATTTCAAAAAAGGGGTGATATCCAGGCGCGTAATATCCATCACAGAACGATTCACGGCGGAAAACATCTGGTCCCCGCCGCGCAGATGAACGTGTTTGGAGTAGTGCAAAATGTCTTCGCTCAGATAATAGTTTTGAATATCCAGAATGTGCACCTTACGGCGCATCGTCCTGACGTCATCGGGTAGCTGACGCTCCCCCACAAAGACGAAAGATTCGTTGCACTTACCGACCGGAGAGCGCAGGTTCTTATAAATTATCTGCTGTCGGTCAGGTAGCCAACGGCGAAATGTCGAAAACAATCGCGCCCGAAATCCCTCTTTCATTCTGTCTTTAAAGATATAGCCAATCACCATTGCGAGAAATAGTTGAAAGCTCAGCGCTCCATATTTCCCCTGCCAAATAAACGCCACCGCCGTCGCGAAAATCATCGCAATTGCCGCGGCGATTCCGGCAATGGTATGCGCCAGAAAGGTCTCGCCTTTTTTACGCCGGATATCCAGATACATTGGACTGCTGATATATTTTTTCAGGGTATTAACGTGATAAATCACCAGTTCGTTATCCGAATTAGGTGACGGGAAAGTCCCCGGATGATTGGCTTTGCGATACAGCATCTGCTCGCGCCAGAAAATACGCAGAGTATCGTATCCCGGTGAAGGCGAAAGATCATTGAGCAATTTACGACCATAGTGCGTCAGCATCAGTGAGAGGAATTCGTCACCATAGTCAATGATGCGTAACGCATTGACCTCAGCCACCTTTGACATTTTTATCCGCATCCGACGATAGTTATTGAGAATATCCTCTGCGGTGGCGGCGAAGCTCAGCAGCGCCTGCTCCTGTTTGTCTTCGCTCAACTTGCCGATATAACGTACCTCTACGTGAAGCGCCCGTTTGAAGGTCAGGCAAAACATTTTGAGTCGGTATTCAAAACCCTGAGCAGAGGTATCTTTGCTCTGTTCGGTAATTAACCGTTCAATTGTCCCCAGCGTCTTCGGCACGCTGACGGACAATTTACGCAGCGACAGGGTGGGAGGACGCAGGCGAATATAGTTCTTCAGGTTTTGCTGAAAGGCCTGCGGCGGAAATGTCCAACGATTGATCTGCAAACTGGAAGGAAAGAATAGCCAGGTTTCAATATGGTAGTTTTCGCTTCGTAGAGGTTTGGTGCCGACTTTCTGCGGGAAAAAAATCCGCTGCTTAATTTCGATACAGCGTTTTCCTGATGCTTTTATCGTATCGCCTGGCATCTTTGCCTCCTGCAAATCAGGCGGTAATTTGAATTACCGCCTTCACATCAATGCTACCAGAGGGCGCTATTGAACCCCATCAGCGGCATGACATATTGAGTCCATAAAATCAGTAACACCCAAATAATAGCCATCTGGATAATACCATATTTGAAAGACTCGCCGGTCGAGTAGTGATCGAGCAGGTAACTGATGTTTGCGGGTTTAGAGTTAAAGTAGAGCACGTAAACCTGGTTAATCAGGAATGCCATCGGCAGACAGAATCCCACCACGTCCCAGCCGAACTTTTTAGCGATACTGATAATGATCGGGAACATAATGATGGTACGTGCCGTTTTACTTTCGCTCACCAGCGTGGTGATGGCGAACACGCCGCTCAGTACGGCAAAGACCAACAGTTTGCCGCCACCTGAAGGGTCGATCTGCCATTTATCAAACAGGCTGTGAATATAGAGGCCGACGATATCCGTCTGATCGACCATTCCGCCAAGGACGTAAGCACCAAAGCTGAACATCAGCATATGCCAGGGAATGTCCGCGTCGTTCCACTTCATCACGCCCAGCGCCGGAAGTTTGCACACCGAAGGCATCAGAACAACGCAGGCACCCGCCACGGCGATAACTTCGGCACGCATACCGTGCACCCGGTCGGTCGCCCACAGCAACAAGACGATAATAAAGGTCAGCGCCGCGCGAACTTCACCCGAGCTAATCTTACCTAGCTGCGCCAATTCCCCTTTCAGGCGATCCATGCCGCCTTCAATTTTCGGCTTAGCATCTTCTTTCTTAATGGGGAAAATCCAGCGAGTTCCGGTGTACCAGGCAATGGCACACTGAATCAGCGCCAGTGGACACAGGGCAATGAACCAGTCGCCGTAATAGACTTTGAATCCCGCCTGCTCCATCATCGCGACCGCCAGCAGGTTAGCTGCGGAACCGGTAATAAAGGCGCTGGCCGACACGTTATTCGCCAGCAGGTTCAGCAGCACCATGTTGCGCCCGACGTTATTGCGTTTTTCCCCGCCGGTCGCACCGTAGATGGCGGCGATAACCATAAACAGCGGTAACAAGAGCGCCGTTTTCGCTGAGGTCGCACTGATGAACGCCCCGAGAATCAGGTTGAGTAATATAAAGCACCAGAACAACAGCGAGATATTATTCCCCATGCGTACCAACAGCCAGAGCGACATACGCTTCGCCAACCCTGTCACCACCAGGGCACTGGCCATGATGAAGCTGGCAATGTTCAGGATCATTACTGGTTCACCCAGCATGGCAAACGCAGGACGCATCTTCATTGTGCCGGTCAGGATCACCGTGACGACCACGATAAGCGAGGTGAGATAGTTCGGAATCGCCTCCGTCAACCACAGCACCAGCGAGGCAAGAAAAATTCCCGTTGCGCTGTAACAGTTGGCCGGAGGAACTTTGGTTTGGGTATCGAACATTTCGATAGGCCCGACCCACTGTAAATGAAAGAACAGGAACAGCAGGATAGCCAGCGGCATACCGATGAATTTGATCCGCTCCATCCAGATACCGGCTTTAATCTCCTTGAATTTCTCCAGAGAATAATTGCTCATATCCAGCGGATCGAAAACTTTCTTAGCGCCTTTGTCTGACATGGCCATGTCTCCTTATGCGCCTCCATGGGCAGCAAGCTACCCATGGAGGCGTGAATTTCACATGCCAACAACCTGTCTGGCGGCTTTCAGATAATTCGTGTTAGGCAGTTCGTCGAGCCCCAGCGCCGCAACCGCTGCCTTAATTCCGGCATAATCTTCACTTTCGCAACAGGCGGTTTCGACCATCGCACCGTTAAACCATACCTGCGCGTATTCGCTGATGATGCCGTTAACGGAAAAACCGTAGCGCATTTTCTCTACCTTAACCGGTACTAAATCGCTACTGGCCCGCGCCATATTGGTAAATTCTTCCAGGGTATAGCTCTCTTTATCCAGCGCCATGTTGACCTGGAGGTGCTGCAAAATGGTGGCTAACTCCTCACGCTGCACCGGGAATTGAAACTTGCCGCGCGGCTGGAAGATCTCATAGCCTTCCGGGGTTTCGCCGGTTTTCGTTTTGATATCCAGCAGACCGTCGCGGACTTTAACGTTAACCGTATCGGTATGTAGCGACAGAAAGTAGGTCTCTTCCGGCATCTTACGAGCCTTAAATAATGTGGCTTTGGCATCCCACATTTTTTCTTTTACCCGTTCGATAATGCCGTGGCCGAATACGCGGAACTCCGCGCGGGGGATGATTTTTTCAGCGTCGCTCGACGACGTGGCGGTATTCTTATCCATATGCGTAGCCATTGTGATTCTCCTGTTTCATTAAGAATGGTGAATGCCGCTATTTATCCCATTCGGCAAAAGGATGGGCGACCAGATTGGAGTTGAAATAGCGTGGATCGCCGCTCACCTCTTCACCAATCCACTCGGGTTTATCGAACTGCTGCTCTTCACTTTTCAATTCCACTTCTGCGACGATCAGTCCGGCGTTAACCCCCATGAATTCGTCGATTTCCCACACCACATCACCCACCGGGATTTTGTAGCGTTTCTTTTCGATAATGGGGCGCTCTGCCAGCTCATCCAGCATGGCACAGCAATCGGCATACGGAATTTCGTATTCATATTCAGTTCGCGTTGCAGAAACGGTAACTCCCTTGATGGTCAGGAACCCCTTATCGTTTATCGTCCGGATACGAACGGTTCTCTCTTTTATACTGCTGAGATATCCCTGACGATAAACGGTTCCCTCTGCAAGTGCGCGCCACTGCTCTGAGCACAACAGGAATTTCCTTTCAATTTCTTTAGCCATCTTAAGCCTCTCATTGTCGGAACATCTGTCGATAGTTATTCACTATCTCTCTTAATTGACTCCATATTAGGCAGGCTTCTGGCAGGATTAAAAATTGTAAATCAGTATCAGACCTATAAGCTCAGTTTATAGATTGATGTCGATCACATTTATTATTTTCTCATTAATTTTAGAGAGTTAAATTTGATAGAGGCGTAAGCAATGTGTTCGGCTTATAGGCTGGTTTTTTTTCAAACATAAGCGTATGAGTCCTTGTTTTATCAAGGATAATGAACAATGCCACTTAGCGATGATTATGGAATATATTTTCCAGCAGCTCAGGAAAACTCCCCCACTCATTATCTGGAGTGTCATCATAAAGCAGTGAAATAAAGCCGAGGGCGGCGCGGGACAGTGAGTGCTCCCCCTGGTAAACAAGGTAGTAATCTACCGCGAGATTAAAACCTTTGACATGAAGTTCAACCAGCTCACCGCTGTTCAACTCATCGGATATCGCCAGATGAGGAATCACGGTTACGCCATAACCGCTGCCGATAAGCCGTTTAGTCGCCTCCAGATTAGAGAGCGTCACACGGTTTTGCGGAGCGGTGTTCGCTGAGTGACGTTTAAACCACGAATTTATTTTGGCTCTTATCCGTGTTCCTTTCTCACGCATAATGAAAGGTGATTGTAGTAATTCATCCGGACTCATATCCCGCCCGGCACATGTCGCCAGGGGGGAGTGCTTGCCCACCACTACTTTGTAGTTTTCCCGATGCAGAAATACCTGTTGTAACGGAGAGCGAATTACGGAACGTCCGGCAAAACCGATCTCAACCTCGCCGCTGGCGACCAGTTCCGCAATGTGGTGCGAGTTACCGGTCAGAATTTCCAGTTCAATTCCCGGAAAGCGTTCGTGGAAACGCTGAATAAAACGCGTGAGATAGTAAGTGCCCATCACGCCCGTCGCCCCGATGGTCAGACGGCCTACCTGTAGTTTACTGATGTCCTGAAACACGCTCTGTACTTCATCAAAAAGATGAAAAATACGCTGTGTGTATTCAAACAGGACTTCGCCTTCTTTGGTTAAACTAATTTGCCGACGGGAGCGATCGAATAATGACACCTTCAGATAGCTTTCCAGTGCCTGGATCTGCATGCTGATGGCGGGCTGAGATAAAAAGAGTGCCTGTGCGGCCTTAGTAAAACTGCCGCTGATAACAACCTGGTTGAACGTCTTAAAATGGTCAATATCCATATTTAGGTACCAGCGGTTAGAGGTGCGTTTAACGATTCTGAATATGAATATACCGAATTAACACAGAAAAAGCAGGGGAGCATCCGTTCGTTTTACTGGATGACGTATTCCGGAAACCGCATGAGAAAAGGTGATAATGCCTCGCTGTCTCTAAAAGCCGAAGCGCATCCACGCAAACAGGGCGTTACCATTGTTATACGTACCTGTTCCGGCACTGTTGCAAAGTTAGCGATGAGGCAGCCTTTTGTCTTATTCAAAGGCCTTACATTTCAAAAACTCTGCTTACCAGGCGCATTTCGCCCAGGGGATCACCATAATAAAATGCTGAGGCCTGGCCTTTGCGTAGTGCACGCATCACCTCAATACCTTTGATGGTGGCGTAAGCCGTCTTCATGGATTTAAATCCCAGCGTGGCGCCGATTATCCGTTTCAGTTTGCCATGATCGCATTCAATCACGTTGTTCCGGTACTTAATCTGTCGGTGTTCAACGTCAGACGGGCACCGGCCTTCGCGTTTGAGCAGAGCAAGCGCGCGACCATAGGCGGGCGCTTTATCCGTGTTGATGAATCGCGGGATCTGCCACTTCTTCACGTTGTTGAGGATTTTACCCAGAAACCGGTATGCAGCTTTGCTGTTACGACGGGAGGAGAGATAAAAATCGACAGTGCGGCCCCGGCTGTCGACGGCCCGGTACAGATACGCCCAGCGGCCATTGACCTTCACGTAGGTTTCATCCATGTGCCACGGGCAAAGATCGGAAGGGTTACGCCAGTACCAGCGCAGCCGTTTTTCCATTTCAGGCGCATAACGCTGAACCCAGCGGTAAATCGTGGAGTGATCGACATTCACTCCGCGTTCAGCCAGCATCTCCTGCAGCTCACGGTAACTGATGCCGTATTTGCAGTACCAGCGTACGGCCCACAGAATGATGTCACGCTGAAAATGCCGGCCTTTGAATGGGTTCATGTGCAGCTCCATCAGCAAAAGGGGATGATAAGTTTATCACCACCGACTATTTGCAACAGTGCCTTCTTCTGTGCCCGTGCTGTCCGGGTATCGCCGAAGAGCATAAAGGTCATTAATTCACGCTGCTGCTCAGAGTTAAGGGCGTTCAGATATTTGGTGCACAATGTTTGATAGGTGATGATGCGACGATCGAGTTCGTCAACCCAGGCGGTCAGCTCGTCACGCTGCGCGGGTGAAAGCTCAGCCATTTCCTGCTGACCGAAAAGTGTTGTTCTCAGCGCCTGAAGCCCGGCGAGATACTGCTGCTCCAGAGGAATCACACGCTGAGCAAAGCATTCATCCAGGGAGGTTTTCGTTTCCAGCGCGATATTCTGATAAACAGGTTGACTCATTTTTTCCTCCCGCACGCGTGGTGCTATCAGATAAGACCAGAATTGCAGCCAGGATGAGTGCGATCCCGCGTCTTAATTTAAGCTAACATAATAAATTATAAACAAAAAATCTATTCTGCTTATCTGAATGATAACCTGCTCTTATAGTTCACCTTAGTTTCTTTGCGTCAAAAATAGATTGACCGCCAGGCCTTGCAGGCTGCTACACACACCGTTTTCCACGTTGCCGCTGTGTCTGGTCCTTCTTTTTCGATTAGTTTTCCACGTCCGACGATAAAGCATTTGCTTGTTCATAATCGATTCTGTCGATCGTGCCGATCGGTTTTATTCATTATTCCTGTCCGCTATTGGCGTTTACCCCGATGTTTCTCTGGCTGAAGCCAGAAGTCAGCGTCAGGAGGCTAAAAGGACATTCGCGGCTGGCAACGATCCTTCTCTTGCACGAAAAAGAGTGTGTTTTCGAACCTGCATGTTGGAGAACCCGGCAGTGGAGCACTCTACTCGCGGGACAGCAACAGACGACATAGCTGCAATCGATATGTCGCCCGTTAACACTCAAGGATGTTGACATTAAGCGGTGGGATTACGGGGTAAAAGAAGGGGCGCGCCAGCCCAGTTCCTGCGATATTTTTTTAGCGCACTCTTTGACGTGAGGGACGAGTTCTTGCATGCGTGCGTCCGGCATATAGATGACCGTGCTGGCGACGGAGATGGCCGCGACCACATGGTTTCCGGCATCGTAAACCGGAGCCGCCACGCAGCGAATCGTCGGCTCATTTTCTTCAAGATCGAACGCGAAGCCTGCGTCGGCGTAGCCGCGCATTCGGCCGAGGAAGTCCGGGAGATGACATAATTCGCCATGGGCTAAAAAAAGCTGACGCCATTCGGATTCATCCGCGTCGAGTAACAGCGCTTTGCCAATGCCGGTCAGCACCAGCGGCATGCGATGCCCAATACGCGAGCGCATTTCCAGTCCCTGTTGGCCAGGAATTTTATCGATATACAGGACTTCCGCGCCTTCCCGTTGCCCCAGATGAACCGTGTCGCGGGTAAAATCCGCCAGCTGTTGCAGGAAGGGGCGCGCCAGAGGATAAAGCGGCGTATTTTCCAGTGAACGGGTGCCGAGCTCAATTAAGCGTGGGCCGAGCGCATAGCCATCGTGGTGAGTGAAGCGAAGAAAACGCTGTTGTACCAGCGCGCTGAGCAGCCGATGGGTCGTGCTTTTACTGGTTCCGGTAAACTCGCCGACGCTGCGTAAATCCCGACATCCTGACGCGACGGCATCAATAACAGCAAGACCGCGCAGTAGGGTTTGTACTCCCGTAATTTCGGTAGGTTGAGCATCCATAATTCACCCTGATACAGTGGTCATATTCATGTTTAAGATCAGTACGATAACAATAACCGATTCTGTGCGATAAAAATGTAACCGCGCCGTGATTTCGCCACCGCGGGCAGAAATTCCGTGTAACAGTGACGGATTTTCTGCCCGTTTCTGCTCATTCAGGAGAGCAAATGATTTTTACGTGCGCGTCTTGCGGCTATGGCCTTGCGTACCATTGGGCCAAACAGAGTCAGCATCGCCAATAGCAGGAGCGTGGCGGTGATGGGACGGGTATAAATGAAATCAAAACTCCCGTTGGACAGCGACATCGCGCGACGGAAGTTACTTTCCGCCATCGGCCCCATGATGAGTGCCAGCACGACAGGAGATGCAGGGAAACCGCCTTTTTGCATGAAATAGCCGATCACGCCCGCGACCAGCATAATGCCGACGTCAAACATGCTGTTGTTCAGAGCATAGGTGCCGACGATACACAGTGCAAGGATCAGCGGAGTCAGGACGCTCTTGGGAATGTTGATCATTTTGGCGATGAAACGAACGGAAACCAGGCCAAGAATAAGCAGCATCAGATAGCAAAACAGCATTCCGACAAACAGCATATAGACCGTATCGCTGTGTTCGGTAAATAGTCGAGGCCCGGGCTGCATTCCCTGTAGCGTCAGCGCGCCCAGCATTACCGCCGTCGTGGCGTCACCAGGAATTCCCAGCGTCAGCATAGGTAACAGCGCGCCGCCCGTGCAGCCATTAGCGCCTGCTTCACAGGCCGAAACCGCTTTGAGTTCACCCTTGCCAAACTGATCTTCCGGCCTGGCAAAGCGCTTCGCTTCATTGTAAGAAACGAAAGCGGCAATATCCGCCCCTGCGCCGGGAATCATGCCAATAAACACGCCCAGACCGGAGGAGCGCAGCAGTGTGACAATCAGACGTTTGAACGTAGACCACGGCGGAATGATTCGACCAATAGCGTACTGCACCGTCTTGCTCACTACCTCGTCTTTTTCCAGCGACTTAAGCACTTCTGCAGTGGCGAACATGCCAATCATCACCGGGATAAAAGGCACATTCATCAGCTCGACAAAACCGCCGGTGAAACGCGGAAATCCGCCCA
Organism: Aeromonas sp. FDAARGOS 1407; assembly: GCF_019048725.1. Lineage (NCBI taxonomy): Bacteria > Pseudomonadati > Pseudomonadota > Gammaproteobacteria > Aeromonadales > Aeromonadaceae > Aeromonas > Aeromonas sp. FDAARGOS 1407. Next base: position 3,131,756 of record NZ_CP077399.1, read on the forward strand.
TCGGATCGAGGCCAATGGTCGCGACCAGCAAACCACCAACGCCAGCGATCAGCCCCTTAATCAACGATTCACCGGAAATACTGGCAATAATACTTAAGCCGAAAACGGCCAGCGCAAACGTCTCTGCGGCGCTGAATTTTAGCGCCACCTCGGCCAGAATCGGCGAGAGGAACATCAGCACGATTATGCTGAGGGTGCCGCCGAAAAAAGAGGAGAAAGTCGCCGTGCCCAGCGCCACACCGGCCTGACCTTTTTTCGTCAGTTCATAGCCGTCAATCGCCGTTGCCGCGGCGGCTGGCGTGCCGGGGATCCGGAGCAGAATGGCAATAATCGAACCACCATAAACGCCACCAAAAAAGACGCCGGAGATAATCAGTAAGCCAGAAATCGGATCCATGCCGTAGGTAAAAGGCAGCATTACGGCAACGCTCATGGTGACAGTCAGGCCCGGTAACGCGCCCACCAGGATGCCAAGCCAGACGCCAATCATTGAAAATAAAATGGCTTCCGGGTGGGCCAGCAAGCTATTTACGCCGCCGAGAATAAGATCAAATTGGGACATAATTACTCCAGAGTCAGCGATTCCAGGAGGCTGCTTTCCGGCAGCGGAACGTTCAGCGCCAGCGAAAAGAGGATATACAGCGTAATGGAGAGAACGATGGCCAGCAGCCCATTAACCCACCAGCGTTGGATACCGGAGATTTTCATAATCAGCATCATAAAAAGTACCGTTGCGACCAGGTAGCCAAAAAGCTGCATGGCGTAGAGGTATGCCACGCAGGTGACGACGGTACAAAACGGCCCCGTCCAGCGTCCAAACCCCTGAGTGGGGCGAGAGGGTAGAACCATCAGCTGGCGTAGCGTGGTACCAGAGAACTGACCAGCAATTAAGATCAACGAGAGAATAATCAGCAACCAGCTATAAACCGATGGAAATGCGCCCGCCCCGATATCCGTAGAAATGGACGTTGCAGGAAAGCTTTTGGCAATCGCCAGCACCACTACGGCGATCAGACACAGCAGCAGAGCGACCAAAATGTAGCATTGTCGTTCTGCCGTAGACGCTGGCGGCGGCGTTGTCGGAGTTAACGGATTTTCAACCATAAACGACTCCCATGAGGACTATCCGGCCAGAAGGGGCTGGCCGGACGTCACCGTTATTTTTGACCGAGGCCCAGTTTTTCGATGGTGACGGAGAAATCGCGCTGCTGCTCTTCAAGCAATGCCTGGAATTCAGCACGATCGAGCCAGACATAGTTGAGGCGCATTTTGGCTAACGCTTCCTTGAAAGAGGGTTCATCGGCAGTGGCGGCGATAGCGGTGGTCAGAAAATCGATCACGTTTTGCGGGGTTTTGCTGGAGATAACCAGCCCACGCCATGCGCCGATCGACAGATCGATGTTTTTTTCCTGAAGCGTGGGGACGTCAGGCATGTTGGCGTCACGTTGAGTGCTCATTACGGCCAGTGTTTTCAGCTTGCCATCCTCAACCTGGTTGAGGACTTCCGCAGTGCTCACCGTAACGGCTTCAATGTGCCCGCCTAAAAGCGCGGTGACGGCTGGCGTCGCGCCATCGAAAGGAACGTGGTTGAAGGTCACGCCGGTTTTATCTTCCAGCGACGCGGCTGCCAGATGCCAGATTGCGCCCGTTCCTGAGTTGCCTACCCTGACCTGGCCCGGATTCTCTTTCGCCCAGGCGAGGAACTCTTCCAGCGTATTCCATGGTGCGTCGATTTTAACGGTCACGGCGCTGGGTTCCATATTGAACAGACCCAGTGGAGTAAAGGGCACTGTTGCAAATAGTCGGTGGTGATAAACTTATCATCCCCTTTTGCTGATGGAGCTGCACATGAACCCATTCAAAGGCCGGCATTTTCAGCGTGACATCATTCTGTGGGCCGTACGCTGGTACTGCAAATACGGCATCAGTTACCGTGAGCTGCAGGAGATGCTGGCTGAACGCGGAGTGAATGTCGATCACTCCACGATTTACCGCTGGGTTCAGCGTTATGCGCCTGAAATGGAAAAACGGCTGCGCTGGTACTGGCGTAACCCTTCCGATCTTTGCCCGTGGCACATGGATGAAACCTACGTGAAGGTCAATGGCCGCTGGGCGTATCTGTACCGGGCCGTCGACGGCACTGTTGCAAATAGTCGGTGGTGATAAACTTATCATCCCCTTTTGCTGATGGAGCTGCACATGAACCCATTCAAAGGCCGGCATTTTCAGCGTGACATCATTCTGTGGGCCGTACGCTGGTACTGCAAATACGGCATCAGTTACCGTGAGCTGCAGGAGATGCTGGCTGAACGCGGAGTGAATGTCGATCACTCCACGATTTACCGCTGGGTTCAGCGTTATGCGCCTGAAATGGAAAAACGGCTGCGCTGGTACTGGCGTAACCCTTCCGATCTTTGCCCGTGGCACATGGATGAAACCTACGTGAAGGTCAATGGCCGCTGGGCGTATCTGTACCGGGCCGTCGACAGCCGGGGCCGCACTGTCGATTTTTATCTCTCCTCCCGTCGTAACAGCAAAGCTGCATACCGGTTTCTGGGTAAAATCCTCAACAACGTGAAGAAGTGGCAGATCCCGCGATTCATCAACACGGATAAAGCGCCCGCCTATGGTCGCGCGCTTGCTCTGCTCAAACGCGAAGGCCGGTGCCCGTCTGACGTTGAACACCGACAGATTAAGTACCGGAACAACGTGATTGAATGCGATCATGGCAAACTGAAACGGATAATCGGCGCCACGCTGGGATTTAAATCCATGAAGACGGCTTACGCCACCATCAAAGGTATTGAGGTGATGCGTGCACTACGCAAAGGCCAGGCCTCAGCATTTTATTATGGTGATCCCCTGGGCGAAATGCGCCTGGTAAGCAGAGTTTTTGAAATGTAAGGCCTTTGAATAAGACAAAAGGCTGCCTCATCGCTAACTTTGCAACAGTGCCGCAAGCAGTGCTTTTTGGGCATGAATAGGGAGCAGATCGGCGCGGTATTCGATGGCCTTACCTTGAACACCGATCTTTGGTCGAATCGCAAGAGGATCGCGCAAGCTGGCTTTGTTGAGATTCTTACGCACACCTTGTGGCGTAGTAGGCATTCCAGGCAGATTTAAGCTAAGAATTTCATAAGCAGTCAGCCAGATTTGGCTAACAGAATAGAGATCAGATGATGATCCGGCCATGGTGGGCCTCCTTGGATAGTATGACTATCACCGGCAGGAGGGTCGTAATCTCGCTGGCGGTGAGCTGAACAGGGTTACGACCACCGCTCCAAGGATACGGCCCAGCTTGCGCTGGCCCCATCCAGCCCACCATAACAAGGCTAGATTTGTGCACAAAAAAACACGCTTGACGCGTGCTGTGCGTCTTGGATTATACGGGGGTCGTAGTCCCGACTCCAGTTTTTTGCTGGAGCATTTAAAGGCTATCCTGAGCTGTTTTTCTTGTCAACAGCAATGATCAAAACACTAGGATTTGAAGATTAATAAACGCACACAACGCCGCTTTAGAAGTAAACCTTGGCCCCCTTCATGGTTTACTTCAAAAATACAACACGGCAACCTTAACAACATGAAAAATAAAGAAATAAACCGTAAAACCTTGATGTAAACTTGGTTTACATCAAGCCTTGCGCAAGGAAAACAGAATAAAACTCGATTGAGCCCAACTAAAGAGAACAATGCAAGCCATCGCCGTTCCTTTGCACATAACCAATCAAGAGCGAACACAACCAATATAAGCTATTGATTTAAAATGAAATACCATCAAAAGGAACGGAGATTGCAGGAAAAGGAACTGAGTTCCTTTTCCTGGTCGCCGCAAGCGAACAGAAAACGGGTCAACTCGGTGTGATAAAAATTCGCAATAGGCCCATCATGCGAATTTTTCCAGCCATAGGCAACAAAATAATTAAGTTGTTTATATTCAATGACTTATTGGCATTAATTCCTTGTTTCGCTGATTAAGTCGTTGCGCATTTTTCTGCGCAGCCAATAATACCACAAGCCTAGGCCACAGGCCGCCTTGCAGGGGTTCGCTGGGGGTCTTTCAAGGCCAGATGGCAGCATGCGCGGAGGCGGGTTTGCAAGCGGCGTTTAAAGCCTGTTTAAAGGCCAATTTAAAAAACAGCGAGTGATCAATCTACTCGCTATTTTCGGCCATTTTTTAGGAGCAGTGATCATATTCTCGATTGCTAATATACTCGCCGCCGCGCTCGCCAAAATCTCACCCATCCCACACCGTCAATCGCCAGCAAACCCGCGCCAATCCTCAAAACACGATTCCACTTATGCCGCAGGAATTCCACTTATTACCGGGGTCTATGGTGGATCCTTAAGAATGATCAATCTACTAGGGCCTATACAGCCACCCTTGCTACGGCTGCAACGAGCAGGGAGTGGGTTTTAGCAAGGGGATCTTCCAGCTCGCCAAGGTGGAAAATCCCACCCCGCGGGCAGAGAAGCCCGATGTGGCTATCCAGGAAGGGGGACATATCACCCCGACGGCCAGCGGTCTCATCGGTGGCGCCCTCGGGGTGCTGGTCGGGGTGAGTCTGATGACGGTGCGTGAACTCGGTCGCCAGCAGAAGCGCCACGAAGCCGGGCAGCGCCCATCACGGGAGGAGTAACCGTGAACAGACGCAATTTCCTCAAATTCGCCTCCGTCGGCGCACTGGCGGCGGGCACCACCGTTTCCGGCAACGCCCTGGCGGGCGCCCAGAACAACCCGCCCATACCCGGGGCGCTGGGCATGCTGTACGACTCCACCCTCTGCGTCGGTTGTCAGGCCTGCGTGGCGGAGTGTCAGCGCCTGAACGGCAACCCGGCCAATCCGGCCGGCGATCAGATCTGGTCCAACAACGACAAGCTGACCCCCTACACCAACAACATCATCCAGGTGTGGCGAAGTGGCACCGGCGAGCACAAGGATCTGCTGGTGGATGGCTACGCCTACATCAAGAAGCAGTGCATGCACTGCGTCGATCCCAACTGCGTCTCCGTCTGCCCGGTGCAGGCCCTGAAAAAGGATCCCAAGACCGGCATCGTCCACTACGACCCGGACGTCTGTACCGGTTGCCGCTACTGCATGGTGGGCTGCCCCTACGACGTACCCAAATACGAGTACGACAACCCCCTGGGCGCCATTCACAAGTGCGAGCTCTGCAACCAGAAGGGGCTTGAGCGGATCGATCAGGGCAAGCTGCCCGGCTGTGTCGAGGTGTGCCCCACCGGCGCCGTTATCTTCGGTACCCGTGAAGAGCTGCTGGCCGAGGCCAAGCGCCGTCTGCTGGCGCCCCCCGGCAGCGAATACGCCTATCCACGCCAGACCCTGCAGGCCAATGACCCTTACCTGCACCAAGTGCCCAACTACCAGCCCTACGTCTATGGCGAGAAAGAGGGCGGTGGCACCCAGGTGCTGGTGCTGGCCGGCGTGCCCTACAGCAAGCTCGACATGCCCGATCTGCCGGAGCTCTCTTCCGGCGCCCGCTCCGAGCATATCCAGCACACCCTCTACAAGGGGATGGTGCTGCCCATGGTGGTGCTGACCGGCCTCTCGGTGCTGATCCGCCGCAATACCAAGAAGAACGGCCACGATCACCACCATGATGCAGGCCACGATCAGGGTAGTGACAAGGGAGGCAAGGATCATGAGTAATCACAAGGCGCATCCGCTCGGCGGCAAGCTGGTCAGCTGGCCGGTGCTGGTGCTCGCGCCCTTCGCCGTGCTGTGCGGCATGCTGATCTTGAAGCGACTGTTTTTCGGGCTGGGCTCGGTCACCGATCTCAACGGGGGCTACCCCTGGGGTCTGTGGATCTCCTTTGACCTGTTGATCGGCACCGGTTTCGCGTGTGGTGGCTGGGCACTGGCCTGGGCCGTCTACGTCTTCAACCGGGGCGAGTATCACCCCTTGGTGCGTCCGGCGCTGCTGGCGAGCCTCTTTGGTTACTCCCTGGGGGGGCTCTCCATCACCATCGACGTGGGTCGTTACTGGAACCTGCCGTACTTCTACCTGCCGGGTCACTTCAACACCTCCTCGGTGCTGTTCGAAACGGCGGTCTGCATGACCATCTACATCGGTGTGATGGCCCTGGAGTTCGCCCCCGTGCTGCTGGAGAAGTTCGGCTGGAAGACCTCCATGGCGCGGCTCAACAAGATCATGTTCTTCATCCTGGCGCTCGGGGCCCTGCTGCCCACCATGCACCAGTCCTCCATGGGCTCCCTGATGATAGTGGCGGGGGAGAAGATCCATCCGCTCTGGCAAAGCTACGAGCTGCTGCCGGTCTTCTCCTTGTTGACCGCCTTCATCATGGGCTTCTCCATCGTGGTGTTTGAGGGATCCCTAGTGCAGGCGGGACTGGCGGGGCGCGGCCCCAACGAGAAGCCGCTCTTCTACAAACTGACCCAGGTGATCGACATCTTCCTGATCCTGTTTGTGGCCCTGCGCTTTGCGGAGATCGTCATCCACGACAAGTCGGAGTACCTCTCCGAGTGGAGCCGCTACTCCATCATGTTCTGGAGCGAGATTGCGCTGATGATCTTCCCGCTGCTGGTGTTCCACTGGGACAAGAGCCGCCGCGACTCGCGCATGTTGTTCCTGGGGGCACTCAGCATGTTGCTGGGCTCGGCCCTCTGGCGACTGGATTACTCCCTGCTCGCCTTCAACCCCGGCAATGGCTATCACTACTTCCCCAGCACCGAGGAGGTGCTGATCTCCCTTGGCTTCGTTGCCATCGAAGTGTGTGCCTATTTGCTGCTGATCCGGCTGTTGCCGGTACTGCCATCACTTGAACGTGTTCACCAAGATTATCAGGCCCGAGGGAAAGCCAACGTATGAGCCAACGTATCACCATAGACCCCATCACCCGCATCGAGGGGCACCTGCGTATCGACTGTGAAATCGAAGGCGGAAAAGTGACCAAAGCCTGGTCATCCGGCACCATGTGGCGCGGGATGGAAGAGATCGTCAAGGGCAACGACCCGCGCGATGCCTGGATGATAGTGCAGCGCATTTGCGGGGTCTGTACCTCGATCCACGCCATCGCCTCGGTGCGGGCGGTGGAGAATGCCATCGGCGCCAAGGTGCCGGTCAATGCCCAGTACATCCGCAACCTCATCATCGCGGCCCACAACATTCACGACCATATCGTCCACTTCTACCAGCTCTCGGCGCTGGACTGGGTGGACATCACCGCGGCCCTGCAGGCCAACCCGCAGAAGGCGGCGGACATGCTCAAGGGGGTATCGACCTGGTCCCTCAACAGCGCCGATGAGCTGACCAAGGTGCAGGACAAGATCCGCGCCCTGGTGGCGAGCGGCCAGCTCGGCATCTTCGCCAACGGCTACTGGGGTCACAAGGAGATGAAACTGAGCCCGGAGGTGAACCTCATCGCCGTGGCCCACTACCTGCAAGCCCTGGAGTGCCAGCGCGATGCCAACCGCATCGTCGCCATCCTGGGGGGCAAATCCCCCCACATCCAGAACCTGGCGGTGGGTGGTGTTGCCAACCCCATCAACCTGGATGCACCGAGCGTGCTCAACCTCGAGCGCCTCATGTATGTGAAGAGTTTCATCGATCGCCTCGGCGAGTTTATCGAGCAGGTCTACAAGGTGGATGCTGCCATCATCGCCGCCCACTATCCCGAGTGGCTGACCCTGGGGCAGGGGGCCAAGCACTACCTGAGCGTGCCGGAGCTGCCCACCGACGGCAACGGCGGCAGCTTCCTGATGCCGGGCGGCTACATCGAGAACGGCGATCTGGCGAACTATCGTCCCATCGAGAGTCACCAGGATGCCTGGCTGATGGACGGCATCGCCGAGAGCAACAAGCACGCCTGGTACAAGGATGACGAACCCCTCAAGCCCTGGGAGGGCAAGACCGAGCCGAACTACACCGGCTGGCAGGATGACGGCAAGTACTCCTGGGTCAAATCCCCCACCTTCTACGGCAAGGTGGTGGAAGTAGGGCCGCTCGCAGACCTCCTGGTGAAACTCGCGGCCAAGCACCCGGATACGGTGGCGCATTTTGATCAGCTCAATGGTGTCTACAAGACCCTCACCGGGGCGGCCATCAAGCCCGAGCAACTGCACTCCACCATGGGCCGCATCATAGGCCGGGCGGTGCGCTGCTGCGTGCTCAAAGACACCCTGGCGCACCAGTGGCAGGCGCTGGTGGAGAACATCGGCAAGGGGGATTTCAGCGCCTACATCAAGGCGGAGATCCCGGCGGACAAGGAGTTCCGTGGCGTGGGCTTTGAAGAGGCCCCGCGTGGCATGCTTTCCCACTGGGTGGTCATCAAGGAGGGCAAGATCGCCAACTATCAGGCGGTGGTGCCTTCGACCTGGAACTCGGGTCCGCGCAACTTCAACGACGAACCCGGCCCCTACGAGCAGTCCCTGGTGGGCACCCCGGTGGCCGATCCCGCCAAGCCCCTCGAGGTGGTGCGTACCATCCACTCCTTTGACCCCTGCATGTCCTGCGCGGTCCACGTGGTGGATACCCAAAATGGCGACGTGACCCGGGTGAAGGTGCTGTGATGAATACCCTGATCCTGGGAGTGGGCAATCTGCTCTTGAGCGACGAGGCGGTGGGTGTGCGCATCGTCGAGGCGCTGGGACGCGAATACCGCTTCGCCCCCGGCATCGAGCTGCTCGACGGTGGCACCGCCGGCATGGAGCTGCTGGAGGCGATGGCGAGCCGCGATCACATCATACTGGCGGACGCGGTGCGAAGCGGTAATCCCCCCGGCACCGTCGTGACCCTGAAGGATGAGGAGATCCCGACCCTGTTTGGTCGCAAGATCTCCCCCCATCAGCTGGGGCTGGCGGACGTGCTCTCGGCGCTGCACATGACGGGGGAGTCGCCCAAGCGGCTCACCCTGATCGGGGTCGAACCCGAGTCCCTCGAACCCCATATCGGCCTCACCCCCGTGGTGGCGGCCGCGATGGAGGAGGCCAAGGGGCGGATTTTGACCCTGCTGGCCGAGCTCGGTACCCCGGCCATTCCACTGTCAGCACAAGAGAAAGCCGAACAGGCGCGGGAGGGGTTATGGCGCAGTCCCATTTAAGCGAGGCGCCCGCCGACGTGGCCGAGTTTGCCGGTTTTGCCGAAAACCCGGCTCCCTTGCTGGTGGCCCAGTACCAGCACATCGCCCGGGACGAGATGCAGACACTGCCCTTTTATCGCCAGGGCATACCGGTTGTGGCCGAGTGCGTGGCGTTTGAGGGGCAGTGGCTCGGCTGCGTGCTCACCCCCTGGATGCTGAGCGTGGTGGTACTGCCCGGGCCGGATCAACTCTGGCCGCTGCGCCCCGTCGCCTCGCGCCTGGCGCTGCAACTGCCCTGCGGCAACATGACCTTTATGGTGGGGGAGTTGCCCGAGACGGGGCAGCTGCTGGCCTGCTCGCTCATGTCCCCCCTCGATCCTCACCTGGGGGCCGAGGAGGGGCAGGCGCTGGTGAGCAGCACCCTCAAGATGCTGCTCTCGCTGCCGGTGCAACAGGGCGGTAGCGCCGTGGATCTGGGGCGCCGACGGCTGTTTGGTGGCCGGCGCCTGCCGGGTGCCGCTGGCGCCGAGCGTTAGGTCTCATCCGTCATCAGGTTTAGAATAGGGGCCGTTTTGGCCCCTCACTCGCATCTGTCGCCGGCGAATTGTTGTCCGCGATGAGTGACAAAACAGAGAAGGGATCACATGACAATGCAAGGTTATGGTCAGATCAGCGGTTTGCGTCGCGGCGCAGCCGCCCTGTTGGCCCTGTTGCTGGGGGTTGGCTATCAGGCCGTCCTGGCTGCCTCACAACCCGTCCCCGCCGAGCTCAAACTCGCCATCGGGGCTGAGCCAACCGAAGGGTTTGACCCCCTGCTCGGCTGGAGCCACGGCAGCTACCTGTTGCTGCACAGCCCGCTGCTCAAACAGAATGCGGACTTGAGCTGGCAGGGTGTGCTGACCGAGTCGGTGACCCCGAGCAAGGATGGCAAGGGGTGGCTCGTCACCTTGAAACCCAACTTGAAATTCTCCAACGGCGCGCCGCTCACCGCCGAGGACGTGGCCTTCACCTACAACAGCGCGGCCAAAGGCGGCGGCAAGATCGACATGGGCAACTTCGTTTCGGCCAAAGTGGTGTCGCCCACCCAGGTGGAGATTGCTTTGAGCGCCCCCCAGAGTACCTTCGTCAACGTGTTGGGCTCTTTGGGTATCGTGTCGAAGAAGGATTACGATCCCAAGGCTTACGCCCGCCATCCCGTCGGCGCCGGTCCCTACCGGCTGGTGAGCTTTTTGCCCGGCCAGCAGCTGGTGGTGGAGGCGAATCCCTATTACGCCGGTGGCAGCAATGATTTCAAACGGCTGGTGTTCGTCTTTATCGATGAAGAGAGCGCCTATGCCGCCGCCCGGAGCAGTCAGCTTGACCTGGTGCGCATCGCCCCGTCGCTGGCGCCCACCGTGCCCGACACCCTCAAACTCTGGGTGCGCCCGAGCGTGGAGAACCGCGGCATCGTCTTCCCCATTCCTCCTGCGGGTAGCAAGGATGCCAATGGCAACCCCGTCGGCAACGACGTGACCTCGGATGTGGCGGTGCGCCGCGCCATCAACTATGCCATTGATCGCCAGCTGCTCGCCGACCAGCTGCTGGAAGGGCACGCCATCCCTGCCTACAGCGCGGTGGAGGGGCTGCCCTGGCAGGGCAAGGCGACCGCTTTCAAGGATGGGGATGTCGCCCGTGCCAACGCCCTGCTGGACGAGGCGGGCTGGCAGGTAGGGGAAGACGGCATTCGCCGCAAGGGCTCCCAGCGCGCCGCCTTCACTCTCTGGTATACCAGCGGCGACAGCACCCGGCGGGATCTGGCCGAGGCGGTGCGGGCCATGCTCAAACCCATCGGCCTTGAGGTGAGCCTCAAGTCCGGCAGCTGGGAGCAGGTGGAGCGCGAGATGCACGCCAACCCAGTGCTGATGGGGTGGGGGAGCCTGGATCCCATGGAGCTCTATCACCACTACCAGAGCGCCTCTGCCGGGGTGGAGTTCTACAACCCGGGTTATTACCAAAATCCGGTGGTGGATGCTCATCTCAAGCAGGCGCTGGATGCCCCCGACTGGCAGGCGGCGGTGCCGTTCTGGCAGCAGGTGGAGTGGGATGGCAAAACCGGCGCCGGAGTGCAGGGGGATGCCGCCTGGGCCTGGCTGCTCAATGTGCAGCACACCTATCTGGCCAATAGTTGCATCGACCTTGGCAAGGGGGCGCCGGAGATCCACGGCAGCTGGTCTTTGCTGGGCAACCTGCAAGATTGGCGGTGGACGTGCCGCTAAGTTCGTTTGCCATGCTGAAAATGGCGAGCAAAGCCCTGCTGCGTCTGGCAGGGCTCCTGTGTCTGGTATCGCTCGGGACCTTCGTGCTCCTGAGCTATTCCCCCATTGATCCCGTCAAAGCCTATATCGGCAACGATCTGTTGCACGTGCCGCCCGAGCAGTACGCCCGCATCGCCGCCCGCTGGGGGCTGGATCAGCCCCTGTGGCAGCGCTACTGGCACTGGTTTACCCAGGTGCTCAAGGGGGATCTGGGCTACTCCATGCTCTACAACGCGCCTGTGGGTGAGGTGATCGGCAGCCGCTTTGCCGCCTCCTTCCTGCTGCTGGGGGGGGCCTGGTTGCTCTCGGGCTCGCTGGGCATATTGCTGGGCTTGTGTGCCGGTCGTTACCTCAACCGCTGGCCGGATCGCCTCATCTGCCGTTTTGCTTACCTGCTCGCTTCCCTGCCCACCTTCTGGGTCGGCCTCTTGTTGCTGGCCCTGTTTGCGGTGCACTGGCCTTGGCTGCCGGTCTGCTGCGCCTGGACCCCGGGCCTCCCGGCTGATGAGGCGGACTGGGCCATGCGAGCTAGGCATCTGGTGTTGCCGGTGGCGACCTTGACCCTGCTGGGGATGGGCAATATCGCCCTGCACACCCGGGGGCGGGTGGCCGAGGTGCTGGAGAGCGACTTTATTCGCTATGCCCGCGCACAAGGGGATGGCGGTTGGCCCATGCTGCGTTTTCACGTGCTGCGCCACGCCCTGACCCCGGCCCTCTGCCTGCAGTTTGCCTCGCTGGGTGAGCTGATTGGCGGGTCGCTGCTGGCGGAGAAGGTCTTCGCCTACCCGGGGCTCGGTCAGGCCACCGTGGATGCGGGGCTGCGGGGGGATATCCCCTTGCTGATGGGGATAGTGCTCTTTTGCACCCTGCTGGTCTTTTTGGGCAACAGTGCCGCCCGCCTGCTGGTGACACGCATGAATGTCGGCTGGGAGGGGGAACATGCTGTTTAATCCGCTTCCCTCCTTGCTGCGTCTGGGGTTTGCGCTGGTCGCCCTGGCGCTGCTGGCTGGCTACGGCTGGGGGCTTTCGGCCCACGAGGTGCCCATGGATCTGCTGGCCCGCCATCAGCCGCCGTCGCTGGCTCACTGGTTCGGCACCGATCAGATGGGGAGGGATCTCTGGCAACGCGCCTTTCAGGGCACCCTCACCAGTCTCGAACTTGGTCTTGGCACGGCCCTGTGCAGCGGCCTGCTGGCCATGGTGGCGGCGAGTGTCTCTCTGGTTCATCCGCGCTGTGATGTGGCGGTGCGGCTGATCATCGACGCCATGCTGGCATTGCCCCATATGCTGCTGCTTATCCTTATCTGCTTCACCGTGGGGGGCGGCATGCGCGGGGTGATCCTGGCGGTGGCGCTGACCCACTGGCCCAAGCTGGCACTCATTCTTTGCGCCGAGGCACGGCGCATCGCCAGCAGCGACTATATGATCCTGGCCCGCTGTCAGGGGATGGGGCCCTGGCGCCGCTGGCGGGCCCACCTGCTGCCTGGGCTCTTGCCCCAGTGGTTTATCGGCACCCTGTTGATGTTCCCCCACGCCGTGCTGCACAGTGCCGCCCTGAGCTTTCTCGGGTTTGGCCTCTCGGCTCACGAGGCATCGCTGGGTCTGCTGCTGGCCGATGCCCTGCGTTATCTCGCCGGGGGCGGTTGGTGGCTGGCCCTCTTCCCCGGTCTGATGCTGCTGTTGCTGGTGCTGCTGTTTGATCAAGCCACCCGCGCCCTGCAGCGGCTCTGGTTCGGAGGGGAGGGATGCTGATCCCGTTGTGCGACCTCATTCTGATCTCGTGGCGGCAGAGCAACCATCCAACTGTTTTTGGGAGTAAACGATGCTGACCTTCGACAAGGTGACCATAGAGGCGGCCCACTACTCCTGGTGGGGGCGGCGCCAGTGGCGACCGCTGCTGACCGATATCAGCCTGCAACTGGCCCCCGGCGAAATCGTCGCGCTGGTGGGGGGGAGCGGTGAGGGCAAGAGCCTGCTGCTGCAAAGCGCGCTCACCCTGCTGCCGGACAACCTGCGCATGCGCGGCACCATTGCCCTTGACGGCGATCCCCTGTGCGACGAGAGTCGGGCCCGCCTGCGCGGTCACACCCTCTGCTATGTACCACAGGGGGTGAGCGCCCTCAATCCGCTGCTGACGGTGGAGCGCCAGCTGGGCCGTGCGGCCAGGTTGTGTGGCCAGCGCAGTTCCCGTGAGCAACTTGGCGCGCAGCTTGCGCGCTACCAGCTACCCCCCGCGACCCTGGCGCGCTATCCGCGCCAGCTCTCCGGCGGCATGGCCAAGCGCATCCTGGCCTGCACCGCGGCCTTGAGCGGCGCCCGCTTTATCCTGGCGGACGAGATCACCGCCTGGCTCGACGAGGAGCTGGCCTGCCAGCTGCTGGCCCAGTTGCGGGAGATTGCAAGTCAAGGAAGCGGCATCCTCTGGGTTACCCATGATCTGGCGCTGGCCTCGCGCTTTGCCGATCGCATCGTGGCGCTCCATCGGGGGCGGGTGAGCGATACCTTGAGCAGCCACCACCTGCGCCAGGGGCAGGGGAGCGAGATGCTGCGGGATCACTGGCAGGCATTGCCTGAGTTCAACGCGCTCTTTTCTGCGCCGGAGGCATCCTGATGTTCGAAGTACGAGACCTGACCGTGCGACAGGGGGATCGCGCGCTCTGGCAGGCGATGAGCCTCACCATCCAGGCTGGCGAGCGAGTGGGGATTTCCGCCCCGAGCGGCCATGGCAAGACCACCCTCGGGCGGATATTGGCGGGCTGGCAGCCGGCGAGTGAGGGAACCCTGCTGCTCGATGGCAAGGTGCTTCCCCGGCAATGGAAGGGCTACCACCCCATCCAGCTGGTGCCCCAACACCCCGAGCTCACCTTCAATCCCCACCGCAGCACGGGCCAGGCGCTGTGGGATGTGTGGCGCCCCGACGAGGCCATGCTGGCCCGTTTTCTGGTCAACCCCGAATGGCTTGGCCGAAAACCCGGCCAGCTCTCAGGCGGTGAGCTGGCCCGCATCGCCCTGTTGCGTGCTCTCGATCCCCGCACCCGGCTGCTGATCGCCGACGAGGTGACCGCCCAGCTCGATCCCAGGCTGCAACGCCAGATCTGGCTTGAGCTGATACGCGAGTGCGAGAACCGGGGGCTCGGCATGTTGATCTTCAGTCACCAACAGGCGCTGCTGCGCCAGATCTGCCATCGCATCATCCGGGTTGGCGAGGAGCAGCCGATGGCAGAGCAAAGAGCTCATCACGCGGCCTGAGTGGCCGCGTTCCCCCTCATCTCCAACCCTTCTCCCGCCAGGGGAGAAAGGGGGGGAATGTGCCTCGACGCCGAGCCTGGGGTTTGGGAAACATGGCTGGCCATTGTGCCTGGAGACTCTCCCGGGAGCTGTGCCTATTTCGAGCATGTTGCCGGGATCCACGAACCGGTTCCCTCTCCCCGGGGAGAGGGGTAGGGTGAGGGGGCGAGTGTGAGACTCTGGTCATTCTGGACAGAGAGAACCGTTGGCAAGGTGCGCAGATAAAAAAGAGGGAGGCATCAGCCTCCCTCTTTTTTTATCTGCGGTGTTTAACCGGTTCGCACTCAGGCGCTGGCCAGCCAGCTTAACCAGGCTTCCATCCCTTCCCCCGTGGTGGCGCTCACCTGGATCACCTGGATATAGGGGTTGACTCGCTTGGCGTTCTCGATGCAGCGGGCCACATCGAAGCTCACGTAGGGCAGCAGGTCAATCTTGTTGATCACCATCAGCTGGGCGGCGGCGAACATGTCCGGGTACTTGAGGGGCTTCTCTTCCCCCTCGGTGACGGAGAGGATCGCCACCTTGTACTTCTCGCCGAGATCGAAGCTGGCGGGGCAAACCAGGTTGCCCACGTTCTCGATAAAGAGGACGCCGCCATCCAGGGTCGGCAGCTGGTGGCAGGCGTCGTGCACCATCTTGGCATCCAGATGGCAACCCTTGCCGGTGTTGATCTGGATGGCGGGCACGCCGGTGGCACGGATGCGATCGGCATCCGCGCTTGTCTGCTGATCACCCTCGATCACGGCACAGGGGCGCTTGTCTGCCAGCTGGCGCAGGGTTTCGCACAGCAAGGTGGTCTTGCCCGAGCCCGGGCTCGATACCAGGTTCAGCACCAGCTGGTTGGCGGCTTCGAAGTGTTCGCGGTTGTGGGCTGCCAGCAGGTTGTTCTTGGCCAGCACATCCATCTCGATGGCGATCAGCTGGCGCTGCCCCATACCGGGCACCGACAGTCCCGCTTCCCCTTTGCCGTAGTGCAGATCACCCTGCTCATGCTCATGCTCATGCTCATGCTCATGCTCATGAGAGTGGCTGTGTGCGTGATCATGTTGATGGGGGTGGGCATGATGGTGCAGATGAGCATGATCATGGTGATGGTCGTGAGGGTGATCATGGGTGTGCCCGTGGCCATGATCATGAGGCACCGGCTCCATGGGGGAGCGCACACCGTGGTAGTGGTGATGGACATCCCCCTGATGGTGGTAGTGGTGGTGAACGATCAGGGTGCGCGGTGCATCTTGTCCGTGATCATGCTCGTGATGGTCGCCGTGGGCAGGGTGATGATCGTGCTCATGGTGGTGGGAGTGAGCATGGTCGTGATGGTGCTCATGGTCGTGTTCATGTTCGTGACCGGCGATCCGCGCCTGGCCGCATCCGCATACGCTACACATTTCAACTTACCTCGATATCGGTGATGCGCAGGCTATCGCCCTGCGCGACGCGTAATTTGTATCCGCCACAGTCGGGGCAGGGCTGGCCCCGCTCGGTGAGCTGCACCGTCTTGCTGCAGTCGTAGCACCAGCCTTCGGCCGTCTTGTGCTGAAAATGCAGGCGGGCACCCTCGACGACGGTCCCCTTGGCGGCGGCCTCGAAGCAGAAGGCGATGGTGCTCTGATCGACACAGGAGAAGCTGCCGATCTCGAGCCAGAGGGCGGTGACCTTGTGAAAGCCCCGCTGGGTGGCCTGCTCGGCCGCCAGATCGATGGCGGCCATGGCCAGAGACATTTCGTGCATAGGGATTCCTTAACAGATCCGCGGGAGCAGTTCCCCTTGCGGCAGCTCCAGATAACGGCGGCTGCCCCAGGGGTTGCTCAGGATCACCTTGTGCTGCGCGCTGGTCTGAGCCACGCCAATCTGGCTGGCGGAGGGGTTGAATTGCTGCAAGATGGCCAAGGCGTTTTGCGCCTGCTCGGCGGGCAGGGCCAGCACCATGGTCCCCTCGTTGGCGAGATCATAGGGTTCGAAGCCGTAGAGCTCGCACAGGCCGCGCACCGGATCGCACACCGGAATGGCGGACTCTTCCAGCTCGATGGCCACTTGGGAGGCGCTGCTCCACTCGTTGAGCACGGCCGCAAGGCCACCGCGGGTGGCATCGCGCAGAGCATGGGGGGTGAGCCCCGCGCTCAGCAGCGCCTCTACTTGCGGCCAGAGGGTGGTGCAATCGCTTTGCAAATCCGAGCCCAGCTGCAGGGCGTCGCGGGCCATCAGGATGCAGGCGCCGTGGCTGCCGATATCCCGCGACACCAGGATGGCGTCACCGGCCTTGATATTGCGCACCGAGATGCCCCGGCTCTGTTCTGGCAGCGGGAAGCTGCCGACCCCGCTGGTGTTGATGAAGATCTTGTCCGCCGCCCCCTTGGGCACCACCTTGGTGTCGCCGCAGACGATGCGGGCACCGCTCTTGGCAAGCTCCCGGGCCATGGATTCCACGATGCGGGCGAGGTCGGCGTAAGGGAGACCCTCCTCGATGATAAAGCTGCAACTGAGGTATTCCGGCTTGGCCCCCATCATGGCGAGATCGTTGACCGTGCCAGCGATGGCCAGCTTGCCGATATCGCCCCCTTCAAAGAAGATCGGCGAGACGGTGAAGCTGTCGGTGGTGAAGGCAACGGGGCCCTCCACCGGCAGCAGGGCGGCATCTTCGCCGCGCAGCAGGATCTCATTGCCAAAGTGGTGGAAGAAGAGCTGGTTTATCAGCTGATTCATCTCCACTCCGCCACCGCCGTGGCTAAGTTGAATTTCTCTCATCGGGGCTGGCTCTCCACAAGATTGACGAAACAGACGGGTTCATCTCGACCGCTCACACGACCGCCGTGGCTTAACTGACTCTCTCTCATCGTGATTGGATCCCCATATATCGGTAATAGGCATTGCAGGCCCCCTCCGAGCTCACCATGCAGCTGCCCATGGGTTGGGTCGGGGTACAGCCACGACCGAAGACCTTGCACTGGCTTGGCTTGGCAAGCCCGCGCAGGATATCGGCGCACTGGCACGCCTTGTGATCGTCGATGGGGGTCTGATCAAGCTGGAAATGACGCTCCGCATCACGCCTGGCGAAGTCATCGCGCAGACGCAGGGCGGAGGCGTTGATGTCCCCAAGACCGCGCCAGCGAAAGTGCTCGCGGGTCTCGAAATAGCGCTCGACCAGCCGCTGGGCCGCCTGATTGCCGCTGGCGGTCACCGCTCGGCTGTACTGCACCTCCAGGGCGCAGCGTCCCTCCACCTTCTGGCGCACCATCATCAAGAGCGCCTCCATCACATCCACTGGCTCGAAGCCGCTCACCACCACCGGCACCCGGTAGCGCTCGACGATGGGCAGATAGATATCGGCGCCTGTGATGACGCTGACATGGGAGGGGCCAATAAAGGCGTTGACCCGGGCCACCCCGTCGGCCATCACGGCGTGGATGGCGGGGGGTACCAGCACATGGTTGATATGAAACAGCAGGTTCTCCACCCCTTGCGATTCGGCGGCCGCCAGCAAGGCGGCGGTCATGGGAGTAGAGGTCTCGAACCCGATGGCGAAGAAGACCACGGTCTTGTCCGGGTTCTCCTTGGCGATGCGCAGGGCATCGAGGGGGTCGTAGACGGGGCGGATATCGCTCCCCTTGGCCCGTTGCTGGGCCAAGGAACCCCTGGAGCCCGGTACCCGGATCATGTCCCCCAGGGTGACCAGGATGACATTGGGTTCGCGGGCCAGCGCCATGGCCTGATCGATGCGCTCCTTGGGCATGATGCAGACCGGGCAGCCGGGGCCGTGAACGAACTCGATGTTCGCTGGCAAGAGCTGGTGCAGGCCGTACTTCATGATGGTGTGGGTATGGCCGCCGCACACCTCCATCACCCGCAGCGGCTCGGGCAGATCTTTTGCAAGCTCGGTGATTTGGGTTGCGAGGGCGCGGATCACCTGGGGCTGACGAAAGCCCTGGAACAGATCATTCAAGGTCAGCATGGCAGCGTCTCTTGCTCAGGCATCAGGGCCACCATCTGGCGGAAACTCTCGAGGCTCGCCTGCGCCTCTTCTTCATCAATCTTGCTCATCACAAAACCGATGTGGAGCAGCACATAGTCCCCGATCCCGAGGGGCTCATCGAGCAGCATGCAGCTGACCCGGCGTTGTACCCCCAGGGTGTCGACGGTGACACAGTTGTCTTCGGGGTGCAGTTGCACCACCTGGGAGGGAATGGAAAGGCACATATCAGGACTCCGAAATGCAACGGGTGAAGGCAAGGCGACGGGCCCGCGGCACGGCGATGCGGGCCGTGCGCGCGTCGGGCTCGCGCTTGTCGTGAAGAGGGGGGGAACATGGAAAAGGCGCATCGGGTGCTCGTTCTCGGCTCTCACTCATCAAGGCTGGCGGCGCCTTCGGCAGGGCTGGCAACACCGGTTTGCGCGGCCCTGTGGTGGATGGCGAACCAGAGTTGTCCGGCGGCGATGCCACCGTCGTTGAGCGGCAGGATCTCGCTGGTCAATACCTCGCATCCGGCCTCTTCGAGACGGGGAATGAGGGCATCCATCAGCACCCGGTTTTGAAACACGCCGCCGCCAAGTGCCACCGGGTAGCCTGAAAAGCGCTTAGCAAGAGCGACGACAAGCTCGCTGATGGCGCGGATAAAGCCGGCGGCCAGGCTGGCAACCGGGGCGCGGTCCCGGGCCTTGATCAGCGCATCGATCAAGGGGGCCCAGTCGATCAGAAGTGGGCCATCGGGTTGTTCCGTCAGCTTAAAATGGAGCTGCCAGGGCTGTTCGTGCGGCGAAAGCCTTAGCGCCGCCGCCTCCAGCAGGAGGCCTGCTTCCCCCTCGTAATCCGGGGTGTCGACAAGGCCGAGCAGCGCCGCGACGGCATCGAACAGCCGACCGATGGAACTGGTATGGGGCGCGTTGCGACCGAGATGCCAGAGCTGGTGCAGGTTGCTGATCCGCTCTATGGGCAGTTTGTTGATCAGCGGAATATCGAGCTGTCTGATCTCCTCGACGTCATACGACTCAAACAGCAGCCCCAGCAACTGGCGCACCGGCTCGCGGATGGCGGCCTCACCGCCGATCAGCTTGAAAGGCCGCAGGTGTGCCAGTCGCTTGAAGCCCTTCACATCGGCCAGCAGCAGCTCGCCACCCCAGAGCGAGCCCTCATCACCAAGGCCGGTGCCATCGAAGGCAACGCCCAGTACGGGGCCGGTCAGGTTGTGCTCGGCCATCACCGCCAGCAGGTGGGCGTGGTGGTGCTGCACCTCAAGGTGAGTGGCGTTGTGCTCGCGGCAATACCCCTTGGCCCACTGGTGGCTGAGATAACCGGGGTGGCGATCCGAGACCAGCAGTTCGGGTTTGAGATCGTACAGCCCCCGGAAGGTGGCGAGGGTCTGTTCGAAGTGATCCTGCATCGGCAGGCTGTGCAGATCGCCGATATAGGGGCTGTAGATACGCTGGCGACCGAAGGCCAACGCCAGCTGGTTTTTCTGCTGGGCCCCGACCGCCAGCAGCGGTGTCTTGACCGCTTCTTTCAGGCTGGGGGTGCAGGGTGCATAGCCCCGCGCCAGACGCAGGGTCTGGCGCCGACCACCCGCCCACTGCACCAGGCTGTCGTCGCAGGGGTGCAGGATGGGGCGGTTGTGATCCAGGATGCCGTCGATCTGATGGCCCAGCTCGCGCACCACCGCCTCGCATTCGACAAGGATGGGGCTGCCACGGCCATTGGCGCTGGTGGCCACCAGCGGGATGGCGCACGCATCGAGCAGCAGCTGGTGGAGCGGGGTATAGGGGAGCATGATACCGAGATAGGGGATGCCGGGGGCTATCCCCTCGGCCAGCGGCACCGCTGGTTGTTGGGATGGCCGATCATCCTTGGTGCGCTTGCGCAGCAGGGTAATGGGCCTGGCCTGGGAGACGAGCAGGTTCCACTCTTCTTCGCTGCCGGTGACATGCAATTGGGCCTCGGCAAGGGAGCCCATCATCACCGCCAGGGGCTTGCGCTCGCGCCGCTTGAGCGTTCTCAATCTGGCAACGCTCTGTTCATTACGGGCATCACATATCAGGTGATAGCCGCCCATCCCCTTGACTGCGATAAGCGCGCCTCCTTGCAGGGCGCGGGCGGCGGCTTGCAGGGCATCCTCGCGCTCGGCCAAGGCATCCCCCGTACCGGTGCGCCAGGTCAGGTGCGGGCCGCACTTGGGGCAGCTCACCGGCTGGGCGTGGTAGCGTCTGTCCAGCGGATCTTCGTAGGCTGCCGCGCAGCGCGGGCACATGGCAAAGCCCGCCATGGCGGTATGGGGCCTGTCGTAGGGGAGGCGACGGATGATGGTGTAGCGCGGGCCGCAGTGGGTGCAGTTGGTAAAGGGGTAGTGGTGGTGGCGATCAAGGGGGTTGGCCACATCCCGGGCGCACGCCTCGCACATCCCCTGATCCGGCGAGATGGCGACTGTGGCCGCGCTCTGCTGCTGGCTCGCTTTAATTCGAAACTGGCCATGGAATTGGCCGTCAAAGTCAGGGTCAGCGTCAAGGGGCCGCGCCCGCTCGCTGAAATAATCAATTCGACTCAGCGGTGGCGCCAACTCCCGCAGTTCGCGGGCAAAAGCGGCCAGCTGCTCGGGCGACCCTTCGGCGCCAATGGTGACGCCGCTTGCATCATTCAAGACATAGCCGGTGAGGCGGTGGCGCAGGGCCAGGCCATAGACGAAGGGGCGAAAACCGACCCCCTGCACGATACCGTCGAGATGAAACTCAAGGCGCTGGCGGGTGGTGGTCTGGATGTCGGGTTGCGCCGTCATGCCGGCACCTCGTGAGCGCGCGCTGGCATGCGCAATACCCGGCGATCGTTCTCTTCCCGGCGCACCCAGCCGTCCATCTCCATGCGAAGGCAAAATGGGATGGCGTATTTGCGCGACAATCCGGTGACTTGTTTGAGTGACGCCATGTCGATCAGATCTCCCACCTGCTGGCCAGCCAGCACGGTTTCTACCATTTGGTTGTAAAGCGCAGCGTCGTAGTAGATGGGTCCTTCCAGCTGCACCAGATACTTGAGTCTGGCCAGATTGCGCAGCTGTTTTTGCAGCGCTCCCTTTTGTTGCAGGCGCTGGCGCAAACTGGCTGGCAGGGAGAGCAGTGGATCCACCGTCACGCCGCCGGGGCCCAGTTTACCGGGCTCATACCCCTCCTTGCCTTGATCTCGCACCAGTTTGAGCACCAACTGTGCCTCTTCTTCCAGATCATCTTCCGACTCGCCGTTGCCCGGCTGCCACTTGTCGTGATGAAGGCGAACCAGCTGCCCGGTTTTGAGTTGTTGCAACAGGGCCTGGATAACCGGCTGAGCGATGCCAAAGCGGGTCGCCAGCTCGGCGGCGCTCAAGGGCTCGCTTGCCAGGGTGCCAAGAAGCTTGTCACGGTGCTGGGCCAGCCAGGTGCGCTCCAATACCCAGTCGCCCAGTTGCACAAGATGGGCAGGAAGATCGACGGGAAGCGTGCGAAAACGGCTGGCTGCCACATAACCGCTGAGCCCGAGCTCAAGGTTGGCGGGGTGATAGTCGGTCAGCTCATCCGGCAGGTTGCCCAGCAGGGCGTGCAGTGCCTTGCGTCTGGCGGGGTGAATATCACCGCACCAGAGGATGCGGCCGCCGTGCAGCAACTCGCTGCTGCCGTGGCGGATGATGGCGAGCGGCTGGCCAAAGAAACAGGGGATGGGATCGGCGAAGATAAGCCGCGCCAGCCGAGTATCCTTGATTGGAACGAAACGGGCCCGGCCATGCCAGCTGCCGAGAGCCACTTCCACCTCTTTGTTGTGCAGAGGGGAGCGCAGCTCGCGGATATCGGTGCCAACCTCTTCAAGTCGCACGATAAGATGAGTGGCCGCCTCGCACTGGCCATCGGCACGGGTCAGGCAGTGACCGCGGGCCACCTCCTTGTGGGGAACCTTTTTCAGGCCCACCGCTACCCGGCAGACGGCGCCGATCTCATCGACGCTCTGGTGATAGGCCTGCAGGGAACGGATCTGCACCTCGCGGCCGGCGGGCTGGAGCAGGAGCTTGTCCCCCACCTTGAGGCTGCCCTGCTGCAGGGTGCCGGTGAGCACGGTGCCGGTACCGCTGGCGGTAAAGACCCGGTCTACATAGAGGCGCGGTGGCGCCTCTTCGCGATCGCGGCGGGGTGGACCCTGTTCGAGGGCCGCGTGCGATGCTGGCAGATCGGCAAGCTGGCGCAGGATGGCGGCGTGCAGGGCGTCGATATGCTCGCCAGTTTTGGCGCTGACGCTGACGATATCGGGCACCATGCCGCTTTCGTCCATCACTCGCTCCAGCAGGTGCTCTTCCAGCAGCGCCAGTTCATCGGCGCTCACCAGATCGCACTTGTTGATGCAGACAACAAGGCGTGGCACCCCCATGGCCCTGAGCAGGCGCAGGTGTTCGCCGGTCATCGGCATCCACCCCTCGTCGGCGGCGATCACCAGCAGCACCAGATCCAGGCTCCAGAGCCCCGCCACCATGTTGCGGATATAGCGCTCATGACCCGGCACATCGATAACGCCTATGGTGTTGCCCTGGCCATCGTCAAAATGGGCAAAACCGAGATCCTGGGTCATGCCGATGGCCTGCTCGTGGGCGCGGGCCGTGGTAATGCCGGTGAGGGCCTTGATAAGCTGGGTCTTGCCGTGATCCACGTGACCGGCGAGGCCGATGACGGCGCGATAGGAGGTCATGGGATCAGGACTCCCGTGGTGCAGGGGTGAGCAGATCGGTCAGCTGGGCAATCAGAGGGGCCATGTCCTCTTCGAGCAGGGTGGCCATATTGAGCAGCACCTTCTGCTGGCGCATGGTGGCAATCACCGGCACCGGGAGTTCCCGCAGGGCATCGAGCAGCTGCTGGGCTGGACGCGGATCCCGGCAGGCCAGCGCAGGGGCGGGGTAGAACTCGTCCGGCAGGGTGCCGCCTCCCACCACCAGCTGGGCGGGCAGGGCGTCAAAACAATCGGGCAGGGCGGCCATCAGCCGATCGGATCGAACCTGCATGGCGGCAGGATCGGCAAGGGTGCGTTGGGCTATCCCTTCGCCAAGGGGAGACTTGTTGAGCTTGTGGATGAGCAGGCGTTCCAGCAGGGAGTGGATGATGCGACTTGGGCGGAAGGTGCGCATCATGGGGTGTTTTTCCAGCCGTTTGATAAGGTCCGCACGGCCGCTGATGATGCCGCACTGGGGCCCGCCCATCAGCTTGTCGCCGGAGTAGCAGACCAGATCCGCCCCCGCCTTGAGGTATTGACGCACCGGGGTTTCATCCGGCGCAAACTCCTCGCAGGTCAAGCCCGAGCCCTGATCCACCGCGAGCACCACATGATCCGGCAGGGCGCGGGCCAGCTCGCCGATATCGGGGGATTCGGTGAAGCCGCGAATGGCGAAATTCGATCTGTGCACCATCAGCACCATGGCCGTCTCATCGGTGATGGCGTTGAGGTAATCCCTGGCCGTAGTGATATTGGTGGTGCCCACCTCCACCAGTTTGGCGCCCGAGAGCGCCAGAATATCGGGAATGCGAAAGCCGCCGCCAATCTGGATCTGCTCGCCACGGGAGACGATCACCTCGCGCCCGCGAGCCACCTCCTGCAACAGCAAGAAGAGGGAGGCGGCGTTGTTGTTGACCACCAGGGAGTCCTCGGCCTGGGTGAGGCAGGTGAGCAAAGTGGCGATCAGCCCCTTGCGCCCGCCGCGCTTGCCGGTAGCGAGCTCCAGTTCCAGATTGTTGTAACCGGTGTTGAGATCGCGCACCTCGTCCCACAGTCCGCTACTTAGCGGGGAGCGCCCCAGATTGGTGTGTATCAGGGTGCCGGTGGCGTTGATCACCCGGGTCTGGCGCCGGCGCACTTGCTGCTTGCAGCGTTTGGCAATGAGTGTCTCAAGGTGGGCGGGAGTCACTCCGTGCTGGCGAAATGCCTCGCTCTGGCGCACTTCGCTCAAAGTATCGCGCACCACCCGGGTCACCAGCGGCCGGCTCAAGCAGGCGATATGGGGGACGAGGAAGGCTTGCTGCAGCAGTTGCTCCACCTGGGGCAGGCGATGGGTCGGCTGCTGATGGCGTGGCAACGGATCGTCGAAGGCGGCATGAGTCAAAGCATGGTCTAGCATGGGAGTCCCCCGAAGAGTGCGTGGCTGGGATACACACGCTTCACCGATAGGGGAACCAGGCCAGATGGATATATTGACGCAGCCAAATGATTCAGAATATTAATGATGCGACATATTCTGACAAATTAATGGGTGGTCAAATTGAAGCTGCCCGGAATGATATTGGCAAGCGGTGTTGATTCGATTTACCTAATATATGATTTTAATATATGAAAGTGGCGGAAGAGGCAGGAATCGAACCTGCCAGAGCCTTCTCGGCTCACATCGGTTTTGAAGACCGAGGGGGCCACCAGACCCCATCAACTTCCGCGTCGGCCGCCATTCTGTGCCAATCTGTACGTGCTGGCAATGCTTTTCTGGTCGTGTTGAGACAATATTTTGAAAATTTTAGGTTGAATTGTTTTATATCAAAAACAGGACAATTAGCCCGATGTCATTCATTTAACATCGAGCATTGATTAAATATTTTGGCAGGTGCCTTTTAACACTCCGTTAAATATTCAGGCGGTATCCTGCGCCATATTCCACTGTGCCAGTTTATTTATTAACAAACCGCTATCCCGGGCGCAATCAAGATGCTGATGCAAATAATCCATGGCGCCGCTCACCATCCCGGTCATCGGGAAGGAGAAGGCAACGATGGCCGGTTGTACCCCGACAAAGATCACCTTTGGGACAAAGGTCTTGAGCTCGTCGATCAGGAAATTGAGCGGCATGTTGTGGGTCGAGAAGATAAACATCTCGGCGATGGTCTCGGGGGGGATCACCTTGAGGGTGCCCGCCTTTTCACCGATCTCGGCGGCATCCACCAGCACCACCCGCTCCGGTTGCAGCTCCCGCACCTTGTAGACCGCATTTTCCGGCGCGATGCCGCCGTCGATATGGATCCAGCCGGGCAGGGGGGCGGCCTGCAGCTTGTCGGCGAGATAGGGGCCGGCACCGTCGTCCCCCATCATGGCATTGCCCACGGTCAACACGAGATTGCAGCCCATCAGCGGCTCCTTACCATCAGGTACATATGGGGATCGTTAAAGAGGGCGGTGAGCTGATCCATAAAGGTGTTGGTCCAGCCCAGCTCATGCTCATTGAGCACATTGTCGGCTTTGCGCAGCCGGTCGAAGGCGCAGGCCAGCATATGGCAGTGCTCGCGATAGATGGTGATCTCGCCAAAGGTGAGAAACCCCTCCATCTTGCGGCGCGCTTCGCTCCCCTCTGGCAGCTTGGCCACCCAGTCGCGATAACCCGTCAGCGAGCAGACCAGGTCTGCTCGCAGGCAATCGACGATGCCGAGGTGGTGGCCGATGGCGAGGCTGTAGTAGATCACCTCTTTGGCCTGCCCCATCTCCTTTGCCGAGGCGGGCGGCACGTCGAACTGCTCGTCGACGAACTTGCGCGAGAGGCGATAGAAGAAAACCTCGTCAGCCATGCAGCGCCTCTCCCTTGCCGGCCGCCCGGTTGAGGCAGGCGTTTGCGAGGTTGTTGACGATCTCCGCCAGGCGCGGATCCTCGTGCTGATCGAGGTAGCTCTGGATACGCAGATCCACATCCTGCCGGGTCGCCCCTTCGAGCAGGGCCATAAACTCGTCGGCGATGATCCGTCCCTGCCGGTAACCGGCCATGCGGCGTGCTTCGCGCTCGATCATCACCCGAATTTCGTTGGGGATACCGGTGTGGCGCAGTTCGACCCGCTCACCCGGTTGCACCTCATGGCTGGTGGCTTTGAGTTTCTGTTCAAGCAGACCGAGCGCCACGGCAAAGCCGTAGATGGTTGCGGCGGGAGTAGGCGGGCAGCCGGGAATATAGACATCCACCGGTACGATTTTGTCGGTGCCGCCCCAGACGCAGTAGAGGTCGTGGAAGATGCCGCCGTCACAGCCACAGGCACCGTAGGCGATGCAGATTTTGGGATCGGGGGCTGCCTCGTAGGCGCGCAGGGCCGGTACCCGCATCGCCCGGGTCACCGCGCCGGTAAAGAGCAGAATGTCGGCATGGCGGGGGGAGGCGACCACCTTGATGCCGAAACGCTCGGCATCGAACAGCGGGGTGATGGTGGCGAAGATCTCGATCTCGCAGGCGTTGCAGCCGCCGCAATCGACCCGGTAGACATAGGCCGAGCGGCGAATGTCCTTGAGCAGGGTCTTCTTGAGTTTGGTGATCTCGGGATCCTGTGCCAGCGGCACGGCGCGGGTATGGGCATGGCCGACAACCGGTTCTATGCCTTTGATCTTGCTCATCACATCCACTCCTTTTGTGCGGCCATCGGTGTGGCTATCGGTGTGACCAGGGCCGAGTCAGGCTGGCTCAGCATGCTCTGTTTTCGTTTGCAGTCGGGGCAGTGGTGCAGCCGCTCTGGCGGCGCTAGCGGCTTGGCATCGCGAGCCAGCGGCGTGCCTGCCTGCTTGAGGGTGTCCTCCACCAGCGCCACCAGCTTGCTCGGGGCAAAGTAGGTGCCGCACAGGGTGCAGGGGGCCAGCGCGAAGCGGGCCTCCTCATAGAGATCCGCCTTGTTGGTCACCGCCAGTTCGAACTCGGGGGAGAGGGCGATGGCGCGGGTCGGGCAGACCTCCTCGCAGCGGCCGCAGAAGATGCAGCGCGCCATGGAGATCTCCCAGCGCCGTTCGCCGGTCTCCATGTCCACTTCCATCACCAGCGCGTTGGCCGGGCAGGCCTTGGTGCAGGCGGCGCAGGTGATGCACTGATCCGCCTGATATTTCGGTTTGCCGCGAAAATCCCGGTTCACATCAATAGGTGCGAAGGGGTACTTGGCGGTCGGGGTGCCAGCCTTGAGGATGGTCTTGAACAGCTTGATCATGATGACCCCTTATTTCAGCGGAGAGTTTTTGCGATCGATGCCGTAGCGCTCGATCTCCTTGTAGGAGACCACGGTGGATTTGCCCTTCCTGGGGTCGACCAGGGTGACCCGATCGGTACAGGAGTAGCAGGGATCCAGACTGCCGATAATCAGCGGCGCATCCGCCACGGTATTGCCGCGCAGCATGTAACGCAGAGCAGGCCAGTTGGCGTAGGTGGCGGCGCGGCAGCGCCAGCGGAACAGCTTCTGGTTATCTCCCGTCATGCTCCAGTGGACGTTCTCGCCGCGGGGCGCTTCGGTAAAGCCCAACGCAAACTTGCCCGGCTGGTAGGTGAATCCTTCGGTCAACAGCGGCCCCTGTGGCAGGTGTTCAAGACCAAACTCAATCATGTCGAGGGAGTCGTAGAGCTCGTGGATGCGCACCAGCACCCGGGATTGCACGTCGCAGCCCGCCTTGGTCTGGATCTCCATCGGCAGCTCGCGGTAGCCGGCAAAGTCGTGGACCCGGCGCACGTCGCGCTTGAAGCCGCTCGCCCGCACCATGGGGCCGACGCAGCTGAAATCGCGGGCAATCTGCGGGTCGAGCTTGCCGATACCGATGAGGCGGGAGGAGATGTTGGCGGTATCCAGCAGCATGGCCACCAGGGGTTTGAGCTCATCACGCAGCTCGCGCACCAGCTGGGCGCCCTTGATGCGATCCTCCTTGAAGATGTCGCGGCGTACCCCGCCAATCAGGTTGAGACCGTAGGTCTTGCGTGCGCCGGTCAGCAGCTCGGCCAGGGTCATGGATTTCTCCCGCACCCGGAAGAACTGCATGAAGCCGGTGTCGAAACCGGTGAAGTGGCTCGACAGGCCGATGTTGAGGATATGGCTGTGCAGGCGCTCTACCTCCAGCAGCACGGCGCGGATCATCTTGGCCCGCTCGGGCACCGCAATGCCCATGGCGTTCTCCACCGAGGTGGTGTAGGCGACGCTGTGGGTAAAGCCGCAGATGCCGCAGACCCGGTCGGTCAGGAAGGCCACTTCGTTGTAGCCCATGCGGGTTTCCGCCAGCTTCTCCATGCCGCGATGGACATAGAAGAGGCGGTAGTCGGCATCGATGATGTCTTCGCCATCGACGAACAGACGAAAGTGCCCCGGTTCGTCCGAGGTGATGTGCAGCGGGCCGACCGGCACGATGCGGTTGGCATCACTGCCGAGCTCATTGACGAAGGGGTAGGTCTCGGTGTCGGTGGTGGGCATCGGGCGCTGGCGGTAATCCATGGCGTCCTTGCGCAGCGGGTGGATATCCTCCGGCCAGTCGTCCGGCAGTACCAGACGGCGTTCATCCGGCAGGCCGATGGCGCGCAGGCCGTACATGTCGCGGATCTCCCGCTCGCCCCATACCGCCGCCGGAATGGTCGGGGTGATGGAGGGGTACTCCTGGGTATCGGCATCCACCAGCACCCGGACTGTGATCCAGCACTTGGTGTCGCCCTCCATGGAGAAGACGTGGTAGACGGCAAAGTGGCCGTTGAGGCTGCGCTCGTCATTGGCAAAGGAGAGCGGAAGCCAGCCTCCCAGCTGATGGAAGATCAGACTGGCCGTCTCGACCAGACTGGTGGGTTTGACGGTGATAGTGGCCTGATCGGCGGTTTGCCACACCTCGTCGACGATGGCGTGGGGCAGTTGGGCTCGCACCTGCTGGATGTAGTCGCAGCCGATGCGATCCGAAATGGCGATGGTCATGCAGTTCTCACTTTAATGTTCGGGAATGAGCATTCACAAATGATGAAATCGGAAAAAGTTGCTGTGCTGGCGGGCATGGCTCAGATCCCGACCAGATAGGCGAGCAGCGCCAGCAGGGCCAGTCCCAAGGCGTAGCGGGTGAGCTTGTGGGTGCGCACGAACTGGGTACGGGCCATGGCGTTTTCGATGATGCCAGCCAGTAAAAAGGCCACCAGCAGCTTGCAGGCGAGGATCAGCGCCGCGCCGATGAGCGCAGGCAGACTCCAGTTGGCCGCCTTGCCGAAGGGCAGGAAAATCACCAGAAAGAGCTGCACCACCACCAGCTGCTTGAGGCCGATGGAGAGCTTGAGCAGGGCCAGGCCCGCACCGGAATACTCGGTGAGCGGCCCTTCCTGCAGCTCCTGCTCGGCTTCGGCGCAGTCAAAGGGCAGCTTGCCCATCTCGACAAACACCGCGAAGGCGCAGGCGGCGCCGGCCAGCAGGGTGGCAACCGGCGCGGCCAGTGGCTGGGTCGCCACATAGCGGCTGATGTTGCCCAGATCCGAGCTGCCCACCATCATCGCCATGATGAAGCAGGCGAGCACCAGAATGGGCTCCACCAGAATGCCGAGGGTCAGTTCGCGGCGGGCGCCGATCCCTGCAAACATGCTGCCGCTGTCGAGCCCCGAGAGGGAGAAGAAGAAGCGGAAGATGGCGAACAGATAGATATCGGTGATGAGATCCCCGGCGATGGGGAAGGGAGACTCGTGAGTCAGGGTCGGCAGCGCCATCCCTACCAGCAAGAGGGCGGCGATGAGCAGCGCAGGCATCAGGTTGAAGATGATGCCTGCAGGCTCGGGGGTTACCTCCTGACGGCGCAGGAGCTTGGCGATATCCCGGTAATCCTGCAGCAGGCCCGGTCCCTGACGGGAGTGCATCCTGGCCCGCAGCACCCGGTTGAAACCGGTGGCGAGCGGCGCCAGCGCCAGCATGGCGATGGCCTGGGTCAGGGCGAGGGCAACCATGCCCCAGCTCGGCATTTCAAGAACAGGCATATCAGACTCCTACAGCCATCAGGATAAAGAGCGCCAGCACAACACCATTTATTAAAGAGAGCAGCGGCCAGCCGGTCGTTCCGCTGGTATCGCTCACCCCGTGCAGGGCGCTGGCCAGATCGAGCTGCGGCTGCTTGCGATAGAGCGGCGCGCAGAGTTGGCGCAAGGTGTGGGTGACACCGCCGGAGGTGAGGCTCATGCGCTCCTCGTAGGCGTAACCACAGGCCCATGGCGTGCCTGCGTGACGACGACCCAGCTTGGGCCCCTTGAAGATGGCCAGTACCAGCAGCGGGATGAGGAACAGCCCCAGCAGGGTGATGGCGATAACGGGTGGGGAGAGGATCGCCTGGCTGCTATCTAGCGGCTGCAGGGTGGCGCCGGTGGCGACGCTTATCTGGCTCGTGACTTGAGTAGAGACCAGGGCCTGGCCATAGCTGGCGATATGAGGGGCAATCCAGGGGGCGCCCAGACCCAGCACCAGACAGACGGCGGCCAGCAGCAGGGTGCCTGCCACCATGGCGCCCGACACTTCGCGGGCGTGGCTCGCCTTCTCGCTGCGCGGGGCGCCGCAGAAGCAGATGCCGTACACCTTGACGAAGCACATCACCGCCATGGCGCCGGTTACCGCCAGCATCACTACCGCGAGCGGCGCGACGACAGAGGTGCCGAGTTTGGTCATGGAGAGCAGCGACTGGTAGATAAACCACTCGCTGACAAAGCCGTTCAGCGGCGGCAGCGCCGAGATGGCCATGGCACCGATGAGGAACGCCAGCGCAGTCCAGGGCATCAGCTTGGCCAGCCCCCCCATCTTGTCCATGTCGCGGGTGTGCAGGCGGAACATCACTGAACCGGTGCCCATAAAGAGCAGGCTCTTGAAGATGGCGTGGTTGAGCAGGTGATAGAGGGCTCCGAGCAGCCCCAGCACCACCAGTGCCGGTTGCTGGTTGGCGATGCCGATCATGCCGATCCCCATCCCCATCAGGATGATGCCGATGTTCTCCACCGTGTGGTAGGCGAGCAGCCGCTTGAGATCGTGCTCGGCCAGCGCAAACAGTACCCCGAGCACTGCCGAGCAGGCACCGAAGATCAGTACCACATAGCCCCACCAGAGCTGGCTGGCACCGAGAAAATCGATGCTGACCCGCAAGATGCCAAAGAGACCCAGCTTCACCATCACGCCGGACATCAGCGCCGAGATATGGGAGGGGGCGACGGGCTCGGCCACCGGCAGCCAGCCGTGCAGCGGCACAAAACCGGCGCGCAGACCAAAGCCGCAGAAGCTGAGCAGGAACACCAGGGAGGCCAGGGCGCCCGCCAGATGGTGCTCGCGCAGTGCGGCGAACTCCAGCGAGCCGCTTTCGCGGCAGAGCAGCCAGAAGGCGATCAGCACCAGCGCCATGCCGATATGGTTCATCACCAGATAGAGACGGCTCTGTTTGGCGGCTTCCGGGTTGGTCTTGACCAGCCAGTAGGTGGTGAGGGTTACCAGCTCGTAGCAGAGCAAGAAACCGAGCGCATTGTCGGCCAGCACCATGCCCACCATGGCAAAGAGGAAGAGGTTCATCAGCGCGCCGATGGCCACATCCCCCTTGCCCTGATATTCGCGGATATAGGCAAAGGAGTAGAGGGCGACTGCGACGCCGACGGTGCTGATGACCAGCAGCATCAGCGCGGAGAGCATGTCGAGATGAACCGAGCCCAGTAGCCAGAGCTGGCCGTCGACGGGCGCGCCTTGGGCAAAGATCTGGATGGCGGCGACCAGGCCCGCGAGCGAGCCCAGCAGGGCAAGGCCACTGTTGAGGCGGTTAGCCAGTGCGGGCAGCTTTTGCAGGAGCAAACCGACGGCGGCGCCCAGCAAAAAGAGCAGGAGCGTGGCCATAACAAGGGGGGACAACATCAGCACGCTCCCTCTGTGGTGGATAAATCGGATGCAGGGATCGCCGTGGCGGGCGCCGAGAAGGCAGAGGCCCCTTGCGGGTTGGTGTCGGCCGCTTGTTGGCGACGGATACGTGCGGCGCGTTCGGTGTCGCCGTCATTGACCAGCTTCAGCGCCTGGGAGGGGCAGGCACCGACACAGGCCGGCCCATCGGCGCGAAATTCGCACAGGTCACACTTGACCGCGATGCTGCGCACGCCCGGCTCCCAGCTCAGCAGATCCTCGCCAAAGCAGCCGAGGCCCGCGGAGGTGGAGGGGTTGCTGGAGCGGATGGAGCAGGGGATATAGGTGTCGTAACTGGTGGCCACGGCCACCGGACGGCTACCGCCGCTCTGGATGGCGCCAAAAGGGCAGGCCACGGCGCAAAGGTTGCAGCCGATGCAGAGCGACTCGTTGAGTTGCACGCAATCGCCGGTCTGGCGAATTGCCTCGACCGGACACACCTTGCTGCAGGGGGCATCGTCACAGTGACGGCACTGAACCGGCATGGTCGCCTGTTCGTGTCGCATAACGGTTAAACGGGGGGCTTGTTGCAAACCTTGCGCCTTGTGTACCTCGCTGCAGGCCGCCATACAGGTGCCACAGCCGATACAAAGCTTGGGGTCAGCGATAACGAAGCGGTTCATAGCCTACCTTGTCGTGTCGCGAAGGAATGGAGTAGGCGCTGGATGGCAAAATGCGGGCCAATATGGATTTGGCGTGAATTATCACCATAAGCTTATGTTTTTAAATAAATTTATTTTTTAGGTGAGAGCGCAGCAAGAAGGCTGGTAGATGTCGAACTGTGACGTTCGTCACTTGTGACGAACTATCTTGGTCTCCAGGAAGAGGGCGGATGAGAAGCGGCTATCAGCCGGCATCATCACAAGCGGGAGACCGTTGCGTACCCATAACGCACTTATGGGAAAACGTTTTCAAATTTATGACGAGCTTCGTCACAAAATGACGTATTAGATCTCCACTTAACCGGTTAACCTGTTAAGTTATACGTATGGTGACTGGGAGGAACCCAGAAAATTTCACATCACCATGTGTTAACAAGACTGTCAGGTGAGTCAGGGTATCGAACAGATAAACGAGCAAGATATAAAGGATCTTAAATAGAACAAAATTCACTCATATAGAAGTGTTTTACTCAATAGATGTTCGATGACAAGAATGCTCTTTCATAGAGTGGCACAGTTTTCATGCATATCAATGTATTGATCTGCTGAGCGTCCCTCATTAGAGGGCTTCAAAGTTCCTTTTCAGATGCATTATTATTGAAGGTATACGAATGTCTAGCAAAGCAAAATATTTGACAATCAAGAGTGAGCTGATCGCCGAGATAAATGAAGGCAAATATACTCCAGGTCAAAAATTCTATAGTGAATCAGAATTGAAATTAAAATATGGCGTCAGCTCTGCTACCGTCATCAAGGCAATTCATGAACTTGTCAATGAAGGCTTTTTGTTTCGGCAACAAGGGAAAGGGACCTTTGTATCAAAAGCAAAAAGAAACAAAAATGTATTAATTTCTGAAAGCGATTTTAACATCAAGTTGAATAGCTCTCAGGTGTCATTGATTAGTGTTTCTGTGGCATCAACGCCTTCGATTAACGTGATATTAAATCAACTAAACCAGCAGGAATTTTACAAGATTGTAAGATTGAAGTCTGAACAGAGAACGCCCTATGCGGTCCAGACATCTTACATAGCAGAAAAATACTTGAATCCACAAAAACTCATAGCAGGGGGAGGCGATATTTCTCTGTATGAACATTTGGCAGAATTCAACAACATTGATATGTACGCCATGCCATTCACGGAGGAAATTACAGTGATAAATTGTCCTGATGATGATATTGCATCGCATCTGTCAATTCCGAAAAATTCGGCAGTGGTGAGGATACTGAGAACCACCCGCATGCCGTCCGGTGATGTGATTGAATATATTGAAACATTTAAAAGAATTGAATCTTTTTATCTAAAATTGGAGTCAACTCGAGGTGGATAAATGGAAGTGTTGTTGATATCTCATGATGGTATCGCAAGTGGTGCAAAACGATCAGTGGAACTTATTCTTGGAGAGCAAGAGAGATTAAGTGTCATTGAATTGACAGCTGCGGAAGGTATTGGTGTTTTCGGTACCAAACTGGCTGATTTCATATCCATGAAAATCAAGGAAACGCAACAATTCCTTATTATTTCAGACTTGCAGAACGGGTCTCCATACAATGCTGCTGCAGCATATATCATTCAAAATAACCTTGCCAACAAGGTCACTTTGCTCACAGGGATGAATTTGAACATGGTACTTGAGTCCGTACTTTTTGATGGTGATGAGCTCACTCACGATGGTATTGGCCAGATACTGGGTATATCGGTGGAAGGAATATCCATGCTGCGGATGCAAGAACATCTCACCTTGATTTCTACAGGAGATGAATAACATGTTTGAACACATTGAACTGTGGCAAATTTTGCTCTTGTCTGCGTATTCCGCACTGGCGATATATGATGGCAACAACACAACGATTGGTTTTGTAAAACCGACCATGGCTGGTTTTTTTGCCGGCGTTATTATGGGGGATATACAAACGGGGCTGATGGTTGGCGGCACTCTTAACTTGTTGGTATTGGGTGTCGGCAACTTTGGTGGTGCCTCAATTCCTGATTATATGACCGGGGCTTTGCTGGGAACGGCATTTGCCGTGATGAGCGGTAAAGGGGCCGAATTTGGTGCCACGATTGCCATCCCCATTGGTCTCTTGATGGTCCAACTGGATGTGCTGGCTCGCTTTATCAATACCTTCATCCAGCATCGCGCCGAAGCCCTTATCGAGAATGGTGAGCCTGACAAGGCAGCAAATATGAACTTGCTGGGCATCATACCCATGTCGTTATCACGCATGATCCCGGTATTTTTAGCGCTGTCGTTGGGCTCGGTCTTTGTAAATGATGTCGTGTCATATATCCCAGATGCAATCATGAACGGCTTGAAAGTGGCAGGGGGAATGTTGCCTGCGTTGGGTATTGCAATCCTGTTGAGATATCTGCCGGTTAAGAAAAACATGTCTTTCTTGATTGTCGGTTTCTTTTTGTCAGCGTACCTGTCAGTCCCGGTATTGGGCGTTGCCCTGGTCGGTTTGGCGATTGCTATCGCATATTTCAATTCCAGTGATGATGTAATGAAAACATCCACCAATCTGCAGCATGAGGCTATGGGTGATGAATAAGATTATAAATAAGGTTTTTTGGCGCTGGTTTTTTTTTGGTCAGGCTGGTTGGAACTATGAAAAAATGCAAGGTCTGGGATACCTGTTCAGTATCATCCCTTTCCTAAAGTATAAATATAAATCCAAAGCTGAACTGATTTCGGCAGCACAGAACCATTCTCAGTTCTTCAATACCAACAACACCATGGCACCATCTATTCTGGGTGTGAATATCGCGCTGGAGAATGATACGGGACTCGAGGGTAAAAACGCCGTCACATCGACCAAGATGGGGTTGATGGGCCCCCTGGCCGGGATTGGTGATACCTTGTTCTTTGTTATCCCAACGACTATTTGTGGTTCCATTGCATCGTACCTTGCTTTGCAAGGCAATCCTCTTGGTCTGCTGTTGTGGCCTATCTTTGGTTTGATTCGCTTGGCCTTCATGCGTTACAGCGTCAAGGTTGGCTACAACGAAGGGGTCAAGTTGGTTGGGCAGCTCAGTACGCAACTGAACAAGATCACCAAGTCAGCAAATATTCTGGGTCTGACAGTCGTCGGTGCTCTCATCCCGACAGTGGTGAAGGCCAAGCTCAGTTTTGAATTTAGCTATGGTGAAGTTTCTCTCAAATTACAAACCATCGCTGATCAGCTGATGCCAGGGTTGATGCCGTTCTGTGTCGTGATGCTGACATATTGGCTGTTGGGCCTTAAGGGAATGAACTCTACCAAGGTAATCTTTATTCTCATGTTCTTTGGTGTTGCTTCTTATAATCTCGGCATTTTCTGATATCAAAAGGTATAAAGATGAAAGGTATTTCACATATCCGTATTGATGATAGGTTGATCCATGGTCAAGTTGCTACCCGCTGGGTTAGTTACTACTCGGCAAATAGAATCATGGTGATTGATGATCAGGTATCTTGCAATGATGTTGAGAAAAGCATCTTGAGAATGGCCGCGCCAGCAGGTGTCAATACATCAATTATTTCAACACAGACGGCGATTGAAAATATCTCTTCCGGTAAATATGAAGGTCAGCGAGTTCTGGTTCTGGCCAAGAAACCTGAAGTGATCAAGGCGCTGGTCGATGGTGGGGTAGATATAAAAGAATTTAATATTGGCAACATGTCTAATCGCCCTGATACAACACAGATAAAGCGCTCTGTCAGTGTGACTGAGGGCGAGAAGCGCGACATTATGTCACTCATTGAGCGTGGTGTAAAAATCACCGCCAGAATGGTACCTGATGATGGTGAAGATCTCATCACTTCATTCTCAAGCAACTATTGGGCATCGTGATGAGACAACTCGAAAAGTTCAAAAGTAATATTTTTAGTGTCATTGAAAAAATCGATGAAACTCAATTTGAAGAAATTGAACGTGCTGCCGAGATTTTCAAAAGTACAGTAAAAAACAAAGGGATTATTTACGCTATTGGAACTGGGCATTCATTTGCCGGTGCGATTGAATTTGCTGGCCGAGCTGGTGGATTCGTAAATACCAGGGCTCTGGATAATTTCTACGGTCATAGTGGTTGGTTTGAAAATATTGAAGGGGTTGGTGATGTCTTCTCTTCTTTGCTGGATCTGCAACCTCATGATGCGTTTGTAATTATCTCCAACTCCGGCAACAAGTCGTTGCAGGTTGAATTGGCTCAGAAGATAAAGCAGCTTGGTATTAAGATCATCGCCGTAGTCAATAAAGGCGATGCCAATAATGCTGCGCCGAAGCACTCAAGTGGCCTGAAGTTGGCAGATCTGGCGGACGTGGTCATCGATAATTGCTGTTTCTCCGGTGACTGCTCTATCGAGATCCCTGCATCAGAGGTGAAGGTAGGTCCTACATCCTCAATTGCGGTCGCATATATAGCAAACTGTATTTCTATCCGTGCTACTGAATTGATTATTGATTCGGGAATATCATTGCCGATATTGAAGTCAATCAATCAACCAGGTGGTAAAGAATATA
The DNA here is from genome assembly GCF_019048725.1 of Aeromonas sp. FDAARGOS 1407. Taxonomy (NCBI): domain Bacteria; kingdom Pseudomonadati; phylum Pseudomonadota; class Gammaproteobacteria; order Aeromonadales; family Aeromonadaceae; genus Aeromonas; species Aeromonas sp. FDAARGOS 1407. Next base: position 3,169,167 of record NZ_CP077399.1, read on the forward strand.
ACCTCTCCTTATTGGATGAATATAAGAGTAGAGTGTTTACCATCTAGAGATAACCTATGATAAAAAACAGTATTTATCACCTTGAACATCTCCCTCCTATCAGTAATGAAGAAGTTGTAGATGAATTAAGGTGGGCATGTCAGAAACTAAAAAAATTAATTGATAAAGTCGGCACTGAATTTCCATCAGCGTGTGCAGTTGACAACAAATATTTGCTGAAAAAAAACAATGATTGGACGAATGGTTTTTGGACAGGAATGTTGTTGATTGCATATGAGTTTACTGGGGACACTTTTTTTAAAGATAAGCTAGATGGTCTGCTGGATGATTTCATTGAACGATTGGATAAGCATATTGTTCTTGACCATCATGACATAGGGTTTCTTTATAGTCTCTCATTGGTCGCAGCAAGGCAGGTTTTTGATACCGACAAGTTTGACGCTGCGATTACTTTAGCTGCTGATAAATTGGTAGACAGATATCACGAAGACTCCCAATTTATTCAGGCATGGGGGAATATGAGCGATGATAAAGAGTACAGATTGATCATCGATTCATTGATAAATCTACCACTGCTGTACAAAGCTCATGAAATATCAGGTAATGAAAAGTATTCTGATGTGGCACTGAACCACTTTGGAAAGATAGCTGGAAATATTTTTAGAGAAGATTACTCCAGCTATCATACCTATTACTTCGATCGAGCTAGTAAGTTGCCACTAAAAGGTGAGACATTCCAGGGATACAGTGACTCATCATGCTGGGCTCGTGGACAGGCGTGGGCAGTATTGGGATTGCCATTAACATATAGATATCATCCCGAGTTAATCGACAATGATAAATATATGGCGATATGCGACTATTTCTTGTCTCGCTTGCCTGAAGATGGTGTTCCATTTTGGGATCTCCACTTCAAAGCAGAAGATAATCAGCCCAAAGATAGTTCAGCATTGGCGATTACAGTCTGTGGCTTGCTTGAAGCCGGTTCATTGTTGAAAAATGATGATTTTCACACGCTCTCTCGGAAATTATTGAAAAGTCTCCGTGACAACATGACATCCAGAGAGGATGCGGAGTGTGATGGACTATTGAAGCATGGTGTTTATGCCTTTTCTCTGGGGAAGGGAATAGATGAATGCAATCTATGGGGAGACTATTACTACATGGAGTCCCTATATCGAGTTCATGCAGGTCAATGGCAAACTTATTGGTAGATGATGATGCAGGAAATTTTCTTTGATTGTGTAACCACAAGCCTGAAAACTATTCATGAGTCACAACGTCAGACAATGCTCGATGTGGCGCAGAAATTGTCAGAGATAGTACGCAACGATGGCATCGTTTATGTATTTGGCTGCGGCCATTCACATATCTTTGCAGAAGATGTTTTTTATCGAGCTGGTGGACTTGCATGCGTTCGGCCAATCTTTATTGAACCCTTGATGTTGCATGAAGGCGCCGCCAGATCGTCTTATCTGGAGAAGCAAGAGGGGTATATTACTGAGCAGTTATCGGCTTACGATATTTCAGATAGAGATGCTCTTATCGTGATATCTACATCGGGCATCAATCCTGCTCCGGTGGAAGCGATCTCCTGGGCCAAGTCGCATGGTGCGTTAGCAGTAGGGATTACCAGCTATCAATATTGTGATACGCAGTCATCGCGGCACTCTTCAGGGCAGAATTTGAGAGATGTCGCGGATATATCCATCGACAATAATGTACCAATTGGTGATGCGGTGCTGAACTATGGTAATTGCACTCCGTTTACACCGATCTCATCCATTAATGGGATTTATATCATTCAGTCACTATTTTCTGAATTGGTAAAAAGTCTCAGTGAGGCAGACTATTTACCTCCGATTTTTAAAAGTGGAAATATATCAGGTTCGTCCGAACATAACGTAGCACTCTTGGAACTGTATAAGGATAAAGTTCCAGAGTTGACGTTGAATAATAACAAATAAAAAGGTAATAACGAATGCATAACCATAAGATTACTCCAAAACTGATTGTATTGGCATTGATGTCAGTGTATGGCACGGCAGAGGCAAGTCCCGTCAGTGATGATCTGCACAAAGCATTCATTGAGGATTCATCATTGAATCTGAACAGTGCTGTATATCTTCGTCACCGTGCAGTGAAAGACGCCAAGACAGGATCCTATTCCACCGATGGTACACGTGGAGGGATTGAGAACAAAACTGCCAACGTATCTCTTGATTACAAGAGTGGTTTCTTCAATGACATTGTTGGTGTCGATTTTATGGCAGCCAGCAACATCAAGCTGGGTTCTTCGGTCGGTCAGTCTGAAGTTCTGTTGTTTGATTATGACTGTAATGGTGATGGCAAGTTGTCTCCATGCGAGAAGAGCTATGCCGCCATTCCCATTGCAGCGCTGAAAGCAAAATACGGAAATGAACATGTCTTGTTCAATTTCACTGGTGGCTACACGACCATCAACTCCGGTACCATCAAGAATAGCTGGGGACTGAACCCTCACTCTTACCGAGGATTTGACAGTTCATTTACCGTGGACAAGTTGAAACTGACGTACGCTTGGGCAGATCAGTTCAGGAATGACTGGACCAAGTCTTTCCATGATATGACCAATACATGGCATCAGAATGAGGCGGCGCATCTCAGCGGCATCAAGGCTGGCAAGATAATCGATTATATTCAGTCAGCCGGTATCGTATATAATACAGGCAACACCATCTATGATCTGGCCTATGGGGAAGGTGAGGGTTATCGGAAGAACTGGCACCTCCTTGTCACAGATAGCCACAAGTTTGATAATGGTGCTGCACTTGCCACCTCTGCATATTATCAGGGCGGTAAATACATCACCGAAAAATCAAATATTAAAGATCCTTCATTGGAATATTATGCAGGGATTGGTTTGACCTTGACCAAGGACAATGCCACGTATTTTACCGGGTACAGCCAAAACAAGGCTGAGTCTACCAGGGACTACAACTTCCGTCTGACGCCATGGGCCAACTCTGACAAACGTGACTTCCAGCAGACGCTATCTTTCTTGGAAGACTATAATGTCGCTGGCGCTAAGGCGATTAAAGTCGGCTTCAAATACAATATGCTTGATTTTGGCCTGCCTAACCTGACTCTGGGCACATCGGCAAACCATGCATGGCATGTCGTCTCTGACGTGTTGAAAGTAAAAGATAAAAGAACTTACGACGGCACCATGCAGTCTTGGGACTTCCTGGTTACCTATAAATTCAATGTGGGTGACATGAAGAACATTAATATGACCGTTATGCCGGCGTTGTTCAGAACCAAAGATAGCAATGCCAAGCAAGATCGAAACGATATTCGAGTCGTATTCACTCACTCGCTCAATCTGTTGAACTAATATATAACATAATAGTTGTTAATCTAATCGGTGCTGCTCCTGTTTTACAAAGTCGATATTCCATTATCGCCTTCAGTAATATATGGCCTATGGTGAAATACACTTCTCATTACTATATAATGAGGGATGTTCCATGGGGATTTTCCAACACGTTGTAAAGTGATAATAAATGTAAGGTAGTCAAATTTTCTAAACCGATATTGATGGTAAATTGAGCTGAAAATAGAAACTCCTGTCACTTTGACTGGATTTTCTGGCTGCACCAGATGGGTAATGAACCATCGAGTTGCAGCTTCAGGCCCCAAGGCGTGTTGCTCTTGGGGCCTTTTTATTGGCTTGATCTGGGGGCAAGGCCAGCGATGCAATGAGGTCGCACCTTCATGACGGCCATGTCCCGCGCTCTACTGTCGGCACGGGGTTGCACCACATGGTCCAGGTGTCTATCACACTCTGCTCGTCTGTGCGGGATATCGGGGCCATGGATGGATGTTGGCCAGACCATCATGTTCGCCCCAAGCTTCTGTGTTGTGATGAAGGCCGCTTTTGCAACCGTCCTTATCATGGCCTGATGCGGATCAATGGAGTATGTATTTCGTTCCTTAACCGTATACAGACCGCATTCCATAATATCGCTTCAGATGACGGCTCCTTTGCAAATAAGGGCTAAGCGCGTGCCACCATCTGCCGCACGTTATCCTATCTGATGGAAAGACAAGGAAGGGGGCGGGCGAGCAAGCAACAATAGGTGATTGTCCCCCGATGGCAAGAGGCCGTGACACGACGGGCTGTCGCTCCGTAGCCCCGGTGTCGATCTCGTCACTTTTGTCGTGTCGATCACACTTTCTCCCCTTGTTGCCGGGAGTGTCACCGGCGGCAAATTATGCCGTATTAACTTATTTTTCCTTTTATTTTCAGCTGGTTGTTAATTCATGTGTGGGTGTTCCCACTTCTGGCCTGATAAATGCTTAGTGGGGGCTGGCCGCATTTTGCCTGCTTGGTGGGTGAGGGCGGTCGGGTGTAACGAACCATTTAGGATCCCTCTCTATGAACAGCTTCGTGATTGCCGATCCCGGTCTCTGTATTGGGTGTCGTACCTGTGAGGTGGCGTGCGCCGTTTCACACCAGTCAGGGTCTTGCAGCGGGACCCTTGCGCGGGAGGGCGGCCTGCATCTTGCCATCGAGGATGGACATCTGGTCTCCAAAGACAGCCATTTTCAGCCGCGCCTGAAGGTGATCGTGGGCAGCAAGGTGACCACGCCGGTGCTCTGCCGTCAGTGTGAAGACAAGCCCTGTGCCATGGCCTGCCCGAACAACGCCATCGTCACCGAGGATGGCTGCGTCAAGGTGCTGCAGGCGCGCTGCATCGGCTGCAAGTCCTGCGTGGTGGCCTGTCCTTACGGCGCCATGGCGGTGGTGGTGAAAGAGGTGGCCCCTACGGCCGATTCGCTCTTCAAGCGGCCGCAGACCAAGGCGCAGGCGCTCAAGTGCGATCTCTGCCAGCACCGCGAGGCGGGCCCGGCCTGTGTCGAGGTGTGCCCGACCCAGGCACTGCGACTGGTTACCCCGGAGAGCCTTGAGACCCTGAACCGGCAAAAGCAGCTGGCCAGTGCCGAGGCGCTGCTGGCAGGCCATGTCCCGGCGCAGGTCTGAGCGGGCTTTACCGAACATTTTTCGTTAATAAAAGAGTGTGAGTCATGAAAAAAGTCATTACCGTGTGCCCCTATTGCGGCACCGGTTGCAAGATCAACCTGCTGGTTGAAAACGACAAGGTGGTGGGGGCCGAAGGTGCCAACGGCCGGACCAACGAGGGGCAGCTCTGCCTCAAGGGTTATTACGGTTGGGATTTCTTGAACGACACCAACCTGCTGACCCCCCGTCTCAAGAGCCCGATGATCCGCCGCGAGCGCGGTGGCAAGCTCGAAGCCGTCTCCTGGGACGAAGCCATCGAGTTCGCCAGCAGCCGCCTCTCTGCCATCAAGGCGAAATATGGCCCGGACGCCATCATGACCACCGGCTCTGCCCGTGGCCCCGGCAATGAAGCCAACTATGTGATGCAGAAATTTGCCCGCGCCGTGCTTGGAACGAACAACGTCGATCACTGCGCGAGGGTGTGACACGCACCCTCAGTCTCCGGTCTGGAGACAACTGTAGGCAACGGCGCTATGAGCAACGCCATTCCCGAAATTCAAGAGACCCAATGCCTGCTGGTGTTTGGGTACAACGCTGCTGACTCTCACCCCATCGTTGCCCGCCATATCCTCAAGGCGAAGGCAAACGGGGCCAAGGTGATTGTGTGTGATCCGCGCATGGTGGAGACCGCCCGCATCGCCGATCAGTGGCTGCCGCTCAAAAACGGTTCCAATATGGCGCTGGTCAACGCCTTCGCCAACGTCTTGATCAATGAAGGGCTCTACAACAAAGAGTTCGTCGCCAACTACACCGAAGGGTTCGACACCTTCAAGGCCACGGTGGCCAAGTACACCCCGGAATACGTGGAGGGGATCACTGGCCTCAAGGCCGCCGATATCCGCGCCGCCATTCGCACCTATGCCGCGTCGCCTGCCTCCATGATCCTGTGGGGCATGGGGGTGACCCAGTACGGTCAGGCAGTGGACGTGGTCAAGGGGCTCGCGGGTATTGCGCTGCTGACCGGCAACTTCGGTCGCCGTGGCACCGGCTGCGGGCCGGTACGCGGTCAGAACAACGTGCAGGGCACCTGCGACATGGGGATGCTGCCCCACCAGTTCCCGGGTTATCAGTCGGTGAGCGACCCCGAGATCAGCGCCAAGTTCGCCAGGGCGTGGGGGGTTGATGCGCTCTCCCAGAAGCCCGGCTATCGCCTGACCGAGCTGGGCCACAAGGTGGAGGAGGGCAAGTGCAAGGCCTTCTATATCTTCGGCGAAGATCCGGCCCAGACCGAGGCAGACCTCGGTCAGTTCCGCCGTACCCTGGCGGGGATGGAGCTGGTGATCGTGCAGGATATCTTCATGACCCAGACGGCCGAGATGGCGGACGTCATTCTGCCCGCCACCAGCTGGGGCGAGCACGAGGGGGTCTACAGCTCGGCGGATCGCGGTTTCCAGCGCTTCTACAAGGCGGTGACGCCGCCTGACAACGTGAAGCCCGACTGGGCGATCTTCTCGCTGATGGCCACCGCCATGGGGTATCCCATGGAGTATCGCGATACGGAGCAGATCTGGGACGAGCTGCGCGGACTCTGCCCGCTCTACGCCGGGGTCAGCTACGACAAGATGGCGGATCTCAAGTGTGTGCAGTGGCCCTGCCCGACCGAGGATCACCCGGGCACCAGCACCCTGTTCGAGGGCAATGTGTTCAGCACCCCGAGCGGCAAGGGTCAGCTGATTGCCGCCGAGTGGCGTGCTCCGCTGGAGCAGCCCTGCGCCGAGTACCCGCTGGTGCTCTCCACCGTGCGCGAGGTGGGGCACTACTCCTGCCGCTCCATGACCGGCAACTGCTCGGCGCTGCAGACCCTGGCCGATGAGCCGGGCTATGTGCAGATCCACCCGAGCGATGCCCAAAAACTCGGGGTGAAGGATCAGGCGCTGGTCTGGATCTCGTCGCGGCGCGGCAAGGTGATCACCCGGGCCAACTACAACGAACGGGTCAACGCCGGAGTGGTCTACATGACCTACCAGTGGTGGATCGGGGCCTGCAACGAGCTCACCATAGAGCACCTTGACCCCGTCTCCTACACCCCTGAGTACAAATACTGTGCGGTAAAAATTGAGCGCATCGCGGATCAGGCCGAGGCGGAAGTCTACGTCCAGACCCAGGGCGGGAGCACACTTTGTTGATATTTTAACCAAAGAATAACTGAGCCCGATAGTCGTCATTCCAGCCGGCTCTTTTTAGCTTGTTTCTCTGACTTCGAGCACCACAATTGCTCTGTTTTACGATATTCAATACGAACCGCCGGAATAGCGCCATATTCTCGACCGCATCCTCCATCGCTATCCTGGAAGCATCCTCGTTGAACACCACATCAAGAATGTAATGCTGGCTGTTCTCTATCCGCCAGTGCTGCCGTATATAGTGCCCTAGCAGCTTGTGCTTGGGGGATAACGAGCTGACATAGTAAGAGGTATCTACCGTTCCTTTTCCGTTGGCGCTGCGGTGACGCTCAACGGCAATGATGCTGCGGATTGTCGGCCATTTCTCCGTCAACTCTGGCGGTAATTTGGCTTTTAATTGAAACACATAACGCTCTTCCTGGCGGCCATGTCCACTCTCTTTGTGCTCGACGACAATCTTCTCTTTCTGGGCGTCAAACAGTGACTGGAATTGCGATTGAACCGCTTGATACAGCTTCGGTTGATTATTCTTGACCTGTACCACTACATGAGCCTTCTTCTCGCTGATTTTCTCCAGTGTCTCACGCTGACAATGCAACGCATCGAGTGTGACAACGGCTCCTTTTAGCTCAAGAATGTCCAGCATATCTTTGACGGTTTCGATTTCCCCCTTCTTGTTAGGGGTTGCTTTCTGGCTTAACACCAGCCCATTTTCGGTATCGTAAGCCGTGACCAACTGAAGCGCATCCTTGGCATTTCCCCGAAAGGAGCCGCGTAACACCTTGCCATCAAAGGCAATGATGGGTTTGCCCTGATGAGTGCGCTGTTCATTGACCCAGCACAGCAACGCTTCAAGCAAGGTATCGATGACAATGCAGCGCAGAATGCGGGCAACCGTGTGACGCCGCGGGATGCCGTTGGCAAAGGGGCGATGCTGACGCAGCCAATCGATCTTTGAATCGCCATAGGTTTCGATGTCATTCCAGCCCTCGGCACCACTCATGATGGCACTGATGACAAGGAACATGACATCAACCAGGTTATGTTTACGATTGATCTCAGAGCGAGTTTCTTCGACAAGGGTAAGGTGTTCAATCAACGTCATAGCGCGTGCCTCCTGCATGGAGACGCGATTAGATCACAGACGATCTGCCTGTTCAAATTTCATTAACAAAGTGCGATCCCGCCCTGCGTCCAGACCGAGTACAGCGCGCTCAAGGCAAAATTGCGCAGCGCCGCCAAGGGGTAATTGGCAACCACTCTCTTTGGGGAGATAAAAAAATAAGGGACCGACTCATCTTGTGAGTCGGTCACCCTTGTCTTGGTTAAATTTCAATATGGGTGAGATCATGCAACATGATATCAACCGGTTATTCGGTATCTTTTATATTTGTGGCTATTTCATCGCAATATTGCTGGGTATTGGCTGTTATATCTGGCAAGACGAGATGATATTTCTGTTGGGCTTTGGTTTTTTCGGCTGTTTCATGGCGGCGCGGCTGGCCATGCGCGGGGTATTTTCCGCGCTGAGTACCACTATCGCCTGGCTGATCGCCTTCGTCTCGACCACCTTGATCAACACCATGCTGCTGGGGCTGATCACTTTACTGGTCTACCTTACGCACCGGACGGTGGCGCAGGAGCTGGCCGACAACGCCAGCTGGCTGCTGATGGCCTTTCAGGGCTGTTCGGCGCTCTTCATCCTGGGTGGACTGAAAAGCGGACATCTGCAGTGGCAGCAGGGCCAGGGTGATCAGTGCCAGTGAGCCAGATTGCTCAGCGTCAAATAATTCGGGCGGCACTCTTGAATTAATTATCAGTTATTTAATCGCGGGCTTGATTAAATGTGCACAAATGCGCGAGAAAATATTCAGCCTGATTTGTAATGAACCCGCCGCTTCATTATGATGGCACGCCAGCTTTGAATATATCGACGCTGACGATGTTATCTTTTGTTATTGTTCGTTACGTGCCCGTTTTGAATTGCAACATTTGATAAAGCATCATGCCATTCAATATTTGTCAGCAGCATGAGGGCGACCCCTTGTTGTTATATCCGGTCGCCATGGCGAATCAGTATGCCACGGCATGGCAGGCCGGCTCTGTGACTGACACTGATCCAATGTGAGGCCGTAATGCTGAGTGTGAGTGCCATCCCGCTGGACGAGATCTCCCCCATCTGGGATGACGGTTTCCTCCTGCTCTCAAAAAGCCTGCTGTCGGCCGTGACGCTCGATGACTTCATCAAGAAACTCAACAAGATAGACGTCTGTTTCGATGGCGTGATCCGGGTCAACCTGATCCTCAACCAGGGGACGGGGGAGGAGGCCATCTTCTGCTACATGGGGGAGAGGGGCCCAAGGCACCTCGTCTGCCGCAAGGCCGATCTGCACTTTTCCAGGGAGCAGGCGATCATCCTGCCCGCCGCCCGCTTTGAAAACCGCTGCGCCCTGTTGGCGAGCACCCCCGTCTATGATGACCTGCAATCCTACTGCCAACTGCCCATCACCACCGCTCGCAGCCACCTGGGCGGGGTGGAGTTCATCAGCCGCGAGGCTCGCGCCTTTCCCATGGAGGTGCTGGCCAAACTGACCCAGCTGGCGGCCATCATCGCCATTGCGCTGGAGAACGTGCAGGACAAGGAGCGCACCCTGGAGCAGGCCCACTCCCTGCGCCTTGAGCGCGACAGCTGCAAGATTTTGGTGGATGTGACCAATGCGGTGATCAAACTGGTGCGCATCGCCGAGCTGCCAAGAAGCCTGTTTGCCATCCTGCAGCACCATTTTGCCATCAGCAGCCTCTGTCTTGCCGAATACAACGCCACCTCCGACAGCTTCAAGAGCTATCTGGTGAACGAAAGCCAGAGCGAGCAGCCCGGCATCATCGACCACTCCTGTTTCGAAAAGAACTGCCTGCAGGGGGCCCTGGGTCACAGCGAACCCTATTTCATCTATCGCGAGCATGGCCACGGCTGCAACGCCCACTGCCGCTTCGCCACCCAGATCCTGCCCCCCGAGGCCAACAGCTCCTGCATCTTGCCGCTGCGTTACCGGGGCAATCTGCTGGGGGTGCTGATCCTCTCCCACCCGGAGGTGGATTTCTTCGTCGATATCGACATCTCTCTGCTCGAACAGGTGGCGGCGCGCACGGCGATCGCCATGAACAACGTGCAGGCGCAGCAGGAGATCTCCAACACCAACGGTGCGAAAGAGAAGACTCTTCGCATTGGCGAGCCCGCCGTGCGGGGAGAGTTCTCCCACATCATCTACCAGAGCCCCGTGATGGCGAGCGTAATGGAGAAGGTGCGGCTGGTGGCCGAGAGCGACTGCACCGTGCTGATTTTGGGGGAGACGGGCACCGGCAAGGAGCTGATCGCCCAAGCCATTCATCAACTCAGTGCCCGCAGCAGCCGGGAGATGGTGAAGGTGAACTGCGCCGCCATTCCCACCGGCCTTATCGAGAGCGATCTGTTCGGCCACGAGAAGGGGGCCTTCACCGGCGCCCTGACCCAGCGCATCGGCCGCTTCGAGCGGGCCCACAAGGGTACCCTGTTTCTCGACGAGGTGGGGGACATGCCCATCGATCTGCAACCCAAGCTGTTGCGGGTGTTGCAGGAGCACGAGCTGGAGCGGGTGGGCAACAGCAACCCCATCGCCGTGGACGTGCGACTGGTGGCGGCCACCAACTGCGATCTGCTTTCCATGGTCAAGAACAAGCGCTTTCGCAGCGATCTCTACTACCGGCTCAACGTCTTTCCCATCGAGCTGCCGCCCCTGCGCAAGCGGCGCGAAGACATACCGCTGCTGGTCAACTTCTTTATCAAGAAGATCGCCAAGCGGATGCGCCGCACCATCACCGCCATTCCGGCCGATGCCATGAAGATGCTGGTGTCGCTCCCCTGGTACGGCAATATTCGCGAGCTGGAGAACATCATAGAGCGGGCCGTGGTGATGACCCGCGGCCAGGTGCTCAATCTCTCCCCCGACGAGCTGCTGCCTCTCAAGGGCTACCACAAGATTGAGACCCTGGTTTATGACGAGCCCGATGCCCCCCTGTTCCGGCAGGGGCCGGAGGATGAGCGCGAGGCGATTATCGCGGCGCTCAAGGAGAGCAACGGCATCGTCGCCGGTGCCCGGGGGGCGGCCCAGCGTCTTGGCATGAAGCGCACCACCCTGCTCTCGAAAATGAAGCGGCTCGGTATTTCGGCAAAGGATCCCAGGATCATCGAATAAGGCGGCAACAAGATGTGGCAAGAGAGTGACGTGTTCCGGTGCGCGGCGCCGCGCGAGGTGGTGCACTATCAGGGGCGTGAGGTGACCACCGACAGCGCCATGCAGCTGCCCTGCGAAACCCCGGTGGCGCTGGTCTACAACGGTATCGCCCACAGCGTGATGATGTGCTCGGCCGCCGATCTGGAGGATTTTGCCATCGGCTTCTCCCTCTCTGAGGGGATCATCGACGGCCTGCACGACATTCACGATATCGAGCAGGTCAATGGCTGTCAGGGCATCGAGCTGCACATCACCCTGGCCAATCGCTGCATCTATCGCCTGAAAGAGAAGCGGCGCACCCTGGCGGGACGCACCGGTTGCGGCATCTGTGGCAGCGAGAGTCTGGAGCAGGTGGTGCGCACCTTGCCCCCCTTGCCGGACAGCCAGCGTTTTGCGATAGGCCTTATCGACAAGGTGCTGGATGGGCTGCGCCCCCTGCAGTTGCTGGGGCAGTGCACCGGCGCCACCCACGCCGCCGTGCATGTGGACGGGGCGGGCAACATCCTCGCCATTCGCGAGGACGTGGGGCGCCATATTGCGCTCGACAAGCTGGTGGGCCACCTGTGTCGCACCGGCCGGCGCGATGGCGCCATCCTGGTGACCAGCCGCGCCAGTTTCGAGATGGTGCAAAAGGCTGCCAGCGCCGGGGTGGAGATCCTGCTCGCCATCTCGGCTGCCACCGAACTGGCGGTGGCGCGGGCCGAGCAGACCGGTCTCACCCTGGTGGGGTTCTGTCGCCCGGGGCGCGCCGAGATCTACAGCGGCTGCCAGCGTATCGTGCTGGCATAAGTGCGGGCCTGGAGCCTGACTACTTCGCCAAGATGGGCACAGGCATCAGTAGTGACATTCAATGCTGACATTGGCGTTGAGTGGGTGGAACAGAACTGGAATACACCCACAGGGATGGGGCAGAACAACGTTAAGGCGTAATGGGCGCGGCTTGCCCTGTGCCATCAGGTGGTATCTATTCACCAGGACGGGGTTGACGGCATCAGTTCTGCCGGGATGGGATAATCTGTCTTCTCGATGCACGCCCTGACCACGGCCCTCAACCACTCCTGTGGGCAGCGGCCCAATCGCTTGCCGGTCTCCACCAACGACAGGATGCGCTGGCGAAACAGCTCGCCCCGGTGAGACCACACGCCGTAGCTACCCTTGCGCCAGAGCACATAGCCACGCAGCGCCCGCTCCGCCTCGTTGTTGGTCAGCGCTATTTCGTCGTCAGTCATAAACCGCCACAGCATCTCGTCATCCCGCAGCAGCAACTGGCATCGTCCACGGTAGCGTTTGCTGCACAACAGGGCGCCGCGCTCCAACTGGCTTCGCCAGCTTTGCCGGTAACGCGCGAGCCTGCGCAGGTATTTCTGCTTGCTCAACGCACCGCTTTCCCAACGGTGCCGGGTACGAAACACCGCATCCGCCAGCAAGACCAACCGGGCACCGATGGGCTGGTTGCACTGCTCGCTACTCTCGGCGATGGCCACGAGATTGCGGGCCACGTGGGCCCAGCACAGTTGCCGCTGGTCGGCGTCGATAAACCGGTAGCCGGCGTACTGGTCGGTCACCAGCACCCCGTCAAACTCGGCGCCCAGCAGCCGCTTGGCCGCCTCCTGACCACGGCCATAGGCCGTCATGAAGCAGACGGCTATCTTGCTCAGCGCCAGCCACATCCAGCGGCGCTCTCCACCCCGCTGATGCCGGGTCTCATCGGCATGAACGTGGGTGGCCGTCTGCACCTGCTGCTTGATGGCCTGGTAGGTCGGGGTGAGCATGGCACTCACCCGCCCCTGCGCCTCACTGATGGCGCCCCGGCTAAAACTCAGGCCGAAATGCTGTTTGAGCTGCTGCTGTATCTGGCTGACGCTCTGGTGAAACTGGCCGCTTTGCAGCGCGATGTAGCTGAGCAGATTGGCCCCCATCTGGCTGCTGCTGACGTTGTCTGGCAGTGCGGCCTGGGTCGTGCCGATACACCGTGAGCAGGTCGCACGATACAGTTGGTGTTCGGTGACGAGATAGCTCACCTCGGGCAGCTCGAACACCTGATGAACCTGATAGGGTTTGGCATGGGCCACCATGTCCCCGCCACAGCAAGCGCAATCGGCGGCAGGGTAATGCGGGACCAGGGTCAGGCGGGCATCAAGCGGATGCCGCTCGCGGCGATGTCCCTTGTGACCGGGCTGCGCCCCCCGTTGCTTGCCGGACGCCGGACGCTTGCGGGCCGGCGGCGGTGCACCGGGGCCGTCGCTGGAAGGCGGCTTGGAGGAGTTGCCGCTGTGCTGATTGAGGCGGTCCTCCAGCTCGGCGATGCGGTCGAGGAGCTTATAAATCAGCTCGTTGGCCTGCTCCAGAGTGGTGGGCATTCCCGCGGAATGCATGGTGTTTTTGCTCATGGGGGGAGCGTATCTAAGGAGCAGGATCAAGCAAGCAGGAAAGTGGGATCAAGAGACGATCGTCTCATTTTTCCTGTGTCAATACTGTTCCGGTGAATACTTACATCAGGTGCGACTGACAGACAAAGAAACCACCAGCAAGAGGCCGTAAAAAAGGGCGGGGAGTGTGACTCCCCGCCCTTTTGGCATTGGCGCGGCGAATTAGCGGGCCAGCAGGATACGCAGCATGCGGCGCAGGGGCTCGGCGGCGCCCCACAGCAGCTGGTCACCCACGGTGAAGGCGGCCAGGTACTCGGGGCCCATGTTGAGCTTGCGTAGACGACCCACCGGGATGCTGAGGGTACCGGTGACGGCAGCCGGGGTCAGCTCGCGGGCGGTGATGTCGCGATCGTTGGGGATCACCTTGACCCAGTCGTTGTGGGCGGCCAGCAGAGATTCAATTTCTGCCAGCGGCACATCCTTCTTCAGCTTGATGGTGAACGCCTGGCTGTGGCAGCGCAGGGCGCCGATCCGCACGCACAGACCATCCACCGGGATGGCGGCATCCTGGATCCCCAGGATCTTGTTGGTCTCGGCCTGGCCTTTCCACTCTTCACGGCTCTGGCCGTTGTCGAGCTTGGTGTCGATCCAGGGGATGAGGCCACCGGCCAGCGGCACGCCGAAGTTGTCCACCGGCAGGGTGCCGGAGCGGGTCTTCTCGGTGATCTTGCGCTCGATATCGAGAATGGCGGAGGCGGGATCGGCCAGCTCTACCGCCACCTCGTCGCGCAGGATCCCCATCTGGGTCACCAGCTCGCGCATATGACGGGCACCGCCACCGGAGGCGGCCTGATAGGTGGCCACGCTCACCCACTCCACCAAATCGGCCTTGAACAGGCCGCCCAAAGCCAGCAGCATCAGGCTGACGGTGCAGTTGCCACCAACGAAGGTCTTGATGCCATCGTTCAGCGCCTGCTCGATGACGTCACCGTTGACCGGATCCAAGATGATGACGGCGTCCTGCTCCATGCGCAGGGAAGAGGCGGCGTCAATCCAGTAACCCTGCCAGCCGGCGGCCTTCAGGCGCGGATAGACATCCTTGGTGTAATCGCCGCCCTGGGCGGTGATGATGATCTCCTGCCTGGCCAATGCCTCGATGTCGAAGGCATCCTGCAGAGTGCCGGCATCGACGCCGAAGTTGGGGGCGGCCTCACCGGCCTGGGAAGTGGTGAAGAAGGTAGGTTGAATATGGGCGAAATCCTGCTCTTCCTGCATCCGGCTCATCAGAACCGATCCCACCATGCCACGCCAACCGACCAAACCTACTTTTTTCATAATGTCCTACCCTGGATAGCTGCTTAATAATGCGTTGTGGATCCCGTGACCCCTTGTATGGCGCCGGCCATTTACAAGCTGGTTACAAAATACGAGTTGCGAAAAATGTGTCTGTCCACATTACGGATTGTGGCGGCGGGCGCAAGTCGAATTGCGCAATATTCTGTGTCGTTCGCTGCAATATCCAGCGGTGTGAACACCGTAGGGAGGCGGAAAAAGCGGCGCAGAAAAGAAGCGGGGAGAGGCGGGGGTGAAAAAACAGGCAGGCCACCTGCATAAGGTGGCCTGCCGATGGAGTCTGGGGCGACTCAGGCGTAGCGAGCCAGGGTCAGCCCTTCGTCGCTGATGGCGGTTGCACTGCCGCTAATCAGATCGCAGAGCAGTTGGCCAGAACCTGCCGCCATGGTCCAGCCCAGGGTGCCGTGGCCCGTGTTGAGCCAGAGCCCGGGGATGGGGCTTGGGCCCACCAGCGGGGTGCCGTCCGGCGTCATGGGGCGCAACCCGGTCCAGAACTCGGCGCGGCTGATGTCCCCCCCTTCGGGGAAGAGATCGCCCACCACCATGGCCAGGGTGTCATGGCGTTTGGGGTTGAGCACCAGGTTGTAGCCCGAGAGCTCTGCCATGCCGCCGACCCTGATCCGCTCGTCAAAACGGGTGATGGCCACCTTGTAGGTTTCATCCAGCACTGTGCTGCGGGGGGCCGCATCCGGATTGGTCATCGGCAGGGTGAGGGAGTAGCCCTTGACCGGATAGACCGGCAGCTCCAGCCCGAGCGGACGCAGCAGCGGACGCAGGAAGCCGGTGCCGTAGCTGCCAAGGGCGCAGACGATGGCCTCGGCACGGTAGCGCTGTTCGCCCGCCCGCACCGCCACGGCGCGGCCATGGGAGACCTCAATCTCGTCGATGTCGCAGTTGAAGACGAATTTGACCCCGAGTTTCTGCGCTTCCAGCGCCAGCGCTTTGGTAAAGCGGAAGCAGTCGCCGGTCTCGTCGCCAGGCAGGCGCAGGCCGCCCACTATCTTGCCGCGCACCCGTGCCAGGGCCGGTTCGGCCTCTTCGCAGCCGCTGTCATCCAGCGACTGGTAGGGGACACCGTACTCTTCCAGCACCTCGATATCGCGCTTGCTGGCATCCAGCTGGGCCTGGCTTCGAAACAGTTGCAGGGTGCCGAGCTGGCGCCCCTCGTAGTCGAGGGCCAGTTCATCGCGCAGCACCTTCATGCAATCGCGGCTGTACTCGGCCAGGCGCACCATGCGCCCCTTGTTGGTGGCATAGGCCGCCGGGGTGCAGTTGGCCAGCATCTTCAGCATCCAGCGCAGCTGGAAAGGGTCGGCGGTGGGGCGCACCGTGAAGGGTGCATGCTTTTGCAGCATCCATTTGGCCGCCTTGAGGGGAATGCCGGGGGCCGCCCAGGGGGCAGCGTAACCGGGGGAGATCTGGCCGGCATTGGCGTGGCTGGTTTCAAGCGCCACCCCCTCTCGCCGCTCCAGCAGGGTCACCTGATGGCCCGCTTTTGCCAGATACCAGGCGCTGGTTACACCAATGACGCCACCCCCGAGTACCACTATCTCCATACGTCTTTCCTTGACTGATGCCTTGATAAGGCCCCCACCTTAATCAGCCGCCACAGTATATTCAACTGGGTAAGATATAATTGGTATAAATATCTATTTACATTTATTTAACTGGTTTTCAATGTTGTTGATGATTGGTTTTCTGGCATTTAGTGCGACAGGTTAGGCGCCTTTGCATGGCGTCACTTGCAAGTGGCCGGAACAGGCGTGCGGCACCCGCCGTGGCGGCAATTAAGTTGAACTCCGGGCATGAGGAGCAACGGAGTTCGTTGAGTATCAAAGAGGGCGGATCCAGATAAAAAAGGCCCCCGCATCCTAGATGCGGGGGCCTTGGCGATAGAGAGGCAAGGTAGCTGGTTAGACAGCCAGGTACTCCAGCTCGACCGATCCCAGTGCCTTGAGGGTGGACTGGGCGGCGTCGCGCTGGCTGATCTGGCCGTTTTTGCTCTCCAGCAGCACGGCGCGACGGATGGTGGCGAGATCCGCACCGTTCAACACCGCATGGGCGCAGGCCATCTGCATCGGCGGCAGACTGGGGTTGAAGGCGGCGTTCTCGGCGTAGCGACCACAGAAGAGGCGGCCATCGGCAAATTGCAGCGCCACCGCGGCATAACCCTGGCTGTAGGGCGCATAGCTTTGGCGAGCAGCAGCCAGAGCGGCCTGCCAGAGGGGATCTTCACTCTCCAGGACCAGCTCGTCGTGGGACTGCGGGCTCATCAGGGCATCTGTGATATCGAGATCCGCCGGTCCGAAGGAGTGGGGCAGGAAGGATTGCAGGGCACTGAGATCATCGGGCAGAGAGACCTGCAGGGTCTTGGCGGTGCTCAGCTCGTTCATGAACTGGCGGCAGTGGCCGCAGGGGGTGTAGTTGACGGTGATTTCAGAGATCCCGGTCTCGCCACCCAGCCAGGCGTTGGAGATGGCGGACTGCTCGGCGTGCACCGAGTGGAACAGGCCCTGGCCTGCGAACTCCATGTTGGCGCCGAAATACCAGGTGCCGCTCAGGCCGCAGGCGATGGCGCCGACAAAAAACTTGGAGATGGGGGCGACCGAGCAGGCGGCGGCCAGTGGCAGCAGAACCAGGCGCAGGGCGCGATCATCAAGGCCGCTGGCGGCTTTCAGGGTAGCGACCTGATCCGGGGTAAAACGGGCATTGAACGCACTGCCGTCGGCAGGGTCGAGCATGGGCAGCAGCGCCGCTTTGAGCGGGGCGGGCAGGGTATCGAGTGGCTTGGCAAAACGGGGATGCATAGTGTGTCCTCAAAGGCCAATTGGGGGGCCATTGTAGGGAGCAAGCTCGGTGAATTGTGTGAGCTTGCTCACGCCCTGACGGGCAAACGGAGCGGGATAGTAATGGAAACGTTTGTCTTGTGCAAATTGTGCGGCAGGTCGCACGGGCGGGCCCGCAGGCCCGCCTGACGAAGGCTTAGCTCAGCCAGTGATAGAGGGTGAACAGGAGTGGCGCGACGGCAGCGGTGAGAATGCCGCACACCACCATGGCGAGCGACGAGAAGGCCCCCTGGACTATGCCCTGTTCGGCGGAGGTGGCGGTACCGATGGCGTGGGCACAGGCGCCCACAGCCAGCCCCTGGGCCTCGGGGTCAGTGACCCGCATCAGCTTGAGCAGCGGATACCCAATCAGGGCGCCGATGATCCCGACCACCACCACCACGGCGGCGGCGATGGCGGGAATGCCGCCGAGGGACTGGCTCACACTCATGGCCAGTGGCGTGGTGATGGATTTTGTGATCAGGGACGCAAGTAGTGCCGGGTCGGCGCCCATAAAATGACCGATCAGCAAGGTAGTACATACCGAGATCAATACCGAGGCCAGGGTGCAGACTAGGATGGGCTTGAGCCTGGCCCGGATCTGGCGTGCCTGCTGATAGAGCGGCAGGGCCAGCGCCACCACGGCGGGCTCCAGCAGCGCCGTGATGGGGCGGGTGCCGCTTTCGTACTGCTCAAGGGGCAGGTCAAGCCAGAGCAGCAGACCGATGATGACGGTGGTGGGCACCAGCACCGGATTGATGATGGGCCAGGGCAGACGGCGATGAAGCGCCCGGGTGGCAAAATAGAGTGCCAGGGTCAGAGGAATGGCGAGCCAGAAGATCATTTGTTCATCCTCTGATAAAGGTGCCCGACGGTGCCGAGGATCAGCACTATGCCCACCACGATGCAGAGCATGATGAGGCCCAAGGATTGGCGCAGGGGTTCCAGCCAGGCCACCAGGCCCACGGCCACCGGCACGAACAGGACCCCCATATGGCGCAGCAGCAGACCGGCACCGAGCTCGACCCACTGCAACTTCACCAGTTGCAGCGAGAGCAGCACGAACAGCAGCAGCATGCCGATGATGCTGCCAGGGAAGGCGAAGGGCAGGATGGCTGCCACGGTTTTGCCTGCCAGCAGGCAGGCGACGATGACCATAAAGTCACGAAGGTATAGCAAGGCACGTTGCGCGATCACGTGAGCCCCTTCTTGGTAACTGTGAAGAAAAGCGCAGTTTACCAGAGAGGCCGGGTCGCGGCATTAAAACAATAACAGCTGAAATCAGTTCGTTTGAAGCTGATTTAATTGAAGTTTCGTTTTTGAAAATTGTCTGATAGAACCCTTTTCGAACGTATCTATTCACCAGGACGGGGTTGACGGCATCAGTTCTGCCGGGATGGGATAATCTGTCTTCTCGATGCACGCCCTGACCACGGCCCTCAACCACTCCTGTGGGCAGCGGCCCAATCGCTTGCCGGTCTCCACCAACGACAGGATGCGCTGGCGAAACAGCTCGCCCCGGTGAGACCACACGCCGTAGCTACCCTTGCGCCAGAGCACATAGCCACGCAGCGCCCGCTCCGCCTCGTTGTTGGTCAGCGCTATTTCGTCGTCAGTCATAAACCGCCACAGCATCTCGTCATCCCGCAGCAGCAACTGGCATCGTCCACGGTAGCGTTTGCTGCACAACAGGGCGCCGCGCTCCAACTGGCTTCGCCAGCTTTGCCGGTAACGCGCGAGCCTGCGCAGGTATTTCTGCTTGCTCAACGCACCGCTTTCCCAACGGTGCCGGGTACGAAACACCGCATCCGCCAGCAAGACCAACCGGGCACCGATGGGCTGGTTGCACTGCTCGCTACTCTCGGCGATGGCCACGAGATTGCGGGCCACGTGGGCCCAGCACAGTTGCCGCTGGTCGGCGTCGATAAACCGGTAGCCGGCGTACTGGTCGGTCACCAGCACCCCGTCAAACTCGGCGCCCAGCAGCCGCTTGGCCGCCTCCTGACCACGGCCATAGGCCGTCATGAAGCAGACGGCTATCTTGCTCAGCGCCAGCCACATCCAGCGGCGCTCTCCACCCCGCTGATGCCGGGTCTCATCGGCATGAACGTGGGTGGCCGTCTGCACCTGCTGCTTGATGGCCTGGTAGGTCGGGGTGAGCATGGCACTCACCCGCCCCTGCGCCTCACTGATGGCGCCCCGGCTAAAACTCAGGCCGAAATGCTGTTTGAGCTGCTGCTGTATCTGGCTGACGCTCTGGTGAAACTGGCCGCTTTGCAGCGCGATGTAGCTGAGCAGATTGGCCCCCATCTGGCTGCTGCTGACGTTGTCTGGCAGTGCGGCCTGGGTCGTGCCGATACACCGTGAGCAGGTCGCACGATACAGTTGGTGTTCGGTGACGAGATAGCTCACCTCGGGCAGCTCGAACACCTGATGAACCTGATAGGGTTTGGCATGGGCCACCATGTCCCCGCCACAGCAAGCGCAATCGGCGGCAGGGTAATGCGGGACCAGGGTCAGGCGGGCATCAAGCGGATGCCGCTCGCGGCGATGTCCCTTGTGACCGGGCTGCGCCCCCCGTTGCTTGCCGGACGCCGGACGCTTGCGGGCCGGCGGCGGTGCACCGGGGCCGTCGCTGGAAGGCGGCTTGGAGGAGTTGCCGCTGTGCTGATTGAGGCGGTCCTCCAGCTCGGCGATGCGGTCGAGGAGCTTATAAATCAGCTCGTTGGCCTGCTCCAGAGTGGTGGGCATTCCCGCGGAATGCATGGTGTTTTTGCTCATGGGGGGAGCGTATCTAAGGAGCAGGATCAAGCAAGCAGGAAAGTGGGATCAAGAGACGATCGTCTCATTTTTCCTGTGTCAATACTGTTCCGGTGAATACTTACGTGAAGAAGGTAGGTTGAATATGGGCGAAATCCTGCTCTTCCTGCATCCGGCTCATCAGAACCGATCCCACCATGCCACGCCAACCGACCAAACCTACTTTTTTCATAATGTCCTACCCTGGATAGCTGCTTAATAATGCGTTGTGGATCCCGTGACCCCTTGTATGGCGCCGGCCATTTACAAGCTGGTTACAAAATACGAGTTGCGAAAAATGTGTCTGTCCACATTACGGATTGTGGCGGCGGGCGCAAGTCGAATTGCGCAATATTCTGTGTCGTTCGCTGCAATATCCAGCGGTGTGAACACCGTAGGGAGGCGGAAAAAGCGGCGCAGAAAAGAAGCGGGGAGAGGCGGGGGTGAAAAAACAGGCAGGCCACCTGCATAAGGTGGCCTGCCGATGGAGTCTGGGGCGACTCAGGCGTAGCGAGCCAGGGTCAGCCCTTCGTCGCTGATGGCGGTTGCACTGCCGCTAATCAGATCGCAGAGCAGTTGGCCAGAACCTGCCGCCATGGTCCAGCCCAGGGTGCCGTGGCCCGTGTTGAGCCAGAGCCCGGGGATGGGGCTTGGGCCCACCAGCGGGGTGCCGTCCGGCGTCATGGGGCGCAACCCGGTCCAGAACTCGGCGCGGCTGATGTCCCCCCCTTCGGGGAAGAGATCGCCCACCACCATGGCCAGGGTGTCATGGCGTTTGGGGTTGAGCACCAGGTTGTAGCCCGAGAGCTCTGCCATGCCGCCGACCCTGATCCGCTCGTCAAAACGGGTGATGGCCACCTTGTAGGTTTCATCCAGCACTGTGCTGCGGGGGGCCGCATCCGGATTGGTCATCGGCAGGGTGAGGGAGTAGCCCTTGACCGGATAGACCGGCAGCTCCAGCCCGAGCGGACGCAGCAGCGGACGCAGGAAGCCGGTGCCGTAGCTGCCAAGGGCGCAGACGATGGCCTCGGCACGGTAGCGCTGTTCGCCCGCCCGCACCGCCACGGCGCGGCCATGGGAGACCTCAATCTCGTCGATGTCGCAGTTGAAGACGAATTTGACCCCGAGTTTCTGCGCTTCCAGCGCCAGCGCTTTGGTAAAGCGGAAGCAGTCGCCGGTCTCGTCGCCAGGCAGGCGCAGGCCGCCCACTATCTTGCCGCGCACCCGTGCCAGGGCCGGTTCGGCCTCTTCGCAGCCGCTGTCATCCAGCGACTGGTAGGGGACACCGTACTCTTCCAGCACCTCGATATCGCGCTTGCTGGCATCCAGCTGGGCCTGGCTTCGAAACAGTTGCAGGGTGCCGAGCTGGCGCCCCTCGTAGTCGAGGGCCAGTTCATCGCGCAGCACCTTCATGCAATCGCGGCTGTACTCGGCCAGGCGCACCATGCGCCCCTTGTTGGTGGCATAGGCCGCCGGGGTGCAGTTGGCCAGCATCTTCAGCATCCAGCGCAGCTGGAAAGGGTCGGCGGTGGGGCGCACCGTGAAGGGTGCATGCTTTTGCAGCATCCATTTGGCCGCCTTGAGGGGAATGCCGGGGGCCGCCCAGGGGGCAGCGTAACCGGGGGAGATCTGGCCGGCATTGGCGTGGCTGGTTTCAAGCGCCACCCCCTCTCGCCGCTCCAGCAGGGTCACCTGATGGCCCGCTTTTGCCAGATACCAGGCGCTGGTTACACCAATGACGCCACCCCCGAGTACCACTATCTCCATACGTCTTTCCTTGACTGATGCCTTGATAAGGCCCCCACCTTAATCAGCCGCCACAGTATATTCAACTGGGTAAGATATAATTGGTATAAATATCTATTTACATTTATTTAACTGGTTTTCAATGTTGTTGATGATTGGTTTTCTGGCATTTAGTGCGACAGGTTAGGCGCCTTTGCATGGCGTCACTTGCAAGTGGCCGGAACAGGCGTGCGGCACCCGCCGTGGCGGCAATTAAGTTGAACTCCGGGCATGAGGAGCAACGGAGTTCGTTGAGTATCAAAGAGGGCGGATCCAGATAAAAAAGGCCCCCGCATCCTAGATGCGGGGGCCTTGGCGATAGAGAGGCAAGGTAGCTGGTTAGACAGCCAGGTACTCCAGCTCGACCGATCCCAGTGCCTTGAGGGTGGACTGGGCGGCGTCGCGCTGGCTGATCTGGCCGTTTTTGCTCTCCAGCAGCACGGCGCGACGGATGGTGGCGAGATCCGCACCGTTCAACACCGCATGGGCGCAGGCCATCTGCATCGGCGGCAGACTGGGGTTGAAGGCGGCGTTCTCGGCGTAGCGACCACAGAAGAGGCGGCCATCGGCAAATTGCAGCGCCACCGCGGCATAACCCTGGCTGTAGGGCGCATAGCTTTGGCGAGCAGCAGCCAGAGCGGCCTGCCAGAGGGGATCTTCACTCTCCAGGACCAGCTCGTCGTGGGACTGCGGGCTCATCAGGGCATCTGTGATATCGAGATCCGCCGGTCCGAAGGAGTGGGGCAGGAAGGATTGCAGGGCACTGAGATCATCGGGCAGAGAGACCTGCAGGGTCTTGGCGGTGCTCAGCTCGTTCATGAACTGGCGGCAGTGGCCGCAGGGGGTGTAGTTGACGGTGATTTCAGAGATCCCGGTCTCGCCACCCAGCCAGGCGTTGGAGATGGCGGACTGCTCGGCGTGCACCGAGTGGAACAGGCCCTGGCCTGCGAACTCCATGTTGGCGCCGAAATACCAGGTGCCGCTCAGGCCGCAGGCGATGGCGCCGACAAAAAACTTGGAGATGGGGGCGACCGAGCAGGCGGCGGCCAGTGGCAGCAGAACCAGGCGCAGGGCGCGATCATCAAGGCCGCTGGCGGCTTTCAGGGTAGCGACCTGATCCGGGGTAAAACGGGCATTGAACGCACTGCCGTCGGCAGGGTCGAGCATGGGCAGCAGCGCCGCTTTGAGCGGGGCGGGCAGGGTATCGAGTGGCTTGGCAAAACGGGGATGCATAGTGTGTCCTCAAAGGCCAATTGGGGGGCCATTGTAGGGAGCAAGCTCGGTGAATTGTGTGAGCTTGCTCACGCCCTGACGGGCAAACGGAGCGGGATAGTAATGGAAACGTTTGTCTTGTGCAAATTGTGCGGCAGGTCGCACGGGCGGGCCCGCAGGCCCGCCTGACGAAGGCTTAGCTCAGCCAGTGATAGAGGGTGAACAGGAGTGGCGCGACGGCAGCGGTGAGAATGCCGCACACCACCATGGCGAGCGACGAGAAGGCCCCCTGGACTATGCCCTGTTCGGCGGAGGTGGCGGTACCGATGGCGTGGGCACAGGCGCCCACAGCCAGCCCCTGGGCCTCGGGGTCAGTGACCCGCATCAGCTTGAGCAGCGGATACCCAATCAGGGCGCCGATGATCCCGACCACCACCACCACGGCGGCGGCGATGGCGGGAATGCCGCCGAGGGACTGGCTCACACTCATGGCCAGTGGCGTGGTGATGGATTTTGTGATCAGGGACGCAAGTAGTGCCGGGTCGGCGCCCATAAAATGACCGATCAGCAAGGTAGTACATACCGAGATCAATACCGAGGCCAGGGTGCAGACTAGGATGGGCTTGAGCCTGGCCCGGATCTGGCGTGCCTGCTGATAGAGCGGCAGGGCCAGCGCCACCACGGCGGGCTCCAGCAGCGCCGTGATGGGGCGGGTGCCGCTTTCGTACTGCTCAAGGGGCAGGTCAAGCCAGAGCAGCAGACCGATGATGACGGTGGTGGGCACCAGCACCGGATTGATGATGGGCCAGGGCAGACGGCGATGAAGCGCCCGGGTGGCAAAATAGAGTGCCAGGGTCAGAGGAATGGCGAGCCAGAAGATCATTTGTTCATCCTCTGATAAAGGTGCCCGACGGTGCCGAGGATCAGCACTATGCCCACCACGATGCAGAGCATGATGAGGCCCAAGGATTGGCGCAGGGGTTCCAGCCAGGCCACCAGGCCCACGGCCACCGGCACGAACAGGACCCCCATATGGCGCAGCAGCAGACCGGCACCGAGCTCGACCCACTGCAACTTCACCAGTTGCAGCGAGAGCAGCACGAACAGCAGCAGCATGCCGATGATGCTGCCAGGGAAGGCGAAGGGCAGGATGGCTGCCACGGTTTTGCCTGCCAGCAGGCAGGCGACGATGACCATAAAGTCACGAAGGTATAGCAAGGCACGTTGCGCGATCACGTGAGCCCCTTCTTGGTAACTGTGAAGAAAAGCGCAGTTTACCAGAGAGGCCGGGTCGCGGCATTAAAACAATAACAGCTGAAATCAGTTCGTTTGAAGCTGATTTAATTGAAGTTTCGTTTTTGAAAATTGTCTGATAGAACCCTTTTCGAACTACAAGGAGTAGTGATGACATCCCTCTTGTCCCGTATCCGCCAGCTGGCGACCGATAATGATCTGCCCGCGAACTTGTTGCAAACCCGCCAATGGGATGGCCCCCTGTGCCGGGTGCGCCTCGACAACACGGGGTGTGACGATACCCCGGTGGGGCGTTGGGTGCTGTTTGACGGCAAGCTCGGCCTCTCGCCTGATGCGCCCGTCTATGGGGAGGGGTTCCAGATGCTGGCCCAGACCATGGGCAGCTGGCAATCGCCGCAGCCGGTGGGGCGTTGCCCCGATGCCAGCGTCTATCGCATCACCGATGACGAAGGTTTTCACACTGTGCACAACCTGCTGCTGGTAGAGCACGGCAAGGGCTGGCTGCTGCTCGCCTTTGCCAGCTGCCACCGCTTTGGCGGCGAGTTTCGCCTCTATCCCGATGGTCGCCTGCAGATCCTGATGAACAGCGAGGATCGTCTGCTGCCTGCCGGCCAGCACTGGCAGAGCGAGGCGCTGATCTGCCTGGAAGGGCCGGAGCGTGAGGATCTGCTGGCCGAGCTGGCGAATCTGATCGAGGCTGAGCATGGATCGCTGATCGGCCAGGTCACCACGCGCCCCAGCGGCTGGTGCTCCTGGTATCACTACTACAGCGATGTGAGCGCCGCCGACATTCGCGAGAACCTGGCGGTGCGCGCCGAGCGCTTCCCGGCCCTGCGCTACGTGCAGATAGACGATGGCTATCAGGCCAAAATGGGAGACTGGCTCACCCCTTCCGCGAAATTCGAACAAGGGGTAGCGGCGCTGGCCGCAGAGATCCGCGCCGCCGGCTGCGAGCCCGCCCTCTGGGTCGCCCCCTTTATCGCCGAGCCCACCTCGCAAGTCTTTCTGGATCATCCCGACTGGTTCGTGAAAGGAGATGACGGCTTGCCGCTGCCTTCCGAGCGGGTCACCTACGGCGGCTGGCGCTGCACTCCCTGGTATGTGCTGGACGGCACCCACCCCGAGGTGCAGGCCCATCTCGAACGGGTGTTTCGCACCCTGCGCGAGCAGTGGGGCATCCACTACTTCAAGCTCGATGCGAACTTCTGGGGCGCCACTCACGGCGGCCAGTTCCACGACCCGTCCGCCACCCGGGTCGAGGCCTATCGGCGCGGCATGGCCGCCATCTTGCGCGGGGCGGGCGAGGGGGCCTTCCTGCTCGGCTGCAACGCCCCCATCTGGCCGAGCCTGGGGCTGGTGCACGGCATGCGGGTGAGTGACGACGTGGAGCGCCACGGCCCCCGTTTTCGCCAGATAGCCCGCGAGGCGTTCTGCCGTGCCTGGCAAAACGACCGGCTGTGGGCGCTGGATCCCGACTGCATTTGCCTGCGAGATCTGCCGAGTCAACAGGCCAGCGCCACCGATTATCACTTTCATCTGGCGGCGCTGGTGGCAAGCGGCGGCATGATGCTGGCGGGAGACAGGCTGCAGGATCTTGACGAGGCGCAGGGGGCGCAGCTCAAGCGGTTGCTGGCCCTGTGTGCGGCCCGCGCCCCTTCCGCCCGTTTCGAGGCGATGGACTTTGCCTGCGGCGAGGTGAGCCTGCCAGGTGGCGAGACGTTGCTCTGCCTGTTCAATTGGGAGGCGCTGCCCCAGGAATTTTTGCTGCCAGAAGGCGGGGTGGATTTTTGGGATGAGCAGTCGGTTGGCACTTCACTCACCCTGCAAGGGGGCGAGGGGCGAGTGATCCGCTACCTCTGATCAAGACGCAGTGACAAACAAATCAGGCCCCGTGAGGAGCCTGATTTGCCTATGAGGGTTGCAATGGGGTCAGTAATGCCACTCAAAGCCGACGGCGTAATTGGCGGAGCCATAGCCCGGAATATCGTTGTTGGAGACGATGGCCTTGAGGGTCAGTTGCGAACTTAATGGCACGCCGAGACCAAAGCCGATGGCCAGCTGATCGTTGGGGTTGCCGATAAGATCCACCCGCATCACCCGATAGAGGGACATGTCCTCACTCAGGTGCACATAGGCCTGGGAGGCGCGGTTGTAGGCCTGCCCGAACACCTCCAGCTGGAAGCCCGAGTGGGCGCTGATGGCCAGCGGCACCCCGACAAACTTGTAGAGGGGGGAGTCGTTGAAGTAGCTGTTGGTGATCTGGGGTGTAAAGTCGGTCTTCTCGTAGAGGGTGTTGAAGCTGTGGGCCACGATCTGGTAGGTCTGCTCCGGCAGTCGGGCAAGATAGTCTGGGACATCGAAACGATAGGCGCCCTGGGCAAACAGGGGCAGCAGAGCCAGTAATCCAGACAGCGCGCGCAAAGAAGGCATAGGCAGACAGGTATCCGGTTGACCGGGTCTCACCATCATGGCGAGACGTTCAAGATATTGGTACTTGAGGAAAATTCCCCTTCGTCATTATTGCGCGATGAAGGGGAACCGTGGGGGAGATTTATGTGAAATCACTCACAACTCATAACTCTTCCAGATAGCGATAGAGACTCTTGAGAATCGCAAAGTTCCGTTCGTTACCCTGATTTTGTTCTGCCAGCGCTTCGAGGCGAGGGGCGTAATCGGGTAGATGATGGCTGAAGTAGTCGCTGCAGTGCAGACGCCAGCGTTTCTGTTCCGCTTCGCTCAAGGTATGGGGCCAGTTGCGGGCGCGGTAGCGGAACAACATCTCCGGCAGGCGGGCGTCGCTGAAGGCGAACTCCCGTTCCCCCAGCAGATCCGGCGGGGTGGCGCGCACCAGATCCATGGTGGATTTGTCGCCATGGCCGAAGAAGCCAGCGTAGAGCTGGGTATCCGGATCGCCGTCATTGCCGCTGGCAAACTCCTGGTTGAACACCTCCACCAGTTTTTCCCGCACCTCGGGGTGGGCGCGCAGCAGATCCAGGCTCTTGCGGCACTGCTCCCGATTGACGCCCAACTCATCGGCGCGCGCTGCTGTCAGGGTGGCTGCCGGTGCCAGCACTGGGCACTTGTTGATGTGCACCAGCTTGACCGGAATGCCCGCCAGATCCCCCAGCTCCTCTTTTTTGGTGTAGAGGCGCTCGCGGATCTCCTCGCTCGACAGCTCGATGAGTGGAGTCGGGTCGCGGGTCAGATCCACCATGATCACCGCGTTCTGGTTGGTGGGGTGCCAGGCGAGCGGCGATACCCAGCTCACGCAGCCCTGCCAGGGAGAGAACATGCCGGAGACATGGACCAGCGGCTTCATGGTCACCACGTCAATGAGCGCCTTGACCTTGTTCTTGTTGCGCAGATCAAAGAGATAACCAAACAGCTTGGGCTGGGCCTTTTTCACCAGTTTGGCCATCTCTATGGTGGCCAGGACGTCGGAGAGCGCGTCGTGGGCGTTGGCGTGGGCCACGCCGTTGGCCACCGTCAGCTTTTCGAGTCGGAAACTCGGCTTACCCTCCTCGTCAAAGGCCCACTCGATCCCCTCCGGGCGCAGGGCGTAGCAGGCCCGCAACATGTCGAGAATATCCCAGCGGGAGTTGCCGTTCTGCCAGCTGTAGGCATAGGGGTCGTAGAAGTTGCGGTAGAGGGTGTAGCGGGTCACCTCGTCATCGAAGCGGATGCTGTTGTAGCCCAGCACGCAGGTGCCCGGGGTGGCAAACTGCTCGTGGATCTGGCGGATGAAGTCCGCCTCGCACAGCCCATCCTTCATCGCCTTTTGCGGCGTGATGCCGGTGATAAGACACGCTTCCGGCTGCGGCAGATAGTCCGCCGGCGGCTTGCAATAGATGACCAGCGGCTCGCCGATGAGGTTGAAATCCGCATCGGTGCGAATGCCGGCAAACTGCGCCGGTCTGTCCTTGGCCGGACTGATGCCGAAGGTTTCGTAGTCATGAAAGAAAAATGTGGGCCCGCTGCCCGGGTGCGCTGTGTTGCTCATGTTGTTCGAGATGGGGTATCCGGTGACGGCGGCGCCTGGCGCCAGGGTGGGCGGTGCCAGGCACCACAATTGTCTGCATGGTAAACCATAGTGCCGCCAGAGCGAAGCTTGGGGGAATTGTCCGCTGGTTTAATCGGCAGGGGGGAAATGGGGGAGGTACTTGGGAGTGTCGGCGGGCAGGGCGTCATGACCATCTGCAACGGCGAATGTTGCCTGCGGGCATGTCTTGCGCTTGCCACGGCATTGAGGGGCGGTGAGCACTCCCAAAAAGACCATGCCAGTCGGGTTGCCCGACCGGCATGGCAAGTTGAGGCCGAGGGTCCGCCAGTTGAGCGCTTAGAGCAGGTCTTCGAGCTGGTACTTCTTGAG
The DNA here is from genome assembly GCF_019048725.1 of Aeromonas sp. FDAARGOS 1407. Classification (NCBI taxonomy): domain Bacteria; kingdom Pseudomonadati; phylum Pseudomonadota; class Gammaproteobacteria; order Aeromonadales; family Aeromonadaceae; genus Aeromonas; species Aeromonas sp. FDAARGOS 1407. The sequence goes on from NZ_CP077399.1 coordinate 3,198,592, forward strand.
CAGTTGTTCGAAGGTGCCGTCGGCCTTGACGCTCTCGATGGCGGCATCGAACTGGCTCTTGAGCTGGTCGTTGTTCTTGCGCAGCGCCACCGCCACCCCTTCGCCCAGGATCTTGTCCTGAGTGCCGTTGAACTGGGGACCGACGAAGGCGAACTGCTTGCCCATCTCCTTGTCGAGGAAGCCCACCTTCAACTGCACCATGTTGCCGAAGGTGTAGTCGGCGCGACCGGACTGCAGATCCAGCATGGGGGACTGGGCGTTGACGTAGCGCTTGATCTTGGCCACGTCGCCGTAGCGGGCGGTGACAAAGTTGTCCTGGGGCGTGCCCTCCTGCACCGCGATCACCTTGTCCTTGAAGTGCGCCGGCTCGTCGGCGAAGTCGGCGGCCTTGTCGCTGCGCCCCACGAAGCGGTTCTGCATCATGTAGTAGACCTGGCTGAAGTCCACCTTCTGGCGCCGCTCGTCGGTGATGTTCATGGAGGACATGATGGCGTCGTACTTGCGCACCTGCAAGCCGGGGAGCAGGGCATCCCAGGGCTGGTTGATCACCTCGCACTCGGTCTTCATGGCCTCGCACAGGGCGTAGGCCAGCTCGACCTCGAAGCCGCCGAGCTTGCCGCTGCTGTCGACCATTTCGAAGGGGGGATAGGTGGCGTCGGTGGCGATCACCAGGGGTTTGGCGGCGGCCTGGCCTGTGGTGGCCAGGGCCACCAGCATCATTGCGGTGTTGAGTTTCATAGTCAGTCCCTTGAGTGTGGCGTCGTGTCGATGGTCGTAACGGGTGTCGGCCTAGGGGCCGACGGCTATCTTGCGATGGGCGAAGGCCGGCAGCTGGCTGCGCACCGTGCGCTGGGCTGCCAGATCCAGGGTGGCGATGGCCATGCCCTGACCCTCCTCGACCCGGGCCAGTACCCGGCCCCAGGGGTCGATGATCATGCTGTGGCCGAAGGTGCGGCGCCCGCCGGGGTGGTCCCCCCCCTGGGCCGAGGCCAGCACGAAGGCCAGGTTCTCTACCGCCCGGGCCCGCAGCAGCAGCTCCCAGTGTGCGAGCCCCGTGGTGTGGGTGAAGGCAGCGGGCAGGGCGATGACGTCGGGGGCCGGCCTCAGCCGGAACAGCTCCGGGAAGCGCAGGTCGTAGCAGATCCCGAGGCGCAGCAATCCCCAGGGCAGGGGATGGCTCACCACCGCTTCCCCCGGGGTCATGGTCGCGGCCTCGTCATACTGCTCCTGCCCGGTGCAAAAGCCAAACAGATGCAGCTTGTCGTAACGGCAGGCCAGGTGGCCCTCGGGGTCGACGAGCAGGCTGCTGTTGTGCATCTTGCCGGGCTCGTGGCTGGCCAGCGGCAGGGTGCCGGCCAGGATCCAGATCCCGAGCTCCCGGGCCAGCCCCTGTACCCAGGCCAGCAGGGGGTGATCGCCGACGGGGGCGGCCAGGGCGACCCGTGCCCGCTCATCGACCGGCATCAGGTAGAAGTATTCGGGCAACTGGGCGAACTCGGCTCCCTCGGCCGCCGCCTGGCGCAGCAGCACCTCGGCCTGGGTCAGGTTGTGGTCGAGACTGTCCCCGGAGACCATCTGCAGCACGGCGACGCGTACGCTCTCCATGTGGCCTCCTAGACGCGGCACAGGCGCTCGGCGCCCGCCAGCAGGGTGTCGTCATCCTTGGAGAAGGAGAGGCGGATGACCCGTTGATCCGTGCCGTCGTGATAGAAGGCGGAGACGGGGATGGTGGCGACCCCGTGATCGCGGATCAGCCGCTGCACGAACAGGCTGTCGGACTCGTCGCTGATGCGCTCGTAGCTCGCCAGCATGAAGAAGCTGCCGGCGGAGGGGAGCAGTGTCAGACGCGACTCTGCCAGGGCCGAGGTCAGCAAGTCGCGCTTGCGCTGGTAGAAGGCCGCCAGCCCCTGGTAGTGGGCCGGTTGCTGCAACAGGTGGGCGAAGCCGTACTGCATGGGGGTGTCGGCGGCAAACATGGCGAACTGGTGCACCTTGCGGATCTCCTCCATCAGGGGACGGGGGGCCACGCAGTAGCCCACCCGCCAGCCGGTGACGTGGAAGGTCTTGCCGAAGGAGAAGACGGCGACCGAGCGTTCCACCAGCTCCGGGTAACGGATGACGCTCTGGTGCAGGGCGCCGTCGAACACCACGTGCTCATACACCTCGTCCGAGAGGATCAGGATGTCGGTGCCGCGCACCAGGCGGGCGAGGTGCTCCTGATCCCCTGCCTGCCAGACGGTGCCGGTCGGGTTGTGGGGGGTGTTGAGCACTATCATGCGGGTGCGCGGAGTGATGCGGGCGGCCACCTCCTCCCAGGGGATGGCAAAATCCGGCGCCTTGAGGGCGATCACCACGGGGGTGGCCCCCTGCAGCTGGATCATGGGGCGGTAGCTGTCGAACGCCGGCTCGAACATGATCACCTCGTCACCGGGGTGAACCAGGGCGGTGATGGCACAGAACAGGGCCTCGCTGGCGCTGGCGGTGATGGTGATCTCCTCGCTAGCGTCATAGTGGTGACCGTAACTGGTCGCAATCTTGGCCACCAACTGCTCGCGCAGGGCGGGCAGCCCGGTCATGGGAGCGTACTGGTTCTCGCCGGCCAGCATGGCCTCGTGGGTCACCCGGATGAGCTCGGGATCGCAGGGGAAGCTCGGCGCCCCCTGGGAGAGGTTGATGCTGGGGTGGCGGGCGGCCAGATCCCCGATCACGGTGAAGATGGTGGTGCCCACCTGGGGCAGTTTGCTGAGAACCTGGGGGGAAGACATGGCGCCGTCACCTGAGTGTGGGAATGAGCCCCTGTTTTAGCCCCCGGGGCGCTTGCCGGACAACGGATTATTCGGCATGGTATGCATGAGTTTTTCTCAAGCATGGAGGCTTGTCATGTTATTCACCCCGCCGCGCACCCAGCTGCCCCTCTACGGTTTGCAGGTCTTCGAGTGCGCCGCCCGTCACCTGAGCTTCACCCTGGCCGCCGACGAGCTGTGCGTCAGCCAGGGGGCCGTGAGCAAGCAGATCGCCCAGCTGGAGGCGCGCCTGGGGCACCTGCTGTTCGTGCGCGGCACCCGCAGCCTGACCCTGACCCCGGCCGCCGAGCGCCTGCTGCCCTTCATCCGGGAGGGGCTGGTGCGCATGGGGGAGGGGCTCAGCGCCCTGCAGGCCCTGCCCCACGAGCAGGCCATCAGCATCAAGGTGCCCTCCTGCGCCAGCCGCTGGGTGCTGCGGCGGCTGCAGGCGTTCGAGGGGGAGGCGGTGGAGGTACGCGGCAGCCACCACCACGGCATCGACTTCTCCCGGGAGCCGTTCGATCTCGCCATCGTCTACCAGCCCTGCCTGGGGCGCTATCCCAACAGCCAGCCCCTGTTCCGGGAGCAGCTGACCCCGGTCTGCGCCCCGGCGTTTGCCGCCAAGCACCGCCTGTTCGAGCGCTCCCTGGAGGAGCTCCCCTTGCTCCCCCTGATCCATGCCAGCGTCGATCGGCGGGATTGGCGCAACTGGTTTGCCGCCTTCATCGCGACCCCCTGGCAACCCCAGGGGGGACAGTTGTTCGATACCCTGGACTTGGCGATGAATGCCGCGTTGCAGGGGTTTGGCCTCTCCCTCGGGGATCCCACCATAGTGGCCGAGGAGCTGGAGAGCGGTGCCCTGGTAGCCCCCTTCGTCCCGGTGCTGGAGACGGATCACGAATACGCCCTGCTTGTCTGTCCAGGCAACCCGCCTCCCGGCGTAACCCGGGTCTGCCAGTGGTTGCTGGGCGAGCGCCCCTCTTTCTGACAAACATAATTCTGATTCTACATACGTGATGTAATGCTGCCTTGGTACAAGGTGGCGACAAGACCATACTGCGGTGAGCGGGCTATGCTTGGTATAAGCCGTGCATAGTGCCGGTATCTGCGCGCAAGGCGCCGATTGGGGGAATGGATATGGAATCGCTAAAAGCCAGGGACTATATGCAAAACAGGCCGATCACCTTCAAGGCGGACATGATGGTGCAAGCGGCCGTGGAGAAATTCTTGAACAGCCACCAGTTGGGAGGGCCGGTTGTCGATGACAAGGGGCACCTGATCGGCTGGATCTCCGAGCAGGATTGCATCGCCGTCATGCTCAGGGAAGCCTATCACTGCGAGCAGGTAGCCCAGGTCAAGGATGTGATGCGCAAGGAGGTGCTGACGGTTGGGCCGGATACCAGCATTCTGGCGCTGGCAGAGATGATGATGGGGCAAAAACCCAAGATCTATCCGGTGGTGGAGGAGGGGCATCTGGTGGGGGTGATCAACCGCCACAACGTGATGCAGGCTATCCATGCCCAGCTGACAACCTGCTTCGTTCATCATGCGCACGGCTAAGCCGCTGCACGTGACTATCTCAAAAGCAGGCCGCTGGCCTGCTTTTTTGTCTCTGATATGGATTGCCCTTGGCTTGCGGCCATTTTTGGGCAGTTAGCCTTGAACCATTAACGCCAGATACTGAAAGGCTTGCACCACTCATTCCCGCTCTTTAGGATCACCCCCAGCTATCGATATGGCCCTTGATGGGCACTCTTTTAAGGAATTCGTACCTTGTCTCTCTCTATCGAGGCGCTGCGCCGCCGTCTATCTGCCTGCATGAACCTCGACGCCCGCCGTCTCTCCAGCCGTCTGCACGGGGCCAAGAAGCTGCCGGAAGCCAAGCAGGCCGCCGTGCTCGAGACCATTGCCGCCGACCTGGATGTGGCCGAGGCGCGTTATCAATCCCGTCTGGCCGGTGTGCCCAGGGTCACCTACCCGGACAACCTGCCGGTCAGCCAGAAGCAGGCGGAGATCGCCAAAGCCATTGAAGAGCATCAAGTGGTGATCATCGCCGGCGAAACCGGCTCGGGCAAAACCACCCAGATCCCCAAGATCTGCCTGGCGCTGGGGCGCGGGGTGAAAGGCTTTATCGGCCACACCCAGCCGCGGCGTCTGGCGGCCCGCACCGTGGCGGCCCGCATCGCCGAGGAGATGGAGTCCGAGCTTGGCCACTACGTGGGCTACAAGGTGCGTTTTACCGATCAGGTGAGCGAGCAGACCCACATCAAGCTGATGACCGACGGTATCCTGCTGGCGGAGATCCAGAACGACCGGATGCTCACCCAGTACGACACCATCATCATCGACGAGGCCCACGAGCGCAGCCTCAACATCGACTTCATCCTGGGTTACTTGAAGCAGCTGCTGCCGAGGCGCCCCGATCTGAAGGTCATCATCACTTCGGCCACCATAGACCCACAGCGTTTCTCCCGCCACTTCAACAAGGCGCCGGTGATCGAGGTGTCAGGGCGCACCTACCCGGTGGAGGTGCGCTACCGCCCACTGTTTGTTGATAAAAAGAGCAGTGACAAGAGCGAAGGGCTTGAAGAGCGCGACGAGCTGCAGGGGATCTTCGATGCAGTGGAGGAGCTGGCTCGCGAAGGGCTGGGGGACATCCTCATCTTCATGAACGGCGAGCGGGAGATCCGCGATACTGCCGATGCCCTGCGCAAGCTCAACTTGCGCGATACCGAGGTGCTGCCGCTCTACGCCCGCCTCTCCAACGCCGAGCAGAACAAGGTGTTCCAGCCCCACGCCGGGCGGCGCATCGTGCTCGCCACCAACGTGGCGGAGACCTCTCTCACCGTGCCAGGCATCCGTTACGTGATTGATCCGGGTACTGCCCGTATCAGCCGCTACTCCTGGCGCACCAAGGTACAGCGTCTGCCCATCGAGCCGGTCTCCCAGGCCAGCGCCAACCAGCGTAAAGGCCGCTGCGGCCGGGTGGCGGACGGCATCTGTATCCGCCTCTACTCCGAGGAGGATTTCAACGGCCGTCCGGCCTTTACCGACCCCGAGATCCTGCGCACCAACCTGGCTTCCGTCATCCTGCAGATGCTGGCGCTCGGCCTTGGCAACATGGAAGCCTTCCCCTTCGTCGAGCCGCCGGAGTCGCGCCATATCAAGGACGGTTTGACCCTCTTGAAAGAGCTGGAGGCGGTGCGCGAGCTGCCTGCCACCGGCGATCGTGAGGCAAAATTGCAGCTGACCGAGACCGGTCGCCAGCTCTCGCGCATTCCTCTTGATCCGCGCCTGGCGAAGATGGTGATCAGCGCCGCGCAAACAGGCTGTCTGAGCGAGGTGATGGTGATCACCGCCGCCCTCAGCATTCAGGATCCCCGCGAGCGGCCCATGGAGAAAAAACAGGCCGCCGACGAGCAGCACAGACGCTTTGAAGACAAGGATTCCGACTTCCTCGCCTTTGTGAATCTCTGGAATTACCTGAAAGAGCAGCAGGATGCCCTTGGCAGCAATCCGTTCCGCCGCATGTGCCAGAAGGAGTTTCTCTCCTACCTGCGGGTGCGTGAGTGGCAGGACATCCACTTCCAGCTGCGCCAGACGGTCAAAGAGCTTGGCTTCAAGGCCAATGCAGAGCCGGCGGATTTCAAGACGGTGCACTGTGCCCTGTTGACCGGTCTTTTGAGCCATATCGGCAACAAGGATCTGGAGAAGCCGGAGTTTTTGGGTGCCCGCAACGGCCGTTTCCATCTGTTCCCGGCCTCGGGCCTGTTCAAGAAACCGCCCAAGTGGGTGATGGCCGCAGAATTGGTGGAGACGTCGCGTCTCTACGCCCGCATCAACGCCAAGATTGAACCCGAGTGGGTGGAGCCGCTGGCGGGCCACCTCATCAAGCTGCACCACAGCGATCCCCACTGGTCGAAGAAAAACGGCGCCGTCATGGCCAAGGAGAAGGTGACTCTCTATGGCCTGACCCTGGTTGCCGAGCGCACCATCAACTTCAGCCGCATCGATCCGGCCCTGTGTCGCGAGCTGTTTATCCGCTGCGCCCTGGTGGAAGGGGATTTCGAGACTCGCCATCGCTTCTTCAGCGACAATCGCAAGCTCCTGGCCGAGGTGGAGGCGCTGGAGCACAAGTCGCGCCGGCGCGACATCCTGGTGGATGACGAGGATCTGTTCCGCTTCTACGATGCCCGCCTGCCGGAAGAAATTATCTCTACCCGTCACTTTGACAAGTGGTGGAAGGAGGCGCAGAAGCAGGATCCCGAGCTGCTCAACTTCGAAAAAGAGATGCTGATGAAGGGGGACGCGGCCCACATCAGCGATCTCGACTACCCCAACTTCTGGCAGCAGGGGCGCCTCAAGCTCAAATTGACTTACCAGTTCGAACCGGGGGAGGCCGCCGATGGCGTGACCCTGCATATCCCGCTGCCGCTGCTCAACCAGGTGGAGGTGAAGGGGTTCGAGTGGCTGATCCCGGGGCTGCGTCACGAGCTCTTGGTGGCCCTCATCAAGTCGATGCCAAAGCCGATGCGCAAGAACTTCGTACCGGCGCCCAACTATGCCGATGCCCTGCTTGCCAGCATCAATCCCGAGCAGGGGCCGCTCTTGGACGAGATGGAGCGCCAGCTGCGGCGCATGACCGGCGTGACCGTGCCTCGCGAATCTTGGGATTGGACCGCGGTGCCCGATCACCTGAAACTCACCTTCCGGGTGGTGGACGACAAGCACAAGAAGGTGGCGGAAGGCAAAGACCTGGAGGCATTGAAAGAGTCCCTGCGCGGCAAGGTGCAGGAGACCCTGTCGCAAGTGGCGGACGATGACATCGAGCAGTCCGGCCTCACCCTCTGGAGCTTTGGCGAGCTGCCGAAGGAGTACAGCCAAAAGCGCAGCGGTTTCGAGGTGAAGGCCTATCCGGCGTTAGTGGATCAGAAGGATTCGGTCGCCATCCAGCTGGTGGAGAGCCCGGCGGTGCAGCAGCAGCTGATGTGGGCAGGCCAGCGCCGGCTGGTGCTGCTCAATGTGCCATCTCCCATCAGGTACCTGCAGGAGAAGTTGCCCAACAAGGCCAAGCTGGGGCTCTATTTCAACCCCTTTGGCAAGGTAGCGGAGCTGATCGATGACTGCATCGCTTGCGGCTGCGACAAGCTGATTGAGCAGCACGGCGGCATGGCCTGGGATGAAGCCGGTTTCGAGGCGCTCAAGGAGTATGTCCGCGCCGAGCTCAACGATGCGGTGGTGGAAGTGGCCAAACAGGTGGAAGCCGTGCTGACCCTCTCCCATGAGATCAAGAAACGGCTCAAGGGCAAGATGCAGCTCGACACCGCCTTTGCCATGTCCGACATCCAGCAGCAGCTCGGCAACCTCATTCACAAGGGGTTCGTGACCGAGACCGGCTGGCTGCGGCTGCCGGACCTCTTGCGCTACCTGCGCGCCATCGAGCGGCGCCTGGAGAAGCTCGCCATCGATCCCAACCGGGATCGGGTCTACATGCTCAAGGTGCACAGCGTGGAGTCGGAGTACAAGGCGCTGCTGGCCAAGATCCCGAAATCCCAACTGGTGCCCACCGAGGTGGCCAACATCCGCTGGATGATCGAGGAACTGCGGGTGTCGTTCTTTGCCCAGAATCTGGGGACCCCCTATCCGGTCTCCGATAAACGGGTGCTAAACGCCATCGCCCAGTGCTAAGCTGCTATTTGTCTGAATTAACAAGATGATATGTGTCGTTGACAAGGGGAGGGGCAGGATTGGCCGCCCCGTTGCCAAACCAGACTGGGAGGCAGGATGCTGGGGATCTGGTTGAGTGTGGCGCAGGTGGTGATCAGCGGTTACCAGCCTATTGCCGAACAAACTTGGGTACAGTTGAACCCGGAATATTATCCGCTGGGGCGCACGCCCCCCGCCATGTTCGTGGCCTGGCATGGCAACCAGTTTCCACCGCTGGCGCAAAGGCAGAAAAACGGGCGCTGGCAGATCCTCTTTCCTGCCAGGCTGGTACCACCGTTCGATCTGTTCGAAGGGGAGGCCGAACTCTCCAAGGCCTATCTGGCGAGGCTCAGGCGCATCGACGAAATGGCCTACGGGGTTGCCCCCAATCAGGGCGTGACCACGGCGCCTGCGACCACCCTGGTAGCTGCGTCACCGCGTGAGGATGATGCCCTGGTTCCCTTTATCGCCGAGTTCCGCATGCCGGAGCTGGCGCGCAATGAACGGGCGCTGCGCGGGCGGGAGGAGGGGGCTGAGCCTCTGCTGGCACAACTGGGGATGAACGTCCGGACGATGGCAGGAGCCGGCATGGTGTTGGCCGAAGGGATGTCGCCGCCCTCCTATCAATACGATGTCGAACCGGCGGCTGGGGATGGGCGGGCTCTGTGTCACAGGGTGGCTGCCGGTGAGACCCTGTGGCGTATCGCCAATCAGCTCGCCAATCGCATCGGGGCGGACACTTACAGCTACCTGTTGGCGCTGGCGGCGGACAATCGCTCCCGACTTGGCAACGGCATTCGGGTCAAAACCGGGGATGCGCTCTATTGCCCCCGCGCCGAGACGCTGGCGCAGTTTGATGCCCTGAGCCCGGGCCAGCGTCAGCAGCAGTTTGCCAGGCTGGAGCAGGGCAATTAAATAGAGAAGTACGCGCCTTGTATCCGATATTGGCCCGTGGTAGTATTCGCGCTCGTTTTGCGAGGTGCTGACCGGTCGCAGTCAACACCATACATTCATCTAAAAGAGATACTTACTATGTCTTTCGTATTCCAAGCTGAAGTCCGTTCTGACCTGGGGAAAGGTGCGAGCCGCCGCCTGCGTCATGCTGACCAAGTTCCTGCCATCGTTTACGGTGCAGGCAAAGAAGCTCAGTCCATCACTGTTGACCACAAGAAATTCATCCTGGCCCAAGAAAAGCCGGAATTCTATGAGTCCGTACTGACTCTGGTGATCAACGGCGAAGAAGTTAACGTAAAAGTGAAAGCTATCCAGCGTCACCCGGTACGTTACAAGCTGGTTCATCTGGACTTCGTTCGCGTTTAATCGCTAACTGTCCAGTTGAAGAAAAAGCCACTCTCAGGAGTGGCTTTTTGCTATCCGGCGTTCTCCGGTTGGCACTTGCCAGTGCGCGTTCAGGATAAATCCCTTTTTATTTCATCTGGTTCAGCGCCTGCTGACAGCGCTGCTCGGCGGCCTCAAGCTCCAGCAGCACGACCCGGATGTCTTCCATCTGCTGCTGCAAGGTTTCCCTTCTCTCCGCCACCAGTTCGAGCATGGTTTGCAACTGGGTCCGGCTGCTCTTGTCGGCATCATAGAGATCAAACAGTTCGCGGATCTCAGCCAGGCTGAACCCCAGCCGTTTACCGCGTAGAGTGAGTTTGAGGCGCACCCTGTCCTGTTTGCTGTAGATACGGGTCTGCCCCTCTCTGGCGGGGTTAAGCAAGCCCTGATCTTCATAGAAGCGGATACTGCGAGTCGTTACATCAAATTCCCGGGCCAGCTCACTGATGCTGTAACGCCGGCTCTCATCCTTGGTTTTATTCATATGGCTATCTTGGCAAACGATCCTGAGGGCACCTTACCTAAACGTAAACTGCACTGCAACTCTTGTTCCATGGCGCCAGAGCACATATGTTAGGACCATCCAACAAGGAGAGAGCAGCAAATGGATATTGCAATCGTAGCGGCAAAACGAACGCCCATGGGAGCCTTTCAAGGGGCATTGGCAGAGGTGTCGGCCCCGGAGCTGGGGGCTTGTGCCATTCAGGCGGCCCTGGTGCAGAGCGGCTTGTCCCCGGAGCAGGTCGATGAGGTGTATTTTGGCAATGTGCTCGGGGCTGGTGTCGGCCAGGCGCCGGCGAGGCAGGCGACGCTCAAGGCTGGTCTGCCTCTTGCGGTCCCCGCCACGACCATCAACAAGGTGTGTGGCTCCGGCATGAAGGCGGTGATGCTGGCCGCAGACAGCATCCGGCTCGGGGATAACCGGGTCGTGGTGGCCGGCGGCATGGAGAGCATGAGTCGTGCCCCCTATCTGCTGGACAAAGCGCGCAGCGGCTTTCGCATGGGACATCAAACCGTGCTCGATCACCTGTTCCTCGACGGGCTGCAGGATGCCTATGATGGCCAGTTGATGGGGATCCACGCCCAGCACAGCGCCGATCAGGCGGGGCTGACCCGGGTGGCCATGGATGAATTTGCCCTTGCCTCGCTGCAACGGGCGCGTCAGGCCCAGCAGGAAGGACTCTTTGCCGCCGAGCTGGCCCCCGTCTATCGGGGCGAGCAGTTGTTGCTTGCCGAAGACGAGCAGCCGGGTAAAGGGCGACCTGACAAGATCCCCACGCTCAAGCCGGCCTTCGGCAAGGAGGGAACCATCACGGCGGCCAACGCCAGTTCCATTTCCGATGGGGCCGCCGCCTTGATCCTGATGGCGCCCGAGCTGGCGCGAACGCGCCAGATCCCGGTGCTGGCCCGGATCGTGGGTTATCAGAGCCATGCCGCGTTGCCGGCGGAGTTTACTTCGGCGCCTATCGGCGCCATCTCTCGTCTGCTGGCCAAACTCGACTGGTCGGTGGAGGAGGTCGACCTGTTCGAGATCAACGAAGCCTTCGCCATGGTCACCATGCTGGCGATGGCCGGATGCAATATTCCCCATCACAAGGTCAATGTGCACGGTGGCGCCTGCGCCCTGGGCCACCCGCTGGGAGCGAGCGGCGCCCGTGTGCTGGTGACCCTGATCGCGGCGCTTCGTCAACGGGGTTTGCGACGCGGGGTGGCTGCGCTCTGTATCGGGGGCGGGGAGGCGACCGCGATGGCGGTCGAGATCGACTAGTCGGTTGCCGTCATCGCCTGGAACTGTTCGTTGACCCAGGTGGTGGCGGCCAGATAGAGGTGGCTGATTTTGTCTTCGCTCAGCCCCAGTCTGGCCGTTCTGGCTGAGACTTGTGTCCAGTTGGCGCTTTCGTACTCTTCACAAAATGCGAGGTAGAAACCCAGCTTGCCCTTGCGCTCCAGCAGGGCCAACCGGATTTCTTCGGCGAGCGGAATGGTACCCAGCAGCTTGTCCATCGGTTGTTCCATCAACACATCCAGCAGCGAGAAGAGCCCGGTGATGAAGGCCTGTGGTTCCTGCTGGGCGGGAGCATGGACATGGGCAAGCAATTCGCAGAAACGGGCCCGGATCAGGGACATCTGATAGAGCTCGGCACTCTTGCCTTTACCTGCGCTGGTGGCAGCGACCAGGGAGACAAAGCGCTTTAGCTGGGTGTTGCCAAGGTAGATGGCCGCCTGGCGAAAGGAAGAGATGGGATTGGTACGCCCCTTGAGATGATTGACATAACGCAGCAACTTGAGGGAGAGGGCCACGTCCTGACTCAGCAGCTGCTCAATCCGGTTGATGTCGGGCTCTGCCTGATTGACCACGTTGAGCAGCTGCATGACCACTACCTGGGTCGGCTCCATGGTCGCCTGCTTGACCAGTTCGGGGCGGCTGAAGAAAAACCCCTGAAACAGTTGGATGCCCAGTTTCTTCATCCGTTCGAATTCGGCCTTGTCCTCCACCTTTTCCGCCAGATAGGTGAGGTTGAGGCTTTTGTGACGTTGAATGAACACCTTGATCTGGAACAGGGAGGTTGCCCTGAGATCAAATTTGATGATGTGGATAAAGGGGAGGAAACGCTCCCACTCCGGCGACAGGGTGAAGTCATCCAGCGCCAGCTGGTAGCCCTGTGTATGCAGCTGTTTGACCTTCTCCAGCAGGGCATCATCCGGCGCCGCATCTTCCAGGATTTCAATCACCACCTTGTCGGGAGGGAGGCATTCCGCCAGACCATCCAGCAACAGGGAGTGAGGGAAGTTGATGAAGCAGGGTCGGCCTCCCAGCAATTGATCGATGTTTTGCTGCAAAAATTGCTCCACCACCAGGCGTGATGTTGCCTGCTGGGAGGAGATGCTGGGGAAGACATTGTTCAGGCTATCGCGAAAGAGCAATTCATAGGCATGGGTATTGAGATCCTTGTCGAGGATCGGCTGTCTAGCTACGTAGGAATACATGCCTGGCTCCGATATGGGTACTGGCTTGATTCTATGGTGTAGCGCGGCACTATGCCAGTATTGACCCGGCTCGCTGAGTCAATGACTGGCATAGTGTTTGTTTGCAAGAAGAACGAGTTAGAAGAGATAGCTCAGCTGGGCACCGGCCAGCCAGGCATCCCCTTCCGAAGTGCCGTCAAAATTGGACTGGTAGTGGGCCGGGATGCCGTTGGGCAGGCGAACCGGTTGCGTGAAGGATTCATGTACCCCCACTTTTTTGCCATCGATCAGGGTGACGCCCACATCGACCGAGAGCGCTTTGCTGTACTGATATCCCACTCCCAGGCTGTACCAGATGCGATCCGAGTCGGGGATGGAAATGGTGCGGTTGGCCGCAGGGACCGGACTCTCATCGTAGGCAATGCCTGAGCGCAGTTGCCACTTGGGCGCCACTTGATAGGTCATGCCGAGCGCATAGCGCCAGCTGTCCTGCCAGTTTTCATCTTTGATGTGCATCGGCCCCTGATGATCCAGGCTGGCATCCAGACCGACAAACTTGTTCCAGTTAGTCCAGTTGACGCTGCCATGGAGCGCGAGCTTGTCTGTGAGCTGCTGGAAGAGGGCAAGTTCGGCGGTGGCAGGCAGTGGCAGTACCAGATTGCCAGTATCTTTGAACGTCTGTCCCTGGCCATCGACCCCGACGGCATCCCCCTTGAGCTTGAGATCGACCCCGTTGCGATAGGTGAGACCGATACGGGTCCGCTCGCTTGGGGTGAGCAGCACACCGATATTCCAGCCAAGCTCGTTCCCAGTGCCTTCGAGATGCTTGGCGATCTTGTCCTGGTGGGGGAAAGTGCCACCTACTTCCCCCTCGCCACGAATAAGGGAAAGTCCCATGCCTGCGGAGAAGAAGGGGGTGAACTGATAGGCCAGGGCCGTGCCGAGCTCGACTGTCTTGATATCGGACACATTGCCAAAGTGGCCGGCGCTGTACCCTTTTGGCATCTCGATCCCGAGCCCGTATTGGGAGGAGAGGGAGAGCCCCAGACTGAGCCGTTCATTCAGGGGAGTGACGACATAGAGGTTGGGCACCCAGGCATCGCCCGCCACGTCGCTGGCGTCGGCGGACTTGTTGCCGGTGGGCAGGCTACCCACTGGGGTCACGAACTTATCGCTCACACGCCCCTCGATATCGACCTGGGGGCGAATATAGATGAAGCCGCCGGAGAAGGCGGTCTGTTTGAAGCGGGTAATGGCACCCGGGTTGCGGCCCAATACGGAGGCGTTGTCGGCAATGGCGGCTTCACCGGCGAATGCGCGGCCGAGGCCGGTGGCAGATTGCTCGGCCAGCTGGAATCCGGCGGCATGGGTTTGACCCGCGATCACCAACAGGGCGATGGCGGACGGTTTGATGATGGATTGCATGACAAAATCCTTGGGTATGAACCGAATGTTCAGTAGGCCATATGAATGGAGGCAGGATTTTATATGGTATGACCAGTAAGGCAACCACAGAGGCACACAGAGGGTGAAAACGGGATTAAATACTGGGAGAGAGCGCTCTAATAGTTTGATTAAAAAAGAAAAGTGAACATGTGTGTGCTACAGCTGTACGCCGAGAAGCAGATGTTGCATAAAAAAAGAGCGCCTTGCGGCGCTCTTTTATATTGCTCAACAATCAGAACTTCATGTTGAACTGGGCAGATGCCAGGAAGGCGTTGCCGTGGGAGGTACCTTGCCAGCGAGGATTGTTGACAGTGCCACTGTGGGTGACCAAACCTTCGTTAACATCAACTTCTTTCCCGTCCAGATAGGCCATGCCGAAGTCGACGCTCATATCCGGGTTAATGTGGTAGGTAGCACCGGCGCTGTACCAGACACGGTCAGAGTCAGGGATACTCAGGCTGCGGTATTCAGGTTCGATCGGGCTGTTGTCGTAGGCGAAGCCCAGACGCGCTTCCCAAGCCGGGTTGATATACCAGGTACCGCCGATGGAGTAACGAGTGGAGTCCTTGAACTTCTCGTCTTTTTGCAGGCAGACACCGCCAGCACACTGGTTGCTGGTGGCTTTCAGCTCCTGGAAGGCGCTCCAGTCGGTCCAGTTGACGGAGTAGTGAACGGCAAACTGCTGGTTAAGGCGGTGGTAGCCGGCGAACTCGGCCTGTGCCGGCAGATCCAGCTTCAGGTTGCCGTCAACAGTCTTGTAATTAGAGCTGGTACCATTGAAATCGCCATCAAAGCTGAGATCGACCTGGGAACGATAAGTCAGTGCGAAACGATGGTCATCGTTGACTTCATAAAGGGCGCCTACGTTCCAGCCAAAACCCCATGTGTCACCTTTAAGTCCCGCAATCTTGGTGTCGGCGGAGTGTACTTTCCCTGTTTTTTGAGACAAAACGGGTGCCAGTACACCGGCATAGCGGTTCAGCTCGGCTTCTGCATACACGGCATTGATGCCGGCACCAATGCTGAACTGCTCGTTGATGCGGTAGGCAATATTCGGGTTGATATTGAGGGTCAACAGTTCGGTATCACCGGCACCGGAACCCGCGGCAAAGTTCTTCTCATATTCGGTAGAGAGGCCGTAGTTGGAGAAGAGGCCGATACCCCAGGCCCACTGATCATTCAGTGGCTGAATGAAGTAGGAGGCCGGAACAAAAGCGGCGGGCGCGATATTGGATTCAGAGGCGCTACGGTTGAAGTAGTTGGGAACCGACGTGCCAGTTGGCAAAGTCAAATTGCCGGAGGTTTGCCCCTCTACATCCACATCCGGCTTGATATAGGTGCCGGAGACGGAAACGGCCATCTTGTCGAAGGTTGTCATTGCTGCCGGGTTGCGGGCCAGCACGGCGGCGTTGTCGGCAATGGCCGCTTCACCGGCATAGGCACGGCCCAGACCGGAGGCGGAGTGCTCGTTCAGCTGGAACGCAGCAGCATGAACCTGGCTGGTGGCCAGGGCAATAGTGGCTGCAATCAGGCTCTTCTTGAAAACTGTTGTGGTCATGGTGTTCTCTCTTGTAGGCAGATTTTTTTGCCGATACTTGGCTGCATGTTCACTGCAGACCTCGACAAAATCCGTTGTTATTTCAGCTTCTTCCCAATCAATGCTGGCGTGATTCTATGGATCTGGTAGGAGGTAAGAAATCAGACCAGTGACAGCAGAATACATAAAAGTGACCAAGGTGTTAATCATTTGTTTTATTTGGCTGTTTAATTCATCAATTTCGGGGGTAGAAGGCCATTTTTAGAGCAAATTAACCGATCTGGCTCACAAAAATATTTTTTTGAAAAATGGGATAACGTGCGACATCTGGCGGAAAAAGAGGGGGGAACTTGAGTTGAACAGGCAGCTGGGCGAGCCAGACTGCCTGTGAATATGGGTATCGACCGGTTTTGTTAAATGGACCAGTGCAGACGTGACTCCAGGGTGTCGGCAACTGGCGCAAGGGGCTCTTGCATGTCACCAATCAGCACCATGTTGGCACCCCGCAGCGGCACTATTTCACCCTTGAGGGTGCCATCCTCAAAGTTGGGTTGCAGGGTCAAGGGCACGTGTTTGGGTACCAGAAACAGGGTGACCGGTCCCATCTTGCCCTGGATCACCATGTGCAGCGCGGGCCCCTGATAAAAAGAGCAATGGTTGACATAGGTCACCTTGAGCCCGTCCATCCCGCTTAAGGTGGCGCCATATTTCTCCATCTTGGCGTTGATGTTTTGCAGGTTGACCCGCTCGTCGACTCCCTTGATAAAAGGTGCTTCCCCATAGACATGGGCCATCGCCACCTGGGCGAGGGACTGGGTCGTGGCCGGAGCCTGGGGCAGGGTTATCCAGCGCGTGCTGAGTCCAAGCAGGAAGGCGACGGAGGCGGCCATGGCCAGCTGGCGCCAATTGGTCCTGGCAGTACCTGATGTTGCCGTGGGCAGGTTCCCCACGGGATGAGCCGGTTGCCGGGCTTCATCTTCTTCTCTCAGCAAGGCCTGTTTTAACAGGATCCGCTGGGCGAGTCCGGCTGGGACGTCGACCTCCATGGCCTGATGGAGCGAACGATCGAGCCGCTTCATCTCGTCCAGATATTGGCGATTGGCCGGATTGGCATTAGCCGCCTCGAGAAAATCCGGCTGCTGATCATGGGGCTGGATCATGGCGTTGCGGCGAAATTCGAGTTCATCCATGTCCGTGTCCTCTTGCTGGTTTCTTCTGTTCCATCGCCTCTTTGATCTGGTTGCGGGCTCGAAACAATCTGGTCATGACGGTGTTTTTGTTGAGGCCGAGCATCTCGGCAATTTCGTCACCACTGAATCCCCCCACCACTTGCAGCAGCAGGGGTTCCTGGTACTCCTCGGGCAGGCGGCCGATATGGCGGCGTAGCCACTCGTGTTCCATCTCCTGTTCGCTGTGCAGGGCATCCGGGTGACTTTGGGGATGTTCATCCAGATCCACCAGATCGAACTGTTTACGCTCGAAACGGCGGGCGTTCTCTCGCCTCAGTATGGTGATCAGCCAGCTCTTGGCTGCCTTGTCATCGAGCAAGGTGTCGATGGCCTTCCAGGCGCGCAGGAAGGTCTCTTGCACCAAGTCTTCCGCCACCGCCGGATCCCGGGTCAGCCAGTAGGCGTAACGGTAGAGATCCCCGTGCAGGGCATGGACCAGTGCTTCAAATTTGGTTTGTTTGTCAGCCATATGGTCATAGACCGGCGCACTGGCCGGATCATTTCCTCCAATATGGTGCTGAGCGTGTTTTTTTCTGAAAAACAGCAATGCCATTAAGCACTCCTTGTCAGGGGGCCGATGCGCGGGAGCGAGCACTCAGGTGCGCCAGCAGGCAGATGAGGTGTGCGATCCCGATGGTTTCATGGGGCCTTAGCGTGTCGGCGAGCTGTTGCCAGCGGGGGAGCGGATCAGTTGGCTGGCTGGAAAAACAGACTCGCTCGAGATCTTCTAGATGCGCGCCGACATGATTATGCCGAGCTCGCTGCAACTGGCCTAATTCATAATAGGTGCCCTGCCAGCGCAGGGAGGCCCAATGGATGAGCGCTTTTCGGCTGGCATCGGGCCGGTGCAGGCAGAGTGCCCGCTGCAGGTAATAGAAAGCCCGCCAGCGTGGCCAACGACGCCAGACCATGCGCAGCCCCAACGCCAGCAACACCCACCAGAGGCTGTCTGCGGCGACTTCTCGTGATGCGCTCTGCTCTGCTTCATGGCCCGTTGTGGGCTGGAAGCTGAGGCGGGTGGCTGGCAGGGATAGTTGCTCAATTTTGCCCGTTTGAGTGTTGAACCAGCTCAACTCGATGGGCGGCAGCAGGTAGGTACCGGCCTCTTGGGTTGACAGAGTTTGCCGCCACTCTCGCTCGATGTGCAGGGCATTGTCGCGGTAGCGTTCATCTTGCCGCTCCCCGTCAGGATGGGCCTGCAAACCGTCAGGGAGGCGACTTGCCATGAGAGGAGCCAGCTGTACCTGACTGCTGTCGCCATTTTCCAGCGTCAGGGTCAGGATGCGGATCAGCGGTTCTCCCAGAGGCCCTTCGCTGGCGGGCTCGATGCGCTGGCGCAAGGTCAGAGCGCTGGCCACGAGCGTGGCGGGAGCCTTGTCCACCCGAACCTGAAGCGGCGCCGCTCTGGCGGAGAGCCGATCCGGCCCGTCCTCTTGCCGGGGCAACTGGCCCTGCAAGCGGGGAGACTCCAATTGCCACTGTCCCGGCTCCCTGGCCTGGATCAGCCAGCTGCGGGTGAGCCTGCCGGGCAATCCCCCCTGTGCGGGGGCTATCCACTCGTCATCGCCAAGGCGGCGAATGATGAAATGGGGAGAGGTCAGCTCGCTCAACCCCGGGTGTTGCAGATTGGCGGGGAGCCAGAGGGTGAGTTGGTAAATGACCGGCTGACCGGGATAGAGGGGTCCTTGATGCAGCAGGCGGGCCTGCATTTCCATCGGCGCTGGTGCTGGTGCTGGTGCTGGTGCTGGTGCTGGTGCTGGAGGTGGTGCGATTTTTGCCACCTGCTGCGGGCGAAAATGGAGGGGTTGGGTCATCTCATCACCCAGCTTGAGGGAGGGAATGATGAGGTCAGCTGTTCCATCGTGCACCTGGCCGAGGTGCAGGGGGATCTGCCAGCGGGTCAGCTGCTGCACCGGCGTCGTGACTCGACTCATGGTGACCCTGCCCACTGCAAACTGGCGCAGCAGCGGGGCTATCTCCAGCTCGCGGCTATCGCGCTCGCCATCTGCCTCAATGATCAATAGCCAGTCCGCCGCAGTGGCGCCCGGCAACAACTCGACCCGAGGTGGCAAGGCCCAGCAGGGGAAGGCCAGCAACGCGAGGATCAGCACCAGGTATCTCACCAGGGCGCCTCCACCTTGATAAGCTCCCGCCTGAGCGCCTCCTTGCGAAGACGCTGTTCAAGCAGTACCACCGGCGGGGCGGGGGGCAAGGGGGTCGGTTCGCTTTGGGGAGAAGAGGGCGACGGGAGAGGCGCCGTGTCGGTCCTCTCAGGCGCGGATGCCGCCTGGCCCTGCAGCAAGGAGAGGTTATAGAGGGCATCTTCATGGCCAGGTTCTTGCGCAAGAGCAGCCAGATAAGCCTCTTTGGCGCTGCCCAGTTCCCCGAGCTGTACCAGAGCATTGCCCCGGTTGTAGTGGGCGGTGGCGCTGTCATTTTCCTGATAGGCTGCGATCGCCTGACGGAACTTGCCTGCCCGATACCAGGCGTTGCCGCGCCAGATGGGGTTATCGAAGGCCAGGGCCGCGTCCTCAAAATCTCCTCGCTGATAGGCGGCAAGGGCTTGTTGTTCGGTGAGCTCGTTCGCCTGTGCCGGCGGTGACTGCAACAGTGGCCAGCCAAGCAGCAGCGGCACCATCATATAGGCCCCCACTCTGGCGAGCAGGGCGAGCAGCAGCAGCGGGATCAGCAACCAGAGACCGAGATCGAGGGGGGCTGGCGTCAGGGCCGAGCTGGTGGCCGGCAGCGGCGCAAAACGGGGAGGGGCGCCGTCAAGCCACTGCAGTGAACCGCCAAGGCGGCTCGCCAGGGCCTCGATGGCATGGCCGTCCGGTGCCGGTAAACGGGGGGGCTGGTGCGCAAAACCAAGTTCACCGGCCGGGATGGGAGGCATATTTGCCGCCTGGCCGCTGCTGGCGAGCAGGATATCGAGCCGCGCTGGGGCATTGTCGTGGCAAAACAGGGTCTGCTGGCAGGGCCACAGCTTGCCAATCTGCGCTATCTGTTTGGCGCTTAGATCATCGGTGATGAGCAGCAGCCGGGCCTGTTCGCCGGGGGCAATCTGTTTCATGGCCAGGGCGACGGCCCGTGCCGGGTTGCTGCCCTGCAGCGGCATGATGGCGGGGCGCAAGTCGGGCAGCAGCAGGGAGAGCGCCTGATGATCCCGGGTCGGCGGCATGGCGAGATAGGCATCCCCGGCATAGAGGATGAGGGCGATGCGCGCCCCTTGGGCGCTGGCGAGCAGCTGTTGCAACTGCCACCTGACCCGGGTGGCCCGATCAGGTTTGAGATCGGTGGCCTCCATGGAGCGGGAGAGATCGAGCAGCCAGATATCGAGGGGAGCGGCGGGTTGTTGTTGCAGCTCACCGCGCAGAGCCGGCCCGCTCAGTGCCAGGATAACGGGCAAGGTTGCCAGCCAGCGCCAGGGGCGAGATGGCCGGGTGGCAGGCAGCAGATAGGCCTGCATGGCTGGCGCCAGCAGGGGGGGCTGGCAATGGCGTCGCCACCCTTGCCAGAGCCAGGGGATCAGGGCAAGTAGCCACCATGGTCGCAGCAGGATCAGCTCCATCGGCGAACCCTTCTTGCCAGCAGAGCGCGCCAGCCACCAGGAAGCGCGCCTTTTCCGTTGGTGGGGAGCAGCAAGAGGGCGCACACCAGCGCCAGTGGCCAGGGATAAAGTTCGGTGATCGGTTGATGGTGCGCACTTGGCCGGGCGGTGGGCTCCAGTTGATTGAGGGCGTCGTTGATAGCCTCAAGATCGGCCTGGGTGCGTGCCCGAAAGTAGCGCCCGTGGCCCACCTCGGCTAGCGCCTTGAGCAGGGGCTCATCCAGCTCACTGCTGGGATCGGCCTGGCCGGTGCCCAGCTGATCGTAAGGCAGGACGAAGGTATCCGGATCGGCGCCAACCCCCAGGGTGTAGATCCGCATGCCGCTCGCAGCGGCGAGGCGGGCCTCCTGCAGAGGATCGGCGCTGCCTGCGGTATTGCGCCCATCGGTCACCAGCAGCAGGGCGCCGGGGTGGGCTGGGTCGGCGTGCTGGCGAGCCAGCAGGATGGCTTCACCGAGGGCCGTAGTACGCCCCACCAGATCAAAGTCGAGCTCGTCACTCAAGGTCAGCAGGGCGGGGATCTCCCGGGTCAGGGGTGAGAGCAGGTAGGCGTGATCAGCAAAGACGATAAGCCCGAGCCTGTCTCCGGCACGGGCGGCGATCAGCTGCTTGATCTGCTGGCGCACCGCCGTCAGACGTGCCAACTGTTCGCCGCGATCGAGCATGTCGGGGGTGCGCATGCTGTCGGAGAGATCCACCGCCAGCAGCAGATCGCGGCTCTCCTGATAACGCACGATAGGCTCTCCCCACCATTGGGGGCGGCAGAGGGCGAGGATCAGGGAGCACCAGATGAGCAGGGCGCGCCATAAGGGCAAGCCACCGTGGGGACGCAGCAGGGGAAAGCCGGGATGGTGCAGATGACCCCTCTTCAGGGAAGGCAGGCCAAAGCGCACCAGCAGGGGCAGCACCAGTGCCAGGGCAAACCAGGGCCAGGCGAGGGTCATGACTGCCTCCGGCGAGCGCGTCTTGTTGCCAGCAGTGGTTGGCGCAAAAAAACGGTGCGCCCCCAGCGGCGATAGGCTTGCTCAAGCCGGGCACGCTGCTCGCGGGTGGGTGACTGGTTGCCATAGAGCCAGCCGCTCCATTGATCTGCAAACTGGCAAAAATCGCTCCCGCCATGGCGATCGACAAAGGCGAGCCACGCCTCGCCATGCAGCTGGCGAGCCTCGGGCCAGCGCTGCAGCGCCTCATGGCGCAGGGCCTCCTGAAGTCGGGGCACCAGTTGCTGGGGGTCCCCATCAAACTGGCGACACCAGCGCCGGTATCCCAGCACCATCAGAGTGAAACGGATGATCAGCCAGAGCAATGTTGCACCGATCAGTAGCCACAATAGCCCTTGAAGCCTGGGATCCAGGCTCTGCTCGGCGATCTCGGGGCCCGGGTGTATGTCCCTCATCAGCGAGCTTAGCGGCGGTGTGATGACATCCGAAGCGGGGCTGGCCAACTCCAGCTTTGCTGTCGCATTTATCCCTGATGACATAACCCCTCCTGCCACTGTTGCTGCAGCGTCTGGCCGTTGTCGAGCAGATAAAGGCGCTGCACCAGCGGCAACAGTTGCTGCCTGCCATGGGCAAGCTGTTGCTGGGCCGTCTGTTGGTAGCGCCTGACAAAGCCGGCATGCTGGCCATCCAGCCAGCCCTGATAGTGCCGGGGCGGGCGCTCGATGGCGACAGGAAGTTGACCGTGCGCGGGCAGATCGGCCTCCAGAGGGTCGCGGATCTGCCAGTAGTGAATATCGTGGCGACGGGACAAAAGCTGCAACTGTTGATACAGGGCGCCATCACAGGGTCTGTGATCCGTGATCAGGGTTAGTCTGGCTCCGTGGGGCAGGGTCAGTCTGGCCAGGGTCTGGGCGAGGGAGGGCGCCGGGTCGCGGCGCATCAGGCCGAGACGGTAGTGATGACAGAGGGATTCGAGCAAGGGGATAACGCTGCCGCGCTGGCTTAGGCGATGGGGTTCGGCACCGTGGCAGATCAAGGTGTTGTGTTGCTGTTCCCCTTGCCAGATCAGGGCGGCGGCCAGCTCGCATCCCAGACGTGCCTTGAGTTGCTGCGTGGAGCCGAAATACATGGCGGGGGAGAGATCGAGCAGCAGCCAGTGGGCCTGATCCTGCTCTTCACTATAGAGGCGGGTATAGGGTCGCCCGAGCCGGGCGGTGACCCGCCAGTCGATGTGGCGCACCTCGTCACCGGCCTGATAGGCGCGCAGCTCCCTGAAAGTGAGGCCCGGGGAGCGGCCCGGCTTGCCTCGCTCGGCACTGCTTCTACCAGCCTTGCGCTGCGCTTTCGCCCACAGTCGTATATTGATCAGGCGAGGCAACTCCAGCGCGATATCGGGATGCTGGCAAGGATCTAGGGGCATGGCACCAGATCCAGCAAGCGGGCGATCAGGGTGTCATTGTCCAGGTTGTCCGCCAGGGCTTGATAGCTGGGAATGAGGCGATGGCGCAGTACAGGATAGGTCTGCAGCTGGATATCTTCCGGCACCACATAGTCTCGTCCTGCGAGCCAGGCTCGGGCACGGGCCGAGCGGGCCAGGGCCAGTGAGGCTCTGGGGCTGGCACCGACGGCGATGAGGGGCTCGAGAGCGGGGCACAGCCCGCAGCCCGGGCGTGTGGCACACACCAGCGCCACCAGATAATGGGCGAGGCGTTCTTGCATCGTCACGGCCAGCACCTCGCTGCGGGCACTCTGCAAGGTGGCCTGACTCAGGGTCACGGGGGCGGCGGCCAGCTGCTCGCCTTTGGCGTTGAGCTGCAAAATGGCGAGCTCCATGGCGGGGCTCGGGTAATCAACCATCAGCTTGAGCAGGAAACGATCGAGCTGGGCCTCCGGCAGAGGGTAGGTGCCCTCCTGCTCGATGGGGTTTTGGGTTGCTGCCACCATAAAGAGGGGCGGCAGGCGCCAGCTCTTCTTGCCCACCGTGATCTGGTGTTCGGCCATCGCCTCCAGCAACGCGGACTGCACCTTGGCCGGGGCTCGGTTAATCTCGTCGGCGAGAATAAGGTGGTTGAAGAGGGGGCCGGGTTGGAACACGAAGCTGGCATCCTGGGGATGAAACACCTCGCTACCGGTGAGATCGGCTGGCAGCAGATCCGGAGTGAACTGGATGCGGGCGAAGCGTCCCTCGACGGCGCCGGCCAGCGCTTTGACCGCCCGGGTCTTGGCAAGACCGGGGGCCCCTTCGATTAACACATGTCCTTCACATAGCAGGGCGATCAGCAAGCCTTCAATCAGCTCATCCTGTCCCAGGATCTGGCTGCTCAAATAGTCCCTCAATTGTCTGAATTCGGCCACAGCCATGCGATAAACCCGTTGTTTTTATGGAAGTTGATCTGTTTATACTCCAGTTGACCCGCGAGGGCGAGCCAGGGGGCCGAGTTGCGCTCAATTTAGTTTCAATCAGCTGTATGAAACTTGTGATTGGATTGTTAAGATGTGGCGCAATGAGGTCAGACCTCTGCCTTATAACCCAAGGAGCCAGGATGAAACAGCCATTGAAACTGACGACTCGCCAGGGCGAACGGATTGCCGTCGTGGCGGGTCTGCGAACCCCTTTTGCCAAGCAGGCGACTGCCTATCACGGCGTGCCTGCGGTGGATCTCGGCAAACTGGTGGTGAGCGAGATGCTCGCCCGTACCGATCTCGATCCCAAGCTTATCGATCAGCTGGTGTTCGGCCAGGTGGTGCAGATGCCGGAAGCCCCCAACATCGCTCGCGAGATCGTACTCGGTACCGGCATGAGCGTGACCACGGATGCCTATAGCGTCTCCCGTGCCTGCGCCACCAGTTTCCAGGCGGTGGCCAATGTCACCGAGTCCATCATGGCGGGCATGGCCGATATCGCCATTGCCGGCGGCGCTGACTCCTCCTCCGTGCTGCCCATCGGGGTGAGCAAGAAGCTGGCTCGCGCCCTGGTGGATCTCAACAAGGCGCGCAATCTGCAGCAGCGCTTCAACATTCTGCGCCAGTTGCGGGTCAAGGATCTGCTGCCGGTGCCCCCCGCGGTGGCCGAATATTCCACCGGCCTCTCCATGGGGCAGACCGCCGAGCAGATGGCCAAGACCCACGGCATCAGCCGCGAGGCGCAGGATGCGCTGGCCCATCGCTCCCATACTCTGGCCGCGCAGGCTTGGGCCGACGGCAAGCTGAACGGCGAGGTGTTTACTGCCCACGTACCGCCCTACAAGTCGCCGCTGGAGCGGGACAACAACATCCGCGAGGCATCTGATCTGGCAAGCTATGCCAAGCTCAAACCGGTGTTTGATCGAGTGCACGGCTCCGTCACTGCCGCCAACGCCACCCCGCTCACCGACGGTGCTGCAGCCGTGCTGCTGATGCGCGAAGGGCGGGCCAAGGAGCTCGGCCTGGAGCCGCTAGGGTTTATTCGCAGTTTCGCGTTTTCTGCCATCGACGTCTGGCAGGACATGCTGATGGGGCCCTCCTATGCCACGCCGCTGGCGCTGGACCGCGCCGGCATCACCTTGGCCGATCTGACCATCATCGACATGCACGAAGCGTTTGCCGCCCAGACTCTTGCCAACCTCAAGATGTTTGCAAGCAAAGAGTTTGCCCGTGACAAGCTGGGCCGCGATCAGGCCATTGGCGAGGTGGACATGGAGAAGTTCAACGTGCTAGGCGGCTCCTTGGCCTATGGTCACCCCTTTGCCGCCACCGGCGCGCGGATGATCACCCAGACGCTGCACGAGCTGCGTCGTCGGGGTGGGGGATTGGGGCTCAACACCGCCTGCGCGGCAGGCGGATTGGGTGCGGCCATGGTGTTGGAGGTTGAATGATGAGCGCGAAGACTTTTTCACTGGACGTACGCAAAGATGGCATCGGCATCCTCACCATGGATGTGCCGGGCGAGAGCATGAATACCCTGAAGGCCTCTTTTGCAGAGGAGATCCGCAACCTGCTGGCCGAGGTGAAGGGCAACCGGGATCTGATCGGCCTGGTGATCACCTCAGGCAAGAAGGACTCCTTCATCGCCGGGGCCGACATCAGCATGCTGGCGGCCTGCACCAGTGCCCAGGATGCCGAGACGCTGTCCCGCGAGGGGCAGATCATCTTCGCCGAGATCGAGTCCCTGACAATTCCGGTGATCGCCGCCATCCACGGCCCCTGCCTTGGCGGTGGGCTGGAGTTGGCGCTGGCCTGTCATGGCCGGGTGGTAACTGAGCATGGTAAAACCGTACTCGGTCTGCCCGAAGTGCAACTGGGCTTGCTGCCGGGCTCTGGTGGAACCCAGCGTCTGCCCCGTCTCATCGGGGTGGCCAAGGCGCTGGATCTGATGCTGACCGGCAAGCAGGTGCGGGCCAAACAGGCTAAAAAGCTGGGACTGGTGGACGATGTGGTGCCGCCTTCCATTCTGCTTGAGGCCGCCATCAAGCTTGCCAAGAAGGGCAAGCCGCGCCACCAGCTGAAACGGGATCTGCAGGGCAAGCTGCTGGAAACCAATGCGCTCGGTCGCAAGGTACTGTTCGATCAGGCGCGCAAAGGGGTGAAGGCCAAGACCCGTGGCAACTATCCGGCCCCCGAGCGGATCATCGAGGTGGTACGCATCGGCGTGGAGGAGGGGATGCAGGCAGGGCTCGCAGCCGAGTCCCGCCACTTCGGCGAGCTGGTGATGACCCGCGAATCTGCCGCTCTGCGCTCTATCTTCTTCGCCACTACCGAGATGAAGAAAGAGGTCACCTATCAGGGGGCCGAGCCGCGCAAGGTGGGCCATACCGCCGTGCTGGGCGGTGGCCTGATGGGGGGCGGCATCGCCTTTGTCACCGCCACCAAGGCGGGTGTACCGGTGCGGATCAAGGACGTGGCCAACGCCGGTATCGGTAATGCCATGCGCTACAGCTACGACATCCTGGCCAAGAAGCTAAAGCGTCGCCAACTCCTGCGCAGCGAGCTGGAAAAACAGATGAGCCTGCTGACCGGCACCCTGGACTACTCCGGTTTCCACCGGGTCGACATGGTGGTGGAGGCGGTGTTTGAAGATCTCTCCCTCAAACACCAGATGGTGAAAGATGTGGAGCGCGAGTGTGGCGAGCATACCGTGTTTGCCTCCAATACCTCGTCGCTTCCCATCAACCAGATTGCGGCCGCCGCCGCGCACCCTGAGCGGGTGGTGGGGCTGCACTACTTCAGCCCGGTGGACAAGATGCCGCTGGCCGAGATCATTCCCCATGCTACGACCAGCCCCGAGACGGTGGCCACCACTCTGGCCTTCGCCCGTGCTCAGGGCAAGACCCCGATCGTGGTAAAAGACGAGGCGGGATTCTACGTCAACCGCATCTTGGCCCCCTACATGAACGAGGCGGCTCGTCTGGTGCTGGAAGGGGAACCGGTGGAGGTACTGGACGGCGCTCTGCTCGACTTTGGCTTCCCAGTGGGCCCCATCACTTTGCTTGATGAGGTGGGGATCGACGTGGGAGCCAAGATCTCGCCCATCCTTGAAAAAGAGCTGGGGGGCGAGCAGTTTCAGGCGCCCAAGGCCTTTGACAAGCTGCTGGAGAACGATCGCAAGGGTCGCAAGAACGGCAAGGGATTCTACCTCTACGGCAAGGCTGCCAAGGGCAAGAAGAAGGTGGACGAGAGCGTCTATGGAGTGCTGGGGATCAAGCCGGTGGCCAAACTGGCCAAGCAGGAGATCGCCGAGCGCTGCGTGCTGCTGATGCTCAACGAGGCGGCCATGGCCCTGGATGGCGGCGTGGTGGCCTCGGCCCGTGATGGCGACATTGGCGCTATCTTCGGCATCGGTTTCCCGCCCTTCCTCGGTGGTCCTTTCCGCTATATGGACGCTCTTGGCATCGACCATCTGGTCGGCAGGTTGGAGTATTACCAGAAGCGCCACGGCGATCGCTTCGCCCCCTGTGAGCGCCTTAAGGCGATGGCCGCGGAGCAGCAGACCTTCTACTGATAGAGCGCCCCGCGATAACCAGACAAGAGGCCCGCACCCGAAGGTGCGGGCCTCTTTTTATGCCGTTGCTGATGGTATGCAGGGGCGGGTACGACGTGGAGAAAAAGGAGGCAAAAGAATGGCCCACTTAGGTGGGCCATTGGGGAGGGGCGATGAGTCAGATCCCGGGTTTGCGCTCCGGGCAGCGTCCTATGATGTCTGGCGGCATGTCGCCATTGTCCTGCTCCAGCACCACATCGAATCCCCACAGCTGGTGGAGATGCTTGAGCACCTCGTGGCGGGAATCGCCAAGGGGGATGCGGTTGTGGGGCACATAGCGCAGGGTGAGGGAGCGATCCCCTTTTACTGCCACGTTGTAGACCTGAATGTTGGGTTCCAGGTTGCTCAGGTTGTACTGGGCCGACAGGGTGTTGCGCACCTGACGG
This sequence comes from Aeromonas sp. FDAARGOS 1407, assembly GCF_019048725.1. Lineage (NCBI taxonomy): Bacteria > Pseudomonadati > Pseudomonadota > Gammaproteobacteria > Aeromonadales > Aeromonadaceae > Aeromonas > Aeromonas sp. FDAARGOS 1407. Next base: position 3,226,548 of record NZ_CP077399.1, read on the forward strand.
TAGCCTTCGTCATTGTGGATGGCGGAGATCTTGAGGTAGTTCTTCAGATCGTCGTCATCGATGGCAAAGAGCTTCATGTCCCGCATCACCTTGGGACTCAGGAACTGGCTGATGAAGCTTTCGTCCTTGAAGTTTTGCATGGCGAAGTGCAGGGTCTCGACCCAGTTGCTGCCGGCGTAGTCCGGGAACCAGTACCTGTCCTCCTCGGTCGGGTGCTCGCAGATGCGGCGCAGATCCGTGAACATGGCAAACCCCAGTGCATAGGGATTGATGCCCGAGTAGTAGCGGCTGTTGTAGGCCGGTTGATAGACCACGTTGGTGTGGCTGTGCAGCACCTCCATCATGAAGCGATCGCTGATCTTGCCCTCGTCATAGAGGTGATTGAGGATGGTGTAGTGCCAGAAGGTGGCCCACCCCTCGTTCATCACCTGGGTCTGCTTCTGGGGATAGAAGTATTGGCTTATCTTGCGCACGATGCGCACGATTTCGCGCTGCCAGGGCTCGAGCAGGGGGGCATTTTTCTCGATGAAGTAGAGAATGTTCTCCTGGGGCTCGGCGGGGTAGCGTTTGTCCTCGACCCCGGCACTCTTGTGCTGCTTGGGCAGGGTGCGCCACAGCTCGTTGACCTGGGTCTGCAGATAATCTTCCCGTGCCTTCTGGCGCCGTTTCTCCTCCGCCATCGAGATCTTCTGGGGGCGTTTGTAGCGATCCACCCCGAAGTTCATCAGGGCATGGCAGGAGTCGAGCAGCTGCTCCACCGCATCGATACCGTGCTTCTCCTCGCATTGGGTGATGTAGTTCTTGGCAAACAGCAGGTAGTCGATGATGGAGGAGGCATCGGTCCACGCCTTGAACAGGTAGTTGTTCTTGAAAAAAGAGTTGTGGCCGTAGCAGGCGTGGGCCATCACCAATGCCTGCATCGGCATGGTGTTCTCCTCCATCAGGTAGGCGATGCAGGGATCCGAGTTGATGACGATCTCGTAGGCAAGACCCATCTGGCCACGCTTGTAGTTGCGCTCGGTGTGGATGAAGCGCTTGCCGAATGACCAGTGCTGGTAGCCGATGGGCATGCCGACACTGGAGTAGGCATCCATCATCTGCTCGGCGGTGATCACCTCGATCTGGTTGGGGTAGGTGTCCAGCCTGTAGAACCTGGCGACTCGGGCGATCTCCTGGTGGTAGGTCTCCAGCAGATCAAAGTTCCAGTCCGGCCCGTCATCCAGTGGCGTCACTCGTTTTTCGGTTTCGATCATGTGACCTCCTTACGCCGCTTGCTTCTTGAACAGCTCCCGGAATACCGGATAGATATCCTCGACCTTGCGAATATGCTCCATCGCAAAGTGGGGGAACTGGCTGGCCACCGATTCATACTCGTGCCACAGGGTCTGGTGGGCACGGGTGGTTATCTCGATGTAGGAGTAGTAGCGCACCCGCGGCATGATGTCCCGCACCAGGATCTCCCGGCACTGGGGGGAATCATCGGCCCAGTTGTCGCCATCTGACGCTTGCGCCGCATAGATGTTCCACTGGTTGGCCGGATAGCGATCGTTGATGATGTCGTTCATCATCTTGAGCGCGCTGGAGACGATGGTGCCCCCCGTCTCCTGGGAGTAGAAGAACTCGTGTTCATCCACCTCCTTGGCCTGGGTGTGGTGGCGGATATAGACCACCTCGACATTCTTGTAAGTTCTGCTCAGGAACAGATAGAGCAGGATGTAGAAGCGCTTGGCCATCTCCTTGGTGGCCTGATCCATGGAACCCGAGACGTCCATCAGGCAGAACATCACCGCCTGGCTGGAAGGTACCGGTCGCTTGACGAAGTTGTTGAATTTGAGATCGAAGGTGTCGATGAAGGGCACCGCATCGATCCGCCGTTTCAGCTCGCGGATCTCCTTTTCGAGCTGGGCCATCTCGGCAAAGTGCTCGTTGGGATCGGCAGCCAGCAGGGCCAGGCGATCCTCCAACTCGTGCAGCAGGCGTTTCTTGCCCGCCTGCAGCGCCATGCGCCGTGCCAGCGAGTTTTGCAGGGATCGCACCACGTTGATGTTGGCGGGCACCCCGTTAGAGGTGTAGCCCGCCCGGTAGGTTTTCATCTCCATCAGCTGGTTGAGCTGGGTCTTTTGCAGGCGGGGCAGCTCGAGATCCTCGAACAGCAGATCCAGATACTCGTCCTTGGAGATCTGGAACACGAAGTCGTCCGAACCTTCCCCCTGATTGGAGGCCTGTCCCTCACCGGAACCCTGTCCGCCACCCCCTCCCTTGGGGCGTTCAATCTTGTCGCCGGTGACAAACTGATCGTTGCCAGGATGCACCATCTCCCGTTTGCCCCCTTGTCCCTGATGGAAATGGGGTTCACCGATATCCTTGGTCGGGATGCTGATGCTCTCACCCTTGTCTACGTCCTGAATGCTGCGCTTGGAGACAGCATCCGAGACCGCTTGTTTGATCTGCTTCTTGTAGCGGCGGATGAAGCGCTGCCGATTGACAGCGCTTTTGTTTTTGCCGTTGAGCCTGCGGTCGATAAAATGCGCCATAACTCCCCCTTGAACAGGTCAGGGTCAGGATGACTTGCGGACCCTGAGATACCATTCGGAGAGCAGTCGCACCTGTTTGCGGGTGTAGCCTTTCTCCATCATCCGTTCGACAAAGTTATCGTGCTTCTTCTGCTCCTCGGCCGAGGTTTTGCTGTTGAAGGAGATAACCGGCAGCAGCTCTTCCGTGTTGGAGAACATCTTCTTCTCGATCACGGTGCGCAGCTTCTCGTAACTGGTCCAGTTGGGGTTACGGCCTGCATTGTTGGCCCGGGCGCGCAACACGAAGTTGACGATTTCGTTACGGAAATCCTTCGGGTTGCTGATCCCGGCAGGTTTTTCGATCTTCTCCAGCTCGCTGTTGAGCGAGGCGCGGTCAAACAGCTGGCCGGTCTCGGGATCACGGTACTCCTGATCCTGGATCCAGAAGTCGGCGTAGGTGACATAGCGATCGAAGATGTTCTGGCCGTACTCGGAGTAGGACTCGAGGTAGGCGGTCTGGATCTCTTTGCCGATGAACTCTACGTAGCGCGGGGTCAGGTAGCCCTTGATGAACTCCAGATAGCGATCGTGCAGCTCTTGCGGGAACTGTTCCCGTTCGATCTGCTGCTCCAGCACATAGAAGAGGTGGACCGGGTTGGCGGCCACTTCCGCGTGGTCGAAGTTGAAGACGCGGGAGAGGATCTTGAACGCAAAGCGGGTAGAAAGACCATTCATCCCCTCATCCACACCGGCGTAGTCGCGGTACTCCTGATAGCTCTTGGCCTTGGGATCCGTGTCTTTGAGGCTTTCTCCGTCATAAACCCGCATCTTGGAGTAGATGCTGGAGTTTTCCGGCTCCTTGAGGCGCGACAGCACGGAGAATTGGCCCAGCAGCTCGAGGGTGCCCGGGGCGCATTTGGCCTCGGTCAGCTCGCTGTTGACCAGCAGTTTTTCGTAGATCTTCACCTCTTCCGAAACGCGCAGGCAGTAGGGCACCTTGACGATGTAAACCCGGTCGAGGAAGGCTTCGTTGTTCTTGTTGTTGCGGAACTGCTGCCACTCGGATTCGTTGGAGTGGGCCAGCAGGATGCCGTCGAAGGGGAGGGCGGAGAGCCCCTCGGTGCCGTTGTAGTTCCCCTCTTGGGTGGCGGTCAGCAGTGGGTGCAGCACCTTGATGGGGGCTTTGAACATCTCGACGAACTCCATGATCCCCTGGTTCGCCTTGCACAGCGCGCCCGAGTAGGAGTAAGCGTCGGCGTCATCCTGGGCAAAGTGCTCCAGCATGCGGATGTCCACCTTGCCGACCAGGGAGGAGATGTCCTGGTTGTTGTCATCGCCAGGCTCGGTCTTGGCAATGGCGATCTGGTCGAGGATGGAGGGATTGACCTTCTCCACCTTGAACTTGGTGATGTCGCCCCCGAACTCGTGCAGTCGCTTGGCAACCCAGGGGGACATGATGGGGCGCAGGTAACGGCGCGGAATGCCGTACTCCTTCTCCAGCAGCTCGCCATCTTCCTCGATGTCGAACAGACAGAAGGGGTGGTCGTTGACCGGTGAGCCCTTGATGCGATAAATAGGCACCTTTTGCATCAGGGATTTGAGTTTCTCCGCGAGAGAGGATTTACCGCCCCCGACCGGGCCCAGCAGATAGAGGATCTGTTTCTTCTCTTCCAACCCCTGGGCGGAGTGTTTGAGGTAGGAGACGATCTGTTCGATGGCCTCTTCCATCCCGTAGAAGTCCTTGAAGGCGGGATAGCGGGCCACGACCCGGTTGGAGAAGAGTCGGCTCAGTCTGGGATTGGCGGAGGTATCGACCATCTCCGGCTCGCCAATGGCGGTCAGCAGGCGTTCGGCGGCAGAGGCGTAGCAGGATTTGTCCTGCTTACACATGTCCAGAAACTCCTGGATGCTGTATTCCTCTTCCCTGGCTTTCTCATATCGCTGTTGGTAATGCTCGAAGATGCCCATAACTTTGCCCTCGTTATAGTCGCTTACCCTGAAAATGAGCGGATCACTATTTGTTTGGTCTTGCATTTAAAGCCTAGTCAACAGGCCCCAGTAATCCATCCCTATTTGATTGATGACACAGTGACGAAACCGGCCGGCTTACCGAGTGGGCCGGTCAGCCAGCAACACAGCTATGTTACTGACTGTTAAATTATTTTTGCCATGATAGTGAGGTAAATGTCAAAGACATAAAAAATAAATGTTTCTTTTCTTGCGGGCAGGTCCGGGCGAGTCGATGCAGGTGAAACGGGAAGCTAGACGTGGCGCCAGTTGGCGGGAATATCAATAAATCTATCATTACGCTAACGTCAACGTAATGTAGTTTGTTTGAAGTTATAGCTCTAATTTTTACATTGACGCTACAATTTCACTCATCTAGATTGGCCATGTGCAGTTGACAAGCCGCTTTAGCAAGAGAGCGGTTTGTTGTGGCACTAAGCTCTGTTTAAGCACGTTTCCGTTGGCTTGACCCTCGCAAAGGCGAGGGTCTTCTTTTTTTGTCTGCTGAAAATAATGTAGTGGTGCGCAGCTTGCTTTGTGCTCAGGAGTAGGCCTGCTTTAAGGCCTGCAACACGTTGGCAAAGGGATGGGCAGCCAGTTGGCCAAACCCGGCCAGGGATCTGGCCTTGACCCGGGTGGTGAGCGGTGTGGCGATGCCACACAGGAAACGGGCCAGGACGCGTTCATCCTGTGTGCCTGTCTTGGCGATGAGGGGCTCGCACCAGGCGCGGATGCCCGCCTCGTTTGGCATGGCCAGTCGGGGCAAGGGCGGGAGCACGGCAACCTGGCCGCGACAGACGGAGCAGTGGCCGCACCGGGCGGGGGCGGCTTCATCGGCAAAATAGCGGGCCAGGCGGTGGCTCAGGCAATCGTCGGCGGTGAAAAAGTTCAGCATGGCCTGCAGTCTGGCAAGCTCGCTCTGCTCATTTTGCAAGAAAAGGCTGTGCAGCCGCAGCGCCTCTTCTTCTTTGTTCCACCCCTGTTGATTGACCCGGTAGACCTCGGTCATCTGTTTGCTCTCGAGTTCAATCCAGCCCTGCTGTTGCAGATAGTCGAGGGCCGCAACCGCCCGCTGGCGTTCTCCCTGATAACCCTGCCAGAGCGCCTCGAAATCCATGGTGCACCAGCTGCGTGCCAAGGGCGCGCAGGCAAACAATTGTTCCAGAAACTGGCGCCGATCCGGGTTGAAGCGGGCGAGGATGTCGCTTTTATCCAGCACGAACTTGAAGCGGTAGTCGGCAAAATAGCTATAGGCCGGCGTGATGATGCCCGCCATTTCCAGATAAACCAGCAGGGTCTTGAGAGGCAGCTGGCGGATATTTATTTCGTTTGAGAGGCGCAGCAGGGTGAATTCCCACTGCGGGCCGCTGCCTGCAATGATGTCAAGCAACTGGCGGATGGCCGCCAGATCCGGGGTATCGCCATAGACGAAATTTTCCAGCACCGGCAGCTGGCTCTGGTTGGCCAGCACGGTGCAGTGCGAGAGTTGTCCATCGCGACCGGCCCGGCCAATCTCCTGGCTGTAGTTCTCGATGGATTTGGGCAGATCGTAATGAATCACCCGGCGGATATCCGCCTTGTCGACCCCCATGCCAAAGGCGATGGTGGCGACGATGCAATCCACCCGGCCGGTCATGAACTCCCGCTGGATCTGGCTGCGCACCTCAGCATCAAGCCCGGCGTGATAGGCACGTACACTGAGCCCCTGCTGTTGCAACATTCCGGCGCACTGCTCGGCGGTGTGTTGCAGGGTGACATAGATTATGGTGGGCAGGCCGGGGTCTGCGCGCAAGGTTTGGGCGAGCCAGCTATCGCGCTCCTCGGGGGGAAGCGGCACCACGGCGAGATCGAGATTGGGGCGATAAAAGCCGGTTACGATCACGTTATCGGGCTCGATGGCAAATTTGGCCTGCATATCCTTGATGACCGCCCGGGTGGCGGTGGCGGTCAGCAGCAATACCTGGGGTATTTTCAGCTCCTCGCGATAGTGCGGCAGCTTGAGGTAGTCGGGGCGAAAGTTGTGGCCCCACTCCGAGATGCAGTGCGCCTCATCCACCACCAGCAGCGACAGCGGCACCTGCTGGATAAAGCGGCGAAAGCGCTCGTTCTTGAGTCGCTCCACCGAGATCATCAGGATCTTCAACTGGCCATCCAGGGCTTGCTGCATCACCTGACGGCTCTCTTCCGCACTCTGACTGGAATCGAGGGTCGCGGCACAGATCCCCTTGCTTTTGAGAAAGGCGAGCTGATCGTGCATCAAGGCCAGCAGGGGCGAGATCACCAGGGTGAGATGGGGCAGGGCGAGGGCGGGCAACTGATAACAAAGGGATTTGCCTGAACCGGTGGGGAAGATGGCGGCCGCGCTTTGGCCTGCCAGCACCCGGTTGATCACCCTCTCCTGGCCGGGTCTGAGTCCGGAAAAACCAAAGTGTCGGGTCAGCAGGGTCGGGATCATGGCAGGGCTCCAGCGCAAATCGGCAATGATAACACAGCGACCCCTTGAGAACGGGAGTGAGTAAGTCGGTAAAGACTGGTTGAAATGCGTACAAAAACGGGTGGTTTCATTCCGGTTAAGAGTTTGTTGCGGAATTTTGTGATAAAAGCCGGATATTTTTTGGTGATTCTCTGGAAAAAAAAGATGGCGAATGGGATATTCCATCAAGCAATCCTGATAACCGCCGGATCGGCCCGACAGAAGGCTGGCTGCGGTTATCTCATATGAGGGGCAGGCGCTTCTCAATGCGGGATTGCAGACAGGACTCATGAATCATGCACTACGGTGCCTAGGGACTTTTTGATGACACAACAACACCCTCTTATCCGGCTGGTCAATAGCACCAGTCTTGTCAGCCAGATCCTGGTTGGTCTGGTATTCGGTATCCTGCTGGCCATGTTTGCCCCCGAGTGGGCCAGGGCAGCCGGCCTGCTCGGCAGCCTGTTTGTCGGCGCATTGAAGGCGGTCGCACCACTGCTGGTCTTTGTGCTGGTGATGGCGGCCATCATAGGCCACAAGCAGGGGCAGAAAACCAACATCCGCCCCTTGCTGGTACTCTATCTGTTTGGCACTTTCGCGGCGGCCGTCGTCGCTGTCATGGCCAGCTTCCTGTTCCCCTCCAACCTGCATCTGGTAGCCAACACCGCCGAGATCACTCCGCCGGGCGGCATCACAGAAGTGCTGCAAACCCTGCTGTTCAACATCGTGACCAACCCGGTCAAGGCGTTGATGGATGCCAACTACATCGGGATCCTGGCCTGGGCCATCGGTCTTGGTATCGCCATGCGTCATGCCAATGAGAGCACCAAGGCGCTGATCTCCGATCTCTCCCACGGTGTCTCCACCATCGTCAAGGCGGTGATCCGTTGCGCTCCGCTTGGTATCCTGGGCCTGGTTGCCTCCACTCTGGCCGAGACCGGCTTCGATGCCCTGTTCGGCTATGCCCAGCTGCTGGTGGTGCTGATCGGCTGCATGCTGTTCATCGCTTTCGTGGTCAACCCGCTGATCGTGTTCTGGAAGATCAAGCGCAACCCCTATCCGCTGGTGCTGACCTGCCTCAAAGAGAGCGGCGTGACCGCCTTCTTTACCCGCAGCTCCGCTGCCAACATCCCGGTCAACATGGCCCTGTGTGAAAAACTGCGTCTGCCGGAAGATACCTATGCGGTCTCCATTCCGCTGGGCGCTACCATCAACATGGCCGGCGCCGCCATTACCATTACCGTGCTGGCCATGGCGGCAGTGCATACCCTGGGAGTGGAAGTGGATCTGGCCACGGCTCTGTTGCTCTCCGTGGTTGCCACCGTCAGTGCTTGCGGCGCCTCCGGTGTGGCCGGTGGCTCCCTGCTGCTGATCCCGCTGGCATGCAGCCTGTTCGGGATCAGCAACGACATCGCCATGCAGGTGGTGGCCGTTGGCTTCATCATCGGGGTACTGCAGGATTCCGCTGAAACGGCCCTCAACAGCTCCACCGATGTGCTGTTTACCGCCGCGGCCTGCATGGCCGAAGACGAGAGCCTGATGGACGCCGAGGCGATCCCAAGCCGCGAAGCTTGATCTCGTTACCCACCTTCTCTGTTATTTGGCGCCCTCTTCTGAGGGCGCTTTTTTATTCCTGCAAATAAGGTTTTTGCGGGGCGTTGGCATCGCATCAGGCTGAGCCAGTCGTTTGCTGGCCTGTCATGCCTGAACGCCATGTCTGGTTCAGAGCACGAGTGAGAGTCTGGATACAAAGATGCGAAACCTCATGGCGGGAAGGGCAAGCTACGACTGCACTACATCTTATTGCAACGTCCGGGGCTTTACCGTGGATTGGCAAAGCCATGGCGGCAGGATGGCAGCTACAGCCATGACTTTAGTCAATGTCTGGCGGGCTACGGGAAAGGTGCGACGATGTGTTTTCTTATACAACACAGATGTGCGGCAGGAGGTTGATGCAAGCAACAGGGTGGTTGAGCGTGTTGTGCCCGGTGCTTTCCCACCGGATGGGAGAGGTCGATTATTCGGGAAACAGGACAGGGTTAACGGAACTTAGGGGATACAGGGGATGTTAGATGGGATATGTCGGCAAGAGAGGGGGGACTGGCGCAGCGCGCCCATAAAAAATGCCAGCCGGATAACGGCTGGCATTTTGGTTCGGCAGCGGGAGGGATTAACCAACCAGCTGATAGAAGATGGCGGAGATGGCAATCAGACCCATGGTGGCAACGAACACGTTGCTGATCTGGCCCTGGTACTTCGCCATGGCCGGTACACGCTTGATGGCGTACATCGGCATCAGGAACAGGATGGTGGCGATGATGGGGCCGCCCAGCGATTCAATCATGCCCAGGATGGAGGGGTTGGCCACGGCGGTGCCCCACAGGGTCAGGATGAAGAAACCGATGATGAACAGCTCAACCTTCTTTTGATCCGGCTCTTTGCCCGCCTTGGTCATGTTCTGGACGATCATCCCTTTCAGGCCTTCACGGGCACCCAGATAGTGGCCAAAGAAGGAGGAGACGATGGCGACGAACGCAACCAGCGGACCGAAGTAGGAGATGATCGGGCTCGCATGCTGGTTGGCCAGGTAGGAGAGCACGGCGATGTTCTGGGCCTTGGCTTCGGCCAGCTGGGCCGGAGTCAGGCTCATCACGCAGGAGAAGACGAAGAACATCACGAAGCCCAGCAGCACCATGGCGGTACGCTTGAGGATGGCATCGGATTTCTCGACGGCGCGATCACCGTAGTCACGACGCTGGGCCAGGGCAAAGCTGGAGATGGCCGGGCTGTGGTTGAAGGCGAACACCAGCACAGGGATGGTCAGCCACAGGGTGGTGGCGAAATCCTTGGCAGACGGCACCTGCGCCAGAGCGGCACCGGTCCAGTCCGGGATCAGGTAGAGGGAGATACCGGCCAGGATGGCGATGAGCGGGTAGACCAAGAACTCGGTCACTTTCAGCATCAGCTTCTCACCGGCCAGCATCACGGACATCATGCCCATGATCAGCACGATGGAGAGGATCCAGCGCGGCGGGGCAGCCATCTGCAGCTGGTTGACCATGAAGCTTTCAACCGTGTTGGTGATGCCCACGCCGTAGATCAGCACGATGGGGTAGATGGCGAAGAAGTAGAGCAGGGTGATGAGCTTGCCTGCGCCGACGCCGAAGTGCTCTTCCACCACTTTGGTGATGTCTGCATCTTTCTGCTTGGAGGAGAGGACGAAACGGGCCAGGCCGCGGTGCGCCAGGTAAGTCATGGGGCCGACCAACAGCGCCATCACGACCAGCGGCCAGAAGCCGCCCATGCCGGCGTTGATCGGCAGGAACAGAATGCCGGCGCCGACGGCGGTACCGAACAGACTGATCACCCAGGTGGTGTCTTGTTTCGCCCAACCATTGGTGGTCTGGACGGAGCTGAATCCTTGCTCCTGTGCGGTCGCAACATCCTGTGCGCCAATGACAGTTTTAGACATCTATCTCACCCCGAATGTGTGGTTTTTTATTGAGTCGGCGCAAGGATACTTTTTTTTCGATTAAAAATGTTGATCAAATTCACCTTACTAACGTGAAAAACCGCACTTTCTTATAGAAACGTGATCAAAATACTAAAAAATCAATTTTTGTTTATCATTTGCCACGTTAGTTTAATGTTAAAGCGCAAGTTCTGTACGCCAAAATGTATCCAGATTGTTATTTTGCGATATGCCGTGAGAGCTGGCGGATCATGCTGGCGGTGGCGCCCCAGATGAAATGATCTTGCCAGGGTATCCAGTAGACGGTGTGCCACTGTTGCTTGCGGGGAAAGGTGAGGGCGATGTGGTTGGCGGGATTGAGCAGGTGGGCAAGGGGCACTTCGAATGCCTGAGCCACCTCATCCTGGCTGAGGGTGAGCTGGTAATCCCCCTCGACCAGCCCGAGCACCGGCAGCACATCGTACTGGGAGACGGTATTGAGCGGACTCAGGGTACCGATGACGCGGATCTGGCGGGGGCTGATGCCGAGCTCCTCCTCGGTTTCGCGCAGGGCGGTCTGGATCAGATCCCTGTCTTGCGGATCCTGGCGCCCCCCGGGAAAGCTTATCTGGCCCGCATGGTGGCGCAGATGGGGGCTGCGACGGGTCAGCAGCAGCTGCAACCCCTGCTCGCGTTCTACCACCGGCAGCAGTACGGCCGCCGGTTTGAGTCCGGCTATGGCCAGCCGATGGGCTGGCGCCGGCAGTTGAAGTTGAAAGCGGGTCAGCAGTTCATTGCTATCCATGTCGTGGCTATCCATGTTCATCGTCAGCCACTGTGCCGTGGCTCCATGCCGGGTTAAAGAAAAAGATTTTTATCACAAGGCCGAGAGGTGGGGGAGGATCCGGGCCACCTTGTCGTAGGTCTCCTGATATTCGCTGTCGGCATCGGAGTCGGCGATGATGCCGCCACCGGCCCAGCAGGAGAGATGGCTGTTCTCGGCGATCAGGGTGCGAATGCAGATGCTGGTGTCCATCCGTCCGTGCTGGCTCACATAGCCGATGCTGCCGCAATAGGCGTTGCGTCGCTGCGGCTCCAGCTCCTCGATGATCTCCATGGCGCGGATCTTGGGGGCGCCGGTGATGGAGCCGCCCGGGAAGCAGGCCCGCAGCAGATCGACCCCCTGCCAGCGCTCGTCGAGCTCGCCGTGAATGGTGGAGACCAGGTGATGCACGGCGGGGAAGGATTCCACCGCAAACAGATGAGGCACGCTGACCGAGCCGGGTCGACTCACCCGGCCGATGTCGTTGCGCAGCAGATCCACGATCATCAAATTTTCCGATCTGTCCTTGTCCGCCTGGGACAACTCCTGGGCTATCTGGCGATCCATCTCTGGATCAGAATGGCGGGCCCGGGTGCCCTTGATGGGTTTGGTTTCGATATGACGGCCATCGAGGAGCAGGAAGCGCTCGGGGGAGAGGCTCAAAATGGCGCTGTGCGGCAATCGGACAAAGGCGGAGAAGGGGGCCTTGTTGGCGACGGCGAGGGCGCAATAGGCGTGCCACTCATCCCCCTGATAGGGGGCCTGGAAACGCTGGGTCAGGTTGATCTGGTAGCAATCCCCGGCGGCGAGATAGGCCTGGATGCGGGCAAACTTCTCGCCATACTCGGCGCGGCTCATATTGCTCTGCCATTCACCTTGCAAGGAGAAGGCCGGCGCCGGTTTGCACTGTTGCTGCTCAAGCCAGGCCAGACGCTTCGCCAGCCCCGCCTCGTCGCCCCAGTGCACCAGTTGCCACCTGCCGCTGGCCACATCGCGCAGCAGCGCCCAGTCGTAGATCCCCACCGCCATGTCCGGCACGTCGATATCGGCGGCGGCCTGCACCGGCAATCGCTCGAAGCGGCGACCCAGATCATAGCCAAAGAGCCCCAGTGCCCCACCGATAAACGGGAGCCTGGTTGCCTGCTCTGAAAGTTCCCCCAGCAGCGCGCGCTGGGTGCGGGCCAGCAGGGCGAGGGGATCGTCATGGTACTCGCTCTGCTGATCACCCTGGCGCAGGGTGGTGAGGGGCCCCCGGGTCTCCAGGGTGGCCAGCGGATCGGCGGTGATGATGTCAAAACCGTTGTCGGCGCCGATTGGCCCGGCTGACTCCAGCAGCATGGCCCAGGGCTGGTGTTGCAACAGGGCAAACTGATCGTGCAGGCGCGGGTGATGATCGAAGTGATAAATATGAAGTGTTGGCGTCATTTTTTGTTACACAGGCAACAGTTTAGTTTGTGGCCCCTAGTCGGTGCGGGACGGCAAGCGTATCATAGGTGTCGGTGACTAAAGAAAAAACTGCTGTGCCGTTCGTTTTTTGCTGGCTGATAGTTTTTGGTCAGCACGACCGCATAGCCAATCATATGGAAGCCCTTGTTTTGCCCTGTGGCACGGACAAGGACCAGTGAGGAAGATATGAGCATTATAAAAAAACAGGACTTTATCGATTCCATCGCCGACGCCCTTCAGTACATCTCCTATTACCACCCCCTCGATTTCGTTCAGGCTGCCAAGGCCGCCTATGATCGGGAAGCCAACCCGGCGGCCAAAGATGCCCTGGCCCAGATCCTGATCAACTCCCGCATGTCCGCCGAGGGCCACCGTCCGCTCTGTCAGGACACCGGCATCGTCACCTGTTTCGTGAAGATCGGCATGCAGGTGCAGTGGGACAGCGACATGACGGTGCAGGAGATGGTGGACGAGGGCACCCGCCGCGCTTACACCAACCCGGACAACCCGCTGCGCGCCTCCGTGCTGGCCGATCCGGCCGGCAGCCGCAAGAACACCAAAGACAATGCGCCGGCCGTGGTGCACATCGACATGATCCCGGGCAACAAGGTGGAAGTGAGCATCGCGGCCAAGGGCGGTGGCTCCGAGAACAAATCCAAGATGGTGATGCTCAACCCCTCCGACGACATCGTCGAGTGGGTCGTTAAAACAGTGCCCACCATGGGTGCTGGCTGGTGCCCGCCGGGCATGCTCGGCATCGGCATTGGCGGCACCGCCGAGAAGGCGGCCGTGCTGGCCAAAGAGGCCCTGATGGAGCATATCGACATCCAGGAGCTGATCGCCCGCGGCCCCGAAACCACCGAAGAGAAGCTGCGCGTCGAGCTCTATGACAAGGTCAACAAGCTCGGTATCGGCGCCCAGGGCCTTGGCGGCCTCACGACCGTGCTGGATGTGAAGGTCAAATCCGCTCCGACCCACGCCGCCTCCAAGCCGGTGGTGATGATCCCCAACTGCGCGGCCACCCGTCACGTACACTTCGAGCTCGATGGTTCCGGCCCGGCCGAACTGACCCCGCCGAAACTGGAAGATTGGCCCGAGATCACCCGCGAGGCGGGCGGCAACGTACGCCGCGTCAACGTCGATGGCATCACCAAGGCCGAGCTCGCCAGCTGGAAGAGCGGCGATACCGTGTTGCTGTCGGGCAAGATCCTCACCGGTCGTGACGCCGCCCACAAGCGCATCGCCGACATGCTGGCGCGTGGTGAAGGGCTGCCGGAAGGGGTCGATTTCACCAACCGCTTCATCTATTACGTCGGCCCGGTCGATGCGGTGCGTGACGAAGTGGTCGGCCCCGCCGGCCCCACCACCTCTACCCGGATGGACAAGTTCACCGACATGATGCTGGGTGAAACCGGCCTTATCGGCATGATCGGCAAGTCCGAGCGCGGCCCGAAAACCGTCGAGAGCATCAAGCAACACCAGGCCGTCTATCTGATGGCCGTCGGCGGCGCCGCCTATCTGGTGGCCAAGGCCATCAAGAAGGCTCGCGTGGTCGCCTTTGCCGATCTCGGCATGGAGGCCATCTACGAGTTTGAAGTGGAAGATATGCCGGTGACTGTGGCAGTCGACTCCCAGGGTAACAATATCCACGAGACAGGCCCGGCCTACTGGTCGGCCAAGATTGCCGAGCTGGACGGCAAGCTGGCCTCCTAAGGGTTGGTTGTCACCACGAAGTGGTGAGTCTCTATCGCAAGGCGTATCTGCGGATACGCCTTTTTTATACTTATTGCTGTCCGATCACCCTTTCTACTCCCTTGTCAGTCGGGCAGGCGCGTGCATAAAAGGGTCACAAACAGCGCCTCTATCAAGTTATTTTTCCGCAGGTATTGATATCATTCCCGGCAGTATCTATCGGGAGATCAGTGAGATGACATCGGCGGGGTTTGATTGGAGTGCTTCGGTAATCTGGGAGGGGCCGGGAGCCATCGTGGGCAGTGAAGAGCGCTTGAGTGCCGATCGGCTGGATCGTGCCCGCTATGCCGAGTTTCTGACCAACTACCTCGCTACCGAAGGCAAGCAGCGCAACTATGTGCTCAATCTCAATGCCGAGTGGGGGGCGGGTAAAACCTGGTTTATCAAGCGTTGGTATATGGAGCTGAAACCGCACTATCCCACCGTCTATATCGATGCCTGGCAGCAGGACTTTTCCGATGATCCCTTGCTGACGGTCATTTCGTCGATAATCGATCAGCTAAAAGAGGTTGCAGGGAAAGACAATACAATCCCGGAAGGTATGCGCCAGCGGCTACTAGGATTATTTAAAGTGGGCGGCAAACTGGCGTTGAAAGCGGCCATCAAGAAAGCTGGATTGGAAGAAGACGATTTTTCTCTGGAAGGAGAGGATGCCAATCAGTTGGTTGATGCCCTTTGCAGCAATCAGAAAGAGCGTTATGAATCTATCCAGTATCTCAAAAAAGAAATACGGCAATGGGTTGAGGGGGCTGTTGGTTTAAGTAATGGAGAACTGGATTATCCCGCATTTATTCTGATTGATGAGCTGGATCGTTGTCGCCCTTCTTATGCGGTAGAGATGCTGGAGACCATCAAGCATATCTTCGATATTCCAGGTGTAGTGTTTGTGTTGGCTGTATGGAGATGGTATTCACCTGACAGTTGCCCACAAAAGGGAGTGGTCATACGGCTTCAAACCGGATAACAAAACGGTACCCCTACCGTGTTATCCGGAGTCACCGTATGACCACCAACGAGAAAGTAGCACGTCGCAAACTCAGCCTGCTAGAGCTCGCCAAAGAGCTCAATAACGTCAGCAAAGCCTGCAAGCTCATCGGCTACAGCCGCCAGCAGTTCTACGAAATTCGCCGTAATTACCAGACCTATGGCGCCGAGGGGTTACTCGACAAATTGCCCGGTTGTAAAGGGGCTCATCCCAACCGGGTTGCGCCCGAGATTGAACAGGCCATCCTCGATTACTCCCTCACCAGACCAACCCATGGCCCGCTGCGTGTCGCACAAGAACTGGCTCTGCAAGGTATCAACGTCAGTGCCGGTGGGGCGTGTGGCAACGGCACGACTTGCTCTCCAAGCACGACCGCTTGTTACGCCTCGAGAAAACCCACCGGGAGCAGACCATTGAGCTCAACGACGAGCAAATTCGCCTGTTAGAACGCTTCAGCCCCGAGTTTCGCGAACGCCAGATTGAGGTCCACTACACCGGAGAACTGGTGGCGGTCGACACCTTCTTCGTCGGCGCGCTCAAGGGGGTGGGCAAGGTGTATCTGCAAACCGTGCTGGACTGCTACAGTCGCCACGCCTGGGGACGGCTCTACACCAGCAAGCTGCCGGTGACTTCGGTCCATGTACTCAACGAAACGGTGCTGCCGTTTTTCGAGGCCCACGAGGCACAGGTCTATACCATCCTGTCGGACAATGGGCGCAAGTTCTGCGGGCGCCCTGACCATCATCCCTACGAGCTGTTCCTGCAACTGGAGGGGATTGAGCACCGGACCACCAAGGTACGCAGGCCACAGAGCAACGGCTTTATCGAACGGCTGCATCGAACCTTGTTGGATGAACACTTCCGTATCAAAGGGAGGACAACCTGGTATGAGTCGGTGGAGCAGATACAGACAGACCTGGATCGCTATCTGGATCACTACAACAACCAGCGACCACATCAGGGCAGGATGATGGAGGGTCAGACCCCCTACAGCATGTTCAAAAAGGGTCTGAAATTGATACCGAAGGAAGTGCGCACTAAAGTAGCGTAAACAAGACACCGGTTTGAGGCCGGTGTCAGGTGATAACTAGATCTGTACATGTTGGCAACGGATACAGAACAGTTACAACATGCCATCAAGGTTATTTACGGGGAAGACTTTGATGCTCAATCATATCTAAGTCGCTTTTTTAGAAGACGTTTTTATCTAAAGCAATACCCTAGTAATATTTTTATCCGAGAGCTTATAGAAAAAAATATAGATTTTTATAACTCTAAATCCATCCAGTCTTTCAATAAAACAGATAGTTTAGTATCTCTACTTTCGATGGTAATAGATGCTTTTAACGTTTCAGCGAGAGAAATGGAAAGTTTTATTGACTGCCTTTCTGCCGCATTGAGCTCAGCAAATCAAAACTCAGTTGATATTATATATTTGTCATTTTTATTAGCTCTGCATAACTTTTCTCCAAAAGCCTATGTGGTTTTTCGTGATAGTGGAACTTCTTTGAGTAAAACCCTAATAAGAGTTAATGAGAAGCAAGAAGGTTTACTTTACTTTAAATCAAGGATGCAGGGTCCTATTGAAGTTCCTTTCTTATATATTGACAACAGAGTGGGGATAGAAGTTTTTACGGCTTTTAATAATATGTTTGAATATATTGTTAGCATTCATGATTTACTGTTTGAGTTGGAGGGGTATTCATTAGGAAAATTAGAAAGAAATACTATGCATAATATCCCTGATTTAGTAGTTAGAGGTAATAAAACATACGATAGCGGAGCTAGATACCATAGGCTTATTGAAAGTAAAAAACTTTCACACACTGATTATGTTGATTTAGTCGAATTATCTACCTTGTTACTATGATAGATGGGCTTTACGCCCATCTATCAATATACAGTTATTTATTATGACGCTCATAAAGCCGCTGCACCACATCCTGTAATCCCAGCCCTTCGTTTTGCAGTAGCACGGTCAGGTGATAGAGCAGATCCGCGGATTCGTTGATGAGCTCCTCCCGATCCTTGGCCATGGCGGCCAGGGCCACTTCCACCCCCTCTTCACCTACCTTCTGGGCGATGCGCTTGGTGCCCTTGCCATAGAGGCTGGCGGTGTAGCTGGTGGCAGGATCGGCCCCCTTGCGGGCCGCCAGGATCTGCTCAAGCTCGGCCAAAAAGCCAAGGGGCGGCACTGGGTGACCGTCGAAGCAGGAGGTTGTCCCTTTGTGGCAGGTGGGGCCCACGGGATCGGCGGCGACCAACAGGGAATCCTGATCGCAGTCGGTGCTGATGGCGACGAGTTTCAACACATGGCCCGAACTCTCCCCCTTGGTCCAGAGGCGCTGCTTGCTGCGACTAAAGAAGGTGACCTGGCCGGTCGCCAGGGTTTTGTCCAGGGCTTCCTTCGTCATAAAGCCCTGCATCAGCACTTCGCCACTGGCAGCATGCTGGACGATGGCGGGGATCATGCCGTCGCACTTGGCCCAATCGAGCCGCTCGACCAGCGGCAATGCGTTGTTTACAGCTTGATTATTCACGGATGGCGACTCCTTCGGTTTTCAGCCAGCGTTTCAATTCGGGAATGGGGATAAGCCCCTTGTGGAACACGGAGGCGGCCAGGGCCCCGTCCACGTCGGCGAGGGTGAAGGCATCGCGAAAGTGTTCCATGGCGCCGGCGCCGCCGGAGGCAATCAGCGGCACCTTGCAGACGGCCCGCACCAGCTTGAGCTGCTCGAGATCATAGCCCTGGCGCATGCCATCCTGGTTCATCACGTTCAGCACAATTTCGCCCGCGCCGCGTTTTTGTACCTCCTGCACCCAGTCAAGGGTGTGCCAGGCGGTGGTGCGGGTGCGGCTCTCGTCGCCGGTAAACTGCTTGACCTGATAGTGGCCGGTTTGGGCATCAAAATAGGAGTCGATGCCCACTACCACGCACTGCACGCCAAATCGCTCGGCCAGCCGGGTGATAAGGCGGGGATCCGCCAGGGCCGGGGAGTTGATGGATACCTTGTCGGCACCAAACTCCAGGATCTGGCGGGCATCGTCGACGCTCTTGATGCCGCCGGCGACGCAGAAGGGGATATCGATCACCTCTGCCACCCGGCTCACCCAGCTCTTGTCCACCACCCGGGCATCGCTTGAGGCGGTGATGTCATAAAACACCAGCTCGTCGGCACCTTCCTCGGCGTAGCGGCGGGCCAGCTCGACAATGCCGCCCATCACTTCGTGGTTGCGAAACTGCACGCCCTTGACCACCACGCCATCCTTGACGTCGAGACAGGGGATGATTCGTCTTGCCAGCATCAGTTGCCTCCTGTGGCTGTGGTGGATGCAGCAGGGGTCGCCCAGCAGGCGATGGCGTCGCCCACCGAGAACTTGCCCTCGAGCAGGGCGCGGCCGAGGATGATCCCCTTGACCCCGGAGCCCTTGAGCGCCTCGATGTCCTCGATGCCGCCAATGCCGCCGGAGGCCTGGAAACCAACGCTCGGGTAGCGGGCGCAGAGATCCCGGTAGAGTTCGACGTTGGTGCCGGCCAGGGTGCCGTCACGGCTGATGTCGGTGCAGAGCACGTGCTTGAGCCCGGCAGGCAGAAAACGCTCGATCAACGCCTCTATGGTTACCCCGCTGTTCTCCTGCCAGCCGGCCACCGCAATATGGCGATTGCCTTGGGCATCGATATTGACGTCCAGCGCCAGCACGATGCGCTCGGGGCCGTATTTTTCCATCCAGCTGGCCACCAGATCCGGCGATTTGACGGCGGTGGAGCCGATCACCACCCGGCTGGCACCGGCGGCCAGCAGATCCGCTACATCCTGCTCGCTGCGCACGCCGCCCCCCACCTGCACCGGCGCCTCGGTCGCCGACAGCAGCTGGGCGATGAGGGGGAGCTGGCGCGCCTTGGCATCCTTGGCACCATCCAGATCCACCAGGTGCAGCTGCACCGCCCCCTGGGAGACATATTCATCGAAACGGGCCTGCGGGCTGTCGCTGTAGGCGGTCTTCTGGTCGTAGTCGCCCTGATAGAGCCTCACGACTTGGCCGTTAATCAGATCAATGGCTGGGATAATCATCCTTGTTAAAGCTCCAGAAAGTTTTGCAGTAGGCGGGCACCGGCCGCGCCGGATCGCTCTGGGTGGAATTGGGCGCCGAAGAAGTTGTCACGACCGACGATGGCGGTAAACGGCTGGCCATAGTCGCAGGTGGCGATGGTGGCGCCGGTCACCTCCAGGGCGTAGGAGTGGACGAAATAGAAGTAGCTGCCGCTTGAAATACCCTTGAGCAGAGGGTGGCTCTCATCGTGCTCCACTTGGTTCCAGCCCATATGGGGCAGGCGCAAGTTGCCCACCTCCATCAGCCGGATCTTGCCCGGTACTATGCCGAGGCAGTCGATAAGCCCGCCCTTGTCTTCGTCCTCACTCATGATCTCTTCGGAGGCCTCCGCCAGCATCTGCATGCCGAGGCAAAAGCCCAGCAGCGGCTGTTTGGCGGCGCGAATGAGCGGCACCAGATTGCGCTCGTTGAGGTTCTTCATGGCGGCCACGGCGGTGCCGACCCCGGGCAGGATCAGCTTGTCGGCCGCTTCGATGTCGGCCGCCTCGCGGGAGATCCGAGGCGCCGCGCCGAGGCGCTCGAACGCCATCCTGACCGACGCCAGATTGGCACAGCCAGTATCGATGATGACCAGTTTTTGATTGCTCATAGTGTGTCCCTACCCAAGTCGATTGGCGAGATTCGCACCATCCATGCAGTGTCGATAATAACCAGCTTCTGTTTGCTCACATCCATCACAACACCCCCTTGCTGGAGGGAAGTTCGCTCCCTTCCACCCGGATCGCCTGGCGCAGGGCGCGGCCGAAGCCCTTGAACAGCGCCTCCACCTGGTGGTGGGTGTTGCCGCTGCCGACCTTCATCTGCAATGTGATGGCCATGGCGTCCGAGAGGGAGCGAAAGAAGTGGGGCACCATCTCGGTGGCCATCTCGCCCACGCTGTCGCGGCCAAAACCGCTCGGGCAGTCGAACACGAAGTAGGGACGACCGCTTAAATCCAGCGCGGTGGCGACCTCCTGCTCGGTGAGCGGGGTCTCTTCATCCGCACGCGGGCGGCCATCGATCACCGCCTGTACCTCGTCCATCGCCAGCACGAAGCCGAAGCGGCCGATGCCGCGCTTGTTGCCAAGGGCCTGGCGCAGCACCTGACCGAGCGCGAGGCCGACGTCTTCTACCGTGTGATGATCGTCGATGTGCAAATCGCCGCTCACCTTGAGCTTGAGCCTGAAACCTGCGTGGGTCGCTATCTGATCGAGCATGTGATCAAAAAAGCCAATGCCGGTATCGATCTGGTTGCCGCCGCTCTTGTCTAAATCCACTGCCACCTGGATTCGGGTCTCCTTGGTGTAACGCTCCACCTCGGCAACTCGTCCTTTGGAGAGCAGCTGATCACGAATGGCGAGCCAGTTGTGATCTTGCGGGTGGTAGCGAATACCGCCGATGCCCATGTTCTCGGCGAGCTGCAGATCGGTCTGACGATCGCCAATCACGAAGGAGTTGGCAAAGTCGATGCGACCCGAGGCGAGATACTCCTTCACCAGGCCAAGGTGGGGCTTGCGGCAACTACAACCGTCGGTGGGGAAGTGGGGGCAGATCAGCACTTTTTCCCAGCTCACCCCTTGCGATTCAAAGAGGTGCATCATCAGATCGTGGGGGGGCTGGAAGTTCTCCAGCGGCAGGCTGGCGGTGCCCAGCCCATCCTGGTTGGTCACCATCACCAGCACGTAACCGGCGGCCTGCAGCTCGCACAGCACCGGGATCACCATGGGTTCGAAGCGCAGCTTGGCGAGGCTGTCCACCTGCTTGTCAGTCACCGGCTCTTCAATCAGGGTGCCGTCGCGGTCGATAAACAAAAACGGGGTCTTCATCGCTACATCCTTGTCTTACAAAGTGGGAGAGGGCAGGTCACGCAGCACGGCCAGCACGGCGTCCATCTCGCCCTGATAGCCGATGGTGACGCGAATGCTGTTATCAAGGCCCGGCTTGGTCGAGAAGTCCCGTAAGATGATGCCGGCGGCCTTCATGGCGGCAAACACGCTGGCGCCATCCACAAAGCGCACCAGCACGAAGTTGCCCTTGTCCTCGAACACCTCTTTTACGCACGACAAAGTGGCAAGCTCGGTTTTGAGCTGTGCCTTTTGTTTGTTGAGCTCCAATACCCGCTCTGACATCAGTGCCAGCCCCATGGGGGAGAGGGCCTGAACCGCAATCTGGGCGATGGGCTCCGGGATGGGATAGGGGGCGATCACCTTGGCCAGCATGGCGATCACCTCCGGGCTTGCCAGGGTAAAGCCGCAGCGGATCCCCGCCAGGGCAAAGGCCTTGGAGAGGGTGCGGGTCACCACCAGATTGGGGAAGCGAGCCAGCAGGTCCACCACGGAAGCCTCGGGGCAGAACTCGATATAGGCCTCGTCCACCACCACGATGGCGCGATCCCGGGCCTTCTCCAGCAGGGCGATAAGCCCGTCGCGGCCTACCAGATCCCCGGTGGGGTTGTTGGGGGAGCAGAGGAACACCAGGTTCACGTCACCGAGACGATCGGCGATGGCGGGCCAGTCCGGCTGGCGGCTGGCGGTGAGCGGCTGTTCGACGATGCCCACGCCACAGGTTTCGGCGCTGATGGCGTACATGCCGTAGGTGGGCGGGCAGATGAGGATCTGATCTTCACCCGCTTCGCAGAAGGTGCGGATCAAGAGCTCGATGGCCTCATCGGCGCCGCGGCTCACCAGCACCTGATCCGGATTGACTCCGGCGTAGGCGGCGTAGCCGTTGACCACTTCGGTTGGTTGGGGTTCGGGATAGCGGTTGAGACGGCTCCCCTCGACGGTAAAGGGGTAGGCCTGCGGGGCCTCGTTGGCGTTGAGCCAGACATGACCCTTGCCACCGATGCGACGGGCGGATTGGTAAGGGGTGAGGGCGCGCACCACGCGGCGCGCCAGATTGGCAATGCTCATGACAAATCCTTTTGCTGTGAACCGGTTTGGGCGGCGCCCGCGAGGGCCTGCAATCTCAGAGTGACGGCATTTTTGTGGCCATCGAGCCCCTCGGCCTGGGCGATGCGCTCGACGATGGGGCCAAGGCCGCGGATGCCACTCTCGCTTAGCTCCTGCACCGTGTAGCGGCGCTGGTAGTCCGCCAGTCCCAGGCTGGAGCAGGTGCGGGCATAGCCATAGGTGGGCAGGGTGTGGTTGGTGCCGCTGGCGTAATCCCCGACGGATTCGGGAGTCCATGCCCCGAGGAAGATGGAGCCGGCATTCTCGAGTCGGTCCAGCAGCTCGCGGGGTGCACGGGTCTGCACGATGAGGTGCTCCGGTGCATAGGCGTTGGAGATGGCACACGCTTCATCCAGGTTATCGCAGAGGATCACCAGGCTTGAACCCAGCGCCTTGGCGGCGATGTCGCGGCGAGTCAGTTTGGCCAGTTGGCCCTTGATCTCGGCGCCGATGGCATCGGCCAGCAGGGGCGAGGTGGTCACCAGCACTACCTGGCTGTCCGGGCCGTGCTCGGCCTGAGAGAGCAGATCCGCCGCCACGAAGGCCGGGTTGGCGCTCTCGTCGGCGATCACCAGCACCTCGGAGGGGCCGGCCGGCATGTCGATGGCGGCGCCGCGCCAGTCGCGGGAGACCTGCCCCTTGGCCTCGGTCACGTAGGCGTTGCCCGGGCCGAAGATTTTGTCCACCTCGGGGATAGTCTCGGTGCCATAGGCCATGGCGGCGATGGCCTGGGCGCCGCCGATGGCGAACACTTTCTGCACGCCGCAGGCACGGGCGGCAAACAGGATCTCGTCGCTGGCGGGGGACGGGGTGCAGAGCACCACTTCACGGCAACCGGCCAGGCGGGCCGGAATGGCCAGCATCATCACGGTGGAGGGGAGCGGGGCGCTGCCCCCCGGCACATAGAGGCCGACCCGGCCGATGGGCTGGGTGCGCAGTTCGCACACCACCCCGGGCTGGGTTTCCACCCGCACCACAGGCTGCTGTTGGGCGGCGTGGAAGGCGCGAATATTGGCAATCGCCGCCTCGATGGCGCCTTTGATGTCATCCCCCAAGCGTGCACACGCCGCGTCAATTTCGGCCTCGCTCACCTGCAACTGCTGGCGGGGGGCACGCTCGAAGCGCTGGCTCAACTCGCGTAGAGCTTCATCCCCCCGGCTGCGTACCGAGCCGATGATCTCCCGTACCACGGCGCCGATGTCGGCTTCGTCACTCAGGGCGGGCCGGGTCAGCACGTCGGCCTGCTGGGCGGGGGAGAGGGTCTTCCAGATCAGGGTCTGCATGTGTCCATCCTTATTCCATCATCTTCTCAATGGGCAGCACCAGAATGGAGCTGGCACCCAGGGCCTTGAGCTGTTCCATGGTCTCCCAGAACAGGGTTTCGCTGGAGACGACGTGCAGCGCCACCTGATTGGTCTCGCCCGCCAGCTGCATGATGGTGGGGCGCTCGGCCCCCGGCAGCAGACTGGTGATGGCATCGAGCTTCTCTTTGGGGGCGTGCAGCATGATGTACTTGCTCTCGCGGGCCTGCTGCATCCCCTGAATGCGGGGCAGCAGCTTGTCGATAAGCTTCTGCTTGGCATCAGACAGGGGGTTGGGGGCCTGTACCAGTACCGCCTTGGAGCGGTAGATCACCTCCACCTCTTTCAGGCCGTTAGCCTCCAGGGTCGCGCCGGTGGAGACCAGATCGCAGATGGCGTCGGCCAGGCCAGCGCGCGGCGCCACTTCCACCGAGCCCCCCAGCATCACGCTCTTGAAGGGAATATCTCGTTCGGCGAAGAAGCGACCGAGCAGCCCCGGGTAGGAGGTGGCGATGCGCTTGCCGGCGAGGCTCTCTGGCCCGGTGTAGTTGACGTCGTCCGGCACCGCCAGGGAGAGGCGGCAGCCGCCAAAATCGAGCTGCTTGAGGGTCTTGACCGCAAAGGGCTGTCCCTGGGAGGCGCGGATGAGCTGCACCTCTTCCAGCACGTTCTCGCCAATGATGCCAAGGTCGACCACCCCTTCCATTACCAGCCCCGGGATATCGTCATCACGCACCCGCAGGATGTCGATGGGCATGTTTTCGACATGGGCGATAAGGCGTTGCTCGCGCAGGTTTATCTTGAGGCCGCAGCTCTTGAACAGGGCCTGGGAGTCCTGGCTCAGACGACCGGACTTTTGCATGGCGATACGCAGACGTTGTGTTTCCATTTGCTCGATTTCCTTCTAGTCAAAAACGAAAAAACCCTCGGAAGTGGGTGCTTCCGAGGGTTTATGAATCTTGCGGTCCTTTTGGAAGTCACCAGTTAAGTGTCTTCCAGCAGTCAACCTCCTGAAAGACTATTCGGGATGATGATGGTGGTGATGAGTCTTCAGGGTGGTGAACTGCATGTAATCAATCCTTTACAAATAAGATGTCGTAATTGACGCCTGATTTAAACTACCTGCCTTGACAGAAAAAGCAACCCGAAATTGTGATTTGATCGATTAAAATTGAGAAAACGGTTTTCTGGTCGATAACTAGACAATAACCCCTAGCAGGAGTCGACATCATGCCCAGCCAGGACCTCTTGTTCCCCATCTTGCCCCGGGCGCCCGCCACGCCTGGCAGCGAAGAGATCAAGCGGGAAGTGACCCAGATCAGCCAAAAGCATCAGTTGCGCAAGACCGGCACTGATAACAGCGACTCCCAGCAGCGCCAGCAGCCGTACCCCTCGGCCAAGAGTGATCAGCCAATGCCGGAGGAGGACGATCACAAGCCCGATCCCGAGCATCAGATCGATCTCTTCGTCTGAGCGCAGAATCAGTCCCGCTTTCGCCGCGCTTTTGGCATAATGCCCCCTTTTGCTGCGGGACTCCCTTTTGACCATCCAGACCCTGTTCAAGCCAGACGGCCCTCTGGCCAGCCATATCGACGGTTTCAAAGCCCGCGCTCCGCAACTGGAGATGGCCGAGGCGGTGGCCCGTGCCATCAAGAGTGGTGGCCGTCTGCTGGTGGAGGCGGGGACAGGCACCGGTAAAACCTACGCCTATCTGGTGCCGGCGCTGGAATCCGGCAAGCGGGTGGTGATCAGTACGGGCTCCAAGAACCTGCAGGAGCAGCTCTTCTATCGAGACCTCCCCACTATCACTGAGGCGCTCTCATACACTCCGCCGGTGGCTCTCCTTAAGGGGCGCAGCAATTATCTGTGCATCGAGCGGATGAACCGGCTCTTGAGCGAATCCCATCTGCAAAAGCCCGAGATCCTCAATGATCTGGTCAAGGTGAAGTCCTGGTCCACCGCCACCGACAACGGCGATGTGGGGGATATTCCGGGACTGCAGGAAAACGCCGAGATCCTCGCCCACGTCACCAGCACCAACGACAACTGCCTGGGGCGTGACTGCCCCTATTACGACGATTGCCACCTGGTCATCGCCCGGCGCCGTGCCATGGACGCCCAGGTGGTGGTGATCAACCATCACCTCTTCTTCGCCGATCTGGCGGTGAAAGACACGGGATTTGGCGAGCTGGTGCCCCAAGCGCAAGTCTATGTGTTTGACGAGGCGCACCAGTTGCCCGAGATCGCCACCAACTACTTCGGCAAGTCGGTGGGCAGCCGCACCATCCAGGATCTGGCGCAGGATATCCAGCTCGCCTATCGGGCCGAAGCCCACGACATGGCCCAGCTTGGCAAGGCGGCGGATCGGCTCGCCATCGCCAGCCAGGACTTGCGCCTCGCCTTCGGGGTAGATGGCGGGCGCGGCAATACCCGCGACATGCTGCGCCAGCCCCTCTGGGGACAGGCGCTGGCTCGCCTCAACGATGCTATCGGGCTCTGTTACGAGGTGCTGAAACTGGCGCTTGGGCGGGGCGAGCAGCTGGATCACGCCTTCGAGCGGATCTGCGAGCTGCGCACTCGCCTTGGCGAGGTGCTGGCGGTGAACCAGACCGGTTTTTCCTACTGGTATGACTGCTCGCGGCTGCATTTTTCCCTCAACCTGACCCCGCTTTCGGTGGCCGAGCGTTTCGGGGCCGAGGTGCAAAGGCCCGAAGTGGCCTGGGTGTTCACCTCCGCCACCCTGACGGTTGATCAGCGCTTCGATCACTTCGTGGCCGAGCTGGGCCTGGCCGGCAGCGCCGAGCTGATTCTGGACAGCCCGTTCGATTACGGTGAGCAGGCGCGCCTGTGCGTGCCCCGCTATCTGCCCGAGCCCAACGCCT
This sequence comes from Aeromonas sp. FDAARGOS 1407, assembly GCF_019048725.1. NCBI lineage: Bacteria > Pseudomonadati > Pseudomonadota > Gammaproteobacteria > Aeromonadales > Aeromonadaceae > Aeromonas > Aeromonas sp. FDAARGOS 1407. The sequence goes on from NZ_CP077399.1 coordinate 3,253,224, forward strand.
TTGGTCGGGGCGAACAGTTGGCCAACCTGATGATCCCCCTTATCAACAAGACCCCGGGGGGCTGTTTCTTTCTTTGCACCAGTCATCAGGTGATGCGTCAGGTGGCCGAGGTGCTGCGCCGGGAGATCGGCCGCACCGTGCTGTTGCAGGGGGAGGACAACAAGCAGCGGCTGCTCAAGGAGTTCGTGGAAAATGGCCGCGCCGTGCTGGTGGCTACCAGCAGCTTTTGGGAGGGGATCGACGTGCGAGGGGCTGCGCTCTCCTGTGTTATCATCGACAAGCTGCCGTTTGCCAGCCCCGATGATCCGCTGCTCAAGGCACGGGTCGATGATTGCAAGCTCAAGGGGGGCGATCCCTTTGCCGAACTCCAGCTGCCCAAGGCGGTGATTGCCCTGAAACAGGGGGTGGGGCGGCTTATTCGTGATCGCAGTGATCATGGGGTACTGGTGATCTGTGATCCGCGCATGGTCAACAAGCCCTACGGCGCCACTTTTATCAAGAGTCTGCCCGCCATTCCCCGTACTCGGGAGTTGGCCATGCTGGGGGATTTCTTTGGCGCCAAGGCATGACGCAGCCGAGACGAACTCGTTGTGCTGAGTTGGGCTGAGGCCTCGCGCTCGGGGTATATCCCTTGGGCGCTTGCTGGCAGCGCGTCGGGTCTGCGGGCCCTGTTAGCGTGATTGAACCTGTTTGAACAACAGATCGGCACTGTTTGCCGGTCGGTAATGACATTGACTGAATGTAATCGAGATTGGAACGCATGAACGAGTTGAAGATCCTGGCCGTTGATACCGCCACCGAAGCCTGCTCTGCCGCCTTGCTGGTGGGCGACAAGGTGTTTTCCCGTTGGGAAGAGGCGCCGCGGGATCACACCCGCAAGATTTTGCCCATGGTTCAGGCTCTGTTGGAGGAAGCAGGGATAAGTTTGAGCGAGCTGGATGCCATCGCTTTCGGCCGTGGCCCGGGCTCCTTTACCGGTGTGCGGATCGGCATCGGGGTCGCCCAGGGGCTGGCCTTTGGCGCCGGTGTGCCGCTTATCGGCATCTCCACCCTGGCGGCCATGGCGCAGGGGGCTCATCGTCTGGACGGGGCCGAGCATGTGCTGACCGCCATCGATGCGCGGATGAACGAGGTTTACTTCGGTCACTATGAATGGCGCGATAGTCGCATGCAGTTGGTAGGTGAGGAAGTGGTGAGCGATCCCGCCGCCCTGGTGGCAAGTCGTGGCAAGCTGGCAGGCCGCGTTACCTGCGTCGGCACCGGCTTTGAAACCTATGGTGACACCCTCGCAGGGCTTGCCGACGAGCGGATGGGGAGCAAGGTGCGCTTCCCGGCAGCAGAAGACATGCTGCCCCTGGCACGCACCGCCTGGCTGGCCGGCGAGGCGGTGGCTGTGGAGAAGGCGACCCCGGTTTACTTGCGCGACAAGGTGACCTGGAAGAAGCTGCCGGGTCGCGAGTAAGGGCAGGGTAGGCAATGGCCGTGGCGCCACCCTTGCTACCAATCGATGAACATCCCCTGTCGGCCGGTGCAGTTGACACTGGTCGGCGCGGGAACTGACGATCTGAAAAGGAGAGTGACATGTTCAAGCGTGCGATGGTGATGGGGGCGGCCGTGTTGCTGCTCGGAGCCTGCAGCTCTGTGCCCAAAGAGCTGGCCTATGAGCCTGAAAACCAGCTGGTGGCCTATCAGCCCGCGCTGGCACTGGAGGGCAAGCCTGCCCGCTGGAGCGGGGTGATTGCCGCGGTGCACAACAAGGCGGATCAGAGCGTTATCGAGGTGGTCTATCTGCCGCTCAAATCCAACGGAGTACCGGAGCAGACCGAGCAGAGTCCGGGGCGTTTTTTGGCAGTCATGAAGGGCTTTGTCGATCCGACTCTCTACGCCAAGGGGCGCAGTCTGACGGTGCTGGGGATCACGGACAAGCCGGTGGACGGCCAGATTGGCGAACACAAGTATCGCTTCCCGGTGCTCAAGGTGACGGGCAGCAAGCTGTGGCCGCCGGTCAAGGAGGTGGAGATCCGCTATATGGACCCTTACTTCTACGACCCCTTCTATGATCCCTTCTGGCCGAGACGGCCGCTGCGCCGCTAGAGGTGAACATGATTGACAGCCTGCAGGAGCGTTTTCTCACCTTGGCAGACGGTCGCCGGGTGGCCCTGCTCGACAATGGCCAGCAGAGCAAGCCGCTGCTGGTGGCCCTGCATGGCTGGCTCGACAACAGTGCCAGCTTTCTGCCTCTCGCCCCTCATCTTGATGCTTTTCACCTGATCTGCGTCGATCTGCCGGGGCATGGTCACTCGGATCACAAGCAGACCCCCTATGTCTTCGTCGATTGGCTGGACGATCTCTACCAGATCACCCAGGCTGCTGGCTGGACCAGGTTCACCTTGCTTGGTCACTCCCTCGGGGCGCTGATCGCCTCGGCCTATGCCGGGGTGTTTCCCGAACAGGTGACGCGCCTCATCATGCTGGAGGGATTGGGGCCGCTGAGTCAGCCTGATGAAGAGGTGCCAGCCCAGCTCAAACGCGCCATTGTCAACCGCAGCCGTACCCGCGAGCGTGCCTCCCAGGGTTTTGCGTCCATCGACGATGCGGTGGCCGCCCGCTGCAAGGTGGCGGATATCTCTTCGGCCGCGGCGCGCCTTATCTGCGAGCGCCAGCTGGTTGAGCAAGATGGCCGCTGGTACTGGCGCAGCGACCCCAGATTGCGGGATCTCTCACCCCTTCGCATGAGCGAGGGGCAGGCCAGGGCGCTGATGGGGGCAATCCGCGCGCCCGTGCTTTTCATTCAGGGAGGGCAGGGCTTTGCCAGCCTGCAGGCACAATGGCAGTCGCGCCAGGATGCGTTCAGAGAGATAGAGAGGATTCTGGTGGCGGGAAATCATCATTTTCATATGGAAAATTGTGCCAAGACCGCTGTTTGTATCGAAAATTTCTGCAAAATTCGGTAGAATCAGCGGCTTTCAATAATTTCAGGTTTGTTTTCCCCCTCACACTTTTTCATTGTTAATGTGCTGTTAATTGATGTTGCCCTATGTAAATATGGGCGGCGTTAGAGTATGAGCTTAAAACAGCTGATTGAAATTGCAGTGAACAGGGACGGAGGCAACACAGTGAGCGCACAGGTGCTAGTTATGCAGGAGAAGTTCGTGGAAAAAGTCTGGCTGAAGCGTTATCCGGAAGGGGTTCCGGCCGAGATCAATCCAGACCAATACAGCTCCCTGGTCGATATGTTTGAAGAGTCGGTAAACCAGTTCGCCGACCAGCCCGCCTTCGTCAACATGGGGCAGACCATTACCTACCGCCGACTGGAAGAGCAGTCCCGCGCCTTTGCCGCCTATCTGCAAAACGAGCTCAAGCTGAGCCGTGGCGATCGGGTGGCGGTGATGATGCCGAACCTGCTGCAGTACCCCATCGCCGTGTTCGGCATCCTGCGTGCCGGCATGATAGTGGTCAACGTCAACCCGCTCTACACCCCGCGGGAGCTGGAGCACCAGCTCAATGACTCGGGCGCCAAGGCCATCGTCATCGTCTCCAACTTCGCCCATACTCTGGAAAAAGTGGTCTATGACACCCCGATCAAGCACGTCATCCTGACCCGGATGGGGGACAACCTGGGGCTGGCCAAGGGGACCTTGGTCAACTTCGTGGTGAAATACGTCAAGAAGCTGGTGCCCAAATACAATCTGCCCCACGCCAGCACCATGCGCCAGGCCCTCTCCAAGGGGCGTTACCTGCAGTACATCAAACCCGAGATCAGCAACGACGATCTTGCCTTCCTGCAGTACACCGGCGGCACCACCGGCCTCTCCAAGGGGGCCATGCTGACCCACCGCAACATGATTGCCAACGTCGAGCAGTGCCTCGGCGTTTACGGCCCCATGCTGGAGCGGGGCAAGGAGTTCGTGGTCACCGCGCTGCCGCTCTACCACGTCTTCGCGCTCACCGTGAACTGCCTGCTGTTCATGCGCCTTGGTGGTTACAACCTGCTGATCAGCAACCCGCGCGACATCCCGGGCTTTGTCAAAGAGATCAAGAAGTACCCCTTCACCTGCATCACCGGGGTGAACACCCTGTTCAATGCGCTGGTCAACAACGACGAGTTCCAGGGCATGGATTTTACCAAGCTCAAGCTGACCATCGGCGGCGGCATGGCGGTACAGCGGGCGGTGGCCGAGAAGTGGAAGACGCTGACCGACACTCCGCTGCTGGAAGGTTATGGCCTGACCGAGTGTTCGCCGCTGGTGAGCGTTTGCCCGTATGATCTGAGCGATTACAACGGCTCCATCGGTCTGCCGGTCTGCTCCACCGATATCCGTCTGGTAGATGACAACGGTCAGGTGATCACCGAATTTGGCACGCCGGGCGAGATGCAAGTACGCGGTCCGCAGGTGATGGTCGGTTATTGGCAGCGTCCCGAGGCCACCGCCGAGGTGATGCAGGATGGCTGGCTCTGTACCGGCGACATCGCCGTGTGCGACGAGCAGGGCTTCTTCAAGATCGTCGATCGCAAGAAGGACATGATCCTGGTCTCCGGTTTCAACGTCTACCCGAATGAAATTGAAGACGTGGTGGCGTTGCACCCGAAAGTGCTGGAAGTGGCGGCCGTCGGCGTGCCGCACAAGGTCTCCGGCGAGCTGGTGAAGATCTTCGTGGTCAGGAAAGATGCAAAACTGCAGGAAGACGAGATTATTGCCCACTGCCGCAAACATCTGACTGCCTATAAGGTGCCGAAACTGGTAGAATTTCGCGACGAACTTCCCAAGACCAATGTGGGCAAGATCCTGCGCCGCGTCCTGCGCGACGAAGAGATTGCCAAGCATTAACCGGCGTCGCCAGGCCCTTTGGCCAGGCAGCGCAGTGATGCAAAACCGTGGGACATCCCACGGTTTTTTCTTTTGGCCCTGAAAACTTGCAGGCAAAGATGCACTATCAATTCATTTCACAGCAAGCCGAACTGGAGCAGTATCTCGCTTCTCTGGCCGACGTTCCCCTGGCCATCGATACTGAATTCGTTCGCACCCGCACCTATTACCCTCAACTGGGCCTGTTTCAAATTTACGACGGCAAACAGCTGGCGCTGCTCGATCCGCTCACCCTGGATCTCGCCCCGCTCTGGCGACGGCTTGGTCGGGAAGGGCAGATCGCCATCCTGCATGCCTCTGGCGAGGATCTCGAACTTATCCAGCACGAGGCCGGTCATTTGCCGAACCAGATGCACGATACCCAGCTGGCGGCCGCCTTTCTGGGCTATGGCGTCTCGGTGGGCTTTGGTGCCCTGGTCAATGAATTCCTCGGCGTGGCCCTTGAGAAGGATCAGGCCCGCACCGACTGGCTGGCTCGCCCGCTTACACCGCGTCAGCTCGAATACGCGGCGGCCGATGTCTTCTACCTGATGCCCCTCTACGACAAGGTGATGAGCAAGCTGCGTGAAAGTGGCAAATTCCCCTGGTTCGAGCAGGAGTGCCAGAACCACTCCGCCCGCAAGACCCAGGGCAACGATCCCCGTCAGGCCTATCTCGAGATCGTCAACGCCTGGCAACTGGGTCGCCGCGAGCTGGCGATCCTGCGCGAGCTGGCCGCCTGGCGCCAGCAGGAAGCGGTCCGCCGGGATCTCGCCCTCAACTTCGTGGTCAAAGAGCTGCACCTGTTCAAGGTGGCGGAGCGTCGGCCCGCGTCCCTTCGCGATCTCAACGAGCTGGGCCTCTCGCCCATCGAGATCAAGATCCACGGCAAGCGGATGTTGGATATCGTCGCCAAGGCCCAGCAGAGCGATCCCGACAGCTGGCCCGAGCCCATTCGCCGTCTGGTGGACTTCCCCAAATACAAGGCCGAGCTCAAGCGCATCAAGGCCCTGGTGGACGAGAAGGCCAAGGTTAGCAATATTCCGCCCGAGCTGATCGCCAGCAAGAAGATCATCCACCAGTATTTCACCTGGAGCTGGCGGATGAGCGACGAAGAGCGGACCCGCGCCGACAAGCCCATGCTGCTGCAAGGGTGGCGTCATGAGCTGGTAGGTCATCTGCTGGAGCAGTAAGCCAACGCTTGGCGGCCTGAAAAATCCTCACCCCCGGGTGGGGATTTTTGTTTTCTGCTCTTGAAGGTCGAGTTGAGCTCGTGGTTGACCCGCCCGGATAGCGGCCTCTCTTGGCGGCAGTGGGCAAAGAGCAGTGCAGTGCCGGAAAAGGCGCCAGTTGGCTGTAATTGACAGTGGATAAGGCAGAAGAGAAAGGGAAGAGAGGCAGCGGCCCATGCCGCTGCCTTTTTATTACCAGATAGGCTGGGTCAGGTAGGGGTTGCTCACCTTCTCGCGGCCGAAGGTGGAGCTGGGGCCGTGACCCGGAATGAAGACGATCTCGTCGCCCAGCGGCAGCAGGGTCTCGGTGATCGACTTGATCAAGGTAGCGTGATCCCCGCGCGGAAAGTCAGTACGACCAATGCTGCCGGCAAAGAGCACGTCACCGACCCAGGCGAGCCGCTCGGATTGGCTGAGCAGCACGATATGGCCCGGAGTGTGGCCGGGGCAGAAGTAGACGTCCAGCGCGCACTTGCCCACCTGCACCTTGTCACCCTGTTCGAGCCAGCGGTCGGGAGCGAAGGCGGGGGTATGGGCGAAGCCGAACATCTGGCTCTGCTGGGGCAGCATGTCGAGCCAGAAGGCATCTTCCTGGTGGGGGCCGGTGATGGTGACGCCGGTTCTCTCCCGCAACTCTGCGGCGGCGCCCACGTGATCCAGATGACCGTGGGTCAGCAGGATGTGAGTCAGGGTCAACCCCCGCTTGGCGATGGCGGCCAGCAGTTTGTCCGCTTCACCGCCCGGATCGACAAGGGCCGCCTCATGGGTCTCGTCACACCAGATGAGGGAGCAGTTCTGGGCGAACTGGGTGACCGGGATCACCTCGAATTTCAACATGGGAATTCCTCTTGCAGCGCTTGCTGATAAGGGCCGGATCAGATCGCCTGCCTGGCGTGCTGCTCGGCAAAATAGTCGAGACAGGCCTGCTTGTCGCCCCGAAACACGATGCGCTCCTGCTTGTTGCCAAGCTGGTAGAGATACATGGGGTCGTAGTAGCGGGTCAGCAGCAGGGTGATCCAGGCCAGATGCAGCGAGGTATCACCGCTGCGGCTTTGCTCTTCAAGGGCCGTTTGCATCAGCTGATCCAGCTCGCGGTGGGCCTGATCCCCCAGGCGGCGCTTGAGGCGGGCCAGGGCGTCGGTCAGGTAGGCGGCAAACAGGGGCCAGCCCTCTTCATTGCCATACATGGCCTGATAACGCAGCCAGAGATCGTGCACATAATCCTCGCGGATCTGCTCGGCGCGTTCGTGTTGCGGCACATCCACCACCACCAGCGGTGCCTGGCACATGGTCTCATAGAGGGAGAGCGGCAGGCAGCAGCGACCGATAAGGCGGCTCTCGTCTTCCACCACGAACGCTTGCTCGCCGTGGTGACGACGCTTGAGCAGCTCGATGGCCAGGTTGTTTTCAAAGTTGATGTTGCTGGGCTGGCCCCCCGGCAGTTGGCCAAACGACGACCCCCTGTGGTGGGCATGGCCCTCCAGATCCACCGCCTGGGTCACCTGATCCAGCATATGGGTCTTGCCGGAGCCGGTCATGCCGGTCAGCACGCTCCAGTGACACTCGGCAGAGGCCTTGTCCTGGGTGTCGATCAGGAAGCGGCGCAGCTCCTTGTAGCCTCCGGCGATGCGGGGACGGGTAACCCCTGCATCATGGAGCCACTGTTGTACGGTTTGCGAGCGCAGGCCGCCGCGAAAGCAGTAGAGCAGGGCATCCGGCTGCTGGCGCAACTGCGCCAGCCAGCCTTCGATGCGCTCGGCACGCACCGTTCCCCCCACCAGCTTGTGACCAAGCTCGATGGCGGCGGCCTGACCCTGCTTCTTGTAACAGGTCCCCACCTGGGCACGCTCATCGTCCGTCATCAAGGGCAGGTTGGTGGCACAGGGGAAAGCCCCCTCCTTGAACTCGATAGGGGCGCGCAGGTCAATCAGGGGGATGTCGTCCAGAAAGACCCGGGCGTAGTCGGTGATCAGCGGCAATCCGCTCATTGGATAACCTCGATAAAGCGGTTGCCTTCCAGAGCCTTGATCTCGCCGATGGGCGAGAGGGAGAGGCCAGCGTCACGGGCGATGGCGAGCAGGGCTTCTTCGCTCTCCTTGCCCACGGCTACCAGCAGGCCGCCACTGGTCTGCGGATCGCACAGGATGTTGCGGGTGCGATCGTCCATGGCATCGAGCTTGTGGCCGTAAGAGTCGTGGTTGCGCAGGGTACCGCCCGGCACGCAACCCTCACTCAGGTAGTAATCTACTTCGTCCAGCAGCGGCAGCGCCTTGAAGTCGAGGCGGGCGCTGACCCCTGAGCCTTCGCACATCTCCAGCAGATGACCGGCCAGACCAAAACCGGTCACGTCAGTCATGGCGTGGACCCCCGGCAGCGCGGCGAATTGCTGGCCGATCTTGTTGAGGGTGCACATGGCGTTGGGGGCCAGTTGCTCGTGCTCGGGCTTGAGCTTGCTCTTCTTCTGGGCGGTGGTGAGAATGCCGATGCCAAGGGGCTTGGTCAGATAGAGGGTGTCACCCACCTTGGCGGTGTCGTTCTGCTTGATGGCATCGAGTGGCACGATACCGGTCACCGCCAGGCCGAAGATGGGTTCGGGGGCATCGATGCTGTGGCCGCCGGCCAGTGAAATCCCTGCCTCGTGACACACCTGACGACCGCCGTCGATCACCTGTTGGGCCACTTCGGCGGGCAGGGTGTTGATGGGCCAGCCGAGGATGGCGATGGCGACGATGGGCTTGCCGCCCATGGCGTAGATGTCGCTGATGGCGTTGGTCGCGGCGATGCGGCCAAAGGTGAAGGGATCATCGACGATGGGCATGAAGAAGTCGGTGGTGGAAACAATGCCCTGACCGTTGCCGATATCGACCACGGCCGCGTCATCCTTGCTGCTGTTGCCGACGATAAGGGTCGGATCGTTGAACCCCGGGATCTGGCTCTTGAGAATGGTATCGAGCACCTTGGGAGAGATTTTGCAGCCACAGCCAGCGCCATGGCTGTATTGGGTCAGACGAATGGAAGACATACTTACCCCCTTGCTTGTGCAGGCGCTCCGGTGGGGCGCCTTGATAAACGGGCGGAATGAACCGCAAAAAACGGGTGGCCTTGGCTGCCATCAAAGGCGGCGCCGCAGGCAGTCACGCAGGGCTGCCAAGCCGGACGGGGAAAGGGGGCGACCAGATGCGCCAGCGTAGCCCCGTCAAGGGCCACAGGACGGGGTATTATGCCACAATCGGCCCCGCAGGTTCGAACAGGAATTCATGGCCAAAACGACCAATTGCTGGACAATTGGCCCCGTTATCGGGAGAAATGGGTCATAAACGGCACATTACAAGGAGTTCAGGTGAACACGACACTGCGAGTCAACCATCCCATCACGCCAGAAGCCTTCGTCCAGTTGCTGGCGAAGACCACATTGGGGGCCAGGCGCCCCACGGAGAATTTGTCGACCATTCAGGGCATGCTGGATAACGCCGGTTTGCTGGTAACCGCCTGGCAGGGGGAGGAACTGGTAGGGGTGGCCCGCTCGGTGACCGATTTCTGTTACTGTTGCTATCTCTCTGATCTGGCGGTGGCCGAGGCGGTGCAGGGGCTGGGGATTGGCAAGGCATTGATCCGCGAGACCTTCCTGCAGCTGCAACCGGGCTGCAAGCTGATCCTGCTGGCCGCTCCCCAGGCAGTGGATTACTACCCCCGCCTCGGGTTTGGCCAGCACCCCAGTGCCTGGGTCATGAACAGTCTGGATGAGCTGAACTAACTGGCCTGGCTCTTTTGGAGCAGGCCATCATCCTGCCTGTTCCAATGCCGGTTGGCGCGCCTGACCAACGCGGCGCAGGCGCCGCTGCAGCGGCCGCTCAAAGAGGTGATAGCTCACCGCCGAGAGCGCGATCAACACCGCCAGCATCAACAGGATCGCCACCACTCCCAGCAGTGGATTGGTCTGGGCATACCACCACTCGGTCAATTCTGGCGCCAGGTAGTGGATCAGCTCACAACCGGTCAGCAACACCAAGGCATGGAGCAGATAGATGGAGTAGGAGAGATCCCCCAGCCAGTTGGTGAAGCGGTTGTCGAGCAGGCGTAGCAGCGGGCTTTGGCGCTTCCCTTGAGAGGCGGCAATCCAGATAAGCAGCACGTAGGCGCAGATCAGCAGCAGGGTCAGTTGCGGCGTCATGGTGAACTGCAGCAGCACGAAGGGCAGCAGGAAGGCGATAAGCAGTGGCAGATCCCGTTGCATCATGGGCAAACTCCGCGCTGCCTTGACCCTGGGCAGCAACCAGAGGCCGAGCACGAATTCACTCACTCCACGACCGACCGCCAGTGCCCCGCTGGTGACATCCAGCGTCCCCCGGCTATGCACGATAAAGGCCAGCACCGTCAGGGCAAGCAAGGGGGAGAGGTGACTCCAGCGGCTGCGGGTGACCGCGAGCGGAATGAGCAGCGGGAACAACAGATAGCTTATCCACTCCACGCTCAGGGACCAGGCGGCGAAGTTCCAGGTCAGCCCCTGATCCGTCACTACCTGCAGCAGCAAGAGTGCACTTGGCAGCGCCTCGGCTGGGGTAAAGGGGGAACCAAACGGAGGCATTCCTTCCCACTCCCACATCTTGAACAGGGGGCCGCCGTAGAAGCCCACTCCGTGCTGCGCTTTGTAAAGCTCCCAGCCTACCAGCAGCACCAGGGTCACAACATAGAGGGGGTAGACCCGGGTCAGTCGCAGCCAGAGAAAGCGGCCATAGCTGACGGTGCGGCGGGGGGCGGTGAAGGCCTCACCGTAGACATGGGCCAGCACCAGTCCGCTCAGGATAAAGAAGAGATCGACCCAGAGATAGCCATTCTCGATGAGTTGGGTGACCCCAGCTATCGACTCCATCCACTGGGGAAAGAGCAACAGACGGGCGTGGAACAGCACCACCATCAGGGCAGCGATGCCCCGCAGCGGCGTTAACAGCGGCAATGATTGATTCATGACGTTATCCCTTGTGATGTTCAGCTTGGCCTGACATCGATTTTTGTTGTTGTACCGACCCCTCAGTCCTGATGGGGCAGCTCCCGGACGCAGGATCGCCTCAGGCTGGCTTACGTTACGAAAAAGAGAGTCATACGAGTGTGATTAAAGTCATAAATGTGCACTTATTGTGCAAAAACACGCAGTAAAGGATGACAGGGACCAAGCGGGCCGAGAAGGTGAAAGGAGAGGGGGCGGGTACGACACAAACGACAAGGGCGCGGCAAAAAAATCAGGCCCGCAATGGGGCCTGATTGATCAAAAAGAGAGGGTGCTTGCCGATCAGCGGGCGCGCACCACCAGCCCCTTGAGGTAGAAACCTTCCGGATAGGCGGTACCGATGGGGTGATCGGAGGCCTGGGAGAGCAGCTCCAGGATCTGGGCATCGCGACCGGCATCGAGGGCCGCATCGGCGACGATCTTCTGGAACAGGCTCTGCTCCATCAGGCCGGAGCAGGAGTAGGTCAACAGCACGCCGCCCGGCGCCAGCAGCTGGAACGCCAACATGTTGATGTCCTTGTAGCCGCGGCAGGCACCCAGCAGCTGGGCCTTGCTCTCGGCAAACTTGGGGGGATCCAGCACGATGACGTCGAACTTCTCGCCTTTCTCGCGGTATTCGCGCAGCAGCTTGAACACGTCGTGACGCACGAACCGGGTATTGCTGGTGTCCAGGCCGTTCAGCTCGGCGTTCTGGCGGGCGATGTCCAGTGCGTTCTGGGAGAGATCGACGTTGACCACCTCCTTGGCGCCGCCCTTGAGGGCATAGACGCCAAAGCCGCCGGTGTAGCAGAAGCAGTTGAGCACCCGCTTGCCTTCGGTGTACTTGGCGGCTGCCTGACGGTTATCACGCTGATCCAGATAGAAGCCGGTCTTGTGGCCGTTGCGGATGTCCACCAGGATCTTGACGCCGCCGTTCTCCTCGATCATCACGGGTTCGTTCGGAGTCTCGCCGTAAATCACGCCGGTGCGCTCTTTCAGACCTTCCTTCTTGCGTACCGCCACATCGGAGCGCTCATAGATGCTGCACTCTGGGTAGAGGGTGCGCAGGGCCTGGGTGATGAGGTCACGCTGGAACTCGGCACCGGCGGAGAGGATCTGGCACACCAGAAAATCGGCGTAACGATCGATGGTCAGACCCGGCAGGCCGTCGGACTCGGCGGCGCACAGGCGATAGCCGGTGAGACCCTGGCGCTTGATCAGTGGATCGCGGGACTCCTGGGCATAGGAGAGGCGGCGGATAAAGAAGTCGAGATCGATGATCTCGTCCTTGTCGAAGGTCCAGACCCGGGCGCGGATCTGGGAGCTGCCGGACCAGGCGCCACGGGCGAGCCACTTGCCATCGTTTGAGTAGATCTCGACGGTGTCGCCGTCGATGGGGTTGCCCTGAACCCGCTCGATCCCCTTGGAGAAGATCCAGGGGTGGCGACGCAGCAGGGATTTTTCGCGGCCTTTGACGAGATAGATGGAAGCGCTCATGGGTAGTTGCCGATGGTAGAAAGAAAAGGGGCCACATTCTATGTGGCCCGCAGGTAAAACTCAAACGACCCGGCGCATTTACGCCCTTCGGCCTGATCTGGCGAAATGCGCGATTAGATCTTGATCCCCTTGAGGGCCTGGGTCAGTTCGCTGGCGGTGGCTTTCAGTCCCTGGGTGCCGGCCACCGAGGCGCTGGCGGACTCCTCCACCTGCGCCGCCTCGTGGCGTACCTGATCCAGGTTGTGGGTGATCTCGGCGGCCACCGAGCTCTGCTCCTCGCTGGAGGTGGCGATCTGGGTGCTCATCTCCAGCACCGCATCGCTGTGGTTGCTCAATTTTTCGATATCCAGCCCCACTTCGCTGATCAGCTGCTGGCTGCTGGCGGCGCGACCGACGGTCTTCTCCATGATGTCGTTCAGCGCCCCGGTGCCGGCCTGCAGCTCTTCAATCATCTGCTGGATCTCCACAGTCGCCTGCTGAGTGCGGCTGGCGAGGGTGCGCACCTCGTCGGCGACTACCGCAAAACCGCGCCCCTGCTCGCCGGCGCGGGCGGCCTCGATGGCGGCATTGAGCGCCAGCAGGTTGGTCTGCTGGGAGATGGCGTTGATGACGTTGACCACTTCGTTGATGCGATTGGCGTTGTGAGTCAGCCGCTCCACCGCGCCGGAGGCGTTGCCAATCTCGTCGGCCAGGGTGCGAATAGCCTCTATGGTACGGGCCACCCGCTCGGCACCGTTGGCCGCCTCTTCGCTGGACTGGCGAGTTTGTTGCAGGGTGTCGTTGGCGTTGCGAGCCACTTCCCGGATGGCAGCGGACATCTGTTCCATGGCGGTGGCGAGGGAATCCATGTGCAGGCGTTGGGCACGGGCCATGGCTTCCCCTTCGCCGGCGTGCTCGCGAAACTCGTCGGCGGCCAGAGTGAGTGCCTCGGCGGACTCCTCCACCAGTTTGACTATCTTGTGCTGACGGTCGGTGAAGCGGTCTATGCTGCCCGCCAGCACCGAGAATTCGTCCCGCACCGGGAAGAAGTTGAGACGAAAGGTGAGGTCCCCGTCGGCGACGGTCTGCAACGCCTTGTTGGTGGAGTAGAGGGCGCCGGAAACAAAGGTCATCATATAGTGGATGACCAGGGCCATCAGGACTGCGAGGATGGCGATGAGGATCAGAGTTGAGCCCTGATCATCCCACATGGATAGGTTGCTGACATCGAGATGGCCGGTGATGTAGCCCGCCTGGCCCGCTGCGGTGCTGAACCGGTAGTGCTCCCCCTGTTGCTGCAGGCCGGTGCTGCCTTGCGCCTCCAGACGCAGATTGGCGGGCAGGGCGAGGCCGGGTTGCTGGCTTACCAGCTGGGCCACCGTTTCGACCCGTTCCTGCAGTTGCTGAACCCTGAGCTGGATCTCCTGCTCATGACTGCTGGCCAGCATGTACCAGCTGAGAAAGGCGATGATCAGCAGTGGGAGCCAAAACGAGACGTAGAATTTTTCACCAATGGTCAGGTGAATGAGATAGCGGTCAACCCAACGGAATTTAACTTCTTTCATAATGGAGCTGCATCCTGCAGAAGAGAGAGTGTCGCGCACATTATCGTCTTGGCAGCCAATTCCTTAAGCAGAAGGTGTGAGAAATGGGAGAGCAATCGTTTGTCATTCGGGTGTGGGGACAGGTTCAGGGCGTCGGGTTTCGCTATTTCACTCGCGAGCGCGCCTTGCAACTGGGCCTGCGAGGGCATGCCTACAACCTGGAAGATGGCTCGGTGGAGATCCTGATCTGCGGTCCGACGCAGGGGGTACAGATGATGCTGGGCTGGCTGGAGCATGGCCCGCGTACCGCCAGGGTGACCCGGATGGAGTATGAAGAGGCGCCGCCGCCCAAGGGACAGGGCTTTCATACCAATTGAGATCGACGAAAGGAAGCGGGAGCGCCGTGGGCTCCCGCTTTTGTTTGCATTATTTGGCCTGCGCGGCGTCGGCGATGGCCTGGGTCTTGGCGAGCACCGCCTGCAGGGCCGGGCGTTTGGCCAGGCGATCCCGATAGGTTGCGAGTTTTGGCGGTATGCTCTGCTCGAAGCGGGTCGCCCACATCAGGGTATGGGCCAGCAGCAGATCCGCGATGGTGATCTGCTCCCCCAGCAGGTATCCGCTCTCGGGCACCCAGGATTCGGCAATGGCAGCCGCCTTGTCAAACTCCCACTTGGCGGTGGGGAAGATGGCCGCCAGGCGCTGGGCTTCGGGCAGGGCGAAGCGGTGTTTGCCGATGGTCCAGAGCGGCTGTTCCAGCTCGCAGGTGATAAAACTGACCCACTGGGCGTGCAGCGCCGAGGCCTGCGTCCCTCTCTCTGGCAGCCACTCTGGCCCGTATACCTCGGCCAGGTATTGCATGATGGCGGCAGATTCGGTCAAAATGAACTCCCCATCCTTGATCACCGGCATCTTGCCACTCGGGTTGAGGGTCAAAAACCAGTCGCTGCGGTTTTCCCCCTTGGCAAAGTCGAGAAACTGGAACTGCCACTCGATACCCAGCTCTTCCAGCAACCAGGAGACACGCAGTGCCCGGCTGACAGGGGTTCCATATAAGGTGATCATGCTTACTCCTTGCCGTGATGAATGACGGATCGGCGACCCGACGAGAACCGCCAGTCTAGGCAAATTGCACGATGGCGACAACCATACGAGAGGGAGGAGGGCAAGTCTTCTTGTTAGCCCTTGGCGCAGCGGCGCGGGCATGAAAAAAGAGAGGCCAGGGGCCTCTCTTTGAATGGGATGTGAAATTGCGCTTACTTGACGCGCATGCCGGGCTGGGCGCCTTCCTGGGGCTCCAGGATCCAGAGATCCTTGCCGCCGGGGCCGGCAGCCAGCACCATGCCTTCGGACATGCCAAAGCGCATCTTGCGCGGGGCCAGGTTGGCCACCATCACGGTCAGCTTGCCTTCCAGATCTTCGGGGTTGTAGGCGGACTTGATGCCGGCGAACACCTGGCGGGTTTCGCCGCCGATGTCGAGCTGCAGTTTCAGCAGCTTGTCTGCTTCCGGCACCGCTTCGGCCTTCTTGATCAGCGCCACGCGCAGGTCCACCTTGGCGAAGTCGTCATAGGTGATGGTCTCGCTGATGGGGTCATCAACCAGCGGGCCGGTCACTTTCGGCGCCTGCTCCTTGGCCAGATCCTCCTTGGAGGCTTCGATCATGGCTTCAATCTTGGCCGGCTCGATGCGGGAGAACAGCGCCTTGAACGGGGCGACGGTGTGGTCGACCAGCGGGGCGGCGATGCCATCCCAGGTCAGGGTCTCACCCAGGAAAGCCTCGGCGCGCTCGGCCAGCTGCGGCATGACGGGCTTCAAGTAAGCCATCAGCACGCGGAACAGGTTGATACCGACGGAGCAGACCGCTTGCAGCTCGGCATCTGCCCCTTCCTGCTTGGCGATGACCCAGGGGGCCTTGTCGTCCACATAGCGGTTGGCCTTGTCGGCCAGGGCCATGATCTCGCGGATGGCGCGGCTGAATTCGCGGCTCTCGTAGGCTTCACTGATGGCGGCGCGGGCGTTGGCGAACTCGGCATAGAGTTCGGGCTCGGCGCAGGTGGCGGCTAGTTTGCCGCCGAAGCGCTTGGCGATAAAGCCGGCGTTACGGGAGGCGAGGTTGACCAGCTTATTGACCACGTCGGCGTTGACGCGCTGCACGAAGTCTTCAAGGTTCAAGTCCAGATCGTCGATGCGGCTGTTGAGCTTGGCGGCGTAGTAGTAGCGCAGGCACTCCGGATCCAGGTGGCTGAGGTAGGTGGAAGCCTTGATGAAGGTACCCTTGGACTTGGACATCTTGGCGCCGTTGACGGTCACATAGCCGTGTACGTTGACCTTGGTCGGCTTGCGGAAACCCGCCCCTTCCAGCATGGATGGCCAGAACAGGCAGTGGAAGTAGGCGATGTCCTTGCCGATGAAGTGGTAGAGCTCGGCGTCGGAATCCGCTTTCCAGTAGCTGTCAAAATCGATGTCGCCACGCTTGTTGCAAAGATTCTTGAATGACGCCATATAGCCGATGGGGGCATCCAGCCAAACGTAGAAGTATTTGCCAGGGGCGCCCGGGATCTCGAAGCCGAAGTAGGGGGCGTCGCGGGTGATGTCCCACTGCTGCAGGCCGCTTTCGAACCACTCTTGCATCTTGTTGGCCATCTCTTCCTGGATGGCGCCGGAGCCACGTACCCAGCCGGCCAGCCAGGCTTCGAACTGGGGCAGGTCGAAGAAGAAGTGCTCGGAATCCTTCATCATCGGGGTCGCGCCGGAGACGGCGGATTTCGGGTCAATCAGTTCGGTCGGGCTGTAGGTGGCGCCGCAGCTGTCGCAGTTGTCACCGTACTGATCCGGAGACTTGCACTTGGGGCAGGTACCCTTGACGAAGCGATCCGGCAGGAACATGGCCTTTTCCGGATCGAACAGCTGGGAGATGGTGCGGCTGCTGATCTTGCCGGCCTCTTTGAGACGGGTATAGATGAGGCTCGCCAGCTCGCGGTTCTCTTCGCTGTGGGTGGAGTGGTAGTTGTCGAAGCTGATGTTGAAGCCGGCGAAATCGGCCTGGTGCTCCTGGGAAACCGCCGCAATCATCTCTTCCGGGGTGATCCCCATCTGCTGCGCCTTGAGCATGATCGGGGTGCCGTGGGCATCATCGGCACAGATGAAGTGGACCTGATGACCGCGCATTCGCTGATAACGAACCCAGATATCGGCCTGGATGTGTTCCAGCATGTGGCCAAGGTGAATGGAGCCATTGGCATAGGGAAGGGCGCAGGTTACCAGCATTGTACGAGGATCAGTTGCCATAATACGTTCTTGATGTGCTTGTTGGGATGATACAGTGCCGTGCATGTTACCCGAATTGGGGGTAGCCTGCCTAGGGTTGTGGCGCTGCCCCGCCCGGTGGACGCCGTGTTGAGCGCGGCAGGCAAACCACTGATTTGTGTGCGGTAACCGTTCACCTCAAGATAATGACGAGATAATGAGGAGTTAATGGTGATTGATTCAGTAAAACAGATCCTCGCCGAATTTAAGCCTGCCGGCTGGCACAAGGATCTGGTCGATGCCGGCTTCGTGCGCGAGATCATCCATGAAGATCAGGGGCTCACCATTCGGCTGGTGCTGCCCTTTGCCGGTCTCTCGCTGCTCGAGCAGCTCAAGGAGGACTTCGACGCCAGGCTGCGCACGGCGACCGGGGTCTCCCGCATCGATTGGCAGCTTGAGATAGACGTCGCCAGCATGCCGCGGGCCCAAGGTCTGGCGGCGGTGCAGGGCATTCGCAACATCATCGTGGTCGCCTCCGGCAAGGGGGGAGTGGGCAAGTCCACCACCGCCGTCAACCTGGCGCTGGCACTGCAAAAGGAGGGGGCGCGGGTCGCCATTCTGGATGCGGATATCTATGGCCCCTCCATCCCAACCATGATGGGTACCCTCAAGGAGCGCCCCGTCAGCCATGACGGCAAGATGATGGAGCCGGTCATGGCGTGCGGCCTCAAGAGCAACAGCATCGGCTATCTGGTTGCCGAGCAGGACGCCACCATCTGGCGTGGTCCCATGGCAAGCAAGGCGCTGGCGCAGATCCTGGGTGAAACCCGCTGGGGCGAAGTGGATTATCTGGTAGTGGACATGCCACCAGGCACTGGCGACATCCAGCTTACCATGGCCCAGCAGGTGCCCACCTCGGGGGCGGTGATCGTCACCACGCCGCAGGATGTGGCGCTGGCCGATGCGCGCAAGGGGGTGGCCATGTTCAACAAGGTCGATGTGCCCGTGCTCGGCATCATAGAGAACATGAGCTACCACGTCTGCAGCGCTTGTGGTCATCACGAACCGCTGTTTGGTACCGGCGGTGGCCAGAAGATGGCGGAGCAGTATCATGTGGCGCTGCTTGGTCAGATGCCACTGCACATCGATATTCGCCAGCACATGGATGACGGCTGTCCGACCGTGTTCGGTGCGCCGGAAGGCACCTTGGCTCAGGCCTATCTGAAGCTGGCCCGCAGGGTAGGGGCTGAACTCTTTTTCAGCGCAAAACCGATTGCGACCCCCCTCTACACCCGGGCGCTGGGTGATTAATCGGCTGTCGATAGCTTGAAAAGGAATTGAGGGTGGGCATGGCCCACCCTTTTTCATATAATGGATCGGTTTAAATCATCCCCACAGCTCTTCTCTTTTAGGTATTTGTCATGTCTGATACTCAACATTCGTGTGTGATCATCGGTATTGCGGGCGCGTCTGCGTCCGGTAAAAGTCTTATCGCCCAGACCATTTATGAAGAGCTGGTGGCTGAGCTGGGGGCTGGGGAAATCGGTGTCATCTCCGAGGATTGCTACTACAAGGATCAATCCCACCTGACCATGGAAGAGCGGGTCAAAACCAACTATGACCATCCCAGCTCCATGGATCACAGCCTGCTGGTAGAGCACCTGGGTTCTCTGCTCAAGGGGGAGGGAGTCGAGATCCCGCAATACTCCTACTCCGAGCACACACGGATGAGTGAAGTGACCCGCTTTGCGCCGCGCAAGGTGATCATTCTGGAAGGGATCCTGCTGCTGACCGACAGCCGTCTGCGCGATTTGATGGATGCCTCCATCTTCATGGATACCCCGCTGGATATCTGCCTGCTGCGCCGTCTGGTGCGTGACGTGCAGGAGCGCGGCCGTACCATGGATTCCGTACTCAAGCAGTACCAGAAAACCGTGCGCCCCATGTTCCTGCAGTTTATCGAGCCTTCCAAGCAGTATGCCGATGTGATCGTGCCCCGTGGCGGCAAGAACCGTATCGCGATCGACATGCTCAAGGCGCGTATCCGCCACATGTTGATTGGTTAAGATGAAACAAGCCGGGTGATGCCCGGCTTTTTTAAATGAATAATTTGTCAGGAGAGTCGCCCAATGCGTCTTTGTGATACCGATATCGAACGTCATCTGGATGAAGGCAAGATCGTCATCGAACCCAGACCCGGTGTGGAGCGGATCAGTGGCGTCAGCGTCGATGTGCTGCTCGGCAACGAGTTTCGGGTATTTCGCGATCACACAGCCCCCTATATCGATTTGAGCGGCCCGAGCAGTGAAATGGCCGACGCCATCGATCGGGTGATGAGCGACGAGATCCACATTCCGGATGGCGAAGCCTTCTATCTGCACCCGGGCCAGCTGGCACTGGCTGTGACTTATGAATCCGTTACCCTGCCTGCGGATATCGTCGGCTGGCTGGATGGTCGCTCTTCGCTGGCGCGCCTTGGCCTCATGGTGCACGTTACCGCACACCGTATCGATCCGGGCTGGTCCGGCCGCATCGTGCTGGAGTTCTACAACGGCGGCAAGCTGCCGCTGGCGCTGCGTCCCAAGATGAAGATCGGCGCGCTGAACTTCGAGATGCTCTCGGGGACCGCGGCGCGTCCCTACAACAAGCGGGAAAATGCCAAGTACAAGAGCCAGCAAGGCGCCGTTGCGAGCCGTATCAACCAGGATTGAGGTGGCTGCAGATAACATGAAAAGGAGCACTCAGTGCTCCTTTTTTGTATCCATGTCGGCAACCATGGGAATGAGGGGTCATCAAAGGGGACACGGCCAGCGACAAAAGATGTTTTGCTGTGCGTTTTATGACCTTGATTAGGTCGTTTGGGGATTTATAAATAGTAAAAACAGAGTTTTTTTAATTAGAAAGCACATGAAATAACGCGTTTTAAGCAATGATTGGTTGATTTAATTAATCCTCGACAGGCCGCATGGAACCTGTACCTAAGCTGTACTGATGAAAAATGCTCTTTTTTTTTATGGCTGAAATATTTCACGGGTGGCTATGGCGTTGGCCGCCATCTGGCATAATCCGCCGCAACTCATAAACAGGCTTTTTTTTATGTTTGAAATGTTCAGTGGTTTGGGTTTGTGGTGGTCAATCGGTTTGGTATTGGCCGTTTTTTTTGTGCTGGCCTATGAATTCATCAACGGCTTTCACGATACCGCCAATGCGGTAGCAACGGTGATCTATACCAAGGCAATGCCCGCTCATCTGGCGGTTGTGGCCTCCGGGATCTTCAACTTCTTTGGTGTCATGTTTGGTGGCCTGGGGGTGGCTTACGCCATCGTTCACTTGCTGCCCATCGATCTGCTGCTCGGGATGGATTCCACCCAGGGATTGATCATGGTGTTTTCCTTGCTGTTTTCCGCCATCGTGTGGAACCTGGGCACCTGGTTCTTCGGGATCCCGGCATCCAGCTCCCACACCTTGATTGGCTCCATTCTTGGGGTTGGCGGTGCCTATGCCTGGATCAGCCATAAACCGGTGACCCAGGGGATCAACGTGGGAAAGGCCATCGACATCATGCTCTCCCTCATCATCTCTCCTACCATCGGTTTTATTGTCGCGGCCCTGTTGCTACTGGCGATGAAGCGTATCTGGACCAGCAACAAGATCCATAAAACGCCGGAAGAGCGTCAGCTGGTGGATGGCAAAAAGCACCCGCCATTCTGGGCTCGTCTCACTCTGGTTGCGTCGGCCATGGGGGTGAGCTTTGTACATGGCTCCAACGATGGTCAGAAAGGGATCGGTCTGGTGATGCTGGTGCTCATCTGCATGGCGCCGGCCTACTTCGCACTGGACATGAACAGCCGCGCCTATGACCTGGATCGCACCCAGGATGCCAATCATCGCATCATGGAGATCTATCAGCGCAATCAGGCGGCGCTGAGTGAGGTGATCAACTTCTCGGCGCCGGCAGCCAGCAAGGAAGAGCTGTTGACTCACTGCTCTGCCGACAGTGCCTTGCAGGCGATGGCGACGCTGGATACCCGACTTGACGCCGTGCGTACTTACGATCAACTGAGCCCGAGTGATCGTCGTGAAGTGCGCCGTCTGCTGCTTTGTATCGACGATACTGCTCGCAAGGTCTCCACACTGCCGCTGCCGGCCAAGGAGCTGACCGATCTGGCCAAGTGGCGCAAGGATCTGACCGCGACCGCCGAATACGCACCGACCTGGGTCATCGTCTCCATCGCGTTGGCGCTGGGGTGCGGCACCATGGTGGGCTGGCGCCGCATCGTTCACACCGTGGGAGAGAAGATTGGTTCCTCCGGTATGACTTACAGCCAGGGCATTGCGGCCCAGATCACCGCAGCCAGCTCCATCGGGGTCGCCAGCTTGACCGGCATGCCGGTATCCACTACGCATATCCTTTCTTCTGCGGTTGCGGGCACCATGGTGGCGAACAAGTCCGGCCTGCAGAGCCAGACCATCAAGACCATCCTGATGGCCTGGGTGCTGACCCTACCGCTGACTATGTTGCTCTCCGGTGGTCTGTTCATTATCAGCAATCATTTGTTTGGTTGAACAGCAACGTAATTTTATAAAAGGGCCTGCGGGCCCTTTTTCTTGTCCACAGCTTGAGAGCAGTCGATGCCTTGACCCTCTCAAAAGCGCAGACTGCTTTTAATGGACTTGGTTGTCAGATTGCTTTTACTTGGCGACAAGAGGGGACTCCTAATTTCCAGGCTTTTCACGATGGTGCTAAGGCAAGGGGAAGGAAATCATAGGACAAGACTTGAATGGCCACAGGGGTGTTGTGAGGGGAGAGCAGAGGTGAGTTGATTAGCGGCGAAAATAGATTGCCTTGTCGGCAGAGGCTGAACGTGCGGCACAGTTTGCTCTGTATGCGTGACGGCCGTATGTAGCGAAGAGTCGAAACTTTAAGGGCTAGATGATGTTCCTGTCGAGCCATTTCCGTGTTCGTTATTTCATATCAATGGCCCAAATTCATCGATAGGTGATGCACTGGTCCTATTCATTGAAACTCGCCACTGGTTATCATCCATCATCCGCCGTGTTGTTGATTTGGAAGGGGGGCCGAGAACAGAGATGTGTCGATAAGAACCTCTATATATGCCAACAAACTAAGTGTTGATGACAATATCTTAAACCCAGATCTGAAACCTCAATACTCTCTAACAAGGCCAGGCAGTAAAGAGTCGGAGGCGATTGGCAAGATGATGAGGGTAATAGTGAAGATCTGAGGGATGGGAAAGGGGAGCCTTGTGTCGAAGGCTCCGGCGCAGTAGTACTTGGATGATCAAATCAAAGCAGGTGGCAGGTACCGTATCCAACAGGACAAAACTGATATTTGGCCAAAGTTAACTGTGCGACAAATAAAAAGAGCCACTCCTGAGAGTGGCTCTTTGCGAATCAGGCTTGCTGATTAAGCGATTACGGACGACCAGCCGGGCAGGAAGCCGCGTTGACGGCAGCGGTGCTGCCACCATGGCGGCCTGAGCTGCTGACCTCACTGCGTACCAGCGGCGGGTAATCAACCGGCTCGCGGGCAGGCAGGGCAGGGGCTTCGGCCGGAGTAGCCATCGGCGCAGATGCCTTGCGGGCGCGCGCCAGCAAACCAGCACCGTGCATAACCTGCTTGGTGATGGTCGTAGCAGGTTCCGCTTCTTCCACAGCAACCTCTTCGGTTGTGGTGACAACGGGTGCAGAAACTTCTTCTACCACAACAGGAGTCACAGGCTCAGCTGCGATAACCGGCTCTGCAACCTCTGCGGCTTCTACAGCCTCAACCACACTTACGCTCTCGACCTCGGAGGAGGCGGTAACGGCTTCAGGAACTGCATCTACAACAACTTCGGCAGTTTCTGCTTGAGTGTCAGCAACAGTGGCTTCCACCTTGTCGGCAGCTTCTTCCGCGATGGTTTCAACGACCACATGCTCGGTCAGCGCGGCAGAGGCCTGGAGGGCTGCGGCAACAGCTTCGGCGCTCGGAATGGTGATCACCGGTACTGCCGGCTCTTCCACTTTGACCTGGGCTGCATCGGATTGGGCCGCTGCAGTCATTGTCACTTCGGCCTGCGGCTCTTCATCACGCTGGCTACGAGCCTCTTCGTTGATGCGCTTGCGACGCTGGCCTTCGATGCGCTGGTTGCGCGGAGTACGACGGGAACGGCGCTGGCCTTCGGCCTGCTCATCCTGCTCGTGGGGAATGCTTGTTTCCACGGCGGCAACCTGAACGTCCTCAACCGGCAGGGCAGGAGTGTCGGCAGCGGCGACATCGACGCGGATCTGCTTGCGCAGTTGACGACGTTCGCGGCGCTCGGCCACTTTCTGCTCTTTTTCCTGACGCGGTTCAGCGGCAACGGCTGTGGTCTCTACGGCATCAACCATCACTTCCGTGCGCGGTTCGCGGGGGGCACGAGGCTGGCGCGGAGCACGGGGCTCACGCTGTTCGCGTTCCTGACGAGGCTCGCGAGGTTCACGTTCCATACGTTGTTCAGTGCGTACTTCACGATCCTGACGCGGTTCACGCTCCTTGCGGGGACGACGGTTGCGGTTCTCGCTTCCTTCGCGATTGTCACGGCCGGCGTTATCACGCTTCTCGGACGCATCGGCATTGTTGCGGTTACCACGGTTGTCATCACGACGACCACGTTGACCACGGCCACGGCCCTCTTCACGCTGGTGACGATGACCCTCTTCCTTGCGCGCCTCACGACCAGCGGCCGCTTTCTCGGCAGGCGCTTTCACATCTGCAGGAGCGGGTTCGCTACCAAACAGACCAGCGATCCCTTTGAACAGCTTGCTGAAGAAGCCACTGCTCTGTGCCGGAGTCGCCACGGTCGCGACCGCTTGCGGCTGGGCAACAGGCGCTGGCGGAGTCGGCTGGGCAAAGCCTTGCAGCAGCGGCTGCTCGCGTTCGATCACCTGAGCCTGTTTGGGCTGGTAGACCGGCTTGGCAATTTCGGTCTTCAGCTCGTAGCTGGCTCCTTCCGGGATCTCGTTCTGGCGGATGCGTGTCACTTCATAGTGCGGCGTTTCCAGATGCTGGTTCGGAATGATGTAGACGCGAACATCATTACGCTGTTCCAGGCTGGCAATGGAGGAACGCTTTTCGTTCAACAGATAGGCGGCGACATCGACCGGTACCTGGGCATGCACCTGTTCGGTGTTGTCCTTCATGGCCTCTTCTTCGATGAGACGCAGGATGGACAGAGCCAGCGACTCGTTGTCGCGGATCACGCCCTGGCCCTGGCAACGGGGGCAGATGTGGCTGCTGGACTCGTTGAGGGAGGGACGCAGACGCTGACGAGACATCTCGAGCAGACCGAAACGGGAGATACGGCCCAGCTGGATGCGGGCACGGTCCTGATGCACGGCTTCACGCAGACGATTCTCCACTTCGCGCTGATGGCGAACCGGGGTCATGTCGATGAAGTCGATGACGATGAGGCCACCCAGGTCACGCAGGCGCAGCTGGCGAGCAATCTCGTCGGCTGCTTCCAGGTTGGTCTGTAGAGCGGTCTCTTCGATATCGCCACCCTTGGTTGCACGGGAGGAGTTGATATCGATGGAAGTCAGTGCTTCAGTCGGATCGATCACGATGCTGCCGCCGGAGGGCAGGCGCACTTCACGCTGGAAGGCAGACTCGATTTGGCTCTCGATCTGGAAGTGGTTGAACAGGGCAACTTCACCCTTGTACAGCTTCACACGATTGAGGAAATCGGGGCGAACCAGCTCGATGTGAGCCTTGGCACGCTCGAAAATCACCGGGTTGTCGATCAGGATCTCGCCTACATCGCGACGCAGGTAGTCACGAATTGCGCGCACAATCACGTTGCTTTCCTGGTGGATCAGCACGGGAGCGGCACGCTGTTGCGAGGCCTTGTGAATGGAATCCCAGTGGTTGAGCAGAACGTTCAGATCCCACTCCAGCTCCTCCGGGGACTTGCCCACACCTGCGGTGCGCACGATGAGGCCCATGCCGTCCGGCACGGTCAGTCCGCTCAGGGCTTCTTTCAGCTCGGTCCGCTCGTCACCCTCGATGCGGCGGGAGATACCACCGGCGCGGGGGTTGTTCGGCATCAGTACCAGGTAGCTACCGGCCAGGCTGATGAAAGTAGTGAGGGCTGCACCCTTGGTACCGCGCTCTTCCTTGTCGATCTGGACGATAACTTCCTGACCTTCACGGACCACTTCTTTGATGTTGGGACGACCCTGATAGGAGTAACCGGAGGGGAAGTAATTGCGGGCGATCTCCTTGAGAGGCAGGAAACCGTGGCGCTCGGCGCCGTAGTCGACAAAAGCAGCTTCGAGGCTGGGTTCTACGCGGGTGATCTTGCCCTTGTAAATGTTCGCTTTCTTCTGCTCGTGTCCCGGACTTTCAATATCCAAATCGTAGAGCTGTTGTCCGTCAACCAGCGCTACGCGCAACTCCTCTTCTTGAGTTGCGTTGATCAGCATTCTTTTCATTGAGTTCTCATTATTGTGTCATTTTGATTTCCTCCACCTGGGTCCTGCCGGCGCCGGCCTCGGGTCTTCAGCATACTGGGGCAACCTCCCGGTTGGGGTATGCATGAGGCGCAAACTGAGGGCGCTCTGGTCATCACTTCTCGAGAAGGGACGTTACGGATGCCGCAGTGGAGACAAATTAAAGGTGATGTTTGTGTTCTCCATGCGTTGTACCTCGCACCCGGGAACCGACATGTTCTTGTATACACGGTGTTTCGGGATTGGGTGGCATACTTTTTGGCCACTTAGTACAAGGCTTGAACACAATGACAAAACCTTGTTTATTATCCCATTTAAACCTCTTTTATAGCAAGGCGCCATTTTTCAACAAACCATGCAGCCAAGGGGCTCAGGCAGTGTTAAAATCCGCGCCATGACACAGATACATCAACAAGTGCAGCTGCTCACCATCGAAGCTGAGCATGACGGGCAGCGCATCGACAATTTTCTCAAGACTCAGCTAAAGGGCGTCCCCAAGAGCCTGATCTATCGCATCCTTCGCAAAGGCGAAGTGCGGGTAAACAAAAAGCGCATCAAACCGGAGTACAAACTCTGCGCGGGCGACGAAGTGCGGGTGCCCCCCGTACGTGTGGCCGAAAAAAATGAGCTGCCCTCGGCCAACCTTGGGGTTATCCAGCGCCTCGAGAGTCAGATCCTGTTTGAAGACGATGCAATGATCGTACTGAACAAGCCTTCCGGTATGGCTGTGCATGGCGGCAGTGGCCTCAGTTTCGGCGTGATTGAAGGGCTGCGCGCCCTGCGCCCCGAAGCCCGTTTTCTCGAGCTGGTGCATCGTCTCGATCGCGATACCTCAGGTGTGCTCCTGGTCGCCAAGAAGCGCAGTGCCCTGCGCAGTCTGCACGAACAGCTGCGGGTCAAGACCATGCGCAAACAGTATCTGGCGCTGGTACGTGGCCAGTGGCAGTCACATGTCAGGGTGGTGAATGCGCCGCTGCGCAAAAATGAGTTGCAATCTGGCGAGCGGGTAGTGCGGGTCAGTGCCGATGGCAAGCCGTCGGAAACCCGTTTTCGGATCGTGCGTCAATTCGCCGAGGCGACCCTGGTCGAGTGCAGTCCGATTACCGGTCGTACCCACCAGATCCGTGTCCATACCCTGCATGCCGGTCACCCGATCGCCTGTGATGATAAGTATGGAGAAGCCGCGTTTGACGAGAAAATGCGCAGCCAAGGGCTGAAACGTCTCTTTTTGCATGCCTGGAAGCTGACTTTTACCCATCCGGCCGATGGCCGCGAGATGCAGGTCGAGGCGCCGCTTTCCCCCGAGCTCGACACCTTCCTGAACGGATTGCCTCGCTGATGCCAATATCCGGCTCGCTCTTTTCGAGTCGTCACTGATCAAAAAACGGGAGCCTGGGCTCCCGTTTTATTTTGTGGCATTTCTTGCCGAGTCGTGAGGTCAGGGGAGGGCAAGACCGTGGCGCTCTAGCAGCTCGATCAGCCCGATCAGCGGCAGGCCGATCAGCGCATTGGGATCGCGTCCCTCCAGCGCCTTGAACAGCACTATTCCCATCCCTTCGCACTTGAAGCTGCCGGCACAGTCGAGTGGCATCTCGGCCTCCACATAACGCCGGATGGCATCCTCGCTCAGAGTACGAAAATGGACGGTAAAGGGCTCTACCAATTGTTCGGCGCGGCCGGAAGCGGCATCCAGTACGCAGAGTCCGGTGTAGAAGGTAACACTGCGTCCCTGCGCCGCCATCAGTTGGGCAACGGCGCTGTCAACTGTACCCGGTTTACCGAGGATACGACCATCGCATACACACACCTGATCAGAACCGATGATCAAGCCATGATCAACTCGATTGGCGATGGCTGCGGCCTTGGTGTGGGCAAGGCGAGCCACCAGCGCTTCGGCGGTTTCACGGGGCAGGGGGGATTCATCCACCTCGGGGGCAATACATTCGAAGGGGAGGCCGAGCTTCTCCAGCAAGGCTTTGCGGTAACGAGAAGTTGAGGCGAGGATCAGATTCTGTGGCATAATCAGGTACCGATGAGAACGAGTACCGGCATTCTAGGGACTTGTGAGGTTAAAATCATCGGCGGTAAGGACTTTTTCCTTTGACTATCAGTTGTTAGACCTATATTATTCGCGCCCTATGCAAAAGGTGAAGTTGCCCGTTAAGGTTGATCCAGTCCGTAGTGCCTCGAAGCTACTCGATTATGTCGGGATAGTGGAAAAGTCGCAGATGCCCAGGCTGGAGGAATCAACCGCTGGCTTGCAGAGTGATATCGAGGTATCACTGCACTTTGGCAAAGATGTCCAGAAGTTGACCGTTATGAAAGGCACTGCTCATGCCAAGGTTGACCTGGTTTGCCAACGTTGCGGGGAGATTTTCGAACATCTCTGTGAAGCTGAATTTATCTACACTCCGCTGTTCGAGAGAACAAACGAGGAAGAACTGCCGGAAGCTTATGAGCCCATTGAGTTGGACGAAAACGGCGAGATAGATCTTCATCAAATCCTGGAGGATGAACTCATCCTCTCGTTGCCTCAAGTGGCCATGCATTCTCTGGATGCGTGCCCGCGAGGCAACATGGAGATGACCTGGGGTGAAATCGAACCTGCTGATGAGCGGCCGAATCCCTTTGCAGTTCTTGAAGAGCTTAAACGTAAGTGAATTTAGGAGTTAGCCTACAATGGCCGTACAACAGAACCGTAAAACCCGTGCCAAGCGTGGCATGCGTCGTTCCCACGATGCGCTGACCACCGCTGCCCTGACTGTTGATCAGACCAGTGGCGAAACCCATCGTCGTCACCACGTGACTGCCGATGGTTTCTACCGCGGTAAAAAGGTAATCGCTTAAGGATTGCCTTTGTCTACGCAAACTGTCGCGCTAGACATCATGGGGGGAGATATTGGCCCCTCGGAAACAGTGCCTGCCGCCGTGCAGGCACTGTCTCTTTTACCCCAGCTAAAACTTATTCTGGTCGGTGAGCAACACCAGACCTCCTCACTGCTGCAGCAACATGGCTTGCTCAATCACCCTCGCGTTCGTTTCGTGCATGCCTCCCAGGTCGTGGGAATGGGCGACAAGCCGATCGTGGCGCTGCGTACCCTGAAAGACTCCTCCATGCGGGTCGTGCTCAACTTGGTGAAATCCGGCGAAGCCGATGCCTGCGTCAGTGCCGGCAATACCGGTGCCCTGATGGCCATGGCCAAGTGCGTGCTCAAATCCCTGCCCGGCGTCGACCGTCCAGCCCTCATCAAGGCGCTGCCCACCTTGAGTGGCAAACGTACCGTGATGCTGGATCTGGGGGCCAACGTCAGTTGCGATGCCGATACCTTGCTGCAATTCGCGGTGATGGGGTCTGTGGTGGCTGAGAAGGTCGAGGGCATTGCTGCCCCCCGGGTTGCCTTGCTCAATATTGGCGAGGAGGAGATCAAGGGGAACGATCTGGTGCGCCACAGCGCCGAGTTGCTTCGTCAGTGCTCCGCCCTCAACTATGTTGGCTTTGTCGAGGGAGATCGCATCTTCAGCGGCGAGAGTGACGTCATTGTATGCGACGGGTTTGTCGGCAATGTTGCCCTCAAAACAGCGGAGGGGGTAGTGAGGATGATGGCCGAACTGGCCGGATATCCCCGCAAAAAGCGTACTTTTCTTGGCCGGATCGCCGGATTTCTGTTCAAACAGCGTTTTTCTTACCTGAACCCCGACCAGTATAACGGCGCAAGTCTGTTAGGATTGCGCGGCATTGTGGTAAAAAGTCATGGGCGGGCCGAACGACGCGCCCTGTGTAATGCGATCCTGCTGGCCGCACAAGAGGCCAAACATCAACTCCCACTGCAAATAGCAGATCGCCTTGAAGCTGTCTTCTCCGACAGGGACCTATAAGAACTCTATGCATAGCAAAATTCTGGGTACTGGCAGCTATCTGCCGAGTTCTGTGCGCACCAACGCCGATCTCGAGCAGATGGTTGAGACCAGTGATGAGTGGATCGTGGAACGCACCGGGATCCGTGAGCGCCGCATCGCCGGTGCCGACGAAACGGTTGCGACTCTCTCCTACCAGGCCGCCTTGCGCGCCCTGGACGCGGCAGGTCTGACCGCCGCCGATCTCGACATGATAGTGCTGGCAACCACCAGTGCCGAAAACGCCTTTCCCGCGGCAGCGTGCGAGCTGCAGGGCCTGCTCGGCGTGCCGGGCATTCCTGCCTTCGATGTAGCGGCCGCCTGCGCGGGTTTTACCTACGCGCTTTCCATAGCCGATCAATTCGTCAAATCCGGTGCCGCCCGCCATGTTCTGGTGGTGGGTGCCGATGTACTGTCCCGCATGTGCGATCCCGAAGATCGTGGCACCATCATTCTGTTCGGTGATGGGGCAGGGGCCGTGGTGATTGGTGCCAGTGAAACCCCCGGCATCCTCTCCACCCATCTGCATGCCGATGGCCGCTATGGCGACCTTCTCAAGTTGCCCCACCCACGTCGTGGCATGCCGGGCGCCGAGCTTGAAGCCTACATGTATATGAAAGGCAACGATGTGTTCAAGGTCGCGGTAACGCGTTTGAGCGAGATCGTGACCGAGACGCTGGCTGCCGCTGGCGTTGAGCCGAGCGACCTGGACTGGCTGGTTCCCCATCAGGCCAACTTCCGTATTATCAGTGCCACCGCCAAGAAGCTTGGCATGAGCCTCGACAAGGTGGTACTGACCCTCGACAAGCACGGCAACACCTCTGCCGCCTCCGTTCCTATCGCCTTCGATGAAGGGGTCAGGGACGGTCGCATCAAGCCGGGCCAACTGGTCTTGCTGGAAGCCTTCGGCGGTGGTTTTGCCTGGGGTTCGGCGCTGGTTCGCCTCTGATCTTCTGCGGGATGCCCTTGGCGACATCCCGTAACCGATTTCATTTTTGTCTTAGCTAAAAGGAATCAATGATGACCCAATTTGCCATTGCCTTCCCGGGACAGGGTTCCCAGTCTGTTGGCATGCTGGCCGAACTGGCCGAACAACACGCCGTGATCAAGGAAACCTTCGCCGAGGCGAGCCAGGTGCTGGGTTACGATCTGTTTACCTTGGTGATGGAAGGTCCGACCGAAGAGCTGAACAAAACCTGGCGTACCCAGCCTGCGCTGCTGACCGCTTCTGTCGCGTTGTGGCGCCTGTGGCAACAGCAGGGTGGGGCAACCCCCGCCGTGATGGCAGGTCACAGTCTGGGCGAATATTCCGCCCTGGTGTGCAGTGGCGCGCTGGCCTTTACCGACGCGGTCAAACTGGTCGAGCTGCGTGGTCTGGCCATGCAGGAAGCCGTGCCGGAGGGCACCGGCGCCATGGCCGCCATCATCGGCCTGGACAACGACGCCATCGCCGCCAACTGCGAAAAAGCGGCAGAGGGGCAAGTGGTTTCTCCGGTCAACTTCAACTCTCCGGGTCAGGTGGTGATCGCCGGCCACAAGGAGGCCGTCGAGCGTGCCAACGTGCTGATGAAAGAGTCTGGTGCCAAACGTGCACTGCCGCTGCCGGTCTCCGTGCCATCCCACTGCGCCCTGATGAAACCGGCCGCCGAAAAACTGGCCGCTGCGCTGGACGGGATCGAGATCAAGGTTCCGAGCATCGCGGTCATCAATAATGTCGACGTATCCTGCGAACAGGATCCGGTCGCCATCAAACAAGCCCTGGTGCGTCAGCTGTTCAGCCCGGTACGTTGGACCGAGACTGTGGAGCGGATGGCCAGAGAGGGGATCACCCTCGAGATCGAGATGGGTCCGGGCAAGGTATTGACCGGGCTTGCCAAACGCATCGACAAGCGGGTGGAAGGTATCCACGCCAACGATGCCGCCTCTTTCGAGCAGGCGCTGGCCCAGTCCAAGTAAACAGGAGCAAGTAATGAGCTTTACCGATAAGGTTGTGTTGGTCACCGGTGCCAGTCGTGGTATCGGTCGTGCGATTGCTGAAACTTTTGCCGCCCGTGGTGCAAAAGTAGTCGGTACGGCGACCAGCGAGAGCGGCGCCGAGGCGATCAGCGCCTATCTGGGTGAACAGGGTTGCGGCATGGCACTTAACGTGACCAGCCAGGAATCCATCGAAGGCGTCTTCGCGGCTATCAAGGAACGCTTTGGCGACATCGATATCCTGATCAACAACGCGGGGATCACTCGTGACAACCTGTTGATGCGGATGAAGGATGACGAGTGGAACGAGATCATCGACACCAATCTCACCTCCCTGTACCGTCTGAGCAAGCCGGTATTGCGTGCCATGATGAAAAAGCGCCATGGTCGCATCATCAGCATCGGTTCCGTTGTGGGAACCATGGGTAATGCCGGTCAGGTCAACTATGCCGCCGCCAAGGCCGGCCTGGTGGGCTTCACCAAATCACTGGCGCGGGAAGTGGCATCCCGTGGCATCACAGTGAACGCGGTTGCGCCCGGTTTCATCGAAACCGACATGACCCGTGCCCTGAATGAGGAACAACGTGCAGGCATCATGAATCAGGTACCTGCCGCCCGTTTGGGTGATCCAAAAGAAATTGCCGCCGCTGTGGTATTCTTGGCATCTGATGATGCCGCCTATATCACTGGCGAAACCCTGCATGTTAATGGCGGGATGTACATGGTGTAACCAATTTGTCGTGAGATCTGTTCAAATTTGCGATAGTACGCCGAAGTTTGGCACATTTCGTGGTTTGACCAGCGGCAAGCTACTTGCAAACTCACGGCAATTGAATAAACTACCCCAACCAGACGCAATAGCGTATTTTTAAAGGAAAATTCAGGTCATGAGCAACATCGAAGAACGCGTAAAGAAAATCATCATCGAACAACTGGGTGTTAAAGAGGAAGACGTTAAGAACGCTGCCTCCTTCGTCGACGACCTGGGCGCTGACTCTTTGGATACCGTTGAACTGGTAATGGCGCTGGAAGAAGAATTCGATACCGAAATTCCTGATGAAGAAGCCGAGAAGATCACCACTGTTCAAGCGGCTATCGACTACATCACCGCTAATCAGGAATAATTTCCTGTTCTGAAGGAAGCGGCCCAAGGGCCGCTTCTTTTATATTTGTTCCCTTTCAAAATACCTCTCGGAGACTACCTCAGTGTCAAAACGCAGAGTCGTGGTGACCGGCTTGGGGATGCTTTCCCCGGTGGGCAACACTGCTGAATCCAGCTGGCAAGCCCTGCTCAACGGGCAGAGCGGCATTTCCCCCATCGAACACTTTGATGCCAGCGAGTTTGCAACCCGTTTCGCCGGCCAGGTCAAAGATTTTGATCCCGAGCAGTACGGTATCAACCGTAAAGAAGCTCGCAAGATGGATCTCTTCATTCAATACGGCGTGGCCGCCGGTATCCAGGCACTGGATGATTCTGGCCTTGTTATCAACGAAGAGAATGCCGAGCGTGTCGGCGTGGCCATCGGCTCCGGCATCGGTGGCCTGGGTCTGATCGAACAGAACCACAGCAGCCTGGTCAACGGTGGCCCCCGCAAGCTGAGCCCATTCTTCGTGCCGTCTACCATCATCAATATGGTGTCCGGTCATCTCTCTATCATGAAAGGCATGCAGGGCCCCAACATCGCCGTGACCACCGCTTGTACCACGGGCACTCATGCCATCGGCATGGCCGGCCGGATGATCGCCTATGGCGATGCGGACGTAATGGTCGCCGGTGGTGCCGAGAAGGCTTCCACCCCGATGGGGATGGGCGGCTTTGCCGCAGCCAAGGCGCTCTCCAACCGCAACGACGAACCGCAGAAGGCGAGCCGTCCATGGGACAAGGATCGCGATGGTTTCGTGCTGGGTGACGGTGCCGGTGTACTGGTGCTGGAAGAGTACGAACATGCCAAGGCCCGTGGTGCCAAGATCTATGGCGAGCTGGTTGGCTTTGGCATGAGTGGCGATGCCTATCACATGACAGCGCCTCCCGCCGATGGCAATGGTGGTGCTCGCGCCATGAAGAACGCCATCAAGGATGCCGGGATCGCGCCCGAGCAGATCGGTTACATCAACGCGCACGGCACCTCCACTCCGCTGGGCGATGTTGCCGAACTGCGTGGCATGAAAGAGGTATTTGGCGAGCATGCCAAGTCCCTGATGATCAGCTCCACCAAGTCCATGACCGGTCACCTGTTGGGGGCTGCGGGCGCCATTGAGGCCATCATTACCGTTCTGGCCCTGCGCGATCAGATCGCGCCGCCGACCATCAACCTGGATAACCCGGATGAGGAGTGTGACCTGGATCTGGTTCCTCACGTGGCCAAGCCGGGGAACTTCGAGTACGCCCTCTCCAACTCCTTCGGTTTTGGCGGTACTAATGGTTCACTGATCTTCAAACGCGTATAATTTGCCGAAGGGCAATGACAGGGGCCCGATACTGACGGTATCGGGCCTTTTTTATCGGAGGGATCCCTTGCTTATCAATGGAATGAATGTCGATGCCATCTCGGCCAAGGATCGCGGTCTTGCCTATGGAGATGGCCATTTCACTACCATGGCGGTCAGGAATGGTCGAGTGCTGGAGTGGCCTGCCCATCTGGCCAGACTGCAGCAGGCTAACCTCCGTCTGGGGATCACAGACCCGGATTGGGAGCTGCTGGCAGAGGAACTCGATTCGCTCGTGGCCGAACAAGCAGAGTGTGTGGCCAAAGTTGTCCTGACACGTGGCGAAGGTGGGCGTGGTTATGATGGCAGTGACTGCCGGCATCCCACCCGGATCCTCTCCCTTGCGCCTTTCCCGCAACATTACAGCGAATGGCAACAAAGCGGGATCGAGATGCTGGTATGCCGGCAACGGATCGGCGATGCTCCCATGCTGGCGGGTCTCAAGACCTTGAATAGACTGGAACAGGTGTTGCTTAAAAGCGAACTAGTCAGTCGCGGTGCAGTCGAAGGAGTAGTGCTGAACAGCAGGGATTGTCTGGTGGAAGGGGTCAGTGCCAATCTGTTTTGGCGTCGGGGCAAGACGGTATTCACGCCCGATCTGGCCTGTGGCGGTGTCGATGGCATCATGCGGCGCAAGATCATGATGATGTTGAAACAGATGAGTATTGAGTTGCGTGTGGTAGAGGCTCCACTGGAGTCACTGCGACAAGCGGAAGAAGTGTGGCTCACCAACACCCTGATGGGAGTGGTGCCAGTCAACGGCATTGAAGAGTTTCGCTATTCCGCAGCAGTATTGAGTCGTCGTTTACAGGAGCGTTTGGTCATTGAAGTTTAATCGGCTTTACACCCTGCTCGCGGGGGCGGCCCTGACAGTGGCCGCCGCCGGGGGTTATGTGCACTACAAGTGGCAACAAGTGGAAACCCTCACCAACAAGGGGCCGACCCGGCTCTTTACGGTGGAGAAAGGGGCCCATGCCGCTCGTCTGATCGCCGAATTGGGAGAGGGGGAAACCAGCCCTTGGGCGGTGCGGCTCTGGTTGCGGGGTCATCCCGAACTGGTCGCAATCAAATCAGGTACCTATGAAATCAAGGAGGGAGCCCCGCTCAAGGAGACGCTCTCCCTGTTTGCCTCGGGCAAAGAGTTTCATTTCAGTCTGACCTTTGTCGAAGGCTCCCGTTTTGAGGACTGGCAAAAGCAGCTCTCTAGCGCTCCTTATCTGGAGCGTCTGACGGTGGAGCAATCCGAGGATGAACTGGCTCGCGAGCTTGGCATTGAAAATGGTAAGCTGGAAGGGTGGTTCCTGCCGGAAACTTATGCCTATACCACCCATGCCAGCGATCTCTCCATCTTGCGGCGGGCGCATCAGGATATGGAAGCCTTCCTGCAGCAGAGCTGGGAAAAACGTCAGGCCAACCTGCCTTACAAAACCCCTTATGAAGCGCTGATCATGGCCTCCATCATCGAGAAGGAGACCGGCAAACCAGAGGAGCGGGCACAGATCGCCTCTGTCTTCGTCAACCGGTTGCGTCTTGGCATGAAGCTGCAGACCGATCCCACCGTGATCTACGGGGTGAAGGAGCGCTACGATGGCAATATCCGCCGCAGCGATCTGACCGACAAGAATCCGTATAACACCTATGTGATCGACGGCTTGCCGCCCACCCCTATCGCCATGCCTGGCAAGGCCTCCATTGAGGCAGCCCTCAATCCCAAGTCGACCGATTATCTCTATTTTGTCGCCAAGGGGGGCGGTGCCCACCATTTTTCCAAGACCCTCGATGAACACAATCGGGCGGTTCGTGAATACATATTGAAGAAGTCCTAATGTCTAAATTTATCGTGATCGAAGGATTGGAAGGGGCAGGGAAGAGCTCCGCGGTGCGTTATGTCACCGATTATCTGCATAACCATGGCATCGACCGCATCGAGTGCACCCGCGAACCGGGTGGCACGCCGCTGGCCGAACGGATGCGCAGCATCGTCAAGGAGGTGCACGACGAGCGGTTGACCATCGAGGCCGAGCTGCTGTTGATGTATGCCTCCCGGGTACAACTGGTGGAAACCCGCATCAAGCCGGCGCTGGCCGAGGGGATCTGGGTAGTGGGGGATCGCCACGATCTCTCCTCCCAGGCCTATCAGGGGGGCGGCCGCGGCATCGACGCCCACTTGATTGGTGCCATCAAGCAGGCGGTGCTCGGTGAATTCAAACCGGATCTGACTCTCTATCTCGATATCGATCCTGCCGTTGGTTTACAGCGGGCCCGTCATCGCGGTGAGCTGGATCGCATCGAGCTCGAACAGCTCTGCTTTTTTGAGCGTACCCGCCACCGTTACCTTGAGCTCGCGGCCAAAGATGATTCCATTGTGGTGATCGATGCGGGGCAGACTCCGGATCAGGTAAAAGCCGCCATCGAAAGCGCGCTGGATACGCATTTATGTATCCCTG
This sequence comes from Aeromonas sp. FDAARGOS 1407, assembly GCF_019048725.1. Lineage (NCBI taxonomy): Bacteria > Pseudomonadati > Pseudomonadota > Gammaproteobacteria > Aeromonadales > Aeromonadaceae > Aeromonas > Aeromonas sp. FDAARGOS 1407. The sequence goes on from NZ_CP077399.1 coordinate 3,289,847, forward strand.
GTTGATCCCTGACTGGCAGGCCCTGAGCCAGACAGCCGCCAGTGGGCGGCTGGGCCATGCCTGGTTGTTGCTGGGCGATCCCGGTCTTGGCAAGGAGCAGCTGGCGGAACGTCTGGCCCGTCTTCACCTCTGCCAGCAACCGGATCGGGGAGAGCCCTGCGGTCATTGTCACTCCTGCCAGCTGTTTGACAAGGGCAATCACCCGGATTTGGGTCAGCTATCCCGTGAGGGGAAAACCATCGGGGTCGAGGCCATTCGCGATATTTGCAACCGGCTGCAGGGGTCTGCCCAGCTGGGGCGTGGCAAGGTGGTGATCATTCCCGATGCGGAGCGGATGACGGAATCGGCGGCCAATGCGCTGCTGAAGACGCTGGAAGAGCCGGCTGGCGACAGCTTGCTGCTGCTCATTGCTTCCCAGGTTTCCCGATTGTTGCCCACCATATTGAGTCGTTGCCACAAGCATGTCTGTCAATTACCCGCTGAAGGGGAGACGGTTCGTTGGTTGGCGGAGCAGGGGCATCAGGCGACCCTGGCTCAGGTGCGGATTTGTCAGGGGGCACCGTTGCGGGTACTCGACTATATCGAGCAGCAACAGGATGGCGCCCGCCGCGAATTGTTGGAGCACTTCGTGGCCCTCGGCAAGGCGCCGAGCAAAGCAACCGTACTCTGCTCACAACTGGGTCAGGAGACACAGGTCCGCTTGCACTGGTTGCAACTCTTTTTGTGTGATGCTCTAAAAATACAGGCTGGCTGTGGCCATCATCAATTGGCGATGCCGGATCTGGCGGCGCTCAGTGGACAGCTGGCCGAGCAACACTCCAGCGAAAAACTGCTCGACGCGGAGCAGCAGCTGGTCGCCCTCAAGGGTGCTTGTCAGCCGGGACAGCTTTCCAATCCCACCATCCATCTGATGAACTGGCTCAGCCGCTGGTTATAGATCTGAAAATAAAGGTTGTTTTATGTTACTCGTTGATTCCCACTGTCATCTTGACCGCCTCAGCTATGGCAGCAAGCAAACCGATATGGCAGATGTCTTGGCCAAGGCGGCGAAGCTGGATGTGGGATATTTTTTGTGTGTGAGCGTCACCCAGGCACAGTTTCCAACCATGATGGCAGCGATTGCGCCTTATCCCCAGGTGTTTGCGTCCTGTGGGGTGCATCCGCTTAATCAGGAGCCGGGTGTCGATGCCGATCTCCTGCTGCGCCAGGCCGCCGATCCCCGTGTCGTTGCCATCGGTGAAACCGGGCTCGATTATTTTTATTCGCCGGAAAACAAGGCGGTGCAGCAAGCTTCGTTCCGTGAACATATCCGGGTATCGCGCGCCCTGAACAAGCCACTCATCATCCATACCCGTGATGCCCAAGAAGATACGCTGCAGATCATGTGTGAAGAGGGGGCCGATCAGGTGGGCGGCGTGCTGCACTGTTTCACCGAATCCCTGGAAATGGCCGAGGCCGCCATGGCGATGGGTTTTTATATCTCCATATCGGGTATTGCGACCTTCAAGAATGCATCTGCCTTGCAAGCCGTGGTCAAAGCGCTGCCTCTGGAGCGACTGCTGGTCGAAACGGACTCACCCTATCTTGCCCCCGTGCCCCATCGGGGGAGGGAGAATGAACCCGCGTTTGTACGAGATGTCGCCCAGTTTATTGCAGATCTCCGTCAGATCCCCCTGGCCGAATTGGCAGAAGCCACTAGCCGGAATTTCTTCGAATTGTTCAAACTGGCCAAACCTTAGTCACAAAATGCCCCGCAAAAGTGGGGCATTTTCTTTAAACCTCAGACATATCACATTCACATTTTTCATGTTCCACGCACGTTATCTCTCACAAAAAATATTCCATCATGCCAATGTTGTTGCTAAACGAGTTAACGAGTGTCTTAAAAAATAAAGGATTGTCCTCGGTGTTTACTTCATGAAATGAAGCCTCTTAAGTATCGATAATATTCATTATCGATACTTGAAGGATCTTGAAGATCCTGTAAGATCTTTCGAAACTTCACATAGAATCATAGCGTTACGTGGCTTACCCTACTTTTTCAAACCCCGCACATCAGTCACTGCAAACCGTATTTGATGCCCAGTTAAATAGCCGGGCCAGGCGATTTCTACGCAGTGCCAAGGCTGATTCCACACTCAATGCCTATCAGGCGGATACCCGCATCTTCGTATTCTGGTGCCAGTTGCATGGGCTCGATCCACTGCAAACAACCCATCACGACATCATGAACTTTCTGGCGGATCAGGCCGATGGAGTATTAGCCGACTGGGTATGGCTGGATAAGGAAGAGGGCAAGGGGGAGCTACGTAATGGCGAACCGCGCAAGCCGGCTACTCTGGTGAGACGACTTGCAGGGATCCGCTACGCCTTCAAGCAAAAAGGCATTCACCCCATGCCAACCGAACATCCCGAAATCAAGGAGATGATGCGCGGCATAGTGCGGCTCGGTGACAACCGAAAGCGCAAAACTGGTGCCCTGACACTGCAACCTCTGGCCAGAGTGTTGAGCGGGATCGATACCTCAACCCTGGCGGGCCTTCGTGACCATACCTTGTTGCTGCTGATGTTCAGTGGCGCATTGCGCCGATCGGAAGCTGCACGAATTGAAGTCAACGACCTGGATTTTGTGGGGCAGGGGATAAGGCTTCGTCTCAAACCCAGCAAACATCAGCTGCACGAAACCGAAATAGCTTTGGTGCCTGGCAAGCAATATTGTCCGGTTCAGGGACTACAGCGCTGGTTGGAAAAAAGCCGTATCAAGGAGGGGGCACTGTTTCGCCGTATGAACCGTTGGGGGCAACTTACAGAGGAACCGCTCGGTCCGCAAGGCATCAACCTGATGATCAAGCGTCGTACCGGCCAGGCCATCGATGATCTCTATGTCAGTGGTCACAGTTTGCGCCGAGGCTTTATTACCTCGGCGGTGACCGCAGGCAAACCCATGAACAAGATCATCGAAGTGACTCGCCACAAAGACATGCGTACCTTGCAGGAGTACTTCGACGATGCAAACAAGTTCTCCGACCATGCGCTTGATGGATTGCTGTAATCATTACCGCGTCACTCACTATTTTATGTTAAATGATATCTCTCTGATCTGGTGGTATATTTATCGCGCTTATACAAGGCCCCCATTTCGAGCGGGGGAGCGGGGAGTTTCTCTTGTCCATACCTTGTCGGTATTGAAGGTGAGAGATAACAAGGTTGGTAATTAAAATTTGCAGTACTTATGAGCCAGGAAACGAAAGAGAATTCGGCCCTCGATAATGCAGAGCGCCAGCGCCAACATGTGAAGCGCAAACAGGAAAGTCATACCCGTCTGCAGTGTTGGATCAGCAATCGCCACGCCGCACGTTTGCATGAATTGGGCATTCATCTTGAAGACAGTCAGGCTTCCCTGATAGAGCAGGCGATCGATCTGCTCTATCAGCATGAGATCTTGTCATCGCCATCCCCGGTCGAGGAACCCTTGCTCGAACCTGTCGAGTAGCTGGGAAGGGGAAACATCAGATATAAAAAAAGCCAGGTACCAATTCCTTGTACCTGGCATAGGGGAATTGGCTCCTTGCAGAGCCGTGCGCTAACTGGTGTTCGGATTGCCTTAAGCTTAGACAATGAACCCGGCTTTTCAAGATCCGACGAAAAGTTCAACCGAAGTGTGGGTTTTCCAGACTCGAACAGAGGCGGAGCCCAACCATTTCTAACCTGTGGTCATTCGGCAAACAAATTGGTATCTCGCACCAGCTCGCGGGGCAGGGCATTCTTGACCCGGCTGCCGACCCATTTCCCCATCCCCAGGGTATGTCCCTGGTAACGGACGATCACCTCACCGGCGCCAGCCTCCTGCTCGGGCCAGACATCCCGTCCCATCATGAACTCCCGCGCATTGGTATTGTCAAGCTCGACAAATCCCCGGGTTGCCAGGTCACCATGGGCCAGGGCCCACTCGTGAGTGAGGCGATAGCCTTTTTTGAAGGTCTCTGCCAATTTGAAGCCAATACGATCGAAGCGCAGCTTGCCATGAACCTGTGCGAACAGCGCGGGGAAACACCAGATCTCGTCATTGCGGCCAAATAACTGTCCCTGAAGCGCCACACCAAACGTAGCTGCGATGTCGCGTGCCATGGGATCTGCCTCCTTTGCCGGCAGCGGCGAGAAGGGGAATTTGCCGAGTTTGCCCGGCTTGAACATGGTGTTGGGCACTGAGTGGTGCTTGCGCAATCTGGCGACGAAAAAACCTTCACTATCGAAGATTTGGGGCCAAACGTGCAGGTATCCTTCCGCTGTGCATGCCTGCTCGGCCCCGGGGAAGAGGCTAGCCAGCGAGTCAAAGCTCAAGGCATCGCCAAACTTGTCCAGCAGGGATTGGCAGATGGCCTGGTTCTCCTGCTGGCTCAATGTGCAGGTGGAGTAGACCAGCACACCGCCGGGCTTGAGGGCATGGAAGGCGCTCTCCAGCAAGCCGGCTTGCACCGCCGCGATCTCCTCGATGCTCTCCAGGCTCCAGTTGCGAAGGGCATCCTCGTCTTTGCGCACCGTTCCCTCACCCGAGCAGGGGGCATCGAGCAAAATGGCATCGAAGGTCTCCGGCAACCACTGGCCAAATACCTTGGCATCGAAATGGGTCATGCCTACATTGGTGACGCCGCAGCGCTGGATATTGGCACTCAATACTTTGAGTCGACTGCTGGAGTACTCATTGGCAACCAGCATCCCCTGGTTGTTCATCAGCGCGGCGATCTGGGTGGTCTTGGAGCCGGGGGCGGCGGCAGCATCGAGCAACATGCCGTCGGTTTTGATCTTGTCGCTGGCAAAAAGCGCCGTCACCGGCAACATGGAGCTCGCCTCCTGGATATAAAAGAGACCGCTCAGATGTTCCGCCGTGTTGCCAAGAGGGACGGTTTCATCGGCCCGGATCAGCCAGAAGCCGGTGTCACACCAGGGCACGGCATCGAGTTGCCAGCCAAGGGGGGCCATTTTGGCCACAAAGTCAGACACGGAGATCTTCAGGGTATTGACCCGGATACTGCGCCGTAGCGGCCGCCGACAGCTGGCTACGAACTCCTCCATGGCGAGGTGAGCCGGCATGATGGCCGCGATATGACGTAAAAAATGATCGGGAAGGTAGGTATTGTCGTGCACGGCGCCGTCTCGTCAGACCTGAAAAAGGGGCGCATTTTACCACATGCCCAGTGAAATCCTGAACGCTGGTGCCGGGAAAAATAACAAGCCCGGCGCAGAGCCGGGCTTGTGGTCAAGGTTTGTGGTTAAAAAGAGGAGGCGCTCAGGGTTGGATCCTGGGGCTCCACTCCAGCCACTCTTTTTCCGCCTTGGCATAGAGCGGATAGCGGTGGCCTGCCTTGACGGTCGGCCCCATGTCCCGCTCCGGGGTGTTGAAGGCAATACCACCGGCCAGCAGGCTCTGCACAGTTTCCACCTCTATGGTGCCGCCGGTCAGACCGATGTCAGCCTTGACGCCGGAGACGTTCCAGAAGCGGGAGTGGGCTCGTACCAGATGGGCATACTCCTTGTTGACGTTCACATCGATCAGCACCTCGCTGCCATCACGGGCCAGAGCGACCCTGGTCACGCTACCGACCACCATCTTGCGAAACAGCAGGGGACTGCCGACGCTCAAGCCATTGACTGACGGGCTTTTGAGGGTCAGGGCCAGCCCCACGGGATCAGTCTGACTGAGCGGGAAACGTTCTTTACCTGCCCCTTTGCCGGGCAAGGCCTCCACGAAGGCGCCCTTGATCAGGGTATCGAGATGATTCACCCCACCCAGACCCAGCTTGGCCTGTACCAGAGTGAAACGAGCCCCGGATTGCAGGAAGCGTTCGGCATACTGACCATCCAGTTGCGCCTTGAAGATCACCTGACCCAGCGCAGGTTCCAGTTCAATCTGTTCAATCTTGCCGATCTCGACGCCGCGATAGCGGATCGGGCTGCCCACCCCAAGGCCAGGATTGCTCTCGGCGACCAGGGTGAGTGGCCGCCCCCTGGCGGTGGCCTGCTCCTTGCTGTCAAACAACTGATGGCTGCTGCGACCTGTGCCCAGCAGATCGAACTCGATGGCGCCGCGCAGCAGGGTCGCAAGATTGCCGACCTTCACCTTGACCCCATCGACCCCGACCCTGGCATCGACCGCTGCCTTTTTCCAAAATTGCGGCTGCTTCGCCAGCAGGGGCGCATAGACACCATCGATCTCGAGCGCTATTTCGACTCCTTCGTTGATGGCCCGCAACTGTGTGACCTTGCCTGCTTCCAGCCCCAGATAGTGCACGGGCGTGCCGATGCCGATGCCATCTGCCTGGGCGGCCTTGAGCAACCAGCGCTGCGGCTTGGCATCCTGGCTACCGAGCAGCGCCAGCTCCTGGCTGGGATAGAGGCGGTTGATCCGCTCGCCACTGGCAGCCTGCACCAGCTTGATGCCGCCACCGAGCCAGGCACTGGCCGGACTGGTTTCGACCTTGATGCCACTCAAGTCAGCATCGATCTGCAACGGCACCGCCCGGTAGAATCGGGCGCGTGCCAGCAGGTGCTGGTACTCGGGCTGGATCATCAGCTCGACGCTGGCATTGCCTTGCTTGTCGAGGATGAGCTGGTTGATGAGGCCCACTTGCAACCCCTTGTACCAGATAGGTGCATCCTGATTGAGCCCGGCCAGATCGTCGGCCTGTAGGCTGATGCGGGTCCCCGTCTGGGGGGCTCGGTCGGTGAGCGTCATCTGCTCGACCTGGTTGCCCGCTACATAGTCCAGACGAATCGCCGGGCCCGCCAGCAGGCGATCTGCATGCTTGACCCCGGTGGGGGAGAGCGCCGCACTTTCCCAGACCAGCTGGCTCTTGTCGGTGATCCGCCAGGCCTGCTCCGGGTTGATCAGCGCCGTCACGTCCCGCCCCTTGTCGGTCAGGGCAATCGGGTCGATGCGGCCAATCTCGATCCCTTCGAAGAGAATGGGCATCCCCTCCTTGACCGGCAGGTCCCCCGCATTGATGGCAATGCGTGTCCCCCGGGCTGCTTCATTCAGTCCCTTGAAGAGGGTGAAGATTTGTCCCGCTTCAGCCTCAGGTGAGGTTTTGGGTGAATCAAAAGCGATGCCGCCGCTCAGGATGGAAGTCAGGCTGCCAGCTTCAACATTAACGCCGGCCAGGCTGAAGGAGCCCTTGATGCCGCTGATGTTCCAAAAGCGGGTATCGGCCTTGATGAGGTGCTCGAAACGGGGCTCGATCACCAGATCCAGCAACACATTCTGGTTGTCCTGGCCGAGGCGGGTGTTGATGACGCTGCCCACCTCGATACCACGAAAATAGAGCTTGGAGCCAATGCCTACCGAGCCCAGCGAATCCGCGGTCAGGTGCAGCATGCGCCCCTGCGCCTGATAGCCTGGGGGAGGGCCTTCCAGAGCATCGAAGGTATCTTCAAACGGGTTGCTCTCGCGCCCAGGTTGCAAGTTGATGTAGTTGCCGGAGACCAGGGTATCTAGGCCCGAGATCTCGGTGAGGGACGCCTTCGGGCTCACCAGCCAGAAATCGGAGCCCTTGCGGATTAGCGAGCGGGCGCTGCTCTCTATCTTGGCCATGACTGCAATCTTGCGACCATCTTCGGCCAGCTCCAGCTCCTGCACCACGCCGACGGCAACCCCCTGATAGCGGATCTGGGTCTTGCCGGGCAGGATGCCATTGCCCTGGGCAAAGTTGATCTGGATAAGCTGGCCCCGGCTCGCTATCTGCTGATAGAGAAAGCCGCCCGCCAGCAGCAGGGCAATGAGGGGCAACAACCAGACCGGCGATAACCAGCGACGTTTTTCAATGACGGGTTCAGCCCCGATCATAGTGACTCCTTATTGGCTGCCTTCGACAGCGTATCGACTAAACACAGAGAATGATTCAACGGGCCGCTTTGTCCCACAGCAGGCGGGTATCGAGCATGCGGGCCGACATCATGGTCAGTACCACCACTCCGGCAAAGGCCGTGGCACCGGGGCCGGCCCGCACGCTAAGCATGACGCCGCGATCCACCAGAGCGACCATCAGGGAGATGACGAACAGATCCAGCATCGACCAGCGGCCGATGAAATCGATCACCCGGTACATCAACAGCTGACGCTTGCGACGCACCGGCTTGCTGCGTTGCAACTGCCAGCAGATCCAGCCCAGCCCCAGGATCTTGCCCACCGGCACCAGGATACTGGCGGTCAGCACTATGGTGGCAATGCCCCCCATCTTGCTCCGATAAAGGGCCATGATGCCGCTGAAAATGGTGTCGGACTGCAGCAACCCCTTGTTGTAAAAATGGGTGATGGGCAAGAGATTGGCAGGCAGCAACATGAAGGTGGCGAGCGCCAGAAAGCCCCATGACCAGGCCAGGGAACGGGGGATCCGCACCTGCAATTTACTGGCGCAACGTGGGCAAACGCTACCGACCTGATAGCGCACCAGCAGGCCGCAGGTGTGGCAGCGGCACAGCCCCAGTTCACGGGCGCTGGTCACGTTGCGGCTCCTTGAGAGGAATACGCTCCCAGTAAGGGGCGGGATCAAACAGGATAAGCAGGGTCATGTTGAGCAGCATCAGGATGCCAAGGCTCAACAAACCGCCGCCGAGGCGCACATCAGCGATATCGACCAGTTTGAACAGGGCCACCAAGAGGCTGACGATGTAGACCTCCAGCATGGCCCAGTGACGAAACACCTCCACTGCCTTCAAGGTTGGCGCCAGGAGATGCCAGCGCTTGGCGAGCCCGGAGGCGAGGGCAAAGATCCCCCCAAGCAACCCCACCGGCGCCAGCACGGCGCACCAGAGCACCAGACTGGCAACCCAGAGCTCTCCCTCTTCAAACAACACCATGATCCCCCGCAGCAGGTTGGCGTCCGAATTGACACCGGCGAGACGCAGGTAGAGCAGTGGTTCAAAAAAAGCGGAGGGGAGCAGCATGAACCCCGTAATGGTGAGCGCCATCAGTTGCGAGGGGCGAAAGGCGTAACGGCCGTAGAGATGCTGGTGACAGCGCGGGCAGTGGGCATGGCGACGCAGCGGCAGTGCCTTGCGCTGAATGAGCAAGTCACACGCCGGGCAAACGATCACGGAACCGGGCTCCATCATACGATTCAACCTGTTGAAGGAATTGGTGAAATTTACCTTAAAAGCCGTCATCTGTCTTGCCTGGCGCGGGTCTGCCACGAAAGTATGATTGACGTTAACGTAAACGTGATATTAGATGAGTTAACCAGACAGATGAAAGGAGTCATGATGTCCAGTTTGCCCCCCTCGGCGGGCCTGCGTTTTCGCACCGCCCTCGCCAATGAACGCCCCCTGCAGATCGTCGGAACCATCAATGCCTACATGGCGTTGATGGCCGAGCGTAGCGGTTTTCAGGCCCTTTACCTCTCCGGTGCCGGGGTGGCCAATGCCTCCTACGGCCTGCCGGATCTTGGCATGACCAGCCTGAACGACGTCTTGACCGATGCTGAAAGGATCACGGCGGCGACCCCTGTTCCACTGCTGGTGGACATCGACACCGGCTGGGGCGGCGCCTTCAACATCGCCCGCACAGTGCGGGCCTTCGAGCGGGCAGGGGTGGCTGCCGTCCATATGGAAGATCAGGTCGCCCAGAAGCGCTGTGGTCACAGACCCAACAAGGCGGTGGTCTCGCTGGAGGAGATGTGCGATCGCATCAAGGCGGCGGTGGATGCCCGCGAGGATGAACACTTCGTCATCATGGCGCGCACCGATGCACTGGCAGTGGAGGGGATTGGCTCAGCGTTGGAGCGCGCAGCCGCCTACGTGGCCGCCGGGGCCGACATGATCTTCGCCGAGGCGGTGACCGAGCTTGGCCAGTACGATCTCTTCAAGCAGACGGCCGGGGTACCGATCCTGGCCAACATGACCGAGTTCGGCAAAACCGAGCTGTTTGATAAAGCGCAGCTCGCCGCCCACGGGGTCGACATGGTGCTCTACCCCTTGAGTGCCAATCGCGCCGCCAATCAGGCGGCTCTCAACGTCTATCAACACATTCGCCAGGATGGCCACCAACGCGCCGTCGTGGAGACCATGCAGACCCGGGAGTCGCTCTACGACTTCCTCGGTTATCACCATTACGAACAGACACTGGATCGTCTGTTCACATCCAGGGACTAGGAGGAAGAGGCAATGGGACAGCAAAAACCGTTGGGCGGCGCCGGCCTGCGCGGACAGAGTGCGGGGGAGACCAGCATCTGCACCGTGGGCAAGAGCGGCACCGGGCTCACCTATCGCGGCTACGACATCAAGGAGCTGGCCGACAATGCCCAGTTTGAGGAGGTCGCCTACCTGCTGCTCAAGGGCGAATTGCCGAGCAAGCAGCAACTGCAGGAATACAAACGCGAACTGCGCCGCCTTCGCACCCTGCCGGCCGCACTGCTGGAAGTGCTCGAGCGTATTCCCGCCGATGCCCATCCCATGGACGTGCTGCGCACTGGTTGTTCCATGCTGGGTGATCTGGAGCCGGAAGATGGCTTCGAGCATGAACACGAGGTGGCCGATCGCCTGCTGGCGGCCTTTCCGGGCATTCTCATCTACTGGTACAAGTTCAGCCACGAAGGCGTGCGCATCCCACTGGATACCGACGAAGAGTGCATCGGCGGCCACTTCCTGGCGCTGTTGCACCAGAAAGCCCCAAGCGAGCTGGAGCGGCGCGTCATGCACGTCTCCCTCATCCTCTATGCCGAGCACGAATTCAACGCTTCTACTTTCGCGGCCCGGGTCTGCGCCTCGACCCTCTCCGACATGTTCTCCTGCATCACCGCCGCCATCGGTACCCTGCGTGGGCCCCTGCACGGTGGTGCCAACGAGGCGGCCATGGCGATGATCGAGGATTGGCAGGACGAGGCCCAGGCACGACGCGAGCTGCTGGCCAAACTCGCGGCCAAGGAGAAGATCATGGGCTTTGGCCATGCGGTCTATCGCACCTCGGATCCGCGCAACGTCATTATCAAGGGGTGGGCGGAACAGCTGGCCCAAGCCTTCGGCGATGATCGTCTCTACCGCGTCTCCTGCGAGGCGGAGAAGGTGATGTGGGAGGAAAAAGAGCTTTTCCCCAATGCCGACTTCTTCCATGCCAGCGCCTATCACTACATGGGGATCCCGACCAAGCTGTTCACCCCCATCTTCGTCTGTTCGCGGGTCACCGGCTGGTGCGCCCACGTGATGGAGCAGCGCGAGCACAACCGGATCATCCGCCCGAGCGCCGATTACGTCGGCCCGGCCCCCCGTCATTTTGTCTCTCTACAACAACGATAAGGAAATCACGATGTCCGCCAACGTCGACGTCAACCACAGACCCGATCCTGACCAGGTACTGGTCGATATTGCCGATTACGTCTGCAGCCACCCCATTACCAGCCAGGCGGCCCTCGACACCGCCCGCCACTGCCTGATGGATACCCTGGGCTGTGGCTTGCTGGCCCTGCGCTTTCCCGAGTGTACCAAGCACTTGGGCCCCATCGTGCCCGGTACTGTCGTCCCCTTTGGTGCCCGGGTGCCCGGCACCCAGTTCTGCCTCGATCCGGTCAAGGCGGCCTGGGATATCGGCGCCATCATTCGCTGGCTCGACTACAACGACACCTGGCTCGCTGCCGAGTGGGGACACCCCTCTGACAATCTGGGGGGGATCCTGGCCACCGCCGACTGGCTCTCCCGTACCCGCGTGGCCGAGGGCAAGGCGCCGCTGACCATGGCCGATGTGCTGGTGGCCATGGTGAAGGCCCATGAAATTCAAGGTGTGCTGGCGCTTGAGAACTCCTTCAACCGGGTGGGCCTGGATCACGTGGTGCTGGTCAAGGTAGCAAGCACCGCCGTGGTGACCCACATGCTGGGGGGCACCCGGGATCAGGTGATCGATGCCGTCTCCCAGGCCTGGGTCGATGGCCAGAGCCTGCGCACCTATCGCCACGCGCCGAACGCAGGTTCGCGCAAGAGCTGGGCGGCGGGGGATGCGACGTCCCGCGCGGTGCGCCTGGCCCTTATCACCATGAGCGGCGAGATGGGTTATCCCGGCGTGCTGAGCGCCCCCAACTGGGGGTTCTACGACGTCCTGTTCAAGGGTAACCAGTTCGCCCTTCATCAGGGGTATGGCAGCTATGTGATGGAGAACGTGCTGTTCAAGATCTCCTATCCGGCCGAATTCCATGCCCAGACCGCGGTGGAGTGCGCCATGAAGCTCCATGGCGAGGTGAAGGGGCGGCTGGATGAGATCGACCGCATCGAGCTCACCACCCATGAGTCGGCCATTCGCATCATCAGCAAGGTGGGCGCCCTCAACAACCCGGCGGATCGGGATCACTGCCTGCAGTACATGGTGGCGGTACCCCTCATCTTCGGTCGCCTCATCGCCGAGGATTACGAGGACGATATCGCCGCCGATCCTCGCATCGATGCGTTGAGAGACAAGATGGTGGTACAGGAGGACAAACGTTATAGCCGCGAATATCTTGAAGCGGACAAGCGCTCCATTGCCAACGCCATCCAGGTGTTCTTCAAGGATGGTACCCACACCGCCAAGGTGGAGGTGGAGTATCCAGTTGGTCACCGCCGCCGCCGTGAGGAGGGGATCCCGCTGTTGGTGGAGAAATTCCGCCACAATCTGGCGACCCGTTTCCCGGCCAAGCGAGTAGGGGAGATCCTCGCCCTCTGCCAGGATGGCAAGCAACTGGCCAGCACCCCGGTCCACACCTTCATGGATCTGCTGGTGATCTGATCTGCCGGCGCACAGGTCATCTAAAAAACCCAACTACGACAGCGGGCCCATCTGGCCCGCTTTTTCTTGTCCTGGCTATCGGAAAAGAGGCGCAGCACGCTGACTGCCCGCAAATCCCTCCGTTTAGGTCAGCACGTCAGCATCCCCGGCAAACAGGGCGTCCATGATCGCCGTTTCGCGGTTGGCAATGGTGGCCAGAAACTCATCGGCCCGCCCCATCTGGTGGCAGACCCGATAGCCGCGCTCGACGAAGGAGAAGAGCTCGCCCAGCCCCGCCAGATGGGCAGGTCCGGAGACCAGTTTGAGGGTGGTACCGAGCAGGGGCTTTCGGGCCAGTCGGTCCAGGGTCGCGCCCAGTTCGCCCACCAGCGCAATCTGCTGCTCCCGCCGCGCCCTTTCTCCCACGGCGCGATAGGCGATGGCGTAATGAGTCGCGCTGATGGGGTCGATGCCATCGATGCGGCGCAGCGCCACTACCATCAGATAGTCGAGCTCCTCCGAGAGGGCATCAAGCTCGATCGCCTGGGCCAGTACCTTGAGGCCGGACTCGGGCAAGAAACGCTCGGCGGTCGGCATCACCCGCATCACGTCCGCATCCCGTCGGGCACAATCCCCGGGGCCATAGAGATCGGTCAGGAAGAATTCGGCGGCCGGGCCATAACGATCGCTTTGCAGCAGATCCTGATGGGTGCGCCCCAGCCGGTCGGCCTGCCACTGGCGCAGCCTGTCCCGGTCCGCCCTGTCTTGCGGGTGGGTGCGGATCTGCTCGCGCAGGGAGGCAACCCGGTTGAGCTGGCTATAGAGCCGCTCCTGGATACTCGCGTCATCCTGATGGGTCATGTCGTGCTCTCTGGCCTGGGGATAAACAAAGGGTCGAAAAATCAGTGGCTTTGCCATAGCGTCAGAGAAAGTGTAACGCGCCGGCGGCCGGGAATAAATGGCAAGCCCGGGTGCCCAGTAGCAGACCACCGACTCTGTTAAGTGAGTCCCATTTATCGGCACACCTCTTTCACTTGTCGTGAACATGTGTTTAATATCAATAAACATTTCCCAGCAGGTATTCGCCATGTTCCTCTATGACTCGCGCAGCGGCAGCAACCCACTTTCCACCATTCAGGTCAGCCGCCGGCATGAACTGGGCCTGGCGGCAGCGCGACTGGCCGCCGAAGCCATCGCCCAGAATATGGGAGAGAGCTACCAGCTTGACTGCGAATGGGCGAACGAGGAGGAGACGGAACTGCGCTTTCGCGGCTCCGGGGTACAGGGGCTGCTCACTCTCGACGAAGACTCCCTGCATCTTGAAGTGCATCTGGGATTGATGCTGTTGCCGGTACGCAGCGTGCTGGAGCAGGAGATCCTCGATTATGTGAAACATCGGCTCCCTTGCCCGAAATCTGTTTAAAACTCTTTCAAGGCGCCTCGCGGATAATAAATTTTCGCAGGACGCCTTGTTTGAATATCTATTTTTGAAACGAGCCGATTATTTAACCGGGGAATAAATAATCTGCCTCAAGCTGCTTGAATACCACACAACTATTTTTGTTTTGTTTAATTGAAAGCCGTCTCTTTTTATTGTCATTTCACCGTGCACATGCCCCATGCCAATATGCCGTTCGGCATGACTGATGAGCTCGAAAATGCATTTTGTAGGGAAACAAAGATGCCATTGAGTGAATTTATCTCCTGCGTCGATACCGCCTGGCTGCGCATGGACAGACCCAACAACCTGATGCAAATCATCGGGGTATTGATGTTTGACGGACAGCTCGACGAAGCGCGCCTGAGACAAGGTCTTCGTCACACCATTTCCCTGCAACCACGTTTTCACCAGCGTGCCGTGCAGGAAGGGGGGAGCTACTACTGGCGCCACGACCCCGACTTCGATCTCGATCAGCATCTCAAACGGGTGATCCTGCCGGGCGAGGCGGGCAAGCTGGAGCTCGAAAAGCTGGTGGCCGATCTTGCCTCAACCCCCCTCAACCCGCAGCGTCCCCTGTGGGACATGCACCTGACCGACACCTCGCTTGGCGGTCAGGCGCTGGTGGTGCGCATCCATCACGCCATGGGGGACGGTTTTTCCCTGGTTAAGGCCATGCTCACCATGATGGACAACACCCCCAAACCGGCCGCCATTCCCTTGTCCGAACCCCGCATGGATGAGGATGACGAGGAAGAGGAGGAGTCGCATCAAGGCAGCCGCCTGGTGCGGGCCGGGCTCAAACTCACCGGCACCCTCTGGTCCAAATACGTCGAGGTACTCACTCACCCGACCAGGGCGGTGGATTATCTCAAGACCGGCCGTGACGTGGCGGGCGAGCTGTGCAACATCGCCACTCTGGCGGACGATTCCCCCTCCCGCCTCAAGGGCAAGACCGGCAGTACCAAGCGGGTGGCCTGGTCGCAGCAGATCCCCTTGCCAGACATCAAGGCGGTGGGCAAGGTGCTTGGTTGTTCGGTCAATGATCTGCTGATCGCGGCCACCGCCGGCGCGTTTCGCCACTACCTGCAGGCCCACGGGGAGGACGCTGACAAGATTGAGATCCGCGCCCTGGTGCCGGTCAATATGCGAGCGCCCAACGATGATGGCGCCCTTGGCAACCGCTTCGGGCTGGTGGCCCTGGAGCTACCCCTTGATATCGAGCACCCGCTGCAGCGGCTCTTCACGGTGCGCGATCGCATGCAGGCTCTGCGCAGCTCGCTACAACCCGTGGTGGTGCTCAATTTGCTGGAGGTGCTGGGCATGGCCCCAAAGACGGTGCAGCAGCAGGCGGTCGATCTGCTCTCGGCCAAGGCCAGCGCCGTCATCACCAATGTGCCGGGCCCCCAGCATACCCTCTATCTGGCGGGAGCCCGTCTGCGCCAGCCGCTGTTCTGGGTACCCCAGGCCGGCGATATCGGGGTCGGGGTATCGATCCTCTCCTACGACAACAAGGTGCAGCTCGGCCTTATCACCGACAAGCTGAGAGTGCCGGATCCCGACAGCGTAGTGGAACGCTTCGCGGTGGAGTTTGAGCAACTGTTGCTGCTGGTGTTGATGGATCCCGAGCTGTTGTTTGACCCGGACGGGTTGGATGCGCTGCTGAGCTGAGCCGCCACCCCGCATGCCCTTTGCTTAAAAAAACAGAGGCCAACCCGACGGTTGGCCTCCTTGTTTGCGCTAAAGGTAATCGTTACTCCTCTTCCAGTTCCTCACGAGCCGCTTCCACATCGAGCCGCTCCATGGCATCGGCCGGCTCGCAGCTGGCCGCTTCGGCATAGAGGGCCTCGGCCGCCTTCAAACGGCTCTTGCCATAGAGCATCACCTGAGCATTGGCGTACTCCATACGGGCGATGGCGGAGTCCGGAATAAGGGCCAGCGCCGCCTGGAAGTGGCGCTCTGACTCCTCCTTTTTCGCCCCGTAGGTGAGGCCGCCTATCATGGCACCGAGCTTGTCGACGATCTCCGCATGCCAGGCCCCGAAGGCGATATGCGCCTCAGCGTGCTCGGGGGCAAGCGCCAGGGCCTTCTCCAGGCTGCTCTTTATCTTGTCGCCGATCCCTTGGGAAAGGGCCTTGGAGATGGAGATCACCTGGCTGTAACGCCCCAGCGCCAGGGCGTGAAAATACCAGGCGTTGGCATTGTCAGGCTGCCGCTTTTGCAGCTTCTCGGCGTTGCTGGCGGCAAGCTCGAAGGCGGCCCGCTTGGCATACTTGTCCTCCAGCAGGTAGCTGGCGTGGATCACCAGCGCCTTGTTCACCACATTGATCCCTGCCTCCCCGGCGTCGTTGCCAAGGGCCACCGCCCGGGCAAAATCCCCGGCGTGGTAGGCGCGCCAGGCATCCTGCACCTTGGGATCTTCGGGCCAGGGTTCGGCATCCCCCTGATGCAGCCTGGCCCACTGTTCGGCCAGCTCGTCGCCCGGGTACTCATAGGCCCCGCCTGGAAAGGGGAAAGGGATGAAATCGGAGAGTTGGGACTGTGAGGTTGTCATGCATGTTCTCCCTGTTGCATGTGGTTCACACCTTGCTGGTGTAGTGGTGGGCGAGGGCGTCCAGATGAACACGGGCATCCTCGCGCAAATAAGGGGCCACCAGCTGCATCACCTGAAACACGCCGCGGGCGATATCGGCGTCCTCGCCAGGGTGCAGGGCCCGTTGATAGGAAATCCAGAATGTCCCTACCAGCGCGATATTGGCGGCGAGCGACTGCATCTGCTGCAAGGATCCCGACATCAGCCCCACTGTTTGCAAATGGTGACAAATGGCCGCGGCGGTCTGCTCCTTGCGCCGCAGCAGGGCGGAAAAGTGCCGCTCGACCCGGTGATAGCCGTTCATCAGAGCCGAGATGTCGTAGTAGAAAAAGCGGTATTTCCAGATGGTCTCGAACATCAGATGCAGGAAGAGCCAGATATCCTCCGGCTCGTCGGAGGGGGCGCTGACCGCATCGAGCAGACGGGTCATCTCCTGCTCGAATTCGCCGAACAGGGCGTTGACTATCTCCTCCTTGTTATGGAAGTGGTAATAGAGGTTGCCCTGGCTTATCTCCACCTCGGCCGCGATGGCGGTGGTGGTGACAGCACTCTCACCCTGTTGGTTGAAGCAGGCAAGGGCGGTGGTCAGGATCCGCTCACGGGTACGCCGCTTGGGTTTGCGCTCCATGCTACTCCTTCGACACGGGGCGCCGCGCCCCCTGGCCATAGCGGCGGGTGAGCCAGTGCTGCAACTGCTCGAGCGAGCGGTCGAGAGCCGCCACCGCATCCGTGCTGGGGGTGAGCAGGGAGCGCTGTTTATCCGCCAGCGCCGCCAGATTGAGCTCGAGGCCATGCCGGGCCAGCACAGGGGCCAGGGTATCGCGCCGCGCCCAGAGATCCCGGCGGGTGTGCTGATAGGCGTGCTCACACAGACGGCGGCGATCCCGGTAACTGAACACATTGGTAAAGAACATCTCGCCATCGGCGGGGGAGGGTTCAAACAACAGGACGTCGGCATCGGGGTACTGATGCTGGTAACGGTCCATCCCCACATGCATGCGCGAGTGAATGATGGCGCGAAACGTCTGGGCCAGCACCACCGGCAGGCCGCTATCCACCAGATTGGTGGGCTCGCTGGTCGCCATGTCCGCATCGAAGGGCACCAGCGGATTGATGCAGAGGACCAGATCCGCCCCCTCCTGCAGCGCCACCGAGGCGTGCAGCGTCTTGATCAGCGCCCCGTCCACATAGTGACGACCGTTGATAAGCGAAGGGGGAAAGAGGCCGGGCAGGGCGGCCGAGGCCTGTACCGCGGCCGAAATGGGCACATTGTCGTACCCCGGGCAGCCGAAAGCCACCGGGTGACCGGTATCGAGTTCGGTCGCCACCACAAAGAGGCGGCTGTTGAGCTCGCGAAAATCGTTGCTGCGACCAGGGCGGGAGAAGAACTGGGTCAGGATGCGATCCACCCCACGGTTGTCAAACAGACCGGTCGGGATCGCCTTGGCGAGCCCCTGCAGGGATTCGAACAGACTGTGTTTCCAGGGGGCGGCCAGATAGTGGGTCAGGCTCTGCCACGCCAGCGGCGGTATGGTGCCAAGGCGCGCGACATATTCACGAAAGGCAGGGCGCAGCAGGGTGGCGGGGTCGAAGATCTCGCCGGCGTCGTCACTGAGCAGGATCCGCACCAGTTTCTCCGGCGAAATGCCGTTGGCCAGGGCCGAGGCGACCACGGCGCCTGAGCTGACCCCCACATAGATATCCGCATGTTCGAGGCGCAGCCCACGGATGCTGTCGGAGAGCGCCGCACAGGCACCGACTTCATAGATACCACCAAGCGGGCCGCCGCCGGCAAGGGCCATCGCGATCGTACTCATAGTCGCCTCCCTCTCCATGACACTCTTCATGACACTTTTCATGACGATACCGGCCCAGCGCAGGGCATGGGCCGGTATCGATTAGCAGTGCACCGTCAGGGGATCAGGGGAGGACGCTTTCCGCCTTGGCCTTAACCTCTTTTACCGCCTCTTCGGCGGCGGAGAGCAGATCCGCAGCCTCTTCAGCGACCGCCTCCTTGGCCTTGGCGACCGGCGCTTTCTTTACCGGAGCCTTGCGGGGAGCCGGCTTTTTGGCCGGGGCAGGTTTGGCTTCGGCGGCAGGGGCCTCGCCCTCCTGGGCATCCAGCAGCTGTTGTACCACCTCGGTCAGCTCGGCCATGCGCTTGGAGAGCTTGTCGATGTCCTTGCGGGTCGGGATCCCGAGGCTGGCCACCGCACGGGCGACGCGCTCCTCGAACACTTGCTCCAGACGACCCCAGGTACCGGCAGTCTTGTCGGCCACGGCGGCGATCTTCTCATCGGCGCTCTGGCGGGTCTTGGCCTGCAGAGCTTCCCCTTCCTGCACCAGGGCGTCAAAGATCTTGCCACCCTCTTCCTGGGCTTTGGAATAGGCACCGAGCCCTGCCAACCAGATCTGCTGGGTCGACTCCTTGATGGTGGAGGCGAGTTGGTTGTCGGTGACCGAACCGGCCAGCGCTTTAAGTTTTTTAGCCATGATATTGCTCCTTGAATAACGGCAGATACATGTAATGGCGACAACGACAACGGCAATCCGGTTGAGGCATTACTGATTTTTCATCTTCAGTCTATGGACAAAAAATAGAGGGTTCTACCTAATAACGAAATAGTCGATTAACTGAATTTAGGGATGGCTCACGAACCGGTAATTGTATTGAAGATTCCCATATGAATCGTGATATACCTAACATCAACTAACAGTAAAATCAGTAGCGGAACCATAACATGAACTATTTCATCACAGGCGGAAGTGGTTTTATCGGGCGCAGGTTGATTAAGAAATTGCTGGCACAATCCCCTGACAATCACGTTTATTTTCTGCTGCGCGCCGCCAATCAGGATAAATTACCCGAGCTTTACGACTACTGGCAGGTGGATGAAGGACGAGCTACTCCAGTATTCGGGGATATGACGCTGCCGCTGCTGGGAGTGACGGAGGCGATGCAAGGGGAGATTCACGATCGGATCGATCACTTCTTTCACCTGGCTGCCATCTATGATCTCAACGCCAAGGCGGGCGTCCAGCAACAGGTCAACGTCGACGGCACCCGTCAGGCTGTACAGCTGGCGGCCCAGCTGGGTGCCCGCCAGTTTCATCACTGCAGCTCCATCGCGGCGGCCGGCCTGTTCGACGGCCTGTTTCGGGAAGACATGTTCGAGGAGGCCGAGCAGCTCGATCTGCCCTATTTCCAGACCAAGCACGAGGCCGAGGGGATCGTGCGCAAGGAGTGCATGGTGCCCTGGCGCATCTACCGGCCCGGGATCGTGGTAGGGGATGCCAACACCGGCGAGATGGACAAGATTGACGGCCCCTATTACTTCTTCAAGACCATCCAGAAGCTGCGTCGCCTGCTCCCTCCCTGGATGCCCGCCATCGGGGTGGAAGGGGGACGCATCAACGTGGTGCCGGTCAACTTCGTGGTCGATGCCATGGCCCACATCTCTCATCAGGCGGGGGAGGAGAACAAGACCTTCCACCTGACGGATCCCAACCCGATGCGGGTCGGCGATATGCTCAGCACCTTCTCCCGCGCTGCCCACGCCCCGGAGCCCGCCATCCGCATCAATGCCTCCCTGTTCAGCTTTATCCCGCGCCACCTGATGGCGATGCTGATGACAATGACGCCGGTGCGCCGCATCCGCGATGCCGCCATCGCCGATCTGGGGCTGCCCAAGGATGTGTTCCGCCTCATCAACTATCCGACCCGCTTCGACAGCCGGGAGACCCAGCGCGTACTGAAAGGAACCGGTATCGAGGTACCACCGCTGCACAGCTACGCCTGGCGTCTGTGGGACTACTGGGAACGCCACCTCGATCCCGAGCTCTTCATCGACCGCACCCTGCGCGGCCGGGTCGAGGGCAAGGTGGTGCTGGTCACTGGCGCCACTTCCGGCATTGGTCGGGCCACGGCCCGCAAACTGGCAGGGGCGGGGGCCATCGTCGTGACCATCGCCCGCGATGAGCAGAAGATTGCCGAGACCCGGGCCGAATTTGCCGAGCTCGGCCTGTCACTGCAGGTCTATCAGGGCGACTTGGCTGATCTGGCGCAGGGGGAGGCCATCACCCAACAAATCGTGGCGGATCATGGCGGGGTCGATATTCTCATCAACAATGCTGGTCGCTCCATCCGCCGCTCCATTGAGGACTCCTTCGATCGCTTCCACGATCTGGAACACACCATGCAGCTCAATTACTTCGGGGCGCTCAAGGTGATCATGGGAGTACTGCCTGGGATGATCGAGAAGAAGAAGGGGCACATCATCAACATCTCCTCCATCGGGGTGCTGACCAATGCGCCGCGCTTCTCGGCCTATGTTGCCTCCAAATCGGCCCTCGACGCCTGGGTGCGCACCGCAGCCTCCGAGTTTGCCGACAAGGGGGTGAACTTCTCCATCATCAATATGCCGCTGGTGAAGACCCCCATGGTGGCGCCGACCAAGGTGTATGACCAGGTGCCCATGATGACGCCGGAAGAGGCGGCCGATCTGGTGTGCGACACCATCATCAACAAGCACGTACGTCTGGCAACCCGACTAGGGGTCTTCGGTCAGGTGGTCCATGCCCTGGCCCCGCGAGTCGCCCAGGTGATCATGAACACGAGTTTTCGCACCTTTGCCGACCCCAAAGATGGCGATCAATCCAAGGCAACCGCCGATCAGGTCGCGGTCTCGACCCTGATCAAGGGGATCCATTTCTAGCAACACGAAAGAAGTCATAAGCACAACGGGCCTGAGCGATCAGGCCTGTTTTTTTCAGAAGCGTTTCAAGAGACCGAGCAGCAGATCCGTGGTACGACGGGAGTAGAGCAGCGAGAGGTGGCCGAGAGCGGGCAGTTCGATATCTTCCATCCCGTCCAGCCGCTGACGCTCCTGGGGCATCACCACGTTGTCGTGGCTGGTACGCACCGACACCCCGGGTACGCACAGGGGCACACTGGCAAAGCGTTGCAACCAGCCGGAGCCCGGCTCCATCTCGCGGGCGTTGGCACCCACCCCCAGCATCGCCAGCTGGCTGCCCTGATGAGGGGTCGCCAGGGTGATCAGCGCGGCCACCTTGTCACCGCCGGCGACCGCCAGATAGTCGCGACACACCAACCCCCCCATGCTGTGGCCGATCAGCACCAGCTGGCTGGCACCGGTTTGGGCCAGCACATGGTCGATCCGCCGGGCAAGCAGGGGCACCATCTCGTCGATATGCCCAAAGGGCGGAGAGAGGGTGATGGTCGCCACCACGTGACCAGCGGCCTCCAGCCTGGCCCGTTGAGTACGCCAGATCCCGCGGCTGCAACCATAACCATGCACCAGCAATACGGGACGCCGGCAGGGCGGCAGCCGATCGGGAGCCATCAGCAGTGGCTCGAAGGGGAGCAGCCAGGTGAAGGTGTAGAGGTAGGCAAGCATCTCGCCAGCCATCATCTGGACCCTGGCCCAGAGGCTGATAGCCGGGGAGGGGTAAAAGCGGGTGAACAGCCAGCTGCCCAGCACCACCAGGCAGCGCAACATCAGCAGGGTCAGCGCCACCCACAACAGGGTCAACAGCCAGGGGAGATCCATCACCAGGCGGCCAATGCCTCCGAGCAGCAGCACCTCCACCATCAGCAGGATAAACAGGTGTTGTACGATCGTCATCAATCCATGCTCCGACCAGTCAGACCTAGAAGCCAAATGACACTTTACTATCTAACGACGTCAATAGCTGCTTCCTCCATCGCACTTTTCCCTTCCCCTGTTTGCAATACTGTATATCCATACATATACTCTACTGACCAACACCAAGAGGAGGCCATCATGGCTGTCGAAATCAAATATGTCGTGGTTCGTGGGGGAGTGGAGAAGATGACCTTTGCCAGCAAGAAAGAGGCAGATGCCTATGACAAACTGCTGGATACGGCGGACGAGCTCATGCTGCTGCTGGAAGAGGCCCCCATCGAGCTGGCCCCGCAGCAGCAAGAGAGCCTGGCATTCTACCTGGCCGAACAGCGTGATCGACTGCAAACCCTGCTGCGTGGCGGCAAGCTGCAGACGACAGGCGGCAAGGAAGAGGAACAGGCGCCGGCCAAACGCAAAGAGAAGCCGCTCAAGCAGGTGGCCTGAGGTCCTCTGATACGCCGCGCTTGGGGTAAATATCTACCGCATTCACTTAATCAGAATTCTTAGTCATTTTGACCGATATTTACCCCGATAATTTTTTAACAACACTGCATATGCATTGCATAAACCAGATCCGTATTCAGAGTGCGGTCGCCAGCACCGTATCGGCTTGATGCCGGGTCTAACAGCATCGACTTATCGATAGTCGCGCCCCGCAGGTCAGGGAGCCGGATAAGCTGGCAACCGTACGGGCCTTGTTGTATCCACACCCTGAACTTGCCTTTGAATCAACGCACTCTTGCCAAGCCATAGCATCACCATTACAAGCTACACCATGACTCATCCAACTTGTTCTTTGCCCCCCGCCATGCCGCTCTTTGACGGTCTGGCCTACCTGGAAGCCGGCAATACCCAGGTCAATCTCTATCTAGCCAACCTCAGTCTGAACGATGTCCCCGACGCCGGGCTGGTCTACGAACTGGCGGTCGACTGGCTGCTGGAGCAGCGCCATAACGAAAACAACTACAAGACCTACCGCAGCGAGCTGACCACCTTTTTCCACTGGTGCTTTCGCGAGGCCGCCATCAGCCTCAAAGATCTGACTCGCCGCATCATGATGCGCTATCTGGACTACTGCCAGTCCCCACCACAGGAGCTGATTGCCTATCGCAATGTGGCGCAATTCGTGCTCGACAAAGAGTGGGGGGAGCGCCTGCCCAATCCCCATTGGCGCCCTTTTCTCGGCAAAAAGGATCTCGGGCGGCCCCTGCCATATCGGTTGAGCGAGCAGGCGATGAAGACCAAGCTCGCCATCCTGTCGGCCTTTTTCCAGTACCTTATCCAGGAAGAGTACATGGACAAAAACCCGGTACTGTTGTTGCTGCGGGCTAAACGCCCGGTGGAGAGGGAACCGGATGATCAGGTGCAATCCTTCAGCGAGCTGCAATGGTCCTATGTGATGCAGGCCGCCGAGTGGCTGGCCAATGACAATCCCGAGCAGCACGAACGCAGCCGGTTTCTTACCATACTGATGTACGCCTGTTATCTGCGGATCTCGGAAGTGGCCGCCAGACCGGGCTTTACCCCCGTGATGGGGCAATTTCGCCGGGATCGCAAAACCGGCGTCTGGGGTTATTACATTCCCCAGAGCAAGGGTGGCAAACGGCGAACCGTGGCCGTGTCGCAGGCGCTGCTGGAGGCTCTTGGCCGCTACCGCCGTTTTCTGGGCTTGACGCCGTTGCCGACGCCGGAAGAACAGACACCGCTCTTTATCAGGCACAAGGCGGCAGGTCATGGCCGCGAACAGGGGCAACTCAACGCCAATCTCGGGATCCGTCAATTGCGGGATCTCATCATGATGGTGATCACCAAGGGAGCCGATCTTGCCGAGCAGGATGGCTTTGCTCAGGATGCGGCCGAGATGCGTCAACTGTCGCCCCATGCCATCCGCCACACCGGCATCACTCACGATATCAATCTCAACGGCCGGCCGCTTTCCCATGTCCAGGCCGATGCCGGCCACGACAGCATAGATACCACCTCGAAATATCTGCATACCAGTAATAGCGAGCGACATGAGAGTGCCCAGAAAAAGCCATTGGACCGACTGGGCTAAACAGTGAGAGATAACAAAACAGGAAACAATATATTCACCACACTCAACTCTCAGCTTCTTTTATGACGTTAGGTTGATTTACAGGGGCAGGGGAGGGATCCCTTGCATGGTGCCTTGGCCAGGGACGGCCATGTGATTTGTTTCCCGCAGACGTCAACATCTTCCCTTCTTATCGCCCACTTCCCGTCTTGCCAAATATCGTGGCTTCACGATGCCGGATCAGGGGGAGGGGGATCTATTGTTATTGCCATAACACCTCACACTAGGAACAGGCTATTCGATTATCCAACTGAGCGCGAAATCATGGTGAGCGAGGAGGCTTGGGTGGATCTGCCGGTCGGGGGATCTTCTATTTCCAAATAGCCAGGAAGCTAATAGCGGCATCGTCCCAACGCCGGAGCGCCCGTAACATAATCCGCATTTATGCGCAGTGACTATCGTGCTGGCAGCAAAAAGGGCCATATGGCCCTTTGTCAGTAATAGTAGCGACTCCTTTGCCACCACCTGAAGCCATACCCTGCACCGACTAGAGACATTGCCATTACCCATTGCCAGAGTGCTTTACCATACCATGATGGTTCGATGTAGAGCGGATCACCGAAACGCCCTCCCGCCCAATGATTGAGCACAGGAGCAAAGGCCAAAATCAACCACCCACAAAATATTGGCCAAGTCCCACCAAGAAAACCGCTGTATGTTATAAACCCAATCACCAGCCCCCAGACCAGTAGGTTTATGAATACCTCGAATGCAACTTTCCAAGTTACGCCAAAAACAGAGACAATCCCACTGCAAACGCCAATTACAACAGCAATCGCTATAACGATCACCAGGTCACTATCACTATTTCTACTCACGCCTAAGCCTCCTGTTACCTAGAAAATGCACTGTAAAAAAACACAGTACATCTGTCAGTCAAGATACAGGAGTGGTGCGAATATATCCACTTGAGGACCACATCAAGATTGCTTTGATATGGCTATTTTTCTGACATATTTTCCACATCGGATAGCAGTTTTAATAGTGGACTCTTGTCTCAAAATGGGACATTTGTGGTTTCAGAATATCGACCAAGGGGAGGGGGTATGTCTGATAGGAAAGGCACTGCCTGACTTCCTGGTTGAGCGAGCAGATGTTGTGGGCGAGGGGGCTTTGGCGGATCAGTTGGCCAAGTTGGCCGACCTCTACATTGCCAATTAAGCTGGCCTAGACCGGCATTCGTGACGGCTCATCGTCATGTGCTGGACTGATGAAGGAGTTGTGCCGCAGAACCGGCTGAACACCGCCTTGTTATCTCTTACGATGATGCCGATAAATGGGGTTATCGGCATCTCCACCTACTTGCGATCTACTTTTCTCACGTTCACCATATGAAGCTCATCAGGAAGGAGCTCAAGGATATGGCAACCAAATCCCCAAAAAGGCAGCTGCGAGCGAGAAACAAAGCCAAGGCGGCACGAGTCAAAAAACAGCAAGAAATTGAGCGCAACGGACGGGCTAACACGCCACTGTATGATTGGGTTCATGTCCAAGAACCACTGCTCAGTTTTTTTGAAACATTACCTGCGCCTGCGCAAGATGATGACTTCAGTTATTTAGTTCCGATCGTTGACTATTCAGTATCTCGACTCATCGACCAAGATGGTGATCCAGATGACCTAATCAATGACGTAACAATGCTTGCTGCAACTTATATAAACATGAAGGTCTATGGCAGTGGTAGATTCACTCTTGAGCACCAACATGAGCTTTCGTAAGCATGTTGGTGAACCCCAAGTTCATGGACGTTTTGCGCATGCGCCTCAAGCATCTTCAAGACTTGACTCTAGAACAGACTTGACCGACCTAACGGAGAAACCATGACCCCTGAAGCAAATGCTTGTGAGCCGCTGCGTCAGTTGCTTGAGCTGGCCATGACCGACATCGAACAAGGCCGGACTTATAGCTTGGATGAAGCTTTATCGATGTTGTCTTCCCAACGTAAAGATGCTGATAACCACGACCACGCCTGATGCATCCGTCATTGCGCATAATGTGAATGGCGTTATGTTGAGGGTTTGCCCCTGCCACAATGCGCAGCGGCAGGGGACGCGCCAGCGCCCGTAACATAATGGCCATTATGCGAAGTGGCCCAGCAAAAACCCTGATTTATTTTCGTCACTGTGACGCAAATTCACTGGACATTTAACGTCACAGTGACGATAATTAATTATCGAAACCAGGGAGGGAATCACCATGAAAGACGCTCACGACACCAAGACCCAGGAACTCATTCCGGCAGCACCTCGCAAACGTGGTCGCCCTGCAACTGGTCAAGCTAAATCCGGCGCAGCTCGCCAGGCTGAATACCTTGCCAGGAAGAAAAGTGAAACCGTCACTGTGACGTTTAATCGCGGCGATATTCCCGCCTTGAAACTGCTCCTGGCCAACCCATCCTCCGACCTGGGCCTTGACCAGGAAACCCTCGACCGCCTTGTGGCCACCGTCTTTGGCGCAGTCATTGACCAGGCCAAATCCGAGCCCAAAAAAACCACCTCAAAGAAAAAATAGGAAAGCCAAAGGGAGAGGCAGATAACGCCTGGGCCATGAGGAACGGCATCTGTTCGCCGTGACGAACTGGCCAGGAGACAAGCGAAGCGCGTCAGCTTTAGGGCACTGCGCTTCCCCCTGGTACGCATCCAGCAAAAAGCCGCCCTGCAGGACGGCTTTTTTCATTGTGGTCGGGCAGGGGAGCTAAACCTCCCGCGGAGCGGGTCCACTATCTTTAATAGTGGACTTTTGCACGGATTCCGTGTTTTTTCCCTTCCTCACTCCACCTCTATTTCGCCACGCTTGTTAACTTTGATTCTATCAATACACCTACTTAGAACCAGGTGTAATAACTCCGATTCTTGCACTGGGCTCCTTTCCATATTAACGAGCAACTTATTGATTTCCCTGCATTTTAACTCTGCCGCTCGTTGCTCGTCTTTAGTCAATCTGAGGGTCACGGGCACTCTGCTTACTCCACTTTTCATTTGACCTCCCATTATACATGCATACATGTTGACACGTTCCGCGTGTGCATGTATACCTGCATTCAGATTATAAGAAAGTTGCATGTATACATGTGACGGGGGCAGGGATGATAGACCGTTTGAGAATCTGCATTCCCTTCAGGGAGCAGTACCTTCAGCAATCAGTGCAGGTGGATAAGGGAGGGCATCGCGTTGATTACGTGGACTTGGCTGCCATTGCGAAATTCTCTGACATTCGCATGTCAGCCCGCGATATCGAGTTTGACATCGATACCCAGTCCTTTGACGTATCTGGCCTTAACCATCCGTATGAATCTCTCCCGTCCCATTGGGCCGGATTGGCATTCAAAATTTACCAGGGCGCCGGCATGTCATCCGCTCATGTCGAAATAAAGGCAAGTCCGGCAAAAATCCTCCAGGGTCACAATGTTTTCGGCCCTACTGATATCGAGCTTTGCGCCATGGAAATGATGTATATCCTTGGCTCTGCTGTTCCTGACCTGGATACGTTTGTTGATTGGTCTGGCGCCTGGCTTGGCGATATTGACTGCACTTATTCGGCTAATGTTGGCTCGATTCATAATGCCAAGCAAGTTATCGCCGCACTTAAAAACGTATCCAACGGCCATATGCGTTCAGCCATTAAAAATGAGCATGAAACAACCTGTTATTTCAACGTGAATTCTCGTCACGCTGACAAAAAAGCTTACTGCAAGGGGCCTGAACTTTCCTCTCAAATTAAGGAGATGGAGTCCGTTTGCAAAAAGCAAAAGAATAAGCTCCATATTCTTTCCGTTCTCAAGGATGATCGCCTGGTTAAGTTCGCTGAAAACCTGGTGCGCTTTGAGGGGAGGGCAAAGAGCCGTTTATTAGACCGTCTCGGTATACCCACTAATTTATTTTCACGTACTAGCGAATTTGATGGAACAATCCGACCTGGAATTATTGACTTTCAAAAGCAATTTGAATCTGATGGTAAAAATTTAATTCAATATATTTGGAATGAAATGTTTAATCCGCTTTTCGCGGCCTTCGAGGGACAAGAAATGAACGTTTATGACGATTCCGTCATCCTGGAAAAATTGAAACAGGAATATTTCACAATCACTCCGAAGGGCAACATTTCCTATTCCAAGGCTATGCGCCTCTTTGGCTTTTATCGCCGCCTCACAAACGAGGGGTATAAATCAGTAAAAGATACTTTAGCCCCTCAAACTTTTCGCGATAATCTTAATTATCTTATGGCCGCTGGACTCAGCAAAGCTCAGTTGCAAAACCTGCACGGCGATAAAGCCAACAACGTTATTCCACTCCTGCGCTTTATTAACGTTGATTTCAGCCGCCAAACGCCGGATTGGTATATCGAGCCAACTTCACGCTTTGATAATGTAACTCCGATTACCAGGGCGGTGGCATGAATATCAAATCTATTGGCTACAAGTATTACAAAAGCGTCTCTGAGCTAAAACAGCTTTATGTTTGGCGCTTGGTTAATAGCTTCCCTTACGGTTTTAGCCTCTACGGCTTTGACCTGGAAAAAAGCGCTTTTTATGCGTCCCTGGATGATTGTCCATTTTAATTAATGTCATTGTGACGAATAAACATAAGGTGAATAGTATGGAAACTGGTATTTTTTGTCGTGGTATCCTCCTGGGCGTAATGGATAAACCTTACTCCTATGTCGATAAAAAATCGGGTGAGGTTAAATCCGGCGTTGCTCACCTCCTGGGCCTGGAGCGCAATTATCGCGGCGCCTTTGGCGAGGAGCGGGCCATTACTGAAGCGCTGCGCATTCCCGAAGAGCTTTACAAGAATGCCGCTTTCATCGGCTCCATCACTCCCGCCATTGGCGCAATGGTCGAGGTACCACTCTCTGGCTACCAGGACTACCCCGACCGTCGCCATTTCATTACCAAAGAGGCGAAAATCACCGTCTGTGGCAATGAAAAACTGACCAGGGTGGCATGATATGGAGCAGGGCATCACTCAGGCTGATTTAGCAGCGGTTATTCAGCTGGTAACTTATCTCTCCTGCGCGTTTGCCTTTTTCCTGGGCTTTTTGGCCGGGAGCTTCCGCTAATGATTCAAGAAATAGTAAACGAGCTTTTTAGAGATTACTTATTCGCTGGGTATCTTTTTGGCTCGTTTGCTTCTGGCTGGTGCCTAGCTTATCTAGTCACCTTATTTAAAAAACTCAGCGAAAAAGTATAGGGATATTATCTTATGAAATATTTCAACATGGCTAAGAAGTATGGCGCCAAAGCGGCTGATAAAGCCTCCACTGGCCTCCTGGTTGCATCCGTTGCGCTCGCATCCTCCTCTGTGTTTGCGGCCTTCACACCTCCCGCTGGCCTGGCTGCCGCCGCAACCGACCTGGAGGGCGGCGTTGACTACATGCAGACCCTGTTCTGGCCCATCGTTATCGCGTCCTTCGTGGCCCTGAAGCTGATCTCGCTGTTCAAGCGTTTCGGCAACAAGGTCTAACCACCAACCAACTATGGCTCCCGTCGTGCCCCTGCCGCCGCGCAGCGTCGGCGGGGGCCAGGGGGCCATAGTCATGTTTAAGTATCTCCTGTTTTTTTTAACCCTTCTTACAGCGCAAGCGCATTCATTTACACTCAGCGACGCAATGATTGATGCGGAAATCAGGAAAGTGAATGGGTTCGTTTCCGCTGACTCCAATGGAATTAAAGTCAATGTGACGGGAAAGGGCTACGCCGCTAGCGCTCCTTATTTTCAGACCACTACTACTGTCCCAAAGCCTACTTTTATGAGTTATGTTAGGGGCAATATGAAATCTCTTGTTAAGCGCTCTCCTTATTACATCGGATGGCTTGCAACTATGGCCGCCGCTGGTTGGGTTATTGACGAATTAACTGGCCAGATGTCTAAACCTTCCATAAAAATTGTTGGCCCTTGCTCCTTTCAAGGCGGCGCTTTTCCTTTTGCCACCGGAACCCCTGATTTTTGCGCTAATTTCGCCTCTCCATATGAATACTATGATTTAACTCTTGTCAGCGGAAAACCTGCTCCTGGCGCCAATCTGCTTTATTCTTTTAAATATATTGACCCTGCTACTGGCAGCTCTTATACCCGCTCTTTTTATTTAAAGGTTCAAGATATGACTTCCGAGATTGAGCCTATTACAGATGCTGCCCTCTATGACTCTCTTGTCTCCGACATGATTAAGAATCCAACTGCCGCCGCTGATGCTTTTATGGTTCCTGGCGCATATCCATACCCTGTCCCTCAATTATTCCCCAACCCCCTTAAAAACATTCCAGGCGTTTCTGAGGCTGACTATCCTGCTCTTGATTGCTACTTTAAGGGGAATCTTCAATCCTCTAACCCTGGCGGCGCTTGTTATGTTACTGAGTCTGAATATCAGCGTATTTCTGCTCTGGGTGAGAAAATTAAAAAAGGTGAAACCGTTGAGGGGCAAATATCTAGTGCCAATGACAAACTTAAAGACCCTTTAACTCAAGCTCAATTAGAGGAAACCCTTAATAAGCTTGGCGATATTGGCACCGATGGCGTTACTGATGATGCCTCCAAAATATACGATGAAGGTTTTAAGCAATTGAATGAATCCATTCTTGCTGATGCTTTACCAGGTATGCCCGAGCTTGTTCCATTACCTCAATTTCAAACTGGCAGTTGTCGCTCATTAACTCTCAACTTCTCATTTGCTGGCCAGAATATTACCAAGGAATTTCCAGGCAAGGCTGGCTGTGAGCAGATTGAAAAAATGAAGGAATTTCTAGGTTGGTTCTTGGCTGCCATGGTTGTCATGACGTTGATTTTCACTGCCTTAAAGGAGGCAAATTAAATGCAAGGTTTGGCTGCGTTTTTTACTAATCTTCTGGGCCGTGCCCAGATGCTTCAGGCCGGAAACTTTGCCAAGGACGTTTCTTTTACCTTGGCGGTCGCCAGCTTGTTTGTTTTCTTGTTTAGCGGCATGTGGGCGACACTTCGCACCATCACCCAGTCTATAAATGTCTTACTTCCTTCCTGGGCAACCGTTCCGTTTACCTGGGTAATTCCCAACAATTTTAATGCCTGCATGTCTGCGTTGTTTGCCGGATATGTGGCTATTGCGTTGTATCGCTGGCATATGCGTTATCTTGCCAATGTTAAACCCAGTCCAACACGTTATTCATAAGGGGAGGGCATATGCCTGTATATTGCGTAACCGGTAAAACAGGGCAGGGCAAGGGTCTTTGTGCTGTCGGTATGGCTCGTCGTTATTTATCCGAGGGGCGCATCATTGCGACCAACATGGATATATTTCCAGAGCATTTCCGTGATTCGAATAATAAAAATATTCGCATCATCCGCATTCCTGACCGCCCAACTGCTGCCGATTTATACGCCCTGGGCATGGGCAACGATGAACCCTGGGATGAAGAAAAAAACGGACTTTTGATGCTGGATGAACTTGTTACCTGGTTCAATTCGCGTTCCTGGCAAGACAAAGACCGCAAGGCGCTCATTGACTGGTTTGTGCATCGCCGTAAATACGGCTGGGATGTTGCCTTTCAGGCGCAAAGCCTTAACTCCCTGGATGCGCAGCTGCGCGATAACGTAATCGATTATGAGTGTCGCGCCGTCAAGGTTAAGACCATCCGCATTCCGGTTATCTCTGCGCTGTACCGTAAGGTTTTTGATAAGCCGATGATGTGGCCCAAATTCATGTGGTATCACTGCATGAAGATGCGCAATGTCGAGACCGATATGATTGACGACGTGCATCGCTTCAGGGGCCAGGATATCTATCCGCTCTATAATACCGCCCAGGTTATCCAGGCAGATTATCCGCATGGTATACACAGCTTGTTGACTCCCTGGCACCTGGTAGGCCGCTACGGCAAATCACCCCTGGATTTACGTTACCTGGTGAGGCTTGCTGTCCGGCTTCCTCTGGTGCCTGTCATTCTCCTGGCCAGCTACTTAGACCAGGAAAGCCGACAATACTTTGCGAAGATTACCGCCAAGCCCTCCGAGTGAGGGCTTTGTTATCTCTGATGCCGATAAAGCTAGTTATCGGCATAACCCGCCAGGAACCCGCCCAGGAGCCCCTGGGACGTCACTGCGCATAATGTGAATGGCGTTATGTTGAGGGTTTGCCCCTGCCACAATGCGCAGCGGCAGGGGACGCGCCAGCGCCCGTAACATAATGGCCATTATGCGAAGTGGCCCAGCAAAAACCCTGATTTATTTTCGTCACTGTGACGCAAATTCACTGGACATTTAACGTCACAGTGACGATAATTAATTATCGAAACCAGGGAGGGAATCACCATGAAAGACGCTCACGACACCAAGACCCAGGAACTCATTCCGGCAGCACCTCGCAAACGTGGTCGCCCTGCAACTGGTCAAGCTAAATCCGGCGCAGCTCGCCAGGCTGAATACCTTGCCAGGAAGAAAAGTGAAACCGTCACTGTGACGTTTAATCGCGGCGATATTCCCGCCTTGAAACTGCTCCTGGCCAACCCATCCTCCGACCTGGGCCTTGACCAGGAAACCCTCGACCGCCTTGTGGCCACCGTCTTTGGCGCAGTCATTGACCAGGCCAAATCCGAGCCCAAAAAAACCACCTCAAAGAAAAAATAGGAAAGCCAAAGGGAGAGGCAGATAACGCCTGGGCCATGAGGAACGGCATCTGTTCGCCGTGACGAACTGGCCAGGAGACAAGCGAAGCGCGTCAGCTTTAGGGCACTGCGCTTCCCCCTGGTACGCATCCAGCAAAAAGCCGCCCTGCAGGACGGCTTTTTTCATTGTGGTCGGGCAGGGGAGCTAAACCTCCCGCGGAGCGGGTCCACTATCTTTAATAGTGGACTTTTGCACGGATTCCGTGTTTTTTCCCTTCCTCACTCCACCTCTATTTCGCCACGCTTGTTAACTTTGATTCTATCAATACACCTACTTAGAACCAGGTGTAATAACTCCGATTCTTGCACTGGGCTCCTTTCCATATTAACGAGCAACTTATTGATTTCCCTGCATTTTAACTCTGCCGCTCGTTGCTCGTCTTTAGTCAATCTGAGGGTCACGGGCACTCTGCTTACTCCACTTTTCATTTGACCTCCCATTATACATGCATACATGTTGACACGTTCCGCGTGTGCATGTATACCTGCATTCAGATTATAAGAAAGTTGCATGTATACATGTGACGGGGGCAGGGATGATAGACCGTTTGAGAATCTGCATTCCCTTCAGGGAGCAGTACCTTCAGCAATCAGTGCAGGTGGATAAGGGAGGGCATCGCGTTGATTACGTGGACTTGGCTGCCATTGCGAAATTCTCTGACATTCGCATGTCAGCCCGCGATATCGAGTTTGACATCGATACCCAGTCCTTTGACGTATCTGGCCTTAACCATCCGTATGAATCTCTCCCGTCCCATTGGGCCGGATTGGCATTCAAAATTTACCAGGGCGCCGGCATGTCATCCGCTCATGTCGAAATAAAGGCAAGTCCGGCAAAAATCCTCCAGGGTCACAATGTTTTCGGCCCTACTGATATCGAGCTTTGCGCCATGGAAATGATGTATATCCTTGGCTCTGCTGTTCCTGACCTGGATACGTTTGTTGATTGGTCTGGCGCCTGGCTTGGCGATATTGACTGCACTTATTCGGCTAATGTTGGCTCGATTCATAATGCCAAGCAAGTTATCGCCGCACTTAAAAACGTATCCAACGGCCATATGCGTTCAGCCATTAAAAATGAGCATGAAACAACCTGTTATTTCAACGTGAATTCTCGTCACGCTGACAAAAAAGCTTACTGCAAGGGGCCTGAACTTTCCTCTCAAATTAAGGAGATGGAGTCCGTTTGCAAAAAGCAAAAGAATAAGCTCCATATTCTTTCCGTTCTCAAGGATGATCGCCTGGTTAAGTTCGCTGAAAACCTGGTGCGCTTTGAGGGGAGGGCAAAGAGCCGTTTATTAGACCGTCTCGGTATACCCACTAATTTATTTTCACGTACTAGCGAATTTGATGGAACAATCCGACCTGGAATTATTGACTTTCAAAAGCAATTTGAATCTGATGGTAAAAATTTAATTCAATATATTTGGAATGAAATGTTTAATCCGCTTTTCGCGGCCTTCGAGGGACAAGAAATGAACGTTTATGACGATTCCGTCATCCTGGAAAAATTGAAACAGGAATATTTCACAATCACTCCGAAGGGCAACATTTCCTATTCCAAGGCTATGCGCCTCTTTGGCTTTTATCGCCGCCTCACAAACGAGGGGTATAAATCAGTAAAAGATACTTTAGCCCCTCAAACTTTTCGCGATAATCTTAATTATCTTATGGCCGCTGGACTCAGCAAAGCTCAGTTGCAAAACCTGCACGGCGATAAAGCCAACAACGTTATTCCACTCCTGCGCTTTATTAACGTTGATTTCAGCCGCCAAACGCCGGATTGGTATATCGAGCCAACTTCACGCTTTGATAATGTAACTCCGATTACCAGGGCGGTGGCATGAATATCAAATCTATTGGCTACAAGTATTACAAAAGCGTCTCTGAGCTAAAACAGCTTTATGTTTGGCGCTTGGTTAATAGCTTCCCTTACGGTTTTAGCCTCTACGGCTTTGACCTGGAAAAAAGCGCTTTTTATGCGTCCCTGGATGATTGTCCATTTTAATTAATGTCATTGTGACGAATAAACATAAGGTGAATAGTATGGAAACTGGTATTTTTTGTCGTGGTATCCTCCTGGGCGTAATGGATAAACCTTACTCCTATGTCGATAAAAAATCGGGTGAGGTTAAATCCGGCGTTGCTCACCTCCTGGGCCTGGAGCGCAATTATCGCGGCGCCTTTGGCGAGGAGCGGGCCATTACTGAAGCGCTGCGCATTCCCGAAGAGCTTTACAAGAATGCCGCTTTCATCGGCTCCATCACTCCCGCCATTGGCGCAATGGTCGAGGTACCACTCTCTGGCTACCAGGACTACCCCGACCGTCGCCATTTCATTACCAAAGAGGCGAAAATCACCGTCTGTGGCAATGAAAAACTGACCAGGGTGGCATGATATGGAGCAGGGCATCACTCAGGCTGATTTAGCAGCGGTTATTCAGCTGGTAACTTATCTCTCCTGCGCGTTTGCCTTTTTCCTGGGCTTTTTGGCCGGGAGCTTCCGCTAATGATTCAAGAAATAGTAAACGAGCTTTTTAGAGATTACTTATTCGCTGGGTATCTTTTTGGCTCGTTTGCTTCTGGCTGGTGCCTAGCTTATCTAGTCACCTTATTTAAAAAACTCAGCGAAAAAGTATAGGGATATTATCTTATGAAATATTTCAACATGGCTAAGAAGTATGGCGCCAAAGCGGCTGATAAAGCCTCCACTGGCCTCCTGGTTGCATCCGTTGCGCTCGCATCCTCCTCTGTGTTTGCGGCCTTCACACCTCCCGCTGGCCTGGCTGCCGCCGCAACCGACCTGGAGGGCGGCGTTGACTACATGCAGACCCTGTTCTGGCCCATCGTTATCGCGTCCTTCGTGGCCCTGAAGCTGATCTCGCTGTTCAAGCGTTTCGGCAACAAGGTCTAACCACCAACCAACTATGGCTCCCGTCGTGCCCCTGCCGCCGCGCAGCGTCGGCGGGGGCCAGGGGGCCATAGTCATGTTTAAGTATCTCCTGTTTTTTTTAACCCTTCTTACAGCGCAAGCGCATTCATTTACACTCAGCGACGCAATGATTGATGCGGAAATCAGGAAAGTGAATGGGTTCGTTTCCGCTGACTCCAATGGAATTAAAGTCAATGTGACGGGAAAGGGCTACGCCGCTAGCGCTCCTTATTTTCAGACCACTACTACTGTCCCAAAGCCTACTTTTATGAGTTATGTTAGGGGCAATATGAAATCTCTTGTTAAGCGCTCTCCTTATTACATCGGATGGCTTGCAACTATGGCCGCCGCTGGTTGGGTTATTGACGAATTAACTGGCCAGATGTCTAAACCTTCCATAAAAATTGTTGGCCCTTGCTCCTTTCAAGGCGGCGCTTTTCCTTTTGCCACCGGAACCCCTGATTTTTGCGCTAATTTCGCCTCTCCATATGAATACTATGATTTAACTCTTGTCAGCGGAAAACCTGCTCCTGGCGCCAATCTGCTTTATTCTTTTAAATATATTGACCCTGCTACTGGCAGCTCTTATACCCGCTCTTTTTATTTAAAGGTTCAAGATATGACTTCCGAGATTGAGCCTATTACAGATGCTGCCCTCTATGACTCTCTTGTCTCCGACATGATTAAGAATCCAACTGCCGCCGCTGATGCTTTTATGGTTCCTGGCGCATATCCATACCCTGTCCCTCAATTATTCCCCAACCCCCTTAAAAACATTCCAGGCGTTTCTGAGGCTGACTATCCTGCTCTTGATTGCTACTTTAAGGGGAATCTTCAATCCTCTAACCCTGGCGGCGCTTGTTATGTTACTGAGTCTGAATATCAGCGTATTTCTGCTCTGGGTGAGAAAATTAAAAAAGGTGAAACCGTTGAGGGGCAAATATCTAGTGCCAATGACAAACTTAAAGACCCTTTAACTCAAGCTCAATTAGAGGAAACCCTTAATAAGCTTGGCGATATTGGCACCGATGGCGTTACTGATGATGCCTCCAAAATATACGATGAAGGTTTTAAGCAATTGAATGAATCCATTCTTGCTGATGCTTTACCAGGTATGCCCGAGCTTGTTCCATTACCTCAATTTCAAACTGGCAGTTGTCGCTCATTAACTCTCAACTTCTCATTTGCTGGCCAGAATATTACCAAGGAATTTCCAGGCAAGGCTGGCTGTGAGCAGATTGAAAAAATGAAGGAATTTCTAGGTTGGTTCTTGGCTGCCATGGTTGTCATGACGTTGATTTTCACTGCCTTAAAGGAGGCAAATTAAATGCAAGGTTTGGCTGCGTTTTTTACTAATCTTCTGGGCCGTGCCCAGATGCTTCAGGCCGGAAACTTTGCCAAGGACGTTTCTTTTACCTTGGCGGTCGCCAGCTTGTTTGTTTTCTTGTTTAGCGGCATGTGGGCGACACTTCGCACCATCACCCAGTCTATAAATGTCTTACTTCCTTCCTGGGCAACCGTTCCGTTTACCTGGGTAATTCCCAACAATTTTAATGCCTGCATGTCTGCGTTGTTTGCCGGATATGTGGCTATTGCGTTGTATCGCTGGCATATGCGTTATCTTGCCAATGTTAAACCCAGTCCAACACGTTATTCATAAGGGGAGGGCATATGCCTGTATATTGCGTAACCGGTAAAACAGGGCAGGGCAAGGGTCTTTGTGCTGTCGGTATGGCTCGTCGTTATTTATCCGAGGGGCGCATCATTGCGACCAACATGGATATATTTCCAGAGCATTTCCGTGATTCGAATAATAAAAATATTCGCATCATCCGCATTCCTGACCGCCCAACTGCTGCCGATTTATACGCCCTGGGCATGGGCAACGATGAACCCTGGGATGAAGAAAAAAACGGACTTTTGATGCTGGATGAACTTGTTACCTGGTTCAATTCGCGTTCCTGGCAAGACAAAGACCGCAAGGCGCTCATTGACTGGTTTGTGCATCGCCGTAAATACGGCTGGGATGTTGCCTTTCAGGCGCAAAGCCTTAACTCCCTGGATGCGCAGCTGCGCGATAACGTAATCGATTATGAGTGTCGCGCCGTCAAGGTTAAGACCATCCGCATTCCGGTTATCTCTGCGCTGTACCGTAAGGTTTTTGATAAGCCGATGATGTGGCCCAAATTCATGTGGTATCACTGCATGAAGATGCGCAATGTCGAGACCGATATGATTGACGACGTGCATCGCTTCAGGGGCCAGGATATCTATCCGCTCTATAATACCGCCCAGGTTATCCAGGCAGATTATCCGCATGGTATACACAGCTTGTTGACTCCCTGGCACCTGGTAGGCCGCTACGGCAAATCACCCCTGGATTTACGTTACCTGGTGAGGCTTGCTGTCCGGCTTCCTCTGGTGCCTGTCATTCTCCTGGCCAGCTACTTAGACCAGGAAAGCCGACAATACTTTGCGAAGATTACCGCCAAGCCCTCCGAGTGAGGGCTTTGTTATCTCTGATGCCGATAAAGCTAGTTATCGGCATAACCCGCCAGGAACCCGCCCAGGAGCCCCTGGGACGTCACTGCGCATAATGTATATTATGTTAAATAACATATAGAGATAAACTCTAGACATCCTTATGGAATCAACCCCCTACAGCTTGTTTGCTTAGCCAGCCAGTCTCGTTCGTATCGAGTGACACACCTAGCCTGATTACTGCGTAAACCCATGACGCGCCGCATGGCTGGATGCATTTCATTGACGCTTGCCCAGGTGTACCGTTTTCGAACTGACGAGAAAATGGGTGCTACGGTAACTGCAAGCTTTTGCTTGTTGCCGTGTATTTTCTACCGCAAACGGGATGACTATGGGTAACCGGTGCAAGTCCATTCCTGCTGGCTCTTCTGCAATAGTGGCTTGTCACCCGTCATCCCAGAACCCGACTTTATGTTCCCCTGCACGCTGTGATGGCCAATTCAGGCGTGCACCATTTCGACGATCTCTACTCCGTCGAGCCCTCCATTTTCTCTTCTTGCTCTTATCACACGCCAAGTTAGTCCAATCATGTGGCCAATGGGCACAGGATGATGACATTTGGCCTTCACCCATATCACATCCCCCATAAACAGGAACAGAAATGCAGCAGCGTGTCTTTTTCTTCAGTTTATTGCGAGTGATGGCCGCTGTTGCGGTGATCGCCATCCATGTAGTCGCCACCTATTGCGACTCGCTCGGCACGATACCGTTTAATCAATGGGTGATCGCAGTTGCCATCAACGGCGCGAGCCGTTGGGCCGTGCCCATATTTATTCTGATTAGCGGCGCGCTGATGCTAAGCGATCGGCGCCCGTTTGATCTTCGCTACTATGTGCGGCGTCGACTGGGGAAAGTGGTTATCCCGTTTGTCGTATGGTCGCTGTTCTATGCATGGTTATCGGGATGGAGCACCAGTGGCTTTGAGGGCGGCACGGGCTGGCAAACCCTGCTCGCCAGCCCGCAAGAGGCAACTTATTACCATCTCGGATTTTTCTATTATTTCATCCCGCTTTATCTGGTGATCCCGTTTCTGCAATGGGGCGTCAAGCGCTGGGGTGATCCCCTCCTCTACTGGTTGGTTGTGCCGTGGTTCATCACAACGATCCTGTTCCTGCTTGGTGTTGATGGGCTATGGAGCAACGATTTGTGGCTGTTTTCCGGGTATTTGCCACTGGGTTATCTGTTGTACCACAAGTGGCCGAGCAACGGATGGAGCCTGCTGCTTTTGACACTGTCCGGATTGGGGGCTCTCTATCTCACTGTCAGTGAAGTGGTCGCATTAAGTCTTGTTCAGGGCGAGTACAGCGTGGGGCTATGGTTTTCCTACAAGACCCTCAATGTCGTGGTGATCGCCAGTATGATATTTGTCCTGGCACGAACCTGGGCCACCAGATTGCCCTTGTCTTGGCAGCAAGGCGTGAATGTCATCAGTCAACACAGTCTGGGTATCTATCTGCTACACCCTATCTTCCTGTGGCCGCTAAAAAACTACACCATGCTGCAAGAAGGCAACCCTGTATGGGCGATCCCGCTATGGGTCACCCTAAGCGGTGCGGCCTCCTTGTTGACAAGCTGGATGGTATCACGTCATCGCAGCACCCGCTGGCTGTTGCCATAGCCTTCGAGCACGGTGCCAAGATCTGAATTTTGCGCCTAAAAATCAATTGCATACCCTAATGCAGCAGGAAACAAGGAGCCTATAAACAGGCTCCTTGTTTCCTGTCACCACTAGTTGAACTGTGTATAATGGCAACAATTGATCCTATTTTTCGACCGGATGTCTTAAGTGGCTGAATTAACATCAGAACAACTAAAACCCGCTTTTGCAATTGAACAGTTTTCCATGCTCAGTGAGCTTGAACCCATCCCCTTTGCAGCCTTGCAGCCCAGAGCCATTTCGGCGGTCAAACGGTTGGCCAGCTTCGATGGCGATTGTCCGGTCATGCTACTCAACGGTTTTCCCGGCGCCGATTATGAAGGGGTCTGCCAGACGCTGATCGCCGACTCCAACGGCAAGGACGGCGACCTGTTCGACCTCTGCTATACCGAAAACCTCAACAACCCGTTCAAGCCTATCTGGTTGCGGCTGCAACCGGGAACAGGCATCGAATTCTGTGAGATGGTGGGTGAACTGCTCAAGTTGATGAGTCACCATCTGGACGCCGAGCGTCTGGTGACCCGCATCATGCGCAAGCAGAACAACGATCCCAAGATTGACGACTTCCTGACCGATCTCGCCGCCCACGTCGCCCTGGGGCTGGAGTTCCAGCACCCAGTGCTGATCAATTTGCTGATCCATCACGAAGATCAGCAGGCGCCGATCATTTACGGGCGGGATCTCAACTGGGATACCTTGTTCGGTTCCATCAACTACCAGACAGAGCAGGGCTCCGTCTATGCCAACCAGCATCTGCTGGAGCCGGGTCTGCTGCGCCAGGCCAATGGTGGTTATCTCATCCTGCAGCTGGACGAGTTGCTCGATCAGCCTCACCTCTGGTTCAAGCTCAAAAATGCCATGCAAAAAGGCGAGCTGGACTGGATTGCCTATCAGGAAGGCAAAACCCTAACTCCCTTCTTCACCCCGGAAGCGACCCCGCTCAAGCTCAAGCTGATCCTGGTAGGGGATCGCCTCGATGTGGCGGAATTCCAGATGCTGGATCGGGACATGTCGGAGCGCATCTTCCTGCGCGCCGATCTGGTTTCCGAGGTCAATATCGAGGAACAACTGCCCGAATTCCTGCAATATCTGGCCTGGCTTCGCCAGCGCTGGAACTTGCTGGATTTCACCCCGGCCGCCCTCGCCGCCATTTGCCGTCATGCCAGCCGCCTGTGCGATCATCAGGAGTGGCTCTCCCTGTCCGAGATACAGCTCTCCGCCATCATG
Organism: Aeromonas sp. FDAARGOS 1407; assembly: GCF_019048725.1. NCBI lineage: Bacteria > Pseudomonadati > Pseudomonadota > Gammaproteobacteria > Aeromonadales > Aeromonadaceae > Aeromonas > Aeromonas sp. FDAARGOS 1407. Next base: position 3,331,345 of record NZ_CP077399.1, read on the forward strand.
CGCATGTCGGACAGTCTGGCTCGGGAGCTGGAGTCGGAAGTAGTCACCGACGCCCATATTCGCGGCGCGCTGGAGGAACAGGATTACCGCCTTAACTACCTGGTTGAGCAATCAGATCAAGGGGTTATCGATGGCCAGATCCTGTTGCAGACCGATGGCGAAGAGATAGGCCAGATCAACGGCCTCTCCGTCATCCAGGTCTCGGGCCACCCGTATGACTTCGGTGAACCGGTACGCCTCACCGCCACCGTGCATCTGGGGGATGGCGATGTGGCAGACATCGAACGCAAGGCTGAACTGGCCGGCCATATCCATGCCAAGGCGATGATGATCATCCACGGTTATCTCTCCAACAAATTTGGTGCCGAGAACCCCTCGCCGCTGTCGGCCAATCTGGTGTTCGAGCAGTCCTATCACGAGATTGACGGCGACAGCGCCTCTCTCACCGGTCTGTGCGCCCTGCTCTCTGCCCTCGCCCGCCAGCCCATCTACCAGCACTTCGCGGTGACCGGCGCCGTCGATCAGTTTGGCAATGTGCAGGCGGTGGGGGGCGTCAACGAGAAGATCGAAGGTTTCTTCCGAGTGTGCCAGATCCACGGTCTCACCGGCAAACAAGGGATCATTCTGCCGGGCACCAATACCCAGCAGCTGAACCTCTCCGATGAGGTGATCGCCGCAGTGGAAGCAGGCCAGTTCCATATCCATCCGGTGGATCATGTGGAGGAGGCCATCGAGCTGCTGACAGGTTGCGTGGCCGGCGAGCCGGATATGCCGGATACCCTGTTTGGCCGCATTCAGGAGCGGCTGGATGAATTGAATGGCACCAGCGTCAAGCCCACTGGGTTGCGCGCCCTGCTGGCACGGCTGCTGGACAGGTAACGAAGTGATCGGAGTTGTTTAGCGCACAACTGTACGCTAAATTGGCCCCGCTTTGACCCACTTGAAGGATATACAGCGTGACCCCAGACAATACCACCATGGAAGCCCGCCTTTCTCTGTGCGAACAGGGCAAAGAGTCTTTTACTCGTGAAGAGCTGCTCGCTTGCAGCCGTGGCGAATTATTTGGTGAGGGTAACAGTCAGCTGCCCGCCCCCAACATGTTGATGATGGATCGCATCGTCAAGATCAACGACCACGGCGGTGAGCATGGCAAGGGCGAGATCCTGGCAGAGCTCGACATTACGCCGGATCTCTGGTTCTTCGACTGCCACTTCCCGGGGGATCCCGTGATGCCTGGCTGCCTGGGCCTGGATGCCATGTGGCAGTTGGTCGGCTTCTTCCTCGGCTGGAAAGGCGGCCCGGGCAAGGGCCGTGCGCTGGGTGTGGGTGAAGTGAAGTTCACCGGCCAGATCCTGCCGACCGCCAAGAAAGTGACCTACAAGATCACCTTCAAGCGCGTGATCAACCGCAAGCTGGTGATGGGTATCGCCGATGGCGTAGTCGAGGTGGATGGTCGCCCGATCTACAGCGCGACCGATCTGAAAGTGGGCCTGTTCAAGGACACCACCGCATTCTGATCTGCAAAAACAGATGATGAACTGCAACGCAAAGGGGCCTCGATGGCCCCTTTCCTTTTGTCATGAGTGATGAAGTACCGGTTACTTCATGAAGAGGCCTGAGCCCCGCCCTTCCATGGCTTCACGCCAACCTCCAAGCCAGTGCCCGCGGGCATCCAGGCATTGATACGGACACGCTTCTTTCTGTTTGCCGACAACGCCAGCCTGATAACCACGAGCACGAGCTCTCTCCAGACGGTCCCGTTTCTGTCTCTTCATCATCTACGACCCTCTTCGTGGAACAAAAAAAGCGACCAATTTTCCATCGGTCGCTTTCATCTTTACCCCAGTGAACAGGGTCGGTCAAACAAAAACTGCCAGACTAACCGGCCTGTGTGACACAAGACACTGAACTGGATTAAGTTTTAATTACAGGGAACTTACTCCTGATTTTTGAGTCCTTCCAGCTCTTCCCAACGGGAAAACGCCTCTTCCAGCGCCGCCTCAGCTGCATTCAGAGCATCCAGTTTCGGCTGGGTTTGATCGCTAGGCAGGGAGAAGAATCCGGGCTGGTTAATCTCCCCTTGCAGGGCCTCCAGCTCCGCTTCCAGCTGCTCGAGACGGGCAGGCAAACCATCCAGCTCCAGCTGCAGTTTGTAGGAGAGCTTCTTGCTCTTCTTCGGCGCTTCGCTCACCACCAAGGGTTCGGGGGCCTTGCTCGGGGCACTTTTGGCCTGAAGCGCCGCCTGTTGCTGGGCCCGGGTGGCCATCATATCGGCATAGCCTCCGACATAGTCGCTGATGCGGCCATCCCCTTCAAACAGCCAGCAGCCGGTAACCGTGTTGTCGATAAAGCGACGGTCGTGACTCACCAGCAGCAGGGTGCCGGGGTAGTCCGCCAGCAGCTCTTCGAGTAACTCCAGGGTCTCCACGTCGAGATCGTTGGTCGGTTCGTCGAGGATCAGCAGGTTGCTGGGCTTGAGGAACAGCTTGGCCAGCAGCAGCCGGTTCTTCTCGCCACCGGAGAGTGCCTTGACCGGCGTGCGGGCCCGTTTGGGCTCAAACAGGAAGTCCTGCAGGTAACCCAGAATATGGCGAGAGCGGCCGCGCACCATCACCTCCTGCTTGCCCTCCCCCACGTTGTCCACCACCGTCTTCTCGGGATCGAGCTGCTCGCGGTACTGGTCAAAATAGGCCACTTCCAGGTTGGTACCTTGGCGTACCGAACCGCGCGTGGCGTCGATCTGGCCGAGCAGCAGCTTGATCAGTGTGGACTTGCCGCAGCCGTTGGGGCCGACCAGTGCAATCTTGTCGCCACGCAGCACCTGCAGATCCAGCCCCTGGAACAGGGTGCGCTCCCCAAAATCGAGACCCAGCCCTTCGGCTTCGAACACCAGCTTGCCGGAACGTCCCGCCTCGTCCAGTTGCAGCTTGGCCTTGCCCTGCAACTCACGGCGCTGGGTCCGCTCCATGCGCATCGCCTTGAGGGCGCGCACGCGGCCTTCGTTGCGGGTCCGGCGCGCCTTGATCCCCTGGCGCACCCACACCTCTTCCTGGGCCAGCTTGCGGTCGAATTCGGCATTTTTCAGCTCTTCGACCCGCAGCCACTCCTCCTTGCCCTGCAGGTACTCGTCGTAGTTGCCGGGCCAGGAGGTGATCACGCCACGATCGAGATCGATGATCCGGGTCGCCAGCTTGTGGATGAACTCTCGGTCGTGGGAGATAAAGACGATGGCGCCACGGAAATCTTTCAGGAACTCTTCCAGCCAGTTGATGGCTTCGATATCCAGGTGGTTGGTCGGCTCGTCCAAGAGCAGCAGATCAGGATCGCACGCCAGCGCGCGGGCCAGGGCAACCTTGCGCAGCCAACCGCCGGAGAGGCTGTCGAGAGTCACATCCGGATTGAGCCCAAGCAAGGTGAGCACCTGATTGATACGGGTCTCGTACTGCCAGCCATTCTGGTAGTCGAGCTGCTCCTGCAGCTGGCTCATCTTGCGGATGTTGGTATCGGAGGGATCGCTCGCCAGCGCCATGGAGACATGGTGATACTGCTTGAGCAGCTCCCCCACCCCGGCCAGCCCTTCGGCGGCATAGTCGAAAACAGTCAGTTCGCTGGAGGCGGGCGGATCCTGCTCGAGACGGGTCACTTTCAAGTCTTGCTGCAACACCAGACGGCCATCATCGAGCGGCAGTTCGCCGGCAATGACCTTCATCAGGGTGGATTTGCCCGCCCCGTTGCGGCCCACCAGACAGAGGCGCTCGCCTCGCTCTATGGTCAGTTCGGCCTTGTCGAGCAATGGAAAATCACTGAACGACAGACAGCCGCCGTGCAATGTCAAAAGAGCCATGTTCGTTCCTTATTTCATATGAAAAAACGGGCGGCAGACTGAGCCTGCCCCCGTTTTATCGTCACATCAAACTCACCCCTGACGCGCGAGCCAGCCCTGCAACTCCACCAGGGTGAAGGGCCAACCCAGCTCGCGGCCAGTCTTATCGCGCAGGACCGGAATGCGCACCCGATAGGCATCGAGCCAGGTTGCATCATCCATGATGTCGCACTGGCGGGTCTGGGCGGCGATACCCGCCTGCTCCACCAGCGCCCAGGCCTGTTCGCACAGGTGGCAGCCGTCGGTGTGAAACAGGGTCAGCATCAACCTTGCGCCTCGGCATGGGTGATGATCCAGCAGTTATGGATATGCTGGTTGCGCTCGAAATCCTTCGGCCGGGTCTTGCCGGTGATATTCTGGGCCTTGAGACCGATGGCCTCGAGACCAGCCAGGTCCATCTTGAAGTGGCGCTTGTTGTTGGAGAAGACCAGGGTGCCATCGGCAGCCAGCAGGCGTTTGAGGTGTTGCATCAGCAACAGGTGGTCACGCTGCACATCGAAGCTCTCGTCCATCCGCTTGGAGTTGGAGAAGGTGGGCGGATCGATAAAGATGAGATCGAACTGTTCATCCGCCTCAGAGAGCCACTTCAGGCAGTCGGCCTGCACGAACTTGTGCTGACGCCCCACCAGCGAGTTCAGACGCATGTTGTCCTGCGCCCAGTTCAGGTAGGTGCGCGACATGTCCACCGTGGTGGTTTCGCTGGCGCCGCCCAAGCCTGCGTGCACGGTGGCACTGCCGGTGTAGGAAAACAGGTTCAGGAAGCGCTTGCCACGGGCCATCTCGCCCAGCATGCGGCGGGTCTGACGGTGATCGAGGAACAGACCGGTATCCAGATAGTCGTAGAGGTTGACCCAGAGGCGTGCACCGTACTCCTGCACTTCCATCCGGTGCTGCTCTTCACCGAGTTTCTGGTACTGCTGCTTGCCCTCCTGACGCTCGCGCACCTTCAGGATCACCTTCTCGCCGTCCATGCCGGTCACCTTGATGGCGGCCTGAACCATGTCGAGCAGACGCTGACGGGTCTTCTGGGCGGGGATGTCCTTGGGCGCCGCATATTCTTGCACTACCAGATAGTCCTGATAGCGGTCGATGGCGGCGTTGTACTCCGGCAGGTCCGCGTCATACAGACGGTAACAGTCGAGGTTCTCTTTCTTCGCCCACTTCTCAAGGGCCTTCAGATTCTTGCGCAGACGGTTGGCAAAGTCCTGCGCCACCTCTTTTTGGGAGGCCACGGAGTCCAGTGCGATCTGGTAGTTGCGCAGCTGACACTCGAGCGCCCCGTTGAACAGACGATACTGCTTGTCGGCGCGCAGGCGCAGACAGCTCAAGAGCTCGGGGGATGCGGAAAGGATCGAGACTTTCCACCCCTGGAAGCTGCGACGCAGGGCATCGCCAAGGGCCTGATGAACTTCCAGCAGCGCCGGAAACTCACCAAGACGCTCGCCATAGGGCGGGTTGGAGATCAGCATGCCGACCTGACGGGTCTTCCCTTCCGCGGCCATGGGCAACGGATTTTCAAGGGCAGTGACATCAGCCTGTTTGAAGGTAATGAGATGGGCCACACCGGCGGCTTTGGCGTTGTCACGGGCTTTGAGCAGCACGCGGGAGTCGGCATCGCAACCAAACAGCTTGGTCTCGCAGCGCTGCATGCCACGCTTGGCACGTACCTGAGCTTCCATCATCAGGCTCTGCCACAGTTCGCTATCGTGCTGCAGCCAGCGATCGAAACCGAAGCGCTCCCGGCGCAGAGCCGGTGCCATGTCGGCGGCGATAAAGGCCGCTTCAATGAGCAGGGTACCGGAGCCACACATGGGGTCCATCATGGGCTCGCCGGCCCAGCCGCTACGGGCAATCATGGCCGCGGCCAGGTTCTCTTTGAGCGGAGCCTCACCGGTGCCCTGACGATAGAAGCGCTGGTGCAGCGCGGGGCCTGACAAGTCCAGCGTGATATTGGCCTTGCCCTTGCCCAGATGGGCCATGATGCGAATGTCCGGGGATTTCTTATCCACGTCCGGGCGCACATGACCACGCTTGGTGAAGCGATCGACGATGGCGTCCTTGATCTTGAGCGCGCCGTACTGGGTGTTGCGAATGGAGGCATTGGTACCGGTGAAATCCACCGCTATGGTGGCGGTGCCGGAGAAGTGCTCTTCCCAGGGAATGGTATGGGCGCCCAGATAGAGGTCCAGATCGTCGTTCATCTGGAACTCGGAGAGCACCAGCACGATGCGGGAGGCAAAACGGCTCCACAGACAGGCCTTGTAACCGATGGCCAGCTCGCCGCAGAAATGGACGCCGGCCACGGTCTCACGGACCTGCTCAGCGCCCAGAGTAGTCAGCTCGTCGGCCAACAGGTTTTCCAGCCCCTTGGGGCAGGTTGCAAAAAATTCTTTCATCACGCTCACGGGAAACCCATAAAAATAGTGCCGCATTATACCTCATAGAGCGGCTTGGAGCATGTAAAAGTCGGGAAAAACAGCGGGATGGAAGACGGGAAAATGGCCATTTGAAAACCGAGAAGACCCCTGTCCACTCGAAATGGGATCAGGGGCCCAAGGTTATGAGGGCATCACTTCATGCGAGCCTTGAAGCGAGGATTGCTTTTGCAAATGACGAACAACTTGCCCCGCCGACGGACCAGCTGGCAATCGGGATGGCGCGCTCGCGCAGATTTCAATGAACAAACGACCTGCATGTTAGGACTCCTTCTTGCCGGCGAAAGCGCCAAAGCGCTTGTTGAACCTGGCGACGCTGCCCTCTGCCGAGACCTGCTTCTGCTTGCCGGTGTAGAAAGAGTGGGACTGACTGGATACATCGAGCGCGACATAAGGGTACTCCTTGCCATCTTTCCAGACGTAGCGACGGTCGCTCTTGATGGTCGAACCTACCAGAAAGAAGGCATCAGCCGCTGTGTCGTGAAACAGTACCTGACGATATGGGGGATGGATGTGAGGTTTCATTACCGCTCCTTTTGTTATGTTATAACAAATCATAAATGAGACTTGATCTCATTTCAACAGGAACACGAAACACATCATCCATTTACCAGACATGGTGACAACAAACCGAATACAACTAAAAACACTGGTGCTATCACATTAAAAAATCACCGGCTCAGGGTTATTGAACAACAATTATTAAGTCGCAAATCAATACCTTCATCATGAAAGAGCAGATATGCCTATGACCAAAACCGTCCTCGTGGTGGATGACTCAGCAAGCATCAGGGCAACCATCACCATGACACTGGAAAACGCCGGATTTTCTGTGCTTGAGGCCGATGATGGTCACGAGGCGATGACTCGCCTTGAGCAGCAGCGTGTGCACCTCATCATTTCGGATCTCAACATGCCCAGCATGGATGGCATGACTCTGCTCCGACAGGTCAAGGCACAAGAGGCAACTCGCTACCTCCCCTTCATCATGCTGACAACGGAAAACTCGCCGCAAATACGCCAAGAAGGATTCGAGGCTGGCGCCAGGATCTGGTTGACCAAGCCATTTGAACCACTGGCGTTGCTCGATCACATCTACAAGGTGGTGCAACCATGAAAGGGAAGAAGGCATGAGCTTCGAACTTGATATCCTGCACACCCCTCCGCTGGCCACCCTGACTGGTGAACTCACCATCATGACGTTGGAGGATCTGCAAGACGACTTGTTCAGCATGCTCAATTTTACCTCTTCCATACTGGATTTGAGTCAACTGGAGGAACTGGATGGATGCGGTGCCCAGCTCATCGGATTGCTGCAACAGGAGGCCCACCAGCAAGGCAAACAACTGCAGATAAGACTGGCAGAAGAGAGTCTGGCGCAATTGGTCTTGAAACAGCTGGGCTTTCTGCCCTTGCTGAACATTGCGGAGACCGATGATGGACATCAATAAGGCGCGAGCCCTGTTTTTTGAAGAGGCCTACGAGCAGTGCGATAACCTTGAACATGCCCTGCTCGATCGACAAACCTATCCGGATAATGCGGATACCTACAACCTGATGTTTCGCGCCGCCCATACCATAAAGGGATCGGCGGGCATGCTGGGGATGACCATGCTGGTTCGCTTCACCCATGCCATGGAGAACATGTTGACGCGTTTGCGCAGCGGCGAGCTCAGGCTGGATGAACATCTCATCAACCTGCTACTTGCTTGTAATGACCAGCTGCGCGACCTGCTACAAGGGGCCGAACACAATCCCGAGCTGCCACAGAACGAAACCCAGCAGATCCTAGCACTGCTTTCCCAATTGCAGGGGCATCAGAACCTGCCAACCGAACCGCCTACCCTGCCCGCCCCGATTACTGCGGCAGAGCAAGACTTGCGCAGATGGCATCTCTCCTTGCGCTTCTACCCGGCTCTCTATCAGGATGGGTTCGATCTGCTGGCATTTATCCGCTATCTCGGCAATCTCGGACAAATCGACTTCATTGAGCCAGTCTGGCAGGAGTGGCCCCCCTTGCAGCTGCTCGATCCGACCGAGTGCTTCCTGGGTTACGAGATTGGCCTGCGCAGTGCCGAGTCCCCCGAACGCATACGCAGCACCTTCGATTTCGTAGCCCATGCCAGCATCATTGCCCTGTTAACGCCCCATCAGGATCTGGCGGCATTTGCCAAAGAGGGGGAACGGCTGGCCAAGTGGCGCAATGAGCCACTCGAAAACCAGCTGGCGCGCTGGGAAGCAGCCGATGCCCTGACCCATGAAGAGGTGATTGCCATCTCGGATGGCCTGCCTCTCCAGACACCGCCAATGGCGGTGCAGCCCGGTCCTGATACCTCCCTTGCCCCCACGGCAAGCGACAACCAGCCGCTTGCCGAAGCGCCTGCCGCCACCAAACCGCAACCTCTGCGCGGTGAAGGGCATTACATCCGCATTGAAGCCGCCAAGCTGGATCGTTTGATCAACCGGGTAGGAGAACTGGTGATCGCCACCTCCAGCACGACGCTGGAGGCCAAACAATCAGGTTTGCCCGAGCTGATCGAGTCGGTAGCCACCGTCAACACCCTGGTCGAGGGGATCAGGGATGATGCCCTTGCCCTGCGCATGGTCCCCATCAATGAAATATTCAACCGCTTCCCGCGCCTGGTGCATGAGCTCTCCCAGCAAACCGGCAAGGAACTCGCCCTGCGCATCAACAATGCGGAGACCAATATCGATAAATCCATGGTGGAGAAGCTGACCGATCCACTAATGCATCTGGTGCGCAATGCCGCCGACCATGGCATCGAAGCAGAAGAAAACCGTCTCAGTGCCGGCAAAGCGCCCCGGGGGGTGATCACCCTGAACGCGTTTCACGATGCCGGCGCCGTTGTCGTGGAGGTCAGTGACGATGGTCGCGGCATCGATCGCAACAAGATACTGGCCAAGGCGCAGACCCTGGGCATGCTTCAGGAAGGCAGCGCATTGAGCGAACAGGAGATATTCCAGTTCCTGTTTCAACCCGGTTTTTCGACGGCATCCGGCATCAGCGATATCTCGGGCCGTGGTGTCGGTCTGGATGTGGTCAAACGCAATCTGGAGTCCCTGCGTGGAGAGATCAGTATCGAAAGCCAGCCAGGGGCAGGCACCACGTTTCGCCTGAGGCTGCCATTGACGCTGGCCATCATCGACGGTTTTCGTATCGAAGTGGCTCACTCGTCACTGGTGATCCCGCTGGACATGATGGTCGAGTGCATCGAATTGCCATCGGATGCCCTCGCAACTCCGGCACGCCAGCTCAATATCCGCGGACAGTGGGTCCCCTTTATCGTGCTGCGCGAGCTGTTTGGTCTCGCACCGGCAAGCGAGCCCGAATTTGTGGTGATGGTCGACTATGCGGACAACCGCGCCGGTATCGTGGTGGATCGGCTGATCGGGGAAGTACAGGCCGTGATCAAACCGCTGGGCGAGCTGTTCAAATCTCTGCGTTATGTCAGCGGCTCCACCATTTTGGGTAATGGCCAACCGGCTCTCATTCTGGATGTCCCGCAACTGGTCGGATTGGCCAGACGCAGAGAACATCAAGTCATTCATCAACACAATGACGCCTTGTTAAACATCAGGCATTGAGTATCTACGTTAGGGAGTCAATACCATGGACTGGTTCCACAACTTGCAGGTCAGAACAAAACTGGTGCTGTCATTTTCCACCCTGATGTTGTTGTTGGTGGGATTGAGCGCCATCAGTTACAACACCACCAATACCATGATGCACCTGATCGACGGCATGTATGCAGACCGGTTGTTGCCTATCAAGGATCTCGCCAACGCCAGAAGATATGCGATTTACCACAACCGCGCGCTCTATCGTTACTTTGGAGAGATTGATACCGAATCAAAAGAAGAGGCATTGGCCAACTTAAACAAATTCGAACAGGCAATGCAGGATTCCATGGTTCAGTATCGCAAAAGCAAACTCGACCCGCAGGAAGTCGAACAGCTCTCCCACTTCAATGCAACATGGACGACGTACAAGAGGTATGCGGCCGATATTCTTCGACTGGCCCAACTTTCCAATACGGATGGACAGGCAGAGCGGGATGCATTGCGATTGATGAGCGATAAAGGTCGTCCCGCATTCGATGACGTTGATGCAATGCTGACCAAACTGGTGGAGATCAATTCAGAGCTTGCCTCCCGTTCACTCGAAGAGAGCCGCAGTGGCTATCATGACAATCTCAAGCTACTCATCGCGATTTCAGGGACGGCCCTCCTGGTTTGTCTGACCTTGGCACTGCTGGTCACTCGCAGTATCTTGCGCCAGCTCGGCGGTGACCCCTCTTACACGGTGCAAATTGTTGCCAGGGTGGCTGAGGGCGATCTCTCAACCCCGGTCAAATTAAGCCCCGATGATACCAACAGCCTGCTCTACGCCATCAAGAGCATGGCCCATCGCCTCTCCGATACCCTCAGCGAAGTGGGTGCCATGTCACAGGCCATAGGATCAGCCTCAGAACAGGTCTCCGCCACGGCAAACTCCCTTTCCCAGACCTCATCGGAACTTGCTTCCAGCGTGGAGCAAACCAGTGCCTCCGTCGAAGAGATGACAGCAACGGTGAGCCAGAATGCCGACAACGCCAAGGTGACAGAAAACATCTCCACCAAGGCGGCCAGCAGCGCTACCGAAAGCGGCCGGGCGGTAGGCGAAATGGTGCATGCCATGAAAGAGATTGCCTCGCGTATTACGGTGATCAACGACATCGCCAACAAGACCGACTTGCTGGCCATCAATGCCGCCATTGAAGCAGCCCGGGCCGGTGAGCACGGCAAAGGATTTGCTACCGTCGCGGCTGAAGTGCGCAAGCTGGCCGAGCGCTCGCAAAACGCGGCCAAGGAGATCGGGGAATTGGCCAGCCGTTCGGTCGGTGTGGCCGAGCAGGCGGGGATCCTGCTGCGCGAAATGTTGCCCGGTATCGAGCAGACCGCCACCCTGGTGCAGGAGATCGCCTCCGCCTCTCGCGAGCAGCGGGCCAACGTCTCCCAGATCAATATCGCCGTCACCCAGATAAGCGATGGCATGCAGGCGTCGGCAGCCTCCGCCGAAGAACTGAGTTCCACTTCGGAGGAGCTCAGTGCAACGGCCCAGCAACTGCAAGAATTGATGCAACAATTTATCTTGCGAAGCGGTTACCGTCAGCCAAGCTATCCCTTGCACGGCACTTACCATGCACCTGGCCGGATGAGCCGCAAAGTGAACCCGCTGGATCTGACGCACTTTCATGAAGCGATGCAGGATCGCGAACCAGAAGATGGCAAGTTCACCAACTACTAGGAGTCCATCTATGTGCGCAACGCTTGCCCAGGACGCCGAAGCATCTCATTTTCATTGCGTGACCTTCATGCTCGGGGGGGAACTGTACGGCGTCGATATCGGCTGCATTCGCGAGATCATCGAGTTCGAGGGGGTGACTCCGGTGCCCATGATGCCGCGCTTTGTCAGGGGGATCATCAATCTACGGGGGGCCGTGGTGCCGGTCATTGATCTCTCTATCCGATTTGGGCGGGGCCAGACCGAGCTGCAGTCCACCAGCTGCGTGGCCATCTTGTCGCTACCCACCAGCAGTGGCGGTACCCAGGAAATCGGTATGCTGCTCGACGCGGTATGCGAAGTACTCGAGATAGCCACAGAGGCCATCGAACCGGCCCCAACCTTTGGCACCCAGATCAGGGGGGACTTCATTCGTGGCGTGGTTACCATCGACCAACGCTTTGCCATCTTGCTCGATATGCCCAAGGCGCTCTCCATCAGCGAACTGAGCGTCATGGCGGAAGCCGCCACCAACCAGCTGTTCAATGCAGGAGCGGGAGAGTGCTGATGGTCCCTCCCCCCGGCACTCCGGGATCAGGTCCTAATCCTACCTTGAGCCAGCAGGAGTTCGAGCTGTTTCGCCGCTTTATTCTGGCGTCCGCCGGTATTGATCTTGCGCCGAGCAAACGGGCGCTGGTGCAATCCAGACTGGCCAAACGCTTGCGAACGCTCCACCTGGACAGCTACCGCGCCTACTGGGAGCGGATCAATCAACCGCAGGCCCGTCAGGAGCGACAGATCGCCATCAATCTGCTCTCCACCAACGAGACCTATTTTTTTCGTGAAATGCCGCACTTCGGTTGGCTGAAGCACTACGCAGAGCAACGCCTGGCAGAAGATCCCGCCCCGCTGCGCGTCTGGTCTGCCGCCTGCTCTACCGGCGAGGAGGCCTACTCCGCCGCCATGGTGCTGGCAGAACAGCTGGGGATCAATGAGCGCTGGGACATCCACGCCACCGATATCAACACCCGGGTCATTCCCTTTGCCCAGCGCGCCATCTATACCGTCGAACGGGCCAGGCATGTCCCTCCCCATCTGTGGCTGCGCTATTTTCAGCGTGGCCACGACGAGTACGAAGGCAAGATCCGGGTCAAGCCGGAGCTGGCCAGGAAAGTCTCGTTTTCGAACCTGAACCTGCTCGGATGTCGCGATTTCATCGAGCGGGACTTTGACGTGATTTTTTTGCGAAACGTGCTCATCTATTTCAATGAAGCGACCAAGGTTCATGTTTTGTCACAGTTGTGTGAACTGCTCAAACCGGGTGGTTATCTGCTCATCGGGCATTCGGAGACTATCCGTCAACCGGATCTTCCGCTGGTGCAGGAAGCCACCTCTCGCTATCGCTGCCAATTCACCCGGGATGAATGATGACAATCAAAGTGATGATCGTGGATGACTCTGCGCTGGTGCGCGAAGTGTTGACCCAGATGCTGGGCAAGGCGCCCGATATCGAGGTCATGGGGGCCGCGTTCGATCCCATCTTTGCCATGCGGCAGATGAACAAGATCTGGCCTGACGTCATCATTCTGGATCTCGAAATGCCCAGGATGGATGGCTTGACGTTTCTCAAGAAGATCATGGCCGAGCGGCCGACCCCGGTCATCATCTGCTCGTCGCTGACTGCTGAGGGTGCCAGCATCACTCTGGAGGCCCTCTCTGCCGGAGCCATTGCCATTGTGACCAAGCCTGGAGTAGGAATTAAGGATTTCCTGCAACAGGGGGCCAATGATCTGATCCAGGAGATCCGCTGTGCGGCCCATGCAAAGTTGCGCAATCTCAATCCAGCCGGCAACAAGAGTGGCGGCACCATCGCGGTTCCTCCGAAAAATACCGCCGATGCCGTGCTCTCTGCCCCTGCGGAACACCCCAGGTTTCGCACCACAGACAAGATCATTGCCATCGGCACCTCGACGGGAGGCACCCAGGCGCTGGAGTATCTGTTGACCCGCTTGCCTGCTTCCTGCCCCGGGATCGCCATCGTGCAGCATATGCCGGCACGGTTCACGGCCTCCTTTGCCGAGCGGCTAAACCATCATTCACAGTTGGAGGTCAGAGAAGCCGTGACAGGAGATCGCCTGCTGCCCGGCGTGGCCCTGATAGCGCCAGGGGGCAAGCATCTGTTAATCCAGCGCAGTGGCAACCAGTATCTGGCGGAGGTGAAAGAAGGTCCTCCCGTCTCCCGTCACTGCCCCTCTGTGGATGTCTTGTTTCGCTCGGTCGCCGTGAGCGCGGGCCAGAATGCTACTGGCGTCATCATGACCGGCATGGGCGATGACGGTGCAAGGGGTATGAGAGAGCTGCGCGATGCGGGCGCACGAACCATCGCTCAGGATGAAGCAAGTTGCGTGGTATTTGGTATGCCTAAAGAGGCGATAGCTCATGGTGGGGTGGATCAGGTGATGTCACTCATGCAGATAGCCCAAACCCTCACATTGTCAGATTAACTAGGGGATCAACTATGCCATTAGTGCAATGGAAGGGCCGCTGTGCCCTGGTGGTCGATGACTCTCGCACCCAGCAGTATGAGGTGACCTGCTTGCTTCAGGAGCTGGGCTTTGGCCAGATCCATGTCGCCAGCGACGGTCAGGATGCCCTTAACAAGCTGCGACAGATAGACCATGTGGACCTGCTGCTGACCGATCTCAACATGCCGGGCATGGATGGGGTTGAGCTCATCGGCCATTTGGAAAAAGACACCAACTACCAGATGTTTATCGCCGTGATGAGTGCGGTCGAACGGGATGTACTGGACGTCATTCACTCCATCGCCGATGCCGGCACCCTTGAGGTGATCGGCGTGCTGGCCAAACCACTCAAGAAAAACGACCTGCGCAATATGTTGCGACATTGCGACCCCCAGGTACGACGGGAAAGCAACAAATGGATGCAGCTATCGTTCACCGCAGAGGATGTGCGACAAGCGCTGAACAGTGGTCAACTTGTGCCGTTTTTACAACCCAAGGTCACCATGGTGGACTCGCGGCTGTTTGGTTTCGAGGCGCTGGTGCGCTGGCGTCATCCCGAGCATGGCTTACTCCCTCCGATCTGCTTCGTGCATCATCTGGAAGAGGGCCCCCTGGCGCTGGACTTCTTCTATCGCTTTTTACATGACACCTGCGCGGCGCTGCGTAACATGACAGTCCTGCCTGATGATCTCAGTTGCTCGGTGAATCTGCCCGTTTCCCTTTTGCTTACCGACAAGCTGGTCGACAACATGGTCGCGATTGCTCAGGAACATCAACTCTCCTGTCAAACCCTCATCATCGAGGTTACTGAAACCACCTTCATGTCGAATATTGCCATGTCGCTCGGCACCTTGGCACGCTTACGGTTGCGCGGTTTTGGCATTGCCATGGACGATTACGGCACCGGTTATTCATCCATGAAGCAGCTCTCTCGCTGCCCCTTCACCGAAATCAAAATAGATAAGGAGTTTGTTCACGATGCCCACACCAGTCCCAAGAAGCTGGCAATATTGACGTCCGCCATCGTGATGAGTCAGAAACTGGGGTTAAAAACCGTCGCAGAAGGGGTGGAAAATCTGGAAGATTGGCAGCAACTGGCCTTGCTTGGGTGCGAATTGGCGCAAGGTTATTACATCAGTCGCCCATTACCCATCGATCAGGTTGAAAACTGGTATCTCGAATGGCAGGAAAAATCCAGCAAGTCATAACACGACAAGGCATGAAGAGTATCGCAGCATATCTGCAATAGAGAGATGAAAGATCACGGTTGAACACGGCTAGCTAACAGTGCCATTAAATAGCCACCTGGGGCTATTTAATGGCACCGCACAATAATACCTTCAACTAACCTGACGGTATTGCTCCGTCATAACGACACGGGGAACCATACGGTTATTCATGACTTTGATCACCCCAAAACGGGGCAATTGCTTGCTGGTAGTCAATATCAAATCATCGGTCAAATTCAGACAGACGCTGGCCTGTTCCCCTGCTTCGATGACCATGAACTCGCCACGCCCGTGAGGGGTACACATCCAGACCAAATCACCATTTATTGGCCAGATGGTTGAATGTTGTTCGTTGAAAAACCAACTTTGCGGCATCAGTGGTTTATAAAATCGACTGACGGCGATGGCATTGAGTACCAGTTGTACCTGATGAGGAATACTCCACTGCAGTTCGGCAGCTTTATCCATCAGCTGATAATAAAGTGCAGCATCATCGACACAAAAAGGCTGAGTCGTGAATGCATTGGGTACCAATTGCCGCCCCTTATATTCGGTGGCAAATAACATGTTATCAGACAGCTCCAACATCAGACGGTCATTCTGAGCATCGTAGTGCCATTGCCAGCTATCGGTCGGTTGGATAAACATGTGGGAGCCCTTCTTGATATTGCATCTGATGACTTTATTCCATGTAGATAAAATCGGCAACGTCAAATAAAGGGCTCCAGGTTATTTCTTATATATTTTCGACGATTTCTTTAACCAGCCCCGGGCCTTTATAAATAAAACCGCTATAAATTTGCACCAGGCTGGCACCGGCTGCCAGCTTTTCACGGGCGGCCATGGCACTGTCCACCCCCCCTACCCCAATGATGGGCAGGGCGCCATCGAGAGCCTTTGCCAAGTGGCGGATCACCTCAGTGCTCTTGTGCTGCAATGGGCGACCGCTGAGACCACCTGCTTCACCAGCATGGGGCATGTCATAGATCATTCCGCGCTCCAGGGTGGTATTGGTCGCGATAACGCCATCAATGCCATTGCGAACCAGAGAAGCAGCAACCTGATCTATTTCATCAAGACTCAGGTCAGGGGCAATTTTCACGGCCAGCGGCACATACTTCTTATATTTGGCCGCCAGCTCCTGCTGACGAGCCTTGAGAGCAGCCAACAATTCATCGAGCGCCTCACCATATTGCAATTGGCGCAATCCCGGGGTATTGGGCGAGGAGATATTGACAGCAATATAACCGGCATGGTCATAAACCTTGTCCATACAGAACAGGTAATCATCCTTGCCCTGCTCAATGGGGGTGTCTTTGTTCTTGCCGATATTAATGCCGATCACCCCCTGATATTTCGCCTCTTTGACTCTGGCGACCAGATGGTCAACTCCCTTGTTGTTGAAACCCATGCGGTTGATGATCCCCTCTGCCGGAATAACCCGGAACAGGCGGGGTTTGTCATTGCCGCTCTGGGGTTTGGGGGTAACAGTGCCTACCTCGATAAAGCCAAATCCCATGGCTCCCAACGCATCAATGCACTCCCCATCTTTATCAAGACCTGCTGCCAATCCCACCGGGTTGGCAAAAGAAAGCCCCATGACGGAGACGGGGCGTTTCGGCAAATTCTGACGGAAGAAACAATCGAGTGGCGTACCGAGAAAGCGGGGCAAATATTTCATGGAGAGATCGTGAGCCTGTTCCGGATTGAGCTTGAACAGGAAATGCCTGGCGATGGGGTACAACATCTTTGCTCCTTAAAAAAAGCCCCGGCAACTGGCCGGGGCTTTGGGTGTTATGCCTTATCTGGCAATCACAGTGCTCGGCAATTCAACTGGAGCAGGTTCAACTCGCGCAAGGCCACCGAGAACTTGGCGAACTCGTGGGTGCTGGTGGTCTTGAAGTCGGCCAACATATGGGTCCAACGGGACAAGAGTTGCTCATGCTCCGAAATCCAGTCGGCCAGTATGGTAGCGCATTCTCCCTGATCTTTGCACCCTTCCAGTACCACGGAAGTGAGGCTGCGCTGTTGCCAGTCCAGATCTTCGCGGAACGAGGCCCGCGCCATCGCCTGCCAGTGGTTGCCCACCGGCTGATGGTTGATCTGTTCGAGGAACCAGTGCAGATCCAGCTTGGCACCGAGACGGTAGTAGACATTGGCGACGCGCAGGATGTCGGTCTTGTGCTCCGCGGCAATCTGCGCCAGATCCAGACTGGAGAAGAGACTGCTCATGTGGGCGACCTGACGGGCAATGTGCTCGGGCACCTGGCGCTCCATCCACTTGGCCACCACCTGACGGTGCTCGGCCACTTCGCTCTCGTCCATCACCTCGTAGAGATGCTCGGCCAGGGTCTCGAAGGCCGGACGGAAGAAGGCGATATTCTCGCTGATGCTCCAGCTGCGGTTACGGGCGCGCAGGAACCAGCGGGTGGCACGACGCACGATGCGACGGCTGTAGAACATCAGCTCGAGCTGGGTCTCGGCCCCCACCTGGTTGTCACAGGCTTCGATATCGCGCCACAGGGCGCTGAGACCGAATACCTCGCGGGCCATGGCAAAGCAACAGGCCACTTCGGCCAAAGAGGCGCCGGTCTCGTCCTTCATCCGGCTGGCGAAGTTGAGGCCCATGTCGTTGACCAGCATGTTGGCCACCCGGGTCGCGATGATCTCGCCGCGCAGCGGGTGCTGGGCAAGGGCCGCGCCGAACTGTTGTTGCAACTGGGCCGGGAAGCTGGTCACCAGCATGTTGGCAAGGAAGGGCTCGTCGGTCACCTCGGGGCAATTGAGCTGCTCTTTGAGCACCATCTTGCCGTAGGCCACCAGCACCGCTAGTTCGGGTCGGGTCAGCCCCTGCCCGGCAGCCATCCGCTCGGAGAGCTCCTCGTCGGAGGGCAGGAATTCCAGCGCCCGATCCAGCTTGCCTTCACGCTCCAGCCCCTGGATGAAACGCTGCTGCTCTTTGAGCTGCTCGGCACCGCGGAAACTGGTGACCGAGATGGACTGGGACTGGCGATAGGCGTTGGTGATAACAATCTGTGCCACGTCGTCGGTCATCTCATAGAGCATCTGGTTGCGCTGTTTGAGGGTCATGTCCCCTGCCGCAACAAGCTGGTTTAGCAGGATCTTGATGTTGACCTCGTTGTCAGAGCAATCCACGCCGCCCACGTTGTCGGTGAAGTCGGTGTTGATGCGTCCACCCTGGCTGGCGTACTCCACCCGGCCCAGCTGGGTAAAGCCGAGGTTACCGCCCTCGCCCACGATGCGGGCTCGCAGATCGCGACCATTGACCCGCAGCACGTCGTTGCTGCGATCACCTACTTCGGCATCGCTCTCGCGGGCGCTCTTCACATAGGTGCCGATACCGCCATTCCAGAGCAAGTCCACATTCAGGCAGAGCAGCGCCTTGATCAGCTCGTTCGGGGCCATGCTGGCCTTGTCGGTACCGAGCAGGGTCTGGATCTCGGGGCTCAACTTGATGGACTTGGCCGAGCGCAGGAAGATGCCGCCCCCTGCCGAGATAAGTTCGCGGTTGTAGTCATCCCAGCTAGAACCCGGCAGCTCGAACAGGCGCTTGCGCTCGACGAAGCTGCTGGCCGCATCCGGTGTCGGGTCGATGAAGATGTGCATGTGGTTGAAGGCACCCACCAGCTGGGTGTGTTCGGAGAGCAGCATGCCGTTGCCGAACACGTCCCCCGCCATGTCGCCGATCCCGACGCAGGTGAAGTCGGTGGTCTGACAGTTGACGCCGATTTCGCGAAAATGCCGCTTGACCGACTCCCAGGCACCGCGAGCTGTAATGCCCATCTTCTTGTGGTCATAGCCGACGGAGCCGCCGGAGGCGAACGCATCGCCCAGCCAGTGGCCGTACTCCAGGCTTATTTCGTTGGCAATGTCGGAGAAGGTGGCGGTGCCCTTGTCGGCGGCGACGACCAGGTAGTAGTCATCCTCGTCGTGGCGTACTACGCCTTTTGGCGGGATCACCTCACCACTGATGATGTTGTCGGTGACATCCAGCAGACCGCGAATAAACAGGCGATAGCAGGCCTTGCCCTCTTCCTGGATAACGGCGCGAGAGGCACCAGCCGGCATCTGCTTGCAGTAGAAGCCGCCCTTGGCACCGACCGGCACGATGACGGTGTTCTTCACCTGCTGCGCTTTCACCAGACCCAGTACCTCGGTGCGGAAATCTTCCTTGCGATCGGACCAGCGCAGGCCACCACGGGCCACCTTGCCCCAGCGCAAGTGAACCCCTTCCACCCGTGGCGAGTAGACGAAGATCTCGAACTTGGGCAGCGGCAGCGGCATGTCGGTAATGCTGGAGGGAGCCAGCTTGAAGGAGATGTAGGGCTTGATGTTGCCCGCCTTGTCCTTCTGGTAATAGTTGGTGCGAAGGGTGGCGTCGATCATCTCCATGAAACGACGAATGATGCGGTCATCATCCAGGTTGGCGACCTGATCCAGCTTGGCGGCGAGCTGCTCGTGGATCTTCGCCTGCACCTTGGCATCCTGGGTGATGGCAGGATTGAGGCGCTGCTCGAACAGGGTGAACAGCAACTGGGCGATGTCGGGGTAGCGGGTCAGCGTTTCCTCGATATAGGACTGGCTGAAGGAGACCCCGGTCTGGCGCATGTACTTGGCATAGGCACGCAGCACAGAGACCTGGCGGCCGGTGAGGCCTGCGCCCAGCACCAGACGGTTGAAGCCGTCATCTTCCAGGCTCTTGTTCCAGATGGCGGCAAACGCTTCCTGGAAGCGCTGCTGGCTCTGCTCCAGATCGAACGGCTGCTCACCGTGCAGCAGCATGGAGAAGTCGAGGATCCAGAACACCTCGTCGGCCGTAGTACGGACCTGATACGGGGTCTCGCCGATAACCCGCAACCCCATGTTTTCCAGCATGGGCAAGACATCGGAGAGATGGATGGGCTCGGTGCGATGGAACAGCTTGAGGCGCACCCGGCGATCGTTCTGCTCTTCCTGGGCGCGGTAGAACAGCATGCCCAGCGGCTCGGCTTCGCTCAGGTTGTCCAGCGCCATGATGTCGGCGACGGCAGAACCCGGCAGCACGTCTTCCTTGTAGGCACGGGGGAAGGCGGCGCTGAAACGGCGACGCAGTTCGTTGCCACGGGCTTCGCCATAGTGGGAGAGCAGCACGGAGTCGAGTCTGTCGTCCCAGCTGCGGGCGGCTTCAATCAGGTTGTTCTGTACTTCGTTCACATCCACATCCACGTTGTTGTTGTTGACCCGCACTATGTAGTGGGTCCGCGCCAGCACCCCTTCGGTGAAGTAGACGTTGAACTCCACCTCTTCGTTGCTGCCGAAATATTTCTGCAGGATCTGCTGGGTTTTGACTCGCAGCGCCGTGTTGTAACGCTCCTTGGTGACATAGACCATGCAGGAGAAGAAACGGCCGTAGACGTCACGACGCACGAACAGGCGCAGCATGTCACGCTCCTGCATCTCCAGCACGCCGAGACCGGTGGCCAGCAACTCCTCTTCACGGGCCTGGATCAACTCGTCACGCGGATAGGTTTCCAGCACGTTCAGCAGCGCCTTGTAGGCATGGGAGCCCTTCTCGAACCCGGAGGCGGCCATGATCCGCTCGAGGCGATGGCTGATGAGGGGGATCTGGGTCGCACTGGTGTTGTAGATGGAAGAGGCGTAGAGGCCGATGAAGCGGTCTTCGCCAATCACCTTGCCATGCTCGTCGAAACGCTTGATGCCGATGTAGTCCACATAGGCCGGACGATGAACCCGGGATTTGCTGTTGGACTTGGTGAGGATCAGCAGATCGGAACTCAATGCCTCGTGACGGGCGCTGGCCGGCATAGTGCCGAGGCGCTGCCCCTCTTCCTTGATGGAGTTCTTCATCAGCCCGAGGCTCGAGCTGGCTTGCGGCAGGATTTCGTGATCCCCCTCCACAGCCTTGACGTCATAGCGGCGGTAGCCCATCAGGGTGAAGTTGTGGGCGGCAACCCATTTCAGGAAGGCGACGCAAGAGTCCACCTCTGCCTTGCTGACCGGGAGCTTGCGTTTGGGCAACTCATCGATGATCTCGTTGAGTTTGGCCAGCATGGGCTGCCAGTCCCCTACCGCCAGCGCCACTTCACCGGCAACCGAGTCGAGCTCGGCGGCCAGGGCCTCCATCTGCGCCTCGCTGGTCAGATGGTCAATCTCGATGAGGAAGGCTGTTTCAACCGATGTCTGCCCATCCGTGTTGTCGAGATCCAGAATGGCGCTGATCTTGCCCTCGCCGTCACGAATAAGGTGCAGCGGCTGGTGCAGCATCATGTGGGCGGTGATATTGAGGCGCTTGAGGGCCATGCGGATGGAGTCCACCAGGAAAGGGGCATCCTGCAAGATGATCTCGACGATGGTATGGGGAGATTGCCAACCGTGGCGGGTCAGCTCCGGGTTGTAGACCCGGATGCAGGGCGCGGTGCCGACGCGCTGGTTGAGCGCATTCCACAGGCTCAGCGCCGCCCCGTAGAGATCGCTGTCGTTGCGATCATGCAGGTCGCTACTGGCCATGTTGCCGTAAAACTTGGCAACGAAGCGCTCGACCAGGGAGGCACTGTTTTTGGGCAATTTTTGGTTGATCAGGCTGAGAACGTTTTCGAGCAGAACTGAGGTAGGGGCGTCTTTCAATGCCATTTTTATATTCCTTATCGGACGACATTAACCACCGACGCAGAGGCAATCACCCTGATTGCCCGCTGGTACAGAGTTGTTGCGAAGTGTAATGGCTTGAATAAGGGAAGGCGAGCGATAGTGCTAATAAGTTGTTAAAAACAGGGGGCAGATCACGACTTAAACTGTGAGAAATTTTGCCAATGATAAAAAAAACAGAAATTCTCACTGCCTTTGCGGAAAATTACCGGATAGTTAGTGATAAAAGCGAGATAACTAGTCGGGAATCTGTTCCAAAAATGTTAATTTATGCGTTCCAGGCTGATGAAGCGATAATCGTCCTGGGTTTTCAGGCGAAAATAGCCGTACACCCCGCTGTGGGCGACAAAGGGGCGGATTTTTTCCAACCCTATCTCTATGGTGAGCCCTTGCTCGGTTCCCACCACCAGGCGCCTGACGTGGCCCTGGTACATCAGCATGATCTCGTCGTGGCTCAGAGATAATCGAAAGGTAAACTGTTTCACGTCGGCTCCTTCAAAAAGGGCGAGGGTTCAACCGAACCGCTCGCCTTGTCTTTATCTTCACGGGCATAACGCAGGCAAGAGTGGGGAGAAGAGACCCATCCCCTGCCCTGTTTCCTTACTGCAGCAGCGCCTTGCTCACCTTCTCGAACAGATCCCGCGCCAATCCTTCGAGGCTGGCCAGTCGGGTCAGCTCGGCGCGGATCAGCCCCTTGCGCTCTTCATCGAGCCGTTTGAACTGGATAAGGGGGGTGATGAGGCGTGACGCCACCTGGGGATTGACCTCGTTGAGCTCGATCAGCAGATCGGTCAGGAAGCGGTAGCCGCTGCCATCGCGGGCATGGAACTGCACCTGGTTGTTCATGGCAAAGCTGCCGATCAGCGCCCGCAGCCGGTTCGGGTTGCGAATGCTGAAGGTGGGGTGCGCCATCGCCTGCTTCACATCGGCCAGCACATCCGCAGCTGGCTTGCTTCCCACCAGACGCAGCCAGTTGTCCAGCACCAGACCATCGTGCGCCCACTTGCCCTCGAAATCGGCCAGGAGTTCGGCGCGGCACGGCAGCAGATGGCTGTTGGCCACCTGCAGCGCCGCCAGGGTATCGGTCATGTTATCGGCCGCCGCATATTGCTGGCGCACCAGCAGATCGGCGCTGCCGGCGTCGAGCGCCGCCAGATAACCGAGTACCACGCCCTTGAGGGCGCGCTTGGCCGTGTCGGCATGCACTACCCGATAGGTCGGCAGCTTCAGACTGTCGTACTGGGCGGCCAGCTGCGCCCCGAAGGCCTGCGCCAGCTGCTGCTGGATCTCGTTGCGCACCCGATGGATGGCATCGACATCAGCCACCTCGAACAGTTCGGCCAGGGTCGCCTCCCCCGGCAGCGCCAGGATCTCGGCCTTGAGCGCCGGATCCAGCTCGCTGTCGTCCAAAATGGCGACAAAGGCATCCAGTAAGGTGGCCGATACCACCACGTCCAGCCCTTGTTGTACCCGGGTAACCCCGTCAATCACCGCCTTGTTGATCAGCATCTGGGCGGCATCCCAGCGGACAAACTCGTTGCAGGCAAAGCGCATCAGGAAGGCCAGCGCCTCGTCGCTGTAGTCATAGTGCAACTTGACCGGGGCTGAGAAGTCCCGCAGTAGAGAAGGAACAGGCTTGGTTGGCATTCGATCGAACACGAAGGTCTGCTCCGCTTCCAGCACGTCGAGCACGTTGCCGATGGCCTTACCCTGGTACTGCAGCGGGATGACGGCCCCCTGCTCATCATAGAGTTCGATGTCGAGCGGGATATGCAGCGACAGTTTCTGTGGCTGATCCTGGGTCGGTGGCGTGTGCTGGCGCACGTGCAGGCGATAGATGCCGCTGGCGGCGTCGTATTCGTCGGTTACAGTCAGCTCGGGGGTACCGGACTGGCTGTACCAGCGACGGAAGCGGCCAAGATCCACCCCGGAGGCATCTTCCATCGCCTGTACGAAGTCATCGCAGGTGACTGCCTGACCGTCAAAGCGATCGAAATAGAGGCGCATGCCGGCCTGGAAATGTTCTTCACCAAGCAGGGTGTGCATCATGCGGATCACTTCAGAGCCCTTCTCATAGACGGTCAGGGTGTAGAAGTTGTTCATCTCGATCACCACATCCGGGCGGATGGGGTGGGCCATGGGACCGGCGTCTTCGGCAAACTGCGGGCCGCGCACAGTGCGCACATTGTTGATGCGGTTTACTCCGCGCGAGCCGAGATCGGAGGAAAACTCCTGGTCCCGAAACACCGTCAGCCCCTCTTTCAGGCTTAACTGGAACCAGTCGCGACAGGTGACCCGGTTGCCGGTCCAGTTGTGGAAATATTCGTGACCGATCACCCGTTCGATACCGTGGTAGTCGCTGTCGGTGGCTGTAGCCGGGTTGGCCAGCACGAACTTGGAATTGAAGATGTTGAGCCCCTTGTTCTCCATGGCACCCATGTTGAAGAAGTCCACCGCGACGATCATATAGATATCGAGGTCGTATTCCAGACCGAAACGCTGTTCGTCCCAACGCATGGAGTTGATGAGGCTCTCCATGGCGAAACCAGCCCGCTCCAGATTGCCCTTGTCGACGAAGATTTCGAGGGCCACCTTGCGGCCACTTCGGGTCACGTAACTGCCTCGCTCCACGTCAAAATCCCCGGCGACCAGAGCAAACAGATAGCTGGGTTTGGGGAAGGGATCCTGCCACTGCACGAAGTGACGCCCACCGTCCAGATTGCCGCTGTCGACCTTGTTGCCGTTGGAGAGCAGGAAGGGATACTTGGCCTTGTCTGCGGTAATGCGGGTGCTGTAGCGGGCCAGGATATCAGGCCGGTCGAGATAATAGGTGATGCGACGAAACCCTTCAGCTTCGCACTGGGTGCAGTAGGCATCACCGGACTTGTAAAGCCCTTCCAGCGCACTGTTGGCGGCCGGATCCAGCAGGGTGACTATGGTCAGCACGCACTCGGTGGGCAGGTTGAACAGGGTCAGGCTACCCTCCCCCAGCTCATAATGCTCGCACGGCACACCGTCGATGGCGATGCTCTTGAGCGTCAGCTGCTCACCATCGAGCACCAAAGGTTCGTTGTGATCGCCGTTGCGTCGAATGCGGGTGATGGCGGTGACCTGGGTGAGGGGTTCCTGCAGCTGGAAATCCAGATCGATGGTATCAATCCAGTAGAGAGGGGCCTGGTAGTCCTGACGATATTTGGCCGTCATGGCCTGGGAGTGATTTGTCATTATTGTCTGCTTCCACGCTTGTTAAAGGCGAGAAAGAGGCTGGCACAACCGGCAGGCGGGGTCAAACGATTTGCGGTCTGATAAAAGAAAGGGCGACTCGCGTCGCCCTTGTAGATTCAGCTTGGCCAACTCAACTACGTTTGCCGGCCTTGGCCAGATCCGCCGTGATGTTGGCCGCCTCGACCAGATACTCATCGGGCGCCTCAAAATCGGCCGGCAAGTCATCCAGGCTCTTCACCGCAGGCTTGCCAAGGCGGGCCAGACGTTCGTTGGCGCGCGTGAGCGCCTTCTCGTCCTGTTTGGCCTGCTCTGCCAGACGTTCTGCCTCGTTGAGGGAGACAGATTTTTTATCTTTCTCCCCCTGGTACTCGGCGATGTCCTGCATTACGTAGGCAAACTCGGGATCCTTGGCAATCCGCGCATCGTGGGCCGCCTGTAACTTGGGCAGCTGGCTGGTGAAATTACCCAGCGTCTGGTAGTTGGCCGAGGCGATCTTGTCCCACGGCAGCGCGTTGAACTCGCGGCTCTCGCCAGTCTCTTCCGGCGCAACCGGCGTCGGGAAGCTGATGTCCGGTGCAACCCCCTTGTTCTGGGTGCTGCCGCCGTTGATCCGGTAGAACTTGGCGATGGTGTACTGCACGTGACCCAGCGGCTGCTCGTAGAAGTCGTAGACCTTGGCCAGGCTGCGATGCTGCTGCACCGTGCCCTTGCCGAACGAGTTTTCCCCGAGGATCAGGGCGCGGCCGTAGTCTTGCATGGCGGCGGCAAAGATCTCGGAGGCCGAGGCGCTGTAGCGATCGATCATCACCGACATGGGGCCACCGTAGTAGACCTGACCATCGTCATCGCCATTGACCGTGATGCGGCCCATGTGATCACGAATTTGCACCACGGGACCGCTGGCAAAGAAGAGACCGCTCAGGGCCGAAGCTTCGGTCAGGGCACCGCCACCATTGCCGCGCAGATCGATGATGAGGCCATCGATCTTCTGCTTGTTGAGGCTGGAGAGCTCCTTGATCACATCTTCATGAAGATTGACGTAGAAGCTGGGGATCTCGATGACCCCTATCTTCTTGCCTTCGGCGGTGATCACCTTGGACTTGGCGGCGCGATCTTCGAGGCGCACCTTGTCCCGCACTAGCTCGATCTGCTCGGTCTTGGCGCTGGCGCCCTTGCCGCGCTGGATCTCCAGCTTCACCTTGCTGCCCTTGGGCCCCTTGATGAGCTCGACCACGTCGTCAAGACGCCAGCCGATCACATCGACGATCTTGCCATCCTCCTGCCCTACCCCGGTGATCTTGTCATCGGGCTTGAGGTTGTTGGACTTGGCAGCAGGACCACCGGGCACCAGGGAACGAATGACGGTGAAATCGTCCTCCGCCTGCAGCACGGCACCAATCCCCTCCAGCGAGAGGTTCATCTCGGTGTTGAAACGATCGGCGCTGCGCGGTGAGAGATAACTGGTATGCGGTTCGATGGCGCGAGCGAAGGAGTTCATGAAGAGCTGGAACACATCCTCGCTCTCAGTCTGGGACATCCGCTTGATGGCGTTGTTGTAACGCTTGCCAAGCAGCTCCTTGATCTCGGGCCACTCCTTGCCGCTGAGTTTGAGGCTCAGGGCATCGTATTTGACCCGCTGGCGCCACAACTCGTTGAGTTCGGCTTCATCCCTCGGCCAAGCCGCCCCTTCCCGATCGAACACATAGTTGTCGGGCTGGGTAAAATCGAAAGGAGTATCGAGCAGTTTGAGGGCGTATTCGAACCGCTCATAACGCCGCTGCTGACTCAGGTTGAACATCTCGTAGGCGGGCGCCAGACGGCCTCTTTCGAGGTCGGTGTCAAACCCGTTACGGTACTTTTCAAAACGGCTGATGTCAGAGGCCAAAAACAAGTTGCGGCTGTAATCCAGATTCTCCAGATACTTGTCGAAGATCACGGAGGAAAAGGCATCATCCAGCTTGAACTGTTTGTAATGCGAGCGGGTAAACAGATTGGCAATTCGCTTGCTGGCCGTAGCATGTTGGCTCTCTTGAGCCAACACAGGCAAATCACTCTCCTTGAGCACCGGCTCGATGGCCTGTGCGAGCCCGGCAAGCGCCAGGCTACAGGCAACGAGGGAAAAACGAATTACGCCATGCTTCAACATGTCTCTCCTTAGAGAACCAGGTGCTCTGATTTGACCCGCAGGGTCATGCCGGTCTGCAGCTGGACTTGAACGTCGTCCTTGGTCACTTCCTTGATGGTTGCGGGAACCGGAGACTTGCCCATGACCACACGGACGTCCTGACCCACTTTCAGGGTAGCGGCATCCACCTTGACCAGCGGAGCATCGGCAACAGGCGCTTTCTCCTGAGCCTTTGGCTTGGCGGCGACATCCGCCTTCTCGGTCTTGCGAGGAGCAGGACGACGGGGTTTCTTGGCCTTGTCATCCTTCTCTTTGTTGTTGGTACGACGGCTGGCAAAGACGCGCTCTTTACTCTCTTTCAGCGCCTGCTTGGCGTGTTCGATGTGCTCTTCGGTCAGCAGTTCGCCCGGGTTACCGTCCAGATCGACACGAGCCTGGCCAGCCTTGAGGCCATGCAGGTAGCGCCAGCTGGAAGTATATTGACGCAGAGCAGAGCGCAGCATGGTCTTGGAGACTCTGGCATCGTCAGCAAGACGCTCGGCCAAATCCTGGAAGATGCCAATCTTGAGCGGCTTGGCCTCTCCTTCAGCAACGAAGCAGGCCGGGAATTTCTCGACCAGGTAGGCAACGATTTCTTTACTGTTCTTCAGCTTCTCAGTGTTTTCCATGTATAACCTTGGCTTTCATATAAACGCACGGGCACTTCCCGAGCACAACAAAGGCCTCATTATAGAGAGCTTGGGGCCTTTTGCGAACCATCTAAGCAATCACTTAGAGCATGCTTTCCAAAATTTGCACCGTTTCTTCAAGGCCAATCCGGTCTTCCTGATCGAAACGGTTAAAAATCGGACTGTCGATGTCGAGCACCCCGATGATCTCGCCGTTGCGGCGCACCGGGATCACGATTTCGGCATTGCTGGCACCGTCACAGGCAATATGCCCATCAAACTGATGCACATCATCTACCAGCTGGGTCTTGCCCTCTGACACGGCGGTGCCACAGACACCACGGCCGACGGGAATGCGGACACAGGCTGGCTTGCCCTGGAAGGGACCCAATACCAGGGTGTCCCCTTGCAACAGATAAAAACCGACCCAGTTGATATCTGCCAGCTCCTGATTGAGCAGGGCGGAGAGGTTGGCCAGGTTGGCAATCAGGTCGGTTTCTCCCTCCAACAGGGCTCGCGCCTGTTGATTGAGGGTTCGATAAAATTGATTTTTCTCAGTCATGATTAAATAGATTTCACTCCCTGTAGGCCAAGGGAAGGTAACGCCTGGCATGGAAATTTCAAATATTTTTTCCACTCCTTTGCGGCCAACGACTTATTCCCGGGCAACCGACAACGCCAATTGCTGGCGCTCGCCATTGCTCCATTCGATATTGAGCAGCCAGACCATAGTGGGAGAAGTACAACTGCCCACCAGGGTCGTTCCCTGCCAACCGCCGCTTATTTGTTCAAACTTGACCGGAATGGTTCCCATAAACATATCCCGCCCTTCCAGCCATGCCTTCACCGGAGTAATGGCCGGATCCCCCCCCGTCATGCGCAGGGCAAAATCCCGTTCGGCGCGTACCGGCAGTTCGGCCACCGCCACCGTCAGGGGTTTTTCGCCGACAGAGACAGTGCAACTGCTGTGGGAAAGATCACAAATCTGATCTTTTATCGGCGCGGGTGCGGCGTTGTTTTCGGTTGAAAACCAGGTACGGTATGCAATGAGCCCCAATAATAGGGCCAGCACCAGTCCGAGGTGCATGACTTTACGGCTAGTGAGTTTTTCTTTCATGAAAAGCGGTCCCAATAAGATGCAGAAAAAATAGTATTTTTGTGATCTCGCACAAGGTAAATCGCGGTTAAAACGAGGCCGGACGGAGCCAAATATATCACTGTTTATACTGTTATTTTACCTGTCACTTCAGTATCATTCCCATGCAGTTTTCATATGGTCATCTTTTGCTTTTCCTTTCGTTAACAGATGTTAACAACTGGTGGGCGGTGACTCGATGAAACAGGTCCGGTTCGCCGGACAAAAACCAAACAACAGCAGCATCGGAAGCGGAATATAACGATGAGCCATACAACTAACCATCCTGAGTACAACTACACCGTTGTTCGCCAGTTTACCGTCATGACGATTGTCTGGGGAATTGTCGGCATGTCGGTTGGCGTACTGATCGCAGCCCAGCTGATCTGGCCTGCCCTCAACTTCGAAACCCCCTGGCTGACATACAGTCGTCTGCGGCCTCTGCACACCAACGCGGTGATCTTCGCCTTCGGGGTGAGCGCCCTGATGGCGACCTCCTTCTACGTGGTGCAGCGTACCTGCCAGACCCGGCTGTTTGGTGGCCCGCTCGCCAGCTTCGTGTTCTGGGGCTGGCAGGCAATCATCCTCTCTGCGGCCATCTCGCTGCCGTTGGGATTCACGACCGCCAAAGAGTATGCCGAGCTGGAGTGGCCGATCGATCTGGCGATCACCGTAGTCTGGGTCGCCTACGCCATCGTCTTCTTCGGTACCCTGATGAAGCGCACCACCTCCCACATCTATGTGGCGAACTGGTTCTTCGGCGCCTTTATCATCACGGTCGCCGTGCTGCACATCGTCAATAACATGGAAGTGCCGCTCTCCGGCATGAAGTCCTACTCCATGTATTCCGGTGCCATGGATGCCATGGTGCAGTGGTGGTACGGTCACAACGCGGTAGGCTTCCTGCTGACTGCAGGTTTCCTTGGCATGATGTACTACTTCGTGCCCAAACAGGCCGGCCGCCCGGTTTACTCCTACCGACTCTCCATCGTGCACTTCTGGGCGCTGATCTCCCTCTATATCTGGGCCGGTCCGCACCACCTGCACTATACCGCCCTGCCTGACTGGGCCCAGTCCCTCGGCATGGTGATGTCCCTGATCCTGTTCGTGCCCTCCTGGGGCGGCATGATCAACGGCATCATGACCCTCTCCGGTGCCTGGCACAAACTGCGCTATGACCCCATCCTGCGCTTCCTGATCGTCTCCCTGTCGTTCTACGGCATGTCGACCTTCGAAGGCCCCATGATGGCGATCAAGACCGTCAACGCCCTCTCCCACTACACCGACTGGACCGTAGGTCACGTTCACTCCGGTGCCCTGGGCTGGGTTGCCATGGTCTCCATCGGTGCGGTTTACCACCTGATCCCGAACCTGTTCGGCCAGGGCCGCATGTACAGCATCCGCTTGATCAACGTGCACTTCTGGCTGGCGACCGTGGGTACCGTGCTCTACATCGTCGCCATGTGGATTTCCGGTGTGATGCAGGGTCTGATGTGGCGTGCAGTCAACGAAGACGGCACCCTGACCTACAGCTTCGTGGAAGCCCTGCAGGCCTCCTATCCCTTCTACTTCGTGCGCTTCCTGGGTGGCTGCTTCTTTGTCACCGGTATGTTGCTGATGGCCTACAACGCCTATCGCACCATCACCGCGCCCAAGGGTTCCCTGGAACCCGTCGCCCAGCCAGCATGATTGAAGAGGTCAAAGCATGAGCAACAATAACCGTCACGAGATCTTTGAAAAAAGCGTTCCCATGCTGGTGGTCGGCATCATATTTGCCATCAGCCTGGGTGGCCTGGTCGAAATCACCCCGCTGTTCTTCCAGAAGCAGACTACCGAGCCGGTGGAGGGCCTCAAGCCCTACACCGCCCTGCAGATGGAAGGGCGCGATATCTTCATTCGCGAAGGCTGCACCAACTGCCACAGCCAGATGATCCGTCCGTTCCGTGCCGAAACCGAGCGTTACGGTCACTACTCGGTCGCCGGTGAAAGCGTGTGGGAGCACCCCTTCCTGTGGGGCTCCAAGCGTACCGGGCCGGATCTGGCACGGGTCGGTGGCCGCTACTCCGACGAGTGGCACAAGGTTCACCTGATCAACCCGCGCGACGTGGTGCCCGAGTCCAACATGCCCGCCTACCCCTGGCTTGATCGCAACGTGCTGACTGGCGAGATGACGGGCAAGAAACTGGCGCTGTTCCGCGACCACTTCGGCGTGCCCTATACCGATGCCGATATTCAGGGCGCCGGTGATGCCGTCAAGGGCAAGACCGAGCTGGAAGCCCTGGTGGCCTATCTGCAATCACTGGGCCATGCCCTGAAATAAGGAGTGTGGAGATGGACTACGGCACTTTTCGCGGTCTGTACACCCTGCTGTTGATGGCCATCATGATCGGCATCTTCGTCTGGGCTTACAGCAAACGCCGCAAGACCGCTTTCGACGAGGCTGCCAATCTGGTTTTCGCCGATGATGAGCAATCCGGTGCTGATAAAAAGAACGCAGGAGCGAAACAATAATGAGCACTCTGTTTAGTATTTTCGTAACCGTCATTACCCTGGGGACCATCCTCGGCTGCTTCCTGCTGCTGATGTGGTGCCGCAAGGACAAGATGGGTGTTGAAGAAGGCAAGTCGATGGGTCACTCCTTCGACGGCATCGAAGAGATCAACAACCCGCTGCCGAAGTGGTGGACCTACATGTTCCTCTTCTTCATCGTCACCGGTCTGGTCTATCTGGTCGCCTTCCCGGGCCTTGGCAACTTCAAGGGTCTGTTGGGCTGGCAAAGTTCCAACCAGGATGTCCGTTCGTTGGCCGAATCCCGCGCCGCGACCGAGTCTGCCAAGTCGGAAGGTCGTGCGGTGGAGTATGACCGCGAGATCGCCAAGGCTGACGAGATCTACGGCGCCAAGTTCCGCGAGCTGGCCTACCAGGCCGACGGCAAGAGCTATCGCCCCATCGAGGAGATCGCCGCCGATCCGGAAGCCCGCAAGGTGGGTCAGCGTCTGTTCCTGCAGAACTGCTCCCAGTGCCACGGCTCCGATGCCCGCGGTGGTCGCGGTTTCCCGAACCTGACCGACAGCGAATGGCAATGGGGCGGCGCCCCGGATCAGATCAAGACCACTATCATGGGCGGTCGTCAGGGGATCATGGCTGCCTGGGGCGAGATCCTGGGCAAGGATGGCGTGCAGGAAGTCGCTTCCTACGTGCTGAGTCTGTCCGGTCGCAAGGTTGATCTGGTGGAAGCCAAGAAGGGTGAAGCTCGTTTCGCGGTCTGCGCCGCCTGTCACGGTCCGGATGCCAAGGGCGGCATCGCCGTCGGTGCACCTGACTTAACCAACAGCACCTGGCTCTACGGTGGCTCCCGCGAAGTGGTGGTCCAGACCATCACCCACGGTCGCCACGGTGTGATGCCGGCCTGGAAAGACATTCTGGGCGAAGACAAGGTGCACCTGCTGGCCTCCTACGTTTACAGCCTGTCTCACCCACAGACTGCCAAATAA
This sequence comes from Aeromonas sp. FDAARGOS 1407, assembly GCF_019048725.1. Lineage (NCBI taxonomy): Bacteria > Pseudomonadati > Pseudomonadota > Gammaproteobacteria > Aeromonadales > Aeromonadaceae > Aeromonas > Aeromonas sp. FDAARGOS 1407. Next base: position 3,364,014 of record NZ_CP077399.1, read on the forward strand.
GGTCGGCCACACCCGAAGTAACATGTGATAAACACGTGATTACACAGCAAAAAGCCTCGACTACTCGAGGCTTTTTGTTATCTTGTGTTGCGTAAAAGCCATCCTCCTCGTTAATCACTCGTTTCACGGTAGTAGCAATCATGACCCGACCCTGGTATCGCCAATTCTGGCCCTGGTTTATCATCGCCCTCCCCACCGCCGCCGTTGTCGGCAGCATCGCCACCGCCATCATCGCCAGCAAGGATGGAGTAAATCTGGTGGCAGAGGACTATTACAAACAAGGGAAAGAGATCAATCAGGATCTGAGCAAGTTTGACCGGGCCGAGGCGCTCAACATCCGCTTTGCGCTGGAGGTCAACGGTCAGGAGCTGACCCTCAAGCCGCTCAGTGGCGACATCCCGCCAGGACAGGCGCTGTACCTCTCCCTGTTCCACCCTACCCTGGCCGGTCAGGACAGCGAGCACCTGATCACCGCCGATGGCAGCGGCACCTATCGCTTCCACTTTGAACGCCCCCTGACCGGTAAATGGCACCTCAGGGTCGATGCCTTCAACCACGAATGGCGACTGCAAGAAACGGTTCAACTGCCCACTCAGGCCCCTGTCGAACTCGATCCCAAAGGACGCTAAACCATGACCGGCTGTTTTCACTGTGGCGAGCCGGTTCCCGCCGACAGTCACTATGCCCTCGAGATCAAGGGCATTGTCCGTCCCATGTGCTGTCCGGGTTGCCAGGCGGTGGCGGAAACCATCATGGAGTGCGGCCTGGCCAGTTATTACGATCACCGCACCGCACCGGGTGCCAAGGGGGATCTGGTGCCCGAGGAGCTGGCCGCCCTCACCCACTACGATCTGGCCGAGGTGCAGCAGGAGTTTGTTACCGACAGCGGCAACGTGCGGGAGATCCAGCTGACGGTAGAGGGGCTCACCTGCGCCGCCTGTGCCTGGCTTATCGAACGCCACCTGATGACCCTCCCCGGACTGCGTTACATCAACGTCAACACCACCACCCACAGGGCCCGCATCAAGTGGGATCCGGACAAGCTCTCTTTGAGCGACATCCTCAAGGGATTCGCCAAGGTTGGCTATCGCGCCTACCCCTTCCAGACCCATCAGCAAGAGGCGCTTTACGCCAAAGAGGTGCGCCGCTACATGTTCCGGATGGCACTGGCCGGGCTCGGCTCCATGCAGGTGATGATGTGCGCCGTGGCCCTTTACATGGACTTCTTCATCAGCGTGGAGGAGGAGTTCATGGTCTACTTCAAGTGGATAAGCCTGCTGCTCTCTACCCCCATCATGATCTATTCGGCCCAACCTTTTTACGTGAACGCCTGGCGCAGCCTGAAGCAGGGCCACCTTTCGATGGATGTGTCGGTATCCCTGGCCCTCATCGGCGCCTTTGTCGCCTCCATGTGGGCCACCGTCTTCAACACGGGGGAGGTCTATTACGACTCCATCACCATGTTCGTCTTCTTCCTGCTGCTGGGGCGGTTCCTCGAGCTCAGGGCCAGACGCAAGGCGTCCGAGTCGAGCTCCAACCTGGCGCGGCTGGTGCCCATCATGGCAACCCGCATCGACGAGGAAGGTGAACATGAGGTCGCCGCCAAGACCCTGCAAGTAGGAGACAGAGTCCGTGTGCTAGCGGGCGCCACCCTGCCGGCCGACGGCATCATAGTGCGGGGGGAAGCCAGCCTAAACGAATCCATGCTGACCGGCGAACAGTTGCCGCTGCTCAAGGGGCATGGAGATCAGGTCTATGCCGGTACCATCAATACCGATGCCCCCCTCGAGATCCGGGTCAGCCATCGTATCGAGGAGTCGCGGATCGCCCAGATCATGCGCCTGCAGGATCACGCCCTCGACGACAAGCCCGCCATCGCCCAGATGGCCGATGTGCTGTCGCGCCACTTCATTCTGGTGCTGCTCATCATCGCGGCCCTGGTGTGGATCTTCTGGCATTTTCACCAGCCGGAGCAGGCATTCTGGATCACTCTGGCGGTGCTGGTCGCCACCTGCCCCTGCGCTCTGTCGCTGGCAACGCCAACCGCACTCACCTCGGCCACCGCTCACCTCACCCGCTCCGGCATACTGCTGCGTCGCGGTCACGTGCTGGATGTGCTGACCAAGGCCAACCGGGTGGTGATGGACAAGACGGGCACCCTGACCACGGGGGAAATTCGCCTCTGCCGCACCCAGGTGCTGGGGGATCTCAATGCCGAGCACTGTCTCGCCATCGCCCGCGCTCTGGAGGCACAGTCCGAACATCCCATCGCCCGCGCCTTCCGCCTGCCGGCCGATGGCATCGCCCTGCTGCCTCATGCGAGCGACATCACTCCCGTCATCGGCCACGGTGTCACCGGGATTGTCGATGGGGTGCGCTATCGCATCGGCAGCGCTGGCTGGCTGAGGCTGGGCGATGACCTCGTCAGCCCCCGCGGCCTCGCCATCTATCTGGCCGACGAGCGCCAGGTCCTGGCCCGCTTCGAGCTGGAAGATACCCTGCGACCCGATGCCAAGGCGCTCATCGCCGCCTTCAAAGCGGCCGGTTTGCAGACCACCATCCTCACTGGCGACAGTTCGGCCCAGGCCGATGAAATAGCCCGTGAGCTTGGCGTGGACGAGCTGATCAAGGGTGTCACCCCCGATGGCAAGCTCGCCTACCTCAAGGGGCGGGAGGCTGACGGGGAGATCAGCATCATGGTGGGTGACGGCATCAACGATGCTCCAGTGCTGGCCGGGGCCCATGCCTCGTTCGCCATGGCGGGCGGCACGGACCTGGCCAAAAACAGCGCCGATGCCATCCTGCTTGCCGACGATCTGAATCGTCTGCTGGACGCCAGGACGCTGGCCCTGCGCACCCGCAAGATCATCATCGAGAACTTTGCCTGGTCCATCGGCTACAACCTGCTGGTGTTGCCGCTGGCCGCCAGCGGCTGGTTGCCCCCCTATCTGGCGGCGGCCGGTATGTCCTTGAGCTCCCTCATCGTGGTCACCAACTCCATGCGCCTCAATCGCTGACATGACCATTGACTCGATGGCCTGTCACCGACGCAGGCCACATTTTTGACCCGTGGCGACTGGCCGGCGACCCGAACAGGGTTACCATGGGGCTCAGTCGCCAAGGAGGCATTTGCCAAGGTAGAGACCATGAACATCATTTTTGTCCTGATCCCCATCGCCATCCTGTTTGTGATCATCGCCGGAGTCGTCTTCTTCTGGGCCATTCGCTCCGAGCAGTTTGAGGACCTCGACAGACAGGGCTCCAACATCCTGTTTGATGAAGACCAACCTGCCCAGAAACCAACCAAGCACAGCCCAGATGACGCACAATCTTGATCTTCTGGGAGCCCTGCTGGTGGGACTGGCGGGCTCGGCACACTGCATCGGCATGTGCGGCGGTGTCTCGGCAGCCCTTGCCATGGCGATCCCGGCCGACAAACAACACTTCTGGGGACGCCTCGCTTATCTGCTCAACTACAACCTGGGCCGGATCCTCAGCTATGTGATTGCCGGTGCTCTGGTAGGGGGCTTACTCGCCACCACCAGCGAGCTTGGGGCAGGCAAACACGCCATCGCCGGACTGCGGCTCATCGCGGCCCTCTTGATGATCGCCCTCGGCCTCTATCTGGCAGGCTGGTGGCAAGGGATATTGCTGCTCGAACGCATCGGCGCCAGACTCTGGCCCCACATCAAACCGCTGGCGGGCAAGTTTCTGCCCTTTACCTCCCCCCTGCAGGCACTGCCCTTTGGCATGGTCTGGGGCTGGCTGCCCTGCGGGCTGGTCTACTCCATGCTGACCTGGAGCGCAGCAGCGGGCTCGGTCAGCGGCGGCGCTCTCATCATGCTTGCGTTTGGGCTGGGCACCCTGCCTACCCTGTTTGCTCTGGGGGGGCTGGCAGATCGGCTGCGCTACTGGCTGACCTTGCGCAGTTTGCGCCTCGGAGGTGCCCTGTTGCTCATTTTTTATGGGGTTCACACCCTGTGGGTTGGCATTGCATCCTTTTGAAACCCTATCCAAAACGGATGAGTTGATGGTAAACTTGTTTGATATAAATCAATTATTCGTATGAGCCTATGATCCCGGAAAAGAAACCTGGCAGACGTATCCAGAGCGGTGGCTGTGCAATTCATTGCCAGGACTGCAGTATCAGTCAGCTCTGCATTCCCTTTACCCTGAACGACAACGAGCTGGATCAGCTCGACAGCATCATCGAGCGCAAGAAGCCGATCCAAAAGGGTGAAGAGCTGTTCAAGGCCGGCGACGAGTTCAAGTCTCTCTACGCCATCCGTTCCGGGACCATCAAGTCCTACACCATCACAGAGCAAGGGGATGAGCAGATCACCGCCTTCCATCTGGCTGGTGATCTGGTCGGCTTCGATGCCATCCACAAACAGGCTCACCCCTCCTTCGCCCAGGCGCTGGAAACCGCCATGGTGTGCGAGATCCCGTTCGAAGTACTTGACGATCTCTCCGGCAAGATGCCCAAGCTGCGTCAGCAGATCATGCGACTGATGAGCAACGAAATCATGGGCGATCAGGAGATGATCCTGTTGCTCTCCAAGAAGAATGCCGAAGAGCGCCTGGCAGCCTTCCTGCACAACCTGTCGGTACGCTTCTCCGAGCGCGGTTTCTCCGCCAAGGAGTTCCGTCTCTCCATGACCCGGGGCGACATCGGCAACTATCTGGGCCTCACCGTCGAGACCATCAGCCGTCTGCTTGGCCGCTTCCAGAAGTCCGGTCTTATCAGCGTCAAGGGCAAGTACATTACCGTGCTCGATCACGCAGCACTCGGCCAGATGGCTGGCGCCACCCGTCCGACCTGCGGCTGATCTCCCCGCCATTTCCCCTCTCCTCTGCCGGATCCTTTCCTCTGGAATTTGATCCGGCACACGACCGCCACCTGCCTCCTGCGCTAAGCTGTAAATGCTAAGGTCCTGCTGACATTGGTATTTTCCAAGGAGGAGAAGATGGTCAAATATCAGAACATTCTGGTGGTTATCAACCCCGAAGAAGAGCGGCAAATCGCCCTCGAACGGGCGGTCAAGATCGCCGAGCTGGACAACAATGCCCATCTGACCCTGCTGCTCACCATCTATGACTTCTCGTACGAGATGACCGCCATGTTGTCGGCGGAGGAGCGGGAAGAGATGCGCCACGGTGTCATTTCCCAGCGCCAGGAGTGGTTGGACGAGATCCTGACTCCCTACCGGGAAAAAGGGATCACCTGCGAGGTGAAAGTGGTCTGGCACAACCGTCCCTTCGAGTGCGTCATTCAGGAGGTGCTGGAGCAGCGCCACGATCTGGTGGTCAAGGCCACTCACCATCACAGTTTCCTGCAAACCTTCATTTTTACTCCCACCGATTGGCACCTATTGCGCAAATGCCCCTGCCCGGTTCTGCTGGTGAAAGAAGGGCACTGGCAGCGTGGCGGCAACATCATCGCCGCCATCAACTGCTCGAGCGACGACCCCGATCAGAAGGTACTCAACGAGCGGATCACCCAGGAGGGCACAGACATCGCCGAACTGCTGGGGGCCAACCTCTATCTGGTCAACACTTACCCAGGCACGCCGGTCAACGTGGCCATCGAACTGCCGGAGTTTGATCCCAAAGCCTACAACGAGGCGATCCGCAAGCATCACGAAAACCTGCTGCTGAGCCACGCCAGCAAGTTCGGGATCAGCGATCTCTGGACCCGGGTCGCGGAAGGCCTGCCCGAAGAGGTGTTGCCGGACATGGCAGAAGAGCTGAATGCCAACCTGATGATCATGGGGTGCGTCGGCCGTACCGGCCTCTCGGCCGCCCTGCTTGGTAACACCGCCGAGCATGTGGTGGACAGGCTGCCGTGCGACATCCTGATCCTTAAACCGGCCGATTACAGCTGCCCGGTGGACAGCCGCCGCAATCAGGCATAAGGCACCTTGCCCTCCCCCGGGACATGGCTATAATAACGCGCTTATTTGTGTCCCGGGTTTTACGAGCATGCTAGAAGAGCTGAACGCCAAAGAAAAATACAGTTTCAACAAACTGCAAAAGCGCCTGCGGCGCAACGTGGGTCAGGCCATTGCCGACTTCAACATGATTGAAGAGGGTGACAAGGTGATGGTGTGTCTGTCCGGCGGCAAGGACAGCTTTGGTATGCTCGACATACTGATGAACCTGAAAGCCAGCGCCCCCATCCATTTCGATCTGGTCGCCGTCAACCTGGATCAGAAGCAGCCCGGCTTCCCCGAGCACGTCCTGCCGGAATATCTCGACACCCTCGGCATCGAGTACAAGATCGTCGAAGAGGACACCTACTCCATCGTCAAGGAGAAGGTCCCCGAGGGCAAGACCACCTGCTCGCTCTGCTCGCGCCTGCGTCGCGGCATCCTCTATCGCACCGCCCAGGAGCTGGGCTGTACCAAGATTGCCCTGGGCCATCACCGTGACGACATTCTCGAGACCCTGTTCCTCAACATGTTCTACGGCGGCAAGCTCAAGTCCATGCCGCCCAAGCTGGTGAGCGATGATGGCAAGAACGTGGTGATCCGCCCGCTGGCCTACTGCAAGGAAAAAGACCTGATCCGTTATGCGGACGTCAAGGCCTTCCCCATCATCCCCTGCAACCTGTGCGGCTCCCAGGAGAACCTGCAGCGCCAAGCCATCAAGCAGATGATGCAGGATTGGGATCGCCGCTTCCCGGGTCGCATCGAGACCATGTTCACCGCTATTCAGGACGTGATCCCGAGCCACCTGCTCGATCACAAGCTGTTTGACTTCAAGAGCATCAACCGCGACTCCGGCATCATAGATGGCGGCGACAAGGCGTTTGATCCCCCCGAGATGCCGAAGGTGCCCCACCTCGACATCGACGAGATGGACATGCTGGATGTGATTGAGGTGCGCTAAGCCCTCTGCTGCCAAAACAGCAATAATCAACAACAATGAAAAAGGAGCGACCCGTCGCTCCTTTTTTCTATCCGTGTGGCTGGCTCTGCCCCGTTACTCCTTGCGCAGCCAGGGGGTAAGTCGCAGCACCTCCCCCTGCAGGCGCAAGGTGCCACCCGCAAAATCGGCGAGCTGAGCCTTGTTCAACTGCAGCTGGCCATCTTGCCAGGGCAACGCCTCCTGCCGGGCCCCCTCAACGAGATAGGCCGTCCCGCTCGGTTCGACCAACGCGATGTGCACCCCCTCCATGGACGGCAGGAAATACTTGCCCACCATGCCCGCCATCTTGTCGAGCAACTGCTGCATCTGCTGCTGGCGAGTGGCAATCTCTGCTACCGGAAACTGGCTGCCTGCCGGCGCATCGGCCATCACCTGCACCGCCATGTCACAGCTGGCATGGGGCTCTTGCAGCTCCACCACCACGGTGGCCTTGTCAAGATTGAGATCCCCGTCAAAAGGCAGGCGCAGTTCGCTGTCCACCGTCACCTCGGCGGCTACGTCCCTGTCCGGCGTCGACACCCGGGCCGAGGTCAGAGTACAGCGCCGGCCATTTTGCGGATCGGTCAGATAAAATCCCAGCCTGGCATGACCGAAATCCCCCTTGGCCACACTCTTCATCTGGCTGTAGAAGGTGCTGTATTGCAGATCCAGCGTAGGGGCCGCCACCGCCAGTCCCGGCAGCAAGAGGCTTGCCAGCAGGGCGCGGCGCAACGCCGAGGTCACTCCATTGCGACAGGTCATTCAATATCCTTATGCATCATGCGTTGAAATGATCGGGCCCTTCCCGTTCGGTCACTTCATTGACCTCTACTGCCACGCCGCACAGATCCCGATAGAGGATCCCCTTGCAGTTGAAGTAGAGAGGGGCCATCCAGATAAGTCCCAACCCCATGGGGAGCAGGGCGAGAAACAGCAGCGCCGCCATGATGCCATGAAACAGCACCAGGCTGGGCCAGCCTCGCACAAACAGCCGCAGGGAAACCACAATGGCCTGCACCGGCGTCAATCCGCGCTCCAGCACCAGGGGCACGGTGAAGATAAGGCCCATGCCGATGAGGGCAGAAGGTACAAAAGAGAACACCACCGGCAAGCCGACCAGCTCGAACAGCGGGCCAAACAGGCTGGTGAGCACGCTGCCGAGCAGGCTCAGCATGCCGAGGCGCACGAAGTGACGAAAAAAGTCGAACACCTGGTTGGCCCTGGCACGGACCCCCACCGACTGCTGCAGCCCCAGCATATCAAGGGCGCTGGTCATGGGCGCCATGATGACGGTAATGAGCAGGCTCAGTACCATGGCCACGTTCATCTGCGTATCGTCACCGATATAGGGCACCAGCAACATGTTGCTGAGCAGGATCCAGATTGCCGTTACCCCGACGATAGCCAGCAGCAGGCCGAATCCGGTGCGGCGGGTCTGTTGCCACCCCTCCTGGATCACCCCTTTCAGATCGAGGCGATAACCCTGGCTCAGGGACTGCTCCAGGGAGCCACCAATACGCATTTTGTTACTCAATTGACTATCCAACATCGAAAACGAACGAATCAGGTGGCACATTATAGCGGTTTGATCCGGTATTCGTAGCCGTTTTTCCTGTCCTGTTCGGGCTAAAAAGCCTTTAATTTCATGTGTCGGCTGCAATAGAATGCGACCCTTCTTTCAACACGATGGCCACTGGCTGGGGTGAGACTGGCGGATGATGAAAAACCAACAGGTAATTGTCGCGCTGAACAAGATCAGCAAACACTACGATGGCAAGGTGATTCTCAATGACCTTGACCTTGATATTTATGACGGGGAATTCCTCACGCTGCTGGGTCCTTCCGGCTGTGGCAAAACTACCTTGCTGCGCCTGCTGGCCGGGCTCGAATCGGTAGACGGTGGCACCATCCACCTGGCCGGGGACGAGATCACCCACATTCCCGCCGAACACAGACACATCAATACCGTGTTTCAAAGCTATGCGCTCTTTCCCCATATGACGGTGTTCGAAAACGTCGCCTTTGGCCTCGAGATGCAGAAGGTGCCGGCAAGCGAAATCCGCCAGCGGGTCGAGGAGACCCTGGCCATGGTGCAGCTCTCCGATCTGGCCAACCGCCGCCCGGATCAGCTCTCCGGCGGTCAGCAACAACGGGTTGCCATCGCCCGCGCCGTGGTCAACAAGCCACGCCTGCTGCTGCTCGATGAATCTCTCTCGGCGCTGGACTACAAGTTGCGCAAGCAGATGCAGACCGAACTGAAGGCACTGCAGCGCCGCCTCGGCATCACCTTCGTCTTCGTCACCCATGATCAGGAAGAGGCGCTCACCATGTCCGACCGCATCCTGGTGATGGAGGGGGGCAACATCATCCAGCGCGGCACCCCGCGCGACATCTACGAATCTCCGGCCAACCTGTTCGTTGCCCGCTTCATCGGCGAGATCAACGTGATGGATGGCACCCTGATCAGCCAGAGCGAACCCGGCGTCTGGCGCGCCGAGGTGGAAGGGCGCGAGTGCCTGCTCCATACCGCTCTGCCCTTCAAGCCCGCCGACAAGGTACTGGTGCTACTACGTCCCGAAGATCTGCGCATTCTCGACAACGGGGACGATCAGGCTGGCGCACTGGCAGGCAAGATCTGCGAGCGCAACTACAAGGGCGCAACCCTGGACTCGGTGATCGAGCTCGAGAGCGGCAAGCAACTGCTGATCTCGGAGTTCTTCGACGAGGATGACCCGGATTTCGACTACCGGCTGGGCCAGGAGGTGGCCATCCACTGGGTCGACAGCTGGGAGGTAGTGCTGCCCTATGAACCTCACTAATTCACGCCGCGGCCGGGTTCCCCTGAGCTTTGCCCACAACGGTTTTCGCAACGGGGCCATCGCGCTGATCCTCGGCTGGCTGACCCTGTTCGTCTTCTTTCCGAACCTGATGATCCTCGGGGTCAGCTTCCTGACCCGGGACGAGTCGGCCCTCATCAGCCCTATCTTCACCTGGGGCAACTATGGCCGACTGCTGGAGCCCCTTTATTTTGAGGTGCTGCTCCACTCCCTGTGGCTGGCGCTGGTGGCCACCGCTATCTGTCTGCTGGTGGGTTACCCCTTTGCCTGGTTGCTGGCCCATCTGCCGAGCCGCATTCGCCCCCTGCTGCTGTTTCTGGTGGTGGTCCCCTTCTGGACCAACTCCCTCATCCGCACCTATGCCCTCAAGGTGCTGCTCAGCACCCGTGGCCTCATCAACGGCTGGTTGCTGGATCTGGGGCTCATTGAGCGGCCACTGCAGATGATGTACACCGAGGTGGCCGTCATCATCGGCCTGGTTTACGTGCTGCTCCCCTTCATGGTGCTGCCCCTCTATTCGAGCATCGAGAAGCTCGATGGCCGACTGCTTGAAGCCGCGCGGGATCTGGGAGCAAACGGCTGGCAGCGGCTGCACCGCATCGTGCTGCCGCTCACCCTGCCCGGTATCATCGCAGGCTGCCTGCTGGTATTTCTGCCCGCCATGGGGATGTTCTATGTCTCCGATCTCTTGGGCGGTGCCAAGCACCTGCTGATCGGCAACCTCATCAAGACCCAGTTCCTCAACAGCCGTGACTGGCCCTTCGGCGCTGCCATCAGCGTGATGCTGACGGTGCTGATGGCCCTGTTGGTCTACTGCTACTGGCGAGCGGGCAAACTCTTGAGCAAGAAGGGGGAACTGGCATGATGCGCGCACTGAAAGCGGGATTTTTGCTGCTGGTGTTCACCTACCTCTATGTCCCCATAGGGGTGCTGATCGCCAACTCCTTCAACCTCTCCAAGTACGGCATCGACTGGCGCGGCTTTACCTGGAGCTGGTACGAGAAGCTCTTCGCCAGCGCCAGCCTGATGCAGGCGGCCCAGCACTCCCTGACCATCGCCGCCCTCAGCGCCACGTCGGCCACCCTGATCGGCACCCTCACCGCAGTGGCGCTGTTTCGCTATCGCTTCCGGGGCAAGCAGTACGTCAGCGGCATGCTGTTCGTGGTGATGATGTCCCCGGACATCGTGATGGCCATCTCGCTGCTCACCCTGTTCGTGGCTACTGGCGTTGCCCTGGGTTTCTGGTCCCTGCTCATCGCTCACATCACCTTCTGCCTGCCCTTCGTGGTCATCACCGTCTACTCGCGGCTGTGCGGCTTCGATGTGCGGATGCTGGAGGCGGCCCGGGATCTGGGGGCTGGCGAGGGGATCATCTTTCGCCGGATCATATTGCCGCTGGCCCTGCCGGCGGTGATGGCGGGCTGGCTGCTCTCCTTCACCCTGTCCCTGGACGATGTGGTGGTGAGCTCCTTTGTCACCGGCCCGGCCTACGAGATCCTGCCCCTCAAGATCTACTCCATGGTCAAGGTGGGGGTCTCCCCCGAGGTCAACGCCCTGGCCACCCTGATGCTCATCGCCTCACTGGGGATGGTGCTGGTCGCCCAGTTGTTACTGCGCAAGCGGCAGGCATAGCCTGCCCGTTTGCTCGGGTTGTTTGCTGCGCCCCGGCGCAGCCCCTTTTCGCCACATGACGGCGTCACGCAGCAACACCGCTGGCGCAGGCGAACTCTGTCACGGTGGGCCGCAAGGCCCCATTACCTCAAGGAGTTTCTGATGACAATCAAGTACAAGGTGGGCGCCATGATGGCCGCCGCCCTCACCCTCTCCGCCCCGCTGCTGAGCACGCCGGTACAGGCCAGCGAAGACAAGGTGGTCTACTTCTACAACTGGTCGGAATACGTACCGGACGGTCTGCTGGAGCAGTTCCAGCAAGAGACCGGCATCAAGGTGATCTACTCCACCTATGAATCCAACGAAACCCTCTACGCCAAGCTGAAGACCCATGGCGACGGCTACGATGTAGTGGTGCCGAGCACCTACTTCATCTCCAAGATGGCCAAGGAGGAGATGCTGCAACCCCTCGACCGCGCCCAGTTGCCCAACTTCAAGCACCTGGACCCCACCCTGCTCAACCACGAGTACGACCCGGATAACCGCTACTCTGTCCCCTATATCTGGGGCGCCACCGGCATCGGCGTCAACAGCGAGATGATTAGCGAACCCGTCACCAGCTGGAAGCAGCTGTGGGCACCGGAGTGGAAAGAGAGCCTGCTGTTGATGGATGACGCCCGCGAGGTGTTCCATATCGCCCTGGTTCAGCTGGGCTACAGCCCCAACACCCAGGACAAGACCCAGATCACCGAGGCGTTCGAGTACCTGAAAAAGCTGATGCCCAACGTCAAGGCGTTCAACTCCGACAACCCGGCCGACCCCTTCATCGCCGGTGAAGTGAACATCGGCATGCTGTGGAACGGCTCCGCCTACGGCGCCCAGCGCGAATACCCGGCCATCAAGATGACCTATCCGGAAGAGGGCGCCGTGCTGTGGATGGACAACCTGGCCATTCCCGCCAAGGCCAAGCACGTGAAAGAGGCCCACGCCCTCATCAACTTCCTGATGCGTCCGGACGTGGCGGCCAAGGTGGCCGAAACCATCGGCTACCCGACCCCGGTCAAGGCTGCCATCCCCCTGCTCTCTCCCGAGTTTCGTAACAATGCCATGGTCTTCCCAAGTGACGAGACCAAGCAAAAAGGAGTGTTCCAGTCCGATGTGGGGGACGCCTCCCAGCTCTACGAGCAGTATTTCCTGCAGCTCAAGGCCATGGTGGCCAACGCCAATTAAGTCCATTGCCCCCGGCCACGCCGGGGGTTTTTATGCTGTTTTCCCACCAAATCTGCCATGCCGTGCGCCACAGGCAAGCAATGCCAGCGTTAACGCCACATTCATAAACCACTTCGTATATCGGTAATCCACAGCGTCATTCACTGAAAATTGGCGACCATGCCAAGTGATCCGCTGCCGTTGTCGTGAATGCCATTTTCACCATCTGCGATCAGGATGCCTGTATGCCCTTTGTGATGGAAACAAGAGTTGTCCCCTTCATTGCCCTGCTGGCGGTCGTGTTTGCATGCCTGTTCAACTGGCCCATCTGGCTGCACTTGTATGACATTCTCTCCCAGCTGGAGCGCGTCAAGACGGGCTTTGTCATCTCGCTCCCCATCCTGCTGGTCGCAGCGCTCAACTTCGTGTTTGTGCCATTCTCCATCCGCTATCTGCTCAAGCCTTTCTTCGCGCTCCTCTTCGTCATCAGCGCCATTGCCAGTTACACCATGCTCAAATATGGCGTCCAGTTTGATCAGACCATGATCCAGAACGTCTTCGAGACCAACCAGAGCGAAGCCCTGGCCTATGTCAGTACGCCCATCGTCGCCTGGGTGACGGTGACCGGCATCCTCCCCGCGATCGGCCTGTTTTTCATCAAGATCAACTATGCCAACCGCTGGTACAAAGGCCTCCTCGCTCGTGCCCTCTCCATGCTGGTCTCCCTGGCCATAGTGACAGCTATTGCCGCACTCTATTATCAGGATTACGTCTCGGTAGGTCGCAACAATTCGAGCCTCAAGCGTGAAATCGTGCCGGCCAACGTCGTCAACAGCACCACCAAATTTATCTACAAGCGCTTTCTGGTTGAGCCCATCCCCTTCACAACCCTGGGAGATGATGCCAAACGGACGGCCAGCTCGGCCAAACCTACCCTGATGTTTCTGGTATTGGGGGAAGCCGCCCGCAGCAAAAACTACTCGATGAATGGCTATGCCAGGGAGACCAATCCCTTTACCAGCAAGGCAGGTGGCGTCATCTCTTTCAGGCAGATGCGCTCTTGTGGCACAGCCACTGCCGTGTCGGTCCCCTGCATGTTCTCCAACATGGGGCGCGAGGAGTTTGACGGCAATCTGGCCCGAAACAGCGAGGGACAGCTGGACGTATTGCAAAAGGCAGGCATCTCCATCTACTGGAAGGACAACAACAGCAACTGCAAAGGGGTCTGTGATCGGGTCCCGAATATCCAGATCCAGCCCACGACCAATCCCACTCTGTGCAAGGGCGGCACCTGTTACGACGAGGTACTGTTGCAGGGGCTGGATGATGAGGTGGCCAACATGAAGGGGGACAAGATGCTCGCCTTTCACCTGCTTGGCAGCCATGGCCCCACCTACTACAAGCGCTACCCCAGTGAGCAGCGCAAGTTTGTGCCGGACTGTCCGCGCAGCGACATCGAGAACTGCACGACCGAGCAGCTGGTCAATACCTATGACAACACCATCCGCTATGCCGACCTGGTGGTTGCCCGGCTGATCGCCAGACTCAAGCAGTATGAAGAGAAGTACAACACGGCGCTGATCTACCTCTCGGATCACGGCCAATCCCTCGGTGAAATGGGGCTCTATCTGCACTCGGCCCCGTACCGGATCGCCCCCGATGAACAGACTCGCATACCGATGCAGATCTGGATGTCGCCGGGCTTTATCAAGGAGAAGAAGCTGAACATCCGCTGCCTGCAGAAAAATGCCAACGCCACCCCCTACTCCCATGACAATCTGTTCTCGTCCATGCTGGGGATCTGGGACGTCAAGACGACCGTCTATGACAAGCGTCTCGATATTTTCAGTCCCTGCCGAACGACGCAGGCGCCCTGATCCTCCCTGCATCTGCACTGCCGCCCTTTCCATCGCTTCGTTCATTTGCAAGAAAGTGAGCGGGAAACCTTGGCGACACAACACGGGGTCTGACTCGCCTGGCTTGCAAGGCAATTGGGCACTGTCAGTTCCATAACCATCAGGGCGGGTTAACCTGCACGCCAGTTATCCAGCCCTTCGCCAACGGCGTTGCATTCATCTGGAAGCTTGGCCTCTGCTGACACCCTCGCCACCCTTTCTGTTGGCACCTTTGAGATCGTTTTCACATTTTTGCCCCATCGGGATGGCTCTTGACACTCGAAAGGCCTATCTTTGCGCCATCACGCAACCGGTTGCGTAACCGGTTGCTTTAGACAAAAACAGATGGACAGGCCAAGACCTGACGAGGTGCTGTATGAAACGAGGCGTACTGCTCAATGCCCCCCTGAGTGCCCTGGTGGCACAGATGGGGCACACCGACGAGATCACCGTGTGCGATGCGGGCCTGCCCATCCCGGCAGGCCCCGAGCGCATCGATCTGGCGCTGATGGCGGGCACCCCCAGCCTCGAGACAGTGCTGGGCGCCCTGCTCACCGATCTGGTGGTGGAGAAGGTGATCATGGCGAGCGAGATCAAGCAGGTTAGCCCCGATGCTCACCAGGCCCTGCTTGAGCAGATAGAGGCCCACGCCATCAGCCAGGGCAACCCCATCACCATCGAATACTGCCTGCACGAAGCATTCAAGGCCCGCACTCGCCAGAGCAAGGCCATCGTGCGCAGTGGCGAGGTGACCCCCTACGCCAACCTGATCCTCTGCGCCGGTGTGGCGTTTTAAGCCCTTTCAAGGAATCAGCCATGAGTACAACCCCCTCGCCCATTCTGTCGCTCACCGGGATCGTCAAGACCTTCCCCGGCGTGCGGGCGCTCGATGAGGCAGGCCTCAAGGTCTACCCGGGTCAGGTAATGGCCCTGCTCGGCGAAAACGGCGCAGGCAAGTCCACCCTGATGAAGGTGCTGACCGGCATCTATCAGGCCGACAGTGGCAGCATCAGTTATCGCGGCCAGCCGGTTCACTTCAAAGGGCCCCGCGACTCCCAGGATCAGGGGATCAGCATCATCCACCAGGAGCTGAACCTGCTGCCGGAACTCTCCATTGCCGCCAACATCTTCCTTGGCCGCGAACCGCGCACCCGCTTTGGCAATATCGACCACAAGCAGTTGCGCGAACGTGCCGCCAGCCTGCTTGCTCGTCTCGGGGTCAAGCACGGCCCGGATACCCAGCTTGGGAGTCTCTCCATCGGTGAACAGCAGATGGTGGAGATCGCCAAGGCGCTGTCGTTTGATGCCAGCGTCATCATCATGGACGAGCCCACCGATGCCCTGACCGACACCGAAACCGAGCAGTTGTTCAAGGTGATCCGCGAGTTGCGTGAGCAGGGCTGCGGCATCGTCTATATCTCCCACCGCCTCAAAGAGATCTTCGAAATTTGCGACCGGGTCACAGTGCTGCGCGATGGCAAATGGATCGGCGAGAAGGCGGTAAGCGAGCTCGATGAAGACAAGATCATCGAGATGATGGTGGGCCGCCGACTGGAGGAGCAGTACCCGCGTCTGGTGCGCGAACTCGGCCCGGTCAGCCTGCAGGTGAAGGATCTTGCCGGCCCCGGCGTGCGCGGGGTGAGTTTCTCCCTGCGCCAGGGGGAGATCCTGGGCTTTAGCGGCCTGATGGGTTCCGGCCGTACCGAGCTGATGAAGCTCATCTATGGCGCCAGCCCCATCCACAATGGCGAGATCCGCATCGATGGCAACCCGCTGCGCCCCAAGAGCCCTGCCGATGGCCTCAAGGCCGGCATCGCCTACATCTCCGAGGATCGCAAGGGCGACGGCCTGGTGCTGGAACTGTCGGTGCGCGAGAACATGAGCCTGTGCGCCCTCGACGAGTTCAACAAGCGCGGGCGCATCGACGGCCAGGCCGAGCGTCAGGCGGTGAGCGACTATGTGCGCCTGTTCAACATCAAGACCCCCAGCAGTGAACAGCTCATCAAGCTGCTCTCCGGCGGCAACCAGCAGAAGGTGGCCATCGCCAAGGGGCTGCTGACAAGGCCCAAGGTCCTCATCCTGGACGAACCGACCCGCGGCGTGGACGTGGGGGCCAAGAAGGAGATTTATCAGCTTATCAACCAGTTCAAGAAGGAGGGGATGAGCATCATTCTGGTCTCTTCCGAGATGCCGGAAGTGCTCGGCATGAGCGATCGCATCATGGTGATGCACGAAGGGCGCATCAGCGCAGAGTTCAACACCGAGGGCGCCAATCAGGAGAAATTGATGGCGGCGGCAGTCGGTAAACAGTGGCAAGCAGAGCAAGAGGCAGCACAATGACAACCCAAACCCTTCCCCGCCGCGGCGTCATGAGCAAGGCATGGTGGATCGAGAACAAATCCCTAGTCGCCCTGCTGGTGCTGATCGGCGTGGTCTCCTTCCTGAGCCCCAACTTCTTCACCGCCGACAACTTGCTCAACATCCTGCGCCAGACCTCGGTCAACGCCATCATCGCGGTCGGCATGACGCTGGTCATCCTGACCGGAGGTATTGATCTGTCGGTCGGCTCGGTGCTGGCCCTGTGCGGCGCCCTGGCGGCCAGCATGGTGGCCATGGATCTGCCAATCTGGATGGTGATCCCCTTCACCCTGATCGCCGGCACCCTGCTCGGCGGGATCAGCGGTCTCATCATCGCCAAGGGCAAGGTGCAGGCCTTCATCGCCACCCTGGTCACCATGACCGCCCTGCGTGGCGTGACCATGGTCTACACCGAAGGTCGCCCCATCTCCACCGGTTTTAGCGATGGCGCCGATCACTTCGCCTGGCTCGGTACCGGCTACCTGCTCGGCCTGCCGGTCCCCATCTGGTTGATGGCCATCGTCTTCCTGCTGGCCTGGTTCATGCTCAACCACACACGCCTGGGTCGCTACATCTATGCCCTGGGCGGCAACGAGTCCGCCACCCGCCTCTCCGGCATCAATGTGGATCGGGTGAAGCTCGCGGTATATGGTCTGTGCGGCGCCCTGGCAGCCCTGGCCGGCCTTATCGTCACCTCCCGTCTATCCTCTGCCCAACCGACCGCCGGCATGGGTTACGAGCTGGATGCCATCGCCGCCGTGGTGCTGGGTGGTACCAGCCTGATGGGGGGCAAGGGGCGCATCATGGGAACGCTGATCGGTGCCCTCATCATTGGTTTCCTCAACAACGCTCTCAACCTGCTCGATGTCAGCTCCTATTACCAGATGATCGCCAAGGCCAGCGTGATCTTGCTTGCCGTGATGATCGATAACAAAAGCAACCGTTGATAACACTAGCCACGCCACACACAAGGAATGAAATGATGAAAAAGCTCAATACCCTGCTCGCTGCCGCCATCATGTCCGTGCTGGGCACCGCCCACGCCGCCGACAACACCCTGGCCATGGTGGTCTCCACCCTTAACAACCCCTTCTTCGTCACCATGAAGGAGGGCGCCGAGGCCAAAGCCAAGGAGCTTGGCTACGAGCTGGTGGTGCTGGATTCCCAGAATGACCCGGCCAAGGAGCTCTCCAACATGGAAGATCTCACCGTGCGCAAGGTCAATGCCATCCTGATCAACCCGACCGATTCCGAGGCCGTGGGCAACGCCATCCGTCTGGCCAACCGGGCCAACATCCCGGTGCTGACCCTGGACCGCGGCGCCGCGCAGGGTGAGGTCAAGGCCCACATCGCCTCCGACAACGTGGCCGGTGGCAAGCTGGCTGGCGACTTCATCACCGAGAAACTGGGCCCGGGTGCCAAGGTTATTCAACTGGAAGGGATCGCCGGTACCTCCGCCGCCCGTGACCGCGGCGAAGGCTTCGCCCTGGCCGTGGCCGCCAACAAGCTGGAGGTGCTCGCCTCCCAACCCGCCGATTTTGATCGCACCAAGGGTCTGAACGTCATGGAAAACCTGCTGGCCGCCCACCCGGGCGTACAGGCGGTGTTTGCCCAGAATGACGAGATGGCGCTGGGTGCCATCCGCGCCGTGCAGGCCGCCGGCAAAGAGGTGATGATCGTCGGCTTCGACGGCACCGACGATGGCAAGGCTGCCGTGGCCAAGGGTAAACTGGCCGCTACCGTGGCCCAGCAACCGGCGCTCATCGGTGCCATCGGCGTGGAGACCGCCGACAAGGTGCTCAAGGGCCAGCCGGTGGAGAAATCCATTCCGGTACCGCTGCAGGTGGTCACCAAGTAAGCGCGTCGAGTAAACGGATGGGGGGAGGATCGCCTCCCCCTTCCCTCGGTGTCTCTCGGCCTGGGCTCACGCCCACCTGATCCCCAGGCCAAGATGCATCAGGAGTAGTCAACATGAATCGTCTCGTCGTTCTGGGCAGTGTCAATGCAGATCACGTGCTGCGCGTTCCCCACTTTCCCCGCCCCGGAGAAACCCTGACCGGCCACAGCTACCAGGTGGTGCCGGGTGGCAAAGGGGCCAACCAGGCGGTGGCCGCCGCGCGCCTCGGTGCCAGCGTCTCCTTTATCGCCCGCATCGGCGACGATGCCATCGGTCGGCAGATGCGTCAGGGCTTTGCGCAGGACGGAATTGACGTCAGCGCGGTGGAGCTCGACGACAAGCTCCCCACCGGCATCGCCATCATCTATGTGAGTGATGAGGGGGAGAACAGCATCGGCATCTCCGCCGAGGCCAACGGTGCCCTCTCCCCGGCCGTGGTAAAACGCCATGAAACCATGATCGCCGATGCCCACACCCTGCTGCTGCAACTGGAAGTGCCGCTCGAGAGCGTATTTGAAGCCGCCCGCCTGGCCCGCGCCCATGGCACCCGGGTGGTGCTCAACCCCGCGCCCGCCCGGCCCCTCGCGGCCGAGCTGCTGGCACTGGTGGATCTCATCACCCCCAACCAGACCGAAGCCGAGCTGCTGACCGGGGTCAAGGTGAGCGATGAAGCGAGCGCCCGCGAGGCGGCCAATCGCTTCCACCAGATGGGTATTGCGGAGGTGATGATCACCTTAGGCTCGCAAGGGGTCTATTGCAGCAACGGCCAGCAGCAACAGCTCATTCCGGGCTTTCGGGTCGAGGCGGTGGACACCACGGCGGCCGGGGATACCTTCAACGGCGCCCTGCTGGCCGCCCAGCTCGCCGGGGCCGATTTCAACGGCGCGGTACGCTTTGCTCACGGCGCGGCAGCGCTTTCCGTCACCCGCTTCGGTGCCCAGAGCTCCATCCCCGGCAAGCAGGAGGTCGACACCTTCCTGCAGGCCCAAGCAGCGCAGGGGCACTGATGGCCAATATCAAGGAGGTGGCGGCGCTGGCAGGGGTCTCCACCACCACCGTTTCCCACGTCATCAACGAGACCCGCTTCGTGGCCGAGGAGACCCGGGAGCGGGTCTTTACCGCCATGCGCGAGCTCAACTATGCCCCGAGCCTGGTGGCCCGCAGCCTCAAGGTGAAAGAGACCAACAGTATCGGCATGCTGGTGACCACCTCCAGCAACCCCTTCTTCGCCGAAGTGGTGCGCGGGGTGGAACGCTACTGCTTCGAGCAGGGTTACAACCTGATGCTGGGCAACACCGAAGGACAGGCCGAAACTGCCCTCTCCTACCTCAAGATGATGCTGCGCAAGCGGGTGGATGGCCTGCTTATCATGTGCAGCGAGGGGCAGCAGGAGGTGTTCAACCAGCTCGACTGGCTCAAGAGCCTGCCGGTGGTGGTGATGGACTGGGGCATGGATAGCCGGGAGGTGGATCTTATCGCCGACAACTCCCATCGCGGCGGTTACTTGGCAACCCGCCACCTGATCGAACTTGGCCACACTGCCATCGGCTGCATCACGGGCCCCCACAACCGCGCCCCCGCCAACCAGCGTCAGGCGGGGTTCGAGCAGGCGATGCAGGAAGCGGGGCTCACCGTCAACCCGGCCTGGATCCAGGAGGGTGACTTTGACTGTGCCAGCGGCCATCAGGCCATGAGACGTCTGCTGGCGCAACCTTCGCGCCCCACTGCCCTGTTTGTCTGCAACGACATGATGGCGATGGGAGCCATCAGTGCCGCCCATCAGGTGGGACTGCACATACCCCGCGATCTCTCCATCGTCGGTTATGACAACGTGGCGCTGGCAGAATTTATGTCACCGCCCCTCACCACCATCAACCAACCCAAGGAGGAGCTGGGACGCCTCGCCGTCACTCGTCTGCTGGCGCGGATCAATGGAGAACAGGTGGAAAACAGGATGATCACGGTCGAGCCGGATCTGGTGATTAGAACCTCCTGCGCCCCTCCCCCCAAGGCCTGAACCGACACGTTCGCAGAGACAACAAGGGCGACCCCGGGGTCGCCCTTTGTCATGGATTTGCCGAGTTGTTCGCCTCGGACGTATCGACCGGACGCAGCCACTGCAATCCCAGTCGATTGGCCAGCGGCTGCAACAAATCGCCGTGGGTTGCAGGCTCAGGCAACCAGTAGCGTACCGGCCAGCCAGCCGCCAGCGTGGCGGGCGTGCTGGAGCCCAATTGCGCGAGGGCCAGCACGCAGCCGCAGGCTTGCACCCGCGCCAGCAGCGCCGCCTCCTGTTGCAGGGTGGGCACTCGCAGCACGAGGGGGTTTGGGAGCACATCCGGCAGATAAGCCAGCAGATGGGCCAACTGCACCTGATTATCCAGCGCCACCAGCCGTGACTCGCGCTCACTCGCCGCCGTGTCATCCTCTTGCAGCAACCGGGCCATGACGGGCCCAAGCAGTCCCCCCTCCTGCAACCAGCTCACCTCACAGGGAGCCAGACTCTCCTGCCAGCGAAGGGACCACTGCCACAAACGCTCCCCCTGCTCATGGCACAGCGCCAGCCTGTCGATCAGCAAGGGGCAAGGCGCCTCGTCGGCCAGCCAGTCGCGCAATCGCTGGGTCTGCTGCTGGTTCAGCATCAGCTGTTGCTGCATGCCGGGCTGGTACCAGACTGGCTCGCTGCTGCCATCCCGCTTGGCCTGATTGAGGGCGAGGATGGCCTGATCGAGCAGGCGCACGGGATCTTGTGGTGGCAACACCTCAGACCCTCCCAGCCTGCAGGCGAGATCGAAACGACTCTCCCGGGTCACGAATTCGAAGTGAAGCAGCGCCATCAGATCGCGGATCTGCACCGCCAGCGGCTGCTTGCCGGCGGTCAAGATCACCGCAAACTCGTCACCGCCCAGCCGGTAGGCATTCCCCTGATGGGCCTGCTGCAGCTTGCTGGCCACCGTTTGCAACAACCGGTCGCCCACCTGATAACCGAGCAGATCGTTGACCTGCTTGAAGCGCTTGAGATCGAGTACCACCAGCGCCAGTACGCCGGGGGTTTGCAAGGCGCGCGCCAGCTCCTCCTGCAGTGCCCGACGATTGCCGAGCCGGGTCAGGGGATCGCTCAAGGAGAGACGCCGGTTCTGCAAATTGGCCCGGATCAGGGCATAGACCAGCACGCCACCGGTCGCCAGCAGGACGAGCTGCCAGATCTGCAGCCAGAACAGGGTATCGCGGATCTGGTTGACCGACGCCTCCCGCTCCTGGCCGGAGAGAATGTGTTCGCCTATCTGTTCAATCTGGCGGGTCTGCTCGCCCATCTGAGCCAGCAAGATGTCAAACTCCCGCCAAGGCACTGTCCCACCATCCATCAGGGGTTCGAGCTGTTTGAGCTGCTCGAACAGCCGAGCGACATGCCTGCCCAATCCATAGCGCTCCCGAACCTCGGCGGTCTCGCTGCCGATAAGGAAGATATCGAGCCGGTTCCACAGCAGATCGTAATGAAGGCTCAGGGTCTCCATCTCCAGCCGGCCTGCCCGATAGAGGCGCAGATCGAAGAGAAAGCGCTGGGACTCCAGCATCACCTGGCTGATGTTCCAATGGACATTGCGGTAGTAGGTATCGAGCAGCTGATCCTGTTTGTGCTGCAGATAGAGGCCGCAGCCGGAGGAGATCAGAAACAGCAGGATAATGGCGATCAGCAATCCATTGTGGCGTCGACGCCTCATCAGCGGATCACCTCGATGCGGTTCACCTGCCACACCATGTTGTTGTGGATGGCCGGCACGTCCAGCTTGGGATAGTCGGAAAAGGGGATCAGCAGCCAGAGCGGCCCCTTGTTGCGCCGGGTCAGCGGTTTGTCATCCTCATGGCGGACCAGGGTCAGGGGCACCCCGTCAAACAGGGCGAGATCCACCTCCTGCTGATAGCCATTGAGAGCCGATACGGCGATCTTGCGGGCCTGTGGCACTCCTTGCGAAGCCAGCACGGTCGTCAGGGTCGGACCGCGATAGCGATGAGTGCCTCGGGTCCAGGGGGTCACGGTCTGAAATTCGGTCTGCGGCAGCGTCGCCAGGTCGGTTTCATTGAGCTGACGCTGCTGGCCATCCGGCAACACCAGCGTTATCAGGGGGGAAGCGGCCGATGCACAGGCACTGGCCAGCACCAGGAGGATAAAAGCACTCCATTGCTTCATTCTATTCATGATTATTGCGCCAACTAGATCCCATCATTTGGCTGTCAGTGTGGCGACTTCAATGAGCCATTGCAACTGTAGATATTGTAATCAAGATGGATTTTTCCCTTCCCCTACAAGTAGTTCCGAAGCGTCAGGAGCCACGCATCTCCATCCAGTTGTGTCCATCCACTATCCTGGGCTGATGGATGCCACACGCCTCGAGCAACTCATCCACATAGGCGGGTACCAGCAGGGACGCCGGGCCATAACGCTTCTCGTCAAACTGACTGCCCACCTCGCTCGGCTCCAGGTTGAGCTCTATGGTATGGGCGCCGTTCAAACCTGCTTCATGCACGAAACCGGCGGCAGGATAGACGGCGCCGGACGTGCCGATGGAGATGAAGAGATCACACTGGGCCAGGGCGCTGTAGATGCGATCCAGCCCCAGCGGCATCTCGCCAAACCAGACTACGTGCGGTCGCAGCGGCTGGGGGAACTGGCAGCAGGAGCAGAGTTCATGCTGCGATAGATCGCCGCGCCACTCGATCACCTGCCCCGATTCGGGGCAGCGCGCCTTAAGCAGCTCGCCATGCATATGGATAAGGTTCTTGCTGCCCGCGCTCTCGTGCAGGTTGTCGATATTCTGGGTCACCAGGGTCACCGAACCGGGAAAGAGGCGCTCGAGCCGTGCCAAGGCATAGTGGGCAGGATTGGGATGAACCTGGGGTTGCTGCAGTTGCTTGCGGCGGGAGTTGTAGAAGTGCTGCACCAGTTCCGGATCCCGGGCATAGCCTTCCGGCGTCGCCACGTCTTCCACCCTGTGCTCCTCCCACAGACCGTCGCAGGCACGGAAGGTCTTGATCCCGGATTCGGCAGAGATCCCGGCACCGGTCAGGATCACTATATGTT
Organism: Aeromonas sp. FDAARGOS 1407; assembly: GCF_019048725.1. NCBI lineage: Bacteria > Pseudomonadati > Pseudomonadota > Gammaproteobacteria > Aeromonadales > Aeromonadaceae > Aeromonas > Aeromonas sp. FDAARGOS 1407. The sequence continues at coordinate 3,387,810 of NZ_CP077399.1, forward strand.
TGAACGTCTGTCCCATGACATCTTCCTTTTCATCCCTGCTCATAGCTGTGACCTTAGCACAGGGGAAAATGGGGCTCTATTCGCCCTTGGTATTAAGGGCGTGAACGGGGAGCCACTCATCCAGCACGCTGAGATCCAGCCTGACGAACACCAGCTCGCGCCCCGTAACCAGGGTCAGGGGCAACCCCAATCGCTTGAGCAAGGTCAGCATGGGGCGGTTCTGGGCCAGCACCTCGGCCACCCACTCCCGGATCCCTTCCGACCTGGCAAGCAGGGCCAATGCCAGCAGGATGCGCCTGCCCGCCCCCCTGTGCTGGAAATGATCCGCCACGATGCAGGAAAACTCGGCCCGCTCCGGATGGCGGTGACGACGGATGGATTGGGCCTGGGCCAGCGGACGACCATCCTGCGCTGTGAGCAGCAGCGAGATCTGGCGGGCCGGATCGTAATGCAGAAACGCTGCAACCTGATCGGGTGGCGGTGCCAGCTTGGGACGCATGAAACGCAGATAGACGCTCTCTTCGCTAAGGGCATCGTAGGCCGCCAGCATGCTGGCAGGCTCTACGCCCCGCAGCTCACGCAGCTGGCAAGGCACCTCTGCAATCGTCATCGCGACGGGCAGATCGGCACGGGAGTGCGGAGGGTGCCATCCCGCCAACCCCTTCTCCAGACGTTCCCTGTGCATCGGCCAGCAAAGATAACGAGCCATGGCTACCAGCGCCCGGCCATGCCGCGATCACGCCACGGCTCGATATCGAGCAGGTTGTAGGGGTCGTCGAGATAGATGGCGATACCAAGCTCGCGCACCCGCGCCATGAAACGCCCCTGCAGGGAGTCCGGACTCAAGGACTCCAGCTCGGGCAGCATCCCCTGCCCGACCAGCAAGGCCTCAAGGGGTAGGCGTTCCAGCAGATCAAAGGGAAGGTGCTGGCTGTTGTCGAGCACCAGGGCAAGCTTGCAGCCAGCCAGACTGGCCTGCAGCACCAGTGCGAAGCGCTCGGCGTTGGTGAGCAGGTGATCCCGGCGATGGATCAGCAGCGTCAACTCCGCAGGCTGGCGAGCCTGTTCGCCCAGCCACTCCCTCAGGCTCTCCCATCGGGTCGGCAGGCCGCTCACCGTCAACCAGACCGGCGCGGTGGTGGAAGGATGGGAACGCGGGCTGAGTTGCCCCAGCACCTCCCCCCGCCAGGTACGAATGGTGCGGCGATGGCCGCTCAAGCGGCGCTGGCGCAACGGACCAAGATAGAGCGCGCGCAACAATCTGAGCAGTTCATCGGTATCGAGGGGTTTGGCAAGAGCGGCCATGACGTTGAAGCCGGCATCGTGCAACAAGCGGCGCGCCCCGTTGAGCAGGGTCTGCTCATGGGCGGACAGCAGCACGATCGGCAAACCAGCCTCACGCAGCTGGGGCTGCCCCATCAGGACGCTGATGGCATCCTGCTCCACCAGGCTGAGATCGCAGATCAGCATGCGGATCTCCCCGTCGGCAAGGGCCGTCAGACAGGCCTGCTCCTCCTGCACCCACTGGCAGGGGATCCCCAGCTCGGCAATGGTCTGTTGCAACTGCTTGCCCTGAAACGGGTGATCTTCGAGCAGCAGGATCCGCTGCGCCGCCAGCCAGTCGCCCCAACGGCGATAACTGTCGGCAAGTCCGGCCTGCCACTCTTCGTCAATGGCATAGATCCCCACATGGCCTTGCAGCTGGGCAAGATCGCCGGTTTGCCGGTGAGAGGCGGGATCATAGATGGCGATGGCACCGGCCGTGAAGAGCCCCTCCCACTGCCAGCAGGCGTCGGGCTGGGTACGGTGCAGTGCGACATAGTCGGGCAGTGCGCATCCTTTTACGTGCTCATAGGAGGCACGATCCAGGGTATATAAGGTGATGGGTCTAAAGCTGGCCAAGCCGGGCTCTTCCGAGTTGAGCAACGCCAGTAATTCTTCATCTGTGATGATCATCTTGAGCTCTCTTGGTGAAATGGCGACTGACCTCGTCCAGTGCCCGGGACAACCTGGCTTGGAGGAAAGAGTGGCGAGCACGCTGCCACTCTTCAATCACCGCGACTATGGGGGTAGCTCCCACCATTCTGGCGGCCCCCTTGACCTTGTGTAAAGTGGCTTCCACCCCGGACGTGTCCTTGTTGGCCAGGTGCAGCGCCAATTCGGCGAGATCCCCCCGGGTTGTCTCCAGATAAAGCGCTATCAGATCATCGGTCAGCATGGGAGAGGGGGCCATCTCCCACTGCGCGTTTGTCTTCTCTGACTGCTGCCCGCCCCCCAGCTGCTGCAACAGGGTTGCCAGCTCCCGCAGAGCCACGGGTTTGTCGAGATGCCCATCACAACCGCATGACTGTAACTCGAGGGCTGCCTGCTCGCTCAGATCGGCGGTGATGATATAGGCAGGCAGATGGCGCCATTGGGGGGAATGACGCAACGCCCGGCACAGTTCGGCCCCGTTCATCACCGGCATCTGCAGATCGGTCAGCACCAGATCGACCTCCTGCTCTGCGAGGATCTGCAGCGCCAGCTGACCGTTGGCCGCTCCCACCACCCTGGCACCCAGTTGTCTTAGCTGAAGGGTGATCAGCTCCCGGTTGACGTCATGATCTTCAACCAGCAGCACCCTGATATTCAACCCAGGCTGGAGGTCGGCCACCGGTTCATCGGGTACCCATTGCGGCTGCAGCAGGCTGATCAGGGTGCCTGGCACCCAGGACTCCCCAGCCCACTGCCAATGCCACAAACCGCGCTCGTCCTGTCTGGCCTCCAGTACATCGGCGGCATCCGGGGCCACGTTGACGCCAAGTCGCACCAGCCAGGGGATGAGAGACTCAGCTTCATCCGACGGCATCACCAGCGCCAGCTGCCGTACCTCGGGCTGCCAGTGGGGAGTCTGCCGGATCACATCTAGGGGCAACTCGCAGAAGAAGCGGCTGCCGCCTCCCTCTCTGGCCACCACATCGATCAGGCCCCCCATCTGCTCGACCAGCTGCTTGCAGATGGCAAGCCCGAGCCCGGTGCCGGGCGCCCGCAGCTGCCCTGCCACGGCAAATTGCTCGAAAGGCATGAAGAGGGTGGGACGCATCTCGGCAGTAATGCCGGGGCCCTCGTCATCCACCCCGAAGCGGAGCCTGTCGCCCGCCCGGGTGGCCCAGAGCACCACCTTCCCCCGCTGGCTGAATTTGATGGCATTCGAGAGCAGGTTATGCAGGATTTGGCGGATCCGGTGAGGATCCAGGGTTTGCAAGGCGGGCAGAGCTGGATCCAGCACCAGGCGCAGTTGCAGGCGCTTGTCGCGCGCCTTGTTCCAGTGCACCGCCGCCACCTGTTCACACAACTCGATGAAGTCGGTCGGCTGGGGTGAGAGAGAGAGTTTGCTGCTCTCGTTGCGGCTGAAATCGAGCACGTCGTTGAGCAGCCCCAACAGCTCGTCCCCTGCCTGTCGCACTCGCCCCAGCGCCGAGCTCTGTTCCTGAGTGAGCGGCGTGCTGGCAAGCCACTCCAGCAGGCCGAGGATGGCGTTCATGGGGGTGCGGATCTCATGGCTGACTGCGGCCAGAAAGCGCCCCTTGGCCAGCACGGCCTGCTGCGCCTGCTCGTGGGAACGTTGCAATGCCCGCTCCTGCTCGATGCGCGCGGTCACATCCTGCATCACCGCATAGACGCGCCACCCCTGTCCCTGGCGACGGCCACGGCCATCGAGCTGCAACCAGCGCTCTTGATGCTGTGGATGACGATAGCGCAGGGTATAAACGAAGGGTTTGCCCGCTTGCAGCCGCTCCTGCATGGTATCGCGCAACTGGCGCAGCTCGTGACGGGCCAGCAGGGCAAAGACCTGGCCGGGATCGCGCCGGATCTGCTGGCTGGCCAGCCCAAGCAACCCGTAGCAGCCCCGACTGATGAACTCTATGCCCTGGACCCTGCCATCTTCGAACAAAAACTGCAGCACCACGCCGGGCACCGTATTGGTCAGGGCCCGCAGCCGCCGCTCCGCCTGGCGCAGGATACGCGCCCGCTCCTGCAGCGCGCTGATATCAGAAAGGGCGATAAGATCGGTCACCGGAGTCTGCTTGTCCCGCGGCAGTGGATGCTGCACGAAGGCGAACACCTGATCTCCCAGTGTCAGCTCCCCCTCCTCCTTGTGGGCTTGTACCGGAGGCAACGCCAGCTGATCGCCATATCGAGTGGCCAGGCGCCGCCCAAGCTTGTTCGACTTGATGATCCTGCCCTGGCTGTCACGCATAAACACCGGCAGCGGCAGCGTCTGGAACAGGGTGTCACGCAATTCGCTTTCGATGGCCAGGGCCCGCTCGGCTACCTGGCGCTGGGTCACTTCCCGCGCCAGTTGCTGGCGGGATCGCCAGATCACGCCGATGACGATGGCGCTGATCAACAGTGCCAAACCGACGGAGCCGAACCAGGCGAGATAGCTCACCCCGGGTTGCTGCACGACGACCAAGCGGCGCCAGCGTTGATTGAGCTCATTTATCCGGTTGCGGGTCAGGGTCATCAGGCTGCGATCCAGCACGCTGGCCAGCTCGGCCTCATCTTGGCGAATGGCAAACCCGATGCCAAACCTGTCCTCCATCTCCTTGATCTCGAACCCTTCCAGCAACTGGGTTCGTTGCGGATATTGCAACTGATAGAGTTCGCTCAGCATGGCATCCGCCTCTCCCCGTCGCAGCGCATCAAGCCCCTGTTCCAGGGTGCCGATGCGGATCCACTCCTGCTCCCCCAGCAGTGTCAGCAAAGAGGGATCATAGAGCGATTCGGGCACCAGGATCCGCTGCCGCTTGAGAGCCGAAATATGAGTAGCTGCCAGGGTCCCCTTGCTGATCAGCGCAAAGCGGTTGATGGAGATCATCCGACTGAAGGTGAACTCATCTGCCAGGATCGGAGACTCCGGCAAACCCGTCATCATGTCTGCCTCGCCGCTGCGCAATTTCTCGATGGCATCAGCCTTGCTAAGCGCAGGCACCACCTGGTACTTCAGGCCCGTCTCCTGGGTGATCCAGCGCAGCACGTCGGCGCTCCACCCCTTTGGATTGCCCTGCTCGTCAAGGCCGCTATAAGGCATCAGCTCCGGGTTGACCACCAACCGCACGGTACGGCGGCTGCCGGCCAGCCAGGCCTGTTCGATATCGCTGAAACGGGGTTGGTTGAAGGAGAGCGCGCTCTGATCGAGGTAGTGATCAAGATCCGTATAGAGACTGCCGGCAGGCATGTAGCGAATGGCTGTGTCGATGAGGCGAACAAGCTCGGGCTCCTCTCGCATCATCAGACGGTAGCTTATTACCCTGTCATCCCCGAGCAGACGGCGCAGTCGCAACCCCTCCACCGGAAACTCCTTCATCAGATAACGCAGCTGCAGGTAATCGCCAAAATAGGCATTGCCCTGGCCACTCTTCATCGCCTCATACAAGGACTCCCCCGGTACCAGAGTTCTGATCGCCGCCGCCGGAAAGATGTCACGCAATACCGATACGGCATCGGAACCTGCGTAAGCCAGAAAAGTAGCCTGCTGGAGCGAACCCCGGTAAAGCACGGCAGAGTCCGTCTCCATCATGGGGCGACTGAGCCAGGTATTGGGCAGATTGCTCGTCGCCGCCCCGATATGGGGAACCATGTCGCACTGCCCCTCCAGCAAGGCGCCGCGCACCGTTTGCCAGTCGGGCAGCTCCTGAAACAGAAGCGGCACCGGCAGCTGCTTGGCCAGACGGGTGATCTGATCCTTGAGCAACCCACCTTGTGCCAGCAGATAGGGTGGCGGCAGCGTGGCCGGGTAACAGAATGTCAGTTGTTTGAGAGAGTTGGCATAAGCCTGGGTGGATGGCGCCAGCGGCAGTATGGTGGCTGACAGCGGCGTTGCAACCAGCGCCGTCAGCAACAACATGGAGGTTCGGATCATAGGGAAAGAAAAAAGCCAGGCGTCAGCCTGGCTCTTTGTTACTCGTTGGGTTCAACATTTTCTACCCTAGCCTTGAGTTTCTGGCCAGGCCGGAAGGTCACCACACGACGGGCGCTGATGGGAATATCTTCACCAGTCTTGGGATTACGTCCGGGACGCTGATTCTTCTCACGAAGGTCAAAATTACCGAAGCCTGAAATCTTGACTTGTTCACCACGCTCAAGCGCTTGTCGGATTTCCTCAAAGAAGGCTTCCACCATGTCTTTGGCTTCACGCTTGCTCATCCCGAGCTGGGTGAACAGGTGCTCTGCAATGTCGGCTTTGGTAAGCGCCATAGATCAATCCCTCAAGGATGCATTCAACTCTTCACCAAGGGCCCGCACGACATTGTCCACGGTCTCGGCAATCTCTTTCTCCTCCAGGGTGCGCTGGGTATCTTGCAGCACCAGGCTGATGGCCAAGCTCTTCTTGTCCTCAGCCATACCAGCGCCCTGGTATACGTCAAACAAGTTTATTCCAACTACCTGATTTCCGCCAACTTTTTTAATTACTGCGAGAACATCGCCTGCCAGAATCTGACGGTCAACCACCACGGCGATGTCACGGCGGTTGGCCGGGAACTTGGAAACTTCGGCTGCAACCGGCACCTTGGCCGGGGTCAGCTTGTCCAGCTCCAGCTCGAACATGACGACGCGGCTCTTGAGACCCAGCTTCTTCTCGAGGCTCGGGTGGATCACGCCGATATGGCCGATGACCTCGCCGCTGCGCAGGATGGCCGCGCTCTGGCCCGGGTGCAGTGCACTGTGTTCGGTACGCTCGAAGGTGAAAGTGGCGCCTTCGGCTGTCAGATCCAGTACCGCTTCCAGATCCCCTTTCAGATCAAAGAAGTCTGCCCCACGGCTCTTGATGTCCCAGTGTTCGTCGCTCTGGTTGCCGGTGATGATACCGGCCAGCATGGGCTCTTGACGGATGCCGTTCTCGGCGCTTTCATCCTTGATGAAACGCAGGCCCTGCTCGAACAGGCGCACACGCGGCTGCTGGCGGTTCTGGTTGTAGACCACCGCTTCCACCAGACCCGGGAACAAGGAGACGCGCATGGCGGACATCTCGACCGAGATGGGATTAGGCAGCACGATGGCATCGCTTTGCGGGAACAGGGTCTGCTGGGTCTTGGGATCGACGAAGCTGTAGGTGATCGCTTCCTGGAAGCCACGGGCGACCAGCAGGTCGCGCACCCGCTTGAGGGTCACCTGCCCTTCCGCCTGCTCCACCATCGCCAGAGAGGCAGCCGGTTTGAGGTTGGGGATGTTGTTGTAGCCGTAGATGCGGGCCACTTCCTCGATGAGATCTTCCTCAATGGCGATATCGAAACGCCAGGAGGGAGCCAGCGCGGTCCAGCCATCCGTCTCCACAGTCACCTGCATGCCGAGGCGAGTCAGGATCTCGACCACCTGCGCGTCCGCCACGCTGATGCCGATCACCTTGTCGAGCTTGGCACGACGCAGCTTGATAGGAGCAGCCTTGGGCAGATGATCATCGGATTTGACCTCGATAACCGGGCCCGCTTCGCCGCCGCAGATATCCAGCAGCAGACGGGTGGCACGGTCCATCACCTTGGCTTGCAGTTCGGGATCCACCCCGCGCTCGAAGCGGTGGGAAGAATCGGTGTGCAGACCGTAGGCACGGGCACGGCCGGTGATGGAGAGCGGTGCAAAGAAGGCGCACTCCAGCAGGATGTCGGTGGTGGTCTCGGACACACCAGTGCGATCGCCGCCGAAGATGCCGGCCATGCAGGCAGGGCCCTGACTATCTGCGATCACCAGGGTGGTCTCTTTGAGCTTCACCTCGGTGCCGTCGAGCAGGGTCATGGGCTCGTCAGCCTTGGCGCGGCGCACCACCAGTTCCCCTTCCAGCTTGCTCAGATCGAAGGCGTGCATCGGCTGGCCGTATTCCAGCAGCAAGTAGTTGGTGATGTCGACGATGGCGTCGATGGAACGGATGCCGCCACGGCGCAGCTTCTCCTGCATCCAGAGCGGACTCTGGGCCTTGAGGTTCAGCCCCTTGACGACGCGGCCCAGATAGCGCGGGCAGTCGGCAGGCGCCTCAACCCGGATCGGGAAAGTGGCGTCAATGGTGGCGGCAGCCGGCGTCCAGCTCGGCTCGACCACATCCACACTGTTGAGTACGCCGATTTCACGGGCCAGACCTGCGATACCGAGGCAGTCGGCACGGTTCGGGGTGAGATCCACGTCGATGGCGACGTCGTTGAGGTTCAGGTACTCACGGATATCGATACCGATGGGGGCATCGCTCGGCAGCTCGATGATGCCATCGGCTTCAACGTCGATACCCAGCTCGCTGAAGGAGCAGAGCATGCCGTGGGACGGCTGGCCACGCAGCTTGGCTTTCTTGATGGTGAAATCACCCGGCAGGGTCGCCCCTACCTTGGCCACGCATACTTTGAGGCCCTGGCGGCAGTTAGGCGCGCCGCAGACGATGTCCAGCAGCTCTTCTTCGCCCACGTTGACCTTGGTCACCCGCAGCTTGTCGGCGTCAGGATGCTGGGCACACTCGACCACTTCACCAACCACGACGTTATTAAACTGGCCGGCCACCGCTTCCACGGCGTCCACTTCCAGACCGGCCATGGTGATCTGTTCGGCCAGTGCGTTGTCACTCAACTCGGTGCGGACCCACTCCATCACCCAGGATTTACTGAATTTCATGTTCTCTCGCCCTTACTTGAACTGCTTGAGGAAGCGCAGGTCGTTTTCGAAGAAGGCACGCAGGTCGTTAACCCCGTAGCGCAGCATAGTCAGGCGCTCAACGCCCATGCCGAAGGCAAAGCCGGAGTATTTTTCCGGATCGATGCCGACCGAACGCAGCACGTTCGGGTGCACCATGCCGCAGCCCAGCACTTCCAGCCACTTGCCATTCTTGCCCATCACGTCCACTTCGGCGCTCGGCTCGGTGAACGGGAAGTAGGAAGGACGGAAACGAATGGTCAGATCTTCCTCGAAGTAGTTGCGCAGGAAGTCGTGCAGGATGCCTTTCAGCTCGGTGAAGCTGGCATGCTCGTCTACCAGCAGACCTTCGACCTGATGGAACATGGGGGTGTGGGTCATGTCGTAGTCGTTACGATAGACGCGGCCCGGCGCAATGATGCGGATCGGCGGCTGCTGCTTTTCCATGGTGCGGATCTGCACACCCGAGGTGTGAGTGCGCAGCATCAGATCAGGATTGAAGTAGAAGGTATCGTGATCGGTACGCGCCGGGTGATGGGCCGGGATATTCAGCGCATCGAAGTTGTGGAAGCCGTCTTCGATCTCGGGACCACGGGCAACCTTGAAACCCATCTCGCCAAACAGGCGCTCGATACGCTCGATGGTGCGGGTCACCGGGTGCAGACCGCCATTCTCGATGCGACGGCCCGGCAGGCTGACGTCGATGGTTTCGGCGGCCAGCTTCTGGTTCAGCACGGCGATTTCGAGGGCTTCACGACGCGCGTTCAGGGTATCCTGAACCTGTTGCTTGGCCTGGTTGATCACGGCGCCCGCGGCCGGACGCTCTTCGGCGGACAAGGCGCCCAGCCCTTTCATCTGCTCGGTAAAAAAGCCTTTTTTACCCAGATATTTGACCCGGATCTCGTCGAGGGCCGCGATGTCGCTGACGCCCTCAATTTCGGCCTTGGCCTGGCCGACTACTTCTTCAAGCTGTTGCATGTCTTCCTCGTCACCACTCCCGGAACAGGAGCCTTTAGGCTAAATAAGGTCAAGAGGGGAATAATACAAAAAAAGCCCCTTCGCTGACCATACTTAAGGTCCCCTTTTCTCCCTATAAATCATTTTGTTATATCAAGCGAGTCTCACTTTATCCCCTACCCTCTTTAAATAGTTTGTTTGAGCATTAGTTTGTTGGCATATGAAGAGTAGAGAACGTTGGCTTAACATCGCCTCTTCTGGACTTCCCATTCCTCTGGCTAGCAGAAATGGGGCAACAAAAAAGGAGGCCTGAGCCTCCTTTTATCTTTCATAACAGAACCGGATTAAGCCAGTGCTGCTTTAGCCTTTTCAACCAGGGCGGTGAAAGCCAGCTTGTCGTGAACGGCGATATCGGACAGGATCTTGCGATCGATCTCGATGGAAGCCTTCTTCAGACCGTTGATGAGACGGCTGTAGGACAGACCGTTCTGACGGGCTGCTGCGTTGATACGAGCAATCCACAGTTGACGGAACTGACGCTTTTTCTGACGACGGTCACGGTAGGCATACTGACCGGCTTTGGTTACCGCTTGTACCGCTACGCGGTAAACACGGGAACGGGCGCCGTAGTAACCCTTGGCGGCTTTCATTACTTTCTTGTGACGAGCACGAGCGGTCACACCACGTTTAACTCTTGGCATTTTTCACATCCCCCCTTATGCGTACGGCAGACAAGCGACAACACGTTTGTGGTCGGCAGCGGAAACAAAGAACTTCGGTCCCAGCTGACGCTTACGCTTGCTGCTCTTCTTGGTCAGGATGTGACGCAGGTGGTTGTGCTTGCACTTGAAGCGACCTGAGCCAGTCTTTTTGAAGCGCTTCGCAGCACCCCGGTTGGTTTTCATCTTCGGCATTTCATACTCCGCATTGTGAGTGACAACAAAATCGCAAGGCGAACCGACACATGGAGCGAGCCCCATGTGTCAATTACTTGTGGGCCTTAAGATTTCTTCTTGGGCGCGAGGACCATCACAGCTTGACGGCCTTCGACTTTCGGGAACGACTCGACTACGGCCAACTCTTCCAGATCGCTCTTGACTCGCTCCAAAACCTTGATACCAAGATCCTGGTGGGCCATTTCACGACCACGGAAGCGCAGGGTGACCTTAGCCTTGTCCCCGTCTTCCAGAAAGCGAACCAGGTTGCGTAGTTTTACCTGATAGTCGCCTTCGTCAGTGCCAGGACGGAATTTGATTTCCTTGACCTGGACGACTTTCTGCTTTTTCTTCTGTTCTTTGGTGGTTTTGCTCTTTTCGTAGAGGAATTTGCCGTAATCCATGATCCGGCAAACGGGCGGCTCAGCGTTCGGACTAATCTCGACCAGATCCACTTCGGCCTCAGCGGCCAAGTTCAGAGCTTCCTGGATGGATACGATACCGAGCGCTTCGCCATCCAGACCAGCCAAACGAACTTCTTTCAGTCGGATCTCTTCGTTGATCCGGTGAGCGCGGGCTTGCGGCTGCTTGCCCAGTTTTTTTCCGCCTTTTATAGCTTATTCCTCCACTTTCTTTTGTCCGCGGGTCTGAACTTCCTGGGTCAACAGAGCAATCAGCTCTTCAACAGGATAAGAACCCAGGTCAGCCCCTTTGCGAGTCCGTACTGCAATCTTGCCGGCTTCAACTTCTTTATCGCCGCAGACCAGCATGAAAGGCACTCGCTTCAAAGTATGCTCGCGGATTTTAAAGCCTATCTTCTCATTTCTCAAGTCCGCTTTTGCACGAAGACCCGCATCATTCAATGCTTTGGCTACTTTTACGGCATATTCGGCCTGATTGTCGGTGATATTCATGACCACTGCCTGGACCGGAGCCAACCAGGTCGGGAACAGACCCGCGTACTCCTCGGTCAGGATACCGATGAAGCGCTCGAGCGAGCCCAGTATTGCACGGTGGATCATGACGGGTACGTGACGCTCGTTGTCTTCGCCCACATAGGTGGCGCCAAGACGGCCCGGCAGGGCAAAGTCGAGCTGCACGGTACCACATTGCCAGGCACGATCAAGGCAATCGTGCAGGGTGAATTCAATCTTGGGACCATAGAAAGCCCCCTCACCCGGCTGCAGATCGTACTTCAGGCCATTCACTTCCAGCGCCTCGGCCAAGGCGGCTTCGGCACGATCCCATGCCTCGTCGGAACCGATGCGCTGCTCCGGACGGGTGGAGAGCTTGACCACGATGTTCTCGAAACCGAAGGTACCGTAAACGTCATAGACCATACGGATACAGGCAGACACCTCTTCCATGATCTGCTCTTCGGTGCAGAAGATGTGGGCGTCATCCTGAGTGAAACCACGCACACGCATCAGGCCGTGCAGGGAGCCAGACGGCTCGTTGCGATGGCAAGAGCCGAACTCGGCCATGCGCAGCGGCAGATCGCGGTAGGATTTCAGACCCTGGTTGAAGATCTGCACGTGACCCGGGCAGTTCATCGGCTTGATGGCGTACTCGCGATTCTCTGACTGGGTAGTGAACATGGCCTGGGCATATTTATCCCAGTGGCCGGAGCGCTCCCACAGCACACGGTCCATCATGAAGGGACCTTTCACTTCCTGATAGTCGTACTCTTTAAGCTTGCCGCGGATGAAGGTTTCCAGCTCGCGGAAGATGGTCCAGCCGTCATTGTGCCAGAACACCATGCCAGGCGCCTCTTCCTGCATGTGATACAGGTCGAGCTGCTTGCCGATCTTGCGGTGGTCGCGTTTGGCGGCCTCTTCCAGGCGCTGCAGGTAGGCCTTGAGCTGTTTCTTGTCAGCCCAGGCGGTACCGTAAATGCGCTGCAGCATCTTGTTGTTGGAGTCGCCACGCCAGTAGGCGCCTGACATCTTCTGCAACTTGAAGTGGTGGCAGTGACGCATATTGGGCACGTGCGGCCCGCGGCACATATCGATGTACTCTTCGTGATGATAGAGACCGGGCTGATCATCACGGGCGATGTTCTGATCCAGGATCTCGACCTTGTAGGTCTCGCCACGGGCTTCGAACACATCGCGTGCTTCCTGCCAGGAGACCTTCTTCTTGATGACGTCGTAATCCTTGGCGGCCAGCGCCATCATGCGCTCTTCCAGGGCAGCCAGATCTTCATCGGTCAGGGTGCGGTCGAGATCGATGTCGTAGTAAAAACCGTTGTCGATGACAGGACCGATGGCCATCTTGGTCTGGGGCCAGAGTTGCTTGATGGCATGACCCAGCAAGTGGGCGCAGGAGTGGCGCAGAATGTCCAGACCTTCTTCGTCTTTGGCGGTGATGATGGCCAGGGAGGCATCGGCTTCGATCAGCTCGCAAGCATCCACCAGTTCACCGTTTACCCGACCAGCAATGCACGCCTTGGCGAGACCGGGACCGATGTCCGCGGCCACATCCATGACGGAAACAGAATGGGCAAATTGACGTTGGCTGCCGTCAGGCAGAGTAATGATTGGCATTATATGTTTCCTTATACAGTGGTGACCCGTACCAAAGGTCACATGCGGGATGGAAAATCGATTCAAAAAAGGGTGATGTTCTGGTTCTCCACAGCACTTTGCGAAGCCGGCCTGTCACGAGAACAGCGAATTTATCGAGGCAAACCAAGCCAAAACGGGGCAATCCTACCAGAAGTTGTTGCAGCTGTATCGGGTTTGTCGAGATTTTCTACAACCGGCCGGGGGCATGGCCAATTATTGCCCCAAAAGAGGTTGCCAGTTGAAATCGAAGGTGCTGTTCCCCTCCTCTGCCCGCACCAGCTCCTGCAGCACTTTCAACGCCAGCTTGTTGCCCTTCTGCGAGGCCTGATAGAGCCACTGTTTGGCCTGAGTGAGATCAACCTGCCCACTGGCTCCCATCAGGTGAAGCACACCGACTTTGAGCATGGCGGGTACATCACCGTTACGAGCCGCCAGCTCCATCCAGTGAAATGCCTCGCGCAGATCCCGCTTGACCCCGGCTCCGCGCAGATACACCTCCCCCAGCCTATATTGGCCGAAGGCGTCTCCCGCCTGGGCGGCCTGACGATAAAGGTCGATGGCCAGAGTCATGTCCTGCTCGCTGCCCTGCCCCACCTCGTGGCTCCAACCCATCAGGGCTTTGGCACGGGGGAGCCCTTGTTCGGCCAGTGGCAACCAGACCCGGGTCGCCTCTTCAAAATGGCCGGTGCGCCAGGCCCGGTTGGCCGAGGCCATCTCCTGCTCGGTGGAGAGCGGAATGAGACGCCAGATAGCCAGACCGATGACACCGATAAACAACCAGCGGGAAGAGATGGGCTTCATGATGATTTCCGTGATCAGGTTCGCACTTTTCTTATGTAAACGAAATGTAGCGAACGGATCAAGCAAGAGATCCATTTGTCATGCTTTTTTATGCAAAGGAAGGGAGAGGCTTGCACTTTACCCTGCCGACTTGCATCATTGCTGTATATATAAACAGTATTCATACAAGACGATGGCAGGACGAGGCAGCGCTCACAATATCGATCACCGTTTCAGCGGCCCGCTTATCGAGGTAGTTGACGACGGCTGGCAGCAATCCGAGTGGGAGGCGGCCTTCACCCCAAGCCACCCGCAAACCCGGATAACAGAGATTCAGGCCCGCAACATCATTAGCTACAACGACTCCCCCGACATTCCCTTTGGCCGCTCCATCAATCCCTATCAGGGGTGCGAGCACGGCTGCATCTACTGCTATGCCAGGCCCAGTCACGCCTATCTTGAGCTCTCCCCCGGCCTTGACTTCGAAACCCGACTGTTTGCCAAGCTCAACGCCGCCGATCTGCTGCGCAAGGAGTTCGCCAAACCGGATTATCAGCCACAAACCATCGTCCTCGGAGCCAATACCGACCCCTATCAGCCCATCGAGCAGCACTATCGCCTCACTCGCGAGATCTTGACGGTGATGCAGGTCCATCGCCACCCGGTGGGGATCATCACCAAGAGCGCCATGATCCTGCGCGACCTCGATCTGCTGACCGAGCTGGCCCGGGAAGGCTTGTGCCAGGTGATGGTATCGGTCACTACCCTCAACGAAACCCTCAGACGACAGCTGGAACCGAGGGCCAGCAGCGGAGCCGGCCGGCTCAAGGTGATCGAGAAGCTGACCCGGGCAGGCGTGCCGGTCGGGGTGCTGGCCGCCCCCATGATCCCGCGGCTCAACGAGCCTGAGCTCGAGCAGATCATCAAGGCCGCTGTCGCAGCTGGCGCCGGCTGCGCCGATTACATCTTGCTGCGCCTTCCTCACGAGCTGACCACCCTGTTCAGCGACTGGCTGGATGAACACTATCCGGGCCAGAAGGAGGCCATTTTGAACCAGTTGCGGGCGAGCCGGGGCGGCGCCCTCAACAGTTCCGCATTCGGCACCCGCATGCGCGGTCAGGGTCAGTTTGCCGATCTGCTTGCCCAGCGCTTTCGCCTCATCAGCAGGCGCCTTGCGCTCGGCAAGCGGCACATTCAATTGCGGTGCGATCTCTTTATACGTCCCGGGGAACAGCTCAGCCTGTTTTAATTCTGATCATGATGGCAGGCCCCTGAACTTGACCCTCTTGCGAGGGGCAGTTCAACCAGGTCGATCTCCCCGCCCTTGCGCCAGCAGTTCGACCGGCAGTCGCGAGGGTTCATGAGCAACTTCGTGCTCTTCCTCTCTTGCATGCAGCATCTCTGACTCGCCCCATACCCGGTTCCACCAGATCTCCCATGTGATCCAACTGGTCATATGCAGCTCCTTGTAACGGTAATGGCAGGGATAACTCGCTGGTTGCCGCATCAGGATGACTCTCCCCGATGACAAGGGCATGACAGCCACTCGCTTCGGTTTCACGCCTGGTTGACACCAATCACGCACAAATAAAAAGAGCGACCATGAGGTCGCTCTTTCTTCATCAGGCAAACAGGGAACGATTACTCGTCGCCCGCCTCCCCGGTATCTACAGCACCGGTGTCTGCGGCGGTATCAGTGCCTTCGGACACCTCACCTTCCACGGCCACTGCGTCGTTCTCGTCCTCGTCGCTCTCGGCGATACGCTGCAGACCGACCACGGTTTCGTCCTCACCGGTACGGATCAGACGCACACCGCCTGTGTTGCGACCGATGACGCTCACCTCGGCAACGCGGGTGCGTACCAGGGTGCCGCCATTGGTGATCAGCATGATCTGGTCGGTATCTTCGACCTGGATCGCATCGATCACCTTGCCGTTGCGCTCGTCCACCTTGATGGAGATAACGCCCTGGGTACCGCGGCTCTTGGTCGGGTATTCATCCAGCGCGGTACGCTTGCCGTAGCCGTTCTCGGTGGCGGTGAGGATGGCACCTTCGCCACGGGGCACGATAAGGGAGACCACACGGTCACCGGCGCCCAGCTTGATGCCACGCACACCGGCGGCGGTACGACCCATGGGACGCACGCCCTTGAAGGTGCCCTTGCTCTCGGTGCCTTCGCCGTTGTCGCTGCCGTCATCGTCGTTGCCAGCATCGTCGTCGTTTTCGACGTCATCGCTGGCATCCACATCGGCGCGACCGCTGCCTTCCGCGAAGCGAACGACCTTGCCCGCGTCGGAGAAGAGCATGATCTCGTTGCTACCGTCAGTAATGTCCACCCCGATCAGCTCATCGCCTTCTTTGAGGTTAATGGCGCGAATACCGGAGGAGAGCGGACGGCTGAAATCTGACAGGCTGGTCTTCTTCACGGTGCCGTTGGCTGTGGCAAAGAACACATACTTGTCGGCGTCATATTCCTTGACCGGCAGGATGGCGGTGATGCGCTCACCCTCATCAAGCGGCAGCAGGTTGATGATCGGACGACCGCGGGCGCCACGGGACGCCTCCGGCAGCTGATACACCTTGAGCCAGTAGACCTTGCCACGGGTGGAGAAGCACAGAATGGTGTCGTGGGTGTTGGCCACCAGCAGACGCTCCACAAAGTCCTCTTCCTTGATCCGGGTGGCCGACTTGCCACGACCACCGCGGCGCTGAGCCTCGTAGTCGGAGAGCGGCTGATACTTCACATAACCTTGGTGAGACAGGGTAACGACCACGTCTTCCGGGGTGATCAGATCTTCGATGTTGATCTCGGCACTGGACATGCTGATCTCGGTGCGACGCTCGTCGCCATACTGCTCGCGCACGGCCAGCAGTTCGTCGCGGATCACTTCCATCAGGCGAACCGGGCTCGCCAGGATGTGCAGCAACTCGGCGATGAGATCCAGCAAAGATTGGTACTCTTCCAGGATCTTCTCGTGCTCGAGGCCAGTCAGCTTGTGCAGACGCAGGTCAAGGATGGCCTGGGCCTGCTGCTCGGTCAGGTAGTAGTGACCGTCACGAATACCGAACTCGGGCTCCAGCCACTCGGGGCGGGCCGCGTCGTCGCCGGCTTTCTCCAGCATGGCAGCCACGTTGCCGAGCTCCCAGCCCTTGGCAACCAGGCCCGCTTTCGCATCGGCCGGGGTCGCGCTGTGGCGGATAAGCTCGATAACCGGATCGATGTTGGCCAGCGCGACCGCCAGACCTTCCAGGATGTGGGCCCGATCCCGCGCCTTGCGCAGTTCGAACACGGTCCGGCGGGTCACCACTTCACGGCGGTGCAGCAGGAACGCATCCAGGATCTCTTTGAGGTTCATCACCTTGGGCTGGTTGTTATCGAGCGCCACCATGTTGATGCCGAACGTGGTCTGCATCTGGGTGTGCTTGTAGAGATTGTTCAGCACAATCTCGCCGGACTCGCCGCGCTTGATCTCGATAACGATGCGCATGCCGTCCTTGTCGGACTCATCGCGCAGGGCGCTGATGCCCTCGATCTTCTTCTCTTTGACCAGCTCGGCGATCTTCTCGATCAGACGAGCCTTGTTCACCTGATAGGGGATCTCGTGGACGATGATGGTCTCGCGACCACTCTTATCGTCCACTTCCACCTCGGCCTTGGCCCGCACATAGACGGAGCCGCGACCGGTACGGTAAGCCTGCACGATGCCGGAACGGCCGTTGATGATGCCGCCGGTGGGGAAATCCGGGCCGGTGACATGGATCATCAGCTCGTCAATGGTGAGGTCGCCGTTTTCGATCAGCGCCAGGCAACCGTTGACAATCTCAGTGAGGTTGTGAGGCGGGATGTTGGTCGCCATGCCCACCGCGATACCGGAGGAGCCGTTGACCAGCAAGGTGGGGACCTTGGTGGGCATGACAGCCGGGATCATCTCGGTACCGTCGTAGTTCGGCACCCAGTCCACGGTCTCTTTGTCCAGATCGGCCAGCAGCTCGTGGGAGATGCGCGCCATCCGCACTTCGGTGTAACGCATGGCCGCGGCGTTGTCGCCGTCCACCGAACCGAAGTTGCCCTGACCGTCGACCAGCATGTAGCGCATGGAGAAATCCTGCGCCATCCGGACGATGGTGTCATACACGGCGATGTCGCCATGCGGGTGATATTTACCGATTACGTCACCGACCACACGGGCCGATTTCTTGTAGGGCTTGTTCCAGTCGTTCCCCAGCTCGTTCATTGCATACAGAACGCGGCGGTGAACCGGTTTCAAGCCATCACGCACATCCGGCAGAGCTCGTCCTACGATCACGCTCATGGCGTAATCCAGATAGGAACTCTTGAGCTCTTCTTCGATGTTGACCGGCGTGATCTCTCTGGCCAGATCGCTCATAGAAAGCCTTAATCCCTAATTAGTTGTTCTTTGGCTTAAACAGCGCGACATGGTAACACACTGAGCCAAATACATTAAGCCACAAATCCGATGAGCACATCGGGCTGGTGCGACGAGGTCGGTCCGTTATAATGCGCGCCAGGACAATAGATTGCGCGCGCCCAGCCCGCTGCGTGCCTTGCCACAGGATCATCAAAACATGAATAGTGATGCCAATGTCGATCTGACAGAAATCGCCAAATTTGAAGCCATCGCCTCCCGCTGGTGGGACATGGAGGGCGAATTCAAGCCGCTGCATCAAATCAACCCGGTGCGCCTTGACTGGATCACCGACAAGAGCGGCGGCCTGTTTGGCAAGCGCGTGCTCGACATCGGCTGCGGTGGCGGCATCCTCTCCGAGAGCATGGCCCGCCGCGGCGCCAAGGTAACCGGCATCGACATGGGCAAGGAGCCCCTCGGTGTGGCCCGCCTGCACGCCCTGGAGCAGGGAGTGGAGCTTGAATACCGCCAGATCACCGCCGAGGCCCACGCAGCCGAAGCCGCCGGCCAGTACGACGTGGTCACCTGCATGGAGATGCTGGAGCACGTGCCGGATCCGGCTTCCGTGCTACGCGCCATCGCCACCCTGGTGCGCCCGGGTGGCAAGGTGTTCGTCTCCACCATCAACCGCAACCCCAAGTCTTACCTGATGATGATCGTCGGGGCCGAATACCTGATGAAGATGGTGCCCAAGGGGACCCACGACCACAAAAAGTTCATCACCCCGGCCGAACTGTGCCGTATGGGTGAAGCGGCAGGCCTCCTGGTGCGCGACATGAGCGGCGTTCACTACTCTCCGCTCACCAACCACTTCAAGCTCGGCCGCAACGTCGACGTCAACTACATGGTGGAGTTCGTCCGCCCGGAGCAGAGCTGATGGCAGATACCCCTCAGGCCCCCCTTCGCTGCGTGCTGTTTGATCTGGACGGCACCCTGCTCGACACGGCGCCGGATCTCGGCGCCGCCGTGAACCATGTGCTGGTAAGTGAGGGCTTTGCTCCCCTCTCTGACGACATCATCCGCCAGACCACCTCCCATGGGGCGCTCGGCCTGCTCAAGGCAGGCCTTGGCGACGAGCTGCTTGAGGAGCTGGGAGCGACGCGCCTGCGCGCAGCCCTGCTGGACTACTATGCGGCCAATCTCTGCGTCGGTACCCGCCCCTATGAGGGCATGGTGGAGCTCATCGAGTGGTTCGACGAGCGGCAACTTCCCTGGGGCATAGTCACCAACAAGCCAGGTTTTCTCACAGAACCCCTTTTGGCCGCCCTGCCGGCACTGGCCAGCTGTGGCGTCACCGTGAGCGCTGATACCCTGCCGGTGCGCAAACCCGACCCCGCCCCCATGTACTTTGCCTGCGAACAGCTGGGGGTCGATGCCGCCCACTGCCTCTATGTGGGAGATCATGTGCGAGATATAGAAGCGGGTCGCAATGCAGGAATGCGCACTGCCGTTGCCGGCTGGGGTTACCTCAATGACGACGAGGATCCCGCCGACTGGGGGGCGGATCTGCAGTTCGATACCGTGCAGGCGCTGCACCACTGGTTACGCTACGAGCTGGGCTGATCCTGCGTCACTCAAAGGCGGGCACCATGTTGCCCGCCTTTTTTATGCCCGGACAGTCCCTCTACCCTGCCGCGCCGCCATTCCTTATTGATGGATAAAATAGACACCTTACCCCTACCACCATACTCATATGAAAAACCAAGGCGCCTCGCAGTTCCCGGGTCCACCATACCTGCATCAGCGCCGCGAAGAAGCGCGACCGCAACAACTGGACAGCTTTTGTCCCCTGTTGCATAAGGGATAATCAGTGTTCTGGCGCTAGTAAAATCCCCCCTCTTTCGCAAGCAAAAAAAGTTATTTAAATTTTCCATCTTCGATCTGGATACTTGCATTTGACGAAGCGGACGAATGAAAACCCGCTCACTGTGAGCGATCACTAACAGCGGTCGCAACACTCACAATTTATCCACAGCAAGCCAGTTATCCACACATTGCATTGAGGGACTGACCTCACTATCTTGTAGCTCGAAATCAAAATAACACTATATCTTGTGATTCATCGCACAATCTCTGCCCAATTCCGCCTCAGGTCGGTGTCAGCACGGCAGCATTGTGCGATGGTTTTTCGGGAATCAACCGATGCCGGCAGGTATCAATGAAAGGGGTCATCAGCCAATGAACTTGTTTGTGACGAAGCGTAACGGACACAAAGAACCCATCGATCTGGATAAAATTCACCGCGTGCTGGACTGGGCCGCCGAGGGTCTCGACAACGTGTCGGTCTCCCAGGTGGAGCTCAAGTCCCATATCCAGTTCTATGACGGCATCCGTACCGCCGACATCCACGAGACCATCATCAAGGCGACCGCTGACCTTATCTCCGAGCAGACCCCTGACTATCAGTACATGGCTGCCCGTCTGGCCATCTTCCACCTGCGCAAGAAGGCCTACGGCCAGTTCGAACCGCCCCACCTCTATCTGCACGTCGCCAAGCTGGTGGACATGGGCAAGTACGACAAGCACCTGCTGGAAGACTACACCCAGGCCGAATACGAGGAGCTCAACGCCCACCTCGATCACTGGCGCGACATGAATTTCTCCTACGCCGCGGTCAAGCAGCTGGAAGGCAAGTACCTGGTCCAGAACCGCGTCACCGGCGAAATTTACGAGAGCCCGCAGTTCCTCTACATGCTGGTGGCGGCCTGCCTCTTCTCCAAGTACCCGAAAGATACCCGTCTGGACTACATCAAGCGCTTCTATGATGCGGTCTCGACCTTCAAGATCTCCCTGCCGACCCCGATCATGAGCGGCGTGCGCACCCCGACTCGCCAGTTCAGCTCCTGCGTGCTGATCGAGTGCGACGACAGCCTGGACTCCATCAACGCTACCGCCAGCTCCATCGTGCGTTACGTTTCACAGCGCGCCGGTATCGGCATCAACGCCGGCCGTATTCGCGGCCTGGGCAGCCCCATCCGTGGTGGCGAAGCCTTCCACACCGGCTGCATCCCCTTCTACAAATACTTCCAGACTGCGGTCAAATGCTGCTCCCAGGGCGGCGTGCGCGGCGGTGCGGCCACCCTCTTCTACCCGCTGTGGCACACCGAGGTGGAGAGCCTGCTGGTACTGAAAAACAACCGCGGCGTGGAAGAGAACCGGGTCCGTCACATGGACTACGGTGTGCAAATCAACAAGCTGATGTATCAGCGCCTCATCAAGGGCGGCGACATCACCCTGTTCTCCCCGTCCGATGCCCCGGGTCTGTATGACGCCTTCTTTGCGGATCAGGACAAATTTGAAGCGCTCTACGTCAAGTACGAGCAGGATCCGAGCATTCGCAAGAAGACCCTCAAGGCGGTCGATCTCTTCTCCCTGATGATGCAGGAGCGCGCCGGCACCGGTCGCATCTACATCCAGAACGTGGATCACTGCAACACCCACAGCCCGTTCGATCCGAGCGTGGCGCCGGTGCGCCAGTCCAATCTCTGTCTGGAAATCGCGCTGCCCACCAAGCCGCTCAACAACATTGATGACGACAACGGCGAGATCGCCCTGTGCACCCTCTCCGCCTTCAACCTGGGCGCCATCGACAAGCTGGAAGATCTTGAAGAGATGGCCGATCTGGCTGTGCGCGCCCTGGACGCCCTGCTCGACTATCAGGACTACCCGATTGCCGCCGCGAAGAAAGGCAGCATGGGTCGCCGCACCCTGGGTATCGGCGTCATCAACTACGCCTACTACCTGGCGAAAAACGGTGCCCGCTACTCTGACGGCTCCGGTCTGGCCCTGACTCACCGCACCTTTGAGGCGATCCAGTACTATCTGTTGAAAGCCTCGGTGCAGCTGGCCCGCGAGTTCGGTCCCTGCCCGCTGTTTGGCGAGACCACCTATGCCCAGGGGATCCTGCCCATCGATACCTACAAGCGGGATCTGGACACCATCTGCAACGAGCCGCTGCACCTGGATTGGGAAGCCCTGCGCGAAGAGATCAAAACCGTGGGTCTGCGCAACTCCACCCTGACCGCCCTGATGCCGAGCGAGACCTCCAGCCAGATCTCCAACGCCACCAACGGCATCGAGCCGCCGCGCGGCCTGGTCTCCGTCAAGGCGTCCAAAGACGGCATTCTCAAACAGGTGGTGCCCGAGTATGATCGCCTGAAAGATCAGTACGAGCTGCTGTGGAAGCAGCCGAGCGTGGATGGCTACCTGCAGCTGGTCGGTATCATGCAAAAGTTCGTGGATCAGGCCATCTCGGCCAACACCAACTACGATCCGGCCCGTTTCGAAGGCAACAAGGTGCCGATGAAGCAGCTGCTCAAGGATCTGCTGACCGCCTACAAATACGGCCTCAAGACCCTCTACTATCACAACACCCGTGATGGTGCGGACGACACCCAGACCGATCTGCAAGATGACGGTTGCGCGGGTGGGGCCTGCAAGATCTGATAAACCGGGCGGGAGCATTGGCTCCCGCTCTCCCGTTTTCTCTATTCACGTATTCTGGTAACCATGGCCTACTCAACTTTCTGCCAAACCCAAAACGACCAGCTCAAAGAGCCGATGTTTTTTGGCCAATCGGTCAACGTAGCCCGTTATGATCAACAAAAGCACGAGGTGTTCGAGCGCCTGATCGAGAAGCAGCTCTCCTTCTTCTGGCGCCCGGAAGAGGTGGACGTCTCGCGGGATCGCATCGACTACCAGGCCCTGCCTCCCCACGAGCAGCACATCTTCATCTCCAACCTGAAGTACCAGACCCTGCTGGACTCCATCCAAGGCCGCAGCCCCAACGTGGCGCTGCTGCCGCTGGTCTCCATCCCGGAGCTGGAAACCTGGATTGAAACCTGGGCCTTCTCGGAGACCATTCACTCACGCTCCTACACCCATATCATCCGCAACATCGTCAACACCCCTGCTCAGGTATTTGACGACATCGTGACCAACGAGCAGATCCTGAAGCGCGCCGGCTCCATCAGCCACTTCTACGACGATCTCATTGAGGCGACCGCCCTCTACAACCTGCATGGTGAAGGCACCCATCAGGTAGCTGGCCGCGAGGTGACCATCACCCTGCGCGAGCTCAAGAAGAAGCTCTATCTGTGCCTGATGAGCGTCAACGCCCTGGAGGCGATCCGCTTCTACGTGAGCTTTGCCTGCTCCTTCGCCTTCGCCGAGCGCGAGCTGATGGAGGGCAACGCCAAGATCATCAAGATGATCGCCCGCGACGAAGCGCTGCACCTGACCGGCACCCAACACATGCTGAATCTGATGCGCAGCGGCCAGGACGATCCCGAGATGGCAGAGATCGCCATCGAGTGCGAGCAGGCCTGCTTCGATCTGTTCAAGGAAGCCGCCATTCAGGAAAAAGAGTGGGCGGAGTACCTGTTCCAGGACGGCTCCATGATCGGCCTGAACAAGGACATCCTCTGCCAGTACGTGGAGTACATCACCAACCTGCGGATGGCCGCAGTGGGCCTGCAGCCGGCCTTCTCCGGCACCAAGCAGAACCCCATCCCCTGGATCAACACCTGGCTCTCCTCCGACAACGTGCAGGTCGCCCCCCAGGAAGTCGAGGTGAGCTCCTACCTGGTGGGCCAGATCGACAGCGAAGTGAATGCCGACGATCTGGGTGACTTCGAGCTGTGAGTGACGCCGTCGGCACTCTGGACACGTCACCGGCTCCGACTCAGGCCGAAGCATCCTCCCCCCGGGTTCATACCCGGGATGGGGCTGTGCTGCACGCCCATCCGGGCGAGAGCGTACTGGAGACCCTGGAGCGCCACGGCCACAGTGTCGAGTTCCAGTGTCGCAGCGGCTATTGCGGCGCCTGCCGCACACCGCTGTTGGCCGGCAAGGTGCACTACCCCAGCGTGCCGCTGGCCTTTGTCTCCCAGGGCGAGTGCCTGCCCTGCTGCTGCAAGCCGGTGGGTGCCATCCGTCTCGATATCCAGACCCTCGATAGCCAAAAAGAGTGACCTCTATCTGCATTCGTGAAGTGCTCGACACATAACCCAAACAAAAAACCGCCGGATTGCTCCGGCGGTTTTTTTATGGCGTTTTCTGCCCGGTTCGAGCAATGGCAAGAGGAAACCACAGGCCTGTATCAGACGGTCCTCTTATCCGCTCTAAAGCAGTAATTTACAACCAGGGGGCGGCGGTCGGCCCGTGGTGCAGGCCCAGCTTCCAGACCCGGCCAAAGTGCTTGTAGTGACCGGCCGCAACCCCGGCCTTCTCGCCCATGCCGTGGTAGAGATCGAGGTGACCCTTCTTCACCGCCCCACCCACATCGAGCGCAATCAACAGCCGCAGCTGGTGCTTGCCGGTCCAGTTGCCCGCCTTGTCGAGCAGCGGTACCTCGGCCAGGATCGGCGTGCCCATCGGCAGCAAAGTCTTGTCGGCGGCCACTGCCGCCATGGGCAAGAGCGGAATGCCGGCTGCGCCGACCACGTCATTGGTGGGACGGCGTTCGAAGAAGACATAGGAGGGGTTCTGCTCCACCAGCTCCTTCACGCTCTCCTCCGGCTGGCGGCTGGCCCACTCCTTGATGGCCTTCATGGACATCTGCTCCTTGGGCACCTCGCCCCGGTCGATCAGCACCCGGCCGATGCTCACATAGCCGTGACCGTTCTTGCCGCTGTAGCCCAGATATTGCAGTTGATCGTTGTCCCCGTAGTGGACAAAGCCCGAGCCCTGCACGTCCATCAGGAAGTTGTCGATGAGGGATTTACTGTACCCCAGCTCCAGCCCCCGGTTGGCCAGCGCCCCACGATGGATCTGGGCCCGGCTCGGACAACGGCTGCCGCAGTTGGGCATGGCGTAGATGGGATACTTGTAGTTGGCATCCGGACGGTGGCGCACCTCCAGCACCGGCGAGTAGTAACCGGTGAAGAGCACGTTGCCCATGCGATCGGCACCGCCCAGCTGGGCCAGGCTGATGCCGTAATGGGTGATGTCGGCGGGATGGCCGCCATTGGCGACCCAGCGGGAGAGCTGGTGATAAAGCTCGCCATAGCGGCTCGCCATGCGGCCGGAGCGATCCAGCACCAGCCTGCTTTGCTGAGCGAACCTGCTGTAATCGGCGGGAGCCTGGCTGTTGACCCGCTCCACCCGCACCAGATCATCCGGCAGGAAGCCGTCCAGATACTGCTTGCCCAGATTCTCCGGCACCTCGCAGTTGAGAAAACATCTGTTGTCGGCCTGTTTTTTGGGCGCCTCCGCTTGCTCGGAGTTGCCTGCACAACCGGCCAACCCCAGCACAGCGGCGGTCAGCCAGTACGCGTGTTTGTTCATATGTCCTCATATAACACCAAGAGCCATGCTCGGCGGGGAAGATGCCAAATTTGCAGGGGGAAAGCAAACGACTTCCCCACCACGACGCAGGATTTCTCCAAAGGGGAGCTTCTGGGTTATAACAAGGTAACAGGTGTGAGAGGCCATGGATGGAACAGCTCGAGATCTTCCCGCTGCAAAGCCCCTGTATCGGGGTCTGCGAAGTGAACAACAAGGGCTACTGCAAGGGATGCCTGCGCAGCCGCGAGGAGCGTTTCAACTGGCAAAAGATGACCCAGGCCCAGCAGCAGGAGGTGATGCGCCTGTGCCGGGATCGCAAACGCCGGGTCGAGGCGGCGCGGCGCAAGGCCAGAGAAGGGGCGCCCCCCGAACAGATGCCACAACCCGGCTGGGATTTCTAACCTCCCCCTTCCCTTCTTTATCAATCATTCCACTCTATCAAGCATAAAAAAGGCGGCCCGCAGGCCGCCTGGTGAATGTCATTGCTGTTGTCAGGCCGCCGCCAGCTTGGCTGCCGGTTGCTCGGTGCGCTTGAGCATGGCGTATGTGACGCCGGTCACCAGCGACCCCGCCGCAATCGCCACGATATACATCATGACGTGGCTGATGGCGTTTGGAATAAAGAGCACGAACAGGCCACCGTGGGGCGCCACCAGCTCACAGCCAAACAACATGGAGAGCGCACCGGTCAGGGCGCCGCCCACCATGCAGGCCGGGATGACGCGCATCGGATCCTTGGCAGCAAACGGAATGGCCCCCTCGGAGATGAAGCACAGACCCAGCACGAAAGAGGCCTTGCCCGCTTCCTGCTCCGCCTTGATGAACTTCTTGCTGGCGAGGAAGGTGGCGATACCCATCCCCAGTGCCGGCACCATGCCGGCAGCCATCACAGCCGCCATGGGTGCATAGGTCTTGGAGGCAAGCAGGCCGACCCCGAAGGCATAAGCCGCCTTGTTGACCGGCCCCCCCATGTCAAAGCACATCATGGCGCCGATGATGATCCCGAGCAGCACGGCGTTGGCAGAGCCCATGTTGTTGAGGAACTCGGTCATGGCACTCATGATGCCAGCGACCGGCCCGCCCACCACGTAGATCATCACCAGGCCGGTAAACAGGCTGGCAAAGAGCGGAATGATGAGGATGGGTTTCAGTGCTTCCAGGGTCACCGGCAGGCGCACCTTGTCGCTCAAGAACTTGGCGCTGTAACCGGCAAGGAAACCGCCAACGATGCCACCGAGGAAGCCGGCGCCCAGGGAGCTTGCCAGCATGCCGCCGATCATACCCGGAGCAAGACCCGGGCGATCAGCTATCGAATAGGCGATGTAGCCTGCCAGCACAGGGATCATCAGGGCAAAGGCCGAACCGCCACCGATCTGCATCAGGGCCGCGGCCAGGGTACCTTCCTGCTTGAATGCTTCGATGCCGAAGATGAAGGAGATGGCGATGATGAGGCCACCCGCCACCACCATGGGCAGCATAAAAGAGACGCCGGTCAGCAAGTGCTTGTAAGGACCTGCCTTTTCCTCTTTCTTCGGCGAAGCGGCGCCGCTGTGACGATACACCTTGGCCTCGATCCATGCTTTATCCAGCTCGGCACGGGTCTTCTTGAGGGCCGCCCCGGTGCTGGTGCGATAGACAGGCTTGCCGTCAAAGCGTGCCATGTCCACCTCGATGTCGGTGGCGAGGAACACCAGATCGGCAGCTGCAATCTCGTCCGCGGTCAGGGCGTTCTGGGCACCGACCGAGCCCTGGGTCTCGACGCGGATCTGATGACCCAGCTGTTTGGCCATGGTCTCCAGCGCTTCTGCCGACATAAAGGTGTGGGCCACGCCGGTAGGACAAGCCGTCACCGCCACGATGCGCTTGGCACCAGTGGTTGCCGGTTTGGCTGTGACCGGGGCAGCCTGATGGCGATAGACACTGGCGCCACTGGCGGCGGCTTCCAGAAGCGCAGCCGGATCCTGAAGAGCAAGATCCATGCTCCCCTGATAGACCCGCTTGCCGTCATAGGCAGCGAGATCCACCTGAGTGCTGGCAACAACAAGCACCAGGTCGGCTGCGGCAATCTGCTCCTTGCCCGGTACCTGACGGGGCTGCACGCTGGAGCCGACATCGAGGGTGAGCTCCCAGCCTGCCAGTTTGGCCTGCTGTTCTATCCGTTTTGCAGCGAGAAAGCTGGTGGCAATGCCCGCCGGGCAAGCCGTAACCAAGATTGCTTTCATTGGGCATCTCCTGAGTTTTCCATTGAGGGAGTATTGCAATGAGCCTGTGCCTGTTCATCCAGACGGGTGAGACGCACCTGCTCGAGTAAGGGGTTCAATACCTTGATATCGCTAAAGCCGACCGCTACCTGGCTGACCGCCAGCGCAGAGACGGCGGTGGCCATACGCAGGGTCTGCTCCGGCGCCCAGCCAAGGCTCAGACCATGAGCCAGCCCGGCCACCAGGGAATCGCCGGCACCCACCGTGCTGACCACCTGCATGCGCGGCGGAGTGGCCTGCCAAGTGGCATCCGGACCAAACCAGATGAGACCATCGGCGCCGTTGGAAATCACCACGTGGGGGATCCCGCTTGCCTGCAGCGCACGGGCACACTCGGCCTGCTCTGCGAGGGTCTTGATGGGACGCTCCGCCCACTGGCCGAGCTCCTCCAGATTGGGTTTGACCAGAGTCGGCGCCGCCTTGATCCCTTCGCTTAAGGCAGCGCCGCTGCAATCGAAGATCACCTGCTTGCCCTTGGCCTTGAGCAGGCTGATCAGGCGCGCGCAGTAGTCAGGTGCCACCCCTTTGGGCAGGCTGCCCGCCAGCACGAACCAGTCAGTGTGCGGGGCCAGCTCGTCGATGACAGCCTCCAGCGCCTGTACCTCTTCTTCGTGAATGGTAAGCCCCGGCAGGTTGAGATCGGTGATCCGACCGGATTGCTCAGAAATCTTGACGTTGATGCGGGTACTGCCCGCCACACGCACGAAGCGGTCGGTCAGGCCCCGCTCGGCAAACAGGGAGACGAAGCTCTGCTGGTTGCCTTCACCAAGCCAGCCGGTCAGCCCCACGTCACGGCCCAGATCTTTCAACACCATGGCGACGTTGATCCCCTTGCCGGCGGCGCGCAAGGAGGCCTCGCTTACCAGATTGACCTCGCCAAGCTGCATGGCGTCGAGGCGGGTGGTGAGATCGAGCGCCGGATTGAGGGTAATGGTGACGATCTCCATCAGTGCGCACCCTCGCCCAGACCCGCGGCGATGGCCGCGCCGATCCCCTTGAGGGCTGCTTCGGCATCCGGCCCTTCGGCGCGAAACGCCAGACGGTGGCCGCACTTGACACCAAGGCCGATCACCTTCATCAGGCTCTTGGCGGAGACCGCCTCGCCGCTGCCATCCAGATTCGCCACCCGAATATCCGATTCATACTCCTTCGCCACCTTGACCAACATGGCGCCCGGACGGGCATGCAAACCGTGGGGGTTGATGATGGTGAAAGTATCTGAGAGACCACTCGCCGGCCCCGCCTGCAGCATGGCAAGCCCCTCGCTGCCCGCAAGCGTCCCGAGCTGACCTGCTGCTGCCAGTTTGGCCAGGTTATCCAGTTGTGGCAGGTGGCCCGCATCGGCCGCGCACAGCAGCAACATGGCATTTACCGGCAGATCGCCCGCCGTCAATACACTGCTTGGGGTCGCCAGCAACCAGCCGGTCTGGGCGGCTTGCGCGCGGGCCAACCAGATCCCCTCACCAAGATAAGCAGGTTCGCTTGCCAGCAGCGCGCTCACCATGGCGGCGTCCCCCCAGCCGGCGGATTTGGCGCGGGCGGCGGCGCCCAGCAGCAGCTGGTCGCGATCATCGGCCGGGAAGTCAGCCAGGGTCAGAAACTGCACCTCTTTTGCTGCCGTCGCGCCGGTCAGGATATTGATGATGGTGTCGGCATCGGTAGCCTCTTTCAATTGAGCGGCAACCTGCTCGTCACCCAGCACGTGGGTGAGCTGGCGCAGGATGCCCAGGTGCTCGTCAGACTTGGCGGCGATGCCGATGGCGACATAGGCGATCTGCCCCTCGTCCCACTCAATCCCCTGCGGGAATTGGGCCACCATGACGCCTGTACTCTTCACCAGATGGCGGGTGTCCGTGGTGCCGTGGGGAATGGCGATGCCGCTGCCAAGATAGGTGGCGTGCTGCGCCTCGCGGGCCAGCATCCCTTCCACGTAGCCCGCCTCCACCAGACCGGCTTCGGTCAGCTTATCTGCCAGCAATGCGATGGCGTCAGCCTTGGTCGCTACCGACTGCCCCAGCAAAATCTGCCGTTGCTCCAACTTCAACATAGGGATCCTCCATCCGATCCTGGCGCCCGAGGGACGCCGGCTCATCACAATTGACAATGCGGGTCATTTATCAGCTGACAATAGACCGGATTGCATCCCTTCGCGGGCCTATCGGGTTTTCATCCCCGTCCATCGATTGTCTGCTGACAAGCTGAATCGTTTCACTTACACTCAGACTGAATCGTTTCAGCGAATTGATCAAGTACCCACAAAGAGTGCTTTTCAATGATATGATCCCGCGCACACTTTTCGCCGCCCTCACCCGGCACAGTGCCCGTGGGCCTTGCAACTCGAACAGAGTCGATATGATGAAACTGGATGAAATCGCCGCCCTCGCCGGTGTCTCGCGCACCACGGCCAGCTATGTGATCAACGGCAAGGCTGATCAATACCGCATCAGCCAGGCGACCCGTGACAAGGTGATGGCGGTGGTGACCGCCCACAACTACCAGCCGGACAGTCGCGCCGCCTCCCTGCGCGGTGGCCAGACCAAAACCTTCGGCTTCATCCTGCCCGACCTCGAGAACGCCAGTTACGCCAAGCTGGCCAAACGCCTCGAACAGGGCAGCCGACCCCATGGCTATCAGCTGCTCATCGTCTGCTCGGAAGATGATCCCGCCACCGAGAAGGAGCTGGCCCAGATGCTGGCCAGCCGCCACGTGGACGCTCTGCTGGTGGCCAGCTGCCTGCCGCCAGACGATCCCTTCTACCCGGGCCTGCAGGCACGCGGCATCCAGGTGCTGGCCATCGACCGGGCCATGACCGCCGACAAGTTCGTGACCGTCGCCAGCGAAAACGAAAAGGCGAGCTTTGATCTCACCGCCTCCCTGCTCACCCCGGCTATCCACCACATCGCCCTGATCACCGCCCTGCCACATCTCACGATCAGCCAAGAGCGCCGCGCCGGCTTCGAACAGGCCGTCGCCAGCCACAGCGCCGAGCGCCATCTGTGCGAGGGGGCCCACTTCTCCCGTACCGAGGGCTATCGACTGATCAAGACGTTGCACCAGCAACTTGGCCAGCTACCAGAGGCGCTGATCACCACCTCCTACATTCTGATGGAAGGGGTGCTCGACTACCTGATAGAGCAGGAGGCCGACATGAGCCGGCTCGCCATGGCCACCTTCGGCGACGATCGGCTGCTCGACTTCCTCCCCTTTGGCATCAACTCCCTGCCCCAGCAGCACGATGCCCTCGCCAACCAGGCGCTGGCGCTCGCCATCAAGGCGGTCAACGGTGACTATCAGTGCGGCCTGCACTATGTGAGCCGAACCCTCAAGCGCCGACGCTGACCCTCTCCTCGCCCCTTCAAGCTGGCACAATAAGTTGACGCGCTGATGGTAACGGCATTGCCATAGCGCGTTTTTTCACCGAACCAGCCTCCTTGTCATCATTTATTTCCACCTATCTCAGGACTACAGTACAAAATCTGCCTTGAAGGGGTTGTTTCCGATATTTTGATCCGTTAACTTGGCAACCATCTTTTACAGCCAATGGATTTTTCGTAACGATGGGTTCACTCCGATATTGCTAGCCTCCGGTCTCACTCCCGGAGGCGCCCCGACACCGTCAATGGCACGTATTGTTTACACTTTCACGCTCGATTTCGGATGGATTCCATGAATACCAAGACTCTGGGTTGTACCCTGTTGATCGCCGGCACCACTATAGGCGCCGGCATGCTGGCCCTGCCGCTGGCCTCCTCTTCCCTCGGCGGCCCCGCGACACTGGTGCTGATGATCGGCCTGTGGGCCCTGATGGCCTTCACCGCCATGCTGCAGGTGGAAGCGAGCCTCACCACCGGCAAGTGGTACCTGCACCAGCTGGCGGATCACCTACTCGGTCCCTGGGGCAAGCGCATCGCCTCCTTCTGCATCCTGATGCTGTTCTATTCGCTCGCCTCCGCCTACATCAGCGGCGGCAGCAGCCTGCTGGCCCAGGCACTGGCAGACGCCGGGATCCCCCTGAGCCAAGAACAGGCAGCCTGGGCCTTCACCCTGCTGTTTGGCGGCATGGTCTGTGTCGGTACCCGCTCGGTGGATTACCTCAATCGCCTGATGTTCACCGTAAAGCTGGTGATCATGGTGGCGGTGCTGGCGTTGCTGCTGCCGCGCACCGAGGGGCAGCATCTGCTCTCCATGCCGCTGGGCCAGGGGCTGCTGCTGGCGGGTCTGCCGGTCATCTTCACCTCGTTCGGCTTTCACGGCTCCATCCCGAGCGTGATGCTCTACCTGGGTGATTGCCCCAAGCAGCTGCGCCGGGTCTTTGTCTGGGGCTCCGCCCTGCCGCTCATCCTTTATGTGTTGTGGCAGGTGGCCATTCTGGGGCTGCTGGGACAAGAGGCCCTGCTCACCAACGGCGGCGCGCTCGATAGCCTGCTCGCCAGCGTCGGCAAGCTGGTCAGCTGGCCTGCGTTCAACCAGGCGATGCACCTCTTTGCGGATCTGGCGCTGGCTACCTCTTTCCTCGGCGTGACCCTGGGTCTGTTCGACTTCATGGCCAAGGTGACCCGTCGCAAGGACAACTGGCAGGGTCGCACCCAGACCGGCCTCATCACCTTCGTGCCGCCCCTGTTGTTTGCTCTCTACTTCCCGCAGGGCTTCATCATGGCGCTGGGCTACGCCGCCATTGCGCTCGCGGTGTTGGCGGTGCTGTTGCCGGTGGCCCTGGTATGGCAAAGCCGCAAACAGGCAGAGACTCACCACTACCGCGCCCCGGGCGGCGTGCTGGCCCTGGGACTTGCCGGCGCCATGGGTGTGCTGATCGTCGGTGTACAGGTGAGCGTCAGTATGGGTCTGCTACCGGCCCTGTAAACTCGCCTCCCGCGCGACAGAAGTTCAAAAGCCCCACCAATAAACTTGGCGGGGCTTTTTCTATCCCGTTTTGTATCCAGCAAATCAGATCCCCAAAACGGAGGGCGGAATCCGGATCGCGGGCACAAAAAAGCCCTGCCAGATTGGCAGGGCCTTTAGAGCAATATTACGAATAGGGAGCGTCGCTCCCGACCCGATTACTGGTTGTGGCTGGCGCGGCGCGGACGACGAGCCTGGGCCGGTTTGCCGGCACCATCGGCCGGACGCTGGCCACCCTGAGGCTTGGGCTTGCCGCCGTTGCCAGTGCGATTGCCACCACCGTTACCACCCGCGCCATTACTGGAGCGACCGGCGCCCTGACGCTGGCCTTGACCCTGCGGGCGCGGCGCACGGCGCTGCTCGCTCGGATCACGGGGCTCTTTGCGCAGCGGCGCACCGATGCCACGGGCGATATTGTCCAGCGTCTCGCGGGAAGCTTCGAAGCCCGCCACCTGCTCGCAGGGGATGCTCTGCTTGGTCAGACGCTCGATGGCCTTGATAAGCTTGCCCTCATCCGCCGCCACCAGGGAGATGGCGTGACCGGCAGCGCCAGCACGGCCGGTACGACCGATACGGTGCACGTAATCTTCCGCCACGTTCGGCAGCTCGAAGTTCACCACTTGTGGCAGCTTGTCGATATCGAGGCCACGGGCCGCGATGTCGGTCGCCACCATGACGCGCACGCTGCCATCCTTGAAGCCGGACAGGGCGCGGGTGCGGGCCCCCTGGCTCTTGTTGCCGTGGATGGCGGCGGCGCTGATGCCGTCTTTTTCAAGCTTCTCGGCAACCCGGTTGGCGATGTGCTTGGTGCGGGTAAACACCAAGACCTGCTGCCAGTTGTTGCTGGAAATAAGGTGACTCAGCAAGGCAATCTTGTTGGCTTTGTCGCACGGGTGCACCAGCTGCTCGATGCGCTCGGCGGTGCTGTTGCGCGGGGTCACTTCGATCACCGCCGGGTTGTCCAGCAAACCGGTGGCCAGCTCGCGGATCTCGTCGGCGAAAGTGGCGGAGAAGAGCAGGTTCTGGCGCTTTTTCGGCAACAGGGTCAGGATGCGGCGAATATCGCGGATAAATCCCATGTCGAGCATGCGATCCGCTTCGTCCAGCACCAGGATCTCCACCTCGTCAAACTTGACGGCATTCTGGTTGTAGAGATCGAGCAGACGGCCCGGGCAGGCCACCAGCACGTCCAGACCACGGCGAGTCGCCATCATCTGCGGGTTGATGCTCACGCCGCCAAAGACCACGTGGCTGCGAATGGGCAGATGCTTGCCATAGTTGCGCACGCTCTCGCCCACCTGGGCGGCCAGCTCGCGGGTCGGGGTCAGCACCAGGGCGCGAATGCGGTTCGGGGAGACCTTGCGCTTGCTCTCGGTCAGGCGCTGCAGCATTGGCAGGGTGAAGCCTGCGGTCTTGCCGGTCCCGGTCTGGGCCGCTGCCATCAGGTCGCGGCCGGCCAGGACGGCGGGGATCGCTTGTTGCTGGATGGGAGACGGGGTGTCGTAACCTTGTTCGGCAACGGCACGCAACAAGGGTTCGGCCAGACCGAGGGAAGTAAAGCTCATAGTTACCTGCTAGGGATAGGGGCGCCAGGGATCCGTGATGGGGCTCCTCTGCTGAGCCGATGCCATCTCGCAGGATCCGGGCCTTGAGAAAACAACGATTTCCCCGGGGAGCAGAGCAAAGGGGAAAGAATAGAGGCGCAGTCTAGCGGAGTTGCTTCGGATAGACGAGAAAAATGTGACATTCCTCCCAGCACGGAAGGAAAACCACTGGCTGATGCCAGCCTTGGGACTTTTCTGGCAAAAATGACGCGCGGCAATAAAAAGGCGACCCCGGGGTCGCCTTGTTGATCATGGCCTCGGCCACGAGCGCATAACCCCCTTTAGCGCAGCTGTGGGGTATGAGTCATCACGCCCTGATTCTGGGCGCGGTGGCGCAACAGGTGATCCATCAACACCAGGGCCAGCATGGCCTCGGCGATGGGCACGGCGCGGATGCCGACGCAAGGATCGTGGCGACCCTTGGTGATCATCTCGGTCGCCTCCCCCTCCGTGGTGATGGTCTTGCCCGGCACCGTGATGCTGGAAGTGGGCTTGAGCGCCATGCTCACCACGATATCCTGACCAGACGAAATGCCGCCCAGGATGCCGCCGGCATGATTGCTGGCAAAGCCGGTCGGGGTCATCTCGTCACGGTGCTCGGAGCCTTTTTGCTCCACTACCGCAAACCCGTCACCGATCTCCACCCCTTTCACCGCATTGATGCCCATCATGGCGTGGGCGATGTCGGCGTCGAGGCGGTCAAACACCGGCTCGCCCAGGCCCACCGGCACGTTGCGAGCCACTACCTGCACCTTGGCACCGATACTGTTGCCCTCTTTCTTCAGATCGCGCATGAATTGATCGAGCTCCTCCAGCTTGCCCGCATCGGGAAAGAAGAAGGGATTCTGCTCGATCTGCGCCCCATCGAATGCCTCGGCCTTGATGGGGCCGAGCTGGGAGAGAAAACCGATGATCTCGATGCCGTGCACCTGTTTCAGGTACTTCTTGGCGATAGCCCCCGCCGCCACCCGCATCGCGGTCTCGCGGGCAGAGGAGCGGCCACCGCCGCGATAATCACGCTGACCGTACTTCTGGTGATAGGTGTAATCGGCATGGCCAGGGCGGAACAAGTCCTTGATATCGGAGTAATCCTTGGAGCGCTGATCGGTGTTTTCGATAAGCAGCCCGATGGAAGTCCCGGTGGTCTTTCCTTCGAACACCCCGGAGAGGATCTTTACCTCGTCCGGCTCGCGGCGTTGGGTGGTATAGCGGGAGGTGCCTGGCTTGCGCCGGTCAAGATCCCCCTGCAGATCCGCTTCGCTTATCTCGAGCCCGGGCGGGCAGCCATCGACCACGGCGCCCAGCGCCAGGCCGTGGCTCTCACCAAAGGTGGTGACCCGAAAGAGTTGGCCAAAACTGTTCCCTGCCATGCTTGCTCCTGCTTAGTTCTTGTAGATAGCGAAATGATCCTGATACTGCACCAGCTCGTCACGGGTCATCACGAACACTCCGTGGCCGCCGTTCTCGAACTCCACCCAGGTAAAGGGGATCTCGGGGAACTGGGCCTCCAGGTGGATCATGCTGTTGCCCACCTCGACCACCAGCACGCCGTCCTCTTTGAGGAAATCAGCGGCATGGGCCAGCAGGCGCTTGGTGAGCTTGAGGCCATCGGAACCCGATGCCAGCGCCAGCTCGGGCTCGTGGCGAAACTCGTCCGGCAGATCCGACATGTCTTCGGAGTCCACGTAGGGCGGGTTGGAGACGATGAGATCGTACTTGTCGCCGGCCGGCAGATCGCGGAACAGATCGGAGCGGATCGGAATAACCTGCTGCTCGAGCCCGTGATCATTGATGTTGCGCTCGGCCACGTTAAGGGCATCGACGCTGATGTCGATGGCATCCACTTCGGCCTCGGGGAACTCGTGAGCCATGATGATGGCGATGCAGCCGGAGCCGGTGCAGAGATCCATGATCCGGGTCGGTTCATGTTTGAGGAAGGGCGCGAAGCGGTTGGCCACCATCTCGGCGATGGGAGAGCGCGGGATCAGCACCCGTTCGTCCACATAGAACTCCCAACCGGCATACCAGGCCTTGTTGGTGAGATAAGGTGCCGGCACCCGCTCCTGCACGCGGCGAATAATGAGTTCGGCGATACGGTGACGTTCGCTGCTGGTCAGGCGGGAGTGGCGCATGGCGGGATCAACGTCCGGCGGCAGATGCAACGCGGGCAGTACCAGTTGCACAGCCTCATCCCAGGCGTTGTCGGTCCCATGTCCGTAGAAGATACCGGCGTCGTTGAAACGACTCATGGCCCAGCGCAACATGTCCTGGATGGTGTGCATCTCGGCAACCACCTCATCGATAAATATCTTGTCCAAATCCACCTCCAAGTCGAGTAATATCCGGCCCGAGAATTTTACAAAGCGAGCAAGACGAGTACCTGATGAAAAAAACGCCCTCACCGACAGACGAGGAAACCCAGCTGTTCCGCGATGCGATAAAAGGTACCCGGAAAATCAAGCAAGATACCATAAGGGCCGAGTTGCGCCCGGTCAAGCAGAAACGCGAACAGCGTGAAAGCCGCGAAAAGCTTGGGGTTGACCACTATTTCAGCGATGAGTACCAGCCCCATCTGGAAGAGGATGGGCCGACCCGTTACGTGCGCGAAGACGTGTCAAAATTCGAGCTGAAAAAGCTCAAGCGCGGCAGCTACCCGCCGGAGATTTATCTGGACCTGCATGGCATGACCCAGCAACAGGCCAAGCAGGAGCTGGCCGCCCTGCTCACCCTCTGCCAAAAAGAGAACATTCACGTCGCCTCCGTGATGCACGGCATCGGCAAACACATCCTCAAGCAGCGCATCCCGAGCTGGCTGGCCCAGCACCCCAATGTGCGCGCCTTCCACCAGGCCCCCCGCGAATGGGGCGGCGACAGCGCCATCCTGGTACTGCTGGATATAGAAGAGTAACGCCCTCGCGGCGACCCACGGGCAGCGCCACACCAGCGCATCGCGCAATCAAGGCGCAATAAAAAAACCACCGGCGTCTTGCGGTGGTTTTTTATCGGCGCTGACGGGTCACTATCCGGCGGCCTCCACATAACGCTTGAAGTTATCCAGGATGCTCTGCCAACCGGCCTGCTGTACGGCCGCACTGTGCTCGGTCTCGGCATCGAAGATTTCATGAACGTGCGTCATGTCCGCCTCTTCGGTGAAACGAACCTCTACCTCTCGCCCGTCATCCATCACATAACAGAGCAGGTTGGGTGCCTCGATACGAGTGAAGGTGCCGGTAAAATCAAAACCGGCACTGCCATCCCTGGCCGCCATGTGATGACAAAAACGCCCCCCAACCACCAGATCGACCCGACAGCTGGTCGTGTGCCAGTCATCGCTGGCCGCATTCCATCTGGCCACACAATCCGGATCATTCCAGGCCCACCACACCGCTTCTATCTCTTGTTCGACACGCGTCTCGACGCTGATCTTCATCACCCTCTCCCGATTTGTACCAAGGTAAATTCCCGATCGAGCCGCTCCCTCACTGCTGCCATTCATACCTTGCGAAGATGCATGACGTCGATCCACGAGTCCACAGAGTAAAGCTCACCCCTTTATTCACCACCAGCCGCGAAGGAATAGTTGCCAAATCTGATGCAGGCAATACAGGATGAAACTGTTGGTACAAACGGCCCCGATGCCCGACACAAACATAACGCTCAATAAAGCAGCTCTATACTGATTATCAATGAGTTATTCGCAATGGAGGTTACATGTTTACACAGGGAACCCACGCCGATATCAAATCATCACTCAATGCCATCGGTGCCGCTGTGGCCATGTTTGAGCTTGATGAGGATGACCGCTTTATTTTGGTGTCGGCCAATGACACCTTTGCCCAGGCATTCGAGCTGGATGTCGTCGGCAGCATCGGCAAGCGGTTGGGCGAAATGTTCCCCCGTTACATCACTGGTTGCATAGAGCCGCCGATGAACGAGTGCGTCACCCAGCAGACGGGGCTGGAGAGCGAACTGCCCATCGACACCCTGTCACGCACCAGCTGGTGGCGTTTTGTGATCTCCCCCATCATGTCGGAGCACTCCCGCATCAGCCGGATCATGGTCACCGCCATCGACATCACCACCAAGAAACAGCTGGAAGAGGCGCTCAAGATGAGCCGCAAGCGCTTCGAGGCCGTGGTCAACTCCGCCTATGACGGCATCATCAGCGTCAACAGCGAGTCGCGCATCGAACTCATCAATACCGCCGCCTGCGAAATGTTCGGGATCGACGAGAGCTATATTGGCAAGCGCCTGGAAACCCTGTTGCCCCAACGCTTTCGCGCCCATCATGAGGGTTATTTCAAGTCTTTCAGCAACTCCCCCATCAACTCTCGCCCCATGCACGCCCGCTCTGCCGTGATGGGATTGCGGCGTGATGGCAGCGAATTTCCGCTGGAGGTGACCATTGCCAAGATCAATCTGGGGCAAACCACCGAGATGACCGCCATCTTGCGGGATATTTCGGAGCGGGCTCGTCTGGTGGAGGAGCTGAAGGTGGCCGCCACCACGGATCCCCTGACCGGGATCGCCAACCGCCGCCGCATCGACGAAATGCTGCATCTCGAGATGCAACGCAGCCAACGCTTCAGCCATACCATGAGTCTGCTGCTTATCGACATCGATCACTTCAAGCAGATCAATGACACCTATGGCCATCAGCAAGGGGATCGGGCCATCCTCAGCCTGGTCAAGCGCATCGCCAGACAGCTTCGAGAAGTGGACATGCTGGGACGCTGGGGGGGCGAGGAATTTGTCCTGCTACTGCCGGAAACCTCGCAGGAACAAGCCTGGGGCAGCGCGGAGCGGATCCGCTCGATCATCGAATCAGGGCTTCATGAGCTCAATAGCGGCATCGAAGTCCCACTCACCGTCAGCATTGGCATCAGCACCAGCCAGGGTGCCCAGGATACGGTCGAACAACTGGTGCACAGGGCCGATACCGCTCTCTACCTGGCCAAAAAGCAGGGGCGCAACTGCTGCCAGCAGGAGGTAATGAAGTAATCTGCCCCACTCACCCCTTGCATGAGACACAACGCATTGGCAAAGCCCGTGTCAGAGGCAGGCTCATTCAATATGACCGAAAAAGCCACTCTCCATTTTCATGCACTTGATCCGCGAGGCACCCGATCGTCTGCGGTTGACTAGTTCTGGACAGACGCGCGAAACCGCTGCAGGGCAAAATCGACCATGCCTTCGACGCTCCCGTTCAACTCATACTCTCGTCGCAAATAGTGTGCATCATTCCCTTCCCGAACGATCTGCAAGACATGTTCGAGGGCGGCTGAACAATGCAGGGCATCGGCATGGGGCTGAATGCGAGCAACGGTAGCCAAAATATCATCATGTAATGACATCTTTTCATGAGACTTGGGATGTACCAGTATCCCTTCCATGCCAAAACGACACGCCTGAAAGCGATTGTAGTTGTAGACCAGATAGTCATCCTCTACCGGATCGGGTTCACTGCGTTCCAACAGATATTTACAGAGTGTCTGTAAATATCCGGCTATTGCCGCAGCACGAGTTACCGATAATGGCGTATCACACACTCGCAATTCAATTGTGCCATATTCCGGCTTCGGCCTGATATCCCAATAAAAATCCTTCATGCTGGTGATAATGCCCGTATTTTCCATTTTCGAGAAAAACTTGTGAACAAATTCTTCCCAGCACAGATAAAATGGCGCCCGGCCACTCAGAGGAAATGCAAATACTGAATTAAGACGGGCAGAATTAAACCAGGTATCATATCCCTGCACAAAAGGTGACGAGGCTGACAACGCAATAAAATGGGGAACATAACGGCTCAAGGCATGTAAAAGGAAGAGTGCCTCATTGGCTTCAATACAACCAACATGAACATGTTGACCAAAGATAGTAAACTGTTTTGTCAAATATCCATATAACAGCGACACCTCCTTGAACCTTGTCTTGTTAAAAATACGACGCTCAGGCCACAGTTGAAAAGGATGGGTCCCTCCCCCACAGACGCCGATATTAAGGCGATCACCTGCCTGTACCAGAGCCGTGCTGATTTTTATCAATTGAGACAGTAGCGTGGTGTATTCACTGTGCACATCCGTCATGACTTCCAGCATGCTCTCGGTCACTTCTGGCACGACAAATCCCGGGAAAATATCACGCTCCAATAATTCGAGCATATCGGGGCTGGCTGCAGCCAGGTCAAAATCGCTAAAGCTGACCAGTTGCAACTCCAGTTCAACCCCCAGCGTCAGGGCCTGTGACGATTTGAATGGTTCAAGTGGCATATCAAACCTCCTTATGTGGCTCAGCCACTTCATGAGCCCAACGCAATGCCAGCTGGCTCAAGACAGGTCCCAATATCTCCAGCATCAGGGCTATCGCGATAAGTGGTGAAAGTTGATCGACTAGATCAACCCCACGGTAGCGGGCCTGTTCAAGCATCAAGATAATGGAGACCGACATGGGAGCCGTTGCCAGGCCGACAAGCCACCCCTTATGCCAGGAGATACCACTCAATTTTGCGAAAATGCTTATCACAACCGCTTTTACCAACTGTCGCACGACCAGAATAAAGAGACCAAGCCAGATACCGGCATATACCTGTCCCCATGCCAGCTTGGCCGCAATAAAGACAAATAAAAATATGGAGACAAGTTCACCCAATGAACCAAAACCACGTTGTGATGACGTCAACACGACCCGACGATGGCGCGCCACGATCCCAAATATCAGCACAGCAAAGATGGGAGAGAGCTTGAGGCTATGTGTCAATGCAACAAGCCCAATAACGGTGATCGTGAATGCCAGGGTATTATCATGGGTGGTTCGGTCTGTCGGCCTTAACAGGGTCGGAATCATCATTCCCATCACAGCGCCGACACCCGCAGAAGCGAACAACACCATCAGGCTGATATGTATCGCGTCCCATACATTGCCAGACGTATTGAACACAACCAGGCCAAGTATCATTTTGAACACCAACACGGCCAGCATTGAATTCAGCACCGAGAGATGCAACGCCCGTTCGGTCACCTGGCCGGAACTTCTTTGTTCCAGGATGACCCGTATGATCGTTGCCGGCGAGGATGCCGTTGATAACGCCGCCAGCAACAATGCAATCATTTGCGATTGCGCAAACCAGATCATCACGGCATACACAGTGATAAAAATGAACATGCTTTCCGTGACACTGGTTACCACAATCCAGGGATTAGTACGAAGCCAATGTAAATTAATCCGGTAACCACATTCGAACAGCAGCAACCCGAATGCAATATTTGCCAACAATGTGGTGCTCGAGTTTGTTGGCGGCAAAAAACCGCTTTGTGATGAAGCCAGAATGAAACCCACCACTGCATACACACTAATACGTGGCAATTTTGTCCAGCGCTGCGCCAACTCGCCCATATACCATGCTATAAAAATAGTTATCGGCCATGCCCCATCTTTTAATACTGCTATGAGTTCAGTCATGTCGTGTCTCTCTCAGTTGTGCCACATCGGTACATTGCAACAACAAAATGAGCACTGTTAGTTGTTATTTTAAATTCATCCGCAACAGCATTAAAAATGAAAGCTATGATGGCTTTGTGGTTTTTCAATGACTCTGTACCGAGAGAGTACAGAGTCATTGCACCACTTTTACAGCCCTTCCAATTTACCAAACAACAACCAACATATTGTTACTGTTTGAGGCCATCGTAAATCTCGCCATAGCGAATATTTTCACGTTCATAATAAGCCAGCATGCTGTTCAAGCGTCCTCTAAAGTCCTCATAGTTTTGCCTTTCTTTCGGTGTCCATAACATTTCGGATAGTGCTGCCATCCTTGGAAACGCTTGATACTCAACCTTGTCCCAACTATGCATATACTCAGACCAGAGCTGACCCTGTGCTCCAAGAATATTACCCCTGTACTCAATAGCCAATTTGGGAGGAATAGGATCATAGTTGTAGACATCCTGTAATGTTGTCAGGCAACAAATTGCCTCATATTCAACCCCCTTCGCCAACTCCTGCTTCTCTGGTGCTTGATAATGATCAAAATACAGCCCTGAAGCCATCACAACCGGGTTCCCTCTTTCTGCTGCCAGTCTGCCTTTATCTTTATCTCGCCAAGCCATCACAACCATATTCTTCGATATGTCATCCCCTTCCACTCCACGACCT
This sequence comes from Aeromonas sp. FDAARGOS 1407, assembly GCF_019048725.1. Classification (NCBI taxonomy): domain Bacteria; kingdom Pseudomonadati; phylum Pseudomonadota; class Gammaproteobacteria; order Aeromonadales; family Aeromonadaceae; genus Aeromonas; species Aeromonas sp. FDAARGOS 1407. The sequence continues at coordinate 3,430,331 of NZ_CP077399.1, forward strand.
TCCATAACCTCATCCCAACCAACAGCGGTGAATCTTTTGCTGTTGATAGTTTTTTCTACTTCCCGTACAAACCAACGCTGCAGACCATTCTCATCTGAGAGTTTTAGCTCTTTAATCCTGTCTTGTTCTGACTTGGATGTTTTCCATTGCTCTTTAGTCGCCTCATCCCCCCCCAAATGGACATAGCGAGAATTGGGAAACAGCTCGGCTATCTGGGTGAATATTTGGTCAATCCACCTAAATGTCGCCACATCTGTATTCAGCAAATAAGGGTGTACACCCCATGTTATTTTGACTTCTGGCTTAAAGGGTTCCGTGGTATCCGTCACGCCCAATTCAGGGTAGGCTGCCACGGCCGCCGCCATATGGCCTGGCATATCGATCTCGGGGATCACTTCCACATGCCGGCTCTTGGCGTACGCAACGACTTCTTTTATCTCTTCTTGTGTGTAATAGCCACAGGTTGGTTGGCCATCTGACCCTGTTCTGTCCCCATAAGGCGGTGTTGATGCACGGCACCCACCCACTTCCGTCAGTTTTGGCCAGTCACGGATCTCAATCCGCCACCCTTGATCATCCGTCAGGTGCCAATGAAATTTATTAAGTTTATGATATGACAGCTGGTCTATGAATTTCTTGATATTATCAACACTGAAGAAGTTTCGTGCCACATCAAGATGCATACCACGCCAGCTAAATTTTGGATAGTCGATGATGCTGACAATTGGCAACGTATTTTTTTCATATGGCAAGAGTTGCAATAATGTTTGAATGCCGTACAGCACACCCGCCTCTGTATTACCAACAATGTTTGCCTGCCCATCAACAATATTCAGCTTATATCCCTCTTCGGATACGGTGGCTGAGGCTTCGACAGAGAGAATGATAGATTTATCAGTCTTGGTTGAGTCATCAACCGGGGACTCCTTTACATTGAGGCTTAAATTATTATTCTGCTTAAGTTTATCAGCAAGATAAGTAGCCTCATCCTTTAACTTCGTATTTTGTTCATAGACGATATTCACAGTATTATCTACCGTCCAGCCACCTTCCGTTTGCTCAAGTTTTACCGGTGCTGGAATAACCGAGACAACTTGAACTTCTGGAGTAACAGGCTTGCTAGTATCAGATGAGTCATTATTGCATCCTGCAAGCACCAATAGAACAACAATCAGTGCTATTGAAACTGCCAACGAGTAATAAACTGTTCTAGTTTTAGCCATGATAACCGTCTAACCTCCCTGAAAGAATTGATATCTCTATGAGATTGAATCATTTATGAAATGTCTTACCATTCCACCCTCCGTCATTTTGTCACTCAACCATATACATCGTTTACACTCACTCGACGACAACTCGCATTGTCATCAATAACGAGAAGAAAATACTGCTATATCTGAACCATCATTGTCTTATCATCGCCCTCCAGCCATTTAATCTCATGAGGTTGGGTAACATTGTTCATCGTTCGCTATTCTTATTGTTAATATGATTAACTCGCTTGAACCCAAGGTATATTTGGTATGCATAACATGTTGTATCCGGATAATATGTGACACTAATCTCATCTCGCTGATGAGATTGAAGGTGCGTTTAAGATGTGTTGCGCGATTATCTGGTGGCAGACCGCCGATATAGCGCATTTACACCCCAGTGGTCAGTTACATGGGTGTTTATTGCGCATGCGACAGTTTTATACGCACCCTGCACAAACGATTTGATGATGATCACACCGGCTACAGCAGTCTCAACATGTTCAGAGTATTGAGGATAAAAGTACCGAAGATAAAGAACCTCCCACTATTCCACTACTCGTTATCTCTTATCTGGCAAACCGGCGGCATAAATAAGGAGGGAGGCACCAGGCCTCCCTCTTGACTTACAGCTGCTCAATTAATTTCATTTAGTCAGCACCAAACTGACGCTCACGAGTAATATTCATCGCTCATCACTGGCTGACTGGCGCCCAGGGGCCCCCCTTGACGGGATCGTCCCCTTGTGTCCACCACTTGGCCTGATAGACGACGCCTTTATGGCTCACCTTGTCACCCCCCTGGTAGACCTTGCCAGCATCCCAGGTCGGGATACCGTCTACAGGTGGCTCACCCGGATCAACTGGCGGTACAGGCAATGTCTCCACGATCCGAACCTTGGGCCAGCTGGCGTGGGAGCCATAGAGGTTGGTCACACACTTCTCGTAGTCTCCGGGCACCAGAGCCGAATAGGCAGTCTGGAAGCCCACCAGCTCGCACTCGAAGGAGTAACCCCCCGGGCGATCCGGGTAGTATTTCCAGTTGCCATCCCAGTTGGTGTAGAGCACGTCGGTGGCGCCATTGAGATTGAGGCTGCCATAGGGCGTCTGCTGCCAACAGGTGTTTTTCTCGTCACTCTTGAGGGGGATCTGGTAGTGAGCGGAGAGCCCTTCCCAGTAGCGGATCCGGTTAACCGGCTGGCCCTTGTCCTTGTTCTGTTCGCCACACTCGATGCCGCCGTTGATGACGTTGATGGTGGTGCCAAACCCATAACCAATCCCGGCATTGGTCTCTCGCGTCGAGGGCACCCAGGTACGATCGATCACGTGCAACATGGCCGGTTTGGGGGCCTGGGGGGTCAGGAAGAACCAGATTGCCGAGGCCAGGTTGAGCCAGGAGTCGGCAACCAGGCCCGGGTTGTTGAGCAATACGCTGGCATCGCCGTCAAACATGGCTTCCGAGAAGGCGCCATAGTTGAAATGATAGGAAAGTTGCTTCGCCCCGCGGCCAAAGTAGCCCTGTCCGGTGGCACAAGGCCACTTCTTGTTTTGCCAGTCGTTCTGGCCACACCCCGTGGTATAGCCGGTCTGCCCTTCCGACCATCCCATTTCCCGCACGTGTACCAATGCCTGCTGCCACTCTTCCAGTGCCAGCGGGTTATCGGAGATGTTGTCTTTGGCAATGTGGCCACCCGTCTCCTGGGCGAAGTGGGCGAAGGCGGTCACAATGGATTTTTTGCAGATCTCGTCGGCATTGCGACCGTCGCTGTAATCACCACAGAACGCCGGGAACTTGCCGATGGCCCGCAAGAAGCGGACATAGGTGTATTCAGGCGCAGCCATTTGGGTCAGAAAATCCCATTCTGCCTGTGGAAAGACCCGCTCTACCCGTTTGACGTTCTCCGGGTTGCTGGCAAGGCCCGGCTCGATGGCATCCACCACCGTATTGGGGCGAGTTGCCAGCGCCTTGGACCAGATGGCGTACATGGGATTGGCGGTCTTTTGTTGCGCTACCGCCTTCACGTCCGCCGCCGAGATAAGATAGCCCCCCGGATTTTGCGGATCGGGCTGGATATTCATGGCGGCATAACCGGGCGCGGCAAACATGGCTGCGACCAAGCAGGCGCAATATCTGCGTCTTAGCATCACTACACTCCTTTGTCCCTCAATGAATGGCCCCCCGAGCATAGGGACTCGGGCTACTAAATTCACGATGAAAATTAAGAATTAATCAGAAGTGTGAGCGGATTCACTTTGAGCCCATTTGCGTCAAAAGGATCGTCAGATGAGGTGCAGTTCCCTGAAAATGTGCAGCCAAGCAGCCAGAAGAGAGCACATCGCATGCTGAAAAAGAGGCGACACGCTGAGCCTGATGCCCCTGTCAGAGAAGATGTACGCCAGTGCCTATTTGTGTCTTCATAGAATTTATCCTCATAGAGCAGAGAGGCTTTAAGCCCCTCTCATCACCCCATCAGGAACGCCAGGCGCGGATCAGAATGTTGCGCGGGGTCATGGGCTTGGCACAAAACTCTCCCACCTCGACCCGATAGCCCTGCTCTTGCAAGAAGAGCGCCCGATCGAGGGCCAACCAGATCTCGAGGGGGCGGCGAAACAGGTGGCGTACCAACTCCATACGGGCCACATCGCCAAAACGGCGCTCCCCCTGCACCACAAAGGTGGGATAATCGAGGTCCTCAGGCAATACCATTCCCTTGCGTGCAGCTGCCCATTGGCAAAATGCCTCGAAAGAGCCGGCGAGCAGGCTTTTTTGCATATTGGGAACCGGCAGATATGCGTTTACCCCGCGCACCTGGCGCTGCAGGCAGTCGAACGCCAGTCGCCACACCACCTCCTGCTCACGCAGACGGGTGATGCGGGCGCCACCGGTCACCGTCTCCTGCAGCGGCAACTTGAGATCCGCTTTGCTAAGGCGCAGTGCACTTGCCCGGGCCAGCGCCGACAGCGGCCGATAGTCGACGCTGCGGATCAGGTGATAACAGCAAGGGGAGATGGTCACCCCGCGCGCCCTGCGCTCGGCAACCCGTTCCAGCAGATGGGTATGCAGCTCGCCGCAGGCATGCAGGGCCATGGCGTGGTGCTCCGGGGCCAGCAGCAGGGCGGAGCCCGGGGAAAAGGCATCGGCGCAGGTGAAGGTCATGGTCGCCCCGTCGCGCTCGGCCAGCTGACGCCCCTCTTCGCAAAGCTGTGGCTGCAGCTCCAGGCTCGACACCCGGGTCTTGCGATGGAGCGATACCAGCCGGCCAAGGTGCCCCTTGCCCGCACACCACTCCAGATAAGGCCCCTGATGGGGGGGCAGGCAGGCGGTGAAGGCCTCTATCTGGGCCTGCTTGCGCCCAGGCATGTGGCTCGCCATACCCTTGCTGCAAGTAATGGGCTCGGGCGTGAAGGGCTCAAGCCGACTGAGTTGTTGCAGTTCCGGCCCCTCCGCAATCCAGGGCGCGAGCAGGCGTGCCAGCGCATCCATGTCCCCATCGAGCGCCTCGAGTTCTTCGCAGGTCAGCTCATTGAGCTGAGCCACCAGCTCGGGGGCCTCCTCTGTAAAGGGCATCGTCAGGTGGTGGTAGGGTTGATATTGCCACCAGCGCCTGTGCCGGGTGAGCAGTCGATCCAGTTGTTGAAAACGTTGAGCCAGCACGGGAGCCTTTATCCAGCAGCAAAAAGGAGGCTCATTCTAGCGATCCCCTTTCAAAATGCACTCCCGCCACGGCGTCAATAGCGCTTTTTACAGACAAAAAATCATCACCCTCACCGCAACGTCCAGGCTCAACCTGACAAAGTACAGGGTTTTATGCTATATTCCGCCCCCTCTTTTACGCGGCAAGCCTGGTGCGGGCCGTTTTACCAATAGCAATGGGACCAAAAACATGACCATCAACGCCATTCTGCAGGCGCGCGCGGGCGCCAAGTGTGAACTGTGCAGCGCCGAGCAGGAGCTGACTGCCTTCGTGGTACCTCACTCCCCCGCCAGCGACGATGATCACAGCGTTGCCCTCTGTGACACCTGCCGTGGTCAGCTGGAACAACCGGACACTCTGGTGGTCAACCACTGGCGTTGCCTGGGTGACAGCATGTGGAGCCAGGTGCCGGCAGTACAGGTGATGGCATGGCGCCAGCTGAAGGCCCTGTCCGGTCAGGGTGAAGTGTGGGCCCAGGATCTGCTGGACATGATGTACATGGAAGACGAGACCAAGGCTTGGGCCGAAGCGGGTATGGCCGATGAGGATGACGACAGCGTACCGACCGTCGATTCCAACGGCGCCGTGCTGCAAGAGGGCGACTCCGTCACCCTGATCAAGGATCTGGACGTGAAAGGCGCCGGCTTCACCGCCAAGCGCGGCACCCTGGTCAAGGGCATCCGCCTGACCAACAACCCCCTGCACATCGAAGGCAAGGTCAATGGTGTGCAGATCGTGCTGGTTGCCGCCTACCTGAAAAAGGCCTGATCCGGCATACAGGATATCTCCCGGCAACCATGATGCCGGGCTGACACCACAGAAAGGGTGGTTGCTTCGGCGCCATCCTTTTTTATTGCCATGTTTGCCTTCCGTGATGCTGCTTGCATTAGGCATGAACATAAGCAGGATTCCGGTCCCCTCGGCTCACCGTCAAACCTCCTTTCCGTTCAGCCCGTTTTTCGCCCCTTAAGTGGCGATTTCACACCACAGACACCAATATCCATAACATGAGTGTGCCTACATGAATGGCGGCGGAAACGGACGCGCCGACAATCGTCTCTTTCGGTAGCACAAACAAAGACTCATATGATGTCTTTTTTGTTTCGACTACTGACAACATTGTGACATAGCTCATAAGGCGCGGAAAATTCACTATTTTTTCCGATAGTGGAGCTTAATTTAGCAGTATTGATGCGCGTTGGTGTGGGCGCCTTTGCCACCCATCCCATCGTGTCTTCCAAGGATGGCCATATACTCATGCAGGAACCTCCCGCTTCACTCATCCAGCTCCAGCAAGAGCTGCAGCAGCTCAAAGCCATCTTCAACGAGATTGGCGCCTACATCTTCACCAAGGATCTGGCCGGACGTTACACCTATGCCAACCAGGCGGTGCTGGATCTGTTTGGCTGTACCCTGGCCCAGTTGAAGGGGCAGGACGACAGCCGCTTTTTCAACCTGAATGACTCGGACGCCCTGCGGCGCAACGATCGCCAGGTGCTGGAGCAGCAGATCACCGTCGCCGACGAGGAGATCAACTACATCAAGGCGACCGGTGAGCCGCGCATTTATCTGAGCGTCAAGAAGCCGATGTACGACGAGGAGGCGCGCCTGATCGGCCTGTGCGGCATCGCCACCGATATCACGGAGCGCAAGGCCATCGAGGCCAAGCTGGCGGAGCAGCACCAACTGCTCGAGATCATCCTCGCCCACGTCGATGCCTACATCTACATGAAGGACACCCAGCATCGTTACCTCTACGTCAACCAGAAGACCTCTGAGCTGTTTGGCATGCCTCCCGAGCAGATGGTCAACATGCGCGACGATGATCTGTTGCCGGCGGAGATCGCCGCCCAGTTGCAGCAGATGGATGGGAAAGTGTTTGCGACCGGTGAAACCCAGGCCGGCGAGGAATGCCTGTTCGATGAGCAGGGCAAGATGCACTACTACTGGTCGGTGAAAGTGCCCTTTGTCCTGGCCAATGGCACCCCTACCCTGATCGGTTTTTCATCCGACATCACTGAGTTGCACCACCTCAAGGAGCAGTTGCATGCCCAGTCGGTACGCGACAGTCTCACCGAGCTCTACAACCGCCGTTTCTTCTTCGAGCTGTGCGACAAGCAGCTGAACTTCAATACCCGCCATCACAGTCACTCGGTGCTGATCCTGATGGACGTGGATCAGTTCAAGACCATCAATGATCGCTTCGGCCACCCTCTGGGGGACAGGGCTTTGATCCATCTGAGTCAGGTGATGCAACCCGTACTGCGCAGTGAAGATGTGCTGGCCCGGATCGGGGGGGACGAATTTGCCATCCTGTTGCCCGAGACCCACCTGACGGCCGCCGCCTCCCTGGCGGAGCGGTTACGGCATACTGTCATGAACAAACCGCTGACACTGCCCGATGGCAGCAGCCTCGTCATCACTATCAGCGCAGGTCTGGTACAAAACGAGCACGGGGAGCAGATGGAGAGCTTCTATGCCCGCGCCGATCAGATGCTCTATCGGGCCAAACAGATTGGCCGCAATTGCATCGCCTGCTGAGCAATAACCGGGGGTGAGGGGAAGCCCCCCACCCCGTCACTTTTCTTACAGCTGCTGGCGCAACATGAATTTTTGTACCTTGCCGGTGGAAGTCTTGGGCAGCGGAGTGAAGATGATCCGCTTGGGCGCCTTGAAGTGGGCCATCTGCTCGCGGCAGAAGGCGATAAGCTCGGCCTGGCTCGCCTCACGCCCCTCCTTGAGCTTGACGAAGGCGCAAGGCACCTCTCCCCACTTCTCGTCCGGCATGGCGATCACCGCCACCTCGTCCACATCGGGATGACGGTAGAGCACATCCTCCACCTCCAGACTGGAGATGTTCTCCCCGCCCGAGATGATGATGTCCTTGGATCTGTCCTTGATCTCCACGTAACCATCTGGGTGCCACACCGCCAGATCGCCGCTCCTGAACCACCCCTCCGCCATCGCCTCTGCGGTGGCCGCCGGGTTCTTGAGATAGCCTTTCATCACCACGTTGCCGCGCAGCACGATTTCCCCCATGGTCTTGCCATCTTTGGGGACCACCTCGCCACTGACCGGATTGATGACCCGCATCTCCCCTTGCAGCGGCGATGCCACCCCCTGGCGAGCCTTGAGGCGAGAGAGCGTGGTGGCATCCTGCCCTTGCCAGCTGCGCTGCGGTTCACACAGCACGCAGGGGCCATAGGTTTCGGTCAGGCCATAGACATGAGTCACGGCGATCCCCATCGCCTCCATGCCGGCGATCACGGTGGCGGGAGGTGCCGCCCCTGCTGTCATCACCTTGATGGGGTGATCCAGCCCCTGCTTGAGGGCCGGATCGGCATTGTTGAGCATGTTGAGCACGATGGGCGCCGCGCAGAAGTGACTCACCTTGTGTTCGTGCAGTGCCTCATAGATGGCCGCCGCCTGCACATGACGCAGACAGACACTCACCCCGGCGGTCGCGGCCAGCGTCCAGGGGAAACACCAGCCGTTGCAATGGAACATCGGCAGGGTCCAGAGGTAGACAGGATGCTTGGGCAGCTCCCAGGAGAGCACGTTGTTGACCGCATTGAGATGGGCGCCGCGATGGTGATAGACCACCCCCTTGGGATTGCCGGTGGTGCCCGAGGTGTAGTTCAGGGAAATCGCCTGCCACTCATCCTTTGGCAGCCAGCCGGGCGCTTCGCCATCCCCCATGGCGACAAAAGCTTCATAGGTGAGCTCGCTTATCATCTCCCCCTGTTGATAGAGGGGATCATCGATGGCGACCAGCAGCGGCTTGCTCTCGATAAGTGCCAGCGCCTTTTGCACCACGGCGCCAAACTCCCTGTCTACCAGCACCACCTTGCTCTGGGCATGCTGAAAGATGAACGCCATGGCGTCGGCATCGAGCCGGGTGTTGATGGTGTTGAGCACGGCACCACTCATGGGCACCCCGAAATGGGCTTCGAACATGGCCGGCGTATTGGGGGCCACGATGGATACCGTATCCCCCTCACCGATGCCGTGCAGGCCGAGGGCCGAGGCCAGCTGACGGCAGCGCCGTTCGGTCTGGGCCCAGGTTTGGCGCAAGGGACCGTGGATCACCGCCGGATAGTCGGGATAGACACGGGCCGCCCGCGCCAGAAAGCTGATGGGGGTCAGGGGATCGAAATTAGCGGATGTCTGCTCAAGGCCCATCTCATAGATGTTCTGCTTTGTCATCGGGTTCCTTCCTCACATATGGCACAAAGCGGGGACTCATCCGGTCTGGGTACGGACCGGGCACCACACCCGGGCATCATGCTTCGGGTGGGTCTCTTGCGAAAATGGCAGGGTATCAGGGAGGGGGAGCGGTAACCATTAGCAAAACGTCGTATTGGAATCCGTATGAGGCTTTAAAAGCGTGAGTGCGGCATCTTGAGCGGGGCTTTTTTCAAGCTCTCATTCGGGCAACCCCCAAGCCTTTTCCCTGTGCTGAATATTGATATAGCGCGAGCGGTTCGGAGCAAGCCAAATACGCACTCCAGATATATTTATTTTCATCCAGCCATCACCCGAAAATAAATTCAAAGGCGACATCAGGAATAATTATGAAATAAGTATTACGACGTACCAAATAACATGAAATTAACGTTTGTGAACGCCGGAAATATATTCTGTGAACCAGCCCATAAAGCCGAGTGAGTACCATGTTCATCCCCTTTCCAGCACGTTATGGTTACGTCCTGAAACAATCCACCGGATGTTCAATATCAGGCCAGATTTCTCGCCAACGAGTGCGCAGCTGGCAGTCAAACTGCGCACTTCTCTGTCATGACGAAGGAACCCTATCGACCCGATATTCCGCCGAACCTTAACCTGCTTTATCGAGGAGCATTTTATGTGTGCCGAGCCGAATACCAAGACCCGGAGACAATTCCCCACCGCGTTTACCATTCTGTTTCTGATCATGTTGCTGGCTATTGCCCTCACCTGGATTATTCCGGCGGGGGCCTATGCCAAGCTCTCCTATAATCCCGCCAGCGCTACCTTGATGGTCAACACACCGCAGGGGGAAACCAGCCAGGTGCCCGCCACCCAGGCAGAGCTTGAGAAATTGAATATCAATATCGACGTTGCCCAGTTCATCAACGGCACCATTCGCAAGCCCATCGCCATTCCCGGCACCTATGAGCGACTGGAGCAGGCCCCCAAGGGGCTCGGTGACGTGGCGGTCAGCATGGTCAAGGGCACCATAGAGGGGGCGGACATCATCGTCTTCATCCTGGTGCTCGGCGGGCTTATCGGCGTCATCAACAAGACGGGAGCCTTCAGTGCGGGCCTGGTGGCACTGTCGCGCAAGACACAAGGCAACGAGTTCCTGTTCGTGGCCCTGGTCTGTCTGGTGATGGCGCTGGGGGGCACCACCTGCGGGCTGGAAGAGGAGGCGGTTGCCTTCTACCCCATCCTGGTGCCCATCTTCCTGGCGCTCGGGTATGACTCCATCGTCTGTGTGGGGGCCATCTTCCTCGCCGCCTCCATGGGCACCACCTTCTCCACCATCAACCCCTTCTCCGTGGTGATCGCCTCCAATGCCGCCGGCATTCCCTTCACCGAGGGGCTCATCTTCCGTGCGGTCGGCTGCCTGGTGGGCACCCTGGTGGTGATCGCCTATCTCTACTGGTACTGCAAGAAGCTCAAGGCCAATCCGGCCTTCTCCTACACCTATGAGGACAGAGACAGCTTCCGGGCCCGCTTCCTGAAAGAGGGCTCCATGGATGAGGGCGTATCCTTCACCCTGCGCCGCAAGATCATCCTGACCCTGTTCATCCTCGCTTTCCCGCTGATGGTGTGGGGCGTCTCCATGGCCGGCTGGTGGTTCCCGCAGATGGCTGCCTCCTTCCTCACCATCGCCATCATCATCATTTTCATCTCGGGGCTGAAGGAGAAAGAGGCGGTTGAAGCCTTCACCCAGGGAGCCTCCGAGCTGGTGGCCGTCTCCCTCATCATAGGGCTGGCACGGGGGGTCAACCTGGTGCTGGATCAGGGGATGATCTCGGACACCATACTGGCCTATGCCTCCGATCTGGTCTCCGGCATGCACGGCGCCGTGTTCGCGGTGAGCCAGATGCTGGTCTTCACCTTGCTGGGACTGGTGGTGCCCTCCTCCTCGGGGCTCGCGGTACTCTCCATGCCCATCATGGCGCCGCTGGCGGATACCGTGATGATCCCGCGCTACATAGTGGTGTCGGCCTATAACTGGGGACAATACGCCATGCTGTTCCTGGCCCCCACCGGCCTGGTGCTGGTCACCCTGCAGATGCTCGGCATCCAGTTCAACAAGTGGGTCAAGTTCGTGCTGCCCATGGTGGGCTTCGTGCTGGGCTTTGGCGCCCTGATGCTGGTGCTGCAGGTGATGCTGGCCTGATCGGCCAATGCCGTGACACGCCGCCGCTGGGCGGCGTGTTTCTTATGCCGGCGTTAGTGACGCACCCGCCCCTGCTGGCGAAAACAGTAGAGCTTGAGGCTGATGTCTGCGAGGTCGGCGGGCAACTCTTCCCCGTCTGCCGCCAGCGGCTGATAGAGGGAGGCGAGCAGTCGTTCGGCTTGCTGCGTCGTGATGACGTTGGCCTGGATGGCCGGGGTGATCCAGCTGGGTAACAGTGACATAAGTCCCCCTTCTCACTCTTTCAGTATCAGGTCCCGGATTGGCTGTGGCTCTGCGTCAACGCGCCATCCATCTCCCCTGACTTATTTCCGCTTCTTGCCACATACGCTGCAAAAGCCTTGCCGGATTGACTCCTTGCCCCCAATCCCCACGCCCAGGGCTCTCGAACCGCCCAACAAGCCTCGCCCGAGGCCATCTCTATGCCAGATGATTGCAAAATGCGACTCACAATAGGCCCATGCCCCCTCTTGTTCCCTCGACATCGCCATTTCGCGGCGATTTTTTCGCCGTTGTCGCCAAAGTCAGACACTTTTTGAAGTGGCGCTTTTTTGACCTTGTCAGCGGCTGTCGCAGCCAGCCCCGGCTCGCCTTGTCCGACCAGGGCGCTATTGACAAGATGAATACAGGCTAGCCAAGCACCCAGATTGAGATTGCAGGAGAAGAGAAGATGAACAAGTCCATGATGGCGGGGATCGGGATCGGTATTACATCGGCACTGGCGTTGTCGGCTGCGGCCAGCGGTGGTTTCTTTACCCCCGAGCCCACCTTCGCCGAGGTGATCGCCAGCAAGCCGGTGACCGAAACCATCAAGACGCCCCGTCAGGAGTGTCGCAACGTCACCGTGACCCACCGCAAGCCGGTGCAGGATGAACACAAGGTGCTGGGCACAGTGGTAGGGGCGGCGCTGGGCGGTGTGCTCGGCCACCAGTTTGGTGGCGGCAGCGGCAAGAAGGTGGCGACCGCCGCCGGTGCAGTCGCGGGTGGCTATGCCGGCAACCAGGTGCAGGGCAACATGCAGGCGGGGGATACCTACACCACCACGGAGCAGCGCTGCAAAACCGTGCAGGAGAGCAGCACCCGCACTCTGGGCTATGACGTCACCTACCGCCTTGCGGGGCAGGAAGGGGTGATCCGGATGGACAAGGCGCCGGGGGCCACCATCCCGGTCAAGGATGGCAAACTGGTGATCGACCAGCAAAAAGGGTGATCCCCCTGCCATCCCCCATAAAAAGGCCCGCCTGATGAAGGCGGGCCTTTTTGCTATCCGGCTTGCAGGTACAGCGCCTGGTCACTCACTTCTGCAGCACTTTTTCACCGCCCGCACCACGTTCTGGTAGCCGGTGCAGCGGCAGAGGTTGCCGGCAAGGCCGCGGCGGATCTCCGCCTCGGTCAACGGGCGACGCTTGGTCTTGTCGAGCAGGGCCGCGCTCGCCATCACCAGGCCCGGGGTGCAAAAACCGCACTGCACCGCCCCCTCGTCGATAAAGGCCTGCTGCACGTCGGAGAGCTCGTTACCTTTGCGCTCCCCCTCCACGGTGCGGATGGACTTGCCATCGGCCCATACCGCCAGATAGAGGCAACTGTCGAGGGCCACGCCATCCACCCGAACGGTACAGGCGCCGCACTCGCCAACGCTGCACCCCTCTTTCACGCTGATAAGCCCCAGGCCGCGCAGGAAGTGAAGCAGCGACACACTGGGCGAGACCGCATAGGAGTAGGGCTTGCCGTTGATCTCGCACTGGATCTCCACAGCGGGACAGGTTTGCGGTTGCATCATAGGATCTGGCCTCCGGCCCGTTCGACGGCGCAGGTGACCACCCGCTGCGCCAGGGTTTTGATAAGGTGCAAGCGGAACTCTTTCTCCGCCCGCCAAGAAGAGCGCGGCGCCACGTCGGCCACCACCGCCTCGGCGATGGCCACGAGCGTCGCCCGGGTCAGGGGTTGCCCCTCGGCCGCCGCTTCCGCGTGGGGCGTGCGCACCGGCGTCGGTGCCGCTACGCCATAAGCCAACCGCAGACGCTTGAAGTGGCCATCCTCAATTTGGCAGTAGGCGGCGCAGCCGATGGTAGCGATATCCATGGCACCCCGCATGGCGTACTTGAAGTAGTGGGATCCCGCATGGGGGTGCGAGTCCGGGGCAAAGTGAAATGCCACCAGGATTTCCGCCGGTTGCAGCGCCACCTTGCCGGGGCCGGTGTGAAAACCGGCGATGGGGATGCGGCGCGTACCGCCCGGGCCGGCAATCTCCAGCTCGGCTTCCAGCGCCACGGTGGGCGCCGCCGAGTCGGCACTGGTGGCGCCGTTGCAGATGTTGCCACCATAGGTGGCGACGTTGCGGATCTGCGGGCCGGCGATGGTAGCGGCGGCCTCGGCCAGCATCGGCAGGCGGCGCTGCACCAGCTCGTTTTCGATGAGCTCGGTAAAGGTGGTGCCGGAACCAATGCGAATAGAACCGTCGGCCAGCTCGCTTACACCTTTGAGCTCGGGCAAGTCGTGAATATCGACGATATGGCGATAAGCGGCATTGAGGTGATGAAGCTGGATCATCACGTCGGTACCACCGGCCAAGAGGCGCGCCTCGGGATCGGCCTGACGCAGGGCAACGGCCTCGGCCACGCTGTGGGCCTTATAGTAACGGGCAATATCAAACATGGGGTTGCTCCTCCCTTGTGCCCTCGGTGATCAAGCCCGCCGCGACAAACGCCCGAAACAGGGTCTTGGGGGTGATGGGCAGCTCGTTGATGGTCACGCCGGTGGCCATCCTGATGGCGTTTCGAATAGCCGGGCCGGGGGAGATGATGGGCGGCTCCCCCAGGGATTTGTGGCCATAGACCGACTGGGGCTCATGGGTCTGCACGAAGTCGCACTCAAGCTCGGGCAAGTCCAGCATGGTGGGGAACTTGTAGTCCAGCAGGTTCGGGTTGCGCACCGCACCAGTCCTGGCATCGATGATCATCTCCTCGAACAGGGACCAGCCGATCCCCATCCCCATGCCGCCGTGCACCTGCCCCTCGGCCAGCTGCGGATTGAGGATCTTGCCCGCATCGTGCAGGTTGATGATGCGATTGATGGTCACCTTGCAGAGATCGATGTCGACACTGAGATCGACAAAGGTGCAGCCAAAGCTCGGCGGGTTGGTGGTGGTCTTGTGGGAGACTTCCGAGGTGATCTGGCCGCCGATGGTGAGGTGGTAGTAGGCATTGACCGACACCTCGGCCACGCTGATGAGCACCTTGTCCGGTGCACCGGCCAGCACCACATAACCATCCACCAGGGTAAGCGAGCCCACATCCTGATGGCAGAGCTGGGCCGCCAGCGAGAGGATGCGCGCCCGCAGCTGGAGCGCCGCCTGATGGATGGCGGGGGCCGCCACATAGCTCTGGCGCGAGGCGAACGAGCCCGGGTCATAGGCAGTGATATCGGTATCCTGGGTCGAGATGACCCGGATCTGCTCAAACGGGATCCCCAGAGTCTGGGCCGCCATCTGGGCAAAGACGGTGTCCGACCCCTGCCCTATCTCGGTGGCGCCGATCTGCAGATTGACGGTGCCATCCTGATTAAGCAGCATGCGGGCGCCGGCGATCTCCACCCCCACCGGATAGGTGTTGGAGCCATAGCTAAAACAGGCCACCCCCACCCCGCGCCGTACCCGGCTCGCCGGGTCCTGCGCCAGGCACTCGGCTCTGAGCCGCTCCCATTCGAACTGCTCGCCCCCCCGGCGCAGGCACTCGGGCAAGCCCGCACTGTAGATGGTCTTCTGGTTGACCTGATTGACGTCCCCCTCGCGGGCCACGTTGGCGATACGCACGGCGAGCG
The DNA here is from genome assembly GCF_019048725.1 of Aeromonas sp. FDAARGOS 1407. Classification (NCBI taxonomy): domain Bacteria; kingdom Pseudomonadati; phylum Pseudomonadota; class Gammaproteobacteria; order Aeromonadales; family Aeromonadaceae; genus Aeromonas; species Aeromonas sp. FDAARGOS 1407. The sequence continues at coordinate 3,445,506 of NZ_CP077399.1, forward strand.
GATCCAGACCCAGCTCGGCGCAGGCATCATCCAGCATGCACTCGAGGGCAAACACCACCTGGGGGGCGCCGTAACCGCGCATGGCGCCAGCGGTGGGCAGGTTGCTGTAAAAGGTCTTGGCATCGTAGCCAAAGGCGCTGCGTGGATAGAGGTAGCTGATCTTGTTGGCGCCGGCGCTGGCAATCGAATGGCCGTGGGAGGCATAACCGCCGGTATTGGAGAGCACGCCCAGCTGATACCCCTTGAGGGTGCCATCCCGGTCGATACCGAGGGTGCCGTCGATGGAAAAGCCGTGGCGGGTGCGAGAGGCAAAGAAGCACTCTTCCCGGCTTAAGGAAACCTTGACCGGCACGCCGCCGAGCTTGTAGCTCAGAAACGCCGCCATCGGCTCTTCCAGCACATCCTGCTTGTTGCCAAAACCGCCCCCCATGTAGGGCTTGATGACCCGCACACTCGACCAAGACAGGCCGAGGGACTTGGCCACCCGGCTGCGCACTATCTGGGGGATCTGGGTGCTGGAGACCACCACGATATGATCCGGCTGATCCATGTAGGCGTAACAGGTGACCGTCTCCAGATGGCAGTGCTGCACCACAGGGGTCTGATAGTGGCCTTTGAACTGAACGTCAGCGGCGGCGATGGCCTGTTCCGGCTCCCCCGCCCGGATTTGGCTTTGCCGCAGCAGGTTGCCGCCGGGGTGGATGGGATGGGCATCGTCGGCCAGGGCGCTCCGGGCATCCGTCATCACTGGCAGCGGCTCGTAGCTCACCTTGACCAGGGCGGCGGCCTTCTCGGCCACCAGGGGATCGCGGGCTACCACGATGGCGACGCCATCGCCAAAGTGGCGCACATGGTCGGTAAGCAGACGCCGGTCTTTGACATCCCGCTTGGCCTCATCGAGGGACCAGGCGTGGCCGGCGGTGCGATAGCAGGTGGCGGGCACATCCTCATGGGTAAACACGGCTTCGACCCCGTGCAGAGCCAGCGCCTCGGAGGCGTCGATGGTTAGCACCCTGCCGTGGGCGATGTTGCTTCGCACGTACTTGGCGTGGCGCATGCCGAGCATGATGTTGTCATCGGTGTAGCGGGCGCTGCCGGTCACCTTGGCCTCGGCATCCACCCGCTTGAGGGGTAATCCTATGGACATGATCCAGTCCTTTTTCAGATGGGAAAATTCCAGAACCAGATGAAAAACAGCAAGATATGCGCCCGTTTCCCCATGGGAACGTGAGGATGGCAAGAAGTGTGAAGGGGATCCCATCTGCCTGAATTTCTCGCCCCCGACGCGGATATTGGCAGGCAAGCAGGGTGGCAAACAAGGAGAGCAGAAAGAGCGGACGTATCAATCTGGTAGCTGGCTTTATCAAAATGGTAGCGGCCAGATCTTTCCTGCCAAAGGGGCTCTGACTCTCTTTTCACATAGCAAAAAGAGGCGCCCCGCTCTCTTGCCACACCGACAAGAGAAGCCAACCACTGTTGCCAAACATTCCCCTCTCCCCACAAAAAAACGGGGCCGCCTGACGGCGGCCCCGAAACGGGTAGGCATCCCTAGATGGCCCACCCCCCAGCGTAGAAAATCACCAGGGCCAGGGCGATGATGACGGTCCCGGGGTTGAGCTTGCGCCACTCGTTGGAGCAGACGCGTCCGATCACCAGGGCGCTGAAGCCCAGCATGATGCCGGTGACGATATTGCAGGTGAGCACGATGAAGACGGCGCACACCAGGCCGGACATGGCCCCGACAGAGTCACTGAAATCAAGCTTGGTGACATTACTCAGCATCAGGAGCCCGACGTACATCAGGGCCGGCGCGGTGGCATAGGCCGGCACCAGGTAGGAGAGCGGCGAGAGGAACAGCATCAGCAGGAAGAGACATCCCACCACGGTGGCAGTGAGCCCCGTCTTGCCGCCCGCTGCCGTGCCTGCCGCCGACTCGATATAGACGGCGGCCGGCGCCGCCCCCACCAGGCCGGAGAAGATGCTGCTGACCGAGTCGGCACTGAGCGCCTTGCCGCTGTTGATGATGTGGCCATCCTTGTCCAGCAGATTGGCCTGGCCCGCCACCGCCCGTATGGTGCCGGTAGCGTCGAACACCGCCGTCATCACCAGCGCCAGCACACTGGGCAGCACCAGGGGCGAGAGGGCCCCCATGATGTCGAGGCTGAAGATAAGGGAGTTGCCCTGCGCATCCGCCAGGCTCGGCATGGCGAACAGCCCCTGATAGGTCACCGCCGGATCGAAGATGAGACCGAAGATAGAGATGGCGATGATGACTAACAGGATCCCGCCCGGTACCCGCAGTTTTTCAAGGCCGAAGATCACCGCAAGGCCGATGAGAGACATGATCACCGGCATGGAGGTAAAGGCCCCGAGCGCCACCGGCAAGCCTTCCAGCGGGTTCTTGATCACCAGCCCCACCCCGTTGGCGGCAATCAGCAAGAGGAAGAGGCCGATGCCGATGCCGGTGCCGTGGGCGATCCCCATCGGCAGGTTATCAAGGATCCAGCTGCGCACCCCGGTCACCGAGATGGCGGTAAACAGTACCCCCATCAAAAAGACCGCGCCGAGCGCCACCGGGATGGAGATCTGCTGCCCCAGCACCAGGCTGAAGGCGGTAAAGGCGGTGAGCGAGATGGCGCAGCCGATGGCCATGGGCAGCTTGGCCCAAAGCCCCATCAAAAGCGAACCAAAGCCCGCCACCAGACAGGTAGCCACAAAGACAGCGCCGGGGGGAAAGCCCGCCTTGCCGAGCATGCTGGGCACCACGATCACCGAATAGACCATGGCGAGGAAGGTGGTGAGCCCGGCCAACACCTCCTGGCGCACGTTGCTGCCCCGCTCGCTGATCATGAAGAAGCGATCGAGCGCCCCCATGGGTGTTTGTCCTGATCCGGCCTCGCCAATCTCCTGCCCGGCCTGCTCTTGCACACTGCGTATCCTGCTGTTTGCCTGGGTCATACCCAACTCCTTTCGAAAACACCTGAATGTGTCGTAACGACATGCGTGTCGTGACGAAATGGCGGTACTCACTGCGGGTCTCTCCTGCGGGCCTGTCGCAGCGCCAAGACCAGATAACAGGCAGATTCAAACGTTTGCCTTGCTGGTCAACAAAACCGGGCCATTTCCCCTTGTGTCCCGGGGTCTGGCCCCGGTGTCTGCGATGCTGGCGCCCCTTGCGGGTTTGCCAGCCTTCGTGTTCTCTGGGGCAACTTCACGCCGCCCCGTTGCCTTCCCTACCCTCGCTCGTGCACCAGCTGGCCATCCACATAGGTGCGGTAGATGGATCTGTCATCCCCCAGGGTCAACAGCACAAAGAGCTTGTCCCGCAAGGTGGTGGAGTTGTCGTAACGCAGCTGCTGCAGTGGAGTGGCGACCGGGTCGAGCACCACGAAATCCGCCTCCTTGCCCGTGGCAAAGCTGCCTATCTTCTCGTCCAGCCCCAGCGAATGGGCGCCCCCCAGGGTGGCGAGATAGAAGGCCTGATAGGCCGAGAGCCGCTCGCTTTGCAGCTGCATCACCTTGTAGGCCTCGTTCAGCGTCTGCAGCATGTTGAAGGTGGTGCCGGCACCGATGTCGGTGCCTATCCCCACCTTCACCTGCTTGTGCCACGCCTTGTGCAGCTTGAAGAGGCCGCTACCGAGATACAGGTTCGAAGTGGGGCAAAACGCGATGGTGGAGTCGGTCTCCTTGAGGCAGTCCCACTCCTGCTCTTCCAGGTGGATGCAGTGGGCAAACACGCAGTTGTGGCCAGTGAGACCGTGCTGGTGATAGACGTCGAGGTAGCCCTGATGCTCGGGAAAGAGGGATTTGACCCAGGCGATCTCCTCCTTGTTTTCACACAGATGGGTGTGCAGATAGGTGGTGGGGTACTCCTCGCGCAGTCGTTTTGCCATCGCCAGCTGCTCGGGTGTCGAGGTGGGGGCAAATCGTGGTGTGATGGCATAAAGCAGGCGACCATTGCCATGCCAGCGCTCGATGAGCGCCTTGCTCTGCAGATAGCTGCTCTCGGCAGTATCCAGCAAGTAGTCGGGGGCGTTGCGATCCATCATCACCTTGCCCGCGATCATCCGCATATTGATGCGACTGGCAGCCTCGAACAAGGCATCCACCGACTCGGGGTGAACAGTGCCGAACACCAGCGCCGTGGTGGTGCCGTTTCGCAGCAGCTGCTTGATAAAGAAGGTGGACATCTCGCGGGCATACTCGCGATCGTTGTAGCGCCGCTCGGCCGGGAAGGTGTGCTGGTTGAGCCACTCCAGCAGCTGCTCGCCATAGGCCCCCACCATCTCGCTCTGGGGGTAATGAATGTGGGTGTCGACAAAGCCCGGCACGATGAGCTTGCCGCGATAATCGCGCACCCTCACCTCGGTCGGGATGCGCCCCTTGCCCTCTTCCCACTGGCCGAACCAGTCGATGCAGCCGTTGCGGATGATCAGGAGCCCATCCTCGACGAGGCGGGCGTGGGCCTCTATCTCCTCGGGGTGATCCACCACCCGGGTGATGTCAAAAAAGCTGCCACGGATGGCTTTGACTGAGTTGTCGTAGTTCATAACCTTGTCCCTGTTTTTATCGTTCTGTAATGAGATTCAGACCCGCTCTATCCCGGGAGCACTCACCCCTGCTTCCTCTACCCTGGGCACTGCCTCCCGGCTGGCGGGGGCGGCCTGAAAGGCGCTGTCCGGCTTGTCGCTGAGCTGGATCACTTCCACCCCCTCGGCGCCCTTGAGCACCTTGTGCTTGCGGCTCTGGGGCAGCACCAGATTCAGGATGATGGCGGTGATGCCGCCGGCGCAGATGGGGTTCTCTACCAGCATGTAGATGCCGGCGGGCAGCACCTTGAAGACGTTCGGGTCGTAGGAGACGCCGAGCCCCAGCCCCAGCGAGGTGGCGACAATCAGGGTCTCGCGGCGATCGAAGCCGTGGCTGATGATGATGCGACCACCGGCGATGGCGATCATGGAGAACATGATGGTCATGGCGCCCCCCATCACCGGGGACGGAATGGTGGTGAAGAAGCGCCCCACCACGGGGAAGAGCCCCAGCAGCACCAGGATGACGGCGATAAACTTGCCCACGTGGCGCGAGGCCACCCCGGTCATCTGGATGACGCCGTTGTTCTGGGCAAAGGTGGTGAGCGGCAGGGAACCGAGGGCCGAGGCGATCACCGACACCAGGCCGTCCGCCAGTACGCCGCCGGAAAGCCGTTTTTGAAACTCGGGGCCGCGGATCTCCTGGCGCGAGACCATGGCGGTGGCGGTGATGTCCCCCACCGCCTCCAGCACGCTCAAGAGATAAATGGTGCCTGCCAAGAGGAAGGCGTGGGCATCGAAGGTAAAGCCGTATTTGAACGGCACCGGAATGGTGACCAGGGGCAGATCATTTAACGGGGAAAAATCCACCATGCCGAGCATCAGGGCCACCACATAGCCCACCAGCAGGCCGATGGCGATGCCGCTCATGCGAAGCAGCGGGCTCTTGCTGCAGTTGAAGGCGACGATGACACAGAGCACCAGCAGCCCCAGGCCGATGTTCTCGTACTTGCCGAAGGTACCGCTGCTCATGGCGGAGAAGCCGCCGCCAAAGTCGATGATCCCCACCTTGATGAGGCTAAGGCCAATCATCAGCACCACCACCCCGCTCACGGTCGGGGTGATCACCCGCTTGAGGTAAGGCAGTACGAAGGAGGAGCCCATCACCAGGAAGGCGCCGACAAAAGAGACCCCGAGCAGGGTCGAGACGATCAGCTCCTCGTGCAGGCCATCTTTTTTCATGGCGCTGCCGAGCGCAATCATCACGGTAACGAAGGAAAAGTTGACCGACTGGATGGAGAGCAGCCCCGAGCCGATGGGACCGTAGCGGTTCACCTGCAGCCAGGTGCCAATGCCGGAGGCGATCATCGCCATGGAGACCAGATAGGCGGTGGTCTCGGTGGAGAGGCCGAGGGCCCCGCCGACGATGAGAGCCGGGGTCACCATGGGCACAAAAATGGCCAGCAGATGGGTCACTGCGCCCATCAGGGTTTGCGAAAAGGGGGGCTGGTCTTCCAGCTCGTAGATCAGATCCGAGTGCTTGCGTGTTGTTTTAGACATCTTGATTGTCCCATCACACAGAATATGGGCGGAGTACTCATTCCGCTGTCAGGTGTCGGGGCGAGCCTGCGCCCGCCCCTCACCTTGGTTGTTGTCATGCCACCGTTTGTTGCTCCAGCTTGCCGAGCTCACGCAGGATCTGCTCCGGCGTGAAGTGCCATTTGCGCAGCCAGATCCCGCAGGCGTCGTGAATGGCGGTGGCGATGGCGGGCGCGGCGCCGTTGACCCCGATCTCCGAGATGGACTTGGCGCCATAGGGGCCGACCTTGTCGTCACTCGGTACCAGGAAGGCCCGAAAATCGTGCGGGATATCGCCAATCTTGGGCGCCCCATAGCTCTTGAGATCCCGGGTGAGCGGGATCCCCTTGCCGTCGTAGCAGATCTCCTCGGTCAATGAGTGGCCAATGGCCCGCATGGTGGCGCCGTAGATCTGGCCGAGGGCCAGCTCGGGGTTGATGGGAGTGCCGCAGTCGAGCAGGGCGTAGAACTTGTCGAGGCGGATCTCGCCGGTGCGCACGTTGACCGCCACCTCGGCGAAGTTGGCCCCGTACGGGAAGGCCAGCTCTGAGGTGATGTAGCTGGCGGTGCCCACCAGGATGCCAAAGCCGGTGCCGGTCTCCGCCTTGTGGGCGATCTGGCCAAGGGAGACCTCTCCCAGCTTGCCGCGCACCACCCCGGGGTAGACCAGCTCGACATCCGTCACCGGTTCGCCCAGCATGGCGGCGCCATGGAACAGGATCTTCTCCTTGAGGTTCTCGGCCGCCTTCTTGGCCGCATTGCCGGAGAAGCAGGTGCCCGAAGAGGCATAGGCCCCCTTGTCGAACAGGGCGTGGTCGGTGTCGCCGGAAATCACATGCACATCGCCGAGCGGGCAACCGAGCACCTCGGCGGTCAGCTTGGCCACCACGGTATCGAGGCCGGTGCCAATATCGGCGCCACCGGAGTGGACGATAAAGGTACCGTCAGACTCCAGCTTGACCATGCAGTTGGCCTGATCGATGTCCGGAATCCCCGATTTTTGCATGATGATGGCGACGCCACGACCGATGCGCCAATCCCCATCCGCGGGTTTGGGGCTGTCCCAGGCGATGAGCTCGCGCCCCTGTTTCAGGATGGGCTCGAGGGCACAACTGGCGGCGTGGGGCACCGAGGTGGGCATCTTGCCCTCGCCGATGGCCCCCAGCACCTTGAGGATGTCCCCTTCGTGGACCCGGTTGTGCTCCACCATGTCGAGCTGATCGATGCCCAGTTGCTCCGCCAGCTCGGCGATGGCCATGGTCAGGGCGAAGTTGCCCTTGGGCGCACCGTAACCCTGATAGGCCCCGGTCGGGCAGATGTTGCTGTAGTAGGTGTTGACGGTGAAGCGCACGTTGTCGCACGGATAGAGCGGCAGGGAGAGCGCCGGGCCGTTGCTTGGCACCGTCAATGAGTGGTTGCCGTAAGGGCCGGTGTTGGCGCGAAAATCCATGTCGATGGCGGTGAGGGTGCCATCTTTTTTGGCCCCTATCTTCACTGTCACCTTGGCCACGTGGCGGGAGGTGTTGCTGATGAACTCCTCTTCACGGGTGTAACGGAAGGTGACCGGACGGCCGGTAACCTTGGTCGCCCAGGCGCACACCTCCTCCAGCAGGATGTCCTGCTTGGAGCCAAAGCCGCCCCCTACCCGCTCCTTGATGACGTGCACCTGGTGCTGCTTCATGCCAACGATGCGCGCCACCTGACGGCGCACGTGCCAGGGCACCTGGGTGGAGGCATGAATGATGAGGCGCTCCCCATCCATGTAGGTAAAGCAGATGTGCGGCTCGGTCGGGCACTGCTGGGCCTGGGTAGATTCGTAGGTGCGCTCCAGCACCACATCTGCCTCTGCAAAGCCCTTGGCCACATCGCCAATCTGGCCATGGACGCTGGCGGCCAGGTTCTCGTGGGGGCGAGCCCCGATGGGGAAATTGATGATCATGTGCTCGTCATCGCGATAGACGGCGTTGGCGTTCTGGGCCTCCAGATCCGCCGGGGAGCCGGCCATGTAGACGATGGGTTCGTCGTGCACCAACGGCGCATTGGGGGCCATCGCCTCATCAATGTTCATCACTGCCGGCAACACCTGATACTCGACCTCGATGAGTTTGAGGGCCGCCAGCGCAATGGCCTCGCTCTCGGCCACCACGGCGGCCACCCTGTCCCCCACGTGGCGCAGCTTGCGACCAAACATGCGGCGATCGAGCGGTGACGGCTCGGGGGCGCTCTGGCCACCCGGGGTGTAGTAGACATCTGGGCAGTTGCGGTAGGTGATGACGTGCACCACCCCGGGCATGGCTTCGGCGCGGCTCACGTCAAGCCGGGTGATAAGGGCGTGGGGATGGGGGCTTCGCAGCATCTTGATGACCAGCGCATCCTCGGTGACCCGATCCTCCACGTAGCAGGGCTTGGCCTGCACCATCTTGGCGGCGTCCACCTTCGGGCAGCTCTTGCCGATGTGGCGCAGGTCATCGCGAAACTCGGGGGCGATCTGGCACAGGTAATCGGGATCCTTCATCCGCGAGCAGGCAAGCTCAATGGCCTGGTAGAACTGCTGGTAACCGCCGTCACGGTGGAACAGGCCCGAGAGTGCATCGTCGATTTGATCACGGGTGGGGTTCGGGTGGCGATCAAGCAGGTCCGTCACGATCAGGGAGGCGGCCGGATCGTTGTAACCGGACTGCACCACCCCTACGTCCACCATGGCCTGCTGCACCAGACTGAGTTGGTTCCAGCTGCCAAGCGACTCGGCGGTGCGCACCTCGGCCCCCTCCAGTTGCGCGGCGATCAGCAGGGAGGCGTTGACCACCTTGCCATTGAAGAGGATGGCGTCGGAGCCGGCAAAGCCGAAGCCGTCGTCACTGTTGCGCACCGAATGCATCCGGCACTGGTTGAACAGCACCCGCTGGGCATTCTCGCCGGCGGGGCAAATGACGGTGCGCAGGGCACCGTTCAGGGTGAAGTTGAGTTCCATCATGCCTGTACCTCCTGCTGCTGGCACTCCACCAGCAGATCCGCCACCACCACGCCGCTGATATAGCGCTTGTAGGCCACGCTGCCACCGAGATCCGCACGCGGAGTGACCAGCTCGCTCACCGCCGCCTCCAGCGCCGCATCGTGCAGATCGCGCCGCTCCACATCACGCAACCGCATGGGCTGAGGCGTCACGCCGGCCAAGGCGACCCGCATCTCGCCAAGGGCATCGAGGGCCACCGCCGCCGTCATCACGGCCAGGCCGTCGGCGTTACGACTGATGCGACGGGTCGCGCAGCGCAGGTCGGGTTCCGGCAGCACCACCCCCAACACCAGCTCCTTGCGCTGGCCGGCCAGATAGGCGTCGATGGGCTGCAGCTGGTTGTTCTCCAGCACCACCACGGCTTCGAGCACCAGCAGCACCGGCAGCAGGGGGGAGTCCTGCTGCTGGCAGGCAAGCTCGCCGCCGACCGTGGCTTGGTTGCGCAGGTGACGGGAGTAGACAAATCCCAGCGCCTCGCCCAACGCGGCCGGGGTACGGGGATCCTCTTTGAGGGTTTGCAGGGTGACGCTGGCGCCGATGTGGAGCTGGCCATGCTGCTGTTCAATCTGGCCAAGGCCGAGCCGCGCCAGGGAGATGGCGACCTTCTTGTCGGTGCGGGTCGGGGCGGCGTTGAGCTTGCTGCCGCCCCCCATGTAGACGGCGTCGTTGCCAAACTGGGCCTTGAGGGCCAACGCCTGACCCAGTTGCTCGGGTCGGAAGAATTGTTCAATCATGTGTCGTCCTTACTCTTGCTGCCCGCCGCCGGGACGTTCCACAGGGCGGGCAATCCGGTGCAAATCTGCAAACGGCGGCCCTAGGCCAGCGCGTCCATCCGTTGCCACAGGCGGCTCGCCACCTTGCTGGCCTGCTGATAAATGGGCTCGACGTCAAAGGCGAACTCGCGATCCTGATAGACCATGCGCCCCTCCACCATCACGCTGTTGACCGAGGATGAACCCATGCCAAAAGCAAGGTGGCCGCCGAGGTTGCGCGGCGCCAGCGGAGTCGGTGCGGCGTAGTCGCAGATGGTGAGGTCGGCCTTGTAACCCGCCTCCAGTCGGCCAAACTTGGCGCCGAAGTTGCGCTCGAGCAGGGTGTTGCCGTTCCACAGGAACCGGGCAAAGCTGTCTGGCCACAGCGCCCCGCCGGCATCCCTGTGCTTGAAGTAGGCAAACTTGAGCTCTTCGAACATGTCAGAGCCGATGCCGTCGGTGCCAAGCGCCAGGTTGCGGTATTCCGGCAGGTGCAGGTTGTAGCCCACGTGGTTGTTCATGTTGGAGCGGGCGTTGTGCACCAGGAAGGCATCGCGGCTGTTGAGCAGCTCGATATCGGCCGGGCTCAGGTAAATGCCGTGGGCGATCAGGGTCTTGCTGTCGACAAGGCCAAACTCGTCCAGCCGGGCGATGGGCTCCTTGCCATGGTGGTGGTGGCCGTGGGCCATGTCGTAACGGTCTTCCGCCACATGGATATGCAGACCGCGCCCGGTGACTTGCAGCGCTTCACGCAGCATGGCCAGCCCCTCGTCCGGCACCGTGAAGGGGGCGTGGGCGCCGATGTGCGCCTCCACCAGATAGGGTTCGTCCCCCTTGGCCTTGGCGGCATCGATGGCTTGCGCAAACTGGATGTTCTCCTCCACCCCGGCCTGCAGTTCGGCCAGCCCCCCGTTGCGATCCGTGGTCTCGAAGCAGGTCATGCCGCGCAGCCCCGCCTCCATGAACCCTTTGCGCAGCACATTGAGGGAGCCCTTGATGAAATTGGGCGAAGCGTGGTGGTCGATCACCGCGCTGCAGCCGCTCTTGATCGCCTCGAGCGAACAGATGAGACCGCTGTAGTAGAGGGACTCCTCGTCGAGCGCCCGATCGAGGCGCCACCAGAGGTTTTTCAGGGTGGAGATAAAGTCCGGGCAGGGGGCGATGTTGGCCATGATCCCCCGCGACAGGCCGGAGTAAAAGTGGTTGTGGGCACAGACAATGCCCGGCATCACCAGCTTGCCCCCCATCTCCCGATAGTTCGCTTCCGGGTAGAGGGCCCGCAGATTAGGGCCTACCGCCTTGATAAGGGAACCTTCGATGGCGATATCCACCCCCTCCAACACCCGGGTCGGCTCCAGCTGGACGGCGGTGACGTTTTTCAGAATAAACATGGTTTGCTCCTTCGCTTATTCGTTATTCGCTCAGGCCGCGACGGCCCCCAGCAGGTAGTGGTGGTGCGCATGGACATGGCTGATGATGCGGCACATGTCACCAAGGGCCTCGGGCACATCCAGGATCCGGCTTTGGGCGTCTATGGTCAGGCGATAGGTCTCGCCGCCCTGACGCACCCGCAGCTCACCGCCTCCGTCATGGCCCTCGGCCAGATAGAAACCGGGGTTGCGGCTGTTGTCGAAGTCCTCGGGCAGGCTGAAGATGGTGACCTTGTCCTGATAGGGCTTGCCCTGCCAGGGGCAGAACTGGGCGCAGTTGCCGCACTCGTTGCAGTAGGCGTCCAGGTGCAAGGTCTGGAACTGGTCCTTGAAGCCCGGCACCGCGATGGCGACGTTGGCCCGGTTGGGGCAGACATCCACGCACTTGCTGCAGAGGTAGTTGCACTCGAGGCAACGATGCGCCTCCTGGGCCACGAAGGCATCCCGCTCCCCCTTGTCCACCAGGGTGACGGCGATATTGCCCTTGCGGCGGTAGATCTCCTCCTTGTCAGACGGCTGGCTGGTCACATCGCACGGCTGGCCGGCAATGTGCTCGCGGGCCAATACCAGATCCGCGGCGCGGCGGGCACCACCGATGGCAGCCACGATGGAGGACGGGCCGCTTTGCACGTCGCCGATGAGGAAGACGTTGCGACGGCGGGTCTCGCCACTTTGGGCATCCACCTCGGGCCAACCATCGCTGCCAAGGGGAATCCCCATGCGCTGCAACACCTCGCAATCGGGCTGCTCGCCGATGGCGGTGATCAGCGCATCCATCTGCATCACCTCGGTCTGTTCGGTGGGCACGGGGCGGCGGCGCCCCTGCTCGTCAGGATCCCCGAGGGACATCATTCGCACGGTGAGCTTGCCATCTTTATCAAAGCGCTCCGGATTGGTGAGGAAGCAAAAACGCACCCCATCCTCCACCGCTTCCAGATACTCCTCGCGATAGGCGGGCATCTCTTTTTCGCTGCGGCGGTAAATCACGGTCACATCGCTCACTCCCGGCACCTTGAGGGCGGCGCGGGCACAGTCCATGGCGGTGTTGCCGGCGCCGATCACCGCCACATGGCGGCCGAGCGGCAGCGGCTTGCCCTGATTGAAGCTGCGCAGGAAGTGGAAGGATTTGTAGATGCGCTCGTGATCCCCTTCCAGACGCATGCCGCCGTTCTTGTCGGCCCCGATCCCGACGAAGACATAGGTAAAGCCCTGCTCCTGCAGCTTGTCGACAGTTAGCGCCGGATCGCAACCAAACTCGAACTTGACCCCGTGGGCGGCGACAAAGTCGATGTCGTGCTGGATAAGTTCAGCCGGAATGCGGAACTCGGGGATGATGTGCTTGACCACACCGCCGGCGTCGGCCTCGCGCTCGAAGATGGTGACCGGATGACCGGCCCGGGCCAGGAAGTAACCGGCGGACAGACCCGCCGGACCTGCGCCAATTACCGCGACCGGGTGCTTGTCACCGCTGCCGGCCGGCTTGTGCCAGCGCGCCTTGTACCCTTCCCAGCCGCGCTCGAGGGCCACTTTTTTCAGCTCGCGGATATTGAGGGGGCTGTCGTAGTCCAGACGGGTGCAGTTGTATTGGCACTGGTGATCGCAGATATGGCCGGTGATGGCGGGCAGAGCGTTGCGCTGGTAAATCAGCTCGAGGGCCGCCACATACTCCCCCTCGCCCATCAGGCGAATGTACTCGGGGATATCCTGATGCACGGCGCAGGCGGTGACGCAGGGCGCCACGTAACAGTCGGTCAGCGGCAGGCCGCCACCCACCTCAATGCGATCCTCGGACTTCCACTCCTTCTGGGTGTAATCCATGGTGAGGGCCTTGGCGGCCAGGGCCTCCAGCTTGGCGACATCCACCCGGGTCATGGCCCAGCTGTCGGACGCATCTATCTCCTTGAGACACTCCAGCTGGCGCAGGTAGCCACCCGGCTTGAGCAGATCGGTGGCCATGGTGATGGGGCGGATGCCGGTTTCGAAGATCTCGCAGATATTGAACTTGCTGGCACCGCCCGAGTAGGAGATGGGCAGCTTGCCATCGAAGGCGCGCGACAATACGGCGGCCACGTTGATGGAGAGCGGGAACAGCGCGCGGCCGGACATGTACATCTCATCCCCCGGCAGCGCCCCCTTGCGGTTGATAGTTCCGAGGGTGTTGGTGAGTTTCACCCCGAAGGTGAGCCCCTTCTCGGCGCCCAGCGCCATCAGACGGGTCAGCATCCCCTTGGCCTGATCCAGCTTGAGATCGTGATCGAACGACTCTTCGCTCAGACCAATGTAATCAAAGCCGCAGCCATCGAGGATCTCGCGCACTCGCGGGTAGCCCAGCAGGGTCGGGTTGAGTTTGACGAAGGTGTTGAGCCCCTTCTCTTCCAGCATGTAGCGGCAGATGGCCTCGATTTCGTTGGGTGGACAGCCGTGCATGGTGGAGAGGGTAACGCCGTGGACCAGGGTGGCCGGAATGCAGTCCGCCAGCTGCTGCAGGCGATCCCGGCGCGCCTCCAGCCCCAGCTCGGCGATAAACTGCTCGTCGGCCACCAGGTCACGTACCACCTGCTGGTACTCGGCAAATTTCGAACTTTGGCTTGCATCCATCAGGCTGTGGATGAACTGCTGCATCGGTGGTTGTTTGATGCCGTCGAGGTTGTAACCCACGCTCATGTTGAAGATGAAGGACTTGGCTTCCCCGTCGAGGCGCGGATCGAAGATCTCCTCCAGCAGATAGAGGGCGAACCAGGCCTTCAGGTACTCGTCAAACGCCTTGGTCAGGGTAAACTCGGTGGACCACTCGGTGTTGAAGCACTCGTCCTCGGCATCGATGCAGGGCTTTGCCAGTTCGAGACGGTCCAGGATCTGCACCGTCTTGAGCTCGATAAAGCGCCCGCCGGTCAGCCAGGAGGTGACGATATTCTGGGCCAGCTGGGTATGGGGGCCGGCCGCCGGGCCGATGGGGGTCTCGCAGGTTTCACCGAATACCTTGATCTTGCGCTCGTCCTGCTTGCGATAGAATTGCGCGGCGGGAATGCCGAAGATGGACTGGCTCTCTTTATATTCCGCAAAAATTCGGGTCAGAAGGTTCTTGAAGGGAACGGGTCGCATAATATCGCCCATGATGATCTCCTTGCAGCGGCTCTGCTCATTTACATGGTGAATAACTGGGGTTTTCCTGCGGGATCGCCCCTTGTAAAGGAGAAGAGCAACTATCAGGCCAGCGCGGCTGCAAATGATTTTTTTGCGATAAAAGCGTGAGGCAGCTCCAATTAATGAAAGTGACAGACAATTGGCCCGCCATATTAAATGAGAGTGGTTATCACTCACTCGAAAATATATTCAGGCATACCGTGATAAAAAATGGGGGCTATCAAATCAGGCAGATGTCCATATCACTTTGATACGGCCAAAATTATCGCCTTTATCACGATAATGGCGGCCCTGTCGGCCGCCATATATAGATGCACGGGTGCTGCCGGAATAAAGGAAAAGCAAGAGATGAGCTGCGGCTACCTTGTCAGGCAGGCTTGCTTAAAGAGTGGATGCGGGCATCTCAGCACCTGCTGTCGGCGCCTGCGCCAGCAGAGCCTGATAACGGTCCGGCGTATCCACATCAAACAGGATGGCGGGGCTGTCGACCGGCACCAGACGGTGAGGGTGCTGCTGCAGCCAGCGCCGCACCGAACCTTGCGCCGGAGCCGCCGCCAGCGCCCTGGCAAGGGATTTTGGCAACAATACCGGGTGACCCGCCTCCCCCTGCCAGGTCGGAAAAAGTGCATATTCTCCCCGCGCCTGCCAGAGCGTCTGGAACACGGAAGGAGGAATGCAGGGGAGATCCCCGTGGCTGATAAAGAGGTAGTCCGCCTCACTCGCCGCCAGGGCGCAGCGGATGGAACTGCCCAGCCCCTGTTCATAGTCGGGATTATTCACGATCTGAATATCGCGCCGCCCGCCATAACGGGCCACCAGCTCGTCGCCGCGATATCCCACCACCAGAATGACCCGCTCACAACAAGCCAGGGCATTTTTGAGACTTGCATCAAGTATTGTCCCCGAACCGTAAGGTAGCATCATTTTCCAGCTACCCATTCGGGAGGACAATCCCGCCGCCGTCATTACGCAGTCGCACGATTCTTTTCGATTGGCAGACTGTTTCTCGCTTCCTTCTTTATTTAATTCGGACATCACCATGTCATTACCTGCTCCTGTATCGATCCCCTTTCCGGATATTTCCTCATTATTAGACCAGCTCATAAAAAATAGTGATAGCCATACCACATTAATTAGTCTGTGCGGAGCCGGCGGCAAAACCAGCACCCTGTTCTGGCTGGCCGACTATTTCCATCAACAGGGCAAGAAAGTGCTGATCACCACCACCACCCGGATGTTTCTGCCCTCCCCGTCCCACTATCGGGAATTGATCATCGAAGCAGATCCGGTCCACCAGCTGACCCGCTGCCAGCAGCTGCCCGATGGCCCGGCCCTGATCGCCCTGTTCAGCCATATCGAGCAGGCCAGCGGCAAGGTAGCAGGCCCCACGCCCCAGCAGCTGGATCTCATCAAGGGGCAGCAGCGCTTCGACATCATCCTGGTCGAGGCGGACGGTGCCCATCACAAGTTATTGAAAGTGCCGGCTTTGCACGAACCTTGCATTCCAGGAAGCAGTGATTGGGTGATAGCCCTGGTGGGCGGCGCCATGGTAGGGGCAAAGGCCGACCCGGCGCAGATCCACCGCTGGGCCGAGCTTCAGGCTTTATGCGGGATTGCGCCAGGTGAACCGCTGGATTGGCCGCTGTTCGATAGGCTGCTCTCCCACCCCGACGGGGTGTTCAAGGGCACCCCTGCAAGGGCGCGACGGATCTGGTTTATCAACGGTGATTATCAAAATGAGGCGTCATGGCAGCCGCCATTGATAAACCTGCTGGCCCGTCACCCCGAACTTCACGCCATCTGGCAGGGGGCGGTGCGCGAACCGCAAGCCATCCGCCACGCCATCGCGCTCATACCCGGGGAGCCGGTTTAGCCACGGTCCCGGTTTGGTTAAGGATAACAAGAGGTACCTTATGAATCTGTTTGCACACGCTGCCCGGCTGGAACAAGCCAACACCCCGTTCGCCATGGCCAGGATCATCGAGAGCCGCGGCTCCACCCCGCGCCATCAGGCCCAGATGCTGATCGAGGGAGATGGCCGGATCCACGGCACCATCGGCGGTGGCATGATAGAGCGACGGGTGATCGAGGAGGCGATCGCCGCCATTGCCGAGCGCAAGCCGCGCATCTTCCAGGGCCGGATGGCCCGCAACGGCGAACATGCGGTGGGCTCGGATTGCGGCGGCGCCATGTCGGTCTATATCGATGTCTACGGCCTGCGTCCCCGGCTGGTGCTCATCGGCGCCGGTCACGTCAACCGGGCGCTGGCCCATGCCGCGGCCCCGCTTGGCTTTGACATCCACGTGGGGGATTGCTTCGAGGGGAGCCTTAATCCCGAGGTCTTCCCCGCCGGCACTCATCTTCAGCAGGCCGACACCATCAGCGCCGTCATCGAGGCGCTGGCCATCGAGCCCGCCAACTTCGTCATCATCGCCACCAACCATCAGGACAAGGAGGCGCTGGATCGGCTCATCACCCGTCCCCTCGCCTACCTGGGACTGCTCGCCAGCAAGCGCAAGGTGCAGACCTTTACCCAGGCGCTGCGCCAGCAAGGGGTGAGTCAGGAGCAGCTGCAGCAGCTGCACGCTCCCATCGGCTACAACATAGGGGCCGAGACCCCGGAGGAGATCGCCATCAGCATCCTCGCCGAGCTGTTGCAGGTGAAAAACGGCAAGGCGGGTGGCCTGATGCAGGACGATGTGCGCCTCAAACAGGATCGGCTGGTAGTGATGCGCGGCTCAGGCGATATCGCCACCGGGGTGGCGCTACGCCTGCACAATGCAGGCTTCAAGGTGGTAATGCTGGATCTCGACAAGCCCACGGTGATCCGCCGCACCGTCGCCTTCGCCCAGGGGATGTTTGACGGCGAGACCTGCGTCGAGGGAGTGCGCGCCAAGCGGGCCGAGAGTGTCGAGCAGGCCTTTGCGCTGCTGGAGCAGGGGATCATCCCCCTGCTGGTGGACCCCGACTGCGCGACTCTCGCCGAACTCAAGCCCCGCTACCTGGTGGATGCCATCCTCGCCAAGCAGAACCTCGGCACCCGCAGGGAGATGGCCCCTATCACGGTGGCCCTCGGCCCGGGCTTTGAGGCGGGCCGCGACTGCAATGCGGTGATCGAGACCAACCGCGGCCACCATCTGGGCCGGGTCATCTATCAGGGCCCCGCCCAGCCCAATACCGGCATTCCCGGGGTCATCGAGGGACACTCGGCCCGCCGGGTGGTGCGTGCCCCCGCCCCCGGAGTGATGAAAAGCCTGATCAAGCTCGGCGATCTGGTGCAGGAAGGGGACGTGATCGCCCACGTGGGGGACGCTCCCATTATCGCGCCGCTTTCAGGCATGGTGCGGGGGCTGCTGAGTGACGGCATAGAGGTACCGGCAGGCTTCAAGATCGGGGATATCGATCCCAGGGGCGAGCGGGCCGATGCCACTACGGTGTCGGACAAGGCCCGCGCCATTGGCGGCGCCGTGCTGGAAGCCATGATGCACCTGACCCAGCGCCGATAAGCGCGAACACACAACCTATCGGCAAGGCCCGCGTTATCGATGGGCGGCGCCGTGCAGGAGGCCATGATGCACCTGGCCCAACGCAGATAAGCAGACACAAAGACAACAGGGCCCGCCATAATGGCGGGCCCTTTTTTATGCCTTTACCAGCAATACGACTCAACCCTGCTTGACCCGGGTCTCCCCCGCCACCGACACCACGGAGCGTTTGCCCTTGCGGCTGATGACGACAAGCGCCAGCACGATAAGGGCGATGCCGCTCCCCTCCACCGGCCCCGGGTTTTCCCCGAGCAGCCACCAGGAGAGCAGCACGCCGCTCACCGGCACCGCCAGGGTGCTGAGCCCGGCAATCCCCGCCGGCAGTTTTTTCAGCACAAACAGCCAGAGACTCCAGGCCAGCGCCGTGGCAAAAATAGCACTGTAGGCGAGCGCGCCAAACACATAGGGCTGCCAGTCGATGGGTCGCTCCGGCACCAAGGCTGCCACCAGCGCCATCACCAGGGTGGCGTAGATCATCTGCCAGGTGGTGAGGGACATGAGATCCACTGTGGGATGACGGGCATACATCCGTTTGGCGATGATGGCGCTGATCCCCCAGCAGATGCCGGAAGCGATCCCGAGCAGCGCGCTCTTCATGGAGTCGAGGTGCAGCTGCCAGGGCTCGATCACCAGCAGCAAGCCGCAGGCGGCCACCCCGACCGCCACGTAGTGGAGTCGGCGCATCCGCTCACCCAAAAAGAGCGCCGCGAAGATCACCACCCAGAACGGCATGGTGTAGCTCAGGATCGCCACCTTGCCCGCCCCGCCGCTGATCAGGGCCCACTGGGCCAGCCCCACCATACCGCAGGTCTGGAACAACCCGATGGCCAGGGTGTAGCGAAACGGAGTGGGTTTAAGGTATTTGCGGCCACGCAGGCATTGCACCAGCAGCAACACCAAAGAGCCGCACAGGCAGCGCAGGGCGGTGAACTCGAAGGCCCCCGCGTAGAGCATCACCTGCTTCATCACGATCCAGCTGTAACTCCAGATGGCGGTGAGCAGAACCAATCCCCCCAGCGCCGCCATGTTGATCTTGCTACTCATTACTTGCCTTGTTGCCTCTTCTATCGCCAATCAGCCCGCTTTTGGGGGAGCCATCTTACGCCGCTCCTGTCACCCTGCCCATCGCGGATCACAACTTGCCGACTTATTTTTCCCGTCTGCCAATCCCTTGCGCCAGCCAACAGAAAGGGGGCCGATGGCCCCCTGTTTGTGCTGACAAGATCGAGCCTACTGACTTATCAGGGTGCCGGTCTTGCCGGCGATCCCCTCGGCCGCCTTCTCCAGCAGAGTGATGAGGGATTTGCGCCCCGGCATGGAGCTCGCAAACGAAAGCGCCGCCTCCACCTTGGGCAGCATGGAACCCTTGGCAAACTGCCCCTGCTCGATAAAGCCCCGGGCATCCGCCACGCTCAGGGTGTCGAGCCACTGCACGTCGGGCTTGCCGAAGTTGATGGCGACTTTTTCCACCGCGGTGAGGATGATCAGCATGTCAGCATCAATCAGCTCCGCTAGCCTGGCACTGGCCCAATCCTTGTCGATCACCGCGCTGGCGCCGCGCAGGTGGTTCCCCTCGCGCAGCACGGGGATGCCGCCGCCACCGACCGTGATCACCACCTGCCCCGCCGCCAGCATGGCCGAGACCGTCTCCTTCTCGATGATGTCGACGGGTTTGGGGGACGCCACTACCCGGCGATAGCCGCGACCGGCATCCTCTTTGAGGCGCTCGCCTTTGGCCATCAGCGCCTCGGCCTCCTCCTTGCTGAAAAAGCCGCCGATGGGTTTGCTCGGGTCGAGGAAGGCGGGATCGTTTGTATCCACCTCAACTTGTGTCACCAAGGTGGCAACCGGCTTATGGATACCGCGCTCGAGCAGCGCCTCGCGCAGGGCGTTTTGCAGGTCATAACCGATATAACCCTGACTCAGTGCCACGCAGACCGACATAGGCAGATGGGGCGCCTTTTCGTCGTGGCGGGCCGCCACCTCGAACGCCTGCTGGATCATCCCCACCTGCGGGCCGTTGCCGTGGGTCACCACCACCTCATGCCCCTTCGCAATCAGGTCGGCGATGGTGCGCGCCGTGCCCTGCACCGCTTGCATCTGCTCGGGCAGGTTGTTGCCAAGAGCGTTGCCGCCAAGGGCCAGTACGATTCGCTGTTTCATCTTGTGCTCTCCAATTCTTGTGCTCTCCAGTGATGGGAGAAGCCGGCGCGCGGTCGGCTCCCTTTGTGTGCATCTATCTCTCTATGAAAAAACTGTTCGGCCAACATGCGGGGCTCTCGCCCCACGGGCAGGCGCTCCTAGGCGGTGTTCTCAAAATGCTAGTGCGGCGCCGGATACAGGAGCAGATTGAGCTCGGGGGCAAAGGGGGCGCGGGCCAGAAAACGGCCATGGCCGCGCCGCCCCAGAAACTCGCCGTCGCGGGCCACTATCTCGCCGCGGCTCAGGGTCAGCCTGATCCGGCCGGGGCAGCGCATCCCCTCGTAGGGGCTGTAGTCGCCGTTGTCGTGCAGCTGTTGATGGGAAATCAGGGTTTCACCGCGGGGATCCATCACCACCAGATCGGCGTCAGACCCAAGTTGCAGGTTGCCCTTGCGCGGCCAGAGGCCAAACAGGCGCGCCGGGTTGGCGCTGGTTAAGGCCACGAAGCGGGACGGCGAGATGCGCCCGCCGAGCACTCCGTGGGCAAACAGCAGCAGCATCCGGTTTTCGACCCCGGGCAAGCCGTTGGGGCAGCGGCTGAAATCGCCCCCCGAGAGGGTCATGCGCTGGGCGTGGGAGAAGTTGCAGTGATCGGTCGCCACCGTATCGATATCCCCGGCCGCCAACCCGACCCACAGCTTGTCCTGCTCGCGGCGCGAGCGCAGTGGCGGACTCAGCAGGTAGTCGACCCCGTTCTCCTTGTAATAACACTGCTCATCAAGCAGCAGATATTGCGGGCAGGTCTCCACCCAGACCGGCTGGCCCTGACGGCGCGCCAGCTTGAGGTACTCCAGCCCCAGGCCATTGGAGAGGTGAACGATATAAAGGGGCGCATTGCCAGCAAGCCCCGCCAGATTAATCATCCGGGCCACCGCCTCGGCTTCACACTCCAGCGGGCGGCTTTGCGGGTGATACCTGGGCTCACAGTGGCCGGCAGCCAGCAAGGCAGCCCGGCGCGCCGCGATGGCGGCATCGTTCTCGGGGTGCACGGTGGCAAGCGCCCCCACCTCCTTGAGGCGGGCCAGGGCGCGCAGCACGTCGCTGTCTCCCAGCTTGTAGCGGTAGGTGAGATAGAGCTTGAAGCTGCTGATCCCCTCCTCCTGCACCATGGCGGCCATCTCGTGGAGAATGTCGTCATCCACATGCTGAATGACGCCGTGAAAACCGTAGTCGATCACCGCCTGATCGGCGGCATAATCGTGATAGCGAGCCAGCTGGTGATGCAGGTTGCACCCCGCCGGGCCGAACCCCATGTGATCGATGATGGTGGTGGTGCCACCACAGGCGGCGGCACGGGTACCGCTGAAGAAGTCATCGCAGCTGCGGGCCATGCCCACATCGATGTTGAAGTGGGTGTGGACGTCGATCCCCCCCGGCATCACGTAGCAGCCGTCGGCCTCGATCACTTCGGTCTCGTCATCGGGCTGGATATGGGCGGCGCGGGCCCGGATCACCCCGTTATCGATCAGCAGATCCTGGCGATATTCCCCCTGCGCATCCACCAGGATGCCGTTCTTGATGAGCCGTTTCATCCGCTCCCCCTCAACCCCTGTTGCCCTTCACGCACCAAGCCCCGCCTGGGCGGGGCATATCGTTGGTAGCAGGGATGCCGGCATCCCTGCACCCTTGCTTACTTGTCCAGCTCCGCCAGATAGAGCATGGGGATCACCGCATACATGGCGGCGCACTTGACCAGATGCTCCTTCCAGGTCTTCTCGTTCGGGGCGTGGGCCTCCGGCTCCTTGCCCGGGCCAAAGCCGATGACCGGAATGCCGTGACGACCCATGATGGAAACCCCGTTGGTCGAGAAGGTCCACTTGTCGACCACCGGCTCCTTGCGGAACAACTCGCGATAGGCCTTGGAGAGGGTCTTGACCGTGATGTGATCCTCTTCCACTTTCCAGGTCGGGAAGTAGCACTCGGTGGGATAGACCAGACCCGTATAGGCAGGACGGTCGTACTGGTACATGGAGACTTCGGCACCGGCGGCTTTGACGGCCGGCAATGCGCGGATCTCGTCGAGCGCCCCTTGCCAGGTCTCGCCCCAGGTGAGGCGGCGGTCGATGGAGACGGCGCAGCTATCCGCCACCGCGCAGCGGCTCGGGGAGGTGAAGAAGATCTCGGAGACGGTCAATGTGCCCTTGCCGAGGAAGTCGTCATGGCCGAGGTTGTGGCTCAGCTCCTGCAACTCGCCAAGGATGGGGCCCATCTTGAAGATGGCGTTGTCGCCGCGCTCGGGCGCCGAGCCGTGGCAGCTCACCCCCTGCACCTCGACGCGGATCTCCATGCGACCGCGCTGGCCGCGATAGATGTTGCAGTCGGTCGGTTCGGTACTGACCACGAATTCAGGGCGGATCTTGCTCTGCTCTATGATGTACTGCCAGCAGAGGCCATCGCAGTCCTCTTCCTGTACGGTACCGGTCACCAGCAGGGTGTACTCATCTTCCAGCCCCAGATCCTTGATGATCTTGCCGGCGTAGACCATGGAGGCCATGCCCCCTTCCTGATCCGAGGCGCCGCGCCCGCCGATGATCTCGTGATCTTCCATCCCCTCATAGGGGTCGAAGGTCCAGTTGGCCATGTTGCCGACGCCCACGGTGTCAATGTGGGCATCCATGGCAATCAGATGCGGGCCATGGCCGATATAACCCAGCACGTTGCCCATGGGGTCAATCTCGACCTTGTCGAAACCGACCTTCTCCATCTCCTGCTTAATGCGCAGCACCACCTTCTTCTCGTCGCAGCTTTCACTGGGAATGGCGATCATGTCGCGCAGGAACTGGCTCATCTCGGCCTTGTACTGGTAGGCCTTCTCCAACACCATTTCAAACGGAATTTGCTTGTTCATTGTGATCCTCCATAACAACCTGATGTGCGAGGTTTGGCCTGTTTGCCAGCCCCGCCCTGACCCTTCACCGCGCCCCGTTGACAGGGCGCGATCAATGCTTCAATTCGTCTTCTTACTCGCAGGCGGGGTGCTTGCCTTCCCACACCACCTCCCGGTAGTGGGCCACGTCGGTATCCCCTTCGGTGTTGATCAGCAGCACCACTGAATCCTGGTTGAGCCCCAGCCGCGCCATCAGGGCATCCCGCTGCGGGTGGTGGCGCACCGCCGCCAGCAACCCGGTGCCGACCGAGCCTGATTCGCCCGAGATGATGCGGGGATCGTCGCCAAGGGGATTACCGAGCACCCGCATACCGAGCGCCGACACCTTGTCGTGACAGGAGATGAACTGGGTGGTGCAGTGCTTGAGCAGCGGCCAGCCGAGGGGATTGGGTTCACCGCAGGCGAGCCCGGCCATGATGGTGCGCATGTCGCCCCCCACGTTGACCATCTCGCCGGCCACGCCGGAGCGGTAGAGGCAGTCGGCCTGCTCCGGCTCGATGACGATGCTGTGCAGGTTTCTTGCCCCGAAGCAGTCCACCAGATAGCCGAGCACGCCGCCTGCCAGCGCCCCGACCCCGGCCTGCAGCAGCACATGGGTGGGCTGCTGGATGCCCATGGCCTGCATCTGCTCGACCGCTTCATCGGCCAGGGTGGAGTAACCCTGCATGATCCAGGTCGGGATCCTGGTGTACCCCTCCCAGGCGGTGTCCTGCACTATGTGCCAGCCGCGCTCTTCGGCCATCTTCATGGTGAGGCGCACGGTATCGTCATAGTTCATGTCGGTGACGATGCACTCGGCGCCGAGGTTCAGGATGTGATCCACCCGCTCCCGGGCCGAGCCCTTGGGCATATAGACCACCGCATGCTGACCCACCTGTTTGGCGGCCCAGGCGACGCCACGGCCGTGGTTGCCATCCGTGGTGGTAGCAAAGGTCATCGGCTCCTTGATGGTGCGCTTGATGAGATCGAAGGTGAAATCCTCGATGGCCACCCCGTATTTTTCACAGAGCAGGTTGGCGATGGCATAGACGCCCCCCAGCATCTTGAAGGCGTTGAGACCAAAACGTTTGGATTCGTCCTTGACCAATATATTTTTCACCCCGACATAATCCGCCAGTGCTTTCAAATCACAGAGCGGCGTCGGTTCATATCCGGCCAGTTTTTTATGAAATGCACGGGCCTTTTGTGCTTCGACACGGGAAAATAACGGGGATGTTTCTCCGGTAAAAAAGCGGTTATCCGCAATATCCATCTTCAGAGAAAATTGGGACATAGTGACCTCACAAAGAGTGACCTCACGAAGAGTGACTTCACCAAGAGCCATCTCGCCGGAGAGACCTTATTCAAGGGGCTATCCGGGGAGAAGACTCGCGATAATAAATGCGCTCTTGCAGTGGGCAGGGTGAAATAACCACCCTGCCCGACTTGCCATTATTTGACGCGCTTTTGCGCTTCCTTGATCAGATTTTCCAGGGTTTCGGCAGGCGCCGAGAATTTGCGGGCCATGATCATGGCGGCGATGATATAGGGCTTCCAGCTCGCCTCTTTATAAGTGGCGATGCGATATTTCTCGAATACCCCTTCGGTCACCTC
Organism: Aeromonas sp. FDAARGOS 1407; assembly: GCF_019048725.1. NCBI lineage: Bacteria > Pseudomonadati > Pseudomonadota > Gammaproteobacteria > Aeromonadales > Aeromonadaceae > Aeromonas > Aeromonas sp. FDAARGOS 1407. The sequence goes on from NZ_CP077399.1 coordinate 3,470,179, forward strand.
ACCCTCCTTGCAGGAGACACCGGAAATATCCGCCGGCAGGCAGTGCATATAAAGCGCCTCGCCCCCCTTGGTGAGTTTCATCATCTCTTCGGTGCAGTGCCAATCCTTGTGCTTGGCGTTTTGCGCCAGGCAATGTTTCTCGAGCTCTTTGAGGCCGGCGTGGTCATTGGCCCGCAGCAACTCGGTGCGCTGTTCCATCACCTGGTAGGGCGCCCAGGACTTCGGATAGACGATGTCCGCATCCTTGAACGCCTCTTCCATGGAAGTGACCTGACGGAAGCTGCCGCCGGAGGCCTTGGCGTTCTCTTTGGCCACCTCGATCACGTCCGGGATCAGGTCATACCCCTCGGGATGAGCCAGGGTCACGTCCATGCCAAAACGGGTCATCAGCCCGATGATGCCCTGCGGCACAGAGAGCGGTTTGCCGTAGCTCGGGGAGTAGGCCCAGGTCATGGCAATCTTCTTGCCCTTGAGGTTTTCCAGGCTCCCGAAGTGCTCCTGCAGCCAGGCGAGATCAGCCATGGACTGGGTCGGGTGATCAATGTCGCACTGCAGGTTGACCAGGGCCGGACGCTGGGGCAGCACCCCCTTCTCGAACCCTTCGTCGAGCGCCGCCCCCACTTCGCGCATATAGGCGTTGCCGGCCCCGAGATACATGTCGTCGCGAATGCCGATGGCATCGGCACAAAACGAGATCATGTTGGCGGTCTCGCGTACCGTCTCACCGTGAGCTATCTGGGATTTGCCCTCATCCAGATCCTGCTGGGCCAGGCCAAGGAGATTCAGGGCGGACGCGTAAGAGAAGCGGGTCCGGGTGGAGTTATCGCGGAAAACCGAGATACCGAGCCCGCTGTTGAACAGCTTGGTGGAAATATTTTCGGCGCGCAGGGTCTTGAGGGATTCGGCCAGTTTCAATACCAATTCCAATTCCTGCGGGGTTTGCTCCCAGGTCAGCAGAAAATCTTTTTCGTGAAGGTTGGAGTTGAGTGCCTTTATCTCTTTGATTAAATCGTTAACTGCTTTCATCGTTCGCCCCAATCATTGGATGATATATGGATAGCTCCCCTTTCACTCACGATGTCACCAGCGTCACGGTTGTGGGTGAGCTCATCGGTTAGCGTCGACAAGAGATAATCAATAAGCGTGCCAGATTAAAAAAAGGCGGGGGAATAATAGGAAAAGGAAAAAGTATGTGATGAACGGCACAAAAATAACGATTATTTCAGAGAGTTATCCAATCACGTCGGCGGCTTCTGTCATTTGCCGTGAATAGTGCATGAATCAAGATTGATAAAAACGCCTCCTGCCAACCAGGAATTATCATCAGGGCCCTGCAATGGGGAACATAAATGATATGGGCGGGGCTGCCATTATCATTATGATAATAAGAGCCTCATCCCTGGTAGCCGTACTCCGGCGTCCATCATATGGCGCAGATCAAGCGTCGGGCCAGAGCTGACCACAACCGCTGCGCCCCCTTACAACCGGAAAAAGCACAGGTACGCGACAGTCAACATCCCTGACCCAATACCCCCACAACTGCGAAATAGACTACTTTTCCAACAAAAAGAAACGGCTATGGGTGGCCCGGGCAACCAGCTTGTGGCACTCTGGCCAATCTCAGGGAAAGATCCACCACGACACCGAGGTGTCATCACAGCAAAGGAGCGCCACCGATGGCCAAAGTCAGCAAGAAAGAGATCAAGAAGAAGATCGCCGCCCGTCTCGAGAAGATTGCCAAGCACGAGAGCAAGATCAAGAAGCTGAAGAAGGCCCTGAAGTAAGGGCTACGCGATAAGAAAAACCGCCAGCAGGCGGTTTTTTATTGCCGCATATCCTCAAATAACACCGGCCCCCGCGGGTTGCCCATAAATAAAGGGCAAGAGCGCCGAACGGGCGCCGCGCACGGCGTTATCACGAACTAGCCTTGATGATGTGTTTGATATGAGCCTGTTGTGGAGCGCCATATGTACTCTTACACCCTCACCTTCAAGGATGAAGCCGATCGCCTGACCGCCCCGGAGCAAGAGATCAGCCTGCAAAGCCCCGCCCTCGCCGGGGACTTTATCATTCTCTCCGACGGCAGCCGCCATCAGATCATGTTTATCACCCACCGTGCCCACTACAGCAGCCTCTATCTCGATAAAGGAGTCAGGGTGCCACAGGGCTGACGGACATGTGGGTCATATCAAACAGCTTGTCGAGCACACTCGCACGCAAACCACGCAAATAGAAAAGCGGCCTGTTGGCCGCGGGTTATGGCGAGAAACGCCGTCATGGCATTGAGATGGCTATTCGCTCTTTAACACCGGCTGGCGCACTATCTCGACACCTTTTTTATAGACCACCAGCATCCCGGGCGGGCGATCAGGCTCTCCTATCACGGTCACCTCACAATCATAGCGATAAGGGCCGCTGGTGAATTGATATCCCCGGCCATCGCCTCATCTCTGCTCCCCTGCTCTGTTTTCCTCCCCATTCACCTTGAGGAGAGGCTGCCCCGTATTTGGTTTTACACGCCTGCGAACGGCTATTTATCGAGCGCCAGGAAATAGTGATACCCATCTTCCTTCCTATACCCCAGGGACTCATACAATCTTTGCGCGGCCGAATTGTCTCTCGCGGTTTCCAGGGCCAGCCCCCTGGCGTTTGTCGCCATGGCAAACGCCTTTGCCGTATCCATCAATTTTTTGGCAACTCCCAAGCGCCTGGCCTGCGCCACGACATACAGGTCGTTCAGAACCCATATCCGTTTGGCGGCGACGGATGAAAATGAGGGGTAGAGCTGGGTAAAACCGATGCCGGCACCCTGCTTATCTCTGGCAAAAAAGATCACTGACTCCTGTTGTGACAGGCGCTCGGCCAGAAAATGACGAGCCAGGGTCATATCCTCTTGTTGGCCGTAAAAGATCCGGTATGCGTTAAATAAGGGGCTGATGATATCCAGATCATCCATGCCGGCCCTGATAATTTCCATCAACTCTGCTCCATCCCAGAAACATCATCAAAATAGGTATCGGGTACTCCGTCCTCTTTATCAGTCAGAGAACGAGTCCATCAGGACGATACCCGAGAGCCATCGAAACTGACATAACCGGCGCCAGTAAACTCCACGGGAAATGGAGAAAGTTGGTCAAAGGCAGGGGGCGGAGCCATTTTTGGGCTCACGCCACTCGCTACATCACCTCGATCTTTACCTTGATAAGGCCAGCGCGCGTATTGCCGATGGCGCTGAACGCGGAGCGGGAGAGATCGATGATGCGCCCGCGCTTAAAGGCGCCTCTGTCATTGACCTTAACCACCACGCTCCTGCCGTTGGCGAGATTGGTGACCCGCACCATGGAACCAAAAGGCAGCGTCATATGGGCGGCGGTGTTGAGATTGGTTTGATAGCGCTCGCCACTGGCAGTGCGCTTGTTGTGGTAGCGGTCGGCGTAGTAGGAGGCGAGCCCCGTCTCGGTATAGCCTTGCCAGTTGCCGCCGCGACCTGCATCAGGCTGGCTGCTGCAGGCTGCCAGTAGCAGACTAAGCGATAACAGCAGCCCTTTTTGCACTCCCCTCTTCATCCTGTTTCCCCGATATTGATGGCGCCACCCGACCCGCAGGCTGACGCTTCGTTGCCAAAATGCGGCTTTCGCGCACGAGTCGTCCACTTTCGCATATTTTCCATAGAAAACGGGAGGCCAAGCCTCCCGTTTTGTTTATTCACCCGTCAACCTTTGTCAGGCGTGGTCAGGCGATAAGCTTGTCATCGCTAAAGCCGAAGCCGCGCAGACCCACCACATGCACGTGCTCGTGCTTGCCCTGCACCTTGCGGATGAGCTTGTAGGTGGTGCCCTTCTCGGGGCTGATGTTCTCCGGCGCGGCGATAAGCAGCTGCATGTCCTGCCGCTCACACAGCTCGAACAGGGTGGCGATGGATTTGCCATCCAGACGGGCCGCTTCGTCGAGGAACAACAGGCGGCAGGGGGCTATGTCCTTGCCGCGCAGACGACGGGACTCCTCCTCCCAGCTGATCAGCACCATCAAGAGGATGGCCTGACCGGTACCGATCGCCTCGCCGGTGGAGAGCGCGCCGCTTTCGGCCCGCAGCCAGCCATCTGCACCGCGCTGCACCTCGATCTCCAGCTCCAGGTAGTTGCGATAGTCGAGCAGCACGTCGCCCATCACCTGATAGCTGCGATCCCCCTGTTCAATTTGCGGGTTGAGGCGCTGGAACAGCTTGGCCATCGCCTCGGAGAAGCTAAGCTCCTTGTCGGCGAACAGGTCGTTGTGCATGGCGGTCTGATCGGCAAGCGCAGTCAGCAAACGGGTGTGCGCCTCGCGGATATTGACGTTGAGGCGCACCCCGCGCACCAGACCGAAGGCGATGTTCTGCAGGCCCTGGTTCAGCACCCGGATGCGGTTCTGCTCGCGGCGGATGATGTTGGTGATCTTGGCCGCCACCTCGTGGGAGGAGAGCGACAGATGGGTTTCCCGCTGCTTGAGCTCGTCGGCAAGACGGGCCAGCTCGATCTCCATCTCCTCGATGGCCTCCACCGGATCATCGGAGCGGATGATGTCGTTGCGGATGCGATCTTTAAGGTAACGGTAGACCTGCACGTAGAAGGCCACCTTCTGCTCGGTGCTGCGGTTGCCTTCGGAGAGACGCAGCGCATCGCGCAAGGCCTCGTCGTGGGCCACCGCCACCCGCAGGGCGCCGAGCGCCTTGTCCGACATGGAGCGCAGCTCGTCGCTGTCAAGATACGCCAGCTCGCGCTTATTCAAACGCTTCTCGACGTCGGTCTCCCGCGCCAGCCGCACCACCCGCGACCAGCTCGCCTTGTGACCCACCAGGGATTTGCGAGCGCCGTAGTAATCCTTGCCTTCGAGCTTGAGACGACCACCGAGGGATTCGATCTCGCGCTTGGTTACCTGCAGCTGGGCCTCGGCGCTGGTGCGACGGGAGCGGGTGCGAATAAGCAGCTCTTCAATCTCTTTCTTGTGGGCGCGCGCCTTCTCTTCCATGTCATCGGAGAGGGTCAGCCCCATGGCCGCGAGCTCCTGCTCGAACTCGGTCAGGGTCTGGCGCTTGGCCTCGACGCTGGAGTTGAGGGCGGTGCGCAGCTGCAACGCCTCGGTGTGACGCTGGGCAATCTGCTTGTGCTGCTCGCCAGCGGTGCGGGCCGCCAACTCGGCCGCCTTGAGCTTCTCTTTGAGTCGCTCGCTCATCTCGGAGGCTTTGCCCAGCAGGTCTTGCGCATCCTGATAGGCAAAGTGCGGCAGGCGGGCCACCAGCTGATCGAGGGCGTAGCAACGGCGCTTCTGCTCGGCCAGCAATTCGTTGGCTTCGTCAAACGCCGCCTGTAGGGCAGAGAGATCCTGCGGATCCTGACGCAGCACCTGCACCATGGTTTCCAGCTTCTCGAGCGACTTGCCGTGCTTGGCGATAAAGGCTTCGGCCTGTTTCAACGCTTCCACATCGGCGTGAGCCGCCTCGAGGCGGGCAGCCAGCTCTGTCTCGGCAAACAGGTGGGCAAAGGGCAGCATCCCCTGCACCAGCTGGATATGGCGGGTCAGCTGGGCGGCGGCCGCTTTGGCATCATTCAGCTGCTTGTTGCACTCGGCGATGGTCTCTTGCAGCTTGCGCTGCTCGGTCTGTTTGGCATGCACTTCCGCTTCGGGGTCGGGGCGGAAGGCGATATCCAGATGCTGGCCGATAAAGTCGCGGAAGTGACCGTAGAGGCGGTGGTACTTCTGCTGCTCGAAGGCGGCCTTGGCGTAACCCTCGATCAGCTCTTCGCGCTCAAGGTCGAGCTGCTCGATCCGCTTTTCCCGGGCGGCGCGGCCAAACAGCGGCAGCTCGGGGTAGCGGGAGAAGCGCACCTGACGCTTGCTGGTGCGCACCAGCACGGCGTCACCCAGCTCGTCGGCCTCCACCAGATCCTCGTCAAAGGAGTCGGGGTTGCCTTGGATGAGGTAGATATCTTCCGGGCAATCTTCCAGCTTTTTCAGCCGCTCGATGGCGCCTTCCAGGTCGAGCACCACCAGAGCGCTGCGAGCCGGGCCATAGAGTGCGGAGTAGTAAGGGGCATCGTCGATGGAGATGTCGTCATAGACATCGGAGAGCAGCACGCCCCCCACCTGCTCGGCAATGCGGGCCAGGCGCGGATCTGCCTCACCAGCCCCCAGCTGCAGGTTGCGAATTTGCAGCTCCAGCGCCTGTTTCTGCGCCGCGATGCGGTTGCTCTCCTGCTCGAACTCACGCTCCTTGTCGAGCACGCTCTGCATGCCGGAAGAAAGTTCTTCGGCGGTGGCGAGCGGCAGCCCACTCTGCTCGCGCAATTGCTCGAGCTTTTCGAAGGATTTCAGCCAGCGCGGGGCAAGCTTGGTCAGCTCCGCGATATCGCGGCCGAGCTGAGTGCCCTGATGCTCGAGGCTGGCGCGGCGCTGATTGACTTCAGCCTGTTGCTCGGCCAGCTCCTCCTGACGGGTGCGCTGGGCTTCGAGGAAGATTTCCAGCTCGTCCTGGCTCGCGATCAGCTGGCCAGAAGCCTGCTGCAGCTCGTCACGCAAGCGCAGCAGCGCCTGCTGGCTCTCGCTCTCTTTCTCGAGGCGGGCCAGCGCGGCGCGCAGCCCCTGCCCCTGGGCGATGCGGGCCTTGTCTTCGATATGGCGCTTGAGCAGTGCCTGCGCGGTGGGCCAGGCGGCCTCGCGGGCGGTCTCGGAGGCGATGCTCAAAAGCAGCGCCAGCGCCGCTTCGTGCTCGGCCACCGCCGCCTTGGCCAGCGCCAGCTGCTGCTCGGCCCCCAGCACCCGGCTGGTGAGGCTCTGCTCGGCGGCGCGGAACTGGTGCAGGGTATCGCTTGCCTGTTCGGCGGTCAGCCCCGGCAGCTCGCACTGCTCGCGAGCCGTCTCCAGGGCCTGCACCGCCTGACGGTACTGGATGGCGCGGGTCTGCTGGATATCCAGCGCCTGCTGGTAGTCGGCGAGCTGGGTCTTGAGGCTGTCCACCTCTCCTTGCGCCAGCTCCTTGCGCTCCTCCACCTCCAGCAACTGGCCGTGGATCTCTTCTACCACCGCCTGCTGCTGTTCGAGTTTGTTAGAGAGATCCGCCAGATCGGCGCGGTACATCTCGATCTTCTTTTGCAAGCTGACTGCGGCCATCACCTTGGCCAAATGCTCGGCGGCGGACTCCAGCTCGTCGGTCAGCAGTTTCTCGCGGTTGGTGAGCTGCTCCACCTCGTCGGCCAGATAGATGGCGCGCTGCTTCTCTTCGGCCAACAGGCGGCGTTTTCCTGCCAGCTCCTGACGAGCCTTGAGGGCCTGCTCGGAGAGGCGGTTCTTCTCGGCGGCATTGCGCACATAATCCGCCGCCACATAGTGAGTGGTCTCGGTAATGAGGTTCTTGAACAGATCCCGCTGGCCCTGAGTCTCTTTAATAGCCTCAAGGGTGCGGCGGTTCTCGTAGATGGCCGCCTCCATGTCCTGGAACGCCTTGCGCACGCCGGAGTTCTCCGGCAGCAGGTATTCACGCAAGGATCGGCTGATGGACGAAGAGATACCGCCGTAGAGGGAGGCTTCGATCAGGCGATAGAACTTGCCGCGATCTTTTTGATCACGAAGCTTCTTCGGGGTGATGCCGAACTCGAACATGAAGTTGTGATAGTCGGTCACCGTATTGAACTTGGCGACTTTCAACGCCCCCAGCTCCGCCGCCGCCCCTTTCAGATCGGCAAACGCGCGCACCCGCCCCTTGCCGTCCTCGAGTTTTTCCAGCAGCAGATCGGTGGGCACCAGATTGTCCGGCACATCCACCAAGGCGAACGGGGTGATATTGACCTTGTTGTCACGGTTGGCCACCTGCTCCAGATGCACGCCGACCCAGATCCGCTGCTCGCGGCTGTTCATCACTTCCAGCACTGAGTAGCAGTGACCGCGCTGCAGCTTGCCGTAGAGCCCCTTGTCACGGGAGGCGCTGCTCGATCCAGCCTCCGTGGTGTTGCGAAAATGGAGCAGAGACTGATCGGGAATGAGGGCCGCGATAAAGGCCGCCATGGTGGTGGACTTGCCCGCGCCGTTGCCGCCGGAGAGGGTAGTGACCAGCTGGTCGAGATCGAAGGTCCGGGCGAAGAAGCCGTTCCAGTTGACCATGGTCAGGGATTTGAACTTGCCTCGCACCTTTTATACCTCCAGATCCAGTTGTTCTTCATCGAGGTCCGCCTCGATATCGTCAAACAGCGAGTCGCTGCTCGGCATTTCGTCGTCGTGGAAGATGGCCTCCCCTTCCTGGATCATCCGCAGTTGGACGGCGCGGGGATCCTCATCGGAACGCACATCGGCGGCGAAGCGGAACACGGACTCGTTGACCCGGAATTTGTCCCCGTTGCCAAGGGCGGTGATCATACCAAGGCGACGCAGCCGGCGCATGGAGGTGCGAATTTTTTCGAGCAGCTTCTTCTTGTCCAGATCGGTGCCGCCGGAGCGGCTGTTGACCATGCGCAGCAGCTGCTTCTCGTCGGCCAGGCTCAGCACCTCCTCCTGCAGCTCGCCCATGGCAAACACCCCTTCCGAGGCGAGGCGATCAGGGCTCAAATAGAGGTAGCAAAGCACCTTGCCCACCAGCATATCGAGCTCGGAGAGCACTGTGGTGCCGATGTCGGCACTGGGGCGCGGACGCAGGTAGAAAAAGCCTTCCGGCGCCTTGATGAGTTCGACCTGATAGCGGCCGTAGAAGATCTCCAGCTCCTGGTGATACTCCACCAGTGCCGAGTGCTGTTCGAACTCGTCGGCACTGATGTGACGACCGGAGCGCAAGGCGGTATCGATGCGCGGAAACAAGGGGTTGGCAATGGCCTCTGCGAGCCGCAGCGGCAAGGGAAACTCAGTATTGATCAATGACATAGGCCTGAACCTTGGATCCAGCTTGGTTAATGGGTTTCCATGCAGGTTGGCGATGCAGCTCGCGCTCGCCGCTGGCATGGCCCAGGCGCACGGCCTGGTCAATCAGAAGACGCGCCACGTCGAAGTGGGCATGGGCCGGGTAGTCCAGCAGGTATTCCCGCAGCACGTCGGCCAAATCCAGCTGCTGACCCTGCTCGGGATAGCGGGCCAGGTAGCGCTCGATACGCTCGGCCAGCTCCTGGTTGATGTCCACCATCTCCATGTACTCCATCTCGAGGGGCACTTCGCCGGTCACCTCCTCGTCGTGGATGGCGATGGTTTCGTCGCGCAGCTCCAGCAAACGCGGCTCTTCGGCCACCCGCAGCTGCCAGTTGTGCTGATCGAAGTTACGGATGGATTCCCGCAGCCGCTGGCTGAAGGCGCGGTTCTTGTCCATGTCGATGGCGTTGCGGATGAACTTGTGGACGTGCCTGTCGTAGCGGGCCCACAGCTCGATGCACTGCTGGCCCCAGGAGGTGATGACGTCGAGCCGTCCTTGCAAGGCGTGAGTCAGCTCCTCGACGTGGAACAGATCCTCACGCCCCTGGGCAGCTTCCTGAATGTTGAGCAGCCCCGCCTGCAGGCGGTGGCCAGCGGCGTCCAGGGTATCCTGCAACTCGCGCAGGGTCTGGCCGGTCTCGTGCAGCAGTTTTTCGCAGCTGTGAATGGCATCGACCCAGTTCTGGGTCAGCAGGGCCGCGATCTCGTTTTTGACCTGATTCTGCTGCTCATCCATGGCGCGCTGGGTGAGATCGATGCGCCCCAGAGTCTCTTCCAGGGAGAAGGTGAGGCGCGGCAGCACCTCGGCATCCCACTGCTCGCGGGTGTTGGTCTCGAGCGCCGCCTTGCGGGCGGTATCGAGCTCGGCCGCCAGGTGTTCGAGCAAAATGGAGAGCTTGATGGAGTCAACCTGACGCTGATCCAGGAAGAAATCGACGATGCTCATGCCAAGGCGCGACAGGCGATAGAGGCTCTCCCCCGCCACCATGTCGGTGTTGAAGCGCGACAGCAACTGCTGGCGAATGAGATCGTTGATGGCGTTGTTGGCGCGGCCGGTGAGGGTCTCGTCCATCTGGCCAAAGGCACTGCTGACGTAGCCAAAGGCATCGTGCAGGGCCGCCTCCGACAGATCCGACTCATCTTCGGACAGGGTCTTGATTGCAATCAGAAAGGCCAGCCGGTCGGTGGGCAGGTTTAGCGCCAACCCCTCCTGCCTGACCCACCCTACTATCTCCGGCAAAGAACGCTCGGGCAGGGTACGGGATGTACTCATCATGACGTTGTCATCTCGTTGTTATCCATCTGGATGGCCTCATCAGGAAGATCCGGCCATCTCGTTGTTATCCATTGGATGGCCTTATCAGAACAATCCGGCCATCTCGTCGTGCTATCAAATGCAAGCGGCAACCCGTTCACAGCTGCCTTTGGCAGCATCCCACCGATAAAAACAAGAACGTCTATCAACTGGCGGGCTTTTGCGCCATCACGTGGATATAGCGCCCCAGGGCGACAAACGGTTCCTGGCGGCAATATTGCTGCTCCATGGCCAGCAGATCGTCGAATTTTTCCACCTGATCCTGCTTGTGGCGCATGTAGTCGTGAATGACCCGCACCCCGGTCTTGCCGATGATCCGCAAGCCCCCCCGCCCTATCCAGTCATAGACCTGCTCCGGCAGCTGGGGATTGGTGGGGGTCAGGGCAGTCTGACGCTTCTTGCGCAAACCCAGGCGCACATAGTCAAAGTTGCCCACCACCAGGCTCTGGAACAGCAGACCATGGCGGTTGTAAAAAAGCAGCGACAGTATGCCCCCGGCATTGACGAAAGGAAACAGACCTAACAGGGTCTGGCGTGGCTCGGCAAGCCACTCCAGCACGGCGTGGCAGAGTACCAGATCGAAGGTACCGGTCACATGTTGCTTCAGATCCTGAATGGGGCAATGAATGAGACGAATATTGTCTTCCAGCCCCTTCTCGGCGATCTGGGTCCGGGCCAGTGCCAGCATTTCGGCGGAGAGATCGCACAATTCCACCTGATGGCCCATGGCCGCCAGCTTCTGGGCAAAGTAGCCAAATCCGCCCCCCGCATCCAGGATGCGCAGGGGCCGGTTGCCAAGGCGGGCCAGACAGGCCTCGATGTCGCTCCAGACGATGGTGGTACGAATGCGCCCCTTGGTGGAGTCATAAATATTGCGGGCGAACTTGTCGGCCCGCCCGTCGAAACTCTGATCTTGCTTCAAGGAGAAACTCAACTTTTGCGCCACAGGGTTGTGGCCATCCCAAAAAAGAGAGGTATTCTGTCACATCCCGAATTTGCTGAAAACTCAAGGACGATAGTGCCGTGTTTGCGCTCAACTTTTTTGCCATCAAGAAGTGGCTTGGCCAGCTGCTGATGCCGCTCCCCTTTTCTCTCTCCTTGTTGCTGCTGGCCCTGCTGCTGCTCTGGTTCACACGCTTTCAGAAAACCGGCAAGCTGCTGGCAACCCTCTCCCTGCTCATCGTCGCCCTGATGGGCACGCGCCCGATAAGCTATGAGCTGGCCCGCCCACTGGAGCAGACCTTCCCGCCCTTCGAGGTGAGCCAGCATCCGGATATCCAGGCCATCGTGGTACTGGGCAACGGCCATGTCAGCGATCCGGCGGTGCCCGAGCGTTCCTGGCAGAACAACATTGCCCTGGCCCGCACTCTGGAAGGGGTGCGCCTGGCCCAGGCCTATCCCGATGCCGAGCTTATCTTCTCCGGTTACGTGTCGGGGGATCCCCTGTCGAACGCCGAGGTCAATGCCCGCATGGCACAGAGCCTCGGCATACCGCGTACACGGATCACGTTGTTTGAAAACAACAAAGACACTCATGATGAAGCAGTCAGTATCAGCCGCCATCTCAAGGGAAAACGGGTCGCACTGGTGAGTTCAGCCACCCATCTTCCCCGCGCCATGGCCCTCTATCAGGGACAGGGACTCAATGCCGTGCCGGCCCCCACCGATTACACCGCCAAGCAGAGCCAGGAGCCCCAGCCTCTCTATAGTTATCTGCCCAAGGGGCGTTATCTGATGTATTCCGAGGCTGCCATTCACGAATGGATTGGGGTATGGTGGGCACGCTTGCGGGGGCAGGTTAACGAATGAGCGATCAAGCGTTTCATTCCTGATTTGGATCAGGAAAGCGAAAAAAAATTACGTCATTTGCCGCCGGGTCAGCTATCTTGGGCTCGGTTCAATTCATATAATGTCGCGCAATCAAATGCCTAGGAGATATAGAAGATGAGACAGCACCTGGTAATGGGTAACTGGAAACTGAACGGCACCAAGGCTTCCGTAGAAGCACTGATCAAAGGACTGACCCCGGCGGCTGCCGCTCATCCTTCTGTTCAAGTCGCCGTCTGCCCCCCTGTTATCTTTTTGGGTATGGTTGAACAGCTGACTGCCGGCACCAAGATTGCCTACGGCGCCCAGAACGCTGACGTGCACGAGTCTGGTGCCTTCACCGGCGAGAACGCTCCGTCCATGCTCAAGGCCTTCGGTTGCACCTACTCCCTGGTCGGCCACAGCGAGCGTCGCACCCTGCACGCAGAGACCGACGACGTGGTTGCTGCCAAGTACGAAGCCATCCAGAAAGGCGGTCTGGTACCGGTTCTGTGCATCGGTGAGACCCTGGCCCAATTCGAGGCCGGCACCACCAACCAGGTGGTTGAGACCCAGCTGAAGGCCGTTATCGACCGCTGCGGTATCGCCTCTTTCGCCAACGCCGTCATCGCTTACGAGCCGGTATGGGCCATCGGCACCGGCAAGACTGCCACCCCGGAAATCGCCCAGGCCGTTCACGCCCACATCCGTCAGTACCTGGCCGGTTTTGACGCAGACGTGGCTGCCAAGGTACAGATCCTGTACGGTGGTTCCGTAACTGGCGCGACCGCTGCCGACCTGTTCGGTCAGCCGGACATCGACGGTGGCCTGGTGGGTGGTGCGTCCCTGAAAGTGGACGACTTCTCCCAGATCATCGCTGGCGCGGCCAAGTAATCGGCTGCCATGGAGGGGGCGCTTGCCCCCTCCTGCGTATCGCTTTTCCTATGGTGGCCCCCGCATCCCATACGAAAGCCGATATAGTAAAAATGGCTTGTCTATTTCCAAACATTCGTATTTGACAACTCAGATCCAGAGGCACTCATGACCAAACAAATCAAACGTATTGGTGTTCTGACCAGTGGTGGCGACGCGCCGGGTATGAACGCAGCCATTCGCGCCGTGGTGCGCGCCGGCCTGCATCATGGCCTGGAAGTGTACGGCGTCTATGATGGCTATCTCGGTCTGCACCAGGATCGCATCGTCAAGCTGGAGCGCCACAGCGTCTCCGACGTGGTGAACCGTGGTGGTACTTTCCTGGGTTCTGCCCGTTTCCCTGCCTTCAAAGATCCGGCCGTTCGCGCCGAAGCGATCGAGAACCTGAAAAAGCACGGCATCGACGCCCTGGTGGTGATCGGCGGTGACGGCTCCTACATGGGTGCCAAGAAGCTGACCGAAGAGGGTTTCCCCTGCATCGGCCTGCCGGGCACCATCGACAACGATATCGCAGGCACCGACTTCACCATCGGTTTTGATACTGCCCTGAACGTGGTCGTAGACGCCATCGACCGTCTGCGCGACACCTGCAGCTCCCACCACCGCATCTCCGTGGTCGAGATCATGGGCCGCCACTGTGGCGATCTGGCCATGTCTGCCGCCGTTGCCGGTGGTGCCGAATACGTGATCGTGCCGGAAGTGGCCTTCGACAAAGAGAAGCTGCTGCAACAGATCAAGGAAGGTGAAGTCAAAGGCAAGAAGCACGCCATCATCACCATCTGTGAACACGTTACCGACGTAAATGCACTGGCCAAGGATATCGAAGCCATGACCGGCCGCGAAACCCGAGCCACCATCCTGGGCCACATCCAGCGTGGTGGTGCCCCGACGGCCCGTGACCGCATCATGTCCAGCCGTATGGGCGCCTATGCCGTCGAACAGCTGCTGGCCGGCCACGGTGGCCGCTGCGTCGGTATCCAGCGCAACGAGCTGGTTCACCACGACATCATCGACTGCATCGAGAACATGAAGCGCCCCTTCGATCAGGAGCTCTATAACCTCTCCACCACCCTGTTCTAAGGCATATCAGCCCAAACAGGCCAGTCTGATAAAAACCCTCCACCCGGAGGGTTTTTTATTTCTGCCTGATGGCCAACCCCATTCATTGCGCCAGAGCTCTTATCCAGCACAACATGTGCCTGCCTCTGCTCAGGAGAAACGCAAAGCGCCAAGCGCTTGTACCTGTCAGGCTCGCGGCTCAACATTCGCGACTCAACAAAGACGCGATCACCATCACCCCCTGCTCTCTTGCGTACCGCTGTGCACGACAACCAAGACGCCCATCTTGCTTATACCGACCTCAAGCCGAGCAATGTAAGGCAAGCGCATTCCAGCCTGACCTCCCGTGCCAATCCGTCACTACCAGCGACTTGCCCTGACAAACTAGACAGGCTAACCGGTCGCACCACTATATTGGTGGCGATAAAATGCACACCCACGCCTCTGCAGCCTCTGTTATGCGGTCAACGCACCTGAAAACGGGCCATTTTCTGCAAACTCTGATGCAGTTCACTGCGAATAGAAGCCTGATATGACAAGGCCTGACCGTGAAATGACGCGCGGTGATATTCAGTGGATGAGATATCCATGTCACATCCTGTCAAATCCAGTTTATACGCACTTTAGTCAACCAAAAGCACCCCTTTTCAGTCAGATAAGTGCCATTTCACGAATGGGAATCATATAAAACCCACAAAAAAGAAGGATAAATGATCGCATAACAATATGAATTTAAAAGAATTAAATATCATCAAACAAGAAAGATGTTCCCTAACCATCACCATGCCCATTAAACGAGCTCCATATTGTAAAAATACAGCCTTCATCATCATGGGCGACAAAAGACATCACTTTTTCAAATTTAACCCTTGTTTTAAGGCTGACGTATGGTATCTTGACATCATCAATCAACGACTTGGGGAGAAAAAAATGAAAGAATTTGTTGTGACTGCGGTATTCACCGTCTTTTTCACCCTGGTTGCTGTCTCTCTGCCCTCACTGTCACAGTTCTGAGCCGGATAGGGAGACATCAATCCGGACCGCTTGTGTCAGCCAAGCCTGATAAATCGCCACTAACAGGCATTTTTCAGCCTTGATGCCATCACAAGCCACTTAAATATGATTTCATCATCTTGGCGTCGTTTTTTTCACCGCCAGGGTGACAGGACAGCAGGACGAAGTGTCCAATCATATCCGGGGGAGCATGGCTCCCCTTTTTGCTGCCCGCGATTGCTCACGTCATCTTCAATCCTGAATGACCATCGGCGCTGCCATCCCCCCACGGCCTGCCCTCCCAATCTGAATTTCCCTGGCCTGACCGTACTCGCTCACCTCGTCTGAACGAACTTTTGCCTGCCAGCTGGGATCAAAAAAGCCCCCACCGCGAGGTGGGGGCTTTGTCCTTCAAGCTATGCAATCAGGCTGGCAGATGGCATCGTTACGCCTTGTTCCAGCGCTGCGGGTCATATTCCGGGCTGAAGCGGTCGACGATGACCGCACAGGCCGCATCACCCGTGATATTGAGAGCGGTACGGATCATGTCGAACAGACGATCCAGGGCAAACAGCAGCGGCAAGCCTTCGATGGGAATGCCGGCCGCCAGCAGCACGGCCACCACCAGGAAGCTCGGGCCCGGCACGCCGGCCTGACCGATAGCCCCCAGGGTGGAGGTCACAATGATGGCCGCCCAGGCACCGGCGCTCAGATCGATGTTGTAGATCTGGGCGAAGAAGATAGCGACCAGACCGTAATAGATGGCGTTACCGCTCATATTGATGGTGGCACCCAGAGGCAGCACGAACGAGGCAGTGGCGTTGCTCACCTTCAACTCCCGCTCGCAGGTTTCCATGTTGACCGGCAGGGTCGCCATGGAAGAGGCGGTGGAGAAGGCCACGATCTGCGGCTTCTTCATGGCGGAGAGATACTTCATCACCGGGGTGTTGGAGAAGATCGCTACCAGCAGCGGGTAGACCACGAAACCGAAGATCAGGATAGCGCCGACATAGACCAGGAACAGCTTGAGCACCAGGGTCAGCACATCGAAACCATAGGTACCGATGGCATCGGCCATCAGGCCGAAGACCCCCAGGGGCGCAATCAGCATCACCTTGTTGATCATCCAAACGAAAGCATCCACCAGGGTGTTGAGGCCATCGACCAGCGGCTTGGCCCGTTCACGGGGCTGCTTGGCCAGCGCGATGCCGAGGAACATGCAGAACACCAGGATCTGCAGAATGTTGGCCTCGTTCAAAGACTGGAACACGTTGGTCGGGATCATCCCGAGCACGGTGGCCACCGCATCGGGCAGTGCGCCCTTGTCGGAGTAGTCACCACTGAACAGGGTGGACATGGCACCGAAGTCGACACCGATGCCGGGCTTGAAGAGTTGTCCCATCACCAGCGCCAAGGAGACGGCCAGTGCAGAAGTCAGCAGGAAGAAGCCCAGGGTGGCGGCACCTATCTTGCCGGCCGCCGGGCTGGTCCCCAGGTTGGCGGCACCGGAGAGAATGGCCACCGCCACCAGAGGGATCACCAGCATCTTGATCAGCTGGATGAAGAGGCTACCGAGTGGAGCGAAGATGGCCGCCTGTTCACCCATGAACACCCCGGCCAGCACACCCAGTACCATGGCAACCATCACTTGGAAGCCGATATTTCTAATGAGTCCTTTAGTTAACACAATCTGTTCCTTTATGTAGCAAAATTCACACTTTTCCCAGTGCAATTAACCAAACAGGGGAATGAGCATCTGCTCATTCCCCTGTTTGGGCGCTTTATCTCATATTTAATTGCTGTTTTAAATCAGCAAATCGTTAACCGAAGCTATTAATAATTTTGCTAAAAAGTAAAGATTCAATACGGTCTTGTCTGTTTTTCCCGCATCTTGCCATGACAACGGGCGAAAGAGTGTGCTAGTTTGACCCTGTCAACGAATAAACAAGGATGTAAAGATGCTGAAAGTTAACGAATATTTCGACGGAAATGTAAAATCCATCGGTTTTGAGCAAAATGACGAGAAATCCACGGTTGGCGTCATGAACGTGGGTGATTACCTGTTCAACACTGCCGCCCCCGAGCGCATGACGGTGATCAAGGGCGCCCTGACCATTCAACTGGCCGGTGAAGAGGAGTGGCACACCTACAGCCAGGGCCACTCTTTCGTGGTCGCGGGACACTCCTCCTTCAAGCTGCAAGTGGCCACCCCCACCGCCTACCTCTGCGAGTTTCTCTCCTGATCCTGCCGGTTGAAGGGGGTTTCCCCTTCAACCCGGTTTGCCTACCGGCTCCCATATCGCTGTCCAGGTCACAGCGCAGCAGATCACCGCTTTTCATCCATGGGAAAAATCCTAGAATAAACAGACATAAACCATCACCGGAGTGATGACATGATCAGCGTGTTTGATCTTTTTTCCATAGGTATCGGCCCCTCCTCTTCCCACACGGTGGGCCCCATGCGTGCAGCCTATGCCTTCGTTCAACAACTCAAGCAGCAGGGGCATTTACCCCACATCACCCGGGTCGAGGTGGAGTGCTACGGCTCTTTGGGCCAGACCGGCAAGGGGCACGGCACCGGCAAGGCGATCATTCTGGGGCTGGCGGGATTTGAACCCGAATCCGTCGACATCGACGCCATCCCGGCCATGCTGGCCCGGGTCGACCAAGAACAAACCCTGTTGCTGGCAGGCGAGCAACCTAGTCGCTTCCCCCGCAGCGGCGCCATCATCTTCAACCGGCGTACCACCCTGCCCGCCCACACCAATGGCATGACCCTGCGCGCCTTTGCCGCCGACGATGCCATGGTGTCGAGCCAGACCTACTACTCGGTCGGGGGCGGCTTCATCATAGAGGAGAGCCAGTTCGCCACGGCCAAGGAGGACGCGGCCCGTCTTGATGCCGAGCACCCCATCCCATATCCCTTTGACAGCGGAGCCCAACTGCTCGCCCACTGCCAGGAGAGCGGCCTCTCCATCTCGGGCCTGCTGCTCGCCAATGAGCGGGTCTTTCGCAGCGACGAACAGATAAAGGCGGGACTTCGCAAGATCTGGCACACCATGCAAAGCTGCATCGAGCGGGGTTGCAAGAGCGAGGGGGTGCTGCCGGGCGGACTCAAGGTGCGTCGCCGCGCCCCCGGGCTGTTTCGCCAGCTCAGCTGCGAGACCAACTTCAACAAGGATCCCCTGATGGTGATGGAGTGGGTGGACCTGTTTGCCCTCGCCGTCAATGAAGAGAACGCGGCGGGCGGCCGGGTCGTCACCGCTCCCACCAACGGCGCCGCCGGTATCATCCCGGCGGTGCTGCACTACTATGATCGCTTCGTTCACAAGGTGGATGACGAGATCCTGGTGCGCTACTTTCTCACCGCCGCCGCCATCGGCATCCTTTATAAGAAGAACGCGTCGCTGTCGGGGGCCGAAGTGGGCTGTCAGGGGGAAGTGGGGGTCGCCTGCTCCATGGCCGCCGGTGCCCTCACCGAACTGCTTGGTGGCAGCCCCGCCATGGTGGAAAACGCCGCCGAGATCGGCATGGAGCACAATTTAGGGCTCACCTGCGACCCCATTGGCGGGCTGGTACAGGTCCCCTGCATCGAGCGCAACGCCATGGGGGCGGTCAAGGCGATCAACGCGGCGCGCCTGGCGCTGCGCGGTACCGGCGAGCACAAGGTGTCGCTCGACAAGGTGATCAAGACCATGTGGGAAACCGGCAACGACATGAAGACCAAGTACAAGGAGACGGCCCGTGGTGGCCTGGCTGTTAACATTACAGAATGTTAATAAGCCGATGCGAGCTTCATTCAGCCCTCAACTACCCGGCCTGGCCGGGTATTTTTTTGCTTATCGGCTTAACAAAATGGATAAGTACCAAAATAAATTTTATACTCGCGCCTTAAATTCAACAAAAATAGATCTATTTCAACTTTTTTTAGGCTTTGAACCGTTACACTGCGGTTATCTGGTTCAATGAGCCGCGCAATCTGTGCGCACCATGGATCTCCCCAATTCAAGTGAGTGGGCATGCCGCCCCCTTCTACCCTGAGGTAATAGTGACATGATCAGCGTTTTTGATATCTTCAAAATCGGTGTAGGCCCCTCCTCTTCCCACACTGTTGGCCCGATGAAGGCTGCCAAACAGTTTGTTGACGAGCTTCGCGCAGGCGGCAAGATCCGCGATATCACCCGGATCAAGGTCGACGTCTACGGCTCTCTCTCCTGGACCGGCAAGGGCCACCACACCGACACCGCCATCATCATGGGTCTGGCCGGCAACCTGCCGGAGAACGTTGATATCGACGCTATCCCCGAGTTCATCTCCCGTGTCGAGCAGACCGAGCGTCTGCCCATTGGTCTGCACTGCCACACCGTCAGCTTCCCACGCGATGCCATGGTGTTTCACGATGAAGCCCTGCCCCTGCACGAAAACGGCATGAAGCTGACCGCCTTCATCGAAGACGACGTCATCTACAGCAAGACTTACTACTCCATCGGCGGTGGCTTCATCGTCGACGAGGAGAACTTCGGCAAGGCCGACAGCGGCGACATGGCCGTGCGCTACCCGTTCAAGAGCGCAGCCGAACTGGTTGCCCACTGCAGCCAGACCGGTCTCTCCATCTCCTCCCTGATGATGGAGAACGAGAAGTGCTTCAACACCCCGGAAGAGATCTACAAGAAGTTCGGCAAGATCTGGAACACCATGCGTGAAGCCATCGATCGCGGCTGCCGCACCGAGGGCGTGCTCTCCGGTCCGCTGCGCGTGCCCCGTCGTGCCGCTCCCCTGTTCCGTCAGCTGAGCACCAACGAGAACCTCTCCAACGATCCCATGGGTATCGTCGACTGGGTCAACATGTTTGCCCTGGCGGTGAGCGAAGAGAACGCGGCCGGTGGTCGTGTGGTGACTGCACCGACCAACGGCGCCGCCGGCATCATCCCCGCCGTGCTGGCCTATTACGACAAGTTCATCCAGCCGGTTGGCCGCGACGACTACACCCGTTTCTTCCTGGCAGCCGGTGCCGTCGGCATCCTGTACAAGATGAACGCCTCCATCTCCGGCGCCGAAGTGGGTTGCCAGGGTGAAGTGGGCGTCTCCTGCTCCATGGCCGCAGCCGGTCTGACCGAGCTGATGGGTGGTAGCCCGGAGCACGTGTGTGAAGCGGCCGAGATCGCCATGGAACACAATCTGGGTCTGACTTGTGACCCGGTGGCCGGCCAGGTGCAGGTACCCTGCATCGAGCGCAACGCCATCGCCGCCATGAAGTCGGTCAACGCCTCCCGCATGGCCCTGCGCCGCACCTCCAAACCGCGCGTCTCCCTGGACAAGGTCATCGAGACCATGTACATCACCGGCAAGGACATGGACTCCAAGTACCGCGAAACCTCTCGCGGTGGCCTAGCCATCAAGGTGATGCAGGTTGCTTGCGAATAAGCAGTCCAGAATATAAAAAAGGCGGGTTATCCCGCCTTTTTTATTGCCGTTTTTCGCCACGCCAGCGCCAAGCTTTTTGGATCACGCAAGCCAATAGCGCCGGCCAGTACCGCTATGCTCGTGCAGCTAACCCTCTTTTTAGACTCGCTTTAATACTCTCTTTCACAGCGCCCTTCCTTTTCTCCTGGCACAGCTCCGGACGCCCGTTATCGGCCCTCGCCAGCCACCCGCAGTATCACGGTATACGGCAGTCCGTCTCATTGCCTGCGCGGGTCTGCGTACGAGAGCACTTGCCCAGACAAGAGAAGTTCAGCCGCAACAGGGAGTTGCAAATATGGACAAGGGGCAAAAAGTCCGCGCTGAAATAAGTATCAGGGGTGGTCACTCACGCTATTTTGTGAGCGGTCGCAAAAGTTGATGATATTGTGTCCGGGCCGGATTGACTTTTAATTTGGATGTATTGGGCAATATTTCAACGCACCGATTAATTCGGCGTACCTATTATTGCCGGAATTATCTGCATCCTTGCCATGAGATGACGCGCCCCGAAATGGGGCGCTAAAAATACAAATAGCCGGTTCGCCATCCATTCTCGGCGATTGGGTACTGGATATTTAACCAGACTTTTTCAGCTGCGCCTTGTGCTGTTCCAGCAAATTTTCCGGAGGGGGTGGCACCTGCAGATAGAAGCCCTGGGTCGTCAGCGCAGCCATCACCTTGCTGACATTGGCTAGCCCCAGAGGCTTGGCGGGGTCCAGCTTGGTCATCAGCACCAGCTCGGGACGGCCGAAGGTGGTCATCAGCGCCTCGGGTACGCGGGAAAAATCCTCTCTTCTTTCAACAAAAAGATAGGTCTCGGCTTTTTTGCGACTTTTATAGACTGCACACAACATGGAAATTGATATAATCCGACGAGTTTATTGCCTCTGATGGGGGCAAACTATAACATCAGGAATTGAATAACAATAACGGATTAGCATCTCTGCCTCGGGGAAGATTCATGGTTGAGCGCGATAACGAATTGAAAGGGTCCACCTTCACTATTTCTGTGTTGCATATCAGCGATGGCGAGCCAGAGCGGATCCGTCAGTTGTTGGCCGAAAAGGTGGCCCAGGCCCCCTACTTTTTTAACTGTGCTCCCCTGGTGATCAATGTCTCCCGGCTGGAACATATCCCGGATTTTGAGCAGCTCAAGGAGTTGGTGGAATCCGAGGAGTTCGTGCTGGTGGGCGTGACCGGGGCGCGCAATGAAGAGATGAAGACGGCGGCCAAGGCAGCAGGGCTGGCGGTGATGGCCTCCGGCAAGAGCCGCAAGAGTGAACCGGCCCCCGAGCCGGTCGCCCCCGTGGTGGCCCTCGAACCCGAGCCAGCCCCCCTGATCCCGACCAGGGTACACGTGGGGCCGGTGCGCTCCGGTCAGCAGATTTATGCCGCAGGCACCTCCCTGGTGGTGCTGGGCTCAGTCAGTCCGGGGGCCGAAGTGCTCGCCGATGACAGCATTCATATTTATGGCACCCTGCGTGGCAGGGCCATTGCCGGCGCCCGTGGCAACACCCGGGCCCGGATCTATTGTCAGCAATTGCAGGCCGAGCTGCTCTCCATCGCGGGTACTTTCCAGTTGAGCGATGCCCTGCCGGCAGGCCTGATCCAGCAAGCGGTACATATCCGGCTGGACAATGAACAACTCCGAATAGACCGTATCAAATAGAGTTACAAGGAAGCGAGAATGGCGCGAATTATTGTCGTTACATCGGGTAAAGGTGGCGTTGGCAAGACCACAACCAGTGCGGCCCTGAGCACAGGTTTAGCCCAGCGTGGTCACAAGACAGTGGTCATCGATTTTGACATCGGTCTGAGAAACCTGGATCTCATCATGGGCTGCGAGCGCCGCGTGGTGTATGACTTCGTCAACGTCATCAATGGCGAGGCCAACCTTAACCAGGCCCTCATTAAAGACAAGCGTTGCGAGAACCTGTTCATACTGCCCGCCTCCCAGACCCGGGACAAAGACGCACTGACCCGTGAAGGGGTCGAGAAGATCCTGGATCAGCTGGCCGAGATGAAATTCGACTACATCGTCTGCGACTCCCCTGCCGGGATCGAAGCGGGCGCCCTGATGGCCCTCTACTTTGCCGACGAGGCCATCGTCACCACCAACCCGGAAGTCTCCTCCGTGCGTGACTCGGACCGGATCCTCGGCATCCTGGCCTCCAAGTCCCGCCGTGCCGAGCGCGGAGAAGACCCCATCAAGGAGCACCTGCTGCTGACCCGCTACTGCCCGACCCGCGTCAACCGCGGCGACATGCTGAGCGTGCAGGACGTGCAGGAGATCCTGGCCATCCCCCTGCTCGGGGTGATCCCGGAGTCCCAGGCGGTGCTGCGCGCCTCCAACTCCGGCGAGCCGGTGATTCTGGACAAAGAGTCCGATGCCGGTCAGGCCTATGAAGATGCGGTGTCCCGCCTGCTGGGCGACACCAAGGAATTTCGTTTTTTGGAAGCAGAGAAGAAGGGCTTCTTTAGCCGACTGTTCGGGAGTTAAGCATGTCATTATTGGATTATTTTCGTTCCAACAAGAAACAGAACACCGCACAACTGGCCAAAGAGCGGTTGCAGATCATCGTTGCACACGAGCGTTCATCCAGAGGGGGGCCGGATTACCTGCCCCAGCTCAAGCAGGATATCCTCGATGTGATCCGTAAATACGTCAACATCGATCCGGACAAGATCACCGTCCAGCTGGATCAGAAGAGTGATGAGCTGTCGGTCCTCGAGCTCAACATCACCTTCGCCGATGACAAGAAGGGATGAGCTGACGCCCTATGCGTGACCTTTTTCCCAAATAAAGACCGGATCCTTGGCGGGATCCGGTCTTTTATCATCACTATTTCCCCCTCATGACCCACCCCGTCTCGCCAACCGCTCGCACGATCGCTAGAATAGCCGCGACCATCGGGTTTGCCCCGTCCGGTCACTTGTCCCCCTTTTCTGGAATCGACCGTTTATGTCTTTGAATGCCGAAATGCACAGCGTCGAGGAACTGCTCGACACCGCCCTCGAACTCTTCATGGAGCTGGCGTCCGACAACCTGCCGGAGCAGGAGATCACCCTCTTCAACCAGGAGTTCAACAACCGGGGCCTGCTGGCGGAAACCGATCCGGCTGACGACTGGGAAGTGGACGTGGGATTTGAGGTCAGCGATGCCGACTATGCCGAGATCTGGGTCGGCCTTGGCAACGAGCAAGAAGAGTACGAACACCTGTTCGCCCGTATGCTGCTCTCCCGCCGTGTCGACGAGAAGTTCTGCCACATCGAATGGCTCCCCCAATAATTCCGGATCCCGATGATCCGGATCACTACGACTGGGGATCAGAGCCTGATCCCGTGGGGCCGACACTGGTGCAACGCCTCTTAAGGTGGCTGGGCAAGCTGCTGCTGGCCGCCCTGCTGTTGTCGGTCGGCTCGGTGGCACTGCTGCGTTTTATCGATCCGCCCATGTGGAGCTGGCGCATTGAGCGTGCGCTGTTTCCCCCTGCCAAGGTGGCTGAAGTCAAGCATGACTGGGTGCCGCTTGGGCAGATCTCCCGCGAGTTGCAGCTGGCGGTGATCGCCGCCGAGGATCAGCATTTTGCCGAGCACCACGGTTTCGATCTCGATGCCATCAGCTCCGCCCTCAAGCACAATCAGCAGAGCAGCCGGGTGCGCGGTGCCAGCACCCTTAGCCAGCAGACGGCCAAGAATCTCTTCATGTGGAGCGATCGCAGCTTCCTGCGCAAGGGGTTGGAGGCCTGGTTTACCCTGTTGATGGAGCTGGGCTGGGACAAGTCCCGCATCCTTGAGGTCTATCTCAATATTGTGGAGTTCGGGCCGGGGATCTATGGCGCCGAGGCGGCGGCCAGACACTACTTCGGCAAACCGGCTGCAAGACTAACCCGTTACGAGGCCTCCCTGCTGGCGGCGGCGCTGCCCAACCCCTGGCGCTACAAGGTCAATCCCCCTTCACCCTATGTGCAGCAGCGCTCGGCCTGGATCCGCCGCCAGATGAGCCAGCTCGGCCAGATCACCCTGACCCGGGTCCAGCAGGCCGATTGATGACTAACCGGCGTCGAGAGGCGCCGGGGGGCCGAGATGGCCACCCACCGTCTCGCGGTGAAGCGGCAGATAGTGCCACCACCAGGTCTCCCGCCGTCGCTTGATCTGCCGTCGTCGTCCTCGCGGTTTCATCCTCTGACTCCCCTGCATGGCTGCGTGTTAACCATACCCCTACCGGGGCCAATTGGACAGACCCGCCCGTCTGCCGGCGCACTGGTCTGGCCGCCGGTACCAATCCTTGCTACAGTAGCGAACCCCGACGAATCTGGAGTGATTTCATGGAACAGCGTACCCCGGATCAGCTGGTCGAATGGGCCTATGATCAGTTTCTCGAACAGGCTGCAGACATGCTGGCCCCTGAGCAAATTGTCGATATCACCCTGGAGTTTGAAAAGCGTGGCGCCGTCGAGGCGACGCTGCCCAATGCAGACTGGTCCACAGAATTGGGCGAACCGGTCGACATGGAACGCTGGGTAGAGGTGTGGGTCGGCTTGCTGGATCATCAGGATGAATTCGAGGTGATCTTCGCCACCTTCCTGTTGCCCCGGCTGATGCAGGAAAATGAAGTTCATATACGCTGGCATCGCCAGCAACAGGCATAAAAAAGGCGCCCTCGGCGCCTTTCTCGTTTTTACTGTCAACCCTCACATCCAGGGTTGGGCCGCGATGGCCTTGGCCAGACAGCGGCGACACCAGCAGGCGCCAGCCTCGCTCATGGGCAGGGCCGGCAGCTGGCTGCACCAACACTCATCTATGGTGGCGCCAGCGGAGACGGCGCAGTAGGCCGGCTCTCCGCAGCCGGGGCAGAGATGGGTGCTTTTCGAGCCATCCAGCTCGGCCATCACCGCCAGCTGGGCCTCGCTCTCCATCGCCGACCAGTGACCTATCTCGGTGAGGGTACGACCACAGCCGAGACAGAGGCCATCTTTCGCCCGGCACGCACCGATGCAGGGGCTCGGCACTTACTCCTGCTCCCCGTCCTGGGCAGCGTCAGTCAGGGTAATGCAGTTGTCTTCGATGACGATCTTGCCCTGCTTGTAGAGGCCGCCGATGGCCTTCTTGAAGGTACCCTTGCTCATGGCAAACAGCTTGTAGATGAGCTCGGGCTCGCTCTTGTCACCTACCGCCAGGCTGCCGCCCTGCTTCTTCATCCGCGCCAGGATGCGCTCACCGGCGTCATCTACCTTGGCCATCCCCGGCTTTTGCAGGGTCAGATCCAGCTTGCCATCCTCGCGCACCTGCTTGACCCAGGCGGTCTGGGGACGCCCCGTCATCACCCGGCCGAAGATCTCGTTGCGAAACAGCATGCCCGGGTACTGGCCGTTGACGATCACCTTGATGCCCAAGGGAGAGTGTTCACCTGGCAGAGCGGTCACCTCGTCCCCCGCCTTGAAGGGCGGTTTGGCGGTGCTGAGGAAACGCTCCAGACGGCTGGTGCCCACCATGCGCCCTTCGTGATCGAGCATCAGGCGCACCAGATAGGTATGCCCCACCTGCATCGGCTTGTTCTGTTCGCGGCTTGGCACAAACAGATCCTTTTTCATGCCCCAGTCGAGGAAGGCGCCGATCTTGTTGGCGTTGACCACCTTGAGGCCGGCAAATTCGTCCACCATGGCAAACGGCTTGTCGGTGGTGATCACCGGCTCGCAGTCAGCATCCAGATAGAAGAACACCTGCACATCGTCCCCCTCCTTGACCCCTTCCGGCAGCTGGCGCCTGGGTAGCAGCAGTTCACCGTACTCCCCGGCCGCGAGCCAGGCGCCACGGTCTTCGAGTTCAACGACGTTGAGGGTGTTCATCTTGCCAATCTGTATCATGGTGCTCTCTTTTTCTTTACCGAATGGGCCAGCTGGATCAGGGCCCTGATGGCCGCGCATGTTACCCCAAAACGGGCGATCCGGCCTAGTCCCCATCGCAACGCAGGGCCTCGTCTTTGGTGCATTTCGCCTCCAGACAGGCGATAAAATCGCCATGCAGGCGGGCTTTTACTGCAAATAACCCCACATTTAGGTAGACTTCGCGGCTGTTCAAATTCAGAGGAGTCGTCGATGAACCCATCCACTCGTACCCGCCATCTTAATCAATGGATCCAGCAACACAGCGCACAGGACATGACCTACCCTGCCCTGCACGGCTTTTTGTGCGCCCGCCTGGTGGGACCGGAGCAGCCCGACTGGCAGCAGCCGCTGGCCGGTTTGCTGGAGCAGGATGCCGAGCTGGATGAGAAGAGCGCCGAAGCGCTGCACCATCTGATTGCGGAGCTGGAGAGCCTGGCCGATGAAGAGCAACTGGCCCTGCCCAGCCAGTGTCGCCTGCCCAGTGACGATCCCGAGCAGGTATTCGACAAACAGCATCCCCTCGGGCAATGGTGCTACGGGTTTAGTCAGGGGTTTGCCACCTGGCCCAAGCCAAAGGATTTGAACGATCTCACCACCCAGCACAGATTCAGCCTCGCGGCCGAGCTCTGTCTGTTTCGTGACAAGCCCATGGCGCAGATGCTCTATAGCGCTGCCGCCAGCGATCTGCCGTTTGCCGAATTCTGCAAACGCCAGCGCCAGCACATGAAGACCGCCCTCAACCAGTTGCTCAATCTGGATCAATACCAGGCTGCCCCCAGCGCCGAGGTGGCACTGGACAGCGAGCAGGCCGAGCAGTGGCAAAAGTGGTTCGCCCTGGCCGATGCCAGCCGGGATCACAAGGTGCGTCTGGGCTGGTTCGACAAGATCATCGCCGATGCCAGCCCGTTGTTTGACGATGCCTTCTGGCAACAGATCGCCGGACACGCCTGGAGTTCACACGAAGCCCGGCCGCTGCTGGCGGCCAGAGCCGGCCGCGCCGACTGCCTGCTGCAGCTGGGCCAGTTGGCTGAGGCCAGGGCCGAATACCTGGATCTGCTCACCCTCTGCCAGGCCGACGAGCCGGGTTGCCGCTATCACCTCTCCACCCTCTATGCCCGCCAGGGAGACTGGCAGGCGCTGGCCGGATTGCTGGTGCGCTTTGACGAAGCCTCCAGCTGGCTGCTCTACAACAAGGCACTGATGGTGTTTGCCACAAAAGGCGCCGAGGCGGCCAGGGAGCATTTGCTGGCCGCCATCAATGCCAACCCGCACATCCCGGCCTGCCTGCTCGGTCAGCGCAAGCTGCCAAAGCAGGAGCCCGGCAGCTGGCAGGCGGGCAGCCGTGACGAAGCGGCGCTCTACGCCCTCTATACCCGCGATGCCTGGCTCAAGCACCAGGCCCTGCTCTGGTTGCGCAAAGGCTGAACAAACCCGGATTAAAAACCCGCCTGACTGACCCGGCTTTCGCAGGATGTCGTGCGCCACCGCACATTTCATCGCTGCCGGGTCAGACAAATCCGCGTTAGTCTCGTATCATCATTGTCAAAGTATCAAAAGAAACTGCACCAGATGCAGCTGTCACAGCAGGGTGTAATATGTCAAAAATCATCGCTTTACTCGCCCACTACCCGCCCTATCAGTTGGTTCACGCCGCCGAGATGCTACGGGATACCTTCGAGCAGTTTTACGAACAGCGCTATCAACTGACCGTGCCCCAGTGGCGCCTGATGATGGTGCTCGGCCCCCACTACCCCATCAGCCAGAAAGAGCTGGTAGAGGCAAGCGGCATGGACAAGGTGCGCATCTCTCGCGAGATCCGCCGTCTGGCCGAGAAGGGGATCATCTTTACCGAGAGCAGCGAGCAGGACAAACGCATCAGCCTGGTCTCCCTCACCAATGCGGGCCTCTCCCTCTTCCAACAGCTCAAGAGTGAGGCGGGAAGCTGGCAGCACACCCTGACCGACTACCTGCCCAGCGAATCCCGCGAGGCGATCCGCCAGCATCTGCACACCGTCAGCGCCGCCATCGAACAGCTGCAATCCCTGGACAAGGAGCAATAACCATGGATCTGAAAAAATTCGCCACCATGGACGTCAACATGCTGCTGAGCCTGATCAATATGCAGCTGCGCGATCGCTATGACGATCTGGATGATCTCTGCAAGGCGCAGGATCTCGATAAAGCGGCTCTGGAGGCCAGACTCGCCAGCGGCGATTTCCACTACCAGCCTGATCAGAAGCAATTCAGATAGGGATCGGGATCACAGAGCCGGCCGCGGCGCTGGCTCCATGGCCAAAACCTGATATGGTCGGAGGATCCCCCAACAGAGGGAAGCCCCGACGGCTTGATGGATGGATACATCAGGTTGTCACAAGAGGGCATTAGATTCGTTTCAGGCAAGCAAACCAAGGATGACCCAAGATGATGACCCGACAGAACCTGCTGATCAGCCTCGCCGCCTTGTTGATGATCAGCCTGTTTATTCCCTACTTGCCGCAAGATGGTGAACAGTGGCTGACCACCCTGCTCTGCGCCCTGCTGGTGGCCGTATTCCTGGTGCTGATCCGCGGCTGTCGCCGCTTTATCATGGATTGACGGCCCGACTCTCTTGCCTCTGGCGTTAAAGGGCTTTTCTTCTCTCCCAACCCTTGTGTCACCCGCCTCCTTTAAAAAACAAACGCAGCCAGATGGCTGCGTTTGTCATTATCCGAAAACCGCGACGGGCAGGTCGGCTTAGACGGCGAGGCTCTCCAGCTGCGCCTTGGCCGCTTCCATCCCCTTGCTCTGGGCTTCCGGCCCCATCCCCATACCCTCGGCGTAGATGAAGTCCACCTCCTTGATGCCGATGAAACCCAGCACGGTACGCATGTAGGGAGTCACCAGATCGGTGGCGCTGCCGACGTGCATGCCGCCACGGGGGCTGATCACCAGGGCCCGGGTGTTCTCCACCAGGCCGACCGGACCGGTCTCGGTGTAGCGGAAGGTCACGCCGGCACGAGCCACCAGGTCAATCCAGTTCTTCAGCTGGGTCGGGATGTTGAAGTTGTACATGGGGGCGGCAATCACCACCAGATCGCTTGCTTTCAATTCAGCGATCAGCTCGTCGGACTGGGCCAGCACGGCCAGTTGACGCTCGTTCAGGTTCTCGCCACCACGCAGGCCGGAGGCCAGCTCACCATCCAGCACCGGCAGGTTCAGGGCCGCCAGATCACGCACTGTGACGGTATCATCCTGATGATCGGCGAGGAAGCCGTCGATCAGGGCGTTGGATTGGGAGTATTGACCCAGGATGCTGGATTTGAGTACGAGGATGTTGGCCATGATGACGCTCCGTTTGCTTGTCAGTTGAACAGTGTGGCTGTCGATGGAGGTCACTCTAAACATTGGGCTTCTATACAGATAGCGAAAATAGATGCTCAACTTGTTCAAAATTTTTGATATTGGTCCACTTCCTCGCCAAAGAGCGCACTTCCCGGGCCGCACGCCTTGGCATAACAAACGATTGCCGTTATGATCCGCCGCACTTTTTTCAGTGACCCGGATCCCATGGCACCCTCACGGCACTCTCCCATTGCCGGTGCAGTCTGGATGATGGTGGCTGGCCTCTGTTTCGCCGCCGTCAACAGCCTGAGCCAGTATGTCAGCTTCAAACTCGGCCTCGCCTCCACCCAGGTCGCCTTTCACCAGTATCTGATCGCCCTGATCTGCCTGCTGCCCTGGCTGGTTCGCCACGGCTTGCGCCAGTCCCTGATGACCAACCAGTTCCGGCTGCACCTGTTGCGTGTCGCCCTAGCGGTGATCGGCATCCAGTTCTGGCTGTGGGCGCTGGCCGTGCCCGTCCCCATCTGGCAGGGCATAGCGCTGCTGATGACCTCTCCCCTGTTTGCCACCCTGGGGTCGGCCCTGCTGCTCAAGGAGCAGGTGAGCCGGGCCCGCATTCTGGCGACCCTGGCGGGGTTTGCCGGGGCCATGGTGATCCTGGCCCCCTGGACCGACGATTTCAGCTGGGCCTCCCTGCTGCCGGTGGCCGCCGCCCTGTTCTGGGCCGGTTACTCCCTGCTGGTGCGCTATCAGGCGGCGAGCGAGTCGTCCCACACCATAGTGGTCTACCTGCTTATCTTCAGCACCCCCTTCAATGCCATGCTGGCTCTGCCGGAATGGCAATGGCCCACGGCCGATCAATGGCAACTGGTCGCCCTGGCCGGAGTGCTGTCGGCGCTGGCCCAGATGTCCATCGCCCGCGCCTACAGCGTGGCGGAGGCCTCCTTCGTGCAGCCCTTCGACTTTGCCAAGCTGCCCATGAACGTGCTGGCCGGCTGGCTGGTATTTGGCTGGGCCCCTCCGGGCCGACTGTGGCTCGGCGCCGCCATCATCATTGGTGCCGTCACGCTGCTGACTCATCTGGAGCAGCGCGCCAGCAAATCCGTTTCCTGAGGTACGCCATGCGTGCCTCTTTTTTTGTCCGCTATTGGCCGCCAATAGTGACCGCAACAATGTGACCATCGACATCAGGAGAGATCGTATGTTTGGAACCGCAACCCGCTCCGGCGCCACCCGTGCCCTGCTGCTGGGCTCCGGCGAACTGGGCAAGGAAGTCGCCATCGAGTTGCAGCGGTTCGGGATCGAAGTGATCGCCGCCGACCGCTATGCCAATGCCCCCGCCATGCAGGTGGCCCACCATGCCCGCGTGCTGGACATGCTGGATGGCGCCGCCCTGCGCGACCTGGTCGCCGAGGTAAAGCCCGACCTCATCATCCCCGAGATCGAGGCCATCGCCACCGATACCCTGGCTTTGCTGGAGCAGGAAGGAGTCAAGGTGGTACCGAATGCCCGCGCCACCCAGCTCACCATGAACCGGGAGGGGATCCGCCGGCTCGCCGCCGAAGAGTTGGGTCTGCCCACCTCTCCCTACCGCTTTGCCCAGAGCCGGGAAGAGTTTGACGCCGCGGTGCACGCCATCGGTCTGCCCTGCGTGGTCAAGCCCGTGATGAGCTCGTCTGGCAAGGGCCAGAGCGTGCTGCGCGATCTCGCCAGGCTGGAGGAGAGCTGGACCTATGCCCAGGAGGGGGGCCGCGCCGGGCGAGGCAAGGTGATCGTCGAAGGTTTCGTGCCCTTCGAGTACGAGATCACCCTGCTCACGGTACGCGCCGTGGACGGGATTCACTTCTGCGATCCCATCGGTCACCGTCAGGAGGATGGCGACTACCGTGAATCCTGGCAGCCCCAGCAGATGAGCGAACTGGCGCTGGCCAGATCCAAAGAGGTAGCGGCCAAGGTGGTCGAGGCCCTCGGCGGTTATGGCCTGTTCGGGGTCGAGCTCTTCATCAGGGGCGACGAGGTGTGGTTCAGCGAAGTCTCCCCCCGCCCCCACGACACCGGCATGGTGACCCTGATCTCCCAGGATCTCTCCGAGTTCGCCCTGCACGTGCGCGCCATCCTGGGGCTGCCCATCGGTACCATCACCCAGTACGGACCGAGCGCCTCCGCCGTGGTGCTGCGCGAAGGCCATAGCCAGGATATCCGTTATCAGGGGATCGGCGAGGCGCTGGCTCTGGTGCCGGGTGCCCAGCTGCGCCTCTTCGGCAAACCGGAGATCGCCGGTCGCCGTCGCCTCGGGGTGGCACTGGCGCGTGCCAAACAGTGCAGCGAGGCGGTAGAACAAGCCAAAGCAGTCGCGGCCGGAGTTGAGGTGCTGTTCTAAGCCCACTTTTTTGGCACACGAAATCAAACGTTTGCCAGCATGATCCAGCGCAAGGGGCATGACGATGCCCCTTTTTCATTTGCGAGTCCGCCTTATAATCCCCCCTTCACCTTTGTCTGGAGTACAAGATGTTAGCTGCCGTGATCTTCGATATGGATGGTGTTCTGATCGACTCGGAACCCTTTTGGCAACGGGCCCAGATGGCCGTCTTCTCCGAGCTGGGTCATCCCCACTCGGTCGAGGATTGCGAATCGACCATAGGCGTGCGCATCGATCAGCTGGTAGCCCACTGGTATCGGCTGCGCCCCTGGAGCGGCCCCAGCCAGGAAGAGGTGGTGCAGCGCATCCTGGACAGGGTCAACGCCCTGATCCTGAGCGAAGGCCAGGCCAAGGCCGGCGTGCTGGAAGCGCTCGATCTTATCGAGGCGCAAGGACTTAAAGTGGGTCTTGCCACCTCCTCGCCCTTTGCCATGGTGGAGGCGGTGCTCGGCAAGCTCGGTATCCGCGATCGCTTCCTGGCGGTTCACTCCGCCGAGGTGGAGCGTTTTGGCAAGCCGCACCCGGATGTCTATATCCACGCCGCCGAGAAATTGGGGGTGGAGCCGGTGCACTGTCTCGCCATCGAAGACAGCTTCACCGGTCTGCTGGCGGCCAAGGCGGCCTCCATGAAGGCGCTGATCGTGCCGGATCCGGCTTTAGTGGGCGATCCGCGTCTGGCCATTGCCGATCATCAGTTGCGCTCTCTCACCGAGCTGGATGCCGACATGCTGGCCCGCTGGGTCAAATAAGTCACAAAGAGGTGCTGGCCAGCTGAGTGGCATACGCTCGCAAGCGCGTTTTCCCGCCCCTTCGCTTCCAAAGAAGGGGCCTTAACTGACCAGACTTCCCCTCTCTTTCGCCTCTGCTGAGCAGACCCCTCACCTGTGTTTGATCCCTGTCATAAACGTGCGCTTGCTCGCGGTCAACGCCCTCCCGGAGGGCTAGAATCAACTCAAGAAGAGGCGGCCCACGGGCCTGAGGAGGTCATCATGATCGAGTACACCAGCAAGCGCATCGTCTGCCCCCACTGTGGTCATCACACCCGGGTCGAGCTGGATGCCAGCCAGGGGGATCAGGAGTTCTATGAAGATTGCATGGCCTGCTGCAACCCCATCCATCTTCGGCTGCACCGGGATGAGGCGCGCAACTGCCTGCAACTGTTTGTGGATGCCGACGACGAACAGCTGTTCTGATTGGCTGTGACGCCAAGGACGCTGCCGTTGTATCAACCGACGGCGCGGCGCAGGCCCTGTCCGCCAAGATTTGTCAGAAATGAATACCAACAAGAAGGGCCTGCATCATGCAGGCCCTTCTTCATTGCAGTGGCAACACGCTCTTCACTGGCCTTCGCGGGCCGCCAGCACCCGCTCCACCGTATCGACGATGGCCTGGGTCTGGGGATCGATCTCGATATTGGTGCGCCAGCCCGCCTTGACCCAGCCGAGGTTGGTGCGAGCCAGGGTCTCGGGGATGAGGTGGACGCAGAACTCGTTGCCCCTCACCTCGCCCACGGTCAGACTGATGCCATCGATGCCGATATAGCCCTTGGTCAACACATATTTCATGAGCGCGGGATCAAGGCGATACCACACCTGGCGGTTGTTGGGGGTGTCGATCACCGAGGTGACCTCCGCCATGCCCATGATGTGACCGGACATGGCGTGACCGCCGATCTCGTCGCCGAAGCGGGCAGCCCGCTCCACGTTGACCTTGTCCCCTACCTGCAAGGCACCAAGATTGGTCAGGCGCAGGGTCTCCTGCATCAGATCGAAGCTGACCAGTTCCCCCTCCACCCGGGTCACGGTGAGGCAGCAGCCGTTGTGGGCTACGGATGCTCCCAGCACCAGCCCTTCCCCCCAGTCCGGGTCCGGCATGCGGATCACATGGGTGCGAAAGTTGGACTGGGCGTCGATGGCCACCAGTTCGGCGGTCCCCTGCACTATGCCGGTGAACATGTCTCGTCTCCTGCTACAACAAAAATGGCAGGGTAACCTCGCGCTGGTCGCCAGACAAGCGCAACCGCTGACAAGACGGCCCGGGCTCGCTATAGTGGCGGCCATGCATCCCAGGCTCAACAAGGAAAATTTATGCAGGTATATCAATGCTGTGAGGCTATCCGCATCGCCTACAACCAGATAGGTTCCGGCGAACAGGGTTATGTGCCCAAGGCCATCGCCGCCGCCATCCGGGCCCTCGACGCCGTCGCCTCCGATGAGCGGGTGCCCGCCGAGCTGCGCGAGCAAGCGGCCTATGCCGCCGCCAATCTGTTGATCAGCGATCACGAAGACGCCTGATCTGCCCGTCAAGCCGGAGCGCCAAACGTTTCTCCGACGCCCGATTTCAGGCTAGAATGACCCTCTTTCCCTCTGCATGCCGCGTCCTGGTATGCAGAGGCCCTTTCCGATACCCGTTCTTTCCCTTTTATTTCTGATCCACTCGGAGGTGTCAGTGCAACGTTATTGGTCCGAGGCGAAGCAACTCGTTCGTCTAGCCAGCCCCATTCTGGTCGCCCAAGTGGCCCAGATCGCCATGAACTTTGTCGATACCGTCATGGCGGGACAGGTCAGCGCCGTGGATCTCGCGGCCGTCTCGGTTGCCTCCAGCTTCTGGTTGCCGATCATCCTGCTGGTACAGGGGATCATCATGGCGCTCACTCCCATCGTCTCCCAGCTCAACGGGGCCCGCAAACGGGACGAGGTGCGCCCGGCCGTGCATCAGGGCTTCTGGTTGGCCCTGATGGTGACCCCGGTCGCCATGGTGGCGCTCTACTTCAGCCCGCTGGCGCTGCAGTTCATGGACGTGGATCCCGTGATGGCGGCCAAGACCACAGGTTACCTTCACGCCATCCTCTGGGGTCTGCCCGCCTTCGTGATGTTCCAGGTGCTGCGCAACTTCAGCGAGGGGCTCTCCCACACCATGCCGACCATGGTGATCGGCTTCGTCGGGCTGGCAGTCAATATTCCCGCCAACTACGTCTTCATTTACGGCCATCTGGGCATGCCGGCCCTCGGCGGCGTCGGCTGCGGCGTCGCCACCGCCATCGTGCTGTGGGCCATGCTGCTGGCGATGATCCTCTATGTGAAGCTCTCCCGTCACTTCGCCGAAATCCGCCTCTTCTCCCAGTTGTGCGCCCCCAATGGCAGTCGGCTCTGGCGCCTGTTCCGGCTCGGGTTCCCCATCGCCATGGCCATCTTCTGCGAAGTGACCCTGTTCACCGTGGTGGCCCTGATGCTGGCACCCTTCGGGGCCGAGATAGTGGCAAGTCACCAGATCGCCCTGAATTTCTCCAGCCTGGTCTTCATGCTGCCGTTGTCGATTGGCGTGGGTGTCACCATCCGGGTCGGTCACAGCATAGGAGAAGGCCTGCCGGAACACGCCCGGGTCGCCGCCCGCACCGGTCTGATGCTGGGCATGAGCGTGGCCGCCGCCACCGCCGCCCTCACAGTGCTGCTGCGCGAACCCATTGCCGGCATCTACACAGAGGATCTGCAGGTGATCACCCTGGCGGCCACCCTGCTGTTCTTCGCCGCCATCTATCAGGTATCCGATTCGGTGCAGGTGGTGGCCGCCGCGGCGCTGCGCGGTTACAAGGACACCAAGGCCATCTTCTACGTCACCATCGTCGCCTACTGGGGACTTGGGCTGCCCACCGGCATGATCCTGGGGCTGACCGACTGGGTGGTGCCCAAGATGGGGCCGCAAGGTTTCTGGATTGGCTTTATTGTCGGCCTTACCAGCGCAGCCCTGATGCTGGGAACCAGGCTGCGTTACATCTACGGGCGCTTTGCCACTCCGGAGGCCTGCACCAGCCTGTCCCGGGCCCAATAAGGGCGGGAGACGACGAAACTCGCCTGCAAAATCAACAGGCTGCGCAAGAACTGGGCAAACAGTCTCCTTTGTGAGTGCGGCCTGTTGACAGCCTTGGGGGGCATGGGTAGTATGCCGACCACGCCAGCAGTGCTGGCGTGGTGAAACGGGTTCCTGACCCGGTTCGCAAAGTGGGTTTATAGCTCAGTTGGTTAGAGCACTACCTTGACATGGTAGGGGTCGTTGGTTCGAATCCAATTAAACCCACCACTTTTCATGATGCGTCCTTAGCTCAGCTGGTTAGAGCACCACCTTGACATGGTGGGGGTCGGTGGTTCGAATCCACTAGGACGCACCATCATGAAACACTGTTATGCGTCCTTAGCTCAGCTGGTTAGAGCATCACCTTGACATGGTGGGGGTCGGTGGTTCGAATCCACTAGGACGCACCATAACAGTTTGAAAAATTTGCAGACTAAGATGTGGGTTTATAGCTCAGTTGGTTAGAGCACTACCTTGACATGGTAGGGGTCGTTGGTTCGAATCCAATTAAACCCACCACTCCCCTGCAAAAAGTCGCCTTGCGCACCCTGCGTCCTTAGCTCAGCTGGTTAGAGCACCACCTTGACATGGTGGGGGTCGGTGGTTCGAATCCACTAGGACGCACCAGATTAGAAAAGCCCGCTCATCGAGCGGGCTTTTTGCATTCCCTGCCCTTCCATTGCGTCATTCGTGTACCCAAGAAAAAGCCCGCGCCATCCATATCATGACGCGGGCCCGTTGCACCATGCCTGACCATCAGGCCTGCACGGTGATCTCGTACTTCTTTATCTTGCGATACAGGGTGGCAATCCCTATCCCCAGGGCCTGGGCGGCCAGCTTCTTGTTGCCAAGACGCATCAGGGTTTCCTCGATCATCTGTTTTTCCATGTTCTCAAGGCCATTCTCCGCAGGCTGCGGGGCAGCCACTGATGCCGCATCCACGCTCGCCGGCATCAGCAGACTGGCGGACGGGCTCACCACGGTGACGGGGATCCGCCCCTCTTCGGCCGGGAGCGACCCCAGCTGGTTACGGATGATGTTGGGGGGCAACAGGGTGGCATCGATCACCTCCCCCGGCTGAGTGACGTTGACCAGATACTCCATCAGGTTACTCAATTCACGCACGTTGCCCGGCCAGCGATAGCCCTTGAGCAGGGCCATCACCTCGGGTGTCAACCCCGGGTAGACGATACCGATCCGGCTGGTGTGCAGGTTGAGGAAATAGTGGGTCAGCAGCTCTACATCTCCTTCCCGCTCCCGCAGTGGCGGCAGATTGAGCGGGATCACGTTGATCCGGTAGTAGAGATCCTCGCGAAATTTGCCTTCAGCGATGTATTGATCGAGATGCTGGTGGGTGGCGGCGATGATGCGGATATCCACCGGCACCGGGCGACTGGCCCCGATGGGGGTCACCTCCCGCAGCTCCAGCACCCGCAGCAACTTGGCCTGCATGGTGAGGGGCATGTCCCCTATCTCGTCGAGAAACAGGGTACCCTGATGTGCGGCCTGGATCAGCCCCTGCTTGCCTCCGCTGGCGGCACCGGTAAAGGACCCCTTCACATAGCCAAACAATTCACTTTCCAGCAGCTGTTCGGGGATGGCGGCACAGTTGATGGCGATAAAGGGCTTGCCATTGCGTGGACTGAGCCGATGCACGGCACGCGCCACCACCTCCTTGCCGGTCCCGCTTTCCCCGCAGATCAACACACTGGAGGGGCTTTGAGCGATCCGGTGCAGCAGCCGCTTGAGGGTGCGCATCGGCTTGCTCTCGCCGATCAGCTGCTCAATGCAGTGATCGGCGTCCGGCTCGCGCACCTGGCCGGAGTGGGACTGGTGAAACGCCATCAGGAACAGCTGCTGCCCCTGCACATGGTGCAACTGGCCGATGATCAGCTCCTGGCGATCCTCAAGGGTGATAATGTGCTGCAGATGGCCGTTTCGCCCGTGCTGGGCGAAGGTGAGCGGCCGGATGCCAAGCTCGCGCCCCAGCAACTGTTCCTGCTTGCAGCCCAGCTGCTTGAGCGCTACCTCGTTGGCATAGCGCACCTGACTCTTGTCATCGAGCAGCAGGCAGCCCTGATCCATGTTGGCCATCAGATCGAGAAACACCTTGTTGACCCCGTCTGACAGGCCGCGGGAGTCGAACAGCTTGGCCACGAAGATGGCGGAGATGTGGCGCACGTAGTCGCACACATCCTGCAGATTGTTGCTGAGCCGCTCCTGCTGTTCGGGGTTGAAGGCCACCAGGCTGATCACCCCGATGCAGCGCTCCTCCACCATGATGGGGATGCCAAGGAAAGCCCGCTCCCGGCAACTCTCCTTGCAGCTGCAGCCATCACACACGGGGTCGTCACTGGTATGGGTGACGATCTTTTCCCGCTGGTTTTCAATCACGTAGCGCAGCAGCCTGGAGTCGCCCTCCAGCTGGCGACCGAAGAATTTGCCATAGGGGCCGGTTCCGGCCACCCGTACCAGATTGTCGTCGACAATCTCGACTTCCAGTTGCAGCAAGCTGGCCAGCATCTTGGCAAAGCGCAAGATGGTGGGCTGGATCTGCATCAGCAGACAGGGGGTATTCACGACGCGCATCCATTGCTCCCTTTTTAATTACCTCCCCCTAAAGGGAGTCATGCTGGCCAGATACTAAGGGATTTCAACGGACACAACTTGGGAGGGGATCACGAAAAGTAAAATGGAGGGGCCGAACTTGCGCCTAAAAAACAGCCACAAAATCGACAAAATGGTAAATTATCAGAATTGTATTCTGCTTATGATGGCAAGTGCAGCGCCAGCCAGACCGAAAGCGGGATCACCAGCAAGGAGTGCAGATTGCCCCCCAGCACTATGCTGGCCACTTTCTCCGGCTGGCAGCGGTACTGCTCGCACAGCATGTAATTGAGTACCGCTGGGGGCAGAGAAACCGACAGCATCAGCAGCGGGATCCATTCAGCTTTGAGGGGCAACAGCCAGATGGCGAGCAAGAGCGACAGACCACCGGCCAGCAGATAGAGCAGGTTGCAGCGCAGGGCCAGCCCCAGGTGATCCAGCTCCCCCTCCATCAGGCGGATCCCGAGGGCAAACAACATCAGCGGCACCGAGATCTGGCCGAGCATCGACACCGTCGTCACCAGATATTCAGGCAGCGGGATCTGCAGGTTGGCCACCAGCAAGCCAGCCAGGGCCGCCCAGAGCACGGGGCTGCGCAGCCAGAGCCAGCGGGAGGTATTGGCCGACAGGATAAACATGCCGACCGAGAAGTGAAGCAGGTTGGAGAGCACAAAGAGGATGACGATGGCCCCCAACTGCTGTTCACCAAAGGCCAGCACCATCAGGGGGATGCCCAAATTCCCGGTGTTGCGAAACATGGCGGGCAAAATGAGGGCCGCCCGCTCGACGCCGTCCAGCCTGAGCAGAGCGAGCAAGAGCCCGGGCAGCAGGATCACCAGGGCCCCTGCCCCGATCAGCGGCAGATTATCCCCCAGCGCCAGTGGGTACTTGACCAGTGCCGAGAAGACCAGCGCCGGAGTAAACAGCTCTATGTTGGCCAGGTTGACATAGCCAAGCGCCCCGCCCGGTCGCAGCCTGCCATAGAGGGCGCCGAGCCCGATCACACCGAACACGGGAATGACGATATTAAGCAGGGCGCTGAACACGGGCGGATGCCGTTACAGTTCGCGGGCCGGCTTGCCCATCAGCAGCAGCGGATCCAGGGTCACTTCCTGGGCGCCATTGCTGATCCAGAGCTGGCCGTCGGAGATGGTACAGGTGAGCTGCATGGTACGCTCCACCATGGCGGTGAGCGCCAGGGTCTGGCTCTCCGCAAGTTCGATGATGCTCAGATTGTCATGCAGGCTCAGCTTGCCTTGGTTTTGCTTCCACCAGACGCTGGTGCCACGCCCGCCGTAGAGATAGAGCACGACCTGGCGCGACCGGTTGCAGGCCTTCTTGAGGCGCTTCTCGTCGGGCTGTCCCAGTTCAATCCAGAGCTCAATCTCGTCCGAGTAGTTCTTTTCCCAAAGTTCGGGTTCATCGTCGGCGCTGAGACCCTTGGTAAATTCCAGTCGCTCTGCGGCATGCCAGGCAAACGCCGCCAGCCGGATCATCATCCGCTCGTCCGTTTCGGAAGGGTGGCGCGCCAGGGTGAGGGAGAAGTC
This sequence comes from Aeromonas sp. FDAARGOS 1407, assembly GCF_019048725.1. Lineage (NCBI taxonomy): Bacteria > Pseudomonadati > Pseudomonadota > Gammaproteobacteria > Aeromonadales > Aeromonadaceae > Aeromonas > Aeromonas sp. FDAARGOS 1407. Next base: position 3,510,301 of record NZ_CP077399.1, read on the forward strand.
CTGATACAGATTGCGATCCATGTCAGACAAGCTGATCTGGGCCTTGAATACGGTTGCCTTGAGAGCCATAAAAAACCTTGAAAACCTGGGTAAGAGACACGTGAATGGAGATACGGGCGCCAGTGTAATCAAATTGGCGACGGGGTTCGACCACAGAAATCAAAGAATTGGCCACACCAGCTTCGAAAGGCGCTGAAAAAACAAATGCCAGTCCGAAGACTGGCATTTGGCGGCATTGCAGAAGCGACTCACTTCTCGGCGGACTCGACCCCGAAGGCGTTGAGCAGCACACAGCAGGTGACTGCCACGGCTACAAACCCACTCAGGAAGATAAAGGGCATGACCCCATATCCCAATACGGTCCAGATAGTGTGTTCAAGCAGACTCATAATGTGGTCCTTTCGTCCTGTGAAATGCGTGTTCCTTTTTCGGCGGATAGTATCTCCGCTCTTGATAAGTCTATTTGACCCTAACCCGTTGCTGAGTCCTATGCCACCAAAGTAATAAATGCGGGGTATATTTGCGCTAGATCAATTTTTAGTGTGTATTTCCTTCCAACTCAAGGAATTAGTTGTCATTGACAACCCTGACAAGAAGACGGAAACCGGAAACGGGCATAAAAAAACGCGCCAAAGGCGCGTTCTTGAGAGGCTGACGAGGTGACTCAGTTGTCACACAGGTCGATCGGCATGTCCTGACGCAGGCGCGTCCAGAGCTTGCCGGATTCGATGCCGTACTGGCGAACCGTCATGAAGACTGCTTCGTGATCGTGGGTCTCGGCCAGGTTCAACAAGGTCTTGTAATAGGTGTCTGCAGTTTCGCGCGCCTGCTTGTCGGAGAAGTAGTAACGCCCTACCCGGCTATACAGCCCCTTGAATCCGTTGAGGATCAGGGCATAGATGGGATTGCCGGAGGCAAACGACAGCTGGTGATGGAGGCGATAGTCGAACTCGGCATAGGCCTCGGCCGTGTTTTCCACTTCGGCGGCGCCGCGCAGGATCTCGGCGGCTTGCTCCGGATTGTTACGGATGGCACCACGAATGAAGATGGTGCAGATGTTGGTGCGTGCCGACAGCAACTGGGCGACCAGATCCGGCACCTTGTCCTGATCCAGACGGGCCAGAGTCTCCAGAATATTGAGACCGGAGGTTTCCCAGAAGTTGTTTACCTTGGTCGGTTTGCCATGCTGTATGGTCAACCAGCCGTCACGGGCCAGACGCTGCAACACTTCCCGCAGGGTTGTGCGTGTCACCCCGATCAGCTCGGACAATTCACGCTCTGCAGGCAGAATGGATCCGGGAGGAAAGCGATTGTTCCAGATGGACTCGATGATGTATTCCTCGGCAAACCCTGCAGGGCTCTGCGCTTTTATGACCATGAAATGACTCTGTTGTAATACGTAAAAAGGCCCACGAATCATATCAAAGCAAGGAAGGCTGGCAAGCAGAAGGTCAGTCCTCTGCTCACATATGGCAAAGAAAATGTTATTAATTTGTGTTAAAAATCGATAGCGGTGCCAGTCAGCGCTGGTTATGTGGTGATAAAACCATCACTCCCAAGATCTTGGCCCAACCTTTGTATATAATCGTTCCGCTTTTTGATTAAAATCACGTGTAATTATATAGATACGGGCCAACATCCGGACGTACAGGTCAAGTACCCTTGACTGCATAGACGCAGATCCTAACAACAACGCTGAGACCCATCATCATGCCAATAAGCCTAGGGCAGGCATTTGCCAAGAACTTCTTGGGCAATGCGCCACAGTGGTATAAACAAGCCATCCTGCTGTTTCTGATCATCAACCCCATCGCCTTCCATTTCGACCCCTTCATTGCAGGCTGGTTGCTGGTTGTCGAGTTCATCTTCACCCTGGCCATGGCCCTCAAGTGTTATCCCCTGCAACCGGGCGGTCTGCTTGCCATCGAGGCCGTGCTGATCGGCATGACATCAGCCGACCAGGTCAAGCATGAGCTGGTCGCCAACATAGAAGTGCTGCTGCTGCTGGTATTCATGGTGGCGGGCATCTACTTCATGAAACAGCTGCTGCTCTACGTGTTTACCAAGCTGCTGATCGGAGTGCGCTCCAAGATACTGCTCTCCCTCTCCTTCTGCCTGGTATCTGCCTTCCTCTCCGCTTTCCTCGACGCCCTGACGGTCATTGCCGTGGTGATCAGCGTGGCCACCGGTTTCTACGCCATCTACCACAAGGTCTCCTCCGGCAAGGAGTTTGGTCATCATCACGACCATACCGATGATCAGGAAGTGGCGGAACTCAACCGCCAGGATCTCGACGATTTTCGCGCCTTCCTGCGCAGCCTGATGATGCATGCCGCCGTCGGTACGGCACTGGGGGGCGTCTGCACCCTGGTGGGTGAGCCGCAGAACCTCATCATCGGCGAACAGGCCGGCTGGCATTTCGGCGAATTTGCCATCCGCATGGCGCCGGTATCGCTGCCGGTCTTCATCTGTGGTCTGCTCACCTGCGTGCTGGTCGAGCACTTCCGCCTGTTTGGCTACGGCACCCGCCTGCCCGTCAACGTGCGCAAGATCATGGAGGAGTACAACCGTTATGAAGAGGCAAAACGCAGCCAACAGGACAGAGCCAAGCTCATAGCCCAGACGGTGATCGCCGTCTGGCTAATCGTCGGTCTGGCGCTCCATCTGGCGGCCGTGGGCCTCATCGGTCTCACCGTCATCGTGCTGGCCACCTCCCTGACTGGCATCACCGAAGAGCATGCCCTCGGCAAGGCGTTTGAAGAGGCGCTCCCCTTTACCGCCCTGCTTGCCGTCTTCTTCAGCATAGTGGCCGTGATCATCGATCAGGAGCTGTTCAAGCCGGTGATCCAGTGGGTGCTCTCGGCAGATCCGGATCACCAACTGGCGCTCTTCTATATGGCCAACGGCCTGCTCTCCATGGTCAGTGACAACGTCTTCGTCGGCACCGTCTACATCAACGAAGTGAAAACGGCCCTGCTCAATGGAGCCATCAGCCGCGAACAGTTCGATCTGCTGGCGGTGGCTATCAACACGGGCACCAACCTGCCATCTGTGGCCACCCCGAACGGTCAGGCTGCTTTCCTGTTCATGCTGACCTCGGCGCTGGCCCCCCTGCTTCGCCTCTCCTATGGCCGCATGGTGTGGATGGCATTGCCCTACACCCTGGTGCTGGGTCTGGTCGGTTTCGCCGCAGTGGAAACCGTGTTGGCGCCCCTGACCGAATGGTTTTACCAGCAGGGCTGGCTGATTGTTCCGCAGGGGGCTGCCGTAGTCGCCCCGGCGCTACACTGATCCTGTCGTACTCCAATAACAAGGGCCCGCCAGGGCCCTTTTCTTTGGCGCTGTCCCAATTACGTGTTGAAAGGCTAATCTTGAAGTAGGCCATCACCTTGAGGTCTACCATCATGGATACCCCCGCCTTTCAACACTTGTTGTCTCTGTTTCCTCAGCTGACCCTGCGCCAACGCCGTGTTGCCCGGCAGGAGCTCATGTCTCCACACCCCATTACCTCGCTCAATACCCAGTTACCAGCATGCAGCGGTTGCCCTCATTGTCAGGCCGAAACCGCTCAGCTGGCACCCTGGGGCTGGAGTCGGGGACTGCGCCGCTACCGTTGCAAACTGTGCCTGCGCACCAGCTCCGTGCTCACCAAAACTCCCCTGGCCAGGTTGCGCAAAGCCCAGTGCTGGGAAGACTACGCGCAAGCCCTCATCGAAGGACTGACCGTTCGCCAGGCAGCAATGCGTTGCGGGGTCAGCAAAAACACCGCCTTCCTCTGGCGCCATCGCTTCTTGCGGGCGATGGCAGGCCATCAAGCCACACGGGAAGAGGGCATCGTTGAGGTCGATGAGACCTTCTTCCTCGAGTCGTTCAAGGGGCAACGGGGACTGCCGCGTCCGCCACGGCATCGTGGTGGTAAAGGACGAACCCGTGGCACCGGGTCGGATTACATCCCGGTGATGGTGGTGCAAGACCGGGCAGGCCATCATGCGGATTTTCAGATGGAGCAGATGAATGCCGAGACGGTGATAGCGCTCTTGAAGCCGCTGGTGTCAGCGGAGGCGGTGCTGTGTAGCGATGGTGCGGGAGTGTATGCCAGTTTCAGCCAGGCACAGGGAGTGACACATCAGGTGGTGCACAATCGTCAGGGCGAGCGAGTGGTCGGTGCGTATCACATCCAGCACGTGAACGGGTATCACCATCGGTTGAAAGCGTGGATGGAGCGATTTCATGGTGTGGCGACCCACTACCTGAAGAACTATCTGGGTTGGCGCAGGATGCTGGAGCGTTACGGAAGGAGTGTGAATATCAAAGCGTGTTTGCATGAGGCGCTGGGGCGCCCCATGCAACACGTAATTGGGACATAGCCTTTTCTTTTGTCCCCTGCTCTGCTCTAATTCAGCCACTGTTTCTTCTGTGAGATCAATGAGATGATCGCGTTTCTCCGCCGCTTGGCCAGCAACCGCCTGGCCTGGGGACTGCTGGCGACCTCCGCCCTGTTCCTCGAACTGTGTGCGCTTTTCTTCCAGCACATACTTGGACTGCATCCCTGCGTGATGTGTGTCTACGAAAGGCTTGCGACACTGGGTGTCCTTTGCGCCGGTCTGCTCGGCATGATTGCCCCCGAGAAGTGGTACCTGCGCTGGAGCGCCATGCTGCTATGGGGTTACAGCGCCTTTCGCGGTCTCCAGCTGGCGCTGCAACATGTCGACTATCAGGTCAACCCCTCCCCGTTCAACGTCTGCAGCCCTTATGCCGACTTCCCGAGCTGGGCGCCGCTCGATCAATGGATCCCCTGGCTCTTCTTCCCGGATGGGGATTGCAGCGAGATCACCTGGCAGTTCCTCAGCTTCTCCATGCCCCAGTGGCTGGTGGCCATCTTCGCCGCCTACCTGCTGGTGTTTACCGTAGTGGCCATCGGCAATCTGGTGAAGGGTCGCTGCTGTAGTTGAGGCATCCGGCCTGCGCGCTAGCACAAGTACCACAGAAGTAGGGGAGCCTTTATGGCTCCCCTACTTTATTTGTCTTGCTTGCCCAGGCACTGTGATTATGCAACTCAGCTCGCCTGCGCCGGGCTCATTTTCGCGCGGATCACCCCGACCACCATGGGTAACAGGGAGATGCCTATGATGCCGAAGATCAGCAGAGTAAAGTTGTGGCGCACCAGCGGCAGGTTGCCAAAGAGGTGGCCCGCATAGACAAACGACAACACCCACAGCAGTCCGCCCACCAGATTGAATGCCAGGAAGCGCGGATAGGTCATGGCCCCCATGCCTGCCACGAAGGGTGCAAAGGTACGCACAATCGGCAAGAAACGGGTGATGATAATGGTCTTGCCGCCATGTTTGGCATAGAAGCCTCGGGTCTTCTCCAGATAGTCCCGCCTGAAGATTCTTGAATCCGGCTTGCGAAACAGCTGCTCGCCGAAGAAGTGACCAATGGTGTAGTTGACCACATTGCCGAGCACGGCGGCGAGAGTCAGCACACCGGCCAGGGTGTGCACATCCAGCACGCTGTCGACGGTGAGAGCACCGGCGGCAAACAGCAGGGAATCCCCCGGCAGGAAAGGGGTGACCACCAGTCCGGTCTCGCAGAAGATGATCAGGAACAGGATGGCATATACCCAGATGCCATAGTTTTCAAACAGCTCTTTCAGGTGAACGTCGACGTGCAGGATAAAGTCGATAGCAAACAGGATCAGATCCATTTTTTGATACTCATGAGGTGAACGGCGTGGAGTCTACGCCAACCCATGCAGGGTCACAATCACGAGACAGGTCTCATTCTTCCCCTTCCACAAAAAAGCCAGACAAAACCGTTTTCGGCTCCCAAGCCGCGTTGATACGGGTTACAAGCCCGTCAGGAGCCCTCCTCCAGGCCATCACGTACCGAGGCTGGCAAGCAGCGCTCCCAACCCCACAACAGGAGCAGCAGCAGGGTCGCATCGTCGAGCCAGCCAACCAGCGGTACAAGATCCGGCACCAGATCAACCGGACTCAAGCCATAGAGCAGGATGAGGATCACCAGCCCCCTGGCCCACCAGGGGGTGGCAGGATGGCGAAAGCCCTGATAGAGGCGACGCAGGCGCCGCCAGATGAGCCAGCGTCGAGTACTCATGATTCGATCAGCTCGCCGCGCAGTTGCTGGATCTGATCCCGCAGTGCCGCCGCCTGTTCGAACTCCAGATCCCGGGCATGCTGGAACATCTGCTCTTCCATCCGCTTGATCTCCTTGGCGATCTCGCTGGCGGAGCGGACATGGTACTCCCCTTGTGGCTCGGCCGCCTTGCGACTCCCCTTGCCGCCCTTGCCAGCGCTGCGGCTGCCCCCCATGTCCATCACATCGCCGATGGCCTTGTTGAGCCCCTTCGGCGTGATGCCGTGCTCGAGGTTGTAGGCGTGCTGCAGGGCGCGGCGCCGCTCGGTCTCTTCGATGGCCACCTTCATGGAGTTGGTGATGGTATCCCCGTAGAGAATGACCTTGCCGTTGAGGTTGCGCGCCGCACGCCCTATGGTCTGGATCAGGGAACGCGTGGAGCGCAGGAAGCCCTCCTTGTCCGCGTCCAGGATGGCCACCAGGGACACCTCCGGCATATCGAGGCCTTCGCGCAGCAGGTTGATCCCCACCAGCACATCAAAAGTGCCGAGACGCAGATCGCGAATGATCTCCACCCGCTCCACAGTATCGATGTCCGAGTGCAGGTAGCGCACCTTGACGCCGTGCTCCGCCAGATATTCGGTCAGATCTTCGGCCATCCGCTTGGTGAGCGTCGTCACCAGCACCCGCTCCTCCACCGCTACCCGCTGGCGGATTTCGGAGAGCAGGTCGTCCACCTGGGTGGTCACCGGGCGTACTTCCACTTCGGGATCGAGCAAACCGGTAGGACGCACCACCTGCTGCACCACGTCGCCGCCGGACTTCTCCAGCTCGTAGGGACCGGGGGTTGCCGAGACAAACACCGTCTGCGGCATCAGGGCCTCGAATTCATCGAACTTGAGGGGGCGATTGTCGAGCGCGGAAGGGAGCCGGAAGCCGTACTCCACCAGAGTCTCCTTGCGGGATCTGTCCCCTTTGAACATGGCGCCGATCTGCGGCACCGTGACATGGGATTCGTCGATGATGAGCAGGCCGTCCCCCGGAAGATAGTCAAACAGGGTGGGCGGCGGCTCCCCCGGCGCGCGGCCGGAGAGGTAGCGGCTGTAGTTCTCGATGCCCGAGCAATAGCCCAACTCCTGCATCATCTCCATGTCGAACTGGGTGCGCTGGCTGATCCGCTGCTCCTCCACCAGCTTGTTGAGCGACAACAGCTGCTCACGACGGCTTTTAAGCTCCTCCTTGATATGTTCAATGGCACCGAGGATGGTCTCGCGCGGAGTGGCGTAGTGGGTCTTGGGGTAGATGGTGTAGCGCACTACCGTCTGCTCGATGGCGCCGGTCAGCGGGTCGAACAGGGAGAGGCGCTCCACCTCCTCGTCAAACAGCTCCACTCGCAGGGCCAGCTTGTCCGATTCGGCGGGATAGATGTCGATCACCTCCCCCCGCACCCGGAAGGTGCCGCGCTGGAAGGCCATGTCGTTACGGGTGTATTGCAGTTCGGCAAGACGGCGCAGGATATCCCGCTGGTTGATCACATCTCCCACTTTGAGGTGCAGCATCATGCTGAGGTAGGCCTGCGGATCCCCCAAGCCATAGATGGCCGACACCGAAGCGACGATCACCACGTCGCGCCGCTCCAGCAGGGCCTTGGTGGCCGACAGCCGCATCTGCTCGATGTGATCGTTGATGGAGGCATCCTTCTCGATGAAGGTGTCCGTGGTCGGTACATAGGCCTCGGGCTGGTAGTAGTCGTAGTAGGAGACGAAGTACTCCACCGCATTGTCGGGGAAGAACTCCTTCATCTCGCCGTAGAGCTGGGCCGCCAGGGTCTTGTTGGGAGCCAGGATCATGGTCGGGCGGTTGAGAGTCGCGATGACATTGGCCATGGTGAAGGTCTTGCCCGAACCGGTCACCCCGAGCAGGGTCTGATGGGCAAGGCCGGACTCGATACCGTCGAGCAACTGGGCAATGGCCTTGGGTTGATCCCCGGCGGGTTGAAACTGACTGGCTAATTTGAACAACTTGCTCATGGAGACTCCCGACACGAAACAGCAAGAGAGCAGTGTAACCGAGTGATCCGCACCGGTACACCCGCACCATGATGCCCTCGATGGCTTGACCCCTGAGGGTGCCTTCTGTATGATGCTCCTCCTTGCCTGATGTTCCCCCGTAGTTCAGTCGGTAGAACGGCGGACTGTTAATCCGTATGTCACTGGTTCGAGTCCAGTCGGGGGAGCCAATTCCTCACCATCTCGGTGCAAGTTATCCACTTTAGTGCTCTCTTCTGCCAATTTTAATGCACAAGATCCTTCTTGCTGCTGACGATCCCCTTTTTCACCGCGTACGGCTCTTCAGAGTTTTCTTCTGTTGCATCTAAGTATTTGATTTTAATGTAAACATTTTTCATGCGGTATTTTTTGTACAGCCCTTGCAGCCCAGTATTGGCGCGGCTTTCGGGCCGATGAACAGGATTCATAAACAGGGTTATCCACAGATTCTGTGGGTAACTGCAGCAAACCCTGTCCCGATGCGGGTTCACCCGTTATCACGGCTTTTCGGGCCATGCTCCGAGGGGCAACCTGATTTTATGCTGTTTTGTACATGCCCCCCTCCCCCCTGCCCAAACGACACTTTTGTTCCTTTTTGCAGATATCTTTTGTCTACCCCAGCAGTACTGGGCGAGCAGCCAACATGATGGTCGTTTGCTTCCCAGATCACCCTGTTTCGCTACCGGTTGAATCTGCTGAAACCGCTCCTTCCAAAGCGGGCCAACAGCAGAATCTAAACTTATCCTCCTCACTGTCCAGCTCCCCCTTTCGTCAGCATTTTTCACTCATTGACACGGGTCTGAACAGCAAAAATCGCCACCTTTGCACCGATACGCTCCCGATCCCTCTCTGGCAAGCCGTCACAGCCCCTCGTAACTGTTGATTAATCGGTTCCTTGCGCTTCTTTATTGGTGACAGATCCGGCACAATGTCCGCCCCACTTTTTTCCTCGGTTTTTCCGGGCATGACCATAGATTTCGTGACACTGCTACATCAAAGCGACTCCCTACTCCTGTTCGTGGTGCTGGCCTTCGGCCTGCTGCTGGGCAAGGTGCGCCTCGGCAACTTCCAGATTGGCAACACCATTGGGGTGCTCTTCACCGCCCTGCTGTTTGGCCAGATGGGCTTCCAGTTCTCCACCTCCACCGAAAACGTCGGCTTCATGCTGTTCATCTTCTGTGTGGGCATTGAGGCCGGACCCCACTTCTTCAGCGTCTTCCTGCGCGATGGCATCCACTACATCACCCTGACCCTGGTGATCTTGCTGAGCGCCCTGCTGCTGACCGTGGGGCTGGCCAAATTCTTCAATCTGGGGCCAGGCATGGCCGCCGGCATCCTGGCGGGCTCACTCACCTCGACCCCGGCGCTGGTCGGTGCCCAGGATGCCCTGCGCAGCGGCCTGCTCAACCTCCCTCACCAGACCGACATGCAGTCGGTGCTCGACAACATGGGCATCGGCTACGCCCTGACCTATCTGGTGGGGCTGGTGGGCCTGATGCTGGTGGTGCGCTATCTCCCCTCGCTGGCACGCCTCGACCTCAATACCGAGGCGCAGAAGATTGCCCGCGAGCGGGGCCTATCCGACAGCGACAATCGCAAGACTTATCTGCCCATCATTCGCGCCTACCGGGTCGGCCCCGAGCTCGCCGCCTGGATCGGGGGACGCACCCTGCGCGAGACCGGCATCTATCCCCACACCGGTTGCTATGTGGAGCGGATCCGCCGCAACGGCATCCTGGCCAGCCCCGACGGTGACGCCGTCATCCAGGAAGGGGACGAGATCGCCCTGGTGGGTTACCCCGAAAGCCACGAGAAGCTCGACGTCAACTACCGCAACGGCAAGGAGGTGTTTGACCGCAACCTGCTTGACCTGCAGATCGTCACAGAAGAAATCGTGGTGAAGAACGACGCCGTGGTGGGTCGCCATCTGGTGGAGCTGAATCTCACCGAGAAGGGCTGCTTCCTCAACCGGGTGGTGCGCTCCCAGATCGAGATGCCGTTCGATCGCAACATCATGCTGCAAAAAGGCGACGTGCTGCAGATCAGCGGCGAGAAGCAGCGGGTCAAGCTACTGGCCAACAAGATCGGCTTTATCAGCATCCACAGTCAGACCACGGATCTGGTGGCCTTTACCACCTTCTTCGTGCTGGGGCTGCTGATTGGCTCCGTCTCCCTGGTATTCGGCCAGATCGAGTTTGGCCTCGGCAACGCCGTCGGCCTGCTGCTGGCCGGGATCCTGATGGGTTATCTGCGGGCCAATCACCCCACGGTCGGCTATGTGCCACCGGGCGCCCTGCGTCTGGCAAAGGATCTCGGCCTCGCCGTCTTTATGGTGAGTACGGGTCTCAAGGCCGGCGGCGGCATTCTGGATCACCTGAGCGAAGTGGGTGGCGTGGTGCTCTTGTCCGGCATGCTGGTGACCACCCTGCCGGTGCTGGTAGGCTATCTGTTCGGGGTCTGGGTGCTGAAGATGAACCCGGCCCTGCTGCTCGGCGCTATCACCGGAGCGCGAACCTGCGCCCCGGCCATGGATGTGGTCAACGAAGCGGCCAACAGCTCCATTCCGGCGCTCGGCTACGCCGGCACCTATGCGGTGGCCAACGTCATGCTGACCCTGGCGGGCTCCTTTATCATCGGCTTCTGGTTCTAGCCGCCCTTATCTTGTCATTGCAACCAATTAACGTAAGAAGGGGAGCCAGTGGCTCCCCTTCTTGTCATCGTCTCCCCTTAGCACTTGTGGGGTGATCCACCTGAGCAGGACCACTCACAACTCCCCGCCCAGCTCGGCATATGACAAGCTCTGCTGGCTCTGCTGGCTCTGCTGGCTCTGCTGGCTCTGCTGGCTCTGCTGGCTCTACAACAGCCAAACAAATCGCAGCCACAAAAAAAGCGCCCTGAGGCGCTTTTTTTATATCAACCGGATGATCAGGCTTTGAACTTGCTGAACACCAGGGAGGCGTTGGTACCGCCAAAGCCGAAGCTGTTGGACATGACGGTATTGAGGTCAGCCTCTTCGTACTCGCGCACGATGGGCAGCCCTTCGGCCTTCTCGTCCAGGTTCTCGATGTTGATGCTGGGGGCGATAAAACCATGTTGCAGCATCAGCAGGGAGTAGACGGCCTCGTGCACACCGGCGGCGCCCAGCGCATGGCCAGTCATCGCCTTGGTGGCGGAGAGCTTGGGCGCGTTGCTGCCAAACAGGGTCTGGATGGCTTCCAGCTCCTTGGTGTCACCGACCGGAGTAGAGGTACCGTGGGTGTTGATGTAGTCCACCTTGCCGACACTCTGCATCGCCATCTTCATGCAACGCACGGCGCCTTCGCCGCTCGGGGCCACCATGTCGTAGCCATCGGAGGTCGCACCGTAACCGGTGATCTCGGCATAGATGTGGGCACCACGGGCCAGGGCGTGTTCCAGCTCCTCAACCACCAGGATGCCACCACCACCGGAGATGACGAAACCGTCGCGATCCGCATCATAGGTACGGGACGCTTTTTCCGGGGAGTCGTTGTATTTGGTAGACAACGCGCCCATGGCGTCAAACTGGATGGTGGAGGACCAGTCCAGCTCCTCGCCACCACCGGCGAAGACGATGTCCTGTTTGCCGAGCTGGATCAGTTCCAGAGCGTGGCCGATGCAGTGGGCAGAGGTCGCGCAGGCGGAGCTGATGGTGTAGTTGACACCCTTGATCTTGAACGGCGTAGCCAGGCAAGCGGAGGTGGTGGAGGACATGGTGCGCGGCACCATGTAGGGACCCACGCGCTTGACCCCTTTCTCGCGGGCGATGTCGCAAGACTCGGAGGTGTTCTTGCCGGAGGCGCCGCCGGAGCCGGTCACGATGCCGGTGCGCTCGTTGGAGACCTGATCTTCCGGCAGGCCGGCATCTGCGATGGCCTGCTGCATGGAGAGATAGGCATAGGCCGCAGCGTCACCCATGAAACGCATGACTTTACGGTCGATCAGTTCAGACGGATCGAGTTTGATGTTACCCCAGACACGGCTGCGCAGGTTGTGTTGCTCGAACTGCTCGGAATAGGTGATGCCGGATTTGCCTGCTTTCAGGGAGGCCAGCACTTCTTCCTTGTTGTTGCCGATACTGGAGATGACGCCGATACCGGTGATCACTGCTCTTCTCATTAATTCATCTCGTCTGGAAAAACTGGCGCCAAGTCTACCCGCTTTCGGCTGCCAAACTGGTCTGCTTTCACGTAGAATGCCCGCGATTTTGTGACGCGAGCCGAGGAAAACGTGAGTCAAACATCCTTACATCATGCCCGATTGGACTGGAACGAGGCGGGTACTCCAGTCTCCAGTGACTTCGGGGATGTGTACTTTTCCAATGATAACGGTCTAAGTGAAACCCGCTACGTCTTTTTGCAGCAAAATCAGCTGCCAGCGCGATTTTCGCACCATGATGGTGACACTTTCGTGATCGGTGAAACAGGTTTCGGTACAGGTCTTAACTTTCTGGCGACAATGAAAGCCTTCCTGGAACAGACGTCCCAATCCGGTAACGCCCTGCGTCTTCACTTCATCAGTTTCGAAAAATACCCCCTGACCCGGGACGATCTGCGCAAGGCACTGGACGCCTGGCCCGAGCTGGCACACTTCAGCCAGGATCTCGTCAAACAGTGGCCCCTGCCGGTATCCGGCTGTCACCGCCTGCACTTTGCCAGCGGCCGCATCTGCCTCGATCTCTGGTTCGGCGATATCAAGGACATGTTGCCGCAGGTGCCCCATCAGGCCGACGGTCTGGTGGATGCCTGGTATCTGGACGGCTTCTCGCCGGCTAAAAACCCGGAAATGTGGACTCAGGATCTGTTCGACGGCCTCGCCCGTCTCGCCCGCCCCAGCGCCACCCTCTCGACCTTTACCTGCGCCGGTTTCGTGCGCCGGGGACTCATCGCCGCCGGCTTTGCCATGAAGAAGGTGAAGGGCCACGGCAGCAAGCGGGAAATGCTGGCCGGCGAGCGGATAGACAAGCAGCCACAGCAGACCATAGCTCCCTGGTATGCCCGCCCGGCCGGGCGGGAGGGGGACGTGCTGATGATAGGCGGCGGCATCGCTTCGGCCATGACGGCGCTCTCCCTGGTGGAGCGGGGCCGCAAGGTGACACTCCTGTGCGAAGATGGCGAGCCGGCCTGCGGCGCCTCCGGCAACCGGCAAGGGGCCTTGTATCCGCTCCTTAACGGCGATCACGACGCGTTGTCGCGCTTCTATTCGCTCGCCTTCGGCTTTGCCAGAAGCCGACTGCTGGCCCTGGCCGAACGACATCCCATCGCCTTTTCCCTGTGCGGCGTCACCCAGCTCGGTTATGACGATAAATCCGCTGCCAAGCTGGCCAAGATGAGCCAGGGCCCCTTTCCGCCCGAGCTGATGCACCCATTATCTGCAACAGAAAGCGAAGCGGCTTGCGGTTTGCCCTCGGGCCATGCCGGGGTCAGCTATCCGCTGGGAGGCTGGCTCTGCCCGGCCGATCTGACCCGCGCAGCCATCGAGGAAGCCAAGACAAGCGGCCTGCTGCTGGTGGAGTACGGCGCCCGGGTGGTTAGCATCGGCGAGCAAAGCGACGGCTGGCAAGTGATGAGTCATGACGGTCGCCACTGGCAGGCCCCCAATCTGGTGGTGGCCGCCGGCCACCAACTGCCCGCCCTGCTCCCCTTTGCCGAACTGCCGCTCTATCCGGTGCGCGGTCAGGTGAGCCATATTCCGACCAGCCCAGCGCTCGGCCAGCTCAAGACCGTGCTCTGCTACGACGGCTATCTCACGCCGGCCCACAACGCGCATCACTGTATCGGGGCCAGCTATGGTCGCAACCAGACCAGCCTCGAATTTCGCGCCGATGAACAGGTCCAGAACCGGACCAGATTGCAAGCTTGCTTGCCTGGCCAGCCCTGGCCCGATGAGGTAGACATAAGCGGTAATGAGGCGCGAGTCGGGGTACGCTGCGCCAGCCGGGATCACCTGCCCGTGGTCGGCCCCGTGGCCAGATTGCAGGGGCTGGCGGATCATTACGCCGGGCTGCATGGGGATCGACAAGATGCCGCGCCGCTGCCACTTTACCCGGGTCTCTATGTACTGGGCGCCCTCGGCTCCCGGGGCCTGTGCTCGGCACCGCTGTGCGGCGAGTTGCTGGCCAGCGAGATCTGCGGCGATCCCCTCCCCTTGGCAGCCGATCTGCTGGAGGCGCTCCACCCGGCTCGTTACTGGGTGCGCAAGCTGCTCAAGGGCAAATCGCTGGCCTGAATCCCTCACTACCAGCCATAAACAACAAGGCCGCCCAATGGGCGGCCTTGTTGTCGTCGGTATCAATCCATTAATTGGGCCAGCGCACGCCAAAACGCTCGCCATAACCGGTCTGCTCCTGAAACGCATCGATGCGCTCCCGGATCTTCTCCATCTCCTTGCTGCCCGCCGCCCAGGCGGCATAGCGCAAGGCCTGGCAATCGCCGTGACTCGGCAGGGCCGCGATGGCACCGCCCACCAGGCTGCTGCCCCGCTGCACCATCTCCTTGAAGCGGGATTCATACTCGAACATGCTGGAGAGTACCCTGGCCCAGTCGTCGCGGGCAGATCCCGTGCTGTTGCGGTTCTGGCTCCAGCGGGGCAGCAGCACGGTCGCCTGAGTCAGGACAGTGACCTGGGTAAGCTGGCAGCGCCCCGGCAGCTGCTCCGTCTCGAGCTGCCAATCCACCTGATAACTTGCCTTGCCCAGTACCACCTTGCCATTCACCCTGGGGGCACTCTGAACGATGGCGTTGACCAGTTGGTCCGGGCTGGTTGCATTGACGTCATAAAAACGCACATTGATGCGGGATTCGGGCACCACCTGCGGCCTGACTGTTTGCGCCTGGCTCGCCAGCGGCAGCAACAACAACCCGATCCCTACCATCATGTTATGAAACTTGCTGACCATGCCAGACTACCTTCCTTGATTGCACGGACGAAACAGCAACCGCGCCGAAACGGGTGCCACATAGATAACGCTATAGCCTATGTGCGACCAGGATGCTGCGCAATACCATGATTGTTCAGAAATCTGAGCCCGCTCACAGGTTCCGTGAGTTACCTGGGCACCAAGGGTGAAATTGACAATTTTATCGCCTGGATCCGGCTATTCTGCGCCAGCTAAGGTGATAATTTTTCACATTGATGTCATGACCATCTATCTGAATGAAATGATCATTTTCAATGCGGTTGGCAAAAAAACGGCGATCTGCCCGATCTCGTAACCACAACTCGCAAAGTCCAACCTTCCCTCGCCGGGGATAAAATTGGGGGATGGTCAACAGCACCACCCCATCCACTCGCATGGCCTGCCGGGAGAGACAATCATCACTCGTCATGCCGGTGATCAGGGCCGCGAAACGGGGACCCTCTCCCACGGCGACCATCAGCACGCCGTAGGCGCGGGCTGCCGTCAGGTGTCGCATGGCGATCGCCTGACAAGGACCCGTCTGGTGAAAACCGTCGTTGTTCATTGCCAACACTCGATTTGGCATAAACATCAAACAAGCACAAATTAAACAGAGTTTAATTCTGTAAAATTGCAAATTCAAAATACATAAACCCTAAAAACCACACAATTAGAGTCAGATTAGGCAGTCATAACCACCAGGTAAAGTGCTTTTCTCCTTTTAAAATGCTGTTTCCACTGGGAAATGTTGATGTGGAGCAAACTACTACCGGCTTGTTGTCGCGGGATTACCCCCATAGGAATAGACTTATGCCACTTTCACCTACCCAATAAGGCTATATATGCTGGAACTCGTTATCGGCACCCTGGTCACCCTGGTGGTGGGCCGTGCCATCTTCAAGGGATACTCCGCCACCGGCGTGCTGCTCAGCGGTGGCTTGCTATTGCTGCTGGTCACCGCCCTGATGGGCAAACCCGTCCTGCCAAGCAAGGTCGCCAGCACCGGCTACCTGGCAACCGACATCTTCGAATACGTCCGCTTCCTGCTCAATGACCGTGGGGGTGGACTGGGGATGTTGATCATGGTGCTGTGCGGTTTTGCCGGCTACATGAGCCACATTGGCGCCAACACCATACTGGTCAAGCTGGCCAGCAAGCCCCTCGGTTTCATCAAGTCCCCCTACATCCTGCTGGTCGCCGCCTATCTGGTCGCCTGCGCCATGTCCCTGGCGGTCAGCTCGGCCACCGGTCTCGGGGTATTGCTGATGGCGACCCTGTTCCCGCTGATGGTCAACATGGGGATCTCCCGTGGCGCCGCGGCAGCCGTCTGCGCCTCCCCGGCAGCCATCATTCTGGCCCCCACCTCCGGTGACGTGGTGATGGCCGCGCAGGCCGCCAACATGCCGCTGCTGGACTTTGCCTTCAAGCTGACCCTGCCCATCTCACTGGTGGCTATCGCCTGCATGGCGGTGACCCACTTCTTCTGGCAGCGCTACCTCGATCAGAAATCCGGCGAACACAACGAACCGGTGGCACCGGGTGATCTGATCACCTCGGCTCCCGCCTTCTACGCCATCCTCCCCTTCACTCCCATCATCGGGGTGCTGGTGTTTGACGGCAAATGGGGACCGCAGCTGGATATCGTCACCATCATCGTCATGTGCATGGTGCTGGCCAGCCTGCTGGAGCTGATCCGCGTGCGCAATGGCAAGGAGCTGCTGGACGGCCTGCAGGTGTGCTGGCGCAACATGGCGGATGCCTTCGCCGGCGTGGTCATGCTGCTGGTGGGTGCCGGCGTCTTTGCCCAAGGCCTGATGACCATCGGCTTCATCGACACCCTGCTGACCCATGCCCAGGATCTGGGCTCGGGCGGCCTGATCATGATGCTCTCCCTGGTGGTGATCACCACCCTGGCGGCCTTCACCACCGGCTCGGGCAATGCCCCCTTCTACGCCTTCGTAGAGCTTATTCCCAACCTGGCCAGCAGCCTGGGCATCAACCCGGCGTACCTGGTGATCCCCATGCTGCAGGCATCCAACCTGGGCCGCACCATCTCGCCGGTCTCCGGCGTGGTGGTCGCCTGTGCGGGGATGGGCAAACTCTCCCCGTTCGAGGTGGTCAAACGCACCAGCATGCCGGTCGCCGTCGGCCTGCTGGTGGTGATCCTCGCCACCCAGATCATGGTCCCCGCCTGATCCCCCACCAGCCCGGCGCCTGCCGGGCTGGTATCTTGCCCCCCTGTTGCAGTAGACTCGGTGCCTCTTTCCCTAAGGAGGACCGAGATGAGTATTACGGTTCAACTTGCCCACTTCAGTGATTGCCACTCCCATTTCGACGGCGCACCGATCAGCTTCTCTCCCGTCGGTCACCCCCAGTGGCGCACCCAGTGCGGCGGTTATGCACGGATCCTGACCCGGCTCACCCAACTGCGTGCCAAGGCCGCCAGCCAAGGCCAGGCCAGCCTCTTCTTGCATGGTGGCGATACCTTTCAGGGCTCGCTCTATTTCAACCGCTTCAAAGGTCGCGCCAACGCCGACCTGCTCGCCATGTTGCAACCCGATGCCATGGTGATCGGCAACCACGAGTTCGATCTGGGCAATGGCCCCTTGGTGGAGTTTTTGCGCCAACTCGATTTTCCCGTGCTGGCCGCCAACCTGGACAACAGCCAGGAGCCCGACGACACGCCCCTCGGGCTCTGGGATCTGCCCCACCTTTATGATGCCCACCAGCCCTGGCATCGCCGTGAACTGGGCGGCGTGCCGTTTGCCCTGCTCGGCATCACCCTGCCCCAGATGGCCGCCATTGCCAACCCGGATCCCCACACCCGCTTTCATGCCGTGGCCGACACCCTCACCCGGGTGCTGCGCGAGATAAAGGAAGAGGGGATCCACCATATCGTGCTGTTGAGCCACCTCGGGCTGGAGCAGGACAAGCTGCTGGCCGAGAGATTCCCCCAGCTCAGCCTCATCATCGGCGGCCACACCCACAGCCTGCTGGGAGATCTGGCGCCGCTGGGACTGCCAAGCGAAGGGGAGTATCCCCTGATGCAAAACGGGGTCGCCATCCTGCATGCGGGGCACAGCGCCCTCTGTCTCGGAGTGTGCGAGCTGACCTTCGACGAGGCGGGCCGCGTGGTACAAAGCCGGGGACAACTGGAGTGGCTGCCCTGGCAGCCCTGGCCGTTTGCGGGTGACGTCCCCGCCGGGCTGCTCTTTTGCGAGCCGGATGCCAGGGTGGAACAGCATCTGGCCAGACGCTACCGGCCGGAGATCGAGACCATGACCCAGCGCATCGTCACCCACCTCGACACTCCTTTGCTGCATCAGCGCCTGCCGGATGCCCTGCTGCCAAATGGCAGCCAGGTGGCGCCACTGGTCGCCCGGGCCATGCTGGTAGCGGCGCGCGAGCAGGTCGGTCAGGTGGATTTTGCCCTGCACAATGCAGGGGGCGTGCGCTGCTCGCTGGAGCAGGGCCCGCTGAGCGAGGCCGATATCGCCGGGCGTCTGCTCCCCTTCGCCATCCCCCTCACCCTCTATCGGGTCCATGGTTACGAGCTGGCGGAGGCACTGGAGGGGGCGATTGACAACGCCACCAACAACGGCGTGGCCGGCAATGGCAGCGGCAGCTTCCCCTACACTGCCGGGGTGCGCTTCTGTTACCGGGCCGAGCGGCCCAAGGGGGCACGCATCACCCGGCTGGAGTGGGAGCACTCCCCCGGCAACTGGCTGCCGGTCGAGGCCGATGAGATCTATCGCGGGGTATCGAGCGCCTATACCGCCTCCGGCAAGGAGGGCTACACGGCGCTGGCCCGTACCCTGACCCAGCACAATCAGGAGCTGGGTATCACCCTGGCGGACGCTTTTATCCGCTGGGCCCGTCACTTGTCGACCCTCGCCATCCAGCCACCGCTGGTCGAATACCATACCGCCAATCCCTGAGAACCAGGGTGTCATGGCCTGATCCGCCCCCGGATCAGGCCATTTACGAGAATATTTGCCCCGCACGGGCCTGCCCCATTGCATCGGACTCGCGGCCTCGGCAAGATAGGCCCGCTTTCAAGACCAGCTGCAGGAGCAGGCGACTTCATGACTCACTCCATTCGTTTCACTCCCCCTCGTGTCAACCCGGGCGTCAAACCCGTCGTGGTGCTCATGACCGCCCTGCTGGCGCTGCTCTTCAGTTTGCGCAACCCCCTGTTTTACGCCATGGCGCCAGGATTTGACGCCTCGCTGTTTGCCGTCATGGGCAAGATGTGGAGCGAGGGGGGCGTGCTCTACCGGGACATGATCGACATCAAGGGGCCGATGATTTTCGCCCTCGATGCGCTGGGCTATCGCCTCGGTGGCTTTGTCGGGATCTGGGCGCTGGAGTGGGGGCTCTGCTGGCTTGGGCTACTGGCAAGCTGGCAGGCCTTTGCCCAGTTGGGGTTGTCGTTTCGGGCACGCCTCGGCTCCATGCTGGCGGTGTTGGCGCTTTACGGCACCCGTTACTACTACGGCAACATGACCGAGGACTGGACCTTTCATCTGGCCCTCATCGCCCAGTGGGCCTTCATCACCCTGCTGCTGGACAAGCGCTTCGAGTGGTGGCCCGCTCTGGTGGCGGCACTGACCTTCGCCATCGTCGCCTGGATGCGCACCAACAATGGCGCCTTCTGGGGTGGCTGGTATCTGGTGCTGTTCTGCCACTGGTGCCTGCACGAGAAGTGGCGTGACGCCCTCTTGCTGCTGCTCTCCAGCCTGCTGGGGCTGGCGCTCATCGGCGGCCCGCTCTACGCCTACTTCCAGCAGCACGATCTGCTGGCAGCATTCAAATACTACGCATTCGACATCTTCTTCGAGGGGAGCTACGGCAACGGCGTCTCCCCCGCCGTCGGGGCCGTAGGGCTGTTTCGCACCGGCCTCATCATGTTGCTACCCCCCTTCATCCTGCTGATGCTGGGCCGCCGCCAGGAGTGGTACCTCCCCGTGCTGCTGGTCACCCTGTTTGGCGTGCTGTTCACCCTGATCGCCAACTCGGTCTCCGGCCACGTGTTCGATCACTACGATGTGCTCTACCTGCAGCTGGGTCTGCTGCCGCTGGCGGTGCTGCTGGATCGCAGCGAACAGCAGGCAGATGCCATGGGACTGCTGTGCATCTCTCTGGTGGTGCTCACCGCCAGCTGGCTGCTGGCCCAGCAGCTCGGCTATGGCTGGAGCACCAAGGAGTGGTCCCTTGCGCGGGTAAACGAAGTGCTCGGTAACAGCTTGCTGTGGGCGCTGCCTGTGCTGATCCTGGTGCCCCTGTGGCGTGCCTGGGATGTGCGCAGCACCACCCCCTGGCTCGCCACCCTGGCCATGTTGATGCTGATGATCAACAACGCCTGGGAAGGCACCCAGAAGGGCCGCCCCTTCAATCCACCGGCTCAGGTGCGGGTCGATCGGATCAAAGCCGAAACAACCCCGAGCGACAAGATCTGGGTCGACGGCATCCAGCCGCAATATTATCTCTGGACCGATCGCCAGCCGGCGTCCGCCTACCTCTTCTTCGCCAACGTCAACCCGCCCTATGACGTGCGCGAGCGGGTGCTGGCCGATATCCAGCGCCAGCAACCCAAGTTCATCATCGCCAAGCCGGAACGGGTGAGCGAGGAGCTGAAAAAGCCCACTTCCCCCTCCCACCTCGCCTTCTATCAGTACCTGACAAGCCGGTATGAAGAGGTGGACCCGGGGCTCTATCGCAGACGCTGACGGCTCTCAGATACAACAAGGGCGGCCATGATGGCCGCCCTTTTCATTGCGTTTTGCGGCCTGCCGGCGGTAGGCAAGCCGGCTCGCGATGACTACAATGGCGCTCTTTTTGGATGTAACGGGTGACACACATGGTGGAACTGACCTATCTGGGGGGCTATCCCGAGCCTCTCAAGGCCCAGGTGCAGCAGCTGATCGCGGCGGGCAAACTCGGGGAAATGTTGGCCAAGCGCTATCCGGACAGTCATCAGGTCCAAAGCGACAAGGCGCTGCTGGCCTACACCATGGATCTGAAAAATCGCTACCTCAAGAGCTCGGCGCCGTTGGCTAAGGTGGTGTTCGATGGCAAGATCAACGTCATCAAGGATGCCCTCGGCCTGCACACCTATGTCAGCCGGGTGCAGGGCAGCAAGCTCAAGGCGAAGAACGAGATCCGCATCGCCGCCCTGTTCAAGGAGGCGCACCCCGCCTTCCTGAAGATGATAGTGGTGCACGAGCTGGCTCATCTCAAAGAGAGGGATCACAACAAGGGCTTCTACCAGCTCTGCCAGCACATGGAGCCGGACTATCATCAACTGGAGTTTGATTTGAGGCTCTGGCTCACCTGGCGGGATCTGGAGCGGGCCAGGCGCTGATCGGCCAGGCAGAGGGCTGGGGGTGATCATGGCATTGATGTGCATTGTAAAACGAGTGATGACCCTTCACCACAGAGGGTGGTGCAGGCTCGCCCTGCTGCTTGCCTTACTGCTTTCCTTGCCTTGGCCCCACGTGAGCGCCACCGAGCGCTGGCAAAGCGACAGTTACCTTATCGAGAGCTTCATGACCATCGCCATGGAGCGGGAGTATGGCGAGGCAAAACAGACCCGCTTCGCCCGCTGGCAACAACCCGTGCGCCTCAAGCTTGTCAACGAATCGGGTGACAAGCCGCTGCAGGCGGAAGTAGTCAAGATACAAGCCGCCCATCTGGCCCGCATCACGGGCCACCCCATCACCCTGGTCAACGACAATCCCAACCTGACCCTGATCATGACCGATTACCAGCGGATGAGAAGCTGGGCAAACCGCACCATGGGCGGTGATCCGTCCGTCAGCATGGCCCTCAAGGAGGGGCTCTGCCTGGCCAACTTCGCCACCAACAAGCAGCACGAGATCAGCCGTGCCACCATCATCATTCCGGTGGACTACAGCCGGGCCAAGGGGCGCTTTCTCGATTGCGTGGTGGAGGAGTTCACCCAGGTGATGGGGCTGCCCAACGACTCCGACAAGGTATTTCCCTCCATCTTCAACGACCACAGTGTCGACAGCTTCCTGACCGGCCTTGACTATGTGCTGCTCAAGCTCGCCTACCACCCGGCGCTCAAGGCGGGAATGAACCGCGAGGAAGTCAGAGCCGCCCTGCCCGTGGCCATCAAAGCGCTGCGCGCCCAGGGGGAGATAAGCGAGGCCAACCGCCGGGTACAGCAGCAGAGCCTGAAAAGCTGGGCCGGACTCTGAGTCACCATCAACCCGTGTCCCTGCCCCATCCGCTCAAAACAATAACGCAGCCCATGGCTGCGTTATTTTGTTTCAGGGATGTCGTCTCAGGGGCGCCCTCGAGTGCGAGAAACCCGTATGACAACACCAACCGCCCCGCAGGCGTCTCCGTTCGTTGTGCTTTCCTCTGCATACGCTTTGCTTTCACAGCCCCGTGCAGCCCCCGCGTCAGCAAGCTTGCTGACAGCTCAGGAGGCGAGGCTCTCCTCCGGCATCCAGCTGTCGGCATTCTCCCACACCTCTTGCACCATGGCTTCGGCCAGCTCTTTCTCTTCCTTGCTGGCGCGGCTGACGGTCAGGGACATGGTGCTGCCCGGGGCAACCCGTACATGCAGATCCGGGAACTTCTCCCCCAGCTGCTTGAGCAGCTCCTGGCGCAGCGCTTCCATGGTGGAGGTCGGGATCTGATGTTTCTTGTCGATGATGATTTCCAGACGCATAGGATACTTCTCCATGATGATTGACTGTATTTTTATACAGTGCTTTTGAAAAGTAAAGAGCCTGGTAGAGAAAGGAGCAAATGCCCCCTAGAAAAGGTCCAGCTGCTGGCCGCAGATCCGCTCGAACGACTCGCCGATAAAGGGCAGGATGGCGTCGGCAATGAGCCTGAGCTGCTTGTCGATGTAGTGCTCGTAGTCGATGGCGCTGCGCCGGTATTCGAGCGGCTCGGGGCCGTTGAGGGTCATCAGGTAGGCGATGGTTCCCCTGTGCTGGTAGCGCTGGGGCAGACCGCGGCGCAGGTTTTCTTCATCAGCAAGGCGCGCCGCCCGCACATGAGGTGGCACGTTTTTCTGGTACTCCTCGAGTTTTTGCCGCAGCCGCTTGCGATAAATAAGCAGATCGTCGTGCCGACCGGCCCGGGTCTCGTCCACCATGGTTCGCACATAGCTGCCGGGATCCTCATCGTGAAATACCATCTCATAGAGGCGGGTCTGGAACTGCTTGGCGAGCGCCGTCCAGTCGGTGCGCACCGATTCGAGCCCCTTGAACACCAGACGTTCAGCCTCTTGACCTCCTGGCGCCGCCACCAGGCCGGCGTAGCGCTTCTTGCTGCCCTTCTCCAGCCCGCGAATGGTGGGCATCAGAAAACGGCGGTAGTGGGTCTCGTACTCGATCTCGAGATGGCTCGGCAAATCGAACTCGCGCCGGATCAGCGCCGTCCAGTTGTCGTTGATCATCCGGGCAAGCTGTCGGCCGATCTCGTCCGCCTGCTCGGCGCTGGTCTCGCGCCCCAGATGGACGAAGGTGGAGTCGGTATCGCCATAGATCACCTCGAACCCCTGCCCCTCTATCCACTCCCGGGTCTGCTGCATGATGCTGTGACCGCGCAAGGTGATGGAAGAGGCAAGGCGCGGATCGTAGAAGCGGCAGCCCCCCGACCCCAGTACCCCGTAGAAGGAGTTCATGATGATCTTGATGGCCTGGGAGAGCGCCTTGTTGCTGGCCGCCTTGGCCCGATCCCGCGCCGCCCACAGGGTGGCGATGAGATCCGGCAGGAAGTGCCGCTCGCGGGAGAACAGGGCGCCGCGAAAACCCGGAATGGCGTGGTCGGGATGCTGCAACCCCTCCACCAGTCCCATGGGATCGATGCAGAAGGTGCGGATGATGCTGGGATAGAGGCTCTTGAAATCGAGCACCAGCACGTGACGATAGAGGCCCGGTTTTGAGTCCATGACATAGCCGCCAGGGCTCGCGAGCCCCCCGTCGGCGGGCAGATTGGGGGCCACGTAGCCGCCGCGATGCAGTCGCGGCAGGTAGAGATTGGTAAACGCCGCCACCGAGCCTCCGACCCTGTCCAGCTCCAGGCCAGTGAGGGAGGCGCGCTCGATGGCAAAGGGGATGAGGTGGCAGAAATCGAAGATCTCCCACACCAGCTTGCAATCTTCCAGGTTGTAGCGGGCGAGCGCCTCCTTGTCGGAGTGAAACAGCTCGGTGATCTTCTCCCCCCGGTTGGCCACATCCTCGATATCCTTGCCGCGCCCGAGCAGTTCGCTCGCCACCGCATCCAGGCTGTAGCTGGCAAACTGCCAGGTGGCGCTTTTCAGGGTATCGATGCCGTCCAGCACCATGCGCCCCGGGATGATGACGTTGCCGGTCTGGGGATCGCTTCGGGAGGAGCGCCAGAAACAGAGCTCCCGCCCGCGCCCGAGCCGCAGCCGCCGTTTGTTGAGCTCGGCCCGGCGCAGCAGCAGGCGAAAGTCGAAGTTGACCACGTTCCAGCCGATCACCAGATCCGGATCGTGGCGGCTAAACCACCCCTCCAGGGCGCTGAGCAAAGCATCCTCATCCACCACCCATTCGATCCGGGTCTCCCACTCTTCGGCGCCGGCCTCCGGGGCCCCTATCATGATGACCCGCGCATCCTCGGGGCTGTAGAGCCCCACCGAGAAGAGGGCCCCGTCCATGGCGCACTCCACATCCAGCGACACCCAGGAGAGGGCGGGCGTCACCGCTTGAGGGGCGCAGCGCGCCTCCTGCACCTCCCAGTAACCCTGTTTGCCCCCCTTTCTCACCGCCTTGCCGCCAAAGCGCACCCCGGCGGTGATAAAGCGCTCCATGAGAAAACGCTCAGGCAAGCGGATATCCGCTTCGAAGTGCTCCAGCCCGCGAATGAGCAGCAACTCGATGGCGCGGTGGAAGGCGCTCAGGGTGGCAAAATAGCAGCCCACCACGGCGCGGCCATCGAAGGTGTGCATCGGCAGGCGGCGAAACCGCCCGCTCACTCCGGCCCCCTTGAAGAGCTCGGCGGCCTCCGCCATATGGCTTTGCGGCAGAAAGAAGACCGGCTCCTGCCCCGGCACCACCAGCCGCACCGGCCCCTGCTCGCTCCAGAGCCACATCACGATTTCGGTGCGCTCCCCCGGCGCGCCGCGCCCACGCACATCCCGCCCGTGACGGGTCAGGATAAAACCTTCCTGGGGGGGCATCGCCGGGGGCGTGGGCTGGAACTCGGTCATACAAGCTAACGGGGTCTGTCCTGGAATGGGAGTATTGTACGTTCATACAGTACCGGCCCGCAATCGCCAGAGCGGCTGTACGCGAAGGGGCGAGCTGGTAAGCTGGTCTTTCGCCTACGACGCCGGCACGGTTGCCTGCGGCGCCTTGCCCGGCTTTGGTACTCAGCTATCGGTACCCTCAAACACAAGGAGATCATTGTGGCCCTCTATGCCCTGCTGGATCGGCTGGCCATTCCCTACCAGCGTTTCGACCATGCTCCCGTCTTCACCTGCGAGGAGGCGAGCGACCTGCTGCCCGACCTGCCCGCCGCCAAGACCAAGAATCTCTTCCTGCGCGATCCGAAAAGCGAGCGGCTGTTTCTGGTGGTGGCCCCGGAGGCGATCCGGGTCGATCTGAAGGCGCTGGCCGCTCGCCTCGGGGTCAAGCGCCTGAGTTTTGGCTCCCCCGAGCGACTGGAGGCTGCCCTCGGCCTCACCCCGGGCTCGGTGACCCTGCTGGCCGTAGTGCGCGACACGGAACAAGCGGTGGAGCTGGTGGTGGACGAGACCATCTGGCAGGCCGAGCAGGTGCAGTGCCATCCGCTGGTCAATACCGCCACCCTGATCATCAAGCTCGACGATGTACGCCGCCTGCTGGCTCACCTGGGACGTCAGGCGAATGTCATGGCACTGCCCGAGCGGGCTGACTGACACACTTCGCCCTGTGACCTCGTCTAGACGTCAATTGCCCGTGACACGCCCGACAAAAAGAGCGCCTGATGGCGCTCTTTTAGGTGACAAGGCAGGGGTCAGTAACTCCCCTCCTGCTCGGCTCGCATCCGCGCCTGGCGCGCCAGCGCCTCCTCTTCGGCGCTCTCGATTTCGTGCAGCACAGCATCGAGATCGACTGCAGCCGTGCTCTCTTCAAACAGGCCGGTCAGCTCGCTATCCGGGGTCAGCTTGCCCTCTTCAAACAGCGCCCACATCTCGGCGGCATACCGGGTTTTCAACAGCTCGGGGGCATACATGCCGTAGTAGTTGCGCATGTTGTTGACGTCCCGCTCCAGCATGGCCCTGGCCTGGTTGTTGGCGGCGGCATCCACCACCTGGGGCAGATCGATGATGACGGGGCCCTGCTCGTCCACCAGCACGTTGAATTCGGAGAGGTCCCCGTGAATGAGGCCGGCGCAAAGCATGCGCACCACGTAGCGGATCACCTTGCCGTGATCGATGAGTGCCTGCTCGCGAGAGAGGGCCACATCGTTGAGGCGGGGGGCGACATTGCCGTCGGCGTCGGTCACCAGCTCCATCAGCAAGACGCCATCAAGGCAGACATAAGGTCTGGGTACCCGCACACCCGCGGCGGCCAGCTTGAACAGGGCGTCCACCTCGGTGTTCTGCCACACCTCCTCGTGCTGTTTGCGACCGTATTTTGAGCCCTTCTCCATGGCCCGGGCATTGCGGCTGTTGCGCACCCGGCGCCCCTCCTGATAGACCACAGCCTGCTTGAAGCTGCGCTTGGACGCCTCTTTATAGACTTTGGCGCAACGGATCTCGTCGCCGCAACGCACCACATAAACATCGGCCTCTTTGCCGCTCATCAGCCGGCTGACGACCTCGTCCACCAGGCCATCATCCACCAGGGGCTGGATTCGATTCGGAATTTTCATGACCGCCCTTTCACCCTATTTGCGCGCCGAAAGAGATCATCTCGCCTCTTTCCCCGCTCCTTGTTTGTTCGTGGGCCACAGTTATCCCCTGTTTGACCCTTTGCTGTCCACTGCGGCGCGCACCTTCGGCCACAAAAATGGCCCGCAAGGGGGCCATGGGATCAAGGGTCGGGCGGCAAGCCTTCACGAATGCGCCGGATCCCCGCCTCATAGAGGCCATCGGGCCCCTCCTGGTGTTCCAGGGTTTCGAAGATCTTGAGAAACCACATGTACTGCTCGGGATGGCGCGCCACCTGTTGCTCGACCATCCGGTTCATGGTGTTGACGTCGGCCAGCAGATCGTCGCCGGGATAAGGGTCGAACGGCGGCTCAATTTCGAGCAGGTAGCAACCGGCATCCTCGTCATAGCTGGCAAAGATGGGCACGGCCTTGGCGCCGGCCAGTTTCACCAGCTTGGGCAGGGCCGGCAGGGTCGCCTTGGGATGACCGAAGAAGGGCACAAACACGCTCGCCTCGCGGCCATGATCCTGATCCGGCAGGTAGAAAAAGCTGGCCCCGCTGCGGATCGCCTTGATGGCGGGCTTGATGCCGACGCTGCGCTCGTACACCTTGCCACCCTTGGTCCGCTCGCGGTTAATGTACCAGTCAAATACCGCATCCTTGGGGCTCTTCATCATGGTGCACATCTCTATCCCCATCAGGGAAAAGTAGCGGCCAATCATGTCCACCGCCCAGGTGTGAGGCACCACCAGGATCATCGGCCGGCCTGCCGCCTGCTCGGCTGCAACATGTTCCCAGCCGCTCACCTTGATGCGGCGGGTCAACCTGGCACGGCTGCGCCATGTCAGCTCGCCAAAGCCCATGAAGGTCTTGAGGCCGACCCGAATAGACTTGAGCAGCAGCGCCTGGCGCTCGGTCACATCCAGCTCGGGAAAGCAGATCTTGAGGTTGGTATCGGCGATGTAGGCCTGTTTTTTCGAGACCCGCAGCAGGGTCGGTGCGACCAGATCGGCGAAGCGATCCCGCCATCTGGCAGGGATGAAGGCCAGCAGGGAGAGCAGCCCCAGGGCACACCAGCTGCCCCACCATTTGGGGTGCAGCAGGCGGGTTTGGAATGAGGTATCAAATACCGGATCGGATGCGGACATACCTGCCCTCGGTTCATAAAAACAAACGGTTATTGTAGTTATCCTGACATTTTTTTCTACTCCGGGGGCACCCCATCGCCGATGGCAAGGCACTGATCGGACTAGTAATAATTAAAAATGGCCCACATGGGGCCATTTTTGCAACGAAGTAAATCAGGGTTGGGGTGACAACCCCTTGCGGATCCGCTGGATCCCCGCCTCATAGAGGCCATCCGGCCCCTCCTGATGTTCGCGGGTATCGAAGATCTTGAGAAACCACATGTACTGGCCGGGATGGCGGGTGAGCTGCTGTTGCACCATGTCGTTCATCCGCCGGGTATCCGCTATCACATCCTCGGTGGGATAGTTGTCAAACGGTGCTTCTATCTCCAAGCGGTAACAGTGAGCAGCTTCATCGTAGCCCGCCAGCAGCGGCACGGCCTTGGCACCACTCACCTGCACCAGTCGTGGCAGGGCGGGCAGGGTCGCCTTGGGATAGTTGAAGAAAGGAACGAAGATGCTCTTCTCGCGTCCGTGATCCTGATCCGGCAGGTAGAAGAAGCTGTGCCCCCCCTTGATGGTTCTGATCACCGCCTTGATCCCGGCGCTGCGCTCGTAGACCCGGCAGCCATTCTTGGCCCTGGCCCGGTTGAGGTGCCAGTCAAACACCGGATTGCGGGCACGCTTCATCATGGTGCACATGGGCACGCCACGCTGGGTGAAGCAGTAACCGGCCGCATCCACCGGCCAGGTATGGGGCACCACCAGGATCACCGGACGACCGGCCTGACGCTCGGCCTCGATATGTTCCCAGCCGCTGACCTGGATCCGCTTCATCAGGTACCGGGGGCTGCGCACGGTGAACTCGCCAAATCCCAGCAGACTCTTGAGGCCGACCCGGATGGAGGTCATCGCAATGGCATCCCGCTCGGCCGCACTCTTCTCGGGAAAACAGATAGCCAGGTTGGTTCTGGCGATATAGATCTGTTTTTTGGAAAAACGGAACACCAGGGGCGTCAAAGCTTCGGCCAGGCGATCCCGCAGACGAACCGGCACAAAGGCCAGCACCATCAAGATCGCCAGCGCCAGCCAGCTCAACCAGTAACGGGGATGCAACAAACGGGGTTTGAAAGAGGCGTGAAATACGGGGTCTTCTTGGACGGTCATCGATTGGAGTCAAGCGAAAAGTGGTGAGGCATTGTAGTTGGCCTGACAGGTAATACCAGTGAATTCTCAGACAAACGAATAAAAGTGCCGTGAATTCATTAATCTGCGACAAAATAATGAAAAATGCCCCGCTTGGCGGGGCATCTTGACGATTGTTTCATCATGGGCGGCAGAGCATCAAACGGGGTTAGCGATGCGCCATGTCTCCCTCGACTGCTGGCTCCCGCTGCGGCAGGAAGAACATCAGATAACGCAGAGCCACATAACCGACGATCACGGTCGCAATTCCCAGCTCGACGTGGGCAAGCAATCTGATCTGCTCCACATAGTGTGCCGCCTGCGGCCAGCCACTGACCAGGTTGGCCACCTTGAACAAGGCGGTGGCGCCGATCACCATCGGGAAGGTGAAGGCCGCATAGCCGGGGGAAAACGGCAGGCGCAGCAACTTGATGAAGGCCAGATAGATAATGCCGGTCATCAGGATGGCGATCCCCAGCAACACGGCCACCAGCAGCAGGGAGGGATCCTGGCTGACGGTCAGGTAACCGGCCAGGGAGAGGCTGGCAGGGGCCGCCAGAATGGCGATGGTCGGCTTGGCCGCATCCGGTACTTCATGACTGAAGATGAGGCGATAGAGCATCAGCGGCAGCATCAGGCCGTAGCAGATGATGCCAAACCAGAGCAGAGCGTTGGCCAGTGCGGCAAACTGGCCGCCCGGAAAGGCGACGTCAGCCACGATAATGCCCACCGGCGGCACGAACCAGCTCGGCACCATGTGGTGAATTTCGAACTCTTTGGCACGGTGCCAGATAAAGGTGGCCAGGAAGATCAGGTGAATGGCCACGGCAAACAGCCAGAGTGTCTCACCCGCCTGCGGCGCCATCATCCCCAGCGCTTTTGACACCACCATGGTCCCCATGGCGTAGGTAGGCACCACGCTACCCACCACGGGGTGAGCCAGGTCTTGCCACAAGAGACGGGGATGAAGCAAAAACTTGAAGGTCAGGATCAGCAGCAGCACGGCGGCCACAGCGGCGCCCAGCAGTTGCATACGCCCATCGAACTGACCGGCATTTTCCCAACACCAACCGAGACTGGCGATGCCAAGCGCCAGACCCGCCATGGGGGTCGGAGCTTTGCCTAAGGATTTACGGGTTCTTGCGATCATGACGACACCTTTCTCTATCAGACGATGGCGATAGGATAATGGCCGTATGTCGTTTAGGATATCCAAATGAATTGAATCATATGTTCAGGAAGATCAAACACCATGAAGCTGACCCTGCAACAACTCAAGGTCTTCGCCACCATCGCCCGTTACGGCAACCTGGGGCTGGCCGCCAACGAGCTCTGCCTGAGCAAGGGTGCCGTCTCCCAGTCATTGCAGGAGCTGGAACGCCAGCTGGGAACCCCGCTCTTTGATCGCATCCACCCCGGATTGCAGCTCAACAACGAGGGACGTCTGCTGCAACCCGCCGCCGAAGAGCTGCTGACCCGGATGCAGGATATCGAAAACCTGTTCAGCCCGGATGCCGAGCCGAGCGGCCAGTTGCGCCTCGGTGCCAGCCAGACCATTGGCAACTACCTGCTGCCTACCCTGCTGGCGAGCCGCAAGCAGGAGCTGGGACTGCCCCCCAAGGTGACCATCACCAATACCCACAAACTCTGCCATGCGCTGGCCAACTTCGAGCTGGATCTGGCGCTGATCGAGGGGGAGAACCATCACCCGGATCTCATCGCCGAACCCTGGCTGCAGGACGAGATGCTGGTGGTGGCCCATCCGGATCACCCCCTCGCCAACCAGGGTACCCTCACCCTGCCCCGGCTGGCTGACGAAACCTGGGTGCTGCGGGAGCTGCAATCGGGCAGCCGCGAACAGTTTATCCAGCAGATCCAGCCTGCCCTGCCCCGCTGGCAGGCCGGGCTCGAACTCAACACCCTGGAGGCCGTGATGCTGGCGGTGGAAAAAGGGCTCGGGATCTCTTTCATCTCCCGCCTCGCGGTCTCGGACCGGTTGCAGGCGGGGCGTCTGGTGGTGTTGCCCCTCGAGCAGCGCTTCCCGCGCCAGCTCTCCCTCATCTGGCACAAGCAGAAATACCATTCCGCCTCCCTGCGCCACTTTATCCACTTCTGTCGGGCGCAGGTGAACGATGCCGAGGTAATCCGCGCGGAGTAACGCTCGACCAGAGCTCCGGTGGCAAACCAACACGCTAATGGCGAAAACGCAAAAAGCAGAGAGGGAGCCGCGGCTCCCTCTCTTTGATTAGCTCTCGCTGACTATCACTTCGCCAGACTGCGCAGCCAGCTGATCTCCTCACCCCAGATGGACTCGTCTATGGTCTCGAGGATCAGTGGAATGCGATCGAAACGATCGTCATTCATGATGTGATGGAACACCGCCTCGCCGAGATTACCCTCCCGCAGGCTGTGGTGACGATCGACCCGGCTGCCAAAGGTGCACTTGGCGCCGTTGATATGCATCCCCTTCAGATACCGAAAGCCAACCGTCCGCTCAAACTCGGCAAAGACTTCGGCACAAGATTCTGGCGTGCGCAGATCGTAACCGGCGGCGAAGGCGTGACAGGTATCGAAACAGACCCCGACCCGGCTCTTGTCCTCCACCCCCTCGATGATGGTGGCGAGGTGCTCGAACGACCAGCCGAGGTTGGTACCCTGCCCCGCGGTGTTCTCGATCACCGCCGTCACCCCCTGGCTGCGCTCCAACGCCCAGTTGATGGATTCGCTCACGAGCCGCAGACTCACGGCCTCGGGGATCTGCTTGAGGTGGCTGCCGGGATGAAAGTTGAGGTAGCAAAGGCCCAGCTGCTCGCAACGCTTCATCTCGTCGAGAAACGCATCGCGGGACTTGGCCAGCGCGTCGGGGTCGGGGTGACCCAGATTGATGAGGTAGCTGTCGTGGGGCAGGATCTGCTCGGGGAGAAAACCGCCCTTCTCGCACGCCGCCTTGAAGGCACGAATGCTCGCCTCGGACAGGGGGGCAGCCTGCCATTGGCGCTGGTTCTTGGTAAACAGGGCGAAGGCGTTGGCGCCGATGGCCTGGGCGCGGGCGATGGTGTTCTCCACCCCGCCGCTGGCGCTGACATGGGCTCCGATATATTTCATGGGATCTCCTCTGGGGTGGCAGTCCATCCTCTCTTGCGCCTGCAAACGGGTATGCGGAGGATGGAGCCTTTCTGATAAGGCGCCATTATGCCGATCCCGTCCGCCCTCGCCAAACCGGGATATCCGATAGCCGGCATCGGCAATGCAGGTTGGACGGCGGTAGCAACGGCCAGATACGGTGAGCGGGCATAAAAAAACGCAGCCTTGTCGCTTGCGCGGCGGCTGCGTTCCTTTCTTCTCGGCCATCTCCCCCTATGCTGTCAAGCCAGGCAGTCAAACCTCGGCTTGTCACGACGGGGAGCGGGAATGCGTGGCGAGAAGCGCCTTAGAACGGCATCTTGAAGCCTGGCGGCAATTGCATGCCACCGGTCAGTTCTCCCATCTTGGTCTTGTTCTGCTCTTCTACACGACGCACGGCATCGTTGCAGGCAGCGGCGACCAGATCTTCCAGCAGCTCCTTGTCATCTTCCATCAGGGAGGGATCGATCTCGATGCGACGCACGCTGTGGCTGCCGGTCATGGTGACCTTGACCATGCCTGCGCCGGCTTCGCCGGTCACTTCCATCTGGGCGAGCTGTTCCTGCATCTTCTGCATGCGCTCTTGCATCTGCTGGGCCTGTTTCATCAGGTTCCCCATTCCACCTTTACCAAACATATGTCGTCTCTCGTCTTGAAATCCGGCATCCAGCGCCGGGCTGTGGGCTTGTCTGTCCTAGATGGGGACAGCCAAGCGGCTTTTCAACCGGGAGCAGGCTCCCGGCCATGGAAGTTAGCGGTTGAGGGGCTCGATGCTCTCTCTGTGAAGCTCGGCACCAAACCGCTGGATCAGAAACTGGATATTGGGATCCTGCTCGAGATCCCGGGTCACCTGTTCGCGTACCCCCAGATAGAGGCGATGCTCGATCTCGAGGGGCGTCTCCTGCTCAGGCACCACGCCCAGGGTCACCTCCACCTGCACGGGCTGGCCGAGGGCGGGGCCGATGATCTCGGCCAGATCGGCGCGCGCCTTGTCGCTGACCAGGTGGCGCTGCTCGGGCTTCAGGGTCAGTAGCACCCTGTCCCCCTCCCGGGTCATCACCGAGTTGATGGCAAGCTGGCGTAGCCGTCCACCCACTTGCGTGTGGGCAATCAGCTCGGCCCAGGGGTCGCCGCAATTGCTCAGCAGGGAGGAAGGGATAAGGCGGCTCGCCTCCCCCTCTTGCGGAATATCGTCGCTCTCGAGCTCATCCCAGTCGATGGTCTCCATCACTGGCTGGGCCGCTTCGCTGTCGGCCACCGGTGCCGGCGTGGCTGTCGCAGGCGGCGGCACCTCGGCGGCGGCAGGTGCGGCCTGCACACCCGGCTGATAGCTTGGCTGCCCCTCCAGATCCCAGGGGGGCAGATCGCTCGCCTGGGCCGACTGACTGACCTGGGCGGCAGCGTTTCCACCGACAGGAGCCGCGGAAGGCGCCGGCATGGGCGAGGCCATAAAGCTCTGGCTCAGATACTCTTCATAGTCCCCGTTATCGCCCCCCTCGTCATAGCCATCGGCATAGAGATCCACCGGCGGCAGTTCCCCATACTGACCCATGGCGGGCGCCCCCTGAGCGGCCGACTGGCGGCTTTGGGGTTGGGGTGAGGGCTGAGGCGCAGGCTGCGACGGCGGGATGGCGGGCGCGGCAGGCATCGCGGCGGCGGAGCGAGCCGGAGCCACGGGCACCGCTCGTGGCGCGGGCGTCGTCGCGACCGGGTCCTGACCCCGCTGGCGACTGCGCAGCATGTTGCGCTTGCCAAGCAGGCTCTGCATGCTCGAAACCATCGACACGGGGGTCGGTTCGGCCTCAACCTGAGGAGCCGTCGAGGCCACAGGTACAACCATGGCTGGCGTCTGTCCGGCAGGGTCGCTTGCCAAAGGATCCGTCCCCTGCCCCGAGTTATCCCCGTGAGTCGATATCTGAAGTTCGCCCGAAGAAACGGCGTCATCCGACAGCGTAACATCAGGCTGATACCCCATTCCGGCCGCTTCGCGCATCAACTCATCCTGCTGGCTGAAGAGCTCGGCGGCCTGCGCCTCTTCCTCGGGGCTCGCGACCTCAGCAGGCTCGACAACCGGTGCCGCAGCCTGCGGGTTGGGTGCAGCAACGCTCGCCGCTTCGCTGGCGGCTGGCAGCGCCGCATGCTCAGCGGCCGGAAGCTTTCCCGGCAGGGTTCCCATCTCAGCCACTGGCGCGGGCGCCATGGAGGGCGGCAAGGCGCTCAGGCTGGCAGGATGCAGCACCTCGCGCCGGGGCGAGAAGGCGAGCATCCGCAGGCAGGTCATCTCCAGCGCGGTGCGGCCATCGGGGGCCCAGGGCAAGTCCTTGCGCCCCCCCAGCACGATCTGGTAGCAGAGCTGTACCTCTTCCGGGCTCATGGCCTTGGCCAGTTGCAGCAGGGCATCGGCATCCGCTCCCTGCTCCTGCACGCTGGCAGGCAGCAGCTGGGCCATGGCGATGCGGTGCAGCAGCCCTTCCAGCTCGGCGTGGAGCTGATCAAAATCGGGGCCCAGGGTGGCGATTTCGGTGATCTTGGCCATGGTGGCCGGCGCATCCTGGCGCAGGATCGCCTCCAGCAGCTGGTGCAGATGACGGTGATCCAGGGTTCCCAGCATGGCCAGTACGCTATCCAGACGCACGCTGCCGTTGCCGTGGGCCAGCGCCTGATCGGTCAAGCTCAGGGCATCGCGCATGCTGCCGTCGGCCGCCTTGGCCAGGGCCAACAGGGCGCGCGGCTCGAAGGGTTGTCCCTCCTGATCCAGCACCCATTCGAGCTGCTTGGCAATCTGGGTCTGATCCAGACTCTTGAGATGAAACTGCAGGCAGCGCGAGAGAATGGTGATGGGCAGTTTCTGGGGATCCGTGGTCGCCAGCAGAAACTTCACATAGGGGGGCGGCTCTTCCAGGGTTTTCAGCAGGGCGTTGAAGCTGTGGCGCGACAACATGTGCACTTCGTCGATGAGGTAAACCTTGAAGCGGCCACGGGCCGGACGGTACTGCACGTTATCAAGCAGCTCGCGGGTATCTTCCACCTTGGTGCGCGACGCCGCGTCGATCTCCAGCAGGTCGACGAAGTTGCCCTGATCGATCTCGCGGCAGGTGTCGCACACGCCGCACGGGTGGCTGCTGATCCCCTGCTCGCAGTTGAGGCTCTTGGCCAGGATGCGGGCGATGGTAGTCTTGCCGACCCCGCGGGTACCGCTCAGCAGATAGGCGTGATGCAGTCGTCCCTGATCCAGGGCGTTGGTCAAGGCGGTCAGCACATGTTGCTGGCCTACCACTTGTTCAAACGTATGGGGGCGCCATTTACGCGCCAGAACCTGATAGCTCATAAATCCATCATGCTGGGAAGACAGGGCATTGAGGCCGGATGCTAACACAAATGCGGGGCCTGCTGTATCGGCTATCGACCGAGGCGGGAGGGATCGCTTGATTTTCAAACCGACACCACCAAGGCACCGGTTTGCAACCGGGCCCGAACCGGCAGGTTGGGCCCGAAGAGGGGTTACTCGCCGTCGAATTCGACCAGAGAGAGCACCTTGACGCCGGCGGCGGTCAGGCGAGCATCGCCACCCAGCGCAGGCAGGGAGATAACGAAGGCCGCATCGGTCACTTCACCGCCAGCGCGGCGGATCAGCTTGACGGCCGCATCGACGGTACCGCCGGTGGCCAGCAGATCGTCCACCACCAGCACTTTGTCACCGGCTACGATGGCATCGGTGTGCATCTGCAGGGTATCGGTGCCGTATTCGAGCTCGTAGGACTCTTCCATCACCTCGCGAGGCAGCTTGCCCGGCTTGCGGACCGGCACGAAACCGACGCCCAGCGCACAGGCAACCGGCGCGCCGAAGATGAAACCGCGCGCTTCGGTACCGACAACCTTGGTGAAACCTTGATCACGGTAGTGCTCGACCAGCAGATCGATGGTGGCCTTGAACGCCTCGGCGTTCTCTACTAGGCTGGTGATGTCGCGAAACATGATGCCCGGCTTCGGATAGTCGGGGATGGTCTTGATGCTCGCTTCGATAAATTTCAGAGTTTCCGGATTCATTTGTTAACCGCTTATTTTTTGACCCAGGAGTGGCCGTTTCTCAATTCCCGTCTGCGGGAAAATAAAAAGGCCCGTCATGCAAAAATGACGGGCCGACTCCAAGCATTATTGCCGCAATAGCTTAGGGACTTAACTTCGCCATTGCAACTGACTCCAGCACCGGCAGGCGCATTAACCAGGCAAGCAGGACAGCCATGATGACCAGCAGGAGCCCCTTGACCCACAGCAGAGGCACCACGGCGAGG
Source organism: Aeromonas sp. FDAARGOS 1407 (assembly GCF_019048725.1). Lineage (NCBI taxonomy): Bacteria > Pseudomonadati > Pseudomonadota > Gammaproteobacteria > Aeromonadales > Aeromonadaceae > Aeromonas > Aeromonas sp. FDAARGOS 1407. The sequence goes on from NZ_CP077399.1 coordinate 3,546,956, forward strand.
GAGACCGAAAAGGTGAGCAGGATGAACAGCACGGCCCGCCGCCGGGCGTGCCGGCGAATGGCGCGATACTGCTGCCAGTCGACGATAGGCGGGCCGAACCAGGGGTGGGTCAGCAACCAGTGATGAAAGCGCGGCGATGAGCGGGCAAACAGGGCCGCCGCCAGCAACATGAAGGGGGTGGTCGGCAGCAACGGCAAGACGATGCCGACGATACCGGTCACAAATGCCAGCCAGCCCAATACCATCAGACACCAACGTTTCATGCAAACCCCTCATATCTATTGCCTGGTGCAAGCCTAACAGAGTTTGACTCACGGCTGGCACAATTGCCTGCGCCTCGCGATGCAGGTGCGGGTTTTCTCGCCGGCCAACGGCTGACAGCGCCCCCCATTCCCACTACAATCTGCGCTCTTTTTTATTCTTGCCTTCGGAACCGGTTATGCGCGTTATTTTGGCCCCCATGCAGGGGGTGCTGGATCACCTGATGCGGGAGGTGCTCACCTCCGTCAATGATTACGACCTGTGTGTCAGTGAATTTATCCGGGTCGTGGATCAGCTGCTGCCTGCCAAGGTGTTCTACCGCCTCTGTCCGGAGCTGTTGCAGGATGGCAAGACTCGCGCCGGCACCCCGGTGCGGGTGCAGTTGCTGGGACAGCACCCCGAATGGCTGGCCGAAAATGCGCTGCGCGCCATCGAGCTCGGTTCCCCCGGGGTAGATCTCAACTTCGGCTGCCCCGCCCCCACGGTCAACAAGAGCAAGGGGGGCGCCGTGCTGTTGAAAGAACCCGAGACCATCTATCGCATCGTCAAGGCGGTGCGAGAGGCGGTGCCCGCTCATCTGCCGGTCAGCGCCAAGATCCGCCTCGGTTACGATGACAAGGAACTCTACCTGGACAATGCCCGGGCGGTTCATCAGGCCGGCGCCGACGAGCTCGCGGTCCACGCCCGCACCAAGCGCGAAGGTTACAAGGCCCCCGCCCACTGGGAATATGTGGACGACATTCGCCGCGCCCTGCCCATCCCCGTCACCGCCAACGGCGAGATTTGGAACCATGCTGATGCCCTGACCTGCGCCCGGGTCTCCGGCTGTGATGCCCTCATGGTGGGCCGCGGCGCCATCTCATTGCCCAACCTCGCCAACGTGATGAAGACGGGATGCGCCCACATGAGCTGGGGCGAAGTGTTGCAGCTGATGGTGAGCTACACCGAGCAGGATCTGGCCAGCGACAAGGCCGACTACTATCCCAGCCGCATCAAGCAGTGGTTCAGCTACCTCAAGCGAGAATACCCGCAGGCCGATCTGCTGTTTCGTGATATCCGGGTGCTGAAAGAGACCGCTCCCATTCGCGATGCCTTGCTGCAAGCGGCCAAAACCCACGGCTAACCACGTTTAACTTGACGCATGTCATCTTGATAGCTTTATCCGTTCCCTATACTGCCTCGCATCTGTGGTATGTCCTGTGGGGGATAATGTGTGTGAAATGACGCAAGCACAGTTGGCTGTCTGGCGTAATCGCCTGCTGTCCGACTGGGCTCAAGAACGTGAAACGCTGATCGCTCAGCTCAAAGCCTCGCGCCGTGACGACTGGGCAGAACGGGTCGATCACTGCGAACAGGATCAGCTGGTCGAACTCACCAGCCGGCTGGATCTGCCCAAGGTGGAACAGAGCGTACTGCGCCTCAAGCGGATCGATGCGGCGCTTTGCCAGATGGATCTCGGCCTCTATGGTCTCTGCTCCGACTGCGAAGAACCTCTCGCCATCGAACAGCTGGAGCAGGATCCGACCCTGCAGCGCTGTCCCCGCTGTGAAGCCCGCTATCGCAAGGGATTCCACGCCCACGAACTGTGAGGGATGCACCCAGGGTGCACCTTCACGACCGCCATCGCGATCCCATCCCCAATCCATTCCGCTCGCCTCGTCCTGCGTAGGAACACCCCTGCTGTCATCTCGCATGGCTGGCCGGGCTCGCTGACACCCGAAAAAAACGGGGAGAGCCTCTGGCCTCCCCGCTTGCTGGTTGTCCGCCCGGGTTACCCCAGCACGATGCGGGAGAGATGGGAGAAATGGTGAATTTCGTGGGTTGCCTCGCACGGATGCGACGCTTTGGCCGGGTTGTACCAGCAGGTCGCCAGCCCCTGCGCCGCCGCTCCTGCAATATCCGTCTTGGGATTGTCGCCCACCATCAAGACCCGCGACGGATCCGGCTGCCCCATCAGGGACAGGGTGTGCTGGAAGATGGCGGGAGCCGGCTTGGTCACCTGAATTTCATCTGAGATCACCAGCGGCTCGAACCACTGATCCCAGCCCAGCTTGTCCAGGCGACCCCGCTGGGGCACGCTGAAACCATTGGTGATGATCCCCATTCGGACACGATCCTTGAGTTGCAGCAGGGTCTCGACCACCCCATCCAGGGGGTTGCTCAGAGCAATGATCCGGGTCAGGAAGGTGTTGTTCATCGCCATGGGGTCAACCGCCACCTGCCCGGCGAACAGGGAAAAACGGGTTTGCTGCAGGGTCGCCGCATCAATCTCGCCGTTGTTGTATTGCTGCCAGAGGGCATGGTTCAGTTCGTGATAGCGGGCCATATCGGCCGCATCGGGGGTAACGCCATAGTGCTGGAGAGTCTGCTCCAGCGCCCTGGCCACCGGGAAATCGAGCAGGGTTTCATCCAGATCGAACAGCACCCAGTCATAACTTGGTTGTTTCACGGGGATCCTTGTCATCATTCAGGTTGTGTGGCGGCGCGGGCCTGTGCCCTGCCGAGGGGGCTTGCCAGCAGATCCAGGGTCAGGCGCACGCCAAACCCGGTTACTTCGCTGGCGACCACGCCATTGCCCCCCTTGCTGCGAAAACCGCTCAGATCCAGGTGCACCCAGGGAGTCTGCTCGGGCACGAAATGGGCGAGGAAACGGGCCGCATCAATGTGATCCGGCGAGCTGCCGGGGGCACACTGCAGCAGATCAGCCCACTCACTCTCTATGTTGTCGTCATAGTCCTCATCCAGCGGGAAGGGCCAGACCCGCTCGCCACTGTGCTGTCCCAGGCCGATCAGCGGCGTCAGCCATTCGCTGCGGTTGGTGAAAACGCCGCTGTAACGGCTGCCGAGCGCCCGCTTGCAGGCGCCGGTCAGGGTGGCGTAGTCAATAAGCAGATCCGGGGTATCCTGCACCGCCATGGCCAAGGCATCCGCCAGCACCATGCGCCCCTCGGCATCGGTATCCACCACCTCGATGGTGAGGCCGTTGCTGGCCGTCACCACCTCCCCCGGCCGATAGGCATGAGGGCCGATGTGGTTCTCGGCGATGGCCAGCCAGCAGTGCACCTCGTAGGGCAGGCGGGCCCGGCTGATGGCGTAGAGCGCCCCCAGCGCCACCGCGCTGCCCCCCATGTCCAGATGCATGCCATACATGCTGCCGGAGACCTTGAGGTTGTAGCCGCCGGAGTCGTGGCAAATTCCCTTGCCCACCAAGGCCAGGCGCCGCACCGGTTGGGGCGGGCGATAGCTGAGTTTGACCAGGGCCCCCTGGTTGTCTTCCGAGCCGCGGGTCACGGCCAGAAATGCCCCCGCCCCCAGCTCGGCCAGCTGGGCCTGATCATAGTGATGGCACTGCCACCCCTCCTCCTGGGCCAGCTGGCTGACGAATTCACGATAACTGGCGGCGGTCAGCTCGGAGGCCGGCAGCACCGCCAGATGACGCGCCAGCCCGTTGCCTCCGGCCTCGCTGTAAAGACGGGCCAGATCGAGCACCACCGCAGGGGATACCCGGATCTGCTGATAGGCCCAGCCAGCCTCGCCGCGGCTCTTGCTGGTGGGCAGCGGGACATTGGCGGCCAGCAAGGCCGATATCATCAGCTCGGCCAGCATGCTGCGCTCTGCGGGGGTAAACCCCTCCAGATGCAGGCCGACCCGCTCGACTTTAAGTCCGGACAAGGAGCTCGTCCACTCCCGGATCTGCTTGTACAGGCGATGATCCCGTGCCACATTGCCGGCCACGAAACAGATCTGCAGCAGGCTGCCGCCCTGCATCAGGGTAAAAGGGGCCTTCTTGCCAAGGGCCAGCTGGGTCGCGACACCGGCCAGTTCGGGGCGAGCCAGCAGCGACTCCTTGTGCTCCTCGGCGAGAAGCAGCAGCTGCAGCGGCCGGGGCTGTGCCAGCACTTCGCTCAGGCTGGCATCCAGGGTATCGATAGCGGGAGGAAGATAGGTAAAGGGAGTGATCACGGGAAGGCGCCTCATCCATAAGAGATGCCTGATGATACCGAACAAAGGGCGGCTGCGGCCAGTTTTGTCCTGACCATCGGCCGAAAACGACAATATTCGCCTGCACGACAGCGAGATCGTGGGCGTTGCGTCATCAGAGGGAATTGATAAAAGAAAATAAAGAAGGCGTTGGTTGCGGGGGCCGGATTTGAACCGACGACCTTCGGGTTATGAGCCCGACGAGCTACCGAGCTGCTCCACCCCGCGTCCGAATTGTCACCAGCAGACCGAGCAGATGTCTGTGGCGTTTTGTCTGCATCTCTGCCTAAAACAGGCGACACACCGACGAAAAAGTTGGTTGCGGGGGCCGGATTTGAACCGACGACCTTCGGGTTATGAGCCCGACGAGCTACCGAGCTGCTCCACCCCGCGTCCGAATTGTCACCAGCAGACCGAGCAGATGTCTGTGGCGTTTGTCTGCATCTCTGCCTAAACAGGCGACATACCGACGAAAAAGTTGGTTGCGGGGGCCGGATTTGAACCGACGACCTTCGGGTTATGAGCCCGACGAGCTACCGAGCTGCTCCACCCCGCGTCCGAATTGTCACCAGCAGACCGAGCAGATGTCTGTGGCGTTTTGTCTGCATCTCTGCCTAAACAGGCGACATACCGACGAAAAAGTTGGTTGCGGGGGCCGGATTTGAACCGACGACCTTCGGGTTATGAGCCCGACGAGCTACCGAGCTGCTCCACCCCGCGTCCGAATTGTCACCAGCAGACCGAGCAGATGTCTGTGGCGTTTTGTCTGCATCTCTGCCTGAACAGGCGACACACCGACGAAAGAGTTGGTTGCGGGGGCCGGATTTGAACCGACGACCTTCGGGTTATGAGCCCGACGAGCTACCGAGCTGCTCCACCCCGCGTCCGAATTGTCACCAGCAGACCGAGCAGATGTCTGTGGCGTTTTGTCTGCATCTCTGCCTGAACAGGCGACACACCGACGAAAAAGTTGGTTGCGGGGGCCGGATTTGAACCGACGACCTTCGGGTTATGAGCCCGACGAGCTACCGAGCTGCTCCACCCCGCGTCCGAATTGTCACCAGCAGACCGAGCAGTTGTCTGTGGCGTTTGTCTGCATCTCTGCCTAAAACAGGCAGACACACCGACGAAAAAGTTGGTTGCGGGGGCCGGATTTGAACCGACGACCTTCGGGTTATGAGCCCGACGAGCTACCGAGCTGCTCCACCCCGCGTCCGAGGTGGCCAATAATATGCGCCAACGCACAGATTGCAAGTAAATCTATCAAAAAAAGTTTATTAGGGGATTAATTGGACAAAAGGTGGGGACTTTCACGGCATCTTGCTGTTTTTTCAGGCAAACGAGTCCGAGCCAGGGGCAGGCACTACACTAAGCAGGGATCGGTTTTGCCACCTTGGGTAGGTATCTTATGCGTATTTCCGCCGGCCATTGCCGTCAATTGGGGGCCACCCCTGATCAGCACGGCGTCAATTTCGCCATCTGGGCCCGGCTGGCCAGCCGGGTTGAACTGCTGCTCTTTGCCAGCCCCGAAGACAGCACTCCGGAGGTGATCCCCCTCTCACCCCGACTCAACCGCACCGCCTACTACTGGCACATCCATATAGAGGGCATTGCGATCGGCCAGCGTTACGCCTACCGCATCCAGGGGCCCTGGCGTCCCTACTGCGGCACCCGCTTTGACAGCGAAAAAGTGTTGCTGGACCCTTACGGCCGCAGCATAGAGCTGGGCCCCCATTATGATCGCCGGGCCGCCGCCCGCCCCGGCAGCAATCTGGCCTGCTGCGCCAAGAACCGGGTGGTGGATACCCGCGACTACGACTGGGAAGATGACAAGCTGCCGGCCCACTCTCTCTCCCGTTCGGTCATCTACGAGTTGCACCTGGGAGGATTCACCAGATCGCCGCAATCCGGTGTCGATCCTGCCCTGCGCGGCACCTATCTGGGCTTGATTGAGAAGATCCCCTATCTGCAATCTCTCGGCGTCACCGCCGTCGAGCTGCTGCCAGTGTTCCAGTTCGATCCCCAGGATGCCCCCGAGGGGCTTTCCAACTACTGGGGCTACAGCCCCATGTCGTTTTTTGCCCCCCACGCCCAGTACGCCTGCGGCGATGATCCCCTCACCGAGTTTCGCGACATGGTCAAGGCGCTGCACAGGGCCAATATCGAGGTGATCCTGGATGTGGTCTACAACCACACCGCCGAGGGGGGCGAGGATGGCCCGACCTTCTCGTTTCGCGGCATCGACAACGAGGTCTACTACATCCTCGACAACCAGCACAGGGACACCAACTACTCCGGCTGCGGCAACACCTTCAACGGCGCCCACCCGGTGGTGCTCCGGATGATCATGGACAGCCTCCACTTCTGGCGCCAGGAGATGCACGTCGATGGCTTTCGCTTCGATCTGGCGGCCATTTTGTCCCGGGACGAATCTGGCCAGCCCCAGGCCAACGCCCCTACCCTGCGCACCATAGACACGGATCCCAACATCGCCGACATCAAACTCATCGCCGAGGCCTGGGATGCGGGGGGCCTCTATCAGGTAGGCTCTCTGGCAGGCGCCCGCTGGCGTGAGTGGAACGGCCAGTTTCGGGACGATGTACGCAGCTTTCTGCGCGGTGACGAGAACAGCGTCACTGCCTTTGTCGAGCGGCTGTGCGGCAGCCCGGACATCTACCACTACCACCATGCGGATCCCGAGAAGAGCATCAACTTCGTCACCTGCCACGACGGCTTCACCCTGTGGGACTGGACCAGCTACAACGGCAAGCACAACGAGGCCAATGGCGAGCAGAACCGCGACGGTTGTGACCATAACTTCAGCTGGAACCACGGCCACGAAGGGGCCACGGACGATCCCCAGATAAATACCCTGCGCGTGCGCCAGGCCAAGAACATGATGGTGGCGACCCTGCTCTCGGTCGGCTCCCCCATGATCCTGATGGGGGACGAGGTGCTGCGCAGCCAGCAGGGCAACAACAACGGCTACTGCCAGGACAACGACACCTGCTGGATGCCCTGGCAACCCACCACCAGCGGTCAGGAGATGTTCCGCTTCATGAAGGAGCTGATCCAGTATCGCAAACACCTGTTCCAGCGCCCGGAGCAGGAGAGCATGCCGCTCTCGCTCACCGAGATCCTGCGCCACAGCGAGATCTGCTGGCACGGGGTCAACGCCATGCAGCCGGATTTCGGCTCCCACTCCCACGCCATCGCCATGTCGGCCCTCTCAAGCGAAACCCGGCTGGCCCTCTATGTACTGTTCAACGCCTACTGGGAGCCGCTCACCTTCAACCTGCCAAGCCCCCCCAAGGGGGTCGGTGGCTACTGGCGCCGGATCCTGGATACCGCCCTGCCCTCGCCCCAGGACATCTGCACCTTCGGCATGCCGCTGCAGGGACTGACCCGGGAGTACTTGGCTCAGCCCCGCAGCAGTTGCCTCTTTATCTGCGGGGCCGATGACTTTTACTAGATGCCGTAAATATCCAGAAACGACAAAGCCCCCCGAGCCAGGCTCGGGGGGCTTTTTTGGTCCTTGTCACGCCAGATCAGCGGTCGCGTCAGACCAGTTGATGCAGCACGCTGGTGGCGGCGATCTGGGCGATGATAAGCCCGCACAGTGAGGTCGAGACCACCACGGGAGCCGTCTCCTTGCGCTGGTAGATAGGGCTGAACCAGAGCAGCAGGGAGGCCACCAGCAACACCGCCTGGGTCACCACCGCCGGGATGAGATCATCCAGGTTGGCGGCACTGCCCTGCCAGCCCACCAGCACCGCCAGCCAGATCAGGCTAATGAGGGCTCCCGCCAGCCCCGCCAGCGGCAGCAGGGTGTTGAACGCCTGCAGACGATGGCGGGCCCGCAGCAGCATCAGGTGGGCAAAGGCCGCCCCCAGCATGCACATCTGCATCAGGCCGCTGATCCAGCCCTGGATCTGCAGCAGCCCCACGCCATAGAGGGCCAGCGGCAGCGCCGGCAGCCAGAGCAGGGTGGACGGCACGGAGCGCTTGCCCTCCAGCCGTGACTGGGCCAGCGACAGGCAGATCCCCAGCACCAGGCTCGCGCCGCCACACCAGATGAGCCAGCTGGCGGCATTGGCCTCGACGGCCAGCATCAGGGAGAGGCCGGTGATCACCCAGATGGAGAAGAGTTGCTGGCTGATCCTGGAGCGCTGGCCCGGACAGATATCACCGCGCCACAGCACGATGCCGAGGGCGATCAGCGCCCCCAGCGCCATCAGGCCGGTCAGGGGAAAGAGCCAAAAAGGGAGTTGGACGAACATGACGCCTCCAGCAGAGAGTTGCAACGGGCGCCCTCACGGCGCCAGAGAGGGGGCGAGTATACCCAAACCCGCCCCTATCCCCAATCTCTGTGCATGTTCCGGATCTGCGGCAACCGACTTGGGAGGTGTACGGCCTTAGCCCTGGCCGCGAGCCAGCGCCACCACCCGGGAAAACATCTGGCGCAGCACTGGCGGTATGTGATCGGCACCGAGCCGCTCTGCCTCCTCCACCACCGCCAGCGCCATGCCCGGCTTGCTGCGCTTGTGGATCGCCTTGCTGATGATGTGGCTGGCACTCAGCATGGTACGCCCGCCCACCCCGGCTTCGCGGCGAAACACCCCCTCAAAGCCGTTGTGATAGAGGTAGTGCTCTATATCCGCCGCCGGCAGCTGGGTCAGGCGATCCCGCTCCCGCTCCCCCTTGAGCAGCGAGCGGGCCGAGGTGGCATACTTGACCCCCGCCTCGTCGCCGTCGGTGAGCAGATGCCACTCAATGCCAAAGTCGCGGGCCACCTTGATGAGCGGTGACTGGCCGCACTGGGCAAACTCGATGATCCGCACTCCTTCCGCCCGCAGGCTGTAGCCGCAGATCTGGGCCAGCTCCGAGAGCAGCCAGATCTCGGTCTCCCCCTCCACCAGCAGCCAGCAACGGGCAAACAGCGACATGGGGCGGTTGATCCGCACGTGGAAGGCAATCTTGCGCAGATCATCGCTACTGTAGCGCTCGCCGCCAATCTGGTGGCAGACGATGTCCTGCTGCCGGCGCACCAGCCGTCGCACCTGGTTGAGCGGCAGGGAGGAGAGCAGATCCCCCGAGTTGGTGGTGAGCAGTTTCTGGCCCGGCAGCTGTTCCAGCAGGCCCCAGGCCAGCGCCAGCATGGTGGGGTGCAGGCGACTCTCGGGGTCTTCCAGGATCATGATGGGGCGCGCGCCCTCCTCCAGCTCGCGGTTGCCACGCGCCTGCAGCAGGGTGGCCGCCATGCCCGCCATGGCGAGCTGCAACGCCCGGTTATCGGCGTGGCGCAGCAGGGTGTGCAAGTTGCCCGGGTTGCGCAGGGTCATGGGGCGATTGATGATGTCCCGCTGACTGCGCGGCTTGTTCTTCTTGATGGGGGCCAGGGCGTTGAAGTAGTGATCCATCAACTGGCGCACCGCCTGCAGCGCCTCTTTGAGCTCGGGCTCGCCAATGCGCTGGGGCTCGTCGATCAACTTGTCGGCCAGATGACTCAGGCGGTTATCCGACAGATCCCCCCACTGCAGCGTCTCCACCCCGTGGCGGGCGCTGCGGGCATCCCGCAGACGAAATACCGGGTTCATGGTGATAAGCAGGCAGATAAGCTCCCGGCTGTTGTCGATGGGCAAGCTCTTGCCGATGCCATCGAGAAAATCGTGGGTGGTCACCACGGCGCCGTCATCCAGCAGCTCGGCGCTGGCACGATAGTGGATGCGGTTGAACTTGTCCTTGTGCAGCACCCAGGCGGGGCACAAGCGTGCCAGGCGGCGCGAATGCAGACACATCTGGGGTCTGTGCTCACTGAAGGTGAGCACCAGTTGCAGATGGCGAGCCGGTTCGAGCTCGGGGTCTTCCGGCTGGTGAAAATCCTCGGCGGTGAATTGGTAGGGCTCGGCATCCTGCCCCAGCAGGCACCAGAGTGCCCGCAGCAGACTCGATTTGCCCCAGGTGTTTTCTCCGATCAGTACCGTGGTGTGATCCAGCCCGAGCGAGAGCCGATTTATGCCACGAAACCCTTTGACTTCAATACGTTCCAGAAACATGCAGCCATGTCCACTTCATCCTGATGGGGCAATAGTGGCAAAGTTGCCGCAAAAAACCTATCGGCGAGTCGGGATTTTCAACGGGAACTGTGAGGCACTGCAGGTTCGGGCGGGGTGGGCGCGGCAATACGCCCCTCTGGGGCATTCCAGTGATTGAACCACAGATGACGGGTACGGATCTGGCGTTTGCGATGATTCATGGCGACTCCTGTCAACATGAAGAGGGAACGCCCCTCTCCTGGCCCCGAGTCTCACGCATGTCTGTGACAGGGAGATGACAACTGGGCCCGCCACTGACCGGCGGAGAGGCCAAAGGCCTCCCGAAAACGGTTGCCAAAGTGGCCCTGGGAGGAGAAACCGCACTGGATGGCGATGCTGGCCAGGGGCTCGTTCCCTGCCAGCAGCTGCTTGGCCCGCTTGAGCCTAAGCTCCAGCAGATAGCGATGGGGAGGACAACCCAGGCTCTGGGCAAACATGCGGGCAAAATGGTATTCGCTGAGCCCCGCCTCTTGCGCCAGCTCAGCCAGGGTCACCGGCTCGGCCAGATGGGCCAGCAGATACTCCTGCACCCGCCGGATCACCGCCGGGGCCAACCCCCCGCGCAGGGGCGGCAGGCCCGGCGCCTCTAGGGTATGGTGACGGTAGGCGTGCAGCATCAGCATCCAGGCGCCGTGGGAGAGCGCCATCTTGTCGATGCCATGCTGCCACTCCAGCTTCATCAGCTGGGTCTGGACCAGGGTCGCCGCCAGGGGATCGTCGATGAAGGTCTTGTCCACCAGCTGCAGATGGCGGCCCTCCTTGTCACACACCTCTTCGGCAATACGGGTGAGGTGGGCCGGGGTGAAGTAGAGGTGGAAGAAGCGAAACTCCTCGCGCACCAACCACTCGGATCTGTGGTGATCCGGCATGATGCACACCTTGCCGGTGCCACCGTGGCCGCCCGGCCCGTCGAGCCGCTCGGTCTGCTCACCCCCCTGCAGATAGACGCTCACCGTGTGGTGCCCCGGTTTGTGGTAGCGGGTCTGATCGTAGCAGTTGCGCCAGCTGGCGACGCCAAGGCCAGGCTCCAGCCAGCAGGCATCCTCCAGCCGGGCGCCAGTGCTCACCAATGCATCGAATACCCCTGCCCTCTTCATCTCTTCCCGTTACCCTCGTTAGCCCACAGCGCCGGTGCGCATGCCATCCATCTTACCGACAGCGCCCCGGGATGACAGCCAGGGGCGATGAAAAACCGCAAGATGATGCAAGCCAGCCCCCTCGAGCGGCCGTCATGCTGATCTTCACTTCTTCTGACAGCGGGATCCCCCATGAATCTGATGCTCTACCTTGCCACCGTCCTTATCTGGGGCAGCACCTGGATCGCCATCGCCTGGCAGCTCGGCCCCATCCCCATCGAGGTGTCGGTGCTCTATCGCTTCATGCTGGCGGCGCTGGCCCTGTTTGCCCTGCTGACCGCCAGCGGCCGCTTTCCGCGCCTGCCCTGGCACGGCCAGCGCTACGCCGCCCTGCTCGGCGCTCTGCTGTTCTCCACCAACTTTCTCTGCTTCTACCACGCTACTCTCTACATCCCGAGCGGCCTGTCGGCAGTGATCTTCGCCAGCGCCAGCATCTTCAACGGGATCAATCTCTGGTTGTTCGAAGGCAAGCGGCCGGGGCTGCGCTGGCTGCAGGGGTCGCTGCTGGGTCTGCTTGGCACCTTGCTGTTGTTCTGGCCCGTGCTGGCGGATGCGCAACTGGGTGCAAACGGTTGGAAGGGGTTCCTGCTGGCCTGCGGCGGTACCCTCTGCTTTTCGCTGGGCAACCTGGTGTCGGCCCGGGGCCAGCGCCAGGGCTATCACGTGCTGCAGCTGGTGCCCTGGGGCATGGTGTACGGGGTGGTACTGCTGCTGGGCTGGGTCACCCTGCTCGGCCAGTCGCTGGTGATCCCGACCGATGGCCACTATCTGGCCGCCATGGTCTATCTCGCCCTGTTTGGCTCAGTCATCGCCTTCACTGCTTATCTCACCCTGGTGGGCAGAATTGGCGCCAGCAAGGCGGCCTACGCCACCGTGCTGTTTCCTCTGGTGGCCCTCACCCTCTCAACCTTCTACGAGGGCTTCGTCTGGCAGACGGTCTCTGTGGTGGGCGTGGTGGTGAGCCTCATCGGCAATCTGGTGATCTTCGCCCCGCCCCTGCGGGAGTGGCGCCTGCGCCCGGTCAGGGCGGTGAAGGGTGCTTGATCCCGACCCCGCCAGCCCCTAAGGTAACGCCTTCCAACGGAGATGACGGGAGGCGATATGTTACTGGAAGGGCTGGAGACGCTCTGTCTGCTGGCGAGCGAGGGCACCATGGCCAAGGCGGCCAGCCGGCTCTACATCAGCCAGTCGGCGGTGAGCAAGCGGATCGCCCAGCTCGAGCAACGCCTTGGCAAGAAGCTCATCGAGCCGGACGGGCGCCAGACTCGCCTCACCCCGCAGGCGCTGGAGCTGCTCGCCCGGGTGGCGCCGAGTCTGGCGGAGATCAAGGGGGTGCTGGCGGACAACCAGCCCCTGACGGATCAAACCCCGCTGCCCATCGCCTGCTCCGAGACCCTGCTGGCGGGCTACCTGACCCGCTTCATGCACGACTACCTGCGCCGCGATCCCCATCTCGCCCTCTCCACCCACCACACCCCGGTGATCCTGGCGCGGGTGCGCAGCGGCGATGCCCTGCTTGGCATCTGCGCCGGCCGGCTGCCTCCCGGCCACGGGCTGGGGGCCGAGCTGCTGCTGGAGGAGCCCTTCTATCTGGTGGGTGACGATCAGCAAGCGGCATCAACGCCGGATCAGGGGAAAGGAGAACCGAGAGACATGCGCAAGATCCTGACCATGGATCTGGAGAATCCCTCCAACAGCTATCTGCGCGAACCGCTGGCTGAACTCGGGCTGGCACCTGTCATGGAGCTCGACTCCTATCTGGCGCTGATCGAACTGGCCAAGGCGGGCATAGGGCCGGTGCTGCTGCCGGCGGGCCTGCTGACCCTGGTGGGCGAACAGGGTCACAAGGCACGTCCCCTGCCGGGGCTGGGACGCCCCCTGCACCTTATCTACCGGCCAAACAGCCTGAAGCGGGCGCGGATCGCCCAGCTGGTGAGCGCGCTGCGCGTCCACTTTCAGCCCCTGTCAGGAGTCATTCAATAAACCCAGGCGAACAGCTCGGGATACTGGCTCCAGACCAGTTTGGCGGACATCAACAGGGAAACGGTAACCAGCAGGGGCTTGATCAGCTTCACCCCTTTTTGTAGCACCATCTTGGAGCCGAAACGGGCGCCGATGAACTGACCAAGGGCCATGGCAAAGCCGACGCTCCACACCACCTTGCCCCCCAGGGCAAAGAACAGCAGAGAGGCGATGTTGGAGGTGAAGTTAAGCAACTTGGTGTGCGCCGTGGCCCGCGCCATGCCAAAACCGGCCAGCGCCACGAAGCCGATGGCAAAGAATGACCCGGTGCCGGGCCCGAAGAAGCCGTCATAGAAACCGACCCCGCCCCCCACCAGCAGGGCAAACACCATGGGAGTGAGCCTGCGGGTACTCTCCGCATCACTCACTCTGGGGGAGAAGAGGAAGTAGCAGGCAAACGCCATCAGCAGGAAGGGCAGCAGCCGCTCCAACACAGCGGCATCTATGGTCTGCACCGCCAATGTGCCCGCCGCCGCCCCGATGAAGGTGCAGATCACCGCAGGCCAGATCATGGACCATTCCAGCAACCCCCGACGGGCGTAGAACCAGGTGGCGGAGAAGGAACCGAAACTGCTCTGCAGCTTGTTGGTGCCAAGCACCAGGGCTGGCGGCATGCCGGTGGCCAGCAGGGCGGGTACCGTCAGCAGACCGCCGCCTCCGGCAATGGCATCGATAAAGCCGGCGACAAGGGCCACGCCAAACAGGGCGACCAGGGTTAACAGTTCCAATTCCATCCTTAGACCTCGTGAGATGATGAGCGAGCGCCACGGCGCCGGACCAGGGGCGTTTGGCGTGGCGACCAACCAGAGACTGGGTACAGGACGCTATCCTAGCGAGGGTGAGTCCATGAATCTAACGAAACAGTGTCAGACAACCCATTCCTGATTTTCATCAATATATTCCCCGCCCCATGGCTGGCTGCGGTGGCCTTATGGCTCCTGCATCCTCTCCCTTATGGCCGACAGGGCCTGCAGCAGGGGGGCTTCATCCTCGCCGGGAGCGCGACTCACCCGCCCCGCCATGTAACGACTGCTGAACAGGTTGAACCAGAGCTGCAGCGCCTGACCCACCGCGGGCTGGCCCGCCACCTCCAGCACGCAGGCCGCCACCTCGGCGGTGCAGAGGTGCTCGTCGCAATTGGCCACCCGCATGCCATAGGTGGAGAGCGCATCCGGCCTGATGGCAAGCACGGGGAAGCCGTCCAGATAGGGGCTCTTGTTGAACATCTTGCGCGCCTCGGGCCAGGTGCCGTCGAGCAGGATGAAGAGCGGCTTTTTGCCCGGTGCCAAAACCACCTCTCCGGTCACCCGCGCCGGATCTTTCTCGCAATCGGGGAACACCACATAGGGCTGCCAGGCAGGATCCGCCAGCAGGGCCAGCAGCTCGGGATGAGGCTGGGTGCGGGACCAAAGAAAGGCCCAGGTGGAATCCGGCAGCACATCGGCAATCAAACGCCCCGTGTTGGAGGGCTTCATCGGCTCGCTGTCGTACATCAGTAGACAGAAGCCGGCCTCGGCTTTGAGCTCGGGGCGCCAGGCGCAGGCACACCAGTCATGGCGCAGCTGGCAGGCAGGACAGCGGGGCAAGGTGCCGCCACGGGCGAGAAACGGTCGGGTAGAGATACTCTTGCGCCAGGCCCGCAGGCGATTGACGGCATGATCGGGAACAGAGGTCATCTTGCTTCACTGAATGGAGTCACATACAGAGGGCCGCGCAGGCCCCCCGCAAAGCGCAGGATTGTACCCAGTTGTGCGGTCTCAGAACAGCACTCCCTGCCGTTCTGTCTGCTTTTCAGCCGCGCAACAGCTCCAGCAAGAGGCTGCCGTCGCGCAGCGCCTTGTGCACCTGCACCGAAGTGGGCTTGGTGGGATCTTCGTAGAAGTGGGTGGATTCGATCTGCAGGCGTACCAGATAGTCGGTGGGGAGCTGGCTGGCCAGCGACTGGTGTAGCATGGGGAACAGCAGACGATCGGCGCGGGTGATCTCCCCGCCCAGCAGCAGCTTGCCCGGATTGAGCAGGCAGATGAGGTTGGAGAGCACCCGGGAGAGGCGGCCCGCCGCCTTGTGCAGTATGTCCTGGCAGAGGCTGTTACCCGCCAGCGCCAGCTCGCACAGCTCGCGAATGTTGACACTCTCGGGCAGATCGTACTCCTGCATCCGCTCGCGCAGGTCCCGGTACTGCGCCTCCAGCGCCTGGTTGGTCACCAGGGTGCAGGCACAGCCAAAGCCGCCGCAGTAGCAGCGCTGGCCATAGGGTTCGAGCTGAAGATGGCTGAGATCCCCGAGCAGCGCATTCTCGCTCTCGATAAGCTGGCCGTTGACCACCATGCCGACACCGATGTCGTTGTGAACGAACACCAGCACCGCATCGGAACAGTTCTTGGCCGCCCCCCACTCCCGCTCGGCCTGGATCCAGGTGCGCACGTCGCCGCTGACCAGCACGGTCACCCCGAACGCCGCCTGCAGGGTGGGCCCCAGCGGCCAGTGGTGCAGATCGTAGTAAGGGAAGTGCTTGACCATGCCGGAGTGGCGTTCCACCTGCCCCGGCAGACAGAGAGCAATGCAGGCCAGGCTCAGGGCCTTTTTGGGCAGAAACGCCTTGATGGCATGCACCAGACTACCCAGCAGATCGCCGCGCTCCTCCTCGCTGAAGAGGTGGCGCTGGCGGGCCAGGGAGCGGCCGGTGAAGTCGAACAACGCCATGTCCACGTAGCCACGCCCGAGACGCATGGAGAGAAACTGGAAGCGGCGCTCGTTGATGCGCAGCAGGGTCTGGCGTCGACCCCGCCCCACCGAGCTCTCGCCACAGGGTACCACCAGACCGCCGTCAAGCAGCTCGCGGGTGATCTTGGTGATGCTGGCAGGAGAGAGACCGGTCAGGCGGGAGAGATCGGTGCGCGACAGCTCCTTGTGCTCTTCCAGACTGGCATACACCAAGCCGTAGTTGAGCTGCCGGATCAAGTCGATACTGCCTTTCACGATCTCATTCATAGGATATGGGTCAAGCACGGAAACAAAGGCCCTGATTTTCACACATTATTGGCCAATTCCCAAATAAACTGCGGCCTGCACGGGAGCAGGCCGCCCTGAACTGGCGCCGGTTTGGGGCCAGAGAGAGTCAGTAACGGAACTGGGAGACCAGTTTGCGCAATTTGTCCCCGGTATCGGCCAGCTCGCGAGTCGTGTTGTTCGACTCCTCCGCCCCGTTGGCCAACTCACCGACGATGTGCTGGATGGCCACCAGGTTCTTGTTGATCTCCTCGGAAACCGCATGCTGCTCCTCGGCCGCCGCGGCAATCTGGATATTCATGTCGTTGATGGTGCTGACCGCCGACACCATGCTGTCCAGAGAACTCGCGATATGGCTCGCCTCCTGCACTGTCTCCTGGCTGCGGTCCTCGCTCGCCTGCATCACCTCCACCGCCTGTTTGACGCCGCTTTGCAGCCGCTGCAACATCTCGTTGATCTCCTTGGTGCTCTGCTGGGTGCGGCCAGCAAGCGAGCGCACCTCGTCCGCCACCACCGCAAAGCCGCGCCCCTGCTCTCCCGCCCGGGCCGCCTCAATGGCCGCGTTGAGGGCCAGCAAGTTGGTCTGCTCGGCAATGCCGCGGATCACTTCCACCACAGTGCCAATCTTGGCGGTCTCCTGAGCCAGCTGTTCGATGACATCAGAGGCGGTGTGCACCTCGTCGACCAGCCGGTTGATGCTGTTGATGGCCCCCCCCACCACACCACGGGCAGCATCGGATTCACGCGCCGCATCGCTGGTGGCATTGGCGGCATTGGAAGCACTGGACGCCACCTCCTGGGCGGTCGAGCTCATCTCGGTCACGGCGGTGACTACCTGATCCGTCTCCCGGCTGTGGCCCTGCATCTGGTGATCCACCTGCTCGCTCAGATGGTGCAGCTTGTCGACGGCGACGAAGAGATGGTTGCTGGTCTCCCCGACCTGGCTCACCACCGACTGGATCCTGGTCACGAAGCGGTTGAAGGCGGTGGCCAGCTGGCCGATTTCATCCTGACTCTGCACCTTGAGGCGCTGGGTCAGATCCCCCTCCCCGTCGGCGATGTCGTTGAGGGCCGAGACCGCATCCACCAGCGGCCGGGAGACCCGGTTGCCGATCACCACGGTCACCGCCAGGGTCACCCCCAGCACCAGCAGGATCAGCAAGACGCTGTTTCGCACCGACTCGTGCATGCTCTCTTCGCGCTGGGTGCGCAGCGCCGCCAGCTCGGTGTCGATGTCGTCGATATAAAAACCGGTACCGATGATCCACTGGTATTTGTCGAGCACCACATTGTAGGAGAGCTTGGGCGCATCCCGTCCGATGGAGGGCTTGGCGGTCCAGTATTCTGAGAAGCCATCTCCCTCACGGGCCGCCTTGACGATCTCCTGGATCAGCAGCTTGCCCTTGGCATCCTTGTCCTGCCAGCGATTCTTGCCCTCCATCTCGGGACGGGGGGGCAAGAGTATCACCGAGCCCTGAAAGTCGTAGACGAAGAAGTAGCCGTCGCTGTTATAGCGCAGCGGGCGCAGTATGGACTTTACCTTCTCGCGATTCTCCGGGGTATCGGGCTGGGCGTAGACATCGGCGATGGCGGTTTTCGCCAGCATGATGTAGCTGTCGAGCAGGGCCTTGCGCTCATTCATCGCCCGTTCTCTGGCAACCACCAGGCTGCTCTCCAGATCGCTTTTTGACAGCAGGTAATTGCTCAGGTTGACCACCAGGGCCATCAACAGAACGGGCACGGCCCCTAACAGCAGTATTTTCTGTTTCAGCGTCATCTTTATCATCCTTGCGACATATTGTTGTAGTGATGTGTTCCCACCTTGAGAGTGTAGACAGGCCCCATTGGAAGTGGTTGGCGGGCGCCGGTTTTGGCAAAATGCCCCCATTGATGTGTTACCGGCCCCGGAGCCCCTTTTTCATGAACAATTGTCCTTGCGGTTCAACCCTCTCTCTCGATGTCTGCTGCGGTGCGCTCCACCATGGCGCCCCCGCCGACACCCCGGAGCAGCTGATGCGCTCGCGCTACAGCGCCTTTGTGCTGGGTCTGGGGGAATATCTGGTCCATAGCTGGCACCCTGATTATCTGAATGGACTGACCGCGACCGAGCTCTCCCAAACCGACACCCGCTGGGATGGCCTCGAGATCCTCGCAAGCCAGGGCGGCCCGGATGATGAAACCGGGATGGTGGAGTTCAAGGCCTGGTTCTTGGAAGGAGATGAGCGCCACTGCCTGCACGAGCGATCCCGCTTCGTGCGCTACCAGGAGCGCTGGGTCTATACCGATGGCGAGCAGGATCCGGCGCAACCAAGGGTCGGGCGCAACGATCCTTGCCCCTGTGGCAGCGGCAAGAAATTCAAGAAGTGCTGCGGCTGACAACGCAAACAGCATGAGCAAGCAGAACAAGGGGCAACAAGGCCCCTTTTTCATATCTGGCTGGCCGGATGGGATCACCACACAGGATACATTTACAGCGTGACCATTGTCACATAATGCTCATAAATGGCCATCACGATGAGCGTTTGCGAACATTAACTTGGCCAACATCAAACATTTTCACTCAAAAGTGCGCCACACTGGCCTCATCTGGAAGAGATGAGACGGGCACAATGAAAAGAATAACCACACAAGTCGTCATCATAGGCGGCGGCGCCACCGGCGCCGGCATCATGCGCGATTGTGCGCTGCGCGGCATCGACTGCATCCTCCTTGAACGGGATGATATCGCCGCCGGCACCACGGGGCGCAACCACGGTCTGCTCCACTCCGGCGCCCGCTACGCGGTGACGGATCAGGAGTCCGCCCGCGAGTGCATTCAGGAGAACCGCATCCTCAAGCGGATCGCCAGCCACTGCGTGGAAGACACCGGCGGCCTGTTCCTGACCCTGCCGGAAGATGACATCGGCTTTCAAAAGACCTTCATGGACGCCTGCGCCCTGGCCGGCATCGAGACCCGTCAGCTCGATCCCCGCGAGGCGCTGCAGCTCGAACCCAATGCCAACCCGGCCATGATAGGGGCAGTTCAGGTGCCGGACGGCACGGTCGACCCCTTCCGCCTCGCCGCCGCCAACGTGCTCGACGCCAAGGAGCACGGCGCCCGCATCTTCACCCACAGCAAGGTGCTGGGGCTGCTGCGTACCCAAGACAGAGTGCACGGCGTCAAGGCCATCAACACCCGCACTGGCGAGGCGTTCGAGGTGGAGTGTCAGGAAGTGATCAACGCCGCCGGCATCTGGGGCCAGCAGATCTGCGAATACGCCGATCTCGGCATCCGCATGTTCCCGGCCAAGGGCTCCCTGCTCATCATGGATTACCGCATCAACCAGCTGGTGCTCAACCGCTGCCGCAAGCCGGCGGACGCCGACATCCTGGTGCCGGGCGATACCATCTCCCTCATCGGCACCACCTCAAGCCGCATCGATTACAACAAGATTGATCAGCTCACCGTGGAGCCGGAAGAGGTGGAAGTGCTGCTGCGCGAGGGGATCAAGCTCGCCCCCATCATGGCACGCACCCGCTTGCTGCGGGCCTACGCCGGGGTGCGCCCCCTGGTGGCGGTGGATGGTGACGAGTCGGGCCGCAACATCAGCCGCGGTATCGTGCTGCTCGATCACGCCGAACGCGATGGTCTGCAGGGCTTCAATACCATCACCGGCGGCAAGCTGATGACCTATCGCTTGATGGCGGAGTGGGCCACCGATCTGCTGGCGAAAAAACTGGGCAACAGCAAACCGTGCCGCACCGCCGAGCTCAACTTGCCCGGCTCGCGGGATCCGGAGAAGGTCTCCGCTCCCGGCCTCTCGGCACCGGCCGAAGGATCTGCCCAGTATCGCCATGGCGAGCGGGTCATCGCTTTCTTCCGTGACAATCCCAAGGCCAACGCCCTTATCTGCGAATGCGAGATGGTGACCGCCGGCGAAATCGAGTACGCCCTGCGCGAGCTCGACGTGGACAACCTGGTGGATCTGCGCCGTCGCACCCGTCTGGGCATGGGCCCCTGTCAGGGTGAGCTGTGCGCCTATCGCGCCGCCGGCCTGATGCAGGAGTACGGCAAGGCCGATGGCCGCCAGGCCTGCGTCATGCTGCGCCAGTTCCTGGAGGAGCGCTACAAGGGGACCCGCCCCGTGCTCTGGGGAGATGCCCTGCGCGAGGCGGAATTTACCTACTGGATCTATGAAGGCTTGTTTGGCCTGAGTGAATGGACGACGCCCCGTCTGGTGAGCGACGCCGCCCCCCAGAGCCATGCCACAGAGACAAACGAGGAGACGCCCCATGAAATTTGACACCATAGTGATTGGCGGCGGCATGGCGGGCCTCTCGGCGGCCCTGCGTCTGGCCGAGGCTGGCCAGAAGGCGCTGCTGATGGCTTCCGGCCAGAGTGCCCTGCATTTTTCCTCCGGCTCGGTCGATCTGCTGGAGAGCGAGGGGGATCCCCGCGCCGCCCTGCCTGCCTTCATGGCTGCCAACCCTCATCACCCCTACGGCAAGGTAGGGATGACCCATATCGAAGCGAGCCTCGCCGATCTGCAGCGCCACTGCGCAGAAGAGGGGTTGTCGCTGTTTCGCCAGGAGCACAACCACCAGCGCCTGACCCCCATCGGCACCCTGAAATCCACCTGGCTCTCCCCCGAGACCTGCGCCTGCGTCACCGATGCCCCCGTGCCGGATACCCTGCTGCTGGCCACCCTGGAGGGTTTTCGCGACTTTCACCCGGCGCTGGCGGCGGCAAATCTAGCCACCCACCCCCGCTTTGCCCACTGCCGCATCCTGACCGGTGAAATTCGCATTCCCCAGCTGGCCGAGTTCAGCCGCAATCCCCACGAGTTTCGCTCCGCCGACATCGCCCGCCTGTGCGACAAGCACCATCTGCTGGCGGATCTGGCCCGCGAGATCAGCCGCATGGTGATGGAGTGCGGCGAACCCGGCTGCCGCCATATCGTACTGCCCGCCTGTCTGTCGCTGGGGCTGGTCGGCCCGCGCCTGAGCGATCTGGAAAAGCGCACCGGCTGCACCATCCGGGAGGTTGCCACCATGCCGCCATCGCTTATCGGCATGCGGATGCAGGAGGCCCTCAAACGCCGTTTCATCGCCCTTGGTGGCACCTTTCTCACCAGTGAGCGGGTGCTGGGCGCCCGCTACGAGGGCAACCGTGTCGTCGGCGTGCACACCCAGAACGGCGATGATCAGCTGTTCGAGGCGGACAACTTCGTGCTCGCCTCCGGCAGCTTCTTCAGCCGCGGGCTGGAGTCGCGCCTGCGCGGCATTCGCGAGCCCATCTTCGATGCCGACGTATTGAGCCTCGAAGAGCGCGACGCCTGGGCCGGTCGCCGGTTGTTTGACCACCATCCCTTCATGGGCTTCGGGGTCAAGACCGACGAGATGTTGCGGGTGCTGCGCGGCGGCAAGCCGCTCGCCAACCTCTATGGGGCGGGCAGCGTACTGGCGCACTATGACCCCATAAAAGAGGGGTCAGGTTCCGGGGTTGCCGTTGCCACCGGCTGGCAGGCCGCCGGCCACATTTTGAGTTCAGCCCAATGATGATTTCGCCCCATATCCCGTGCCTTCAAACTCGACGGGAGGAGAACTGACATGCTACTGGATCACGCCAACCAAACTTTCGATCAGTGCATCAAATGCACCGTCTGCACCGCCTACTGTCCGGTGGCCAAGGCCAATCCCGCCTACCCGGGCCCCAAGCAGGCGGGCCCGGACGGGGAGCGGCTGCGGATCAAGAGCCCCGAGCTCTTTGACAGCGCCCTCAAGTACTGCACCAACTGCAAACGCTGCGAGGTGGCCTGCCCGAGCGGCGTGCGCATCGGCGACATCATCGCCAAGGCCAAGCATCAATACAGCGGCTTCAAACCCGGGATCCGCGAATTCGTGCTCTCCCACACCGATCTGATGGGCAGCATGTCCACCCTGATGGCCCCAGTCGTCAACTTCACTACCGGCCTCAAGCCGATGAAGCTGGTGCTGGACAAGGCGCTCGGGGTCTCCTCCCACCGGGATCTGCCCAAGTACTCCCAAGGTACCTTCCGCGGCTGGTACAAGAAGCAGAAGGAGACCCAGGCCAGCTTTGCCCGCCAGGTCGCCTACTTCCACGGCTGCTACGTGAACTACAACCACCCTCAGCTTGGCAAGGAGCTGGTGCAGGTGCTCAACGCCATGAATATCGGCGTGCAACTGCTTGAGCGAGAGAAGTGCTGCGGCGTGCCGCTGATTGCCAACGGCTTCATGGACAAGGCCAAACAGCAGGCGGCCTTCAACATCAAGCAGCTGGAAAACAGCCTGCTTGGCAACGAGATGCCGCTGCTCACCACCTCCTCCACCTGCGGCTTCACCCTGCGGGATGAATACCCCCACCTGCTGGAGCAGGACAACCACAAGGTGCGCGATCGTATCTCCCTGGTAACCCGCTTCCTGTGGAACGAGTTCTACAAGGGCAACAAGCCGGCCATGAAGCCGCTCGGGCTGCACATCGCCTACCACACCCCCTGCCACATGGAGAAAATGGGGGGCGTCATCTACACACTCGAATTGCTGCGTGCCATCCCGGGGGTCAAGGTGACCGTGCTGGAGTCCCAGTGCTGCGGCATCGCCGGCACCTACGGCTTCAAGTCGGAGAACTACGAGACCAGTCAGACCATCGGCGAGGGGCTGTTTGATCAGATAAACCGCCTGAGACCGGATCTGGTCATCACCGACTGCGAAACCTGCAAGTGGCAGATCGAGATGAGCACGGCGTTTCGCTGCGAGCATCCCATCCATCTGTTGGCTCAGGCGCTGGCCTGACGGACGATCAGATACTCAATAAGTCAGACAAAGAGAAAACCAAGAAGATCAAAAAGATAAAAAAAGAGCCGGCACTTGCCGGCTCTTTTTATGGCAGCTCCCCCGCTCAGGGGTGCTGGGTGATCAGGCTATGGTTATCCAGCATGTTCTGCAGGATGTCGTGGGACGTTGTCCCCGTCAGGCCCCAGTTACCGAGATCCACATCCTTCAAGGTAATCTGCTGGGTTACCTGGCCATCCCCGGCCGGCGAGACCGAGAGATTCACATCGCTGAGGCCATTGCTGCCAGCCGTCACCGAGGCCGAGAGGTGGCCAAGCAGGCCATCGACACTGTTGCTGCTGACTCCGCTCAGCATGTCCGCCAGATCGATCCTGTCCCCCTCCTCCGGATGGAAGTCGGTGATGGTGTCGATGGCGGGCAGGCTGGCGCTCCCCTCATCCCCCTTCTGCCAGACGAAGAGATCACTGCCAGCCCCCCCGGTGAGGATGTCATTGCCCTGTCCACCCAGCAGGCGATCATCTCCGGAGGCACCGAACAACCAGTCCCCCTGAGCCGAGCCCAGCAGCTCATGGCCACTCTGGGTATGGATAGTGATGGTGTCGAGCTGGGTGCCAAGGGTGGTGCCACCCGCAGTGGACTCGGCGCTGACTCCCAGCACCTGATCCCCCGCCGTCAGGCCGCTCAGATAAAGCGGCACCGAGTGATCCCCGGGGATCAGCCAATCCCCCTGACCGTCGGCCTGACCGACCATCTGGCCCTGTTCATCCTGTACCTGGGCGCTGCCCAGGCCGCTGATGCGAATGGCGAGCTCGCCGTCGACCGGGTTTACCACGCTGGCGTTGAGGCCAAGGGGGATCACCGCTCCCTGCAGGGCGATGATCTCGTGGGCTCCCACGGTCAGGGTCGGCATATCCGGCTCTGCCGTCACCGTGATGGGGACCTGATCCGTGTCGCTCATGACGCCGCCAAGCCCGGTGTTGCCCTGATCCGAGGTGGTGATGGTGAGGTTGTCCTGCCCCCAGAAATCCGCCGCCGGCTCATAGTGCAGCTGGCTGTCGAGCAGCTGATTGATGTCGCTCAATGAGCCCACCAGGAGGATTTCGTTGCTGCCCGCCCCCTGCACCGAGACGGCGCCAGCCGCTCCCAGCAGGGTCAGGATGCCATGCTCGACCCGCAGCGTCATGGAGATGGGAGCGCTGCCCGCATCCACGTCCTTCACGCTGATGCCGGAGAGGGAGAGAGCGCCATCCTCTTTGACCGACAAACTGGCCGGCACCTGGTTGACCGGGGCATCGTTGACCGCCTGCACCTCGATGGGCAAGACATCGGTATCGCTCAGGGGCCCGCCACTGCCGGTGTTGCCAAGATCATCGGTGACCATGGTAAGCCGCTCCTGGCCATTGAAGTCTTGGATGCCTTGATAGGTCACACCACCACTGAGCAAGGCGTTAAGATCGGCCAGGGTGCCGGTCAGCACCAGGGAGCCGGTGCCATTGCCGACCACGGTCACGCCGCTGCCTGCCGGCAGGTTGAGGGTGCCGTGTTCGACCGAGAGTCGCACCTCGATAGGGCTGTTACCCGCATCCACATCCTTCACCTGCAGCCCCCGGATGACGAAGGGGGTATCCTCCTGCGCTACCTGGGGATCCGTCGGCAGCACATTGACCGGCGCATCGTTGACCGGACTGATATCCAGATGGATGTTGCCGCCCACCTCGGGGCCGAGGGCGCCGTTGTCCAGACTCTGGGCCGTCACCTTGAGATCCACAGCACCGTTGGCGTCGTTGGTCACCAGCTCCACCGCATCGAGCTTGCCGCCATCCGTGGTGATCTGCCAGACGCCGCCCCCGAGATCAACCACAGTGCCGGCGATCCCGTTTGGCAGACGCACCTCTGCACCGCCCGGTACCCCTTCGATGGTCACGCGGACCTGCTCCGGCCCGTTTTCGTGCACATTGCCAGCACTGCCACCGGTGGCCTGGCTATCCCGGGTCTCCAGCCCCAGGTTCAGGGTGATCACATCCCCTTCCGTGCCGCTCGCCTTGTCCTGAATATCGGCAACGATGGGATCCCCTACCGGGTTGACGGTGACGGTGAAGCTGCCGCTGGTTTCAAGGGGCAGAGTGAGCCCCTGATCCAGAGTAAAGGCGCTCAGGCTGAGATCCACGCTGCCGCTGAAATCCGCAGGCGGGATCAGGGTCACTTTGGCGAAATCCGTGCCTACCGGCACCTGCCAGACGCCGCCGCCATTGTTGACCGCGGGGGCCGAGAGGGTGAAGCCATCGGGCACCCCTTTTATCTGCAGCGCCACTATCTGCTCGGAGCCGTCGTTGTCCACCAGGGCGGCATCGAAACCTGCGAGGCTGACGCTGCCATCCTCATCACCTGTCACGTCGTGCACGGTGAGCGCCGCCGGATCATTGACCGGCTTGACCTCGAAATTCACTTGGCCACTCCAGCTGCCGTGATCCGTGCCCGTGGTGGCGGTATCGAGAATATCCACCGTCACCGCGAGCGGCACCTGACCGCTGAAGTGCTCTTTGGGCACAAACACCAGATCCTTGAGGCCGTTGGCATCCACCACCAGCGACTGGACGGGATTACCATTGCCATCGAGGAAGTGGCCGTACCTGGCATCGACGGTCACCGTCACCCGCTCCACCGTCTCGAGACCGCCATTGGTCACCGAAGGGCTGATATCGGCGAGTTTCACCGAGAGATCGAGGTGGATCTCGGTGTCTTCCAGATTGTCCGGCTGGCCGTCACCGTTCACATCCTTCACATCCAGCTGCAGGCTAGGCATGCCATCACGACCACCGTTGACGTCCACCTCGGGGGTGATGGAGAGCGACACGTCCTTCTCCACCACCTTGGTGTCGCCACTCACCGTATCCGTGTTGACCAACCGCACATTGAAATGCAGACCATCACCGGCGTAGTCCTCTGGCAGGGTCAGGGTCAGGCTGTCAAGATCGCTCAGGCCATTAGGTAATTTGATCAGATACTCGCCGTTGACAAAGTCAAAGGTGAGCCCCTGCACATTGACGCCGGCTGGCAAGCCGGTGATGACGATGCTGAGCTCGTCATCGCCGTTGTCCGTGTTGCCCAGGGTCGCCAGTTGCCTCAGCTGGGCGCCAAAATCGACGCTGTGGTCTTCGACACCCGTGATGGGTTTGGTGTTGTCAAAATCGATAGTCGCGGCCACCTGACTGCCGTTGCTCGCGACATGGAACTCGGCGCTGGCGTTGAGCTCCCGGTACACAGGCACACTGATATCCCCCTCGCCGTTGTCGCCAAGATCGATCACCCTGGCGCTGACCTTGAAGGTGACGGTACCGGTAAAGCCGTCCGGCGCATGCAGCGCATAGCTGCCAAGAGCACTGTTCGGCACTGTCCAGTTGCCCTTGCCATCGCTGATGCCTCCCACCACCACAAAGCCCGGCGGCAAGTCGCTGATGACCAGATAGTCGATGACCTCACTGCTGCTGGGATCGAGATCCTCGAAGGTGAACACATCCTTGAGCGGAATATCATGCCCGTCCTGGCTATCCAGCTGGCCGGTTTGTACCAGCTGGCCATCGGGCTCCACCACAGCCCGAATATCCACGTGCAGGGTGCCATCGATCACCTTCTGGGCGGTGGCACTGGAGTCCACATCATGCTGGGTGATGGTGACATGGCTCTGGATGCGGGTGTCCCTGTCGCTGTCTTCGGGAGCTTTGACCAACAGCTGGCCGCCATTGAGCAGGTTCTGCAGGTCGGCGTCGCTCAAGTCCACGGCGCCACCGTTCACGGTCAACTGGGTATCCACTCCCCCGACCCGGATCCAGATTTCATAACCGGGTTCGATGCCGGAAAGGCTGAGTCGAGTGACATGCTCGGCGCTGTCGCTCAGGTCGGGACGCCAGTCGAGCACCACAACCTCATCTTCCAGGCCATGGCTGGTCTTGGCATAGTCGCCGGCATCGATCTCGGGCTCCACCTTGATGGTGAGCGGCACATCGAAGCGCTTGTGATCCCCGTCGTTTTCGGTCACCACCACATGGCCGATAAGGTGTATATCGGCGGTGCTGTTGGGAGGCGGCTGGATCTGCAGATTGCCAAGGGATGACACATTCACCTGATAGAGGGGATTGCCCTGGCCATCAAGCCCGGCGAAAGTCAGGGTCAGTTCCTTGCCGCTGCCGTCAAATACCTTGGCCCCGGCCGGTAAGCCTTCCAGCACAAGATTGAGGCTCTCCGAGGTGTCGAGCGGCGTGTCAACCTTCTCCCCTGACTCCAGCCGAAAGTCGAGCGGCGCCCGGCCATCTTCCTTGATGGTGATGGTGTAGCCGTCGCCCTCCTGGGTCCAGTCCGTGGTATTGAGGTCAAAATGCGGTTTATCCACGACCCCGACCAGATCCACGTGCAGGCTCAGGCTACCGGTCTCCTTCTCGTTGACCACAGTATGAATCTGGCCGTTGTCATCGGTCAGGATGGCGGTATCCTTCACCACCCCCTTGATGGCCAGATCAAAATCGACGTTGCTGTTTTTCGGCGGCTGCAGCTTGAGTTCACCGATACGATCGTAGGGCACCTCGTAGTAGCCGTTGGCATCCAGGGTGACCGCCACCCCGCCGAGTAGCAGAGTGGCGCCGGCGGGCAGGCCGCTGATACGGACAAACAACTGCTCGGAGCCATCGATTGTGTCCCCCAGATGGCCGAGCACTATCTTGCTGCCAAGGTTGAGCAGGGTGTCTTCCTTACCCTGGATCTCGCGCACGGTCAGCTTGGCGTCATCGGCGAGCGGATTGACGTTGATCACCACCTCCAGCGGATCGCCGAGGGCCGTCTCCTTGCCGGTCACCACCGGGGTCTTCTCCGTGCTCACCGGAGTCACCACCAGCTTGATGTCACCGCTGTAGTCCTTACCGGGCACCACGGTCACCTTGTTGATGTCACCACCGGCCACCGTATAGAGGCCATTCGCCCCCGGAGTGAGCACTTTACCGTTCAGGGTCAGAGCCCCCTGGCCGGAGGCCCACTCGATCTGGTAGCTCAGGGTCTCGGAGCCATCGATGTCGGTGAGGTTGGCATGCACGTTGAGGGCAACGCCACTGCCATCCTCATTGATGCTGTAGTGCTTGTCGCTACTGCCATCCCATACCGGCTTGTCGGCAATGCCCTGTACCGTGATGTCCAGATTGCCGTTTAGCACCGAAGGCTTGCTCCCCTCCGTGACACCTACCTGCAACTTGACCGGGAAACTCAACGGACTGCCTCCGTTGTTGTAACTCGAATAGTCGTGGTTTGGCACGAAGGTGACACCGGTGAGCTGGAACTTGTCATCAGTGTTGGCCACCGCCACCATGGCCGCGGGCGGCACCTGATACCAGGTCTTGCCACCCTGGGTGATGGTGGTCAGTGCGACGCCGTTGAAATAGAAGGTGCCCTGGGCATTGGCTGGCGCCTGGATAAGCAACTGCTCCACATGCTCACCCCGATCGAAATCCCCCACATCCAGGTTCATGGTGATGGGGATACCCTGGCCCGGATCGCTCGCCCCAGCATCCTCCTGGCCGGTGACCGCACTCACGGTGAGCTTGCCAGCCTCGTCCTTGATGGTCAGGGTCAATACCCCATCATCGGTGTCCCCATCCCCATCCACCAGATGGAACGCTATCTGCTGCACCAGGGTACTGTTGCTGTGATCGATGCCGGATTTCGCAGTGAAGCTGTAGTTACCCTCAGCCTTGATCACCAGAGTACCGATGATTTGCCCCGTACTGTCGGTAACCGCAATGGTGGTGTTACCGCTGGCGGCGATGGGGTGTTCGGTGCCATTGATGGTCACCGATCTCACCACCGCATCGTCCGCCCCCTCACTGGCGGGTGCCAGCAGATCGCCGGTCACTTTCGCACCTTCATTCAGGGTCTTGCTCGCATCCACGGCCACGGGCACATCGTCCTGCACGCTCACATGGCCAATCACTTCGGCACTGAGGTCCCCGTCACTGTCCCGCGCCTGCAATGGCAGCTGGATATCCAGCAGATCCTTGCCCTGGACACTGTGATCCAGATTGCCAGTGAGCTCGAAGGTGTAGCGGCCGGACACATCCAGGGTCAGCTTGAAGATGAGCTTGCCTGCGCTGTCCTTGCCAAGATAGACACCCGGCTGGCTGTCTGCGCCCAGGGTGACCGCCTTGCCTCCCGACGTGAGGGTATTGAGGGCGTTGAAGCGGGCCACATCCAGTTGCAGGGAGGCAACCCTGTCACTCCCGACGGCGATCGTCACCTGGCCGATGGCAACCTCTCCCGTGCCTGACGGGCTGGTACCCCCATGCTGGCCACTCCCTCCGTTGAGATCCGACTCCTTGACGGTCACCCCCTCGATGGCGGTGATCACGGGGTCGGCCGCATCGGTGATCTCCGCCGTGGTGCTACCTGTGATCACGCTGCCATCGCTGTCGGTGACCTGTACCGGCAGGGTCAGATTGAGAGTGTCGCTCGCCTTGTGATCCAGGTTGGTATGGACCGTCACCTGATAAGCCAGGGTAGCCTCGGTATGGGCTTCGATGCGCCCCGGCACGCTCGGCAGGGTCACGCTCAGCACCAGGGTGCCGTCTGATGTAATCGCCTGGAAGGCGTGGCCGTTGCTGCCCGGCACTTCCTGCCAGGTGAGGGTCTCCCCGTTGTGGGTGACGGGATTGCCATCGGCATCCAGCACCTGGCCGGAGAGAGTCAGGCGCACATCCGTCACGGGATCGGAATCCGCCTTGATGGTGATCTTGCCAGTATCCTGCTGATCATCCGCGCTCGAGTTGACGCCATCAAAGCGTCCT
Source organism: Aeromonas sp. FDAARGOS 1407 (assembly GCF_019048725.1). Lineage (NCBI taxonomy): Bacteria > Pseudomonadati > Pseudomonadota > Gammaproteobacteria > Aeromonadales > Aeromonadaceae > Aeromonas > Aeromonas sp. FDAARGOS 1407. The sequence continues at coordinate 3,577,073 of NZ_CP077399.1, forward strand.
TCTTCCAGAGTCACGCCGGTGAGCGTCAAGGTCGGCTTGCCCCCTTCCGCAATGGTGACGTTGAGGGTGCCCGTGGTGCTGTCGTTGTTGCCAGATCCCTTGTCGCTGTCAATGACATTGACCTTGAATGGCAGCTCGGTGGCGTTGCCAGCGCTCTGATGTACCCCTTCGAACAGGGTCACCTTGTAGTCGAAACCGTTGCTGGCGGCGTTGTCGAGCTTGCCGACAAGTTCCACCTGCAACACCTCGATGCGCTGACCAGCCACCTCCACATAACCCTTAAGGATCTGACTGCCCGGGATGGCAGGATCCCCATCCACCAGTTCGTATTTCACCGGCTGACCCAGGGCGGTCAGCGCCGGTTGTTCGGAAGGATCGGCAAACGACACCTCGCTAACCCGATCCGAACCGGCGCTGATCTGGAACTGGCCCGTGCCGGTGAGAGGGTTATGGCCGTCAAGGTTGCTCTCATCCAGACTGACACCGCTACCCGCAACAAAGGCGGGGGCGCCGCCATCCTTGATGACCAGTGGCAACTGGATAGAGGCCCGGTCCCCATCTTTATCCGCGAGCGTCACCGCCAGCGGCAGATCCAACGACTCGTTGCCCTGATGATCCAGCTCACCGCTCAGGGTGACTTTGCTGGTGACGCTCCAGTTGCCATTGCTCTCCACCAGATCGAGCTCGGCCCGCAATACCTCGCGACCGTCCGCACTGGTGCCCACCAGATCGCCGTTGGCATCCAGAGTGAAGGTGACTGGACTGCCGTGACTGCTGTACTTGCTATCCAGAGTGCTCTGGATCGCCGAGAGGTCGAACTTCAGGCTGCTCGCATCAAGCGCATCTGAGCCATGGCTTACGGTAAAGCTCATGGTGCTGACGGCGGCGGCCTCCCCTTGCGCCATCTCTGTGATGGCGGTGCCGGTCACGGCGCTGATCACCGGGTTGGCCCCGTCACCGATGGCGACGCTCAAGCTGGAAGAGACGGTATCACCGTCGCTGTCGAGCAGGGTAAACGCGGCTTTAAGCAGGCTATCTGCACTGCCCTGATCGAGCGGCTGATAAAGGGTGAAGCCATATTTGCCATCGTTGCCAAGAGTGAGCGTGAACACCAGCTGGCCATCCGGCGTGCGCCCTTCGATCAGGTGATCGGCCACCGTAACGGCGACGCTCTGCTTGCCGGAGGTCAACCCCTGCAGCCCGGGCTGGCTGGCATCGAAGGTGATGCTGCTGAGCGGATCGCTGCCCGCGGTGATATTGAGATCCCCCGAAAGGGTTTGGGCCGCGCTCCAGTCGCTGTCTTCCGTCAGGGTCAGGGAGACCGAATCGACCTGGGGCAGCACGCCATCCGTGATATGGATATTGAGGGTGCCGAGGTTGCTCCTGTCCCCGTCAAAGTCGGTGCCCTGCACCTGCAATCCCAGGTTGACGCTATTGGTACCCACAGGCTGATCCAGCACGCCATCGAGCCGGAGATGGTACTTGCCATCGAGATCCAGGGTAACGGTCAATATGCTCTTGCCCCCCGCATCCAGCAGGGTAATAACGTTGCCGCTCACCTGGTAACTGGTCGGCTTGCCGCCGCTGGTGAGGCCGTCGAGCCTGGGTTGGCTTGCCTCGAAGTTAAGGGAGACCAGGCGATCGCTGCCCACAGTGACCGGCAGCTGACCATCCAGGGTCTGACCTGCCGACCCCTCTTGCAGCGTCACACCACTGTCGATGCCTAGACTCGGGTCGACACCGTCGTTGACGGTCACTACCAGATCGGCGCGGGTCTCGTCCCCATCTATCTCTTTGGCCGACACGCTAAGCCCCAATGAGAGCGCATCGCTCCCCTGATGATCCAGCGGGCCGGTGAGGGTGACGGTCACAGTGCCATCGACATCGCTGCCGAACTGGCTGGCGCTCAGCCCGGCCTTGAGCACCTCGACCCGCTTGCCATTGCCATCCAGGTAGTAGCCGGTCAGCAGGCGATCCCCGGAAAATTCGAAGGTGAGTGCATGGCCGTCGCTGCTCATGCCGCTGCCATTGAGGCGCGTCAGGGTATCGCCCTGATCGGCGAAGATGACGGAGTCCGCCAGCAGGGGATCGGCCTGGTGACCAACCACAAAGTGGCTCTGCCCCACCACGGCCCCGGCGTCGGTAAAGGCATCCTCGGTCAGGGTGATGGATGGCAGGGTAAAATCGGGGGGCGTGCTGTCCACCAGATTGACGTTTAGGGTAGCTCGAACCAGATCCCCGTCGCTGTCGCGATACTCGAGGTTGAAAGGCAGACTCAGGTTGTCCTGGCCGTGATCCAGGCTCTGGTTCCAGACGATGCGATAGCTGCCGTCATTGGCCAGGGTCAGGGTAAAGACGGTGACCCCGGCAGCACTGGCCGTGAGGGTCTGGCCGCTGGTCTGATAGCTCAGGGGTGAGCCATGGCTGCTGAGGCCCAGTCCCTCAAGGGCGCTCTGATCGACGGCAAACCCGACCTGCAGGTTGCCATCCAGGCCGGCACCGGTATGCAGGGAGCCGGTGGCACTGACGGGCCCCTTGGCCAGATCCGCCTCGGCAAGAGTCAGGGTATCGCTCTGCCCGATAAGGGGAGCGCCGTCGATCACCCGATTGCCCGCCAGATCGGTCACCTCGGCGCGCACCTCATAGGGTCCGGTAATGCCGGAGAGATCCAGACCCGCGAGTTGCCAGCGGCCATCACTGCCCACCAGAGCGCTACCGCTCAAAAGCGTCTCCCCATTCTGGCCGATGAGGGTGATGGTGACGCTTTGACCGGCTTCCACTTCCGTGGTCGTCCCGCTCAGGGTGACACCGCCCTGACCCAGAATAAGAGCCGTGTCGAGATCGTCGATATCAATGCCGGCCCGGGTGTCGACGGTCACGGTCAGGGTATCGCTGGCACGGTTGCCGGCGATGTCCACCGCATTGACCTCAAAGGCATGATCGCCATCGGCCAGGGTATTGGGGAGCTGGTACTGCCAGTTGCCCGCCGCATCTACTGTCAGCACGGTGAGTACATTGCCGCCAAGGGAGAGGGTCACGGTAGCGCCGGGCTCCCCCTTGCCTTGCAACAGTGGCGTATTGTCGCGGGTCAGATCGTCGGTCTGGCTGGCGCCCGTGTCACTCTCGTCCGCCAGATCCAGGGTAATGGTGGTGATGGTATCGAGCAGAGTCTGGCCGAGATCGCTGGCACGGTTGCCCGATACATCCTGGGTGTCCGCCTGTATGGTGAGCGGGCCATCCACCAGCTTGCCGGTCAGATCGCCAAAGTTGGCCTCCCAAACCAACCCGGGCAGCACAACCGTGGTCACCGTCAGCGAGTTGCCCGCCTGATCAGTCAGGGTCACGGTCACCGGCTGGCCGACCTCTACGTCGTCCACCGTACCGCGGATGATGACCCCGGTCGCCTCGGCGCCGTTGATGATGTTGTCGTCGGTCTGGGGTTCTGTGATGGTGATGGCCGCAAATAAATCGCGCGCCTCGGAAAAAAGCAGCTCATCGGTCGCAACCCAGGCCCCATGATCCGTATCGAACCCGGCCTCGGCCAGGGTGGCATCATTGGTGCGATCGACGATGACGAAGCCACCCTGGCTGGAGCCGGCAACCCCGCCGGCATTGCCAGCCCCCGCGGCGGCATTGCCCGCAGCCGTCTCCTGGAACTGCTGGGTCGGGTCGATCCCCTGACGAATGGCCTCTTGCAACGAAGCGAGATCCGGATCCAGCGGCTGCTCGTTGCCGTTGACTGCGGCGGCACTGGCCTGTGCCTCAGGCTCTGCTGGCACTTCGGGGTCGGCCATCTCGACCTGCGCCCCTTGCGCCGTTTGCAGGCGATCACCGGGAACCAGCGCCATCCCGGCCTTGGCTGGTGTGACAGAACCATCTGCACTGATGACAAACGCGGGGCCCTCGACTCGAGCGATCACCGTGGATTTTTCAATTTGCAACTCTGCCATACCACCTCCGGCAAGAATGGAATCAAGCACACGGGTGTCAACAGGGTGCTCATCTGGTGAGCGATCATAAAGCAATCGCCATCACGCTTCTTTTCACTATTTTCGACATAAACCCCTAAAAAATGGCCGTTACTTACTATGTTGTGCATATGAGGGACCTTGAACTGTCACGCAGGCCTCAAATGGCACGTCTTACGCACCATTACTGACTGAACTGTTCATTGCCATGCGATCATATTTGTCGTCAGATAGGCCAGATTCCAGGCGTCCAATGCTTGAAGATAGTGCTGTTTCAACCCGTCTCCACCATGGTCAATTTGGGTCTCTCCTACCTAAAAATGAATAAATAAGCCATAAGCGGAGATTGGCGCTCCAACCAGGTATGATTGTCAAAGCCACATTGGAGTCGTGTGACTCAGAAAACGAGTGCCCCTGATCGGCCCTTGGGCCTTCACCACCAGAGCGGGTAACCCCCTGACAAGCCATGGTGTTTCCAGCAAAAATTTAACCGAGATCTCATTTCGACCGATTGCCTCCCGCGACGATTGATCTAGCGCAAACCCACTCCCGATAAATCATCATTGCTTATACCTATTTGGTAATGTATTCGGCGAGCAATCGCATAAAAAATCGGTTTATTCACCGTCAACAAGAGATTGGTCTGCCCACTCCCGCGCCCTGCGGGTGTTGATGTCCACGCAACAAGATGGAACGGGTCAGACCGCACCAAGACATTTATCTGGGAGTGATGATCGTGGGTTCACATAACAAACAAACCAGGCTGGGGCTCGCTGCCCTGCTACTGACCGGTCTGCTTGGCAGCAGCTGGGCTCAGGCCGAAGAGAGCACCAAGGGCAAGATAGAGGCACGCAACGAACTGTTTGCCAAGGATCACGCCGATCAGTTCAGCAGCTGGAAAGCCACCAGCGACAGCAAGGAGCGCAGCGACGCCCTGGCCGAGGATCCCAACATGGTGGTGCTCTGGGCCGGCTACGCCTTTGCCAAGGATTACAACAAGCCCCGCGGTCACTTCTATGCCCTGACCGACGTGCGCGAGACCCTGCGCACCGGCGCACCGAAAACCGCCGAAGATGGCCCCCTGCCCATGGCTTGCTGGAGCTGCAAGAGCCCGGACGTGGCCCGGGTGATCGACGAGCAAGGCGAGGATGGTTACTTCAAGGGGATGTGGGCCAAGGGCGGCCCGGAGATCGTCAACACCATCGGCTGCGCCGACTGCCATGACACCGCCTCGAAAGAGTTCAAGGAGGGCAAGCCTGCCCTGCACCTCTCCCGCCCCTATGCCGATCGGGCCATGACCGCCATCGGCAAGCCGTTCAAGGAGCAGGGTCGCTTCGATCAGCAGTCCCAGGTGTGCGGTCAGTGCCACGTGGAGTACTACTTCACCGGCCCCACCAAGGCGGTGAAATTCCCCTGGGATGATGGTACCTCGGTCGAGCAGATGGAGGCCTACTACGACGAACTGGGCTTCTCCGACTGGACCCACGCCGTCTCCAGGACCCCCATGCTCAAAGCCCAGCACCCAGAGTACGAAACCTGGCGCGCCGGCATTCACGGCCAGAACAATGTGGCCTGCGTCGACTGCCACATGCCCAAAGTGCAAAACGAACAGGGCAAGGTCTACACGGATCACAAGATTGGCAACCCGTTTGATCGCTTCGAGCAGACCTGCCGCAACTGCCACACCCAGAGCAAGGAGATGCTGCAAGGCATCGTCAAGCAGCGCAAAGACGCCGTTGTCGAGACCAAGCTCAAGGTCGAGAAGCAGCTGGTGCGCGCCCACTTTGAAGCCAAGGCCGCCTGGGATGCCGGCGCGACCGACGCCGAGATGAAAGATATCCTGCAAGACATCCGTCACGCCCAGTGGCGCTGGGACTATGCCATCGCCTCCCACGGGGTACAGATGCATGCCCCGGAAGTGGCCCTCAAGGTCCTGGGCAGTGCCCTCGACAAGGCCGCCGACGCCCGCACCAAGCTGGCACGCCTGCTGGCCGCCAAGGGGATCAGCCAGGAGATCGCCATTCCTGACATCTCCACCAAGGAGAAGGCCCAGGCCGCCCTTGGCATGGACATGAAGCAGTTCAACAGCGACAAGGCCCAGTTCCTCAAGACCACTGTTCCCGCCTGGGATGCCGAGGCCAAAGCGGCCGGCCGGCTGGCACAGTAACCGATGCCTGCGGGCCCGCCGGTCGGGCCCGCAGCAGGATGGAGGCTTCATATGGGTGATTTGACGATGGATTTCTTACGACTGATGCTGATGGCGGCCATGCTGCTGACCAGCGTACAGGGCCAGGCCGCCGAGCAGACAACCGCTCCTGCCGCCGTGCCCTCCACCCACGAGGTGGAATTCTTGCGCAGCGCCGACAAGGCCTGTACCGACTGCCACAAGGATCAGGACGACGTCATGCACGGCAAGCATGGCAAGGCGACCAATCCCAACAACCTCAAACCGGTGACCTGCACCAACTGTCACGGCCAGCCCTCGCCCAAACACAGGGAAGGGGTCAAGGATGTGATGCGCTTTAGCAACAGCTTTAGCGACAAGAAGAGCACCGAGGCGTACCCCATCGTGGAGCAAAACAGCGTCTGCATGAGCTGCCACGAACCCAAACCCCTGCGCGAGGCACTCTGGGCCCACGACGTGCACGCCACCAAGCTCACCTGCACCAGCTGCCACGCCCTGCACCCGGCCAAGGAGCCCATGGTGGGGATCCCGGAAAAATCCCGCATCAAGCTCTGCGTCGACTGCCACAGCAAACAGCATGAGGCGGCCAAGGCCAAGGTCGAGGCAAACCAGGCCAAGGTGGCCCCGGGCAAGGAGGCATCATGAGCTGCTCTCGCCGTCAATTCATGGCGGGGATGAGCGCCGGGGCCCTCATCATGATGACGGGGCCGACCCGCTCGCTCGCCAGCTCCCTCGCCCACACCCAGACCATCGACGGGGTGCGCTACGGCATGCTGCATGACGAGCAGGCCTGCATCGGCTGCACCGCCTGCATGGACGCCTGTCGGGAAGTGAACCAGGTGCCGGAGGGGGTCTCGCGCCTCGAGATCATCCGCTCCGGCCCCGTCGGCGAGTATCCCGACGCCGAGTACCACTTCTTTCGCAAGTCCTGCCAGCACTGCGACAACGCCCCTTGCGTCCACGTCTGCCCGACTGGCGCCTCCCATATCCGTATGGAGGATGGCATCGTCGATGTAAACCCGGATCTGTGCGTCGGTTGCATGTATTGCCTGGCCGCCTGTCCCTATCAGGTGCGCTTCATCAACCCGGTCACCCGGGTCGCCGACAAGTGCGACTTTTGCCGCAAGACCAACCTGGCCCAGGGCAAGGAGCCGGCCTGCGTGGAATCCTGCCCCACCAAGGCGCTGGTGTTTGGCAACCTGGATGATCCCAACAGCCCGCTCTCCCAACGGCTGGTGAAGGAGACCACCTATCGCTACAAGCAGGCGCTCGGCACCTCGCCCAAGATGTACCGCGTGCCCAAAGGGGAGATAAAGTCATGACGATGCAAGAGGCATTTCACTTCCCCTCTCTCGTTTGGAACTGGCCGATCGCCATCTACCTGTTCCTGCTCGGCATCTCCGCCGGGGCCGCCACCCTGGCTGTGCTGCTGCGCCGCAAGGGGGCTGGCAGCGAGAGTGGTATCATCAAGGCGACCGCCATCCTGGCACCCTCGAGCGTGATCCTGGGCTTGTTGATCCTTATCTTCCACCTGGCTCGTCCCTGGACCTTCTGGAAGCTGATGTTCCACTACCAGTTCGACTCCGTGATGTCGATGGGGGTCATGCTGTTCCAGCTCTATATGGCAGTGCTGTTCGCCTGGCTGGCGGTGGTGTTCAGAAGCGAGATCGAGGGGCTGCGCGTCCGCTTTTTCAAAGAGAAGTTCGCCTTTGTGGATGGCCTGATCGCCTGGCTCGCCCGCCTTGAGCGGCTGCTGGCCCCCGTCTTGCTGCTGCTGGCGGTGCTGCTCGGAGCCTATACCGGCTTCCTGCTCTCGGCGCTCAAGACCTATCCGCTGCTGAACAACCCGGTATTGCCGGTGCTGTTTCTGGTCTCGGGCATCAGCTCGGGCATCGCCTCTACCATCTTGCTGGCGGTGACCCTGTTCAAGGAGAACCACCACAGCCAGGGGGTCAGCTTCGTGCACCGCTTCGAGCGCCCTATGCTGGCGGTAGAGATCCTGCTGCTGGTCTGCTTCTTTACCGGCCTCTACTTCGGTGGCGGCCAGAAAGAGGTGGCCATGTGGGCCGCCATCGGCAGCGGTTTCTGGGCCCAGGTGTTCTGGGTAGGGGTGGTGGGTATCGGCATGGTGTTGCCCCAGCTGATCGCCTTCCTGACCCCGGCTCCCCTGCGAGAGAAGAGCGGCCATCTGGTGCTGGTGTGCAGCCTGACCCTGGTGGGGATCCTGCTGCTGCGCTACTTCGTGCTTTATGCCGGCCAGATGACGGTTGTTTAAAGGTATGATCACCAGCGCCAGCCGCCCCTCGGGCGACTGGCGCTGGTTTGTTGTTGGCCCAATGGATTTCTGGTGATGCCACACCCGCTGCCTGCCGAGCCCCCGCCAAACGGGAGACGACGCGGCGTGTGTGCCATGACATGAATGACATCGAAGAGTGAACCTGGAGGTTGTGTGCTGGCGGAGTTCGGCTATCTCTCACTGTTGCTGGCAACCCTGCTCTCCCTGATGCAGGGGTTACTGCCCTGGCTCGGGCTGCGGCTCGCCTCCCCCCCCTTGCTCGGCTGTGCCAGGCCATTGGCACTGCTCAATGCCGCCCTGCTTGGCGCTTCCCTGGTGCTGCTCGGGATCTGCTTTGCCCAGAATGACTTCACCCTGACCTATGTGGCCCAGCACGCCAACAGCGCCCTGCCCCTGGGCTACAAGATAGCGGCGGTATGGGGCGGCCACGAGGGCTCCATGCTCTTCTTCGTCTTCGCGCTGGCCCTGTGGGGGGCGCTGGTAGCGCTGTGCTCCAGGCGGGTCGACCCGCTGATCCTGGTGCGGGTACTGGCCATTATGGGACTGATTGTGGGAGGCTTTGCCCTCTACACCCTGGTTTTCTCCAGCCCCTTCGATCGGATTTTTCCGGGGCCGCAGGAGGGGCGCGACCTCAACCCCATGCTGCAGGATATCGGCCTGATCCTGCACCCGCCGCTGCTCTATCTGGGTTACGTCGGTTTTGCGGTCAACTTCGCTTTTGCCATGGCGGCGCTGCACTCGGGCCGGCTCGACGGGGCCGTGGCCCACTGGAGCCGCCCCTGGGCGCTCGGCTCCTGGGTGTTTCTCACCGCCGGTATCGTGCTCGGCTCCTGGTGGGCCTACTACGAGCTCGGCTGGGGCGGCTGGTGGTTCTGGGATCCGGTGGAAAACGCCTCCCTGCTGCCCTGGCTGCTCGGCACAGCCCTCTTGCACGCCCTGGTGGTATGCGAGAAGCGCGGCGCCTACGGTCACGCCGTGCTGCTGCTCTCCATTTTCACCTTCTCCCTGAGCCTGCTCGGCACCTTCGTGGTGCGCTCCGGCGTGCTCACCTCGGTGCACGCCTTTGCGGTGGATCCGGATCGCGGCCTCACCCTGCTGCTGCTGCTCGGCCTGCTGCTCACAACAGCGTTGACCCTGTTTGCCCTGCGGGCCGACACCCGCGCCCCCTACGCCCGCTTCGGCTTACTGTCCAAGGAGGGGCTGCTCGGCGCCGCCATCCTGCTGCTCTGTGTGGCCTGTGCCAGCGTGCTGCTCGGCACCTTCTACCCCATGGTGTTCAAGTCCCTCCATCTGGGAGCCCTCTCGGTGGGCGCTCCCTACTTCAACACCATCTTCGTGCCGCTGGCCCTGCTGCTGATGGCCTTGATGACCCAGCTGCCGCGCCTGCGCTGGCAGGGCTTGAGTAATGACACCCGCCTTACCCGCTGGCTGCCGCCGCTCTTCGGCCTGCTGGGCGGGGGGCTTTTGACTCTCGCCTATCGGGAGTTCGGCCCCTTGCGCTGGATGGGACTGGTCGCCAACGTGCTGAGCCTCTGGCTGGTGGCCAGCCTGCTGATGAACTTCTCGTTCAGACAAGGGAATGGAAGGGCCAGTCGGCTGGGTAGTCTGCTCGCCCACCTCGGGGTGGCGGTGTGCGCCCTCGGCATCGCTCAGGTAAGCCACTACAGCCAGGAGGGTGGCACTGTGCTCGAGGCAGGCAAGCCCTACCGGCTCGGTGCCTATGAGTTTCGCTATGAGGGAAGCGAGCCGCTGCTCGGCCCCAACTACACCGCCGAGCGCATCACCCTGAGCGTGCACAGGGGGGGGCAGGAGGTGGCCCGCCTGATGCCGGAGCGGCGCCACTACAGCGTGCGCACCATGAACATGAACGAGCCCGGCATCGCGTGGGGGCTGTTTGGCGATCTCTATGTGGTGCTTGGCGAGAAGATGGGGCCACACGCCTACGCCATGCGCCTGCACTACAAGCCGCTGGTGCGCTGGATCTGGCTGGGGGGCATGCTGATGATGGCGGGTGGCGCACTGCGCCTGCTTGCCCGCCGTCCCCTGCTGGCCTCCTGCCCGGCGGCGGCCACCTCGCCTCGCCCCCGTCTCGAACAGGAGTCCCTATGAGATCCCGCCTGCGCCTCTTTCTGCCCCTGATCCTGACCCTGGGCCTCGGCGCCCTGCTCCTGCTCGGCCTTGGCAACAACCCCTACAGCCAGGATGAGGCTACCCTGGGCCGCACCCTGCCGGCCTGGCAGAGTGAGAGCTTGCTGGGAGGGGCGGCCATTGACACCGCCAGCCTGAAAGGGGAGCCCTTTGTGCTCAATGTCTGGGCCAGCTGGTGCCCCAACTGCCGCGCCGAGCATCCGTTGCTGGGCGAGCTGGCACGTGCAGTGCCCCTCTATGGCCTCAACTATCGGGACAAGGGGGATGCGGCCCGTGCCTGGCTGATGGAGGCAGGCAACCCCTATCGCGCCGTGCTGGCCGACCCGGACGGCAAACTTGCCCTGGAGCTCGGCGTCTATGGTACGCCGGAGACCTATCTGTTCGATGCCGACGGCACCCTGCTCACCCGCCACACGGGTCTGCTTACCCAGGAGATCTGGCAGCGCCAGTTTGTGCCCCTGCTCGACCAGGCCCGCGCCAACGCGCAAATAAAGGCTGCCAGTACGGCCTCATCGACTCGGGAGACACAGTCATGATGTGCCGTCCTCTTGCCGCTGCCCTGCTGCTCCTCGGCATGTGCCTGAGTGCGAGCTCGTTTGCCAGCGGGGTCGATACCTATGAGTTTCGCCACCCCGAGCGGCAGACCCGCGCCCAGGATCTCGCCCGCGCCCTGCGCTGCCCCCAGTGCCAAAACCAGAACCTGGTGGAGTCCAACTCCCCCATCGCGCGGGATCTGCGCCTCGAAGTCTACCGCTGGGTCGACGAGGGGCAGAGCGATGAAGAGGTGATCGCCCGCATGACCAGTCGATTTGGCGACTTCGTGCGCTACGATCCCCCCTTCAAGGCCAGCACGGCGCTGCTGTGGGGCGGTCCTGCCCTGCTGCTGGGGCTAGCACTGCTGACGCTCGGCCGCCGCCTGAGGATCAAGGGGGCTCAAGCCATTGCCATTGAGGGCGACACAGGCCGCGCCGGTGTCGATCATCGCGGTGCGCTGAACCGCCGGATCATGGCCGAGCAGCAAGCCGGGCTCTCCCCCAATCTTCCCCTCTATCGGGAACTGACCGCCGCCAATCTGGCCAATGCCACCCCGGTCCCCGAGCAGGCGCTCAGGGCCCGGCTGGCCCTGGCCCCCAGAGCCCACCATGCCCGCTACGTCTGGCTGCTGGGCGCTCTGCTGCTGGCAGGGCTCGCAAGCTTTTACGCCAGCACAGGCCGCTATCAGGCGTGGCAAGCGCATCAGTCGCGCCCCGATCCCCTGGCGGGCCTGAGCCCCCGGGATCTGCAGGACAAGGAGCTGGGGGATCTGCATCAGAAGCTGCAGACCAATCCCGCCGATCTCGACAGCTGGGCGGCGCTCGGCCAGCTCTATCTCTATCGGGATGAATACGACAATGCCTGGCTTGCCTACCAACGTTTGGCGCTGCTCGAAGGGGGGGCCAGCGCCGCCACCCTGGCCGCCCAGGCGACGGTGCGCTACTACCAGGCGGGCCAGCAGCTCACGCCCGAGGCCCGCCGCCTGCTCGATGCCGCGCTTGAGCTCGACAAGGGGGAAGTGAGTGCCCTGATGCTGCTCGCCTCCGATCACTTCCTGCACGCCCGCTACCGCGAAGCCATCGCCCTGTGGCAACAACTGCTGGATGAAGAGCGCCCCCGCATCAACCGCGCCGCCCTTATTCAGGCCATTCAGACCGCGAGGATGATGGGGGGATAACCGCCAGATTGGGGGTGCGACCAGAGATAAACCGCCATCCTGTGGCCACCTCATCGTCCCCTCCCCTTTACGTTGGATACACACACGCCCCCATACGGGGGCGTGTTGCTTTTCAATGCCAAGGGGATGTCTTGCCAAGGCTAGCTTATGGCCGCTCGCCTGCCGCCAGACGGCGGTTGATATCGGCGATGACCGGGGCGATGTCGGCCAGGGTATCAATCACATAGTGTGCCCCCGCCGCCCGCAGTTTGGCCTCAGCCGGTGCGCGCCGGGCGGCGATCTCGGCTTCGCTCATGGCGGCAAACTCGTCCCAGGTGGCACCAAATTCGTTGCCGGAAACCGACAATCCCACCGTCCACATGCCCGCGTTCAACCCTTCGCTGATACCGGGCACGGCATCATCCACCTTGATGCAGCGATGCACCGCGCTCACGCCCAGCTCAATCACGTTGGCCAGCGCCATCCAGGGGCCGGGGCGACCACCGGCTTTGAGATCGTCGGTGGCGACCCAGTGATCCGGCCGATAGCCGTGATCGGCCGCTGCCGGCACCAGCGCCTCCATCACCGGACGGGGATAACCGGAGCAGGAGCCAATTTTCATCCCCTGCCCCCGCAGAGCATCCAGCACCAGCAGCACACCGGGGATGGGGGCGGCAAAGCGGGTCACGGCGGCAATCTGCAGCGGCATAAAGGTGTGATAAAGGTGGTCCACCTCGGCGTGGCTCATGGGGTGGCCGAAGCGGGCCTGCCAGCGCGCATCCACCGAGGGCAGACGGCCCAGGGCGGCGATATGATCCCACTTGCCCAGCCCCATGGGCTGGCGCGCCTCATCCAGAGTCACGGGAAAGTCATAGGCGCGGGCGAAGGCCTCGACGAAGATGGAGGTGGGGGCGAAGGAGCCGAAATCGACGACGGTGCCAGCCCAGTCGAGGATCAGCGCCTCTACGTCGGTGGTCGGGTCTACAGCAATCTGCAAGTCAGTCATGGTGGTGTTCCTGTTTCGGTGAAAGCGTGATCTCGCCAAGGGCGCGATCGAGAATGGTGATGACGCGCACCAGGTCGGCACGGGCGATGTTGAGTGGGGGCGAGAGCTGGATGACATTGCCCTGGGAGACCTTGAAGCTGAGCCCCAGTTCCAGACAGCGGTAGAGCAGCCGCTCGGCGGCCAGGCTATTGCGGGTGCGACTCTGGTGATCGACCACCAGATCGAGCGCCCAGAGCATACCGATACCGCGCACTTGTCCTATCAGCGGGTGACGCTCGGCAAGCGCTGCAAGCTCTGCCGCCATAAAGCGGCCATCCTCCTGCGCTTTTGCAAGCAACCCCTCTTCACGGATGGTACTGATGGTGGCAAGGGCCGCCGCGCAGCCGATAGGGCTCTTCTCGTGGGTGTAGTGACCGAGCGAAATAGCTGCGGCCAGATTGAAACGGTCGCGGGTGATGAGCGCCGCAAACGGTACCACCCCGCCCCCCAACCCCTTGCCCAGACAGATGATGTCGGGCTCGATGCCGAACTCTTCAAAGCTGAACCAGTGGCCGGTGCGCCCCAGGGCATTGGGGATCTCGTCGACGATCAGCAGCACCTTGTGGCGATCGCAGATCTCCCGCACCCGCTGCCAGTAGGCCTTCGAGGGCACCTGTACATCGGTATTGCGGATCGGCTCGGCGATAAAGGCGCCGATTCCTCCCTCCTTCTCGATGACGTACTCCAGATAATCGGCGTAGTGCAGGTCATCTCCTTCCCCGCGATACCAGACACCGCGATAGCGGGTGGGCGGCGGAATGCGCTCCACTCCGGCCATCAGCGGGCCCATACCAGCGCGGAAACAGGCCTCGCCGCCGACCGAAATAGCATCGAGAGAGGCGCCGTGAAAGGCATCCCAGAGGGACACCACCTTGCTGTTGCCGGTAATAAAGCGGGCAAGCTTCAGGGCAATCCCCACCACCTCGCTGCCGCCGGGGGCGAACAGCACCCGGTTGAGATCGCCGGGGGCCAGCTCGGCCAGGGTGCGGGCGCAGTCGATGGCGACCTGATGGGTGTAGCGGCGGGGCGCAAAGGGCAGAGCGGCGAGTTGCTGCTGCACCGCGGCCACCACCCTGGGGTGACCGTGACCCAGCTGATGGACGCTGTTGCCATGAAAATCGAGGTACCGTTTGCCAGATAAGCTGGTCAGCCAGCTCCCCTGCACCCCCTCAATCAGATCCAGACAGGGGGTGGAGAGGGCCTGATGGAGAAAGTAGCGGCTATCCTCCGCCAATCCGGCCTGTACATCTTCGCTCTGAGCCGCCCACCAACGCGCCCGCCCCTCGCCAAGGTTGATATCCCCTTCGCTGTCGGCCCGGCCACTGCCATGTAGATCGCAACCGTGAGGCGCCATGCTGGTCATCGCATGTTCTCCTGCCAATAGCAGGCGCTGGCCATGGCGGCGAGCAGATCGCGCACCCGCTCTGGCGTCACGTCACCGATATTGCCGATACGGAAACAGTCGGCCTGGGAGACCTTGCCCGGATAGATGACAAAGCCCTGTGCCTTGAGTCGCTGGTAGAAGTCGGCGAAGCGGTAATCAGGGTGGGCCGGAGAGTAGAAGGCGGTGATGATGGGAGATTGCCATTTCTCTGGCAGCAGCGGCGCAAAGCCGAGCGCAACCATCCCCGCCACCAGCGTGCGCTGGTTCTCGCTATAGCGCTGATGGCGGGCGGCGATGCCCCCCTCTTCGTCCAGCTCGCGCAGGGCCTGGGCAAAGGCGAGCACGGTATGGGTGGGCGAGGTAAAGCGCCACTTGCCCCCCTGCTGCTCCATGGTCTGCCACTGGGCGTGCAGGTCGAGGGAGACCGAGCGGGCGCGACCGGAGCAGGCCGTGAGCGCCACGCGACGGGCGATAACGAAACCAAAGCCCGGCACCCCCTGGATGCACTTGTTGGCGGAGCTGATGAGAAACTCGATGCCAAGGCGTCCCATGTCGATGGGGATGCCGCCAAAGCTGCTCATGGCATCGACGATGAGGCGAATACCGCGGCGCTGGCAGAGCGCAGCCACCTCGTCGAGCGGGTTGAGCATGCCGGTGGTGGTCTCGCAGTGCACCATGGCCAGATGGGTGATCTCGGGGTGGCGCGCCAGCATGGCCTCGATAGCCACAGGCTCGGGGCGGGTCGTCTCGCCGCAGTCGAGCTCGTGGTGGCGCAGGCCAAGGCAGCGGGCCATCTCCCCCATGCGGGCACCGTAGGCGCCGTTGTTGATGATCAGCAGACACTCGTCGGCGCCGATGGCCGAGCCCAGCACGCTCTCCACCACATAGCTGCCACTCCCCTGCAGCAATACGGCGCTGTAGTCGCTTTCATATTCCGGGGTGGTAGCCAGGCGTACCAGCTCGCGGCGGATGGGCTCCACCACGCCCTGGTTGTAGTCCGCATCCCAGGTGCAGCTGTCTTGCAGCATGGCGGCACGCACAGTGGCAGTGGTCGAGAGGGGGCCCGGGGTCAGCAGCAGGTAATCGACGGCGGCGGGGGCCGCAGGGATCTGGGTCATGACTTCGCTCCTTTTGGTATATACCAGAATGAGCACATTGTGGGTAACTGCCCCGCCAAGGTCAAAGGGGTGGCGCCATGTGCAACAAAAAATTCATTTTCAGCGCCGGGATCGCGATAATCTAGGAAGCCTGAACCACAGGGGCAACACTGGTCTCTACCAATGCAGTTGAACGCCGCAGTTTAACGACCGGGCAGATGACTGAACCCGTGCCCAAACCATTGCCCAACTCATTGCACAACCAGGGATTTTCATGAGCAAACCGCAATATCTGCAGATCAAGGATGCCCTCGCCAACCAGATCCTGGCGGGGGGCCTGGCCCCCAACGACAAGCTCCCCTCCGAGCGGCTGCTGGGGGAGCTCTACGCCACCACCCGGGTGACCATCCGCGAGGCACTGGTGCAGCTGGAGGCGAGCGGTCTTATCTATCGGGAGGATCGCCGGGGCTGGTTCGTCACCCCGCCCCGTTTCAGTCTCAACCCCAGGCGCACCTCCAACTTTCACCAGATAGTGCGGGAGCAAGGGGGCGAACCGCGCACCGAGCTCTTGGAAAAAAGCCGCCAGGCGGTGCCCCCGGCGCTGATGGCGCGGCTGCAGCTCAAGCCGTTCGACAGCCTGTTTCTGCTCAAGCGGCTGCGCTATGCCAACGGGCGCGCCATCTGCTACTGCGAGAACCACTGCCTGCCAGCGCGGGTGCCCGGCCTGCTGGAGCTGGATCTCAACGGCAGTCTGACCGAGATCTACCAGGCCCATTACGATCTTCACTACGCCCGCATGCAGGTGCGCTTCTTTCCCACCGCCCTGCCGGATGAGGTGGCCAAGGCGCTGGGGGCCACCGCCGGCCTGCCCGCCCTGCGCCTCGAGCGACTCAACTTCGATCAACACGGCCGGGTGCTCGATTTTGATCTGGAGTACTGGCGCCACGACAGTCTGGAGATCGAGGTGGATACCCAGGATTGAGTGCCGCAACTTGCGCGCGGCAAAACGTCACGGGGCCGTCACCTGAACGTCACAAAGATCCCCTAGCCTCTCTTTCGACCAATCTGGTTTATACCAAGCCAACCAAAATGGAGAAGAGGATGAAACAGGGAACCCCTTTGCTGGCCGCCGCCGTGCTGGCTGCCATGACCGCCCCGGCACTGGCTGCGACCGATCTCACCGTCTACACCGCCTTTGAGCCGGAGCAGCTCGGCGAGCTGAAAACCGCGTTCGAGCGCCAGCACCCGGACATCAACATCAAGTGGGTGCGCGACTCCACCGGCGTCATTACCGCCCGCCTGCTGGCGGAAAAAGCCCAACCCAAGGCAGACGTTGTGTGGGGTCTGGCGGCCACCAGCCTGATGCAGCTAGACCAGCAGCAGATGCTGAGTGCCTATGCGCCGAAAGGGCTGGAGAAGCTCGACAGTCGCTTTCGCGACAGCAAGGCCGAGCCGCACTGGATAGGACTGGACGCCTTCTTCAGTGCCATCTGCTTCAACAAGGTAGAGGCCAAGAAACAGGGGATCCCGGCCCCCACCAGCTGGGCCGATCTCACCAAGCCCATCTACAAGGGCAAGGTGATCATGCCCAACCCCAGCTCCTCCGGCACCGGCTACCTGAGCGTCGCCGGCTGGCTGCAGACCATGGGGGAGCAGCAGGGCTGGCAATTTATGAACGGCCTGCACCAGAACATCGACCGTTATACCCACTCGGGCTCGGCCCCCTGCAAGCTGGCCGCCAGCGGCGAGACGGTGATCGGCATCTCCTTTGACTTCCCGGCCACCAGCCTCAAGGCCAAGGGCGCCCCCATCGAGGTGGTGTTCCCGAGCGAAGGTTCGGGATGGGACATGGAGGCGGCCGCCATCATCAAGGGCACTCCCAAGCTGGATGCAGCCAAACAGCTGCTCGACTTTGCCGCCACCGAGCAGGCCAACGCCCTCTACAACAAGTCGTTCGCCGTGGTCGCCATTCCGGATGTGGCCCAACCGAGAGCGGGTTATCCGGCGGATATCAAGGGTCAGATGATCGACAACGACTTTGGCTGGGCCGCCCGCGAGCGCAATGCCATCCTGGCCCAGTGGAGCGCCAGCTTCGACGGCAAGACCGAAGCCAAGCAGTAAGCGTGAAGGGCTGCGGTTTGTTCACGCCAGACACATTGCTGCCAATAAACTGCTTGTCGAAGGCCAACCCAGGTTGGCCTTCGCTTTTGGGTTTCAACCTCCCGTGTTTGCGTTGCCTTCAATTGGTGTGCCCCCACCCATCTGCGCGCAACCAAGCCACCCGCTGGCGACCCGATGTCATCTGACTGTCATCAAGCCGTCATCCCGCTATCACCCAACCGTCATATTTCACCCGCAAACTGGTATATACCAAATCAGTAGCGAGTCGCACCATGACCCAGCCCTATCTGGACATCCAACACCTCAACAAACAGTTCGGTGCCTTTCAGGCCCTCAAGGGGATCTCTTTGACCATTGAGCCTGGGGAGTTTATCTGCTTTCTCGGCCCCTCCGGCTGCGGCAAAACCACCTTGCTCAGAGCCATCGCCGGGCTGGATCTGCCGGACAGCGGCGAGATCTGGCAAGGGGGACGCAATATCTCCCAGCTGCCGCCCCAGCAGCGCGATTTTGGCATCGTGTTTCAGTCCTACGCCCTCTTCCCCAACCTGACGGTGGCCCATAACATCGCCTTCGGCCTTGAGAATCAGGGGCTGGCCCGGGATCTCATCAAGGAGCGGGTCGATCACTGGCTGGGACTGGTGGATCTCACAGCCCAATCCCACAAATACCCGAGCCAGCTCTCCGGCGGCCAGCAGCAGCGAGTGGCGCTGGCCCGGGCACTCGCCCTCTCCCCCGGCCTGCTGCTGCTCGACGAACCCCTCAGCGCCCTGGATGCGCTGGTGCGCACCCACCTTCGCAGCGAGATCCGCGCCCTGCAGCAACGCCTTGGCATCACCACCATCATGGTGACCCACGACCAGGAAGAGGCACTCACCATGGCCGATCGCATCGTGGTGATGGAGGGCGGCCGCATCGTGCAGGTGGGCACCCCGCAGGAGATCTACCACCAACCTGCCAGCCGCTTCGTGGCAAGCTTTGTCGGCACCATGAACTTCCTCGACACCCTGGTGCTGAGTTCCAGCCAGGTGCGCCTCAACGAACAACCGCTGCAGCTCGCCAACCGGGCTGCGGCCGGCAGCAAATTGCAGGTGGCGATCCGCCCCGAGGCGATCACCCTGGGTGCACCGAGCAAGCCGTATCTTGGTCAACATGGCATCCAGGCGCAGATCGATCAGGTGGAGTTTCTCGGCGCCGCCCAGCGCCTTATCTGCACCGCCGACACCTATCTGGGCCCGCAGCAAATTCTGGTGGAGCGCCCGACCCACGAGCTGCCCCGCCACGAACAAAGTGGCTGGCGCAGCGGCATGCGCTGCTCGCTGCACTGGCCCGCCGGGGCCATGCAGCTGTTTGAAGGAGAGCGCCCATGAACGCCCCCTTCGCGACCTCCCCCTTGTCGCCGTCAACCGTGGCGCAACGCACCTCCCGCTGGCAGCGGCTGTGTCGTGGCTGGAGCCGGGATCAGCTGCTGCAGCTCCTGCTGCTTGTGCTCGGCATCGCCCTGCTCACCGGCGGCCTGCTGCTACCGCTGCTCACCATGCTGCAAAAGAGCCTGCAGGATGAGAACGGCCTCTGGGTGGGGCTTGCCAACTTCAGCGCCTATTTCGACTCCCCTCATCTGGGGCACACCATCGGCAACACCCTCTGGCTCGGGGTGCTGATCACCGCGCTGGTGGTGACCATCGCCTTTGGCTACGCCTATGCCCTCACCCGCACCTGCATGCCGGGCAAGCCCCTGTTTCGCCTCATCGGCCTTATTCCGCTCTTGATGCCCTCCCTGTTGCCCGCCATCAGTCTGGTCTACTGGTTTGGCAATCAGGGGATCGCCAAGGGGCTGCTCGGCGGCGAGAGCATCTACGGTCCTATCGGCATCGTCATTGGTCTGGGCTTCTGGTGCTTCCCCCACGCCCTGATGATCCTGATCACGGCGCTCGGTCAGAGCGATGCCCGCCTCTATGAAGCCTCTCGGGTGCTGGGCAGCAGCGGCTGGCGCACCTTTGTCACCGTCACCCTGCCCACCGCCCGTTATGGCCTTTTGAGCGCCGCCATCGCCGTCTTCACCCTTACCATCTGCGACTTCGGGGTGGCCAAGGTGATTGGCGGCCAGTACAGCGTGCTGGCCACCGATATCTACCGGCAGGTGATCGGGATGCAGAACTTCTCCCTCGGTGCCGTTGCCAGCGTCACCCTGCTGCTGCCGGCACTCTTGAGCTTTGCCCTGGAGCACAGGGTGCGCAGCAAGATGCAGGAGCAGAGCAGTACCAAGGCAGTGCCCTATTGCCCCAAACCCCATCGGCTGCGGGATCTGCTGGCCCTCGGCTGGTGCACTCTCTGGGCCCTGCTGTTTCTGGCGCTGGTGGGCATGGCGGTTTATGGCTCCCTGGTGCAGTTCTGGCCCTACAACCTCGGGCTGACGCTGGATCACTACGCCTTTGACAGCAACAGCGTCTACGGCTGGCAGCCCTTTACCAATACCTTGCAGCTGGGTCTTTTTACCGCCCTTGTGGGCACAGTGCTGGTGATGGTGCTGGCCTGGGCGCAGGAGAAGGGACGCCACTTTGCATGGCTGCGTCAGTTGCTGCACCTCTTGGCCATGCTGTCGCTGGCGGTGCCCGGCATGGTGCTGGGGCTCGGTTACATCTTCTTTTTCAACGGCAATCCGCTCTTTGGCACTCTTTATGGCACTCTGCCGCTGATGGTGCTCTCCTGCGTCATCCACTACTACACCGTGGGTCATATGACGGCGCTGACCAGCCTCAAGCAACTGCCCAAGGAGCTGGAGCTGGTGGCCATCTCATTGCGAATCCCGCTCTGGAAGGCGTTCTGGCGCGTCACCCTGCCCGCCTCCCTGCCGGCACTGCTGGAGATCTTCATCTATCTGTTCGTCAACGCCATGACCACCACCTCGGCGGTGATCTTCCTCTATTCGAGCGACAGCGTGCTCGCCTCCATCGCCGTGCTCAATATGGAGGATTCCGGCGATACCGCCGCGGCCGCCGCCATGGCCACCCTGATCCTGCTGGCCGCAGCCACCGTCAAGCTGCTCCAGCTCTTTTTGAGCCGCGCCCTGCTGGATCGCACCCAGCGCTGGCGCCACCCATAACCTTGTCGAGGAGTCATGATGTCCACTCTCCCCTTCTGGCTGGCCGAGGCCCTGGCCGTCGAACAGCCCGCGCCACCCACGCCCCTTAGCGGCAGCCACGAGGTCGATGTCTGCATCGTCGGCGGCGGCTTTACCGGACTGTGGAGCGCCATCGCCCTTAAACAGGCCGAGCCTGCCTTACGCATCCTGGTGCTGGAAAAAGATCGCTGCGGCAGTGGCGCCTCCGGGCGCAACGGCGGCTGCCTGCTCACCTGGTCGGCCAAGTATTTGACGTTAAAGCGCCTGTTTGGCGAACAGCAGGCCGCCTGGCTGGTGCAAAGATCGGAGCAGGCAGTGCACGAGATCGCTCGTTTCTGCGAAGCGCGCCAGATAGACGCGGAACTGAGGGTCGAAGGCACCTGCTACACCGCCACCAGCGAGGCCCAGCGCGGCCTGATGGAGCCGGTATTGCAGGCGCTGAAGCATGCCGGCCTTGACCAGTGGCAGATCATTGAGGAGAGTGAACTGGCGGGGCTAAGCGGCTCCCACGTTCATCTGGAGGGGCTCTACAGCCCCCACGCCGGTTCGGTGCAACCGGCGCTGTTGGTACGTGGCCTGCTGCGGGTAGCGCGGGAATTGGGGGTAGAGGTCTATGAAAATTCCCCCATGCAGCGCCTTGAAGGGGGCCAACCTGCACGGGTACAGACGCCAGAGGCCATCGTTCACGCCCGCAAGGTAATACTGGCCCTCAACAGCGCCATGGTGCAGTACTTTCGCGAGTTTCGCCGCAGCATAGTGCTGGTCTCCTCCGATATGCTGATAACCGACCCCGCGCCGGATGCCCTGGCCGACCAGCAGCTCAATCACGGCCGCACCGTGGTGGATGGCCGCACCTTTGTGCACTATTACCGTTCCACTCCGCAAGGGCGGCTGATGCTGGGCAAGGGGGGCAACACCTTCGCCTTTGCCAACCGCCATCTGGCCGAGTTTGATGCGCCTAGCCGTTATCTTGCCCCCCTCACCCGCACCCTGCACCGCTTCTTTCCGGCGCTCAAAGAGGTGCCCATCGCCGCCAGCTGGTGTGGCGCATCCGACCGCTCGGTAGATGGCCTCCCCTTCTTCGGCCACTGGCGAGGGCAACCCAATATCGTCTATGGCCTCGGTTATTCTGGCAACGGAGTGGCGCAGAGCTGGATCGGCGGCCAGATCCTGGCAGCCTTGGTGCGCGATGAAGTGCGGGAGGAGGACAAGCCGTGGCGCGACTGCGCCCTGGTGAGCGGTCCGCGCGGCTATTTTCCGCCCGAGCCGTTTCGCTGGCTGGGGGCCATGATGGTGCGCAACGCCATCCGGCGCAAGGAGCGGGCGGAAGATGAAAACCGCCCGGTGGCCTGGTATGACAAACAACTGGCCAAACTCGCCGATGCGGCGGGCAAGGCGGATAAATAGGCCCCTCCATTTCCATTGCGCCATTGCCCATTGGTCACGCAGCCAATACGGCCCCAGGTGCAAATGGCAAAGCCCGTTCGAATGCGCCCCGGTTAGAAGAATTGTCAACCCCCCACCATGCCGGCCCCAGGGTCGGCATATTGCGTTGAGGCCAACAGGCTGGCAATGCGAGCCCACCACCAACGCCTCCTGAAACTGTCGTAGCCAGCACTGGATGACCGCCATCTCTCCTCGCCCCTGACAACCCTCCCTTGACATTGGATATAGCTCCAACGTTTAGCTTCTCTCACGCGCCCTAAGCCATACAGGGCCATATCCCACCCTATTCGAGATCTGGAGGAGCAATGAAGAATGTGTGGAAAATAACCCTGGTCACGCTATGGAGTGGGCTCATTTGGGGGATTTACTGGCTACTACAAGTTCTGCCTCAATGGGTGTCTGCCGCGCTGGACAAGGTGGCAAGTCTCGAGTCAGGGGAGCTGGCGAGTACTACGGCGACGTTTTGGCCCGAGGGAGGGTTACCTATCCCAACTCAGTGGGTCAGCTGGGCGATGGAGATTTACCCGATGCTGCTGCCATTTGCTTCTGCCCTGCTGTGGGTGGTTTGGGGGATAGGCGTGTTGTGCTTGTGGGGAGTGTTGCCACGCCTCGTATCCTGGAGGAAGGGGCCATGAGATCCATGAAGAAATACGTGAGGCACGCGCGCTCATCGCTGTCCTTTATGAAGCAGTTCGTTCGCTCCCCCCGGGACGTAGGGGCTGTCTGGCCATCCTCCCAGTGGCTCTGCGACGGCATGATGGCAGGCATTGATCTGCAGCGGGCCAGGTATGTGGCGGAGCTGGGTGCGGGGACCGGGGTGCTCACCCGCACGCTGTTACAGGCGCTGCCTGACAATGCCAGGCTCGATGCCTACGAGATCCACCCAGGCTTTATCTCTGTGCTGGAAACCATCCCGGATCCCAGGCTGGAGGTCTGCATGCAACCCGCCCAACAGCTGAACAAATCCTATGAGGTGATCTTCTCCGGCTTGCCCCTGCTGGCATTTACGCCCGCCCAGCGGCAGGCTGTGCTGGCCCGGGTCAAGGCATCCCTGCATCCTGGGGGGTACTTTATCCAGTTCCAGTACACCTCGCAGATAGAGCGCGAACTGTCCCATCACTTTGACTGGCAACGCCGCCGTGTCTGGCTCAATATGCCGCCAGCCTGGGTCTATCAATGCAGCTTCGGCTCCCTTGAAGGAAAATAGCCGGCTTGCAATCACACCTTGGACTTGATTCCGGCTCTGCCGCTGCGAACAACTCAGGTTGCTTATGCCAGTTGGCGACCGTGGCAACACCGGCATCAAGTCCAACCTGCGACATAAAGGGTTGCGGCTGCCAATATGCCACGTCCCTCCCGATAGAGGCCAAGCCTGTAAGTATTCACCGGAACAGTATTGACACAGGAAAAATGAGACGATCGTCTCTTGATCCCACTTTCCTGCTTGCTTGATCCTGCTCCTTAGATACGCTCCCCCCATGAGCAAAAACACCATGCATTCCGCGGGAATGCCCACCACTCTGGAGCAGGCCAACGAGCTGATTTATAAGCTCCTCGACCGCATCGCCGAGCTGGAGGACCGCCTCAATCAGCACAGCGGCAACTCCTCCAAGCCGCCTTCCAGCGACGGCCCCGGTGCACCGCCGCCGGCCCGCAAGCGTCCGGCGTCCGGCAAGCAACGGGGGGCGCAGCCCGGTCACAAGGGACATCGCCGCGAGCGGCATCCGCTTGATGCCCGCCTGACCCTGGTCCCGCATTACCCTGCCGCCGATTGCGCTTGCTGTGGCGGGGACATGGTGGCCCATGCCAAACCCTATCAGGTTCATCAGGTGTTCGAGCTGCCCGAGGTGAGCTATCTCGTCACCGAACACCAACTGTATCGTGCGACCTGCTCACGGTGTATCGGCACGACCCAGGCCGCACTGCCAGACAACGTCAGCAGCAGCCAGATGGGGGCCAATCTGCTCAGCTACATCGCGCTGCAAAGCGGCCAGTTTCACCAGAGCGTCAGCCAGATACAGCAGCAGCTCAAACAGCATTTCGGCCTGAGTTTTAGCCGGGGCGCCATCAGTGAGGCGCAGGGGCGGGTGAGTGCCATGCTCACCCCGACCTACCAGGCCATCAAGCAGCAGGTGCAGACGGCCACCCACGTTCATGCCGATGAGACCCGGCATCAGCGGGGTGGAGAGCGCCGCTGGATGTGGCTGGCGCTGAGCAAGATAGCCGTCTGCTTCATGACGGCCTATGGCCGTGGTCAGGAGGCGGCCAAGCGGCTGCTGGGCGCCGAGTTTGACGGGGTGCTGGTGACCGACCAGTACGCCGGCTACCGGTTTATCGACGCCGACCAGCGGCAACTGTGCTGGGCCCACGTGGCCCGCAATCTCGTGGCCATCGCCGAGAGTAGCGAGCAGTGCAACCAGCCCATCGGTGCCCGGTTGGTCTTGCTGGCGGATGCGGTGTTTCGTACCCGGCACCGTTGGGAAAGCGGTGCGTTGAGCAAGCAGAAATACCTGCGCAGGCTCGCGCGTTACCGGCAAAGCTGGCGAAGCCAGTTGGAGCGCGGCGCCCTGTTGTGCAGCAAACGCTACCGTGGACGATGCCAGTTGCTGCTGCGGGATGACGAGATGCTGTGGCGGTTTATGACTGACGACGAAATAGCGCTGACCAACAACGAGGCGGAGCGGGCGCTGCGTGGCTATGTGCTCTGGCGCAAGGGTAGCTACGGCGTGTGGTCTCACCGGGGCGAGCTGTTTCGCCAGCGCATCCTGTCGTTGGTGGAGACCGGCAAGCGATTGGGCCGCTGCCCACAGGAGTGGTTGAGGGCCGTGGTCAGGGCGTGCATCGAGAAGACAGATTATCCCATCCCGGCAGAACTGATGCCGTCAACCCCGTCCTGGTGAATAGATACCCCTCCATTTCCATTGCGCCATTGCCCATTGGTCACGCAGCCAATACGGCCCCAGGTGCAAATGGCAAAGCCCGTTCGAATGCGCCCCGGTTAGAAGAATTGTCAACCCCCCACCATGCCGGCCCCAGGGTCGGCATATTGCGTTGAGGCCAACAGGCTGGCAATGCGAGCCCACCACCAACGCCTCCTGAAACTGTCGTAGCCAGCACTGGATGACCGCCATCTCTCCTCGCCCCTGACAACCCTCCCTTGACATTGGATATAGCTCCAACGTTTAGCTTCTCTCACGCGCCCTAAGCCATACAGGGCCATATCCCACCCTATTCGAGATCTGGAGGAGCAATGAAGAATGTGTGGAAAATAACCCTGGTCACGCTATGGAGTGGGCTCATTTGGGGGATTTACTGGCTACTACAAGTTCTGCCTCAATGGGTGTCTGCCGCGCTGGACAAGGTGGCAAGTCTCGAGTCAGGGGAGCTGGCGAGTACTACGGCGACGTTTTGGCCCGAGGGAGGGTTACCTATCCCAACTCAGTGGGTCAGCTGGGCGATGGAGATTTACCCGATGCTGCTGCCATTTGCTTCTGCCCTGCTGTGGGTGGTTTGGGGGATAGGCGTGTTGTGCTTGTGGGGAGTGTTGCCACGCCTCGTATCCTGGAGGAAGGGGCCATGAGATCCATGAAGAAATACGTGAGGCACGCGCGCTCATCGCTGTCCTTTATGAAGCAGTTCGTTCGCTCCCCCCGGGACGTAGGGGCTGTCTGGCCATCCTCCCAGTGGCTCTGCGACGGCATGATGGCAGGCATTGATCTGCAGCGGGCCAGGTATGTGGCGGAGCTGGGTGCGGGGACCGGGGTGCTCACCCGCACGCTGTTACAGGCGCTGCCTGACAATGCCAGGCTCGATGCCTACGAGATCCACCCAGGCTTTATCTCTGTGCTGGAAACCATCCCGGATCCCAGGCTGGAGGTCTGCATGCAACCCGCCCAACAGCTGAACAAATCCTATGAGGTGATCTTCTCCGGCTTGCCCCTGCTGGCATTTACGCCCGCCCAGCGGCAGGCTGTGCTGGCCCGGGTCAAGGCATCCCTGCATCCTGGGGGGTACTTTATCCAGTTCCAGTACACCTCGCAGATAGAGCGCGAACTGTCCCATCACTTTGACTGGCAACGCCGCCGTGTCTGGCTCAATATGCCGCCAGCCTGGGTCTATCAATGCAGCTTCGGCTCCCTTGAAGGAAAATAGCCGGCTTGCAATCACACCTTGGACTTGATTCCGGCTCTGCCGCTGCGAACAACTCAGGTTGCTTATGCCAGTTGGCGACCGTGGCAACACCGGCATCAAGTCCAACCTGCGACATAAAGGGTTGCGGCTGCCAATATGCCACGTCCCTCCCGATAGAGGCCAAGCCTGACTAATATCCGCACTGATGCTTGATGGTCAGACACTATCTCAGCTTCGATGTGGCCAAGGCCAAAGGTGGAATTTTTCCGTATTTCATTACTTCTGTATCCGAAAATATCACCGACTGCTTTTCAGCATCCTCTATAGTCAGAAGCTTCAATATTGGCTGGATGGGTTAAGTCGTGGGTGAAATTCGGAAGTACCATGAATGCCACCAGAAATTGTCGCACAGTGCGTTGCATGACTGTCGTCAATTTCCGGGCGGGCCCAATTTATTCAGTGCCGTATTTTGCCCGCCTGTTTGCTGTTATTTAGGCCTCCCAGCCATACAGGGTCATATTCTTTCCCTTAGCGATCTTAAGGTGCGATACAGGATGGATTGGAGACATGGTTGATTAAATCAGGATATGGGTTCATAAGGGGTGTGGCCCCTTTAAAATATGAGACCGCCTGATCATTATCTTGGTCGTTGTATATCGATAGTGGCTGGCCAGAGTGGCCGTTTTTAGTTTTTATGGGTGAATAGAAGTATACGAGCCACATCTATGAGGAAATAAGGCATACGAGTTACATCATATATCTTGGGTGCGCTGCTTTAATTCCATGTTTTCTTTCCAACCAATAAAACATACAAGGATGCGCAATGAAACTTTCGTTACTCACGTCTGCCTTGCTGGCAACCTCCTTATTTTCTGCAGCAACACTGGCTTCCGAGCCACCCATTCGCCTGGTGATCCACGGCGGCGCCGGCACGATTGCCAAAGCGACCATTACGCCGCAACAGGAGGCCGAATACAAAGCCAAATTGGATGAAGCATTGCAGGCGGGTTACAAAGTGCTGGAAAGCGGTGGCGCCAGTCTGGAGGCGGTGCAGCGGGCCATCAACGTGATGGAAGATTCTCCGCTGTTTAATGCAGGTAAAGGCGCTGTCTTTACCCATGATGGTCGCAACGAGCTGGATGCATCCATCATGGATGGTAAAACCTTGGCGGCAGGTGCGGTGGCTGGCGTGACCACCATTAAAAATCCGATCAATGCCGCTTATACCGTCATGACGCGCAGCCCCCATGTGTTGATGGTGTCCAAAGGCGCAGAGGTATTCCTGAAGCAAGAAGGGTTGGAGACGGTTGAACCCGCCTATTTCCGCACTGACTATCGCTGGCAGCAATTGCAAGAGGCCATTAAAAAAGAGCAGGTGGTGCTGGATCACGATGGCAAATCGGCTTACACCTACGATCCGCTGATGTATGACTACAAATTTGGAACCGTGGGGGCCGTCGCCCTGGATAAAGAAGGCAATCTGGCGGCGGGTACATCGACTGGCGGCATGACCAACAAGCGTTATGGCCGGGTTGGCGATTCTCCGCTGATTGGAGCAGGCACCTACGCGGACAACAATACGGTGGCCGTATCAGCCACAGGGAGTGGCGAGAAGTTTATCCGCACCGTAACGGCGTACAATATCGCCTCACAGGTGAAATACAACAAAGCCCCTCTGGCAACAGCGGCAGCCAATGCGCTCAATGAAGTGAAAGCCATTGATGGCAGTGGCGGAGTCATTGTGCTGGATGCCAAAGGCAACTACACCATGCTCTTTAATACGGTCGGCATGTATCGTGGTGCGATTGGCAACGATGGCAAAAAAGAGATTGCGCTGTTTGGGGAGTGATTTCGTTATCACACCTTGAGAGTGACCTGCGGACAAAGTGCTACCTCAAGCCGGGTGCCGCAGGTCATTCACCGTCAAAAGGTGGGAACCTCACGGTTTTCGATACAGGCTGATCCAAGAACCCCTGCCCCGCAATGCCGATAGACAGGCGTTTATCACAACCATAAAGCATGCCGACCTGATGGTCGGCATTTGTCGCTCTGGTCTCATTATCAGGGATAATAATACGTCAATGAACTAGTTTCGCATCACGTCACTATTGGTCGCCATCGACTATTTAATTATCTACCATCTCTTCATGCCCGGAAAATAGCGATTCCGGTTTACGATCATTGTCACAGCTAACCACAGACTATCACAACTTGTCACAATATTGAGATTGACCTTGGAGTATAGCCAAAGGTTTAGCCTTCTCTCTGCATTTTAAATAATTCATATAGAGGGCAGGCATTATATGAAGAAAACATTATTTATTTCTGTCTGTTTGATCTGGGGCACCACCTGGCTTGCGATGGCCATTGCGGGACAATCCATCCCCTCGTTAACGGCTACCGCACTACGTTTTATGGTGATGTCTCCCTTGTTGATACTTATCGCGCGCAAGGATAATGTGCCACTGCTGTTTCCAAGGGGGAAACGGCATTATATGCCGATCGTAGCCCTCTTCTATTTTGCCATTCCGTTCTGGTTTATGCTGGAGGGAGAAAAATATATTTCATCGGGTCTTGCTGCCATTATTTTCAGCTATATGCCGATCGCCATCATGCTGCTCTCGTATTTCATCACAAAGCAGCATTTCAGCCTGCGCCAGATCCTGGCCCTGCTGGTAACCTTGTTGAGCCTCGCCAGTATTATCTCGATAGAGTCGGATGTCTCGGGTAGCAACTATCTCGTTGGCATTGTGCTGCTCACAGGGGCCGTGCTGCTGCATGCAATCATCTATATATTGAAGCAACACCGACTTGGCCATATTCATGTGCTCACCTTTAGCACCATCCCCAGCGGGATTGCCTCCCTCTTGTTGCTGATAGCCGGTTTGGTGACAGAACCTTTGGTGCTCGCCGATATGCAGCTCTCCTCCCTGCTCGCCGTCCTATATCTTGGCAGCATCGCAGGGGTCGGGGGGATAGTCGCGTATTTCAGGCTCAATGCCCTGGTCTCCCCGTTCAAGGCCTCGCTCTGCTTTCTGATTTTTCCTGTAATTGCCGTGGCGCTGGAGGCGGTGGTCACCGGGCGCAGCCTCTCCCCCTATTCCCTGCTTTTTATCCTGCCGCTGGCTGGCGGCATCTACCAGTTGATCAAACCCAGCCGTGAAAGCCCCAAGACCATCAGCGTAAAGCAAGGAGCAAACTGACTATCAGGCGGAGCATGATATTACTCACCTCGAACGTCCGATTACGCTCCGCAATTCGAACCGACGCGCCTATTCGACCCCACGCGTTGTCACTCAGGGCGATAGCGTAACTTGTAGGTTGGCGCAGAGCGCAGCGAAGCCCAACAGACGAGCATTATTGCGCCAACCAGAGCGGGATAAGCAAAGATGTTGCAAAGCCGTAAAACAGATTTACAGGTATATTCCACGGTAAACGTTGGGCTTCACTTCGTGAAGCACCAACCCACCATTTTTAGCCCAACATACGAGATATTTTGGCTAATTTATTGCTAACATTTCTTCACGTGAGAGTTTTCCTGTGCCTTTACAGGCCTTACATCGAGTCGAACCTACAATACATTTCGGACATGCATTTACCTCATATTTTTCTAAATTTATAGCTTCATTACGGTGTCTTGACAGTGAACCCATTCCTTTGCAGCATGGGCAATCATTTCCACCAAACTTTCCAGCCCCATTACACAAGGCACATGTAACAGGCGCCTCATAGATTTCATCACCCCCTGTAAACTTATTTTTTAATGAAAAAGCTGTATTTGACTGGATTCGTTCAAATTGAATAATAGATCGCTGTATATATTTTCCTAAAGACTTTATGTAGTGGGTTGGATTTGCCTTCCAACCTTCTGGAGAAACCCTCACAGGGTTAAAGCCTTTTTCTTGTAAAATTCCCGCGTCACGGACGTATGCATCTCTAACGCCATCCTGAACATAATGGCCTATATGACCGTCATACTCATAACCAACAATACCTATTTGATGCTCAATATTATTTATGGTTGCAAATAGTTCAAGCACCACGTCTACAAACCAATTCTTGCTTCGTGAAGTTCGGCAGGTATCAGGCTGCCTAACCGAATACTGTGGATAAACACGTAGTTTATACGTTCTGTTTACGACAGCCTCTAGCACGAGAGACGTTGGCACTCTTTTGTATGAGACAATTTGATATGGAGCAAAAGAAGAAATTAGATTAGCCACAAAATCAATCTCTTGCTGTGATGTGTTGCTAACGCCCTGCATACTAACTAAGGCAGCAGCAACATCAGAGCCAAGAATACCTTGTATTTTTTTGTAAACACGCTGTTGTTTATTACTAAAGCCTTTTATCACATCATCAAATTTTTGGTCCATAATCCCCCCCCCACGGCTGCTATGACCGTTATGGGGGCAAAATTGGTGGATTCAACTGTGCGATTGATAAAAAATCACCTGTAATATTTACTCATAAAAAATGCCGCCTTAAGGCGGCATTTTTTATTAGATATAACAGGCTAGGAACAATTACCAGCCGGTCACTTCACGCAGTGCCTTGCCGATATCGGCCAGGGAGCGGACGGTTTTGACACCGGCATCTTCCAGCGCGGCAAACTTCTCGGCGGCGGTACCCTTGCCACCTGAGATGATGGCGCCGGCGTGACCCATGCGCTTGCCGGGAGGCGCGGTGACACCCGCGATATAAGAGACCACCGGCTTGGTGACGTGGGCCTTGATATAGGCGGCCGCATCTTCCTCGGCGTTACCGCCGATCTCGCCGATCATCACGATGGCTTCGGTCTGCGGGTCGTTTTGGAACATCTCCAGGATGTCGATAAAGTTGGAGCCAGGGATGGGGTCACCACCGATACCGACGCAGGTGGACTGGCCAAAACCTTCGTCCGTGGTCTGCTTGACCGCTTCGTAGGTCAGGGTGCCGGAGCGCGACACGATACCGACCTTGCCCGGCTTGTGGATGTGACCAGGCATGATGCCGATCTTGCACTCGCCCGGGGTGATGACGCCGGGGCAGTTCGGGCCGATCATGCGTACGCCGGTTTCCTGCAGCTTCACTTTCACGTCCAGCATATCCAGGGTCGGGATGCCTTCGGTGATGGTGACGATCAGCTTGATGCCGGCATCGATGGCTTCCAGGATGGCGTCCTTGCAGAACGGGGCCGGCACATAGATGACGGAAGCGGTGGCGCCGGTGGCTTCCACGGCGTCACGGACGGTGTTGAACACCGGCAGGCCCAGGTGGGTGGTGCCACCCTTGCCCGGGGAGACGCCGCCAACCATCTGGGTACCGTAAGCGATGGCCTGTTCGGAGTGGAAGGTACCCTGACCGCCGGTAAAGCCCTGGCAGATCACCTTGGTATCTTTGTTGATCAGAACGCTCATCAGTTGGCCTCCGCTGCTTTGACGACTTGCTGCGCGGCATCGGTCAGACTCTTGGCCGCAATGATGTTGAGGCCGCTCTCGGCCAGCTTGATACCACCCAGCTCGGCGTTGTTACCCTCCAGGCGCACTACCACGGGAACCTTGACTCCCACTTCCTTCACGGCGCCGATGATGCCTTCGGCGATCATGTCACAGCGCACGATGCCACCGAAGATGTTGACCAGTACGGCTTTGACGTTGCTGTCGGAGAGGATGATCTTGAACGCTTCGGTCACGCGCTCCTTGGTGGCGCCACCGCCCACGTCCAGGAAGTTGGCGGGAGAGCCACCGTGCAGGTTGACGATGTCCATGGTACCCATGGCCAGACCCGCGCCGTTAACCATGCAGCCGATGTTGCCATCGAGGGCCACATAGTTCAGCTCCCACTGGGCGGCGTGCGCTTCGCGGGGGTCATCCTGAGACGGATCGTGCATCTCGCGCAGCTTGGGCTGGCGATAGAGGGCGTTGGCGTCGATGTTGATCTTGCCGTCCAGGCAATGCAGGTTGCCCTTGTCGGTGATGACCAGGGGGTTGATTTCCAGCAATGCGAAGTCGCAATCCAGGAACATCTGGCCCAGGCCCATGAAGATCTTGGTGAACTGCTTAATCTGATCGCCGACCAGACCCAGTTTGAAGGCCAGCTCGCGGGCTTGATAAGGCTGCGGGCCCACCAGCGGATCCAGGGTGGCCTTGTGAATGAGTTCCGGGGTTTCGTGGGCGACTTTTTCAATCTCCACGCCACCTTCGGTAGAGGCCATGAAGACCACGCGGCGGCTGCCACGATCGACCACGGCGCCGAGATACAGCTCCTTGGCGATGTCGGTGCAGGACTCCACCAGGATCTTGGTGACCGGCTGGCCGTTGGCATCGGTCTGGTAGGTCACCAGGTTCTTGCCAAGCCACTGCTGGGCGAAGGCACGGATCTCGTCCTTGCTCTTGGCGAGCTTGACGCCGCCCGCTTTGCCGCGACCACCGGCGTGGACCTGGCACTTGACGACCCAGGTGTTGCCGCCAATCTTGTCGGCCGCTTCGGCCGCTTCCTGCGGGGTAGCACAGGCATAACCTTCGGAGACCGGCAGGCCATACTCGGCAAACAGCTGTTTTGCCTGATATTCATGCAGATTCATAGATGCTCTATCCGTGTTGTAGGTATTTCCGTCCGGGGCAGAGGTTTCTCAATCCCCTGTATGGGGGCCTCAAGGGCCCCTTGTTATCTTTCTTACGCTCGGGTTGACTCAGACGTCCAGCAGCAGACGGGTCGGGTCTTCCAGCAGCTCCTTGACGGAGACCAGGAAGCCCACTGACTCGCGGCCGTCGATGAGACGGTGATCGTAGGAGAGCGCCAGGTACATCATCGGCAGGATCTCGACCTTGCCGTCGACGGCCATGGGGCGGTCCTGGATCTTGTGCATGCCCAGAATGGCGCTTTGGGGCGGGTTGATGATCGGGGTGGACATCAGGGAGCCAAACACACCACCGTTGGTGATGGTGAAGTTGCCGCCAGTCAGCTCATCCACGGTCAGCTTGCCGTCGCGGCCCTTGCCGGCCAGATCCTTGATGGCCTTCTCGATGTCCGCCAGGCTCATGCTGTCGCAGTCGCGCAGCACCGGGGTCACCAGACCACGGGGGGTGGAGACGGCGATGCTTACATCGAAATAGTTGTGGTAGACGATGTCGTCACCATCCAGCCCGGCGTTCACTTCCGGATAACGCTTGAGGGACTCCACGACCGCCTTGACGTAGAAGGACATGAAGCCGAGCTTGATGCCGTGCTTCTTCTCGAAGATCTCGCCGTACTGCTTGCGCAGCTTCATGATGGGCGCCATGTTGATCTCGTTGAAGGTAGTCAGCATGGCGGTGGTGTTCTTGGCCTCCAGCAGACGCTCGGCGATGCGCTTGCGCAGACGGGTCATGGGCACGCGCTTCTCGCTGCGACCGGCCAGGGTCGCCACAGGTGCAGCCGGCACTGCAGCGGCGACCGGGGCAGCGGCAGCCGCCTTGCTCAGCCCCTTGATGTAGGCTTCCACGTCTTCCTTGGTGATGCGACCACCCTTGCCGGTGCCGGACAGCTTGGCGACATCGATGTCGTGCTCGCCGATCAGGCGGCGCACGGAGGGGCTCAAGCCCTCTACGGCGTCATCGGCCACTACTTCCACCGGCTTCTCGGCAGTCTCTTCACCGGCCACGGGAGCCGGCTTGAGCATGGCGATCAGCTGGCGGGAGAGTACGGTCGCCCCTTCCGCTTCCAGAATATCCCCCAGCACACCGGCTTGCGGTGCCGGCACTTCCAGCACCACCTTGTCGGTTTCGATGTCAACCAGCACTTCATCACGGGCAACCAGATCACCGGGCTTCTTGTGCCAGGTGGCGATGGTGGCATCTGCCACTGATTCCGGCAGGTCCGGTACCTTGATCTCGATAGTCATCTAATCAGTTCCTTTTTACTTCTATGCCAGAGGCTTATTACAGGGTAAGGGCATCTTCCACCAAGGCTTTCTGCTGCTTGGCGTGGACGGACATGTAACCGACGGCGGGTGAGGCCGAGGCCGGACGACCGGCATAACGCAGACGGGCATGGCTTGGCAGCACGCTGTCGTAGTGATGACGGGTGCAGTACCAGGCGCCCTGGTTCTGCGGCTCTTCCTGACACCAGACAAAATCGGTGACATGGCTGTAGTCGGCCAGGATGGCCCGCACTTCCTCTTCCGGGAAGGGGTAGAGCTGCTCAATGCGCACCAGGGCCACGTCCTGCTGCTCCGCCTTGCGACGGGCATCAAGCAGGTCGTAGTAAACCTTGCCGGAGCAGAACACCACGCGCTTGACCCCTTTCGGATCCAGCGCATCGATCTCGCCAATGGCGTTCTGGAAGGTGCCTTCGGCCAGCTCTTCGAGCTTGCTCACCGCCAGCGGGTGGCGCAGCAGGGATTTGGGCGTCATCACGATGAGCGGACGGCGCATCGGGCGCACCACCTGACGGCGCAGCATATGGAACACCTGCGCCGGGGTAGACGGCACGCACACCTGCATATTGTGCTGGGCACACATCTGCAGATAGCGCTCGAGACGGGCGGAGGAGTGCTCCGGGCCCTGGCCCTCGTAACCGTGGGGCAGCAGCATGGTCAGACCGCACATCCGGCCCCACTTCTGCTCACCGGAGGAGAGGAACTGGTCGACCACGACCTGGGCGCAGTTGGCGAAGTCGCCAAACTGGGCTTCCCAGATGGTGAGACCGGCCGGCTCGGCGCTGGCGTAGCCATATTCAAACGCCAGTACCGCGTTTTCGGTCAGTACGGAGTCGTAAATCTCGAACGGCCCCTGCTCGTCGTGCAGATTGCACAGCGGGGTATAGGTGCTGGCATCGGTCTGGTTGTGCAGCACGGCGTGGCGGTGGAAGAAGGTGCCACGGCCGGAGTCTTCACCGGTGAAGCGGATGCGAGAGCCCTTGTCCACCAGGGTGGCGTAGGCCAGGGTCTCGGCAAAGCCCCAGTCCAGCAGCTTCTCGCCGGCGGCCATCAGGCGACGGTCTTCGTAAATCTTCTCGACCTGGCGTTGCAGCACATGGGTCGCCGGATACTGGCTCACCCGCTCGCCGAGGGCCTTCAAGTGATCCATCGGCACTGTGCTGTCATAAGGCATATTCCAGTCGTGACCGAGGTAGGGCGTCCAGTCGACAGAGTGCAGCTCCATCGGGCGCCACTCCTTGCTCACCCGCTCGCCCCGATCCAGGGTGTCGCGATAGTCGTTGACCAAGGTAGTGGCTAGCTCCTGGGTGATGCTCCCTTCCGCCACCAGCTGATCGGCGTAGATCTTGCGCGGGGTCGGGTGCTGCTTGATCTTCTGGTACATCAAGGGCTGGGTCGCGCTCGGCTCGTCGGCCTCGTTGTGGCCGTGACGACGGTAGCAGACCAGCTCGATCACCACGTCGCGCTTGAAGGTGTTGCGATAATCCAGGGCAATCTGGGTCACCAGCACCACGGCCTCCGGATCGTCCCCGTTGACGTGCAGTACGGGGGCCTGAACGGCCTTGGCGATGTCGGTGCAATATTCGGTGGAGCGCAGGTCGCGGTGATAGGAGGTGGTGAAACCTACCTGGTTGTTGATGACAATGCGCACTGTCCCGCCCACGCCATAGGCTCGGGTCTGGGACATGTTGAAGGTCTCGGCCACCACGCCCTGACCGGCCATGGCGGAGTCACCGTGAATGGTGATGGGCAGCACGGTCGAGCCATCCTTGTCACCACGGCGATCCATACGAGCACGCACGGAGCCGATGACCACGGGGTTGACGATCTCGAGGTGAGACGGGTTGAAGGCGAGCGCCAGGTGGACGTTGCCGCCCGGGGTCGCGAAGTCGGACGAGAAGCCCATGTGGTACTTCACGTCCCCGGTACCCCAGGATTCACCGTGCTTGCCGGCAAACTCGTCGAACAGCTCCTGGGCGCGTTTGCCCAGCACGTTGATGAGTACGTTCAGGCGACCACGGTGGGCCATGCCGATGACGGCCTCTTTGCAGCCCTGCTCACCGGCGCGGCGGATCAATTCTTTGAGCATGGGCACCATGGCATCGCCCCCTTCCAGGGAGAAACGCTTGGCACCGGGGAACTTGGCCCCCAGGTATTTTTCCAGCCCTTCGGCGGCGGTCAGACTCTCGAGGAAGCGGGTCTTCTCTTCGAGGGTATAGCTCCCCGTCCCTTCGATGGATTCGAGACGCTGTTGCAGCCAGCGCTTCTCTTCGGTCGAGGTGAGGTGCATGTAGTCGGCACCGATGGAACCGCAGTAAGTCTTCTTCAGCGAGGCGTAGAGATCGGAGAGCACCATGGTCTCGGGACCGATGGCGTAGGAGCCCACGTTGAAAGTGGCCTCCATGTCTGCGCCCTGCAGGTTGTGGAAAGCCGGATCCAGTTCGGCAACGGGCTCGCGCTGCCACAGACCCAGGGGGTCGAGGTTGGCGTTCTGGTGGCCGCGGAAACGGAAGGCGTTGATCAGTTGCAGCACCCGCACCTGCTTCGCATCCACCTGGGGATCGGAGACGGGGGCACTGAAACGGGAAGCGTCCTTGGCCAGACGACGGAAATAATCGCGGACCTGGGAGTGGGGTTGTTCAACCGCATGGCCATTGACTTGCGGCAGGTCCTGGAACAGGCTGCGCCACTCATCGGATACGGATTCGGGGTTTTCCAGGAAGGATTCGTACAAATCCTCAATATAGCTTGCATTCGCACCAGCCAGGTGAGATGACTCCAACCAGGCCTTCATCACGCCGTTATGCATTTCTATCCCTTGTACTTCTTGTTACTGCGCAGCAGCTTGTAGGGTTTAAATAGCCATCCCTTACACGGTCAGGATGGCTATCCAGAAGTCGGGCCAGTGCTTGGCTGGCCCGGATACTAAACAGCCCGATTGAGCAACATCGACTTGATCTGACCGATGGCCTTGGTCGGATTCAAGCCTTTGGGACAGACGTTCACGCAGTTCATGATGCCGTGGCAGCGGAACACGCTGAAGGCGTCGTCCAGATTACCCAGTCGCTCGGTGGTCGCGGTGTCGCGGCTGTCTGCCAGCCAGCGGTAGGCTGCAAGCAACCCGGCCGGACCGATGAACTTGTCGGGGTTCCACCAGAAGGAGGGGCAAGAGGTGGAGCAGCAGGCACAGAGAATGCACTCGTACAGGCCGTCCAGCTTGGCGCGCTCTTCGGGGGATTGCAGGTGCTCACGCACGGGCGGCAACTTGTCATCGTTGATGAGGAAGGGTTTGACCTTCTCCCAC
Source organism: Aeromonas sp. FDAARGOS 1407 (assembly GCF_019048725.1). NCBI lineage: Bacteria > Pseudomonadati > Pseudomonadota > Gammaproteobacteria > Aeromonadales > Aeromonadaceae > Aeromonas > Aeromonas sp. FDAARGOS 1407. The sequence continues at coordinate 3,614,906 of NZ_CP077399.1, forward strand.
TGGGTGTAGAACTGGGTCATGTCGATCACCAGATCACGGATCACCGGCAGGCCGGGCAAGGGGCGGATGACCACCGTATTGCCCTTCTTCAGCAGATCGGAGAGCGGGGTGATGCAGGCAAGACCGTTCTTGCCATTCATGTTGATGCCATCAGATCCACAGACCCCTTCGCGGCAGGAGCGGCGGAAGGCGAGCGTGGGATCCAGCTCCTTGAGCTGGATCAGTGCATCGAGCACCATCATGTCGGAACCTTCAGGAATATCAAGACGATATTCCTTCATATGGGGGACGTTATCAACATCCGGATTGTATCTGTAGACAGAGAAAGTGACGTTCATCTTGTTTGGCTCCGCAATCAGTAAGTCCGCACCTTGGGTGGGAATGCCTCACGGGTTTTCGGAGACATGTTGACAGCGCGACGGGTCATGGACTCGGTGTCCGGATGATAGAGGCTGTGGCACAGCCAGTTCTCATCGTCGCGATCCGGGAAGTCGAAGCGGCAGTGGGCGCCACGGCTCTCGGTACGGAAGTTGGCCGCCACTGCAGTGGCAAACGCCGTCTCCATCAGGTTGTCCAGCTCCAGGCACTCGATGCGCTGGGTGTTGAACTCCCTGGAGGTGTCGTCCAGACGGGCTGACTTGAGGCGCTCGCGGATCACTTTCAGCTCGGCAAGGCCTTCGGCCATCGCCTCCCCTTCGCGGAACACGGAGAAGTTGTTCTGCATGCAGCGCTGCAGGTCTTTGCGGATCTGTACCGGATCTTCGCCGCTGCGGGTATTTTCCCAGCGGTTGAAGCGGGCCAGGGCGGCATCGAGATCAGACTCGGACGCCTCGCGACCGTGCTCCATCTCGCCCAAGGTGTTGACCAGGTGCATGCCGGCGGCACGACCAAACACCACCAGATCCAGCAATGAGTTGCCACCCAGACGGTTGGCGCCGTGTACGGAGACGCAGGCAATTTCGCCTACCGCAAACAGACCGACTACCGGCACATCGTTGCCGTTCTTGTCCTGGGTCAGACACTGCCCATTCACGTTGGTCGGCACGCCGCCCATCATGTAGTGGCAGGTCGGGATGATAGGGATCGGCTCCTTGACCGGATCTACGTGAGCGAAGGTGCGGGAGAGTTCGCAGATGCCCGGCAGACGGGATTCGAGTACGTCCTTGCCCAGGTGATCCAGCTTGAGCTTGATGTGCGGGCCCCAGGGACCGTCACAGCCACGGCCTTCGCGGATCTCGATCATGATGGAACGGGCCACCACGTCGCGACCGGCCAGATCCTTGGCGTTCGGTGCATAACGCTCCATGAAGCGCTCGCCGTCCTTGTTCAGCAGATAGCCGCCTTCACCACGGCACCCTTCGGTCACCAGTACCCCTGCCCCGGCAATGCCGGTGGGGTGGAACTGCCACATCTCCATGTCCTGCACGCCGACTCCGGCACGCAGGGCCATGCCGACGCCGTCACCGGTATTGATGTGGGCGTTGGTGGTGGACTGGTAGATGCGACCGGCGCCGCCGGTGGCCAGCACGGTGGCTTTGGCCTTGAAGTAGACGACCTCGCCGCTCTCCATGTCGATGGCGGTACAACCCACCACGTGGCCGTCCTGGTTCTTCACCAGATCCAGCGCATACCACTCGGAGAAGACGGTGGTCTTGTTCTTGACGTTTTGCTGGTACAGGGTGTGCAGCAGGGCGTGGCCGGTACGGTCGGCAGCCGCCGCGGTACGGGCGGCCTGCTCGCCACCGAAATTCTTGGACTGACCACCAAACGGACGCTGGTAGACCCGGCCGTTGTCGAAGCGGGAGAAGGGCAGACCCATGTTCTCCAGCTCATAGATGGCTTCCGGGCCGGTCTTGCACATGTATTCGATCGCTTCCTGGTCACCGATATAGTCGGAGCCCTTGACGGTGTCATACATGTGCCACTGCCAGTTGTCGTCATGGGCATTGCCCAGGGCGACCGTGATCCCGCCCTGGGCGGAAACGGTGTGGGAACGGGTCGGGAAAACCTTGGATAACAAAGCGCAGCTCTTGCCGGATTGGGCAATCTGCAGCGCGGCGCGCATGCCGGCACCACCGGCACCAATCACGACCGCATCAAATTCACGAGTTGGAATAGTCACCTTACACACCCCACAGCACGACGAAACCCGTCATCAGATAGACAAACAGCACCACCACCAGCACGAATTGCAGCGCACCGCGCAGCCCCACTGGCTTGATATAGTCAGTCAGCACCTGCCACAGACCGATCCAGGCATGGATCAGCACACACAGCAGGGTCAACAGGGTGAAAACCTTGGTGAAGGTGTTGGCGAAAAAGCCGGTCCACACCTCGTAGGTAATGTCATTGAAGGCGACAAAGCCCACTAGGTAGAGGACATAACAGGTCATGATGAGGGCGGTGGCGCGGATCAGGATGTAATCGTGAACGCCGCTGCGCCCGAAGGTTGCAGAATTGGTTACCATACCAGTACTCCCGCCAATACTGCCAAAACCGCGGTGATCACGAAGGCCACACGGGCGCTCTGATTACCGGATTCCAGCTCTTCCCAATAGCCCATATCCATGACCAGGTGACGCAGGCCGCCCACTATGTGGTATGCCAGCGCAGTCAGGATCCCCCACAGCACGAGCTTGACCAGGAAGTTGTCCGTGATGGCAACCACTGTTTCAAACCCTTCGGGAGAGGCGAGTGAAGTACCAAGCATCCACAGCAAGATGCCCAGTGCAACAAAGGTGATAACCCCTGATACACGGTGCAGGATGGATGCAATGGCAGTGACAGGAAAGCTGATCGTCTGTAGGTCGAGGTTGACCGGTCTCTGTTTATTTTTCACGCTTGCCCACTCAGCTCCATTGAGCACGTTAGTTATTGTTTTAACTCACTCCTGAGGGCACGGGATGGTGATTGTTGGTTATTTGTTACCAAAACACTCTGAAAAAGCCAAAAATCGTGTTTTCGGTTTCACATCAGGCTTTGCCAAAGCGTTTCAAACACCAGCAGCCATGACCCACGTGGCGCAGTATATCGATGGGCTTAACCGAAGACAATCAAATAGCTACAAAGAAAACCAAAAGCGCAAACCGGATCGCATATTTAATTTAACAATTCCGTAATGGCCATTCAGCTAAATTGACATTGATAGGGAACTCTGTTTCAAATAAGGCGCTCCAGCCGGCCTTGGTACGGGTGACAACCTTTGCCAGCGTCATGAAAGTCGTAATAGAGTAGGACTGGAACCAAATTATAAAGAGCAAAGGAGACGTGCTATGGCTGATAAGATAGCCACCCTACACCTGCCCGGAAAAGATCCGGTCGAATTGCCGATCCTCTCCGGCACAGTCGGTCCGGATGTGATTGATGTCAGAAAATTGGGTGCTCAAGGGTATTTCACCTTTGACCCCGGCTTTATGGCTACCGGTTCTTGCAAATCTGCCATTACCTACATTGACGGGGATCAGGGTGTCTTGCTGCACCGTGGTTTCCCCATTGCCCAGTTGGCCAAAGAGTCCAACTACCTCGAAGTCTGCTACATACTGCTGTACGGCGAAGCGCCCACCAAGGCCCAGTTCGCCGACTTCCAGCGTACCGTGACCCGCCATACCATGGTGCACGAGCAGATCGCCTTCTTCTTCCGCGGCTTCCGTCGTGACTCCCACCCCATGGCCATCATGTGCGGTGTGGTCGGCGCCCTGTCCTCCTTCTATCACGATGCTCTCGACATCAACAACGAGCAGCACCGCGAGATCTGCGCCTTCCGTCTGCTCTCCAAGATGCCGACCCTGGCCGCCATGTGCTACAAGTACTCCATTGGCCAGCCGTTCATGCAGCCGCGCAATGCCCTCTCCTACGCCGGCAACTTCCTGCACATGATGTTTGGTGTGCCGACCGAGGAGTACAAGGTCAACCCCGTGGTCGAGCGCGCCATGGATCGCATCTTCACCCTGCACGCTGATCACGAGCAGAACGCCTCTACCTCCACCGTCCGTCTGGCTGGCTCCTCCGGTGCCAACCCGTTTGCCTGTATCGCGGCCGGTATCGCCTCCCTGTGGGGTCCGGCCCACGGTGGCGCCAACGAGGCCTGCCTGCGCATGCTGGAAGAGATCGGAACTGTGGATCGCATCCCCGAGTTCATCGGCCGCGCCAAAGACAAGAACGATCCGTTCCGCCTGATGGGCTTCGGTCACCGGGTCTACAAGAACCACGACCCCCGTGCCACCGTGATGCGCGAAACCTGCCACGAGGTACTGACCGAGCTGCAGATCAAGGATCCGCTGCTGGACGTGGCCATGGAGCTGGAGCGCATCGCGCTGTCCGACCCCTACTTCATCGAGAAGAAGCTCTACCCGAACGTGGACTTCTACTCCGGCATCATCATGAAGGCGATCGGCATCCCGATGAGCATGTTCACCGTGATCTTCGCCATCTCCCGTACCATCGGCTGGATTGCCCACTGGAACGAGATGCACTCGGATGATGATCAGAAGATCGGTCGCCCGCGTCAGCTCTATACCGGTCATCCGCAGCGGGAATTCGTCCCCATCGACCAGCGTTAAGGCGCCCGTCGACACGGCTTGTTACAAAGGCGGTCATTGACCGCCTTTTTGTTTGCCGTTCTAATGCCCCTTTCGATTTGAAGGAGTCCGTCATGAAACCCCTGTTCCTCGGTGCCACTGCCGCCCTGTTGCTCTCTGCCTGCCAGAGCACCCCAGCTCCCTCCCAGGGCGAGACACTCTACGTCAACAGCCAGCTGGTGCACTGTGTCGGAGTCGGCCCGATGAAGTGCATGCAGGTGCGCAGCGACGAGCAACAACCCTGGACCCTCTTCTATCAGCAAATTGAAGGCTTCCAGTTCGAGCCGGGCTATCGCTACCAGCTCACCGTCAGCAAGGAGCGGCTCACCAATGTGCCGGCCGATGCCCCATCCCTGCGCTATCAGCTGATCGAGGTGGTCAGCAAGGTAGCCAGCAAATAAGGATTGCCGGCAACGCTGACAACTATCCGAGTAAAAACGGGGAGGGTATCAAACCCCTCCCCGTTTTTGTCTCCAAAAACCTGTCAGCAAGCCTTACCCGGGCAATGCGCCTTGTTTCTCCACATCCGCCTGTTTGATGACAAATCCCCGCTCGATCCCGGCCTTGAAGCCGAGCTTCTCGTAGAGCCGGTGAGCGCCTTCTCGCCCCTCCCCCGACAGCAGCATCACCTTGTAGCAATCCTGCTCCCAGGCGATGGCCAGCGCCTGTTCCAGTACCCTCTGGCTCAGGCCACGGCGGCGAAAGCGGGCCGCCGTGATCACATGCTCTATGATGCCAAACGGTCTGGCCCCATTGGTCAGCGTCGGAACCATCCCCAGCTGGCAAGTGGCGGCCAGCTCCCCGTCCACCTCGGCCACGATAAGCCGCACCCGGGGCTCTGCCAATTGCGCCTCCAGGGCCGTGCGCGCCCCTTCGCCACTCAGGGGAGGATCGTGGGGACGCAGCTCCCGATAGAGATCCAGCAAGCCTGCCAGATCGTCCGTGGTACAGCCTCTGATGTTCACCATGCTCCAGCTCCTTTCCGGTAAGCGACAGGCCATGTCAGAGAGCGCCCGTCATGCCCGCGCAAGCGTAACAGGGGAGATCGCCTACAAGGCGCGCCCGGATCAGCGGCTCCTGACTGCCTGCAGCAATACCGACATGTCGGGGGCAAACTGGCGGGAGCGGATCGCGTCACGAATATCGGCCTCACCGTAACGGCTGCCCGGATAGACCAGTACGCAGGCGGTGTCGCCGGGCTGAAGGAAGTGGGTCTCGCCAAACGGCGTATAGCGGGTGGCCCCTATGCTGATGAGCGCATGGGACGGGCGGCCCGCCTGGGCCAGCAACCCCTGGATATGCTCGGCCGGCCCCTCATCCTGCTGATGATTGAACTTGTCGATGGCCCACTCCAGCAACTGGCCGTGGAAATAGCTGTAATCCACCGCCGCGCTGTCGATGCCATAAGCGTGCAGCTCGCCATCCCGCTCCAGATAGCAGGCTATGCGGTAGTCATCGAGCTCGCAGCCTGCCGCAAAACCGGAAAGGGGCAGCAGTCTGGCCGCCAGCCCCTTGCTCTCTGCTCCCCAGTTCTTCTTCTCGCTAATTTTTTTGGCGTTGGGGCGACGAATGGAGCAGTCGTTGTAGGCCCCAAAGGCACGGGGATGGATCGCCACCACCTGATCTCCGGCGTACTCCAGCTCACACCAGAGCGCCACTTCGGGCTCGATCTGCACCTTCTCGTCGCCGGTGATCGCCGCCTGTGGCAGGAAGATGGCATCGCCGCTCAAGGGGAAGACCCCCAGCTGACCCGGATGGCCCGGCACATAGAAAGGGAACAGCGCCTTGGGTGCGCTGGTATCGCGCACCACCACGGCCACGAAATCCGAGGCCTCGCCAGCCTGCTCCAGGTGACCGGCAAAGTTGCCCGCCACCCCCAATCCGATAAAGTTGTTCTGTGCTGTTATCTGCATTCTTTCACCTGCATATGTCAACGCAGCGTCGCCGTCACACTCGGGTCGACTACCGCCAAAGTGGCAGGGATTAAACCACAGGGCTCCGCCTGCGCCCAGCCTGCCAGCCCCATCCTGTGCGCCAGCGCGACTTTTTACGCCCGCATCCACTCCTTTGCCAAGAGATGCGCCTGTAATGGCTTTCCAGCGCGCCATCCCCTTTCATTGACAAAGCGTCGGTTACTCTCATCGAAACAGGCTCCGTCACCAGAAACAGCGTGTTTCTGCATTCCGTTCGCCAACCCCTTGGGCCGGTCGACCAACTTTGCTAGGCTGCCTGTCATTCATGTTCAAATCGACAGGAACCCCTTGATGTCACAGGCACATTTTCAGGGCCGCTTCGAAGTCGAGTTCAAGTACCGGCTGGCAGACAGCGACGCCTTTCGCGCGGCGCTGGCGGCCCTCACTCCGCAGGTGATGGTGGAAGATAACCGGGAGCGGGACAGCTATTTCGATACGCCAGAGCACACCTTGGCCGCACAGGGCAAGAGCCTGGTGATCCGTACCATGCAGCCCTCCGGCATCCGCCTCTGGATAGTGAAAGGGCCCGAGCCGGATCGCTGCGAGGCAGTCAACATCACCGACACCGACAAGGCCGTCAGCATGTTGCATACCCTGGGCTACCGGCAGGTGTTGAACATTGAAAAACGGCGCAGCATCTATTTTGTCGGCCCCTTCCACGTCACCCTGGATCATCTGGAAGGACTCGGCGACTTCGCCGAGCTGGCCATCATGACCGATGACGAGACCGCACAGCCCGAATATCGCCAGCAGCTGCAGGCGCTGGCGACACAACTCGGCCTCTCCCCTGCCCAGCTGGAACACAGCTCCTATCGCACATTGTGCGAACAAGTCACCACTCAACCGGAGAACACATTGCCATGATCGACAAACTCGCCTGGTTGACCTTCAAGGAGGGTCAGCTACTTTGCGCCCGCTCCCACGGCAAATCCATCTACTACATCCCGGGCGGCAAGCGCGAGCCGGGAGAGAGCGATGAAGCGGCGCTTGTTCGCGAAATTGAAGAGGAGTTGGCCGTCACCCTGCAGCCGGACACATTGCGCTTTGCCTGCGAGTTCAGTGCCCAGGCCGACGGCAAGCCGGCCGGGGTCGAAGTCAGGCTGCGCTGCTACACGGGAGAGGCCAATGGCACCCCCACGGCGTCGACCGAAATCGCCGAGCTGCGCTGGCTCGACAGCCGCCACCTCGATGAGGTCTCCCCCGTCTCCCGCCTGCTGTTTGCCTGGCTGGCCGAGCAACATTTGATCCGCTGACAGCGTTTTGCCGCGCGCCAACGCCCGAGAATGGGCGACGCGACACAGACCCGGAAAATAGCACCAAGGCATGGCGCCGATGGCTAATGCCAAACGGCGCCTGTTATGGATATGACCCGACGCGAGCCTGCAGGCTTGCCCCTTTTGACAAGGACGTCACATGAATATCGTTGAACTGGACAGCACGACAGGATCCGCCCCAGCCCTCATCACTTTGCTGCAAGATTGCGTGGCCAGCGGCGCCTCGGTGGGATTCCTGCCTCCCTTGAGCGAGGCACAGGGACACGCCTATTGGCAAGGGGTTGAGGAGGAGCTGGCGGCAGGCAAGCGCAAGTTGTGGGTTGCCCTCGAGGAAGGCCAGCCGGTCGGCGCCATCCAGCTGGCGCTTTGCAGCAAGGCGAACGGCCGGCACAGGGCCGAGGTGGAAAAGCTGATGGTACACACCCATGCCCGTGGCAAGGGCATCGGCCGCGCCCTGATGCACACCATGGAACAAGGCGCTCGCGAGGCCAAGCGCAGTCTGCTGGTGCTCGATACCCGGGTCGGGGATGTGGCATCCCGCCTCTATCGCCAGTTGGGCTACCAGGAGGCGGGCCAGATCCCGGACTTTGCCCTCAGTGCCGACGGCAGCCTGGCGGCTACCCTCTTTTTCTACAAGTCACTCTGATCTTCCCTGCCGATATGGCAAATGTCCCTGCCGGTGAAAGGCATTTGCCATTGGGTATCCCCCACTCTATCGGCCTGATGGCGCCAATGGTGCTGTATCTCAATAGGGAGCAAAAAGATGGCTTTCCCTGCAAATATTCAGAAGAGCATGGGGATGTGCAGATCGCCGCTCCGCAATTTGCCCGTCTGCCGCTGTTTACCATTGAAAATTTTTCGCTTTAAATGGCGCTCAAGTAAACCTTTCTGATGAGGGGGGAGCGTTGGCCAAAAACAGCGGTGACGTGAAGCCGAAAAAAACCACATTGCATGATGTGGCCAAGGTGGCTGGCGTATCGATCGCAACCATCAGTCGGGCACTGAACAACAAACCCGGGATCAGCGCAGAAAACCGCCAGAAGGTACTGGCGGTATGCCGGGAGCTGGGATTGCACCCGCCGAGCAAAAAGGCGCCAACCAATATCCCCTTGATGAGCATTGCACTCTCGCTTGGTCCCCATGAGGCCAAGTCCTCTCGCTATCTGGGAATGCTCTGGCCGGCACTTGCCACTGCCATCGATCACCTCAAATACCGTCTGGTACCAATCAGCTTTGAGGGGGAAAACCTTCCCGAAGTGGATGTGGTGGTCTTGCTCGGTATCACCCCTTGTGACCCTCGCATCTCGGCTTGCCGCCGACATCACCAGCCCTATGTCTGCATCGGCATGTCAGAAGGCTCATTTTGGGTGGCCCCCGATGACTTTCATGGCAGTCGCGCCGCCACTTCGCACCTCATAGGCAAAGGTCTCACGCACATTGGCTTTGTCACACCGACAACCTGTGGTGGCGGCTATCAATTCCGATATCAGGGCTACCTCTCCGTGATGGCCAACCATGAATTGCCGATCCGCGAGTTGTGTACTGGCACACACCCTGTCGTGGACATCGCGGCCTATCGCCACTTCATGCAACTGCCAACCGCACAATTGGAAACATATCAGGGGTTTGTCTGTGCCTGCGATGAGACTGCGATCGGCGTGATCACCGCCTTGCAAGATCGCGGGTATGAGGTGCCAAAGCAGTTTGCCGTGGTTGGTTATGATGGTTTACCTGGACTGGCTGACGAACTGACGACCATTGAGCAGGATATGACCAAACTAGCTGAGCGGACGGCGGCACTCATCGATTTGGCCATTGCAGGGGAACCGCCGGTTGGCGCCCTGGTATCCGTCACCTTCAAACAGGGACAAACCAGCTAGTCACCAGGCTGAGCCCAGCGCGTCCCCCGGCTCTGATCTCTACTGCATCTGAAGCAAGCTGGCTTCACGCCATTCACCTTGCTCATCCAATCCGTTGCAGATACGGATCACTGGAGCCATCCCGTCCTCTTCCTACCAACTTGTTACCGGCTTGCCGCCATATTTCTCTGGATGGCCGAGTGAACTCTCACTCACCAGCAAGACTGCCATGCATAACCTCATCGGCAGGGACGAAAACGGCATGAATCGCGTTTTAGAGTGATTGGCGTCGCATATTTTTGCGTAAAAAAACGAAAATAAATTTTATGGGATCCTGACAAGGTAAAAACCATCTCCCTGCTGGCATCGTTGACGTAATAAAAGGAGATTTTTACGTCATGACCTGTTTCTCGACTATGTTTCTCAATTTTTCAAATCAGGGAGGCGGTGAGAATGAACAAGTCAACGTTGGGGTTGCTGTTACTATCATGCTGGACCGCCTTGCCAATAGCGGCAAATACCACTGAGGTGACCATTGCCGGATGGGGTGGTAACGATGTCGTGGTTGTCAACAAATTAGTCAGTGAAGTCATGGTCGATGAACTCAAACGCGCAGGTATCACGGTCAAATATCTGCCTATTGAAGGCGACTTCTCTCAATATATTATCAACTCACTATCGGCCAATACGGCACCAGATGCATTTTATATTGATACGGTATTTGCCACGCCACTGATCAATTCTGGCAAGGTCGCTGCAATCGGCCCCTCACTCAAAATACTGTCCGAGTCTATTATTCCAAACTTGAACCAGGCCTTCAGCGCAGGGAAACTGTACGGTATCGCCAAAGACTTCAACACCCTTGCCTTGCTATACAATAAAGATGTCTTTGATGATGCCAAAGTAGCCTATCCCACGGATGACGATAATTGGGATCAGTTACGTGAAAAATTACTTGCCGTCCAGGCCGCACTAGGAACAGAAGTATCAGGCATCTGTATTATTCCTGATTACAACCGCTTCGCCCCTTTTGCCTTGGCAACAGGTTGGAAACCCTTCAATGAAAACGGCAAAACCATTCTGGATGCCAATTTCGAACGGGCCTTTACGTTTTATACTGGTTTGGTAACCAAAGATAAGGTCGGCATTTTATCAACCGACCTGGGGCAAATCTGGAGCGGTGGCTGTTTCGCTACTGAAAAAACGGCCATTACCTTTGAAGGCAACTGGATCAGTGGTTATCTCCGTGACAATGCGAACAACCTCCTCTATGGCACCACCCTGATGCCAAAAGACCCGGTCTCAGGTCAGCGCGGTAATCTGCTCTTTAGCGTCGCCTGGGGGCTCAATGCCAACAGCAAAAACATGGAGGCAACTGAAAAAGCGGTGCAAATCCTGACCAGTAAAAAGGCCCAGGAGTGGGTCCTGGATTCAGGTCTGGCCCTACCAAGCCGTCAAGATCTGGCCAACTCGCCTTATTTCTCCAAAACCGACCCATCCAATCAACTCGCCAAAAAAATCTTTGATGGTGCCAGTCGAGGTTATATCGAGCCTTACGCCTTCGATGAGTATGGTTTGGCATGGTCAACCCCCATCAATGAAGCACTGACGGCCGTGCTGTTGGGTCCGATGGAGCCAGCGCAGGCGATTAAAATCGCCCAACAAAAATACGATGCGATGGCTGAAAAAAGGAGCATGAAGTGAATTCGCTCAAACGGAATCAACAGATCTATGGATGGCTTCTGATAGGGCCTTTCTTGCTGACACTGGTCATTTTCTTTTTATACGCGCTCATTCGCACCCTCTATTTCAGCTTCACCGAATATGACTTGTTCAATGAAGCAGTCTTGGTTGGACTTGCCAACTTCAAAAATCTATTGAGTGATAATCTGTTTTTAACCGCGCTATCAAATACAATCTGGTTTTCATTATTTGTTACTGTTGTACAAACAGTGCTTGCATTGTCTCTTGCCATTTTGGTGAACAACAAGGTTCATGGACAAAGCTTTTTCAAGGTCGCTTTCTATTTACCCTGCGTATTATCAAGCGCGGCTGTCACCATTATCTTCATCTGGATATATCAAAAGAAAGGTTTTCTCAACGGACTTATCAGTGACATCTTCAGCTATGCCCCATACATAGTGACCTTCCTCCTCTGTGCGTTCATTATTCAGTTGATGCTGGTAATGCGTGATCGCAGACGTGGCTTACCCGCCGGTATATGTGAACCTGCGTGGGCTTTTTTAGCCTGCCTCATTGCGGCTATGGTTACATTAACTCTCGCTGGCTTTGGCCTCATTAGTGAAACAAAACAGATTATTGAAATAAACTGGCTGAACACTCATGAAAAAATCGGACCAATGCCGCTGACCTTGTGGGCGATTGTCATCCAAAATATCTACACGACTATCCCCACTTTCATGTTGCTATTTCTTGCCGGGCTGCAAGGCATTCCTGACGAATTATATGAAGCAGCCTATATCGATGGTGCCAATAGATTTCAACAGCACTGGTACATCACGATTCCACAAATAGCACCTGTGACTTTCGTGGTCATCACCTTCAGTATCATCGGTACCTTGCAGATGTTTGATCAAGTAGCACTGATGGGTACCTCTGCCCCCATTGCCCCCCTCGAATCGCGGATCACCATGGCCTATTACGTCTATCACAATACCTTTCCGCCAGGGGAGACACCGCAAATCGGCATGGCCAGCGCTGCCGCCACGGTATTGGCGCTGCTGACACTGGTCGTGGTCTATTTGCAAAAGACTTTCGGTGTAAAGGAGAAGGTAAATGCCTGATTGGGATGTGGCACAAAACAACGACAAAATCGATGCCGCCAACAGGGCGCAGATTGCCCAATTTCATGCCCGACGTCGTTGGGCCAAGGTCGCTTGGGTCTATGGGATCCTGTTGATGGTCGCGACCTTGATGTTGGGAACCTTCGTGGTGGCCTTCCTCGCCAGCCTCAAAGATGATTCGCTGGAGCAGCCATTTCACTTCAACTTTGCCCAAGTCCAGCCCGCTAACTGGGTGGCCGCTTATCAATTGGGAAGAGATGGGGCCCAGGCACCCTTCTTTGGTGGCTTTGCTCCTGGCGCCGACATCAAGTTCACCGTGACCTATGCCGCCAAAATCGGGACACCGTTAACGGAACCTCAAATCGAAGTACCACGCCGCCGCCCTGGCGCCGGCATGGCTGCCGTGACCGCCAAAGATTTTGCCGCCGACTATGCCATCGTCAGTTCGCCACAACTGATAGACAACCAACGCCGAGTCAAATTTATCCAGCGCCGCGGCCAAATAGAGACCAGTACAGAGGGCAATAGCAAGACTTGGGCGTTTACTATCAAATATCGGGGTCATGGTCCCGAGATAGCTACCCTCCCCCTGAATATCAGAGCCCCAGTTTCTCAGGTGTTGATCGACAGCACCCTGGCTCCGAGCCGCATGGAACGTCGCGGGCGGATCGCGGTCTGGGATAATGTGGCTCCCGGCGTGATTGGCTATGTATTTCGCTCTTATGTGCGGGTCATCACTGAATCTGTGAGCCTTGACACCGGCAAGAGTCTGTTTATGAGCTGGACCCTCAACTCATTCCTGATTGCGTTCGGGAAAGTGCTGTTGACCCTGTTTTTTGCCTGCACTGCGGGTTATGCCCTGGCACGTCTCAAATTCACCGGGGCGCGCGCCATATTCGCCTTCATGCTATTAAGCACCATGCTCCCTGGGCAGGTTACCTTCATTTCCAACTACTTGATTTACAACAATATAGGCTTGCTCAACACCCCATGGGCTGTCATCACGGCAGTGGTGGCATCTGTGCAGGTGCTGATAATGAAACAGTTTTTTGAAAGTATTCCAAAAGAGCTTGAAGAGGCCGCAATTATTGATGGTGCGAGTCCCTTTATTATCTTGTGGAAAATTTTTATCCCGCTCGCAAAACCAGCCATATTGGCCGTCACCATTTTAGGATTCCAAGGGGCATGGAATGATTTTTTCTGGCCCCTGGTCGTGATTAACAGTCCGCCAGAAGCCTTTACCCTTCCCGTTGGTTTGCTCAGCCTGCGCAACTCCTATGGTGCAGTGGGTGATTGGGAATCCATTCTTGCGGGAGCATTTCTCTCAACTATTCCCATATTGGTCGTGTTTATCATTTTTCAGCGTCACTTCGTCGGCAACGCAATGTCTTCCGCAGTAAAAGGTTAGGATGAGGGTTCTCCATCATGTTCATGCGCTACGATGCCGGGCAAGCAGAACTGAAAAATTGGGTTATTGAAGAGACACAGTTCAAGCCCGCTTATCAGGGGAAATGCGAAGTGCTCATGAGCCAGGGTAATGGCTATATGAGCGCACGCAGTGCCACAGAAGAAAAGTATGTCGGCCAGACGCGCAATTTCTTTGTTGCAGGCACCTTCAACAAGTTTGACCAAGCAGAAGTTACCGAACTGCCAAATGCCGCCGATATGAGTGCCATTGAAATATTTATCGATGGTGAGCGGTTTCATCTTGAACAAGGCAAGGTTGCTAATTACTCCCGACGCCTCAATGTAAAAAACGGTGAACTCATTCGTGACTTTACCTGGACCAGCCCAGGCAATAAGCGCTTTCACCTGTGCTTTCGTCGCTTTATCTCCATGGTGGATCTGCATCTGATAGCGTTTTCCGTGCACATCGAGGCCATCGATAGCGACGCCGAGGTGGAGATCCATTCAGGGATTGATGCCCAGCTCACCAACTCGGGGGCACAACACTTCCACGAAGGCGAAAAGCGCTTCTATGACAAGCGCTATGTCGAACTGCTGCAACGCACCACCGAAAGCGGCATCGACTTTGTGTTTGTCACTACCCATCGCTATGAACTCAACGGTCGCGAGCTTGAGCTGACTCCAACACTCGTCATGGCACGCCGCAAGGTGTGGACCGGCATCAGATGCGAGTTAAAGGCGGGTGACACCTTTGGCCTCGACAAGCTGGGGATCGTGCACACATCCCGTGACAAGGAGTTCGATACGCCAGGTTATAAGCTGCAAGCCCTGCGCGATCACACCTTGGCCCACCTCAAAGCGTGCGCGAAACAGCGCTTCGATGTCCTGCTCGCGGCCAGTGAGAACGAATGGGCAAAATGCTGGAACAGCATGGATATCACCATTGTCGGACCTGATGTTGACCAACTGGCGATACGCTTTGCCCTCTATCAGCTAAACATCTTCTGCCCGATGCATGACACCCGTTTCAGCATAGGGGCCAAGGGACTCTCTGGTGAGGGGTACAAGGGGCACACTTTCTGGGATACAGAAGTGTTTATGCTGCCATTTTTCACCTACACCATGCCCGACGTTGCCCGTGGTCTACTGACGTATCGCTACCGAACGCTGCCTGAGGGGCGTAAAAAAGCCCGCGCCAATGGCTATCTGGGCGTGCAGTTCCCGTGGGAATCAGCCCTGACGGGTGAGGAGGTCACCCCTATATGGGGGGCGGTAGACATAATAACGGGTCAATCCACCAAAATATGGTCTGGATTTATTGAACAACATATCACCTGTGATATCGCCAATGCCGTATGGCAATATTACCAGCTCTCCGGCGATCAGCTATTCATGGATGAGATGGGTTATGAAATTATATTCGATACAGCTACCTTCTGGTGCAGCCGCCTCGACTGGCTAGAAGATCGCAATATGTGGGGCATCTGTAACGTCATCGGGCCGGATGAGTACAAAGAGCATGTTGATAATAATGCATTTACCAATTATATGGCGGCAGAGAATATCCGATTGGCAATCCGCTGCTACGATACACTGTCAATGGATAACCCGGTGCTGCTGGCCAAGCTCAATGCCAATCTGACTCTCGACCCTACTCTTTGGCGAAAACGAGTCGATAATATCTATCTTCCCCAACCACGAACGGAAGACAAGGTCATTGCGCAAGATGATACCTACCTGCAAAAAGCGATCATCGATCTGACCAAATACAAGCAACAGCCATTTGTCGGAGGCCTTTTTCAGGACTATAACCTGGATCAAGTGAACCAGATTCAAGTTTCCAAGCAGGCCGACATCATGATGCTGTTTTTCCTGCTGGGGTCCATGTTTGACCTGGAAACCAAATTGGCCAACTGGAATTATTATGAACCAAAGACCCTGCATGACTCTTCCCTGAGTCTCTCAACCCATTGCGTACTGGCTGCCGACATGGGTCACACAGAATACGCCTACCAACTGTTTCGCCAGGCGGCCACCATTGATCTTGGCCAAAACATGAAAAGTTCCGATCACGGTATTCATGCTGCCTCCATGGGGGGAACCTGGCAATGCGTAGTACTCGGCTTTGGCGGAGTCCGTTTGCTGGATGATAAGTTGTGCATCAAACCAAATTTACCCAGAGAGTGGCAACAAATTAACTTCCCGCTGTTTTATAAAGGTCAACGTTTGGAAATAAGCGTGGATCATAAAACTATCTCTATTCACCGCCAACCCGGCAAGTCCCTCTCCATTGAAATAGCCGGTCAAGACCGCACTATTGACAGCACTGAGGTAATATTCCATGTGTAAGGCATTTATTTTTGATCTGGATGGCGTCATCACCGATACGGCTGAATTGCACTTTCAAGCTTGGTTGCGTATGGCAAATGAAGAGGGTTATTACTTCGATCGCAAGATCAATGAGCAACTGCGGGGCGTTTCTCGCCGGACATCGCTATCCATTATTCTGGCTGGTACCAAACTCTCTGAAATACAGACGACCGTGTTGATGGCTCGCAAGAATAAATATTACCTGGAGCAATTGGAAAGTCTTTCTGAAAAAGACATTTTACCAGGTATTCGTTCTTTATTGCTGGAACTAAACGCCCGAGGAATTAAAGTCGCAGTGGCTTCCGCGAGCAAGAATGCGCGCTACGTTCTATATCAGTTGGGCCTCATTCCACTATTCGATGCTATTTGTGACGGTTGGTCTGTAGTTCGCAGCAAACCAGAGCCAGACATTTTTATTTATGCGGCTGGACAATTGAGAGTCAATACCTGTGATTGCATTGTTATGGAAGATGCCGAGGCTGGTATTCATGCAGCCAGAGCTGCCGGTATGCAGGTTGTGGGGATAGGTCCGAGAGCGCGAGTTGGCCAGGCCGACTGGCATTTTAATGACACTGCAACATTTGACCTTACCACTGTGCTCGAAAACGCGGAGCCAAATATGATGCCGGGATAATTCAACCGTTCATGCAGTCGATAACCATAAGGATAAAGATATGGCCAAGCTGGAACTAAGCAATATCAATAAGATTTATCCTGACGGCACCCATGTCATCAAGGATGCAAATCTGACTATCGAAGAGGGTCAATTCACGGTATTTGTTGGTCCTTCCGGCTGTGGCAAATCAACCATGCTACGCATGATTGCCGGGCTGGAGGAGATAAGTTCCGGACATATGAGCCTTGATGGAGCAACAATCAATGATCTGTCACCCACTGCTCGTGGCATTGGCATGGTTTTCCAATCCTATGCGCTCTACCCTCACATGACAGTTTATGAAAATATTGCCTTTGGTCTAAGAATGGCAAAGAGCAGCCGTGAGCAGATTCAAACCCGAGTCAAGCGTGTTGCCGATATGCTGGAGCTCAGCAGTTTGCTCAAACAGCGGCCCAGCCAATTATCGGGTGGACAACGTCAACGAGTTGCCATTGGTCGGGCAATTGCCCGGGACCCCAGACTCTTTTTATTAGATGAGCCTTTGTCCAATCTTGATGCATCACTGCGAGTACGGATGCGGCGACAGTTGTCCGAATATCATAAAAAACTCAATTCAACCATTATTTATGTTACCCACGACCAAGTCGAGGCGATGACACTGGCAGATAGAATAGTGGTACTGAATGAAGGAGTGATTGAGCAAGTCGGCTCACCATTGGATATCTACTATTTCCCACAGACGTTATTTGTGGCGGGGTTTATCGGCTCACCAAAAATGAATTTATTGCCAGCAACTCTCAACGCTACCCGACCCGGTAAAGCTAGCGTTATGGTAGGTAATCATTCATTCGACGTTGATGTAGACCTTGGATTATCCACTGCTACTACAGGGGCCATGATGACATTGGGAATTCGCCCGGAGGATATTCATATTGATGATCACGGAGTGACTACCATGATTGAAGGTATAGAGCGACTGGGAACAGAGTCACTGATTTATACCCGCTTGGAGAGCAGGGCGGGAGCACACTTTGTTGATATTTTAACCAAAGAATAACTGAGCCCGATAGTCGTCATTCCAGCCGGCTCTTTTTAGCTTGTTTCTCTGACTTCGAGCACCACAATTGCTCTGTTTTACGATATTCAATACGAACCGCCGGAATAGCGCCATATTCTCGACCGCATCCTCCATCGCTATCCTGGAAGCATCCTCGTTGAACACCACATCAAGAATGTAATGCTGGCTGTTCTCTATCCGCCAGTGCTGCCGTATATAGTGCCCTAGCAGCTTGTGCTTGGGGGATAACGAGCTGACATAGTAAGAGGTATCTACCGTTCCTTTTCCGTTGGCGCTGCGGTGACGCTCAACGGCAATGATGCTGCGGATTGTCGGCCATTTCTCCGTCAACTCTGGCGGTAATTTGGCTTTTAATTGAAACACATAACGCTCTTCCTGGCGGCCATGTCCACTCTCTTTGTGCTCGACGACAATCTTCTCTTTCTGGGCGTCAAACAGTGACTGGAATTGCGATTGAACCGCTTGATACAGCTTCGGTTGATTATTCTTGACCTGTACCACTACATGAGCCTTCTTCTCGCTGATTTTCTCCAGTGTCTCACGCTGACAATGCAACGCATCGAGTGTGACAACGGCTCCTTTTAGCTCAAGAATGTCCAGCATATCTTTGACGGTTTCGATTTCCCCCTTCTTGTTAGGGGTTGCTTTCTGGCTTAACACCAGCCCATTTTCGGTATCGTAAGCCGTGACCAACTGAAGCGCATCCTTGGCATTTCCCCGAAAGGAGCCGCGTAACACCTTGCCATCAAAGGCAATGATGGGTTTGCCCTGATGAGTGCGCTGTTCATTGACCCAGCACAGCAACGCTTCAAGCAAGGTATCGATGACAATGCAGCGCAGAATGCGGGCAACCGTGTGACGCCGCGGGATGCCGTTGGCAAAGGGGCGATGCTGACGCAGCCAATCGATCTTTGAATCGCCATAGGTTTCGATGTCATTCCAGCCCTCGGCACCACTCATGATGGCACTGATGACAAGGAACATGACATCAACCAGGTTATGTTTACGATTGATCTCAGAGCGAGTTTCTTCGACAAGGGTAAGGTGTTCAATCAACGTCATAGCGCGTGCCTCCTGCATGGAGACGCGATTAGATCACAGACGATCTGCCTGTTCAAATTTCATTAACAAAGTGCGATCCCGCCCTGGCTTGGAGAGGAGTGATCATAAACTGCTGATCCGTGTGCCTGGTACCGTTCAACATTCAGTCAATCAGAACCTGAAAATTCAAATCTCTGCAGAAAAATGTCATTTATTCAATAATAAAGGTATCGCATTTAAAAGATGCCTGAGCATGACACAGCCGATCACGCCGGGGGCGAGTATGAGTTGATTCTTGGTTATTCAGTTATCCTCCAGATTAAATAACATGGCATAACCTATTATTACAGGCCACGTTGTTGTTACCACAACTTGCATATTGACACACCAATAAAATCAATACTTAAAAAACGTTCAGGCTAGTTTGATACTCAGGAGCAAATCGATGAATTATTTCGCTTATGCTATTTTTGGCATTACTGGCTTACTATTTTATAACCAAGCGATAGCGGGTGCTGATAAAACTATACGAGATAACAAATTAAAAGCTCAAATAGAAGCGCTCAAACGTGAATACTCCATTGCCGAGTTAATGTCTGCCTTGGGAGAAAAACCAGAATCCGATTCCAGCTTCCACGGTTCGCTTGGCTCCAACGTTGAGGTGGAACATATAGAGCGAGAGGATGGCGTTACCGAAGGAAAAGTCAAAATAACGTTAGCCCAAGGTAATTTCCGTCATGATGATCTGCCTGGTTGGGATGTAGGATTTTATTCTGGCCGAGAAGAGTTATATAGTGGTCCCCTAACACATGCAGATTATAACCGTGGTGTTAATTCTATTAATGAAATTTACGCTAATCGTGCTTATAACACTGATGATGGATATTATGGCTGGGGAGTGAAATTAGCACAAGAGAGTCTGGATAAACGAACAATGCCAGAGGTTAAAATTTTCGGTGGTTATAACATTAGTGACAATCTTACTTTTAATGGTTATGGACTTTATCAAATTCAGTATAAGCGAAATACTGGTGACTTTTCTTACTGGGAAATTGAACCAGGCCTTGCCTATAAACTATCAGAGCGCAGTGGCATATGGCTTAATTTTCGCTATCAAGAGGGATTATGGTCACCAAAGGCTGGTGACCAGGAACAGGAAAATGAAACAGAGTGGTTTATTAAACCAGGTGTATTTTATAACTGGGGGGAATTGAGCGCTTCATTATGGGGAGAGTTTGGTGAATTTAAAAAGGACAATAATACAAACGGTAATAAAATATGGCGTGAAAAATATGCCAAGTATAGTTTGGCAACTAATCTAAAGTTAAATAGAAATTGGAGCTTATTTGGTGAATTTAGCTACAAGAATATCTCTTTTGATAATTATGGTGACAACCGGCGTTTCGGTGGTTATATTCCGTTGTTGATCATGGGTGTCAATTACAACTTCTAAATTCAAGCTGGCAGCCACACAAATTGACTGATTGATCCAAATGACGAGTTTCCCCAGCTTCTCGTCTGATGAGAATCGCTACCCATTACGCGCCAAAAAGCTGCTTGCCCCATCAGGGGGATGCACTGTCTTGAGAAAGCGGCATGCCTGTCCAGTTAATTGACTTGATTATCCGAGCCCAGGTCACTGCGCTCACACAGGCCTCACCGCCATCCCAACACTCTTCCTTACGCCAGTCGTTCGGCACGGGCCTGGATAACCGGCTCGGCAAAGGCGCCTTGCGCCGCAATGAGTTGCAACTCATAGGCATCGGCCCGCCAGGTCTCCTGCAGCACTCGATCCACCGCCGCATTGGTACGTTCAAAGGCACTCACCGCATCAAACCCTGCCTGCAGATTGGCCAGCATCAGGGCACTGATAAGATCCCCGACCCCCACCGGCTGGCGGGCAAACTCATAGAGCGGACGGGCGATGAGGTAATCCCCCTCGGAAGTGGCCAGCAGCATCTCGAAGCGGCCGGGGTCTTGGGCTGCCCGTCCAAGATGCTTGACCAGCACCATGTTCACGCCCCGGGCCAGCAACCTATGGGCGGCGGCACGGGTCTGGGCCAGATCCGTCAGATGGGTGTCGCACAAGGTCTCCAGCTCCAGCAGATTGGGGGCCATGATGTCGGCGACCGGCAATGCCTGTTCGGTGAGAAAACGGGTAACACCGGGGGCAACAATACATCCCTTCTCCGGATGGCCCATCACGGGATCGCAGAAATAGATGGCATTTGGATTGGCGGCTTTGACGGCCCGAACCACAGTCAGGATCTCATCCCCCTGCTCGGCCGATCCCAGATAGCCGCTCAGCACGGCGTCGCAGCGGCTTAGCACCTCGATATTGCCAAGCCCCTCGATCAGGGCGCTGATATGGCCGGCAGGCATCGCCATCCCCTGCCACCCCTGGGCATATTGGGTGTGGTTGGAAAATTGCACCGTGTTGATGGGCCACACCTCCATGCCGAGACGACGCATGGGAAACACGGCGGCGCTGTTGCCGGCACAGCCAAACACCACATGGGACTGGATTGAGAGAATGCGTTTCATCGGCACCACCACACAGAAGAGTCAGGAGAAAAAGCAATATATCGGATGAAGAGAGTGACGCACCACCACTCTCTGGCACGAACAACAAGAAAAATCGTCAACTGCAGACGAATTGACCAATTTGGCGCTTGCCAAGCGACATTCTGTAACGCTGCCTCGTGTTAACAGGCATTGAGTTGGGGAATGTCATTTCTTGTTTGATGGCATATGCGAGCAAAATATCACCACTGAATTTCAACGCTCCGGTCAACGTTGTCTACCAGCATGATGCCAGCTGGTGCGCACTTGCCCGCCCCGCCAAAACGGGGCGGATCAGAGTCTGCCCGCTATCAGGCGCAGGACGTGTTGAAGTGATAGACCCAGCCTTCGTCGCGGGCCATCCCGGCGGGTGGCATCACCAGAGGTGGCAATTGGCTCACCCTGCCAGCAGCGGCATATTGCAGCGCCATCAGGGCGCACAGGGCGGCGTCGTAACGATCTGTGCCTGCTACCACCCCCTCTGGCAGCAAGGCGGCCAGTTCGGGGCGCGCTGCCGAGGCCTTTCCTCCCTGTTTGGCCGGAGCCGGATAGACTTCCAGCACGGCGCGCTCGGCCCGCTCCTGCACCTTGGGAACCAGTTGCAGATCCGCGAGGTGGGGAAGCATGGAGAGGGCCAGGGTCGCGTTGTTGCCCAGGCGGTCGAAGGTGGCCGAGAGGGGCTTCTTGCCATACTGCTGGTGCAGCCAGCGCTCGCAGTCGCGATAGGCGTAAGGGTTGTCTATTTCACGCTCCGGCACGGCGCAGGAGAGCGTCTTGCCGGCAAGCAGATCTCCCAGCGCACGCGGGAAGGCGAGCGGCGCATCAATGCCAAGGGCTAGGTGCGAACAGGCTTCCACCTGCATCAGGGTCAGCTCGTTTTGCAGGGCCGGACGCAGCAAGGAAGCAAGATCCGGCGCCACCCGCGAGCTCAAACGAAACAGCGGCGAGACACCCAGCCAGTGCAGGGTGTCGCCTTGCGACCGCCATCCCACCACGGCGACCGCCTGGGCACTGCCCTGCCAGCCGCGCACATCCCAGCCAATTCCGATTGCGCTCATCTGCCCTGCCGTCATCTGTTACCTCTTCACCTGTCGCGGGTTCAAGGGGCACAGGGTAATCAGCGCCGGCCCTTAACGCAAAACGGATTATGCCGTCAGAAGGATTTCTGGAAATTCACCAGCGGCAGAATGGGGAATACGCCGTTCTCGGCATAGTTGGCCAGCCCGATCTGCAACCCGTCCAGATGCTTGGTCGCATTGACAAAGCCAATCTGGAAGGTGGTACGTTCGGCATAGTTAATGAAGCCGACGTTGGCCAGCGCATTGCCCCGGGCTATGTTGACGCCCCCCCAGTTGAGCCCTTTCACATTGTTGGTCAGGTTGACGAACCCCAGGTTGACGCCGGTATCCTGCCCGTCATGCCAGTTGACCGCGTTGATGGCCACCCCGCCAAACTGGTGGCGCACCCGCCCGGCCCCGAGAAAGACCCCAAGCTGCAAACCGGTAAACTGATCCACGTCGGAGAGAGCGAAGATCGGCAGGTCGATCCCCTTCACCTGCCCGGTACGGCCATAGAGAAGAGAGGCTCTCCCCCCTTCCACCTGATGGGACGCAGGCAGATTGACGCCGGGCAGGGAAAATTGCACTGGCGTACTGGCCTGGGCCACGCCACACAGGGTCAGTGCACCACAGGCGAGCAACACGCGGGAAGAAAAAGTCATGGGACGTTCCTTGAGTCATTTGAATAGTGTGAGGATCCTAACAACAAGCACAAATCAGCGCATACCGGGTCTGACGGGTTGCGTCACCATGCGTCCGATCAGGCGCGCTTCCATGAGCAGGACCACATATTTGAGGCCACTTTTTCCATCGTGAGACCGCCCTTCCCTTTCCTTGCCTGCCTGAACTGCCTAAAATGGCCGCCCTGCTGTTTCGGCATTCATCCATTTAGAGGATTTCCCATGGAAACGTTTCTGCTCGAAGGTCACCCCTTCGTTGCCTTGTGTGATCTGATCAAGCATCAGGGCTGGGCCGATTGCGGCGGCGCCGCCAAGGCGCTGATCGCCGAAGGTCTGGTGGAAGTGGACGGTCAGGTTGAAACCCGCAAGCGCTGCAAGATCGTGGCCGAGCAGGTGGTCAACTTCAATGGCATGAAGGTGGTGGTCAAAGAGGGAATGAGCCCGCAAATCGGCTGATCCCCGCCTTTGATGGAAGAGGCGCGCCCTCTTCCTTGAACTTAGCTGGCCTTGATCGAGAGCGTCAGCACGAAGCGCGCCATCGCCTCATCCCCGTTTAGCGACGGGCAGGTGGCCACCACCCGGATGGGGCGGTTGATGCGCTGACCACTCGCCAGCGACTCGTCAATCATGGCGTCGATCTCCTCCCCCGCTGCGCAGTCAAACTGCACATCCCCCTCGGGCCGCTTCAAAAATTCCCCCTGTACATCCTTGAAGGCAAAGTGCACCTTCTTGCGCCGCTGCCGCCCCTTCTCCATCACCAGCAGGCCACCCACCAGATCGGCGCCGGTCGCGAGCGCCCCGAAATACATGCTGCCGAGGTGATTGCGGGTACGCCAGCCCAGCGGGATACGAATGCGCAGCGCCCGCGCGTCCATCTGTTCGATGACAGGGGCACAAAATCCGATGACGGGAATATAGCGCCAGGCAAACAGCCGCAGCGACAGGTTGGCTTTCAAACGTTGCAAGTCCATATGCAAACTGATCCGATGAGTTGATGTAAACAACATGTTGCCAGCATGGCTCGCCGGATTCAAGGCAACTGCGACCACCTGCTATTCGCGGGGCGCTCTCACCGCCACCTGCCGCGGCTTCTGCTCGGGCAGCAGGCTCGCCATCTCCGCCAGGATGTAGTCGATGAAGAGGCGCGCCGCGTAGGAGAGCCCCTTCTTGCCGGGATAGACCAACCAGATGTTGTCGAGGGTGGTTTCATATTCCGGCAGCAGATCGATAAGCTCGCCGCTCTCGACGAACGACTTGACGATGATCTCCGGCAAGATGCCGATACCATCCCCCTGAAAAACCGCATGACGGATGTAATAGGAGCTGTTCGAGATCACCCTGCTGTGGATCACCACCTCGCCCCGATTGAAGATCAGCCGGTTGTCCAGCTGGCCATCCGGCAGTCGCAGGGTCAGCACATTGTGCCGGTGCAGGTCCTCGAGGGACTTAGGTCTGCCGTGCCGCTCTATATAGTGGGGGGTCGCATAGAGCTTGCGGGTGAAGGGCATGATGGGCCTGGCGACGAAGCTGCCATCGTTCACCACGCCGATATGGATGCTGGCATCCAGGCCGTAGTTGAAGATATCCCGGTAGCCGACGCCGCTCAGGTGCAGCTCTATATTGATCTTGGGGTATTTCTCCAAAAAGCGCTTGAGCAGATCGTGGATGAAGATGTCGGATTCATTGAGCAGGCCAATCTTGATGTTGCCGGTAGGCTCGTGACTCTGGGTCCGGATCTGCTCATGAGTGTGATCCAGCATGGGAATGATGTTTTGCAGGCTGTTGTAATACTCCAGCCCCACCGAAGTCATGGTCAGCCGGCGGGTTGTTCGGGTCAGCAGCTTCACATTCAGCTCGTCCTCGAGATCCTTTATCCGTCGGCTCACGTTGGAGCGCGGAATATTCAGCGCATCGGCGGCACTGGTAAAGCCCCCCAGCTCCACCACTGACAAAAACAGTTTGAGATCGTCGATCTTCATCTCGGCTCCCGCCTCTTCATCCAGCCCCGCAACACGTCGGCTGCGTCCCTCATTTCATCATTGTCACAAAAATTGAGACAGTGATGACAATTTCGCCCTGATTATCTCACCAATTGGATTCGATAACATATATCCATCACACCTGAATAACTGGATTTTCCCATGCAATACCCCCTGTTTTCCCCTCCTTGCCTCTCGGTACTCATACTGGGAGGCCTGCTCGCCGGCTGCGGCACCGACACGGCCACCGAAGTGGTCAAGCCGCCGCGGCCGGTGAATGCCATGCAGCTCTCCGACAGCAAGAGCCTCTACAGCCTGAAGTTCAGCGGCGAGATCAAGTCGCACCAGAGTGCCAGCCTCGCATTTCGTGTGCCGGGCACCCTGGAGCAGATCCTGGTCAAGGAGGGAGACAGGGTCAGTGAAGGACAGGTGATTGCACGCCTCGATCCCCATGATTTCCGGGTTCAGCGAGATGCCATCAAGGCCCAGCTTGGCGAGGCGAAAGCCGCCTACAAGCTGGCGGTCGTCGAACTGAGCCGCACCCGTCAGGCCGTGCAGGACAGGGCCATGGCCAGCATCAACCTGGAGCGCGCCACCAGCGCCCAGAACCAGGCCAATGCCCGGGTCCAGATGCTGCAACAATCCCTCAAGCAAGCCGAAGACGCTCTCGCCTACAGCGAGTTGAAGGCGCCGTTTGACGGGATCATCGGCCAGCGCTTTATCGAGGAGCACGAGCAAACCTCGCCGGGCCAGCCTGTCTTCTCCCTGCACCAGCCGACCGAGCTCGATGCCGTGGTCGACGTGCCGGAGCAACAGATTGGCCAGTTGAGAAGCGGGATGCAGGCCAATGTAACCTGGTATCGCCAGGAGGCCAGCGTCAAGGCAGTCAGCACCGAGATCGCCAGCCTGCCGGATCCCCTCAAGCGCACCTACAAGGTGACTTTCAAACTGCTGGATAACTCGCCCGAGCTGGTGCCCGGCAAATCCATCAACGTCGAGCTGGCCCTGCCCGCCAGCGAGCGCATCTATTGCCTGCCCGCCACGGCTATCAAGAGCCTGGGTGGACAACCCCAGGTGGTGGCCATCAAGGCCGCGGCGGCCACCCACGTGCCCGTCACCATCGTCAGCCAGCGCCACGACACCCTTTGTGTGGAGGGTGAACTCAACGCAGGCGATCAGATCGTCACCGCCGGCAGCGCTCTGCTCAAAGAGGGTCAGGCCATCGCCGTCATCAACCAGGTGGATGGGCAGTCATGAATCTCTCATTGTTCGCCATCCGGCAAAAGACCTTCGTCATCTTCTTTGCCACCCTGTGCGCCATCGCGGGAGTCTACTCCTATTTCGATCTGGGCAAGCTGGAAGACCCCTCCTTCACGGTGAAGAGCGCCGTCGTCGTCACCCTCTACCCGGGCGCCACCGCCCAGGAGGTCGAACAGCTGGTCACCGACAAGATAGAGACCAAGATCCAGGAGATGGGATCGCTGTGGAAACTCAGATCCCTCTCCCGTCCCGGCAGCTCGATGATCTTCGTCGATCTGCAGGAGAAATATGGCACCGACCAGCTGCCCCAGCAGTGGGACTTGCTGCGCCGCAAGATCCAGGACGTCAAGCTGGAGCTGCCCGTCCAGGCCCAGGTCAGCATAGTGCAGGACGAGTTCTCCGAGGTGTATGGCATGCTGTTCGCCGTCTATGGCGATGACATTCCCATGCATCAGCTGAAAGATCAGGCCCGCGAACTGCAGCGCAGGATCAAGGCAGTGCCCGGAGTCAAGAAGGTGCAACTGCACGGGGTCAACGAGCAGGTGGTCAACATCGATGTCTCCGATGAGCGCCTGGCCGAGAGCCACATCTCCCTCGCTGAGCTTGTCACCCAGCTCAACAGCCAGAACGTCCCGGTGCAGACCGGCGACTATCACCTCGGCATCGAGAACCTGCGCGTCGCCCAGAGCGGCCAGTACCGTAACGTGGAGGATATCCGCAACCTGATGCTCACCACGGGGCAGCCCGGGGCTGGCACAGGCACCTTGCGCCTGGGGGACGTGGCCGATGTCTATCTCTCCTACCAGAGCCCGGCCCTGACCGAGAGTCGCTACAACGGCCAGCAGGCCATCACCCTCGCCGTCAGCCCCCAGGACGGGATCAACGTGGTCAGCATCGGCGACGAACTGACCCGGGTATTGCAGCAATTCGAGGCCGAGCAGCCCCTTGGCACCGGGGTTGGCGTCATCGCCTACCAACCCACCGAGGTGATGAAGTCCATCAACAACTTCGTGCTCAACCTGATCGAGAGCATCGTCATCGTGGTGGTGGTGCTGCTGGTCTTCATGGGCTGGCGCAGCGCCACCATCGTCGGGGCCAGCCTGCTGCTGACCATATTGTTCACCCTGGTCTATATGAACCTCACCGGGGTCGATCTGCAGCGCGTCTCTCTCGGCTCCTTTATCCTGGCGCTCGGGATGCTGGTCGACAATGCCATCGTCATCGTGGATCTGTTTGCCGCCAAGCTGCGCAAAGGGATAGAACGCACCACCGCCGTCAAGGAGTCGGTACAGGAGATGGCGTTGCCGCTCCTGGGGGCGACCGTGATCGCCTCCCTCGGTACCGCTCCCGTGCTGCTCTCCCAGACCGACTCGGCGGAATTCTCCCTCTCCATCGTCCAGGTGTTGTGCAGCTCCCTGCTGCTCTCCTGGGTAGTCGCCATGGTAGTCACCCCGTTGATGTGCTGGGCCTTCATCAAGGCGTCTGACCAGGATGAGAGCAGCGCGCCCAAGAGCAAGGCGGCCCGCCTGTATCACCAGGCTGTCAACTGGACGGTGGAGAACCCCAAGAGCGCCCTTGCCCTGGTGTTGCCCCTGCTGCTGCTCACCGTGCTGAGCGCGCCCCTGCTCAAGGTCAACTTCATGCCGAGCTCGGATCGCAGCATCGTCTTCCTCGACTACTGGCTGCCGAGCGGCGGTCGCATCGACAACGTCTCCCAGGATATGAAGGTGATCGAGGAGTGGCTGTTGCAGCAACCCGAAGTGGCAAGCATCTCCAGCTACATGGGCGAAAGCGCCCCCCGTTTCTCGGTGACCATAGAGCCGGAGCCGCTGGATCAGAGCTACGGCCAGATCCTGATCAACACCAAACAGTTTGACGACATAGCACCGCTGGTCGCCCGGGGCGATGCCTGGCTCGCAAGCCGCTTCCCCTATGCCGAACCCAGATTCCGCCCGCTCAAGCTGGCCACCAAGGACAAGTTCAGCATCGAGACCCGCTTTGAAGGGCCGGATCCCAAGGTGCTCAAACAACTCTCGGCACAGGCGCAAGCCATCCTGCAGGCCCATCCCGACACCAAGTACATCCGTGATGACTGGCGTCAGGAGAGCAAGGTGATGACTCCCATCATCAACCAGGCGGCCGCTCGCCAGGCGGGCGTCACCCGAACCGATATCGCCCTGGCCATCAGCCGTGCCACCGAAGGAGTACAGATAGGCACCCTGCGCCATCAGGACGACATGATCCCCATCAAGCTGCGCAGCGCCAACGGTTCCCTGGAAAACCTGGAGAGCCTGCCGGTGCGATCCGTCCTCGGCCAGCACAGCGTGCCGCTTGGCCAGGTCATCGACGGCATCGAGATCACCGGGGAAGAGAGCATGATCTGGCGCCGCAACCGGCTCCCGGCCATCACGGTGCAGGCCGACGTGAAGGGGGGAACTACCGCCTCCGAGGTACGCAAGGAACTAGCCCCCCAGCTGGAAGCCATCAAACTGCCCGCCGGTTATGAGATGCACTGGGGCGGCGAGTATTACGACGAGAAGCGCTCCATCGACGATCTGATGGAGCAGAACCCCAAGGCGGCGGTGATGATGCTCATCATACTGGTGGCCCTGTTCAACGCTTATCGTCAGCCCATCATCATCTTTACCACGCTGCCGCTGGCATCGATTGGCATCATCTGGGCCTTGTTGCTCACTGACAAGCCATTCGGCTTCATGGCCATCGTCGGCATGATCTGCCTCTCGGGCATGATCATCAAAAACGGCATAGTGCTGCTCGATCAGATTGAGCTGGAACGGCGCAGTGGCCGCACCATCGCCGAGGCGGTCAAGGAGGCAACCCTCAACCGCACCATGGCGATCTCCATGGCGGCACTGACCACGGTGCTCGGCATGGTGCCGCTGTTGACCGACAGCCTGTTCGATCAGATGGCGGCCACCATCATCGGCGGTCTGGTCGCGGCCTCCGCGCTCTCGCTGTTCATCATGCCTGCGCTCTACATGCTCTTCTTCCGGGCGGAGCAACAAGCTGAAGCCACAGCCCATAAACAGATTACCGAAGAGGAAAACCGCCATGAATAAGCGCAGCATGGGCGCGATTGCGACCCTGATCATGCTGGGGGGCTGCGCCATGGCCCCCGATTACCAGCCCCCCGAGAGCCGCCTCAACAGCGTCTATCTCAATCAGGGAGCTCAGGGCACCACAACAGAGGGTGAACCCGGCCACACCTGGTGGGCCCAGTTCCACGACCCCCAACTCAACGATCTGGTGGCGAGGGCGCAGCGCCAGAACATCACATTGAAGATCGCAAGCCAGCGCATTCAGGCGGCCCAGGCCTACCAGCGCACCGTGGCGTCGTTCAAGGTACCAACCCTGACCCTGGGAGCCGGCTATGCCGACATCCGCCTGAGCGAAAACGAAGCGCTGATGGGACAGGCGGTGAGTGGCATCGCTCTGCCCCCGGCGCTCGGGGGAGGCACGGCCAAGCTGATGGACCGCGATCCCACCGAGACGTTTGTCGGGATCAATGCCGCCTGGGAGCTGGACCTGTTCGGTCGCATCGACAGCCTGAGCCAGGCCGCCGCCATTCGCGCCGAGCAGGCCGAGATCATGCGCCAGGGGCTCAACACCGCCATGACAGCCGATGTGATCAGCAACTACCTGCAATATCGCGGCGCCGAGGAGCGCATCGCCATCGCCACCAAGAACCTGCGCGAGCAAGAGGAGACGCTGGCCATGGTCGAATCATTGCAGCGCACCGGTTACGGCTCGGAACTCGATGTGGCCAATGCCCGCGCCGGCCTTGCCACCGCCAAGGCAAGCATTCCCATGCTGGAGACGGCCAGGAGCGTTCACCTAAGCCGGCTCGCCGTGCTACTGGGGGAGCCCGTCAGCCAGACCAAGGCCCGTTTCACACCTGCCCCTCTGCCGAGCATGAAGGCGCTGGTGCCGACCGGTTTGCCCGCGTCGCTCTTGACCCGTCGACCCGACATCGCCATCGCCGAGCGGGCCATTGCCGCCAAGAATCAGGAAGTGGGCGCGGCCATCGCCGACCGCTATCCCAAGGTGTTCCTGACCGGAGCCCCCGGTCTGGTCTCCGGCGAGACAGGCTCCCTGTTCGAATCGGGCTCGACCACCTGGGCCCTTGGCGCCGGTGTGTCGTGGAACCTGTTCGACGGCGGCCGCGGCGAGGCCATGGTCAAAATCCAGGAGGCGGGGCTGAAAGAGGCGGCGCTGGCCTACCAGAACCAGGTCAACAGCGCTTTCAACGAGGTGGAAACCACCTTAATCGCCTACGGCAACAGCCTGCAATACAGCCAGCATCTGGGCGAAGCGAACCAACAGGCGCAAACCGCCCTCACCAAGGCCAAGGCCCTCTATCGGGCCGGTCTGGTCAACCACCTCTCGGTGCTGGACGCCGAGCGCCAGCAAAACAGCGTGCAGGATGCCGAAATCGTGGCGCGGCTTAACAGCGCCACCAGCGTGGTCCTGCTGCACAAGGCCCTGGGGGGAGACTGGGAAATCCCCCAACCTGCCCCGAGCCAGGGATAAAAGCACCTCACAAAAACGACATCACCGGCCCATGGCCGGTGATGTCGTTTTCACTCCTTGCAATTGACCCGCGCTCAGGCCCGCTTCTCCTCGAGCCAGGCCCCCTGGCTCTGCATCTCGAACAGCTGGGCATAGTGCCCCCCGAGCGCCATCAGCTCGCCATGGGTGCCCCGTTCGCTCACCTGACCACGAGAGAGCAGCAGGATCTCGTCCGCATCGACGATGGTGGAGAGGCGGTGGGCGATGGCGATGGTGGTGCGGCCACGGCGCGCCGCCGAAAGCGCCTGGGAAAGCGCCAGCTCGGTCTGGGAGTCTACGCTGGCGGTCGCCTCGTCCAGGATGAGGATGCGCGGATCCCCCACCAGGGAACGGGCAAACGAAAGCAGCTGGCGCTGACCGGCGGAGAGGTTCTTGCCCCCCTCCTCCATCAGGGTCTCAAGCCCTGCTGGCAGACGCTTGACAAAATCGGCGAGCTGCACGTCGCGCAGCGCCTGCCAGAGCCGCCCATCCTCGATGCCGTCACGCCCCAGACGCAGGTTTTCTGCCAGAGTCCCAACGAAGATAAAGGGATCCTGCTGCACCAGCCCTATGCTGCGACGCACCGCCGAGAGCGACAAGCTCTCCATGGGGTGATCATCGAAGCGAATGGTGCCCTGATCCAGCGGATAGAAGCCCATCAGCAGGCTGATGATGGTGGACTTGCCGCTGCCGGTGTGACCCACCAGCGCCAGCATCTGGCCGGGACGAGCGGCAAAGCTCACCTCATGCAGCACCTGCTGCTCACCGTCGTAGGAGAAGCTCACTCGTTCGAAACTGACCCGTCCCTGCAGGGGCACCGCGTCCCCCGCCGTGCTCTCACGAGTTTCGTCGAGCAGGGCAAAAACCCGCTCCCCGGCCACCATAGCCTGTTGCAATTGGTTGAGCTGGTTAGTCATCTCGATGAGGGGCTCGATCATCCGCCCCAGATAGCTGATAAAGGCGTAGAGCACCCCCACCTGGATGGCGCCCCCCGCGCTCAACCCTTCATGAGCAAACAGCGCCAGCAGCCCGATCAGCACCATCATGTAGAAGAGATCGATGAGGGGGCGCAACAGGATGCCGTTGATCTTCAGGCTCTTGAGCCTGGCGGCCCAGTGCTCCTGGTTGACCCCGGCAAAGACATTGGCGAAGTGCTGTTCCTGTACCATGGCCTGAATGACCGGCATCCCTTGCAAGGATTCGTTGAGGCGGCTGTTGATATCGGAGAGCAGGCTGCGAGTCGCCCGCACCACGGGCACGCTCAAGCGTTGATAGAGCCACATCACCCCGGCCACCGCCGGCAGCAACATGGCGCACACCAGCATCAGGCGCAGATCCAGCAGCGCCATCGAGATGAGGATGCCGCACAGGAGCACCACCTTCTGCACCAAGAGACCAATCACCTGTACATAGAGGTTCATGATCGCTTCGGTGTCGTTGGTGATGCGGGAGATAAGCGAGCCGGAGCGATGCTTGTCAAAGTAGCTGGCAGGCAGACGGATGGCGGTGGCGAATACCTGCTCACGAAGAGTCTGTACCACCGCCTGGGCGATGCGGTTGAAGCGCAGGGATTGCAGATAAAAACCAGCAGCCGACACCACCTGCAGGCCGAGGTAGCCCGCAGCGATGGCGGCGATCATGCCCCACTCCAACCGGCGCGGCGCCAGATAGTCGTCGATAAAGAGCTTGATAAGCAGAGGGCCAGCCACCTCGGCACCGGTGGCCAGCAGCAAGCAAATACCGGCCTGAGTCAGCCAGGCTGGATAACGGGCGCAATAAGCCAGCAGGCGTTTAATCGTTGGATTCACAAACACTCCCCACTGCGTGTTTCAGGGGCGCAAGACGGGCGCAACAAGTCATTCATTAGCCGTTCAATAGCCGGGTTCACAGGCTCTCCTCCACGTCTTGTTCGAGGCGCTGGTAACGGACCATATCCGCATACCAGCCATTGTGGGCCATCAGGGTACCGTGGCGGCCCCGCTCGCTGACATGGCCCTGATCCAGCACCAGGACCTCGTCGGCCTGCTCCACCGCCGTCATCCGGTGGCTGACCAGGATCAGAGTGCGGCGATGAGCCTTGAGGGCGTGCAGGATCTGCTGTTCGGTATGGGCATCCACCGCAGACAAGGCATCATCCAGCACCAGAATGGGCGCCTCCAGCAGCAGGGCCCGGGCAATGGCGAGCCGCTGCTTCTGACCGCCGGAGAGGGTCACCCCCTTCTCCCCCACCTCGGTTTCGTATCCCTTGGGGAAGCGGACGATGTCATCGTGAACACAGGCGATACGGGCCACCCGCTCTATCTCCTCCTGGCTGGCGTCCGGCCTGCCGAGGGCAATGTTGGCGGCGATGGTGGTGGAAAACAGAAATGGCTCCTGCGGCACATAGGCAAACTGGCGGCGCAGCTCGCCAAGCGCCAGCCGCTCGATAGGCACGCTCCCCATAGTGAGCTGCCCGGCGCTCGGGTTGGCCAGGCGCATCAAGAGCTTGAGCAGCGAGCTCTTGCCCGCGCCGGTGCGCCCCACCACGCCGAGCATGCCGCCCCGCTGCAAGGTAAAATCGATATCCTGCAACAGGTCGCGCTGCTCCAGCCGGTAGCCCACCCCGCATGCACTGAGCGGAAACGCACTGGTTAGCGCCTGTGGCTGCGCTGGGTCCTCGATGTCGCTGCGCTCGGCAAGCAGACTCTCGATACGCGAATAGGCGGCGCTGCCCCGCTCTATGATGTTGAACAGCCAGGCGATGGCAAACATGGGCCAGATCAGCTGGCCAAGATACATGGTGAAGCTGGTGAGCTCCCCCAGGGTCAGTTCATCGCGAAGCACCAGGGCGCTGCCCCCCGCCACCGCGAGGAAGTAGGAGCAGCCGATACACAGATAGATGACGGGATCGAATTTGGCATCGATGCGTGCCACCGCCATGTTGCGCTCCCCCGCCTGACGGGTCAGCTCGGCAAACCCCTGATCCTCCAGGGATTCCACCGCATAGGATTTGAGCACCCGGACACCCGAGAGGGCCTCCTGGGTCTTGTTGTTGAGTCGGGAGAAGGCCCCCTGCGCCGCCTTGAACTCCTTGTAGATCTGCTTGCCAAAACGGTTCATGAAAAACGCCATCACAGGCAGCGGCAACAAGGAGAGCAGGGTCAACTGCCAGGAGTACTGGCTGCACATGATGGAGAGCACCAGGATGCCGACGATCATGGAGTCCACCAGGGTCAGCACCCCCTCTCCGGCGGTCATCTCCACCGCCTGGATGTCGTTGGTGGCGTGGGCCATCAGATCACCGGTACGGTGACGCTGGTAAAAATCGGGGCTCATGCGGGTGAAGTGGCCAAACAGGCGATTGCGCAGCACATAGGCCAGCCGGTAGGAGGCACCAAACAACATCACCCGCCACACGTAACGAAGCAGATAGATGAGCAACCCAAGGCCAAACAGTCCGGCCAGGTAACGCAACAGGGTGTCATTATCCAGCCCCCCCTTGGCGATACCATCCACGACCCAACCCACCACCTTGGGGGGGATCACCGTCAGTATGGCGACCATCATCAGCAGGGTGATGGCGATCAGATACCGCCGCCACTGCTCCTTGAAAAACCAGCCCAATCGTAGAAATACGCTCACACCACCGACCTTTGGCGTCCACCAGCCCGCCCGTCTGGGCAGTGATGGGGATGCCTCGAAATAGGAAGAAAGGAAACAGTCGCCTCCGGCTGGAGGCGACTCGAATGAAGGCTAATCATATCCCGAACCGGAAGGGTTGAGAATAATTACTATTTGATCCCCTGAGACATGCGATCATCTGCCAGGGAATAGGCACCATACGAATTTTCATGCTGTTCGCCCGTGAGCAGAAAGTGGGATACCTCTTCCCGCGTCTGGCTAAAGACAGCTTGCAACTGCTCCAGATCCACATCCTCCAGCACTTCGTTTTGCCGCAGCCGCCACTCCAGCTCTCCTGCCACCATCTGCAAGCGAGAGGCCGAAATATTGGCAGAGACTCCCTTGAGTGTGTGCAGCAACTTGCTGGCGATCTCGGGCTGCTGGCGACGCAGGGCGGAGCGGATCTCCCACAGGTCGTCCTTGTGTTCCGACATGAACAGCTTGAACAGGATCTGCAACGCCTCCTTGTCCTGATCCAGTCGCTTGAGCGCGTCCTGCAGATCGAGGATCCCCATCATGTCCGGCGGTTTGACCTCGAGCAGGCCACTCTGCTCGCTCCCCTGGCGTTTCACCCATTGCAGCAGGTTGTTGTAAAGATCCAGCTTGCTCACCGGCTTGGTCACATAACCATTCATCCCGACCCCGAGACAACGCTCCTTGTCACCGGGCATGGCACTGGCGGTCAGGGCTATGATGGGGACGTCATGCTTGTCGACCATCTTGCGGATCTGACGGGTCGCATCCAGTCCGTCGAGCACCGGCATCTGCAAATCCATCAAGATGACGTCAAAAGGTTGCTCGGAGACACGTTCCACCGCTTCCCGACCATTGTTGACCACGGTCACCACAGCCTCGACCCGGCGCAAATATTCGATGATGAGTTGCTGGTTGACCCTGTTGTCCTCGGCCAGCAAGACACGGGTCCCCTGCAGCAGGGATTTGAAGTACTGCTGTTCCCCCTGCGCCTCGGCCTGACGGATATGGTGGTCGTAGGCACTGCCGTTGAGCAGCTCATCCACCTTGGCCAGCAAGGCATTTTCGGTCATCGGCTTGGCCAGGAAGTGGGTCAGCCCCAGCCCCTCCATTCGGGCATGCAGTCCCTCCCTGGCCCAGGCACTGATCATCAGGATGGGAATCTGACGCCACTGGGGATGCTGGGACATCTCAAGCGCCAGATCCAGACCATCCTCCTGCCCCATGCGCCAGTCGAGGATGGCGAGTCGCAGACTCGGTCCCTCTTCGCGCAGCACCTGGCGGGCACGGGAAAGGGTGTTGACCGCCAGTACGCGCATGCCGGCACGGCTCAGAATATCCCTGGCCAGTTCCAGCACCAGCTCGTTGTCATCCATCACCATCACCAGCGGCTGGTTCTCGAAGAAGACTCTGTGGCCGGCGACACCGTACATGGCCTGGGCCATGGGGATCTCGAACTGGAACAGGGAACCCACGCCCGGTTTGCTCTGCACGGTGATCCGCCCCCCCATCAGCTCGACCAGGCGCTGGGAGATATTCAGACCCAGTCCCGAGCCACCATATTTGCGGGTATTGCCCGCCTCCAGCTGGGTAAAGGCCTGGAACAACTGGCCCTGTTTCTCTTCGGCGATACCGATCCCGGTATCCCGCACACTGAAACGGATCCGCATCGGATGCAGGTTGGCCAGTTCGATGGAGACTTCGACCTCGCCACGTTCGGTAAACTTGATGGCGTTGTTGACCAGATTGACCAGCACCTGGCCCAGACGCAGGGGATCGCCACGCAAGAAGAGCGGGACCTCGGGAGATTTGCGAATGATCACCTCGATATGCTTGCGTTCGGCCAGATCGGCAAACATGCCCGCCAGCGAGTCGAGCTGCTCGCTCAGGTCGAAATCGATCTCCTCCAGCGTCAGCTTGCCGGACTCCACCTTGGTCAGATCGAGGATATCGTTGATAAGGAGCAGCAGGGTATCGGAGGAGGATTTTATCTTGCCGAGGTAATCCCGCTGCTGCTGATCCAGCTCGGTCTGCAATGCCAGCGAACTGAAGCCGATAATGGCATTCATGGGGGTGCGGATCTCATGGCTCATGTTGGCCAGAAAATCGCTCTTGGCCTGCGCCAGCAACCCGGTCTGGCGTGATAGCTCGCTCAGCTTCTGGTTGCGGCGCCACAAGGTTGCGGCCACCAGTCCGAAGCAGATGAGCGCCCCCAACAGCACCATCAAATAAAAGTGGCTCATCAGCGCAGAGGCCCGCTCCAGCTTGCCCTGTTTCCAGCGCACCAGGCTGTCGCTCACATGCATGTCGATCAACTGGTAACGCAGAGAGTGATAGCCCACCACCTGACGGGCCATCTCTTCACTGAGTTCGAGCAGATTCATGACCCAGGGGCGGTTGTGATAGCGGGAGGCGAGCTGCTGCTGCAAAGCGAGCAGCTGTTGCTGCTCGTTCTGATCCCAGCTGTGTTGCAGATAACCGTTCAATTGCGCAAGCTCATGCACATCCCGCTGCAATAGGCTGTCGGTCGCACCTAGCTCACGCACTTTTTGCAACTGGCGTTCAAATGGCTGCGTCATGTACCTGATGGACATCTCCATGGCATGCAATCGGGCCAGTTGCATCAGATAGGAGTCCATATCCTGCAACAGCGCCTTGGCGAGGTGGGCGTGGGTCTTGTCCGGATCACTGCGCACCTTGCGCGCGAACCCATCAAGGGTAAAAGAGAGCTGACCAAGCCGCTGCTGAACACTTTCATCGTTGGCCTTTTCCCGCCCCAGCAGATAGACGGTATCCGAATTGATACGGTTGAGTACCACCTCGGCCGCCGTATTCAGCTCCTGAGCCTGCTGCTGCCAGCTGAGCAACTGCCAGCAGTAGCCGGAAAAGGCGAGCAACAAGGCAACAATCAGCCCCAGCACAACACGGTTCTTCCGTGATCCTTTATTCATCCCGTCTCTCATTTCAAGGTCGCAGATACGGCCGTTGTCACTTTTATCCCGAAGTGAATGATCCACACCGGCCAGTCACCATGTTACCGTTATATGTCCCTGAACTGGTGACAATATTTCGCGCAGCATCGAGCACACCGGAGCTTATTATGTCATTTATCACTACTTATTGTAGTCACTGCTTTAAACGAAACCGCCTGCCCCAAGACCGGCTCAGCCTGTCTGCCAACTGTGGTCACTGCAAGTCTCCCCTGTTCAGCCAGACCCCCTGCATCGGACAAGAGGCGCAGTTTGATACCCTGATCCAGTCCGATATCCCGGTGGTTGTCGATTTTTGGGCCAGTTGGTGCGGCCCCTGCCAACAATTTGCCCCCGTCTTCCACGATGTGGCGCACGAATTTGAACCGGGTTTGCGGTTCGTCAAGGTGGATACCGAACAACAGGCTGCCCTGGCCGCACGCTACGCCATTCGCAGCATTCCCACCCTGATGGTATTCAGGCAAGGAAAGGTCCTGGCCCAGATCAATGGCTCATTGCCAAAAAGCATGTTCAAACAGTGGCAGGAACAGTTTCAAGATGTTTAATTAATGTTGCGATATGGTTTTTTGTTTGTTTTAAACTTTGTTTTCATGTCCGTAATTTGTGAATAGAGGCAGATTTCCAGCACACCACACTGTTTCAAACAGGTGAATGAATGTAATCTCGGCAACACAACAACAACCATAAATTAACCGAGAGAATGCTATGCACACATCTGCTGTACCCTCAGTGCCATCACGCTGGCTGGACATCAAATCAGGGATCGTGATCCTGGATGTCCTGCTGCTTTGTGCCATGCTGGCTTGGCTTCCGTTTGACCCCATGGTCAACAAGGGCCTCGCCATCCTGATCTTCATCGCCATCCTCTGGCTGACCGAAGCGGTGAATATCACCATCACGGCCTTGTCCATTCCTGTACTCGCCACCCTGCTCGGGGTGTTTGACATGAGCAAGTCCCTGACGGACTTCGCCAACCCCGTCCTGTTCCTCTTCTTCGGGGGCTTTGCCCTGGCAGCCGCCCTCTCCAAACAGGGGCTGGACACCCAGATCGCCGCCAAGGTGATGCAGCTCGCCAAGGGACATCTGGGCTGGGCCTCCATGGTACTCTTCACCATCACGGCGGCCCTCTCCATGTGGATCAGCAACACAGCCACCGCCGCCATGATGATGCCGCTGGCCCTCGGTATGCTAAAAGGCCTCGACATTCACAAGGATCGCCGCACCCTGGTCTTCGTCCTGCTGGGCGTCGCCTACAGCGCCAGCATCGGCGGGATCGGCACCCTGGTCGGCAGCCCCCCCAATGCCATCGCTGCAGCCCAGATGGGTCTTGGCTTTACCGACTGGATGAGATTCGGCATCCCCGTAGTCATCATCTTCATGCCGGTGGGTATCGGCCTGCTCTATCTGGTGACGCGCCCCAATCTCTCCCATCAGGTCAGCACCGAACAGGTGACCATCCAGTGGACCGGCCAGCGCAAGGTGACCCTGTGCATCTTCCTGACCACAGTCCTGCTGTGGATTGGCTCACAACCCATCGCCAAGGCGTTGGGAGGCATTCCCCAGTTCGACACCCTGATCGCCATGGGCGCCATCCTGGCTATTGCCATCAGCCGGGTGGCCAGCTGGGATGACATCAACCAGAATACCGACTGGGGCGTACTGATGCTGTTCGGTGGTGGCCTGACCCTGAGCGCCATCCTGAAGCAGACCGGCGCCAACGCCTTCCTGGCGGAGCACCTCTCCAACGGTCTCGCCGCCATGCCGATCTTCGTCATCCTGCTGTGCCTGACCGCCTTCGTGGTGTTCCTGACCGAGCTGGTGTCCAACACTGCCACCGCCGCCCTGCTGGTGCCCCTGTTTGCCGGCGTTGCGGAAGCGTTGGGGGTGTCGCCCATCGTCGTCTCCGTGCTGATCGCCGTCGGTGCCTCTTGTGCCTTCATGTTGCCTGTCGCCACGCCGCCCAACGCCATCGTATTTGCCAGCGGCCACATCCAGCAGCGTGAAATGATGCGAGCAGGCCTGGTGCTGAACCTGGTCTTCACTGTCATCCTGACTATGCTTGCCTACTTCATGGGCGACATACTCCATTGAGTTAACCCATGTATGCCAAGGCCCCTGACGGGGCCTTTTTTATTGCCTCTCTTGCCTACCGACGCTCCTGGAGTGCGCACCTTTTTCTCCCGTTCTCAGCCCCGTCATCGGACGTCACTCGCACTCAAATACCAGAACCTCACGCTGGAGGTGACAGTTGGGCAGTTGGCCTTTCTCCCGCGTTCACACCAACCAAAGTCGCCCACGCCCAATAAAAAACCCCCGCATGGCGGGGGTTTGGGTTTGCTTTCTTGTCAGCCGATGCTGCAGGGCTTCAGGTTCCAGATCCGATCCACATAGTCCTGGATGGAACGGTCGGAGTTGAACTTGCCCATGGTAGCCGAGTTGATGATCGCCTTCTTCGCCCACAGCGCCGGATCCCGATACCAGGTATCGATGAGCTTGTGCGCTTCCGAATAGGAGGCGAAATCTGCCAGAGTCAGGTAGGGATCGCCCCCTTCCAGCAGGGAACGCTTGATGGAGGAGAGTTCCCCCGGGCGACCCGGCGTGAAGTAGTCGGTATCGAACCAGTCCAGCACGGCTTTGAGCTCGGAGTTGGCATAGTAGAAGTCATAGGGGTTGTAACCGTGCCCCTTCAGGGACTTCACCTCGTCCACGTTCAAACCGAAGATGGCGCAGTTTTCGGCACCGGCCTCTTCGGCGATCTCGATGTTGGCCCCGTCCAGGGTGCCGATGGTAATGGCGCCGTTCAGTGCCATCTTCATGTTGCCGGTACCGGATGCCTCGTAACCTGCGGTGGAGATCTGCTCGGAAACGTCGGCCGCCGGGATCAGCTTCTCGGCCAGGCTCACGCGGTAGTTCGGCATGAACACCACCTTAAGCTTGCCCTGAATACGCACGTCATTGTTGACCCGCTCCGCCAACTTGTTGATGGCATAGATGATGTCTTTGGCCAGCTTGTAGCCGGGCGCCGCCTTGGAGCCGAAGATGAACACCCGCGGGTGCATGTCGTAGTCCGGGTTCGCCAGCAGGCGACGGTAGAGCGCCATGATGTGGATAAGGTTCAGCTGCTGG
The DNA here is from genome assembly GCF_019048725.1 of Aeromonas sp. FDAARGOS 1407. Classification (NCBI taxonomy): domain Bacteria; kingdom Pseudomonadati; phylum Pseudomonadota; class Gammaproteobacteria; order Aeromonadales; family Aeromonadaceae; genus Aeromonas; species Aeromonas sp. FDAARGOS 1407. The sequence goes on from NZ_CP077399.1 coordinate 3,655,762, forward strand.
CGCTTGTATTCGTGCAGACGCTTGATCTGGACGTCGAAGATCGCCTCGGCACTGACGTCGATGCCGGTTTCGGCCTTGATGACCTTGACCAGCTTCTCCTTGTTGTGACGCTTGATGGTCATGAACTGCTGCTGGAAGGCCTTGTCGTCGGCAAACTTGGTGACGCTGCGCAGTTTGTCGAGCTGCAGCGGCCACTCTTTACCCACCACCTCGTTGTAGAGCTCGGCCAGTTCCGGGTTGCAGGCCAGCAGCCAGCGACGGGGGGTCACGCCGTTGGTGACGTTGCACATCTTCTCCGGCCACAGCTCGGCATATTCGGGGAAGAGATCTTCCTTCACCAGTTTGGAGTGGATCTCGGCCACGCCGTTCACCTTGGAGGAGCCGATGACGCACAGGTTGCCCATGCGCACCTTGCGCACACTCCCCTCTTCAATGATGGAAAGCTTGGCCTTGATGGCATCGTTGCCCGGCCACTTGGGCTCGACCAGATCATTCAGGAAGCGGGCGTTGATTTCATAGATGATCTCCAGATGGCGCGGCAGCACCTTCTCGAACAGGCTGACAGACCACTTCTCCAGCGCCTCCGGCAGCAGAGTGTGGTTGGTGTAGGAGAAGACCTGATAACTGATATCCCAGGCGGCATTCCAGTCCATCCCCTCTTCATCTACCAGCACCCGCATCAGCTCGGGGATCGCCACGGTGGGGTGGGTATCGTTGAGCTGAATGGCAATCTGGGTGGCAAAATTGCCAAAGTCGCTGCCGTGCACCCGCTTGTAGCGGCGCAGGATGTCCTTGATGGAACAGGCGCAGAAGAAGTACTGCTGGATCAGACGCAGCTCCTTGCCTGCATCCGTATCATCGTTCGGATAGAGCACCTTGGAGATGGTCTCGGCCTGGGCTTTCTCGGCCTGGGAGTCGATGTAACCACCGGCGTTGAACACGTCCCAGTCGAAGAACTCGGAAGCACGGGATTCCCACAAACGCAGGATGTTGACGGTGTGGCCGCCGAAGCCAACCACCGGGATATCCCAGGGCACCCCTTTGATCTTGCGACCGGCGTGCCACACCTTCTTCAGGCCGCCCTTGTCACCAAACACGGTTTCCACGTAGCCGTAGAGCGGGATCTCCTGCACCGATTCCGGGCGGCAGATCTCCCAGGGGTTGCCATATTCACGCCAGGAGTCCGGACGCTCAATCTGGCGACCATCCTGAATTTCCTGACGAAACAGGCCGTGCTCGTAGTGAATGCCGTAGCCAACGGCCGGATAGTTGAGGGTCGCCAGCGAATCGATGAAGCAGGCAGCCAGTCGACCCAGGCCGCCATTGCCAAGGGCCATATCCGGCTCTTGCTCGCAGAGATCGGTCAGTTCCAGACCCAGCTCGCCAAGCGCTTCTTCGCAGATCTTGTACAGGGAGAGGTTATGCAGGTTGTTGGAGGTCAAACGCCCCATCAGGAATTCAGCAGAGAGATAGTGAATCGCACGAGTGTCTTTCTTGAAGTGAGTCTGCTGAGTGCGGGTCAGGCGCTCGTACACCTGTTCGTTGACGGCCGCAGCGGTGGCTTTCCACCACGCTTCGGGAGAAGCTTTCTGTTCGCTTGTACCCAAGGTAGAACGCAGGTGACGCACGATACTCGCCTTGAGCTGATCTTTATCCAGTTGGAGATCCTGGTCTGTCTTCTTCTTGGTAGCCATAAACCATATTCCTTCGTTACAAATAAAATTGTTATCCCGGTTAACGGGTCCGGCGCTGTTGTTATCTCAAATATTTACCGGCGTGAGAATACTAACGAAAGCAGCTGAATTAAAAGTTAACGCAAGTCACACTTTACCCCACGGGAAATGCAAGAAAAGTATGAAAACCCTTTCCTTAAAATTCTTTTAAAAACCAATCAAAACCATAAAAATCAATAAGTTAACGCAATCGTAAAAATAATTAAATATGAATAGGTTTTCAGAGGTTGCCAAGTCTTGAAAATCCTTGAAAATAAGCCATGAAATGGCGCATTGAAAGCGATTTCAATGCGCCAAAATGTAATATGAAGCCAACACGATATCCCCCGTTGTTCAGGGATGAGCCTTGAACTGGTTGGTCAAGGGATCATAGTGATACCCAATCTGGCCCAGCCTGTTCGCCAATTGCTCCTCACTCATGTCGTAATAAGCCAGCAGCTCTTCCAGCCCGTCACACTCCAGTCTCAGCTTTTCATTGATGATGCCCAACAAGATGTTGGCATCCAGACGCTGCAAAGTACTGATATCCATGACGTCACCTCCCCTACATTAACCCTGTATAACCATGGGCGGTTCCATTCCATTTGTCCATCGAATAAAAAACGACCACTGCTTTTAAAAAAATTTTCCTGATAAATCAGTATCTTTTTCTCCCATCCTGCCAAGGGCATCACATTTTTTGGCAAAAATGCCTTGTCAGAGTCACAGGACAGAACTACTGTATGCGCATACAGCTTGAGTTTTTATACAGGATGCGTAGATGAACCAGCCCCAGCACTCACCTCTCTATGGAATGACCCGTACCATGAGCAATCCCTGGCCAACCAGAACGGCTTGCAAAGCGGGACCGACTCACGCTCGCGCGTCTTTCTTGTCTGATGAACCGCTGCACAAAGAACTGGGTACGCAATCAATTCCTACCAAGGGATGGATCCTGCTGATCGCCCCGCCAGGCCGCCCTGCTGCTCTCCATCTGCAGGAACAGGGACTTGATCCAGCCAGGGTCTTGATTGTGCACAGCACCAAGATCAAGAACTGGCAGCAGACGCTGGAGCGCAGCCTCGGTTCTGGCCATTGTGCCGCCGTGTTCACCTGGTTACCCGAAGCGATCGAACTGGATCACGCCAAATTGCAACGGCTGGAACAGCAATCTGGCGTATTCATCCGTTATTTGGGCGACGTGACGCCAAGAGCAGCCAAGCCCCAGATCGCCTATGCAGAACAGGATATCTACCTTAATCACTGACAAAAACCGACTATGGCGAGACTCGACCAAAGAAAACTAGGCAGTGAGCCAACGGCATATTGCTGTAATCCGGGACAAAATGCAGTGAATCAACGCTGCCGGCTTCTCGCCAAGAGATAGGTCATCGCCATAAATGATGGAAGCGGTAAGGATGGAGATGGAGCTCGGCGATAACAACTTGCGGATCAGAGCAAGGCTCTTTTGAGCCAAGCCATTGCCCTTGGAAAGCACATGCCACTGGCAATGGGCCGTCATCCTTGAAATGTGAGGTAACAAGGGGTATAACCACGCGTTTTATCAGGTGTATTAAGTGAGCAGTATGATGCAAGCCCCTTTTTGGCAGACCAAGAGTCTGCAACAGATGACCGAGTCAGAATGGGAATCCCTCTGTGACGGCTGTGGCAAGTGCTGCCTCAACAAACTTATCGATGAAGACACCGAAGAGCTGGTATTCACCAATGTCGCTTGCAACCTACTGAACACCAAGACCTGCCAGTGCTCTGACTACCTGAATCGATTCAAAAACGAGCCTGACTGCCTGCAGATCACGCACGACAAGATCGCCGAGTATGACTGGCTGCCTTCAACCTGCGCCTATCGTCTGCTGGCAGAAGGCAATCCCCTGCCGGCCTGGCATCCCCTTATCACCGGCAGCCGCTCTGCCATGCACCAGGCCGGACAATCGGTACGGGGCAAAGTCATCCATGAGGTCGATGCCGGTGAGTGGGCCGACCATATCATCACCTGGGCAAGCTGAGCCCAAGGCATAGCGCCATACATCAAGCTAGACCAAGGGCTGCCCATGCAGCCCTTTTTGCTCTCTCCCGTTTTTCGTCAGCCATCCCCTTCTTTCCTGCCGCACTCACCCATCCCTTTGTCAGCGCCTGAGATAGCGGTAACGGTAAGAGGCAGAGGCAGAGGCAGAGGCAGAGGCAGAGGCAGAGGCAGAGGCAGAGGCAGAGGCAGAGGCAGAGGCAGAAAATCCTCCCGCCCCCTGAATGGCAAGCATAAAAAAACCGGCACCTGGGCGCCGGTTTTTAATCACGTGTTCTCGATTACAGAGAAGCGGTGAAGGTACGGGTGATGACGTCTTGCTGTTGCTCTTTGGTCAAAGAGTTGAAGCGAACGGCATAACCGGATACGCGGATGGTCAACTGCGGATATTTCTCCGGGTTTTCCATGGCGTCCAGCAGCATTTCACGGTTCATCACGTTCACGTTCAGGTGCTGACCACCCTCTACGTTGGCTTCGTGGTGGAAATAACCGTCCATCAGACCAGCCAGGTTGGCTTTCTGGGCTTCCATGTCTTTACCCAGTGCGTTCGGTACGATGGAGAAGGTATAGGAGATACCATCTTTGGCGTAAGCAAACGGCAGCTTGGCAACGGAAGTCAGAGAGGCAACCGCACCCTTCTGGTCACGACCATGCATCGGGTTGGCACCCGGGCCGAACGGCGCACCGGCGCGACGACCATCCGGGGTGTTACCGGTTTTCTTGCCGTACACCACGTTGGAGGTGATGGTCAGCACGGACTGGGTAGCCACGGCGCCACGGTAGGTGTTCAGCTTCTGAATTTTCTTCATGAAGCGCTCGACCAGGTCACAGGCGATGTCGTCGACGCGAGCGTCGTTGTTACCGAACTGCGGGTATTCGCCTTCGATTTCGAAGTCGATGGCCACGCCGTCTTCATCACGTACCGGCTTGACCTTGGCGTACTTGATGGCAGACAGGGAGTCGGCAGCAACGGACAGACCGGCGATACCGCAAGCCATGGTGCGATACACGTCACGATCGTGCAGCGCCATCAGAGAGGCTTCGTAGCTGTACTTGTCGTGCATGTAGTGGATGATGTTCAGGGCCGCTACATACTGCTTGGCCAGCCAGTCCATGAAGTGATCCAGACGATCCATCACTTCGTCGTAGTCGAGGTACTCGGAGGTGATCATCTCGGTCTTCGGACCGACCTGCAGCTTCATCTTCTCGTCCATACCGCCGTTGATGGCGTACAGCATGGTCTTGGCCAGGTTGGCACGAGCACCGAAGAACTGCATTTGCTTGCCTACGATCATCGGGGACACACAGCAAGCGATGGCGTAGTCATCGTTGTTGAAGTCCGGACGCATCAGATCGTCGTTCTCGTACTGAACGGAAGAGGTCTCGATGGATACCTTGGCACAGTACTTCTTGAAACCGACCGGCAGCTTCTCGGACCACAGGATGGTCAGGTTCGGCTCAGGGGACGGGCCCATGGTGTACAGGGTGTTCAGCATACGGAAGCTGTTCTTGGTGACCAGGGTACGGCCATCAACGCCCATACCGGCCAGAGTCTCGGTGGCCCACATCGGGTCGCCGGAGAACAGTGAATCGTATTCCGGAGTACGCAGGAAGCGAACCATGCGCAGCTTCATGACCATGTGGTCCATCAGCTCCTGGGCTTCCTGTTCGGTGATCAGACCCTTCTGCAGGTCACGTTCGATATAGATGTCCAGGAAGCTGGAGGTACGACCGAAGGACATGGCTGCACCGTTCTGGGACTTGACTGCCGCCAGGTAGGCGAAGTAGGTCCACTGTACGGCTTCTTTGGCGTTCTTGGCCGGTACGGAGATGTCGCAACCATACTTGGCAGCCATGACTTTCATCTGGGCCAGAGCACGGTGCTGCTCGGAGATCTCTTCGCGCAGACGGATGGTGGCTTCCAGGTTGACGCCGTTTTCCAGATCTTCCTGCAGGGACTTGAACTGGGCCAGTTTGTCGGCCATCAGGAAGTCGATACCGTACAGGGCAACACGACGGTAGTCACCGATGATACGGCCGCGACCGTAGGCATCCGGCAGACCGGTGATGACGCCGGACTTGCGGCAGTTCAGGATGTCTTTGGTGTAAACGTCAAACACGCCCTGGTTGTGAGTCTTGCGGTACTCGGTGAAGATCTTCTCGACCATCGGGTCCAGCTGACGACCGTACACTTCGCAAGAAGTCTTGACCATCTTGATACCGCCGTTGGCGATGATGGCGCGCTTCAGCGGCTTGTCAGTCTGCAGGCCAACGATCTGCTCCAGGCTCTGATCGATGTAACCGGCATCGTGTGCGGTAATGGTGGAGGGCAGGTCGGTATCAAAATCAACCGGCGCGTGAGTGCGGTTCTCGATCTTGATGCCTTCCATGACCTTGTCCCACAGCTTGGTGGTCGCTTCGGTCGCGCCAGCCAGGAAGGACTCATCACCTTCATACGGGGTGTAGTTCTTCTGGATGAAGTCACGGGTGTTGACAGAAGTCTGCCATTCACCGGCCGCGAAGCCTTCCCATGCTTTTTGGAACTGTTCGTTAAGTTCTGCCATTTTTCATTACCTCACACGGTATTGATGTAGTATCCCGCAATCATCCTTAATGATGACGACGGAAGATAAACCAGTAAGTCAAACCAACCATGACGCCACCACCGATGATATTGCCAATGGTAACAGGGATGAGGTTGTGTAGGACAAAGTTGGATACGGTCAGATCGGCGAAGCTTGCCGGATCCTGTCCGATAGCCTGCCAGAATTCCGGGCTGGCCACGCTGTGAATCGCGATACCAACCGGAATCATAAACATGTTTGCGATGCTGTGCTCGAAGCCGGAGGCGACGAACATGGCAACCGGCAGCAACATCACCACGACCTTGTCAGTGGCACTGCGGGCACCAAATGCCATCCAGGCGGCAAGGCAGACCATCAGGTTGCACAGGATGCCAAGGGCAACGGCTTCAAAGAAAGTATGGTGGATCTTGTGCTGGGCCACTTTCAGGGCGTTGAGGCCCCACTGGCCATCTGCCGCAGTGTATTCCGCCGACATGATGATAAGCCCCACCATGAGCAGGCCACCAATCAGGTTGCCAAAGTAGACCAGGCCCCAGTTTTTGAACAGCTGTGCCCAGCTGATGCGGTTGGCTGCCTTGGCCACCAGGGTCAGGGTGGTGGAGGTGAACAGCTCGGCACCGAGCAGCACACAAAGAATAAGACCAAGGGAGAAGCAGAGACCGCCGACCAGCTTCGCCATGCCCCATGACATGGAAGAGGAGCCTGTGGTCACCGTAATGTAGAAGATAAACGCGATGGCGATGAAAGCGCCTGCGGTAATGGCCAGTGGAATGACCTTGTATGCCGGCTTGGTGGCCTTGGCATAAGTGATGTCTTCAGCCAGTGCTGCGATGGCTTCGGGTTTGAGACAATCGAATGGAGATTCAGTTTTCAATTATTTTGTACCTGAACGTTTTGCCTGCCGAAATCATAACAAAGGGGCAAATGGCCAAAATTGACATTGATCAAATTTATCAGTGTGCGAATGTAATTTTACTACAAAGATTTTAAGGCTGCAGAGCCATAAGTTTACACCAGGTTTCAGCTGAAACAGAAGCTTTGTTTTTTTAATATAATGATTTAAAAGAATTTATTGATATCCACCTCAAAGTATTATCGGCAAGATATCTTTGCGGGACGACCCTGTACCCCCCTCCCCTTCGTCAACCCCCTTAGGGGTATTTTTTGTTTTTTATTTCATCTTTGAATAACGCATCACACTCTGTCTTTTGCATAAAAAAGGGGCCGAACGGCCCCTTTATAACACGTTATAGCCTTACGCCCACTGGTGGGTGCGTTTGGCTTTCTGCAACTTTTCGTAAGCCGACAGCAGTTTCTGGTGCAGCGGGAACTGCTCAAGCGACAGATCGGCCGCCTCCAGACCGTGGAAGCGCGCCTTACCACTGGCGTGGGCCCAAGCCTCGGCCAGGGTATCTTCGCCGAACATGCGGGCGAACACGGCGCGGTACTGCTCGGGGTCTCGCTCCTCGTCGAGGAAGAGCTCGACACAGGCGCGCAGGGCGCGGTAGTAGTTGGCCCGCTCGGCCGGGAACACGGACTGGTTGAATTCCATGGTCCAGTCGATGAGATCGAGCGCCGTTTCCAGCTCGCCTGCGGCCAGCGCCAGCATGGCCTTGAGCTCACCAACCCTCAGGGTATGCAGAGCGGTGCCCTTGGCGGCGGCAATGCCGAGCAGCTCTCGCACCCGGGTGCGTTCGTCGTGCCCCTCTTCATCCAGCTGGTCAAACAGCGCCATGTATTGCTCTGCATCCCACTCCAGCGCCGGCAGCGCCAGAATAGTTTCCCGCAGGTGAGCCCCCATGGTGTTGTTGGCCAGCAACAGATCCTCGGCCGGATAGATGTCGGACATGCCGGGCACCAGGATGCGGCAGGCATAGACGCCCAGGTGCTCGTAGTCGGCGATATAGACCGGCTGCTCCAGCTCGTGGAAGATGCCGATCAGGTGATCGAACTCCTCCTGCGACGTGCCGCGAAAATCCCAGTCGGCAAACTCGAAGTCCGCATCCTGCTTGAACAGATCCCAGCTGATGAGACCGGAGGAGTCGATGAAGTGGGTCTCCAGGTTGTGGTGATCCGCTACCTGCTCGTTGTCGAACGAGGGCGGTACGAACACGTCCAGATCCTTGAGGCCACGCCCCTGCAGCAGCTCGGTGACGGTACGCTCGAACGCCACTTCGAAACGCGGGTGGGCACCGAAGGAGGCAAAGCAGGTGCCGTTGCTCGGGTTGAGCAACACCACGCAGATGACCGGATAGCGGCCACCCAGGGACGCATCGAAGCTGTAGATGGGGAAACCTTCGGCCTCAAGGGCGGCGATGGAGGCCTGGATCCCCGGATAACGGGCGATCACCTCAGCAGGGATCTCCGGCAGGCTGATGGCCTCGGCGATGATCTTGTTCTTCACGTGACGCTCGAACACCTCGGAGAGCGCCTGGGTGCGGGCCTCGGTCTTGGTGTTGCCGGCACTCATGCCGTTGGAGACATAGAGGTTGCCGATGATGTTCATCGGGATGTAGACGGTCTGATGGTCGGACTGGCGCTCGAACGGCAGGGCGACGATACCTCGCTCCTCGTTGCCAGACTGCAGATCCACCAGCATGTCGGCGGTCACTTCCCCATCCGGGTTGTAGAACTTGCGGGTGAAAGAGTCGAGCAGACCGGCAGGCAGCTGATCCCCCTCGATGGGGAACCACTTCTCGTTCGGGTAGTGGACGAAATCACCGTTCGCTACCTGCTCGCCCAGATAAAAGTCGGCGAAGAAGTAGTTGGTGGAGAGACGCTCGAAGTACTCGCCGAGGGCCGAGGCCAGTGCGGCCTTTTTGCTGGCGCCCTTGCCGTTGGTAAAGCAGAGGGAGCACTCCTTGTCACGGATGTGCACGGACCAGACGTTGGGCACGGGGTTGAGCCAGGAGGCCTCTTCGATATCAAACCCCAGGGCTTGCAGCTTGGTCTGGAAGCGTTCGATGGAGTCTTCCAGCGCCGCGTCCTTGCCGGGAATAAAAGTGTGGTCGGTCATCACAATGTCCTGATTTTATTGGCTCATGTTTGGCCGCAGATAATAGCAGGGGTCAACGGCTTTGGCAGGACAAAAATCAGCGCCGGACGCAAACAGAAGGGAGAAAGAGGAGAGAGGCGATGAGGGCGCCACATTGATCAGTAAACGGGACCGGGCTGCCGCCCGATCCCGCGCAAGAGGGATCACCGCGATGGTGAGTTAGAGCTGCTTGCCCTGGCTCGCGATGACCGACTGATACCAGAAGAAGCTGTCCTTCTTGAGACGGCGCAGGGAGCCCCCCTGCTCGTCCCGCTCAACATAGACGAAGCCGTAGCGCTTCTGGTAGCCGTTGAGCCAGCTCAGAATATCGGTGAACGACCAGGCGCAATAGCCCAAGAGCTCCACCCCGTCCTGCAGCGCCTCCTGGCACGCCTTGACGTGGCTGCGCAGATAGTCGATGCGGTAATCGTCGTGCACCCTGTCCCCTGCCGCCAGCTTGTCGAACTCGCCGAGGCCGTTCTCGGTGATCATCAGCGGCAGGCCGTAGCGGGAGGAGAGCCGGCGCAGGGCGATGCGCATCCCGGTCGGGTCGATGGCCCAGTCCCAGTTGCTGGTCTCCAGGTGCGGGTTGGGCGCCGTCTTGTAGAGGCCGGGAATGCCGCTTGGCGGCGTAGTGCCCTTCTTGCCCGTGGTGTTGATGCGCTGCATCGTCTGGCCGCCGAGCGGGTTGTCGGTATAGGTCAGGGTGTAGTAGTAGTTGACGCCGATGTAGTCGGGGGTTCCTTCCCGCAACAGCTCGAGATCGCCCGGCAGGATCTCCGGCGCCTCGCCGGTTTCCCGCAGGTAGGCGAGCGCCGCCTGGGGATAGCGGCCAAAGCAATATGCATCCAGCCACCAGAGGTTGGTGAACTCCTCGGCATTCTCGTAAGCCAGCATGTCTTTGGGATCGCACGAGGCCGGATAGGCGGGAGAATAGGCAAAGCTTGGGCCGATCAGCCCCCCCGGCACATGCAGGCGAAACGCCTTGATGACCCTGGCGTTGGCCAGAAACGCAATGTGGTTGGCAGCAAAGAAGCGCTTGCGGTCTTGCTCTGCGGGCGGATGGGTGCCGAGCTGATAGGCGTTGGTCAGGTTGTAGTTCTGTTCGTTGAGCGACACCCAGTACTTCACCTTGCCGGCAAAGCGCTGATAGAGGGTCACACAGTAGCGCTCAAAATCGGCGATGATCCGCCGGTCTTCCCAGCCGCCGTATTCGTCCTGCAGCGCTTGGGGCAGGTCCCAGTGATAGAGGGTGAGCACCGGCTCAATCTGGTGGGCCAGCAGGGTATCGATGAGTTTTTCATAGAAGGCGAGCCCCGCCTCGTTCACCTCGCCACGGCCGGTCGGGTAGATGCGCGGCCAGCTCACCGAGAAGCGGTAGGCCTTGAGCCCCATCTCGGCCATCAGCGCCACGTCCTCCTCCATGCGGTGGTAGTGATCCACCGCCACGTCGCCGTTGCTCCCCTCAAAGGTCTTGCCCGGCAGCTTGGTGAAGCGATCCCACACCGAGGGCCCCTTGCCATCGGCGTCCCAGCCCCCTTCCACCTGATAGGCGGCGGAGGCGGCGCCCCACAAAAAATCTTTCGGGAAGTCGTTGAACTTGTGGTGATGCATCTGGGGTTGCTCCTTCTGCGGCGGTGGGCTGGCCACCTTGATCGCACCGACTGGCGGTGCCCAATGGAATTGGCATTAGCATCGAACAGTTCTAAAATTCCGTCCAATGACAAATTTAACCATTCAACATTCCAAACAGGAATCACAGGAGCCGACATGGAGTTGCGGGATCTGAAGGCCTTCGTCACCCTGGGGGAGGTATTGCACTTCGGTCAGGCGGCGGTGCGCCAGCACGTCACTCAGTCGGCGCTGAGCAAGCAGATCCGGCGGCTGGAAGAGGAGCTGGGCGGCGAGCTGTTCGAGCGCAACGCAAGCAGCACCCGTCTCACCGTGCTGGGACGCGCCCTCTATGAGGATGCCCGCGCCCTGGTGGCGGCCAGCGAGCAGCTAGCACGCAGCGCCCGCGACGTGCTGGCCGGCAACAGCGGCACCCTGCGCATCGGCTTCGGGGTCGCCACCAAGCTGCTGGTGCCCGCCGCCATCGCGCAATTTAGGGCCGAACGCCCCCAGGTGACCATAGAGCTCAACGATCTCTCCACCCACCATCAGTTGCTGGCACTGAGCGAAGGCAAGCTGGATCTCGGCTTCTGCCGCCTGCCCGCCCCCAAGGGGTGGCCGTGCCTGCCGGTGGTGCGGGCCCATTTTGTCGCCGTGCTGCCCGCGAGCTACGCCGGTGTGAGCAAGCTGGCTGATCTGGTGGACAAGCCGCTGGCCATCCTGCGCCGGGACAAGGCCCCCTCGTTTTACGATCACCTGATGCACTACCTGGCCCAGAGCGGGCTGCGTTTTCGCGATATCCAGTACGTCAACGACTTCGCCGCCGGCGTCGCCACCGCCGCTGCCGACATCGCCTGGACCCTGGTCCCCTCCTCCACCACCATAGAGCACCCGGATGTGCTGACCCTGCCGCTGACCGAGGGGGAAGCCTGCTGGACCATTGGCCTTATCCGCCCACCCCACAGCAAGGGGCCGCTGATCGACGCCTTCTGGCAGACGGTCAGCACTCTAACCACAGGAATAGGCGCCGCACAGTCCGCGCTGCCGGGGTCAGATCCGGTCTTGTCACCATCCTGACTGTCCACAACAACCAAACAGCGGAAAAAACAGAGGGAAGACCGTGGCCTTCCCTCTCTCTTGCGTCGCTATCAGTGCTGTCGATTCAGACCGACAGCCTGCGTGTGTTGTTTGGCCGGAAAAGTCCTGTAGCTCAAGCCAGCTCGGCCCGTAGCGCCCGGGTTGCCTCCACCATCACGCTGAGGGCGGCGGTGGTCTCTTCCCAGCCGCGGGTCTTGAGGCCGCAGTCCGGGTTGACCCAGAGCCGCTCGGCCGGGATCTGCTTGGCGGCCTTGCGGATCAGATCCTCAATCCAGCCCTGGCTCGGCACGTTGGGCGAGTGGATGTCATAGACCCCCGGGCCAATTTCGTTGGGGTAGTTGAAGCGCTCGAACGCCCCCAACAGCTGCATCTGGCTGCGGCTGGTCTCGATGGTGATGACGTCCGCGTCGAGCGCGGCCACCGCCTCTATGATGAGGTTGAAGTCGCTGTAGCACATGTGGGTATGGATCTGGGTACTGTCCACCACCGGGCTCGCACTCAGGCGGAAGGCGCGCACCGCCCAGTCGAGGTAGGCCTGATGATCCTGCTTGCGCAGGGGCAGACCCTCGCGGATCGCCGGCTCGTCGATCTGGATGATCTTGATGCCGGCGGCCTCCAGATCCGCCACCTCGTCGCGAATGGCCAGACCGATCTGCAGGGCGGACTGCTCGCGGCTCACGTCTTCCCGCGGGAAGGACCAGCAGAGGATGGTCACGGGACCGGTCAACATCCCCTTCACCGGCTTGTCGGTCAGGCTCTGGGCAAACTTGGTCCACTCCAGGGTCATGGGGGTCGGACGGTCGATGTCACGGGTGATCACCGGCGGCTTGACGCAGCGGGAGCCATAGCTCTGTACCCAGCCGAAGCGAGTGATAGCAAAGCCGTCCAGCAGCTCCCCGAAATACTCCACCATGTCGTTGCGCTCGGCCTCGCCGTGCACCAGCACGTCCAGCCCGATGGCCTCTTGGCGCAGGATGGCATCCTTGATCTGGGCCTGAATGCCCGCCTCGTAGGCCCCGTTGTCGATGCGACCGGCCCGCCAATCCTGACGCAGCACGCGGATCTCCGGGGTCTGCGGGAAGGAGCCGATGGTGGTGGTGGGCAACAGTGGCAGCTTGAGCTCTGCGCGCTGAACCTCTGCCCGCACCGGATAGGGGTTGTGGCGATCAAAATCGCTGTTGGTGAGGCTTGCCAAGCGCGACTGCACCGCCTTCTTGTGCACCCGGCTGTCGGACTCCCGAGCGATGATGGGCTGGCTGTAGGCCGTGATCTTGTCCAGATCCCCGCCATCCGGCTCTTTGTTATCCAAATAAGCAGAGAGCAACCCCAGCTCGTAGCACTTCTGCAGGGCGAAGGCGAACCAGCTACGGGTCTGTGGATCCAGCTCCTGCTCCAGGGTGAGATCCACCGGGCTGTGCAACAGGGAGCAGGATGATGCCACCCAGAGCTGCTCGCCATATTTATCCTTGAGGGCCTTCAGGGTCGGGGCCAGCTTGAGCAGGTTGGCGCGCCAGACGTTGCGGCCATTGATGACGCCAGCCGAGATGACCCACTGGGCCGGCAGATAGGGCAGCAGAGTCTGCAGTTGCTCGGGGGCGGCCACCAGATCCAGGTGCAGGCCGTCGACCTTGAGGCTGGTGATGATGTCGCGCTGGTGAGCCACAGAGCCGAAATAGGTGGTGAGCAGCAGCTTGCAGGGGCCGGCGAGGCGCTCATACGCCTTGAGATAGGCCAGTCGCCACTCGTCCGGCAGATCCAGCGCCAGCGCCGGCTCGTCTATTTGTACCCACTCCACGCCCTGGGACGCCAGCTTCGCCAGAATTTCCTGGTAGACGATGAGCAGGCGCTCCAGCAGCTCGAGGCGGGAGAAACCGCTCTCCTTCTCCTTACCAAGCCACAGGTAAGAGACGGGGCCCAGCAGCACCGCCTTGACCGGCAGCCCCAGGGCCTTGGCCTCCTCCACCTCGTCAAACAGCTGACTCCAGCCCAGCTTGAAGCGCTGGTCGCGGCTGAACTCGGGCACCAGATAGTGGTAGTTGGTGTTGAACCACTTGGTCATCTCGGCGGCAGCGGCGGCAGGGCCGGTCGGCGCACGGCCACGGGCGACCCGGAACAGGGTATCGAGATCGGTGTCGCCGTGACGGTGACGGGCCGGTACCGCATCCACCAGCAGGCTGGTGCCGAGCACCTGGTCGTACCAAGCAAAATCCCCGACCGGCAGCAGGTTGACCCCGGCGCTGCGTTGGGCCTGCCAGTGACGCTCACGCAGGCTCTTGCCCACGGCGATGAGATCGCTCTGGCTGGTTTCGCCACGCCAGTAGGATTCGAGGGCAAATTTCAGCTCGCGCTTGGCGCCGATGCGGGGGAAGCCCAGGGTATGTGCTCGGGTCATAAATCCAATTCCTTATGCTCGTTCATCTGATGGGAAACTGGATGATTTGGCCATCCAGATGTTTACACATCCAAAATGACAAGATAAGGTGGCGTTGGCTATTGAATCCTTTTCAACAGCTTCTCAAGAAATCCTCAACTGACACGCAAGCGCATCTTCAGCCGATGCCACAAGGAGCCATGTCATGGCGCTGCCAAGCAATTCAAGCATCGAGATCAAACACTTGAAGACGGTGACGGCACTGGCCGAGCAAGGGTCGCTGGCCGGGGCGGCGCTCACCCTCAACCTCACCCAGTCGGCCCTCTCCCACCAACTCAAAGAGTTGGAGGCCCGCCTCAATCTGGAGCTGTTTTTGCGAAAGAGCCGGCCCCTGGTGCTGACGGCGGCGGGCAACCAGCTGCTGACCCTGGCCCGTCAGGTGCTGCCCGCCCTGGCCCATACAGAGAAGCAGCTACAGGCCCTGCACAACGGTGACGCCGGCCGCCTGCATCTGGCGCTCGATTGCCACAGCTGCATCCAGTGGCTGCTGCCGCTGTTGCCTGATTTTCGCCGCCAGTGGCCAGGGGTGGATCTGGAGGTGGAGTCGGTGCCGGGCTTCGATGCCCTGGCCGCCCTGCTCGGCGGCCAACTCGATCTGCTGCTCACCTCGGACGTGCAGGCCCGCGGCGATCTTCATTTCGAACCGCTGTTCGCCTTCGATCTCACCCTGGTGATGGCACCGGATCACCCGCTCTGTCGGCAAGCGTGCATCGCGCCAGAGGATCTTCGCCAGGAGGTGTTGCTGGTCTACCCGGTGGAGCGCACCCGGATGGATGTGTTCAGCCGCTTCCTGCAACCGGCCGGGGTGGAGCCCGCCCGCTGCAAGCCGGTGGACAACACCTCGGTCATGTTGCAGATGGCTGCCGCCGGGCTGGGTGTCGCCGCCCTGCCGCGCTGGGCCAGCGACGAGTTTGTCCGCCAGGGGCTGCTCGAAACACGGCCACTCGGGGATGGCGTGCGCCGCCATATGTATGGCGCGGTGCGCGCCGCCGATCGGGATCAGGCCTGCCTGCAGAGCCTGTTTGCCCGCATTCGCAGCAAGATGGGCGATCAGAAATAGACATAACAAGGCCGCCATAATGGCGGCCTATATCGGAAACAGGTGTTTGCCAGAGGCAAGGCGAGCCAAGCATCGATGGCTATGGCTCGGCCGGCTCCCCTGTCTTCTTGCTCTCCTGGCGCCGCGGGCAGTTGCCGCAGAGCGCGCCATCGCGGCGCTTGTAGTGCAGGCAGCAACGCTGACGCACATAGCCGGGGGACGCATCATTCTGCGGTAACGAGGCCGGACGCCACCCCGCCAGATGGCTATCCGGCAGGGCGCAGGCGGCGAGCCAGAGCGGTGCGTGGGCCGCCACCGTCTCGCGGCTCACCTCGGCAAAAAAGTCCGGCACCCGCACCAGTGCCGCCAGCAGATCATCGGCCAGGAGCGGGCGCACGAAACCGGGCCGCAACCGTTGTACTCCGCCCAGCAGCGCAAGCAGTGCCTGCCAGTGCACCTGCAACCGTGTGCCCGCAGCCTCGATCAGGGTCTCTGTCTCCCCCTTGATCATGGGCGCCACCGGCAGGGTCATGCCACTGACCAGTCCCTCCCGATAGTCCAGTTCCAGCTTATCCAGCGCAGGCACGGCCCCCTGGCGATAGACGGCCACCATGGCCAGATAGATGGACTGCCAGCTGAGCATGCTCCAGCTGCGGGTCAGCCAGTAAGCTGGCCCCGCCTCCGGATGTACCTGTTGCCAGTAGGCGTGAAGCTCGGCCGCCACCCGGGCAGGCGCCATCGGCGAGGATGACGTCAGCAGAGCGCTCCCCTCCGCCTCCCGAATGCGTCCCGTCAGCGACGGGATAAGCTTGGCGGCGGCCGCAAACAGGGCCCGATGCTCCGCCGCTATCTCATCCCGAGGCGCTCCCCGCAGTGCTTCCAGAGTAGGCATGGCGAGCACAGTGCGCCCCCCATCAGCCCCGGTCGGATAACGCGGGGCTGATGGAGCATAAGAGGGTGCGCTGGCAAGCCCCGGACGATCTCCGGGGCGCAGGGTCAGAATGCGTATTTGAGTCGAGCCTCCAGGTTGCGCTCGGCCCCGAACCAGCAGTTGTTCCGGTCGTAGCAGGAGTAGTATGTCTTGTCGAACAGATTGCTGGCGACGAGGGAGGCTTCCACCCCCTTGAAACGCTGGCTGAGGTGCGCCAGATCATAAGAAGCACTCATGTCCATCAGCAGGTAATCAGGCACTGTGCCGCTGTTGTCGGCATCGAGCTGGGCCTTGCCCACATAACGCAAGCCGGCCCCCAGCCACAGACCCCGCTCGAAGCGATAGTTGCTCCACAAGGAGGCGGTCTGCTCGGGCACCCAGACCGGCGTTTTGCCCTGCAGGCTCGTGGTATCGCGGGTGATCTCCATATCGAGGCGAGTGTAATTGAGCGCCAGATCAAGCTGGCTGGTGAGATCGACCCTCCCCTCCAGCTCGACGCCGCGGGAGACCATCTCCCCGGTCTGCAGCATGGGGCCGTAGAGGTTGTCCGGATCCGTCACCAGCGCGTGCTGCTTGGTGATGTGGAACACCGAGACGGTCGCCGTCTTGCTCATGTCATCGGAGAGGTACTTGACGCCCCCCTCCCACTGCTGGCCGGTGGCCGGCTCAAACGCCTTGCCATGCTTGTCCGCCCCCGATACCGGCTCGAAACTCTCGGCATAGCTCGCATAGGGGGAGAAACCGCCGTCCAGCTCGTACAGGGCGCCGAGGCGCAAAGAGAGATTGTTCTGATCCACGGTGGCCAGGGTATGGCTCGCCGCCCCCTGATAGAGGGCGTGGCTGTCGGTATCCATCCGGTAGCTGTCGTAGCGCGCACCGCCAATCACTACCAGTCGATCGAGGCGCAGCTGATCCTGCAGATAGAGACCGCTCTGGTGCTGGCGGATCACCTTCTTGTCCTGATAGTTGAACGTTGGCTGCACCGAGACCAGCTGGTTGTGGTTCGGGGCGAAGATGTCAATGGCGGGCGCCGAATAGTCCAGGGTATCCCGGTAAAGCACATGGGCATCCAGATACTGGTAGTCGACCCCGAGCAGCAGGTTGTGCTGGGCGGCGCCGGTTTGTACCCTGCCCGCCAGCTGGTTGTCGATGACAAAGCCGCGGGAGTCTTCATCCGTCAGATAGACGTTGCGGGTCAGGGTGCGGTGATCCGTCTCCAGCGCCCCGTTGTAGGTGTTGCGCTGATCGGCCGAGGCATCCATATAGCGGGCATTTTGCAGCAGTTGCCAGCGATCGTTGAAGTCGTGGCTCAGCTTGTAGCCCAGCAGGGTCACCTCCCGACTGTAGTGGTTCCACTGCTCGTCCCCCAGGAAGGTGTCACTGCCAAGCTGGCCCAGGGGATTGGCCTTGACCGAGCCGCTGGCCGGTACCGTCGTGTAGATGCCCGCCGCCGGGTCCCGCTGGTAGTAGAGATTCAGGTTGAGCAGGGTGCGCTCGCCCAGCTGCCAATCCAGCGATGGCGCAAAGACGTAGCGCTCCTCCTGTGAAGTGACTGCCTGCCCCTCTTTCTGACGAGCCAGCCCTACCATGCGGTAGGCGAGGGTCTCGCTGATGGCCCCCGTGCTGTCGAGGCTCATCTCCTTGAGATTGCCCGTGCCTGTGGCGACGTTCACGCTATGGCTTGCCTCGCGCTGGGGGTGCTTGGCGATAAGGTTGACCATGCCGCCGGGGGGCATACTGCCATAAAGCACCGAGGTCGGCCCCTTGAACACCTCCAGCTGCTCGATGGCCACCGGATCTATCTGGGGTTGCAGGTTCCACTCGTTGTACTGCAGCAGCAGGCCGTCGTAGAAATTCTGGTAGTTGTCAAAGCCGCGGATGTTGAACAGATCCAGCCGGTTGACGGCGCCGCCGCGCAGCTCGGTGTTGACGCCTGGCACATAGCGCAGCGCCTCGCTCACCGAACTGGCACCTCGCTGTTCCAGCGTCTCACCGTCCACCACCGAGATAGCCTGGGGCGTCTCGATAGGGTCGAGCCGGGTCTTGGTCGCTGTGTTGCGATAAGTCTGACCGAGCACGGTCAGGGTCTCATCGGCCTGCGTCTCCTGCGAACGCTGGGCAGGGGCGGCCAGCACGGAACCGGTCAACAGGGTGGAAATGGTCGCGGCGACCACGGTCAATGTAGGGCGAACAAATTGCATCTGATCCTCGACTGCCTAATGCGCGTTAATAGTAACAAATCTCATTTGCATTTTATTGCGCTAATTGGTCCCGAAATTAACAATTTGGGGCATGTTGGCAGGCAAGGCGGTGAAAAACAGACAAAAAAGCCTCAACCGAAAACCCTTCGTGTCGAGTGAAAATGGCTTTGAATTCAAATGACTATCTAGTCAGGCAGGGGGCAATGGACAGATGATCAGTACCCACCAGGACGGCGGCTCGCTCCCAGACAGCCTCCTCGAGTACTTTGTGATCAGCGCGGTGAGATGGGCAACCAGTACTCCATGCTGGCATCCGGCTGCTGGCCGTCGAACCCGACGCCATAGCGCTCCAGCTCGAACCCGTCCAACCCGCGATAACTGGAAGATGGCAGCCAGTGCAGAATAAACCAGTTGAGACTCTCTCCCAGCTGGCTGATGGGGCCCACGTGGGTGAGTACCGCATAGGTCTGGGGCGGGATCGCCAGATCTGTGAGTCCCGGCGCAGATTCACTCCCCTCCTCCTCTGCCACACAAGCCCAGTAGGGCAAAATGACGCCCGCCGCCGAGACATCCACGACACCGATCAGCTCCCTTGCCCTCTCCAGCGCACCGGTATCTCGCAAGGCCCGCCAGATGGCGGGCACCGTCTGCTGAAAATCGGGCGCCTCGGCAAACAGACCGCTGATCTGCCCCCTGATCCCATGCAGGGTGAAACCAGGTTTGCTCTCTATTCGCAACTGCACCAGCTTGGGGGGACTTGCAACCGCCATCGCTGCCCTCACCAGCGGGGTACGCAGCCCCAGTCTCAGTCCCCGCTTGCGATAGGCCAGCGGTGAGCAGCCAAACTGCTGCTTGAAGGCGCGGCTAAAACTCACCTCGGAGCCAAAACCGTAGCAAAGCGCCAGATCCAGCACTCGTTGCCGCCCCGACAGCAGCGCCTCCGCCGCCAGGCTCAACTTTAGCTCGCGCACATAGCTGGCCACCGTCAGCCCGGTTTCGTGCAAAAACATCCGCTGCAGTTGCCAGCGCGACCAGCAGCTCTGTTCCGCCAGCTGTTCCAGCGACAAGGGTTCATCCAGATGGGAGTGGATGTAGTCGAGCACCCGTTCAATTCGGGTGAAGTGGTACGGGACGGGGTGTGGCGAGGACATGATGCTGGAAACTCACTCCGTGATGGCAGCATGAGGGTCATTTACGGGGGACTCCCGGCAGGGCGCCAGTGTGGCACAAGGTATGCCACAAGGCACCCACCCCATCGGGATAGATGGTATTCGCTTGCCAGCCGTAAAAAGTGCAGCGCTCTGCCCGGCTGGCAATCTTGCTCACGATTCCACGGGGTAAGGCTAATTACGCACGGGAGAAATAATCGGCGGGAACGAGCACCACGGCGCCGGTGGCCACCTCTTCGGCGATCACTTCGGCCAGGGAGCGCAGGTGGAATTTGATCTGCCCCGACGGCAGCATCAGGCCTATGTCCGGGTTGCGCTCATCCATCATATTGCCGGTCTTGAACGGCAGGGTCGGATACTGCGCCACCAAAGCCGCCAGCGAAGACACTACCAGTTCGATATGTTCAAGCCCCGCCTGGTGGCTACGCCCCGGTTTGGGGGCTGCCAGCTCGATGCAAGGCACTTCGACGTCCCCTACCTTGACAGGCTGGTGCAAGCGATAGGTCGCGATGGGGCGCCCACCAATCATCCCCTCCACCAGCAACTCCCCCGCTCCTGCCAGTACCTCGCACAGAGACTGGTATTCGGACAAATTGGCGGCACGGTAACAGAGGTGATCGATATGGGGAGCTGTCATGTTGACGCCAAGGGCGGCCAGTTCGGTCAAAAGCTGAGAAACAAATGGGGCCATTGGCCCCAGTGTGGAATCGAGTGGGTGAGACATGGTTACCATTTCTTCTTGGGTTGGAACAGGACATCGAGCTCGTCGGTCTCCCTGTCCTTGATGTTTTGCAGATCCTGGGCACTGTTTTGCTGCTGCAGCTCATCCAGAGCCATGAGCCCCTGACGCATATCCTCTTCCCGCGCCAGCAGATAAGGATCCTTGTCGCTCACCCCCGCCATCACGGACAGCCCCTTGGTATAGAGCTGGCGACAGGTGCCGTACTGACCCTGGATCTGGGCATCCATCGCCCGCTTGACCAGGTTGGAGATATTGATCTTGAGCTGCATCAGTTCGAGGCGGCGATCTTCCTGGGCAAATCCTTGCGGATCTATCTTGCCCTTGTTGTGTTCGACCCGCAGCAGGGCGCGCATCTTCTTGACCAGTTGCAGCATCTGGATCGCCTGGCGATCCGACTCCGGTGTCTTGAAGTGCCCTTCATCCTGACTGCTGTAATTCTCCTGCACGTTCTTGATCTGGGTCTGCACATCGGCAATCCGCTGCTTGACCTGGGTATTGGGCATCAACAGGGCAATGGCGCGATAGGCGTCGAGAATGCGGTGTTGCAGCAGCAGCACCATGTTTTTGGAGAAAGGCACCAGATTGACGTTGAGCAGCACCTCTTCGGTCTCGTCGGCCACCGTCTTGTGTCTGGCAACGGCGTGGCGCTTGTCGGCCTCCGCCTTCTGCTTATATTGCTGCACCACGTTATAGGCGATGACCAAAAACAGGAGCGCGCCAATAGACAGCAATACCAAAGTGATAATCATAGGATGTCCAAACCCCTGTCCCAATCCAATTGCGTGATCCTACAACAGCTTACCTACTTAAGGTAGCCTGCAGAACCCCCGTGTCCACGATTTGTCATCAAGCTGTGTCCCCGGTCTCAGGGCAGGATCTGGGGGCTGGCCGACATGGCCACCCCCTTAGTATCGCCCAGCGGGATGATTACTTGAGATTAAAGCCCCGGGATTGCAGGAACCCCAGCATGAAGGGGCGGGACTCCTTGCCCAGAATGGCGCGGATCTGGCTGCTCCAGGTCTGCTGCTTGTTATTGCTGCTGCGCGCCTGGTAGTAGGCCAGGATCTGCTCGTCGTATTGTGCCAGCAAATCGCGATCCAGCGTCTGTTGGTAGCGATCCTGATGCACCACCAGCGCCTTTGGCAAACGGGGCTTCTGCTCCGGCTGCTGGGCAGGATGGCCCAGACAGAGACCAAACAGCGGGATCACCTGATGAGGCAACCCCAGGAGTTCGCTCACCTCGACCGGATGGTTGCGAATACCGCCGATATAGACACCGCCCAAGCCCAGGGACTGGGCAGCCAGCAGGGCATTTTGCGCCATCAGGGCACCGTCGATGGCACCGATGAGCAACTGCTCCGCGTAGCCGGTTCTGGCATCGGGCACGATCTGGGTATGGCGATAGTAGTCGGCGCAGAACACCAGAAACTCGGCGGCCTGGGCCACATAAGGCTGGTTGCCGGCAAGCTCAACCAACCGGGTGCGCGCCTGCGGCTCTGTCACCCGGATAATGCTGGTCACCTGCAGAAAACTCGAGCTGGCGGCTGATTGCGCGGCGGCGAGGATGGCATCCAGCTGCTCGGGCACTATCGGCTCGGCGCTGAACTGGCGAATGGAACGATGGGACAGGATGAGATCGATGGTCGGATTCATGGCACCTCCAAAATGAGGTAACACCATAACCAAAAAAACGAGGGAGCCCAAGGCTCCCTCGCACTCACCCCATCAAGGGGCCGGATAGACATAGGGGGCCTGCAACCCGAGAGGGAAGCCCAGCGCCCAGTAGACCAGCAGGAAGATGGTCCAGCTCACCAGGAAGGCCAGCGAGTATGGCAGCATCATGGAGACCAGGGTCCCGATACCTGTGCTCTTCACATAGCGCTGGCAATAGACAACCACCAGCGGGAAGAAGACCATCAGGGGTGTGATGATGTTGGAGGCTGAATCCCCCACCCGGTACGCCGCCTGAGTCAGCTCGGGGGAGATCCCGACAGCCATCAGCATGGGCACCAGGATCGGGCTGATCAGCGCCCATTTGGCGGAAGCCGAGCCCACCACCAGGTTGACGGTGGCAGTAAGCAGGATCATCCCGACGATGGTCACTTCACCCGGCAGCGCCAGAGCGTGCAGCACTTCGGCACCGGAGAGGGCCAGCAGGGTGCCCAGGTTGGAATCACCAAACGCCTTGATGAAGAGCGCACAGAAGAAGGCCATCACCATGTAGGAGCCCATCTTGTTCATGGTGGCCGACATGGCATCGATCACATCCTTGCCGCTCTTGAAGGTACCGGCCACGAAGCCGTAGACGATACCGGGCAGGATGAACAGCAAGAAGATGAGCGGCACGATGGACTTCATCACGGGGGCGGCGAAGGTGGTCAGCGAGCCGTCTGCGGCACGCAGGGGGGAATCCGCCGGCGAGAGCGCCAGGGCCAGCAGCGCGATGGCCGCCAACATGGCAAATCCGGCCCAGTTGAAGGCGCGGCTCTCTTGCGCACTGTAGCGTCCCATCTCGTCGGCACTCTCCAGATCGTCGTTGAGGGGCACATGCTTGAGGCGCGGCTCCACGATCTTCTCGGTGACAAACCAGCCGACACAGATGATCAGCAGGGAGGAGGCCCCGGTAAAGATGATGTTGCACAGGGTGTTGACCATGTACTCGGGGTCAAGCAGCTGGGCGGCTGACTGGGTGAACCCCTGCAGCAGGGCGTCACCACCGGAGGGCAGGAAGTTGGCAGCAAAGCCACCGGACACGCCGGCAAACGCCGCCGCAATCCCCGCCAGCGGATGACGACCGGCAGCGTGGAAAATGATGCCGCCGATAGGGATCACCAGCACATAACCCGCATCAGCAGCGGTATGGCTGACGATGGCCACCAGGATCAGCATGGGGGTCAGGAAACGGGCCGGTGTCACTTTCAGCAGTTTTTTCAGGCCGGTATTGATGAAGCCGGATTGCTCGGCAACCCCGACCCCCAGCATGGCGACCAGCACGATGCCAAGGGGGGCAAACCCGGTGAAGGTGGTGACCATGCTGGAGAGGAACTCGGCAAGGCCGGCACCGGTCAGCAGGTTGTTGACGACCACGGCTTCGCCGGTGCGGGGATTGACCAGATCAAACTGGAATTGCGACAACACCCAGGAGCCGACCCAGACGATCAGCAGGGCATAAAGAAACAGCATGGCGGGGTCGGGTAATTTGTTCCCGGCTTTCTCGACACCATTCAGGAAGCGGTTCAACCAGCCGTTGGATTGATTGCCCGGACTGGCATGGACTTCGGCTTGACTCATTATTGCGGTACTCCTTTCCCATGAAATGAGGCCGCATGCTAGCAATCTCTGCTAAAAAGTCCTATGACGCACAGCAAAAAAGTGCACTAAATTGCGAAAAACTTAACATTATAAACTGCAAAAACACGATTCACAGCACATTAATCAATCAACGAGGCAATTCCCACCAGTGGGTAGCTTCCCATTTGACACTCAACCGTGAAGTCGCTCGCTTCCACTTCGGCCACCGTCTGGGGCTTGCTGAACAGATAGCCCTGGAAGGCATGACACCCCTGTGCCTTCAAGGCTGCCAGTTCGTGCGGCTCTTCCACCCCTTCGGCCATGATCCCCAGTCCCAGGCTGGTGGCCATGGCGGTGGTGGCCCGGATCACCGGCAAATTGAGGCCCACCACAAAGGAGCGATCCAGCTTGATGGTGTCGATGGGAAGCCGGTTCAGGTAGGCAAGGGACGAGTAGCCTGTGCCAAAGTCATCGATGGCGATCTTGATCCCCTGCTCGCTCAAGGCATCCAGGATGTCGAGGCATCCTTTCATGTCGAGCATCAGTACCGTCTCCGTCAGCTCCAGCGTCAATAGCGAAGGCTCGACCCCGTGCAGTGCGAGCTGCTGGGCCACCTGTTCCGGCAAGGCGGCGGAGAGCTGGAAACCCGAAAGATTGACCGAGACAGGCACCCGCTTGTGGAATTGTCGCTGCCAAGATGCCATCTGTGCCAGCGCCGTGGTGAGCACCCAGCTGCCAATCTCGCGGATCAGCCCCATCTCCTCGGCCAGGGGGATGAACTCAATGGGAGAGACATGGCCCAGTACCGGGCTGTGCCAGCGCAGCAGCGCCTCATAACCGGTCAGACGACCTTTCGCCACATCGACCTGAGGCTGGTAACTGAGGCTCAGCTCCTGGCGGCCGATGGCCTTGGCCAGAAACTGCTTGAGATTGAGCTTGCGTTGCAGGGTCTGCTGCATGCTGGGAGTAAAGCGCTGCCAGCGCAGCCGCCCCATCTGCTTGGCCTGATACATGGCCATGTCGGCCCGGGTGATGAGATTGTCGCCATCGTCGGCATCATCCGGATAGATGGCGATGCCGATGCTCCCCCCTATGGTCACCTCGGGCAAACCGTTGAGCTGCAGGGGCCTTGTCATCTGGGAGAGCATCAGATCGGCTACCTCCTGGGCCCGATCGGCCTGACCGCCCAGAGGCACCAGCGCGGTAAACTCGTCCCCGCCGAGACGGGCCAGCTCCACATCCCGCGGGCAGATCTGCCTGAGCCTGCCCGCCACCCGTTCCAGCAAGCGATCGCCGGCCTTGTGGCCATAGTTGTCGTTGACCAGCTTGAAGTTGTCCAGATCCATGAACACCAGCGCGAAACGCTCCCCCAGCCCGCAGTAGGCCTCCAGGGACTTCATCAGCCCATAGCGATTGAGCAGGCCGGTCAGGGAGTCATGCCAGGCCAGGTGGCGATGTTCCAGCTCCTCAAGCTTGCGGTCGGTAATATCCCGCATGGTGAGCAGGATCCGCGCTCCCTGCTGGATATAGCGGAATTGAAACTGGAACCAGCGCATCCCCTTGAGGGTGCGGCACTCCCCTTCCGTGACCACTTCATCGAGGCGGGAGAGCTTCTGGTAAAAGCTGTCATCGTTGCCGGGAAAGATCTGGGCAAGCTGTTCGATGCTGCGGCCAAAGCACATCTCGAAGTGATAGTTGCCGCTCTCGAAGCTGCCCTGGCTGTCAAACAGGCAGGCCAGCGTATCCCCGGTCGCGAGGGAAGATTCCTGATAGAGGGAATCGGAGTCCAGTACCGCCTCGGTCATCATCATCAGACGACCCGCCAGCCGGATACCGGAAAGACGCAGATAGATCTGCTTTTTGACCCCCTTGGGAGAGAGGGTCCACCACTCGTTGTAGCTGCGCCCCTGTTTGAAATCCCCCAGGTAGCGCTGCAACAGGAGGTCGATGGCGGTAGCCATGTCGGCAGAAAAATCGCGAGCGCGAAGCTCATCCAGGGAAGTTGCTTCCCAGACCGGCAGCGCGGCGTTGTTGGCCCAGAAAATATGGTGATGCTCGATGTCATAGACCCAGATGGGGGTATGCAGAACATCCATCGTTTTCAGTAACCGTTCGTCAAGGGTATTCATCTGGTCAAGGTCATTCATACTGGATGATCACTGGTTAACCGAACAACAGACAACGCACACTGCCATCTGTCGAATGCCGGCTGCACATAATTTGTGCCCACATTTGATCAAGATGGCCTCGAGCAGAAAATACCATTTCAGATATCGGCAACGGATGGCGATATGCTGAAACGACAATAGGACTCAGCCAAGAACCTAGTTATTACAGGTTAATTGCAATATCGATTTTTATCTTTTTTTATCAGCAAAAACAACCACTAAGAGTGAGCCAGCTGACACTGTTTGAAACAATTTGGTACTTTTTTCAGGATATTTTCGATTGACAAACTGTTGAATTCAAAAATTTCCTGTCAATTTATGCTGCCAACTTTCCATTAATTAACCAATTGGCTGGACAAAGCGGCAAAAAAAACGGCAATACGGTTAATATCCGTTCCTTAAGCAGTTTCTGATATACCACTCTGCTACTTTGCGACCAGTTACCAGCCAAACTTGAAATATATGATCACCATCACATATAGGGCGTTCATAAATCCATCACCTTAGAACAAATGCTCACGGTGTTGAGTGCCATCAAGATCCCGTGCAGGTGCGAATACCAGCGACGTTGAAACCAGACACCTCCTCGCTGTCCCGGTTAAACGAGTGGATAAAATTGTCTCGAACAAGTCCGCATGCGGGTGCAGCACTGTTATAAAAGAGGTTTCAGCAGAAATAGAACCCAGATCAATTAAACGCTGAATTGCGCTTGCCAAGGGCAAAGGCTCTTTTTATGGTGACCCCCTTGTTACACCCAGAACAGCGTTTATGAAACACATCGAAGAGTTCTACCTGTTCGTCAAGGTGGTGCAAGAAGGGGGATTTTCCCACGCGGCAGCCGCACTGGACATGCCAACAGGCACCATCAGTCGACGCATCTCCCAACTGGAGGAGCACCTTGGTTACCCCCTGCTCCATCGCTCAACCCGCAAGCTTCGCCTCACTGACGAAGGGCTCAGGTACTATGAGCGCCTGTGCACTCCCCTCGCCCAGATCGAGCAGGCCACCAGCGAGATCCAGGGCAAGGAGGAGGAGATCACCGGCCAGATCCGGGTAGCGGCCCCCGTGGCCATCTCCAATACCATACTGGTCGACATGCTGGCCGAATTCGGGCTGCGTTACCCCGAGGTGCAGTTCGAGATCACCCAGACCAATGATCACCAGCACCTGTTCGACAACGATCGGGATCTGGTGTTCTTCAACGGGGAACTGCCCCAATCCTTGCCCAACGCCCTCTGCCTCGGTCATATCGAGTACGGCCTGTTTGCCTCCCCCCTCTATCTGGCCAAGAAGGGCACCCCCGCCCATCCCAACCAGCTTGAAGAGCACGATCTCATCTACTGCTGGCCCCACCAGCATTGGCAGTTGACCGACAAGGATGGCCAGCACGTTTGCATCAAGCGTCCGGCCAGGTTGACGGTCAACCAGACCCAGGCAGCCGTCAGGGCGGCCAGACGGCATCTTGGGATCGTCAATGCTCCACTGCACTACGTGGCCAGTTTTCTCCACGATGAGCAGCTGGTGCCGGTACTGCCCGACTGGCAAACCGGCAACCGGCCCCTCTACATGCTGCACTGCCAACATCAGTTCGCCCCGCTACGTGTTAACATGTTTGCAGAATTTGTTGAAAAATACTCGGCACGCTATCGCAACCGGCAGTGGGACAATCAATTTTCACAGGCAAATGCCCTCCCCCATTGCATCTGAGCGTTAGCGGGCAACACTAATAGCAATACTTGCCAACAGAGCCTGCCACGCACCATGAATGTATTGATATGTGATGACTCGGGGTTTGCCCGCAAACAGCTGGCGCGGGCACTCCCCGCCGACTGGAACGTCAACCTGCACTACGCCGCCAACGGTCTTGAAGGGATAGAGCAGGTGTTGATGGGACATGGAGATCTCATCTTCCTCGATCTCACCATGCCGGAGATGGATGGCTATGGCGTGCTGGAGACCCTTCAACGGGAGCGGCTTCGCAGCAAGGTGATCGTGGTCTCCGGCGATATCCAGCCCGAAGCCTACCAGAAGGTCATGGGGCTGGGTGCCCTCGATTTCATCAAAAAGCCCGCCTCGCCGGAAACCCTGTGCGCCCTGCTCAAGCAACATGGCTTCTGGCATAGCGCCCCCAGCGGTCAGCCCGTCGCAGCAACACAGCCCGAGAGCGAGCTGGCCGATGCCGGCGTCAAGATCACCCCGGAGATCCGCGACGTCTATCAGGAGCTCGCCAACGTATCCATGGGCCAGGCCGCCGATCTGCTGGCCCGGCTGCTCAACGCCTTCGTGGTGCTGCCCATTCCCAACGTCAACGTGCTGGAGGTCTCCGAGCTGCACATGGCCCTCTCGGCCGCAGCCGATTCGGATACTCTCTCCGCCGTCTGCCAGGGCTTTATCGGGGCCGGGATCGCAGGTGAAGCCCTGCTCCTGTTCCACGACTCCAGCTTCAAGGATCTGGCGCGCCTGATGAATCACCAGGGGGTGCTGGATCGCACCGCCGAGCTGGAGCTGCTGATGGACACCGCCAACGTGCTGATCGGCGCCTTTTTACGCGGTTACGCCAGCCAGCTCGATACCCCCTTCAGCCAGGGCCACCCCGTGGTACTCGGCCAGCACAGACCCATCAACGAGCTCATCAACACCAACAAGAGCCGCTGGCGCCGAACCCTGGCCATCGAGATCAACTACCGGATCCAGGACTACGCGGTGCAGTGTGATCTGCTGCTGCTGTTTACCGAAGATTCCATCGCCACCATGAACAACAAAATCATGCACATGCTCTAGGAGTGACTATGGAGATCCGTGAATTTCATTGGCTGATGAACATAGTCCAGAACCTGGACGTCGGCCTGGTAGTGCTCGACAAGGAGTACAAGGTACAGGTGTGGAACGGCTTCATGGAGAGCCACAGCGGCCGGTTGGCGGGTGAGGTGCGCGATGGCGTGTTGTTCGACCTCTTCCCCGATGTGGACAGAGCCTGGTTCGAGCGCAAGGCCAACATGGTGTTCAAGCTCAACAACCGGGCCTTCAGCACCTGGGAGCAGAAGCCCTATCTGCTGCGCTTCTCCAACTACCGCCCCATCACGGGCTCGGCCCCCCATATGTTCCAGAACCTGACCCTGGTGCCGCTGGCGGATTTTGGCGGCCAGGTGACCCATATCGCCGTGATGATCTACGACGCCACCGACGAAGCCATGCTGATGACAGGGCAGCGCCAGGGCTGATGCCACCTCAATCGACATACAAAACAATCAGGGCGCCGCGGCGCCCTGATTGTTTATCCATGCTTTTCACGCCCCCAGATATTCGGTAGAGGCGTCGATCACCTCTTCGATATCGTCATCATTGATCTGCAGATGGGTCACCAACCGCAGCTCACCGTAGCCGGAGAAGAGGATCCCACGCTCCTTCATAAAGGCAAGGAGCGCCTGAGACTCCCCGTTTTTGAGGCGCAGGAACACCATGTTGCTCTGCACCTGGGCAAGATCCAGCTCGATACCGGGCAAGGCGGCCAGCCCTTCGGCCAGACGACGGGCACGGCGGTGATCATCAGCCAGCCGGTGCACATGCTGCTCCAGGGCGAACAGCCCGGCCTGAGCCAGGATCCCGGCCTGGCGCATGCCGCCCCCCAGCATCTTGCGCAGCCGTCTGGCGCGGGCGATAAACGCCTGCTCTCCGACCAGCAAGGAGCCCACCGGCGCCCCCAGCCCCTTGGAGAGGCAGATCGAAATGCTGTCAAACGGCGCGGCCAGCGTGTCGACCTGGGTCTCGCTGGCGATGGCGGCATTGAACAGGCGGGCTCCGTCCAGATGGAGCTTCAATCCCCGCTCGGCGACAAAGGCGCCCATCTGCTGCAAATAGGAAAGCGGCAAGACCTTGCCATTGTGGGTATTTTCGAGACAGATGAGCCGGGTCTGGACAAAATGGGCATCGTCGGGTGCCAGCGCCCCCTCGATATCCGCCAGCGCCAGGGTACCATCCGGCTGCATGGGCAGAGGTTGCAACGCGACCGACCCCAGCACGGCGCTCCCCTGAGCCTCGTAACGATAGATATGGGCTGCGCTCCCCAAGATGGCCCCTTCGCCGCGCTGGCAGTGGCTCATCACCGCCAGCAGGTTGGACATGGTGCCAGAGGGCACAAACAGCGCCGCCTGCTTGCCCAGCAAACGGGCACCATAGGCCTCCAGTGCATTGACGCTCGGATCCTCACCATAGACATCATCGCCAACGTCGGCATGAAGCATGACCTGGCGCATGGCGTCGGTGGGCTGGGTAACCGTATCACTTCGTAAATCGATATAGCGCATGAGATCCCTCCTAGGCAGAGGGATGACGGTAGCCATGCCACCCCTCCTTGGCAAGGGTGACATGATCATATTGTGAAGCGCATGGAGGTCTGCCGCCCCGCTACCAGGGTAGCGGCTGTCCATCGAGATCGATCAGCTGGCCGGACTGGCTCAACGCAAGTTTATCGATAAGATCCAGCAATTTGCCCGCCACCTCGGCAGGGGCTTGCAGCGATGTGTCTGGCAGCTCGTCCAGGAAGGGGTTGTTCATCGGGGAGTCCATCAGGCCGGGGGCCACGGCGATCACCCCGGCCTGCGGGAAGCGTCTTGCCCACTCCAGTGCCAGGTTCTTCACCCCCATGTCGAGGGCCGCCTTGCTCATCCGGTAGCTATAGCGCTCCCCCTGTTCGTTGGCACCGATGGAGCCTGCGATATCGGAGATGGCGCAGAGCCACAATGGATGTTGCGGGCTCATCAGGCGGCTAAAATGGGCTGCCAGGGCCAGGGTCGGCCAGGCATTGGCCAGCAGGCTGTCACACAGCCATTTGGGATGAACCTGCTCCACCCGCTGCTCCGGCATGAAATCGAGACCATGCAGCAAGCCAATGGTGTTGATGACCACCCGGGGGAGCGGCTCGGTGTCGTAGAGGGTAAAGAGGGCGCTGAACGAAAGCTCGTCCACTTCCAGCATGGGGAAGCAGGCCCCGGGGTCGATCCCGGCCGGGCAGCTGCGACCCGCCAGCAGAAAGGATTCCCCCCTGTTCATCAGCTCTCTTGCCAGCGCAGAGCCCAGCGCACCACTCCCGAGGATCAAGTAACTCATTGCCCGTTCCCTGGACCGTTCACTTGCTTAGAGCGTATCAGAATAATCAGACCGTGGTGACCCGACTAAATGGTAATACGCGCGCCGTCAGGCCTCCCCCAGATGGCGGCCAAACTCCCGCGCCAGCGCCAGATCGAGATAACCGTCCGCCTTTTTATGGGTACGTAAAAACTGGTAGTAGGCGAGCAGGGTCACCAGCGCTTCCTCGTCGGGCAAAGTCAGCCCGCTGCGCTGCTCCTTGAGCAGCAGCTGCGCCGCCCCCAAGGCTTCCCTGTCCACCACCTCCGCCTGACGGTAGAGGTAGCCGCACCCGGTGGCCAGCCACTCCAGCGAACAGTTGGCCCCCATCGCTATCTGGTTGGCCCGTGCCAGCCCGGGCTCGGCCCCTTTCAGGTATTTGCGGATCAGCGCCTCGCTCAACCCCACCTTGCGGGCAAAGGCGCTCACGCTCATCTCCCCGATCAGACTCTGCAACCGTTCGGCAAACCCTTCCACCTGAGCTATCCCCCTGTCAGAACCAAAGTTCGAATCTTGCCTGGCGCCATTATTGCTTTGTCCCTCTCATCAGGCCAAGATGCCGGCAGCCCCTTTTTTACTTCCTGTTTTGCCAAGGAGTCATGCATGTCTGTATCCCGCGTTGCCCTGCATCCGCAAGGCCCCACTTTCTCACGCCTCATCATGGGTTACTGGCGCCTGATGGAGTGGCAGCTCTCCCCCACCGCCCTGCTCGATCTGATGAAATACCATCTGGATCTGGGGGTGAGCACCATCGACCACGCCGACATCTACGGCGGCTACCAGTGCGAGGCGGCCTTCGGCGAGGCCTTGCGCCTTGAGCCTTCCTTGCGCGAGCGGATGGAAATCGTCAGCAAGTGCGGCATCGCCCTCACTGCCAACCCTGAGCACGCTCTCAATCATTACAACACCAGCAAGGGGCACATCATCGCCAGCGCCGAGGCCTCGCTGCAAAAGCTCGGCACCGACCATCTGGATCTGCTGCTGATCCACCGCCCTGATCCCCTGATGAACGCAGACGAAGTGGCGGATGCCTTTATCACCCTCACGCAGGCGGGCAAGATCAAGCATGCCGGGGTCTCCAACTTCACCGCCCGCCAGTTCGAGCTGCTGCAATCCCGTCTGCCCTTCCCGCTGGTCACCAACCAGCTGGAGATCTCGCCGCTCCATCAGGAGGGAACGCTGGATGGCTCTCTGGATCAATGCCAGCAGCTCGGGATCAAGCCGATGGCCTGGTCCTGCCTCGGTGGCGGCCGACTGTTCAGCGATCCGGCCTGCGAGGGTCTGCGCGGCGAGCTCGAGCAGATCCGCCAGGAGGTGGGCGCCCAGACCATCGAGCAGGTGGTCTACGCCTGGGTGATGATGCTGCCCAGCCAGCCGTTGCCGCTGATAGGCTCCGGCAAGCGGGAACGGATTGCCGCCGCCGTGGCCTCGGAGTCCATCACCCTCAATCGCCAGCAGTGGTTCCGCATTCGCAAGGCGGCGCTGGGCTACGACGTGCCCTGAGTCGGCAGACCGCCGCCAACTAGCGCAGAAACAAAAACGGCATGGGAGATCCCATGCCGTTTTGCGTTATTGAAACACCTTAGCGATGGCGTTGCTGCGGCCGACGGGGGGCATCTGTCTTCGGCTTGGCCTGGTTGACTGTGATGGTACGGCCAGCGACTTCAGTGCCGTGCAGGTCGGCGATGGCCTTCTCGGCCTCTCCGTTGACCGGCATTTCAATAAAGCCAAACCCCTTTGACTGGCCGGTATCGCGGTCGATGATGATATCAACCTTGTCGACCTGCCCAAACTGGCTGAACAGGGTCTTCAGTTCGTCGGCCGTCATCCGGTACGACAGATTACCTACGTAAATCTTCATGCCATCCACTCTCGATTCAAGGTGCCTTCTCTATGCAATTCCCGGCATAACGGTAAGGGCACAACCCCTATGCCGGACCTGCCAGGGCTTCATGCCATGGCCTTCCCCGCACAGTGGCCCAAGTGATTGATCTCTTGGGCGAACATGCAGACAAGATCAATTCGAGTCACTGGCAGTATCCGAGCTTTGTCCGGGATTGTCGAGAAAATAGTCGATTCAGCCCGGCTGCAGCGTCGCCAGTTGTCGGGCCAAAGCGCGCCGGCCGTGCCATGCGCGTTTGAACCCGAAACGGTAGACACCTGGGCTCACCAGATGGAGCGACTCCTGCCTGAGATCCAGCAGCGCCATGGCCTCGGCCAGCTCCTGCTCGCTCAACTGCAGATCCAAGCTGAAGTCGAGCCACTGGCCATCATGGCCGACCCTGCGCTCCCGCTCGAAGGCCACCAGCCGATCGCGAGGCAGTGCCAGCGCCTTGTCCTTCGGGCCATTGAGCAGATAGAGATGAGCGTCGTCCCAGCCCAGCTCCGCCATGCGCCAGGGCTGCCAGCTACGGGGCAGCGACACCATGAGGCCCGTGATGCCGCCAAAGATCAGCCCCACCCAGTGGATCAGGGCCATGGCCTCCCGGCCATACCACACAGAGGCTGCCACCACGCCCCAGCTCACCAGCCACAGCAACAGGATAACGAGGCGATAACGGGCCACCGGCGGCATCAAGAGGTGTAGCCCCGGCGAGGCCAGCAAGGATGTAATACGCATGAGAGACTCCTGCCATCGAAAAATGGCGCCATTGTGAACAGCCATCAGGGCGCTGACAAGGGGGTTTTCTTTGTCATGTCCCCACAAAATCAATACCATGGCATCAACGACTCTCAATGGAACCGATTCATTGACCAGCACGCCCCCTTGCGTCCGTTTTTGTGGCGTCAACAAACGCTACGGCGATTTTCAGGCCCTCCACCAGATCGATCTCACCATAGAGCGGGGTGAGAAGTGGGTGATCTGCGGCCCGTCGGGCTCTGGAAAATCCACCCTGATCCGTACCATCAACGGCCTGGAGAAGATCGACGGCGGCCAGCTGTTCCTGTTTGGCGAGCCCGTTACCCCCGCCTATCTGCGCCGGCTGCAAGGACGGGTCGGCATGGTGTTCCAGCAGTTCAACCTCTTTCCCCACATGACGGTGCTGGAAAACCTGATGGTGGCGCCGGTGCACACCCTGGGGCTGCGCCCGGCGGATGCCAAGGCGCGGGCCCTGACGCTGCTGGAGCGGGTGCGCATCCAGGCCCAGGCCGACAAGTATCCCCACCAGCTCTCGGGCGGCCAGCAGCAACGGGTAGCCATCGCCCGCTCCCTTTGCATGCAGCCCGAGCTGATGCTGTTTGACGAACCCACTTCGGCCCTCGACCCCGAGATGATCCGCGAGGTGCTGGACGTGATCCGCGAGCTGGCGGACGAGGGGATGACGCTGGTTTGCGTCACCCACGAGATGGGCTTTGCCCGCCAGGTAGCGGATCGGGTGCTCTTCATGGACGAGGGCCGGATCATCGAGTCTGCCCCGCCGGCGCAGCTCTTTGGTGCTCCCTCCCACCCGCGCACCCGGGCCTTTCTCGAACAGGTGCTCAGCTACCATGGCTAGCGCGCGCCGCCTCTCCCCGCTCGGCTGGCTGCTCGGCACCCTGGCCCTGCTCCTGCTGCTTGGCAGGGCCCTCTACAGCGGTGCCCGCCAGATGGGGTATGAGTGGCAATGGCCGCGGGTGTTGCCGTTTCTCGGGGAGTGGGATGAGGGAGAATTCTATGCCGGCCCGCTGCTAAATGGTCTGCTGGTCACCCTGCAGGTAGCCCTGCTCAGCCTGGTGGGTACCCTGGTCGTCGGTCTCTGCGTGGCGAGCCTGCGCCTGCTCCCCTCCCGTCTGGGCCCCTGGCTCGCCCTCGCCTATCTCGCGCTGGTGCGCACCACGCCGCAATTGGTGCAACTCTATATTCTCTACTTCCTGCTGGGCCCCATGCTGGGGCTGGCGCCACTGGCCTGCGCCGTGCTGAGCCTCTCTCTCTATCAGGGCGCCTTTACCGCCGAAGTGTTGCGAGCAGGCGTGCTGGCCATACCCAGGGGACAATGGGAGGCCGCGCACGCCCTCGGCCTGCCCAGAGCCGTGACCCTGCGCAAAGTGATCCTGCCACAGCTCATGACCATCATATTGCCGCCGCTGACCAACGAGCTGGTGTCGCTCATCAAGCACTCGGCCCTGGTGAGCGTCATCGCCATCTTCGACCTTACCAACGAGGGACGCACCCTGGTGGCCGACACCTTTCTCACCTTCGAGGTGTGGTTTACCGTGGCCGCCCTCTACCTGCTGTTGACGCTGACCCTGTCAGCCTGTTCGCGGGCCCTGGCCCGTCATCTTGCTCCGGACCAACAAGGACGTTAACCATGACATCATTCATCAAAACCGCCCTGTCGGGCGCAGCCCTGCTGCTGACCACCACTCTGTTTGCCCCCGCCCAGGCCGACACCCAGCCCTCCGCCACCCAGGCCCAGATCGAGCAAAGCGGCAGCCTGAGGGTCGGCATGTCCACCTTCGCCCCCTGGGCGATGCGGGACAAACAGGGAGCCCTGATCGGTTTCGAGATTGACGTGGCCCGTCGCCTCGCCACCGACAACGGCTGGCAGGTGGAGTTCGTCCCCACCGCCTGGGATGGCATCATCCCCTCCCTGCTGGCGAAAAAATATGACGTCATCATCGGCGGCCTCACCATCACCCCCGAGCGGGAGAAGAGCGTACGTTTCACCCACCCTTACTCCCACTCCGGCGTTCAGCTGGCCGCCTCGACATCCATGGCAAGCGAGAAGAAAACCCTGGCCGACTTCAACCAGCGCGGGGTGATCCTGGCGGTGCGCCGTGGTGCCTCGCCGGTACAGGTGGCCAAGGTCAACTTTCCCAAGGCAACCCTGCGTCAGTTCGATGACGAGTCCCAGGTGTTTCAGGAGGTGCTGAACGGCCGCGCCCACGGCGCTCTCTCCTCCTCCCCCAAACCGGAGCAGGAGGCACTGCGCCACCCCGATGCCCTCTTCATGCCCTTCGCCACCCCGCTGGCGCAGGGGAACGAAGGCTTTGCCCTGCGTAAAGAGGACGGGGCCCTGGCCGAGCAGTTCAACGAGTGGATCGACGCCCGCCAGGCCGATGGCTGGCTCAAAGCGCGTCATGACTACTGGTTCAAGTCGCTGGCATGGAAAGCGCAGGTCGCCAACCCCTGATGATGACGAAGATAAGAGGGGCCATTCGCCACGTCGGCTGGCTGGATGGGGCGATTGTCGTGCTCTTGCTGCTGACGGCGGCCTGGCTCGCCAGCCGCGTCCATATCGGGGTAGCCTATCAGTGGCACTGGCATCAGGCCTTCGAGCTGCTGTTCACCCGCGGCCCGCACGGTGAGCTGCCCTATTTTTTCAGCGGCCTGCTCACCACCTTGCGCATCGCCCTGTTTGGCATGCTGCTGGCGCTGCTGCTCGGCACCACTCTCGGGCTGGCCACCTTCAGCCGCCGCCCCTGGCTGGTGCTGCCGGCCACCCTGTTTGTCCAGCTTGTCCGCAACCTGCCGCCGCTGGTGTTTATCTTCATCTTTTACTTTTTCATCGCCAACCAGCTATTGCCGGCAAGCGGCCTCTCACGCTGGCTCGGCAGCGCGGCCATCTCGCCCTGGCAGGAGGCGCTGTTCGGCCCGCCGGCACGCTGGGAGAACCTCATCTCCGGCACCCTGTGCGTCGGGATGATCAGCGCCGCCTTCGTCGCCGAGATAGTACGGGCCGGCCTCGCTGCCGTGCCCGCAGGGCAATGGGAGGCGGCGCAGAGCCTTGGTCTCTCCCCCTGGGTGCGGCTGCGCCGGGTGATCCTGCCCCAGGCTCTGCTGCTGATGCTGCCGCCCCTCACCGGCCAGCTCATCGCCCTGGTGAAGGATACCGCCATCGTCTCCCTCATCTCGGTGCAGGAGCTCACCTTTGTCGGCACCGAGATGGCCAACTCGAGCGGACTGGTTTACGAGATCTGGCTGCTGGTAGCAGCGGCCTATTTATTGATATGTTTGAGTCTGTTCGCACTCCTCAGCCGACTCGAAGCAAGACAAGGAGCACACAGATGCTGACGTCCCTGTTACTGGCTACCGCCCTGCACGCCGAGGCAATCGGCGGTTATGCCGCCGGCTGCCTGAAAAACGGCATGGCCCTGCCACTGGAGGGGCCTGGTTATCAGGTGATCCGTACCAAGCGGCTGCGCTACTACGGCCACCCCGACCTTATTCATTACCTGCAGACGCTGGCCAACCAGAGCCGCATGGCCGGCCTGCCGGATCTCTATATCGCCGATCTGGCGATGGCCCATGGCGGCCCCTTCACCTCGGGCCATCGCAGCCACCAGACCGGCCTCGATGCCGATATCTGGTTTCGCATGGCCAACCGCCCCATCAGCAAGTGGGAGCAGGATGCCCCCAGGGAGTGGGCGCTCATCGACGAGCCCAGTTACAAGATGCTGCCGGGGCGCTTTGGCCCGCAGCAGCTGACCCTGCTGCGCCTGGCCGCCAGTAAACCCGAGGTGGCACGCATCTTCGTCAACCCGGTGATCAAATCGGCCGTCTGTGAGCAGGCGGGTCACGAGCCCTGGGTGGCCAAGCTGCGCCCCTGGGTGGGCCATTTCAGCCATTTCCATGTGCGCCTGCGCTGCCCTGCCGCCAGCCCGGATTGCCAGCCCCAGCCCCCCATTCCCCCCGGCAATGGCTGCGGGGAGGAGCTCGCCTCCTGGCTCAAGGACAAGCCGCAGCTGCCCAGGGTATCGGGCATCAACAAGATGCCGGTCTTGCCCGCCCGCTGCAGTCGCGGATAGTCACCACAGCGTGTCGTCGCGGATTGTCGCCGCCGACCCCAAGCTGTTATGGTGAACCGATATTTGCCAGCCATTTCAATGGAGAACAACAAGATGAACCTATCTCTCTGGCGCAGGGCCACCCGATCCCTGCTGACCCTGACCCTGCTGCTGGGTCTGACCGGTTGCGGCATGAATACCATTCCGACTCTGGATGAGCAGGTCAAGGCGAGCTGGGGACAGGTGGAGAACAAGTACCAGCGCCGCGCCGATCTGGTCCCCAACCTGGTGGCCACCGTCAAGGGGTATGCCACCCACGAGCAGGAGACCCTCAAGGCGGTCACCGACGCCCGTGCCCGGGTCGGCAGCCTGCAGGTGAGCGATCCGGCCCAGCTCAAGGAGTTCGAGGCGGCGCAAAACCAGCTCTCCAGCGCCCTCTCCCGCCTGATGGTGGTGGTCGAGCGTTATCCCGATCTCAAGGCGGATCAGCAGTTCCTCACCCTGCAGGCCCAACTGGAAGGCACCGAAAACCGCATCTCGGTGGCCCGCCGCGACTACATAGAGGCGGTGCGCCAGTTCAACACCGAGATCCGCACCTTCCCCGGGGTGATCTGGCACAAGCTGCTCTACTCGGATCTGGAAGCCAAACCCAGCTTCAGCGCCAAGCCAGGTGCCGATGAGGCGCCCAAGGTGAGCTTCCAATGACCATGATGCTGCGCATCCTGCTGGCCTGCCTGCTGCTCTGGACCACAGCGCTACAGGCGGCTCCCGACTTTCCGCCCCTGAGCGGGCGGGTGGTGGACGAGGCGAGCCTGATGTCCCGCAAGCAGGCCCACCAGCTGACCCAGCAACTGGCCGCGTTTGAAAAACGCAGCGGCGTACAGCTGGTGGTGGTCTCCATCGACAGTTTGCAGGGAGAGACTATCGAGGAGTACGGCTACCAGCTGGGACGTCACTGGGGCATCGGCCAGAAAGGAAAAGACAACGGAGTCCTGCTGCTGATCGCCCAGGATGAGCGCAAGGTGCGGATCGAAGTGGGTTACGGCCTGGAAGGGGCCCTGCCCGATGCCATCGCCGCCAACATCATCCAGACCCGGATCCTGCCCGCCTTCAAGCGGGGCGACATGGTGGCCGGCATCATGGCGGGCAGCCAGGGCATCATGCAGGCCCTGGCTGGCGAATATCAGCCTGCCGACGCACAGAAAAAGGATGCGACCCAGGGCCCCTGGCTCTTCATCCTGATGGTGATTGCGATGATCGTGATCCATAACCTGCGCGGAGGGGGCGGCGGAGGTGGCTCGGGCCGCCGTCGCCGATCGGCCTACCTGGCCGGGGGACTGGGGGCCGGCTCCTTTGGCGGTCGCTCCGGCGGAGGCTTTAGCGGCGGAGGCGGTGGCTTCAGCGGTGGCGGTGGCAGTTTTGGTGGCGGTGGCGCCTCCGGTGGTTGGTAACAGGGATTAAGAGACGACAAGATGATTTCCAAACAGTTTTATCACACGCTTCAGGCCAGGGTCAGACAGGCAGAACAGGAGACGGACGCCGAACTGGTGACCGTGCTGGCCCCGGCCAGCGATGGATATCGCTACATTCCCACCCTCTGGGCGGCCCTGCTGGCCATGCTCACCCCGCTGCTGGTGTTCCAGCTCGGCTTCTGGCTCGGCTGGTACGAGATCCTGCTGGTACAGTGGTCGGTCTGGCTGCTGCTGAGCCTCCTGTTTCACTGGACCCCCATCAAGATGCGGCTGATCCCCAAACGGGTGCGCCTGCACCGGGCCGCCCTGATGGCGCGACTGCAGTTTGTCGAACAGGGGCTGCATCGCACCCGCGACCGGCTTGGCGTGCTGATCTTCGTCTCGGCCGCCGAGCACTACGTGGAGATCCTGGTGGATGACGGCATCGCCCAGCACATCGACAACGCCCAGTGGCAGGAGATCATTGATGACTTCGTAACACGGGTGCGCAACAAGGAGATCGAGCAGGGCTTTCTGGAGTGCATCGAGCGCACCAGCGCCATCCTGAGCGATGCCTTCCCCGCCACCCGGGATCAGAACGAGCTGCCTGACAGCCTGATCATCCTGGACAAGCCCTGAGCCGGTGTAAAAAAACGGCATTCTGCTCAAGGGTTAAGCGTTCGATAAAGATTATGAAAAATAAGGGGAAAAGTGGTTGACCGAGGCAGCCCTTTCCCCTACATTACGCCCCGTTCCAGCGCAACGGCGCGACGAACACAGTGTTGGCTGAACACGTTAAACAACAGACCAAAATTTGGTGAGGTGTCCGAGTGGCTGAAGGAGCACGCCTGGAAAGTGTGTATACGGCAACGTATCGAGGGTTCGAATCCCTCCCTCACCGCCAAATAAAGCAAAAGGCCCCGTCGCAAGACGGGGCCTTTTGCTTTATCCGATGGTGGGCAGCTTGGTTCGAACCCTGTTCGACAGGCGGGCAGGATAGCCCGCCTGGACGGTCAGAGGGCGAGCGCCAGGGATGGCGTGAATCAATCCCGACCCAGCGTCAAATTCGAAAGAGTCCACCTATGGTGGGCCCTTTTTCGTATCTCCCCCTGACTTTCGAGAGGGAAGGTGAGAACCCTCGTCGGGTTCGAGCAGAGCAGCGAGTTGCGATGAACGGCCGCAGGCCGCCCCGAAGGG
This sequence comes from Aeromonas sp. FDAARGOS 1407, assembly GCF_019048725.1. Classification (NCBI taxonomy): domain Bacteria; kingdom Pseudomonadati; phylum Pseudomonadota; class Gammaproteobacteria; order Aeromonadales; family Aeromonadaceae; genus Aeromonas; species Aeromonas sp. FDAARGOS 1407. The sequence continues at coordinate 3,696,295 of NZ_CP077399.1, forward strand.
GTGAGCCACGCAGTGGCGAATCATCCCTCCCTCACCCCGGCAGCCATACTCCAGCCACAGCCTTGCCGTCCAAGGCTCCGGGTGTCACACAACCCCGATGATCGCAAAACCCACCGATATATAAGTGTTATTGGCTCAAAAGAGGTTGATGATAATTAAACTGGGAGCAGAAATGTTGCAAACCATAAAATGACCACAACAAGGCTATAAAAATAGGATTTATTCAGGGTGTCGACTCAAATTTAAATAAACCGTCTTACTCCATAGCCTGACAATATTAATAAGCTCTATTAGATCGTCAGGAAATGCTTGGGTTTTATTGCCACCCAGAAAATAATTATCACCCTCTTCCTCATTTGATTGTATCTACACCCCACGCAGCAGTTGAACAGCCAGTCTGGTAAAGCATGTCTATGCAGGTGAAGCAGCGCGGCTGACTCCTCCAACCAGCAACTATGAGCATTTCAGATGTTTGATCGTGTGCCCCGGCATGATGACGCCGAGCACCTTTCCGGGCGGCCTCCCTTGATGACAGGAACAAATGATGACTAATTTATCATTTGCCTGTGGTGGTTGAATTTCACGCATGGACGCCCAAGCATAATCATGTAATGCTGTTTGCGTGAGATGGTTCACTTCATGTCACATGGGATAAATCAGCATTCTTGATGGCTGAGTTTTTACAACACGGAGAGCATCATGATTAGAAAAACAGTTTTGGCTGTTTCGTTGTGTGCGATGACTGCATTGCCGGCCTACGCAAAAATAAGTGACGAGATGGCGAAGGATGCCTTTATTTATGCCTACTCAATGGACGAGGCATACAAGTTTTTTTATGAAACCGCAGTAAAAACCGATACGCCCCTCAATCGATTCCAGAATATTCGTCACATCGCAGACGACACCTATACCTCTCACCCGACCATCAACAACGACACCCTGCATCTGCAAGGGTGGCTGGATGTCAGTGCCGAGCCGGTGATCGTCAGCGTGCCCGACATGGACAAGGGCCGTTACTGGATCCTGCACACCATGGACATGGGCCACTACACCACTTCCATGATCGGCTCCCGTCTGCGCGGTGAGAAAGGCGGTCGCTTCATGTTTGCCTCCAATACCTGGCAGGGGGAAGTGCCCGCCAGCGTGACCGAGGTCATTCGCGTCAACTCCAACCTGATCAAACTGATGGGTCGCATCATGGCGACCGGCAAGGAAGACGAGAAGGTAGCGCTCGGCTACATGGATCAGTGGAACATCCGCACCCTCTCCCAATACCTAGGCGTGCCGGGCCCCAAACCCAAGGTGCATCAATGGCCTGATCCGGCCAAGACCGACTGGCTGCAGCGGGTCAACTTCGTCCTGTGCGAAGGGGACATGGGCACGGCCGACAAACAGTGGCTGGATCAGTACAAGGCCATAGGACTGGCTCCTTGCAAACAGGATTTCACCAAGGAGCAGACGGCGGCGGCCAAGACGGGTGAGCAACTCGGCATGGCTTACCTGGCCGAGCTGGCGCCCAAGATGACCAACGCCGGCGAGCTGCTGGGCACTCGCGCCGAGTTGCAAAATGGCAAGCGTGACCTGTTTGCCGAAGGCACCTATCTCGGCCAGTGGGGGCTGCCGCCGGAAGAGTCCGTCTACCTGCAATCGGTAAAAGGGTCGGACGGCCAGAACATCAACGGTGCCAACGGCAAGAAATACCGCATGCGCTTCAAGGCGCCGGACGTGAGCCAGTTCTGGTCCTTCACCGTCTATGCCACCGACAACAAGTTGATGGCGCACAATGCCATCAACCGTCACAGCCGTGGCGACCGGACCCTCAAACCCGATGCCGATGGCATGTACACCATAGAGTTGAGCGCCAAGGGGGATGCCAACAATCCCAACTGGCTGCCTATCCCGGAGAAAGACGCCTACATCATCATGAGGATGTACGGCCCGAGCAAGGACGTGCGTGAAGGGAAATACCCCTTCCCTGCACTGGAAGTGGTCAAGTAACCAGTGATCAGGATGGCCGCACAAGGGGCGCTCGCGCCTTGTGCGGCTTCTTTGTTTCTCCCCTTTTTCTCTCCTTGGCGTTGCGCCCCTTGTGTCACATCCGGGCTCGTTTTTTCTTCCCTTCATTGCCCCCGCCACCATCGCTCATTTATTTGTTCACCGATTGGATATCGTTTTGAAAAACTGACACTTAAGTAGCTACACTAGCCACTATCACCATTCATGGACGGGTAACAGATGAGTTTGATCGGCCTGGTACTGGCACTGATCGCCATCCTTGGCGGCAACATGATCGAAGGCGGTCACCCCAGTGCGCTGCTCGACCTGCCAGCGTTTCTCATCGTCATCGGCGGTACCATTGGCGCCGCATTGACGCAATTCCCCTTCTCGGTCGTTGGCAGCACGATGAAACGCTTCAAATGGCTGCTCTCTCCTCTCAAGCTCGATCTGCATGAGCAGGCCCAGTTACTGGAGAACCTGGCCGGCAATGCCAGACGCAGCGGCATGCTGGCCCTCGAGGGGATGATCGAGGAGATCAAGGATCCCTTTTTGAGAAAAGGGGTACAGATGATGGTGGACGGTTACGAGAAGACCAAGATCCACGAGGTGCTGGAAAACGAGATCGAGTTCGAACAGGAAGATCTCGAACAGACCGTCAAATTCTACGAAGCCATGGGCGGCTACTGCCCGACCATGGGGATCGTCGGCGCCGTGTTCGGTCTTATTCACGCCATGGGCCTGCTGGATGCGCCGGACAAACTGGGGGGCGCCATCGCGGTGGCCTTTATCGCCACCATCTACGGGGTCTCCGCCGCCAACCTGATTTTCCTGCCCTTCGGCAACCGCTACAAGGCGTTCGCCCATCAGATCCGCCACTACAAGGAGATGACCCTGACCGGCATCCTCTGCATCGTGGACGGCGAATCCCAGGCTCGCCTGCAGGTGACCCTCGAACCTTATCTGGGAGCACATGGTGGCGAAAAAGAAAAAGGCTGAAGCACCGGAGAACCATGAACGCTGGCTGGTCTCCTATGCCGACTTCATGACCCTGCTGTTTGCCCTGTTCGTGGTGCTCTACTCCTTCGCCATGGCCAAGCAGTCGGAAACCCGGGTGCTGATCCAGGGCTTTATCGAGTCATTGGGCAAGATAGGTCTCATCTCGCCGCCGGCCGGCTCCCCCGTGATGCAGGGAGGAACCGGGATCCTGGAGCCCGACTCGAAGACAGCCCCCGGCGAGCCGCAAAAAGAGACGATCCTGGACAAAGTTGAGCATGCCGCAGCCGCCGATCCCATCAACGAAACCATAGGCCCCTCTGAACAACCGAGTCCTACCAATGACTGGCCCTACAAGGCCAAGGAGCAGGAGTGGGTGCAGGCAACCAAGCAGAAGCTTGAGCAGCAGCTCAAGTCACAGATCGAATCCAAGGATCTGGAAATTGAGCAGCTCGGCAGCCAGCTGGTGATCCGCATCGGCGAGAAGGCGCTGTTTCCCTCGGATTCTGCCTTCCTGCAGCCCCAGTTTATCCCCCTGGTCAACAAGATTGGCACCATCCTTACCGGTATCCCGGGGCGGGTGGTAGTAACGGGGCACACCGACAACTCCCAGGCGCCGGTGGAGCTATATCGCAACAACTGGGAACTGTCGGTGCTGCGGGCCGCCGCCATCGTCCAGACCCTGATCGGCAACCCCAAACTGGACGCCAGACGCATCGTCGCCCAGGGGGTGGCCGATACCCAGCCTCGCTACCCCAATGACACCTCAGCCCACCGCCAGGCGAACCGCAGGGTCGAAATCACCCTCTCCCAAGGCAAGGCTGCAGAAGAATCCCTTCCTCTGCTAAAACCCTGATAAATACACAGGCATCAACCGCATCACTTTCCTGAATGCCGATCGAGCCTTCCAGTCCTCCATATCGCCCCTTGTCAACTTCAGCAATAACCCTTTCACAATTTAAAACACTCATCGATGCTGGGTGGCGCACGCCCTGTCCCGCCATTTTCATTTGCTACCTTTTCATCAAAAAATTGAAGTTCGTAACAAATTTTAACATTCAACCAGTCGATTAATAATTAAGCGGCAAAAATGACATGTAAATCAGTACGGAAATGTCATACTACGTAACATCAATGTTAAGTAGCATGAATAGTTTGGTTAGGGAAAACCTCTATGTTTGCCGATATTGCTGTACAACACTGGGCTTTTGCCATTTATGTCGTTGCTGCCATCTGCCTCTGCCTGGGAATGATCGGTCTTGCCGCCGTACTGGGGGGGCGCGCCTACGGCCGCACCAAGAACAAACCCTTCGAATCCGGTGTCGACTCGGTCGGCAGTGCCCGCCTGCGTTTTTCCGCCAAGTTCTATCTGGTCGCCATGTTCTTCGTCATCTTCGATGTCGAGGCGCTCTATCTGTTTGCCTGGTCGGTGTCGGTGCGCGAAACCGGCTGGGTCGGCTTCATCGAGGCCACCATTTTCATCGTTTTGCTGCTCATCGGCCTGGTCTACCTCTGGCGCATCGGTGCGCTGGACTGGTCGCCGCGCAAGGCGCCACTAAACGACAAGAAAACTGACTGAATCACAGATCCTTTCCTTGAGGTTGCACCATGAAGTACACCCTGACCCGGATTGACCCGGATGCGCCCGTCGAGCGTTACCCCCAGGAGCAGCGCCAGACCGTCGATGACCCGCTGGCACAAGAGGCGACGCGCGGCATCATGATGGGGCGTCTCGAGGAGGTGCTGCAAGACACGGTCAACTGGGGCCGCAAGCACTCCCTGTGGCCCTACAACTTCGGCATCTCCTGCTGCTACGTGGAGATGTGTACCGCCTTCACCTCCCCCCACGACGTCGCCCGCTTCGGCGCCGAAGTAATCCGGGCCTCTCCCCGTCAGGCCGATTTCATGGTGATAGCCGGCACCCCCTTCATCAAGATGGCGCCGGTCATTCAGCGTCTCTACGAGCAGCTGCTCGAACCCAAGTGGGTCATCTCCATGGGGGCCTGTGCCAACTCGGGGGGCATGTACGACATCTACTCCGTGGTGCAGGGGGTCGACAAGTTCCTGCCGGTCGACGTCTACATTCCGGGCTGCCCGCCCCGCCCCGAGGCCTTTTTGCAGGCGCTCATGCTACTGCAGGAGTCCATCGGCAAGGAGCGCCGGCCGCTCTCCTGGGTGGTGGGGGATCAGGGGATCTACCGCCCCCAGATGCAGGCCGAAAAAGAGCGCAAGCGCGGCGAGCGGATCAATGTGACCAACCTGCGCACGCCGGATGAGATCTGACCATGAAATTGACCCGAGAGTTTCCAAGCAACTACACCATGGCCCAGTGGCAGCCAAGCGATCATCAGGATGCCAGGGTGATAGGCGAACTGTTCGCCCACTTTGGCGCTGACCATTTCACGCTGCAAACCACCCGCACCGGCGTGCCCGTAGTCTGGCTCTCCCGCGAGCTGCTGCTCGACGTGATGGGCTTCTTGCGCGCCCTTCCTTCCCCGTTCGTGATGCTGTTTGACTTGAGCGCCACCGACGAGCGGATGCGCAGCCACCGGGAAGGGTTGCCACAAAGCGATTTCACCGTCTTCTATCACCTCATCTCCATCGAGCGAAACAGCGATCTGATGCTGAAGGTGGCGCTGCTGGAGAGCGATCTGACCCTGCCCACCATCACCGGCCAGTACCCCAACGCCAACTGGTACGAACGGGAAGTGTGGGATCTGCTGGGGATCACCTTCGACGGCCACCCCCACCTGACCCGGATCATGATGCCGAGAAGCTGGCAGGGACACCCCCTGCGCAAGGACTACCCGGCGCGGGCCACCGAATTCGATCCCTTCATGCTCGATGCCGCCAAGCAGGACATGGAGCAGGAGAACCTGCTGTTCAAGCCCGAGGAGTGGGGCCTGGCCCGCGGCAACGAGAACGAGGACTACATGTTCTTGAACCTCGGCCCGAACCACCCCTCCGCCCACGGCGCGTTTCGCCTGGTGCTGCAGCTCGATGGCGAGGAGATCCGCAACTGCGTGCCCGACATCGGCTATCACCACCGCGGCGCCGAGAAGATGGGGGAGCGCCAGTCCTGGCACAGCTACATCCCCTACACCGACCGGGTCGAGTACTTAGGGGGCGTGATGAACAATCTCCCCTACGTGCTGGCGGTCGAGAAGCTCGCCGGCATCAAGGTGCCGCAGCGGGTCGACATGATCCGGGTGATGATGGCGGAGCTGTTTCGCATCCAGAGCCACCTGCTGTTCCTTGGCACCTATATCCAGGACGTGGGGGCCATGACCCCGGTCTTCTTCACCTTCACCGACCGCCAGCGCATCTACACCATCATCGAGGCCATCACGGGCGCGCGCATGCACCCGGCCTGGTTTCGCATCGGCGGCGTGGCTCACGATCTGCCTCAAGGGTGGCAGCGTCTCATCCAGGACAATCTGCTGAGCTGGCTGCCCAAGCGGCTGATGGAGTATGAGAAGGCGGCGATGCGCAACAGCATACTGCGCGGGCGCACCATAGGGGTCGCCGCCTACACCACCGAACAGGCGCTCGCCTGGGGCACCACGGGCGCTGGCCTGCGGGCCACCGGCCTCAACTTTGACGTGCGCAAATGGCGCCCCTATTCCGGCTACGATCAGTTCGACTTCGAGGTGCCGGTGGGCAGCAATGGCGATGCCTACGACCGCGCCACCGTGCGCATCGAGGAGATCCGCCAGAGCATGTCGATCATCGAGCAGTGCATGAAGAACATGCCGGAAGGGCCCTTCAAGGCGGATCATCCCCTCACCACGCCACCGCCCAAGGAGCGCACCCTGCAGCACATCGAGACCCTGATCACCCACTTCCTGCAAGTGTCGTGGGGCCCTGTCATGCCGGCGGCCGAGTCGCTGCAGATGATAGAAGCGACCAAGGGGATCAACAGCTACTACCTGACCAGCGATGGCTCCACCATGAGCTACCGGACCCGGATCCGCACCCCGAGCTTTGCCCACCTGCAACAGATCCCCTCGGTGATCAAGGGCAGCATGGTATCGGATCTCATCGTCTATCTGGGCAGCATCGATTTCGTTATGTCGGATGTGGACCGTTGAGTCCTGTCGCCCCCTTCGCGAAGGGGGCGACAGACGAGACGCGCAGTAAAGGGACAAGCCACCAAAGGTCAAGTCATGAGCCAGCAATGTCAGTGTCATCATAATCAGACCCCACAGGGGCAAGGGGCATGCAACAGCAACCGGGACGAGTTCGTCCTGAGCCAGGCTGAACGCGATGCCATCGAACACGAGAAGCACCACTACGAAGATCCCCGTGCCGCCAGCATAGAGGCGCTCAAGATCGTGCAACAGGCCCGCGGCTGGGTCCCCGACGGTGCCATTCACGCCATCGCCGCCGAGCTTGGCATTCCCGCCAGCGACGTGGAGGGGGTCGCCACCTTCTACAGCCAGATCTTCCGCCAGCCGGTGGGACGCCACATCATCCGGGTCTGCGACAGCATGGTCTGCTACATCAACGGTCACGAACAGTTGCTGGCCGGCCTCAAGGAGGTGATGAACCTCGCCCCCGGCCAGACCAGCGCCGATGGCCGCTTCACCCTGCTGCCGGTCTGCTGCCTTGGCAACTGCGACAAGGGACCGGCGCTGATGATCGACGACGACACCTATGGCGGGCTCGATCCCGTCAGCCTGCTCAAGACTCTGGAGGCTTACCCATGAGCCTTGATCAGCGCAAGACCCTCGCCTCCTTCGGCACCGCCAACCGCACCCCTCGCGCCCCCGAGACCCACCCGCTCACCTGGCGTCTGCGCGACGACGGCCAGCCGGTGTGGCTGGACGAATACCAGGCCAAACAGGGCTATGAGGCCGCCCGCAAGGCCCTCGGCCAGATGAGCCCGGATGAAATCGTCAGCACCGTCAAGGATGCCGGCCTCAAGGGGCGCGGCGGCGCGGGCTTTCCCACCGGGGTGAAGTGGGGGCTGATGCCCAAGGACGAGAGCATGAACATCCGTTACCTGCTCTGCAACGCCGACGAGATGGAGCCCAACACCTGGAAAGACCGGCTGCTGATGGAGCAACTGCCCCACCTGCTCATCGAGGGGATGATCATCTCGGCCCGGGCCCTCAAGGCCTACCGCGGCTACATCTTCCTGCGCGGCGAGTATGTGGATGCCGCCATCCATCTGCGTCGCGCCGTGGAAGAGGCCAAGGCCGCGGGGCTCCTTGGCAAGAACATCCTGGGCTCCGGCTTTGATTTCGAGCTGTTCGTTCACACCGGCGCCGGCCGCTACATCTGCGGCGAGGAGACGGCGCTTATCAACTCCCTGGAAGGGCGCCGCGCCAACCCGCGCGCCAAACCCCCCTTCCCCGCCGTCAGCGGCGTCTGGGGCAAGCCCACCTGCGTCAACAACGTCGAGACCCTGTGCAACGTGCCGGCCATCATAGGCAACGGCGTGCCCTGGTATCAAGGATTGGCCCTGCCGGGTTCGGAAGATCACGGCACCAAGCTGATGGGCTTTTCCGGCAGAGTGAACAACCCGGGAGTCTGGGAACTGCCCTTCGGCATCACCGCCCGCGAACTGTTCGAGGAGTACGCCGGCGGTATGCAGAGCGGCTATCGTCTCAAGGCTTGGCAGCCGGGCGGCGCCGGCACCGGCTTCCTGCTGCCAGAACACCTGGACGCCCAGATGTACACCGCCGGCATCGGCAAGGTGGGCACCCGGATGGGCACCGGGCTCGCCATGGCGGTGGATGACAGCATCAACATGGTGAGTTTGCTGCGCAACATGGAGGAGTTCTTCGCCCGCGAATCCTGCGGCTGGTGCACCCCGTGTCGCGACGGCCTGCCCTGGAGCGTCAAGCTGTTGCGGGCATTGGAGCGTGGCGAAGGGCAATCCGGCGATCTGGCGACCCTGGAGCAGCTGTGCAACTTCCTCGGCCCCGGCAAGACCTTCTGTGCCCATGCCCCCGGCGCCGTCGAACCGCTGGCCAGCGCCATCAAGTATTTCCGCCCCGAGTTCGTGGCCGGGATCAAGGGCCACGGCGACAATCGCAAGCCGCTCAAAGGGATCCAGCCCAACCTCTTGGGCGAGCGCTGGTAAGCGCAGAACAGATTTCACCAAACAGGTTTCAGGGAAGAGGTATGGCAACCATTCATGTAGACGGAAAAGAGTACGAGGTAGACGGGGCGGACAACCTGTTGCAAGCCTGCCTGTCGCTGGGTCTCGACGTCCCCTATTTTTGCTGGCACCCGGCGCTTGGCAGCGTCGGCGCCTGCCGCCAGTGCGCGGTCAAACAGTACCAGAATGCCGACGACACACGCGGTCGCCTGGTCATGTCCTGCATGACCCCGGCGAGCGATGGCAGCTACATCGCCATTGAAGATGAAGAGGCAAAAGAGTTTCGCAAGAGCGTGGTGGAGTGGCTGATGACCAACCACCCCCACGACTGCCCGGTGTGCGAAGAGGGCGGCGCCTGCCACCTGCAAGACATGACGGTGATGACGGGCCACAACAGCCGGCGTTACCGCTTCACCAAACGCACCCACCAGAACCAGGATCTGGGCCCCTTCGTGGCCCACGAGATGAACCGCTGCATCGCCTGCTACCGCTGCGTACGCTACTACAAGGATTATGCCGGCGGCGAGGATCTTGGTGTCTACGGCGCTCACGACAACGTCTACTTCGGGCGGGTCGAGGATGGCACCCTGGAGAGCGAATTCTCCGGCAACCTGGTGGAGGTATGCCCGACCGGGGTATTCACCGACAAGACCCACTCCGAGCGCTACAACCGCAAGTGGGACATGCAGTTTGCCCCGAGCATCTGCCAGCAGTGTGCGGTCGGCTGCAACATCAGCCCGGGGGAGCGCTACGGCGAGCTGCGCCGCATCGAAAACCGCTTCCACGGCGCCCTCAACCACTACTTCCTCTGTGACCGTGGCCGCTTTGGCTATGGCTACGTCAATCTGAACGATCGGCCGCGCCAACCCTTGCTGCAAGAGGGGAGCGACAAGCTCGCCATCACGGTGGATGGCGCCCTCAACCGCGCCGCCGATGCCCTGCGCACCGCAAGCGGCGTCATCGGCATTGGCTCCCCTCGCGCGTCGCTGGAGAGCAACTTCGCCCTGCGCGAGCTGGTGGGGGCCGAGAATTTCTACAGCGGCGTCGAACAGGCAGAGTGGGCCTGCCAGCTGAAGATGCTGCACATATTGCAGCACGGCGGTATTCGCACCCCGAGCCTGCGTGACATGGAAGAGGCCGACGCCATCCTGGTGCTCGGCGAAGACGTCACCCAGACTGCCGCCCGCATCGCCCTGGCCCTGCGCCAGGCGGTCAAGGGCAAAGCCCGCGAACTGGCTCGCAAGATGAAAGTCGATCTGTGGCAAGTTGCCGCGGTGCAGACCCTCGGCCAGAACGAGCGCTATCCGCTGCTCATCACCAGTCTCGACACCACCCGCCTTGACGACGTGGCCACAGAGACCTGGCACGGGGCTCCGGCCGATCAGGCGCGCCTCGGCTTTGCCATCGCCAACCTGCTTGACGGCGAGGCCCCCGCCCCCGCCGATCTCGCCCCCGAGCAACAGGCGCACGCAACCCGCTGGGCCGAGCTGCTGGGCAGCGCCAAGCGGCCCCTTGTTATCGCAGGCTCCGGCGCCAGCTCCGAAGCCCTGATTGAGGCGGCCAGCAATATCGCCCGCGCCCTCAAGGGTCGCGGTCAGGCGGTGGCGCTTGCCCTGGTGGCGCAGGAGGTCAACTCCCTCGGGCTCGCCATGATGGCCGACGCCGGCAAGCCGCTGGAGGCGGCCTTTGAGCGTATCGAACGCGAAGATCAGCTGGCGCTGGTGACCCTGGAGAACGATCTCTATCGCCGCGCCCCGCGCAGCCGGGTCGACGGGGCGCTCAAGCGCCTCCAGCACCTGCTGGTGGTGGATCACCAGCTCACCCCGACTGCTCAGCAGGCGGATCTGGTGCTGCCCGCCGCCAGCTTTGCCGAGGCGGACGGCACTTTGGTGAACATGGAGGGGCGCGCCCAGCGTTTCTTCCAGGTCTATGCCCCCGCCTTCTACGACGCCGACATCCAGGTGCGCGAAGGGTGGCGCTGGCTGGCTGCCCTGCAAGGGGCGATCAAACGCCAGCCGCTGCGCTGGCAGACCCATGAGCAGATAAGCCAGGCCTGCGCCGCCGCCAATCCGCTGCTGGCCACCATGCTGGAAGCGGCCCCCAACGCCGGCCTGCGCATTCGCGGCATGCGCCTGGCCCGCGAGCCTCACCGCTACAGCGGTCGCACCTCCATGCTGGCGGATCAGAACGTGAGCGAGCCGCGGGTGGCGCAGGATCCCGACTCCCCCTTCAACTTCTCCATGGAAGGGTACGCAGGCGCGCGCCAACCCCTGCCCCAGGTGCCCTTCGCCTGGGCCCCGGGCTGGAACTCGCCGTCTGCCTGGAACAAGTTTCAGGACGAGGTGGGCGGCCATCTGCGCGCCGGGGATCCCGGCCGTCGCCTGCTTGAACCGGATGAAGTGACCCTGGGCTGGTTCGAGGCCATCCCGGCCCCGTTCGCGGCACAATCTGCCCTGCAGGTGGTGAACTATGCCCATCTGTTCGGCGGCGAGGAGCTCTCGGCCAGAAGCCCGGTCATCCAGGCCCGCATGGGCGAGCCCACCCTGGTGCTGAACCCGGCCGATGCGGCGCGCCTGGCCTTGCGCGCGGGCAGTCAGGTGGCCCTCTCCTGGGGCGGCAGCCACTGGCAATTGCGCCTTCACCTGAGCGATCGGCTTGCTGCCGGCCTGGTGGGCTTGCCCCTTGGGGTGAACGGCCTGCCGACTGCCCTCGCCCAGGCCACTGTGGATAATCTGCAGGAGGTGATCGCATGAGTGATTCCCTGATGGATCTGCTGATTGAGGTGGGCAAGGCGCTGATTGTGCTGGTGGGGATCGTGGGGGCCGGCGCCTTCATGAGCTTCATCGAGCGCCGTTTGCTCGCCCTGTGGCAGGACAGATATGGCCCCAACCGGGTTGGCCCCTTCGGCCTGCTGCAACTGGCGGCGGACATGGTGAAGATGTTCTTCAAGGAGGACTGGATCCCGCCCTTCGCCGATCGGCGGATCTTCATCCTGGCCCCCATCATCGCCTTCACCTCCTTCATCCTGGCGTTTGCCGTGGTGCCCCTCACCCCCACCTGGGGCGTGGCGGATCTCAACGTGGGTCTGCTCTACATCCTGGCCATCGCGGGGCTGGCGGTCTATGCGGTGCTGTTCGCCGGCTGGTCGAGCAACAACAAATACTCCTTGCTTGGCAGCCTGCGTGCCTCGGCCCAGACCCTCTCCTACGAGGTGTTTCTCGGGCTCTCCTTGATGGGGATAGTGATCCAGAGCGGCAGCTTCAACCTGCGGGAGATCGTCGAAGCCCAGGCAGGCCTGTGGAACGTGGTGCCCCAGTTCCTGGGCTTTGTCACCTTCCTGTTCGCCGGGGTCGCCGTCACCCACCGCCATCCGTTCGATCAGCCGGAGGCCGAGCAGGAGCTCGCCGACGGCTATCACATCGAGTACGCGGGCATGAAGTGGGGGCTGTTCTTCGTGGGCGAGTACATCGGCATCGTGCTGGTCTCCGCCCTCATCGTGACCCTCTTCTTCGGTGGCTGGCATGGACCCTGGTTGCCCCCCTTCATCTGGTTTGCCCTGAAGACCGCCTGCTTCATGGTGCTCTTCATCCTGCTGCGGGCCTCCCTGCCCCGCCCGCGCTTTGACCAGGTGATGGCGTTTGGCTGGAAGGTGTGCCTGCCGCTGACCCTGATCAATATGCTGGTCACCGCAGCCGTGGTGCTGATGAATGTGCAGTGAGACACAAGTATGAAAATCGTGAGCATTATCCAGGGTGTCGGCACCCAGTTACGCAGTCTGGCCATGGTCTTCTCCCATGCCTGGCGGCCCCGTGAAACCCTGAACTACCCGGAGCAGGCGGTTTACGCCCCGCCCCGCTATCGCGGCCGCATCGTGCTGACCCGCGACCCCGACGGCGACGAGCGCTGCGTGGCGTGCAACCTGTGCGCCGTGGCCTGCCCGGTCGGCTGCATCTCGCTGCAAAAATCCGAGCGGGAAGATGGTCGCTGGTATCCGGAGTTCTTTCGCATCAACTTCTCCCGCTGCATCTTCTGCGGCCTGTGCGAGGAGGCCTGCCCCACCACCGCCATTCAGCTGACGCCGGATTTCGAGATGGGGGAGTATCGCCGCCAGGATCTGGTGTACGAGAAGGAAGATCTGCTGATCAGCGGCCCCGGCAAATACCCGGACTACAACTTCTATCGCATGAGCGGGATGGCCATCAACGGCAAGCCGAAAGGGGATGCCGAGAGCGAGGCCAAACCCATCGACGTCAAGAGCCTGCTGCCCTGAGGAGTCAATCATGGAACTGGCATTCTATGCCTCGGCCCTGGTGGCCATTTACAGCACGCTGCGGGTGATCAGCACCAGCAATCCCATGCATGCGCTGCTCAATCTCATCATCTCCCTCATCGCCGTGGCCATGATCTTCTTCTGCCTGGGTGCCGCCTTCGCCGGTGCCCTGCAGGTGATCGTCTACGCCGGCGCCATCATGGTGCTGTTCGTGTTCGTAGTGATGATGCTGAACCTGGGGTCGGCCCAGGCCCAGGAGAAGAAGTGGCTCACCCCCATGACCTGGGGCGGTCCGGCCCTGCTCTCCCTCATCCTGCTCGGCTTTCTGGCCTACGGCATCCTCGGGGTGACCGGCGGCCAGCTGGGCATCGGCGAGGTCACCGCCAAGGAGGTGGGCGTGGCCCTGTTCGGCCCCTATGTACTGGCGGTGGAGCTCGCCTCCATCCTGCTGCTGGCGGGCCTGGTAACCGCCTATCACCTGGGGCGCGAGGACAAGAGCGGTGAGGTGCTCTCGGTGCCCCGCACCCAATCTCAGGAAGGAGGTCAGCAATGAACGGTATCCCCATGGAGCACGGCCTGCTGCTGGCGGCGGTGATCTTCTGCATCGGTCTGTGCGGCCTGCTGATCCGCCGCAACCTGCTCTACATCTTGATGAGCATCGAGATCATGATGAATGCCTCGGCACTGGCATTCGTGGTGGCCGGTAGCCGCTGGGTCCAGGCCGATGGCCAGATCATGTACATACTGGTGATTTCTCTGGCGGCAGCGGAGGCCAGTATCGGCCTCGCCCTGTTACTGCTGCTCTATCGTCGTTACCACACTCTCAACGTGGACACTGTGAGCGAGATGCGCGGATGAGCCTCCTATACCTGACCTTTCTGTTTCCGCTGCTGGGGTGGTTGCTGCTGGCCTTCTCCCTCGGCCGTTTTGGCGAGCGCACCTCGGCCCTGATCGGGGTGGGCTCCATTGGCCTGTCGGCCCTCACCACCCTCTGGGTGGCCATGGATTTTCTGGCCAATCCGCCCGCGGGGGGCGTCTACCTCCAGACCCTGTGGCAGTGGATGGCGGTGGGCAACTTCACGCCGACGTTCCGCCTGGCTCTCGATGGCCTGTCGCTCACCATGCTGGGAGTGGTGACCGGGGTGGGCTTTTTCATCCACCTGTTCGCCTCCTGGTACATGCGCGGGGAAGAGGGCTATTCGCGCTTCTTCACCTACACCAACCTCTTTATCGCCAGCATGCTGTTCCTGGTGCTGGCCGATGATCTGCTGTTTGTCTATCTGGGCTGGGAAGGGGTAGGGCTGTGCAGCTACCTGCTGATCGGCTTCTACTACCAGGATCGCAACAACGGGGCCGCCGCCCTCAAGGCGTTCGTGGTGACCCGGGTCGGTGACGTCTTCCTCGCCATCGGCCTCTTCCTCCTCTATCGGGAGATGGGCACCCTCAACATCCACGAGCTGCTGGTACGCGCCCCCCTGATGTTTGCCGAGGGCTCCCCTGCCCTGTCGCTGGCCTGCCTGATGCTGCTGGGTGGCGCCGTCGGCAAATCCGCCCAGTTGCCGCTGCAGACCTGGTTGGCGGACGCCATGGCGGGCCCGACTCCGGTCTCGGCGCTGATCCACGCGGCCACCATGGTGACGGCGGGGGTCTACCTGATCGCCCGCACCCACGGCCTGTTTCTGCTGGCTCCGGAGATCCTCCATCTGGTGGGCGTGGTCGGCGCCATTACCCTGGTGCTGGCCGGGTTCGCCGCGCTGGTGCAGACCGACATCAAGCGGATTCTGGCCTACTCCACCATGAGCCAGATTGGCTACATGTTCCTCGCCCTCGGGGTCGGTGCCTGGGAGGGGGCCATCTTCCACCTGATGACCCACGCCTTCTTCAAGGCTCTGTTGTTCCTCTCCGCCGGGGCCGTCATAGTGGCGTGTCATCACCAGCAGAACATCTTCAAGATGGGGGGGCTCAGAAAAAGCCTGCCGCTGGTCTATGCCTGCTTCCTGGTGGGAGGCTCGGCGCTCGCCGCGCTGCCGCTGGTCACCGCCGGTTTCTACAGTAAAGACGCCATCCTGTGGCAGGTGCAGGCATCCGGTCAGAGCGCCCTGCTGTGGGCCGGTCTCGCGGGGGCCTTCCTTACCTCTCTTTATACTTTCCGCCTCATCTTTATCGCCTTTCACGGTGAGGCGAAAACCGAGGCCCATCCCGGCCATGGTCTGGCCCACCATCTGCCGCTGCTGGTGCTGCTGGTGCTCTCCACCGGCATCGGGGCGCTGATCACCCCGCCGCTGGCCGGAGTGCTGCCGGCCGGGCCCGGCGATGGCATCGAAGAGGGGCGCCATGCCCTCGAGATCCTCTCCGCCATTATCGCCGTCGCGGGAATTGCACTGGCGGCCTTTCTGTTCCTCGGCGAGCGCCGCCTGGCCACGGCAGTGGCCAACAGCGCGCCTGGCCGCCTGCTCAGCACGCTCTGGTTCAACGCCTGGGGCTTTGACTGGCTCTATGACCAGCTGTGGGTCAAACCCTATCTGCTGGCGACCCGGTTGCTGGCCCGCGATCCTCTGGATCGCCTGATGAACCTGCCAGCCTGGCTGGCCCTGCGCGGCAACCGGCTGCTCGCCTGGAGCGTCAGCGGCAAGCTGCGCTGGTATGCGGCCTCCATGGTGATCGGCGCCGCACTGGTGCTGGCCCTGTTGCTGCTGGGGTGAATCATGACCAAACCGATGCCCGTACAGCCAGCCTGCTTGCCCTCCCCGATGGAACGGGGGACGCAACCTCATATGAACTTGAACGAGAGCTGATACCGTGACCTTACTCTGGATCTTGTTAATTCCCTTTATCGGCGGCGTGATCTGCTGGCAGATGGAGCGCCTCGGCGAGCAGTTCGTCCGCTGGGTGGCCTTGCTCTCCATGGGTGCCAGCCTGCTGCTCGCCTGCGCCATCTGGCTCGGAGGGGATTTCTCCCTCGCCACCACGGCGCTCGACAGCGGCACCACTCTCGCCCCCGCCTGGGCCGCCGAGTGGCGCCTGCCCTGGATCCCCCGCTTCGGCATCTCGCTGCACCTGGCGGTGGATGGCTTGTCGCTGCTGATGGTGATCCTCACCTGCTTCATCGGGGTGCTGGCCATCCTCTGCTCCTGGAAGGAGATAGTGCAGCGCATCGGCTTCTTTCACCTCAACCTGCTCTGGATCCTGGGGGGCGTGCTCGGGGTCTTCATGGCGCTGGATCTGTTCCTCTTCTTCTTCTTCTGGGAGATGATGCTGGTCCCCATGTACTTCCTGATCGCGCTCTGGGGTCACTCGGTCACCGACGGCAAGTCGCGGATCAACGCCGCCACCAAGTTCTTCATCTACACCCAGGCGAGCGGCCTCATCATGCTGGTGGCCATCATAGGACTGGTACTGACACACCAGCACGCCACCGGCGTCTTCACTTTCAACTATCTGGAGCTGCTCAATACCCCGATGAGCAAGAGCGTCCAGTGGCTGTTGATGCTGGGCTTTTTCATCGCCTTCGCGGTCAAGATGCCGCTGGTACCGCTGCACGGCTGGTTGCCGGATGCCCACAGCCAGGCGCCGACCGCGGGTTCCGTGGATCTCGCGGGGATCCTGCTCAAAACCGCCGCCTACGGCCTGCTGCGCTTCGCCCTGCCCCTGTTCCCCGAGGCCTCGGCCGAGTTTGCCCCCTACGCCATGGTGCTGGGCCTAGTCGGCATCCTCTACGGCGCCGTGGTGGCATTCGCCCAGACCGACATCAAGCGGCTGGTGGCCTACACCAGCATCTCCCACATGGGCTTTGTGATGATCGCCATCTATTCCGGCAGCGAGCTGGCCCTGCAGGGGGCCGTGGTACAGATGATCGCCCACGGCCTCTCCGCCGCCGGCCTCTTCATTCTGTGCGGTCAGCTCTACGAGCGGCTGCACACCCGGGATCTGCGCCAGATGGGCGGTCTGTGGGGAC
Source organism: Aeromonas sp. FDAARGOS 1407 (assembly GCF_019048725.1). Taxonomy (NCBI): domain Bacteria; kingdom Pseudomonadati; phylum Pseudomonadota; class Gammaproteobacteria; order Aeromonadales; family Aeromonadaceae; genus Aeromonas; species Aeromonas sp. FDAARGOS 1407. The sequence continues at coordinate 3,713,620 of NZ_CP077399.1, forward strand.
GGCTGCGCTACCTGCCCGGCGTCATGCTGTTCTTCTCGGTGGCCTCGCTCGGCATGCCGGGCACCGGCAACTTTGTCGGCGAGTTCCTCATTCTCATCGGCAGCTTCCAGGTCGCCCCCGTCATCACCGCCGTGGCCACCTTCGGCCTGGTGCTGGCTTCGGTCTACTCCCTCATCATGCTGCAGCGCGCCTGCTTCGGCCCTGCCAGGAACGAGGGCGTGCTCAAGGGGCTCGATAGCCGTGAGCTGACCATGATGCTCACCATCGCAGGCCTCCTGGTACTGCTTGGCCTCTATCCCCAACCCGTGCTCGATACCGCCAGCAGCAGCCTTATCAACGTGCTGCACTGGTATCTGCTGCCGACCGCAGGAGCCCTGCAATGACGTTCACCGCTTCCCAACTGCTGGCCCTGCTGCCCCTGCTGCTGACCACAGGTGCCATGGCGGCCCTGATGCTGGCCATCGCCTGGCGCCGCTGCATCACCACCGCCTATACGGTCACCATCGTCGGCCTCAACCTGGCGCTTTTTTCGCTACCCATCGTGATGGCGCAGGGAGATCAGGGGGTCACCCCGCTGCTGCAGGTAGACAGCTACGCCGTCTTCTACATGGGGCTGGTGCTGGTCGGCGCCCTTGCCACCTGCACCTTCGGCCAATCCTGGCTGAAAGCCTACCCGGACAACCGGGAGGAGTTCTTCCTGCTGCTGCTCATCGCCACCGCCGGTGGCCTGGTGCTGGCCTGCTCCCGCCATCTGGCATCGCTCTTCATCGGGATCGAGATGCTGACCCTGCCGATGTTCGGGCTGGTGGGCTATGCCTATCGCGAGCGCCATTCGCTGGAGGCCAGCATCAAGTACATGGTGCTCTCCGCCGCTGCCACCGCCTTCCTGCTGTTCGGCATGGCGCTGCTCTACGCCCAGGCAGGCAGCCTGAGTTTCAGCGATCTCGGCCTGACTCTGGCCCAGAGCCCGGCGCACCATCCCCTGCTGATGGGAGGCCTTGGCCTGATGCTGGTGGGCTTTGCGTTCAAGCTCTCCCTGGCCCCCTTCCACCTCTGGACGCCGGATGTCTATGAAGGGGCGCCGGCCCCGGTGGCCACCTTCCTGGCCACCGTGAGCAAGGTGGCGGTGTTTGCCGTGCTGCTGCGCTTCTACCTGGCGGTGCCGGCAGCGGCCGACCCCATGATCCACTGGCTGCTGGCGGCCATGGCGGTCATCTCCATCCTCATCGGCAACCTGCTGGCGCTGGTGCAGACCAACCTCAAACGGATGCTGGGTTACTCCTCCATCTCCCACTTCGGCTATCTGCTGGCGGTGATCGTCGCGAGCCGTTTCGGCCAGATGCCGGTGGAGGCCGCCGGCGTCTATCTGCTGATGTATCTGTTCACCAGCCTGGGGGCCTTCGGGGTGGTGAGCATGATGTCGAGCCCCTATCGCGGCAAGGATGCGGACTCCCTGCACAGCTATCGCGGCCTGTTCTGGCATCGCCCCTACCTGACCGCGGTGCTGACCGTGATGATGCTGTCGCTCGCGGGCATCCCCATGACCCTCGGCTTCATCGGCAAGTTCTACCTCATCGGCGTCACGGTGGAGGCCCGGCTCTGGTGGCTCTCCGGCGCCATAGTGCTCGGCAGCGCCCTGGGGCTTTTTTACTACCTCAAGGTGATGGTGACCCTCTATCTGCGCGAACCCGGCATGCAGCAGCGCGATGCCAGCGCCGACTGGGCGCTCTCCTCCGGCGGCGTGGTGGTCTTGCTCTCCGCCGTCCTGGTACTGCTGCTGGGGCTCTATCCCCAGCCAGTCATCAGCCTGGTGCAGGGCTTTCAGCAGGTAGTGTTACAGTAATTCTTTTCCCTCAAACCGGCAGCCCGGGCTGCCGGTTTTCTCTTCCCGCAACGTGTCCCGCTTCGCACGACCTTGCTTGTTTATGCCAGGCAACTGCCCTGCCGCTTTCTTATTCCTGTCATTTTTTCTACTGATATTAATGAGATAGATATCACCTGCCGGTTCTGCTATTGATATGGTTATAAGTGTCTGGAATGGAGTTCAGATGATGAAGCAACAGTATGTTGATCAATTCAGCCCGACAGCACTGACCGCGCTACTGGCCTCCTATCAGGGAACGACGCTCACCCTCTTGCTGGCCGAACAGGATCGGGAGCAGGTCCCTCTCCTGCAGGCGCAATGCAATCGCTTCAGCATTACCCTGGATGGCGCCATCTTTCCCCAGCTGCTCGGCCGGCCGGGCTTGCTCTCCCGGGGCGCATGGCTGCTGCCCCGCCCACAGCCTTATCACTGCGCTCTGGTTCCCCTTGCTCCCCGGGCCGATGCCGAACAGATAGCCCAAGGGATAGCAGAGGCGGTGGAAGCCATGCTGGCCACCTGGTCCGCCGCCACGCCGCCAACCCTGTTTCTCACCTTCGATTGCATGATCCCCAACATCGCCTCGGCCCTGGAGGCGCTCTACCTGCGTCTCGCCAACCGAGTCAACTATGCGGGGGTCAATGCCGGCAGTGGCCAGTTTCAATCCATCCCCTGCCTGTTTGACAACCACAACCAGATCGCAGGCGGGGTCACCTGCGCCCTGCTGCCCTGTGACAGCTTTCCCTTTCTCGAGCATGGTTACCAGCTTTCGGCCCAGCCCATGCTGGCCACCAGCAGCGAAAACAACAAGGTGGCCTTCATCGACTGGCAACCTGCCTTTGGCAAGTACCAAAGCCTCATCGAACAGCATTTTCAGCACACCCTGCAGCCTGAAGAGCTCTATCAGTTTGCCGTGCACATACCCCTTGGCCTGCTCAGGGCCAATGACGATGTGATCGTCAGGATCCCGGTGGGGGTAACGCAGGAGGGGGCACTGCTTTGCACTGGCGAGGTACCGGATCACAGCATACTGACCCTGCTAAGAGCACCAGAGAGTACGAGCGAACATGCTACCGCACTGGCCACTCGCCTCGCCCGTCAGCAAAATCTGACACCGGTGCACCTGCTGGAGGTCTACTACTGCGCGGGAAGGCAGCTTCACTTCGGGGAGCAGAGCGCCGCTGAGCTGGCGACCCTGCTAAGCGCCTCGGGGGCTGGCGAGCTGGCCGGAGCCCTCTCCCTTGGCGAGATTGGCAACGTGCGCCGCGGGGATTATCCCCAGTTCCATAACGGCGCCATTCTGTGCAACGGGGTGCGGCTATGAACAAGGATCATGCCATGGCCATCGTCTGCGATCTGGCGCTCTGCATCGGTCGCGAAGTGACGCTGGATGCCCTGCTCACCAAGGTGCTGCAGCGCTTCATGTACCACTGTGGTACCCCGGTCGGCATGGTGCTGGAGCATGATGAGGCGGGTTACCGGCTGCTCAAGGTGATCGGCGATGATGCCCTTAACCGGCAGTGCGGCAGTTCCTTGCCGCTGCCCTCATGGCTAGACGAGGGAGACGAATGCATCCTGCCGCATCCGCTCCCGCTGCCTGGCCGGCGCGTTTACCATCATGTTTATCGCCTCAAGGTGGAGGGGGGATATCTCATCCTGCTGCTCTCGTTGCAGCAAGAACCCGCCCACGCCATCTGCCAGCTGTTCAACCCCGTGCTCGGCAACCTGGCGCGCGCCATCCAGCTGTGCAAGGACAGCGAACAGCTCGCCCTGCGCCAGCAGGCCGAGCTGCAGGATCTTCAGCACTTCAATCAATCCCTGCTCAAGGCGATCCCCATCCCGGTCTTCTATCAGGATGTCGAAGGGCACTTTCTTGGCTGCAACCCGGCCTTCAGCCAGCTGAGCGGCATCAGCAAGAGCGACCTGCTGGGTCAGCGGGCCGAGGATCTGCTGCCCAAAAACCTGACCAGAGCCTACCTCGCCAAGGATGCCGAGCTGCTGCGAAACCGCCAGCCCCAGCGCATCGAGCTGAAGTTGCCCAATGTTCACGGCCGCTACTATGAAATGATCTGCTTCAAGGATCTCTTCTATGACCATCAGGGGGCGATCGCGGGCATGATAGGAGCCCTGGTGGACATCACCCTTCTCAAGGAGAGCGAACAACACCAGCGCGACCTGCTGTTTCAGACCATTTCCGCCCTCTCCAGCGCCATCACCCACAAGGAGCGCAACAGTGCGGGGCACGAGCTCAGGGTGCACGACCTGGCGCTGGCCATCGGCCAGGCAATGCAGCTTTCACAGGACAGGCTCGACGGACTGGGACTTGCGGCCATGGTGCACAACATCGGCCTGCTGCAGATACCGAGCGAGCTTATCACCCGTCCCCGTGAACTCAGACCCGTGGAGTTCGCCCTCATCAAGCAGCATCCCCAGGCCGGGTACGAGATCCTCAAGCAGATCGATTTTCCCTGGCCGATCGCCACCATAGTGTTGCAGCATCACGAGAATCTGGACGGCAGCGGCTACCCCAACGGGCTCACGGAGAGCGCCATCTGCCTCGAGGCCAGGATCATCCGGGTAGCCGACTCCCTGATGGCCATGACGGCCCATCGCCCGTTTCGGCGCGCCATGCCACTGAGTGATGCCTTTGCCGAGCTCACCCGTTATGCCGGTATCCATTACGACGAGAGCGTGGTCAATGTCTGCCTCTCGCTCTGGCAATCCGGCTATGGCTTCACCCCACAGATGGACAAGGCAGGATAGTATGAGCGACATCCTGATCCCCACGCCGGCCTTGGCCGCACTGCAGGCCCCGGGTTCCGTCAAGCTGCTGATCCAGTTGATGGATCAGCTGCCATACCGGATCCTGCTCAAGGATATCCATTTCACCTATCTGGTCTGCAACCGCCTGCTGGCCAGCGATCTCGGCCTGCCGGTCGAGCAGCTCATTGGCAAGCACGACGAGGACTTCTTCCCGCCGGAGCTGGTGCAGCGCTATCGGGAGAATGACATCCGGGTCATGACCCAGCAGGTCAATCATCACGCCGAAGAGCCCTACCTCAAGGGCGGCGAGTCCCGCTGGCTCAGTACCACCAAGTTTCCCCTCTACGATGACGAGGGAACCGTGGTCGGCGTCGGGGTTTTCTTTGAAGACATTACCGAGCAAAAAGAGCAGCAACTGAAGCTGCAGCAGCTCAGCTGGACCCAGCAGGCCATCAGCCGTGCCCACCACGCCCTGCTCAAGCCGGGAGATACGCATCTGTTGCTGCAGGATCTCTGCGACGCCATCACCTTCGATGGCCGCTTCCCGCTGGTGGCCGTGTTGCAAGCCTCGCCGACCCCGGGTCAGCCCCCTCTCGTGCTGGCCCGTGCCGGTTATGCCGAAACACTGGAACAATCGCTCTGGCTGCAGGATAAGCCTCTGGAGCTGGCAATCCGTGAGCAGCGGCGCCTCAACCAGCGCCTGCCCGACAACGAGCCCGCCCTCCTGCGTGCTCGCCTGCTGGTACCGCTGATCTTGCAACAGGATTTGGCCGGCGCCCTGGTCATCCACAGTGATCAGGCCAGGCTTTTTAGCCGGGAAGAAGAGGAGCTCTTCATCCAGCTGACCGGCTATCTCGCCTATGGTCTGCAGGCCCGCCATACCCAGCAGGCTTACCAGAGCTCCCAGCAGGAGAAGATATTGCACGCCCGCCAGCTGGAGCTGGCACTGGAAGATGCCCTGGGCGCCATCGCTGCCGTGCTGGAGCAGCGGGATCCCTACACCGCCGGCCACCAGAAACATGTGGCCAAGCTGGCCCACGCCATCGGCCGGGAGCTGAAGCTGGAAGAGAAGCAGCTGCGCGGCATCTATCTGGGGGCCATGGTGCACGACATCGGCAAGATCCAGGTCCCCGCCGAGATCCTCACCAAACCGGGCCGCCTCACCCAGCTTGAGTTCGAGCTGGTCAAGGAACACCCGGCGATCGGCTATCAGGTGCTCAAGGACATCGCCTTTCCCTGGCCCATCGCCCGGATGATCCACCAGCACCACGAGTACCTCGACGGTTCCGGCTACCCGCAGGGGCTCAAGGGCAACGAGATCCTGCTGGAGGCACGCATCCTCACGGTCGCCGACATAGTGGAGTCCATGTCCTCGGATCGCCCCTATCGCGCCTCTCTCGGCATCCCCCAGGCCAGAGAGCAGATTATCCAGATGCGCGGCACCCAGCTCGATGCCGAGGTGGTCGATGCCTGTTTGCGGATCCTGGATCGCGGCGACTTCGTCCCCTTGCAACTGGGCAACCCCGCCATTGCAAACGGATAAAAAAAGGCCGCTCGATGAGCGGCCTTTTTGATGGTCAATTCAGGGATCAGCTGTCGCGGCGTTTGCCACCGAACTTGCGCTTGTCAAAGCCGCCTTCACGACGGTCTTTGTTGAACGGGCGGTCACCCTGCGGGCGGCGATCCTTGTTGAAAGGACGGTCGCCACGGAACGGACGATCACCGCGCGGCGGGCGGCCACCGGTGTTGCCGCCGGCAGGCACTTCGGTGTAGCGGGTGATCTGCAGCGGACGCTGGCAGACACGGGCCTTCTTGATCACTTCCAGCACCTCGGCGCTCATGCCCTTGGGCAGATCGACGGTGGAGAAGTCATCGGCGATATCGATGTTGCCGATGAAACGGCTCTCGATGTTCGCTTCGTTGGCGATGGCACCGACGATCTGGCCCGGCTTGACGCCGTGGTGGGCACCCACGTCAACGCGATAGCGCTCCATCTCCACGTCCGGGTTGTCTTTGAGCGGACGCGGCTCGAGAGACGGCATGCGACGGGCAGGACGATCGCCACGGTCGTGGAAATCGCGGCCACCGAAGTCACGGCCACCGTCACGACGGTCGAAACCACCGCGATCGTTGTTGCTGAACAGCGGATCCGGCACGGATTCATCCAGCAGCAGCGGCTGATCACCCTGTACCAGCTTGGCCAGGGCCGCAGCCAGCTCCAGCGGATCGGCAGAATCTTCTTCGATCAGCTCGTTCACCAGGTTGTGATAGATCTCGAGCTCTTCACCCATCATGGTTTCGCGGATGCGCTCCTTGAACTTGGCCAGACGGTGCTGGTTGATGTCCTCGGTGCTCGGCATCTTCATCGGCTCAATGGCCTGACGGGTAGCGTGCTCGATGGCGCGCAGCATGCGGCGCTCGCGCGGAGCCACGAACAGGATGGCCTCGCCCTTACGACCGGCACGACCGGTACGGCCGATACGGTGTACGTAGGATTCGGTGTCGTACGGAATGTCGTAGTTCACCACGTGGGTGATGCGCTCGACGTCCAGACCGCGGGCGACCACGTCGGTGGCGATCAGGATGTCCAGCTGGCCCTGGCGCAGCTTGTCGACGGTACGCTCACGCAGCTTCTGCGGGATGTCGCCGTGCAGGGCTTCACAGGCGTGGCCGCGGGCGGCCAGCTTGCTCGCCAGCTCTTCGGCGGCATTCTTGGTACGCACGAACACCAGCAGGGCTTCGTAGGACTCGACTTCCAGCAGACGGGTCATGGCGTCCAGCTTGTGCAGACCGGTCACCTGCCAGTAGCGCTGGCGGATGGTGGTCGCGGTGGCAGTCTTGGACGCTATCTTGATCTCTTTGGGCTGCTTCAGGTGCTTCTGGGCCACACGACGGATCTGCTCCGGCATGGTGGCAGAGAAGAGGGCAACCTGACGACCGGCCGGGCACTGATCCATGATCCAGTCCACGTCGTCGATAAAGCCCATGCGCAGCATTTCATCGGCTTCGTCCAGCACCAGGGCTTTCAGGCCGGAGAGGTCCAGGTTCTTGCGACGGATCAGATCCATTACGCGGCCCGGGGTACCCACGACAACCTGGGCACCGCGACGCAGGGCGCGAGTCTGGGTTTCGTAAGAGGAACCACCGTAGATGGGCAGCACATGGAAGTCCGGCATGTGGTGAGCGTAGCGTTGGCACGCTTCGGCTACCTGCAGGGCCAGTTCACGAGTCGGCGCCAGCACCAGGATCTGGGTGTTGCGGTTACCGGCTTCCAGACGTGACAACAGAGGCAAGGCAAAAGCAGCGGTCTTCCCTGTACCGGTTTGTGCCTGCCCCAGCAGATCGTGCCCAGCCATCAGGTGGGGAATTGCTGCGGCCTGGATGGGAGACGGGCGCTCGTAGCCCACGTCCTGCAGCGCTTTCAATACGGGCGCGGCCAGTCCAAGCTCACTAAAAAGGGGCAGTTGTTCGGTATCAGACATAGATTCTTCCAGATTAAGGCAGGCGGCTAACACCGCGGAATAGCAAAAAGGCGGCGATTATAGCGCCACTTTGTTCTGCTGTCTTGAAAAATGTGATAAGCCTCTCAAGACGTTGGCAATTATAGAGGGAACTGACGAGTATGGCTTGCTTATTTTGCACTCATGGTGCGTTATTGCAGATCACGCTTCGCCGGAGTCCTTGCTCCGCTTGTGCTTGAGCACCGCCATGGTGAGCCGGCTGGTGCACAGCAAACGTCCCCGTTCATCCCGAATTTCAATCTGCCACACCTGGGTGGTCGCCCCCAGATGCAGCGGCGAGCAGCGTCCCGTCACCACCCCTTCCCGCTTGGCGCGCAGATGGTTGGCGTTCACCTCCAGTCCCACGCAATAGCTGTCTGGCCCCACCGCCATATTGGCAGCAAGGGATCCCAGCGTCTCCGCCAGCACTACGGAGGCGCCGCCGTGCAGCATGCCAAGGGGCTGATGGGTGCGGTGATCCACCGGCATGGTGGCCTCCAGCCAGTCAGGACCAAAGGCGGTGTAGACGATATCGAGGTGGGCCATCAGGGTATTGCGGGAGGTGGCATTGAGCCCCTCTAGGCTCATGGATTTACGCCAGATGGGGGTCGTCTCTTGACTCATGAGAACAGGACTCCTTGTGATTCATTGCAGCGAAGAAAAGCGCCCCGGACCAAACGATCCGGGGCAACAAAACAGAAAAAGCGCCTCGCTCACCAGGGATAGGTGACACCGGGCCACTCGGACAAGGGTATCTCCCGCCCCGGCAGGCGGGGATGCTGCCAGCGCCACACCTGCGCCAACCAGTCGCGCAGCTCGGCCTCCAGCTCGGCATCGCTCAGGGGCGCCTCGGCCACTTTCCAGAAGAAGAGCTCCACCTCCACCTCCGGCAGCACCGAGGGATAGAGGTAGACCCCGCCCCAGAACTCGGGCTCCCGGTCCGGGCTCCACAGGCCATAGGCAAAGGAGCGCTTGGCCAGAAACTCCGACTGTTGCCACTCCAGGTCACCTTCGTGCTGGCTCAGGCTGAAGTTGGCCGAGGGCCAGGCATCATTTGGCCGAAACAGCTGATGGAGCTGCTCCCGCTCGCGCAAGATGGCGACGAACTCCACCGCCGCCTGACCCAGGGTCGCGGGCAGCAGCAGGAACCGGAGCGTCCGGTAGGCTTTGGGGACCCGAAACCGTTTGGGAAAACGCAGCATCAGAGCAGTTCCAGCAAAGCCTGCAGCGGATGCCTGAGCTTATCGCCCTCCATCCGCTTGACCTGGCTGCGGCACGAATAACCGGTGGCAAGGCAGCGCCCTTGCGGCAGACGCGCCAACGGCTCGGCCCAGCTCAAGGCGTAGATGCCTTTGGAGTTCTCCACCTGTCTGGCATCATGGCCATAGGTGCCGGCCATGCCGCAGCAGCCCACCGAGACCGGTTGCAGGGTAGCGCCAAAGCGCTTGAACAGAGTACTCCAGTCACCGTGGGTGGAGGGCTTGGCGGTCTTCTCGGTGCAGTGGGCGAACAGATACCAGGGCTCGGCGTTACTCCCCTCACCCGCATTCCCACTGCCAGCAGGCAGCTTGTCAGCCGGCAACGAGAGCAGCCACTCCTGGGGCAGCATCACCTGAAACTCGCCACGTGCCGGCCCCAGGGCTTTGGCATACTCGTCGCGATAGCAGAGCACCATGGCCGGATCCACCCCCACCATGGGAATGCCGAGGGCCGCCACCTTGTTGAGGAACTGGGCGCTGCTTGCCGCGGTACGGGCAAAGCCGCGCAGGAACCCCTTGACGTGCTGGGGCTTGCCGTTGGGCTTGAAGGGCAGCAGATAGGGCTGGTAGCCGAGCTTGCCGGCGAGCTTGACCAGATCCCGCACCAGGGGGGCTTCGTAATAGCTGGTGAAGGGATCCTGCACGATGAGCACCACCTTCTGGCGCTGCTCGGCACTCATGGCTTCGAGGCCGGGCAAGTCGAAATAACGGGCCCGGTTGTCCCGCAGCTCGTCGGCCAGGGTCGGCACGCTCACCAGCGGCACGTCCACCATGCCGATGCTCTTCTCGGTCGCCTTCTGAACCCACTCCTTTTCCAGGAAGAAGTTGACCAGCTTGGGCGCCCTGGCAAGCCAGGGGGTGTAGCTCTCGACCGTACCGATGACATAGTCCTTGGGACTGCGCAAATATCGTCCATGGTAAAGCTGCATAAAGCGGGAGCGGAAGGTGGGCACATCCACCTTGATGGGGCACTGGCTGGTGCACGCCTTGCACGCCAGGCACCCCTCCATCGCCTCCATCACCTCGTGGGAGAAGTCGTACTCCCCCCTGTATTTGCCCCAGCTGTTGCGCACCTTGTCCACCAGCTGCTTGAAGCGCACGCCGCCCGATTGCAGCGCTACCTCTTCGGCCAGCGGATCGAACCCCTGCTCCGCCAGCTGACGCAGCCATTCGCGCATCAGGCCGGCCCGCCCCTTGGGGGAGTGGCGCCGGTCGCGGCTGATCTTGACCGAGGGGCACATGGGGGAATCGGTCTCGAAGGTGAAGCAGAGGCCATTGCCGTTGCAATCGAGGGCCCGGGTGTAGCTTTCCCGCACCGCCACCGGGATCTGGCGGTCGAACTTGCCGCGCTTGGGCCCGTCCACCGACACCAGCTCGGCGCCGCTGCCATAAGGCATGCAGATCTTGCCCGGGTTGATGCGGTTCTGGGGATCGAAGGCCCCCTTGACCCGCTGCAGCTCCTCCCACAGCTCGCCAAAGAAGGCGGGGCTGTATTCGGAACGAAAACCCTTGCCATGCTCCCCCCACATCAGGCCGCCATATTTGGCGGTGAGCGCCACCACCTGATCCGAGATACGCCGCAGCAATACCTCCTGCTCGGGATCGCACAAGTCCAGCGCCGGACGCACATGCAAGACACCCGCATCCACGTGGCCGAACATGCCGTAGTCGAGGCCATGGGCATCGAGCAGGGCGCGAAACTCCATGATGAAATCGGCCAGGGATTCCGGCGGCACGGCGGTGTCTTCGGTGAAGGCCACCGGCTTCTTGCGCCCCTCGGCGTTACCGAGCAGCCCCACCGATTTTTTGCGCATGGCATAGATGGTCTCGATGCTCGGCAGGTGATCGCACACCTGATAGCCGATGATCCCCGCCTCCCCTTGGGCCAGCAGATCGTCGATGCGGCGGCACAGCTCGGCCACCTTGGCCTTGTGTTCGGCCTCGTCGGTATCGGCGAACTCGACGATGTTGAGCCCCTGCAGATCCTTGCCGGGCACATCCTGAATAAGTTCCTTCACCGAATGCCAGATGATGTCGGCCCGGGCCAGCCCCAGCACCCGGGAGTCCACCGTCTCCACCGACAGGGCCTGCGCCTGCACCATAAAGGGGGCATTTCTGAGCGCAGAGGGGAAACTGTCGTACTTGACGTTGACGAGCGTCCGATAGCGCGGAATGGGGGTGATGTTGAGTTTGGCCTCGGTGATGAAGCCAAGAGAGCCTTCAGAGCCGCACAGCACCCGGCTGATGTCCAGGGTGTCGCTCTCCGGCTGATAGAGGTGCTTGAGATCGTAACCGGTCAAAAAGCGGTTGAGCTTGGGGAAGGTGGCCTCAATGTCGGCGCGCCGTTCGCGGCCGATGCGATAGAGGGTGCGATAGATATCCCCCTCGCGATTCTCAAGGGCCAGCTTGACTTCAAGACGCGAGCCATTGACCGGCTCGGTGGCCATGATGTCACCATTCTCCAGCACGGCTTTGAGACCCAACACGTGATCCGAAGTCTTGCCGTAGACGAGCGACCCCTGCCCCGAGGCATCGGTGTTGACCATGCCGCCCAAGGTGGCGCGGTTGGAAGTGGAGAGATCCGGCGAGAAGAAGTAGCCGTGGGGTTTGAGATAGGCGTTGAGCTGATCCTTTACCACCCCGGCCTGGGCCCGTACCCACCCCTCTTCCAGATTAATTTCCATGATCTGGTTCATATGGCGCGAGAGATCGACGATAATGCCGCCGCCCAACGACTGGCCATTGGTGCCGGTGCCGCCGCCGCGAGGGAAGAAACTCAGGGTGGCAAACTCCGGTGCACCGGCCAGCTTGAGCATCGCCGCTATGTCATCCGCACTGCGCGGATAGAGAACCGCTTGAGGTACGACCTGATAGACGCTGTTGTCCGTCGCCATCGCCAGCCGGCTTGCATAAGACTTTTCGATATCGCCACGGAATGCGCTGCGCCCCAATGAGTCAAGGAACTGCAGGGTTGTGGCTGACAAACTGTCCTGGTAATCGAGTCTCGGGATCATGAATCCTTGTTCCCTTCATTTGCTTGATGCCGGAACTCCGGCGACAACGACTGGCCCACTGCCTCTCTGGGCACTCCGGACCAGTCCGCTCACATGTGAGCGGGCAGTATATCAGCTCAAAAATCCCTTGCGCGGGCAAAATATTCACCATTTGAAAGGAGGATTGTTATGGCTCACCACAGCCATGTTATCAGTACGCTGGTCACTACAGAGAAACAGGCCCTGACCCTGTCGCTGTTCGGCTGCATCTCGTTTGCGCTGTTCGGCATCGGTTACGGCCTCTTCGTCGGCTCCAACGCCATCATGCTCGATGGCATCTTCACCCTGTTCAGTATGGGGATGACGGGCCTGGGACTCGTCACTGCCTATCTCGTTACCCGCCCCTCCGATGAGCGCTTCCAGTACGGCTATGCCCACTTCGAGCCCATCACCAACGTCATCAACGGCGTCATCATTCTGCTGCTTTGTCTCGGGGCCCTCTACAGCGGCATCACCACCCTGCTTGAGGGAGGACGGGAAATCGATCTCGGCCACGCCCTCATCTATGCCGCCGTCTCCACCTTCTTCTGCGCCATCATCTACCTCATTGAGGCCGACGTGGCCGAGCGGGTCGACTCCGAGCTGGTGCGGGTGGACTCCAAGGAGTGGCTGGTGGATACCCTGCTAAGCGCCACCCTGCTCATCGGCTTCGTGGTGGCCATCGGCCTCGATGCCATCGGCTACGGCCACTACAACCGCTACATAGACCCGGTACTGGTCTCTCTGCTGGCCCTGTGTGCCACCCTCATCCCCATCAAGGTGCTCGGTCGCAACCTGCGGGAAGTATTGAAAATCGCCCCAAGGGGGGATGTCTCACAGCGCGTCGCCCGGGAGGTGGACGCCTTGCGCCAGCGCTATGGCGTCGAGTGCTACAGCCACCTGGCGAAAAGCGGCCGCCGTTTCGATCTCGAACTCAACATTCTGGTGGCGCCGGATCAGGAGTGGCCCGTCGAGCGTCAGGATGCCCTGCGCCAGGAGCTCTGGTCCCGCCTCGGCGATACCCTGGGGGACGCCTGGCTGTCGGTCTGTTTCACCCGCGAGAAGCGCTGGTTGTAACCGCCGCCTGGGGGAGGCGGCCCGTCGCCTCCCCCGTGTCATCACATCTTCATGCACTCCCTCTTGCCAAAACGGCGCCAGCCGTTATCATCAGGGCTCACTTTTAACCCGAGGTTTTATTGCCCATCATGGACAATCCCCGAAGTCGTCCTTCGTTTACTCCCGTCAAACTCTCTCTTTACCTGCTTCATCCGCGCCTCTGAATAACGTCATTGCCTTGCTGTCACCACGGCCCCACTTGCCGTGTCCACCGTTCGTGCTGTCTGTTTTTTATTGAGGTCATAACATGGAATTTCTGCTGGATCCCCACATCTGGATCGGTCTCTTTACCCTGATCGTTCTGGAAATCGTGCTGGGGATAGACAACCTGGTCTTCATCGCCATCCTGGTGAAAAAACTGCCCCCCGCCCAGCGGGACAAGGCCCGCGTCATCGGCCTGTCGCTGGCGCTGATGATGCGTCTGGGACTCTTGAGCGTCATGTCCTGGCTGGTCACCCTGACCACCCCCATCCTGCATATCTGGGATCACCCCTTCTCCGGTCGGGATCTGATCCTGATGGGGGGCGGCCTGTTCTTGCTGTTCAAGGCCACCTCCGAGCTCCATGAACGGCTGGAGGCCAAGCCCCAGGAGGATGGTCCGGTCGGCGCCTACGCCAGCTTCGGCGTAGTGATCGCCCAGATCCTGGTGCTGGATGCTGTCTTCTCCCTGGACTCCATCATCACCGCCGTCGGCATGGTGGACGAGCTGTGGGTGATGATGGCCGCCGTGACCATCGCCATGGTGGTGATGGTGCTCGCTTCCAAACCGCTGACCCGCTTCGTCAACGCCCACCCGACCGTGGTGGTGCTCTGCCTGAGCTTCCTGCTGATGATCGGCTTCAGCCTGGTGGCGGAAGGGTTCGGATTCCACATTCCGAAGGGCTACCTCTATGCAGCCATCGGCTTCTCTGTGCTGATCGAGTTCTTCAACCAGCTGGCCCAGCGCAGCGCCCGTCGCCACGAGGCCAAACTGCCCCTGCGCGAGCGCACTACTGCCGCCATCTTCAAGTTGATGGGCAGCAAGGCCTATCAGGAGACGCCGGATGACGACGAGGATGCCTCCCCCGCAGCGCCGGTGAGCTTTGGCGAGGAGGAGCGCTACATGGTGACCGGTGTGCTGTCCCTGGCCGAGCGCTCCATCCGCACCGTCATGACCCCGCGCTCGGACGTTGCTTGGATCGACATCAACGACTCGGCGGACGATATCCGTGCCCAGCTGCAACAGGAGCCCCACAGCCTGTTCCCCCTCTGTGACGGGGATCTGGACGAAGTGATCGGGGTGGTGAAGGCGCGAGATCTGCTGTTTGCCCTCAACGAAGGGCAGCACCTGAGCGAGCTGGCCAAACAGAACGACCCCATTATCGTGCCCCAGACCATCAACGTGATCCGTCTGCTGGCGGAGCTGCGCCAGGCGCGCGGCAGCCTCATTCTGGTGGCCGACGAGTTTGGCATCATCCAGGGTCTGGTCACCACCCACGATCTGCTGGAGGCCATCGTTGGCGAACTGCCGGACGAAGACGAAACCCCGGACATGGTGCGCGATGGCGAGGGCTGGCTCATCAACGGCAGCACCAACATCCACCATGTGGAGCAGGTGCTGGAACACGAAGGGCTGGTGAGCGAGAGCGACGAATACGTAACTCTCGCGGGCATGTTGCTCTCCCACTTCGGCACCCTGCCGGCCCCGGGCCAGCAGGTGCAGTTGCAGCAACTCTGCTTCGAGGTACTCGAGGTGAGCGAGCGTCGCATCGAGCGGGTACGGGTGACGCCTGCGGCAATCTGATCTTCATACTGTCAACAAGAGGGCCTGCGGGCCCTCTTTTTTATGTCCGGGAGACAGAAAGCCCCTAATTGCTGCTCTGAGCGCAATTCAATGGTGCAATCCCCCCTCTTTTTCACAACAAACCGGCGCAGTAGAGTGGCCCCACTTCCACCATGAGGAACTCAAGATGAGCCAGGATCACCTGTTCTGCCCGCTGCGCCTCGGCCAGCTGCACCTTAACAACCGCATCGTCATGCCCCCCATGACCCGCTCGCGCGCCAGCCAGCCCGGCGACGTGGCCAACGCCATGATGGCCACCTACTATGCCCAGCGCGCCAGTGCCGGCCTCATCATCAGCGAGGGCACGCAAGTCGATCCCATGGGTAAGGGTTACGCCTGGACACCGGGGATCCACAGCGCCGAGCAGGTCGCCGGCTGGCGGCTGGTGACCGATGCCGTGCACGCCAAGGGGGGCACCATGTTCGCCCAGCTCTGGCACGTGGGCCGGGTCACCCACCCGGACAACATAGGCGGCGCCCAGCCCATCTCTTCATCGGCCATCAAGGCTGAAGGGGTCAAGGTGTTCGTCGATAACGGCAGCGATGCTCCCGGTTTCGTCGAGACGGTCACCCCGCGCGCCATGACCCGGGAAGACATAGCGATGGTGATCGAGCAGTTTCGCCAGGCGGCCCGCAACGCCATGCTGGCGGGCTTTGACGGCATCGAGCTGCACGCCGCCAACGGCTACCTCATCAACCAGTTCCTCGACTCCGAGTCCAATACCCGCACCGACCAGTACGGTGGCCCGCTGGAAAATCGGCTGCGTTTCCTCAAGGAGGTGACCGAGGCGGTCGGCCGCGAGATTGGCATGGCGCGGGTCGGGGTGCGCCTCGCGCCCCTCACCACCCTCAACGGCACCGTGGATGCCAACCCGCAGGAGACCTATCTGGCCGCTGCCAGGATGCTGGGTGAGCTCGGCATCGTCTACCTGCACATCGCCGAGGCGGACTGGGACGATGCCCCCTTGATGGCGGAGAGCTTCAAGCAGGGGCTGCGGGAGGTCTTCCCTAACACCCTCATCTACGCCGGTAAATACGATGGCGCGCGGGCGCGGGCCGCCCTCGAGGCGGGCTGGGCCGACATGATTGGCTTTGGCCGCCCCTTCGTGGCCAACCCCGACCTGCCCGAGCGGCTGCGCCGCGGCTATCCCCTTGCCCCCCACGATCCCGCCACCCTGTTTGGCGGTGGCGAACAGGGGCTGACCGACTATCCCGTCTATGGCAAGGAGAACGTCCCAGCCTGATCCCCAACAATGGTTCAGCCGCACTCCCCGCCAATAAACCGTCCACCAATAAAAAGACCCGCCAGCGATGGCGGGTCTTTGTCTTTCTCTTTAGGCACAACGTGGATGAGCTCAGCTCAGGCTCACCCCATGACTGGCAGCGTGGCTGCGAATATCCCGGGTCAGGCGCGCCTTGTCGGCCAGGCTCAGCCAGCTCGCCTCCACGGCGTTTAGCGACAAGCGGCCAAGCTGGCTCGCCGTGGCCCCCAGCTCGTCTGCCAGCGCCTGGAAGTTGGCGTTCATGTAGCCGCCAAAATAGGCGGGATCGTCCGAGTTGATGGTGACGCAGAGCCCCTGCTCCAAAAGCCGCAGCACATTGTGGTGGGCCATCTGGTCAAACACCTTGAGCCGGGTGTTGGAGAGGGGGCAGACGGTCAGCGGCAACCGGGTATCGGCCAGATAGCGCAGCAGCTCGGGATCGTCCGCCGCGCGCACTCCGTGATCGATGCGACACACCTCAAGCTCCCTGATGGCCTGCCAGATGTACTCCGCAGGCCCCTCTTCGCCTGCGTGGGCCACTACCGGCAGCCCCAGCTCGCGGCAGCGCGCATACACCCGGGCAAACTTGCCTGGCGGGTTGCCCTTCTCCCCCGAATCGAGCCCGATGCCGTGAATGCGTGAAAGGAAGGGCTCGGCCTCGCGCAAGGTGGCGAAGGCTTCCTCTTCGCTCAGGTGGCGCAAGAAGCTCATGACAAGGCGCCAGCTGATCCCGAACGTCTCTTCGCCGGCCTGCAGCGCCCGCTCAATCCCCCCCAGCACGGTGGCAAAGGGGATGCCACGAGCGGTGTGGGTCTGCGGGTCGAAGAAGATCTCTACATGCCTCACCTTGTCGGTGGCGCAGTGCTCGAGATAGGCCCAGGTGAGGTCGAAGAAATCCTGTTCGGTCACCAGTACGCTGGCGCCACAGTAGTAAAGGTCGAGAAAGGATTGCAGGCAGTCAAAATCATAGGCGGCACGCAGGCTCGCCACGTCTGGCCAGGGCAGTAGCACCCCGTTGCGCCCGGCCAGTTCAAACATCAGCTCGGGTTCGAGGGTGCCCTCGATGTGGAGGTGCAGCTCCAGTTTGGGCAGATCGGCAATAAAGTTGCTGGCAGCAAGGTTATCCATGTCGGTCACTCCATCAGCACGTTGAGTCCGGAGTCTGCCTCTCCACCAAGCTGACCCCCTGGTTGTTTTATTGTGCACCCAAGTTACGCGACGGGGGAGACATGTCATCAAACAGACTTATAATGGCGTCACAAAAATCATAATTGATTGAACATATTAGGTTCTGCGCCCCGACAAGGAGTTTTCATGAAGAAGAACGTCATCTGTGACATCGACGGTGTCATCCTGCACAACAACGACCTCATCCCCGGCGCCGATCGCTTCGTTCATCGCCTGCTGGAGCAGGGCAGCAAGCTGCTGTTCCTCACCAACTACCCGGCCCAGACCCAGAAAGATCTGCAAAATCGCTTCCGCTCCGCCGGGATAGAAGTGCCGGAAGAATGCTTCTACACCTCCGCCATGGGGACCGCCGACTTTCTCAAGCGCCAGGATGGCAAGAAGGCCTATGTGATCGGCGAAGGGGCCCTGACCCACGAGCTCTACAAGGCCGGTTTCACCATCACCGACATCGACCCCGACTTCGTGGTGGTGGGCGAGACCCGCAACTACAACTGGACCATGATGCAGCAGGGTGCCAAGTTCGTGGATCAGGGAGCCCGCTTCATCGCCACCAACCCGGATACCCACGGTCCCCTGATGCACCCGGCCTGTGGCGCCCTGTGCGCCCCCATCGAGCGGATGACCGGCAAGAAGCCGTTTTACGTGGGCAAGCCGAGCGCCTGGATCATCCGGGCGGCGCTCAACCGGATGGAAGCCCACTCCGACAATACCCTCATCATCGGCGACAACCTGCGCACCGATATTCTGGCGGGCTTCCAGGCCGGCCTCGAGACCGTGCTGGTACTCTCCGGGGTGAGCAAGGTGGCGGATATCGACCGCATGCCGTTTCGGCCGAACCACATCTTCGACTCCGTGGTCGACATCGATATCGTCTAACCCCCAACCAAGGATATGAAGAGGGCAGGCCGGCCCTGCCCTCGCTGGAACTGACATGGAACCAATTCTTATCGCCGTGGCCTTTGGTTGCGGCATGCTGGTCAACCTCATCGGGTTGCCTCCCCTGCTCGGCTTTCTCGCCGCCGGCTTTATCCTCAACGGCATGGGCTATGAAAATACCCCGGCCCTGAGTGAAGTGGCCGATCTCGGGGTGACCCTGCTGCTCTTCACCATCGGCCTCAAGCTCAACGTCAAGACCCTGATGCGGCGCGACGTCTGGGGCACCACCAGCGTGCACCTGCTGCTCTCCACCCTGCTCTTTACCGTGGTGCTGCTGGTCTGCAAGGGGCTGGGGCTGGAACTTGCCCTGTCGCTCAACTGGCAACTCGCGATCCTGCTCGGCTTCGCCCTCTCGTTTTCCAGCACCGTGTTTGCGGTCAAGGTGCTGGAGGAGCGCAGCGACATGAATGCCCTCTATGCCCGCCTCGCCATCGGGGTGCTGGTCATGCAGGATGTGTTCGCGGTGGCGTTTCTGGCGTTCTCCAGCGGCAAGTGGCCCAGCATCTGGGCCCTCTGGGTGCTGGGGTTACCGCTGCTGCGCCCCCTGCTGTTCAAGCTCTTGGAGCGGGCCGGCCACGGCGAGCTGCAGGTCTTGTTCGGCGTCTTCCTGGCGCTGGTGGTGGGGGCCGCCGGCTTTGAGGTGGTGGGGCTCAAGCCCGACCTTGGGGCCCTCATCATCGGCATGATGCTGGCCTCTCACCCGGCGGCGGCGGGGCTTGCCAAGGCGTTGTTCAACCTCAAAGACCTCTTTCTCATCTGCTTCTTCCTGACCATCGGCCTCAACGGCCTGCCGACCCACGACACCATGCTGCTGGCCCTGGTGCTGGTGCTGGCCTTGCCCCTCAAGAGCGCCCTCTACTATCTGGTCTACAGCGGCGCCCACCTGAGGGTGCGCACCGTGCTGCTCTCCACCCTGGCGCTTAGCAACTTCTCGGAGTTCGGTCTCATCGTCGCGGCCATCGCCGCCAAGGCGGGCTGGCTCTCCCACGAGTGGCTGGTGGCCGTCTCCCTGGCACTCGCCGCCAGCTTCATGATCTCCGCCCCCCTCAACAGCCAGAGCGAGCGGATCTATCACAAACTCGGCGGCTGGCTGAAGGGGCTGCAGGCGAGCAACCTGCACCCCGAGGACAGGCCCATCGAGCTGGGCGATGCCGAGGTGATCATCCTCGGCATGGGACGCATTGGTCAGGGAGCCTACTTCGAGCTGGAGAACAAGTACGGCAACGTCATCCTGGGGGTGGAGAACGACAGCGAGAAGCTGCCGACCCTGCGTGCCCAGGGGATGAACGTCATCGAGGGAGATGCCACCGATACCGACTTCTGGGACAAGGTGCTGCTCTCCAACCAGGTCAACCTGGTGCTACTGGCCATGCCCCACCACTCGGGTAACCTCTACGCCATCGAGAAGCTGCGCAGCCACGGCTTTACCGGCAAGATTGCCGCCATCGTGCGCTTTGAAGATGACATCGCCTCCCTCACGGAACAGGGGGTGGATGCGGTATTCAACGTCTACAACGAAGCGGGCAGCGGCTTTGCCCGCCACGTGATCCATCGCCTGCAACCCCTGTCAGATCTTGGCAAGGATGCACGCTTCGTTTAACGTAAGCGCAACTCCGTTTAATAAAACAAACAACCGCGGGGCCTGGATGGCCCCGTTTTCAATGCCGCCACAGACAAGGATGCCCCATGAAGACCCTCAACGACTGGGTACTGCTCGATCGCCATGACGCTCCCCCCACCCCGCTGATGCCCGCCCCCGAACGGATTAGCGCCGGCAACCCACGCCAGACGGTGTGGAACCACTACTCCGATGCCAGCCAGCAGTTTCACGTGGGATTCTGGGCCTGTGAGCCCGGGCGCTGGGCCGTGCACTACACAGAACACGAGTATTGCCAGCTGCTGGAGGGCGAGGTGGTGATCCATGACAGTGAGGGGGGCCAGCTTGCCCTCAAGCCCGGCGATCAGTTCGTCATCCCCGCCGGCTTTGTCGGGCAGTGGGAGACCCTCACCCCCTGTCGCAAGGTCTATGTGATCTTCGAACCCGCCGCCTGACGTTCACGTCAACCTCATCTCCTTTTCCCGGCGACCGGACGGGTCGCCGCACTGCCCCACCGGCTTGACGCTTACGGCATGATTTTCTGCGGTTTTCCCGCTTGCAAAAGGGTTTTCCGCTAGGCATTGTGATTGGCGAGGAATGTAAATGGAATTTCGAGCCCAAACGTGGGGGGCTCATATAAAAATCAAGAGGATTACCGCCAATGTGTTCTATTTTCGGCATTCTGGACATCAAATCCGATGCAGCAGCCCTGCGCAAATCGGCGCTGGAGATGTCCAAGCGACTTCGTCACCGCGGGCCTGACTGGTCCGGCGTCTACAGCTCCGACAAGGCCATTCTGGTGCATGAGCGCCTGGCCATCGTCGACCCGGGCAACGGCGCCCAGCCGCTCTACAACCCCGAACGCACCCATGTGCTGGCGGTCAACGGCGAGATCTACAACCACAAGGAGCTGGAGAAAAACCTCAAGGTCGACTTCCAGTTCCAGACCCAATCCGACTGTGAGGTGCTGCTCGCCCTCTACAAGGAGAAGGGCCCAGCGTTCCTGGACGATCTCAACGGCATCTTCGCCTTTATCCTCTACGACGCGGAGCAAGACGCCTACCTTATCGGTCGCGACCATATGGGGATCATCCCCCTCTACACTGGCCGCGACGAGCACGGCAACTTCTATGTCGCCTCCGAGATGAAGGCGCTGGTGCCGGTGTGCAAGAGCGTCGAAACCTTCCCGCCGGGACACTACCTGTGGAGCAAGGATGGCGAGCTTAAAACCTGGTACAAGCGCGACTGGATGGAGTACGGCGCGGTCGAGCACAACCAGAGCGACAAGGCGGAGCTCAAAGCCGCGCTGGAAGCGGCGGTCAAGCGCCAGCTGATGTGCGACGTGCCCTACGGCGTACTGCTCTCAGGCGGTCTGGACTCCTCCGTCATATCAGCCATCACCAAGCTCTACGCCGCCCGCCGGGTCGAAGACGACGACAAGAGCGAGGCCTGGTGGCCCCAGCTGCACTCCTTCGCCGTCGGCCTGGAAGGCTCGCCGGATCTCGCCGCCGCCCGGAAGGTGGCCGATCACCTGGGTACCATCCACCACCAGATCCACTTCACGGTGCAGGAGGGGCTGGATGCCCTGACGGATGTCATCTATCACCTCGAGACCTATGACGTCACCACCATCCGCGCCTCCACCCCCATGTATCTAATGGCCCGTTACATCAAGGCGATGGGCATCAAGATGGTGCTCTCTGGCGAAGGCTCCGACGAGCTGTTCGGCGGCTACCTCTACTTCCACAAGGCACCGAACGCCCGGGAGTTTCACGAGGAGACGGTGCGCAAACTCTCCGCTCTGCATCTGTATGACTGCCTGCGGGCCAACAAGTCCATGGCTGCCTGGGGCGTGGAGGGCCGCGTGCCCTTCCTCGACAAGGAGTTCATGGATGTGGCAATGCGCCTGCAGCCCGCCGACAAGATGTGCGGCAAGGGCAAGATCGAGAAGCACATCCTGCGCGAAGCCTTCGAGGATCTGCTGCCCCACGAGGTAGCCTGGCGCCAGAAGGAGCAGTTCTCCGACGGTGTGGGTTATTCGTGGATCGACAGCCTCAAGGCCATGGTCGAGCAGGAGGTGACGGATCAGATGTTCGAGGCGGCGGCATTCCGCTTCCCCATCAACACCCCGCTCACCAAGGAGGCGTACTACTACCGCGCCATCTTCGACGAGCACTTCCCGCTCGAATCCGCCGCCCGCACCGTGCCCTACGGCAAGTCGGTCGCCTGCTCCACCCCGACCGCGCTGGAGTGGGACGCCAAGTTCAAGGAGATGGCCGACCCGTCCGGCCGCGCCGTGATGGACGTCCACCAGCAGGGTTACTAACCCACTGAGCAGTACGACCACGACCAAATAAGCGACCAGATAACGCTAAATAGCAAGAGCCCTTCACCATGGTGAAGGGCTCTTTATATAGGGCCCCAAACAGCGGTGGCGGCCAATCAAGCTGACCGCCTGGCACTCCCTTTTTCACTATGAGTGCGTCGCGATTAATCCTTTTTCGCCTGGTTGGCAAAGAAGATGTCAGCCTGAATATCCTGAGTGCGCACCGTAAAGATCTGGTTGGTCAGATCTTCCGTCAGGGTCTCGGCCTCTTTCATCACCCGCAGATTGAAGTCGTTGAGCATCTTGTTGGCAGCGGCCTTGTCGGTTTTGGCCATTTTCAGATAGCTGGCCTCCATCTCTTTTTGCTCTTTGGCGATCTTCGCCTCCCAGCTCTGGTAAGCCTGTTTCACTATCGGTGCCAGCTTGGGGTAATCGGTCATCACCAGCGTCTGCAACTTGCGATATTTCCAGTAGATGGAGTCGCTGTCTGCCTTGTCGCTACCCATGGCATAGTGAGCTGGATAGGCTTCCAGACCACTGTAATAGGGAACGTAAGCCGTCAAATCCGCCATGCCGAGGCCCACATAGGTCACCTCGCCCACCTCTCGCGGCATCCAGGGTCGCACTTGCATCACGTGGGACTCATAGGTGCGAAACACGCTGATGGGGCGCCACGGCTCCAGTCCATTCAACCCCTTGCTGTAGGGATCATGCTCGGTACCGTCATAGTGATTGCGCAGCACCGCCTTGACCTCTTCCAGCGTCATTTTCTTCTCCGGGGTCAGATAGACCGGGAATTGGCGGCCGGCATCCACCGCCTGCTTGAGCGATGGATTGAACATCTTCTGGATGGTCCAGACCCGCGGATCGTTATAGGTGCGATCCCGCTCGTCATCACGGGTATAAACCTTGGAGAAGTTGAAGACCCCATCCTTTTGCGGATCATAGAGCCCCTTCTCGGTGGCAAACTCAATCAGGTTTTTCGAGCCCATCATGTCGGCACTCGCGGGATCGTACTGTTGCAGGCGTCCCTGATTACCTGAAGCAAAATATTTATCCTTGGGCAAACGCTGTGCCATCCAGTGATGGCCGGTGGCAGTCTCCAGATACCAGAGCTCGTCATCATCCACCACGGCGACGCCAAACCCTTCCCCTGCGCCTATGGTTTCGATGATATTGCCAAGCAGGGCAACCGCCTCACGGGCCGATGTGGCGCGGGAGAGCAGCACATCGGGAATATCATCCTCGGTGATCCCCTTGTCCTCGACATAGGGATCGAAGGCGAGCGCCTCTGGCGAGGCAAAAATGGACTCGGTACCGCTCACCCCCACCCCTTTCTCATTGAAACCGGTGGCACCGTGCAGCTGGGTCTTCCAGTTCGGCACCGTGGTGTAACGCAGAGAGTTTTTCGGCAAGGGGTAGCTGAAATCATTGGCGCCGTTGTGGGCCCTGGAGCTGTGCATACCGCTTTGCCCCTGCTTTGCCGGATGGATCACGAAGTGCTGGGCTTTCAGAGCATCGCTGTCGGCACTGCGGGCCACCATCATGGAGCCATCGGCGGTGGCCTCACTGCCGACCAACAGGGTCGTACAGGCGAATGCCGAAGAGAAGAGCGCAAGGTTGATGGAGAGTGCGACGACGCACTTCTTGAAGGAATGCATGAGATCTCCTTGTTGCAAATTGGCGGTGGCTCGCTCGTCCCTCCTGCCCCCTGCTGCAACTGATCGCGATGGTGACACAGGCTGTGCATAACGGGCCATCAAACGATAAAGACATGAACAGGAGAAGGGTGGACATCTCTTGTCGTGGTAGGCAGAAATCCCAAATCCACCGATGCACGACCTGTTCGCATCTTCTCCCAGCGTCGCGATACTAGGCCTAATTGACTGATGCAAATGTGATTGGTAACGCAAAACACCAATCATCAAGATAAAGCCAATTAAAAATGTCGATGATGGCGACAAACGCAGGATTAACAACCTTCAGCTTTCCAGCAACCTCACTTCAATGGGCAAGCGGGCATAGGGTCGAGTAAAAGAAGGAGGTAGAGAGGTAGAGAACGAGATGGTGTAGACACCATCCCGCCCTTTTTGATGTGTCAGCTTGTCACTGTGCATCCGGCTGATTGGCGGGGGCGGCCTTGATAAAGGCCTGCAACTGCTCGCAGTTGGCGACGATGCGGCTGATGGTGGGGTACTCCTCCAGCGACATCTCGTAGCGGCGGGCGTTGTAGACCTGGGGCACCAGCATGCAGTCCGCCAGGGTCACCTCGTCCCCGACGCAATAGACACCGGCCGTGCTCATCAGCAGCTGTTCGAGGGCGGTGAAGGTCTCGGTGATCCAGTGGCGATACCAGGCCGCCTCCTGCGCCTTGCTGACCCTGAACTCCTGGCCCAGATAATTGAGGACTCGCAGATTGTTGAGGGGGTGGATGTCACAGGCAATCATGTTGACGATCTGGCGTACCTGGGCCTTGTCCTCTGCGGCCGAGGGCATCAGGGGGTGGGCAGGATAGGTTTCATCAAGGTACTCCATGATGGCGACCGACTGGCCGACCCGCACATCCCCATCCAGCAGAAAGGGCACCAAGCCTTGCGGATTGACCCGACGATAGGCTTTCTCCCGCTGCTCATCCTGCCGCAAATTGATCGGATGCTGCTCGTAATCGAGCCCCTTGAGCTGCAACACGATCCGTACTCTGAAACTTGCCGATGAGCGCCAATAGCCAAACAACTGCAACATACTTCGTCCTTTTTTTATCTGCCGACCTAGGGCGAGCTCACCCAGGGTCGGCCCCCGTACGCTCGGGAATCATCACCCCGTCTGGCCACCACCCTGCACCACTTGCTGGGAGATGGTGCCAAACAGACTCTTGCCATGGCGATCCTGCATGGTGATGGCCACTCTATCACCAAACTTCAGGTAGGGGGTTGTAGCTTGATCACAATCAAGAATTTCCAGCATGCGCTGTTCGGCCAGACACGATGATCCGGCGCTGCGATCATAGTTGGAGACGGTACCCGACCCTATGATGCAGCCCGCCCCGAGCGGCCGGGTCTTGGCGGCGTGGGCGATCAACTCATAGAAGTTGAAGGTCATGTCCACCCCCGCATCGGGCGCGCCGAACAGAGCGCCGTTGAGGTAGGTTTCAAGGGGCAGGTGAACCTTGCCCTCACGCCAATCCTCCCCCAGCTCGTCCGGGGTGATGGCCACCGGCGAAAAGGCGCTGGAGGGCTTGGACTGGAAGAAGCCAAAACCCTTGGCGAGCTCTGCCGGAATAAGGTTGCGCAGGCTCACATCGTTGACCAGCATCAAGAGCTTGACGTGGCTGGCTGCGGCCTCACGGCTCACCCCCATGGGCACATCGTCGGTGATGATGGCGATCTCGGACTCAAAATCGATGCCCCACGCCTCGGACTCCATGACGATGGGGCCACGGGGGGCGAGAAAGCTGTCGGAGCCCCCCTGATACATCAGAGGATCGTGCCAGAAGCTCGAAGGCATCTCGGCGCCGCGGGCCTTGCGCACCAGCTCCACGTGATTGACGTAGGCACTGCCATCGGCCCACTGGTAAGCGCGGGGCAAGGGGGAGAGACAGGCCGTCTCGTCGAAAGGAAACGCCTCGGGGCACTCTCCATCGTTGAGCGCCCGATAGACGGCGGCCAGTCGAGGCTCGGTGACAGCCCACTCATCCAGCGCCGCCTGCAGGGTGGGCGCTATATCTGCCACCCGCACCCCGTGGCGCAAGTCCCGACTCACCACCACCAGCGCGCCGTCGCGCTTGCCATTGTTCAATGTTGCCAGTTTCATGATGACTCCTTATTTGCCGCTGCCACTGGTGAGTCCGGGGTGCTGCCAGCTGGTGACATACGCCGGGTTTTCTATCCCCTCGCACAAGCTGCCGACATGGAGCGCATCGCGGGTATCGAGCATGACCGCCACCTCGTCGGTGAACTTCTTGGCGTAGGCCTGACCCGCCGCAAACGCCTTGGGATGGGGACCGTGGGTGAACCCGGCGGGGTGGAAGGTGACCATGCCCCGCTCTATGTTGTCTCTGCTGAAGAAGTCCCCGGCGTGATAGAAGAGCACCTCGTCGTAGTCGTCGTTGCTGTGGTAGAAGGGCACCTTGAGGGCGCCGGGATCGCTCTCGATGGGGCGCGGCACGAAGGTGCAGATGACGAAGCGGCTCGCCACGAAGGTGGAGTGGGCCGAGGGGGGCAGGTGGTAGCGGTGGCTCATCAGCGGGCGAATGTCGCGCCAGTTGAGACGCACCACACAGAGATCCCCGTGCCACCCCTGGGCATCGAGCGGATTGAATGGCCAGGTGATGACGGAGACCTGATCGTGGCGCTTGACCTGCAGCGACCAGGGATTCTCATCCTGCTGGGCCAGAAAACGTTCGTTGATGGCGGGCACATCGAGCGCCGCTGGATCGAAGATGGCGTGATTGCCCACCAGCCCCTTGTCCGGCAGCTGGTAGCTGTCGTTGGTGGCCTCGATCATCAGGATGAAGAGGGGCGCGGTGGGTTCGATGCGCCACATGGTGCCGCGGGGGATCACCACATAGTCGCCATCCCGCAGGGTCAGGTGGCCATAGTCACAATAGAACTCGCCGCCCCCTCGTGGATAAACAGCAGTTCGTCGCCATCGGCGTTGCGCACCAGAAACGGCATAGGCTCATGCAGGCGCCAGATCCGGTAGCGGCAGTGGGGGTTGCTCAGAATATCCGGCATCACCCATGGGGAGAGGGAGCTGACCTCCTCCTGCAAGCCGTTGAGATCGAAGGCCCGGGGGCGCAGCGGCCCCTCCCAGTTGATCCAGTCGGTGGGGGCATGCTTGTGGTGCATGTGGGTAGCCGGGCCGAAAAAGCCGGAGCGGCCCAGTTCACGCTCGTAGATGGCCTGCTCGGGCAGGTCGGCATGAGCCTGGCGGGAGTGGGTCCCCTCCCGATGGGGGAAACTTATCCAGTTACGCATCACTCTCCTCCCCTTTTCTCTCACCCTGTTCGCTGCCACTGAGCACGCCACGGCGGATCTGATCCAGTTCGATGGATTCGAACAATGCCTGGAAATTGCCCTCGCCAAACCCCTCGTTACCCTTGCGCTGGATGATCTCGAAGAAGACGGGGCCGATGACGGTGTCGGTGAAGATCTGCAGCAGTATGCCGTCCTTGGTGGGGGAGCCGTCGATGAGGATCCGCAGTTCTTTCAGCGCTGCCAGATCCTCCTGGTGCCCCTCGACCCGGCTGTTCACCTTCTCGTAGTAGGTGTCGGGAGTTGGCATAAAGCCGGTGCCACGACTGCGCAGGGAGCGAATGGTCTGGTAGATGTCGGCGGACGCCAGGGCGATATGCTGGATCCCCTCCCCCTTGTACTGGCGCAGGTACTCCTCGATCTGGGACTTGTCGTCCGCCGACTCGTTGATGGGGATGCGGATTTTGCCGCAGGGGGCGGTCATGGCGCGAGAATGGAGCCCCGTCAGCTTGCCCTCGATGTCGAAGTAGCGAATTTCGCGAAAGTTGCCGATCCGCTCGTAAAAGTTCGACCACACATCCATGTTGCCGCGATGGACGTTGTGGGTCAGGTGATCGATATCAAGGAGCCCGGCATCCACTTCGGCCATGCGGGCCTGCCAGTCGGGATAGAAGACAAAATCCACCTCATAGATGGAACCCCGCTCGCCATAACGGTCGACAAACGACAGGGTGCTCTCGCCGATGCCGTAAATGGCGGGAATATTGAGCTCCATGGGCCCTATCTTGCCGACAAACGGCTTGGCCCCCTTGGCGATGGCGTACTGCTGGGCCTTGCCCGCATCAGAGACCCGAAACGCCATGCCGCAGACACTCGGCCCGTGCAGGCTGGCAAACTGCTCGGCCTGGGAGTGAGGCTCGGCATTGACCACGAAGTTGATATCCCCCTGGCGATAGAGCCAGCACTGCTTGTGTCTGTGCTGGGCGACCTCGGCAAACCCCAGCGAGACGAACAGCGCCTTGAGGGCGGCAATGCCCTTGGCATCCGGGGCCGTGTATTCGACGAACTCAAAGCCGTCGGTGCCAAGCGGATTGATGGTATGGGTGGTAGAGGGGGTGGCATTCATCGGGCGCTCCTTGCTCCATCAGGAAAACAGCGCGGGCGGTGACACACTGCCCGCGACAAGTGTTAACAACTTGTTTCATTAGAGGCAGTGCGCGGCAGGAAGAGAAGAGGGAGCCCTCAGATAGTTTTTCGCCCAAGCAGGTCATGAATGTAAATGAATTGTGACATTCAGGACGAAGGCCTGCGATCAAAGCGCCGGAGTGCCTCCCCCCTGTCAGCTTTGTCTTACAGTCGCCAGGTTTTCGGGATAAGCCGGAGCAGTTGCGCCCTCCCCCGCGCGAGGCGTGCCGGGGAGGGATTAACAAGCCAGGCTTCTTGCCCCAACGCCAGCAGCGGCAGATCGTGCAGGCTGTCGCTTAAGGTAAGGACAGGCTCAAGGGTGCGCACCTCGGGCAACAGCTTGTGCACCCCGTGGCAATAAAAGCGCGGCATCAGGCCGCCGAAACGGTAGTGCATCCGCGAGCCCAGGATGCGGCAGGGCAGCTTGCCCGGGCGCTGCTGGTAGAGCTGGCCACGCACCAAGGCGCGGGGGCTGGCGGAGATCACCCAGCAGCGCGCCCCCGCCTCATCAAGCAGAGCGTGCGCCTCCCGAAAGAGACCCGGGCGGGTGCAGCAATAGGCCCGCACCAGCTTGCGCCAGCCAAGGGGGGAGAGCCCCAGGGTGATGGCCCACCAGATAAGCGAAATCCCCTGACGACGCTGGCTGGGCAATAGATAGACCAGCCCGCCCAGGGCGATGACCGGCAGCAACAGCAGCGGCCAGCGGCGGCGACGCAGGATGTAACGCAGCAGCCCGGCATGGCTGTCACCGGGGGCCAGGGTGTCGTCAAAATCGGCCAGGATCCAGCCGATCGTCTCTGCTGCGCTCCCCGCTTTCGTCTTCTCTGGATCATCATCCAACTGCATCATGCACTCCCGGACTCAGGGCGCCAGGGTTTCGATGGCCGCCGCCAGTTCAGGGGTCACGAACTCGACCCCCAGGTTTGGCGGACAGACAAAGTCGAACGGCTCGTTCGCCAGGGTAAAACGCAGACGCCAGGCGTGCAGGTAGCCGCGATCGGCAGGCGTGCCGCCGTAGCGCTCATCCCCGAGGATGGGAGCACCAATGCTCTTCAAGGCCACCCGGATCTGGTGGGTCTTGCCGGTCTGGGGCTTGATGCGATAGAGGCGCAACCCCTCGCGTACCGACACCGAATCGAACCAGCTGATGGCGGGGTTGTCGAGAGTGCGGGTCAGCATCCAGCTGCCGCCCCGCCCCTTTTGCATGTCCCCCTTCACCCAGCCCTGCTTCTTCTTCGGCTTGCGATCGGAGAGGGCCAGATACTGCTTGCTCACCTCCCGCGCCGCGAAGGCCATGCTGAGGGCGCGGTTGGCCTCCGTGGTGCGCGCCAACAGCACCAGCCCGGAGGTCATCTTGTCGAGGCGGTGCACCGGATAGAGGGTGAGGCCAGTGTCCGCCTTAACCCGGCTGACCAGACCCGGATTAAGCAGACCGGGCTCCCCTCCCTCATCGTGCATGCCGATGCCGGGCTGCTTGTCGATAACCAGGAAGGCGGGGTGCTGGAACAGGATCCGGTACATAAAACCTCGATAAACAAAAAAAGCCTTCGCGGCCCGTCAGGGGGCCGCGCTCAGGCGAGGCATTCTCCCCGCTCCCCCGCCATTTGGCAAACCCGATGTGCCGGGATAAAAAACGGCCCCCGCCTGTTGCCGGGCGGGGGCCGTCGTCACGAAACCGGGAGAACCGTTGGTCAGACGCTGCGCGGGCGCAGGTGGGCGTGCCAGCGCGCCTCCCACTTCTTGAACAGCCAGACGATGACGAAGGTCAGCACCATGTAGAGCAGACCGGCAGTCAGGAACGCCTCAAACGGACTGTAGTAGCGGGAGTTGATGATCCGCGCCGCACCGGTCAGATCGACGATGGTGATGATGCCCGCCACCGCCGAGCCCTGCAGCATGAAGATCACCTCGTTGCTGTAGGCGGGCAGCGCACGGCGAAACGAGTTGGGCAAGATGATCCGGGTGAGGGTCTGCCAGCGGGTCATGCCGAAGGCATTGGCCGCCTCAATCTGCCCCTTGGGCATGTTCTGCACGGCGCCACGCACGATTTCGGCGGTGTAGGCCCCCGTGTTCAGGGTGAACGCCAGCAGAGCGCAGAACCAGGCCTCGGCAAACAGCGACCAGGCGGCGCTGTTTTTCAGCCACTCCCACTGGGCGGCGCCGTAGTAGATGATAAAGAGCTGCACCAAGAGCGGGGTGCCGCGAAAGAAGTAGATATAAGCCCAGATCGGTCCCTTGATCAGCCAGTTGCGGCTGTTGCGCAGTATGCCCATGGGCACCGCCAGCAGCAGGCCGAGCACCAGGGAGGCTGCCACCAACAGTACAGTGGTGTAGAGGCCCTGCCAGTAGGTGGGCCATTCAGTGAGGATGATTGAAAAATCCATGGCTTACCTCGTCTTGATCGCGTAGTGGCGCTCGGCCCACTTCAGTGCCGAGGTGGAGACTGCGGTGAAGATCAGGAAGATAAGCGCCACCGCCATGTAGAAGGTGAAGGGCAGCTGGGTCGAGCCCGCCGCCAGAGAGGCTTTGCGCACCATGTCATCGAGCCCGATGATGGAAACCAGCGCCGTGGTTTTCAGCAGCACCAGCCAGTTGTTGCCAAAGCCCGGCAAGGCGTGGCGCATCATCTGGGGAAACAGGATGCGACGAAACACCTGGGTCGCTCGCATGCCAAAGGCACGGGCCGCCTCAAGCTCCCCCTTGTCCACCGCCAGAATGGCGCCGCGGAAGGTCTCGGTCATGTAGGCGCCGAAGATAAAGCCGATGGTGGCCACCCCGGCCGCAAACGGGCTGATATCGATGTAATCGGGCAGCAGGGAGACCCACTCCTGATTGGGATTGCTCGCCAGCAGATAGTTGTTGTAGGTCTCGTTGACCCAGGTACAGAGGTTGTTGATGAGCACCTGGCCGCCGAAGAACAGCAACATCATCAGCACCAGATCGGGAATGCCACGAATGATGGTGGTGTAGGCGGTGGCAAAGCCGCGGGCCCACTTGTAGGGGGAGAGCTTGGCCAACGCCCCCAGCATGCCGAGCAGGAGCGCCAGCAGCAGGGAGGCCAGCGCCACCTCCAGGGTGACCCAGGCCCCCTCCAGCAGGGAGGTTTCGTATCCTTTCAAATCAAACATATGCAGTTCCATCGCAACTAAGCGGGCCCATCACTCCCTTGCGAGAGACAACGGGCCCGATGACTACAGACGAGGGTCAACCTGTCGCTATTGTGCGTGTCACGCCCTGGCTCCTGCTCCCGGCAAAGAGCCTTGGGAGTTACTCGCCGTAGACGTCGAAGTCGAAGTACTTGTCGTTGATTTCCTTGTACTTGCCGTTGGCACGCAAAGCCAGGATGGCGGCGTTGAATTTCTCTTTCAGATCCTTGTCGGCCTTGCGCACCGCGATGCCGGCGCCTTCACCGAACCACTTGGGATCGGTCAGTTTCGGGCCCACGAACTCAAACGCATCGCCGCCCTCTTTCTTGAGCAGACCGTCGCTGATGGCGGCGGAGTCGGCCAGCACGTAATCGACGCGGCCGGATTTCAGGTCGAGATAGGCCTCATCGGCGGTGCCGTAACGCTTGATGGTGGCGTTGGGGAAGTTGTCGGTAATAAAGGTGTCCATGGAGGTGGCACGCTGCACGGCCACGGTTTTGCCGTCCATGAAGGCCTTATCCAGCTTGACGTCAGTGCCCTTCTTGGCGGCGAAACGGGCCGGAATGTGCTGGTACTTCTGGGTGAAGTCCACCTTCTTCTTGCGCTCTTCGGTGATGTCCATGGTGGCGATGATGGCGTCATACTTGCGCGACAGCAGCGCCGGAATGATGCCGTCCCAGTCCTGCTTGACCAGGGTGCACTTCACCTTCATCTCGTCGCACAGGGCGTTGGCGATATCGATGTCAAAGCCTTTCACCTCGCCGCTCGGCTCGGTCCAGGAGAAGGGAGGGTAAGCCCCTTCCACCCCGATCCGCACCTCTTTCCACTCCTTGGCCATCAGGCTGCCGGAAGACAGAGCAGTCACAACGGCGGTCGCCAGCATCAGCTTGTTCATGTATCTCTCCTTGATAAAACAGTTGATCGTTGATTCGAAATCCCGTCCATCAATAGATGGAGGAGATGAATTGCTTGAACCGTTCGGATTTGGGATGGGCGAAGATCTCCTTGGGGTTGCCCTCCTCCTCCACGCGGCCCTGATGCAGGAACATCACCTTGTTCGATACATCACGGGCAAACGACATCTCGTGGGTCACCACCAGCATGGTGCGCCCCTCTTCGGCCAGCTCGCGCATCAGACCGAGTACTTCTCCCACCAGCTCGGGGTCGAGCGCAGAGGTGGGTTCGTCAAACAGCATGACTTCGGGTTCCACCGCCAGGGCACGGGCTATCGCCGCCCGCTGCTGCTGGCCGCCGGAGAGGTGGCCGGGATAATAGTCGCGGCGCTCCCACAGGCCGACCCGGTTGAGCAGATGCTCCGCCTTGGCGATGGCCTCGGCACGGGGCACCTTCAGCACCTGGATGGGTACCTCTATGATGTTCTGCATGATGGTCATGTGCGACCAGAGGTTGAAGCTTTGAAACACCATGGCCAGGCGGCTGCGAATGCGCTCCACCTGGCGCATATCCTCCGGCAGGCGCTCGCCGGCGCGGCTGGTTTTCATGCGAATAAGCTCGCCATGGAGTGAAACCGTGCCGGAAGAGGGTGTTTCCAGCAGATTGATACAGCGAAGAAAGGTCGACTTCCCCGAGCCGGAGGAGCCGATAAGGGAGATCACATCCCCCTTGTGGGCGGTCATGTCGATGCCCTTGAGCACTTCGTGGGTGCCAAAATACTTATGCAGATCACGTACTTCCAGTGCGGCAACGTCGCTCATCCATTACAACCTTGTCTGTCCCTAGACGCCGCTGGGGCGTGACTCACACCATCTCTTTTTAACAAATAGTTAACCGATGGCAACCTTCAGCGAAAATATCATCGGGATAGTTAAAAAACAATACAGAACAGGTGTCTTTGGTGTTTTGTCTGTATTTTTATTGGCCAGCAAGGTATTTTTCAGCACTTTGTGTGCATAAAACCCTAATCACACCGTTCTGACAACACCGCCTTTTTATACTTGCAGCGCAAGGGTGGCAAGAAAAATCAGGTCAATGACCGACAAGCAGACAAAATTCACTTTATTCAGCCAATCCTTGATCGCATCTTGTTGAAAAATGGACTCTCCCCTGCCAAAACCCGCTTGCACCCGGGTGGGGAACCAGATTGGTTCAGCGCCCTGTTTTGCACCAGAAAGATAACAAATCGATAAAAAAGTGTCGGATGAACCACGCAAACCCACAGATATGTGACACAGAGCCAAGAAGTAATGATAAGGTGGTGTTTTTATCAATTTTTGTGACCGAGGCCCCGATGTTGCTCAATGTGTTGCTGATCCTGTTACCTCTGGTGATCGGCTATCTGGTTCCCCTCTCCTCTGCCCGGCTGATCAAGCTGGTCAACCAGTCTCTCGGCAAGATGGTCTACCTTATCTTGTTCCTGATGGGGCTGGGGCTTGCCTATGTGGAGAACCTCGGCAGCAACCTGGCAGTGATCTTCAAGGTGGCCGGCGTCATGCTCACCGCCATTACCCTGTGCAACCTGCTGGCGCTCTGGTGGCTGGACCGGCGCACTCCTCCGACCCACGAGGCCAGCGACGGCAAGATGCCAAGCAAATTGCACCTGTTGTGGGAGTCGCTCCAGCTCTGCTTCGTGGTGCTCGGCGGCGTGCTGCTGGGGCTGCTGGTGGACCTGCGCGCCCTGCCCATCGACAAATGGAGCGAATGGGCGCTGATGCTGCTGCTGTTTCTCATCGGGGTGCAGATGCGCAACTCAGGCATGCGGCTGCGCCAGATCCTGCTCAACCCCTGGGGCATGAAGATAGCCGCCACCGTCATTCTCAGCAGCTGGCTCGGCAGCCTGCTGGCCGCCCAGCTGCTGGAGATGCCCGCCAGCCACGCTCTGGCGATCAGCTCCAGCTTCGGCTGGTATTCGCTCTCCGGCATCCTGGTGGCTGACAAGCTGGGCCCCGTGCTGGGCTCCGCCGCCTTTATCAACGATCTCGGCCGCGAGCTTATCGCCATCCTGATCATCCCGGTGCTGATGCGCCGCCACCCCAGTGCGGCCATCGGCTACGGCGGCGCCACAGCCCTTGATTTCACCCTGCCGGTGATCCAGAAGTCGGGGGGCATCCAGGTGGTCCCGGTGGCCATCGTCTCGGGCTTTATCCTGAGCCTGCTCGGCCCCATCCTGATCCTGGGCTTTCTGGCGATCTGAGCGCCAGCATCATGAACTTTCTGGCACATTTGCATCTGGCGGCCCACACCGAGAGCTCCCTCACCGGTAATCTGCTGGGGGATTTTATCAAGGGGCCGCTGCCGACCGGGCTGGATGCCCCTTTTGATGAGGGGATCTGGCTGCATCGCAAGATAGATGGCTTCACCGACGCCCACCCCGAACACAGGGCGGCAGTGGCCTGCTTCGAAGCTCCCTGGCGCCGCTTTGGCGGCATCCTGGTGGACATGCTCTACGATCACTGGCTCAGCCAGCACTGGTCGCAATTTCACGAGCATCCCCTGCCCAGTTTCTTGCAGCAGAGCTATGCCCGGCTGCTGGCAGATCACCGCATCCTGCCGGATGGTTTGCCCGCCCCGCTCATGCGGATGGCGCAGCAGAACTGGATTGCCTCCTATCACCACAGGGAGGGGCTGGGTCAGGCCCTCAACGGCATCGGTCGTCGCCTGCGCCGTCCCCTGCCCCTCGGGGATGCCCTGCTCACCCTGGATGAGAGCCGCTGGCGCCGGTGCGAACAGGGGTTTCTGCGCTTCTACCCCGAGCAGATGGCGTTCAGCCGCCAACAGCTGGCCAAGTACCGCAGCGAGGCGGCTACCCATCGCCAAATGCCATAAAAAAACGCCCCGTTCGGGGCGTTTTTGACAGCCGGATGCGTTATTTCGCTTCCTCTTTCTTCTTACGAATGCTTAAACCCAGCTCGCGGCCACGCAGGCGGGCGTAGTAGATGGTGCCAACAAAGGCCAGGGTGGTGAGCAGCAGTTCCACCACCGCCAGCCACCGCTCCCCTTCATCCGTGGTGATCAGAGTCAGGGCATGGAGGAAGTAGGGCATCAGCACGAAGTTGCCCCAGGCGTGGGTGTAGGGGTTGCCCTGCACTATCCCCTTGAGGGGAAATAGCAGTGGCACAGTCCAGATCACCGGCAGCAGCCAGGGGTTGAGGTCCGGGTGGGGCGAGAGCCACAGGTGCCACAGCAGCACCCAGATCAGCAGGCCGAAGAAGCCGACCAGGGTCAGCAGACGGGCAAGGCGGGTGGTCACTTGAGGATCTCCAGTACCTGCTCTGGCGGACGGCCGATACGGGCCTGGCCATTCTTGATGACGATGGGGCGCTCGATCAGCTTGGGATGCTGGTGCATCGCCTGGATCAATGCCTCACCGCTCTGCCCGGCCAGTCCCAGCTCTTTGTAGAGATCTTCCTTGGTGCGCATCAGCTGGCGCGGATCGGTGAAGCCAAGCTGACCCAGCAGGGTGCGGATGGTCTCCACGCTCGGGGCCTGCTCCAGATAGAGCACCACGTCCGGGGCGATCCCGCGCTGTTCCAGCAAGGCCAGGGTTTCACGGCTCTTGGAGCAGCGCGGATTGTGGTAGATTTGGGTCTCGCTCATGGTAACTCCCTGATTAATCGCAAGATGGGACAAGAAACGGCGCTATTGTAGGGGAAAGTGATGGTCAGGGTAAGCGGCAGTGGAAAGGAATTGAAACGAATTTGTTGGGTGATTGTGGCCGGCCTGCTGAGCGCCTGTACGCCGGCCCCCGAGTTCACCGATGCGCAGGGCCAGCCTCTCTCCCTGTCGCACTTCGCCGGCAAGCCGCTCCTGGTCAACTACTTCGCCCCCTGGTGCGCCCCCTGCCTTCGGGAGATGCCGCGCCTCGCGGCACTCGCCCGGGAAGGCGAGATCGCCGTGGTGGCTATCAACTATGACCCGGCGATGCCGGCTGAGCTGGGCCAACTGGCTGAGCACTATGACATCCCATTGCCGCTGCTGATCGCCAACGAGACGGCGACGCTCCCCTTCCCGCGCCCGACCGGGCTGCCCACCAGCTATCTGCTCAATGGCAAGGGTCGACTGCAGCAGACCCTGGTCGGCGAGCTCGACCAGCCGCAGATCGATGCCCTCAAGGCGGCAGCCCGCACCTTGGGCAACTAGCCCTTCCCCCCGTCATCACGCAGGCTGTCACTCGCCATATTTGACCATCAATGACAAGGGCGCACCGAGGTGCGCCCTTGTTGGCTAACCGCATGCAGGGTCATCACCCCTTGAGACTGTCGAGATCCTTCTTGGCCCGCTCCAGCTCGGTGATCCTGGCCTCGAGCCGGGCCAGCGTCATCCGATCCTTGGTGGTGCCACGAGCCACGATGAGCTCGTCGATGGCAGCCTGATAATCCCCGCGCAGCGCAAGCATCTCGGCCCGCGCCATGTGCAGCTCGGTCATCCGTCCCGCCTTGCGATAGGCATCGGAGAGCAGGTTCCAGGCCAGGTTGTTCTCCTCATGCTCGCGGGCATAGGGGTCGAGAATGGCGATGGATTTCTTGTAGTTGCCGCTCTCGAGATAGGCGTTGCCGAGGTTCACCACTATCACCTCGTTGTCCGGCATGCGGGTGCGGAAATTTTCCAGCCGGGCGATGGCCTGGGCGCTGCGCCCCTTGGCAAGATCGATGTCGGTCAGGGCATCCACCACGAACAAGTCTTCCGGATGGCGGGAGGCCAGCTCCTTCATCAGGGCATCCGCCTCGTCGGTGCGCTTGAGCTGGATCAGCGCCAGCGCCTTGCCGTAGATGGCGGCATCCTTGAGGGGATAATCTCCCTTCTGGATGCGGGTGTCGAAGTAGCTCAACAGCCCCTGGGGGGTGTCCGTGCCGTAGCGCACCTGGATACGTACCTTGGCCAGCCAGAAATCGAGGCTGGGTGAGAGGTTGCGGCGACTGTAGTTGCTCGCCCTGGAGCGCGCCTCGCTGATCCGGGTCTCCGGCAGCGGGTGGGTCAACAGCATCTCGGGCGGTTTGCTGGCATAGCGGTACTCGGCGGCCAGCTTCTGGAAGAAGGTCGCCATCCCCATGGGATCGAAGCCGGCGTCATACAGGGTTTTCATGCCGATGCGGTCCGCTTCGTACTCGTTGTCACGGGTGTAGTTGATGGCGGACTGCATGGAGAGGCCGAGGGTGGTCTGCAGGGCGGCGATACCGGCGGTGGGGTTGATCACCGCCAGCGCAATAGAGCCCACCAGACCGGCCAGGGTCATGGCGGAGCTGCTCGCCTGCGCTTCCATGTAGCGGGCGATGTGGCGCTGGGTCACGTGGGTGATTTCGTGGGCCAGCACCGAGGCGAGCTCGCTCTCGTTGTCGGCGTAGAGAAACAGGCCGGTATGCACCTTGACCCGCCCGCCGAGGAAGGCGGCCGCGTTGATGCTGGGGTCATTGATGAGGAAAAAGGTAAACGGGAAGCGTACCCCGTCGGCATTGGAGAGCAGACGCTGGCCCAGATCGTCGATGTACTGGTTGAGCACGGGGTCGTCGATGATGGGCAGACCCGCCCGGGCGAAGCGCATGAAGGCATTGCCGTAACGGACCTCCTGCTCGATGGGCAGGGCCGAGACACCGGCGGTGCCGATGTCGGGAAGCTGGTTGTTCGCCTGGGCATGAAACGTGGCGCCCATCAGGGAGGCCAGCAGGGGAATGGATGCCATCAGGGGGGAAAAGCGTGCCACGTTATCTCTATCTCCAATAGGGTCTGTTGACGTTGCGGCGCAAGCCGCGTTGCAGCGACAAATGGCGCCAGGCAAGGCGCGGAACGCCGACCATGGCCATACCCTTGGCCACTCCTGCAACGACGCATGGCGTCATTTACCGCGCAACCCGTAGGGACAGGCCAGCTTTTGCGCAAAACGTCGTGACTCGATCCATGCCCCGGGGGTGGCGCAGCCTGGTCTTGCGCAAAAACTGACGCCGTCGCGGTCGTGACGAAACGTCAGCAGACCCTACCGGGGCTTCGGCAGAATACCCTTGCCCCAGAAGGGCTACAAGCGTTGTTTCGTGCTGTCATCGCGGCCATAATAGCGACCACTCGCGAGATGGAGCCCTCATGGAGTACCTCGACCTGACCCCCTGGCGTTGCCCCGAGCCCCTGATCCGGCTCAAACTCTGGTTAAGAGAAGCCCAACCAGGCCAGGTCGTGACCATCCGCCTGGCCGATCCGGGTTCGCGGCAGGATATTCCGGCCTATCTGCAACGCCTCGGCCATCAGGTCACGCTGCAACAGGCGCCGGATCAGACCCTCTCTTTACTACTGGTTGTCGGGGCCAGGCCACTCTCACAGACCCCGTCGTGTAAGGACGCTAGATGTTAGAAGTATTGAAGCGCTGGTATCAGACCCGTTTTTCCGATCCCGATGCCGTCACCCTCTTCCTGTTGTTGCTGTTCGGCTTTGCCGGACTCTGGCTGTTTGGCAACCTGCTCGCCCCCATCCTGGTGGCCATCGTCATGGCCTATCTGCTGGAGTGGCCAGTGGTCCGGCTGCAGCAAGCGGGGCTCTCCCGCACCCTGGCCACCAGTCTGGTGTTGCTCATCTTCATCACCCTGGCGGTGACCGCAGTCCTGGGCCTTATCCCGACTCTGGTCCACCAGAGCATCAATCTGGCCAAAGAAGCCCCGGCCATGCTGACCCATGCCCAGGACTATGTGCGCACCCTGCCGGACAGATACCCCGAGCTTGTCGATGTCAGCCTGGTGGAAACCGTCATCGACAACATGCGCCAACGCATCCTGAGCGGGGGCGAGCACCTGGTCAGCGCCTCCCTGAGCTCTCTGGTGAACGTGGTGGCCATCATGGTCTATCTCATCCTGGTGCCCCTGATGGTCTTCTTCATGCTCAAAGACAAGCAGGTGCTGATGGGGGGGCTGCGTCGCTTCCTGCCGCGCAACCGCACCCTGGTCAACCGGGTCTGGGTGGAGATGAACAACCAGATCATCAACTACATCCGCGGCAAGGTGATCGAGATCCTCATCGTCGGGGTGGCGACCTATATTCCCTTCGCCCTGATGGGACTGCGCTACTCGGCCCTGTTGGCGGTGGCGGTCGGCTTCTCCGTGCTGATCCCCTATATCGGCGCCGCCGTGGTGACGGTGCCGGTGGCCATGGTGGCCCTGTTCCAGTGGGGGCTCACCCCCGACTTCGCCTGGCTGATGGTGGCCTATCTGGTCATTCAGGCCCTCGATGGCAACCTGCTGGTGCCGGTGCTCTTCTCCGAGGCGGTCAACCTGCATCCGGTGGCCATCATTATCGCCGTGCTGGTGTTTGGCGGCCTGTGGGGCTTCTGGGGGGTCTTCTTCGCCATCCCCCTCGCCACCCTGGTCAAGGCGGTGCTCAACGTCTGGCCCAAGCGGGAAGAGCTGCCCCGCCCCGCCCCCTGATGGGGACATCCCTGCAACGACAGGCAAAGACCAAAAAGAGAGGCCAAGCCTCTCTTTTTTGTTGGCGGCTGCGCTCATCTGCCTGCCGACAATGCCTCTCACAGCCCAGGCCGGGCGTCCATTGGGGCCAGCGTTGGCAACACGCCACTCTTTTTGCTCTATCGGTTTGAATTCACAATACAAATCGGCTTAACTGGCTACGCCACCGGCCCCCTGTTGCGCCACCACTGCATCGCTCACCGACCTATAAGGATATTCATATGCCCCCAGTCCCGGCCTTGCGCCATGCCTCTCTTGGCGCCCTTCTGGCGCTGCTGCTCTCGGCCCCCGTCCGGGCCGACCTCGATCTCGGGGCACTCAGCGCCTTCTCCAGCGACAGCCCAAGCAGCCCCATTCCCAAGGGACTGGTCGTGGGCGGCGCCTTTATCGCAGGCCAGGCCCGTTACCAGCATCAGGACGACACCCGGCTGCCCATCCCGGGCGCCCTCTATTTTGGCGACAACCTGATGTATCTGGGGGATCGGGCCCGCTACTACCTCACCCGGGATGGCGGCTTCTCCACCTATGCCTTCGGGCGGATGCGCTTTGGCAACCTGGATCCGGACGATGATGCCTTCCTGCACGGTCTGAACAAGCGCAAAGGGGAGTTCGAGGCCGGCTTCGGGGCCGATCTCATCACCCCCTATGCCCTGTGGACCATGCGGGCCACCACGGACGTGACCGGCAACAGCAACGGTCAGGAGGTGATGCTGTGGGCCAATTTCCCCATCATCCGCGGCCCGCTGCTGCTGATGCCGGGGGCTGGCGTGATGCTGCGCAGCCACAACCTCGCCAACTATTACTTCGGCGGCGTGTCGCAAGAAGAGGCCCGGGCAGGCCGGCAGGCGTGGAACACGGGCACCACCCTCTCCCCCATGGTCTCAGTCATCGGCAGCTATCGCTTCAATGCCAACTGGATTGGCGGCTTTGGCGTCAACTACGAACGCTATGACGACGACATCGCCGACAGCCCCATCGTCCAGCACAAGGGCGAGCTCTATGCAGGCTTCGGCCTCGGCTATATCTGGTAACCCCTCAGCCGCACAAGTCGCAAGACAAAAGAGAAAAGGAGCCCATGGCTCCTTTTCTCGCTATCCGGCAAGGTGTCACCCTCACAGCCCGGCCAGAAACGCTCCCAGCGCGCCGTTGACGAAGTCGGGATTCTCCAGGGTGGAGATATGGCCCGCTGCCGGGATCTCCTTGAAGGGGCAACCCAGCACCTCGGCCATCAGATAGCCTTCCAGCACGGGACGGGCCTTGTCCTCGCAGCCTGTCATCACCAGGCTGGGTACGGCGATCTCTTCGAGCCAGTCGATGCGATCTTCCCGGGTCACGAAGCTGCGCCCAACCGCCACCATGGCGGCCACCTTGTCGGCGGGCCAACTCGCCAGGCGCGCCTTGAAGCCATCCATCAAGGCCGCATCCGGCTGATGGGCAAAAAAGAGCGGCGCCACCTGCTCCACGATGGGCGCAGGAATGGTGCCAAGCTGCTCGATCATGGCGAGCATGCCAAGATAGCGCTCGCAGGTGATCTGGGGCTCGAGGCCAACGAAGCTGTCCATCAGCACCAGACCCTTGAGACGCTCCGGCGCCATGCGCGCGAGCTCGACACCCCACATGCCGCCGATGGAGAGGCCCACCAGCACGCACTCTTCCACCCCGAGGGCATCGAGCAGCGCCAGGTGATCGCGGGCCAGGGTCGCCAGGGTGCAGGGGCCTTGTGGCAACACATCGGAATCCCCGTGGCCCCAGAGCTCGGGCACGATGCAGCGATACTGCCCCTTGAGCGCCTCGACTTGCGGCGCCCACATGGCGCTGTCCCACAGATAGCTGTGGCCAAACAGCAGCACAGGGCCCTGCCCCTCGTCCAGATAGGCCATGCGGCGACCCGCTATCTCCATAAACTGCTTCATGTTTTCTCCTGTTGCCTCTAGTGGAGCGGCAGTGTATCACGCCCCCCTTGGCGATGACGCTTCTGTGGTGCAATCTGGAAGAGTGTCAACAAGGAGAAGATCATGCCAAAGGACAAGAGCAAGAAACGCCCGCGCCTCAACAAGAAGCGCTACGAGCATCACCTCGCCCATCTGCAGGAGGAGCTGGTCAAGCTGCAGGAGTGGGTCAAGCAGGAGGGACTGAAAGTCGTGGTGGTGTTCGAGGGACGCGATGCCGCCGGCAAGGGGGGCGTCATCAAGGCCATTACCGAGCCGCTCAACCCCAGGGTGTGCCGGGTCACCGCCCTGCCAGCCCCCTCCAACCGGGAACGCTCCCAGTGGTACTTCCAGCGTTATGTGGCCCACCTGCCCGCCGCCGGCGAGATGGTGCTGTTCGACCGCTCCTGGTACAACCGGGCCGGGGTGGAGCGGGTGATGGGCTTTTGCAGCGACGAGGAGTACCGGGAATTCCTGCGCGCCTGCCCAGAGTTCGAGCGGATGCTGATCCGCTCCGGCATCACCCTCATCAAGTACTGGTTCTCGGTCAGCGACGAGGAGCAGGAGAAGCGCTTCAAGGAGCGGATCAGCACCCCCATCAAGCGCTGGAAATTCAGCCCCATGGATCTGCAATCCCGCTCGCGCTGGGTCGAATACTCCCGCGCCAAGGATGACATGTTCACCTACACCGACACCCAGGACAGCCCCTGGTTCGTGGTGGAGGCGGATGACAAACGCCGTGCCCGCCTTAACTGCATCTCCCACCTGCTGGGCAAGGTGCCCTACGAGGCGATCCACTACGAGCACATAGAGCTGCCTCCCATCAGCACCGAAGGTTACGAACGCCCGCCGCTCACCAGCCAGAACTTTGTGCCGGACATCACTGCCGATCTTGATGACAAAGACGAACAC
Source organism: Aeromonas sp. FDAARGOS 1407 (assembly GCF_019048725.1). Classification (NCBI taxonomy): domain Bacteria; kingdom Pseudomonadati; phylum Pseudomonadota; class Gammaproteobacteria; order Aeromonadales; family Aeromonadaceae; genus Aeromonas; species Aeromonas sp. FDAARGOS 1407. The sequence continues at coordinate 3,756,821 of NZ_CP077399.1, forward strand.
TGATAACGCCAGACCCGGCCAGCCGCTCTGGCTGGCCTGTCAACGCAGCGCACAAAACTCCGGGTAGCCATTTACAGCCCCAGCAAGTCCCCTTCCCGATGGGCAACCTCACCGGCCAGGAAGATCACCTCATCCCCGGTGCAGGCCAGCCGGTTGAGCACCCTGGCGTAACAGAGGCCTTCGTGGTGCGCGGTCAGAGCAATACGCTCCCCGGTTTGCGCATCCGTCAGCCAGCCGACCCGCTGCCCCGCCAGCACCCGATCCCCGGGTGCAACCTCGTAGCTCAGGATCCCCGCCGCCGGGGCCGGGATCACCTCCACCGCAGCTAGTGGCGTCACCTTTCCCTCTGTGCAGGCGGGCGGCTCGGCTGGCATCCTGAATGTGGGATCAATCCAGCCAGACTCCACCAGACAGGCCAGCAGCCGCCGGGCGTCCTGCTCGGCCAGATGATCGGCCACATCCTGCTGCCCTCTCAGCTCCACCGTCACCGCGACCGGCACCTGTGGCCCCTCCATCAGGGCATACCAGTTCTGCAGCAGGGCATCATCAAAAGACATGCCCCCCGCCTGCTCGCTAAGCAGCATCACCCCGGCCCCGAGGCAGGCACCCAGGCGCTCTACCTGGCTGCGCTGGCGAACGTGGCCATAGAGGTGCAGCAGGGCGTCGCTGTCGCAATGGATGTCCAGCACCAGATCGGCCTCCAGCGCCCAGCCAAACAGGGTGTGCTGCAACCACGCCAGTTCGCCGCAGGGACGCCGTTCGGCCAGCCTGGCCAGCAACAGATCCCGCGCCGTCAGGTGGGTGGGTATTGCCTCCCCCTTCGCCACCAGCAGGGGATATCCCCGGTTGAAGTTCTGTCCGGTGGCGGCCAGAAAGCGCCCCTGATGCAACCCCAGATGCCACTGGGACAGACCGATGGGATTGGCCTGGGGCACCAGACGGATGCGCCCCAGCAGGGCTCCCTGCTGCTCCAGGGCCATCAGATGCTGGCGCAGGCGATGCAGGGCCAGCACCCCGGGCAACTCGTCGGCATGCAGCCCCGCCTGCAGATAGGCAAGGGGCCCACGGCTGCCAAATTCCCAGGCCTGCAACACCCGTTGACTGCCCGGCGTGCCGCCGGGCATGGGGAGCTTGATCTCCTTCATCCTGTCCCCTTATTCGTACTGGTCGTAATCGAAGTACTTGTCGTTGATCTGCTGGTAGGTGCCGTTGGCCAGCAGGGTACCGAGCGCCTTGTTGACCTCCCCCAGCAGGCGGGCGTCCTGCTTGCGCACCGCGATGCCGGAGCCGGTACCGAAGTAGGCGGGGTCATTCATCCTGGGACCGAAGAAGTCGAACCCGGCCGCCCCTTCCCGCTTCTTGAACTCCATGCCGACGCCGATTTCCACCACGATGGCATCCAGCCGACCCGCCATCAGATCCAGCCAGGCCTGCTCTGCCGAACCGTAGGTGCGCACCTCGGCCCCCGCCTTGCCATAGACATCCTTGGCATAGTTCTCCTGAATGGAACCAAGCTGCACGCCTATCCGCTTGCCGGCCATGGCAGCGGGTTCACCATTCAGGGATGTATCGCGAGGCCCCATGAAACGGGAGTAGCCCCCCTGATACTTGTCGCTGAAGGCGATCTGGCGCAGGCGCTCCTCGGTGATCGCCATGGAGGCGACGATCATGTCGAATTTTCTGGCCTTGAGCCCGGCGATCATGCCGTCGAAGTCGTATTGTCTCAGCTCGCAGGTCACCTTCATCTCGGCGCACAGCGCATTGGCGATATCAACATCGAACCCGGCCAGCGAACCGTCCGGATTGACCGTACTGTAGGGCGGGAAGGTGCCGTCGGTCGCGATGCGAAGGACGGGGTCGGCCAGAACGGACTGGGCAAACAGCAGGCCGGTGAGTAATAACAGGGCTCGTTTCATGGTGTCACTCCTCTGGGTAGATGGCTCGACACTATTGCATTTGCCCGATACGTTACATATACAATCCATTAACAATCATCCCAACCGTACAGGTCAAAGAGCCACTACAGTATGCCTTCCTTCTCCCTCGATCCGACCCAGGGTTCCCTGATCCAGCAGCTGATACACGCCATCCAGCAGGCCATCGCCGCGCGCCAGCTTGCGCCGGGCCAGCGCCTGCCCTCGGTGCGCCAACTCGCCGCCACCCTTGGCATCAGCACCTTCACCGTTGCCGACGGTTACAGCCGGCTGGTGCAACAGGGGGTGATCGTCGCCAGACGGGGGGATGGCTACTATGTGGCCCGCACACCGCTGGCCCCGCCCATGGCACCGCCGCCGGTACCCGATGCCCGCTGGCTGACCGACCACAGGATCACCCCGGGCCCCGAGGTGGTTCAGCCCGGCTGTGGCTGGCTGCCCAGCCAGTGGTACCCGACCCAGATCCTGCAACGCGCCCTGCGCCAGCAGGGACGAGAGGCCGACTGCGGCATCGCCTATGGTCACTCGGCAGGCTGGCAGCCGCTGCGCCAGCACCTCTGGCAACACCACGAGGCACTCGGCATTCCGGTGGAGCCGCAAGGAGTGCTGTTGACCCAGGGGGCCAGTCAGGCCCTGACACTGGTGGTGCAGTCGGAACTCCGCTCAGGCGACACAGTGCTGGTGGACGACCCTGGCTACTGCAACCTCATCACCCTGCTGCAACACGCCGGCATGAGGGTGATCGGCGTCCCCTGGACGGCGCAGGGCCCCGATTGCGCCGTGCTGGCCGAGCAACTGCACCTGGCGCGGCCCAAGGCCTTCTTCACCAACCCGCGCCAGCACAATCCCACCGGCGCCAGCTACTCGGCCGCCACCGCGTTTCGGGTCTTGCAGCTCACGGCGCAGCACCACTGCCTGATCGTCGAGGACGACGTGAGTGCGGCGCTGACCCAGAGCGCCACCCCGACCCTGGCGGCGCTGGCGGGTCTGGAGCACATCATCTACATCGGCAGCTTTGCCAAGGCGCTGGCCCCGGGCCTGAGAGTGGGTTATCTGCTGGCGAGCGAGGAGCGCACCGACCGTCTGCTGCGCTACAAGGTGATGAACGCCATCGCCTCCTCCGAACTGGCGGAGCGTCTGGTGCTGCGGATGCTCAAGGATCCCGACACCCCGAAAGAGCAGCAGCGGCTGCGGGATCGACTGCTGCGGGCCGGTGAGCGCTGGCAACAGGGGCTGGAGCAGATCCGCTGGCAGAGTTTCTGTCCGCCCCAGGGCGGTCTCTTCTCCTGGGTCAGGCTCCCTGAGCCCCATCAGGATGCCCTGCCCCTGAGCGAGGCCGCATTGGCCGAAGGGTTATTGCTGGCCCCGGGCAGCCAGTTTCGGGTCGATGCCCCGGCCACACCCTGGCTGAGGTGCAACCTGGCATACAGCCATCAGCCCCTGCTCGACTTTCTGCAGCGCTGGGCCCGCCAGCAGGAGGGATTGTCATGAAGCGATGCTCTATTTGCACCCGACCAGAAATGAAAAAGCCGGTCTTGCGACCGGCAAAAAGGCATTGAAGATAAGGAAAACCTGCACCAGTACCCGTCAGGTACGGATGTATTTGGCGGTACGGGGGAACGCCTGCTCCTTGGCATCGAACAGATAGCAGGCCTCGGCCGGGATCCCCACGCTGTAGGTCTGGCCGGCCGCCACGTCCACGTCCGAGGTGGTCTTGACGGTGAAGTCGTGACCATCCACATCCATGTAGACGAAAGACTCCGCCCCCAGGTGTTCAGCCACCTGCACCACCCCGCTCACGCGGCTGTCGGCATGCGCGTGATCCAGCGGCACCAGGTGCTCGGGACGAATGCCCAGCTCCACCTTGTCACCAACCGCGCCGCGACGGGCATCGACCCGCACCCGCACGTTGTCGCCAGAGCTCAGCTTGACCAGGCACTCCTGCTCGCCAATTTCCACCAGCTCGGCCGCCAGGAAGTTCATCTTGGGGGAGCCGATGAAGCCCGCCACGAACTTGTTGTCCGGGTTGTGGTAGAGATCGAGCGGGGAACCGAACTGCTCCAGGTTGGTGGCCGCCTCGCCCTTGAGCGGGCTCAGCACCACTATCTTGTCGGCCAGGGTCATGGCCTCCACCTGATCGTGGGTCACGTAGATGATGGTGGAGTTGAGCTCCTTGTGCAGCTTGGCGATCTCGATACGCATCTTGACCCGCAGGGCGGCGTCGAGGTTGGAGAGCGGCTCGTCAAACAGGAACACCTGGGGCTGCTGCACTATGCTGCGACCGATGGCCACCCGCTGGCGCTGACCGCCGGAGAGGGCCTTGGGCTTGCGCTCGAGCAGCGGCTCGAGACCGAGGATCTCGGCGGCGCGCATCACCCGCTTGTGGATGTTCTCCTTGTCCATCTTCTTGAGCTTGAGGCCGAAGGCCATGTTCTCGTAGATGTTCATGTGCGGATAGAGGGCGTAGGACTGGAACACCATGCCCACGTTGCGCTCCACCGGCGGCACGTCGTTCATGTAGCGACCGCCGATGGTCAGCTCGCCGCTGGTGATGTCTTCCAGACCCGCGATCATCCGCAGCAGAGTGGATTTGCCGCAACCGGACGGGCCGACGAAGACGATGAACTCCCCTTCCTTGATGGAGAGGTTGATATTGCGCAGGGTGTCCTTGTGGACAGCCGGATCGTAATTTTTGCGAACGTTGTTGAGTACTACTTCAGCCATGTCGAGCTCCGCTCTTGAATCTTTGCAAATCGTGATGGCGGGGGGAGCCAGCTCCCCCGGCCACAAACCTTAACCTTTGACGCCACCGGCGGTGAGACCGCCCACCAGCCAGCGCTGGGCGAGCAGGAAGACGACCGTGATGGGGAAGCCGGACAGCACGGCGGCCGCGGCGAAGTCACCCCACAGGTAGTTCTGCGGATAGAGGTACTGCTGGGCCCCGACCGCCAGGGTCAGATTGTTCACATCCTGCAGCAGGATGGAGGCCATGGGCACCTCGGTGATGGAACCGATGAAAGCCAGGATGAACACTACCGCCAGGATGGGCACCGACAGGGGCAGCAGGATCAGGCGGAACGCCTGCCACGGGGTGGCACCGTCGATGGCCGCCGCCTCTTCCAGGGAGGAGTCGATGGTCTCAAAGTAGCCCTTGATGGTCCAGACGTGCAGGGCGATGCCCCCCATGTAGGCCAGGATCAGGCCACCGTGGGTGTTGAGACCCAGCCAGGGAATGTAGTCACCAATCTTGTTGAACAGCGCATAGATGGCCACCAGTGCCAGCACCGCCGGGAACATCTGGAAGATCAGCATGCCCTGCAGGATGGTGGACTTGCCACGAAAACGCAGGCGGGCAAAGGCGTAGGCACAGGTGGTGGAGAGCACCACTATCATCAGGGCGGTAATCCCCGCGATCTTGATGGAGTTCCACAGCCAGGTCAGCACCGGGAACGGCGGCGGCGTGATGCTGCCGTCGGCGTTGGTGATGGACATGCCAAGCGCCAGCTTCCAGTGATCCAGGGTCGGGTTGGAGGGGATGATCTCCCCTACCGCGAAGTTGCCGTTTCTAAACGAGATGGCGATGACCATGATCAACGGGAAGATGATCAGTGCCAGGAAGCCCCACATCACCAGGTGGGTTGCCCACACCCGGTATTTGACTGATTTGGGTTGTACGATTGCCATGTTGAAGCCTCCTTACAGTTGCTTGTCGGCTTTGGACAATTTCAGGTTGAGCAAGGCCAGCGCACCCACGATGAGGAAGATGGCGGTGGCGATGGCACTGGCCAGACCGTAGTCCTGACCACCCGAGCCCTGGAACGCGATCCGGTAGGTGTAGCTCACCAGCAGGTCGGTGGTACCGGCCGGGGTGCTGGCGCCAATGATGTCCGGGGCGCCATTGGTCAACAACTGGATGAGCACGAAGTTGTTGAAGTTGAAGGCAAAGGATGCGATCAGCAGCGGTGTCAGCGGCTTCATCAACAGCGGTACGGTGATCTTGAAGAAGTTCTGTACCGGGCCGGCCCCGTCCATGGCGGACGCTTCATAGAGATCTTCCGGAATGGCTTTGAGCAGGCCCATGCAGAGGATCATCATGTAGGGGTAGCCGAGCCAGGTGTTGACGATGAGGATCATCACCTTGGCCAGGAAGGGGTTGGTGTACCAGTCCGGTTTGATGCCGAATGCCGCTTCCAGGAACATGTTGATCTCACCGAAGTTCTGGTTGAACAAGCCCTTGAACACCAGGATGGAGATAAACGCCGGGATGGCATAGGGCAGGATCAGCATGACCCGGTAGAAGCCACGCCCCTTGAGCTCTTCCCACTGCACCAGACAAGCCAGCACCATGCCGATGGCCAGGGTGAAGGCGACGGAGCAGGTGGAGAAGATCACGGTCCAGACGAAGATCTGCAGGAACGGCGCCTGGATGCCCGGGTCGGTCACGATGCGGGCAAAGTTCTTCCAGCCTACGCTCACCACGAAACCGGGGGCGATACCCTTGCCGACGAACTGACCCTGCTCGTCGATGTATTGATAGAAGCCGGTGTCACCGTTGGGCAGCATCAGCTCGCCGGTCTGGTTGTCACGCAGCAGGTTGCTATCCTTGATCACCACCCCGGACTTGAGCACGGCCCCATCCATCAGCCGGGTGTATTGCGGCTTCTGGGCGGCAAACTTGCGCAGGCTGCTCAGGGTCAGGTGAGTGCCGTCGTCCGGCAGCACCAGATCCAGCCCGCTCAGGTGAGTACGATGCTCGACGATGACGCGAATGGGCGCGGACTTGCGCTCGGTCTCGGCGGTTGCCACCTGCAACTCGACCAGTTGCGGGGCCGCCTGTGCCCGTCCCTCGCGCACCGCCAGCTCGCGGGCCTTGTTGTTCATCAGGGAGAGAGGTTGGCTGACAAAGGTCTGTTCACCCTGGTTCAGCAGCAGCTGGAACTGGCCGTTGTCGGCTTCCAGCAGGGTAAAATCGAATTCACCACCCGCCACCTTGTAGGATTTCTTGAGATGATAATCCCGCGCTTGCTCCACCGAGAGCAAATTGGCGCCTGAATAGTTGGTGAAGGCGATGCCAATCGTGTAGGCAAGAGGGAAGATGATAAATACAACCATGCCCGCCACACCCGGAAAGATGTAACGATGGGCATAGGTCTTCTTGTTCATGAAGACATACAGGCCGGCGGATACCACCACCAGATCCAGCAACGCGAATACCCACTCGCCACTGGCATACATCATCACGGCTGCGTAGCCGTTGAGGATGGCAACCAGGGCCGCTATGGTCCACTTGAGCCAGACGTGCTTATCCTTCGGACCGGCATAGGACTCAACAGAAGGTACTACTTCCATGCCAATTAACCTTTATAACGCCAAGAGAGAGGAGAAAGTGGGAGGCCCGAAGACCTCCCGGGTAGTGCGAACTTACTGGATGATACGCTTGGCAGCGGTATCGAGGGCTTCATCAACACCTTGACGGCCGGAGGTCACGTTCTTGAGGGCAGTTTCAAAGGAGGACCAGAAACGGCTCATCTCGGGCACGGACGGCATCGGCTCGCCAGCTTGGGCGTTTTGCATGGTCGCCTTGATGTGCGGATCGGATTCCAGGGTCTTCTGGAAGGATTTCAGGGCCACGGCACCCAGCGGCTTGTCGGCGTTCATCGGCGCCAGACCGGCATCGGTCAGCAAGTAGTTCTCGAGGAACTCGATGGCCAGGTCCTTGTTCGGGCTGGCGGCGTTGATGGTGGCACCCAGCACGCCAACGAAGGCCTTGGCCGGCTTGCCGTTCAGGGTCGGCAGCGGGGCGACGCCGTACTTGATGCCGCTCTTGTCCAGGTTGCTCCAGGCCCAGGGACCATTGATCATCATGGCCACTTCGCCCTTGTTGAACTTGGCATCCATCACGCCGTAGTCGATGCCCTTCTCCAGGTGACCGGACTTGATCATCTCGGAGATGTAGCCCACGCCCATCTTGGCGCCCGCGTTGTTCACACCGGTGTCTTTCACGTCATAACCGGTGGCGGTTTTCTTGAAGGCGTAACCACCGTTGGCGGCTACCAGCGGATAGCTGAAGTAGGGGGTGTCATAGGCCCACATGATGGCGCGCTTGCCATCCTTCTTCAGGGTTTCGTCGATCTTGGCGATCTCTTCGAAGGTCTTGGGCGGCTCGGGCAGCAGATCCTTGTTATAAATGAGGCTGACCGCTTCCATGGCAACCGGGTAACCATAGGTCTTGCCATCGACGGTCATGGCATCCCATGCCAGTTGTTCAAACTTTGCCTTGGTGTCGGCATTGGGGGTCACGGGCACCAGCAGACCGGCTTTGACCCACTCACCGTAACGGTCGTGAGCCCAGAAGAAGATGTCCGGGCCGTTGCCAGTGGCGGCGGCTTGCTGGAATTTCACTTCAACCTGATCCGGGTGGGCCACAGTCACCTTGATGCCGGTTTCTGCTTCAAACTTCTTACCCACTTCAGCCAGGCCGTTGTATCCCTTGTCACCGTTGATCCAGATGGTCAGCTGGCCTTCGTCGATGGCAGCAGTGGCAGAGCAGGCGACACCAAGAGTGGCCAGACCGATCAGGGATGACAGCAATTTCTTTTTCATGAGCCTTTCCTTGTATTAGTTCCGCGCTGTAAGAGCATTTGTGTGCGAGATGAATATTATCCCAAGCGGCAAACGGCTCACATGACGTAACTCGCATTTTTGAAATGCAATTACGTATTTCCTTCCAGAAAGTTTTGAAAACATTTTCTTAAATCGCGGTAATAACCGATTTTATCGGCTTATCTCGCAACCAACACAGAAATATAATTACCATTATGAAATTTTATTACTTCATTGAAAGGGTTTTCACTTGAATGAAAACCCTTTCAGACAATCGATTCTGTTTTATATGTTAACAAAGCACCGCCCCGGTTTCGTCCTGCGCCACGAACGCCATAAAAAAGGGACCCCGCCGAAGCGGGGTCCCTTTTTGCCAAATATGACGACCGGATCACATTACGACTGGCGCAGCAGCTGATCCTTGAGGTTGGGTGGCACCCCCTTGATGGTGAGGGTGTCGGTGTCCGGATCGTAAAAAATGCGGCTATTCAGTAGCTTCTGCTCGAAGCTCAGAGTCAGGCCGCCGCCGGATCCGACAAATTTGGTCAGACCGCGCAGGGTGGAACGATCGGCAGGGAAACGCTCTTCCAGCTCATACTCCTGACCGATAAAGCTGTAAAAATCGAGATCCCCCTCCCCCGCCTCTTTTGCGGAAAGTTCGGCAGAGAGCTCCCTGATTTCAATCTCTTCGCCGGCACTGGCCTGCTCGGTGCAATATTTGAAAACCTGCTTTTTATAATCATTGCGCTCGGCCGGTTCGAGCTGACGACTGTCGCAATAATCTTCGACCGCCTGCAGCAAGCCTTTATTCTGGATCTTGGCATCCATCCCTTCGCGGGCACCCAGCAAATCCATAAAGAAGTCGCCAAGTTTGCGGCCTATGCGTCCCTTGCTGAAGGTAATATAACGGCGCGAATCGGGTTGGGTTTTCCACTCGGTGAGATCGATGCGGGCCACCAGATTGAGTTTGCCGATATCCAGATACTGGATATGACGCAATTCCAGCGCCTCGCTGACGGTGACGCTCTCCTTGCCTTCCAGCAGCGCGATCAGCAGATAATCGACGCCAACGTAGTTGTATTTGGCAAACAGCAGCACCCCCTGTTCATCCAGGGCATGCTCCACCAGCTGCTTGACCAGCATCTGGGTCACGGTGACCGAGAAGGGGACAAATTCCGTCTGCTCGTCGAGCAGCTGTTCGAGGGCGATACGAAACGCGGGAGAGGGTTGCTTGGGGGCTTCTTCGCCGTCAGCCAGTTCGGCGACGGCCTCCTCGGGGTCGGCAAAAAAGCCAAAGCCCTTGCCACCCTTGCCGTTGTAGATGCGATGCAATTCCGCCATCAGCCCTTGTACCGCCTCGTCGGGGGGCAGGGTCTGGCTGCGGGTATCGGCGTAAGGTTGACCATCGCCGCCCTGGCGCAGGGAGTGAAGTATGATCTTGTCGATATCGAGACTCATGTCACAAAGCCATAGTGTTAGCCGAAAGGGTGAAGTATTATAAGGCGCTTTGAACCGAGATGAACTGAAGATTATGCCCATCGTATCAAAGTACAATAACGAGCAGTTTGACGCCCTGATGAACGACTTGATCACCGCGCTGGAAAAGCACAAGGCGCCGGTGGATCTCAGCCTCATGGTGCTTGGCAACCTGACCACCAATATCATCAACGGTATGGCACCGGCCCAGCGCCAGGCCATCACCGAGAAGTTTGTCCAGGCCCTGACCGCATCGGTCGACAATCGCCACGACACACACTGAGTCCCCGACTCCGTTGATTTGACGTTTCTCTACGCAGATGGATCACTATGGTCGAAACCGGTAACCCCTATCGTGATAATGTCTCTCGCCTGATCACCTGGGGGCATTGGTTCTCCTTCTTCAACATCATCCTGGCCATGCTGATCGCCACCCGCTATCTGGGTGCCATCAGTTGGCCATCGACCACGCTCGGCGTGATCTACCTTGTTGTGAGCTGGATTGGCCACTTCTCTTTCCTGAGCTTCGTCACCTATTTGTTGACGATTTTTCCGCTCACCTTCCTCTTGCCCAAAGAGAAATCCCTGCGCTTTATTTCGGCCATCGTCGCCACCCTGGCGCTGGTGCTGCTGCTTATCGACACCCAGGTATTCAGGCTGTTCAAGTTCCACCTGAATGCCCAGGTGTGGCAACTGCTGCTGGATCAGGCCCAGACCGAGGAGGGCTCTATCTGGAGCATCATCTTCGTCGCAGTGCCCACCATCTTCCTGTTGCAGTTGCTGCTGTCAGCCTACGTCTGGCGCAAGATCAACAAGCGCAAGCGCCGTCAGTACGGCAATCAGGTGGGATTGGCCCTGCTGGTCTGCTTCATCCTGACCCACCTGGTCAACAGCTGGGCGGATGCCACCCTGTATCAGCCCATCACCATGCAACGGGCCAACTTCCCCCTCTCCTACCCCATGACGGCTCGCTCCTTCCTGGCCAAGCATGGCTGGCTGGATCTGGATCAGTACGAGAAGAAGCAGGCGGCGTCGGAGAACAACAGTGGCAGCGACAGCCGGATGCACTATCCCCTGCGCCCGCTCAACGTCAACGCCCCCAGCAGCCACAACAACCTGCTGGTGGTGGTGGTCGACTCCCTGCGCTTTGACATGCTGAACAACATCAACATGCCCAATCTGCAGCGTTATGCCTCCCGGAATTTGACGTTCCGCAATCACTTAAGCAGCGGTAACGACGCGCTGATGGGCATGTTCGGCCTCTTCTACGGTCTGCCCGGCCACTACTACCAGGACATCAGCAGCGAGAAGCGGCCCCCCGTGCTGTTCGACGAGATGCTGCGTCAGGACTACCAGTTCGGCCTGTTTGGCGCGATGGAAGATGCCCAGAAGTATCGCCAGAGCATTCTGGCCGGCCTGCGCAAACAGGTATTCGTCTCCGAAGAGCTCGACGACGGTAAGCTGCTGTCCGACTGGCAGGGCTGGCTCGAGAAGCGCACGCCGGAGCGCCCCTGGTTCTCGCTGGTCTATCTGTCGAGCCCAGGCGACTACCAGTTGCCGGCGACCATGAAGGGGCCATTCCAGCCGGAGCTGACCAACTTCAACCCGGCCACCGCCTATCGGGCCGAGAACCTGCAAAAGCTCGAAAACCGCTACAAGAACTCGGTCTTCTATACCGACCAGCTGCTGGAGCAGATGCTGACCCAGCTGCAACAGCAGGGTATGAGCGACAACACCATAGTCGTCATCACCTCGGATCATGGCCAGGAGTTCAACGACACCCGCAGCAACAGCTGGGGAGCCGGCACCAACTATTCCCCCTATCAGGTGCAGGTGCCCTTCGTGCTGGCCTGGCCGGGTCGCGACAGCCAGGTGATGTCACAACCCAGCAGCCATCTCGATCTGGTACCAACCCTGATGCAGGGCATGCTGGGGGTGCGCAACCCGGCGCGGGACTACAGCATAGGTCGCAGCCTGTTTGATACCAGCCCGCGCCCCTGGCTGCTGGCTGGCGATCAGAACGACTTTGCCATCTATCAGGACAACACCATCACCCACTTCAACAAGCAGGGTGACTTCGAGCTGCTGGAGCAAAAGAGCTATCGCCCCATCAAGCACGGCAACCCGGACATGGGAGCCATGATCCAGGTGATGAACGAGCTGAACCGCTTCTATCGCCATCCCTGATGGCCGAACATGAAAACGCCCCGCATGCGGGGCGTTTTTTATTGTCTGTCGCCGTGCCGGTATTAACCGCCCCACCCCTGCGGGTACTTGTAACCCGCGAAGCGCTTGGCCGCATAGGCCTTGAATTCGGGGGAGTTGTAGGCTGCCGCCACGTCTTTGGCAAACGGTTTGCCCGCATCGGCGCTCTTCACCACCACCCAGTTGATGAAGTCGTAACTGCGTTCGAGGAACAAGCCCTCGCTGAACGGGATGCCGCTGGAGGCGGCGAAGTTGCCGTTGATGACGGAGAAATCCACGTCTTCCCGCGAGCGTGGCAGCTGGGCCGCCTCCAGCAATACCAGCTTGATGTCGTGGGGGTTGTCCACCACGTCGAACTCGCTCGCCTTGAGCGGATTGATCCCCTCCTTGAGCTTGAGCCAGCCCAAGTCCTGCAGCATCAGGAGCGCCCGCGCCTGGTTGGTGGGATCGTTGGGGATGGCTACAGAACTCCCCTCACCCACCTCGGCCAGCTGCCCCTTCTTGCCGGAATAGAGGCCCATGGGACCGGTCGGCACCTGGGTAATGGGGGCGAGCGACAAGCCCCTGTCTTTGGCAAAACTCTCCAGATAGGGCTTGTGCTGGAAGCAGTTCACATCGAGCGAACCATCGGCCAGGGCGATATTGGGGGTTACGTAGTCGGTGAACTCCACCAGTTTGACCCGGTAGCCCTTGGCCTCCAGCTGCGGCTTGATGGAATCGGTCACCATGTCGGCAAAATCGCCCACGGTCGTGCCGATCACTATCTCTTTCTTGGCCTTGGCCGGATCGGCGGCGAGGACGGAAAACGGCAGACTGCTGGCGAACAAAGCCAGTGCGGAGAGCTTGAAGAAGGAACGGCGTTGCATAGGGACTCCCTGTCAAAAAATCATCAAGAGGGTGGCCAGAGGTGCAATCCGGGACGATAAACGTCACACAGTAACCATCTAGCCATCCAAACGGCTATTTCAGCCACAATAACAGAGCCCCTTCCCTTCGCCAAGCGGCAAAACAGGGCAGACTGGAAAATGAGGGTTACCTGTCCTTCATGACACAAACAAAGGATTCATAGAGAGCTTGAATTGGAGGCGATTCCGGTATAGTCAAGCATTCAGGGGGCGCGCCCCTTTGGCGCAATCGGCCCGAGAAAACCGCTGCAAGGAGAGCAAATGATGGGAATACAGCCGCTGACGGTGGCCACGACCGGCCTGCTGGTCGTCGATATTCAGGGCAAGCTGGCGCGCCTGGTCGAGGGGAGCGAGGCCCTTATCGCCAATACGCAGCGCCTGGTGCAAGGGGCCAGAGCGCTGGGATTGCCGGTCGTCTGGCTGGAGCAAAATCCGGACAAGCTCGGAACCACTGTGCCCGAGTTGCAAGGGTTGCAGGCAGGCAGCCTTGTACTCAGCAAGTTCAGCTTCGGTGCCCTGGGTGAGCCGACCGTGGCCGCCGCTCTCACCCAGACCGGGGTCAACCACTGGCTGGTGTGCGGCATCGAGACCCATATCTGCGTCTATCAAACGGTACTTGGGCTGCTGGCAAACGGCTGCGAGGTTTCACTGGTGGTAGATGCGGTCTCCTCACGCACTCCCGCCAACCGGGAGCTGGCCATCGGCAAACTTGCAGCCCGAGGGGCCGAGCTCACCTCGGTGGAGATGTGCCTCTACGAACTGCTGGGAAATTGCCGCCATCCGGCGTTTCGCCAGGTGCTGGCACTCGTGAGGTAAGGCACCATGATGGACAACATGGCCCCCTTCATCTACCTGCTGGTAGCCGGCTGGGTGGCGGCCATCGTGGCGGTGATCGGCATGGCGGCGACCCGCCGCTATCTGCGCTGGAGCCTGATAGGCCTAGCCCTGTTCGCCGCCCTGTTCTGGCTATTGGCGGGTTTCCCTGTGACCGAGCTCGCCATCTGACCACCTGCTGCTTGCCATACCCTATGGCTCTCATACCGGCTCCTGTTGCGACAGGGCCGGTCCACTCCCCGCTACTCATCCCACCCGATATGGCGCTCGCAAAGCATTTAAAAAACAAAAAGATCAATAAATGAAAATGAGAAATGCTCTCAATAAATCGCATAAAGAGCGCCAATGGAATACCCACCACAAACCAAATCGGATTTCTTTGAAGCTCGTCATAGTTCCTTAAAGAGAGTCTTTTGACTCGCTTCATCCCGTGTATAGATTCCATTCGCACCCAGGAAGGTGCGATCCTAGATGGAGTTAAAAATAATGAAGCAAACATCGTTAGCACTGGCGATCACAGCACTGCTGTCGACCCTGCCCGTCGCACTCGTTCAGGCAAATGAAAACTGTGCCCCGCTCACCGGCAAGGAGAGTGGCGTGGATACCGCCCGCAATAGCGCAATGCGTTGCCTGCCGGGCAGCAATCCCCTGCAGGATCAGCAGTGGCACCTGCTCAACAGCGGCCAGGATGCCTTCAGCGCTCGCGGCGGCGTGGCTGGCAACGACCTCAACCTCTGGTGGGCACACCGCACCGGTGTGCTGGGACAGGGGATCAATGTGGCCGTAGTGGATGACGGCCTGGCCATTGCCCACCCTGATCTGGCCGACAACGTGCGGCCGGGCTCCAAAAACGTGGTTACCGGCGGCAGCGATCCCACCCCGACGGATCCCGACAGCGCCCACGGCACCTCGGTAGCCGGTCTCATCGCTGCGGCGGACAACGCCGTCGGCACCAAAGGCGTCGCCCCCCAGGCCCAGTTGCAGGGGTTCAACCTGCTCGACAACGACAGCCGGCAGTTGCAGAAGGACTGGCTCTATGCCCTTGGCGACAGCCAGGCCAGCCGTGACAACCGGGTCTTCAACCAGAGCTACGGCATGAGCCTGGTCGACCCGCAAGGGGCCACCGATCTGGATCAGGCCCAGCTCGATCGCCTGTTCGAGCAGCAAACCCTCAAGGCGGAAGGCGCGGCCTACATCAAGGCGGCGGGCAACGGCTTCAAACGCATCGGCGCCGGCAACTATGCCCTCTCCCGCACCGGCAATGGCCCTCTCCTGCCCTTCGAGAACAGCAATATCGATCCCGCCAACAGCAACTTCTGGAACCTGGTGGTCAGCGCCCTCAATGCCGATGGCAAACGCTCCTCCTATTCCAGCGTCGGCAGCAACGTCTTCCTGAGCGCCCCCGGGGGAGAATATGGCACCGATACGCCAGCCATGGTCACCACGGATCTGCCCGGGTGCGACATGGGTTACAACCGCAATGATGATCCCAGCGCCAACCGGCTGCACGGCAATCTGCAACTGGATGCGCGCTGCGATTACAACGGCGTGATGAATGGTACCTCCTCGGCGACCCCCAACACCTCGGGTTCGGTAGCGCTGCTGATGTCCGCTTATCCGGATCTGTCGGTGCGGGACCTGCGGGATCTGCTAGCCCGCAGCGCCACCCGGGTCGATGCCGCGCATCCGGCGGTACAGGTGAGCTACACCAGCCGCGCAGGCAGCGCCCGCACGGTCACCGCACTGGAAGGGTGGGAGCGCAACGCCGCCGGCATGTGGTTCAGCCCGACTTACGGTTTTGGTCTGATCGATGTCAACAAGGCTCTGGCGCGCGCCGCCAACCACAACCCGCTGCCGCCGCTGGTGCAACTGCCCTGGCAGAAGGTCTCCTCGAGCGACAGCAGGGCAGCAGCCATTCCTGACGTCGGTGCTGCCCCGACCCGCTCGGCCATCCAGATCGAGCAGGCGTTGACGGTGGAAGCGGTACAGGTCATGGTCAACCTGGATCACCAGCGCCTGCCTGATCTGCTGATCGAGCTGGTCTCTCCGTCCGGCACCCGCAGCGTGCTGCTCAACCCCTACAACAGCCTGGTGGGTCAGTCCCTCGACCGGCAGCAACTGGGTTATGTTCGCACCAGAGGATTGCGTGACATGCGCCTGCTCTCCCACAAGTTCTATGGCGAACCGGCTCAGGGGGAATGGCGACTGGAGGTGACCGACATCGCCAACGGCACTCGTCAGGTTTCACTGCTTGATCGCCGAACCAACACCCGCAGCACCCTGACCGAACGCAACAACAGCCAGCCGGGCAAGCTTATCGACTGGTCTCTGCGCGTACTGGGCCATGACGCGCCCCGCGCCTGATTACAGAGGAATCATTCCATGAAACAGACCATGATCACCCTTGCCCTCGCCAGCCTGCTGGCAACGGCCACCACCTATGCCAGTGCCGAGGAGTCAGTGACCATAGATGGCAAGCAATATCGCACCATAGAGGTCAATGGTCAGACCTACCTGACCCCTGATGATGGCAACAAGAAGCGGGTCACCCGCAGTCTGGACGGCAAGGTGCCGCAGCAGACCCTGCGCCGGGGCGATGCCCTGCTGCAGGGCGTTGCCAGCCCGGAGCTGACCGTCAGCGGCACCCTGCTGGTGGAAGCCGATGACAGTCAGGCCAAGGCGATCGCAAGCCGCCACGGCCTGCAATTCAAGCAGAGCAGCGGCGGCATTGCCCTGTTGGAGGCCAAGCCGAGCACGGATCTCAACGCCATCGCCACCCGGCTCAAAGAGGAAGGGGTGAAGGTGCAGATTGAGCTGTCCGGAACAGAGCAACAGCCCAAATAAGCACGCCGGCAGCCAGGCTGCCGCCCGTAAAAACCAAGGGGGCCATCAGGCCCCCTTGTCATTGCTGCACGCTTGCAGACTTACTTGCCGCCGTGCTGCTCGGCCAGATAAAGCCAGGTATCGACCACGGTATCCGGGTTCAGCGACACCGAATCGATCCCCTGCTCCACCAGCCAGGCGGCGAAGTCGGCGTGATCAGACGGCCCCTGGCCGCAGATCCCCACATACTTGCCGGCCTTGCGGGCAGCCTGGATGGCCATGGCCAGCAACGCTTTGACCGCTTCGTTGCGCTCGTCGAACAGGTGGGCAATCAGGCCCGAGTCCCTGTCCAGTCCAAGTGTGAGTTGGGTCATGTCGTTGGAGCCGATGGAGAAGCCATCGACGTGCTCGAGGAACTTGTCGGCCAGCAGGGCATTGCTCGGGATCTCGCACATCATGATCACCTTGAGCCCCCGCTCGCCGCGGCGCAGGCCATTTTCAGCCAGGATGTCGATCACCTGCTCCGCCTCACCCACGGTGCGCACAAAGGGGATCATCACCTCGACGTTGGTCAGCCCCATGACGTCGCGCACCCGCTTGATCGCCTCGCACTCGAGAGCAAAGCAGGGGCGGAAGCTGTCGGCGATGTAACGGGACGCACCACGAAAACCAATCATGGGGTTCTCTTCATGAGGCTCGTAGTCACGACCGCCCACCAGGTTGGCGTACTCGTTGGACTTGAAGTCCGACATCCGTACTATCACCCGCTCCGGCCAGAAGGCGGCGCCCAGGGTGGCGATGCCTTCGGTCAGCTTGGCGACGTAGAACTCGCGCGGGCTCTCGTAGCCGGCGATCATCTTGGCTATGGTGGCCTGAAGCTCGGGGCTTTGCTGATCAAACTCCAGCAGCGCCTTGGGGTGCACGCCGATCATGCGGTTGATGATGAACTCGAGGCGGGCCAGCCCCACACCGGCGTTTGGCAGCTGGGCGAAGTCGAAGGCTCTGTCCGGGTTGCCCACGTTCATCATGATCTTGATGGGCAGGCGCGGCATGTTGCCTACCTCGGTCACCGCCACATCAAAGTCGAGTTCGCCGTCGTAGATGAAGCCGGTATCCCCTTCCGCACAGGAGACGGTGATGAGCTGGCCATCCTTGATGTGATCGGTGGCGTTGCCACAACCGACCACAGCCGGAATGCCCAGCTCGCGGGCGATGATGGCGGCATGGCAGGTGCGCCCGCCCCGGTTGGTGACAATGGCGGAGGCCCGCTTCATGATGGGCTCCCAGTCCGGGTCGGTCATGTCGGTGACCAGCACGTCGCCGGGCTGCACCTCATCCATCTGGCTGATGGAAGAAATGACCCGCGCCGGACCCGCCCCTATCTTGTGGCCGATGGCACGCCCTTCGATCAGCACCTTGCCGGATTGTTTGAGGGCAAAACGTTCGAGCGTGTTGGCCTCCTGGCGACTGCGCACGGTTTCCGGGCGCGCCTGGACGATGTAGAGCTTGCCATCCTGACCATCCTTGGCCCACTCGATATCCATCGGGCGGCCGTAGTGCTGCTCGATGATGAGGGCTTGTCTGGCCAGATCCATCACCTCTTCGTCGGTGATGCAGAAACGGCTGCGCTCTGTATCCACGGTATCGACGATCTTCACCTGACGGCCGTGACCGGCATCGTCGGAGTAGGTCATCTTGATAAGCTTGGAGCCCAGGGTCTTGCGCACTACGGCGGGACGCCCGCCCTTGAGGGTCGGCTTGTGCACATAGAACTCGTCGGGGTTGACGGCGCCCTGCACCACCATCTCGCCAAGGCCGTGAGCCCCGGTGATGAAGACCACGTCGTTGAAGCCGGATTCGGTATCCAGGGTGAACATGACGCCGGAGGCTGCGAGATCCGAGCGCACCATGCGCTGTACCCCAGCCGAGAGCGCCACGCCCTTGTGGTCATAGCCCTGATGCACCCGGTAGGAGATGGCGCGATCGTTGAACAGTGACGCAAACACATGCTTGACGGCCGTCATGACGGCGTCGATGCCGCGTACGTTGAGGAAGGTCTCCTGCTGGCCGGCAAAGGAGGCATCCGGCATGTCCTCGGCGGTGGCGGACGATCGCACCGCAAAGGAGGCCTCGACACCTGCACTCAACTTCTCGTAGGCAACCCGGATCGCCTGCTCCAGCTCGGGCTGGAACGGGGCGTCGATCACCCAGTCGCGGATCTGCTGGCCGGCCCGGTTGAGGGCGGCGATGTCGTCCACATTCAGGGCGTCGAGCAGATCGTGGATCTTGTCGTTGAGGCCGCTTGACTCCAGAAACTCGTTAAACGCATAGGCGGTGGTGGCAAAACCCCCCGGCACGGATACACCGGCGCCAGAGAGGTTGCTGATCATCTCGCCAAGGGATGCGTTCTTGCCGCCAACTCGTTCTACATCTTGCATTCCGAGTTGCTCGTACCAGAGTACGTACTGTTGCACTTGCATGTCTCCAGGTTGGTGGGCTCGGGAGTCAGAGCTCCCTGTCCCCTGATTTATGTACGTGAGTTTTGTGCGTTATTGTCTGTTTGTGCTGTTGCCAACGACCAAGAAAACGTTTTCTACTTATTGTCAAAAAAATCCCCACGCAAGATTTGGGGATGGCCGAATGACACAGACATTCTACAATGCCAACACAAAAAGGTAACGACTCAGGTTTGCAAGCCACTTCACAACTTGGGCACAGCAGACCGGTTGACAAAATTGATATAGTTTCGAGAGATACTTCCTCCTCGTCACCATGCCAATCCCCACCACAGGAGCCCCCGTGCACACCGTATTCTATGTTTCCGACGGCACCGCCATCACCGCCGAAGTGTTCGGCCACGCCGTGCTGAGCCAGTTTCCGCTGGCGTTTGAACAGATCACCATCCCCTTCGTGGAGACTCTGGAAAAGGCGAGGCAGGTACGGGCTCGTATCGACGAACAGTTCCGCCAGACCGGGGTGCGCCCCATCCTGTTCCACACCATCGTCGACCCGCAAGTACGGGAAGAGGTGCTCAAAGCGGAGGCCTGCGGTCACGATTTTCTCAACACCTTCGTGAGCCCGCTGGAGCAAGAGCTGGGGGTCAAGGCCGAGCCCAGGCTCCATCGCACCCACGGCATGGAGAACCGCAAGCTCTATGACGATCGCATCGAGGCAGTGAACTTCGCCCTGGCCAACGATGACGGCATCACCACCCGGGAGTACGACGAGGCGGACATCATACTGATCGGGGTGTCACGTTGCGGCAAAACCCCCACCAGCCTCTATCTCGCGCTGCAGTTTGGCATCCGCGCCGCCAACTACCCCTTCATCGAACAGGACATGGGTTCCCTGGATCTGCCCACCGCCCTCAAGGCCAATCGCCACAAGCTGTTCGGCCTCACCATCGCGCCCCAGCGGCTGCACGAGATCCGCAACCAGCGCCGCGCCAACAGCCGTTACTCTTCGCTGGAACAGTGCGAGCAGGAGCTGGCGAGCGTGGAGCGACTGTTTCGCCGGGAGGCGATCCGCTTTCTCGATACCAGTTCCCACTCGGTGGAGGAGATCAGCGCCAAGATCCTGGAGGCAACCGGCCTGCGCCGCCACCTCTGTTAAGCCAGCTTGACAGCTATCGCTGAGGATAATGACAAAATCCGGGGTCTGCCCTTGCCAACCAAGGCATGGCTAGCCATCACAGTGACCATTGAGGCGACGGATACAACGAGGGGCAAGCGCATCAAGGCGTTTGCCCCTCCTTTTTCCCATCTTATCAAACGCGCCGTTTAGTGGTGGCGATTGAGCTCAGGGTTATTCATCAGGCGAGCATAGCAGGCCAGCAAACCGTCATTTCGGCGTACCCGCTCAGCCAGCCAGCAACCGGCTACTCCCCCGATCAGTGCCCCTGCCAGCAGAAGCCGTGGCCAGTGCTGCAGCAACCCTTCATCTCCCAGCCAGCCCCAACCGGCCAGGATGGCGATCGCCATCGTCAGGAGCAGTGGGCAGGCCGCCATGGCCAACCAGAGCACCAGCAGTACCCCCTTGGCCACCCCCTGTTGTACCAGGCCCCCTTTATCCGCCCCTTCAGCCAGCTTGTGCATCATTTGCATCCCTTTCTCAGTAAAAGCAATGAAAAATCACTATCAAAAAATCATGTCAACAAAATTCAATTCGATTGCTTATTTTTCACCCAACCACCAACCGAAAGCTTGATCAACTCATGAAAAAGCTGGCCGTCGTGCAAAACACCACCGTTCAACATGGAAAACAGGTGCATTTATGGCGGATTATCACTATTCTGCTTGCGTTGCCAGCCAGCATGAAAAATCACAAATCGCATTCCGTAACGAAATAAATACAGCTTTCGTCAGGTTTTGGCTACGCATCGCGGCCTGCTCAGGATGAGCCCAACACCGACAGAGATAACAGAGAGATAAGGACAGACCATGGATTTGAAACAAGACGGCGAAGAGCTGAAACGCGGCCTTAAAAACCGCCACATTCAGTTGATTGCATTGGGCGGCGCCATCGGCACCGGCCTGTTTCTCGGCATCGCCGACACCATCAAGATGGCGGGCCCTTCGGTGCTGCTGGGCTATGCCATCGGCGGCTTCATTGCGTTTCTCATCATGCGCCAGCTTGGCGAGATGGTGGTGGAAGAGCCGGTTGCCGGCTCGTTCAGCCACTTTGCCTACAAGTACTGGGGTGACTTCGCCGGCTTTGCCTCCGGCTGGAACTACTGGGTACTCTACGTGCTGGTGAGCATGGCCGAGCTGACCGCAGTGGGTATCTATGTCCAGTACTGGTGGCTCGAGATCCCGACCTGGATGTCGGCCGCCTTCTTCTTCGTGCTGATCAACGCCATCAACCTCTCCAACGTCAAGGCGTTCGGCGAGATGGAATTCTGGTTTGCCATCATCAAGGTGGTCGCCATCCTCGGCATGATCGGATTTGGCGGCTGGATGCTGCTCTCCGGCAGCGGCGGCCCCGAGGCCACGGTCAGCAACCTCTGGGCCCAGGGCGGCTTCTTCCCCAACGGCGTGGGCGGGCTGGTGATGGCCATGGCCTTCATCATGTTCTCCTTCGGCGGCCTGGAGCTGGTCGGCATCACGGCGGCAGAAGCCGACAACCCGGAGAAGAGCATCCCCAGAGCCACCAACCAGGTGATCTACCGCATCCTCATCTTCTACATCGGTGCCCTGGCCGTACTGCTCTCCCTCTATCCCTGGGGCAAGGTGGTGGAAGGCGGCAGCCCGTTCGTGATGATCTTCCACGCCCTGGACAGCAACCTGGTGGCCAACGTGCTGAACCTGGTGGTACTGACCGCCGCGCTCTCCGTCTACAACAGCTGTGTCTACTGCAACAGCCGCATGCTGTTTGGCCTGGCCAAGCAGGGTAACGGTCCCAAGGCGCTGCTCAAGACCAACAAGAGCGGAGTTCCCCTGACCGCCATCTCCATCTCGGCCGCCGCCACCCTGTTGTGCGTGCTGATCAACTACCTGATCCCGGGCAAGGCCTTCGGCCTCTTGATGTCCCTGGTGGTCTCCGCCCTGGTCATCAACTGGGCCATGATCAGCCTGGCGCACCTCAAGTTCCGCAAGGTCAAGGCCGCCGAAGGGGTGACTACCAAGTTCAAGGCTCTGTGGAGCCCGTTTGGCAACTACCTCTGCCTTGCCTTCATGGCCGCCATCCTGGTGATCATGTATTTGAACGAGGGCACCCGCATCTCGGTTGAGCTAATCCCCGTGTGGCTGGTGGTGCTGGGGGTGGGGTTTGCCATCAAGCGCAAGAGCCAGGCCCAGAGCAAGGCCGTTGTCGAGCTCGGCTAACCCCAAGCAATACAAAACAAGAAAAACGCCGATCGGATGATCGGCGTTTTTTATTGTCTGGGAAGAGTCGTTGACCATGGCAAATGGCCAAACGAGGAAGTGGCTAGGCCCCCTCTCTGGCCCCCCCTGTGTTGCCGGAAGTCAGGTCGGGTGTGTTCTCGGGAGCCGTGTCAAGGGGAGCATCAGGAGTGGCATAGGAGGTAGGCACCGCCTCCCCCGCCAGATCGGTTCTCGGCTCCAGCTCGGCGGTCATGGGGGTATTGGGTGGCACAGGGATAAACACCTGATGTTCGTCCAGCGGAATGGGCGCCCGCTGCCGCTTGCGCCAGCCAAGGTAAGTGGCGAGCAGCGCCCCGCACAGGGCAAAGTAGAGGAACAACCCCTCTGGCCCGAAGGGACGCATCAGGAGCGGCGCCAGCAGCGGGCCTATCATGGCCCCCATGCTGTAGGCGAGCAGCAACCCCTGGTTGGCCCCCAGCACCTGATCCGGATGCAATTCGTCACAGGCGTGGCTGAGGCTCAGGGGATAGATGGAAAACGCCATGCCGCCGAGCAGGAACACCAGGGCCCCCGCGATCGGCTCGCGCCAGCCGGCGGGCAGCGCCACCATCAAGAGGGCAAGCAGGGTCAGCACGCTGCACAGCAGCAGGATCACTAGCCGCCGGTCGAAACGATCGGACATGCGGCCAATGGGATACTGCAGGCACATCCCCCCCAGGATCACCAGCGCCATCATGTCCGCCACCCGGGAGAGGGAGGCCCCGGTATCGGCAAAATAGAGGGGCAGCAAGCCATAGATAGCCCCCAAAATAAGGCCCGAGGTAAAACTGCTGCCCATCCCCGCCGGGGTGAGGCGCACCAGCTCACGCACCCCGACCGGCTGCGGCGCAACCATGGCGGGCATGGCCACCCGCGAGATAGCGAGCGGCACTACCGACAGGGTGGCGGCCATGGCGCACAGAGCAAAGGGGGTGAGCACCATAGGATCGATCCATTTGAGCAACAATTGCCCCATGGCAAGGGATCCGTAGAGCAGGATCATGTAGAGGGACATCAACCGCCCCCGGTTGGCGGGGGTACTCGAGACCAGCATCCAGGACTCCAGCACCACGAACAGGCCGCCGGTGGCAAATCCCCCCACCAGACGCATCGCCGCCCAGCTGATGGGTTCGACCACCATGCCGTGCAACAGGAACAGAAAGCAGAGCAGGGAGGCATAGGCCGCATAGGCCCGGATATGCCCCACCCGGATGATGAGGCGGGCGTTGACGAAAGCCCCCAGCACCAGGCCACCGAAATAGGCGGCCGACACCAGGCCGATGGCCTGGGCCGAGACATCCTCGGCCGACAGGCGCACCGTCAACAGGGTGTTGAACATGCCGTGCCCCAGGATGAAGATCACCAGACTGGTCAGGGGGGACAACAATCGTCTGAGGGTCATGGGCACTCCAGTATGATGAATAAGGGTGGCGAATAATTCGGCGAAAGGATCATGGTACCGTTTGCTTCCGGTTCGCTTCAACCCTGCGGCGTTTGCCAAACCATGGCGCGCACGGCCTGAACCGGACAACTAGAATGGGAAATAGAGTCCGCTCACCATAGTCCCAGCAAACAGGAACGCCTTCATGTCTGCGAGCATCGCCAAGTACCCGATCGCCCCCGAGTTCGAGATCCCGGACTCCCTGCGTCTCTCCTGGCAAAAAACCATCAATCTGATGGCTGAGCTGTTTCACGTGCCGGCCGGGCTCATCATGCGGGTACATCCCAACGAGATCGAAGTCTTCATCACCAGCCAGACGCCGGACAACTGCTACCCTGCCGGAGCGCGCGAGCACCTCGACTCCGGGCTCTATTGCGAACGGGTCATGGATACCCGCCAGGAGCTCCTCGTTCCCAATGCCCTCAAGGATCCCGAGTGGGATCACAACCCTGACATCAAACTCGGCATGATCTCCTACTGCGGCCTGCCGCTCTGCTGGCCAGATGGCCGGATCTTCGGCACCATCTGCGTGCTGAGCCGGGAGGAGAACGACTACGGTGGTCTCTATCGACAACTGCTCTGGCAATTTCGTGACTCGGTGCAGCAGAGCATGCATACCCTCTACGACAATATCCGTCTTCATGAGACGCAGGAAGAGCTCGAGCAGCACAAGGCACAGCTGACCCAGACCCTAGATAGCCTGAAAAAGACCCAGGAAGAGCTGATCCACACCGAAACCCTGGCGGCACTGGGGGCCATGGTGGCGGGGATCTCTCACGAGCTGAACACCCCTATCGGCAATGCCCTGATCGCCACCACGGCTCTGCAGGAGAGAACGCGGCAACTGGCCGCCCAGTTGGGGGCACAGACGATCCGTCGCTCCACCCTGGAAGAGTTCATCAAAGCCACCCAGGAGATGAGTGAGCTGGCGCTGCAGGCCATCACCCAATCAGCCAAGCTGGTCAAGAGCTTCAAACAAGTGGCCATCGATCAGACTTCGGAGAGCCGGCGCAGCTTCGAACTCAAGCGCCTCATCGACGACAACCTGGCCAACCTCAAGGCCGGACAGGGCTATGACCGTGTGATCATGCAAAATACCGTCGGTGAGGGACTTCTCTGTGACACCTACCCGGGCCCCCTGAGCCAGGTCCTGCTCAACCTCGTTCACAACGCCGCTGTACATGGCATAGGGGCCAGACAGGATGGGCGAATAGTGATCAGCGCCTATCAGGACAAGGAGACCATCTACCTGGAAGTGCTGGACAACGGTCAGGGCATGGCCCCCAACGTACTGGCCCACATCTTCGATCCCTTCTTTACCACCACCCTGGGCAAGGGTGGCTCGGGGCTGGGGTTATCCATCTGCCGCCGCATCGCCACCTCGGTGTTGGGTGGCAGCCTGACGGCGCGTTCGTCACCGGGAGAGGGCAGTTGCTTTACCCTGACCTTCCCGCGCATGGCTCCGGGTCGCCTGTGACAACGCTCCTTTGCCATCTATCCAAAACACGGGCCTTCGTTGCGCCCTGACGACGTCTATTCTTGCAGATGTCCCCCAGCGAGGTAATCAAGATGAAATCACTCCTGTTTGTATTCACCCTGCTCTTTGCCGGCGGCGCGCTCGCCTTTCACTGCCCTGCCGACATGAAGAAGATTGACGATGCCCTGGCCAGAGCCCCCGACCTCAGTGCCGAGCAATTGGCACAGGTGAAAAAGCTGCGTGCCGAAGGGGAGTCTCTGCACCAGGCGGGCAAGCATCAGGAATCCGTCGATGCGCTGGCCAAAGCCATGGCCCTCTTGGAGATAGAGAACCACTGACGCGTGCCCACTCCCCGGGGCAACAGATGACAACAGAGCCCTCTCCGGCCACGGTGAGGGCTCTGCCATTAATGACCCCCTGGTAATGGCATCCTGGCAAACGCCCTGCCAATCCATAGCATCAGACCCGGCCGCTGTAGACCAGGGTGCTGTAATTGAAGGCAATCCGCCCATCTTGCTCCCAGCGCGCAAACTCGCGACGGATCAGTGCCGTCAACTGCTCATAAGCCGACGTGCCGATAGCGGGGGCATAGGAAGAGGAGTTGAGCCGACCCAGCACCCCGTCCAGATCGAAATACTGGCAGTTGTCGAACCGGCTGAGCCGATAGCCCCCCTCGAAGAAGGCGGCAAAGTCATCCTCCCCCAGGTTGCGATGATTGACCTCCTCATAGTCGCCGGAATAGGTGCGCAGCCCGCCCTCGTAGGCCTTGAGAAATTCGGTGTCCGTCAGCCTGTCGTTCCAGATGAGGGCCACTCTGCCACCAGGCTTCAGCAGGCGGCGGCACTCGGCCTTGAAGGCCGGGCGATTGAACCAGTGGAACGCCTGAGCAACCGTGACGAGATCCACACACCCATCCGGCAGGCCGGTCGCCTCGGCCCGACCGTCATGACAGACGACATTGGGAGCCTCGGCCAGCAGCTGCTGCGCCGCCGCACGCATATCCGGATTGGGTTCGACGGCCAGAACCTGACGCACCCTGGGAGCCAGCAGCGCCGTCAGTATGCCGGTACCCGCCCCGATGTCGGCAACCAGGGTCTCTGACCCCATGGCCAGCTCATCGGCCAGAAAATCCAGCATGGCTGACGGGTAGCCGGGGCGGTATTTCACATAGGCTTCGACGCGGGCTGAAAATCGTTCGGTATTGTCCATCCATCACTCCTCATTATGCTGTCACACAATAACGTTCCTGCAACTGCCAGCCAGGCCCTCCATACGCTCAGGCTTCAAGGCCAACAACGACGTTCACGGCCTTGGCGAGTCGAATCGCGGCGGGCCAGAGTCTGCGTATTTATTCATGGCACTGGCGCCAGCCTATCAATATGACCAGATTGACCTCTTGTTGAGCCGGCATAAAGAGAGGCACCCTCCCCTTTGGCATCATCAGACGTTCATACCATGACCTGAACAGAAGTCATGTTTGAATATTCCTCATGAGAGCCCCATCACACTCTTCATATCCCGCAACTGACACTCTGGTTATTAGTCAGTGTCTGCGTAATAAGCTGGGCGTGCCGTGTCATTGTTCACATGGGTACAGTATCTTGGTGTACCGGACTCAATGTGCTGCTGTGTAATGGATGTACAGGCCGTTCGACTGATGATGAGGTTTCTTTTGAACCTAGATGGAGCGACAACATGAGATTAGGAAAAATATCTGCGGCAGTGAGCATCATCCTCTCCGCCGGTGTCATGGCATAAACGGATAAACCGAACATTCTGGTCATCTTTGGTGATGACATCGGCTGGCAGAACGTCAGTGCCTATGGCATGGGCACCATGGGTTACACCACCCCCGACATCGAGCGAATCGCCAACGAAGGCATCAAGTTCACCGATCATTACGCGCAGCCGAGTTCGACGGCGGGCCGCGCCGCCTTCCTGACCGGCCAGTACCCCATTCGCTCCGGCATGACGACGGTGGCCATGCCCGGTGGTGCGCTGGGTCTGAAGAAAGACTCCCCGTCTCTGGCCGAAGTGCTGAAAGCCGTTGGCTACAAGACCGGCCAGTTCGGCAAGAACCACCTGGGGGATCACAACTTTGCCCTGCCGACCGTCCATGGCTTCGACGAATTTTTCGGCAACCTCTATCACCTCAATACCCAAGAAGAACACGAGCAACGGGATTACCAGAATTTTGCCAAGCAGTACTCTGGCTCGGTGGAGGCGTACAGCAAGAAGTTCGGTACCCGCGGCGTCCTGCACTGCTACGCCACCGAGACCGAAGACAAGACGGTCGACCCGCGTTTCGGTGAAGTCGGCAAACAGAAATGTACCGATACCGGCCCGCTGGGCCAGGAGCGGATGAAGGACTTCGACCGCGCCGAGATGATCCCGGCCGCCCTCAAGTTCATCGACAACTCGCTCAAGGAAGACAAGCCCTTCTTTACCTGGGTCAATACCAGCCGCATGCACCTCTATACCCGTCTCAACGACAAGTGGCGCTATGCTGCCGAGCAGTACACCAGTGAATACGACTACCATGGTAGCGGCATGAT
This sequence comes from Aeromonas sp. FDAARGOS 1407, assembly GCF_019048725.1. Lineage (NCBI taxonomy): Bacteria > Pseudomonadati > Pseudomonadota > Gammaproteobacteria > Aeromonadales > Aeromonadaceae > Aeromonas > Aeromonas sp. FDAARGOS 1407. Next base: position 3,784,935 of record NZ_CP077399.1, read on the forward strand.
GCAGCACGACAGCGACATCGGCTATCTGCTCGACGAACTGGAAAAGCGGGGTCTGAAAGAGAACACCATCGTCATCTATACCACCGACAATGGTCCGGAACACTCCTCCTGGCCTTATGGCGCCACCACGCCGTTCCGCGGCGAGAAGATGACCACCTATGAAGGGGGCGTCCGAGTGCCCATGATGGCACGCTGGCCGGCACAGATCCCGGCGGGTGGCGTACTCAATGGCATCCAGGGTCACCAGGATCTCTTTACCACCCTGGCAGCGGCGGCTGGCGTTCCTGACGTCAGCAAGAAGATGATGGACGAGAAGAAACAGTACATAGATGGCGTCAACAACCTCGCCTACTGGGAAGGCAAGAGCAAGGAATCGGCTCGCGACTCCATCTTCTACTACTTCGAGGACAAGCTCTCGGCGGTACGGGTCGGCCCCTGGAAGTTCCACTTCGCGGTGGCAGAAAACTACTATGACAACCTCACCCCGCTCACCAAACCCAAGCTCTACAACCTGAGGGCCGATCCGTTCGAGAGTTACGACTCCGTCGATGCCAACGGCCACTTGTTGCAGAAGATGTCCTGGATGCTGGCACCGGTCAGCGAGATGGTCGGCGAGCACGTCAACACCCTGGTCAAGTATCCGCCGGTTCAGGGGAGCACCACCTTCGACATGGCCAAGGTCATTCAGGAAGCCATGCAGAAAACCCAGCAGTAAACGATACGGCGGAGGGCTATCCCTCCGCCATCTTCATCCCGCTGGCTGACACCTTTCCCTTTCGTCAGGTTTTCATCCCGTATCGACCTCACCCGTCGTCATCAGAAGAGTAACGATGAACAAAATCCGGACCCGTGACACGACGCACCTGGACGTCACCCCGCTCAAAACCGCCAGCCGCGACAGCAGCGGCGCCTATGCCCGCCGCTTCCATGTCATGGCCAAACCGGGGGGCTCCAAGTGCAACATAGATTGCCAATATTGCTTCTACCTGCACAAGGAAGACCTGCTCCATCAACCCAGACAACCCAGGATGGATGAAGAGACCCTGGACACCTTCATCCGTAGTTACATAGAGGGGCAGGATGGCGACGAGATCGTCTTCTCCTGGCAGGGCGGTGAACCGACCCTGCTCGGCATCGACTACTTTCGCCAGATAGTGGCGCTGCAGCAAAAGTATTGCCCACCCGGGGTCAGCATCCGCAACGACTTGCAGACCAACGGCATCCTGCTCAATGACGAGTGGTGCCGGTTTCTCAAGGAGCACGGCTTTCTGGTTGGCCTCTCCATCGACGGGCCCCGCGCACTACACGACAAATACCGGGTGACCCGCAGCGGCAAACCCACCTTCGATCTGGTGATGGCGGCGGCCGAGCTGCTGCGCAAACATCAGGTTCCCTTCAATGCCCTGACCGTCATCAACCGGCACAATGCGAAATATCCCCTCGAGGTGTATCGCTTTCTGACCCGGGAACTGGGGGCCACCTACATCCAGTTCACCCCCTGCGTCGAGGCCAGCGATTTCAAACGCACGGCCCCGCAATTCTGGAACGACAGCATGCTGCCCCTGGTTGGCAGCGAGCTCAGCAAACCCGGCTACCCCATGTCGATCGTCACGGACTGGTCGGTGGATCCCGATGACTGGGGCACCTTTCTGGCAACCGTGTTCGAGGAGTGGGTCAACAACGACCTGGGGCGCGTGCTGGTCAATCTGTTCGAAACCACCGTGGCCCAAACCATGGGATACCCCTCCCAGCTCTGCGTCACCGCCGAGTTTTGCGGCAAGGCGCTGGCCATCGAGCACGATGGCAGCGTCTTCTCCTGCGATCACTTCGTCTATCCGGAGTATCGGCTGGGGGATATCAAACAGCGCCCCTTGACCCACATGGCCTTCTCCACCCGCCAGGAGGCATTTGGCATGTCCAAGCGGGACAGCCTGCCCGATTACTGCCTCAAGTGTCCCTACCTGACGCTCTGCTGGGGCAAATGCCCCAAGAATCGCCTGATCAGGACCCCGGATGGCGAGATTGGCCTGAACTACCTCTGCCCCGGGATAAAGCGTTTCTTCGACTACGCGGCCCCCATACTGGCAGGCATCGCCCACGTGCTCAAAGAGCAGGATCAGGGCAGATAACGCGCCGGGCATGGCCGCCCAGCGTTTGCCCACTTTTTCGCTCTCTGTATCAACTCTCTTTGTCAGCCTCTTGTCTTCTCCAACCTTCTCCAACCCACCGGCCATCGCGGTGGGTTGCCCCTCTTTACCTGCCCGGCACGCCATGTTTCATGGCTAACCCCATGTAGGTATTAACGCCAATAAATAACTGACAATTCTGATTTTTATTTTCCAACTCTCAGTCCTTTTATCCAGGTCATATTATCTGGTCTGACCAAAAATAAATTTTGTTACATTTTGCAATGTTCAATTTCATTAAAAAACAGGCTGAATACATCCAGCAGAACATAAAAAAGAAAACGATTTACCATCTAAAATGATATTAATCGACTCATTGCATTTGACCAAACATGCCTTTTTATCATATAGTAGAAATTAATTCGCCTTTTGGTTTCACCTGAAATCTCAAGTTAAATAATAAAAAACAATACCCCGCGCTATATCAAGGACCCCTGATTCTCTCTTGCCTGAATTTATTTTGGCGGGATGAGTGCAGCTATTTCGGAAGGAAAAATCACACTCACAGTTCGGATCCTCTATGTCCATCAACAACATGACCATCGGCAAGAAGCTGAGCGCCGCATTCATCGTATTGGGGCTGATGCTGGCCTCCATCGGCGGCTTCTCCCTGCTGCAGTTCGAGAATATGAACACGCAGACGCTGGATATCACAGATGCGGTGATCCCCAGCATCAATCGCGCCAACGATATTCGCAATGTCGCGACCGATCTGCGTCGCCATGAATTGCTCTATTTCGTCAATTTCGATGATGAGCAAAAACGAAATGAATATCGAGTCATCATGGACAGCAAGCCGGTACAAATGGACATGCTGCTCGAGGAATATCGCAAGACGCTATTTGATCAAAACGAGACCCGTCTTTTCGAAGATCTGAAATCCGATTGGCGCAATTACCTGAATTTTTACTACAAGGTAAAAAATACTCTGGAACAAGGTGATACCCTCAACGCACGTTATATGTTCCTGCGCGATGGCACGCCCCTTTACGACAAGCTCCACGAGGCCGTCGAGGCGCTCATCAAGATCAACCAGGACTATGCGGTCGAAGGGCGCAGCATGGCCGAACAGGCCTATGGCAACGCACGCATCAACATCATGATCACCCTGCTGCTGGGGGTCATCGCCGTGGTCGTATTCGCCACCATCCTGACTCGTCAGATCCGCGATCCCCTGTTGATGCTGGCCGATCAGGCCCAGCAGATTGCGTCCGGCCGTCTGGGGCGCGGCACCCTGTGCGACTGGTTCGATCAGGGCCGCTTCCACAAGGACGAGATTGGCCAGCTTGCCCACTCCATCCGCCACATGAAGGAGGGGCTGACCGACCTGGTCAACGACATCGACGCCTCGGTCAGCCAACTGAGCTGCGCCGTGGAAGAGGTGAGTACCATCTCGGTTCAGGCTTCCCAAAGCATGCATCAACAGCAGCAGGAGATTGCCCAGGTCGCCACCGCCATGAACGAGATGCAGACCACGGTACATGAAGTGGCCCGCAACTCCACCGACGCGGCCGTCGCGGCCCAGCACGCCTTTGAAGCGTCCCATCAGGGTAACCAGGTCGTGCTGGATGCCATCGACAGCATCGAAGAGGTCTCCAGCCAGCTGGAGCAGACCGGCCGGGTGATCCACAACCTGGAGCAGGAGAGCAGCAATATCGGCGTGGTACTGGACGTGATCCGCGGCATCGCCGATCAGACCAACCTGCTGGCTCTCAACGCCGCCATTGAGGCCGCGCGCGCCGGTGAACAGGGTCGCGGCTTTGCCGTGGTGGCCGATGAGGTACGCACCCTGGCCAAACGCACCCAGGACTCGACCTGCGAGATCAACAAGATCATCGAAATACTGCAAAACTGCGCCATCGATGCCGGCAATGCCATGCAGGCCAACCGCGACCAGATGGTGACTTCCGTCGAGCTGGCACGCCAGGCGGGCAACAGCATCGGCAAGATCAACGAAGCGGTGACTCATATCACCGACATGAACACCCAGATTGCCAGCGCCACCGAGCAGCAGAACACGGTGACGGGCGAGCTCAACCGCAACATGGTCACCATTCACGAGGTCGCCGACGAGAACGCTCAGGGTGCGCAACACACGGCCCAGGCCTGTCAGGATCTCAATAAACTGGCCATTCACCTGCAGCAGAGCATCGGCCGCTTCAGCCTGACCTGATACCTATACCAACAACAAGCTCCCCCTATTTTCACGGCGCCATTCAATGGCGCCGTTTTTTTATGCCTCTCTAACTTTCTTTCGCCGAGCGACATAAAAAAGGCCCTGCTGATGCAGGGCCTTATGGTTCACAAGGTCACGGCGCTTTAGCCGCGAACGCCTCTTCTTACTTGGCGTAATCTTCGGTGGGTACGCAGGAGCAGAACAGGTTGCGATCGCCGTAGACGTCGTCGATGCGGTTGACCGACGGCCACAGCTTGCTGGCGCGCACGGCGTCGGAGGGGAAGACCGCCTCGGCGCGGCTGTAGGCGCGGTTCCACTGCTCGTCCATCACGTCATCCTGGGTGTGGGGCGCGTGCACCAGCGGGTTGTCGGTCAGGCTCCAGTGGCCGTCCTGCACCTTGGCGATCTCGGCGCGGATGGCGATCATCGCCTCGACGAAGCGATCCAGCTCGCGCTTGGATTCGGATTCGGTCGGCTCGACCATCAGGGTGCCCGCCACCGGGAAGCTCATGGTCGGCGCGTGGAAGCCAAAATCCATCAGGCGCTTGGCCACGTCCATCTCGCTGATGCCGGACGCCTCTTTGAGCGGACGGATATCCAGGATGCACTCGTGGGCAACGCGATGGTTGCGCCCGGTGTAGAGCACCGGGAAGGCCTCGCCGAGCTTCTTGGCCAGGTAGTTGGCGTTGAGGATGGCGACCTGGGTGGATTTCTTCAGCCCCTCGTCACCCAGCATGGCGATATACATCCAGCTGATGGGCAGGATGCTGGCCGAGCCGAACGGTGCCGCCGATACGGCGCCGTTGTCCCGGCTCTCTTTATCGGTCTTGACCACGGCGTGACCGGCTACGAACGGTGCCAGATGCTGCTTGACGCCGATGGGGCCCATGCCCGGACCGCCACCACCGTGGGGGATGGCGAAGGTCTTGTGCAGGTTGAGGTGGGAGACGTCCGCGCCGATAAAGCCAGGCGCAGTGAGGCCCACTTGCGCGTTCATGTTGGCGCCGTCCAGATAGACCTGACCACCGTACTGGTGAACGATGTCGCACACCTCCTTGATGGTCTCCTCGTACACCCCGTGGGTGGAGGGGTAGGTCACCATCAGACAGCTAAGCTTCTCCCCCGCCTCGGCCGCCTTGGCGCGCAGGTCATCAAGATCCACGTTGCCGGCCTTGTCACAGGCGGTGACGATCACCTTGAGGCCCGCCATCTGGGCAGAGGCCGGGTTGGTACCGTGGGCAGAAGCCGGAATGAGGCAGATGTCGCGATGCCCCTCGCCGCGAGACTCGTGGTACTTCTTGATGGCGAGCAAGCCCGCGTACTCGCCCTGAGCACCGGAGTTGGGCTGCATGCAGACCGCATCGTAGCCGGTCACCTTCACCAGCCAGTCCTCAAGGTCTGCCAGCAGCAGCTGGTAACCCCTGGCCTGCTCGAGCGGTGCAAACGGGTGCAGCTTGCCAAACTCGGGCCAGGTCACCGGGATCATCTCGGCGGTGGCGTTGAGCTTCATGGTGCAAGAGCCGAGCGAAATCATGGCATAGTTGAGCGCCAGATCTTTCGCTTCGAGACGGTGGATGTAGCGCAGCATCTCGGTCTCGGAGTGGTACTTGTTGAACACCTCGTGGGTCAGCACGGCGTCGGTACGCAGCAGATCCTGCGGGATGGCGTGATGGGCCTGGGCTGCCTTGTCCAGCGCCTCCAGCTCCAGGCCATGGCCTGCACCCAGGAACAGCTCGAACAGCTCGACCACGTCATCACGGGTGGTGGTCTCGGACAAAGACACCCCCACGGCGCCATCCAGATCGGCGCGCAGGTTGATGCCCAGCCCCTCGGCCTTGGCAATCAGCGCAGCCTTGTCGGCAGTCACTACGGTCAGGGTATCGAACCAGCTGTCGTGCTTGAGGGCCACACCCTTGGCTTTCAGCCCCAGCGCCAGAATGCTGGTCAGACGATGGACGCGGGAGGCGATGGTTTTCAGCCCAACCGGACCGTGGTAGACGGCGTAGAAGCTCGCCATGTTGGCCAACAGCACCTGAGCGGTACAGATGTTGGAGTTGGCCTTCTCGCGGCGGATGTGCTGCTCGCGAGTCTGCATCGCCATGCGCAGGGCATTCTTGCCACGGGCATCCTTGGAGACGCCGATGATGCGGCCCGGCATGGAGCGCTTGTAGGCATCGCGGGTAGCGAAGAAGGCGGCGTGAGGGCCACCGTAACCCATGGGGACACCGAAACGCTGGGCAGAGCCCAGCACCACATCGGCGCCCAGCTCGCCCGGGGATTTGAGCAGCAGGAGCGACAAGATGTCGGCGCTGACGCAGGCCAGGCCCTTCTGGGCCTGCACCGCGGCGATAAGCGCCCGCAGATCCTTCACCTCACCCGTGGTGGTGGGGTACTGGAACAGGGCACCGAACACCTCTTCGCTCACCGCATCAGAGGCGGCACCGACCGCCACGTCAAAGCCAAAGTGCACCGCCCGCTCCTTGACCACGTCGATCACCTGGGGATGCACGTCGTCGGCCACGAAGAAGAGGTTGGACTTGGACTTGGCCATCCGCTTGGCGAGTGCCATGGCTTCGGCAGCGGCGGTGGCTTCATCCAGCAGGGAGGCGCTGGCGAGATCCATGCCGGTCAGGTCCAGAGTCAGTTGCTGGAAGTTGAGCAGGGCTTCGAGACGGCCCTGGGCCAGCTCGGGCTGATAGGGGGTATAGGCGGTGTACCAGCCCGGGTTCTCCAGCACGTTGCGCAGGATGACGTGGGGCACGTGGGTATCGTGATAACCCATGCCGATATAGCTCTTGGCAATCTTGTTCTGGGCGGCGTACCCCTTGAGCTTGGCCAGGGCCTCCACCTCCGTCATGCTGGCGCCGATCCCCAGAGGGCCGGGACGACGGATGGCGGCCGGGACTGTCTGCTCAATCAGATCGTCCAGGCTCTCGGCACCCACTTCGGCCAACAGCACGCGCAGCTCTTCCTCACCCGGGCCGATGTGACGGCGGATGAAATCGGTTTTTTGCTCGAGTTCAAACAATGACTGGGTCATTTCCCTATTCCTGCTCATAAATCCTGATAAAAAGCACTGATAGTCGGCCTGGACCGACTCCACTCATGTTCATGGGTGCCGCAATGGAACTGTTATCCCATTGTGGCGGATGCGCGCCGGCATCCTGCGGCCCGCTCGTTGGCAGACCGTCATACAAAAGGGCCCCGCACGCTGTGCAGGGCCCGGAGGCATTACTCTTCGTCCACCACGTTCTGGTAGCCTTCGGCGTCCAGCAGGTTGGCCAGCTCGCCTGCGTCATCCAGCTTGATGCGGAACAACCAGCCAGCCTGGTACGGATCGGAGTTGACCAGCTCGGGGCTGCCTTCCAGCTCTTCGTTGACGGCGATGATCTCGCCGCTCACCGGGCTGTAGATGTCGGAGGCGGCTTTTACCGACTCGGCCACGGCGCAGTCGTCACCGGCGCTGACCTGCTTACCCACCTCGGGCAACTCGACAAACACCATGTCCCCCAACAGCTCCTGGGCGTGCTCGGTGATACCGACGACGGCCTCACCGTTGGCTTCGACACGGATCCACTCGTGGGAGGTGGCATATTTCAGTTCGCTCGGGATATGGCTCATTTGTGCTTCCTTAATGTACTTGGATCACTTTTTACAAAAGGGCGCGGCGCAAGACCTTCCTGCGCCGCCATCAATCATTACACCAGCGCCTGACCATTGCGGACGAAGGCGGGCTTGGTCACCTTCACGGTAACCAATTTCTTGCGGATCTCAACCTGGGCCTGTGCGCCGATGTCACGGGGCACCCGCGCCAGGGCGATGCTGTAGCCCAGGGTCGGGGAGAAGGAGCCTGAGGTGATCACCCCTTCCCGCGGCTCGCCATCGGCACCGATAAAGGTGACCGCCATGCCGGCACGCAAGACCCCTTTCTCTTCCATCACCAGGCCCACCAGCTTGTGCTGGTTGCCCGCCGCTTTCTGCGCTTCCAGCGCGGCGCGGCCGATAAACTGGCGATCGGCCGGCTCCCAGGCGATGGTCCAGGCCATATTGGCAGCGAGCGGAGAGATAGACTCGTCCATGTCCTGACCATAGAGGTTCATGCCGGCTTCGAGACGCAGGGTATCCCGCGCGCCCAGGCCGCAGGGGGCAACCCCTGCATCCAGCAGCCCCTGCCACAGATCGCACGCCTTCTCTTGCGGCACCACGATCTCGTAGCCATCTTCGCCGGTGTAGCCGGTGGTGGCGATGAAGAGATCGCCAGCCTGCACGCCGAAGAAGGGCTTCATCCCCACCACGGCGGTACGCTGGGAGGCGCTCAGGACGGAGGCCACCTTGAGCTTGGCGTTGGGGCCCTGCACCGCGATCATGGCGAGTTCGGGGCGCTCGGTCACGGTGACATCGAAATCGATGGCGTGATGGCGGATCCAGGCCAGATCCTTCTCGCGGGTGGCGGAGTTGACCACCAGACGGTAGAAGGTATCAGTCAGGTAATAGGTGATGAGATCGTCGATGACGCCCCCTTCGGGATTGAGCATGCCGCTGTAGAGGGCCTTGCCGGAGACGGTCAGCTTGGCCACGTCGTTGGCCAGCAGGTGTTGCAGGAAGGCTTTGACCCGCTCGCCGGTCAGATCGACGATGGTCATGTGGGAGACATCGAACATGCCGGCGTCGCTGCGCACCGCGTGGTGCTCTTCCAGCTGGGAACCGTAGTTGATGGGCATTTCCCAACCATGGAAGTCCACCATTTTGGCGCCGGCTTCCAGGTGTTTGGGATGCAGTACAGTAGTCTGGATCATCGCATTCTTTCCTTAGCAAAAAGCCCTTTAGCGTTAGCGACAACTCTCGCAACCCGCCTGGTTCACTGCAAAGATAAGCCTTCACAGCAAAGAGAGCCGGTCACCGGGTCTGTGCTCGCTCCTGCCCTTGCCGGGCAAGAGGGATTCCTTGAACGGGACGGATTATATGCCAAGCGGGCCCATGCACCGCTCAAAAAAAACTAATCCCCTCCCGTTTAAGTGCTTCCAGACACTAAGATAAACGCCAAGATAAAAACAGCCGTAAACGGAAGAAGTCGAGATTAAATTTCGATTTTCACCGTTTCGTCACAATTTGCAGAAAAACGTTTCGCACTGCACCAAAATTAAAGGCTGACGCCTCGTCAGGGGCATCAGCCTTGCCAGATTACTTTTTTTATAAAAAAAGCCGGGTAATATTAGTTTTTTTCATCATTTTGGCGAAAGCTTGGCCCGCGGCACCGGGTTGGCCGGCGCCTCCGGCACCCACTCGGGACGGGCCAGGGCGGGCAATTCGCCCTCCAGCCCCATGGCGGCACGGATCACCCCCTCTTTGAAAGGCGTCAGCAGATCGGCCGCACGCAATCCCACCCCGCGCACCAGCTTCTTGAGGGGGTGAGCGCCGCTAAACAGTCGCTTGAGCCCCTCCATCGCCGCCAGCATCCTGGCCGCCTCGCTCTTGCGCCAGCGCTCGTAGCTGCGCAGGTTGGCCTGCAGGCCGATATCCTTGCCGGCACGCTGGTTGGCGAGGATAAGCTCAGCCAGGGCGGCGGCATCCAGCAGGCCGAGGTTGACCCCCTGCCCTGCCAGCGGGTGTATGGTGTGGGCGGCATCGCCCACCAGCACCAGCCGCTCGCGGGCAAAATCGCGGGCATAGCGGGCGGTGAGCGGGATGGCGCTGCGCGGCCCCTCCACCTTGCACAGGCCGAGCCGCGCATCGAATGCCGCGGTGAGCTGGCGATTGAACTTCTCATCGTCGCAGGCGCACAGTGCCTCGGCCCGCGCGGCAGGCAGGGACCAGACGATGGAGCAGAGCTCCCCCTGCCACAAGGGCAGGAAGGCGAGCGGCCCTTCCGGGGTAAAGATCTGGCGGGCCACCGCCTGATGGGACTCGGCGCAGCGCACGGTTGCCACCAGGGCGTGATGGCCGTAATCCCAGCTGGTCAGTGGAATATCGGCCTGACGACGGACCCAGGAGTGGGCACCATCGGCCGCCACTACCAGTTTCGCCACGATGGCCTGGCCATCTTCAAGGAGCAGCAGGGCCCCCGCCGGGCCGCTCTGCAGGCTCTTGGCGCGAGCCGGTGTGAGCAGCTGGATGTTGCTGGCGCCCTCGATCGCCTCCAGCAGCGCCAGCTGGATGACCCGGTTCTCGACGATATGGCCGAGGGCGCTCTGGCGCAGGCTGGCGGCATCAAAATCGATATGGCCGAAGCTGTCCTGATCCCACACCGCCATCTTGTCGTAATGCTGCAGGCGGCGCGCCGCAATCCCGGACCAGGCCCCGACCCGCTGCAGAATGCGCTGGCTGGCGAGGCTCAGGGCGCTGACCCGGTTGTCGGCCACCTCGCCAAGCTCGGAGTCGGGCAGACGCCCCTCGACCACCACCACCTTGAGGGCACTCTCCTTGAGCGCTGCGGCGAGCCCCAGGCCCACCATGCCGCCCCCGACAATCACCACATCCACATCTTGCATCTGCATCATCTGTTCCTTTCATGGCTGGCCAGCGTGGCCAGCAGGGGGCACCATCGCACATCCCCTTTCAGCATAAGTTGGCCCCGGGCGACTTAACGCTTGCCACATACATCTGCGACAAAGCCCAGGGTACGGGAGGCAAGCGGCGCCTTGAGACAGGGGAGCCGCCCCATCAGGGAGAGCGCCAGGTTGCGCCCCGCCACCAGGGGATCGTGACCATTGGAGAAGAGCTGGGCCAGCGAGGAGGTGAGCCAGACGGTCTGCGCCTGATCGACCTTGCGCTGCTGCCAGTAGCCATTGAGTACGGCGAAGCTGCCGATATCCTCCCCCACCGCCAGGGCGCTGGCGATGGCATCGGTCAGCAGATCGAGATCCCGCATGCCGAGATTGAAGCCCTGACCGGCAATGGGGTGCAGGGCATGGGCGGCATTGCCCACCAGCACGGTACGCTGGGCCAGCGGATAGTCGCAGGCGGTCAATACCAGCGGATAGACGTGGCGCTGACCGGTGCGCTCGAAACGTCCCAGCCGCCAGCCAAACGCCGCCTGCAGGCGAGCCAGAAACGCGGCCTCATCCAGTCCCATCAGCTCGTCCACCTCATGACGCGCGACGCTCCAGACCAAAGAGGAGAGCCCCTCCTGCATCGGCAGCAGGGCCAGGGGCCCTTGCTCGGTAAAGCGCTCGAAGGCGCGGCCGGCGGGATCTTCGGCGGTCTTGACGGTAGCTATGATGGCACTCTGTTCAAAATCGTGGCGGGTCACCGCCAGCTTGAAGTGCTGGCGCACGAAGGAGTTGCCCCCGTCGGCCGCCACCAGCAGCCGGGTCTCTACCTGCTCGCCGCTCTCAAGCGTGAGCCTGACCGCCTCCTCCCGGGGCTGGATATCGCCGACCCGCGCCGGACACACCACCCGGATCTGCTCGCAGGCCGCCATGGCCTGCTGCAAGGTGTGACCCACGGCCGCCAGTTCAATGACCTGCCCCAGGGCGGGCAGACCGTATTCAGCCGCTGACAGACGAGTCTGGCCGCAGTGGCCCCGATCCGAGACATGAATATGGGTGATGGGGGCGCAGTGGGGAGCAAACAGGGGCCAGAGCCCACGCCGCTCCAGCGCCTCGCAGGTGCCCGCCGCCAGCGCGATGGCGCGGGCATCGAAGCCCGGGTGAGCCGGTGCAGAGGCATGGATGTCGGGGGCACTGGCCTCCAGCAGCAGGATCGACAGGGGCGATCCATCGGGCTTGCGCAGGGCCGCCAGAGAGAGGGCCAGCACGGCACCACTCATTCCACCACCGACCAGGGTCACATCGACCTGTCGCACATCAGATTGGGACATAAGCAGAGAAGGAGAAGTCAAAAACGTGGCCTCATGCTACCACAAAGGGAGAGGCCGGTTGCGTGGTGGGCGGCAAAAAACCGGTGTCAGCTCACAGGGTTAGTCAGCCTTTGCCATCACGTTGCTATCACTTTGCCACAACAAAAGAGCGCCACGGGGCGCTCTTTGCTTTCATCGGGTGACAAAGGGTGATCTGTCACCACAATCGGTACATCAATGCAGGGTCGGCGGGGTAACCGGACTGTCCGGGCGCTTGCCAAACTCTTCAAAGGCCATCATGACCCCCAGCTTGACGTGCTCGTAGAGCACCAGGAAGGAGGCTTCGTTCTCGTCATCTTCCTGATCGAATTCGGCAGAGACCTGGGTGATGCTGGCGATATCCTGGATCATCTCCTGCAGCTCTTCCGAGGCGCGGGAGAGTTCCTGCTGCACCACACCGAAACCGGCCAGAAACGCCTGGGACCAGTCCACCAGCGAATCGATGCGTTCATCCAGCGGCGTCTCGTCGCCGGGCAACAGCAGCTCGACCCCTTTTTGCGCCATCAGGCTCTCGACCACATTGTGATAAAGATCGGTCATCAGCTGGCGCACCGGGGCTGGCAGGCCGAATCCGTCGTTCACCAGATCGTTGAAATGGGGCACCCAGCTCTTCTCATCCAGCGCCACGCCACCACATACCAGACCACAGATCACACCGTGAGCCTCGACCGCACTGGCCATCAGCTCATGCTGCTCCATGATGGCCGTCACGGCCGCATAGTTAAGGGGGGTTGTCTTGCTCATAGTGGATCCGCTCAAAGTTCATGCAAGTTTGCAAAATTTATGGTCAGGATCCTAGCATTCTCCCTCTTCCAGAGCCAGCAAGGCCTTGAAAGTTATGCATCTGCGCTATATAGTCCCGCCCAGTTGTCCACGTGGATAAAGGCGGAAAGTTTCTTCGCCGTATTGAGGAAGGCATGAGCACAGAGGCCGTAGAAATCGTCATTTTGGGACGTCCCTACAAGGTATCCTGTCCCCTGGGACAACAGGATGCCCTGCGCCAGGCCGCCGAGCAGCTGACCGAAAAATTGATCGACCTGCGTCAACGTTCCAAAGTCTCCAGCAACGAACAGCTTGCTGTGATGGCGGCGCTCAATTTTTGCCATGAGCTCTGCCTTGAAAAAGAGAAAAACCACCAATACTCTGAGACCATGGACAAGCGGATCAAGATGCTGCAACGCACCATAGAAGCGGCCTTGATAGAGCACGGACAGTATGGTGATTCCAGCGAAGAAGAGGGGCAACAGCCCTAATCTCGCACCGTTTTAAATTCCCTGGGGTGTTTGTCAGCCGGTTCAAGTCCCCGAGCCGATATTCATACCAAACAGGGGATCTGCCTTCTGGCTATTGCGCATGCTCGGCACGACCGAGAAGCCTGCGGTCAGATCCGATCCCCGCCTTGAACCGACGGTTCAAGGGCCCAAACCGGCAACGGCATCTCCGGGGTTCCAACAGCAAAAAGCCCGTCACCATGGTGACGGGCTTTTTCTTTATTCTCCCCTCGCCAGCCTCACATCGGCAGGCTCAGCCTTACCAGCAGGCCGCCGAGTTGCGGCGCAGGCAGCAGCAACACCTCGCCATGATGGTAGTGGGCGATGTCGCGCACCAGAGCGAGGCCAAGGCCGGCGCCGGGCTGATCGGCACCGTTTTCGAGCCGCTGGAACGGCAGCCAAACCCGCTCGGCCTGCTCGGGGGCGATGCCGGGGCCGCTGTCTTCCACCTCCAGCCAGACTTGCTTACCGGCGGCCTGCACCCGGGCCGTCACTGTGCCACCTGCCGGGCTGTACTTGATGGCGTTGTCCAGCAGATTGGCACACAGCTCCCCGAGCAGCAGCGGCTCCCCGGCCACCATGATGGCGGAATCCTCCCCCTCGTAGCCGAGATCGATCCCCTTGCTGCGGGCCTGTGCCAAGCGGGAGAGACAAGCCTGCTGCACCAGCGCCACCAGCTCGATGGGCTCGCGCTGGCGAAGGCCGGAGCACTCGTCGGATTTGAGGCGGGCCAGCAGCAACAAGCGTTCGGTCAGCGCTATGGTGTGATCGAGCCGGGCCGCCATGGCCGTCAGGCTCTCCTGCATCAGGGCGGGATCGTGACCGCTGCGGGCCACCTCCACCTGGGTCTTCAGTATGGTCAGCGGGGTGCGCAGCTGGTGCGCCGCATCGGCGCTGAAGCGCTCCTGACGGGCCACCAGCTGACGCAATCTGGCCAGATGGCGATTAAAGGCGAGGATAAGCGGCCGGGTCTCCTGCCAGGGGAGCAAGTCCGGCAGCGGCGCCAGGTTGGCGGCATCGCGGCGCAATAGCTCGCGCGACAGACGGCGCATCGGGGTAAGCAGGCGCTTGAGCAGCAGGTAGGCGAGCAGCAGGGTCAGGGCCACCAGGGCTCCCTGAGAGAGCACCGCATGCCACAACAGCTGCTCGGCGAGTTCACGACGCCCCATCAGGGTTTCGGCCACCGTGATGGTGGCCATGCCGCTCAACCCCCCTTCGTTAACCGGTTGCAGCAGGGCGACGGCGCGAATAGGCGTGCCCTGGAACTCTCCGTCATAGAAGTAGGCGAGCGCCGGATAACGGTCGGTGAGCGGCGTCTTGTCCGGCCTCGCCGGCAGTTCCTCATAGCCCGAGATGACCCGACCGGATGGCGAGCGCACCTGATAGAAGAGGCGATCGCGCATGTTGCGCTCGAAGCTGTCGAGCACCACGTAGGGGACATCGACCCGCAGCCGCCCCTGCTGCACATCGAGGCGCTCGGCCACGGTGCGCGCCGAGGCGAGCAGGGTGCGATCATAAGCTTGGGTAGCGGCGGCCAGGGCGCCGTAGTAGCTGTACCAGGCCGACGCCCCCCAGAGGATCAGCAAGGGAGCGCCAAGAAACAGCAGCAGTTGATGAAGGAGCGAGCGGTTAATGGGAAGCCTCCGGCGCCGCTTCCAGCAAATAACCCAGCCCGCGCAATGTAGTGATCACCACGCCACTGCCGACGAGCTTTTTGCGCAGCCGGTGGATGTAGAGATCGATGCTCTCCTTCCCCACCTCGTCATCGAGGTTGAACACCTGCTCGAACAGCTGCCCCTTGGCCACCGGTCGCCCCTGGCGATACATGAGGGCGGTGAGCAGCGCCTGCTCGCGCGGGGTCAGGGCCAGCCTGGCGTCATTCACCACGAAGTAACCGTCCGGATGCAGCATCAGCTGCCCCAGCCGCAATTCGGCGCCGCCACTTTCGCTGCGTCGCAGCAGCGCCCGCAGACGGGCGTCGAGCTCCCCCAGATCGAACGGCTTGGCGAGATAGTCGTCGGCGCCAGCATTGAGACCGCAGATCCGCTCCTCTACCGCGCCACGGGCGGTGAGCAGCAGCACCGGCAAGCCCTGGCCGCGGCGGCGCAACCGGCCGAGCACTGTCAGCCCATCCAGCCTGGGCATTTCGATATCCAGGATCGCCAGAGCATAACGCTCCTGGCGCAGCAGCTGATCGGCGCTGTCGCCGTCAGCCACCCAATCCACGGCGAATCCGGCGCTGGTCAAGGCCCGCGAAAGCCAGTGCGCCAGTTCATGATTGTCTTCGGCCAGCAGTAAACGCATCTCGTCTCCCCATACTGCGAGGTGTGATCCACTTCACGCTCCCAGCAATTCAGCAACGGCTGAAAGGTGAATGAAAGGTTGTTGTTTTAACAATTTCGCATCACCTCGTCTACCGACGAGGTCACACCCGGAAAAAACAACAACAAGATGGAGCACTCCATGAAGCAACACACACGTCATGCCCTCGCCCTGCTGGCTCTGTTCGGTGCCCTGCCACTGCAAGCTGCCGACACCGCCAGCGCCCCTGATCGGACCGAATGCATCGCCCCCGCCAAACCGGGCGGCGGTTTCGATCTCACCTGCAAGCTGCTGCAGGTGAGCCTGCAGGAGACCAACACCATCGACAAGCCGATGCGCGTCACCTACATGCCGGGCGGCGTTGGCGCCGTGGCCTACAACGCCATCGTGGCCCAGCGTCCGGCCGAGGCCGGCACAGTGGTGGCCTTCTCCGGCGGTTCGCTTTTGAACCTCTCCCAGGGCAAGTTCGGCCGCTACGGGGTCGATGACGTGCGCTGGCTGGCCGCCGTTGGCACCGACTACGGCATGATCGCGGTGCGCCACGACGCCCCCTACCAGAACCTCAAGGAGCTGGTCGCCGCCCTCAAACGCGATCCCAACAGCGTGGTGATCGGCGCCGGCGCCTCCATCGGCAGCCAGGACTGGATGAAGGCCGCCCTGCTGGCCAAGCTGGCCGGGGTCGATCCCCACAAGATGCGCTACGTCGCCTTTGAAGGCGGTGGCGAGCCGGTCACCGCCCTGCTCGGCAACCACGTGCAGGCGGTCTCCGGCGATCTGAGCGAGATGGTGCCCCACCTTGGCGGCGACAAACTCAAGGTGCTGGCGGTGTTTGCCAAGGATCGCCTGCCGGGCAAGCTGGCCGACATCCCCACCGCCAGGGAGCAGGGTTATGACCTGGAGTGGCCGGTCATTCGCGGCTTCTACGTGGGCCCCAAGGTGAGCGACGCCGAGTACCAGTGGTGGAAGCAGACCTTCGATCAACTGGTCAAGACCGACACCTTCAAGGCCCAGCGTGATCAGCGCGGCCTGTTCGAGTTCGATCTCACCGGCGAGGCACTGGACAGCTACGTCAAGGCCCAGGTCGCCGACTATCGCGAGCAGGCCAAGGCCTTCGGTCTGGCCAAGTAAGAGGGAGCCAGCACCATGAGCGATCGTCTGTTTGCCCTGTGCTGGCTGCTGCTTAGCCTGGGGGCCGCCGCCCTCGCCTGGCAGCTGCACAGCGAATACAGCTACGAGCCGGTGGGGCCGCGCCCCTTCCCGCTGGTCATCAGCCTGTTGATGGCCGGCTGCGCCCTGCTGCTGCTGAGGCGCACGCCGGATCCGGCCAGCTGGCCGGAGCGTCCCGCGCTGCTGCGCATCGCCGCCATGGTGCTGGCCCTGTTTAGCTACGGCTGGGGCTTTGAGTGGCTGGGCTTTCCGCTCGCCACCACCCTGCTCACCGTGGTGGTCGGGCGGCTGTTTGGCGCCAGCTGGCGCGCCGCCCTCATCGCCGGGCCCCTGCTCGGCATCTGCCTCTTTTACGCCTTCGACCGGCTGCTGGATGTCACCCTGCCGCTCGGCGCCTGGCTGGCCTAAGGAGTTGTCATGGATACCTGGATGTACCTAGCGCAAGGTTTCGCGGTGGCCCTCACCCCCGAAAACCTGCTGATCGCCCTCATCGGCTGCTTCGTCGGCACCGTGGTCGGGCTGCTGCCGGGGCTCGGCCCCATCAACGGCGTGGCGATCCTGCTGCCCCTCGCCTTTGCCCTGAAACTGCCCCCCGAGTCAGCCCTGATCCTGCTCGCCACCGTCTACATCGGCTGCGAGTACGGCGGGCGGATCTCCTCCATCCTGCTCAACGTGCCGGGGGACGCCGCCGCCATCATGACGGCGCTCGACGGCTACCCCATGGCCAAGCAGGGGCGTGCCGGGGTGGCGCTATCCATCTCGGCGGTGAGCTCGTTCGTCGGCTCCCTGCTCGCCATCGGCGGCATCATACTGTTCGCCCCGGCCCTGGCTCGCTGGTCGCTCGCCTTCGGCCCGGCCGAGTACTTCGCCCTCATGGTGTTCGCCATCGCCTGCCTCGGCAGCATGATGAGCCAGAACCCGCTCAAGTCCTTCCTCGCCGCCCTGATTGGCCTGGGGCTCGCCACCGTCGGCGTCGACGCCAACACCGGCGTCTACCGCTTCACCTTCGACAGCGTGCACCTGTCGGACGGGATCCAGTTCATCGTGGTGGTGATCGGCCTCTTCTCGGTGAGCGAGATCCTGCTGATGCTCGAGCACACCAAGGGGGGTCAGCAGTTGGTACGCCAGACCGGCCGCCTGCTGTTCAGCTTCCACGAGCTGACCCAGTGCACCGGCACCATGTTGCGCTCGGCCACCGCCGGCTTCTTCGTCGGCATCCTGCCAGGGGCAGGTGCCACCATCGCCAGCGCCCTCACCTACATGACCGAGAAGCGCCTGGCCGGCCCGCAGGGCACCTTCGGCCAGGGTGACATCCGCGGCGTGGCGGCCCCCGAGGCGGCCAATAACGCCTCCGCCTGCGGCTCCTTCATCCCCATGCTGACCCTGGGCGTGCCGGGTTCGGGCACCACGGCGGTGATGATGGGGGCCCTGACCCTCTACAACATCACCCCGGGTCCGACCATGTTCACCGAACAGCCGGACATCGTCTGGGGGCTGATCGCCGCCCTGCTGCTGGCCAACATCATGCTGCTCATCATGAACATCCCCCTCATCGGGCTGTTCACCCGCATGCTCAGCATTCCGCTCTGGTTCCTGGCCCCGGCCATCGCCACCGTCTCGGCGGTGGGGGTCTACGCGGTGCACAGCACCACCTTCGATCTGCTGCTGATGGCCGGTCTCGGGGTGTTTGGCTATGTGCTGCGCAAGCTCAACTTCCCCCTCTCACCGCTGATCCTGGGCTTCGTGCTGGGGGAGATGCTGGAGCAAAACCTGCGCCGGGCGCTCTCCATCAGCAACGGCGAACTCGACATCCTGTGGGGCAGCGCCATCAGCCAGAGCCTGCTGGTGCTGGCGGTGCTGGTCATCGTCCTGCCCCCCCTGGTGCGCGTGCTGCGCCGGCGCAAGAGTGCCGCCGCCATGTCAGAGGCCAGCACGGGATCCGGCTCCTGACACTGTGCACCTCGTTAAGGTTGCCATCCCATAACAAGAGGGCCTCACAGAGTGAGGCCCTCTTTTATTTGCCGGATAACACTTGCTGCCAATGTGTGGATCCCGCCACCAGACCACATGTTCATTCTCTGTGGTCTCGCTACAATAGCGGACAACTTTGAAGCTCATCTTTTCTGGCGTAGGGATACATGAAAAAGAGAAAAGCAATCAACTGGGAGCGTTGGCACTGGTTAAGGCAGCACCTCAAGCAGGTACGCAAGTCACCGGAACCAGAAGAGCCCCAGGTCAAGATGGCCCACTTCCTGACCACTCTCTTTGCAGCCATCCCGATTATCACCGCCAGTATCTATTTGAGCGGCATGGCTCACTTTTACGGCAGATGTCTGGTCCATGGCCTCGATATCGCAGAGTTTCCCCAACCGGCTGATATCACGCTCGCCACGGGCTATTTGCTCTGGCTGCAGATGGGCAAGCTATATGGCCCTTACCTGCTCTATGCCGTTGCCGGTATTGTGCTGCTCACTTTCGTGTTGTTTCTCTCGGTCAGGCTTCGTCTGCGCTGGGCATGGTTTTGCCATCGCATCGGTTCACGACAATATCCAAGAACAAGGCGTTTCTTTCGCCGCAGGGCACGAGTCCCGGCCCCCAGGCTCTTTTTGTTAATCTCCTGGGTTGAGGTTATCTACAACCGCTTTGCCATTTTGGTTGTGCCGGCGCTCATTATTCTGTTGCCCACACTCTCCAATTTCATGGAAGGGCTCGATGCCGAAAAAGCGCGAGTCACAAAACTGGAAAACGACCAGTTGAGCGAACGGTCGGATCGGGCCCTGTCGCCTCTGCTGGGCGAAACCGCGCACATCAGGGTCATGTGCAATACCAGCCACTGCGCCTATCGCCTCAAAGGCGGAGAGATGAAACTGGTGCGCCATGATCAGGTTGAGCTGGTGCGATGGATGGCACCTGTGGACGACGCAAACAAGCCAGCAAAGGAAGACAATATGGGTAAATGAACAGAGGCTGCTATCTTGCCTGCCGCAGCGAGATACCTTCTGGCATCCGGTTTATTGCATTTTCTATTCTCGAGACTGGTGTTATCCCACTCACTTTCCATCACCATCCGGGAGCCATTTCACGATAAACAAAAGGCCGCTATTGCTGCGGCCTTGATAAAGCCTTGCTTGCTGTGTTCAATCACTGGTGCCTGAAGCTTGCCTCAGCAAGATATCGGGCCAACAAGATAGTCATTCCCCATCCTCAGCCGCCCCCCATGATCTGCTAGCCTGGGACATATCCTGCCTGTCAGCACCAGTCCTCGGATCACCCCAAACCCGCGGTGAGATGAACCCCGTAGAACACCCCGCGCCCCACCAGCTCGGACACCAGGATGAAGCCAAACGACGCAGCCATCAGCGCCGCAGTGGGGGTTCGTTTGGTAAACAGCGGCCACAACCACAGCAAGACTCCCGCGGCCAGCAACACGAGACGAACCGACTGGGTAACAGCCAGATCAGGTACCCTGGCCAGTGCGCTCGTCACGCTGGTTTCAATCCCGCCAAGATGGAGCGACAACAACATCACCGCGATGGCCACCCCCAGCGCCACCAGCAGCCCCCAAACGGGAAGAACTGTGTCAGCCACAGCGACATCGTGACGCGCCGCCAGCAACAGCAAATGCGCCAGGGCGCCTCCCCCTACCCCCATGGTCAGCAGAAAAGAAGCCGGTGTTAAACCTGTGTACCAGGTCGGCACAGTATCAATCATGTAAACCATGATCATGGCGTACATGAAGAAGAGACCCGCCAGGATGGCCCCCAGCATCAGACCTCTGCGTCCCCCTTCGCTCCCTTTGTCCAATACCGAAAGCAACCAATACAAGCCGCCGAAAGCGAAAAAAGCCATGCCGCCGGCGATCTCGTTAGACAGCCAGGAGTGGCCCACCATGTTCAGTGCATTCATTGCACGAAGCGGACTCCCCAGGTGCATCACGGATGCAACGAGGCCCAGCCCCATAAGCACCCACAGTCCCAACATGGCTCGATGCAACCGTGGTTCCGTTTCCGCCGAGATGCGCCGGGCAAGCAGCAGTGTGCTTAATATCAGAAACGCCCCCACCGCAGTCTGGGCCATCACTGTGAACAGGATTAGCGGCCATTCATGCCAAGCCATATTACACCTCCTTCGGGTTCGCCAAGTACCCAGTCGTATCCCCACAAGGTCGGGAATGGCGGTTTGGTTTGATAATAATGTTGGGTTTGGTCAAGGACGACGGCGGCAATGGCGCCACTTCGGCCAGAGAGCCGTACTTGGCACGCAACTCTTCGATGGGACCGAACGCCAGCGCCCGCAACGGGCAGGAGGCCACACACACCGGCGGCTTGCCATCGGCAACCCGTTCGTAGCAGCCATCGCACTTGGTCATATGACCCTTCTGCGCATTGTATTGCGGCGCATCATAAGGGCAGGCCATGGCGCAATATCTGCAACCGATGCAGGTATCCGTATCCACCACCACGAAGCCGTCTTCCCGCTTGTGCATCGCGCCGCTCGGGCACACCTTGGTACATGCTGGCTCGGCACAGTGATTGCACGCTATCGACACGTAATAGGCATAAACGTCTTGACGCCATGCATCGCCGTCTTTCACCCAGCTACCTCCTGCGTATTCATAGACACGGCGGTAGTTGGTGCCAACGTTCAGATCCTTGACGTCCTTGCAAGAGAGCTGGCACGTCTTGCATCCGGTGCACTTGCTTGAATCGATGTAAAAACCGAACTGTTTCATGGTTAGCCCTTATGCCTTCTTCACCAGTTGTACATCCACCAGGTTGGTATGCTGGGGATTGCCCTTAGCGAGCGGGCTCGGTCGCTGAGTCGTCAGCACATTGATGCAACCTCCCTTGTCGACCTTGCTTCCGTCCGGGGCATACCAGCCTCCCTCCCCCAGCGCCACCACACCGGGCAGGATGCGTGGTGTGACCTTGGCCGGAATGTGGACCTCACCGCGATCGTTGAAGATGCGGATCAGATCGCCTTGCTGGATACCTCGCTCGTCGGCATCAAGGGGATTGATCCACAGCTCCTGACGTGCCGCATCTTTGAGAATGTCCACGTTGCCGTAGGTCGAGTGAGTACGAGCCTTGTAGTGGAAGCCGGTCAGCTGCAGCGGATAAATGGTCCGCTTCTTGTCATCCCACCCCTCGAAGGTCGATACATAGACAGGTAACGGGTGGATCACCTCGTCTTCTTTCAGCTCCCAGGTTGCGGCGATCCGGGCCAGCCGCTCAGAGTAGATCTCGATTTTTCCCGATGGTGTACCGAGCGGATTCCCCTGCGGATCCTCGCGAAATGCCTTGTAAGCAACATAGTGACCGTCCGGATCCCGTCGCTTGTAGATGCCTTGCTTTCGCATGGTCTCAAAATCCGGCAGCCCTGGGTCTTGCTTCCGGGTCAGGGTGTAGAGATGGCGCAGCCAACTCTCCTGATCACGGCCTTCCGTGAAAGCCTCCCCGACGCCCATGCGCTCGGCGATCTCGGAGCAAATCTCGTAAATCCCTTTTGATTCGAACTGGGGTGCGATGGCCTGATCGGCAAAAATGAAGTACCCCATGTTCCCCGCAAAGGCATCCATGCAGAAATCGGCCTGTTCTGAGGTAGTCAGATCCGGCAGCACTATGTCGGCGTACTTGGCGGACGACGTCATGTGGTTATCAATCACCACTATCATCTCGCATGCCTTCTCATCCTGCAGGATGTCGTGGGTCCGGTTGATGTCCGCATGCTGGTTGATGAGACAATTTCCCGCATAATTCCAGAGGAACTTGATGGGGGCCTTCAACTTGTCCACGCCCCGGATCCCGTCCCGGGTTGCGGTCATCTCGGTGCCGCGCACGATGGCATCCGTCCATAGGAACATGGGGATGGAGGCTTTAACGGGGTTGGTCAGGGTAGGAAACCGGACAAAGGGGATGCTGTAATCCGATTCACGGGCCCCGGTGCCTCCCCCGTTGATACCGACATTGCCGGTCAGCAGGGCAAGCATGGCGATGGAACGCGATGCGATTTCCCCGGCGGCGGTGCGCTGCAAGCCCCAACCTTGCAGGATGGCGCAGGGCTTGGCTGTTGCTATCTCACGGGCCGTCTGGATAATGGTTTCAACCGGAATGCCGGTGATCCTGGCCGCCCATTCCGGCGTCTTGGCGATACCATCCGGCCCCAGCCCCAGAATGTAAGACTTGTAGTCGCTCCTGGCCGGGGCGGAAGCCGGCAGGGTTTTCTCGTCGTAACCGACGCAATACTTGTCCAGAAAAGGTTGATCGACCAGATCCTCGGTGATCATCACATAGGCCATGGCCGCCACAAACGCCGTGTCGGTTCCGGGGCGGATGGGGATCCACAGCTCTTCGCGCCCTCCTGCCGTATCGGTATAGCGGGGGTCCACGACTATCATGCGGGCGTTGGAACGCGCCTTCGCCTCTGCCAGATAATAAGTCAGACCGCCCCCCGACATGCGGGTCTCTGCCGGGTTGTTGCCAAACTGGACAATCAGCTTGCTGTTCTCCAGATCGGAAAATGAGTTGCCATCGGCCCAACCACCGCCATAGGTATAATCCAGGCCAACCGTGATCTGGGCTGTCGAGTAGTCTCCGTAATGATTGAGGTAGCCGCCGATCAGGTTCATCAGGCGGGCAATCAGGGTGCTGCCTGGAGGCCAGGACTTGGTCACGGTCCCCCCCAGGGTTCCCGTGCCGTAATTCAGATAGATGGCTTCGTTACCGTACTCCTTGATGATGCGCTTCATACTGGCAGCGATCTCATCGTACGCCTCGTCCCAGCTGATCCGCTTGAACTTGCCCTCACCTCGCTTGCCAATACGCTTCATCGGGTACTTCAGCCGGTCCGGATTGTAGATCCGGCGGCGCATCGAACGGCCACGCAGACAGGCGCGCACCTGATGATTGCCGTACAGGTCGTTGCCCGTGTTGTCGGTTTCGACCCAGGTGATCTCGCCATCTACCACATGCATGCGCAGCGGACAGCGACTGCCGCAGTTCACCGTACAGGCGCTCCAGACTATCTTCTCCTCTTTCACTGCTGGAGCAGAAGCCGCCATGCTCTTGAAAGGCAGTGCCACGGCGCCCGCCGTGGCAGCCAGGCCGACTGCTGCGACACTGGAGGACTTGATAAAATCCCGCCTGGTCAACCCGCCGGTCAATAATGATTCCAGTGCATCTTTCATATGACAACGTCTCGATAAGTGGTTATCACAGACTAAATAGCCCACATCATATGGACTACTATCCTTTCGGAATCAGGTAAACGTTGTCGTAAATCAAAAAAATTGAAAACGGCTATTGCCGATGTTGGAAAATGAGATCAATGGCGACAATATAAATTTTATAAACTGATTGTGATTATTATCTTTAATATGGTTAGCATATCTAACAACTCCTGATTAGCTTGCTAATCAAGACATGTATTACAATGACAACAAACATCACAAACCATTCATTTTATTTATTAATTCAACATTCTCGTTCCGGGGTGCCAATCTTTGACAAAAACAAACCTCCTATGGTTTATTGGAATAAACCGAGTTACTGGCAAAATATAAGTTGGCTGTACAACTATGTTAACTAACGATGCTATATATTCGCGCCTGTTGGGTGCGCTGCTCTATCATCCCCCGTCATCGCAGACTGTCGTCACCATACTTGACGGCTTTGCCGAGCAGGAGGATGAACTGCTGCAACGGTTGTCCCGACTCGCCGGGACAACAATGCCGGATGGTAATCCCCCCATTTTTAGGGGCATTCAAAAGTAGAGGTCATGCGGCCTGTGCCAGACGCTGTTTCGGCGTGTAGCCACCCAGCGCCATATTGGGCCGCTCATGGTTATAAACCCACAGCCAGTTCGTGGCAAACTCCTGTAGTTCATTCAGTGACTCAAACAGGTAATGGCCCAGCCAGTCGTAGCGCACCGTGCGGTTAAACCGTTCGATGTAGGCATTCTGCTGCGGATTTCCTGGCTGGATATAGCCCAGGGTTATCCCCTCCTGTTTCGCCCATCGCTTGAGCTCTTCGCTGATGTATTCCGGGCCATTGTCACATCGGATAATGGCGGGCTTACCTCGCCACGTGATCACCTGCTCCAGCGCCCGTTTGACTCGTGAGGCGGGTAAGGAGAAATCCACCTCGATGCACAGCGCTTCACGATTGAAGTCATCGATCACATTAAACAGCCGCACCGAGCGGCCATCGCTGAGCTGGTCATGCATAAAGTCCATCGACCAGCACTGATTAGGCTGGTCGGGAACCGCCAACGGCTCTGGCTTAGCCCGAACCAACCGTTTCCTGGGTTTTATCCGCAGATTGAGCTCCAGCGCCCGATAGATCCGGTATACCCGTTTGTGATTCCAGC
This sequence comes from Aeromonas sp. FDAARGOS 1407, assembly GCF_019048725.1. NCBI lineage: Bacteria > Pseudomonadati > Pseudomonadota > Gammaproteobacteria > Aeromonadales > Aeromonadaceae > Aeromonas > Aeromonas sp. FDAARGOS 1407. Next base: position 3,810,282 of record NZ_CP077399.1, read on the forward strand.
CAAAGCCTTGGACGTTGCGCAGGTACAAAAAGCATAACCCGAAGCCCCAGTTGCGCTGGCTGGCCGTGATACGTAGCAGCCAATCGGCAATTTCCTGGTTTTCATCGACCAGCACGGGCTGATAGCGATAGCAGCTTTCACTGACCTTGAAGATCCGGCAAGCCAGACGGATGGATATGGCGTAGTGAGTCACGGCTTTGGTCGCCATCTCCCGGCGGGCAGATGGCGTTACCACTTTTTTGCCATGGCCTCGGTGATGATCTCTGCCTTGAGGCGCTCCTCGGCGTACATCTTCTTGAGGCGGCGGTTTTCGTCCTCCAGCTCCTTGAGTCGAGCCATGAGGGAGGCATCCATCCCCCCGAATTTGGAACGCCACTTGTAGAAGGTGGTCGTGCTGATGCCATGCTCGCGGCAGAGCTCCGGGACGGGAGCTCCAGCCTCAGCTTGTTTGAGGATGGCGATGATCTGGGTATCGCTAAAGCGTGATGTTTTCATGTAGAACCTCCTGCGTTCAAGGTACGGGAAAATTCTACTTATGAGCACCCTGGTTTTTCGGGGGGATTACCGGATGAGCTGGCCGCCGATTTTTTCAACCTGTTGCAAGGCAGTGGCACCATGCCTTCTCCCCCCTGGGGCTCCGTCTATCTCGACCCTGAAAACGTGCTGTTTGGCTGTTCAACACTGGAATACCGGACCTTCTTGAGCCATTTGGGCATGACGTGCGATACCGGTATGCGTGAACCGGAAGATCATATCGGCCTGATGCTGATGATGTTTTCAGTGCTGCTGGAGAGAGGCGATATTGCCAATGCCAATACCCTGTTGGCGGCACATCTGATGCCCTTTGCCCCCACAATGCTGGGCAAGATGAAGGAAAATGCCAATACCGATTTCTATCAAGCTGTTGCGGCTTTCACATTGAGTTGGTTAAACCTGTACTGCGCAGAACACGCTATCGATATTGTGCCAAGACCTTGTTGTTGAAACCCAGGATAACTGCCATGTACTTCCCTGATGATATCAATGACGTGCCCGCCAATCCTGGCCGCCGGAAATTGTTTGAGCGCGTCGCTCGCAGTGCCAGGGCAACCATGGCGCAAGAATCGCAACGTCCGATAAATACAGGGCGCCCATTGGGGGCCGTCGAAGAAGTCCTGTTTCAACGACTATGCAATCATTGTGGCGACTGTATCTCGGCCTGTCCTCAATATGTATTACATATGACGTCAGACGGGCCCAGGATGGATCTATCTCTTAATCACTGTACTCTGTGCCACCAATGTTTGAATGCCTGTCAGACGATGGCCCTGAATAACCTTGGTCAGAACGATACCGGGTGGCGACCCCAGATTGCAGACAATTGCAATGCCCGCACACTGGGCAACTGTGATGAATGTGCAGCTATATGCCCGTTGAGTGCCATCAGCGTTCCAGCAAACTCGCTCCCTATTATTTCGGATGAGTGCAATGGTTGTGGTGCGTGCAGAGCTGGCTGCTATATAGGTTCCCTGACGATGATCCCTGGCTAAGGCATTGTTCACTATATTGCGCGAATAGCGTGTTCAAGATAACAATTTGCCACCACACTGATCTGCCATTCCTTCGCTATTCCAACTTTCTGTTTCAACAACTATCAGGCTGTAAATACATTATCAACCGCCAATGATTGCATGGATTGTGGCCAGAGAGATAAATTGAAAAATCATTGTTTTTATTTTCAAGCCGCCGCTGTTACTGATGTTTATATAACAACACCATCAATACCCGGAGTCATACCGCAGACTCTGCCCGCCAGCACTTTTTCACGCGCCGAAGATCGCCTTCCCGTCGAACCCAGCCATCCCTCTCCATTCGATTAAGCAGTGGTATCACCTGCTTTCTTGCCAGACCCGTCCGCTGTCTGACATCAGCAATCGAGAGCAATTCGCCGGGATGACTTGCATGGAAAATATCTTTCAGCAACGTCTGATAGCACTCGCGTGCAATAAACAGTTTGTCGCCCATGGGGACTATGTATTTTTTTTCTGTCAGCGCTTTGAGCTGTTGCGTCAGATGCGGGCGTTCATGCTGAACGGCAGAAAAACAGAGCTTGCCTGCCGTATTGATTTCATCCAGCAACGTCTGCTGCTCGTGATTGAGTCGGCCAAAACTGGCCCCCACCAGGCTGACACCTTCTGCCGTCGTTTGCCATTCCCTCTCCTTGCACTGTTCGCCGACCAGCTCGCCAACCAGCTCCACCGGCATATTTCCCCTTGTCGCCAGTTCTTCCACCGTTAACGCCGATGTCGCCTGCTGAAGGATGTGATTCAGACTCGATAAGCCGTGCTGCCAGTAGTGCTCCGTCAGCCACCAGCCAGCAAGGACATGGCATTCCGGTGGCGTTATCATCTCATCACTGGCGCGAACATAACCATCCACCGCCAGCTGTACGCGGTATCGCAACTGAGGTAAATCCACCTCCTGCGCCGCAAGCAACGTCTCGATAAGCCGTGGCCGCTGTTCCCGCTTCAACGGTCCTCTCCAGACCACACGGCCGGCCCCAGCCATACGGTGGCCGCCTGGCATCATCAGCAGGACATTTTGTCCCCAAAAAACCGGCAGCGATTTTAACAACTGCAGCCGGGCCAGGTTGCCCTCACCCAATAAATAGCAGCGCGCCTGTGTATGAGAGGTCCCCACCGCAACTTCCAGCTGGCACTGCTTCTTCGGCATACAAAAGCCAGGTTGTAGCTGAACAAGCCACTCCCGACTGGCGGTAATGTCAGCATCCGGCTTGGCCAGACAATCACCGCGCGCCACGGCATCTTTTTTCAGCTGGCGAAAACTCATTGCCACCCTGCTACAGGGCTGCGCCCGTTCGCGCGCAAGGTGGTAACTCTGTATCAATTTCACCTTCACCAGCTGGTTGCCAGGAAAAAGACGCAGTACATCTCCCACATCAATCGTGTCACCGCGCAGCGTCCCGGTAACCGTCGTACCCACACCGTTGACGGAAAAAACTCGATCAATGTAGAGATGCGGCCCTTCCGTTAACGGCCTTGGCACGCTCAAGCTTCGAACCCGCGCCAGCAACCCCTGACGCAGCGCGTCAACGCCCTCGCCGGTCTTTGCACTTACTCGCCAAATGTCAGGCAACATGTCGCATTCGGCAAGAAAATGTTCGAGGATTTCTTCCTCGACCTGCCCCATGCGAGTGTCGTCAACCAGATCACACTTGGTAACGGCAACGACAATGTGCCGAAGGCCCAACGCGCCAATGACCCGTAAATGTTCCTGGCTTAACGGCGACCATCCTTCGTCCGCCGCGACGACAAACAGCACCATATCCAACCCCCATAAGGCGTTGAGCATATTTCGCAAGAATCGCTCATGCCCTGGAACATCGATGATGCCTATCTCATCGTCGTCAGAACTGCGCAGGCAGGCAAAACCCAAATCAATGGTCATACCGCGCATGAGTTCCTGTGGAAGGTGTGAAGGGTGAACGCCAGTGAGCGCCTGGATCAGGGCCGATTTACCATGATCGACATGTCCGGCTGTACCAATGACCGCATACATTAGGCTCTCTCCCTTTTGATGCCTGCTGGAAGGGATACGGGATAAATATGGCGGAAGTGACAGGAGTCGAACCTGCCCCAGCCGATAGACTGACGACGGTTTTGAAGACCGCGGGGACCACCGGGCCCCATCAACTTCCTCAAAAAAACAGTGTTGCTCCCTGTTCAATGACGTTTGTCGCAGACCTCCATTGCCTGGCGCATGAAGCCCAAATCGATGAGCTGGAAATCACGTAAAATTGCATCCGTCCAGGCCACGAGAGGCCGACCAGTACCGGAAAAATGACGATAGCGAGCCAGCGCGTTTTCGATCATCTCCAGCGACGTGATATCCAGACTCGCATTTACGTCCTCCAGCAGCAGCGACCGGTACGGCGTTTGCCCTGGCTGCACGCTGCCGCTTTCCGGGTGCATCAACAAACGCTTCCCCTGATGAACGGCATCGCGTGCGGCCAGTAGAACCTGCAGATAATTGACCTGCTGACAAACCGGATAGTCGGCATAACGCGCCGCCACCATAGGGTTATTGGTCACAATAAACAGCGTCGTCACCATGCCATCCCCATCGTTTAACGCCCCGACCAAAGGCCAGTGCACCGGGTTTTAAAATACCGTCTGTCCTGTTACCGGCATTTGCAGCGCCTGCAGCGCCTTGTCCACCAGTTGACGACGAAGCTGCTTCTCTTCCTCAAGCTCCAACTGTGGGTTACCCAGAGGGTGCGGAATAGCGACAGCAGGCACAATACGGTTGGCCCCTACGGTCAGTGAGATAGGTACGACGGTTGCGATATGTACCACTGGCATCAGTTTTTCGATCTCTTTCACCATCGTTGCACCGCAACGAGTACAGGTGCCTCAGGTTGACGTCAGGATAGCCGCGCTCACCCCGGCCTTTTGCAGTTTCAGCGCAATATCCGCGCCGTATTTACGAGCGTTTGCTACCGACGTTCCGTTCCCGACCGTCGCGTAATAGTGGGGATAGAGTTTTCCTATGACCCCTTCACGCTCCAGATCACGTAGTACATCAACCGGTAACACGCGATTAGGGTCGTCATTACAGGCCACCGGATCATAACCGCCATGCGCCGTCTGATAATTGTCTGCGTCCAGCGCTTCAATCCCATCCAGCGAATACTCGCCGTAACGGGATGCGCTGGATGACTCGATATGATCGGGATTGCCTTTCGGCACGACGCCACCGGAAGTCACCAGCGCTATCGTAGCCTGCGCCATGCCCACCACAGGCGGCTGCGGATCCACCCGATCAAATACCGGCATCGGGTACTCGGTACGGAAAGTCTCGCCTTTGAGCTTGCTCACCAGCATATCGGCGGCGCGCTCGGCACCGTTCTGCGTCTCAAAGTGGTTGATCCGCACGCCCCGTGGTAAGTAACCAGCCTCTTCAGGAAGGCCGGGGTTACCCTGAGTGGCGATAAAGCGCTTGATCAGCGCCACCATCGCCGGAAGTGCGCTACGCATGCTGGCGGCAGAGTTGCCGGTTTCAACGGCATACATCCACGGACGATACAGCTCATAGCCGGGGTTTTCCGGGTAAATGCCGCTTATTACCGGGATATCCTGTTCAGCGGCCACCTGCGCTACCTGACCGCAGGCCATCCCGTAACGTCCGGCGTTAAACGCCGGCCCGGCCACAACCATATCCGGACGAACCTCTGCCAGCACGTCGCGAACATACTGTTTGCACGCTTCGTTATTTTCGTTGAAATAGCTGTCGCCGCAGATGATGGTGGTGACGATACTGCCGTCGCCACCAAGCATCTTCTCCAGCTGTAACCCAACACCGACAGGACCAGAGTGCATTTCAGGCATGTAGCCCGCAGCCTCTTCCCCGCCCTTCTGACCAAAAAACTGGTTGAGATAATACAGGATCCGTAAACTCATTTGCGTTCACTCCTTATCCACTGTGCGCCGACAGGGTATGGATACCCAGTTCGCTGGTTGCCCCCATCATGGCCTGTAGCTCTACGGTAATGCTGCCATCGTCCTGCAGGCTGCCATCGAAACCACCCGCAATCACGTCGGCATACAGCGAATGACCAATCACCCGCTCCATCGGCGACAGCTTAATCAACGCGTTGGCATTCCCGGCGCTGATCACCGCATCCGCCGACGCATCCGCATCCGCCAGTGACTGGCTCTCGCCACCACGTCCGGCATACTCGTCAGTCAGCAGCACGGTCCGGATGCCGAGAGCCTCCAGTTTGTGGCAGTTCATCATCAGGTCCGCATCCGGATTGCCGAACCCTTCTTCCGTGATAATCGCGCCATCCAGACCAAGTAGCTCAGCCATCTTGGCGACCATATTGGATGAACGAACCTTGTCACCCAGGGTGACGTTCTCGTTGGTGAGAATGACGCCGATAAAGTTGAGGTCCTGCCCGTGGCGGCGGTATAACGCCCGAATGACAGGGTTATTCTGATGACTCCAGGTGGTATTTTTATCGCAGGCGGACACGCAGTTGCCGCTGACAATTGCGCCGTCCATCGCCTCGGTGGGGTACATCAGTGTCGGCACAATCTTTTTCACATCCACGCCGTAGTACCAGGTGTCGTGCAGCAACCCTTGGCTCTGGAGCATATAGACATAGCCCACGGATGGTAGATCCGGGTATTGCGCCTGCTGTTCAGCCAGCGGTAGCGTTTCAAAACACTCAACATCGTCAGCCGGTGTGGATTTTACCTGCTCGGCAATCCAGCGGGCGGTCATCAGGCCAACCCGGCGCAAGATCTCTTCGTGCTGATACTGGTTGCAATGCTCATCCACTTCGATTCGCAGCACCAGGTTGCATAACGAAGAATACGGGCTGTAGGCTGCGCCCGGGCCGCTCATATCGATGATGCCCTCCTGAAAGCCCACGATTTTACCCGTCGTGACGACGGCAACCCCTTTCAGCGCCAGCGTTTTACCGCTGCCGACAATATTCTCTTCACCCTGGTTGAGACCGGGGAAACAGCATCCCCCATCCAGTTTGGTACGAGGTTCAATCACGTCTTTTACCGGCATGATTCTTACTGAATCGCCGGGATTAACTATTGTCGCTTCCAGTTCGACGATCTGCGGGTGGAGCGTACGGATATACTGCTCAAGTTCTCTTTTACTGAGCTGCAGATGACCGTCCTGCAGTGATGTTGTGTCAGCAAACGTGAACTGTTGGATATGAATTGTGCCAAGTTCCAGTTTCATCGCTGGCTCCTTAGTTCAAATACGATTGCAGGTGCGTGAGTGCATCAGCGCGTCGCTGGTGATTAACCATCAGCACCGGGCCGGTGCACCCCATGCCGGTTTCGGCATATATACCTGCTCGCCACAGGCACAGCCTGGCCTCATCGAGTTGCAAAATATCGATGCCGTGGATCTCATCGTCCAGCACCACCTTTGGCGGTGGGGCAACCTCAGATGAAGGTTCCACCTTAGTGGCTACGGGGGGCGCATCCTGGCGAAGAACATCCTCAATGCCGCATGCGCAGGCTTGCTGCCAGCGACGCTGCCAGCAAGTCATCAACTGTCTCTGCGTCATCAGGGCGCAGAACCGCAGCGCATTGGCGATCGTCGCCGGGCCGCTGACGCGGGAGATGATGCCAATAGTCGCTTTCTGCTCCGGCCCCAGGCCAATACCGTAACCGCTGCCGAGGGTTTCCACTGTTCCGCCGCTCTGACCGGCACTGAACAGCTTGATCAACAAATTGCCGGTCAGGGTGTCGCAGACCATAACGTCCGGTGTGGCGCGGATCAGATCGTTGCCACGCATCAGCGCGCCGCCGTCCGCCCTGCCTGATGAGGCGAAGCGTAACGAAAATCCCGCTTCGCTTAGCCGCGTCAACAACCGTTGCACCGCAGTGGCATCGTCCACATTGAGGATCCCCAGGTAGGGGTCAGCGATGCCCAGCGCATCGGCCAGTGCCAGCCCGGCGATCGCATTTCTCACCATCGCAGCCGGTCGCCGGACATCGCTGCTGCCCGTGGTACTGGCGAGCACCATTTGACGTCCTGTGGCCACGGAGTAAACCTGTGCCACGGTCGCCACGCCAAGCGGGAAGTTGTAATGCAGTGTGACGGCACCAGCCACCTCACCCGATGCCAGTTGCTGTTCCATGATACGGTGCGCTGACGAAAGATCGTCGGCAGGCAGATGGGGGTATCCGGGCAACCCGACGGGGCCGATGATGACTGGGATGAGCTGCTCCGTCGCTTGTTTTGCTGCCTCCAGCAGGACTTCCACGGGCAGCTCGCTCCCCAGCGTGGTAAAGGCGATTTTTGGCCGTTCAGACTCGCCGACGAGCGCATCCGCCATGCCGCGTAACGCCTGTGCAATTGAGTGTTCAGCCACGCTGACCTCCCGCATCCAGTACGTCGGCAACCTTACGCATAGCCTCCGCCAACTGCGCGGAAAGTTCGTGCTGCCCCTGAGTGCTGCTCTCTTCATCTCCCCGGTTACGTTCCACCAGAACGCTGATACCATCGAACTGACTGGTCATCCTTCCGAGGAACAGGCTACCTTTGCCGACGACCATGAAGTTTTGTATCGCCTGCTCGGCAATCGCGCGCACGCCGTGCCCGATAAACGGGATACCGGACGGGATATGTCCCTGCGTGGGTGCAAACCCCGGCATGCCGTGGCGAGCCACGAAGTCGTCGAGCTGACTGCGCTCCAGCCATCCCTCCATGACGCTCAATGCCGCAATCATTTTGTAGTTGGATTCAGGCACGTTGCCCGCACCTGCCGGCTGGGTGATCTCCGGGTTCTGCAACTCGACACTGAACTTATCAACATCTTCCGTCGTCATGCCCACCGCTTTCAGCGGCTGCGAGATAAGTGATGCCATCACCGACTGCGGCGATGACCCCGTACCTACCGTATGCCGCCCCGATACACGTGTATTCACGACAGGACTCACGCCATCATCGGCGGTGATCAGCAAGGCGAAACTGCCAATCATATCCTCCAGCAGTGGCATACCATGCTTAATGTGATCGCGGCCATTCATGCCGAGTTTGGCGACCGAGCCGCCCGCCAGCACCAGTACGCTCTTATAAATGCCACTTTGTACCAGCGCAGCAGCATTAACCAGCGCGTGAACCGGCGCAGCACAAAAGCCGCGCATGTCGATCCCTGTGGCCTGTCGACAGTGGATGCTTTCTGCTACTGCCTTTGCCAGGTTACCGCCGCCGCGCTGATTGACATCGCCGATCGCCTCCTCTGAACACTCGATGACGTACTCAACTTGTGCCAAGGCCTCATCAGGAAGCTGCCAACCTGCCAGCACCGCACTGGCTTTCGCCACCAGGTTTTCCAGCATCACGTGTGCGGAAAGGTTGATGTCCAGCTCGTGAGCTGCCTTCACACATCCAACCAGCCGATTGCCAAACCATAGCGGAGCCGAATGTTGCTCAACCAGAAGTGCCAGCTCGTCATCGCTCACCGTGACCGCGCTGTCCAGCAGCGCATGCTGTGACAGCGTCGGGTGTTTGCTGAGTTGGTCCTTCATTTCACTAATAAACGATGCCTGCCACGCAGTTAAATCAAATGCGTCGACGTAGCAAAGCAGCGCATATAAGAAAGTTTCACAATAGATTTCCCCCCAATCGCTGCGGGGGCCGCCAGCATAATCCGACTGGGTCCACGGCTTGGGGGTCGCCGCAAGCTGAGCAGGGCTGAGGTTGCCGATGTAGCACTGATTCGGCGGATAACTCACCGCCTGATCAAACGTTCTCAGATGGTCAGGAATCGCCGCTAGCCAAGGTTCATCCGGGTTTTGCAGCCGTGCTTGTTGCGCTGCGCTACCGTGCCACATCAACAAATTCGGGGCATGCGCCAAGATATAACCTACTTGCCGTATTACCGCTTTTCCCATATTTCCTCCTGGAGTCACTCCAGTCATTAGCTGGCTGGAAAGTCACTCACTGATCCAGGTAATGACAGTATGTTTCCCGATAGTGGCGCACCTCCCTGGCAATAGCGTCGACATCAAGTACCATCTCCATCATGCCAACCTGCTGCTGATACACTTCTGCATCAACGGCTTGCTTCACTTCATCTTCAACAATGTGATAACACTGGAGTCCTAACTGAACTCCGGCCAGAGGACCTGCAAAAGTCGGGTCACCGTTAGTCACTGTTTCACATGCCAGCCCAGATGCTTCTGCCTCTGCTCCCCCCAGGATCACAATCAGTTCCTGCGGCGGATATGTTTCTGACAATGTGAGAATGCGGCGCTGATTTTCCAGATCCATCGCTCCGGCACTTGTTCAGACAAAACACTCGGTTGTGCTGAACACCACTTCTGCACCTGTGGAACGCACGCACGCTTCTATCGCCGGGCCAGGTACACCATCCCGATCGCCGAGGAGGATGACTTTTTTACTACTCAGATCCATAACGCTCTCCTTTGGTAATAAAATTTTTATGCAGTGCCATGCAGCAAGGTTTCCAGCGCCTGACGAATTTGTTCACTATCCAGATCTTCTCCACTCAGGTGGATCGTCCGCTCGCCGTTTTGCCAGATGACAATAGAGGGCAATCCCATCACTTTTTGCGCCATCGCCAACCGACGGTTGCCCTGAATATTCAAGCTACAGAAAGTCACCTGTCCGCTATACGCATCGGCAAGCTGATGGATATCCGGCATCAGCTCTTTACAGCGCTCGCAGTTTTCGCTCCAGAAATCAACCAGCACGATGCCCTGCGCGACCATTTCGTCAAAGTTGTCTTTATTAAGTTCAATCATGGGGGATCACTCCGCAAAAATGGCAGTAGTTAGCAATTCATCTGGCTGTACGATGCGTCGTCGGAACTCTTCACCTTGGTGCAAGCACAACAGCGTAGGCAGCTCGGTCACGCCATAACGCATCGCTAATCTTTGATTTTTGTAGGAATCGACCGGAACCAATCGCCAGTCAGGATGATTGTCGATGTCATGCTCAAGCTGCATCATCATCTGCACGCTCTGCGGCACTGTCGGCGACCAGAACAGCACCAGTATTTTGAATGGGCTGCTCAGCACATGCTGCTGCCAGAAGGTTTCTTGTTCGAGATACTGGCTCGCGGCGACGGCAGCGGATGCCCCCTCGCCCGCAGCGGTAACCACCTGGCGAAGGAATTTATTGCAGACATCACCGACGGCAAATACACCGGGCAAACGCGTTTCCTGCTGTGCGTTAACATCGATATAGCCCGCCCTGGTCAGTGGTAGCGCCTCTTTGAGCGGCGACAACCAGTCAGTCTGCGGCACTGTGCCGACAAACATAAAGACACCGTTGGTCGCAATCTGCGAACATTCCCCGGTTTTAACGTTTTTTACTTCGACGGCGTCGACCAGATCATCACCGGTAATCGCCATTACCGTACTGTTCCAGAGGAAGGTAATTTTTTCGTTGGTATAAGCCTGTTCACACACGATCCGGTCGGCGTCAAGGTGACCTTCATCGTGGATCACAATCATCATCAGCGAGTTAACGTAACGAGTAAGAAAGACAGACTCCTCGACCGCCGTATTGCCGGAGCCCACCACGACAACATCAAGGTCGGTGTAAAAATCGGCGTCGCAGGTTGCGCAGTAAGAGACGCCACGCCCGGCAAACTCTTTCTCGCCGGGGATCCCCAATACTCGGGGACGCGTGCCAGTGGCAATGACGACGCTTTTCGCCGTTAACACATTCCCATCTGTTAATTGCACCGTTTTCTGCAACCCATCTTCACTCAGCATCAGGGATTGGACGCGCCCCTGAATAAACTCGGTGCCAAAATGACGGGCGTGTTCGGTAAAATTATCCATTAATTCCGAACCACCTACTTTAATTACTCCTGGATAATTTTCCAGAGTATCGGTTGTTGAACACTGCCCTCCTGGTTTTCGTTTTTCCTCCACCACCAGCGTTTTTAATCTGGCGCGTGATGAATAAATCGCAGCACTTAACCCGCCCGGGCCACCGCCGATAATAATCACATCATACGCATCATTACCCATGGCAAAGCGTCCCTCCAGCATCAAGGTAAAAACGCCCCTGAACCGGGCGTAGAACGGCACAACTCAAAAGTGAGAGATGAATAGTAGAAAATAATGGAGCTAATAAAATACAGACGTAACTATTCCGCTGAGGAAGAGTTAGATGACATGCTGCACCGCAGCATAATGTGAGGAGTCAATGATAAAGTCGGATAATGCTATCAACCAACGTAAACAACATAACACACTCCCCAAAGGCGTGATTAAAATAGATGATTAAGTTCAGTAACCTCTGGCACGAAAAACAAAATAGGTCATTGCGGTAACCCGTTTTGCGATCTACATCACTGTCAAAAGAGTTTATCTAGCTCTATTTGTCCTATATCACCTATCGCTTATATCGTTTTTCTTGTACTGGGATAATTATCATGACATCCAAGCATCACGAACGACAGGACCACAGCCAACTTGTCGTCTCCCAATGCTCAGGGACATTTTTAATCATTTCCTGTGAGCAGACCAAACAGTACTCGACTCCCTGTTCGAACAGATGAGTGTGCCACTGTCCATTATGGCAGCGTCAGCAAACGGGTTCGCACGATGAAGGTGGTCTGTAATCAGCCAGCCCAAGAGAAATCCCCAGCCTGGCTATCCTACTTGACCGGGCTCAAGGTGTGTGGTCAGAGCGAGTGGAAGCTCAGAAAACACGGTGTCGGGCAACAGTGATGCTGGCACAAGTTGCTCTCTGGTCGTTGATCCCGCGACCCAAGATATCGATATCGTTGCACTGGAAGTCTCTTTTGAAAATGTCCATGGTAACGCAGTCGTTTACTGGCGGAGAAAACAATATTTGGATTCAAAGAGATGAGAACCGGGAAAGTTTCTCTACGAAAATACAACGATCAGGTGAGGGAAGTTATCACGTATATATGAATGCGGTAAATAAACTGAACGTCCTTGTTATACTTGTCAAAATGCTCCAATATTAACCGTGCTCGTGGCTGGGGATATTATTTTTTGATGCCGACCAGAACATCAACACGAGTTAACAGTAGATACTCATGATTTTTAGTTTACTGCTGTCCAGTCAGTTGGTGTCATATTATTATCGGTAAACATGTTTTTGAGTGTATTCAATAACGATAGGCGATAGAATTAACAGCGCAATTATATTAGGTATAACCATCAACCCATTAAAAGCATCAACCATGTTCCAGACCAAATCCACGTTAAATAACGAAGCACCAAAGACACATAATATCACCAAGATTTTCAAACACCTTAACCAGCGTACAGAACTGCATAAATAACGAACATTTGTCTCCGCATAATAATACCATCCAATAATGGTTGAAAATGCAAAAAACAGCAATGAAACAGATATGAAAATATTCCCCCAGTACCCAAACGTTTGTTCATAGGCATTTTGTGTAACTGTTATACCGGTTCCTTTTTCACCTATGAAGGAAAGAAGTTCTGATAAAGGAAGTCCCTCTTTATTAAGTGAACTCAAACCGGTGGTAATAATAACCAAACCAGTCAGTGTCACAATGAGGCAAACAGTGAAAACCCCCATCATGGCTATTAATCCTTGGTCCTCTGGATTTTTTACCTTTGCTACAGCGTGGGCATGTGGTGTGGAGCCCATACCAGCTTCATTAGAAAATAATCCTCGAGCAATCCCAAAGCGAGCAGCCTGTTGAATAGATATGCCTATTGCCCCCCCCGAATGCAGCTTGAGGGGAAAATGCAGCAACGAATATTAAATAGAATGCTTGTGAAACATATTGATAATTGACTATTAATGTAATAATTGCTCCGGTGATGTAAAGCGATGCCATTATTGGGATAAGTTTTTCATTGAGTGCAGCTATATAATGCAGACCACCAACCACTACTAATGAGACCAGAATGGCAATACATATTCCGACAACCCATGTGCTGACACCAAAAGAATTATGGAAAGCGTTGGCAATAGAATTAGACTGAACCATATTCCCCACTAACCCTAGTGCCAAAATATTGAGAATGGCAAATATAACCGCCAGCCATTTCTTTTTCAATCCCTGCTCAATATAATATGCAGGACCACCAACCAACTGTCCATTACGATCAGTAGATTTATATTTTTGAGCAAGGATAGCTTCAGCATAAATAGTAGACATTCCAAGAAGAGAAGATATCCACATCCAAAATATAGCCCCTGGCCCCCCGGCGATAATTGCGGTAGCAGGTCCTGCCAAGTTCCCCGTCCCGACCTGTCCAGCAACCGCAGTTGCAATTGCCTGAAAAGAGCTCATCCCTGCCTTACCCGCCTTTTCTCCGGAAAGAGAAATGCCTCGCAGCAATAATAAAATGCCTTGTTTAAATCGTAACACCTGGATAAATCTAAGTCTGACTGTGTAATATATCCCTACACCACAAAGGACGATTACCAGAAAATAATCCCATAAAAAAACATTTAATGTATCAATGATAATTTCAAACGATTGCATACCCTATCTCCCTACCCACTTAACACTATAATGAAGAGTATATCCTTGGTATAACTATGATGACATGAGTTTGATTTTCAAATGGCCAACAACAATATCGCCAAAAGTTTAAATGCACCTATGATACAAGTGCATTTAAACTTTACTCATGCTTTTAATTCCAATTTAAAATAACCTTACCTGAATGGCCCAAACGCATGACATCAAAACCCTGCTGGAAGTCATCCACTTTATAGTGGTGAGTTATAATGGGAGAAATATTCAATCCCGATTGAATCAAACTCGCCATTTTGTACCAGGTCTCAAACATCTCACGGCCGTAAATACCTTTGAGCATTAGACCTTTGAAAATAACTTGGTTCCAGTCAATCGCTATCCCATCACTGGGGATACCCAACATGGCGATTTTTCCACCGTGATTCATGGTGTCCAACATGACATGGAAAGCCGAGGAGACACCGGACATCTCCAAACCAACATCGAATCCTTCTGTCATACCAAGCTCGAGCATCACGTCTTCGAGTTGCTCTTTGTTGACATTGACAGTACGAGTAGCGCCCAGTTTATCTGCCAGTTCAAGACGATAATCGTTGATATCCGTAATGACCACGTGGCGTGCGCCAACATGACGGCAAACGGCAGCAGCCATAATTCCGATAGGACCCGCGCCACTAATCAGTACATCTTCCCCCACCAGATCGAATGACAAAGCCGTGTGCACAGCATTGCCAAAGGGATCAAATATAGCGGCCAAATCATCACTGATATCATCAGGAATCTTAAAGGCGTTGAAGGCAGGGATCACCAGATATTCAGCAAAGGCCCCTTCTCTATTAACTCCAACTCCGATGGTATTTCGACATAAATGGGGATGACCTCCGCGACAATTACGACAGTGGCCGCAAGTAATATGTCCTTCTCCTGAAACGCGGTCACCAATATTGAAGCCACGAACTTCCTGACCTATATCTACCACTTCGCCGACATACTCATGCCCTACAATCATGGGAACTGGGATGGTTTTTTGAGACCAGTCGTCCCAGTTGTAAATATGTACATCGGTACCACAGATAGCCGTCTTGCGGATTTTTATCAGCAAATCGTTATGGCTCATTTCAGGCTTGGGCGCATCCACAATCCAAATACCTTGCTCAGGCTTTAGTTTACTTAGTGCTTTCATCATGTTACTCCATAAGGAAAATTTCAGATAATATCCATTTCATCGCTGATTCTAATGAAGGCCGTGAAGGCCGCGATTTCCTTGTCCAACTAGTCACGGCTGTGAGCAACCGATATACGGATGCTGGCCTGTCCTATGGGTACAACTGGAAAATAAAAATCAATGACATAGATACCTTCCTTAAGCAGATGTTTAGCTCTCCGGGATGTTCTGATGACATTTTCACGCCTCCTTCACTGTAAAAAAATTGGCATCATTTTTCCCTTCGAGAAGATCATGGTTCCTTTGTTAAGTATTTATGAATACTTATGAAATCCTCTTATGGCACAATGAAAAATCTCCTTTTGTTTAACCCAGCTCCTTCTCTCCATTCGTTTTAGTAAAGGGACAATCCGCTGTCTTGATAAATTCAATCTCTCTGTGCAACCTGAAATATAAATCTGTTTCCCTTTTCGATATCTTCTGAAAAATAATCCCTCGAATTTTACCAGTCCAACAATTACTGAAACCTTGTCGATAACTTTATATGCAGCCTCAATTAGTCGAACTGACAGATTGCCATCACTTTTCAGGAGGGAAGTAATATCTTGATTTTGTTTAATCAAGATCATTGTTATGCCTCTGTGAGGAATGACAACGAATAGGAATAATAAAAGGGAAGGATAGCAAAAGAGGCAACAGAAAAACTGTCGCTGTATGTGATCTGGAAAAAGACACGCGTACTTGAGCAGTACTAATAGATTACTGAAGTGAGCGACTACTCCGCAGTCGGTAAAGTCGGGTCAATGACGGTCTACAAATCTATCCTTCACTAAAAGTGACATATTGCATTCCTCACAAAATACAAACCACTGACTAGCATTCGCTAGCGGGCATCGTAGGCTATAACTAAAACACATTATGTGAACCATGTCATGGTTTCAGGGAAGTAATGGGATGATTAGACCACTCATCTTCCCCTTCAGCCAGAAGGCATCGTGCCTCGGCTCGTTTTAACCTAGCTATTTTGAGAGAGAAACATTTTGGTGCGAGCTGAGTATCCTTAACGCCATAGCGATACTTCAGACGGGCCGTACATGCCTAATTTATCGACCGGCAAACACAGTTTCTTCTCACAGGTCATTTTGTAATTTTACCTGTGGCAACGATATCGGATGGAGCATCTCCTGCATCAGCATGGGAGACTTCTCACATGTAGGAGAAAGCAAAGAGGTAGCGCCAGAGCTGAATGGTCAAGGCTTGGCATCGGTTTGGGGTATTTCCCCCAATACACACTAAATACCCTCAGGTATGTCATGAGGTTGCCTGATATGGCTTGAGAGAACAAAAAACCACATCGTCTTAGACCGGCGTTGTTTCCCAAATCAGCCAGAAAGTCATGACTTCGCCTGCCCTGGGTGACCGCTACACTCGGGGCTGTCTGACAGGTAGTTCCAGGGTATTCAGTTTGTTTATGGCGCTGACATACGCCATGACTTCTCCCACCTGACCATTGTAGTTACGCAGACTGATTTTCCCCGTCAGCAACTGCTTGAACCGATACATCGCCGTCTCTGCCAGCGAGCGACGGTGATACCCCGATATCTTCTTCCAGTGCGCCAGCCCTTCCTTGCGCATCACCAGCACAGCGTCATTTCTTGGGTGTCCCTTTTTCCATAACCCCGCGCTCTTGCGAGGCGGGATACAAGCTGTCGCCCCTTTGCGCGAGATAAGCTGATGGCTGGCTTTGCTGTCATAGGCGCCATCTGCATAAACTCGTCCCAGCTTGCGCCGCAGTGGATTGAGCAAGGTCGGCAACACCTCGGCATCATGGACATTTTCCAATGACACCTCCGCTGCCACGATATCGTGGGTTACCGGGTCTACTGCCAGATGCAACTTGCGCCAGACTCGCCGCTTCTCAGCGCCGTGTTTTCTGACCTTCCACTCGCCTTCACCAAACACCTTCAGCCCGGTTGAGTCGATAACCAAGTCGGTAATGCGTCCCTTTGGGGGCTGTCGATAGGCCACTGTCACCGTACGTGCTCGCTTGCTGACACAGCTATAGTCCGGTGCGCACAACGGCACATTCATCAGCTCGAACAGGGAGTCGAGTAGTCCCTGAGTGGCCCGCAGAGTGAGGTTGAAAATCCCCTTGAGCATCAGGAAGGTACAGATGGTCTGGTCAGTGTAAAGCTGGCAGCGGCCCCGCCGCCCATGATGGTCGTGGTGAAACCAGTTGCTCATGGCCTCGGCATCAACCCAGAAGGTGAGTGAACCACGATTAATCAACGACTTGTTGTATTTAGGCCAGTTGGTGATGGGGTGAAGCGACGTGCTCATGATGCAGACTTGAAGAGGATGGTGGTGATCAGATCACCAAGTCCTCAGTTAGTTCCACTCAAGCTTCATCGATTTGGGCAACAACGCCTCTTAGACCATGAAGGTTGGATACATGTTGCAACAACATCAACCTCGACGTGACGCTCGAAGATCTGCCGGAAGTAGGTTAGGAAAATTCCGTGTGGACCAAACGTAGACACGGGGAAAAACAAAAAGGCCACTATCGCTAGTGGCCTTTGTAAGTCTTTGATTTTAATGGTGCCCGAGGCCGGAATCGAACCGGCACGACGCGAACGTCGAGGGATTTTAAATGCAAGAGCTGCGGTCTTGTGAAGATATTAAGCGCTGCATCCCCTTGTTTCAAGTGGTTTTCGGTTGTTTCTGGTTATGTGTTGTTTTGGCAGGTTTGCACACAATTACACATTTGATACGGCGCTACAGCTTGAAATCTAGGGGGCTATCTCCCTGCTACTGGTGAAAATTTCACGTAGGGACGCGCCATCTTCATGCTTTGGGCAAAAAGAAAGCCCCATCAAGGGGCGGAGAACATGCGGGGGTCATTGCTGGCTAGGGGTGGACGTGGCCGCTTTATCATCTCCTTGGCCTCGGCTGTAAAATCCCTAAGCACATGATCAGGCGGGACGGACAAGACGGCGAGAGGATACTTTGCCAGCCATGCACGGGGGCGGTTATGCCCCCATCGGTTCCACGCTGTTATGGCCTCCCCTCTCATTGCTGTGCGGCTGGTGTTCATTGCGGATCTTCTCCTATGTACGTCTCCCAAGGCGATTGCATCAGGGCTACATGTCCCGCTTGTGTTGGGCTGCGCCGCGCCATCTCTGCAAATGCCTCATAGCTCACGGCATAGGCCAGCCACGATGGGTGTATGGCTTCGGGTAGCTTTGCCCATGTGCCCGTTCTGGTGTCGTCTGCGGTGGTCTGCTTGAAGTACAAACAGGTGATTGGGATCAGGTCGCTTTTCATTCTTCTGGCTCCTGCATGATGCGCTGAAATGCGGCTTCTTCTTCGGGGGTGGTCGGTTTACTGGGTCGACTCATTAGCTCGTCAAAGTCATCTGTTAGTCGGGATCGGCTCAACTGGGCGGCAACTTTGGCTAGGGCTGTGCGGGGTGGTCGTTTCATTTAAGCGCCTCTAATTCCTCCACACGCTGCGCCAGCTCTGCCCACTCCGTCACACCTGCCACGGCGGTGAGGCTCGTTATAAGCTGCTGGGCTACGTCAGGGGCGATTCTGCCAGATACGGCAGCGGCTAGGATTGCCTCGGCTCGCTCTGGTGTCGTCATCTGCTCAAACTCGGCGGCGGTGATCAGCTCCACGGGCTCCTGTGTTGCTTTCAGGGTTGGGACACCACGGGCCAGAACAAGGGCGGCGGCCTGCAGATCTCCCGCCTTGGCTTGCTCAATGACGCTTTCCAGAATCTCGGGCGCAGCCTGCTTAACCAGCTTGTTAGCGGGTGATAGAGCGCCACGTGGGCGCCCTGCTGGATTACCTGACTTGCCACGTTCAAACTTCGCCATGCTTATACCTCGCCAGCGCTCAGGCGATCGAACTCTGCGATCCCTTCCTCGTCCACCTGGGCGGCCATCCAGCCAGCACACGCCATACCCAAGGAATGGATCTGCTCGACTGTCGCAGCATTGGCCGCGTTCATGCGGCGCATCTCTGCCAGCTCCGGTACTGACATAACGGCGGCCTCCTTCCACTCTGCTACGCGCTCAGGTGTCAGGCCTGCAACTGCTGCCGGTACTTTGTCGAGGGCTGCTAGGTAACGAGAGTCGCTCTTCACAATCTGGTTAGCGTCCGCCTGACCGCGCAATGATTGAACCAACAAGAACGCCATCTCATCGCTCATGCTGTGGCCAAACTGCTTGGCAATGGCTGCATCAGTGTCGGACTGCTCTTGTGCTGCTGCTGTGTTCAAGTAGTTGAGACAGGCTGTGGCTTGCTGGTCAAAAGACTTGTGCGCCTTGCTGATCGCCTTGGCTTTTTGGCCCGGACTCAACAACTTCGATTCTCGGGTCTCATGAACCACTTTAGCGGCCTTCTTGATCAGGTCGGCGGCGGTGTTAGACAAGGCGGCAACTCTTGCGCTTGTGCCAACTCGGGGATGAATAACTAAGCCTTTGCTGGCGTCTTCGAATGCTTGCTCGGTGATATAGGTCATGGTCTGTCTCTCTGGTTATGATGTCCGATCATCAACCATTGTACGCTTACCTGTATGAAAACACAGTGCTTTTGCCTGTTTTTGTCTGTAAAAAACAGCAAATCCCGCCTATCTACGCCAAAGCATAGTTAAGCTATTGTTTTTAATGGATGATCTGGGGTTAGTGCAGGCGAAGATAAGGAACGGCTAGCCAGAAAGGAGTGGGGGGTGATCTGCTTGCTCAGATCGCTGAAAACCCAAAAAGGCACAAAACACACAAAAAACACGCTAAACCCAGTGGTGGCGTACCTTGCGGGCTGTGTATCAAAAAACAAAAAGGCACAAAACACACAAATTCCGGCATCCCATTTTGTGTGTTTTGTGTATTCCTGTGTTACCGACACACAACCGGAAAGCCGCGCCGTTGCTGGGTTTCGGCCCTTTTTTGTGTGTTTTGTGTGTTTTCGGGAAATAAAAAAGGGGCACAAGGCCCCTGTCGGTGTTGTTACGGTCAAACAAGCCGGATCGTCTTGCGCTTCGTCATCCCTGTTTCTACCATTGCGATCCCTAGGGCTATTAGCTTCTCGATAGTCGCGCCGATCTGCTTGGTTCCTCTACCCTTGAAAGCCGCTTTGGAGCGTAGGCTGTTTTTTGCTTGCTCCATGTCTTTACCCTGCGGGAATCTCTCCAGATAGCTGATAACTGCATCAGCCTCGGCACCGAACCCGATGATCCGCTTGCTTATCAGCGCCAGACGGTAGCGGTTTAATAGTTCGCGGCAAATGGTTAGCGCGATCCTGAAATCAGCGGCCCCTATGTTTGGCGGAACGGCAATCCCCTGCATTAGATTGCGGCTAACATGCAAGATTGAAGCAACCTTCATCACCTGCATATCAAACTTACCAGCGGCCCCCCTCACTGCGTCATTGCCAAACTGTCCGCTATCGCCTAACTCCTTTTCGATCTCTTGCTTGGCCTTGCGCAAGTCCCCCAACAATGCGGCAGGGATTGCCAGCGGCGTGAGTCTATCCAGTGAGGGGACGAGCGGCATTAGCTTGATGGTTTCTTCGCACATGCGGGTGAATTGTTCGGCGTCCGGCTTGATCCATGGTTTCAAGTGGTCGCGCTTCCCGAGGTTGTGATCATCACTAAGCCACAAAAAACGCTCGGCTAACCCAGTGCCTCCACTCGCCAGCATAATAGATTCAATACTGCCAGGTTGCGCAAAGCAGACGATCGAGCCGTGAACCTCGCCGTCAAAGCCTCGCCGTGTTGCCCTCACCGATACATAGGCCCCACCATCAAACCCCTTTAGCGCGGCGTCCATATTGGCGGGAGCCCCCTTTCCATAGCTCAGGCCGAAAACGCTGTTAAGCAGGCCCATTTCATCACTGGCGAGCATGAAAAAACCATCGTTTGGGCTAATGGCATCCTTCTCTAGTGCCTCCGGCGTTGCGTTGCTGATCCATCCCCTCACTGGCTTTGCCTGCCCTTGCATTTGCTCCTCTAGCGCCCCCTTCAGTGCGGGGTCATCAGCAGCATCAATCTGGGCCTCTAGCGCGTCCAGCGCATTGTTTCTGGCGTCGTTCATGCTGCGCAAAGCTGATCTAAATGGCTTTTGAAATGCTGCCATGACGCCAGACTTGCCAGCGGCTGGCGGTTGCTCTGCTGTCACATACAAACCAAGCGGCAAATCTGCATCCCAAGGCGTTTTCACGCTGTGGGTCGAGCCCACAACGGCAGACGTCAAACCCAAGCCGATCATGAATGTCGAATCTCGGCTTATCTGGATAGAGTCCGCAACCTGTCGGGCGTAAGTTGCCAGCGGGTGATCTCCGGCCATCTCTAACAGCGATACGGGGGCAATCTCCGGCCCCTCGGCACTCTCGGCGGCTACCGATGCGAGTATGTCATCTAGGGTTGATTCGGTGGTTCCCATCACCTCACGGGCCATCCTGCCAGCCTCGTGCTGTGGCAGGTGTGGGGATTTACGGGATGGTTTCGTTTCCTGCTGATTCGGCTTTTTAAAACGTGCCAAGTGTTCTGGATCGCCAAATGTCCCGTTGCCTTGGTTCAAGTCGTTGCTCATGCGGCAACCTCCAAAGGCTGCTCGTGCAACTGGCGCTGAATGTTAGCCACTGCTAAAACCATCTCGGCCAGCTCACTTGGGGTTGCATCGTATGCGGCATAATCAACCCTCACGGGGTCGCGCATCTTGAGCCGGAAAACGTCAATCTCGCCACTTGGCAAGCGTGGGATCTGTGCCTTATTCATGGTCGGCACTCCCATAAACACCAAAGCCGAAGCCGTCCAGAATGGCCTTGGTTGCGGCGGCGTGGTCAGTCTTGAGGGGGTTTAGTGCATAGAGTTTGCGGCAAGTGCCATCGTTAGCGGGGATCGCCTCCAGCTCCAAGCCAATAGCTGCCAACTTGTCAGCGACCCTCTGGGCAAAGCTCGGCAGGTAAGGCAAAGAGCCATCAGCCGCTTCGTATTCTTTGCGATACTCGTATTTGTCTCGCTCTGCTATGCGACTGAGGATGTGAAATTCCCTATCAGAGAACCGGCTTTTATTGGCCGCCAGCATGTCACGCGCAAACTGGTTTTTTCTTGGGTTTTGGTTATTCATGGGATAATCTTCCCCTTGTCTTTTGGCTTGCTCTCTGTCGTCAAACGTTCGAGCAAGCCTCTTGATCTAAATGCCCTTTCAGTTAGTGCTGAAGGGGCGTTTTTTTGCCTGCTTTGCACTCGATTTGCCCATTACCCTCGCGGCAGGCTACTAGGCGCGGGATTATCGATGGATTGGAAGGGCCACAACCCATTATTCCCCCATCTGCTCCGGCAGTTGCCCACCAAGCCACAAGCCGAACATTGGGACGTTAACAAACAGCTTTTTGCCCACCATACGGGCGCAACGGCTCAAGCCCGGGCGCTCGTCTCGTTTCCAGAACAAGGTTTTCAGGGTGCTGCGACTGAACTGGGGATAGCTATCTGCCAACTCTGAAATGCTCTTCCAATTCTCAAGCTGCTGATTCATGCGAATCAGGTCGATATGATTCATGTTTGCGTCCTCTCGGTTGTTTCTAGTCAATCTGTGAAAGCTGCGGTCTAAGTCGATCCAGAAGCTAACCCAGACAATTGACAAAAGGAAGGGGTGTGTTTATCAAAATGCCCTTCTTAATCAATAACTTATGTATACCGCACGGTATACACACCAAGGCTAACTCATTGATAAATAACGAGCTCAAAAATCGCACAGTGAACCCTGTTCATCATCAAAAAAACTTTCCCGCAATGGTCTGTTTGCCTATTTTTTGAACCATGAAGCAATGGCCGCTTGCCAAAGAATGGCAGCCTCTTGATGAAATCCGGCTCGATAGGCCATGACGGCGGCCTGCGCTGCTTGTTGTGCGGGTGTGCGGTTGGTTACAATGCGGGTGTTCATGATTGATAGTCCCTCTATCAGTTGTGTTCCATGCCCCCGAACTGTTCGAGCAGTTGCGGGGGTTTTCTTTTGTGCTGATCTCTTCTCTGGCTAGCATCTTTAGGGCTAACAAGCTGGCGAGATCTGGCGGTATGGCACGGTTTTTCAGTAGCGCTTAGGCTAGCCAGACATAGGGATCCCCCCTCCCATAACCTCATAGGTTATAGAGTGCGGCCCCATTGCCGGGTGTTCGGTGTTCTACGGGCGCGGATCTGCGCTGGTTAGGTCATAGGGTTACCCCCTGGCCACGGTGCGGCAGCTCTCTTTGCTCTGGCACGGATAAGGCGCTTAATATCGGCCACTGTTGAGCCTGTGGGCGCTTCAATCACTCCCCTGTGCTCTCCGTGCTGGGTCTCGGTTATCCACCTGTCTCCCTTGAACCAACACCATTCGCGGTCAGTTGCAGGGTCGGCGGCTTCGAGAATGCCGGATCGGTAATCAAAATTTACCTGGCTCATCTCGCTGCCCTCCGTGCCAGATCCCCGAACGTGCTTTCGGCCTTCTCTACCTTGTGCGCGGTGCTCAGGTGGGCGTAACGCTTAACCATTGCCATGGTCTTATGCCCTAGGTGGTCGGCCAGCTCTAACAAGCTCGCGCCAGTTTTAGCCATGATTGAGGCGCTAGAATGGCGTAGGTCGTGAAAGCGGAAATCCTTGATCTCGGCAGCTACAAGCGCGGCATACCAAAAGCGGTCAAAGTTGCGCATTGGCTCGTTCAGGTGGTGCGGACTAGGGAACAGGTAACGATCCCCCAATTCGCGCCACTGCATCAGCTCGGCAATTAGGGACGTAGTAAGGGCAAGGTTACGGGTCTCCCCGTTCTTGGTGAGGTGTAGGGTTGCTGTCTTGCGCTGAAAGTCGAGATCGCACCAGCGTAAGCCCAACAGCTCAGAACGGCGAGCGCCAGTTACTAGGGCCATATGCACAATCAGGTGCAGGCGCTCCCATGCGCTGCTCTGGCAAGCCTCTAGCAAGCGGCTTACCTCGTCATCAGACAAGAAACGGCTGCGGCCTGGGCCTTCTGTCTCCCCTTCTATCTCGCGGCAGGGGTTATGGCGGGTGTCGTGCTTTTTGTTGAACCACTTAAAGAAGCTAGAAAGGCATGCTTTGGTTCTATTGATGGTGGCGGGGGCTTTCTCGTCTCTGGCGAGCGCGGTTAGCCCTGCTCTGACGTGCTGACGGGTGATCTTGCCCACTGGCTTAGAACCTAGGCGATCTGCCCACCAAGTCAAACGGCGGATTATGGATTGGTCACGGCCTTTGTACTCGTCCAGAAACGAGCAAACAGCATCCTTAAAAAGGATACTGTTCAGGCTTACATCGGTGAGGGCTTCGGCCAGATCATCACTTGCAGTAATGCGAGCCAGAAACAAATCGGCGGCTTTCTTGGTCGAGAAACTTTTCCCGATGCGCTGGCCGTTGCGCATAATCTGAACCCGATAGGTCGTTTTCAGCTTACCAGTAATTTTTTGTACGCTTGCCATCGTCAAAACTCCTTCACGCTTTTACACGTTCGATAGGGTGGTTTTGACCGCAACTTTCATCACTCTAGCGCCTTGGTTTGACGCTAACCTGTTGACTAGGCAGGATTTTAAATGGTGCCCGAGGCCGGAATCGAACCGGCACGACGCGAACGTCGAGGGATTTTAAATCCCTTGTGTCTACCGATTTCACCACTCGGGCACCGCAATCGGTATCAAGTCCGCGTCGCGGGCTTGTCAATATGGAGGCACGTTCCGGAGTCGAACCGGACTAAACGGATTTGCAATCCGCTGCATAACCGCTTTGCTAACGCGCCATGCAAAAGAGAGAGGACTCTCTATTGTCTGAATTTGGAGCGGGAAACGAGACTCGAACTCGCGACCCCGACCTTGGCAAGGTCGTGCTCTACCAACTGAGCTATTCCCGCATTGGTCCGGCTGACTGCCTGACTACGAAGACGCATTCTAGCGATGTTCCTCGCTCAGTCAACCAGAAATATTTAATTAACTGATCGTTCGGGCATTTTTTGCCCTTTTTGAGCAGTTTTAGCGCCTTTGCCAATTTCTTCCATCAAATTGCCAGAAAGCGCACATTCCATCTCACCGACTCAAAATCTGGAGTGATGGGTCAGATCACCCCAGGCGGCCTTCATGTACTGGAACATGGACCAGAAGGTAAGCACGGTGGCGACATATAGCAGCACATAGGCGAGCCACACCATCCAGACGTTGTACTGCCAGATAAGACCGGTGAGCGACACCATCTGGATCATGGTTTTCCACTTGCCAATCCAGCTGACCGCGACGGCAGAACGTTTGCCCAGCTCCGCCATCCATTCACGCAGGGCGGAGATGATGATCTCCCGACCAATCATGGTCATGGCGGGGATGGTTACCCAGATAGTG
Organism: Aeromonas sp. FDAARGOS 1407; assembly: GCF_019048725.1. NCBI lineage: Bacteria > Pseudomonadati > Pseudomonadota > Gammaproteobacteria > Aeromonadales > Aeromonadaceae > Aeromonas > Aeromonas sp. FDAARGOS 1407. The sequence goes on from NZ_CP077399.1 coordinate 3,835,831, forward strand.
TTGTAATGCTCGACAATCACTACTAGGGCAGCGGCAACCATGATCTTGTCCGCGACCGGATCAAGAAAAGCACCAAAGGCAGTGGACTGATTGAGCTTGCGGGCGAGGTAACCATCAAACCAGTCGGTGGCGGCCGCCAGGATGAAGACGATGGCCGCAGCCAGATAGGACCACTGGTAGGGAAGATAGAACATGATGACGAAGACGGGGATGAGCAAAATCCGGAAAAACGTCAACAGGTTAGGTATGTTTGTCATTATTTTCAGCCACTTCTTGTACGTCGCTACATAGTGCGCCAAAGCCGATTTGCGATGCAACCGCGGCGGCGCCCGTCCTGGTCTTGTTAACCCAGCAATCTTCACGAAATGCGGGGTCATTATGGCATTTACGCCCCCTCTTCGTCACGGCTCTTGTGCATCAAGGAGTTAGCGATTTTCCCCGGCTGTCGGCCCCGTCGAATAAGCGGCTTCATTCAAGACTCAGGCTGAGTGCAAGCCATCATGAATGGTTTGGGCCAGCTCCTGGCTGATGCCGGGCACCTTGGCCAGCTCATCAACGCTCGCCCGTTTCACCTCCTGCAATCCCCCCAGGTATTTGAGCAGCGCCTGACGGCGCTTGGGCCCGACGCCGGGAATATCCTCCAGGCTGCTGCTGGTGCGAGCCTTGGCGCGGCGAGCGCGGTGCCCGGTGATGGCAAAACGGTGGGATTCATCGCGAATATGCTGGATGAGATGCAGAGCAGGCATATCCGCCGGGAGGTGCAGCTCTTCGTGGCTCTCCCCCATGATCAGGGTCTCCAGCCCTGCCTTGCGGGTCACCCCCTTGGCGATACCCACCAGCAAGGGGTATTTGCCACCGAGAAACTCCAGCTGGCGGGCCAGGATCTCCTCAGCGCGGCGCAACTGGCCGAGGCCGCCGTCGATAAACAGGATGTCAGGCACCTTGTCCGGCTCCTGAGGCTTGCCAAAGCGACGCTCCAGCGCCTGCTCCATGGCGGCATAGTCATCCCCCCCCGTGATGCCGTCGATATTGAAGCGGCGATATTCGGAAGAGAGAGGCCCCTCCCGGTTGAACACCACACAAGAAGCGACGGTGCGCTCCCCCATGGTGTGAGAGATATCGAAGCACTCCATGCGGGCGATGGGGGCCTCCAGCTCCAGCAGCTCCTCAAGCTGGTTGAAGCGGGCGGTGATGGTGCTCTTGTGGGCCAGGCGCGAGCGCAGGGCCGTCTCGGCATTGATGGCGGCCAGCTTGATGAAGCGGGCCCGCTCGGCGCGGGTACGGCTCACCACCCGCACCTTGTAGCCAGCAGTCTGGCTTAAGGTCTCGGCGATCAGCGCCTCGTCCTCAAGGGCCACATCCAGCAGTACCTCGCTCGGGATCTGCCGTCCCCCCTGCCCCGACAGATAAAACTGCAGCAAGAAGGCCTGCACCACCTCCTCTTGCGGCGTATCCCCCGGCACCTTGGGGAAATAACTGCGCGAGCCCAGCACCTTGCCCTGGCGGATGAAGAGCACGTGGATACAGGCCGAACCCTGCTCGAAGGCGACCCCCACCACATCGAGCTCGTCCAGCACGTTGCCGCTCACAGATTGCTGCTCGGTGACCCGGCGCAGCGCCTGGATCTGATCCCGGTAGCGGGCGGCCTCCTCGAAGCGCAAATCGCCGCTGGCGGACTCCATCTTGCCTACCAGCTCGCCTATCACCTGCTGGTTCTTGCCTGCCAAAAACAATTTGGCCAGCTCCACCTGTTGGGCATATTCAGCCTCACTCACCAGTCCGGGCACACAGGGTCCGGCGCAGCGTTTGAGCTGGTAGAGCAGGCAGGGACGGGTGCGGTTGGCATAGACGGCATCTTCGCACTGGCGTACCGGAAAAATCTTCTGCATCAGGTGCAGGCTCTCGCGCACCGCCCCGCCGGAGGGGTAAGGACCGAAATAGTCCCCCTTCACCTTGCGGGCACCACGATGAACCCCGATGCGCGGGTGCTGATGGGCAGTGATGATGATCCAGGGATAGGATTTGTCATCGCGCAGCAGCACGTTGTAGCGCGGCTGGTACTGCTTGATGAGGTTGTGCTCGAGGATCAGTGCCTCGGTCTCGGTGTGGGTCACCGTCACCTGAATATCGACGATCTGGCGCACCAGGGTGCGGGTCTTGATGCTGTCGACGTTGGCCCGAAAGTAGGAGGCGAGCCGCTTTTTCAGATCCTTGGCCTTGCCCACATAGATGACGATGCCACCGCTGTCGTACATGCGATAGACGCCGCTCTGGTGGGTCACTGCGCGCAAGAAGGCCTTGCTGTCAAAGAGGGGCTCGGAAGATAGGGACATCGGCGACTCGACTCAATACAAAGGGGCGAAAACAGGTGCAGTGAACATCAACGAGGAGAGCATACTGCGCCAGGGCGGCAAAAAGCAAAAAGGCGGCACACGCCGCCTTTGTGACCACACATGACCCGGTTACAGGGTATCGGCATCCAGCATACCGTAGCGAATGGCCAGATGGGTCAGCTCCACATCGCCATTGATGCCCAGCTTGCTAAACAGTCGATAGCGGTAGCTGTTGACCGTCTTCGGGCTCAGGTTGAGCTGTTCGGAGATATCGGTCACCTTCTGCCCCTTGGTGATCATCATCATAATCTGCAGCTCCCGCTCGGAGAGGGACTTGAAGGGGTTTTCGTCCGCCGAGGCAAACTGGCTGAGGGCCATCTGCTGGGCGATCTCCGGGGAGATGTAGCGCTGGCCCGAGTGCACCAGCCGGATCGCCTGGATCATCTCGTCAGGTGCGGCCCCCTTGGTCAGATAACCGGCGGCCCCCGCCTGCATCACCTTGGTGGGGAACGGATTTTCTGAATGAATGGTCAGCACTATGATGCGCACATCGGGGCGGATCCGCAGGATCTTGCGGGTCGCCTCCAGGCCGCCAATACCCGGCATGTTCATGTCCATCAGGATCACATCCGGATGGTGCTGACGACAAAATGCCACCGCGGTTTCCCCGCTCTGTGCCTCGCCCACCACCTTGATCCCGCGCACATCTTCCAGAATGCGTCTTATCCCTGTACGCACCAGCTCATGATCATCGACCAGGAATACATTTATCACCCAAACACCCCGTTCTTATCTCGTTATTGCCGCCCGGTTAGGGTTAACAGGGCGTCTTGCATCATAACCAAACTCGTCGCTTTGGCAAACTACGCAGGCCAAAAGTTTGAGAATGTGCATTAATGGCGTTTTAAATCAAATAATTATATAAATAATCAAAACAAAAAACGGTGTCTCGCGACACCGTTTTTCCATTTTGCTGGCAACGCATTCAGCTGGCCAGGAAAGCACGCACCTTCTCCAGATCCGCCGGGGTATCCACCCCGACCGGCGGCGCCTCGAGGGCCTGGGCGACGTGGATCTTCTCGCCGTACCAGAGCACCCTCAGCTGCTCCAGCGCTTCTACCTGCTCCAGTGCACTCGGCGCCCAGTCCACATAACGCTGAATGAAACCGGCGCGATAGGCGTAGATGCCGATGTGGCGCTGATAGTGCGGACCAATCTGCTCGTGACTTTGGGCGAAACGGTCCCGATCCCAGGGAATGCTGGCCCGGCTGAAGTAGAGGGCGTAGCCATCCTTGTCGGTGACCACCTTGACCGCATTGGGGTTGAATGCCTCCTCCGCATCCTTGATGGGCACGGAGAGGGTCGCCATCGGCGCCGTCGCAGCGGCCAGGTTATCAGCCACCTGACGGATGATGGCGGGCGGGATGAGCGGCTCATCCCCCTGAACGTTGACGATGATGGTATCGGCAGCAAAACCGTAGTGGCGGCACACCTCGGCGAGGCGCTCGGTACCGGACTGATGATCCGGTGAGGTCATGCACACTTCGGCGCCCATGCCTGCCGCGACAGGTGCCAGCGCCTGTGCCACCCGCTCGTCATCGGTGGCGACGATCACCCGCTCGGCGCCGGATTGCAGCGCCTTCTCCACCACATGTTGCACCATGGGCTTGCCATGGATATCCGCCAGCGGCTTGCCCGGCAAGCGGGTCGAGGCGTAGCGGGCAGGGATCACGACCACGAAGCTCATGATGGCAGCTCGTCGCTGTTGAGGGGACGGGCGCGGTTTTCCAGCAGCACGGGGATCCCCTCCTCCAGCGGATAAGCCAGCTTGTCGAAGCGACAGACCAGCTCATGGACAGCCTTGTTGTATTGCAGTTTCCCCTTGCAGACAGGGCAAGCAATGATGTCGAGCAATTTGATATCCAATGCCAAAACGATACTCCTTCAACAATGTCGAGCAGATAGGCCCGGCAAACAATGTGTCGAGCAAGCGCCTTGCCCGGCAAGGGAAGATGCCGGACAAGGTGATAATCCATTCAGGGGCAGAGCAAGTCTGCCGTTTATTCTCTGGCGCCGGCAGCGGCGACTGTTGCCGACTTGGCCTGAGCCAGCTTTTGCAGCAAGGTGTCCAGCAAGGAGGCGGGCAGTTGGGCGCTGACTGGCAGATACCACCAGTTGTCCCGGGCAAACGGGCGGCATTTGACCGCATCTTTTTCCGTCATCAACAGGGGGCGTTGACCAAAACGGGCGACAAGTTCATCGCGATCAAACGGATGGTGATCCGCATAGCCGACGCTTTGCTGCAGCTCATAGCCAAGCCCGGTCAGGGTCGCAAAAAAACGGGGGGGATGGCCGATACCCGCCAGGGCATCCACGGTGCGCGGCAGGGGCTCGGCAAGCGGGGCATCGTCGCGCACTCGCCGCGGCCCATCGGCGATCAGGCTCATGGGATACTCCCCTTTGCCCGGCTCGCCACCATTGCAGATGATGGCATCCACACGCTTCAAGCGGGTCACCGGTTCGCGCAGCGGCCCCATGGGCAGCAGGCAGCGATTGCCAAATCGGCGCGCGCCATCCACCACCACCAGCTCAATGTCGCGGGCCAACGCATAGTGCTGCAGGCCATCATCGGTGATGATGATGTCCACCTCGCCACTTTGCTCGAGCAGCCTGACCGCATCGGCCCGCTTGGGGGCCACCACCACGGGGCAGCCACAGCGCCGGGCAATCAGGACAGGCTCATCGCCAGCCTGCGCCGTGGTGCTGGCAGCATCGAGCCGGTAGGGGTAATGGGACGCCTTGCCGCCATAACCGCGACTCACCACCCCTGGCTTGAAACCGCGCGCCTGCAACTGTTCCACCAGCCAGATCACCACCGGGGTCTTGCCGTTGCCCCCCACAGATATATTGCCCACCACGATGACGGGAACGCCGGCCCGATAGGCCTTGCGCCAGCCCCGTCGGTAGGCGTAGCGGCGGGCACCGCTGATGATGGCAAACAGCAGGGCAAAAGGAGCCAGCCACCAGCGCCAACCGCTTTTGCCATACCAGAGTTGCTCCATCACTCCTTGTGACCCGCAGCCTGGTTGCCAAACTGGATGGCGCGCAGCTGGGCATAGGTGCCTTGCTGGGCCATCAGGGCATCGTGGTTGCCGCGCTCGACGATATGACCCTCGTCGATCACCAGGATCTCGTCCGCCTTCTCGATAGTGGAGAGGCGGTGGGCGATCACCAGGGAAGTGCGCGCCTTGCACAGCTCGTCGATGGCGGCCTGGATATGGCGTTCGGATTCGGTATCGAGGGCCGAGGTCGCCTCGTCCAGCAGCAATACCGGAGCATCGCGCAACAGGGCGCGGGCGATGGCGATACGCTGACGCTGGCCGCCGGAGAGGGACGCACCGTTCTCACCGACCACAGTGTCGTAACCTTGCGGCATCTTGCTGACAAACTCGTCGGCGTGGGCGATGCGGGCCGCCTGGCGGATCTCGTCGCTGCTGTAGCGGTCCTCCGCCGCGTAGGCGATGTTGTTGGCCACCGAGTCGTTGAACAGGTGAACATGCTGGGAGACCAGGGCGTACTGCTTGCGCAGCTCACTCAGGCGATACTCGCGGATGTTGATGCCGTCCAGCAGGATCTCCCCCTGCTCGATGTCATAGAAGCGGGTCAGCAGGCTGGCAATGGTGCTCTTGCCGGAGCCGGAGCGCCCCACCAGGGCCACGGATTTACCCGCCTCCACCTTGAAGCTGACGTTGTGCAGCGCCGGGGTCTCCTTGGTCGGATAGGTAAAGGTGACGTTGCGAAACTCGATTTCGCCGCGGGCACGCTCCAGAGTACGGGTGCCGGAGTCTTGCTCCGGCTCGGTATCGAGCAGGCCAAACAGGCTGTGGCAGGCGGTGATGGCGCGCTGGAACTGGTTGTTGACGTCGGTCAGGCTTTTCAGCGGCTTGAGCAGCATCATCATGGAGGTGATCATGACGGTAAAGGTACCGGCGGTCAGCTCGCTGCGCACGCTGTCGATGGTGGCCACATAGAGGAAGGCGGCCAGGGCGATGGAAGCAACCATCTGGACAATGGGGCTGCCGATGGCATCCGCCGCCACCATCTTCATGGTCTGCTGGCGCATGTTGTTGCTGACCTGGAAGAAGCGTTTCTCCTCCACCTTCTGGCCACCGAACATCAGCACCTCTTTATGCCCCTTGAGCATCTGCTCGGTGGAGGTGGTGATGTCTCCGACCGCCTGCTGGATATGGCGGCTGATCTTGCGAAAACGACGGCTGATGAGGCCGATGATGATGCCCACCAGCGGCCCCACCACCAGGAAGATCACCGACAGCTGCCAGGAGTGATAGAACATCAGGCCGAGCAGGCCAATGACGGTCGCCCCTTCCCGCACCAGAGTCACCAGCGTGGTACTGGCCGCCGAGGAGACCTGGCTCGCGTCATAGGTCACTTTGGAGAGCAGGTGACCGGTGTTCTGCCGGTCGAAGAAGCTCATCGGCATCGCCACCATGTGATTGAACACCTGCTGCTGCAGGCGCATTACCACGTGGTTGCCGACCCAGGCCATACAGTAGTTGGAGAGAAAGTTGGCGAGACCGCGCAGGGCGACGATGCCGAGCACGAAGAAGGGCATCCATTTCAGCACGGTGGCATCGTTGCCATTAATCCCCTGATCGATAAGCGGCTTGATGGAGTAGACGAAGGTGGTATCGACCGCGGCATAACCCAGCATGCCGATGATGCCGCCAATGAGGCCCAGCTTGCGATCTCGAACATAGCCGAGCAGGCGTTTGAATACTGGCCAGCTCTCTTGTGAGGTTTCTTGTTGCATGAATAGCCGTTAGTAATGGAAATGACGGGCTATTCTAGCCAAAGCTTGGGCTTCCACCAAGCATCCCCATCTCGATAAAGGGCCTGGCACGATAAAAAGCGGATCAGGGCGCAGGCCAGAGCCCGGGTCGCCACCAGGCGCCATCACGCCGATACCAGGGGCCCCGGCTGCGCTCGGCACTGACCATCAAGCCTTCTCCCTCAGGCTGGATCAGGATGGCACCATGCAGCCCCGTAACCCACTGGCGGGCGGCCCGATAGCGCGCCACAACTTCGGGGCGGGGAAACCCCCACTGGTTCATGAAGCCTGCGCTGTGCACGACGTAGCGAGGAGCGACCACCGCGACAAAGGGCGGCGTGGAAGAGGTGCGGCTGCCATGGTGCGGACTCACCAGCAGGGTGCTGGCAAGCCCCTCCCCTTCCAGCGCTACCAGCCGCTGCTCCGCCTGGCGTTCAATGTCCGCGCTCAGCAGCACGCTGGCGTGCCCGTCGCTGATACGCACCACGCAGCCATCATTGTTGCGCCCGCCCCCGGGATGTTCGGGCCAGAGCACAGAGAAATCGAGCCCCTGCCAGCGCCACTGCTGCCCCCGCTGGCAAAGCGACGTTCGTTCGTCAAACCGATGGGAAGAGAGCTCGCCGCGCACCATCAGGGTGGTAAGCAATCGCTGGCGGTTACCGGCATGATCCCTGTCCTTGTGGCTGAGAATGAGGCGATCGATGACCCGGATCCCGAGCCGGCTCAGCTGGGGCAGGATCACCGCGTCCGCCATGTTGTAACCGCCCGGGTAACGATCGCCGGTGTCATAGAGGATGGCCCGATCCCCCTTGCTGATCAGCACCGCCAGCCCCTGTCCCACGTCCAGCACCCGCAACTGCCAGCGCGCTTCGGTGGGCCAGAGCGCGAGCACCATGGCCAGTACACCGGGCAACCAGAGCCAGCGGGCCGGCAGCCATCGCCAACCCGCCCAGAGCAAGAGCAGCAGAGAGCACAGGGGCAACCACCAGTGGGGCAGCGGCCACCATAGCTGCAACCGGGCCGCCAGCCAGGCCAGCAGACTCAGCACCCACCCCAGCCCAAGATCCTCCAGCCAGAACAGCCCGTAAGCCAATGGGGCAGCAAGCGGCGCAAGCAGCACCCCGATCAGGGCCAACGGTATGATGGCGATGCAAAAGAGCGGCACCGCCAGCAAGTTGATCACCATGGCCAGCGGCGCTATGCCCTCAAACAGCGCCAACTGCAGGGGTAGCAGACCGAGCAGCAACCAGAGCTGGATCAGCCAAAGCCCGGGGCGGGCATGGCAATAGCCCACCAGCAGCAAGATGGCCACCGCCAGAAACGAGAGCCAAAACCCCGCCGAGTAGAGGGCGAAGGGATCCCACAACACCAGCACTACAAAGGCCCACAACCAGATGCGATAGGCGGGCCACTCCCGCCGGCACCAACGCAGCAGGCTCCACACCAACACCATGATGAGTGCCCGCTCGGTCGCCACCGCAAAGCCCGCCAGCCAGCTGTAAGTCGCCGCAAACAGCAATGACGTGAGGATGGCGCCGCGCAGCCCGAACAGGCGGCCAAGCCACCAGCCCAGCACGGCCACCAGAGCGATATGCTGACCCGAGATGGCGATGATGTGAGTGATGCCGCTGCCGCGAAACAGGGTCCACTGCTCATCCGTAATCCCGCCTTGTTCGCCAAAGGTGAGCGCCGCCAGCAGGGGGCCATGGGTGAGCGGGCGCCAACTTGCCTCGGCCGCCGCCAGCCAGCGTTCGCGCCAACCCGGTGCCACCGGCTGAATGTCGATGATCCGTCGCAAGTTGCCGGTGGCGGTGATCCCCTTGCCCAGCAGCAGGCGACGACCGTCCATCCCCGCCTCATTGGCAAGCCCGTGTGCCGGTTTGAGGGAGCTGACCAGGGTCAGCCGACTGCCTGTTGTCAACGCAGGCAGCGCCTGGTAGGCATTGACTCTCACCAGAGGCGCGGGCCAGAGCGGTTGGCCGTCGAGTTGCTCCACCTGCAGTTGCAGGCGCACAAATTTATCGCCCTCGGGCTCTGCACTTTTCAGCTGTGCGGTTATGATGTGGCTCGCCTGATCTCCCAGCTGGTTCAGCCAGGCCAGTCGATACGACAGATTGGCCTGCATCCAGAGGATGCCGAACAGGAGAAACAGCAGCCGCCAGGCACGATAATATGCAAGGGGAAGCAGCAAGGACAGCAAGAGTCCCCCCCATGCGAATGAAGGTAACCATGGCCAGAGCAGTGAGGAGCTTGCCCCCAGGGCAAACGACAACAGACGCAGATCCATGGAGCAAGTATTTAGCAAGGTTACGATATGCCCAAACGACTCATACAGCGCTGGATGCCCGATCAGCAAAGCCTGAAAGAACACAAGCACTTGCGCCTGTTTGGCAAGCTGCTGCTTGATGCCAACCTCTGGCATCTCAACCGGCGCTCTGCCGCGGGGGCCTTTGCGGTGGGCCTCTTCATGGCCTGGGTGCCCCTCCCCTGCCAGATGCTGCTGGCCGCCGGGGGCGCCATCCTGTTTCGGGTCAACCTGCCCCTCTCGGTGGCGCTGGTCTGGCTCTCCAATCCCATTACCATGCCGCCACTGTTTTATGGCGCCTACCTGACCGGCTGCCAATTGCTGGGTCAGCACGCCCAACCCATCGACATCGAATTCACCTGGGCCTGGCTGGTCTCGGTCTTTGAAACCGTGGCCCCGCCGCTGCTGCTGGGTTCCCTGGTGCTGGCACTGCTGAGCTCCCTGATTGGTTACGCCCTGATCCGCACCTTCTGGCGGATCAGCACGGTGCGCCAGTGGCAAAAACGCAAGGTGGCGCGAGCATGCTGAGCGGCTGGCTTGAACGCCTCAAGATAAACCCGGACACCCTGCGCCAGCAGAAGTGGTTTGCCCTGTTTGGTGAGCACCTGCTCAACCCGGCGCTCTGGCAGACCCAGCCCCGGGCCCTCGCCGGCGCCGTGGCCGCAGGCATCTTTGCCTGCTGGTTTCCCATCCCCATGCATTCGCTGATCGCCGTCGCGCTGGCGCTGGCCTTTCGCCTCAATCTGCCGCTGGCCTTGCTGGCAGTCTGGTTCAACAATCCGTTGACCCTGCCCTTCATGTATCTTTACGCCTATCGTACCGGCTGTCTGGTGCTAAGCCAGCCGCCGGAGCCCTTCCACCTCACCTGGACGCTCCACTGGCTGGAGCAGGAGGCGGCCACTCTGGTCCCTCCCTTCCTGCTCGGCAGCCTGCTGCTGGCCATCATCACCGCCCTGCTCGGGGGCCTGCTGACCCTGCTGGTACTGCAACTGAAACAGAAGTTGGCTCAGCGCTAGCACCAGCCGCCGTCATTCGGTGCCAAAGACGGGTCGCCATGGCCCGTCTTGCCTTCATCTGACTCTCCCGCCACACTCCTTGTAAGCCGTTGTTTCCTGCACACAATCCGAAACAAGGAGGCCACCATGGCCGACACGCTGATCCTGGCCTATGCCGATGGCAAGCCCCTCACCCTGCTGCCCGCCATGGCCAATCGCCACGGCCTCATCACCGGCGCCACCGGCACCGGCAAGACGGTCACCCTGCAAGTGCTGGCGGAGGGCTTCTCCCGCCTCGGGGTACCGGTGTTTCTCGCCGATGTGAAGGGGGATTTGAGCGGCTTGGGCGCCGCCGGTGCTGGCTCGGCCAAGCTGGATGCCAGGCTGGCCCAGCTCGGCATTCCAGCCCCCAACTTTGCCGCGAGTCCGACCCTGTTCTGGGATCTGTTTGCCCTGCAGGGGCACCCGGTGCGGGCCACCGTCTCCGACATGGGGCCTTTGCTGCTCTCCCGCCTGCTCGGTCTCAACGATACCCAGAGCGGGGTGCTGGAGCTGGTGTTCAAGGTGGCGGACGACGAGGGGCTGCTGCTGCTCGATCTCAAGGACTTGCGAGCCATGGTTCAGTTTGCCGGGGAGAATGCCAAATCCCTCACTACTCGTTACGGCAACGTCTCCACCGCCTCCATCGGGGCCATTTTGCGCAACCTGCTGACCCTGGAGAGCGCCGGTGGCGATCATTTCTTCGGCGAACCCATGCTGGACATTCAGGATCTGCTGCAGACCGACGAGGCGGGTCACGGTCATATCAATGTGCTGGCGGCGGGCAAGCTGACCCACTCCAGCCGCCTCTATGCCTGCTTCCTGCTCTGGCTGCTCTCGGAGCTGTTCGAGCTGTTGCCGGAAGTGGGCGATCCGGACAAGCCGGTGCTGGTCTTTTTCTTCGATGAGGCTCACCTGCTGTTCAACGATGCCCCCAGGGCGCTGCTGGAGAAGATCGAGTTGGTGGTGCGGCTCATCCGCTCGAAAGGAGTGGGCGTCTATTTCGTCACCCAGAGCCCGGCCGACATCCCCGACAGCGTGCTGGGGCAGCTTGGCAACCGGGTGCAGCACGCCCTGCGCGCCTTTACCCCGAGCGATCAGAAGGCGGTGCGCATCGCCGCCAACACCCTGCGCGCCAATCCGGCCTTCGATGCCGCCGGCGTCATCACCGAACTCGGGGTCGGCGAGGCACTCATCTCCCTGCTCGACGAGAAGGGGCGCCCCGGCGTGGTGGAGCGCGCCTTTATTGCCCCGCCTGCCAGCCGGATCGGGCCCCTGAGCGAGGCAGAGCGACAGAACCTGATCCATGGCTCATTGCTGCATGGCCGCTACGAGACGCCGGAGGATCGCGAATCCGCCTTCGAGCGTCTCAACGGGGGCAAGGCGATAACCACAAGCGAACAAGGCAGCGAGCCGTCATCCAATGGGGAAGGCGGGCTGCTCGATGCCCTGAACGAGATGTTGTTTGGCCGCACCGGTCCTCGTGGTGGCCAGCATGACGGCGTGGTACAGACCGCCGCCAAGAGCGTGGCCCGCACCATAGGCAACGAAGTGGGACGCCAGCTGGTACGCGGGGTGCTCGGCTCTCTCTTGGGGGGCAGCAAACGGCGACGCTGACGCAGCCAAAAGCGACGGATACAAAAAAGCCCGCCGGGTCTCCCCGGCGGGCTTTTGTCTGGCCTGGCGCCATCACGACTAACTTGTCACAGCACCTTGGCGATGGCATCGCACAGGGGATCGATGTTGGCACGGGTGATCCCGGCCACGCTGATCCGGCCGGAGCCAACGATGTAGATGGCGAACTCGCTCTTGAGGCGCTCAACCTGATCCTTGTTGAGGCCGGAGAAGGAGAACATGCCATTCTGCTCACGAATGAAACCGAAGTCCTGGTTCACGCCACGGGCGGCCAGTTTTTCCACCAGCAGCTCGCGCATCTCACGAATGCGCACCCGCATGGCGGCCACTTCTTCCACCCACTCGGCATAGAGGGCCGGATCGCTCACCACAGCGGTGACCACGGCCGCACCGTGTGACGGCGGGTTGGAGTAGTTGGCACGAATGACGGTCTTGACCTGGGTGAAGGCCACCTCGGCGATCTCCTTGGTCGCGCTGACCAGGGTGAAAGCGCCAACCCGCTCGTTGTAGAGGCCGAAGTTCTTGGAGAAGGAGCTCGCCACCAGCAGCTCGTCGTGGCACTCGGCGAAGATGCGCAGACCCTCGGCGTCCTCCTCGATACCGCGGGCAAAACCCTGATAGGCAAAGTCAAACAGCGGCAGCCAGCCGGCGGCGGCACTCTGCCTGGCCAGTACGCGCCACTGATCAGCGGTCGGGTCGATACCGGTCGGGTTGTGGCAGCAGCCGTGCAGCAATACCAGATCGCCGGCTTGCGCCTCGGAGAGAGACGCCTGCATGGCGGCAAAATCCAGTCCCTTGGTCGCTGCATCGTAGTACTTGTACCACTTGACAGTCAGGCCGGCGGCCTGGAACACGCTGACGTGGTTGGCCCAGGTGGGATCGGAGATCCAGACGGTCTTGGCGAGATTGTTGCGCACCACGAACTCGGCGGCGATGCGCAGGGCACCGGTACCACCCGGCGCTTGGGCAGTCTTGGCACGGCCACTGTTGACCAGAGGGGAGTCCTGCCCGAACAGCAGCTGCTGCACGATGCGACCGTACTCGATATTGCCTTCAATACCGAGGTAATTCTTGGTCTTCTCGTCGGTCAAGAGCTTCTGTTCGGCTCGCTTGACGCAATGAAGGATAGGGGTGGCACCGGTCTCATCCTTGTAGATCCCTACGCCCAGATTGATCTTGTGGCTGCGAGTGTCAGTGCGGAAGGCTTCGGTCAGGCCCAGGATCGGATCCGCTGGGGCGGCAACAACCTTTTCAAACATGGTATTCCCTGTATTCCGTTGATGGCTTGGATGGCAAAGCATGGTGGCAAACAAAAGCGCCCATCCTGCGAGCGCTTCGTCAGCTCTTTATATCACTGCGTTCAAGGAGGGAAAACCGCTTTTTAGCCCATCCGTGCGGCGATTTCAGCCGACGGCATGCCAGCTGGAGGCCAGCGCGCACACTTCGGCAGACAAACCACCATTGGATTCAACCAAAGCGCTACAAACTGCCAACAAAGATTTGGGCAGACGGCTCGTCTCCCAGGGCCGGCTCTCCGTCAGCGGCTGGCCATAGGCGGCCATGATGGGAGAGAGGGAAACGGGCAACCACCAGCTGGCCGGACGCCCGAGACGCTGGGCCAGCGCCTGGACCCGATCCACCCCGGCGGGGTCGAGGGCGGTGAGATGGCTCCACTGCACATTGGGCGGCAGGGCCGCCACGATTTGTTGCAGGGTCGAGTGAGCCGTGGCCGGCGCCCACACCAGCAAAGTGCCATCCGCGAGGGGAAGTTCGGCAAAAGCGCCGATGCAATCCGTGCTGATCACCCGCAAGAGCTCCCCCTCCCCCCACAGGATCTTGCCAAGCCCGGCGAGGGTGCGCTCCGGCAGGGCCACCTCCCCCAGGGTCTGCAACCAGGGCGCCGCATCGAGCAGGGTACCGCCACTGAAAAACAGGCTGAAGGGGGCAGAGGCGCGCAGGCGCAGCAGCTGATCGCCGCAAAGCCGGATCCCCTTGTCCTCGAAGTCGATCTGCTCGACCGGACTGAACCCCGTCCCAGACTTGCGATATAGCGCCGCCAGCACCTGCTCGTTGACCAGCTCCCCCAGCTGCCACCCCTGGGCGTGCAGCCACTCCTCGGGGGCCGGTGGCGCCGTGGCGATCTCCGCCAGCATCAGCTCACGGGTCAGGTAGCGTCGCCCCGCCGGCGTCAGCTCATAGTGGTGATTGCCGAGGGCCAGCAACAGCTGGTTGTCCCTAAGCAGGCCCACCAACGGCTGCCATTGGCGGCCCCGGATCGCCAAGGGCGAGTGTTCCAGCAGCTGCCGGGCCAGCTCCCGCCATTCGGGGTGACGAAAATCGATCACTTGCACTCCATCCCTGTGTCGCAACGAGAGCCGGAAATTAACTGATCTTGTGAGCCCCGGCCAAGCCCGGTCGGGGCAATTCGTGACTCAGCGCATGAACAAGGGAAGGCTGGCAGCAAGAATGGGCTCGGCGCCGCCCTCCCCACCCAGGAAGCCGGCAACTCCTGATCCAAATAAAAAACCCGCCTGCAGGCGGGTTTTTTATGAGTTCGACGGGCTTATTGAGGTTCGTTCAGGCGCAGATCGGCTTCATGCCAGCCAAGCGGCAGCGCCAGCAGCTGATCGATCAGCTCCCGCCGATCGGATTTTTCCAGGTAGGCGAGATAGAGGGGGCGGCTCAGGGGCTGCGCCTCTTCCACCAGATGCAGGGCCCCTTTCTCCAGATAGGGGCTCACCATCCGCCGCGGCAGATAGGCAGCGCCACCATTGGCCAGCACGAACTGCAGCGCCATGCTGGCGGAGCTCGAATGCAGCACAGGCGTCTTTTGCAGACTCTGCAGACGGCTCGGCTGCGGCTCGAAACTGGTGCCCCAATCCAGATGAATATGAGGCATCTGGATCAGGTTGTCGGCATTGGCGGCCGGATCCCGGCTCACCAGCTCGAATACCAGCTCGCCGATGGGATGCAGGGCGATCTCGTCGATCTTGGTGGGCTCGGAGAGCAGCGCCAGATCGAGGGAGCGCTCCAGCAGCTGCCGGCAGAGGTGCTCGCGCGAAGCCGTTTCCAGACGCACTGCGAGCCCGGGGGCCAGGGCATAGATGTGGTTGAGCCAGTCGTTGAAGTCGAGCTCCCAGAACACCGCAGGCGCCCCTATAGCCAGCTGCTGACTGAATCCGGGGGAGAGGGCCACATCCTGCTTGGCACGACCCAGGGTATGCAAGATGGCGTCTGCATAAGGCAGCAGACGCTCACCGGAGGCGGTCAGACGAATATTGTTGCGATGGCGGGCAAACAGGCTGACACCCAGTTGCTGTTCGAGTTGGCGGATCCTGAAACTCACCGCCGACTGGGTCAGGTAAAGATTTTCGGCAGCCCGGCCAAAGTGCCGGGTCTTGCTTACCTCAATGAAGGTCCGAAGCAGCTCGGTATCCATTAATCGATGGACTCGTCACTGCCACCGCCGCCGCCCACGTCAAAGCTGCCACCACCGCTGCTCTCTTCGCTGGCACCACCCACGACAGTGCAGAGACGATGAACACGCTTGGGACCGATCACCTTGAGGTACTTGAACCACACCTTGGCATGGGGGTTGGCACCGGCAGCGCCGGATTTGACCTGCTCGATGAAGGCAGACTCAACCTCGTCACGAGGAGCCAGGTTGCCCTGATAGAGTGCCAGCATGGCGGTACCGTACTTTTCCAGACTGTCCGCTTCGGCCACAGTGAATTCACCACTGCGACGCAGGCCACGGGGAAAATGTTTGAAGTCGTTGAAACGCTTGTCTGATTCGAAGCTCATAGTGCTCTTTTTTTCTGGTTAGTTTGACCTTTGCGGGCAAGTATCATCAGGCCATCGCCGAGTGCAAAATCAATTTTTTCACTATGTTAATAAAAAATTTTTATTGATGTCGATTTATCCCGACCCTATTGATGATTTCGTCTCAAAACAAGAAAAAATCATTGATAAATAACGGGCTTATGCCAAAACGATGTCATCCTGACAGGCCGGTTTGTCACCGCGACAGATAAAAACAAAGCGCCATATGGCGCTTTGTTTTTATCGCGAGTCAACTCGTGTCGCAGGGCTGCAGAGCGAGTTACTCAATCATGGCCGGTTGCGCCAGGTTGTCGGCACGCCACAGACGATAGCGCACTTCATATTCCTGGGGTACATAGATGACGAACGGCAGCTTGGAGTTGTAGTTCACAAAGAAGCCCTGGCCATATACCTGAACGAAAGACTCCTTCTTCTGTCCATCCGGGCAGGCCATCAGGGTGCTGATGGGGTCGGACACCTTGCCCAGCACCAGGTAGTTGTAGCCCCAGCCCTTGACGCTGTGCTGTTCCAGATTGCCGGCAAAACGTGGCACGTTGCAATCCACCATCATCTTCTTGCCAACCTGCAGCTCGACCATCATGTCGGCTTCTTTTTCGACTTCGGGCAGGCGGATCACCACACGTTCCTGATTCACGTCAGCGGCTGGGAACATGCTGATATCAAATTTTTTCGGCTCGGCAGCGACGGCATGGCCGCCCAGCAACAAGGCGCCCAGCAGGCTAAAACGCAGTACGGTTTTCATCTGTACCTCTTGGGGTTGGTTCAACGCCGCTAGACTAACCGCTCTGCCGATTTCATGCCAGCGCTCTGCGCCGCAAATCTCGCAGGAACCGGCACACAATGACGCTATCTGGTTATTTTCTGACATGGTGCACACGCCCGTTGCGGGAATGTCATGAAAAAGGCGAGGCCAACTGACCTCGCCATGCACCAACTTACTCTTTTTTCACTATTTTTTAGCCGTCTCATGGGCCTGGATGACGGCCACCGCCTTGTCCGGGAAGTCGCTGAACACCCCGTCCACATCCGCCTGATAAAGGAAGATGTTCAGGAGATCGGTGAAGTCCTTGGCATAGGCGGGGATCTGTCCCTCATCCTGACGGAAGGTATAAGGATGCACCTTGAGACCGGCGGCATGGGCCTCTTTCACCATGTTGGTGAAGACCGGCTTGCCAGGAGTACCCGGCTCGGTCACCACCATCGGCTTCCAGGGGCCAATCCCTTCGGCATAGGAGGCGATGGTCTTCATGGCGCCCGGCTTGAACATCCAGTCGTAGTCATAGGGGGTCGCCTTGCCCTTGGTGTCGTAGACCATGGTCTCGTTCCAGTCGGTTTCGGCCATCAGCTGCACCAGCTTGAGATCCATCCCCATGGCGGGCATCAGCTCGCTGTTGATGCGCTTGAGCTCGTTGGCATCGAAGCATTGCAGATAGACCTTGTCATCCTTGGTGGTGTAGCCGTACTCCTTGAGCACCTTCAGCACCGCCTTGGAGATGTCCTTGCCTTCATGGCGAAACAGCCAGGGGGCCTTGATCTCCGGATAGATGCCGACGTTCTTGCCGGTGCTCTTGTTCATGCCCTGGATCATCTCGATCTCTTCCTGGAAGGTGTGGATCTTGAAGTTGGACTTCCAGAGTGGGAAGCGGGCGGGATAAACGGGGACCTGCTTGCCATCCACCAGCTGGAACGGCTCGGTCATGCGCAGGGAGCGCACCTCGTCCAGAGTGAAGTCCACTACATAGTAGCGGCCATCCGGGCGGGCCCGGCCGGGGAAGCGCTCGGCCACGTCTGTGATGCCGTCCAGGAAGTGATCGTGCATCACCACCAGCTGGTCATCCTTGGTCATCACCAGATCCTGCTCGAGGTAGTCCACCCCCATGGCGTAGGCCATGGCCTTGGACGCCAGGGTGTGTTCGGGCAGGTAACCGGAGGCGCCGCGGTGAGCGATCACCACCTTGCCTTCATCGACGGCCAGCGCAGGCAATGACAGGGAGGCCCCAAGGCCCAACGCAATGAGGGAAATAGCGAATTTTTTCATATGTGATGCTCTTTATTATTGTGTAGGTAGTTGTTCTATCAGAGGTTTATTGCAGTTTTAGGGCGGGCTGCCTGGCAGCAGCCCGCTTTTTCATCAGCTTGCCTTGGGCAAGGCGTGATGATGTTGCGCCAACCAGGCTTGCAGTTGCTGCTGTTCGGCGTCGGAGAGGCGCAGCCCCAGCTTGCTGCGGCGCCACAGGATATCTTCCAGGGTAAAGGCCCACTCGCGCTCGATGAGATAGCGCACCTCGGATTCATACAATCCGGCACCAAAGTGCTGGCCACGCTCCTCTTTCAGCCAGAGGCGGGCATGGCTGCCATAGGCTTCGGCGATGCGCAGGGCACTGCGATCATCGAGCCAGTCGAATTCGAGCATGTAGGCACGGGCCAGCTCTGTGGTGGTGCAGTCAAACTCGCCCCCCGGCAGCCGGCTGCTGGCGGTCCAGTCGTCGCCCATCTGGCTGAACCAGGGCTTGAGCTTGTTGCAGGCAGCCTGGGCCAGCTTGCGATAGGTGGTGAGCTTGCCACCAAACACCGAGAGCAGCGGCGCGCCATCGGATTCACCGGAGAGCTCCAGCGTGTAGTCGCGGGTCACCGCCTGGGGCGAGTCGGATTCGTCATCGCACAGCGGGCGCACCCCGGCATAGGTCCAGATCACATCTTTCGGGGCGATCTGGCGGGTGAAGTGGGCGTTGACCACCTTGCACAGATAGTTGACTTCGGCGTCGCTGATCCTGGCCTCGCGCGGACTGCCGTGGTGCTCCACGTCCGTGGTGCCGATCAGGGAGTAATCCTGCTGGTAGGGAATGACGAAGACGATGCGGTTGTCCTCGTTTTGCAGGATGTAGGCCTCTTCGCGCTCATGGATGCGCGGTACCACGATATGGCTGCCCTTGATGAGGCGAATACCGCGCGGGGATGTCTCGTGCAGGCTCTCGTCATAGAAGGTCTTGACCCAGGGACCGGCCGCATTGACCAGACCGCGACAGGAGACGGTGAACTGCTCGCCCCCTTCCCGCTCCAGGGTCAGGGTCCAGTGTTTGGATCCGCGCACCGCCTTGACGCAGCGGGTACGGGTCTGCACGTCGGCGCCCTTGTCCCGGGCCATCATGGCATTGAGCACCACCAGGCGGGCGTCATCGACCCAGGCGTCGGAATATTCAAACCCCTTGCTGATGCCGGCGGTCAGACCATCTTGCGGCAGGAAGCGCACGCCGCAACTGCCTTTGAGCTTGTCGCGCTTGGCCAGATTGTCATAGAGGAAGAGGCCGGCACGGATCATCCAGGCCGGGCGCAGGTGCGGGCGATGGGGCAGGCGAAAACGCATGGGGCGCGCGATATGGGGCGCCATGCCGAGCAGCACCTCCCGCTCCGCCAGCGCCTCTTTCACCAGCCGGAATTCATAATGTTCGAGATAACGCAGGCCGCCGTGGATCAGCTTGCTGGAGTTGGAGGAGGTGGCCGAGGCGAGATCCTGCGCTTCAAACAGCGCCACCTTCAGCCCACGCCCCGCCGCATCGGCCGCGATGCCGACACCGTTGATGCCGCCGCCGACGACGACCAGATCATAATGTTCGCTCATGTTCACCTACTTTCATTTTTATGATTGCTATGGCAGCAATGTTTGATTTCGCTCATTTTAGAACATGAAAAACCAACAAACGAACATTTTATGGCGAAAGTGTGATCGCACCATCCCACGGAAAGCAGCAAATATGGCATGGCACGCTCACCAGCGATGCGCTGCCGGACAGGGGGTAGCGCAGCCCAGGTGAAAACTAGCCATTAAGGGATATGAAAATAGAAAAGCCGCCCGGATAGGCGGCTTATAGTGATATCTGCCGACGATGATCAGCAGATATGGCAGGCGATCTGGTGCTGCGCCATCAGCCGCACCAGCTTCTCCGGCGGCTCCTGATCGGTGAAGAGGGCGTGAACCTGGCTGAGGTTGCCGAGGTTGACCATGGCGTTGCGACCGAACTTGGTGTGGTCGGCGGCCAGAAAGACCTGGCGGGAGTGGGCGATGATAGCCTGGGCAATCTTCACCTCGTGATAGTCGAAATCGAGCAGGGAGCCGTCGCTGTCGATGCCCGAAATGCCGATGACGCCATAATCCATGCGAAACTGGCCGATGAAGTCGCGGGTCGCCTCCCCCACTATGCCGCCGTCCCGGTTGCGGATCTCGCCCCCGGCGATGATGACGGTGAAGTCATCCTTGGCGGTCAGTATGCTGGCCACGTTGAGGTTGTTGGTGACGATGCGCAGCTCACGGTGATCGAGCAGGGCGCGGGCAATGGCCTCGGTGGTCGTGCCGATGTCGATAAAGAGGGAGGAGCCGTCGGGAATATTGGCCGCGACTTCCCGGGCGATACGCTCTTTCTCCTTGAGCTGCATCACCTTGCGGGCGCTGTAGGCAGTATTGACCGTGCTCGAATGCAAAGAGGCACCACCGTGATGGCGCCGGATCTTGTTCTGTTCGGCGAGATCGTTCAGATCCCGGCGAATGGTCTGGGGACTGACGTCAAAATGGCTCACCAGATCGTCGGTCGAGACAAATCCCTGCCGCGTCAGGACCTCCAGGATCTCCAGATGTCGTTGGGTTTGTTTCACGCTTTCACTCCGATGATGAAACGAAAAAAGGCCCCGGCAGATGCGGGGCCTTCTGGCAGTTTACCTGATCCCCTTTGGGATCAATAAGCTGGGGATCACGTTTTATGCCTTATTGGCCGCCGCCTTGGCTGCAACGGCGATGTTCTCGTGCTTGAGGGTCATCGCCAGCAGGATGATGGAGAGCACGCAGGATGCGGTCAGCACCACGAAGCCGCCATCCCAGCCAAAGTGGTCAACAGTGTAGCCCAGCATGGCGTTGGCCGCGACCGCACCACCCAGGTAACCAAACAGACCGGTGAAGCCTGCCGCGGTACCGGCCGCCTTCTTCGGTGCCAGCTCCAGGGCATAGAGACCGATCAGCATGACGGGACCGTAGATGAGGAAGCCGATGGCCACCAGCGCCAGCATGTCGACGGTGGGGTTGCCCGCCGGGTTGAGCCAGTAGACCAGCACGAACAGGGTCACCAGCACCATGAACAGGATGCCGGCCGGGGCGCGGCGGCCCTGGAACATCTTGTCGGAGATCCAGCCACACAGCAGGGTGCCCGGGATACCGGCCCACTCATAGAGGAAGTAAGCCCAGGAGGATTTGTCGACAGAGAAGTCCTTGGCCTCTTTCAGATAGGTCGGGGCCCAGTCCAGCACGCCGTAACGAATGAGGTAAACGAAGGCGTTGGCGATGGCGATGTACCACAAGAGCTTGTTGTGCAGCACGTACTTGACGAAGATCTCCTTGGCGGAAAACTCCTGCTCGTGGCTCTCGTTGTAATCCTTCGGATAGTCGTTCTTGTACTCCTCGATGGGGGGCAGACCAACCGATTGCGGGGTATCACGCATCACGAAGAAGGCGATGACCGCGATGGCAGCGGCGGCCGCAGCCGGCACATAGAAGGCACTGCGCCAGTCATTGAACCAGCCCATCCCCAGAATGAACAGCGGACCTATCATGCCACCACCCACGTTGTGAGCCACGTTCCAGACCGAAACGATCTCGCCCCGCTCCTTCTGTGACCACCAGTGCACCATGGTGCGACCGCAGGGGGGCCAGCCCATGCCCTGCACCCAGCCGTTCAGGAACAGGAGCACGAACATGATGGCGATGCTGGAGGTGGCCCAGTGCATTGTCCCCATCATGAACATGATGCCGGCCGACAGCAGCAGACCGGCGGAGAGGAAGTAACGGGCGTTGGAGCGATCCGACACGTTGCCCATCAAAAACTTGGAAAGGCCATAGGCGATGGAGACCCCGGACAGGGCAAAGCCGAGATCCCCGCGGGAGAAGCCCTGCTCCACCAGATAGGGCATGGCCAGACTGAAGTTTTTCCGGACCAGGTAGTAACCTGCGTAACCGAAAAAGATCCCGATGAATACTTGCCAACGCATGCGTTTATAGAAGGGGTCGACCTTGTCAGCCGGAAGCCTGTCGATGTGCGGTGCAGGCCTGAAGAGACTAAGCATGTTCTGCTTCCTTATTGTTGTTATGGGCGGTTGAGGATGCCCTGACCAAGCTGACGAATCGAGTGAGTCCTCAAATTCGAAAGCGAGCCAATTGTGCGCATAAACGCTCACAAGTTCTGTGACACATGCTCAAATATTGCAGATTTATTACAAACAAAAAGCCTCAAATGAGAAATCAATCATCAAGCGCAACCCCTTGTACGGCAAGGGACAGAGGCTACCACCTTGGGGGTAATTGGCCGTTATCAGGTTGCTTTACGTCACATTTTCTTAGCAATGAGTGGGATCTTGCCCACATTTCCCATGGCGGGGGGATGGTGAATTCGGCGGGACGGGTTATTTTCTCACACGTCCGATAACGAACAAAAACGAGCATAACGTTTGCGTAAGGTGAGAAAAAACAGGGAAACGTTTCCGGACGCAACAGATAGATAGAAAAACGATAAAACGGAACATCGACAATAACAGAACATCAAACCTCTACTACGGGTGGATACGAGGAATACAGATATGAGCATACAAAGACCCAATACCCTGCTTGGTGAGTGCATCGCCGAGTTTATCGGCACCGGCCTGCTGATCTTCTTCGGCGTAGGATGTGTGGCCGCCCTGGTGCTGGCAGGCGCCAATTTTGGTCAGTGGGAAATTTCCATTACCTGGGGCCTTGGCGTGGCCATTGCCATCTATGTGACCGGCGGTATTTCAGGTGCCCACCTGAACCCGGCCGTCACCCTGGCGCTGATGACCTTCGCCGGCTTTGACAAACGCAAGGTGGTGCCCTTCATCATCGCCCAGATGGCAGGTGCCTTCTGCTTCGCCGCCCTTGTCTACTTCCTGTATGGTAACCTTTTCACCCAGTGGGAAGTCACCCATAACGTGGCACGCGGCAGCATCGAGAGCCTCGGCACCGCCGGCATCTTCTCTACCTACCCCAATGCCCTGATCTCCAACCTGCAGGCCTTCGCGGTCGAGCTGGTGATCACCGCCGTGCTGATGCTGGGCATTCTGGCGCTGTGCGACAACAATAACGGTGCCCCCAAAGGTTTCGCCGCCGCCCTGCTGATCGGTATCCTGATCGCGGTGATCGGCGCCTCCCTTGGCCCGTTAACCGGTTTTGCCATGAACCCGGCCCGTGACTTCGGTCCCAAGCTGTTTGCCTTCTTCGCTGGCTGGGGTGATGTGGCCCTGACCGGTGGTCGTGACAACCCCTACTTCTGGGTACCCATCCTCGGCCCCATCGTCGGTGCCCAGATTGGTGCCGCCCTCTATGTGAAAGTATTGGCCCCCTGTGTGCCGGGCAACCGTGTTGCCACCACCGAGCAAGCCACCCAAACCGCCAAAGCCAAAGAAGAGGCCGCCGCGTAAGAGCGGCCCCATAAAACGTGGAGAACATCATGTCTGCTGAAAAGAAATATGTCGTCGCTCTGGACCAGGGTACCACCTCCTCCCGCGCCATCGTCTTCGATCAGGATGCCAACATCGTCGGCACCTCCCAGCGCGAATTCACCCAGCACTACCCGAAAGCGGGCTGGGTAGAGCACGACCCGATGGAGATCTGGGCGACCCAATCCTCCGTCTTTACCGAAGTACTGGCCAAGACCGGCCTTCGCAGCGAAGAGATCGCCGCCATCGGCATCACCAACCAGCGTGAAACCACAGTGGTGTGGGAAAAGGCCACCGGCAAACCCATCTACAACGCCATCGTCTGGCAGTGCCGCCGCACCGCGGCCATCTGTGAAGAGCTAAAAGCCCGTGGTCTCGAAGAGTACGTGCGCGAAAACACCGGTCTGGTGCTGGACGCCTACTTCTCCGGCACCAAGGTGAAGTGGATCCTCGACAACGTGGAAGGGGCCCGCGAGAAGGCGATGAACGGCGAGCTCTTGTTCGGCACCATCGACACCTGGCTGGTGTGGAAGATGACCAACGGTGAAGTGCATGTCACCGACCCGACCAACGCCTCGCGCACCATGCTCTACAACATCCGCGATCTGAAGTGGGATCAGCGCATGCTGGACGAGCTGGGCATCCCCATGTCCATGCTGCCGGAAGTGAAACCCTCCTCCGAGGTCTATGGCTACACCACCCGTGGCGGTGGCTCCCGCATCCCCATCGCCGGTATCGCCGGTGACCAGCAGTCTGCCCTGTTCGGCCAGCTCTGCTTCGAAAAAGGGATGGCCAAGAACACCTACGGCACCGGCTGCTTCATGCTGATGAACACAGGCACCGAACCGGTTCGCTCCAACAACGGCCTGCTGACCACGGTCGCCATTGGCCCGAAAGGGGAAGTGAACTACGCGCTGGAAGGGGCCGTGTTTATGGGCGGCGCCACCATCCAGTGGCTGCGTGACGAGCTCAAGATCATCCACGATGCCCGCGACACCGACTACTTCGCGAGCAAGGTGGGCGACACCAACGGCGTCTATCTGGTGCCGGCCTTCGTGGGCCTGGGCGCCCCCTACTGGGATCCGTATGCTCGCGGCACCATGGTCGGCCTGACCCGTGGCGCCAACCGCAACCACATCATCCGTGCCGCACTGGAATCCATCGCCTACCAGAGCCGCGACGTGCTGGATGCGATGCAGCAGGACTCCGGCATCAAGCTGGCAGCCCTGAAAGTGGACGGTGGCGCGGTCGCCAACGACTTCCTGATGCAGTTCCAGTCCGACATGATGCACACCCCGGTAGTCCGTCCGACCCGTATCGAGACCACCGCCATGGGTGCCGCCTTCCTGGCCGGCCTCGCCGTCGGCTTCTGGAAGAGCTCGGACGAGCTGGAAGACAAGTTCAGCGTGGACAGAGAGTTTATCCCGCAGATGGACCGTGACGAGCGCGCCAAGCGCTACAATGGCTGGAAGAAGGCCGTCGAGCGTTCCCGCCGCTGGGCCGAAGAGGATTGATCGGCTAGCCGACATCTTTTTGGAAACAAACATGCCAAGAGGCCGACAGCGATGTCGGCCTCTTTTTTATCTCGCGCTCTGTGCGTGTTCAGCCTTGATGACCACCTGCGTCATTGAACCATCAAGCCATCCATGCTCACCTCTGCCCGGCCAGAGGCCGGGAATGGGTTGGCGCCAGTATCCCGTCCAGCCCTGTTCAGCCCTTAGAGGGTGTGGCAGCCTAATTGCTCCTTTAAAAAATCGAGCCAGACCCGCAGCCGGATATCCCGCTGGGCATCTGAATAGAAGACCGCATTGATGGGGCGCGAAGCGCCGCTGTTGCTGCGCGCCAGTACCTCCACCAGGGCGCCGCTCGCCCGATCCGGCCCGGTCATAAAGTCCGACAGGCAGACAATCCCCTGCCCCGCCAGCGCCAGCTGGCGCAAGGTCTCGCCACTGCTGGCACGCAGGGTCGGGTTAATGGGAAAGCGATCCCCCTGCTCTTCACTCAGTAGCGGCCAGTGATTGAGGTGATCGGGATGCAAAAAGCCGAGCAGTTCGTGGCCCGTCAGCAGATCCGCCGGCTGGCGCGGGGTGCCGCGCGCCTTCAGATAGTCGGGAGAGGCCAGCAGCCGCAATCTGGATCGTCCGAGCGGCAGGGCGCGCAGGGAGGAGTCGCTCAGCTCGCCGATGCGAATGGCCATGTCCACCCGCCGCTCCATCAGGTTGATAAAGCCCTCGGAGCTGTGCAGTTGCAGCTCTATCCCCGGATAACGGCGGCGAAACTCGCCGATAATGGGCACCAGTCGATGCAGGATAAAGGGGGTAGCGGCATCGACCCGCAAGATCCCCTCCGGCTGTTCGCGCCGCATCAGCAGCAGCCCCTCCGCCTCGCTCATCTCGGTCAGGATCTTCACCGCCCGCTGATAGAACCAGCTCCCCTCCTCGGTCAGGCTGACCCGCCGGGTGGTGCGATTGAGCAGCACGGTAGCGAGCTTCTCTTCGAGCCGCTTGATGCCGCGGCTCACCACCGAGTTGTCCATGCCGAGGTTCTCCGCCGCCTGGCGAAAACTGCCCGCCTCCACCACGGCCACAAACAGGGTCAGTTCATCAGAATGGGTCTTCATTGATGTTATTCCGGCAAGAGTAATGGGCCTTTATAGGCGCATTGGCCATGCACTGGCAAGGCCAGCGGGACGCCACCAGCCGCAAAATCCTCGCCAATAACGTGATGGCCAACCCATCTATCCATCGGGCTTATGGGTAGAATGCTCGCCATCAGGCATCGTATGGCGCCATGCATGCTCACAAGGAAATATCCCATGACATTCGAAGAGCGACTGGCCGCCGCCCATCAGGAGCTTGCCAGCAGGGGCGTATGGCAATCCCATTACGCTCCTCTCCTGTTCAGACTGCTGCGCAGGCTCGGTTATCCGGTCAAGCCACCCCACTATCAGAGCTGGCTTGCCAACCTGCTGGGATTTGGCATCAGCGCCGGGCTGATCTGGGGTCTGTTAATGTGGCTGTTCAGCTGGCATGGCACTGAAATGGAACCCGTTGACGCCCTGCGCCAGACAGCCCTGTTTGCTGCCCTCTTCGGTCTGCTGATGGCAAGCAGCATAGGAATAAGGCGCAAACAGCTGAAATTGACCCCGTGGGAGCAGCTGGCCCCCACGACAACGACCCCCACCATCCATGAGTGACCCCATGTTCAACCAATTTTGTCCCCGCTGCGGGGTTGAGACCGATCACCGCGAGCGGATCCTGCCCAAGATTCAGCACCACGAGGAGTCTCCCTGCGGGGTCCTCAAGGCCTTTCTCAGCGGTCTTTTTTCCGGCTCAAGCATGAGCGGCATCGCCGCCATGGATCAGGTCGACCGCTATCTGGTCTGCACCAGATGCGGGCTCGATACCCTGGCCAATCAGGGCGAGGAGTTTCAATAGGCAAGCTTTCTTCTGCCATCATCAACTCATCGACACCGCGCGGATAAGCCGGCGAACCATCGACCAGCAGGGAGCAACCCAGATGAAAGCCCATGAAAAACTGAACTATGTGGAGTTTGCCGCCAGGGATCTCGCCGCCACCAAGGCCTTCTTTCAGACCGCCTTTGGCTGGCAGTTTGCCGATTACGGCCCTGACTACTGTGCCTTTGCCGGGGAAGGGCTCGACGGCGGTTTCTATCGCGCCGATCTCTGCAGCCAGAGCGCGCAAGGCGGGGCTCTCCTGGTGTTTTACAGCGCCAATATTGAAGCGACTCAGGCCAAGGTGGCCAGCGCTGGCGGCAGCATAGTACGGCCGCTCTTTGACTTTCCCGGTGGCCGCCGCTTTCACTTTACCGAGCCCAGCGGTAATGAATTTGCCGTCTGGTCGGAGCCGGCCAGCGCCTGATAGTCACAGGCCGGCCAATTATCCACACAAGAGGAAGCCAGATGAGCAAACAGTTTTGCCCTCGCTGCGAAATGGATACCGAACACAGAGAGAAGATCAGACAAAAACCCTCCCCCTATCCCGACACAAAGCGTGGGCAATTCAGGGCCTTTCTCAGCGGCTTTTTCTCCGGAATTGGGGGCCACGGCATTGCGGCGCTTGAACTGCTAGACCGTTATGTGGTGTGTGAACAATGCGGTCTGGAGACGCTGGAAAATCAGGGGGAAGAGTTCAAATAACCTCACTTATGACAACAGGGCTGAAAGAACAATGGCCCCACTATCCATCAATACAAGCGTTATCTCTTTTATATTTTTAAACATATCTGATAAGTTGCAGACTTTGTGCGCTCTGATCTAATTGGTAAAACGAAATAAATCCCTATCAGGAAAATAATATGTCAAAAGCAATTCAAGGATTTGAATACGCCATAAAGGATGCGGAGGAATTACTTGCCCATTTTGATAGCATCAATGCCAACCCACCACCAGCCAATAGCGAAGTTCTCAAACGCGCAGGTCTTGTCATGGCACTTACCGCTTGGGAAACCTACGTAGAAGATCGTCTGGTCGAAGAGATGCATAAAAAACTCGCCATTGTACAAGGCAGCTATCTTGGCGACTTCATCTTGAAAAAACTGCATACCGATTTGAAATCATTCCATAATCCGAGTTCTGACAAGACCAAGAGAATATTTCAAGACTATTTGGGATTTGATGTTACAGAAGGATGGCGATGGTCCAACTATGAGCCAGAGAAAGCCAGATGCACGCTAAATCAGTGGATTAAAAAGCGTGGGGATGCAGCTCACCGCTCAAAGCCTATCAGCACCGGTATCCCGTCGGCACATCTTATCAAGCGCGATGAACTCGAAAAGGTGATCCGTTTTATCAAAGACTTGGTGAAGGCAACAGACAATTACGTCAATGAAAAAATAGATCAACATCATGCTTCCGTTTTCGAAAGACAGCATCAGTTATCAAGCTAACGCGGTACAAATTTAATGATCGCTCGACACCGGCTCTGCCGGTGTATTTATTTCGCCTCATTGCTGCGCTCCCCTCAATTCACTATTGCAATACGCTCCCTGTTTACTTGCCACCGTCGCATTCATACTGAACCTTCATTTTGCAAGGAGGTTCAGATGTCATCGCCCGTAATTGTGATTGCCCAGCTTGAGGCCAAACCCGAATTTGCCACCCGGTTTCGCGCCGCCTTGGGCCCCTTGATCGCGGCCACCTTGCAGGAGTCGGGCTGCCTGCACTATCAACTGCATCAGGATCTGGACCATCCCCACAGCTGGATGCTCTACGAGGTGTGGGAGAGTGAAGCCGCCCTCACCACTCACCAGAGCCAACCCCACTTTATCGAGTTTCTCGCCAAGACCGGGCCCTGGTTTGCCGGCAGCACCATTCGTCGTTATCAGCCGCTGGGTACCTGAATGGCTCGTATCCCTGACGACGACACAAAGCACAGCCTTGCCCTTTCGCCCTGCCCTTTGATCTGTAAAGAGGGGCCAACCAATTTGAGGAATAGCATGATGAAGATGCCCAACCTGGGTCTTGGAACCTTCCGCCTGACCGGGCAACCCCTGCGTGACTCCCTGCTGCAGGGGCTTGAGCTTGGCTACCGCCATATCGACACCGCCCAGATCTACGCCAACGAGGCCGAAGTGGGCCAGCTGATGGCCGAGAGCGGCGTGCCCCGCCAGGATATCTACCTGACCACCAAGGTGTGGACCAGCGAGTTTGGCCAGGGCAAGGTGATCCCGAGCCTGGAGGTGAGTCTCGAAAAACTGGGCACCGACTATCTGGATCTGGCGCTGATCCACTGGCCTTCCCCCAAGGATGAGGTGCCGATGGCGGTCTATCTGACACAGCTGGCCGAGGCCAAAGCGCGGGGGCTGACCCGCGAGATCGGGGTCTCCAACTTCACCGTGGCCCAGCTTAAAGAAGCCATCGACATTCTGGGGCCAGGCTCCATCGCCCACCAGCAGGTGGAGGTTCACCCCCTGCTGCAAAACCGCAAGGTGGTGGAGTTCTGCCAGGCACAGGGCATCGCCGTCACCGCCTATATGCCGCTCGCCTACGGCAAGGTGTTAAGCGAGCCGCTGTTGATGGAGATCGGCCAGCGCCACGGCGTCTCTGCGGCCCAAGTGTCGCTCGCCTGGCTGCTGGCGCAGGGCATGGCGGTGATCCCGAGCTCCACCAGGCGGGAGAACCTGACCGCCAATCTGGCCGCCCTTAAGGTGACGCTCAGCAGCGATGAGATGGCCGCCATCGCCACCCTGGATCGAGGCGAACGCTGCGCCAACCCGGATTTCGCCCCCGCCTGGGATAACTAAGCCGGGATGTAACGTCCCTGGCAGCCAAAAACAAGCCGGGCGAAGGCGCTCCCGCCTTCGCCCGGATCTGCGGGAGCAAACCCCGCTTGCTGCTTTATCACGCCCCGTCAATTTCCTCCCGTCAGGGGGCATTTGAGCAGAGCGCAGGATCAAACACTTGGTTCCAGTCCGACTTCATGTCGACCACCACCCAGCCCCGCGCCTTCGCCTGAGCCAACCCATCGACCAGCTTGCCGCTGGCCGGAGGGTGACTGTCATAGGCATATTCCCGCTTGGCGTCCGTGTGGTGAACCAGCAGACCAAAGGTACGGTAGTCGGGGTTGGTCGAGGTGTACTGCAGCATGGGCACATCGCCATCGCTATTGCCAAAGGCCGCCACCGGGCGCTGTCCCATAAAGAGGTGGATGGCCGCCGGTTTGGCCTTGCCATCGTCATAGTAGGCCCCCTTCATGGTCTTGCGGATCGCTGACCCATCCTCCGTCAGGGCAAACTCCCCTTGCGCAAACGACCCCACCACCTGCTGCGGCGGTATGCCATACATAGGCTCCGCCAGCTCCCGGATAAAGTCGGCGCCACCGCCGGAGACAATCCAGGTCTTGAAGCCGTTCTCCCGCAGATAGGTGAGCAACTGCTTCATCGGCAGATAGCCAAGCTGGTTGTAGTGGCAACCATAGCGGGGATCTTTTTTGCTGCTCACCCAGTTGTTCACCCGCTTGGCAAATTCCGTGGTGGTCATGCCGCTGTGCGTCAGGGCCACCAGTTGCACAAGCCCCTTCTCCCCCATCCTGGCCAGGGTCTTGAGATCATCGTTCAGCACAGCGGCGACGACGGGCTCTTTTTTCCACTCAGGGTGGTCTGGCGCCAGACGCTTGATCTCGTCTATCGCAAACTGCAGCTGAAACGTCAGGGGCGCCTCAGGCCACAGGGTGCCATCATTATCAAACACTACAAAGCGCTTATCTTCCGGGATAAAGGTGGCTTTTTGCTGATCCGTGGCATCGGCCACCCATTTGATGATCGCCTGCTTGGCGGTTGTGTCATTCCAGGCGAAGAGGGGATCTTGCGGGGCGGCCTGGGCGGCAAAGGCACCGCACAGCAAAAGAAAGGAGGATAGTCCGGTCAGTTTCATCTTGTGTCCTGTTTTGCAAGGGAAAAGCCATGACTGGCAGCCCTGAGCGACATCCCCCGTCATGTATCCGGGCCACTCCTGCACCAGCGCCTAAACCATCTACCGGAGCTTACCCCAACGCCCAACGAGTGCAATATGACACCACTGCCAATAGCCACAACAAGCCAGGGGGAAGAAGGCGATTAATGGCCAGATTGATGCGAATTGGTCAAAAGTCATTTGAATATGCCGTCATTTTTGCCAACAAACTGCCTCGGCATACTGGCGCCATTCTCCCGTCGGGAGTCCCTATCCAAGGAGTTGTTATGCCACTGGCGTTATTTGCCCTCACCTTAAGTGCCTTTGCGATCGGCACCACCGAATTCGTGATCGTGGGGCTCATCCCCACCATCGCCGACCAGCTCAATGTCTCGCTCCCCTCGGCGGGCCTCTTGGTCAGCCTCTATGCCCTGGGGGTGGCCATCGGCGCCCCCGTGCTCACGGCGCTGACCGGCAAGGTGCCGCGCAAGTGGCTGCTGGTGGGGCTGATGGCACTCTTCACCGCCGGCAACCTGCTGGCCTGGCAGGCGCCCGGTTACGAGAGCCTGATTGTGGCCCGCATCCTGACTGGGCTGGCTCATGGGGTCTTCTTCTCGGTGGGCAGCACCATCGCCACCGGGCTGGTAGCCAAGGAAAAAGCGGCGAGCGCCATCGCCATCATGTTCAGCGGGCTCACCATCGCGCTGGTGACCGGCGTGCCACTCGGCACCTGGATTGGTCAGGTCTTCGGCTGGCGCGAGACCTTTCTGGTGGTGAGCCTGCTGGGGCTGGTCGCCATGGTGGGCAGCCTGCTGCTGATCCCCAATAACCTGCCCAAGGGGGCGGCCTCGACCATCCGCGAGCAGCTCTCGGTGCTGACCAAAAAGCCGCTGCTGCTGGTCTACGCCAAGACAGCGCTCGGTTACGGCGGCGCCTTCACGGCCTTTACCTTTCTCGCCCCCATCCTGCAGCAGGTGAGCGGTTTTAGCGCCGGCTCGGTGAGCCTCATTTTGCTGGTATACGGGGTCTCGGTCGCCGTCGGCAATATCTGGGGCGGCAAGCTGGCCGATCGCATGGGCCCGCTGCCTGCGCTGAAGCTGCTGTTTGCAGGTCTCGCCATGGTGCTGCTGGTGCTCACCTTCACCGCGCCGCACCCGGTGCTGGTGGTGAAACAGGCCGAGCAACACACCCCCAAGGCGGTGGACGTTGCCTCCGGCCTCAACATCGCCGCCTTCAATGTCGGTATCGCGCTGGGCTCCGTGGTCGGCGGCCTGGTGGTGGAGCACCTCGGCCTGATGCACACCCCCTGGATTGGTGCCCTTATCGTGCTCTTGGCCTATGGTCTCACCCATATCAGCGAGAAGCGTGAAGCCAGACTGGCGCTGGCAATCTAGTCCGCCACGCAACAGAACGAGAAGGCCGACATCCTGTGTCGGCCTTTTTCATTGGCAAGATAGCAATGGCTCAAGACTCCTTGAGATCCTCATCGGCGGCCCTGCTGCGCC
Source organism: Aeromonas sp. FDAARGOS 1407 (assembly GCF_019048725.1). Classification (NCBI taxonomy): domain Bacteria; kingdom Pseudomonadati; phylum Pseudomonadota; class Gammaproteobacteria; order Aeromonadales; family Aeromonadaceae; genus Aeromonas; species Aeromonas sp. FDAARGOS 1407. Next base: position 3,868,235 of record NZ_CP077399.1, read on the forward strand.
TGCTACCGGTGGAAGTAAGCATCTCCTCCCCCGATGGCGGCTATTTTCTCTGGCTCGAATTTGACTCGCGCCTCGACAGCCGCGCCCTGCACGCCCGGGCGCTGTCCAGCGGTTTCTCGCTGGCCTCCGGCGCCCTCTTCTCCAGCAAGGGGCTGCACAACCACTGCCTGCGGCTCAACAGCTCCCATCCCTGGAGCGAGCAGTTGGAGGGGGCTCTCACCCGGCTGGCAGAGCTTATCCACCAGCAGCTGGACGCCATTCCCCCAAAAAACAACAAGGCCCCGTAACGGGGCCTTATCGACAATCCATGTACTAACCGGGGATCAGGCGGGGGCATCCAGCTGGGCCACCTGACGCTCAATGCTGCCTTTGAGATTTTCATCGAGCTTGAGGGCGCGCGCCAGCTCGTCGAGATAACCGCGTTCCATAAAGTGATCCACGTCGATGGCAAGCAGGGAGGCAAGATAGACCTCGGTCGCCAGCTCCATGTCGGTCACTTCCCGCGCCAGGGCGTGGGGATCGAGCGGGCGGGCCAGTTCGGCATCGATCCAGCGCGCCGCATCGCTCTGGCCCTGTTCGGTCAGATATTGCTGGATCTTCTGACGCTCGTCGTTATCGATATGGCCATCGGCCCGGGCCGCCGCCACCATGGCCCGCACCAAGAGAGCTGCGCGGGCATCCAGCGCGTTGCCCTGCAAGGTGCCGATGGGCTGGGTCGGCTGCGCCGGGCTGCCCTGCTGTGCCTGCCAATCCTGATAGAGCTTGTAGGCCAGACCGCCGAGGGCCGCCGCCCCACCGACCGCCGCCACCTTGCCACCATATTTGCGCATCTTCTTGTTGCCAAGCAGCAGGGCCATGGCACCGGCGGCGAGGCCACCCTGAGCCATCCCCTTCATCTGCGCCTTGCGGCTGTCGCCGCCTTCATTGAGCCAGCCCTTGCCAGCTCCCATCAATTGCTCCAGCATTTGTTTCATGGGACCTCCTCGTTGGATGGTGAACCATGCTGAACCTGCCCCACTGAACTCAAGGTGAATGGATGCCACTGCCCCGCCTGTTGTTACTGACTCTGCTGACCCTGATGGCGTTCGCCGCCAACTCGGTGCTCTGTCGGCTGGCTCTGTTTGAAGAGCGGATGGATCCCGCCCTCTTCACCCTGCTGCGCCTGACCAGTGGCGCCCTGGTACTGGTGCTGCTGTGCGGCGCGCGCCATAAATCCCCCCGTCAGGGGGACTGGGGCGGTGCCCTGGCTCTTGTCATTTATGGCGCGGCGTTTTCATTTTCCTACCTCACCCTGACCACGGGCACCGGCGCCCTGCTGCTATTTGCCGCCGTGCAGATCAGCATGCTGGCACCGCCTCTGCTGCGCGGAGAGGCCCTGCCCCGGCGCCAGTGGCTCGGCCTGCTGCTCGCCATGGCAGGCCTGGTGGTCTTGCTGCTGCCCGGCCTCAGTGCGCCGGATCCGCTGGGGGCAGCCCTGATGATAGTGGCCGGCATCGCCTGGGCCGGCTATACCCTGCGGGCCTCGCGCTTTGCCGACCCGGTCGCCGCCAACGCCGGCCATTTTCTACGCGCCAGCCTGCCGGCGGCCCTGCTCTATCTGCTGCTCGGGCAGTTGCAGACCAGCCCCGCCGCCATCGGTTATGCCCTGGCCTCGGGGGCGCTGGCCTCCGGCCTTGGTTATGCACTCTGGTATCTGGTGCTGCCCCATCTTGGCCGCACCCTGGCCGCCAGCGTCCAGCTGCTGGTGCCTCTGCTCGCCGCCCTGGCCGGGCTCATCTGGTTGGATGAGTCCTGGTCGCTGCGCTTGATATTGTCGACCCTGGGCATCTTGGGGGGGATTGCCCTGGTGATTGCCGGACGCCCCCCGTCAGGAGAAAAATCATCATGAAGATGCTCGTATTGCTGCTCGGTTGTACCCTCTCGCTCCCCCTGCTGGCCGCAGTGGAGGACAGAGATGCCAAACAGGCCAAGCTGGATGCCGCCTGCCAGCAAGCCCAGCAGCAATTGATTGAACAGGGCAAGCAGCAGCGGATCGACGCCTGCATCAAGGAAGGGGGCAAGGCCGCCAAGTGTCAGCAGGAGTTCGCCAGCTTCGGCCAGCGGGAGGGCAACAAGCGCCCCGCCCTTGGCGACCTGCCCCCCTGCCAGCAGGCAGAAACCTACCGCAAGAGTTACCGGCAATGAACCCGGACCAAGGAGAGAACATGACCCCACCCCGCGAGTTGACCCTGCAATTTCTGGCCGAGCCTGCCGACGTGAATTTCGGTGGCAAGGTGCACGGCGGCATGGTGATGAAGTGGATCGATCAGGCGGGCTACGCCTGCGCCGCAGGCTGGTGCAGCGGCTATGCGGTCACCGTCTATGTGGGGGGGATCCGCTTTTTGCGCCCCATCCAGATAGGCCAGCTGGTGGAGGTACACGCCCAGGTGATCCACACAGGTACCACCAGCATGCACCTGGCGGTAGATGTCTACAGCCGCCACCCCACTGAGGCCCAGCGTCACAAGACCACCCACTGCATCATCATCTTCGTTGCCATGGACGAGCAAGGCAAACCGACCCCGGTACCCCAGTGGCAGCCGGTCTCGGCCGCCGATCTGCAGTTGCAGCTCTATGCCAAAAAATTGATGGCCCTGCGCGAGGAGATAGACAAGGAGATGCGCCAGCACCTCTAACCCCAGTCTGTCGAGACGGTGCCCCGTGTATAATGGCGCTTTCCCCTTACCGGAGCCCCCCATGTCACTGGAAAATGCCCCCCCCGAGATCCAGCTCGCGGTGGATCTCATCGAACTGCTGGAAACCAACCGGATCGATCCGGCCCTTGCTCTCGCGGCGCTCGCCATCGTCCAGCAGGATTATCAACGCAAGCTGGAAGAGGGGCGGGATCACTGACCCCAACCTCTTTCCCAAAGCAATACACCGGCCTGATGGCCGGTGTATATGCGAGTGAGTCGATGACAACAGCGCGAGCAGACAAGGCGCCCTAGCGCCCCTTCTTCTGCCGCCCCCCCCTGACCGGCGCGCGGTTTGCCCGCAGCGGGTTTGCCCCCCTTGTTCGGAGTTCCTTTGCCGGCACCGCCTTTGCCTGCGGCCGCTTTCCCTGCACCTTTACCGGCGCCGCCCTTGCCGACCGGGGTTTTCTTCTCGAATGCCTCCGGACCCGGCACATTGGGGCGTCCGCCAATTTCGTGGTCATCATCCCGGCGCGGTTTTTTGCCCTGTCCAGGCTTGCCCCCTTGCCCCTGATTGCCAGCCCCCTTGTTGCCCTGCGGGGTTGCGTTCTGCTTGCCCTTGGCCGGTTTCACCTCGGAGGAGGAGTCCTCAATCAGCTTGAACAGCTCAATGAGCTCATCACCGTCGAGGTCACGCCACTCACCCACCGGCAGCCCCTTGAGGCTGACGTTCATGATGCGAATGCGCTCAAGCTTGGTTACCTCGAAGCCAAAGTGCTCGCACATGCGGCGGATCTGGCGGTTCAGCCCCTGCACCAGGGTGATGCGAAACACGAACGGCGCCTCTTTTTTCACCTTGCACTTCTTGGTGACGGTACCGAGGATCGGCACCCCGGCCGCCATCCCTTTGATAAAGTCGTCGGTCACCGGCTTGTCGACGGTCACCAGATACTCTTTCTCGTGATCGTTGCCTGCCCGCAGGATCTTGTTGACCAGATCGCCGTGGTTGGTGAGAAAAATAAGGCCCTGGGAGTCCTTGTCGAGCCGGCCGATGGGGAAGATGCGGGTGCTGTGGTTGACGAAGTCGACGATGTTGTCCTTCTCACCCGCCTCCGTGGTACTGACGATGCCCACCGGCTTGTTCAGCGCGATAAACACCAGGCTGTCAGCCTCGCGCGGCTCGATCACCTGGCCGTTGACCTTGACCAGATCCCCGGCAAACACCTGATCCCCCACCCCGGCACGCTTGCCGTTGATAAAGACGTGGCCCTGCTCGATAAAACGGTCGGCCTCGCGGCGCGAACAGATGCCGCTCTCGCTGATGTACTTGTTCAGGCGCATGGATTCATCGGCCAGCATGGGTCACCTGCCTGCGGGCAGAAGCCTCGCCTCGTTGAACTCTGGTATCGTTTGCCAGCGAAGGCTCGGCCAGCGGCATCAACCGCGTCACCGCATCAAGTTTTTGCATAGTTTTCCATCTTAAAAAGGACAAAGGCCAGCTTATCCGTCAAAAATGGCGACACAGTAGCATATTGCCAGCTTTAACACGCCGGATACTTGCTCGCGGCGCCCCTCTGCCGGCCAAAATGCGCCAGGGGTCACGCCTCTCCCTCCCGTTACACCTGTTCATCGTTATTTGGTTGTTATGCACAGGCTCCGTTTCTGCGCCATACGGAGCTAATAATTTCTTGCTATTTATTAATCAAAAATGCATAAAAAGATTTTCCTCAACACGAATTATCTTGTGCCCGTCGCCCTGACTCTCGGTAGTTTTCGACGATTGGCACAATAATCGGCGGCAAGCCCGTCATTAAGTCGGATCTTTGTCTGCGTCCAAGCGACTTATAACCTCAAAAATTTGGATGCAGGGCATGTGCTTTTCTCTGGCAAGAGGCCAATTTCACCCTTCACTACAGGAGTTACAGATGAGTCATTCCCTATCCCGGGCGGACTTCCTGGCGCAGGTCGCCAGCCGCAATCCCCACCAGCCGGAGTTTATCCAGGCGGTCAGCGAGGTGCTTGCCTCCATCTGGCCCTATGTCGAGCGCCATCCCCGCTATCTGCAACATGGCCTGCTGGAGCGACTGGTAGAGCCGGAGCGGCTGATCCAGTTTCGCATCAGCTGGGTGGACGATCAGGGCCAGGTACAGGTAAACCGCGGCTACCGCGTCCAGCACAGCTCCGCCATCGGCCCCTTCAAGGGGGGGATGCGCTTTCACCCCTCGGTGGATCTCTCTGTGCTCAAGTTTCTCGCCTTCGAGCAGACCTTCAAGAATGCCCTCACCACCCTGCCCATGGGCGGTGGCAAGGGGGGCAGCGATTTCGACCCCAAGGGCAAGAGCGAAGGAGAGGTGATGCGTTTTTGCCAGGCGTTGATGCTGGAGCTCCATCGCCATCTGGGGGCCAACACCGACGTGCCGGCCGGTGACATCGGCGTCGGCGGGCGCGAGGTGAGCTACATGACCGGCATGATGAAGAAACTCACCAACAGCGCCGAGTGCGTCTTTACCGGCAAGGGGCTCTCCTTTGGCGGCAGTCTCATTCGCCCGGAGGCCACCGGCTACGGCCTGCTCTATTTCGCCCAGGCCATGCTGGCCCATCGCGGCCAGTCGCTGGCTGGCATGACGGTGTCAGTGTCGGGCTCGGGCAACGTGGCCCAGTACGCCATCGAGAAAGCGATGGAGCTGGGGGCCCGCGTCATCACCGCCTCCGACTCCGGCGGTACCGTGTACGATCCCGACGGCTTTACCCCCGAGAAGCTGGCCCGGTTGATGTCACTCAAGAACGAGCAGCGCAAGCGCATCGCCGATTACGCCTATGAACTGGGGCTCGAGTATTACAGCGGCCGCACCCCCTGGCATATCGCCACCCAGGTCGCCCTGCCCTGCGCCACCCAGAACGAACTGCTGGAGGAAGATGCCCGCGAGCTTATCGCCCATGGGGTGCAATTGGTGGCCGAGGGCGCCAATATGCCGAGCAGCGCCGAGGCCATCGCGCTGTTTCACGAGGCCAAGGTGCTGTTTGCCCCGGGCAAGGCGGCCAATGCCGGCGGGGTGGCCACCTCGGGCCTTGAGATGAGCCAGAATGCCCAGCGCCTTGGTTGGAGCCGGGAAGAGGTGGATGCCCGCCTCAAGGGGATCATGACCAGCATCCACGCCACCTGCGTACGTTACGGCCAGGATGAGGAGGGTCATGTGAACTACGAAAGCGGCGCCAATATCGCCGGTTTCGTCAAGGTGGCCGATGCCATGCTGGCGCAGGGGGTCTGCTAAGCCCGCTCGTCCCATCTCGAGGGGGTAGCCTGAACGAGCGCCCTCTCCCGCCAATAACAACGGCAGCCCATGGCTGCCGTTGTTATCTCTCTGCTCCACTTCACCGTTACTTCACCCAAGCATGGCAGGCTGCGCACTCTCCCTTTCTCACCGCATGTCGCGAACAAGGAGCACCCTATGACAAGATTCGGCATCCTGCTCATTCTGGCAGGGCTCTGCTGTTTTCTGGCCTTTCATCAGATAGGCGCCACTCTGGATACTCAGGGAGTCCTCCATGAGCCATTCGCCCTGATCCCTCTGGGCTATCTGCTGCTCTTTGCAGGCGCTGTGTTAGCCCTTGTTCCGCTGCACTCGGTACTGCGCAGACGCGCCGCCAAGGGGGAATGAGGCAAGGCACCAAGAGGTCAGCGATAACGGCTTATTTCGATGAGGTTCCGATCCGGGTCGAGGAGATAAACCGACTCGATGGGCCCGCAGGCACCGCTCTTTATCACAGGCCCCTCCACTATCTCGACACCCTGGCTCGCAAGCTGGGCCAGCACCTGATCCAGAGGCCAGCGGGTAATGAGGCAGAGATCCCCCGAGCCTACCTGCGCCCGGTTGCGCGGCTCCTGCCCAAAGAGCTGCAAATTGATCTTCTGGTTGCCAAAGCACAGGGCGCGGCGCCCCTCGCCAAAGGTAACGGCCTCCATATTGAGCACTGTGCTGTAAAACCCCACCGAGCGTTCGATATCGCTGACTGTCAATACCAGATGGTCGATATGGCTGATCATGTACCCTCCAATGCAGATATGTGTCAATGCAGCTGGCTTTACGGACTGACCCTCCGGCACTTTTACCATATCCAATTGCACACCAAGCAACTGTGCCGCACGGCGCAAGGATGGTCGCGCAAAACAGACGCTGAGTGAAAGAAGAGTTGGCCTCACCGCCGAGCACAACACGTCTGCTCACACTGGGGTCCATGAGGTAGTTGGCTTTTTACGGACTAGAACTTTTCAAAGACTCTAGCTATAGGATTCGGTGACATATTCAGCTGTTATGTACAATCATCCCTTCCAAACTTTTGTTTTCAAGAATTTCCAACAAAGTAGCACTTTGTTTCTCGGTCGGACACTTGGAGGGGATCTGCATGGCCACTCTCAACGCACTGTCCTGCTTTGGGTTGAGGAGGCCATTCTCTAACAGCGACTGATAGATACGAGCCCATTCGGTTGCGGGCACTGCAAGCACCTTTTTCTGAGCTTCAATGCCGTTATCTATTCTCTGGGTTTGCTTTGCATACCGCATGTTGGCTGACTGTTCATCAAGTGAAAGCAGCCGTTCGTAAAATTCCGATGAGATCTGGTTGGCTACAGCTTCAGCACGGTTCTGTATTCTTGTCCAGCATGCATCCTTCTTGCACCACTCGGATATGTTAGAAATACCTTGCGGTGGGTTGATGATATCGTCGTTTACGGCTTTCGATACTATAGTGAGTGTGTTTTCCAGTACAGGGGAAACTTTCTGCATATTCCAGATACCCAAAAAATCTATATTTACTTTTCGAGCATTCGTAATATAACTGATTAGTGCCAATGTATAGATTACGATATTTGCACGATATCCACCGTTGTACCACGGCTGTGCAGAAACGATACGCTCAGTAGCACGGAATATCAAAGCTCGAGCGATAGCCCTCTTGAAGTAAAACTCATTGAACTCATCGGATGATTTTTCCCATTCACATCCTATTCGAACAGCATAGCGCGCAAAATTCTTCTGAGAACCAAGATTTACCCACTTTGGATGGTCATCCCAGACATTCTCGAATTTCGCTAGATCGGTTTTAGTGAACATTTGTTGCTTCGGATGCTCAGCTGTAAACTTGCGCCGTTCCATTAGGGTAAGTTTCGACTGCGCATCAGCATATTGACCTCGTGCTCGCTCGTAGAACCAGCGGGTCTCACGTTGCGCTCCTTGCTGTGCTGGAGCCCATATACGGCGTGAAAACTCTTCCATTCGAACATGGAAAGGGTGATTTGAGAAAAAGTCGGCTGCATTTACCTTATTCTGGGTATTGGCATACTCCGATATTTTTGGAACGACCACCTCGCTTTGAAGACTATCGATGACGGACAACTTCATTTGAACAAATATCTGAGACAAATCAGCCTTGTCACGCTTGCGTGTATGAAACAGCGATGCCGTAGTCTGGCCACCATTGACAATCTGAAGGTCAACAACTCTCGTAATCACGGGGCCAGACGCGGTCATTGCTGTTTCAACTTCTTGTGCTGTTGCGGTTATCCCATTGTTGTAGGCAAAGAACATATTGGGTTCATTCAAAATCGTGGCTCTGATCCCTTTATTCACGTTGCCACGAGCCTGCAGGAACGTTCGCACGTTCTGTTCAAGCAAACGAGCACCAAATTTTTCGTACAAGGTTGCCAGCACATCTGCTGGGATCACCATGAGATGAGATTGATAAGCATCAGTCTCCAAATGTGCCGGGAGGCTTGGGATACCTTTGCCGAACATCTGCATGAAATCGAGATCTAGCGCTTCCTTATGGTTTCGAGAACTTCTCTGACGATGCAGGCGCGATATATCCCAAATGTGATGTACCGTTGTTATATCTGCTACCACCGTGTCAGACATAGTCTGGATTTTATCACTAAGCATCCGTTCGGAAAAAAGGATCAAATTGATTTGCCGAAGAGTGTCCTTTCTATCCTCAATTTGCTTGGCGAGGCCATACTCCGGAGATGTCACCTCCAACTCTCCAGCCAAATGCCTTTTGGCACTAGCTTCGAAGAAATTAGAGATTCGTTTGAATGTCGCGACAACATCCGCTTTGTTGAGCGTTGTCAGTTCATTTCTTGAATCGAAGTCGGCAATAAACAGGTCTAGAACACCTTCATCATTGAACCAGTAGCCGTCCACACGCATGCCACGTTGTGCACGGTAATGACAGAGCTCGAAACCTTCCGTAAAACCTGTATCGACCAGCTCAGTCGCGACAGTTTCCATGAATTCTTCAAGCTGAAACCGGCCATTGGCTTCAGCTCCGGCCAGCAGCTCTTGCCGAAAATCATGGAAGAATTCTTCTACTATTATTTGCGCCATGATTGTCCTCCGAAAACGACATCCCCCTCGCACTCGTACTGAGAGATCGCTTCCAGTCTGATGTCATAAGCTACCTTGGCAATCCCTACCGGTAGTTGCGACCTTATTAAGCGCGGAAAATCGTCCGCAATTAGGTAGCTACACACACTATTGACAACAAAACGTGGCTCATCGTAGTCAGGGAAAGGCGCATAGCCATATGCAGCCAATTTCAGTTCAAAAGCCTCTAAAGCCGCAGCCTCATTAAGTCGTGACTGGACTTCCGCAATGACCTCGTTGAGAGAGCGACCCCCTCCAGCGTCCGTAAGGCTGTTCAATCGATAGATTCGTAGAAAGAGTGAGTCATTTAAGGATTCAAGTTGATCTTCCGACGAAATCCGGATGCAGCTCCGCTCTCTGCCCGATAGCGATTTTACTTCGATCCCCCTGTTGCCAAAGATGAAATCCTGATGCGACCGATCCGGGCCAAGCCAGGATTCAACTGCGGTATTACTCGGCATTTCTTTATCGAGCAGCTCCACAAGAAAGGTAATTTCGGCAAAGAGCCCCTGGACCTCTTCTGCAGACAATCGTTGGTTCCGCCCCGTAAGAAAAGTCTTCCAGCGGCGGATATGTGCAAGTGATATGGTCATAGCACTGGCCGAATCAGTTGCGTGTTGAAGAACAAAAGCAAGGGTTTGACACAACCCTTCAAAGAGGTCGCGATCAACATGTCGCTCAAGAGTAAGCATTAGGTATTGTCGGCCTTGCTCGTTAGCCCGAAGATCTATATCAATGCCATTTACCGTTACAATATTCTGTCGATACTGGGATACATGATCTCCTTGAAGTTCCAGAATGAACAGGCAAGAACCGTTGGTATCACGCCCCCAGAAACAAGGCACAGCTGTTGCTACTGAAACCTGAATAACATTTAAGCCCGTTTTAGGAACGGGAATATCATCCCATGGTGAAAAATTAATCATTTTGGTCTTCTTCCTCAGCAGGATCATCCGCATATCCAACCATCTGCTGGAGCCAAACCTTGTTCACGACAACATTGATAGTCGTTGAATAATCACCATATGGGAAACTGATGCCGAAGGCAGCTATTGGCCCAGACACATTATCACCCTTGGGTTCCAAGCTATGAATCATGAGAAGAGGTTTATTTCTCACCATTCGATAATGTGTGTCTGATACTGTTCCACAACCATCGTCACCCTCAGCTATCTTCCTCGCCTCAATGCGCAAATCATCAAGACCGAGACCTTCATCACCACGTGAAGCAACCCTGTCTTTGTTCAAACGCCATGAGGTTCCATCCGGCTGATCTTTCCCTACAACACGTTCTTGATTCCTGAGGGTGAATGAGCTTTCTCCACCCGAACCTTTTGGAGGAGAAATCAGCAGAACATCGGCTAAAGGGTGCTTCTTCGAAATCCGTTCCAAATAACTCACCACATCTGACTTCTGTCCTGAAAAGGCCGAATGACATTCAAATCTGATGAGAAAGTCGTCGATAACATCAATTGGCACATCCCTGAATATAAACCCCTTCTCAGTCTTCTCTTCTGGCCGCCCGCCGAATCCACCTCGCCAATATTCGGAGAGTAGAGCAAAGTTCCTCTTATTGACGTCAGGGTCGATGGAGACGATGTAACTTTCACGCATCCGCCCACTAAAACTCTGTTCGACGGTTTCTTTTTTTCCAGAACGCATCTTGTTTGCCGCAGTAATCAGCAAGCGGTCTGGATGTGCGCGGACATAAAATCCAAATTCCTTTGGGCTAAGGCGATCTCGCCGCATGCGTTTAACTTGCTGGACAAGTTCTTCGGATGCATCGGCTATGTGGGAGTACCAGTTGATCGAATCACGCGAGAGATGAACGCGACAGAGATCCTCAAATCCAAGGCGATAACCGAACCATCGTCCCATCTGCATCAGCGTGTCGTACATCTTAGTATTCCGATACATATAACTAATAGTTAGCCCCTCGATAGTCAGGCCTCGCGAGAGGCTCAATCCACCGATAGCTATCGCCGTTAGTCCAATGCCTTCTTTTTGATATCGGGCGTAATCAAGAACTTCATCGCTTTTGCTGTTGATGACATAAAGGTGAAGGTGATCGAAAACAGTATTAAGGACTGACTTTACTTCTTCCCATGTAAATCCAACATCGCTGTACTCAGCATCAAAAGCACTCCTCAAACCTCTCATATAAATATTTCTTGAGGAGACGTCTTCTGGCATCGCGTAATTGGCCAAAACCGCCTCCCTGATTCTCTTCTCTCTGAGACTCAGGAAGTCACGCACAGCCTTTTGCACCGGTACGTAACGTGACACATTAACCATCATCGAGCAATGTTTGGCAACCTGCCCACGTAGATTTCGAATAGCTCGTGCAATGATGAACTCGTCAAGTGCACGGTATAGGCTTGGTGGTAACTCTTGAATAGGTGCGTCACGCTTATGTGAATAGGGAATAAAATCTTCACAGTCATCGATTGGAATGACGACCGACTCGCTTTTTAACTCATCCAAAAATATTTTTTCTGCACCAAAATATGTTGTTGGTGCATCTAAGCAATAAATAAAATCGCGAGGAAATAACTCCTCCCTAACTTCATCACTATAAGCATCTGGATTGATGAAAATATTGGCAAATGGGGTGGCTGTATACCCAACATAGCAAGACTTAGCAAACAACCCCAAAATACTGCGAATCATGGCATTCGTCCTAGTCGGATCCAAATCCTCCTTGTTTGTGTTAATCGATGCATTATCGGCTTCATCATCTATCAGCAACATTGGCACATCACGAATCTGACCATCACCAGCAGTATTCAATTCTTTCAACCACTTGTGCAAGGCCGTTAATGTTGTGACATTTTTCTTTATAACCAAAATGATAGGTGCACTATATCTACTTATTTTTAACCCACTTTTATCAGCCGTGTTCTTATTAAAATCTTCATGAATATTTGTAAGCGTACCTGGATGAGGATAATTTGGCATTGTCCCCACACCTATGTATCGGCGATCATTCGGGTCACTCGACTGACCGATGAAAGCCTCATCAATTCGCTGCTGCGTCTGCTTCCGTAAATTATTATGAATCCCAGCAATAACAATGATGAATTTGTAACCAGCATCGGCTGCTCGTGCTATCACGCCAGTATAGTTGGCAGTTTTTCCAGACTGCACATGACCAATGACGAGACCACGGCGGTTCCAAGTTGTCCCTTCACTAAGTGGATCCTGAAGATGGCCCAAGATCCGGTTAGTCACATCACTCAGTGACTGAACCATTTGTGGAGGCCAACCCTCATTCCGGAGGAATTCCTCATATGCGTTAGCATAGGTCCAGCTGACATCACTCCGCTTGTGAACCCATTGGTCATCATGCTTCGCGTTGGTATCAACCAGTGATATCCCTGCCCCCATACGGGTTACCACAGACTCCATAGCTTCAGTAACAACATTTCTAAGATCTCCAGAGTAACCAAAAACTGCAGCTATCTGTCTAGCCTTATCCTCCACTTGCTCACGTGTTGGCGTTTCCGTCATATTGGCAAGCCCAGAGATTAGAGCGTTGGTGATATTCCTTTCTTGCATTATACCTGTAATGCTCATGTAAAAGCCTCACTGATAAATTTTTCAGCAATGTCGACCTGATCGTCGAAGAGATGTGTGGAACGAACAATTTGTAGAAAAGCCTTCGCATCAACCGGCCCATCCCCGTACAAAATCTGACGTAGATTCCTTAGCCTTTCCATGACTTCATTTTCATCTATTTTTTGGGAACGTATTTCACGTGGGTGCGTTGAATAGTCAGAATAAATCATTTCAATTGGCAATGATGCAGAAATAGAGTCAAGTAGAGTTCGAAATAGTTTTGCATCCTCTGGTGAAAGTTTTCCAGCCAGTGAGGTAATAATAGGATGCTGATCGTTGATAGAAAACCGAATACCATCGTGCTCTGCATAACGTTCCCAAAATGGCGCTTGGTTATCCTGAAACAACTTTTGCCCACGCCCTCGGTGAACGATCACACTACGTGCAGTAACTTTAGTGAGGATCTGACGTAAGCGTTCACGTACCGCATGTGGAGGACGAGCACGCGACTTCTTAATATCAATAGTCCAGTCTTCATCAAGACTGTTTGGGAAGTCGATTTGCACCCGTGCCAGTTTCGTGGCTTCTCCCTTTGGTACGATACGGAACCAATCTCCCCATGCCATCAGGCGTCCATTTCGATAGACATAACAACCTTGGTTGGAGATAAAATCGCTACGATCCTGGTAGTAATCATATTCAGAAGCTGACAAGCGACTATGATGCGGCAAAATGAAAGGCTGAAGGCGAACTTGAGCATCGCCAATGTGAACAACCTCCTCAGGAAGAATCTGAGTGGCAGGATTTTTTCTGCAAAAAGGATCAAATGCAGTTATCGGATGACCATTTATGCTGATTGAAAGCTTGGAATAACCTTTAAGCTCCCCAGAGAGGAAACGATGGAATACCAAGGAAAGATGCCTGCCTACAACATCAAGTTTTTCGTTGACGATTTCATCCCGATGAACTCCGACTTCATCTTCCATCAATCTATCCAGCTCACGCCAAATGACAGCGGTACCATTCGCTCCAAGTGACCCAACATGAGGCAATACTTCAATATCAACAGGCTCCAGAATTGATAGAAGCCAGTCATCCGATGCATCAATACGGTCCAGATTCCATTCCGCACCACATATAATCCCTTGCTTGATGCTAACTACGGTGAGAGAACGGCACTGTGAAAAAGAAGCTGTTTTCAAGCCCAAACCAAAGCGGCCAAGATCATGTGATGAGCGTCGCCGACCGGGACTATCCGTTCCATGACGCATGGCTATGAACAGCTCATCTTCTGTCATACCTCTGCCATTATCGAAAATGACCAAGGCGGGAGATATTGATGCTACATCGCAAATAATCTCGATTTTGCTGGCTCCAGCAGAAATACTGTTGTCTATCAAATCTGCAATAGCTGTTTCAAGTGAATATCCAATATCTCTCATAGAAGCAGATAGACAAGCTGCACTTGGTGGGTGTCTTCTTTCACTTGCCATTAGATAGTCTTTGCTCCCCTATTCTATGCATCATCCGGCCTTAAACTTCAGCCAAATTGTTCATCATCTTTAACTTTTAAGTATTTTAAATACTATTTTTGCTATTTTACGTGCCAACAATGGTGGAACTGCATTACCGACTTGATGGTACTGCTGTGTTCTTCCTCCATGAAAGAAGTAATTGTCAGGAAATGTCTGTAAACGTGCAGCTTCTCTTACTGTTAAACTACGGCATTGTGTCGGATCGTAGTGGATAAAGTAATGACCATCCTTGGATATATGACTGGTAATTGTCGTGGATGGCGCATCAGCCACTTGCACCCTGAACCTGTCAGAGAACTGACCTGATTCCCAATTCTTGTGATCCGGAGCGAGTCCTGGCAGGCAAAAATCAGTGTGGCCTTTTGGTGAACGAGAATGCTCTTCGGCAAAACATGCGGCAAACCCGTAACGTGCCAGATCGTCGATGCGATGTCCTCTAGTTTCATGATTCAACCAGATTTTCAGATTGTAATCCGAATACCAACGATCTAACTCACTAATTCCTGTAGCACCTTCCAGTTCATCAGATTTAGTCCAGCGCAACCCGCCTGTTTCTTGTGCATTCAAGTGTTCTGCAGCTGCAATCAATCTTGCCGAAAGAGGTGCTATCTGCTCCGGTCCCATTTGTGCAAACACGCTAAGGGACATCAACTGGTCTCTTACCGAAGACTCCCAGTTTACATATGAATCACTTTGCTTGCTGAGCTTGCTTCGCAATGCAGGCATATTCCCGATGACCTGTTTGACAGTCACAGCATCTGACTTTGACAGCTTTGGCAGTTTCGGCAATTCGGTACAAACACGATCACTGCGAATACCCAGAAGAATCACACGGTGACGGGCCTGCGGAATTCCATACTCCTCGGCCTGAATGATGAACTTCTTGGCATCGAGCGATTTGGGATCATCACCATCCTTGAATACTTCGTCACTTACCAAGGAAACTATATGGTAACGCAACTCATCATCAGGCATGCTCAGAGCAGCATTTGGATTGGCCAAGTCACGAAGAATCTGATGGAAAATAAAATCTCCATTTATTTTTGAAGACAAAATCCCCTTGACATTTTCCATGACAAAAATATCTGGGCGATTCTTTTGAATGATTCGCAGATACTCTTTATAGAGAAAATGACGATGGTCTTCTTCCGGCTTGTAACCCGATTTCCCTTTGTTCCTTGAACGTCCGGCAATGGAATAAGCTTGGCAGGGAGGGCCCCCGATCAGAACCCATGGTTGTGATTCACTCTTTCTTCCAAGCGCTCTGGCTATAGCTTGGTCAAGCTCTTGGTTGCCTGATTCACTGCCAATCTCTAGGCACAACGCCTCTTTTTCCGCTTTTTCCCAAAGATCAATGGTGTTTTCTGTGAACGGACTCTCGGCATAGCCATTGCAAAACTGGTAGTAGTCTTGAATAAACTCGGGCTTGTGACTCTTGAGCAATCGGTAAAACGCACGAAGTTTCAATGTCTGATGGGCGACGGGATCTCTCTCTGCGGAAACCTGAATCTCAAATGCCCTGCCATCATTGAGAGAGGAGAAGCCCTCACCCAACCCACCGGGACCGGCAAACAAATCGACGACGGGGATGGATGATGAAAAATTGTTCATGGCAAATTACTGTGTTTTTGATCAGGCCGTAAAGATACCAGGAAGCTCAATAAGCGGGAAGTAAAAGCGTGGATGTTGTTGATACAAAAACCCGTTCAGCGATGATGTCCGGTATCAGGAGTAAAAATACCCGCCCCGAAATTCTGTTGCGCAAATACCTCCACGCTCGGGGATTTCGTTTCAGACTGCATGTGAAAGATCTTCCCGGCAAACCTGATATCGTTCTTCCCCGCTATAGGCTTTGCATCTTCGTGCATGGATGCTTCTGGCATCGCCATCCAGGCTGTTCTTTTGCTGCAACACCCAAGAGCAATACCAAATTCTGGCTGCAGAAATTTGCGGCAAACACTACTCGCGATGCAAAGGTTGATGCTCTGCTGTACGAAGCTGGCTGGAGAGTATTCAAAATCTGGGAATGTGGCCTCAAGCAAACCAACGACAATGCTCTGGGGTGGCTGCCAGTGGCCATCAGGGGGAAAACCAGGTATCTGAACTGGCCTGACACCAATGTCGGCCAGCTTTAAGATTAGAGATCTCGTAACATGATTCTGAACCTCAATCGACCATCATGTTCGAACTGATCACGTCCCTGCCGTCATCTTGAGCAAAACCGCGGGCAAATTATCCGGTTGCATAATAACCCTGCCCCCTTGCGGTTGTTTAACGTGCCCTAAAATCAGATAATACCGCCCGCCTTCAAACCGGATAACCCGACATTCGATGACTGAGTACCTGCTTTTATTGATCGGCACCGTGCTGGTTAACAACTTCGTGCTGGTGAAATTCCTCGGCCTGTGCCCCTTCATGGGGGTCTCCGGCAAGCTGGAAACCGCCATCGGCATGGGGCTCGCCACCACCTTCGTGATGACCCTCGCCAGTGCCAGCTCCTATCTGGTGGAGCACTATATCCTGCTGCCGCTGGATATCGTCTACCTGCGCACCCTCGCCTTTATCCTGGTGATCGCCGTGGTGGTGCAATTTACCGAGATGGTGGTGCGCAAGAGCAGCCCCACCCTCTATCGCCTGCTGGGGATCTTCCTGCCCCTCATCACCACCAACTGCGCCGTACTCGGGGTGGCGCTGCTGAGCATCAATGAGCGCCACAATTTTATCCAGAGCGTGATTTACGGCTTTGGCGCGGCGCTTGGCTTCTCGCTGGTGCTGATCCTGTTTGCCGCCATGCGCGAGCGACTGGTGGCCGCCGATGTGCCCGCCCCCTTTCGCGGGGTCTCGATTGCCATGATCACTGCCGGCCTGATGTCGCTGGCCTTTATGGGCTTTACCGGCCTAATCAAGATATAACCATGATCCATATTCTCTTTGCCATTCTGGTGCTCACCCTGCTGGCGCTGGCGTTCGGGATTATCCTGGGCTTTGCCGCCGTCAAGTTTCATGTGGAGGAGGATCCCGTCGTCGATCAGCTCGACGCCCTGCTTCCCCAGACCCAGTGCGGCCAGTGCGGCTACCCGGGCTGCAAACCCTACGCCGAGGCGGTTGCAGGTGGCGACGCCATCAACAAGTGCGTGCCCGGTGGTGACGCCACCATGCGCAAGATTGCCGATCTGATGGGGGTCGAGCCCCAGCCGCTCGGCGGGGGGGACGAGGCCGCCGTGCCGGTCAAGAAGGTCGCCTTTATCCACGAAGATCAGTGCATCGGTTGCACCAAGTGCATCCAGGCCTGCCCGGTAGACGCCATCGTCGGCGCCACCAAGGCGATGCACACCGTGATCGCCAGCGAATGTACCGGCTGCGATCTCTGTGTCGACCCCTGCCCCACCGATTGCATCGAGATGATCCCGGTGCCGACCACGGTCGATAACTGGAAGTGGGATCTCAACAACGTCATCATCCCGGTCAAGGTAGTGGAGTAACCATGCAGTCCTTACTCGAACATATCAAAGCCGGCACCTTGTGGGATTTTCACGGCGGCATTCATCCGGCCGACAACAAACGTCAGTCGAGCCAGACCCCGGTAGTAAACGCAGGTCTGCCGCCACAACTCATCATTCCGGTGCGCCAGCACGCAGGCCTGGCTGGCGATCTGCTGGTGCAGGTGGGTGATCGGGTCAAGAAGGGCCAGCCCCTGACCCGTTATGCCAAGGGGCGGATCGTGCCGGTTCATGCCCCCACCTCGGGCACCATCACCGAGATTGGCAACCACACGGTTGCCCACCCCTCCGGCCTCGACGATCTCTGCATCACCCTCACCCCGGATGGCGAGGATGCCTGGGGCGAGCGCAATGGCAAACCCGACTACTGGAATCTGGAGCGGGGCGAGCTGCTCGAGCGCATCCAGCAGGCGGGCATCGCGGGCCTCGGGGGCGCCGTCTTCCCCACCCACAGCAAGCTTGACGGTCGCGGCCAGCTCACCGAGATCCTGATCGTCAACGGGTTGGAGTGCGAGCCCTACATCACCACCGACGATCGGCTGATGCAGCAATATGCCGACGAAATCATGGATGGCATCCGGGTACTCAAGCACCTGCTCAAACCCAAGCTCACCCTGATCGGGGTGGAAGACAACAAGCCGGAAGCCATCGACCAGCTGACCCGCCACGCCACCGACGAGGACGTGCTGGTCAAAACGGTGCCCACCAAGTACCCCTCGGGCGGTGCCAAACAGACCATTGAACTGCTCACCGGTCGTCAGGTGCCCAAGGGGGGCCGGGCGGTCGATATTGGCATCATGGTGCTCAATGTCGCCACCGTGTTTGCCATCAAGCGCGCCATCATCGACGGCGAGCCGCTGATCGAACGGATCGTCACTCTCACCGGCGACAGCTTCAAACAGCCCGGCAACGCCTGGGTACGCCTGGGCACGCCGGTGCGCTGGCTGCTGCAACGCTTCGAGCTGCAACCCGAGGCGGACCAGCGGGTCATCATGGGGGGCCCCATGATGGGCTTTACCCTGCCCCACGCCATGGTGCCCGTGGTCAAGGCGACCAACTGCCTGCTGGCGCCGACCCGTGCCGAACTGCCCTTCCCCGGTCCGGAACAGGCCTGCATCCGTTGCAGCGCCTGTGCCGATGCCTGTCCGGCCACCCTGCTGCCCCAGGAGCTCTACTGGTACAGCCGGGCCAAGGAATACGACAAGGCCGAGCAGCTCAACCTGTTCGACTGCATCGAATGCGGTGCCTGCGCCTGGGTTTGCCCGAGCGAAATCCCGCTGGTGCAGTACTACAAGATTGCCAAGGACGATATTCGCGAGGCGCGTGCCGAAGCCGAGAAAGCCGAGCGTGCCAAGCAACGCTTCGAGGCCAAGCAGGCCCGTTTCGAGCGGGAAAAAGCGGCCCGCGAGGCTCGCCACGCCGAAGCCGCCGCCCAGCGCCGTCAGGCCATGACGGCCGCCGGGGGTGAAGACCCGGTGGCTGCGGCCCTTGCCCGCATCAAGGCCAAGCAGGAGGCCCCTGTCACGGCCGTTGCCGCCACCGCACAAGGCTTGCCCGACAACAGCGCAGTGATCGCCGCCCGCGAGGCTCGCAAACGGGAGGCAGAAGCGCGCCGCGCCGCCAAGGCGGCCGAAGCGTCGGTTGCCGCAGCGAGTGACACCACAGCCACTGCCGAGGCGGATCCGAAAAAAGCGGCCATCGCCGCTGCACTGGCGCGGGCCAAAGCCAGGAAAACCGCCCATAGCGGTGACGCCGAGGCTGCGCAGACCGCAACATCAGATGCGCCTGTGAGCACCGAGGCCGATAGCGATCCGAAAAAAGCCGCCATCGCGGCGGCCATTGCCCGTGCCAAGGCCAAGAAAGCCCAGGCTGGCGATGAGGCTGATGCCACCGAACCAACCGCTGACAACAAAGTGGCTCAGGCTGAACCGGCCAGCACCGAGGTCGATCCCAAGAAGGCAGCCATTGCCGCGGCCATCGCTCGTGCCAAGGCCAAGAAGCTGGCCCAAGGCGGTGAGGACAATCAGGTAGATGCTGCACCAATCATTGAGGCAAGCGAAGCCCCGGCCGAGCCGGCCAGCACCGAGGTTGACCCCAAAAAGGCAGCCATTGCCGCCGCCATCGCTCGCGCCAAGGCCAAGAAGCTGGCCCAAAGCGGGGAAGGTGTTCAGGTAGAGGCTGCACCAATCGCTGAAGCAAACGAGGCCCCAGCCGAACCGGCAAGCCCCGAGGTCGACCCCAAGAAGGCAGCCATTGCCGCCGCCATCGCTCGTGCCAAGGCCAAGAAGCTGGTTCAAAGCGGCGAAGGCAATAAGCTAGAGGCAGCACCAGCCCCTGAAGCAAGCGAGACCCCGGCCGAGCCGGCAGGCACCGAGGTCGACCCCAAGAAGGCGGCCATTGCCGCCGCCATCGCTCGTGCCAAAGCCAAGAAGCTGGCCCAAAACGGCGAAGGCAATCAGGTAGAGGCGACGCCGGCCCCTGAAGCAAGCGAGGCCCCAGCCGAGCCGGCCAGCACAGAGGTCGACCCCAAGAAGGCGGCCATTGCCGCCGCCGTGGCCCGGGCCAAGGCCAAGAAGCTGGCGGCACAAGCGGCGGCCAATACCGGTGCCAGTGCCACTGAAACGTCGCCGAGCGAAGGCTCATCGCCACACTGATCGTTACAACAGAGGTAACCGACTTCTCCATGTTCAATATCGCGACTGCGCCGTTTGCCCATAACCGCAAACAGACCCGAACCCTGATGCTGCTGGTGATCCTCGCCTGCGTGCCGGGTTTTCTGGCCCAGACCTGGTTCTTCGGCTGGGGCACCCTTATCCAGATCCTGCTGGCGCTGGTGACCGCGCTGGGCTGTGAGGCGCTGGTGCTCAAGCTGCGTGGCCGGGCCATCAAGCCCACCCTGCTGGATGGCAGCGCGGCACTGACCGCCGTGCTGATCGGCCTCTCCCTGCCGCCACTGCTGCCCTGGTGGATGCTGGTGGTGGGCACGGCGTTTGCCGTCATCATCGCCAAGCACCTCTATGGTGGCCTTGGCCAGAACCTGTTCAACCCGGCCATGGTGGCCTATGTGCTGCTGCTGGTCTCCTTCCCGGTGCAGATGACCAGCTGGTTGCCGCCAGAGAGCGTGCGGGCCTATGACCTGGGTCTTGGCGACGCCCTGTCGGTGATCTTCACCGGTTTTAGCCTCGACGGCTACAGCATGGCCCAGCTCAAACAAGGGGTGGATGGCCTCACCATGGCCACCCCGCTCGATACCCTGAAGACGGGCCTGACCCAGGGGCTGACCACCAGCGAAATTCTGAGCGGCCCGCTGTTTGAAGGCTGGGGCGGCATCGGCTGGAGCTGGGTAAACCTGGGCTACCTGCTGGGGGGCCTGTTCCTGCTGCAACAGAAGGTGATCAACTGGCGCATTACGGTGGCTGTGCTCGGCGCCCTGCTGGTCTCTGCCACCCTCGGCTATCTGCTGAGCCCGGATGCCACCGGCACCCCCATCTTCCATCTGTTCAGCGGCGCCACCATGCTGGGGGCCTTCTTTATCGCAACCGACCCGGTGACGGCCAGCACCACGCCCCGTGGCCGCCTGGCTTACGGGGTGCTGATCGGCGTGCTGGTCTACATTATTCGTCGCTTTGGCGGCTACCCGGATGCCTTTGCCTTTGCCGTGCTTCTGGCCAACCTCTGCGTCCCGCTGATCGACAGCCTGACTCGCCCGAAAGTGTATGGAGCCCGTCGCAAATGATCTCTCTTCGTCCTCTTGTCACCGCCGCCGGAGCCCTGTCATGTTAAAGAGCATGCGAAAAAACGGCCTGATCCTGGCCCTGTTCGCGCTGGGCTGCACCGCACTGGTGGTGCTGACCCACGAATTGACCAAAGAGAAAGTGGCCCAGCAGCAGCAGCGGGAAAAGTTGCAAACCCTCTCGGCCCTGCTGCCTGAGGGAAGTTATGACAACGATCTGGTGGCCAGCTGCAAGCTGGTGACCAGCCGCAAATACCTGGGCAGCGATCAACCCCAGGCCCTCTATACCGCCACCAAGGGGGGCATCGCCACCGGCTATGCACTGGAGACCATAGCGCCGGACGGTTACAGTGGAGCCATCCGCCTGATTGTCGGCATCGATGCCAAAGGCACGATCAGCGCGGTGCGGGTGCTCGAGCACAAGGAGACCCCTGGCCTTGGCGACAAGATTGAGCTGAAAAAATCGGGCTGGATCAACAGCTTCGCCGGCAAGTTCCTGAGTGCGGACAACGAGGCCAGCTGGGCGGTGACCAAGGATGGCGGCGAGTTCGATGCCTTCACCGGCGCCACCATCACGCCGCGCGCCGTGGTCAAGGCGGTGAAGAACCTGCTGACGCTGCAACAAAAGCATCCCGAATGGCTAAGCAACGCCCCGGCCTGTCCGGCGGCCCAATAACCGGAGTCGATCCCGTCATGACACAGATGGAACAGATTGAAACGGGCACGGTCCCGACAGCCGAGCCGGACAACCGCAAACACGAATTCAAGGAGCTGATGGTGCAGGGGCTGTGGAAGAACAACCCCTCTCTGGTGCAGGTGCTGGGCTTGTGCCCGACCCTCGCCGTCTCCTCCACCTTTACCAACGCCCTGGGGCTGGGGCTGGCCACCATGGCGGTATTGATCGGCTCAAACCTCGCCGTCTCCCTGGTGCGCAACTGGGTGCCGAAAGATATCCGCATCCCGGTCTACGTGATGATCATCGCCTCCCTGGTGACCAGCGTGCAGCTGCTGATGAACGCCTACACCTACGGGCTCTATCAGGCGCTCGGCATCTTTATCGCGCTCATCGTCACCAACTGCGTCATCATCGGCCGGGCCGAGGCCTATGCCTCCAAGAACCCGCCGCTGCTGGCCGTCATCGACGGCTTCATGATGGGGTTGGGCTTCACCCTGGTGTTGCTGCTGCTGGGGGCGATGCGCGAGATCATCGGCATGGGCACCCTGTTTGATGGTGCCGAACTGCTGCTCGGCGACTGGGCCAAATCCCTGCGCATCGAGCTGTTCCACGCCGATGCCAGCCTGCTGCTGGCCATTTTGCCGCCGGGCGGCTTCATCGGTCTGGGGCTGCTTATCGCCGCCAAGAATGCCATCAACGACTGGCGCCACGAAAAGCAGTCGGCCACCGTCGCCCACTGCAGCGTGCCCCCCGCCAGAGCGCGGGCAACCCAGCTCTGAGACAAGAGGGAGCCATGAACAACCAGAAACGCCGCCAGATCCTGGAGCGGCTGCGGGAGCACAATCCCCACCCCACGACCGAGCTCAACTTCAACTCGCCGTTTGAGCTCCTGATCGCCGTGCTGCTCTCGGCCCAGGCGACCGATGTGAGCGTCAACAAGGCGACCGACAAGCTCTACGCCGTGGCCAATACCCCGGCGGCCATGCTGGCCCTCGGGGTGGACGGGGTGAAGGAGTACATCAAGACCATTGGCCTCTTTAACACCAAGGCCGAGAACGTCATCAAGACCTGCACCATACTGCTCGAGCGTCACGGCGGCGAGGTGCCGGAAAATCGCGAGGCGCTGGAGGCCCTGCCTGGGGTGGGTCGCAAGACGGCCAATGTGGTGCTCAATACCGCCTTTGGCTGGCCCACCATCGCCGTCGACACCCATATCTTTCGCGTGTCGAACCGCACCGGTTTTGCGGTGGGCAAGAACGTGGATCAGGTGGAAGAGAAGCTGCTCAAGGTGGTCCCTGCCGAGTTCAAGCTGGACGTGCACCACTGGCTGATCCTGCACGGACGCTACACCTGTCTGGCTCGCAAACCGCGCTGCGGCTCCTGTATCATCGAAGACTTGTGCGAGTACAAAGAAAAGGTCTACCCGGAGAGCTGAGCCCGGTGACCTGAACAAGGTGAGCTGAACCGCAGGGCTCCTGCGCCCTTCAGCCATACCGGCCTCGCTCGCGAACATCTGCGGCAGCGGCTTCTCGCGTATCGAAGCCCTGTGTGAATACAAAGAGAAAACTACCCGGAGAACTGAGCAATGAGAATTCTGCATACCATGTTGCGTGTGGGCGATCTGCAACGCTCCATCGACTTCTACACTCGCGTACTTGGCATGAAGCTGCTGCGCCAGAGCGAGAACAGCGAGTACAAGTACACCCTGGCCTTCGTCGGTTACGGTGACGAGAAGGATGAAGCCGTCATCGAGCTCACCTACAACTGGGGGGTGAGCGAGTATGAACTGGGCACTGCCTATGGCCACATCGCCCTGGAAGCGGACGACATCTATGCCACCTGTGATGCCCTGCGCGCCGCCGGCGCCAAGATCACTCGCGAGCCGGGCCCGGTCAAGGGCGGCACCACCGTCATCGCCTTCGTCGAAGATCCGGACGGTTACAAGATTGAGCTGATCGCCAAGAAAGACGCCGGCATGGGACTGGGCGACAGCCACTGATACCCAATCCGCAGAAGATAAAAAAGAGCGCCCTGGCGCTCTTTTTTATGTCTGTGGCAGTGCTCAAATCTCGCCATTGCGGCCCATGCTGATCACCACCCGCCGGTTCTTGGCGCGGCCCTGCTCGGTCTCGTTGGAGGCGACGTGCTGCTTCTCGCCGTGCCCCTCTACCGAGATCTTGCCGGGATCCAGCCCCAGATCGACAAACACCTTTTTGATGGCGTCGGCCCGCTTCTCCGAGAGCTTCTGGTTCGGCCAGCGACCACCGTAGCTGTCGCTGTAGGCGTCGATCACCACCACGTCGATGCTCTTGTCCGCCTTGATGAACTCGCTGATCATCGCCAGCCGCCGCTTGGAGGAGATGGAGAGCTGATCGCTGTTCTTGTCGTAAGTGAGCACGCTAAAGGCGATGTCGTTGAAGCTGTAGGGCAGCAAGCCGCTCAGGCAGTCGAGGAATGCCTGGTACTTGACCCGGAAATTGACTGAAGAGAGGGAGACCCGCACCGCCCGGTTCTGGCGATACCAGTCCCGATATTGAAAGGTCGGCATGCGCCCCCCTTCCAGCTCGTCCAGCATGGTCCAGGCGGTCTGCCCGTCGACCAGTCCATCGAACTGCTTGAAGAAACGCAGCTGGCTCACTTCCCGCCCGGCGATGCCGGGGCGCCACATGGGCGGCATGATGCCGAGGCTCACCGTCTGGGTCTGGGCTTGGGGACGCTTTCCTTTTAGCTCGAAATCGAGGTTGATCTTGCGGCCGGCACGGCTGACGAAAGCCCCCGTGCCCCAGTTGGGAATGGGATGTTCGAGACGGCACTCGATCTGGCTGTCAGAGGTCAAACGCCAGACGGATTGATCCAAGCCGGCACCGAATTCGGTGACCCCCGCCTGCAACTGCATACTCACTGATATGCTGACCAACCCTAACACCCAAGCGTTCAATTGCCTGCCCTCCACGCGATCTCTTTTCAGATATCGGCAAGGGCAGGCCAAGCTTTAGGTATTAATGGCTCAGTGGGAAGCGGGGGGCTCCATCAGCCGGAAACAGGCGATACGCCCCGCCAGCTCGCGGGCCAGCTGATCCAGCTCTGTGCTGTTTTTTTGCAGGGTAGCGGAGTGCTGGCGATGCGCCTCGTACACCTCGCGAATGGTCAGCATGTTGTTCTGGATATCGTCGGTGACGTAGCGCTGCTCCTCGGTGGCGGTGGCCACCTGAGCTGTCATCTCGCTTACCTTACGCACCTCGTCCACTATATCGGTCAGCTCGCTGCCAGCCCGTTTCGCTTCGGTGACGCTGAGCGCCGCCTGTTCGCTGCCCGACTGCATGGCCACGACCGCCTGACTGGCGCCAGAACGCAGGCGGGAGAGCATCTGTTCGATATCATCGGCCGCCTGCTGGGTACGGTTGGCCAGGGTGCGCACCTCGTCGGCCACCACTGCAAAGCCTCGCCCGGACTCCCCGGCCCGCGCTGCCTCGATAGCCGCATTGAGAGCCAGCAGGTTGGTGCGATCGGAGATCTGCTTGATAAGGCTCAGGGCCTCCACTGCCGACTCGGTATCCTGATGCAGGTTGTTGACCAGCTGGCGGGTCTGGGTGAGGGTATCGGCCACCTGGGCGATGGCGGCGATGGTCTGATCCACCTCCTTGTCCCCCTGGCGGGCACGGCCGATGGCCTGCTGGGTTGCCTGGGAGGTCTGGGTCGCATTGCGGGCAATCTCGGCCACGGTGGACGCCATTTCAGTAGCAGCGGTTGCCACCAGATCTACCTGCCCCACCCCGCGCTCGACCCCCTCGTTGACTTCGGCGATCACCTCGTTGGAGGCAAAAGCACTGCGCGTCAGCACATCGCAGGAGCGGCGCACTTCGCACAGCAAGCCTTCGAGGTGTTGCAGGAACTGGTTCAGATCCCGGGAAAGCGCTCCCAGCTCGTCGCCGGACTGCCAGTTCACCCGCACCGTCAGATCATTTTCATTGACCAGACGGGAGAAGGTGCGGTGCAGGGCGACAAAGCCCAGATGCAGATCCCGCAGTACCTTCCAGCTGATGAGACAGGTCAACAGCAAACAGACCAGCACCGCCAGGGTACCCCACCAGAAGTTGTGCTGGCTGCTGATCTGCATCTGCGCTACCCGCTCAAAGAGTTGCTGGTAGAGCTGATCTTCACCCTGTTTGAGCAGATCGATCTTCTTGGTACTGACCGCAAACCACTGTTCGGGATCAACGCCAAAACCCCCTTGCGCCATTTTTTCGAGTGCAACCTGCTCCAGCTTGCTGACCTCCCCCATCACGGGAGACTGCAGCAGGGTATCGAGCAACCCTATCTGTTCATCCGTGGCAACCGCCCGAAAACGCTCGAGATAGCTCTGCTGGGAAGCGAGCAGCGACATGAACTGCTGCAGGGCGGCGGGCGTGAAGCTGTCTTTGGCAAACACGTTGCTCAGGGTTGCCCGCTCCATCCCCATGCGCTCCTTGTTTTGCAGGAAGGCGGCATAGGCGTTGGTCTGCAGGGCGATGCCTGCATCCCGGCTGCGCAGGCTGATCTCGTCTACCACCCCCAGCAGGGAGGCGATCAACTGGCTATAGAAGGCCACCTGACGAGGCGCTTCTATGGTCAACTGACTGACCTGATCGCGGATCCCGGCCAGCTGGGCCAGCCCCTGATCCGCCTGCTCATGGGCGATCCCCTGATCCTCGGCCCGAAATCTGGCGATGGCCTCATCCACCGCCGCCCGCTGTTGTGGCAGGGCATCGGCAAACTTGCTGCCAGCCGAGCCGATAAACCCCGCCGACATGCCCCGCTCTTTTTGCAGCTCATGAACCAGCTGGGCACTGCTCTTGACGAGCACCAGCATCTGCTGGGCCTGCTCCATCTCCTGCGACACCCGATAACGGTCGTACACGTAGTGGCCAGCGAAAAACACCAGCGCCAATAATGGCAGGCAAATTGCCAGCAACATCTTGCCAGCCAGTCCCAGTCTGTTCATCACGCGCTCCTGTTTTCTCTATCAATTGATTGATTATATTCACTTCTCTCTCTTTTTCCGGCGCCCACCCAACTATTTTCCACTCCCTTGACCTGGGTCAGGATAAGGGCTCTTGCCGCCACGGACGCGATGACCAGGCACTTCTTGAATGCTGATTCGAGAGAATAAAACAGCCTCATTCGATAACCATCAAAATATTGGCAAGCTCGCCACTGGTGACATTGGCCACAGGCCCGTTACAGTAGGCAAAAGACAGGATGTCTCGGATCGGAACCTCATCATGCATATTTCCCCTCTCTGGCTGCTGCCGCTTTTACTGGCGCTTCCCACCCTATCCGCCAATGCAGGCCAGCTGGATCCCGCTCGGGCGCAGGAACGCGCCAATGCGGTGATCGCCCTGATGACCTACACGGTCGTGCCGGATATCACCGCCAGCGATCTCAATATCGGCAGCGGCACCAACCAGTCGGCAGCCCTCGCCATGACCCAGTTTGGCGGTGGCTCAACCATGAGCGACCAGATCCCCGTCTATCTGGAGGGGGCAATAGGATTCAGTCGTTACGATCCCCAGTTCGTCATGAGCAATGGCACCGAGAGCCGCACCATTCCGACCCGCTGGAACAGCCTGACCGCCTCGGGGGGCGTCGGCTGGGATTTTTCCCTGCACCGGGATGAACAAGGGGGACACTGGGTACTTCGCCCCATCGCCAACGTCTCTCTTGGCGTGGTGGCCAGCGATCTGCGGATCGGCAGCTGGCTGTTGGAGCGTACCCGGGGCTATTCACTGGACTTTCTCGATGGTGGCCAGCTCAACGTCTATGGTCTGGGGGGCTCCATGATGCTCGATTACGAGCTCTTCTCTCCCGCCCAGGATATCGATGCCGAGCTGCGCTACTCCTACCAGCACCTGCAAAGCTTTGGCGGCACCTCCCACAGCGTGCGCGGGTCTGCCGAGGCGGAAAACCTCGGGCTCTATCTGCGCCGCCGCGCCCCCCTGCTGGACTGGACTCTGCTAGATCGCCCCCTGCGCTATGTACTGGAAGGGGCCCGCACCGAATATCTCGGGGATCAGCGCGGTCAGCTCGGCTTCAACTCCCTCAACTCGTTGGGGCTGGGGCTGGAGCTAGATAGCAGCAAGTACGATATCTTCGTCACCCGCACCCGCCTGGTGGCCAGATACATGTTCAGCCGCCATACCAGCGGTTATTCCGTCGGGCTGGCCATGAGTTTCTAACTCTTTCGTCTCATCACAAGCCCTGTTGCGGGGCTTGTGCTCTCTCCCCTTCCCTCGGATCACTGCCTTCTTTTTCCCTGCCATCCTCCAATCTCGTCACCGAGTTAGTGCAATCAATCACATATTCATCCTGATGAAATCGTTAAGATGGTTCAATTGGGCATCCCCCCCCATCTGAACAGGAGAGACCATGCGTTCCATTATCTTGCTGCTGGCCACCAGCCTGCTGACCCCGGCCGCATTGGCCATTCCCAATGTCTGGAGCGGCGGCTTCGGTCAGGGGGTGGCGGAGCACGTCATCAAAAATGAGCAAGGAGATACCTTCACCCTCAGCTGCGACGTGGGTTATTCGGAAAATGGTGACCTCACCGGCGTCAGCTTTGCGCTGGCAAACGGGCAGGATCTCTCCCCCGCCGATAACCGCAAGGTCGAACTGCTGATCGATGGCAACGGCTACTGGCTGCCGGAAAAACTGGGCTGGCGCAATGGTGACAATGCCTGGGCCTCTTTCCTTGAGGTCATTACCAAGGCCAGCGCGTTCGACGTCTATGTCGATGACAAGAAGATGGCCAGCTTCGCTCCCACTCCACAGAGCACCAAGACTGTGCTGGGCAACTTGAGTGACTGCGTTTACCGACCTGCCGGGATGTGATCCCCGCAGCTACCTCTCAATCCTGACAAGCGAGTTGAAATGGACTTCACTCCCATCATTGCCCCTCTGTTGGCCCAGCTTTGGTATCTGCTGCCCCTGCTGCTGATTGCCGCCCTGATCAAGACCCCCTGGTTCAAGGGGATGATGGGGGAAGGCTTGCTCAACCTCGGTATCCGGCTCTTTCTCGACAAGCGGGAATACCACCTGCTCAAGGACGTGACCCTGCCCACCCCGCAGGGCACGACCCAGATTGATCATGTGATCGTCTCCCGCTTCGGAATATTCGTGATAGAGACCAAAAACATGAAGGGATGGATATTCGGCAATCCTGCCCATAAAACCTGGACCCAGCAGATCTATCGCCGCAGGCACAGCTTTCAAAATCCCCTGCGCCAGAACCATCTGCATGTGATGACCCTCAGATCCCTGCTGGGGCTGGCGGACCACCAGCTTCACTCCGTCATCTATTTTATTGGCGACTGCACTTTCAAAACCCCCATGCCGGACAACGTGATGAACCGCGGGATCATTCGCTATATCAAGGATAAAACCACGCCGGTATTGACCCAGGCCGACGTTACTCAGGTGGTCGATACCATCCAGCAGGGGAGACTGGCCGCCAACTGGCAGACTCACAGACAACATGTGGCACAACTCAAGGCACGCCACGGGGCTTTCGCCCAGCCTGTGCCCGCCAGTGAGCCGACTCGCCCACCCCCTTCCACGCCACCCACTACCGCTCAGGCAAACAGGGTTGAGGTGCCGACTTGCCCCAGATGCGGCAACACCATGGTGCTGCGCACCGCCAATCGGGGGGAAAATAAAGGAAATCAGTTTTGGGGATGCCATGGGTATCCGCAATGCAGACAGATCATTCCCCTTTGCTCACCCGCCAAATAATGGCTGGGTCATATCGCTTCATGACAAGGGCTGAAAAATGAAACGTTTATTTTTGACTTCCTCTTTCGCAGACGTGGCTGATTTATTCCCTCTGTTCACGAAGGGATCATGCAAAGGCAAAACGGTGACTTTCATTCCGACAGCAAGCATCCATGAAACAATCAATTTCTATGTAGAAGACGCGAAAAAATCTCTTCAGGCGATGGGAATGAGCATAGATGTACTGGATATCTCAACGGCCATGCCGCAAGAGATATCAGCCAGAATCGAGAGCAATGACTACATCTATGTCTCTGGTGGCAATACCTTTTTCTTGCTGCAAGAGCTGAAAAGAACGGGAGCGGACAACATCATTGTCCAACAAGTCAAGGCGGGAAAACTCTATATAGGCGAATCGGCGGGTTCTATCGTGCTCTCACCTGACATCGGCTATGTGAGAACGATGGATGATATGGATGCGGCTCCTGACTTGAGGTCACTTTCCTCATTGGGATTGGTTCCAATTTACCCCCTGCCACATCATACAAATGCGCCATTCAAAGAGACGGTAGACAATATCATTTCAACCCTGTCCGACAAAATTGCGCTTTGCCCTATCAGCAATACCCAAGTCATTGCCATCAACGAAGACAAGGTTGAAATATGGGGGCAATAAATCAGCCTCCATCACACCAAGCCTCATGACTCGTGTAAATAGCGGCCGAACAAGCATCCTGATGGTGCGACTAGCGGATCGTCGCCATCTTTCTGACGCAGGCTTGCTCCCTGTCATCCACCCACTTGGCAAACCAGGCGGTGGTGAGGTTGCGGGTGATCTTGGGGCTCTTTAGCTGGATGCCCGGCAGGATGGCGCGGGGCAGCCGCTTGCCCGCCTGCTTGTCTGCCAGGGCGAAGACCCTGTGGTAGAGATCGCTCTTGGCAAAGTCGCTGCTATCCCCCAGACGCAGGCTCTGGCTGATGGCCTTTTTGCTCATATTGACCCGGCTGGCGAGGCTGTAAACTGCCAGCTCGGTATTGCCGGGCTTGTCGGAGTTGTAGCGAATAAGATCCCCGTCAAGCGCCAGGCTCTTGCCGCTCAGGCGGCTGACCGCGGCCTGGAAGGCGGCATTGCGGCTTGCGTACCAGCCCGCATTGAAATCGGCGAAGCGATAGAGGGTGTCGGGGTAGTCGGCCGGGTAGCCGAAGATGTGCTTGGTGCCGAACCAGATGCCGCCGCGACGGGTAAAGACTTCGTGGCGGATGCTGTCCTTGACGGGATAGGGATAGCCACGGGCATTGGCCTCGGCAAAGGCGATGCTCACCTGCATGGGGCCGCCGGTGCGCACCGGGTTCATGTTGCCAAAGAGCTGCTTGCCCATCGGCACTTCCCCGATCATGTCTTCAAAGATCTCGCTCATCTCCCGCTCGGTGCGCACCCGATCGATGCGCTCGGCATAGGTCTTGCCGGTAGGAGAGTTGATCGAAAGGGCCGTGCGCACCACAAACTCCGGGATCAGCAGCTTGCCGGCGCGAGCGTTGATCTCCTTCCAGGCGATCTTGCTTAAATTGGGTACTACGGGATCGGCCTGGTAAGTGGCTTCCTGCTCCGCCACCGCCAGCACTGAGCAGACGTTGTGATCACTGACTGTGAGTCCCTGGCTGGTGAGGGCCGTCACCACGTCGTTGGCCCACCCCTGCTTGTCCGGCACCTGTCTTGGCAGAAAGCGCACGATGCGGGTCTTCATGTCGGCCGGCTTGCGCGGCTGCATCGCCTTGGGCAACTTGGCGATGGCCGCCGCATCCTGCGCAGGGGCTCCCGGATCGCTGGCGCAGCCCGCAAGGAACAGGGTGACAAACAGCGGCAACGCGCGCACGGCAAAAGAGCTTGAGGAGAGTGAAAACGTCATCGAGGCATCCGGTACTGAGGCTGGGCGCAGACCCGGCCAGTGGCGGGCGCGCAAATAGTCGCTCATTGTAGAGGATTGATCCACAAGGCTAAAGCCCGATGGCCGCGGCGTTCTATTGCGCCTGACAGCCCCTGCCGTCATCCCCTCGCAAACCAGGATGACAAAGGCCCATTGATAAACTTTTATCGAGAGTGATTTACATTTAGAATGCCGCCGCCCGGACGCTCACGGTATGGACCCCATGGACAGACTGACCCTTCTCTTTGACCCCGTGCAGCAGTGGCTGATCACGCCGCTCTGGCACTGCCTCACCGGATTGCTCGACTTCAACGGGCGCCTGGGGGCCCCCTTCCTGCTGGTCTCGGGCACGATCGCCTATCTGCTCTATCGCCATCGCCGTCGCCAGGGGGATCCCGACGTCCGCAGCTTTGCCGGTTTTCTCGGGGGGCAGGCCGTCTGGCTGCACCCCTCGGCTCTGCTCGACTACCAATACTATCTGGTGCGGGCACTGCTCCATGTGGCGCTGATCCTGCCGATCCTGGCCCTGCTTCACCCCTGGCTGCTGCAGGCGGAGGATGTCCAATCGGCCCTGACCCGGCTCTGGGGTGAACGCCCCCGGCTGGCCCAGGCGAGCTGGCTGATGATGCTCTATGGCCTGGGCGTCTTCCTCATCAGCGATCTGGTGCATTACTGGCTGCACCGCGCCTTCCACAGTCGCTGGCTCTGGGAGTTTCACAAGGTGCACCACAGCGCGACCGTGATGGTGCCGCCGACGGCAAGCCGCATCCATCTGGTGGAAAAGCTGTGCGAGATGCTGGTCAAGGGGAGCTGTCTCGCCCTCTACGCCGGCGCCTTCTACTGGTTGTGTGGCGGCACCGTGCGCCCCTACACCCTGTTCGGGGTGAGCTACCTGGTGCTGGTGTTCAACTCCCTGGCCGCCAACCTGCGCCACACCCATGTCTGGCTCTCGTTTGGTCCCGTGCTCGAGCACATCTTCAACAGCCCGGCCCAGCACCAGATCCACCACAGCCGGGATCCCCGCCACTTCAACCACAACTTCGGCACCAACCTCTCGCTCTGGGACTGGTGGTTTGGCACCCTCTATGTGACCAGCAGCCAGCCCGAGCCCCTCTCCTTCGGGGTCGGCCCCAGGGACAACGAGCGCTACAGCCGCCTGAGCGTGCTCATCCTGCGCCCCTTCCTGGTGACGGCGCGCAAGCTGTGGCGTGCCCTGCCCCGCCCGCGCGGGCGCAATGCCCTGGCCGATTGAGCCGGACAGCCATAAAAAACGCCACCTTGCGGTGGCGTTTTTTATGGGCGAAGAGGCGTGCTGGCTCAGGCACTCCGGCGCAGGGCCTGGTGCTGGGCGGCGCCGTTGATCACCGCCTGCAAAGAGGCATTGACCACGTCGCGACCCACGGCCACCCCGCACATGCGGATACCCTCGACGCTCAGCAGCACATAGGCGGCGGCACGGGACTCGGTGCCGGCGGTGAGAGCATGCTCGGAGTAGTCGAGCACGTCGATGTGCATGCCGGTGTGGCGCTGCCAGCCGTTAACCAGGGCCGTGATGGCCCCCTCCCCCTCACCGCACAGCTGCAGGGTGCCCGCCGGGGTCTGCAACTCCAGGCGCAGGCTCTCCTGGCTGTCGTGGCCGAGCTGGAAGCGGCCCACCCGGTAGCCGTGGGCGGGCGCCAGATAGTGGCGCTCGAACAGGGCTCGGATCTGCTCCGGGCTGATTTCGCTGCTGCTGGCCTCCGCCTCGGCCTGGACCCGGCGGCTGAAGTCAATTTGCAGCCAGCGCGGCAGTTGCAGGCCGAGGTCGCGCTCCAGCAGGTAGGTGACGCCTCCCTTGCCGGACTGGCTGTTGATGCGGATCACCGCCTCGTAGCTGCGCCCCAAGTCTGCGGGGTCTATGGGCAGGTAAGCCACGTCCCAGTAGTGATCCGGCTTCTCCGCCGCCAGAGACTTGCGGATGGCATCCTGGTGGCTGCCGGAAAACGCGGTGTAGACCAGCTCGCCGGCATAGGGGTGGCGCGGGTGCAGGGCAATCTGGGTGCAGGCCCCCACGGTGGCGACGATGGCATCCATGTCGGAGAGGTTGAGTTCGGGATCGATCCCCTGGCTGTAGAGGTTCATGGCCATGGTGACGATGTCCATGTTGCCGGTGCGCTCCCCGTTGCCGAGCAGGGTGCCCTCGATGCGATCCGCCCCCGCCAGCACCGCCAGCTCGGCGGCGGCCACCCCGCAGCCCCGATCGTTGTGGGTGTGGATGGAGATGCTCACCTCGGGGCGCGCCTTCAGGTGGCGGCAGAACCACTCCACCTGATCCGCAAACACGTTGGGGGTGCTCACCTCCACCGTGGCCGGCAGGTTCAGGATCATGGGGCGAGCCGCCGGGCGCCACTCGTCGATGACGGAGTCACACACCTCGACGGCAAACTCCACCTCGGTGCTGCTGAAGCTCTCCGGCGAGTACTGAAAGCTCCACTCGGTCCCCGGGTTGCGGGCCGCGTACTCCCGCACCCAGCGCGCCCCCTGCACGGCGATAGCCTTGACCCCGTCGCGATCTGTGTTGAACACATAGTTGCGCTGGGTCGGGTTGACCGAGTTGTAGACGTGGACGATGGCCCGCTTCGCCCCCTTGAGGGCCTCGAAAGTTCGGGCGATGAGATCTTCCCGGGCCTGCACCAGCACCTGGATGGTAACGCCATCGGGGATCAGGTTGCGATCGATAAGTTCGCGCACAAAATCGAAGTCGGGCTGGGAGGCCGCCGGGAAGCCCACCTCGATGTGCTTGAAGCCGATGTGGGTCATCAGCGCCCACATCTGCAGCTTCTGGGCCACCGTCATGGGCTCGACCAACGCCTGGTTGCCATCGCGCAGGTCCACGGCGCACCAGAGCGGCGCCCGCTCCAGCACCCGGTTGGGCCACTGGCGATCCGCCAGGTTGATCACGGGGGCACGGCGGTATTTGCGATGATCGAAGCTCATATTCTGATTCCCTTGGCTGATATGCGAGGCGCCGGGCGACGGACAACGGGCGGGGCAAGGAGGGGAAGCGGGTTGGCG
This sequence comes from Aeromonas sp. FDAARGOS 1407, assembly GCF_019048725.1. NCBI lineage: Bacteria > Pseudomonadati > Pseudomonadota > Gammaproteobacteria > Aeromonadales > Aeromonadaceae > Aeromonas > Aeromonas sp. FDAARGOS 1407. The sequence goes on from NZ_CP077399.1 coordinate 3,903,053, forward strand.
CGGTAACGCCGGCCCTGACGAGTCGCGCGGCGGTAACCCCACGCCCGGTATCCTGTGGCCCTTCCCGGTAAGAAGGGCCGGCCGCACAACCCGATAAGGCTGCGGGCCCGATCTGTTCGCCCCTGCATCGGCAGGTGCAGACGACCTGATCCGTTGGCTCCTGTGACGAGGACCCAGTATAGAGAGGCAACGCGGGCGAGAGATTGCAAAGAACGCTGTCAAATACATCTATTGCACAATCATTGTGATGTTTTATCTAATTATTGAGTGACTATCTCCCTCAGGTTCCCTGACCAGGCATTTTCCCCTCTGTCCCGCAGCCTTCGGCCAATAAAAAACCCCGCCATCGCTGGCGGGGTTTTATCGGGTCACGAAGGAGGCGTCTCTCCTTCATCACGCGGTCTTAGCGGCTTTTCAGCTGGCTCTCGACCTTCTGGTGCAGCTCCTGCACCGAGTTGACGTTGGCGGTGGCATCCACGCTGATGGCCATGCAGGTGGCGAAGGCCGCGTGCAGCGTGGTGGTGTAGGCCACCTTGTGCTGCAGGGCGCCGCGGCGCAGCTGCTTGGAATCCTGGATGGCCTGACGACCCTCGGCGGTGTTGACGATGTAGGTGTACTCGCCATTCTTGATGCGATCCAGAATGTGCGGACGCCCCTCGTGCACCTTGTTGACCAGACGCGGGTTGATGCTCGCCTCGCCCAAGGTCACGGCGGTGCCGTGGGTGGCGTCGAGGTCATAGCCCAGCTCCAGCAGCTTGGCGGCCAGGTTCACCACCCGCTCCTTGTCGCCGTGGCGCACGGACAAGAGGGCGCGACCTTCGCTCGGTACCTGGTGACCGGCACCCAGCTGCGCCTTGGCATAGGCCTCGGCGAAGCTGCTGCCCACCCCCATGACTTCGCCAGTGGAGCGCATTTCCGGCCCCAGCAGCGGGTCCACACCCGGGAACTTGGCGAACGGCAGTACCACTTCCTTCACCGAGTAGTAGGGCGGGATGATCTCGGTGGTGAAGCCCTGTTCTTTCAGGCTCTGACCGGCCATGACGCGGGCGGCGATCTTCGCCAGCGGTGCGCCGGTGGCCTTGGAGACGAACGGCACGGTACGGGCGGCACGGGGGTTCACCTCGATGAGGTAAATCTCGTTGTCTTTCACCGCGAACTGCACGTTCATCAGACCGACTACGCCAAGTTCCAGCGCCAGTTTGCGCACCTGCTCGCGCATCTCGTCCTGAATCGCCTTGGACAGGGTGTAGGGCGGCAGGGAGCAGGCGGAGTCACCGGAGTGAATGCCGGCCTGTTCGATGTGCTCCATGATGCCGCCGATAACCACGTCAACGCCGTCGCAGATGGCGTCCACGTCCACCTCGGTGGCGTCGTCCAGGAAGCGGTCCAGCAGCACAGGCGACTCGTTGGAGACGCTCACTGCCTCGGCGAAGTAGCGGCGCAGGTCCTGCTCGTCATAGACGATTTCCATGGCGCGGCCACCCAGCACGTAGGAGGGGCGAACCACCAGCGGGTAGGTGATGCGCGTGGCCAGTTGCACGGCCTGCTCCAGGGCGGTGACGGTGCCGTTTTCCGGCTGCTTGAGCCCCAGGCGCTCGACGGCGGACTGGAAGCGCTCGCGATCTTCCGCGCGGTCGATGGCATCCGGGCTGGTCCCGATGACCGGCACGCCGTTGGCTTCCAATGCCCGCGCCAGCTTCAGCGGAGTCTGGCCGCCGTACTGGACGATGACGCCCTTGGGCTGCTCGACCCGCACGATTTCCAGCACGTCTTCCAGGGTCACCGGCTCGAAGTAGAGACGGTCGGAGGTATCGTAGTCGGTGGAGACGGTTTCCGGGTTGCAGTTGACCATGATGGTCTCGTAACCGTCTTCGCGCAGGGCCAGGGCCGCGTGCACACAGCAGTAATCGAACTCGATGCCCTGACCGATACGGTTCGGGCCGCCACCGATGACCATGATCTTGTCGCGGTTGGTGGGGTTGGCCTCGCACTCCTCGTCGTAGCTGGAGTACATGTAGGCGGTGTTGGTGGCGAACTCGGCCGCGCAGGTGTCGACCCGCTTGTAGACCGGGAAGATGTTGTGGCGGGCACGCAATTTACGCACTTCACCTTCGGCCACGCCCAGGATCTTGGCCAGACGGGCGTCGGCAAAGCCTTTGCGCTTGAGGGCGCGCAGGAAGTCGGCGTCGAGACCGGCCATGCCGCGTTCTTTCACCTGCTCTTCCAGTTTCACCAGCTCTTCAATCTGCACCAGGAACCAGGGGTCAATCTTGGTCAGCTTGAACACGCCGTCCATGGAGAGACCGGCGCGGAAGGCGTCGGCGATGTAGAAGATGCGCTCGGCACCGGCATCCTGCAGCTCGTGACGGATGCGGGTCAGGGAGTCGGGGGCGTTCAGGTCAACCATGGGGTCGAAGCCGGTCTTGCCGGTCTCGAGACCACGCAGGGCCTTGTGCAGGGACTCCTGGAAGTTGCGGCCGATGGCCATCACTTCACCCACGGACTTCATCTGGGTGGTCAGACGGTCGTTGGCGCCGGCGAACTTCTCGAAGTTGAAGCGCGGCACCTTGGTCACCACGTAGTCGATGGCCGGCTCGAAGGAGGCCGGGGTGCGACCGCCGGTGATGTCGTTCATCAGCTCGTCCAGGGTGTAACCGATGGCGAGCTTGGCGGCGATCTTGGCGATGGGGAAGCCGGTCGCCTTGGAGGCCAGCGCAGAGGAGCGCGACACCCGCGGGTTCATCTCGATGATGACCATGCGACCGTCTTTGGGGTTGATGCCGAACTGGACGTTGGAGCCGCCGGTCTCGACACCGATCTCGCGCAGCACCGCCATGGAGGCGTTGCGCATGATCTGGTACTCCTTGTCGGTCAGCGTCTGGGCTGGCGCGACCGTGATGGAGTCACCGGTGTGGATGCCCATGGGGTCGAAGTTTTCGATGGCGCAGACGATGATGCAGTTGTCGTTGCGATCCCGCACCACTTCCATCTCGTACTCTTTCCAGCCGATGAGCGACTCGTCGATGAGCAGTTCCTTGGTCGGGGAGAGATCCAGACCGCGCTCGCAGATCTCCACGAACTCTTCGGTGTTGTAGGCGATGCCGCCGCCCGAGCCACCCATGGTAAAGGAAGGACGGATGATGCAGGGGAAGCCGACCATCTGCTGCACGCCCCAGGCCTCTTCCATGTTGTGGGCGATGCCGGCACGGGGGCACTCGAGACCGATGCTGCGCATGGCCTTGTCAAAGCGGGAGCGATCTTCGGCCTTGTCGATGGCGTCGGCGGTGGCGCCGATCATCTCGACACCGAACTCCTTGAGCACGCCATGCTGCTCCAGCGCCAGGGCGCAGTTCAGCGCAGTCTGACCCCCCATGGTGGGCAGGATGGCGTCCGGGCGCTCTTTCTTGATGATCTCGCGCACCACTTCCCAGGTGATGGGCTCGATGTAGGTGGCGTCGGCCATCTCCGGGTCGGTCATGATGGTGGCCGGGTTGGAGTTCACCAGGATGACGCGGTAGCCCTCTTCTTTCAGGGCCTTGCACGCCTGGGCGCCGGAGTAGTCGAATTCGCAGGCCTGACCGATGACGATGGGGCCGGCGCCGAGGATCAGGATGCTCTGTAGGTCGTTACGTTTTGGCATGGCTCTCTTTATCCTCTTAGGCGCGATACTGCTTAATCAATTCAATAAAGTGGTCGAACAGACCGGCACAATCGTGCGGGCCCGGGCTCGCTTCGGGGTGACCCTGGAAGCTGAAGGCCGGACGGTCGGTGCGATGGATGCCCTGGAGCGACCCATCGAACAGGGAGACGTGGGTGGCACGCAGGCACTCGGGCAGGGTCTGCTCGTCCACCGCAAATCCGTGGTTCTGGGCGGTGATCATGACTGTGTTGTCGTCCAGACTCTTCACCGGGTGGTTGGCACCGTGGTGGCCGAACTTCATCTTGATGGTCTTGGCGCCGGAGGCCAGCCCCAGCAACTGGTGGCCCAGGCAGATACCGAACACCGGGGTGCTGGTATTAAGGAAAGCCTTGATAGCTTCGATGGCGTAGTCGCACGGCTCGGGGTCGCCGGGGCCGTTGGAGAGGAAGATGCCATCCGGGTTCATCGCCAGTACCTCGGCGGCCGGGGTCTTGGCCGGCACCACGGTCAGGCGGCAGCCACGGTCCACCAGCATGCGCAGGATGTTGCGCTTCACGCCGAAGTCGTAGGCCACCACGTGGTATTTCAACTCATCGGCCGCCGGGGTGACGTGACCCTTGCCGAGCTGCCAGCTGCCTTCAGTCCAGCTGTAGGATTCGCTCACGGTCACTTCCTTGGCCAGGTCCATCCCCTTCAAACCGGGGAAGGCGCGGGCCTGTTCGAGGGCATGGGCTTCATCGAGCTGCTTGCCGGCCAGGATGCAACCGGCCTGGGCGCCTTTTTCACGCAGGATGCGGGTCAGCTTGCGGGTGTCGATGTCGGCGATGCCAACGATGTTGTGGGACTTGAGGTAATCGGAGAGGGATTGCTGATTGCGGAAGTTGGAGGCCAGTATCGGAAGGTCCCGGATGATGAGGCCCTGAGCATGGACCTGACTGGACTCTTCATCTTCGCTGTTGGTGCCGGTGTTGCCTATATGGGGGTAAGTGAGGGTAACGATCTGACGGGAATAGGAGGGATCTGTGAGGATTTCCTGATAACCCGTCATCGACGTGTTGAAAACCACTTCACCAACGGAACATCCCTCGGCGCCTATCGACACGCCTTTGAACACAGTTCCATCTTCCAGCACTAGCAATGCAGTGTGATTCAAGACAACCTCCAGTTATTTAGCTTTAAATTCAGCAATTTACCTGGGTGTTGCGGGCTCGGTTCCGGTCTTTGACAGGACTCGAACCCGGCAGATTTCTGGCAAATTGGGCGCATTCTACTTAAAAACGATCTCATTTCAACGTCTTTTCTCGTTTGAAATGCATCTAAATTCAATAAACAAGCAACATTACCCATTATCTATGCACTCAATTGCTTTGCAACCCCCTCTTCAAAAAGAAAAGCCAAACACAGACCACAAAGCGGCACCCGATGCCATGCAACGTACAAAAAACTAGATTTACCACTTAATAAACAGCAAGATAGAAAATTAAAAAATAAACAACACAACAGCAAAAACACCATTTGAAGCCAGAAAAGTGAACGCCAAGAATAGAAAACGTTTTTCTTTGATTGCATTTTTAGTCTATTTCACATCAGGGCAAAATGCCCCCCGCGGGGGAATATTGAGACCCAAAGCCGTTACCCCTTGATGACATTTTTGTCGCAAGAGGGTGGCAGGCTTGTAAGAATGGCAGGATTTAGCGAGGTTCACTCAAAAAGTGATGATTAAGGCTTATTTCTACAAAAAAATGACAAAAAACCCCGGCGGACCGGGGTTTGGCAACCAGTACGGGAGTCTGCACTCCCCCTGAAGACGGTTTATTTCAGACCGAGCACATCCTGCATGTCATAGAGACCGGCCCCTTGCTGGCCGAGCCACTTGCCCGCCCGCACTGCACCGTTGGCGAAGGTCAGACGGCTGGAAGCCTTGTGGCTGATCTCGACCCGCTCGCCGATGTCGGCAAACATGACGGTGTGCTCCCCCACCAGATCTCCGGCGCGGATGGTGGCAAAGCCGATGGTGTTCCGATCCCGCTCACCGGTGATCCCCTCACGGCCATAGACGGCGCACTCTTTGAGATCCCGGCCCAGGGTTTTCGCCACCACTTCTCCCATGGAGAGCGCAGTGCCGGACGGAGCATCCACCTTGTGTCTGTGGTGCCCCTCGATGATCTCGATGTCGGTGTACTCCCCCATCACCCTGGCCGCCTGCTCCAGCAGCTTGAACACCAGGTTGACCCCGACCGAGTAGTTGGAGGCGAAGACGATGCCGATCTGCTTGCCAGCCTCGTGCAGGGCCGCCTTGCCCGCCTCGTCAAAGCCGGTGGTGCCGATCACCATCTGCTTGCCATGCGCCAGTGCAAAGGCGAGGTTCGCCAGGGTCACCTCGGGGCGGGTGAAGTCGATGATGAGATCGAATTCGTCCTTCACCTTCTCCAGACTGTCGCTGATGATGACGCCAAGGCGCCCCAGGCCGTTGAGTTCACCCGCATCCAGACCGATCACGGCAGAGCCCGGTCGTTCCAGCGCCGCTCCCACCACCACGCCCTCGGCGTTGGCGATAGCCTCCAGCAGCACCTTGCCCATACGACCATTACAGCCCATCACGGCCACACGGATCGGATTGTCCATCTCCACCCTCTCATCTCTTTATTATGGAAAGAGACCGTTTTACCAGCCCGCGCCCCCTTTGAAAAGCCCGATCTGGCCCGCCAAACCACCCCGATATTTAAACGATAAATTCATTAAAAACAGAATAAATAACGGAATAACCAGACAAGTCAGAATCACGAAGCAAAAAGCCCTATCCATCTGGACGGCTATCTTGACCCGGGCGGGCCGACTCACTACTGTTGGCCCCCCATGGTGGCAGGATGCCCGCCCTGTGCCCGCCCCGGAGGCGCGACAGGCAACGACAGGAGGTCATTGTTCAAGTTTCGAGGAACACATGATCCAGACCCAACCCCGTGCCAGAGCCCTGCTGCCCCTTCTGGTCTTTCTTGCCCTCTTCATCGGAACCGGTACCTGGCTGACCCTGCAGGGGGTCGAGTTTGCCTTCTACCAGCTCCCCGCCCCCGTTGCCGCCCTGCCTGCCGTCATGCTGGCCCTGCTGATGGGACGCGAGGGGTTCAACAAGAACCTCGAGACCTTCTTCAAGGGGGTGGGCGAGAGCAACATCATGGCTATGTGCCTCATCTATTTGCTGGCGGGCGCCTTCGCCACCGTGGCCAAGGCCACCGGTGGGGTGGATGCCACGGTCGCCCTCGGCCTCTCCCTCATTCCGGGCTGGTGCCTGCTGCCGGGGCTCTTCTTCATCTCTGCCTTCATTGCCACCGCCATGGGTACCTCCATGGGCACCATCGGCGCCGTGGCACCGGTGGCGCTGGGCGTCGCCCAGGCCGCCGGCATCGATCCGATGCTGATGGCGGGGACCATCCTCTCCGGCGCCATGTTCGGGGACAACCTCTCCATCATCTCAGACACCACCATCGCCGCCACCCGCAGCCAGGGCTGCGAGATGAAGGACAAGTTTCGCGAGAACATCAAGATTGCCGCCCCCGCCGCCGTGCTGGTGATCCTGCTCTATCTGGTGCTGGGCTCCACCGGTGAAGCGCCGGCCCCCACCGCCGGGGCGGACTTGCTCAAGGTCGCCCCCTATCTGCTGATCCTGGTGCTGGCCCTCTCTGGCATGAACGTCTTCATGGTACTGGGGCTCGGCATCCTGGCGGCCGGTGGCGTGGGGCTGCTTGGCACCTACTCCCTCGGCCAGTTCAGCAAGGACATCTATCAGGGCTTTACCAGCATGCAGGAGATCTTCCTGCTCTCCATGCTCATCGGCGGTCTGGGTGCCCTGATGGAACGCCAGGGGGGGCTCGCATGGATAAGTGAGCGCATCGCCGCCCTGATTGCCCGCTTCACCCGCCACCACGATGGCGAGCAGAACGAAAAGGCGGCCGAGCTCGGCATCGCCGGCGTGGTGAGCCTCACCAACCTGTGCACCGCCAACAACACCGTGGCCATCATAGTCGCGAGCAAGGTGGCCAGGGATCTGGCGGACCATCACGGGGTCACCCCGCGCCGCGCCGCCTCCATGCTGGACATCTTCTCCTGCGTGGTACAGGGGCTGATTCCCTGGGGCGCCCAGGCGCTGCTGCTGGGTTCCATCTTCGCCCTCTCGCCGATCCTGGTCGTGAGCATGAGCTTCTACCCCATGGCGCTGGCCCTGGCCGCCATCGTGGCCGTTTTCCTCAAGCACCAGATGGGCGCAGTGGCTCCCGCCCCCCACCGTTCCTGACGCCCGACCTCAGGGGCCGCCCGGCTGGCGGCCCCGCCATCGGCTTTTCATCCCGTCGGCCCCTTGCTAAGGTAGCGCCAGCCCACCTTTGCCCAGGAGTCCCCATGCCGGATACCCAACCCGAACGCCAGAACCTGCGCCAGCTCATTCGCCAGCGCAGAAAAAGCCTTAGCCAGGCCGAGCAGCAGGCGGCGGCCCAGCAGCTGGTCGAGCGCTTCCAGGAACACCCCGGCATCCTCGCGGCTAGGCGCATCGCCCTCTATCTGGCCAACGATGGGGAGCTCGATCCCCTGCCCGCCATTCACTGGCTGTGGGCCCGGCAAAAGGAGGTCTACCTGCCGGTGCTGCACCCCTTCACCCCGGGTCACCTGCTCTTCTTGCGCTACACCGCCACCACCCCCATGACCCGCAACCGCTACGGCATCGCCGAGCCCGAGCTCGACGTGCAGCAGGTGCTGCCCCACAGCATGCTGGACATCATCTGCACCCCGCTGGTGGCCTTCGATGAGGCTGGCAACCGCCTCGGCATGGGGGGCGGCTACTACGATCGCACCCTCGCCTGCTGGCACGAGCACCAGCTCGGCCCAAGACCCCTGGGGCTCGCCCACGACTGCCAGCAGGTGGATGCCGTCCCCCGGGAACAGTGGGACGTGCCGCTCCCCCAGATCATCACCCCCAGCCGCAGCTGGCACTTTGCCTGATCAGGCGGGGGCGCCCCCTTCGGTTCAATAAACAGGCAAACGATTTACATCTTGGGGATTTTTGCGCCGGAACGTGAGCACCATGGTCGCTCTGGGGGGGATGCTTGGATATAATGCGCCCGCTTTTTCCATAAGGATCCATCATGACTCAAGATGAAATGAAGAAGGCGGCCGGTTGGGCTGCGCTCAAATACGTGGTACCCGGCACCATCGTCGGGGTGGGCACCGGCTCTACCGTCAATCACTTCATCGACGCACTGGCGACCATGAAAGACCAGATCAAGGGCGCGGTGTCGAGCTCCATCGCCTCCACCGAACGCCTCAAGGGTCTCGGCATCCCGGTGTTTGATCTCAACGACATTGATGCCCTCTCCGTCTACGTGGATGGTGCCGACGAGATCAACGCCAGCCGCGACATGATCAAGGGCGGCGGCGCCGCCTTGACCCGCGAGAAGATCGTCGCCGCCGTGGCCGACCAGTTCATCTGCATCATCGACAATACCAAGACCGTCGACGTGCTGGGCACCTTCCCCCTGCCGGTGGAAGTGATCCCCATGGCCCGCGAATACGTGGCCCGCGAGATCCGCGCCCTTGGCGGCAACCCGGTGTGGCGTGAAGGGGTGGTGACCGACAACGGCAACATCATCCTGGACGTCAAGGGCATGGCCATCACCGATGCCAAGGCTCTGGAAACCCGCCTCAACAGCATCGTGGGTGTGGTCACCAACGGCCTGTTCGCCCACCGTGGCGCCGACGTTGTGCTGATCGGCACCCCCGAGGGTGTGATCACCAACTAAGGCCTGCTCCCCGGACCTCCCCCTCCGGGCAAGCCCCCGCCCGGGTCAGTCAATCTGACTGCCCCAAATGGACAACGGCGCCTCATGGCGCCGTTTCTGGTTATCCCTCAATGGCTTGTAGCAGCACATCTGCAACAATCGTTGATAACTTCAAAGAATTTGACTTTCGTCACAAATATTCCCTCTCCCAAACGTTTTTGCTACTTTACGGTTTTCTTCACACTGCAAGCCTGAACGCATTTTTCAAAACAATAGAGGGAACGTCATGACAGCCAAGTTTTCGCTGGACAAGGATAAGATCAAGGTACTGCTGCTGGAGGGAGTCCATCCCAACACGGTGGAGACCTTTCGGGCAGCCGGCTACACCAATGTGGAATATCTGAAGACGTCCCTGTCGGAAGAGGAGTTGATCGAGCGCATTCGTGACGTGCATTTCGTGGGCCTGCGTTCACGCACCCAGATCACCGAGAAGGTGCTGGATGCTGCAACCAAGCTGGTGGCCATCGGCTGCTTCTGCATCGGCACCAACCAGGTCTCCCTCGACGCCGCCCACGTGCGCGGCATCCCCGTCTTCAACGCCCCCTTCTCCAACACCCGCTCCGTGGCCGAACTGGTACTGGGGGAGATCCTGCTGCTGCTGCGCGGCATTCCCGAGAAGAACGCCAAGTGCCATCGCGGCGTCTGGGAGAAGCTGGCCAACCGCAGCGTCGAAGCCCGCGGCAAGAAGCTCGGCATCATCGGCTACGGCCACATCGGCACCCAGCTTGGCATCATCGCCGAGATGATCGGCATGAAGGTCTACTACTACGACATCGAGAACAAGCTTTCCCTTGGCAACGCCATCCAGGTGCCAAACTTGGTGGAGCTGCTCAACATGTCTGACGTCATCAGCCTGCACGTACCGGAAACCGCCTCCACCAAGGATCTCATCGGTGCAGAGCAACTGCGCATGATGAAACCGGGCGCCATCTTCATCAACGCCTCCCGCGGCACCGTGGTGGACATCGACGCCCTGGCCGACGTCATCAAGAGCGGCCACCTCTCCGGCGCCGCCATCGACGTCTTCCCGGTGGAGCCCAAGTCCAACGACGAGGAGTTCCTCACCCCGCTGCGCGGCCTGGACAACGTGATCCTGACCCCCCACATCGGCGGCTCCACCCAGGAAGCCCAGGAGAACATCGGTCTGGAAGTGGCCAACAAGCTGGTCAAATACTCCGACAACGGCTCCACCCTCTCCGCGGTCAACTTCCCGGAAGTCTCCCTGCCCGGCCACAAGGGCTCCAGCCGCCTGTTGCACATTCACCGCAACCAGCCCGGCGTGATGAACCAGATCAACCAGATCTTCGCCGACGAGGGGATCAACATCGCCGGTCAGTACCTGCAGACCAGCAGCGAGATCGGTTACGTGGTCATCGACGTCGAAACCGAGCACAGCGAGAAGGCCCTGGCCCGTCTCAAAGAGATCAATGGCACCATCCGTGCCCGGATCCTGCACTGATAAGCCCTTATCTGCGCAGCAAAAAGCCCGTCGTGATGACGGGCTTTTTTATGTCAGGAGAAAGGTTGCTCTCGCAACCTACCACCAGCCCAGCAGGTTGCGGCCCACCAGGGCGCCCCACACCAGGGCATTGAGGGCCAGGGCGATGAAGACGGCGGCGGAGCCCAGATCCTTGGCGCGGCCCGAGAGTTCGTGATGCTCGGAGCCGATGCGATCCACCACCGCCTCCACGGCGGAATTGAGCACCTCGACGATCACCACCAACCAGCTGATGCAGACGAGCAGCAGGATCTCGTTGAGGGAGTCACCTATCCAGAATGCCAGCGGCATCAGCAGCAGGATGAGCAGCAGCTCCTGACGGAAGGCGGCCTCGTTGACCCAGGCCGATTTGAGACCTTTCATGCTGTAACCGGTTGCGTTGATGATGCGGGTGATCCCGGTCGCGCCTGGCTTTGCCACGATAACTACCTCATTTGAAATGGCTTTTGGGTTCACATCCTATCAGAGCCGCCCAAGGTTTCCATCGGGTGACTTTTGCTTTATTTTATTCCCTTGCATTTTGGCATCCCGCCCACCTTATCCACTCGAGAATTGAGTCGTATGTCCATTCACACCGATGAATTGCGCACCCGTCGCCTGGAGGCCCTGATCACCCCCAGCGAGCTGGCGCACGCCTTCCCGTTAACCGACACCATCGCCCAGAACCTGCTGGATGCCCGCCGCCAAGTGGAAGCCATTCTGTCCGGTGAAGATCAGCGCCTGCTGGTCATCGTCGGCCCCTGCTCCATCCACGATCCTGCCGCCGCCCACGAATACGCTCTGCGTCTGAACACCCTGCGTGAAGAGTACAAAGAGAGCCTGTGCATCGTGATGCGCACCTACTTCGAAAAGCCGCGCACCATCGTCGGCTGGAAGGGGCTCATCAATGATCCGCGCCTGGACGGCAGTTTCGACGTCAATGAAGGGCTCAAACTGGCCCGCAAGCTGCTGGTGGACATCAACGAGACCGGCATGCCCACCGCCACCGAGTTCCTCGACATGGTGACCGGCCAGTACATCAGCGATCTCATCACCTGGGGCGCCATCGGCGCGCGCACCACCGAGTCCCAGGTTCACCGCGAGATGGCCTCCGCCCTCTCCTGCCCGGTGGGGTTCAAGAACGGCACCGACGGCAACACCCGCATCGCCATCGATGCGGTGCGCGCCGCCCGTCACAGCCACATCTTCTACTCCCCGGACAAGGACGGCAAGATGACCATCTACCGCACCGCCGGCAACCCCTACGGCCACGTGATCCTGCGCGGCGGCCACAGGCCCAACTACGACACCGCCAGCATCGACGAGGCGTGCGAGGCTCTGGCCCAGGTGGGCCTGCCGGAGCGCCTGGTGGTGGACTTCAGCCACGGCAACAGCATGAAGGATCACCGCCGCCAACTGCTGGTGGCCCAGGATATCTGCGATCAGCTGCGCCGCGGCCGCACCGGCATCGCCGGCATCATGGCCGAGAGCTTCCTGGTGGAAGGGCGTCAGGACGTGGAGAACGGCTGTGCCGCCACCTTCGGCCAGAGCATCACCGATGCCTGTCTGTCGTGGAGTGACACCGAAACCCTGCTGGCCATGCTGGCAGAAGCCGCCCAGGTGCGGCTGGACAAGCAGAAAGCCTGAGCAACCGCTCAACACTCTCTCTACCAATTCAAAGAGCCAGGTATCACGGATGCCTGGCTCTTTTCATTTCCACAGTGATTCACTCGCTCCCCTTGGCTTCACTCCGCCTCTGCAGGTTTTCAATGCTGTATCCGTAGTCGACGGAGCAGCTCCCTTCTCCCACTTGTTTCAAAAGAATGGGAGAAGGGCTGGGGATGAGGGGGAAGACCGCCTCACAGACTCGGCATAAACCAGGTGCGGCCGGCCGCCTCGATACGATCGGTGCGGATCTGGAACACCCGCTCCAGCAGCGCCTCGTCGATGATCCCGACGTCCCCTTCCCCCACCACGCGGCCCTGTTGCAGGCAGAGCACGCGATCCGCCCAGTCGATGGCCAGATTGATGTCGTGGATGGCCGCCACCACCAGCAATCCCTGCGCGGCCAGTTGCTTGAGCAGCCGCAGCAGCGCCATCTGGTGATGCAGATCCAGCCCCGCCAGGGGTTCGTCCAGCAGCAGCACCCGCCCGGTCGGATTGAGGCTTGGCCACAGTTGCAACAGGGTGCGGGCGATCAGCACCCGCTGCTGCTCCCCCCCGGACAAGCGGCTGAAGTCCCGTGCCAGCAGGGGCGCCAATTCCAGGGCGTCGCACACATCCGCCACCGCCTGCGCCTGGGCATCGGGGCCCCCCTCCTCCAGCCCCAGGCTCAGCACCTGGAACACCGGGATGTGGAACAGCTGGGGCTGGCGCTGGGGCAGCATGGCGCGCCGCGTTGCAAGCTCGGGCCAGCTCAGGGTCGTGATGACCTCTCCTCCCAGCAAGACGGCGCCATCGGCGGGCAGCAGGCCCGCCAGGGCCCCGAGCAGGGAGGACTTGCCACTGCCATTGGGGCCGAGCAGGGCCACCAGCTGACCACCGGGCCAGGCGAGATCCAGGGGGGCGAGGCGATGGGGGATGGCCAGGGCGCGGGCCTCCAGCCGCCAAAGGGCGGGATCAGCGGGACACATCGGCATCTTGCCTCAGCAGCAGATAGATAAAGAGCGGGGCGCCCACCGAGGCGGTGATGACCCCGATGGGCAGTTCACCGGCGTGCAGCGCCGAGCGGGCCACCAGATCGGCCCCGAGCAGCAGGGCGCCCCCCCCCAGCGCCGAGGCGGGCAGCAGGAAGCGCTGATCGCTGCCACCGCACAGGCGCAGCAGGTGAGGCACCACCAGGCCGACGAAGCCGATGACGCCGCACAGGGAGACCGCCACCCCGGTGAGCAGGCAGACCGCCAGCACCAGGCGTACCCGCATGCTGTCCACGTTCAGCCCCATAAGGCGGGCCTGGGTCTCCCCAAGCAGCAGTTGTTGCAGTGCCCGCCCCTGCCAGCAGAGCCAGCCGAGGGTGAGGGGCAGCACCAGCCACCACCAGGCGAGCTGCTGGCTGCCGTAGGCGAGGCTGCCCATCATCCAGAACATGAATTCCCGCAAGGCGCCGTCGTCGGCGAAATACATCAGCCAGGTCATGGCCGCATTGGTAAGGATGCCGATGGCGACCCCGAACAGCAGCAGCCGCCCATGGCCGAGCCGTGCCCGGCGTGCGAGACGGATGAGCAGCATGGTCACCACCAGGGCGCCGCCAAAGGCCGCCAGCGACAGCCCCCAGCCCGGCAGATAGAGCCCGAGCCCCTTGGCCACCGCCATCGCCACCATGGCGGCCAGCCCAGCGCCACTCGAGACGCCGAGCAGGCCGGGTTCCGCCACCGGATTGTGCAGCATCACCTGCAGCACGGCGCCGCCACAGGCGAGCGCGGCTCCCGCCAGCAGGGCCAGCAGGGCGCGCGGCAGGCGCAGCTCCAGCAGGATGCGCTGCTCCAGCTCGCCAAGGGGTTGCCAGGGCAGCAGCACAAACTCCCCCCAGGCGAGGGAACAGACAAAGAGCAACAGGGTCAGCAGGGCGAGGCCAAAGAGCCAGCGCCGCTGCCAGCGTTGCTGGCGGGCGAGCAAAGAGAGGTACACGCAAGATCCCCGAACATGAAGGCACAACCTTGCCACCGCTGTCGGCCAGACAGGGCAAGGTTGCAGGAAAAGGGCATGATAACAGTGGCTTGCCACCCAAGGTCAAGGCTGGTAGTGACTGGCCATCTGCTTTATGTCGCCGCTCTCCACCAGACGCTGCAAGGCGGCGCTCAGGGCGGACTTTTGCGCCTGATGGGGTGAGCGCTTGCTCATGCCAAGGTAGAGGGTCACCGGACTGTCCGGGCGGTAGTCCGCCTTGCCAAGGGGCTTCCCGTCCCCCTGGCGCAGGGCGTAATCAACCTGGCAATCGGTGCCTATCATCAGCGGCAGGTGGCCCCGCTGCACCATGCGCAGCAGCTGATCCTCGGTCGGCACCCCGTGCTTGTTGAGTGCGGGATCGGAGTCAAAGGGTTCGAAGTAGGCGGACTTGAGCACATAACCCACCTCCATTCCTGCCAGATCCCGATACTGGCGGATACCGGCCACCGTGGCGGGCTTGCCATAAAAGGCGGGCCAGCACTGGTAATAGGCGGGTTGCAGATAATCGATGAAGGCGGCGCGTTCGGCGGTGTGAGCCAGACCAATCATGAGATCGACCTGGCCGGATTCCATCTGCTTGAGAGCCCTGCCCCAGGGCATGCGCCGGATCTGCAACTGGATGCCGCTCTCCTTCTGCAGACGCTGCAGGATCTCCACATCGAGTCCTTGCAACTCGCCATCCGGTTGCAGGATCCGAAAAGGGGGCCAGAGATCGGTGGCGACCGTCAGGGTCGGAGCACCTTGAGCCAGGCAGGCAGGCAGGCAAACAGCAGACCAAGCACACCCCAGCTTGTCTTGCCCATTCGGTTGGATCCTTGTGTTGCGCTATCCATGATTGACTAAAAATACCCTGACCGCCCACTTATGAAAACCCATGGTTCAGAGATAAAATGCAATTGATTTTAAAGGAGAACCTAATGAACCCAATCTTTACCAGTATCGGTCTGTTGCTGTGCAGCAACGTTTTCATGACCTTTGCCTGGTACGCCCACCTCAAGAGTATGAACCACAAACCCTGGATCATTGCGGCGCTGGTAAGCTGGGGCATCGCCCTGTTTGAATACCTGTTGCAAGTGCCCGCCAACCGCATCGGCCATACCGTCATGAGCGTGGGGCAGCTCAAGATCCTGCAGGAGGTGATCACCCTCACCGTATTCGTCCCCTTCTCCATCTTCTATCTCAAGGAAGATCTGAAATGGGACTACCTCTGGGCCGGGCTGTGCATCCTGGGGGCGGTCTTTTTTGTTTTTCGCGAGAAACTCACCGGCGCCTGACGCTGTACACTCAATAACATCCCCGTTAACGGCATCTCCTTGATAGACGAGGCAAAACAATGGAATTGCGAGACATGCTACAGATCCTGGCCAAGCAGGATGGCTCAGACCTTTATCTGTCAACCGGCGCCCCCCCCTGCGCCAAGTTCAACGGGGTGTTGCGCCCGCTGACCGAGACGCCCCTCAATCCGGGAGATGTGGCGAACATCGCCGACGCCATCATGGACAAGGAGCAGAAGGAGCAGTTCGAGCGGGAGCTGGAGATGAACCTCGCCATCTCCCTGCCCCAGGTAGGCCGCTTTCGGATCAACATCTTCAAGCAGCGCAACGAAGTCTCCCTGGTGGCACGCAACATCAAGACCGAGATCCCGCGCTTTGAAGATCTCAAACTCCCCCCCGTGCTGCTCGACACCATCATGGAAAAACGGGGCCTGGTGCTGTTCGTCGGGGGTACCGGCTCGGGCAAATCCACCTCGCTGGCGGCCCTTATCGATCACCGCAACCGCAACAGCGGCGGCCACATCATCACCATTGAGGATCCGGTAGAGTTCGTTCACCGCCACCGCAAGAGCATCATCAATCAGCGCGAAGTGGGGGTGGATACCCGCAGCTTCCACGCCGCCCTGAAAAACACTCTGCGCCAGGCGCCGGACGTGATCCTCATCGGCGAAATTCGCGATCGCGAGACCATGGAGCACGCCCTGGCCTTCTCGGAAACCGGTCACCTCGCCATCTCCACCCTGCACGCCAACAACGCCAACCAGGCGCTGGACCGCATCATCAACTTCTTCCCGGAAGAGCGACGCCCGCAACTGCTCAACGATCTCGGCAACAACCTCAAGGCATTTGTCTCCCAACGGCTGGTGAAGACCACGGACGGCGGTCGCCGGGCGGCGGTGGAGATCATGCTTGGCACTCACACCATACGTGACATGGTCAAACGGGGTGAATTTGGCGGTCTGAAGGAGGTGATGGAGAAATCCAGGGCCCTCGGCATGGTCACCTTCGACAGCGCCCTGTTCGATCTGGTGGTGGAAGGGGTGATCGATGAAGAAGAAGCGGTGAAAAACGCCGACTCGGCCAATAACCTGCGCCTCAAGATCAAGTTGTGGCGGGAGAAGGGCCAGATCGCCAGCAGCAGCGATGCCACCGGCTGGAGCCTCGAACCCACCAAGGATGAGAAAGACGACCTCTTCTGATCCAGCGCCGTTCAAGCACAGCCCCGTCAACCAAGGGGTTGTGCTTCTTTCCTCTTCTGTCACCGCCGCCCTAGCACCAGCGCCGCACCCGCTGGCAGTACTGGGCATACTCATCCCCGAAGCGAGCCTGCAACAACCGCTCTTCCGGGATGATCTGGAAGCGGGTCAACCAGGCCACCAGCAATACCGGTCCCAGCCAAACCCAGACGCCCCCCAGATAACAACCCCAGGCCAGCAGCCAGCAGAGCAGCCCCAGGTACATGGGATTGCGGCTGATGCGATAGACACCGCAGGTGACCAGATGGCGGGTGTGGTGTGGCCGGGTCGGGCTGACGGTGGTCTGGTGGTGGTGAAAGCGCTGCAGGGCCCCGAATCCAGACAAGGCGCCCAACGCTACCAGCAGGGCCCCCAAGCCCCATTGCCAGCCCGCAGGCTCCCCACCACCGCGCATTCCCCACATGGCAGCAGCAGATAGGGTAAAGATCAGCGGGGGTGGCAGACGTAACTCCAAATTGACCATTTTATTCCTCTGACAAGTGTCGCACGACGCTCGGTTGCGATAGACTCTCCATCACTCGGCAATCGCCGAGCCGTCGCCAAGATCATAATAATAACAACAAGTTGTCGCTAAACCGCTACGCTAGTATCGGCACTATCCCAACTCGAATAAAAAAGGAACGTCTATGCACAAGAAAACCCTGCTCGCTACCCTGATCTTCGGTCTGCTGGCTGGTCAAGCCGTCGCAGCCCCCTATCTCCCTCTTGCCAATGACCATCGCAACGGTCAGGAGCAGACCGCAGCCAATGCCTGGCTGGAAGTGGATCTGGCCGCCTTCGAGCACAACATCCAGACCCTCAAAGAGCGCCTGGGTGACAAGGGCCCGCAGATCTGCGCCATCATGAAGGCCGACGCCTACGGTCACGGCATCGATCTGCTGGTGCCCTCCGTGGTCAAGGCGGGCATCCCCTGCATCGGCATCGCCAGCAACGAAGAGGCCCGCGTGGCCCGCGAGAAGGGCTTCGAGGGTCGTCTGATGCGGGTCCGTGCCGCCACCCCGGATGAGGTTGAGCAGGCCCTGCCCTACAAGATGGAAGAGCTGGTTGGCAGCCTGGCCAGTGCCCAGGGGATCGCCGACATCGCCAAGCGCCACAACACCAACATTCCGGTGCATATCGGTCTGAACTCCGCCGGCATGAGCCGCAACGGCATCGACCTGCGTCTGGCAGATTCCAAGGAAGATGCGCTGGCCATGCTCAAGCTCAAGGGGATCACCCCGGTCGGCATCATGACTCACTTCCCGGTGGAAGAGAAAGAGGACGTCAAGCTGGGGCTGGCCCAGTTCAAGCTGGACTACCAGTGGCTGATCGACGCCGGCAAACTGGATCGCAGCAAACTCACCATCCACGCCGCCAACTCCTTCGCCACCCTGGAAGTGCCGGAAGCCTACTTTGACATGGTGCGCCCGGGCGGCATCATCTATGGCGACACCATCCCCTCCTACACCGAGTACAAGAAGGTGATGGCGTTCAAGACCCAGGTTGCCTCCGTCAACCACTACCCGGCGGGCAACACCGTCGGCTATGACCGCACCTTCACCCTCAAGCGCGACTCCCTGCTCGCCAACCTGCCGCTGGGTTACTCCGACGGCTACCGCCGTGCGCTCAGCAACAAGGCCTATGTACTGATCCAGGGCCAGAAGGTACCGGTCGTCGGCAAGACCTCCATGAACACCATCATGGTGGACGTGACCGATCTGAAAGGGGTCAAACCCGGTGACGAGGTAGTGCTGTTTGGCCGCCAGGGTGATGCCGAGGTGAAACAGGCGGATCTCGAGGAGTACAACGGCGCCCTGCTGGCGGACATGTACACCGTCTGGGGTTACACCAATCCCAAGAAGATCAAGCAGTAAGTATCGACCTTAAAACAAGGGCTCCCTCGGGAGCCCTTTTTACTTGTGCCTTTTGATGTACCTTACGCCGTCTTCTTGCGGGTCACCCAGAGGCTCAGTCCCATGGAAGCCAGCAGGATCAGGGCCACGACACCCAGTGCAATACCGGTCGGGATTTTGAACACATCCAGCAGCAGCATCTTGACCCCGATAAACATCAGGATCAGCGCCAGGCCATATTTGAGCAGGGCGAAGCGCTCGGCGACACCGGCCAGCAGGAAGTACATGGCGCGCAGCCCCATGATGGCGAAGATGTTGGAGGTGAGCACGATGAAAGGATCCGTGGTCACCGCGAAGATGGCCGGAATGCTGTCCACTGCAAAGATGAGATCGCTCACCTCCACCAGCACCAGGATAAGCAGGAGCGGCGTAGCGTAACGCACGCCGTCACGCCAGACAAAGAAGTTCTCCCCTTCCAGGGTTTCGGTCACCTTGAAGCGGCGGCGCATCCAGCCGAGCAGGGCGTTATTCTCGAGATCCGGCTCCTTGTCGGCGGCCCACAACATCTTGGCACCGGTCAGCAGCAGGAAGGCACCGAACAGATAGAGGATCCAGTGGAACTGCTCGATGAGCCAGCTGCCCGCGAATACCATGCCGGCGCGCATGACGATGGCACCCAGTACCCCGTAGAGCAGTACCCGGCGCTGCAGTTCGGCCGGAATGGCAAAGTAGCCAAACAGCATCAGCCAGACGAAGACGTTGTCCACCGCCAGCGCCTTCTCGATAAGGTAACCGGTGAGAAACTCCAGCCCCTTCTGGTTGGCGATTTCGCGCCCGGCACTGTGATCCAGCCAGAGCCAGATGGCCAGGTTGAAGAGGAGCGCCACGCTCACCCAGACGAGGGACCAGATACCCGCCTCTTTGAGCGACACCTTGTGTGCCTTGCCGCCGCCGACAAAACGAATGTCAATCCATAACAGGACCAGCACTATGCTGAAGAAACCGGTCCACATCCACCATTCACCCATGTTCACTTCTCCCCAAAACGACAAAACCCACGGCCGGGAGGCAGTGGGTTTGCGTCTGGAGCAGATACACCTTGCCTCTCGGCAAGGTCTCACTTACAGCCAATTTGCATCGACTGCCCGGCTGCCGGGTGCACTGCAGGAAAAGGTGTGCACCGTAATGACGACAAACCGGCGAGAAGTTACTCCCCTTGTTGCGGCGGATAGTAACAGCCTCGAAAGGTAACGCCAAGAGGCATCTTCACCCCCCACACAAAAAATAAAAAGGGCGCCACATGGGCGCCCTCTTCTCATGCTTCAATCAGAGCGGATCCACCTTGAGGCAGGAGACCGCGTGATCAAAATTGCCTTCAAGCTGGGGCCGGGTCTTGGCACACTCGGGACCCGCCACCGGGCAGCGGGTGCGGAACACACAGCCGGACGGCGGGTTCATGGGAGACGGCAGATCCCCCTCCAGGATCTGGATGGTCTTGCTCCGCTCCAGATCCGGGTCAGGGACGGGCACCGCCGACATCAGTGCCTTGGTGTAAGGGTGCAGCGGATTGGCGAAGATCTCCTTGCGGGTTCCCAGCTCCACCGCGTTGCCCAGATACATCACCAGCACCCGATCCGAGATGTGTTTGACCACCGACAGATCGTGGGCGATGAAGATGAGCGACAGTCCCATCTCCTTTTGCAAGGATTTGAGCAGGTTCACCACCTGGGCCTGGATCGAGACGTCGAGCGCCGAGACCGGCTCGTCACAGATGATCATCTTGGGCTCCAGGATCAGGGCCCGAGCGATACCGATGCGCTGGCACTGGCCGCCGGAAAACTCGTGGGGGTAGCGGTTTACCAAGTTTGGCAACAGGCCCACCTTGCTCATCATGGCGCGCATCCGCTCCTTCACCTCCTCCTTCGCAAGATTTGGATAAAAGGTGATAAGGGGTTCGGCGATGATGTCGCCTATGGTCATGCGCGGGTTGAGGGAGGCCAGCGGGTCCTGGAAGATCATCTGGATCTCTTTACGCTTCTCCCGCAGCGCCTTCTGGTCGAGCTTGGTCAGATCGTTGCCAAGCCACACCACCTTGCCGTCGGTGGCCGGCACCAGGCCGATGATGGCGCGAGCGAAGGTGGACTTGCCGCAGCCCGACTCCCCAACCACCCCCAGGGTCTCCCCTTCGTACAGGCGCAGGGTCACCCCGTCCACCGCCTTCAGGGCCGAGGGTTTGGCCCAGGGCCAGGCCTTGCCGCTCTTGATGCTGAAGTGAACCTTGAGGTCGGACACTTCCAGCAGCAGTTTCTTGTCAGTACCCATTTAGTTCACTCCCTTGATGATGGCATCCGAAACCCAGTGGCAAGCCCGCTCCCGCCCGTTGTTGAACGGGGTCAGGATGGGTGATTGCTGGCCGCAAATCTCGCTCACCCGATGGCAGCGCTCCTGGAAGGGGCAGCCGGTGGGCAGACGCAGCAGGTTGGGCGGATTGCCCGGGATAGTGGGCAGCTCTTCCCCTTCGGTATCGAGGCGGGGAATAGCGCGCAGCAGACCTTCGGTATAGGGGTGGCTCGGGCGATAGAAGATATCGTCCACCTTGCCGTACTCCATGGTGCGACCGGCGTACATCACCAGCACCTTGTCACAGATGCCGGCAACTACCCCCAGATCGTGGGTGATCATGATGATGGCGGTGTTGAACTCGCGCTTGAGTTCGTTCATCAGAGTCATGATCTGGGCCTGCACCGTCACGTCGAGTGCCGTGGTCGGCTCGTCGGCGATCAGCAGCTGGGGCCGGCACAAGAGCGCCATGGCGATCATCACCCGCTGGCGCATGCCGCCGGAGAACTCGTGCGGGTACATGCCCATGCGCTTGCGCGCCTCGGGGATCTTCACCGCATCCAGCATGCGCACCGACTCTTCAAACGCCTCGGCCTTGCTCACCCCTTTGTGCAGCATCAGCACTTCCATCAGCTGATCCTGCACCTTCATGTAGGGGTTCAGCGAGGTCATGGGGTCCTGGAAGATCATGGCGATCTTCTCGGCGCGGATCTTGTTGAGCTTGGCCTCCGGCAGGTTGAGGATCTCGTCGCCCTGAAACTTGGCAGAGCCGGTGATGACACCGTTCTTGGCGAGCAGCCCCATGATGGCAAACGCGGTCTGTGATTTGCCCGAGCCGGACTCGCCGACGATGCCCAGGGTCTCGCCCGCCGCCAGTGAAAAGTTGAGGTCGTTGACCGCCACCACATTGCCGTCCGGGGTCTTGAATTCGACCCGCAGATCTTTTACATCCAGTAACTTCATAAAAACTCCTTATCGATCTTTCGTGACGTATTCCTGTCGATCCGATGCGCTATCCGCCAGATTGAGCCGCACTGTGCGGCCCCTCGGCGCGTTGTTCCAGCGCTCCTTCGGCGCTTTTTTAGCGATCCTTCGGATCGAGGGCGTCACGCAGACCATCCCCGAGGAAGTTGAAACAGAACAGGGTCACCACCATGAAACCGGCGGGGAACAGGAGTTGCCAGATGGCCACTTCCATCGACTTGGAGCCTTCATCCAGCAGGGCACCCCAGCTGGTCATGGGCTCCTGGACACCAAGGCCCAGGAAGCTCAGGAAGGATTCAAACATGATCATCCCCGGCACCAGCAGGGTGGCGTAGACCGCCACGATACCGAGCACGTTTGGCACTATGTGGCGGGTGATGATCTTCCACTTGGAGACGCCGCAGACATGGGCCGCCTCGATGAACTCCTTGCTCTTGAGGCTCAGGGTCTGGCCACGGACGATCCGCGCCATGTCGAGCCAACTCACCGCCCCGATGGCGATAAAGATAAGCGCCAGATTGCGGCCGAAGAAGGTCACCAGCATGATCACGAAGAACATGAAGGGGAAGGCGTTGAGGATCTCGAGTACCCGCATCATCAGGCTGTCGACCCGACCGCCGATAAAACCGGAGGCGGCGCCATACAAGGTGCCGATGATGACGGCCACCATGGCCCCCATGATGCCGACCATCAGCGAAATGCGCCCGCCGAGCAGGGTGCGCACGAACAGATCGCGCCCCAGACTGTCGGTGCCGAACCAGTGGCCGGTCTCCATGTCGGGACCGGTCTGCATGGCGCCCCAGTCCGGATCGTCGAAGGTGTACTGGGACAGGTGCGGCCCGAAGATCACCGCCAGGCCAATCAGGCTCAGGATGATGAGGCTGGTGAGCGCCGCCTTGTTGCGCAGGAAACGGCGGCGGGCATCCTTCCACAGGGAACGCCCTTCCACCACGTCCACTTTCTGGGCGAAGGCCTCGACGGCCTCGCGTTTTTCAGTTGAAACAACCATGGTCTACTCCCTGATTAATAACGGATTTTCGGATCGATAAAGGCATAGAGAATATCGACCACGGCGTTAAAGGTGATGGTGAGGGCACCGACCAGAATGGTCAGGCCGAGCACCATGGAGTAGTCACGGTTCAGCGCTCCGTTGACGAACAACTGACCTATCCCCGGCAGACCGAAGATGGTCTCGATCACCACGGAACCCGTGATGATGCCCACAAACGCCGGCCCCAGGTAGGAGACCACCGGCAGCATGGCCGGGCGCAGGGCGTGTTTGAGGATGATGTGGCGCAGGGGCAAGCCCTTGGCGCGAGCGGTGCGGATGAAGTTGGAGTTCATGGTCTCGATCATGCTGCCGCGCATGATGCGCGAGATGGCCGAGATGTAGTACATCATCATGCCGAACACCGGCAGCACCATGAACTGGATGCCGCCCCCCTGCCAGCCACCGGCCGGGAACCAGCCCAGATAGATGCTGAAGAAGAGCACCAGGAGGGGCGCCAGCACAAAGCCGGGTATCACCACCCCCGCCATGGCCGACGACATCAGCAGGTAATCGATAATAGTGTTCTGTTTCAAGGCTGCTATGGTGCCGAACGTCACCCCCAGCGTCACCGCGAACAGAAAGGCGAAGGAGCCTATCTTGGCCGAGACCGGCAGGGCCTGGCTCACCAGATCGTTGACGGTAAAGTCCTTGTATTTGAAAGAGGGCCCCAGATCCCCCTGTACCAGGTTGCCCAGATAGGTGAGGTATTGCATGCCGATGGGCTTGTCGAGGCCGTACTTGGCTTCGATATTGGCAATGACTTCGGGGGGGAGCGAGCGTTCGCTGGTGAAGGGGTTACCCGGGGCGAAACGCATCATGAAGAAGGAGACGGTGATCAAGACCAGCAGAGTCGGGATCGCTTCCAGTAGACGTTTTAGAATAAATTTCAACATAGACAATTCCTGTCCTGTACTGCTTCCAAATGGTCGCGGTTGTAATAAAGGCCCGCCGTCTGGCGGGCCCTGCTTGTTATGCGACTTGTTGCTTTACATCATCAGTGGGCGACGATGTACATGTCCTTGCTGTAGAGGTTGTCCAGCGGGTTGGCCGGGTAGCCACCCACATAGGGTTTCACCATGCGGGCAGTCACGTACTGGTAGATGGGGGCGATCGGCATGTCCTTGGCCAGGATCTCTTCGGCCTGGACATAGAGCTTGTTGCGGGCTTCCACATCCACCTGATCGCGGGACTCGTTCATCAGCTTGTCAAACGCCGGGTTGGAGTACTTGCCGTCGTTGTTGCCGTGGGTGGTCTGCATCAGATCCAGCATGGAGGAGGCTTCGTTGTAGTCGGCGATCCAGCCGGCACGGCCCACGTCAAACTGACCCTGTTTCTTGGTCTCGAGGTAGGTCTTCCACTCCTGGTTGACCAGGCTCACCTGCACGCCAAGCTTCTTCCACATGGAGGCGACGGCCACGGCCACTTTTTTGTGGTTGTCGTCGGTGTTGTAGAGCAGCTCGAACTTCAGCGGCTTGCTGGCATCGAAACCGGCTTCGGCCAGCAAGGCTTTCGCCTTGGCATCGCGCTCGGCCTGGGTCATCTTGGACCACTCGGGCGCCACCGGCTTGAAGCCGTCCACGAAATCAGGCACCAGGGTGTAACCCGGGGTCTGGCCCTGGCCCATCACCTTGTCGGCGATCACGTTGCGATCGATGGCGTAGGAGAGCGCGGTACGCACGCGCACATCGTCAAACGGCTTGCGCTTGACGTTGTACTGGTAGTAGTAGGTGCCCACATAACCGGTCACTTTCAGCTCGTCCGGCTTCTCCTTCTTCATCTGCTTGAAGCGCTCGATGGGCATCTGGTAGGTCATGTCCACTTCACCGGCCAGGTAGCGGTTCAACTCGGCGTTGGTGGACTGGATTGGCAGATAGGTCACCTTGTTGATAACGGTCTTGGCGTCGTTCCAGTAGTTTTTGTTGCGCTCCACATCGACGCGCTCGTTCACCACCCAGTCTTTCAGCACATAGGCACCGTTGGACACCATGTTGCCGGGCTGGGTCCACTTGTCACCAAACTTCTCGACCACTTTTTTCGGCACCGGGTAGGTGGTGGTGTGGGAGAGCATGCTGACAAAGTAAGGGATCGCCTTCTCCAGTTGCACCTCGAAGGTATAGTCATCGACCGCCTTCACACCCAAGGTGTCGGCAGGCTTCTTGCCAGCGATGATGTCGGAGGCGTTGACGATGGTCGGGATCTCCAGATACCAGGAGTAGGGAGAGGCGGTTTTGGGGTCGACGGCACGCTTGAAAGCAAATTCGAAATCGTGAGCGGTGACCGGATCACCGTTGGACCACTTGGCGTCTTTACGCAGGTGGAACACATATTTTTTGTTGTCCGCGGTTTCCCAGGACTCGGCCACGCCGGGCAGCACTTCGCCCTTGGGACCGGAGGCGACCAGACCTTCGAACAGATCGCGCAGGATATTGGATTCGACCGTTCCTTCGGTCTTGTGCGGGTCCAGGGTGGCGGGCTCGGAGCCGTTGCCTTTGACCAGCTGCTGC
The DNA here is from genome assembly GCF_019048725.1 of Aeromonas sp. FDAARGOS 1407. NCBI lineage: Bacteria > Pseudomonadati > Pseudomonadota > Gammaproteobacteria > Aeromonadales > Aeromonadaceae > Aeromonas > Aeromonas sp. FDAARGOS 1407. Next base: position 3,928,902 of record NZ_CP077399.1, read on the forward strand.
ACCTCGGCCAGCTTGGTACCGGCGGGTACATCGGCGGCTTGTGCCATTGTGGCGCCACCAAACAGCGCGGCCACCAGGAGGGTGTTAATCATTGTTTTTTTATGAGTCATTTCCATACTCCAACAAGAACATTCCATGCAATTTTTTCAATGACGGGGTAACAACCCGCTCCCAGCATAATTCCCTGCTTATTGTGATGATGCAATAGATATTATCAGGAGCAACGGCCATCCATGGTCAAAAAAACAGCTTTTGACAAGAATTTCAGTATTTAAACGCCCCGTAACCGACGCTTTTTTATACAAATCGCTCGATTCTAGAAAATGGCATTCAAAAAGCAACCAATAAAAAGCCGGTCACGAGGACCGGCTTTCATAAAACGGATCTGGCTCACATCAGGCTGGGGAAGACACCCTTGATCCCGGCCACCATGATCTCGATACCCAGCGACATCATGATAAGACCCATGATACGGGTCACCACGTTGATGCCGGTATTGCCCATGATCTTGAACAGCAAGGGGGCGGCGCGAAAGATTAGCCAGGAGCAGAACGAGAACACCACCACCACCAGCGACATGCCGAGCATCTGCTGCCAGTGGCTCTGGCTGGCGTAGACGATGACCGACGAGATGGCCCCCGGTCCCGCCATCAGTGGCAGCGCCAGCGGCACGACCGCGATGGATTCGCGCACCGCCAACTCCCCTTTCTCCTGCTTGTTGTGCTTCACCTCACCCAGCTTGCCTTGCAGCATGGACCAGGCGATCAGGGTGATAAGCGAACCGCCGGCGATGCGAAACGACGCCAGCGAAATACCAAAACCGTCCAGGATCAGCTGCCCCATGGTCATGGAGACCAGCAGGATCACCATCACGGCGATATTGGCGGTCGTGTTGGTCTTCATTCTTTCGGCCGGGGTATGGTGACTGGTCAGACTGACAAACACCGGCAACAGACCAAGCGGGTTGATGATCGCAAACAAACCGACAAAAAACTTCAGATATAAAGAGACGTCAATTGCCGCCATAGACCCCTTCCAATAGTGTGCAAGCCCGCGGGCTACTCCATATCAATGCGTGCGTAAATTTACACCATAGCCAGGATCCGCACCAATTAAATAATCTCACCAATATCGGGGTTTTTTAGTTAGTTCCGCTAATGATTTCCCCTCTTCCCAACAGATAAGCCAGTGCGAAACGATCTCCGCGGCGCAAGTCGCTACCTCATCCAATCTGTGGCCCAGGTACACCCCCTGTCGCCGCGGCTGTTTTTCCGGCTCTTGTTCCGACGTTTTCCTGACGCGGCGTTCAACACCAGGAACCGAGGGTCATGATTGCCTATCAGATGCCAGCTGCCAGCCACAGCCCGCCTGCCAGCGCCTAAACCACCTTTGCAGAAGCCCGGCAAGGAAGGGCATTCCGATCACCTTGTACCACGCTAAAGGCAATAACGAGCTCCTAACGGGTCATACCTCTTCCCCCTCTATCCAAGGTAAGGGAAATGCGAAATTGCGTGTAAAAAAGCGCCAAAAACGGTGGGGAGAAACGGCAAACCAAACGGTCAAAATACACAAATCGATAACAGACAGTGGAAAATCTGCCACCACTCGAGTGTCAAAGGTTAAGTTTGATCACAATGGCTGTGTGATGGCTGTCATGCAGCGGTTTCCTCCAAATTGTTTATCAAGCCTTAACTTGATGAAAAATCTGGACTAAAACCGTTCATTCAGGGTTCATAAAGGATTTGTTCAACTCCACAACTTGATAACATCCGACCAGAAAAAAATTGTGAAATAAAATTTCTTTTGTTCTTTTGCAACACTTGATCGAGATCAAGTTTTTCTGGGTCTACCCCGCTCTATAATCGACTCGGAAAACAATTTAGTAAGGCATGTAAATACCCCTGTTGCAGTAATTGTCGCCTTGACAGGCCAACTATAATTGCCGGGCATTGCCAACGTCTTACTAAACAGTTTTCAAATAATCAGGAGATAAACATGGCAGTAACCAATTTGGCAGAACTGGATGCACTGGTCGCCCGCGTTAAGGAAGCACAGCGTGAATTCGCCAGCTTCTCCCAAGAGCAGGTAGACAAGATCTTCCGTGCCGCCGCCCTGGCCGCCAACAACGCCCGTATCCCTCTGGCCCAGATGGCCGTCGAAGAGTCCGGTATGGGTATCATCGAAGACAAGGTTATCAAGAACCACTTCGCCTCCGAATACATCTACAACAAGTACAAAGAAGAGAAGACCTGCGGCATCCTCAGCGAAGATGACGAGATGGGTACCATCACCATCGCCGAGCCGGTAGGCATCATCTGCGGTATCGTACCGACCACCAACCCGACCTCCACCGCGATCTTCAAATCCCTGATCTCCCTGAAGACCCGCAACGCCATCATCTTCTCCCCGCACCCCCGCGCCAAAAACTCCACCAATACCGCAGCCAAGCTGGTACTGGATGCAGCCGTTGCCGCCGGTGCGCCGAAAGACATCATCGGCTGGATCGATCAACCGTCTGTTGAACTCTCCAACGCCCTGATGAAGCACAACGACATCAACCTGATCCTGGCCACCGGTGGCCCGGGCATGGTGAAAGCCGCCTACTCCTCCGGCAAGCCCGCCATCGGCGTGGGTGCCGGTAACGTACCGGTGGTCATCGACGAAACCGCCGATGTGAAGCGTGCCGTCGCCTCCATCCTGATGTCCAAGACCTTCGACAACGGCGTGGTCTGTGCCTCCGAGCAAGCCGCCATCGTGGTTGACTCCATCTATGACCAGGTCAAAGAGCGTTTCGCCACTCACAACGGCTATGTGCTGAGCAAGGACGAAGCTGACAAGGTTCGTAAAGTCATCCTGATCAACGGCGCCATGAACGCCAACATCGTGGGCCAGCCTGCGGTCAAGATCGCCGAAATGGCCGGTGTCACCGTGCCTGCCAACACCAAGATCCTGATCGGCGAAGGCGTGAAGATCTGTGAAGAGGAAGAGTTCGCTCACGAGAAGCTCTCCCCGACTCTGGGTCTGTTCCGTGCCAAGAACTTTGAAGAAGCCGTTGAAATGGCCTGTGACATGGTCAACCTGGGCGGTATCGGCCACACCTCCGGTCTGTACACCGACCAGGACCGCAACGCCGACCGCATCAAGTACTTCGGCGACAAGATGAAGACTGCCCGTATCCTGATCAACACCCCGACCACCCAGGGTGGTATCGGTGACTTGTACAACTTCGCGATGGCACCGTCCCTGACCCTGGGTTGCGGTTCCTGGGGTGGCAACTCCATCTCCGAAAACGTGGGTCCCAAGCACCTGATCAACAAGAAGACAGTCGCAAAACGGGCAGAAAACATGCTGTGGCACAAACTTCCGAAATCCATCTACTTCCGTCGTGGTTCCCTGCCGATCGCCCTGAGCGACCTGGAAGGTAAGAAGCGCGCCATGATCGTGACCGACCGCTTCCTGTTCAACAACGGCTACGCCGACGAAGTGGTTCGTCTGCTCAAGGGTCTGAAGATGGAAGTGGAAGTGTTCTACGAAGTAGAAGCCGACCCGACCCTGACCGTGGTACGCAAGGGTGCCGAGATGGCCAACTCCTTCAAGCCGGACGTGATCGTCGCCCTGGGCGGTGGTTCACCGATGGATGCTGCCAAGATCATGTGGGTGATGTACGAGCATCCGGACACCGCGTTCGAAGATCTGGCCATGCGCTTCATGGACATCCGCAAGCGTATCTACAAGTTCCCGAAAATGGGCGTGAAGGCCGAGCTGGTCTGCATCACCACCACTTCCGGTACCGGTTCTGAAGTGACCCCGTTTGCGGTCGTGACCGACGACGCCACCGGCGTGAAATACCCGCTGGCCGACTACGAGCTGACCCCGAACATGGCCATCGTTGACGCCAACCTGGTGATGGGCATGCCGAAATCCCTGTGCGCCTTCGGTGGTATCGACGCCGTGACTCACGCCATGGAAGCCTATGTTTCCGTGCTGGCCAACGAGTACTCCGACGGCCAGGCACTGCAAGCCCTGAAACTGCTGAAGGACTACCTGCCCTCCAGCTACCAGAACGGGGCCAACGACCCGGTTGCCCGCGAGAAGGTGCACAACGCTGCCACCATCGCCGGTATCGCATTCGCCAACGCCTTCCTGGGTGTGTGCCACTCCATGGCCCACAAACTGGGTGCCGAGTTCCACATCCCGCACGGCCTGGCCAACGCCCTGCTGATCAGCAACGTCATCCGCTACAACGCGAACGACAACCCGACCAAGCAGACCGCGTTCTCCCAGTACGACCGTCCGCAGGCTCGTCGTCGCTACGCCGAAGTGGCTGACCACCTGGGTCTGACTGCCGCCGGTGACCGTACCGCCGCCAAGATCGAGAAGCTGCTGGCCTGGCTGGACGAGCTGAAAGCGACCTTAGGGATCCCGGCCTCCATCCGTGACGCAGGTGTCGCCGAAGCCGACTTCCTGGCCAAGGTTGACCAGCTGGCCGTTGAAGCCTTCGATGACCAGTGCACCGGTGCCAACCCGCGCTACCCGCTGATCAGCGAGCTGAAAGCCATCCTGCTGGATACCTACTACGGCCGTCCCTTCTCCGAAGAAGCCCAGGTAGCTGACAAGGTGGAAGTGAAAGCCGAAACCAGCAAGAAAAAATCCAAGGCCTGATAAGCGGTCCCGAGATTAAAAAAGCCCGCGCCACTGCGCGGGCTTTTCTTTGCCTGAAAGCCTGCACCTTCTTTACCGGACAACAGAACCTCCCCTCCCCCCGCATTGCCAGCCGTATGCTCCCATTGTTCGCTATGACATCCGCAATCAGTGCCAAGTGCAGCCCGTCCCCCACAGACAAGTCACAGCATTTTCCCCCTCTCAATCAGACGAAGGCGAAGGCACAACCACGGCGAGCGCATCTACCGCCAGCGGACAAGAAGAGTCAGTAGGACTGGAGCGTTAAGCGAGGATAAGAAAAAAGAGAGCAGGTTTTACCGACGGGATAAAAAAATGGCAGCCATCTGGCTGCCATCGGGAGAGCATGAGCGGGCGATCAGAGGGTCGCGGCCACTTCGTCGGAAATGGAACCGTTGTGGTACACCTCCTGCACGTCGTCCAGATCTTCCAGCATGTCGATGAGGCGCATCAGCTTGGGCGCGGTCTCGGCATCCAGTTCGGCTTCAGTGGAAGGGATCATGGTCACTTCGGCGCTCTGGGCCTTGAAGCCGGCGGCTTCCAGACCGTCGAGCACGGTACCGAAATCGTTCGGGGTGGTGTACACCTCGATGGAACCATCCTCTTCGGTCACCACGTCGTCAGCACCCGCTTCCAGGGCAGCATCCATCAGGGCATCTTCATCGACGCCCACGAAGGTCAGCAGGCCCTTCTTGGTGAAGAGGTAGGAGACGGAACCGTCGGTACCCAGGTTGCCACCGCTCTTGCTGAAGGCGTGACGCACTTCGGAGACGGTACGGTTACGGTTGTCGGTCAGGCACTCCACCATGACGGCGGTACCGGCCGGGCCGTAGCCTTCGTACACGATAGTCTCGAGCTGCTCGCCGTCACCACCGCCAGCGCCACGCTGGATGGCGCGGTTGATGGTATCGCGAGTCATGTTGTTGGTCAGGGCTGCCGTCACCGCCGCACGCAGACGCGGGTTGTTGGCCGGATCCGCATCACCGAGACGCGCGGAGGTGGTGATTTCGCGGATCAGCTTGGTGAAGATCTTGCCACGCTTGGCATCCTGAGCGGCCTTGCGGTGTTTGATGTTGGCCCATTTACTGTGACCTGCCATAGGGACTCTCCGTTATATTTTTAACTTTCAGTAACACAAGGGGAAACGTGAAAGGCCGCATTGCTGCGGCCTTTGGTGCCGGATTACGGCTTATTCATCACCCTTGACGGTGGTCGCAATCGCCAATTCACCCAGTTGGGCCGGGTTGGCGAAGCTGGGGGCGTCTGTCATCAGACAGGCGGCCGCGGTGGTTTTCGGGAAGGCAATCACGTCCCGAATGTTGTCGGTACCGGTCAGCAGCATGCTGAGGCGGTCCAGGCCAAAGGCCAGACCGGCGTGGGGCGGGGTACCGTATTTCAGGGCATCCAGCAGGAAGCCGAACTTCAGGCGCTGTTCGTCCGGGGTAATACCCAGGATGTCGAACACGGTGGCCTGCATTTCGCTGTTATGGATACGCACGGAGCCGCCACCTACTTCGTAGCCGTTGATCACCATGTCGTAGGCGTTGGCGTAAGCACCCAGCGGATTGGCTTTCAGCTGTTCCGGGCTCAGGTTGCTCGGCGCGGTGAAGGGGTGGTGCATGGCAGCCAGACCGCCTTCGCCATCTTCCTCGAACATCGGGAAGTCGATGACCCACAGGGGCTTCCAGCTGTTCTCCAGCAGACCCAGATCGCGGCCCACTTTCAGGCGCAGGGCCCCCATGGCGTCGCACACAACTTTCTTGGAGTCGGCGCCAAAGAAGATGATGTCGCCATCGGCCGCGCCGGTACGGGCCAAGATCTCGCGCACGATCTCGTCAGAGAGGAACTTGGCCACCGGGGACTGTACGCCTTCGATGCCGCTCCCGGCCTCGTTGACCTTCATCCAGGCCAGGCCCTTGGCACCGTAGATGCCGACGAACTTGGTGTACTCGTCGATCTGCTTGCGGGAGAGCTCGGCGCCGCCCGGTACTTTCAGGGCAGCCACACGGCCTTTCGGATCGTTGGCAGGGCCGGCAAACACGGCGAACTCGACGGCGGTCAGCAGATCTGCCACATCCACCAGTTCCATCGGCAGACGCAGATCCGGCTTGTCGGAGCCAAAGCGGCGCATCGCCTCGTCGAAGGTCATGATGGGGAAGTCGCCCAGATCCACGTTCAGGATATGCAGCCACAGTTTGCGGATCATCTCTTCCATCACCTCACGCACTTGCGGTGCGGTCATGAAGGAGGTCTCCACGTCGATCTGGGTGAATTCCGGCTGACGGTCGGCACGCAGGTCTTCGTCGCGGAAGCACTTGACGATCTGGTAGTAGCGGTCGAAGCCGGACATCATCAGCAACTGCTTGAACAGCTGCGGGGACTGCGGCAGGGCGTAGAACTTGCCCTTGTGCACACGGCTCGGCACCAGGTAGTCACGGGCCCCTTCCGGGGTGGCCTTGGTCAGCATCGGGGTCTCGATGTCGAGGAAGCCGTGCTCGTCCATGAAGCGGCGCACGAAGGCACTGGCCTTGGCGCGGGTCTTCAGGTACTTGGCCATCTCGGGGCGACGCAAGTCCAGGTAGCGGTACTTGAGGCTGATCTCTTCGCTGTTGACCTGGTTGAAGTCAAGGGGCAGCGGCTCGGCGCGGTTGATGATGGTGAGCTCGTGGGCGAACACCTCGATGGCACCGGTGGCCATGTCGCTGTTGCGCTGGGACTCCGGACGGGTGCGCACCACGCCTGTCACCTGGATGCAGAACTCGCCACGCAGCTCGGAGGCCAGAGCGAACGCTTCCGGCTTGTCCGGATCGAAGAACACCTGCACGATCCCTTCGCGATCGCGCATGTCGATAAAGATCAGACCGCCGAGATCACGACGACGGTGGACCCAACCGCACAATGTAATGGTCTGCCCTTCATGGGCCTCATTGACCTGTCCGCAATAGATAGAGCGCATGGACTTCTTCCTTCGAAATTGTAGAGAGACGGTTAACCTTGGGCCGCCGGGCACGACTGGCAAGCACCGTCTGTCTCACAGCTGGCCAGATTCTTTTTCTTACCCGGTTTGAAATCAGTCTCGTACCATCCGGTTCCCTTGAGCCGGAAGCCTGCCGCCGATATCAGCTTGACCAGATTCGGCTTGCTACAGGCCGGGCAGTCGGTCAGGGGGGCATCGGAAAGCTTTTGCAGTTTTGCCAATTCATGGCCACAGACGTCGCAACGATATTCGTAGATAGGCATGGGTCACAAGAAATTGAAAAACAAAAGGGCTGGCATTATAGAGGAAAACCCCCATTTGGGTAAAATGGCCAGCAACCCCCTTTGCCCAGTTTTTTTGCCTCCGATGCCTAAACTCGGCCAAAAAAACGTCGCACCTTCTCCATGAGCGGAGCAAACAACCAGCATGAGCCTCTATCTGGGCCTGCCGCAATGGTCCCACCCCGCCTGGCCGGGGCAACTGCTTGGCCTGGGCGCCAAACCCGCCGAGCACCTCGCCCACTACGCCAGCGTGTTCGACTCGGTGGAAGGAAACACCACCTTCTACGCCCTACCGACACCCGAGACGGTGCAGCGCTGGGCCGATGCGGTGCCAGCCCGTTTTCGCTTCAACTTCAAGTTTCCGCAAACCATCAGCCACCAGAGCGATCTGGTGAGCGTGGACAAGCAGGTCGCGGACTTTATCGCGCTGCTCGCCCCGCTGCACGACAAGCTGGGGCTGCTCACCCTGCAGCTGCCCGCCCGCTTCGGCCCCGAGGGGCTGCCCCGCCTGCAGGCCTTTTTCAACCGGTTGCCGGGCGAATTTCGTTATGCCCTTGAGGTACGCCATCCCGATTTCTTCGCCAAGGGTGAGGCCGAACGCGCCCTGAACAGGATGTTGATGGAGAAGGGCATCAACCGCATCATGCTGGACAGCCGACCGCTCTTCTCGGTACCGGCCACCACAGCTGCCATGATCGATGCCCAGGGCAAGAAGCCCAGGCTGCCAGTGCATCTGCTGGCCACCGCCCAGGCCCCCGTGGTGCGCCTTATCGGCCTGCCAGATCCGGCGGCCAATCACCCCTTCTTGCCGGGCTGGCTCCCCCACTGGCAGCAGTGGCTCGCCGAGGGCAAGGATCTCTACCTGTTCATCCACACAGCCGACAATGCCAGAGCCCCTGAACTGGCTCGCCAGATCAGCCATCTGCTTGGTCAGGAGATGGCCTCCTGGCCGGGGGAAAACGATCGCGCGCGCCAGGGAGTGCTGCCCTTTTGAGCGCCATCGGCTGACGCGTAAAAAAAGCCGTATTTTTCTGGTCTGGCGGGGCCTGGCGCCAAGACAAATGGCCTGCAATCCTCTACACTAGCGCCCCAAGCGAGGGGCCCGAATGTTTCGCATTGCAATCCGTTGCAACCGACGATAGGGCTCCGGTTCAAGGGTCCGGAACATGACCCGTACGAACAGGGCCGGTCCAGGGAGCTCATGACCCGTCACCCGTTCGTAAAGCAGGTGATATATCAACTCTGATGGCTATCACTCAACGACTCAATTGAACAATGCCGTCGGTTTATTCAACGACGGTCAGGTTGCGCCAGCATGCATACCAAAGATCAAATTTTTGCCGCCCCCATCGCCCGACTGGGGGATTTCTGTTTTGACGAGCAGGTCGTCGACGTCTTTCCCGACATGATCCAGCGATCGGTGCCGGGTTACAGCAACATCATCTCCGCCATCGGCATGATGGCCGCCCGCTACGCCCAGCCCGAGAGCCGACTCTACGATCTCGGCTGCTCCCTCGGGGCCGCCACCCAGGCGATGCGCCGCCATGTCAATCAACCGGGTTGTCGCATCACGGCGGTCGATCTCTCGCATCCCATGATCGAGCGGGCCCGCGCCCACCTATCGGGCTTCAAATCCGAGGTGCCGGTGGAGCTGGTGGAGGCGGACATCTGCGACATCGAGATCGAGAACGCCTCCGTGGTGGTGCTCAACTTCACCCTGCAGTTCGTGGATCCCGAAAAGCGGGCCGCCCTCATCCAGCGCATTCACGACGGCCTGCGCCCGGGCGGCATCCTGATCCTCAGCGAGAAGTTTCGTTTCGAGGACGAACCGGTCAACGAGCTGCTCATCGACCTGCACCTCGACTTCAAGCGGGCCAACGGCTACAGCGAGCTCGAGATCAGCCAGAAGCGCACCGCCCTTGAGAACGTGATGCGCACCGACAGCCTGCCGGTACATCAGGCCCGCCTGCGGGAGGCCGGCTTCGTCCATCAGGATCTCTGGTTCCAGTGCTTCAACTTCGGCTCCATGATCGCCATCAAATCGAGCGAGCCTGCCCAACCATGATCGACTTTGCCAACTTCTATCAGCTGATCGCCAAGAACCGGCTGAGCCACTGGCTGCATACCCTGCCCGCCCAGCTACACGCCTGGCAACATGACAACCAGCACGGGGATCTGCCGCGCTGGAACCGTGCCCTCAACAAGCTGCCGCTGGTGGCTCCCGGCCACGTCGAGCTGACCAGCCGGGTCGAAATCGGCTCGGCCGAGAGCCTGGGGGAAGGCGAGCGCAAGAAGGTGGAGAGCCTGCTGCGCCACTTCATGCCTTGGCGCAAAGGGCCCTTCACCGTGCACGGCATCCACATCGACACCGAATGGCGTTCCGACTGGAAGTGGGATCGAGTGCTGCCCCACATCAGCCCGCTGGCGGGACGTTACGTGCTGGATGTCGGCTGCGGCAGCGGCTATCACCTCTGGCGCATGGTGGGTGAAGGGGCCAAGCTGGCGGTCGGCATCGATCCGAGCCCGCTGTTCCTCTGCCAGTTCGAGGCCATTCGCCACTTCGCAGGCAATGACCAGCGAGCCCACCTGCTGCCCCTTGGCATCCAGGAGCTGCCGGAGCTGCGCGCCTTCGATACCGTCTTCTCCATGGGGGTGCTCTATCACCGCAAATCCCCCATCGAGCACATCGAGCAGCTGCGCAACCAGCTCAAAGACGATGGCGAGCTGGTGCTGGAGACCCTGGTGATCGACGGCGGCGTCAATGACGTGCTGATGCCTACCGACCGCTACGGCAAGATGCGCAATGTCTGGTTCATCCCGTCCAGCGCAGCACTCAAGCTCTGGGTTGAACGCTGCGGTTTTACCGATGTGCGGATCGTCGACGAGAATATGACCAGCACCGACGAACAGCGTCGTACCGACTGGATGATTAATGAATCCCTGAGTGATTATCTGGATCCGGACAATCCGGCGCTCACGGTAGAAGGACACCCGGCTCCCAAGCGGGCCGTACTGATTGCGCGCAAGGCCAAAGACTAGCCGATGGCTGCTGTGGACGTTACACTGACCAAATTCCAGGAAGCACAGTTAAATGAATGACATGAAAAGCAAATTAAAAGGAATGACCCTGCTCTCCCTGCTTAGTCTCGGCGGGTGTGTCAATATGGAAAAACCTCCCCAGGTCCCCGCTCTGACCCTGGCCGAGCTGCGTAGCGAGCTCAGCCAGAGTGAACAGCGCCTGCAAACAGCCATGGAACAGCAGCAGAAGCAGTATGCCCAGCAACAGCATCTGCTGGTTCAGCTCAACACCGATGTCACCAAGATGAAAGAGTCCGTCAAGCACGTAGATCACAAGCTCGCGAGCCTCCCGACCGAACCGCCCAAACCCCTGCCAATTCCGGCGGCAAAATGCCCCGCCCCGGATCAGGGCCACACCATAGATGGCAAACTGCTGGTGGGTGAAGCGGAGTGGATCTGGGTCGATGCCGCCAACGACGCCTTCCAGGCTCGGGTCGATACCGGCGCCACCACCTCCTCCATCAGCGCCCAGGAGATCACCATTTTCGAGCGCAACGGCAAGAACTGGGTGCGCTTCTTCCTGAGCCATCAGGAGATGGACGACAAGATCCAGATCGAGGCGCCGCTGGTGCGTCACGTGCGGGTGCGTCAGGCCTCCGCTGACGATCTGGACCGTCGCCCCGTGGTTCGCCTGGCAGTGCGTATCGGCGATATGACCGAGAAAGCCGAGTTTACCCTGAAAGACCGCAGCGACATGACCTTCCCCGTGCTGCTGGGTCGTGAGTTCCTCAAGGATATCGCCGTGGTCGACGTGGCCCGCGAATATATCCAGCCCAAACCCAAGCTCAAGGATGTGAAATAATCCATGGTTTCTCGCAAGCCGTTCTATTTGCTGGTTGCCCTGCTGTACATTGTCGGCCTGGGGATGACCCTCTATCACCACATCGCTCTGGACGTGCCACTGACGCCGGGTGAAAAGCGCCAGATTTGGTCCATTGAGGCCAAACTGGAGTTCGATGCCACCGGTGAGCCGGTGATCGCTTCCCTGGCTATTCCTGGCACCCAGCCCGGTTTCACCCTGATGAACGAGAATGCCGCGAGCCCGGGCTACGGTCTTTCGTTTGTTGAAAAAGATGGCGATGCCCGTGCCGAGTGGTCAATTCGCACTGCTTCCGGCCGTCAGGAGCTCTACTACCGCGTCGACATGATGGCGGATGCTCACGCCAAGCCGGCTGCCAACCCGCAGCCGCCCGCCATCGAGAAGCAGATCGAGAGCGAGCCCTATGCCACCGCGATGAAGCAGATCCTGGAACGTGCCCAGGAGCGCTCCGCCGACGGCTATACCCTGACTCGCGAGATCATCAAAGAGATCGAGAAGCAGGAACAGAACGCCGAGCTGCTGAAAAAGAACAAGTCTCGTGCCAACCTGATCGCCGAGCTGCTCAACAACGCCGACATTCCGGCCCGTGTAGTCCATGCCCTCAATCTGGAAGACGGTCGCCGTCGCCAGGAGCTGGTGGATTACCTGCAAGTCTTCAACAGCCCGACCGACTACAAGCTGTTCAACCCGCAGACCGGTGAACAGGGCCGCCCGGCCAACCTGCTGCTGTGGGAGTACAACTCGGGCGCCCTGCTGGACGTGACCGGCGGTCACAACTCCCGCGTCACCTTCTCGATGATCGAGCAGGAGCAACCGGTGAGCGTCGCGCTGGCCCAGAAGTTCGAAAAATCCGAGATGTTGAACTTCTCCATCCACAGCCTGCCGCTGGAAGAGCAAGCCCTGTTCAAAGGCCTGCTGCTCATTCCTATCGGCGTGCTGATGGTGGTGTTCCTGCGGGTACTGGTAGGGATCAAGACTTCGGGCACCTTCATGCCGGTGCTAATCGCGGTCGCCTTCATCCAGACCTCCCTGGTGACCGGTCTCATTGGTTTCCTGCTTATCGTGGGCACCGGCCTTATCATCCGGTCTTACCTCTCAAGGCTCAACCTGCTGCTGGTAGCTAGGATATCGGCGATCATTATCATGGTGATCTCGATGATCGGCATCTTCTCTGCATTCGCCTTCAAGCTGGGGCTGACCGACGGCATGAAGATCACCTTCTTCCCGATGATCATCCTCTCCTGGACCATAGAGCGGATGTCCATCCTGTGGGAAGAAGAGGGTCCGAAAGAGGTGTTCCGCCAGGGCGGCGGTTCCCTGCTGGTGGCCGTCATCGCCTACCTGGCCATGGATAACGAACTGATCCGTCACCTCACCTTCAACTTCCTCGGTCTGCAACTGGTGCTGATGGCGACCGTGCTGCTGATGGGTAACTACACCGGTTACAAGCTGAGCGAGCTCAAGCGCTTCAAGCCGCTGGTGGACGAGATGAAGTCTGGCGCCACGCCGGGTAAGGACAAGTAACAGATGTGGTTCTGGGAAAAGTACACCACCCCGTGGAGCCTGTCTCAGTCAGGCATCCTCGGCATGAACAAGCGCAACCACTCCTACATCAGCCGCTACAACCCGCGCCGTCTCTACCCACTGGTGGATGACAAGCTGCAGACCAAGCGCATCGCGCTGGATGCAGGCGTGACGGTGCCGGATCTCATCGGCACCATCCGCGAGCAGCACGGGGTGGGACAGATCACCGAGCTGGTGAAAGAGTGGCCGGGCTTCTGCATCAAGCCGGCCCGGGGTTCCGGCGGCAAGGGGATCCTGGTGATCCTGCGTCAGGAAGATGGCCTCTTCTACAAACCCAACGGCAGTGCCTGCAATGGCCAGGATCTGGAGCGCCATGTCTCCAACATCCTGGCGGGGCTCTACTCTCTGGGGGGCAAGCCGGACGTGGCGCTGGTAGAAGGGCTCATCAACTTCGATGACGTGTTCGACGGCTACTCGTTTGAAGGGGTGCCCGACTCCCGGGTCATCATCTTCAAGGGCTTCCCGGTGATGGCCATGATGCGCCTCTCCACTTCTGCCTCCGACGGCAAAGCGAACCTGCACCAAGGCGCCGTGGGAGTGGGTTTGTGCCTGCGAACCGGTCGCGCCCTGCGGGCGGTACAGTTTGGCTCACCCATCCGCCACCATCCGGATACGGGACTCGACCTCTACGATCTCAGGGTGCCCCACTGGGATACCCTGCTGACCCTGGCCGCCTCCTGCTACGAGATGTCGGGGCTCGGCTATATCGGGACCGACATGGTGCTGGACAAGTTCCGCGGCCCCATGTTGCTGGAACTCAACGCCCGTCCGGGCCTTGCCATCCAGATCGCCAACGGCCGCGGCCTGGTGCCCAACCTCAAGACCATTGAGAAGCTGGGCCAGGTCAAGATGAACGTGGAGCAGCGGGTCAACTTCGCCAAGGATCACTTCGGGATCTTCGACGAATAATCCGGTTGCTACCCGATGCCAAAAGCGCGCCCATGGCGCGCTTTTTTATACCTGCCCTACAAGCTGTTACTGCATCCACCATCCAAATAACAGGCATAAAAAAACCGGCGCCTTGGCACCGGTTTTTTACTTCGCATCAACCCATTACAGGGCGTCGGCGTTCTCGGACAGGTATTTGGCTACGCCATCCGGAGAGGCCTGCATGCCTTTCTTACCCTTTTCCCACTGAGCCGGGCACACTTCGCCGTGCTCTTCGTGGAATTGCAGGGCGTCGACCATGCGCAACATTTCGTCGATGTTGCGACCCAGCGGCAGATCGTTCACCACCTGATGACGAACCACGCCGTTCTTGTCGATCAGGAAGGAGCCACGGAAGGCAACACCGGCTTCCGGATGCTCGACGTCATACGCCTTGCAGATCTCGTGCTTCACGTCGGCGATCAGCGGGTACTTGACCTGGCCGATGCCGCCATCTTCCACCTTGGTGTTGCGCCAGGCGTTGTGGGAGAACTGGGAATCGATGGAAACACCGATCACTTCCACGCCACGCTTCTGGAACTCTTCATAGCGATGATCGAAGGCGATCAGCTCGGACGGGCAGACGAAAGTGAAGTCGAGGGGATAAAAGAAGACAACGGCGGCTTTGCCTTTGATGTGGGATGACAGGTTGAAAGAGTCAACGATTTCGCCATTACCCAGAACGGCTGCGGCAGTAAAATCGGGTGCGGGACGGCCTACCAATACCATATTCAATTCCTCTTTTGTGAAGTGAACAATCCGCTCAGGATTGGGCCACCTTGGGCCTGGTCCATCTAATTCAAGCGACAAACTATAGGCCCGGTGGTAGATTAGTCAAATCAAATTAAATAGATAGCATTAATCGGGTTTTTCTATGCAACGTTGGCCCAGCCTCAAACAGCTGCAATATCTGGTTGCTCTCGACGAGCACAAAAACTTCAACCGCGCCGCCAAGGCTTGCCATGTCAGCCAGTCGACCCTGAGTACCGGGATCCAGACGCTGGAGGACATGATGAACCTGCAACTGGTGGAGCGGGACCACAAGAGCTTCATTATGACCCCGGTCGGCATGGAAATCGTCGAGCGGGCTCGCAATTTGCTCTCCGACGCGCGGGATCTGATGGAACTCGGTCAACATCAGGGGGGAGTCATGCAGGGGACAGTGCGCCTCGGCTGCATCCCCACCATTGCCCCCTTCCTGCTCAGCAAGCTGCTGAAGGTGTGCAGCAAGACCTATCCTGACCTCGAATTGTTGCTGCGTGAAGACACCACCAGCAATCTGCTCAAACAGCTGGAGCAGGGTCAGCTCGATCTGCTGATCCTAGCGCTGCCCATCGAGATCGGCGGCTTTCACTGCAAGACCGTCGGTCAGGATCCCTTTCACATGGTGATGCCTGCCAGCATGGCGGCCGGGCTGCACACCCCGTTCGACTACAAGGAGCTGCCCAACCAGAGCATCTTCCTGCTGGAGCGGGAGCACTGCCTCACCGAGCATGCGGTCAGCGCCTGTCGCCTGCGGGACAAGAGCAAGATCAACCCGTTCGCGGCCACCAGCCTGCACACCCTGGTGCAGATGGTAGAGGCGGGCCTGGGCACCACCTTCCTGCCCCAGATGGCCATAGATGCCGGCATTCTCGACAACTCGGATCTGGTGGCCATCCCGCTGCCCGGCGAAAAATCCTATCGTGAGATAGGCCTGGTATGGCGTCCCAGCACCACCCGGGTGCAGACCTTCTACAAGCTGGCCGAGCTGCTCACCCCGCTGATCAGCCCGGCCAAATAAGCTCAAACGCCAGCCCTCCGGCTGGCGTTTTTTTTACGCAGCCACGCATTTTTGCCATTTGAGACTAGGTCTTGGGCCAGATCCCTGTTTATGATGGAAAAGTTGTCGTGCCGGTCATCTTCTGACGCCGGTGTCCAAGCCTGATCTGTAGAGAGAGCACCGATGTATCGTTTCTTGCTGCTATCCATACTGACCCTGCTGCTGGCTGCCTGCTCCAGTACTCCCGAACCCACGCCACCCGCCCCTCGCCAGAGCAGTGCCTTCGACGGCTTCTACCAGCAGTGGCGCGGCGTACCCTATCGCATGGGGGGCTCGACCCGGGCCGGCCTCGACTGCTCCGCCTTCACCCAGCTGGCCTACCAGCAGGTAATGGGGTTTTCCCTGCCCAGAACCACAGAATCCCAGGCCACCCTCGGCACACCGGTCGAACGTTATCGGCTGCAACACGGGGATCTGGTCTTCTTCAAGACCGGCTGGCGCCAGTACCACGTCGGGGTCTACACGGGATCGGGGGAGTTTATCCACGCCTCCACCAGCAAGGGGGTGATCCGCTCCCGTCTCGACAATGTCTACTGGAACAGCCGCTACTGGCAGGCTCGCCGCCTGACCCAATAAGGCACCAAGCCCACTTACCTGTCCTTTCATCTTCCCGTGAAGAGTCATGGACCATTGCTTATAACCCAATTGAACCCAAAACCTGCGTTTCTGCTCATTTTGTGATAAAGTGGTGACCCTTTTTCAGGCATAGCCCTGTTGCGCCGGGTTTCTCTTCGTATGAAAACAATGCCCCAGACAGGCAAACGCAACAGCTGTGGTGTGGCAGGAGCAGCCACGCAGCGTCAGCGCGGGACGAGCGACTGGCCACACAACACGGGTTTCAATCGTCAATTTGATAAGGAGATCGTGCAATGAAGCAATATCAAAGCTGGTTGGGACAATACCTGATGAGCCGTCGTGACGGTGACCATGCCATGGCTTCCGAGCTGGCCAGCTCCATCTGCGAGTTCTGGCAGCAGCAAGGAGATGAGGCCGAGCTGGACAAGTGGCAGCAGATCTACCAGCACCATCTGGAAAGAACCACTTAATCATCCGATTCCTTGCCTTGCAGCACCCGAGCTGCAAGGCTTTCTTTTGTTTACCCTTTCCAGCTCCCCTCTTTATCTCCGTTTTGTTGCCAATCGCGGCAACCTGATGTCGATGTCATCCCTGTGCCATCAGTTCGCACCAGACGACAGAAACCACGGTTCTAGCCCTTGCATAGCCAACGCATACAGCCATAAAACTCTCTTTCGCCTCTCCTGCGGCATGTCGCCTCAACGGTTCAACTACCCAAGCACGATTGAAATGAGCGATACGCCGCCACATCACCCCACTTCCGCCTTGCCCCTGCCACTCCCCTTTGTTAGAGTCGCGCGCCGCGCGGCGACCGCGCCCACAAAAACAATGAGCGCCCAGGGCGCCAGCAACGAGCGAGAACAATCCATGCGTGAGCGCATCAGACAAGAGTGGTTTGGCAACGTCAGGGGGGATCTGCTGTCGGGCACGGTCGTGGCCCTGGCCCTGATCCCGGAGGCCATCGCCTTCTCCATCATCGCCGGCGTCGATCCCAAGGTGGGGCTCTACGCCTCCTTCTGCATCGCCGTCATCATCGCCTTCACCGGCGGCCGCCCGGCCATGATCTCCGCCGCCACCGGCGCCATGGCCCTGCTGATGGTGACCCTGGTGCGCGAGCACGGGCTGCAATACCTGATGGCCGCTACCCTGCTCACCGGCCTGCTGCAGATCCTGGCCGGCTACCTGCGCCTCGGCGCCCTGATGCGCTTCGTCTCGCGCTCGGTGGTGACCGGCTTTGTCAACGCTCTGGCCATCCTCATCTTCATGGCCCAGTTGCCGGAGCTGACCAACGTCAGCTGGCAGGTCTACGCCATGACCGCAGCCGGGCTTGGCATCATCTACCTGTTCCCGCGCCTGCCGCGCATCGGCACTTTGCTCCCCTCGCCGCTGCTGTGCATCGTGCTGCTTACCGCGGTGAGCGTCGGCCTCGGCCTCGAGGTGCGCACGGTCGGCGACATGGGCGCCCTGCCGGACACCCTGCCGGTCTTCATGTGGCCCGACGTACCCCTCAATCTCGAGACCCTGGCCATCATCTTCCCCTACTCCGCCGCCCTGGCCGTGGTGGGGCTGCTCGAATCCCTGATGACCGCCGCCATCGTCGACGAGATGACCGGCACCCGCAGCGATCGCCACCGTGAGTGCAAGGGCCAGGGGCTGGCCAACATCGCCGCCGGCCTGATGGGCGGCATGGCGGGCTGCGCCATGATCGGCCAGTCGGTCATCAACGTGAAATCCGGTGGCCGCGGCCGCCTCTCCACCCTGGTGGCGGGGGCCCTGCTCATCGTCATGGTGGTATTCCTGGATGAGTGGATCCGCCAGATCCCCATGGCGGCCCTGGTGGCGGTGATGATCATGGTATCCATCGGCACCTTCTCCTGGGGCTCAGTGCTGCGCATGCACAAGACGCCGCTGGCCACCAATCTGGTGATGCTGAGCACGGTGGCCGTGGTGGTTGTGACCCACAACCTGGCCCTCGGGGTACTGACCGGCGTGCTGCTGGCCTGCCTCTTCTTCGCCCACAAGGTGGCGCGCACCCTGCTGGTACACAGCGACAGCGAGCGTCACGGCGCCACCCGCACCTACCGGGTGCACGGCCAGGTCTTCTTCGCCAGCACCGAGCAGTTCTGTGCCGGCTTTGACACCGGCGAATCCCTCGAGCGGGTGGTGATCGATTTAAGTGACGCCCATTTCTGGGATCTCAGCGCCGCCGAGGCCCTGACCAAAGTGCGCCGCCGCTTCGAGGCTGCCGGCACCGAGGTGCAGCTGACGGGGGTGAGCGACGCCAGCGCCGCCCTGCTCGGCCGCTTCGCCCCGGCGACCTGACCGAACGCCGCTTCTGGAACCAAACGCCCATAAAAAAAGGCCAGCCCCCTGGGGCTGGCCTTTTGCGTTGCCGAGGCAGCGCTTACATCTGGTCGACCATGTCCTGGGCGAACTGGGAGCAGGAGCGCAGGGTAGCGCCTTCCATCAGGCGCTCGAAGTCATAGGTGACGGTCTTGTTGCGGATCGCCGCTTCCATCCCCTTGATGATGAGGTCGGCCGCTTCGGTCCAGCCCATGTGACGCAGCATCATCTCGGCGGAGAGGATGAGGGAGCCCGGGTTGACCTTGTCCTGACCGGCGTATTTCGGCGCGGTACCGTGGGTTGCTTCGAACAGGGCCACGCCGTCGCCGATGTTGGCACCAGGTGCGATGCCGATGCCGCCCACCTGGGCCGCCAGCGCGTCGGAGATGTAGTCACCGTTGAGGTTCATACAGGCGATGACGTCATACTCGGCCGGGCGCAGCAGGATCTGTTGCAGGAAGGCGTCGGCGATGACGTCCTTGACCACGATGGTCTTGCCGGTTTTCGGGTTCTTGAAGGAGCACCAGGGGCCGCCGTCGATAAGCTGGGCGTCGTACTCTTTCTGGGCCAGGGCGTAACCCCAATCCTTGAAGGCACCTTCGGTGAACTTCATGATGTTGCCCTTGTGCACCAAGGTCACGGAGTCACGGTCGTTGTCGATGGCGTACTCGATGGCGGCACGGACCAGACGCTCGGTACCGGCCTTGGACATGGGCTTGATGCCGATGCCGCAGGACTCGGGGAAGCGAATCTTCTTCACGCCCATCTCGTTTTGCAGGAAGGAAATCACCTTCTTGGCTTCGTCGCTGTCGGCCTTCCACTCGATGCCGGCGTAGATGTCTTCGGCGTTCTCGCGGAAGATCACCATGTCGGTCAGATCAGGACGCTTGACCGGGCTCGGAGTGCCTTCGTAGTAGCGTACCGGGCGCAGGCAGACGTAGAGATCCAGCTCCTGGCGCAGGGCCACGTTGAGAGAGCGAATACCGCCACCGACCGGGGTGGTCAGGGGGCCCTTGATGGCCACGCAGTATTCACGAATGAAATCCAGGGTTTCGGCCGGCAGCCAGGCACCTTCGCCATAGACATGAGTCGATTTCTCGCCGGTATAGATCTCCATCCAGGCGATCTTGCGCTCGCCTTTGTAGGCTTTCTCGACCGCGGCATTTACCACATTCAACATGGCCGGGGTCACGTCCACACCGATACCATCCCCTTCGATAAACGGAATGATGGGATTGTGGGGAACCTGCAGCTTGCCGTTGGCATCGACTGTGATTTTCTGGCCCTGGGTCGGGATAACTACTTTGCTTTCCATCGGCATCTCCTAACTTCCGTTTGTTATCAATCTGATCGTTGCGCGCGGCCATCTTAGCCCATTCATTTTCATAATAAAATGGCGATCACCCATGTCAGACCAAAGAGGTAGCCCCCGGGCGATCCGGGTCACAATCCCGCCCCGGCCGCGGCTCTGGCGCCAGTCGCTATCCTTCGGCCTCGCAGGCCAATGTCTGGGGCTGGCTCAGAGCGCGGTATTGGGACGGCGTCAATCCCGTCTTCTGCTTGAACACCCGACAGAAGTAATTTACATCGGTGTAACCACAACGGCTGGCTACCTCCTCCAAGCGGAAACGGTACTTTTTCAGCATGAATTTGGCCCGGTCGATGCGCACCCAGCTGATGTAATCGGCCAGGCGCATATGGCCCTGCTCACGAAACAGGTGGGAGAGATGGCTGGCGGAGACATTGAAGCGGTGAGCGATGGAGTCGCGGGTAATGGGGCGGTGAAAATTTTCCTGGATATAGATGCAGATGCCGTGGAACAGATCCGCCCCCCGCGGCCTGTCAACGGCGGACTCCGCCAGCAACTGACGCGTACTGGTGAGCAGCGCCTGCAGCAGCAGATCGTCAGTGGGCGCACGACCGGGATCCTCGGCCAGCACATTGAGCGCTCCCAGAATATGCTCTGTCACATGACCCGCCCGGGCCATGATGCTGTGTTTTTGCACGTCAAAGAAATCGGGCTCTTCCCGGCGTTTGCTCACCAAGCTGAACCCTATCTGGCGCTTGCCAAACAGCAGGCTCAATACGGAGCAGTCAGTGGTCCAGAGCGGCTTGTTCCAGCCGTTGGGAGGGATATAGAGCGCCTGCCCGGGCTGCACACCAATCTCCTTGCTGCCAGCCTCCCTGTCCCACACCTGATTGAGGTATTCACCGCTGAACACCAGCTCGAGGCGGGGAAAGTTGACCTGATAGCTGAAGCTTGGGGGCAGACCCTGTTCACTGGCGAACCAGATTTGGTCGAAAGGAACCTGTTCACCAAGGGCACCATCAAACAACTGGCTGAAAATGAGTGACATGCTGATCCTGATCAAGAGAGAGGCAAGCGGTTGCGGCGCACGCAATGGCCCATGTTATAGTCCGGCTCGGACTATCAATGCCACCCTTTTCTTCACCCGCTCCTCTTCATCTTAAAATGAGGCATTCTTATGAGCAGTAGCGTCTTGCCCTCCTTTCTGTTGATGCAAAACCCGATTCAAGGCTACGACTGGGGCAGTCATGACTCCCTCACCACCCTGTTCGGGATCCCCAATCCGGAGGGCAAACCCCAGGCCGAGCTGTGGATGGGGGCACACCCCAACGGCTGCTCCGAGATCACCTGCGGCGATCAGGTACAAAAGCTCTCCACCCTGATCGATAGCGCCCCGGCCGCCGTGCTGGGTGAGGCAACCCTCGCTCGCTTTGGCAGCCTGCCATTCCTGTTCAAGGTGCTGTGCGCCGAGAAGGCTCTCTCCATCCAGGTGCACCCAAGCAAGGCGCAGGCCGAAGCCGGTTTTGCCAAGGAAGAGGCCGCCGGTATCGATCCCAAGGCAGCCAATCGCAACTACAAGGATCCCAACCACAAGCCGGAACTGGTGTTCGCGCTCACCCCGTATCAGGCGATGAACGGCTTTCGCTCCATTCCCGCCATCCTGGCGCTGTTCGAGCGGGTCAAACTGGCGGCTATCGCCGATCTGACCGGGGCCCTTGCCGCCGCTCACGCAGCCAATCAGGGCGAAGCCGGGTTGCAACACTTCTTCCAGCAGCTGTTGATGCTGGAAGGGGTACGCAAAGAGGCTGCGCTGATCGATCTGCTGGCTTACGCCAATGAGCATCAGGACGAGGAGACCTTTGCCCTGATCACCTCCCTCGCCGTCCAGTACCCGGGGGATGTGGGGCTCTTCTCGCCGCTGCTGCTCAACGTGGTGACCCTCCAGCCCGGTCAGGCGATGTTCCTCGATGCCTGCACCCCCCACGCCTATGTGCGCGGTACCGGCCTTGAGATCATGGCCAACTCCGACAACGTGCTGCGCGCCGGCCTCACCCCCAAATACATCGATGTGGCCGAGCTCCTGGATTGCACCCGCTGCCTGCCCAAGCCGGATGACCAGATCCTGCTGGCCCCCCGCCGCGAGGGTGCGGTACAGCACTTCGAGGTGCCGGTACCGGACTTTACCTTCAGCGTCTATCCGGCGGGTGAGCATCAGCTCACCACCGCCAGCGCCGAGATCCTGTTTGCCATCGACGGCCCCGTCATCCTCAAGCGCGGTGATGACACACTGCGTCTCGAGAAGGGACAATCCGCCTTTATCCCGGCCGCCACCGGCAGTTATCAACTGCTGGCCGAGGGCCGGGTCGCCCGCGCAGGCAACCGCTACTAAGGCGCAAACCGGCGAGTTCAAGAGCCGATACACGCACAAGGGCCATCATGGATGGCCCTTGCTGTTGTTCTCTGCGTTACTGTTCACCTGACTTAACTGATACGCCCTCGCCCCATCAACCACACAGGAAGGGTCGTCTTTTGACCCATGTTTAGATACTGGCGGGACTATTTTCTGGATCAACCAGCGGCCATTAACTGTCAGCGTCTTGAACCGGGATATCGCCATTTCTGCCAAGCGACATCTAATGATGATCCTATCCATGACTACGACGTAAAATAATACGTTAGTTAATAACAGACAGTTCCCGTTAATCCATACTTTTCCTGCCGCGTCTTTATAAGATCCGGCTCACGCTTTCGACTTCAACGTATCGACAGCATGCGACATTTAATTATTTCCAATCAGAATAAAACTCCATCCAATATAACTCTCATAAAAACTCATGATTTAATAAACCCATCTATTAAAAATCAAGATAGAACAATGCGTTATGTCGGGAAATAATATGAATACCAATATAAAAATTCCGCAAAAAAGGAAGAAATATATAGCTGCACGATGCAATTGCATGAAAAAATCCTCTCTATCCATTTGTCGCATTAAAATCAATATTTGTAGTTGTTATGATAATAATGACTGGAGGCGATAATCAAAGACATAGATTACACCTTTATTTGTTTTAAATAGAGTGTGATCCTACTCGCAACCAAATACTATCTGACTCCTATACCCTGCATCTGAAAAAAGTTTTCAGCCCCTCTATTTTCCATCACACACCAATCACAATATAACGGAGTTTATTATGAAACAGGCTCCTCTCCTGCTCGCTTGTACGACCCTCGCCGGGCTGATGGTCATTGCCGGATGCAAGGAGGACACGCAAGATCCTGTCAGCCCTCCTGACGCGGGTGTCACCCGCTACGTCAATCCATTAATCGGTACGGGTAACCTCGGCAATACCTATCCTGGCGCAACCACCCCTCACGGCATGATCCAGCTCTCCCCGAATAATGGGGCTGTTGGCTGGGAATATACGTCCGGCTATTACTATCACGACAGACGCATCGCCGGTTTCTCTCATACCCATCTCTCTGGGGCGGGTGCCACCGACTTGAATGATATTCTGGTGATGCCCATCAACTCGCGATCCGATTACAAGATAGAGAAGGGGGGCAATCTCGAAGCATCCCGTTATCGTCACAAGGATCAACAGGCGACGGCGGGCTACTACAAGGTGGATCTGCTCGATTACGGCATCAAGGCTGAATTGACTGCAGGCGATCGCGTCGGTGTCCATCGTTATACCTTCCCTCGCGATGAGAGATCCGAAATAGTGATTAACCTGGGTGTCAGTTTTATCGACGGCACATCAGGAACAGAGATGAAGTGGGACAAGGAGAATAACCGCATCGAAGGCTATCGCTTCTCTTATGGCTGGGCCCCCAGCCAGAAAGAGTTCTTCGTGATGGAGTTTAATCAGCCAATCAAAAACATCCGGTTTGCCTACTACGACAGAGAACGGGATCGCTATATCGACGCGAGGCAAAGCACCACGGAAATGGCCAACGAGGCGATCGATAATTATCAGCCTGTCCGCGCCTATGTGGAATTTGATACCTCGACGACGGGCTTGACCGTTGAGGCCAAGGTGGCCCTCTCCAGCGTCGAGATAGGCAAGGAGGGCAAATCAGGCGCCTCGCTCAACATGACCAAAGTGGCAGGCATGACATTTGATGATGTCCGGCAAGCCACCACCCGGAAATGGGAAAACGAGCTGGGAAAAATCCGGGTTAGCGGTGATGAAGAGTACAAACAGACCTTCTACACGGCGCTCTATCATGCCTACCTCGGCCAGACTATCTACTCCGATTTGGATGGTCGCTACCGCCAGGTGCATCAGGGAAGCAGCGCAAATCCCGATGGCAACACCCAAGACGGAAAGCTGACCGAGACGCTGAAAGAGTCAGTTCGTACCGCCGATGCCAACAGAGACGGTAAAGCCGACTTTACCCGCTATGACACCTTCTCCCTCTGGGACACCTATCGCGCTGTGCAACCTCTCTCCTCCATCCTGGAACCGGATCGTCTCGCGGATGTCGTCCTCTCCATGCTCTCCTATGCAGAAGAGGAGTGGATCGACGATGAGGGCAACATGCGTAAAGGGCGCTTGCCAGAATGGACTCTCAAAGGCAATGAGACCGGCATGATGATGGGCATGCATTCGACCCCTGTCATCCATGACGTTTTATCCAAGGGCTCCCTTGATAAACGCATGATTGACCTTGGTTTTAATGATACAGAGCGCCAGCAGATCAAGGAACGCCTCGTGAATGCCATGGTGACCGATGCGTGCGCCTCGATCAGCCAGGGAGTGGCGTGGATCAAGGAGTATGAGGAGCAGGGCTATGTGCCGGCCCAGCTTCACGATCAACCCCCCTCTGACCCCTGGGCGGCCCATTCTCCCTTCAAAGACTCCTGGACTGCATCCTATTCGCTGGAGTACTCCATGAACGACTGGGCCATCGCCCAATCCGTCAAGACCGTATTTGGTGAAGATGATCCTCGCTATCAAGAGTTCGCGGATCGCTCCAATAACTGGCAAGCGCAATTTGACTTTGGTGGCCAATACAAAGGCTGGTTCAAGGCCCGCGATTATGCTGGCAACTTTATTGACGCCAACTGGGTAGACCCGAAAACGGGACGGGAAGTCGGCAAAAACTGGCGTCCGGAGATGTTCAACTGGGCATTTACCGAGTCCAACGGCTGGCAATATTCGTTCAGCGTCCAGCACGATATTTCAGGCCTGATCGACCTGATGACCCGCTTCGACCAGAAGCAGGACCCTTCGGCGAAACGTGGCGACTTGTTTGCCAAGCGGCTGGACGAATACTGGACCACCTACCCGGATCGCAACGCCGCGGACAACCAGTTCCCCATCTTCAATACGGGCAATGTGGGTCAGCATGTGCAGGGCAACGAGCCGGATATCCACGTGCCCTATCTCTACAACTACGTTGGCCAGCCCTGGAAAACCCAGGCCGTCATCGTCGACACAACCAACGTCTGTTACAAAAACACCCCTGACGGTATTTGTGGCAACGATGACTTCGGCACGCTGTCAGCCTGGTTCGTGTTCCGTGCGCTGGGTTTCTTCCCGGTCAATGCATCGTCCGGCATCTACGAAATAGGGACGCCCATGTTCGAAACGGCGTCCATTGATGTAGGCAATGGCAAGAGATTCACAGTCAAGGCGCAAAATGTCAGCCGCGACAATATTTTTATCCAGTCGGCACGACTCAATGGCAGCGACTTCACGCGTACCTATCTGACCCATGACGACATCATGAATGGCGGTGAGCTTGAATTTGTGATGGGAGATACCCCCAACAAGGAGTGGGGAGCCCAACCCGAAGATCTGCCACCGGCACAAGGCATCGGTACCTTCCTGCACGAAAGCGATATGCCCGAAGGATCCCGTTGATCCAGTTTTCACGGGGGGAAGAAGAATTCCCCCTTTCTAATGACACCTCCCGATTTTCCTCTTCAAAAAACATTTTTTAGTTCAAAAAAACACACAAATATAATTGTATTATTTTTCATGTAAAAAACTGAAATCAAAAAATCAAACCACAATATCATACTACCTTGCTTAATCTTGTCATATAGTGTCAAAATACAGCCAAAAGGCTCAAAGTCGTACTGACTCATCAACAATAAAAACATAGATAAAACTAGGCCAATATATATAAACAGGAGTTTCAGATGGAAAAAATAGGTCTGCTAATTACCTTTTTCTGGTGCTTAATGATAGTGATATTGATTTGGTTGAAATGGGAAAGTGCTGTAAGTATGTCTCTTAATGAATGGGGTGATTTTCTAGCAGGAATGACTGCACCAATTACATTCTTATGGCTTATTATTGGGTACATATTACAACGTAAGGAACTACATTTGAATACTGAAGCCTTAATTATGACTAAAAATGAAATGGCTAGACAAGGCAATGAGTTAAATGAACAAACACAATATATCAAAATGCAAGCTCATGCGGCAGAAACTCAGAGTAGCTCAACTAGAAGAAAGGAATTGAGAGAGATTTTACTTCGTAATACCACTCATCATCGTGAAGAGTAACACTTCAAATTAAAAACCATATGCTCTTTTTTAAAAAGAAAGCAATATAGCATGGGATATCATATGCGTTTATATTTTGGACTATCAGCTTTAATTTATTCATTATTAATTGGCCCAGGTTACGCCGCCTGTGACAATGCAGCCGCGGTCAAGCTGGCCAAGGCTTTTTGGAGTGAACACAGGGACTTCTATTACGCAGAACCGGCAAAGGTGAAAGCGCTGCTGACACCGGCATTTTTTGCCGTGCTGAGCGAGGAAGCCAAGTGTAATGGCGAAGGGGAAGTGTGCGCCATCGATGCCGATCCCTGGATCAGTGCGCAAGATGGCGAGGTCACCGGGCCCATCACTTTCCGCCTGGCTGGCCAGCAGGATGGCATCGTCTCGGTCAGCATGGATTATCGCTTTATGCTCTCGGAGACCCGGCAAGAGCCAAGGGCCGTCCTCTTTCAATTTAAAACTGTCGGCGACCGCCGCTGTTTCCTGCTGGATGATTTTATCAGCCCGGGCGAGGGTTCACTGAAACGGCGCCTGCAGCAGTGGCAGACACAAAACGGTGCCGGGCCACAATAATTAACCCCCACGGCCCGCTGGGCGGTGGGGGTTGGGTTATTCTGGCGATCCTTTCTCTATGTCAGAAAAACGGACTGCGACCATCAGAGCGGGCTAATACTCGGCCTCTTCAGAGTGAGGCTCAGAGGAGCGGATGCGCTCCAGTTCATCAACCCGGGCTTGCCACTTGTCGTGGGCCTGTTTCAGACCCTGCAGCTCCAGCTCCTGACGCATGGTGTCGATCTCTTGGTCTAGTTTTTCCATCAGAATGTCTCCTTCATTCATAGAGTTACACACTGGCTGACGGCACTTGGCCAACCTGCTCTCCCCTATTCTGACATCCGGAATCGCGCAACTGCCCAACGAAATAAACGATTGATTGTGGTAAAACCAATCTAAAATTTTGTTTCACTTTCCACATGAGCCCACTTGGCTCACTCATGGCTACTGCCGATTTCTGTCTATCCGCTCACATTTCGCTCACGCCTTGGCCATCACACAATTCTCCATCCCGTGTTTTTATCCCAATTGAATCATTGCTCAGCAGTTGGTTCCCCATCTATAGAATCTGCCTTCAACCATCTGTTTTTAAATGCAATTAATTAAAATAAATGAACATTAACCGGTGCAAAAAAAGTGCGAGCAGGGTCACAGGGCGGGGCATGGCGCACAAAAATCCAGTGAACGGCACATTTGTCCGATTTCGGCAGGCCGGCAAGGGGAGAACAATATTCGGGACAACTGACCCCACCTCATGACGCTCGGGAAGAGCAAGGAGAGTGAAATGTTACCCACCATGACTAATGACGGACTCATCTGCCTGGCATTGCGGGCAACCAGCAAGGATGCCCTGTTTGACGAGATGGCCGAGCTGCTGGTGCGCGATGGCGCCGTGTCGGATCGGCAACAATTTATCAGCGATCTCTGGGCCCGGGAGCAGCTGGACTGCACCGGCTTCGAGCAGGGCGTGGTAATCCCCCCGAAAAACTGAGGTGCTCATAAGTAGAATTTTCTCGTATCTTGAACGCAGGAGGTTCTACATGAAAACATCACGCTTTAGCGATGCACAGATCATCGCCATCCTCAAGCAGGCCGAGTCTGGTTCACCCGTCCCTGAGCTCTGCCGTGAGCATGGCATCAGCTCCGCCACCTTCTACAAGTGGCGCTCCAAATTCGGTGGCATGGATGCCTCTCTCATGGCGCGCCTCAAAGAGCTGGAAGAGGAAAATCGTCGCCTTAAGAAGATGTATGCCGAGGAGCGCCTAAAGGCTGAGATCATCTCCGAGGCGATGGCAAAAAAGTGGTGACGCCATCTGCCCGCAGGGAGATGGCGACCAAGGCTGTGGCTCATTACGCCATTTCTATCCGTCTGGCTTGCCAGGTGTTCAAGGTGAGCGAGGGTTGCTACCGTTATCAGCCCGTGCTGGCTGATGAAAACCAGGAAATTGCCGACTGGCTGCTGCGCCTCACCGCCAACCAGCGCAACTGGGGTTTCGGACTGTGCTTCCTGTACCTGCGTAACGTCAAAGGCTTTGGCTGGAACCACAAGCGGGTCTACCGGATCTATCGGGCGCTAGAGCTCAATCTGCGGATAAAACCCAAGAAGCGGCTAGTGCGGGCCAAGCCGGAGCCGTTGGCAGTCCCTGACCAACCGAATCACTGTTGGTCGATGGACTTTATGCATGACCAGCTCAGCGATGGTCGTTCGGTGCGGTTGTTTAATGTGATCGATGACTTCAATCGCGAAGCACTGTGCATCGAGGTGGATTTTTCCTTGCCTGCCTCGCGAGTCAAACGGGTGCTGGAGCAGGTTATCGAGTGGCGGGGCAAACCAGCCGCAATCCGCTGTGATAATGGTCCGGAATACATCAGCGAAGAGCTCAAGCAATGGGCGCAGCAGAAGAGGATTGCGCTGAGGTATATCCAGCCAGGCAACCCGCAGCAGAATGCCTACATAGAGCGATTTAACCGCACTGTGCGTTACGACTGGTTGGGCCATTACCTGTTTGAGTCACTGAATGAGTTACAGGAATTTGCCACGAACTGGCTGTGGGTTTATAACCATGAGCGGCCCAATATGGCGCTGGGCGGCTACACGCCGAAACAGCGCTTGGCACAGGCCGCATGACCTCTACTTTTGAGTGCTCCAAAAAATGGGGGGATTACCGCGTGGCCCTGCCCCATGCCAAGAGCGGCGCGGTGCGCCGCCCGGCCATCGCCATCGGGATCAGCCAGCAGGGGATCGAATACGGCTCCGAAGATGGCCAGCCCGCCCAGCTGTTTTTCATGATCGCCTCCCCCGAGGGCGGGGCCAACCACCATATCGAGGTGTTGGCCGAGCTCTCCACCCGCCTGCTGGCGCCGGGTTTTATCGAGCAGATGAAGGCAGCCACCAAAGTCGATGAGGTGCTGTCGCTGCTCTCGGCAGGATCCTGCGCGCAACACCCCGCCAAGGCGGCCCTCCCCACCGAAGAAGAACCTGCCAGGGAGCGTGGCTTCAAGGAGCGGCTCGCGACCCTGAAACAGCACCTGCTGTTTGGTACCTCCCACATGATCCCCTTTATCGTGGCGGGGGGCGTGCTGCTGTCCCTCTCCGTGATGATGAGCGGTAAAGGAGCCGTGCCAGAGACAGGTTTTCTCAAGGACATGGCGACCATGGGGATCGCCGGACTCACTCTCTTTACTGCCGTGCTCGGTGGCTATATCGCCTATTCGCTGGCCGACAAACCGGGCCTGGCCCCCGGCATGATCGGCTCCTGGGTGGCGGTACAGCACTATCAGACCGGTTTTCTTGGGGCCATCCTGGTGGGCTTTATCGCCGGCTTCGTGGTCAACCAGCTCAAGCGGATCAAGCTGCCTGACTCCATGAGTTCCCTCGGCTCCATCTTTATCTATCCGCTGATCGGCACCTTCCTGGTATGCGGCATCGTCATGTGGGTAATTGGTGCACCGATTGCCGCCATGATGGAGTCGATGAACCAGTGGCTCTCCGGCATGGCGGGCTCCGGCAAGGTGATGCTGGGCACCATTTTGGGGGGCATGACCGCCTTTGACATGGGCGGCCCAGTCAACAAGGTAGCGACCCTGTTCGCCCAGACCCAGGTCGATACCCAGCCCTGGCTGATGGGCGGCGTCGGCATCGCCATCTGCGTGCCGCCACTCGGCATGGCGCTGGCCACCCTGATGTCCCCAAAAAGATACAAGAAAGAGGAGCGTGAATCGGGCAAGGCAGCCGCCATCATGGGGATGATCGGCATCAGCGAGGGGGCCATTCCGTTTGCTGCTGCCGATCCGGTACGGGTCATTCCGGCCATCGTCGCGGGGGGCATAGTCGGCAACGTCACCGGCTTCATGATGAACAGCATCAACCATGCCCCCTGGGGGGGCTGGATCGTACTGCCGGTGGTCGAGGGCAAGATAGGCTATATCGTCGGAACCCTGCTCGGTGCCCTGACCACCGCCATCATAGTCAACCTGCTGAAAAAGCCGGTGACCGAGGAGGAAGAGGAAACGAGCACAGCAGATGACTACCAGGCCATCGAGGCGGAAGGAGAAGCGGACGTACTCGCCATCACCGCCTGCCCCTCCGGCGTGGCCCACACCTTCCTCGCCGCCAAGAGCCTGCAGAAGGCAGCCGCCAAGGCGGGGATCAAGCTCAAGGTGGAGACCCAGGGCGCCAACGGCATCATCAACCGCATCACCGCCAAAGATGTGGCCAACGCCCGCTGCGTCATCCTGGCCCACGACGTGGCCATCAAGTACCGCGAGCGCTTCAAGGATATCGAGGTGATCGACACCAAGATCCGGGAGGCGATCCACGACCCGGACGGGCTGCTGGCTCGCACCCGGGCAAGCACGGGGCAAGATGCGGCCTGATCCATCGTGACATGCTTTGCCACCAGCAGCAGGGGCCCATTACGGGCCCCTGCTCTGTTAGCGGCGGCCAACTTTTCATCATCTCATATGGCAAGCCACTGATTTAAAACACATTAACTACCCTTCCCCCAAATCCCGGCGCGCCGTCACAAATCCGCTTCGTGTAAAAAAACAGCAATTGAATAGCTGGTCAGAACTCATGTCAAATGGCTCCGCCTACTAAACTGGAGCATCACAAAAATGATAAAAATCAATAAATTGGTTCTGGCTGTTACCCTCACCCTCGGTGCCGCACCCGGCTTTGCCGCTGGCTTTGTCTGCGGCGATCACGTGCGCTTCGGCACCCCGGCCGGCTCGGATCAGGAGTTGTGCCGTCAGGGGTACGCGGCGGGCTACAACTACGACTACAAGGTGGCGAACTGGGTCTCCTACCGGATGACGGCCGAGAGCGCTCAGGGCAAGGTCAAACGCAAGGATGCCTTTGCCGAAGACAAGGAGGTGCCGGTCGCCTTTCGCGCCACCCTGGCTGACTACAAGCGTTCCGGCTATGACCGTGGCCACCAGGCTCCGGCAGCCGACATGGCCGCCACCGAGGTGACCATGAAGCAGAGCTTCCTGTTGACCAACATGACGCCGCAACTGCCGGCCCTGAACCAGAAGGCCTGGCGCATTCTGGAGGAGAAGGTGCGCCAGTGGGCCATCGCACGCGAGGATGTGCAAGTGATCACCGGCCCCGTCTTCACCCACTCGGAAGAGTACATCGGCAACGGGGTGATGATCCCGAGCGCCTACTACAAGATAGTGATGGACCCGGCCAGGCTGCAGGCCATCGCCTTCATCATGCCGCAAGAGGATATCCCCACCAGCCAGATCGCCAACTATCGCGTCTCGGTGCGCGAGGTGGAAGAGCAGACCCAGCTCGACTTCTTCAGCGACATGCCCTACGAGCAGCAGGAGACGCTGGAGGCCAGGGTATCCCCCATGTGGAACTGACGGCTACCGATGCGCTCACGCAGGCCATGCCATCTGGCTAGCCTGCACTTCCGCCCTTCCCGGGGGCGAGTTCAATCCCCGGCCTTGCCGGCCTGTCTCACAGTTTGCTCTCCCCTTTCCTGTTATATTTCTCACTTTGCTTTTAATGCCAAGGTTTATTGATAAGCCGATGAATTATCACGCATTTATAAGCAGCACACGGCATCTGATAGCAAATATGGCGCCTGATGGCGCCCACACAGAGGAATCACAGATGAAACAGACCCTGATTGCCCTGACGTTAGGCGGCTTGCTGGCCCTCTCCCCCCTCCCCCTGCTTGCGGCCGACAGTACGATGCAGATGGAGAGCGATCTCAATACCCTGGTCAGCAAACGCCAGGCGGTGGACATGCTGCTCGGCGAGGCGCTGCAAATCTACAAGTCCCCGGCCAAGATCTCCCACGCCGGCTTTACCGCCAAGATGCCGAGCAACATGGAGCTGGTGACCGAGCGGCTGCTGGCCGCCTATCAGCTGGAGCCCTATCGTACCGATCTGCTGATCTCGGCGGCCAATGCCCAGATTTACAACGGCAACCTGACCCGGGCCATCGCCCTGTTCGAACAGGCCCAGGCGGTGGCACCCGACGATCTCGACATCAACTCCTATCTCGCCATCTGGCAACTGGTGAAGGGCAACAAGGAGGCATCGCGCACCTATCTGGCCAGGGTGGCCAATCGCAACGGCGGACGCGCCGCCGATCTGGAGGAAATCATCGCCCGGGTGCAACGGGTGACCACCACGCCGCTGCAGACCAAACTGACGGACGATCAGATCAAGGCGGCCAAAGAGGGCAAACGGGCCATCGTCACCCTGGGCTATGCCCTGAACCCGGACGGCAGCATGGACAAGATCCTGCTGGGCCGCTTGCAGACCACCCTGGAGCTGGCCAAGGCGGATCCGGATGCCCTCATCATCCTGACCGGCGGGGTGCCGCAGAATCGTCAGACCGAGGGCAAGCTGATGGCCGACTGGCTGGTGAAGCACGGCATCGACCGCAGCCGCCTCATTGAGGAGAACTACGCCACCAGCACGGTGGACAACGCCCTCTACAGCGCCTATGCCCTGGCCCGTCACCAGATTGACCAGGCCGTGCTGGTCAGCTCGGCGAGCCATGTGCGCCGTGGCCAGACCCTGCTCGAGATCGCCTGCGATCAGATTGGCCCGGCCGGGATCAAGGTGGTGAGTGTCAGCTACCCGGACAAGCCCCTCAAGGACCTGGCCACCCCGAGCGAGAGCGAGCTGCTTGGCATCTACCGCGACGCCCTGCGTACCTACGGCATGTGGAGCTACCGCTCCGCCCCCCTGCTGGAGCGCTGATCCCCCGGCTTCAAGGCGAACCATCCGTGATGGACAATAAAACCCGCCCCTTTGGCGGGTTTTATTATTGCCAAAAGAGGGCTCTCTTTTTGCCGCTATCGCTCATTGAACCATCTCTTGTCTGATAAAGCGAAGTGGCCACTCCTCAATTTATCGGACGTTCTATCCCACGCCGGGAAATATATTCAGACGCTGTTTCCCGCTTGATAAATATCGACTTCGATTATTGATATATATAAATAAACACATTGAATTACCGTTCTTTTTCTAAGAACTATTACTCGCCCTAACAATATTTTCGTTCTTTCATTGTCAGTCAGATAAATGGGAAAACAGCTGTTCCACTCTCCTGATAACGGAATAGCATCATGACAAGGAAAGGATATTCTCTCTGGCTGGCGGCCCTCGCCATCATCAGCCTGCAGGCCAACGCCATCGAGGTAACAGTGGCCTACCAAACTTCCGCCGAACCCGCCAAGGTGGCCCAGGCCGACGGCACCTTCGCCCGCGCCAGCGGCGCCACGGTGCAATGGCTCAAGTTCGACAGCGGCGCCAGTGTGGTACGGGCGCTCGCCTCCGGCGACGTGCAGATCGGCAACATAGGCTCCAGCCCACTGGCGGTGGCGGCAAGCCAAAACGTGCCCATCGAGGTGTTCTTGCTCGCCTCCCAGCTCGGCAGCTCGGAGGCGCTGGTGGTCAAACAGGATCTTCCCTCCCCCACCGCCCTGGCCGGCAAGCGCATCGCCGTCCCCTTTACCTCCACCACCCACTACAGCCTGCTGGCGGCGCTCAGGCATTGGGGAGTGGATCCAACCAGCCTGCAGATCATCAACCTGCAGCCGCCGGCCATCATCGCCGCCTGGCAGCGGGGCGACATCGATGGCGCCTATGTCTGGGCTCCAGCCCTCAACGAGCTGAGCAAGGAGGGCAAGGTGCTGACCGACTCGGCTCAGGTGGGCAAGTGGGGGGCCCCCACCCTGGATGTGTGGGTGGTGCGAAAAGAGTTTGCCAAGGCCCATCCCGAGGTGGTGCAGGCTTTCGTCGACAGCACCCTGGCGGCCCAGCGCGACTACCTGGCCAACCCCGACGGCTGGCTGGCAAAGCCGGACAACCTCGCCAAGCTGTCAGCCTTGAGCGGCGTGCCCGAGGCGGACGTACCCGGCCTGGTTCGCGGCAACACCTACCTGAGCGCCAGCCAGCAGAGTGCAGAGCTGGGCAAGCTGGTAAACCAGACCATCATCGACACCAGCCGCTTTCTCAAGGAACAAGGCAAGGTGCGAAGCGCCGGCAGCGACTATCGCGATTACGTGACCGACCGTTTCGTCAAGGCACAACCCCACTGACCCTGCATCACAAGGAGGTAGCCATGCTGCAGCTCACTCACCTGTGCGCCGACTACGACGGGCGCAGAGTCCTCGACAACATCAACCTGACCCTGGATGCGGGGGAGCTGATGGTGGTGCTTGGCCCCTCCGGCTGCGGCAAGACCACCCTGCTCAATCTCATCGCCGGATTTCAGCCCCATCAGCAGGGGAAAATAACCCTGCACGGTAAACCGGTGACCGGCCCCGGCGCCGAGCGGGGGGTGGTCTTTCAGCACGAGGGGCTGCTGCCCTGGCGCAACGTGCTGGACAACGTGGCTTTCGGGCTGCAACTGGCCGGCGTGCCGCGCCGCGAGCGCGAGGCCAGGGCGCTGGCCATGCTGCGCAAGGTGGGGCTGGAAGAAGCCAGTCACGCATTCATCTGGCAGCTCTCCGGCGGCCAGCGCCAGCGGGTCGGCATCGCCCGGGCGCTGGCCAACCAACCACAACTGCTGCTGCTCGACGAGCCCTTCGGCGCCCTCGACGCCTTTACCCGCGAGCAGATGCAGACCCTGTTGCTGCGCCTGTGGCACGAGCAGCGCCGCCAGGTGCTGCTCATCACCCACGACATCGAGGAGGCGGTGTTCATGGCCACCGAACTGGTGCTGCTCTCCCCCTCACCGGGGCGGGTGATGGAGCGGCTGACCCTGGATTTTGGCCGCCGCTTCGCCGCCGGCGAGCCCTGCCGCAGCATCAAGTCGGATCCCGCCTTTATCGAGCGGCGCGAGTACGTGCTCGGCCGGGTCTTCGCCGAGCGGGAGGTGTTTGCATGAGCCTTGCCCTCTCCCGTTCCCTGAACCCGGCCCGCCATGCCCTGCGCCGCAGACTTCGCTGGCCGCTGCCGCGCCGGCTTGGGGTGAGCCTGCTTACCCTCGGCGCCCTGCTGACCCTCTGGTGGCTGGTAGCGCGCCTTGGCTGGATCAGCCCGCTGTTTCTGCCGCCCCCGGGCCAGGTGCTGCAGCAGCTGCTCACCATCGCAGGGCCGCAGGGCTTCATGGATGCCACCCTCTGGCAACACCTCGCCGCCAGTCTGCAGCGCATCCTCATCGCCCTCGTGGCCGCCACCCTGTGCGGCGTGACGGTGGGCATGGCCATGGGGCTCAACCCCACCCTGCGCGCCATGCTCGACCCGCTGATCGAGCTCTACCGACCGGTGCCACCGCTCGCCTACCTGCCGCTCATGGTGATCTGGTTTGGCATCGGCGAAACCGCCAAGGTGCTGCTTATCTATCTGGCCATCTTCGCGCCGATCGCCATGGCGACCCTGGCGGGAGTACAGGGCGCCAAACAGGTGCGAGCGCGGGCCGCCCGGGCGCTGGGTGCCAACCGCTGGCAGGTACTGTTGCACGTCACTGTGCCCGGCGCCCTGCCGGAGATCCTCACCGGGCTGCGCATCGGGCTCGGGGTCGGCTGGTCCACTCTGGTGGCGGCCGAGCTCATCGCCGCCACCCGTGGCGTGGGCTTCATGGTGCAATCCGCCGGCGAGTTTCTCGCCACCGACGTGGTGCTGGCGGGCATTCTGGTGATCGCCCTGATCGCCTTCATTCTGGAACTTGGTTTACGTGCGCTGCAGCGTCGCCTGACGCCGTGGCATGGAGAAGGACTATGAGCAATTCCCTGCGCATCACCCCCCTCGGCCCCCATATCGGTGCCGAGATAAGCGGTCTCACCCTGGCCGAGCCCCTGAGCGGGCAGCTGTTCGAACTGATCCAGCAAGCCCTGCTGACCCATCAGGTGCTGTTCTTTCGAGAGCAGCCCATCACCCCGCTATCACAGCGGGCGCTGGCCCACCGCTTCGGCGATCTGCACATTCACCCCGTGTACCCCCATGCGCCGGAGGCCGAGGAGATCATCGTGCTCGACACCCACCACGACAACCCGCCGGACAATGACAACTGGCACACCGACGTCACCTTCATCGAGACGCCGCCAGCACTGGCCATTCTGGCCGCCAAGCAGCTGCCGCCGGTAGGGGGCGATACCCTGTGGGCCAGCGGCATCGCCGCCTTCGAGGGGCTCTCCCCCCAGTTGCAACAATTGTTGGCAGGGCTGGAGGCCGAACACGACTTCACCAAGTCGTTCCCGGCCCATCGCCATAACGCCAGCCCGGCAGAATACCTGCGCTGGCAGGAGGCGGCGGCCCGCCACCCACCGCTGCGCCACCCTGTAGTCCGCACCCATCCTCTTAGCGGTCGCCAGGCGCTGTTCGTTAACGAGGGCTTCACCACTCGCCTGCCAGACTTGCCGGTGCAAGAGAGCGAGGCACTGCTCGCCTTCCTGTTTCGCCATATCGCCAGGCCCGAGTATCAGGTGCGCTGGCGCTGGCGGGAGAACGACATCGCCATCTGGGACAACCGGGTCACCCAGCATTACGCCAACGCCGACTATCTGCCGGCCCGGCGCATCATGCACAGGGCGACCGTGCTCGGTGACAAGCCTTTCTGGCGCGCCTCTTGACGTCCGGCAACGAAAGAGGGAGGCATCGGCCTCCCTCATCTCATGACTAATGGCTACATTCCCTAGCTGATAAACCCCTGGGGCGCAGGCGCCTTGGGATCG
Source organism: Aeromonas sp. FDAARGOS 1407 (assembly GCF_019048725.1). Lineage (NCBI taxonomy): Bacteria > Pseudomonadati > Pseudomonadota > Gammaproteobacteria > Aeromonadales > Aeromonadaceae > Aeromonas > Aeromonas sp. FDAARGOS 1407. Next base: position 3,966,520 of record NZ_CP077399.1, read on the forward strand.
TCCCCGAAGCGGTTGGGGCCGCTATTCCCCTGACAGACCAGGAAGTAGATCAGCACCAGGGTGCCCACCACGGGAATGAGGCCGATAAGCAACCACCAGCCGGTACGGTCAGTGTCGTGCAGGCGGCGGGCCGCCACCGCCAGGGCCGGCAGCAATACGGCCAGGGAGTAAATGCCGCTGAGCAGTTCGTTGCTGCCCAGCACCTTGTCCAGCGTCTTCATCAGCAGCACGGCCAGCAGGTTGAACAGCACGAACATCCAGTATTCGGTGCGGTGGGCCCGCCCGCTGAATACGGCATATTTTTTGAGTACGGCAAGATACCAGTTCATTGCGCCTCCAGGCTCAAGTGAAAACAGAATGCATAGGGCCAGAGCTTAACGAGTTCGCAGGCGGGGTGCGAGCAAAAAGACCCGCCGCAACGCCTGCCTGTCTATCAGACCAGGTTGAGCACTCTGGCAATACTCTTTGGGGCCGCTATCTCTTGCGCGCCTGGGGGCCGGGCCGTCGCGCCACAGGCTGATGGTAATCGCCATAGGGGAAGACATTGCGAAAACGCTGGGCGACCGGCTCGGGAATGGAGCGGGAGAACACCAGCCTCACCCTGTCGCCATCAAGCTGGCCGAGGATCCGCCCGCGCACCGTCTCGTGACGCAGTATCTGCTTGATCTGCTCAAGAAACGCGGGAGGCACCTTGCCCTCCTTGACCACCACCTTGCCAGGTTGCAGCCGGATCTCGAACAGGGCGCCACGCCCCAACTTCATCAGCCACCAGATAAGGGCAAGTGCCACTCCCAAGGATAACCAGGCCATGTCGTTCCCTCCCAACGTCTTGATATCTGGCAGTATAACCACCAAGAGAGTGCCTTTTATGGGGCCGAGCTCACACCCCGGGGGTCAACGTTTTCCAATTGGCAAACAGGCACCCATCTTGCTTGCGGGTAGACCTTTTAATAAAACGACCAATCTTTGACGGAGACCTCATGACTGCGCACCAGTTCACCCCCAGGTTTTATGCTCAATTTCAATGTATTGGCGATCAGTGTGAAGACAATTGCTGCCATGGCTGGCACATCAACATCGACAAGAAGACTTACCGTCACTACCTCGCGCACCCGGATCCGCTGATCCAGCACATCGCCGCAGATTCCCTGACCCAGATCAGACGCTCGAACGAGGAGTGGGCCAGCATCGACCTTGACGACACCGGGCACTGCCCCTTCCTGAGCGAGGGGCTGTGCCAGATCCACAAGCGGGCCGGGGCGCAGGATCTGAGCCTCACCTGCCAGAGCTACCCCAGGGTCTCAAGCCGCCTGGGCAACCATCACAAGCTGAGTCTGGCCCTCTCCTGCCCCGAGGCGTGCCGCCAGGTACTGCTCGACCCCGCCGCCATGGTGATGGAGGTCACCCCCTTCAACGGCTATTACAAGGAGCAGATCCTGCCGCCCCTGATCGAGCAACTGCACAGCCATATTCTCGACGTGCTGCTGGCCAGCGGGATGTGTGTGGAGGAGAAACTCTGGGTCATTGGCCTGCTGATCCACCGGGATCCCACCCCCCTCTCCCATGACGCCTTTCTGGCCCAGATTGGGCAGCTGGTGGCAGCCGGTCAGCTCTCAGCCGCCTTTGCCCAGCTTCCCTTCATCAGCCAAGTACAGTGGTCAGCCCTGCATCACCTGACCTGCCTGCAGGTGGTGAATGCCGGGGCGAGAGCCGGACGGGGACTGGCCACCATGCAGCGATGTCTGGAGCAGATCCAGCGGCTGCTGAGCGGGGACTTCAATACCGGGCAGCTGGCTCAGCTACACGAAGTCTGGCACCACCAGGTCGCCCCGTTTCTGGCGGCGCGCCCCCATATCCTGCACAACTATCTGGTCTATTACGTCTATCACCACAATTTTCCCTACCACCCGGAGCGCACCCCGCAGCAGTGCTATCAGCTGCTGATCGCCGACTACTTTCTGCTGCGCAGCTACCTCTGCCTGCTGGCCATGGAGAACAAGCTGAGCGAACAGGATATCGTGGATCTCTTCTACAGCTACCACAGCCTGCGCCAGCACAACGGCGACTATGAAGCGGCCATCGCCAGGGTGCTGAGCGAAGGGGGCGAGCACAACGATGTCGCCCTCTACGCGCTGTTGCAGACGGCCGTCGCGCCGGATAGCGCCATGTGAAGAGAGTGTGGCGGGTGAGTGGCCCGCCACACCAGGGGTTATGCGCCGCGCCCGGCGCCCCAGGACACCAGGGTTTCGCGATAGAGGGCGAGCAGCGCTTCGTCCCGCACCGCCACCCCGACCCGCTGGGCAGGGCAAGTGGCCCACTCGTCATGGGGATGGGATTTGCCATCAAACTTTTGCAGGGTATGGCCGATGGCGGGGCCATGGGTGATGACCCGCACCGGCCCCTCGCGCAGGGTGAACAGGGTCGGATCTATCACATAGGCGATGGCGGAGGGGTCGTGCACATGGCAACCATCCAGGCCGATGCGATCGGAGTAAAACCTGAGATAAAAGCGGCTCACCTCCCACAGGAAGCGGCCCGGCTCCCCCGCCTCGTCGCGCAGGGCATCGAGATAGGCGCTGCTGAAAAAGCTCTGCTGGGTCACGTCCAGCCCGATGATCACCAGAGGCCAGTTCGCAGTAAAGACCTGGTCGGCAGCATCGGGGTCATCGTGGATGTTGGCCTCGGCATAGGGGGTCACATTGCCGCGATGACCGTTGACGCCAAAGGCGCCCCCCATCACCACCACCTGCTTCACCAGTTTGGTGATCTCGGGGGCATGCTGCAGCGCCAGCGCCAGATTGGTGAGCGGCCCTATGGTCACGACCGTGATCTCGCCGGGCGCCGCCTTCACCGCCTCGACGATATATTGCCAGGCCGGACGGGGATCCGGGGCTATGGTGACCTCCCCCGCTTCCAGATCGCCAAAGCCGCTTGGGCCGTGCACCACAGTCGTGGGGCCGACCGGTTCGCGCAGCAGCGGCCCCGCTGCGCCCCTGGCCACATCCGCCTTCATGCCATATTTTTGCTTGAGCCAGAGGGCGTTGCGAGTACCGTTGTCGATGGTGGCGTTGCCAAAGACGGTAGTGATGGCGAGCAGGTCGATGGCGGGGTGCGCCTCGGCAAACAGGATAGCCATGGCATCGTCGATGCCCGGATCGGTATCGAGAATAATCTTGTGAGTCAGGGTGTTGTTAGTCATGGGGCCTCCCTACAGCGACAAAGGGGAGAGTCTACCCGGCCCGTCGCAACCAATCCCGGCAGGGGATCACAGAACCCGTCACAACCGGGTCTGGCGATGAAGATGCAAGGGGCGCGGCCCCTTGCCGGCGCCGCGCCCCTTTTCTTTGCATTATCCGCATCTGCCACTCGTCGGGACAAGCCGCGAGCACAGACCCCTATGGCTTAGTGCTTGCGATGCCAGCGCGGAGAGGTGGCCTTCTCCCCCCAGGGGGTGACGCAGGGCAGCAGGGCTCCCTCTATCACCACGTCACTGACCGCCAGCGCCTCGGCAATCTTCTGGTGCAGCACCCGCAGCACCTTGCCCTCGTGTTCGGCCAGGGAGTGGCCGGCGGCAAAATATTCCGGCTGATATTGCAGCGCCAGCTTCTGGGCAAATTCATAGGTGTTGAAACAGTCCGGCATCCGCTCGACCACATCTTCAAGCCGGGCCAACAAGCTGTTCAGTTCCCTGGTCATAATGCTCTCTCCGTGTAGATGAATAGTTGAAAACTACCCCTTATTGGATAAGTCACCAATCAACAAACCGCAAAAGTGTGGGGTATAACACAGTTCTCTCTTGCCTCCAGCCCACAGTGGCGAGGCCTCAGCATGCCAGCTTTACATCTGCGCAACAAATCGCTAGATTTAGACCGACCAATCAGTCGGTTGTTTTTTATGCGGAGAAGATCATGGGCGCGGCACTGTTTCACCATCCTGAGGATACCCAGGCCATCAAACTCTCCCTGCCGGATCAGCTGGCCCGGCTTAAACAGGCCTATATGGCCCATCCCATGCCTACCCTGGCCGAGCGCAAGGCGCAATTGGGCAAGCTGAAACAGGCCTTGCTGGCGCACAAACAGCCCCTGTGCAAGGCGCTGGCAGAGGATTACGGCCAGCGCAGTCACTACGACAGCCTGATCGCCGACGTGCTGCCCTGCATCATGCAGATCAACTACACCCAAAAGCGCCTCAAGCGCTGGATGCAGCCCCATCGCCGCCACGCGGGCCTGCTGCTGGCCCCCGCCAGGGTGGAGGTGCACTTCCAGCCCCTCGGGGTGGTTGGCATCATAGTGCCATGGAATTTCCCGGTGATGCTGAGCCTCGGCCCTCTCATCACCGCCATCGCCGCCGGCAACCGTGCCATGCTCAAGCTCTCCGAGTTCACCCCCCACACCAATGCCGTACTGCGCACCCTGCTCACCAGCGTGTTTGACGACAATGAGCTGGTGATCATCGAAGGGGATGCCCAGATGGCGGCAGCCTTCAGCTCTCTGCCCTTCGATCACCTGCTGTTTACCGGCTCCACCCAGGTGGGCAAGCTGGTGATGGCCGCCGCCGCGCCCCAGCTCACTCCCCTTACCCTGGAGCTGGGCGGCAAGAGCCCCTGCCTGATCGCCCCCGACATGCCGGTGGCCACCGCAGTGGAGCGGATGATCTTCGGCAAGAGCCTCAATGCCGGGCAGATCTGCGTCGCCCCCGACTATGTGCTGCTGCCCCGCGCCGAGGTGGATAACTTCATCGCCGCCTATCGCGCCCGCTTTGCCAGGCTCTATCCCAAGGGGCTGGCCAGCCCGGATTACGGCGCCATCATCAACGATCGCCAGTACCAGCGCCTGGTTGGCTGGCTGGAGGAAGCCGAACAGGCGGGCGCCCAGCTGCACCCCTGCGCCTCGCCCGCACGGGATGACAGCCAACGCCTGCTGGCCCCCCACCTGCTGACCGAGGTGCCAGGACGCTGTCAGGTGATGCAGCAGGAGATCTTCGGCCCCCTGCTGCCGCTCATCCCCTACGACACCCTGGAAGAAGCCCTCGCCTACGTGGCCGAGCGGCCCCGCCCACTGGCGCTCTACCTGATGAGCTTCGATCCCGAGCTGCAGGCCAAAGTGACCCGGGAGAGCCACTCCGGCGGCATGGCCATCAACGAGAGCCTGTTCCAGGTGGCGGCCGACGATGTGCCGTTTGGTGGCATAGGCGCCTCCGGCATGGGGCACTACCACGGTCACGAGGGATTCCTCACCTTCTCCAAGGCGAAAACCGTGCTGACCCGCGGCAAGTTCACTACCGGCTCTTTGATCCACCCGCCCTACAAGGGCTGGATCCAGAAGCTGATGCTGGCTTTCTTCCTGCGCTGATCGAGGAGTTCGCCATGACCGACAAGCGTCGCCAAATCCTGGACGCCGCCCTGGCCCTGTGCGCCGAGGATGGCCTGCAAGGGGCCGCCACCGCCCGCATCGCCAAGGCAGCCGGGGTGGCCAACGGCACCCTGTTCCACCATTTTCCGAGCAAGGAGGCGTTGATCCTGCAGCTCTATCAGGACGTCAAGCAGCGCATGGGGGCCGCCATCTGCGAGGCCGATCCCGCTCTCTCCCTGCGCGAGCAGACCCGCCACTACTGGCAGCTGGCCATGGCGTGGATGCTGGCGCACCCCAATGAACTCAAGTTCGTACTGGGCTTCTTTCACTCCCCCATGCTGGCCAGAGAGACCCGCAGCAAGGTGCTGAACGATGCCCTGCGTTTTCTGCCAGCCCTGCTGGCCCAGGGTCAGGCGAGCGGCGAGCTGATGCAGGCCCCCGCCCCCCTGATGCTGGAGGTGTGCCAGGGGCAGTTTCTGGCCTGCGCCTCCCTGTTCGTCGATCAACCCGAGCTCGGGCAGGATGCCCACTGGCAAGCCAGTGCCTTCGCCCTGTTCTGGTCCGCCATCTCAGGAGCCAACCTTGATGACACACCCAGCCCTTGAATCCCTGGCCAACCGGGGCCGCCACCTCTGGATCACCCTCCTCTTGTGGGTGGTGGGCCGTACCCTCTGCCGCGCTGCCCGCGTCGATGAGGCGGTGCGCCGCGAACTCGCCCCCCTGCCAGACGGGCTGGCCATTCGCCTTGAGGTGGGTGGCCTCCCCTATGCCATGCAGATCCACAAGCAGGGCGGTCGCTGGCTGGCTGGCCCGCCGGCGGCCCCTCACGCCTGCATCCACCCGCTGCGGGTGCGCTTCAAGCACCCCAATATCGCGTTTCGCGCCTTGAGTTTCCGGCTCGGGGTCAATCAGGCGTTCAGTGAAAACCGGCTGCTGGTGGAGGGGGACCTCACCTGTGCCATGCACCTGGTGCGGGGGCTTGAGCAGTTGCAGTCCCTGATCCTGCCCGCCTTCATCGCGCGGCCATTGCTGCGCCACTATCCGGCCCCGGCCAACAAGCTCGGCCGGGCCTGCAACATTTATCTGGGTCTGGTGACCGGCTGAGAACAAGGAGCCACTCAATGAGCCGCTATTACGATTTCTTCTGCCCGGTCAAGCTGATGGCCGGCGAACAGGCGCTGGAGCAGCTGGCCAGCGAACTGGCGAGCCTGGGGGCACGCCGTCCCCTGCTGCTCACCGACAAGGGGGTCAATGGCACCGGCCTTGCCACCCTGCTGGCCAATGTGCTGGCCGAGGGGGAGCTGCCGGTCGCCGCCATCTGGGACGAGATCCCGGCCGACTCCTCCACCGCCGTGGTGGAACGGATCGCCAAACGCTACGCAGAGCTTGGCTGTGACAGCCTGGTGGCGCTGGGGGGCGGCTCGGTCATCGACACCGCCAAGGCGGTCAACATCCTCGCCAGCCTTGGGGGAGAACATCTGCTCGACTACGCGGGGGCAGGCTGCCTCACCCGCCCCCTCAAGCCTCTGGCGGTGGTGCCCACCACGGCGGGGACCGGCTCCGAAGTGACACTGGTGGCGGTGATCAAGGATGAGGCGAGCGGGCGCAAGGTCCCCTTCACCTCCCCCTTCCTGCTGCCACAGCTGGCGGTGCTCGATCCGCGCCTCACCCAGGGGCTGCCCCTCAACATCACCGCCGCCACCGCCATGGATGCCATGACCCACGCCATCGAGGCCTTTATCGGCACCGCCAAGAATCCGGTCAGCGACGCCCTGGCCCTGATGGCGGTGGAAAAGATTGCCGGCGCCCTGCCCCTCATCGTCAAGGATCCGCAAAACCGCCAGCTGCGGCTGCAGCTGGCGGAAGGGTCGACCCTGGCGGGCATGGCATTTTCCAACTCCATGGTGGGGCTGGTCCATGCCCTCGGCCACAGCCTGGGGGCACGCTGCCATCTGCCCCATGGCCTGTGCATGAACCTCTTTCTGCCCACAGTGCTCGACTACAACCGCCCCGAGGTGGATGGCGAGCTGGCCCGTTTGCTGCTGCCGCTGGTGGGGGCGGAGCGCTTTGCCGCCACCCCCGCCCACCAGCGGGCCGAGGCAACCATAGCGGCCATTCGCGCCCTGCGCGATACCCTGTGGCAGGAGGTCAAGCTGCCTCGCACCCTGAATGAGGCAGGAGTGAGCGATCGCTCGCTGCTGACCGAGATCCGCGATCTGGCCATCAACGACGGTGCCATGCTGTTCAATCGCAAGGATGCCGATCGTGAGCAATTGCTCACCCTGCTGGAGCGGGCCTGGGCGTAACGAAAGCGCACATCGGGGAGCGCGGGGGCCGCGCTCCCCGGCAGGTGTTCTGCAGGATATTGGCCACGGGCCACGATGATCTGTTCTATACCTTGGCTAACCCTTATCCTGTCCAGGCAGCCCTTTAGCATCAGAGGTGACACCATGAACGAGATCATTCATCAGGCCAACCAGCAGCAGTTCATCTGTGTGGTAGACGGCAAGGAGTCACGGCTGCGCTACCGCCGCCTCGATGCCAAGACCATCGATGCCTACAGCACTTTCGTCCCGCCGGAGCTGCGGGTGCAGGGGATCGCCGATCAGCTGGCCCAGGCTTTCTATGACTGGACCCAGGCACAGGGGCTCACTATAGTGCCCACCTGCAGTTACATCGATGTCTGGTTACGCCGCCATGCCAACAGTTGAGCTTTCACCGTCTGTCAACGAACGCCACCTGCAAACCCGTACCGAAGCCCTGCTGCGGGCAGATCCCCTTCGCATGGCCTGCCTGGCGGCCGCCGCCGAGCTGGCACTGCCCGACTGGGCCATCGGCGCCGGCTTTATCCGCAACCTTATCTGGGATCACCTGCACCACAAGTCGACACCGACCCCGCTGAACGACATCGATCTCATCTATCTGGACGAACGCGATCCGGCGGGGCTGGCCGAGCCGGATCACGAAGCCTGGCTGAGCGCAAGGGTACCGGGCCTTCGCTGGGAAGCGCGCAACCAGACCCGCATGCACACACGCCAACGGGTCGAGCCCTTCACCAGCAGCCTGGAGGCCCTCACCCACTGGGTCGAGGTGCCCACCTGCATCGGCGTGCGCCTGAACGGGAATGGTCAGTTCGAATGGCTGGCCCCCTACGGCTTTGCCCACAACTGGTCGCTGCAAGTGAGTGCCAACCCCCACTGCCGCCAGGAGAGCCAGGTCTTCACTCGCCGCATTCAGGAAAAAGACTGGCAAACCATCTGGCCTGACCTTGTGATCAACTGGCCATAACCGGATTGCAATCTTTCGATAACCTTGGGCAGACTATGAAAAAGCTCCAAGTTACTCAATGGGTTAAATAATGCGCGAATTTTTCTCACTCGAACGCTGGCTACCGGGCCTCGCCGCCCTGCTGCAATACCAGCGCGCCTGGCTGATGCCGGACCTTCGCGCCGGATTCTCGGTGGCCGCCGTGGCCCTGCCCGTGGCCATCGCCTATGCCGAACTCACCGGGGTCGGTGCCATCGTCGGCCTTTATTCCTGCATCCTGCCCATGATGGTCTACGCCCTGTTCGGCACCTCCCGCCAGCTGATCGTCGGACCGGATGCCGCCACCTGTGCCGTCATCGCCGCCGTGGTGACACCGCTGGCGGCGGGGGATCCCACCCGTCACTGGCAGCTGGTGATGACCATGACAGCCATGACGGGCTTTTGGTGCCTCATCGCCAGCCGCTTCAAGCTGGGGGTGCTGGCGGACTTTCTCTCCCGCCCAATCCTGATGGGGCTGCTCAACGGGGTGGCCATCACCATCATAGTGGGCCAGCTCTCCAAAATTTTCGGTTTCACCTTCGACGAACGCTACCTCATCGAGCGGATCGCCAGCGGCGCCAACTACATCACCCAGACCCATCTGCCGACCCTGGCCATGAGCCTGATCGCCCTGCTTACCCTGCTGCTGGCCAAGCGCTACAAGCCTGCCTGGCCCTCCTCCATGGTGGCCATGGTGGTGACGGCGGCCCTGGTGTGGGCGCTGGATCTTGACCAGTTCCATATCGCCACCCTGGGGAGCGTCGGCTCCGGCCTGCCCGCGTTCCAGATACCGGAGTTTCCCCCCGGCCTGATGCGCGAACTGGTGCTGCCGGCGCTTAACCTCGCCATGGTGAGCTTCGTCTCCATGATGCTCACCGCCCGCAGCTTCGCCGCCAAGAACGGTTACGAAATCGACGCGGACAAGGAGTTCAGGGCACTGGGCATGGCCAACCTGGCGGCCGCCGCCTCCCAGGGCTTTGCCATCAGCGGGGCCGATTCGCGCACCGCAGTCAACGACGCCAATGGCGGCAAGAGCCAGCTGGTCTCCATCATCGCCGCAGCCGTCATCGCCATCATCACCTTTTATCTGACCGGCCCGCTGCAATACATTCCCACCGCGGCGCTCGGGGTGGTATTGGTGATGGCCTCCCTGTCGCTGACCGATTTTCGCGGCTTGTGGGCTCTGCGCCACTCAGATCGCTCGGCGTTTTGGCTGGCGCTGATCACCTTTATCAGCGTGCTGACCATGGGGGTTATTCCGGGGATCACCCTCGCGGTCTTGCTCGGCCTGTTCCAGTTCCTGCGCAACGTGATGCGCCCCACCGATCAGCTGCTCGGCATGGACGACGAGGGGGTGGTGCGCACCCTGGGGGACAACGAGCAGGCCAAAGCCATTCCCGGCATCCTGGTCTATCGCTTCAACTCGCCGCTGACCTACTTCAATGCCCCCTACTTCAAACGGCGGGTGCTGGCACTGCTGGTGCAGGATCCCCTGAGTCCCCAGTGCCTGGTGATCGATGCGGTGGCCTGCTTCACCCATCAGGACATCAGCGTCATGAGCATGGTGGGGGAGCTGCACAAGGAGCTGAAACGGCGCGGTATCCACATGGTGATGGCGGGCCGCCACGGCCAGATGACCCACTGGCTCAAACAGGCCGGGGTTCGGGTAGGAGATGAAGGGATCATCCTCTGCCCCGACATGTATCAGGCCCTGCGCATGACCCGCTGTTACCGCGAGCCGGTGTTCAAGGATGACGAGGTCACCGAGAGCACCACGGATGCCCTCCTCTCCCGCTGGCCCCAGGACGACGCCCTGCCCGACTCGGCGCGCCTCACCCTGCCAAGCGAACAGGAAGCCGGCGCCACCCCGGCCTGATCCCAAGACCCTACCGATCCGGATCACCGGCCGGCGCACAGCGCGGGCCGGTGATTGCACCCGCCAGCCTCTTGGTGTTAAATGCCCGACCAGATGGCACCGTTCGCGTGCCACCAGCCGTTGGACACACCATGCAAACTCAATCCCACGCAGGTCCGGGTACGCTGTTCGCGCTCACCTGGCCGCTATTTATCGATCTCGCCCTGCACTTTCTGACCGGCGCCCTTAATACCTTCATGGTGGGCCATGTCTCCTATCAGGGGGTGGCGGCGCTGGCGGTCGGCAACCAGGTATTCGATCTCGCCATCACCCTGTTCAGCTTCGTCAGCATCGGCACCAGCGTGGTGATCACCCAGTATCTGGGGGCCGGCGACAAGGAGAAGAGCCGGGTGGTGATCCACACAGCCATCGGCTTCAACCTGCTGATCGGCCTCATCGCCGCCATCGGGGTCATGGCCGGGGCCGGCACCATGCTGACGCTGATGAACCTGCCCGCTCACCTGATGAGTGACGCCACCCTCTACCTGCAGATCATCGGTCTGTGCCTGCTGCCGGAGGCGGCGGCGCTCTGTCTGGCCGCGACCCTGCGCGCCCACGGTCACACCCGTCAGGCCATGTACGTGACGCTTATCGTCAACCTCATCACCTTCGTCGGCAACCTGCTGCTGCTCTACGGCTGGTTCGGCCTGCCCCAACTTGGAGTGGCCGGGGTCGCCATCAGCACGGTGGCAGGACGTCTGGTAGGGGTGGTGCTGCTGGTGTGGCTGGTGGCCAAAAAGACCGGCATCCACCTCAAGGCGTGCGATATTGTGCATCCCAGCCGCGAGATGCTGGGCAAGGTGCTGCACATCGGCCTGCCCGCCGCCGGGGAGAACCTCTCCTGGATGCTGCAGTTCATGGTGGTGACCGCGTTTGTCGGCCTGCTCGGTGACAAGGCGCTGGCCACCCAGTCCTACTTCTTCCAGATCTGTCTGTTCATCCTGCTGTTCGGCCTCTCCATCGGCCTTGGCAACGAGATCATCATCGGCCACCTGGCGGGGGCCAGGCAGTTCGATCGCGCCTACCAGCAACTGATGAAAAGCCTCAAACTCGGCCTCCTCGTCACCTGCATCATCGCGCTGGCCGCCGCCATCAACGGCCGCTCCATCATCTCGCTCTTCACCGATGATGCCGACATCATCACTCAGGTGGCGCAGCTGTTTTTGATCAGCCTCATCCTCGAACCCGGCCGCACCTTCAACCTGGTGGTGATCAACGCCCTGCGTGCTACCGGGGATGCCCGTTTCCCGCTCTACATGGCGCTCATCTCCATGTGGGGAATTGCCGTACCCCTTTCCTATTTCCTTGGTATCATGCTGGGCTATGGACTGGTCGGCATCTGGTTGGCCCTTGCCTGCGACGAGTGGGTACGCGGTCTGGCCATGTTCTGGCGCTGGCGCAGTCGCCGCTGGCAAAACAAAATTCTGGTTGAAACATAAGTGGAATCACAATGAAGAAGATAGGACTCTTGCTCGCTGCCCTGTTGCTCAGCCCGCTGACACTGGCGCAAACCGCCCCCTCCACCCCCAAGGCAGTGGCGCCCCAGACCTGGTATGTGGCCCCCATCGCCATCGATGAGACCAGCGAAGCCCAGAAGGCGCTGACCAAGGACTTCATGGCCCAGATGATCAAGACCATCAAGATCAACGAGTACCAGACCGGCAAGGCGGTGGGTAACACCAAGGATCCCAAGTGGCTGATCCGCACCAAGCTGATCCCAGCCAGCGACGCCCCGCTGGTGGGCAAGAAGCATCCGCAGGGCCTCACCTACGGCAAGGGTACCCCGACCCAGGAGATCGTTGGCGAACTCCTCATGAACGGTACCCTGGTAGCCCATATCGGCCAGGGCTGGCGCGAGCCCATCGTCCCCGGTACCCCGGTGGCAGAGAAGCTCTCCATCGCCAACTACCGTTATGCCATTGGCGATCAGGCCAAGGCACCGGATCTCGAGGAGCTGGCCGCCCAGATTGGCTTCGAGGCCGGCAAGGTGATCGCCCGCGGTGGCAAGCCGCTGCCTGAGAAGAGCAAGAAGAAAGAGCCGGTGGACAAGACCAGGGAGTAAGACTGCCGACCGTCATTGAGGGGACCTTGGGGTCCCTTTTTGTTTGCCGCTGCGTTGGCCGACTTCTGTGAAGGTGCGCACAAATTCGTCGCATCGCCATCATTGATTATTTTATTATTTTATTTAAATTCAATTAGTTAAAAATGTTCCGCTAGCAGAACCCAACGAATGGCATCAAATTCGATCGGGATCACATTCCTCACCACGGCGAAGGGGTAGCTTGGATTCACAGGCACAATCAAACGAAACCAAGGAGGCTCCATTACATGTTCCCAGAGTACAGAGAACTCATCTCGAAACTGAAGAGCAGTGATGTCCATTTCCAGAAGATGTTTGACTTGCACAACGACTTGGATGAGGAGATAAGGAAGCTGGAAAAACACCATGCCAGCGATTACAGCTCCGAGGTGAAGGATCTGAAAAAACAGAAACTGAAACTGAAAGAGGAGATATACGAGATCCTCAAGCAACATCCACAGCAATAGATGCCTCAACGAATATCCGGATAAGCAATTTATCCCTCAGCCCGGCTTCCGTGCCGGGCTTTTTGCTATTTATGTCAATTAGCGGGACAATAGCGCTACCTGCCAAGGTGGTTATTTGTTAAATTTTTCCCTTGTGATTCAATGGCTAACGCCGACAATAATATGAATATGACATTCCCCTTCCATGTGCTGTTGCTGCTTGCTCTGTTCTGCTTCACCTCTCCCCTGCAGGCCCGCGGCCCCGCGCTGGAGCTATGGCACTCCCAACAGGCCGGCTACGTCATCGACGAGGTGATCGCCCGCTTCAACCGGGAACAGGATCAGCGGGTGTGCGTACTGCAGATAGAGCCCAGCAAGATCAAGGGGGATATCCTGCTGGCGGCCCAGTCCAGAGGGCTGCCGGATCTGATGCTGATCCCCTCCGATTTTCTCGGGCTTTACCGTCAGATGAAGCTCGCCCCCCTGCCGGCAGACTGGTTCTCCAACGAGTTGATGGCCGAGACGCTCTCCTATGTCACCCTCGATCGGCAGCGCTGGGGCATGCCCATGATGCAGGGCAACCACCTGATGCTGTTCTACAACAAAGAGCTGGTCTCCACCCCGGTGACCGAGTGGCAACAGTTTGCACAGATCGCCCCCGACCTGACGGCCAGGGGCATAATGCCCATCAGCTGGCCCTATGAGGATATGTATTATCTTGCCGCCTTCCTGCGCACCTTCGGGGGCTCCCCGGTGACTGACGGGCGCATCACCCTCGATACCCCTGCCATGGTGCAGGCACTGGAGGCCTACCGTACCGTGGCCCGTCAGGGCTGGGTCGATCCCGATGGCGACTATGACGCAGCTCTCTCCCGCTTCAGCACGGGTAGGAGCGCCTATCTCATCAACGGGGATTGGGCCTTCAGCGATCTGACGAAAAACATGGGCGAGAGACTGGGGGTGGCTCTGCTGCCCGCCTGGCAGACACGTCCCATGAGCTCCATGAGCGGCGCCTATGTGATTGGCGTTGCGGCATCCGCCATGGAGGATGAGGATCGCCGTCCCGTCATCCAGGCCCTGATGGCTTTTATCCAGCGCAGCGATACCCAGGATTTCATCTACCGCCGCGGCGCCCTGCTGCCAGTCAATCGGGATGCCTTTGCCGCCATCGGCCAGAGCCCGGATCCCCGTGCCCGCGTGCTGCTTGAACAGTTCACCCGCAGCGCCCCCATGCCTTCCGGGAGCGCCATGGCGGTCGCCTGGCAGGCGATGGCCACCGGTTTTGAACGGGCCCGGGAGGGAGGCAGTGCGACCGACACAGCCCGTTACATGCAACAGCTGGCGGATCGCCAGCATCTTCAGGTCAATGCACCATGAGTACCCGCACCTTTCGCCTGGGACCGACCCTGGTGGTCATCCTGTTCGCCGTCGCCCTGCTGCCCACCCTGCTGGCCAGCGGGGTGCTGCTGACCCGGCAGCACGAGATCATCGCCCAGAGCGAGCAGGATCAGCTCGAACGTGCCCTTGCCAGCATGGCCCGGGATGTGCGCTTTCGCAGCGAACTCATCGGTACCCAGCTCAACCAGCTCAGCCACGACAGAGTGCTCCACCAGGCTATCGACAATTTCCTCTTCTCGAGCCACGCTCGCCTGATCCTCGCCAGCTTCGTCAAGGGCAACGATCTGATCCACGCCGCCTACCTGCTCGACAAGTCTGGTCAGGTGGTCGAGTACGTCAACGGCCGTGCCACCATGCTGGAATCGAGCGATCTCATCGCACCCTTGCTGACCTGGAGCAAGACCCGGGAAGCCCGCCAGGGCAAACACCTGCTGCTTCCCGTCAGCGATCCCGCCTTGAGCGCCATGCCGGGCGGACAAGGGAGCGGCGGCATCGCCCTGGTGGCCCCCGTCTATCGCAACTACCAGCGAGCCGGCGTGTTGCAGACACCTTCCGGCTTCGTGCTGGCGATCCTCCCCTGGAAGAACATCGCCCGGGTGCTGGAGCCCTACCTCAAGGGGCGGGAGTCACTGAGCATCACCCATGATCAGACGCTGCTCTACCAGAGTCCGGTCCCCACCGATCTCGCCCTCGATCCGGACATGTCGCTGGAGATGGAACACCCCATGTCCATCGACTGGCCCCTGCTGAGCGATGGATTGCAGGCGACCATCACCCTCTCCAGCTACAACAACGACCGGGTGCAGGAACTGAACAACTCCCAGCGCATCTTCACCTGGTCCATCGTCGTCATGCTGGTGCTGGTGGTGCTGGTGTGCATCTGGCTCACCCGCTGGCTCAGCAGGCCCCTGGTCGCCCTGGCGGCCATGGTGCGTGGCTACGGCCGGGGCGATTACCAGCAACAGCTCGCCCCGCTGCGCTTCGTGGAATACGACGAGGTGCGCCGCCTGCTGCAGGAGATGGCCCGCACCATCTCGGCGCAGGTGATGGCGCTGCACCAGCAAAACGAGCAGTTGCAGCTGGCCAACCGGGAGAAGGAGGCCTTCAACCAGCAACTACGCGACTTCAACGACAAGCTGGAGCTGGAAGTGGCCACCCAGACCACGGCGCTGCGTTCGGCCCTGAGCCGGGTAGAGCGCAGCCGTCACATACTGCAATCCTGGCTGCAATTCGCCCTGCACCAGCAGTTGGACGTGAACATCTCCCAGCTGGCCACTTCCGCCTTGCATCAGCTCTCCCAGCTCTACCATGGCCATCGCTGGGGGCTGGTGATCCGGCGCGAGGGGCAGGAGCCCTATGTGCTGACCCAGGAGCTGGCGGCCCCCGAGCGTGCACGGCTGACCGCCAAGCTGACCCGACTGGTGGCGGAAGATGTCCCCCCAAGCCCATACCCGTGGCACGATGAGATCTGGCGGGTGCTGCCCCTGCCCGGCAGCCAGGGTGGCGTGCTGTTTGGCTACCTGATGGTGAGCGCCGAAGGGCTGGAGCCTGACGATGACGCCAT
This sequence comes from Aeromonas sp. FDAARGOS 1407, assembly GCF_019048725.1. Taxonomy (NCBI): domain Bacteria; kingdom Pseudomonadati; phylum Pseudomonadota; class Gammaproteobacteria; order Aeromonadales; family Aeromonadaceae; genus Aeromonas; species Aeromonas sp. FDAARGOS 1407. The sequence goes on from NZ_CP077399.1 coordinate 3,982,580, forward strand.
CCTCCACCTGTTTGCCAAACAGCTGGCGACTGGGATCGAGGGGCGGCTCTTCACCGATGAGCTGGCCCGGGTGGCCCGCACCGACAACCTGACCGGCCTGCCCAACCGTCAGGCCTTCGAGGAGGCGTTTGCCCACTATCAGGCGGTGCATGCCCGCCATCCCGAGCGTCCTCTCTCCCTCTTCATGCTGGATCTCAACGGACTCAAACACACCAATGATCACTATGGCCACGAGGCCGGTGATGCCCTGCTCAATGGCATGGCCCAGTTGCTGCTCACCCACTGCCGCCAGGACGAGCAGATCTTCCGCATCGGCGGGGATGAGTTCGTGCTGCTGGCCGAGGCGGATGAGGCGGGCTGCCAACGGCTCGCGGCCCGGCTCAAGGAGAGCCAGCAAAGCGCCATGGCGTACCATGGGGAGCAACACTTCCCCCTGCGCTTTGCCATCGGCTGGAGCTGCAGCGAACAGACCCCGCTGGCCAACCTCAGCCGGGTGGCGGACGACGCCATGTATACCGACAAGGCCCGTTTCTATCGCGAGCGCCCCTGAGCCCGGTTGGCGAGCCTTTCGCCAAGGCCGCGGCGGCTTCGCAAAAATGGGGCGCCACGCTGGACGCCATCCGGGCCATGACTAAGATAGGGGCACTTGCTTATATCGATTCAGAAGGGAGTAGGAAATGGAGTTAGTACTTGGCCCACTGGAAGCCCGCGTCATCGGCTGCCTGATTGAAAAAGAGATCTGCACCCCGGATCAATATCCCCTCTCCCTCAACGCCCTGGTCAACGCCTGCAACCAGAAGAGCAACCGCGAGCCGGTGCTGGAGCTCTCCGAGCTCGATATCCGCGCCGTGGTGGACGAGCTGATCAGAAAGCGTCTGGTGGTCAACACCGCAGGTTTCAACGCCCGGGTGCCCCGCTACCAGCACAGATTCTGCAACACCGAGTTCGGCGAGCTGAAGTTCGATGCCCGCGAGCTTGGCATCATCTGCGAGCTGCTGCTGCGCGGCCCGCAAACCCCGGGGGAGCTGCGCTCGCGCACCAACCGCCTGTGCAGCTTCGACGACGTCACCCAGGTGGATGGGGTGCTCAATACCCTGATCGAACGCGGCCCCTACGTGGTCAAGCTGCCCCGCGAGCCGGGCAAGCGGGAATCCCGCTACGCCCACCTGTTCAGCGGCGAGGTGGATATCCAGGCCCTGATGGAGTCGGCCCCGGCGGCCGCCTATGCCTCCCCTGCCGCGGATCGCCTGAGCGAGCTGGAGCTTGAGGTGAGCGAACTTAAGAACCGGTTGGCCGCCATGGAGGCCCGCCTGGCAGCGCTGGATGGTCAGGGCTGACGCCATCATCCCCATGCCCTATCAGGGAGCCGGGGCGGCAAGCCCGGCTCCCTGTCTATTGACCGATTATGAGGAAATGCCGTGATCACCCTGATCAAAGAGTCTGACCACCAGAAGATGCCCTGGAAGAACAAGCAGGGCACCACAGCCCAGATCCTCATCTCCCCCAAGGGCGCAACCCTAGATGGGCTCGACTTTGACTACCGGCTGAGTTCGGCCCCCATCAAGGGGGCGGGCACCTTTTCCCGCTTCCCCGGCTATCAGCGCATCCTGTTGCCCGTGAGCGGCGCCGGCTTCGTGCTTAACCGCCACCCCTACGCCACCTTCGAGGCGGCCCACTTCAGCGGCGACGACGAAACCCACTGCGAGTTGCTGAAAAAAGAGGTGACGGATCTCGGGCTTATCTACCATCCGGATCGCATCAGCGCCAACGTGCGGGTGCTGACCCTCCCCTTCCCGCTCGCTCTCACCCTGGAGGCAGACAAGCACTACCTCTGCCACCTGCTGGAGGGCCAGCTCACCGTGCAGGGCCAAAGCGTCGCGCCCAACGAGACTCTGGTGATCAACGGCGAACAGAGCATCCACTTCGAGTGCGGGAAAAAAACCACCATCGCCTTCTTTACCCTGCAACATAAATGACTCGCTTCATCTGGCAGATGACGAAGACAAAAAAGCCGGGATCATCCCGGCTTTTTGCTGGTTGCTACAAGGGCGATTAACCGACCTTGAAGGTGCCTTTCATCATGGCGAAGTGACCCGGGAAGGAGCAGAAGAAGGTGAGGTCTTTACCGGCCAGCCCCTCGGTCTTGAAGGTGACGCTGCTGCTCTCGCCGCCGCCGATCAGCTTGGTGTGGGCCAGCACCCGCGGATCGTCCTTGGGCAGATAGTCATTCTCGGCACCGGCGCTCATGCCTGCGGTGGCCACGGCCTGGTAATCGGCGGTGGGAGACAATACCCAGTTGTGGCCCATGCCGGTCACCGGCAGCTTGCCGGTATGATTCAGGGTCACCGTCACCTCCTTGCAGGTGGCGGGTACCGTCATCTCCTTGAGATTGAACTGCATGGCATCATTGCCTTCGATAACCAGTGCGCACTCGTCAGCCAGCACCGGAGCGGCCAGGGTAGTCAGAAACAGCAGGGTAATCGCCTTTTTCATCATCTTCTCCTTGGATGAGCAATGGATGACAACAGGTTCGCTTGGCACAACAGGAAGAGGCCAGCAAAGATGTCGTCAAAATCGACCTTCATCTTACCCGATTGTCTTCAATCGGCGATGACTTTAGCGCAAAGGTGCGGGCCAGCTCACCCGACAGGCAATATTTCCCTTCCCTTTCACCGGCAAGTGACCCGGGCTGTTTAATTTTTCCGGTCATTTTCCGGTGCTTGCCGCCCTCCCCTTGGCTAAGCTAGCGCCCCGATGATGCAACCTCTGTGCGAGACGCCTTCCCATGATGCCGATTTCCCCTCTGCCGGCCCTGCGTGGTCTGCTGTTTGTCCTGTTGCTGGCCCTGACCGGCTGCCAGCCCACGCCACCCGCCCAGACCCGTATTCAGGGCAAGACCATGGGCACCTACTATGTGGTGACCCTGAGCGATCCCTTCCCGGGGGGGGAGCCGGCGCTGAAAGAAGAGGTGGAGCGCCTGCTGGCCCGGATGAACAAGGAGATCTCCACCTACGATCCCGCCTCCCTCATCTCCCGCTTCAATCAAGGCCCCGCCAATGCCCCCATGGCCATTCCAACCGCCATGGCCAGGATAGTGCAGCAGGGGATCGACGCCGGTCACCTCACCGGCGGCAAGCTGGATGTGACCGTGGGCCCACTGGTGAATCTGTGGGGCTTTGGCCCGGACAAGCGACCGGTCAAACGACCGGATGCACAGGCCATCAATGATGCCCGCCAGAGGGTCGGGATCGACAAGCTGACCCTGCTCCCCCAGGGGGATCACTTCCTGCTCGGCAAGTCCATTCCGGACCTCTATCTCGACCTCTCCACCCTGGGGGAAGGGGCAGCCTCCGACGAGATTGCCGCCCTGCTCGAAGGCAAGGGGGTCAACAACTACCTGATCGAGGTGGCGGGAGCGGTGCGCAGCAAGGGCAACAACAGCAAGGGCAAGCCGTGGAAAGTGGCCATCGTCGAGCCTTCCGATCAGCCTGGCGCCTTCTCGGACGTGGTGAGCCCGAACGGCATGGCCCTCAGCACCGCCGGCAGCTATCGCAACTATTACGAGCTTGATGGCAAGCGTTACTCCCACATCATCGACCCCGCCACCGGTCAGCCGATCACCCACAAGCTGGTCTCCGCCAGCGTGATCACCCCGACCGCGCTCGAGGCCGATGCCCTCGACACCGCCCTCATGGTGATGGGACCCGAACAGGCGATGGCCTTCGCCAAGGCGCACCAGCTGGCGGTCTATCTCATCGTCAAGAGTGGTGACGGCTTCAAGGCGCAGTACACCCCCCAGTTTGCCCCCTATCTGGCCCGGGAGAAATCCTGACCGCCAGAAACGACAAGAGCCTGACAAGGCTCATTTGACCGGGGCTAAATGCCCCCCCTTGTCCGCCCCATCCAATCGCTGCGGGCCAATTGCCTCTGCGGGCCCTTTGGTGGCACACTGCCCCCATCAGCCCGCAGCGCCTCGACCCTGACAGATGCAGACACCGGAAAAAGAGCCTGAAAAGAAAACCGCGCCCAAGCCCCAGCGCATTCTGATGGTCAACGAGCAACGCACATTCCAGGTGATGATGAAGGCGATGCTGATCAACATCGGCATCAGCGACATCACCTTCTGCAACAACGCCGAGGAGGCGCGCCGCCGCTGCCAGAAGGGCAGCTACGACATCTACCTCATCGATTACGATCTCGGGGTCGGCGAGAATGGCCGCCAGCTGCTCGAAAGCCTGCGGGATCAGAACCTGATCCCTCCCAAAAGCGTGGTGATCATGGTGAGCGGCGACAGCTCCCGCGCCATGGTGCTAAGCGCCCTCGAGGCCGAGCCCGACGAATACCTGATGAAGCCCTTTTCCCAGGAGCAGTTCTCGTTTCGCTTGAAACGCGCACTGGCCCGCCGTCAGGCCCTCTCCAGCATCTTCTCTGCCCTGGCCGACAACAATCTGCCCGCCCTGCTCACCGCCTGTGCCGAACGGGCCGAAGCCGTGCCCCGCTTTGCCAACTATTGCCGCTGCCTGCAGGCCGACACCCAGCTCAAGCTGGGCCAGGCCCAGGAGGCCCGAACCCTGATGCGCCAGCTGCTGGCCGGGCAGGACAACAGCTGGGCCCGGCTGACCCTGGGCAAGGCATGCAATACCCTGGGGCTTCATGAAGAAGCGGTCAGCCACCTGCAGGCGACCCTCAAGAATACGCCCCTGATGGTGGAGGCCCATCGCTGGCTGGCGGAATCCCTGCTGGCGCTGGGCAAGGATGAACAGGCCCAGCAGGAGCTCAGGCGGGCAGTGGATATTTCCCCCCAGTCGGTGCCGCTCTCGCGCCGGCTCGCGGAGGTGTGCCTGCAGCGCCACGACTACGCCCAGGCCAAGGATGTGTTGCTCTCGCTCATCGATCTCTCGCGCAACTCCATCCACCGCACCCCCCACTACCTGGGGGCCTATATCCAGACCCTGACCCTCTACGCCCTCAACAGCAACGACAGCTACCACATCGCCAACCTGCAAAAACAGGTGAACAGCGCCCTGTCGCGCATTCGCGACTCCCTGATGATGTCGGAGTTCAACTACCCGGTATTCGAGCAGATCTGCCAGGCCAGGGTGCAGATCGCCCTGGGGGAGCTGCTCAAGGGCAAGAAGATGCTCTATCGCGCCAACCAGAACTGGCTCGACGAGCCGGCCACCATGCCGCCGGCCCTGCTCGGGGAGACCATCCTCGCCCTCTACCAGCTTGGCGAGTTCGAATATGCCGAGAGCCTGCAGAGCCTGCTGGCGGAAGATGGCGATCGGCTGCTCACCACCTGCATCCAGGCAACCCGGGATGACAAGACGGTGCTGGAGCGGCGTCAGCGCTACCAGCAGCTCAACGATCTGGGGATCAAGGCCTATCAGAGTGGCGAGCTGGAGCAGGCCCTCGGCCATTTTCGCGAGGCCCTGCGCCGCGCCCCCGCCAATACCGGTGCGGCTCTCAACAAGATCCAGGTGCTGCTGCAACTGATGCAGAAAAACCGCAAGAGCCCGGAATTTGGTGCCGAGTGCAAAGACACCCTGGACGTGCTCGACGGCATCCCCCTCAACCCGGCCCAGCAGGAGCGTTTTCGCAAGCTGCGTCAGGAGTTCAACCAGTTCAGCTAAGACGCCGCCACGCCCCCTTTTCCCCGCCTATGCTGAAACCAGTTCGGCAATGCGAGGGAAACGAAGATGGCGATGTGTCGTTATCTGGTGGCCGATGGCCGCCACTGCAGTGAAGAGGCTGGCGAGCACGATCTCTGCCACTGGCATGATCCCCACCATACCCATCAGGAAGCCCACACCGCCGAGGCGCTTGAACAGTACGTTCGCGCTGGCGGACTCTGCCACGGCCTGCAGCTGTCACGGGCCAATCTGGCGGGCCTCAATCTGGTCAACAAGGAGTCCGATCAGGGATTTTTGCTGGAGCAGTGCAACCTCTATCGCGCCAACCTGCGCGGTGGTCACCTCTACGGCCTGCGCATGAAGGGAGGCAGCCTGATGAAGGCCGATCTCAGTGATGCCAACCTCCAGTGCGCCACCCTCGATGACGTCAACCTGCTCGGCATCCGCTGGCACAACACCCGGCTCGACAACATGCAGACCGGCAAACGGGTGATGCAGGATCGCAAGGGGCGCCGCGAACGGGATCCCAAACAGGCGCGCATCTGGTTCAAGGAGGCAGAAGAGACCTACCGGGATCTGCGCAAAGCCTCCGAGGCACAGGGGATCTTCACCATGTCCGGCAACTATATCCAGCAGGAGCTCACCATGCGCCGCCTGCAACTGCCGTTCTGGTCGACCCAGCGTTTTACCTCCTGGGTGGTCGATCTCTTCTGCGGCTATGGCGAGGCCCCGATGCGGGTGGTGCTCTTCTCGTTGCTGCTCATCTTTATCTGCAGCATTTTTTACTTCTTCTGCGGACTGCATTTTCAGGGCGAGCACCTCATCTACCAACCCGGTGCCCCGCTCGAGCAAAATGCCATCTTCCTGCTCGAATGCCTCTACTACAGCGTGGTCACCTTCACCACATTGGGGTACGGCGACTTCACTCCGGTCGGCCTCTCCAGGATCTTCGCCGCCTTCGAAGCCTTCACCGGCAGCTTTACGCTGGCGCTGTTTGTGGTGGTATTCGTCAAAAAGATGACCCGCTGACACCTCTGCCCACCCCGCGGTGCCTGCCACTGACACAGGCCCGCGGCCAAACTTGCATCCACAGCCGATTCCTAGTCCAATAGCCACTTATAATAATGACATGAGCACCCCGGACATGAAGATCATCTCTTTCAATATCAACGGCCTGCGCGCCCGTCTGCACCAGCTGCAAGCCATCATCGACAAGCACCAGCCCGATGTGATCGGCCTGCAGGAGATCAAGGTGCACGATGAAGCATTCCCGCTGGCCGATGTGGAGGCCATGGGCTATCACGTGGAGTTTCACGGCCAGAAGGCCCACTACGGGGTCGCCATCATGAGCAAGCAGAAGCCGGTCAAGGTGGAGAAAGGCTTCCCCACCGATGATGAAGAGGCCCAGCGCCGGATGATCATGGCCACCTTCGAGCGCGAAGACGGCTCCCTCATCAAGGTGATGAATGGCTACTTCCCGCAGGGTGAAAGTCAGGATCACGAGACCAAGTTCCCGGCCAAGCAGAAGTTCTACGAGGATCTGCAGCACTACCTCGAGACCAACCACACCCCGGACGACCAGCTGGTGCTGATCGGGGATATGAATATCTCCCCCACCGATCTCGACATCGGCATCGGCGAAGCAAACCGCAAGCGCTGGCTGCGGGATGGCAAATGCTCCTTCCTGCCCATCGAGCGCGAATGGATGGAGCGACTGAAAGGGTTTGGCCTCACCGACACCTTCCGCGCCGCCAACCCCACCGAGTGCGAGCGTTTCTCCTGGTTTGACTACCGCTCCAAGGGCTTTGACGAGAACCGCGGCCTGCGCATCGACCTCATCATGGCCTCGGACGCCCTCAAGGACAGCGTGACCGAGACCGGTATCGACTACGAGCTGCGCGGCATCGAGAAACCCTCCGACCACGCCCCCATCTGGGCCTGCTTCGCCTGATGCGGCGCAAGATTAACCGATGAGCCGCGACGAATTCGTAAACTGTGAAGCGGCTCGCGGTTGCCCGCGATAAAAGGGCGTAAAAAACCCATCCAGAAAAAGTGCCTTATGGCACCTTATTTTTTGCAGCAAGGAGTGCCAGCAGTGACCCCAACTCACCTTCCTCTCTCCCCCGCCCGTTTTCTGGCCCTGCGCCTGTTGCCCGGGGAGGATCTTATCGCCGGATTGCGCGCCCATATGGTCCGACATGGCCTGCAGGCGGCCTGGATCGCCGGGGCGGTCGGCAGCCTGACCCACGCCAACCTGCGCTATGCCGCCCAGCCCGATGGCACCCTGCTGGAGGGGGCCTTCGAGGTAATCGCCCTCGGCGGCACCCTGGATCCGGAGTGCGAACACCTGCATCTCTCCATCTCTGACGAGCAGGGATTGATGCGCGGCGGCCACGTGCTGCCCGGTTGCCGGGTGCGCACCACCCTCGAGCTGGTAGTCGGAGAGCTGGAGGCGTACCGTTTTGGCCGTGCCCCCTGCCCCCAATCCGGTTATGAAGAGCTGCTCATTACCCCCAGAACCTTGTGAGGATCACTATGTCCGTCAGTAAACTCTCCAGCTACAACCTGGCTTTTATGGTCATCTGCATCGCCATCAACATGGTGGCGGGACAGGCCGTCTCCATGCTCAAGCTACCCATCTTCCTCGACTCCATCGGGACTGTGCTCTGCGCCATTCTGGCGGGCCCCTGGATGGCAGTCGCCACCGGTCTGCTCACCAACCTGCTGTGGGGCCTGCTCACCGGCCCCATCGCAGCGGCCTTTGCCCCGGTCGCCATGATGATTGGCCTCAGTGCCGGTCTGCTGGCTCGGGCCGGCTGGTTCAACAATCTGCCCAAGGTGGTAGTGAGCAGCGTGGTGATCACCCTGGCGCTCACCCTGGTGGCCATACCCATCCGCTCCTACCTGTTTGGTGGCGCCACCGGCAGCGGTGCTGATTTTGTGGTTGCCTACCTGCACGCCATGGGGAGCGATCTGCAGGAGTCGGTCGCCGTCACAGTGCTGGGTACCAACCTGCTGGACAAGCTGCTGACCGTGCTGATCGCCTGGGGGCTGGTACGCCGCCTGCCGCAGCGCACCCTGCGCCACTTCCCGCAGATGGCCGCCGTGCGCTGATGCACCCGTTCACCTCCCTCGCACTCTGGCTCTGGTTTTCGGTCACGGCCAGCGTGCTGCCGCCCCCCTGGCTCTGGGGGTGGAGCCTGCTGCCGCTGCTCGCATTGGTGCTGCTGCCGGGTGCCCGCGCCCGGCTCAAGCTGGTGCTGGCGGTAATGCTGCCGCTGGGACTGGGGCTCTATCTGGTACACGGCCCCTGGTTGCGGATCCTGCTCGGCATACCAGCGGTTCCAGCCAGCGAAGCGTTTCCCATTCTGCCCCTCTGGTGCCGGCTGCTCGCCTGTCTGGCCAGCGCCCAGCTCTGGCTCTGGGCGGTCTCGACCGAGCGGTTTGTTCATGCGCTCTTTGCCAGCCGGCTGCCCATTGCCCTCTCCTACCTCTGCTGCGGCCCGCTGCTGCTCAAAGAGCAGCTCGGCCACCAGCTGCGCACTATCAGGGAGGCCCAGCTAGCCCGCGGCGTACCCTTTGACGGCAATCCGCTAGCCCGGCTAAAGGCTACGCTCCCGCTGCTCTCGCCGCTGGTCGGGCAGGCATTGAGCGAGCTGGCCACCCGCAGCATGGCACTGGATCTGCGCGGCTTTCGCAGCCAACCGACTCGCACCCGCATGACGGAGATCCCGCAGCAACGTTATGAGCCGCTACTGCGCTATCTGTTGCTGTTGCTGGTAGTGCTGGAGATTGTCTGGAGGTGGTGGCCATGATCTCGCTGCAAGGGTTGACCATCGGCCATGCAGCCCACCCTGACCACTTTCAACTGGGCCCGCTCGATATCGAGCTGCAAGAGGGCGAATGGCTGGCCATCCTGGGTGGCAACGGGGCAGGCAAATCCCTGCTGGCCCAGCTGCTGGCGGGAGGCTGGTACCAGCTGCACCTCGACACGCTGGCGGGAGAGGGCGTTATTCTCGGGCAGCCCCATGATAGCGGCCAGCTCAATCACCATGCGGCTACGCGCCAGTGGGTACAGCAATCCCCTTATGTGCAATTTTCCGGCTGCTGCTTTTCGGTCGTCGACGAGGTGGCGTTTGGCCCGGCCAATCTCGGATTGCCACCCGATGAGGTCAGCCGGCGGGTATCCGATGCCATGGCGCTCTGCCACTGCGAGGCGCTGGCAGCCCTCCATCCCCTCGACCTGTCGGGAGGCGAGGCACAGCGCGTGGTGCTGGCCTGTGCCCTGGCGATGGCTCCCAAGCTGTTGATCCTCGATCAGGCCTTCAGCCGTCTGACCCCGGCGGCAACCCAAACCATGCTGCGGCAGATCCGCCGCTACAGCGAGGAAAGAGTCTGCAGCGTCATCTTGCTGGAGCAGCGGCTTTTTCCGGCCGCTCACTTCTGCGAGCGATTCCTGCTGCTCGACCATGGCCGCCAGCTGGTCTGCGGTGAGCTGGGCGAGGTGCTGCCCCATCTGCCCGGGCGGGTGATCCTGCCGGACTCCCTGCGCGAGACGCTACAGGTGCGCGACCCGCGCCATCACCCCTACCCCTTGGCCATGTTGCGGGAGTTTTATGCTGAGCTTTGATCACCTCTGCTTCTCATGGGCACCGGACAATCCCTGCCTGCACGACATCACATTGCAAATTGCCAGTGGGGAACAGGTCGCCATCGTCGGGGATAACGGCGCAGGCAAGTCAACCCTGCTGCGACTGGCGGCGGGTCTGCTGGCCCCCACCTCGGGCACGGTGAGCTGGCAACAACAGGCGCTCTGCGAGCAGCGGGCGCTGGCCCGTGCCAGTCAGATCGGCTTTCTGTTTCAGGAGTCAGAGCATCAGCTGTTTCACTGCCGGGTCGAGGATGAAATCGCCTTTGGCCTGCGCCTGCAGAAACTGCCGCGCGAGGAGATCAGGCTGCGGGTCGCTACCGCGCTGGAACAGTGCGAGCTGACAAAGTGGGCGGCCTCCCATCCGCTCGATCTCGATGCCGGTCAGCGGCGCATGGTGGCGGTGGCCTGCCTCCATGCCATGCAGCCCGCCTTGCTGCTGCTCGACGAGCCGAGCCGGGATTTCGATCCCTGCTGGCTGGCCATTCTGGAACGCTGGCTGGCCAGCGAGCGGGCGAAGGGCACCACCATAGTGGCCATCAGTCACGACGCCGAATTTGTCAGACGCAACTTCACCACCCTGATCGAGCTGAAAGCAGGGCGTCTGGTTGGCCACGGCCACACCTGCGAGCGACTTTCTGCCCTCAATGGCTATCACCAAGACGAGAAGAGCAGTGCCTTGCTGTTGGCTGCCATGGCCCGGGCTGAACATCCCAGATGAGTCCCGCCCAAATCGGAAAAGTCAGACTTTTTTCGTCAATCGGCAACCCTAATTGCCACTTTGAGAAGGTTGTGTTCAAGGTTGCCGCCCTATCATCTCCCATTCCAATCATAAAGAAGTTGTTTTTTTAATCATGAAGTTAATGATGTGTATGGAGAAACATGCTGAACGCAGCAGCCGAAATCGATCCAACAGGAGTGTGATGATGAAGGTGTCCAATGCCGGAAGAGAGGTTTACAAACGCAGCTTGCTGACCCTGGCGCTGATCAGCGGTCTGAGTGCCTGTGGCGGCGAGACGACCCAGACGGCCCAGACCATGCCAGCCGTCCCTGTGGTGGTCGCCGAGGTCAAGCTGACCGATGTGCCGCTCACCACCGAGATGGTGGGAGAGACCGCCGGTTTTCGCGAGATTGATGTGCGCTCCCGGGTCAGTGGCATCCTGCTCAAGCGCACTTATGTGGAAGGCCAGCCGGTCACCGCCGGTCAGGAGCTGTTTCTGATTGACCCGGCCCCCTACAAAGTGGCACTGGAGCAGGCCAAAGGGACTTTGGCTCAGGAGCAGGCCCGTCTCAACAAGGCCCGTGCCGATCGGGATCGCATCATTCCCCTCTTCAAGCGTCAGGTGGTCAGTCGCAAGGACTATGACGACACCATCGCCAACTACGAAGCGGCCATCGCCAGCCATCAGGCCGCTCAGGCCAAGGTGAAAGAGGCGGAGCTCAACCTCAGCTACACCCAGGTGACCGCCCCCATCAACGGCATGGCGAGCAAGAGCTCCCAGTCCGAGGGGAGCCTTATCTCCACCAGCGGCGACAACGGCCTGCTCACTACCATCACCCAGTTTGATCCGCTCTACGTCAACTTCTCCTACTCGGAGCAGGATCGCCTCAACTTCGAAAACTCGGTAAAGAAAGGGGTGATTGAGGCGAAGGATGCCACCACTTGGCGCACCCATATTCGTCTGGCCGATGGCTCCCTCTATCCCGAGGCGGGCAAGCTCAACTTCTCCGACAATCGGGTCGATCCCCAGACCGGCACCATCCGTGCCCGCGCCATCTTCGACAACAAGGACGGCGTACTGCTGCCGGGCCAGTTTGTCCGCATGACCATCGATCTGGGCACCCGCAAAAACGCCATCGTGGTGCCGCCGCGCGCCATCGTCCAGTCCCAGGCTGACCGCATGGTGATGGTGGTCGATGCCGACAACAAGGTAGTGCCCCGTCCGGTGACCCTGGGCGCGGCAGTCGACTCCGGCGTGCTGATCGAGAGCGGCCTGCAGGCAGGTGAGCGCTATATCGTCGAAGGCTTGATGAAGGCTCGCCCCGGCGCCGTGGTAAAACCTGTCTCTGCCGACGAGATGAAGGTGATCACCGGCAAGGTGGTCAGCCAGTCTGCGGCCAAGTAAGGAGCCCGTATGTTTTCCAAGTTCTTCATAGAACGCCCCATCTTCGCCAGCGTGATTTCGATCATTATCGTGCTGGGCGGGTTGGCGGCGATGCGGGCGCTCCCCATCGAGCAATATCCCCAGATCACCCCGCCGGTGGTCTCGGTCACGGCGTTTTATCCGGGCGCAACCCCGGAGGTGATCTCCCAGACCGTGGCAGCGCCGCTGGAGCAGCAGATCAACGGCGTCGAGCGGATGATCTACATGCAGTCGGGGTCGGCCTCCAACGGCCAGATGAACCTCAACGTCTACTTCGAGATCGGCACCGATCCGGATCAGGCCACCATCAACGTCAACAACCGGGTCTCGGCCGCCATGGCCCAGCTACCGGAAGAGGTGAAAAAGCAGGGAGTGACGGTCAAGAAGAAATCGACCTCCATCCTGCAGGTGGTCACCCTCCAGTCACCGAACGGCTCGTTTGATACCACCTATCTGTCGAACTACGCCCTGCTCAACATCATCGACGAGCTCAAGCGGATTCCCGGCATCGGTGATACCACTCTGTTTGGCGGTACCGACTACGCCATGCGTATCTGGTTGCGGCCGGATCGACTGGCCCAGCTCGAGCTCACCCCGAGCGACGTGATCGGCGCCATTCGCGAGCAGAACACCCAGTTCGCGGCAGGCAAGATCGGTGCCCAGCCCACTACGGCCCCCATCGACTTCACCTACACGGTGCAGACCAAGGGACGCCTTGAGGATGTGAAGGAGTTCCAGAACATCATCGTCCGCTCCATGCCCGATGGTTCCAAGATCCGGGTCCGCGATGTCGCCCGGGTCGAGCTGGGGGGCAAGGATTATGATCTGGTCGCCCGCGCCAACGGCAAACCGGCCATCGGTATCGCCACCTATCTGCAACCGGGCGCCAACGCGGTCGCCGTGGCCGATCAGGTGCGCGCCACCATGGAACGCCTGCAGGGTCGTTTCCCCCAAGACGTGGAGTACCAGATCCCCTACGACACCACCGAGTTCGTGAAGATCTCCATCGAAGAGGTGGTCCACACCCTGTTCGAGGCGATCGTACTGGTATTCGTGGTGGTCTATCTGTTCCTGCAAAACTTCCGCGCCACCCTGATCCCCTGTATCGCGGTGCCGGTGTCGCTCATCGGGACCTTCGCCGGCATGCTGGTGCTCGGTTTCTCCATCAACCTGCTAACCCTGTTCGGCATGGTGCTTGCCATCGGTATCGTGGTGGATGACGCCATCGTGGTGCTCGAAAACGTCGAGCGGATCATGAGCGAGAAGAAGTGTTCGCCCAAAGAGGCTGCCATCCTCGCCATGCAGGAGGTCTCCGGCCCGGTGGTCGCCATCGTGCTGGTGCTCTGCGCCGTGTTCCTGCCGGTCGCCTTTATGGGCGGCATGACGGGGGTGATGTACAAGCAGTTCGCCATCACTATCGCCGTGTCGGTGGCCATCTCCGGCCTGGTGGCACTCACCCTGTCACCGGCCCTGTGCGCCATCTTGCTCAAAGAAGGTCACCACCAGCCGGCCCGCTTCTTCGTCTGGTTCAACAACGCGTTTGATCAGCTGACCCGCCGCTATGTGCGCGGGGTGGCCTTCCTCAACCGCCGCGTCGGCGTCGCCTTTGGCATCATCGCCATTATCTTGGTCAGCAGCTATGCCCTGTTCCAGAAAGTACCGGGCGCCCTGGTGCCTGATGAAGACCAGGGCTACCTCATCGGCTCCGTGATGCTGCCCGATGCCGCCGCCCTGACCCGTACCCAGGCGGTCGCGAGCGACTTCGACAAGATCGCCATGGCCAACCCCAACGTGAAGGACGTGGTCACTTTCTCGGGCTTTGACATCCTGTCCGGCTCCATCATCAGCAACCGCGGTCTCACCTTCGTGACCCTCAAAGACTGGAAAGAGCGTCAAGGGGAAGGGCAAGACTCCTTCTCCCTGGCCAAGACCTTCCAGGGGCTGAGCCTGATGGGACTGGCCGATGGCTTCACCGCCACCTTCAACCCGCCTCCCATCACCGGCATGTCCACCACAGGGGGCCTCGAAGGCTATCTGCAGAACCGGGGTACCGGCGACGTGCACGCCTTCGCGGGCGAGGTACAGCGCCTGCTCGACGCGGCCAAGGAGCGTCCTGAGTTTGCCAGCGTGACCACCACCTTCCGCGCCAACGTGCCCCAGGTCTTCCTGGATCTCGACCGCGAGAAGGCCAAGGCGCTGGGGCTGCCCATCAACGCCGTGTTTGACACCATGCAGGCCACCTTCGGCCAGGTCTATGTCAACGACTTCAACCAGTTCGGTCGTACCTACCGGGTCCAGTTGCAGTCCGAGGCGGACTACCGCGCCAAGAAGGATGACATTCGCAACGTCTATGTCCGCTCCAATACCGGCGAGATGATCCCCCTCACCAGTCTGGTGACGGTGCGCGATGCCACCGGCCCCGAGCTGGTCGAGCGTTTCAACATCTTCCCGGCCGCCAAGATCATGGCTCAACCGGCGCCGGGTGTGAGCTCGGGCCAGGCGATCAAAGCCCTGGAAGAGGTCGCCGCCCAGACCCTCGGCAACGACGCCAAGCTGGAGTGGACCGGTGCCGCCTACCAGGAAAAAGCGGCAGCCGGCAGCGCCGCCATGGCGTTTGGCTTCGGTATCGTGATGATCTTCCTCATCCTGGCCGCCCAGTATGAACGCTGGAGCCTGCCGTTTGCGGTGATCACCGCCGTGCCGTTCGCCCTGTTCGGCGCCCTGCTCGCCACCTGGGCCGTGGGGCTCACCAACAACGTCTACTTCCAGATAGGCCTGGTGACGCTGGTGGGTCTGGCGGCGAAGAACGCCATCCTGATCGTGGAGTTCGCGGTCATGAAGCATGAAGAAGGGATGACTCTCATCGAGTCGGCCCTTGAGGCGGCGCGTTTGCGTTTCCGTCCCATCGTCATGACCTCCCTCGCTTTCATCCTGGGTTGTGTGCCCCTGGTCACCTCCAGCGGCGCGGGTGCGGCGAGCCGCCACGCCCTCGGCTGGCCAGTCATCGGCGGCATGCTGGCGGCGACCTTCATCGCCATCTTCTTCATCCCGCTCTTCTTCCGCCTCATCATGAAGGGCTCGGAGAAACGGGCCAAGCAGTAATCCTGTCACTTCCTGACTGCCCGACACCCCCGCCATTGCGGGGGTGTTTTTTTATCCTCACCGGCCACGCCAGGCGCCATGCCTTGACCTTCTCCTCAAGGTAAGGTTTACAGTCCAACCATCTGATCTCGAAGGATATCCGGATTGTCACTCACCCAGCTTGCTGCAAGATTGCCCTCTGTTGCCTTGGCCCGGCTGTTGCTGGCGCTGATGCTCATCTGCAATCTGACCCTCTGCATCAGCTGGCACGGCGCCTCTCTGGCCACCACGAGTGCCTCTATCTCCCTCTTCACGCCGCAAACACTGCCTGACGCCATGATCCCGTCCCATGGGGATGACGCGGGCCCACGCACCATGGCGCTGGATCAGGAGAACGCTTCCGTGACTCTCTCCTGCCACGCCAGTGCCGGAAGCGAATCGACCGTGACGGGAGATGAGTGCCAGATGCAGACCGGGCTGTCTGGCGCCGCCAATGCCCTGCCTCTGCTCGGCATGCTGCTCTCGGCTCTACTGCTCCCCCTGTTGCTGCTGCCGCAGGGGACCCTGCCCCGCTTGCTGGATCTCTGGCTGCGTGACCCCTTCCTTAGAACCCGCGGTACTCACCCGCCCTCCTGGCCCCGCCGGCATCTGATGCTGTCGGTGCTGCGCCACTAGAAAGACCGTCTCTTGCGTGCCTGATCAGGGGTCACCCTGTCCTGGCTGCGCTCCTTGCCTGAGCCTGCGCCACCCGCGCAGGAGAACGGGCGTCCCTGACGCCCCGTTGGCCGGGCAAACCCTGTGACGCTTATCCCTTATTCGTCACCGGCCCGGCGATCCGACAGAAGAGAAGATGGTCCATGTCATCAGTCCGATTTAACGAATACGCAGTCGCGCATCCGTGCGCCCTTGCCCTCCTTTCCCTGCGCCTGGGAGGTTTCCTATGAGCCAGAAATTGCTCGTCTCCGCCCTGCTGCTCGCCCTCGGGGCCGGCGGCGGTTACTGGGCGGCCAAACAGACAGTCACCGCGGTTGCCAAGGAGAAGACACCGCTCTACTGGGTCAACCCCATGGATCCCCGCGACAAGCGCGATGCCCCCGCCAAGGACAACATGGGGATGGACTTCATCCCCGTCTATGAAGAGAAGCAGGGCGGCTCCCCCGGCACCGTCACCATCAGCCCCGAGATCCAGCAGAACCTGGGGGTGCGGCTGGCCAAGGTGGAAAAACTGCCCATCCACCAGCAGATCGAGACGGTGGGCTATGTGGGTTATGACGAGGAGCGCCTCGAAGCCATCAACTCCCGGATGGCGGGCTGGATCCGCAACCTCGCCATCAAGAACGAGGGGCAGCAGGTGACCAAGGGCAGCTTTATCTACGATCTCTACGCCCCGGATCTGGTGAACGCCCAGCACGAATACCTGCTGGCGCTTAACACCACCAATCCCCTGCTGCTGCGCGCCGCCGAGGGCAAGCTCAAGTCCCTGCAGGTACCGGCGGATCAGATAGCGGCCCTCAAGCGCACTCGCAAGGTGCAGGAGACGGTGCGCATCTATGCCCCGAGCAGCGGCTATGTCTCCGAGCTCAAGGTGCGTGAAGGCCAGTATGTGGAGCCCGCCGCGCCCCTGTTCAACATCAGCACCCTCAAGCAGGTGTGGGTGAGCGCTGAGGTGTTCGAGCGCCAGGCCGCCCAGATCAGGGTCGGCGATCCGGTCACCATGACCCTGGACTATGCCCCGGGCCGCAGCTGGCAAGGCCGGGTGGACTACCTCTACCCGACGCTCGATGCCAGCACCCGCACCCTGCGGGTACGCCTGCGCTTTGACAATCCGGACGAGTTTTTGAAACCCAATATGTTCGCCAAGGTGAGCATCAGCACCGGCAAGGGGGAACCCCGCCTGGTGGTGCCGAGCGAAGCGGTGATCCGCACCGGCAGCCAGGACAGGCTGGTGCTGGCGCTGGGGGACGGCAACTTCAAGTCGGTGGCCGTCACTCTGGGCCCCCAGTTTGGTGACAAGGTCGCCATCGATGAAGGGGTCGAAGCCGGTGACAGCATCGTCAGCTCTGCCCAGTTCCTGCTCGACTCCGAATCTGCCATCGATTCGGACTTCCAGCGCATGACGGCAGTGCGCCCCATGCAGGTCTGGACCCAGGGCCAGGTGCAAAACATCGATCTTGCCGGGCGCACCCTCGGCATCTCCCACCAGCCCATCCCCGAGTGGCAGTGGCCCGCCATGGAGATGGACTTCACCGTGGCCGACGGCGTGGACATCAGCCAACTGAAACCGGATCAGACCCTGCACCTGCAAGTGGAGCAGGAGGGGGACGAGTACCGCATCATCCAGATCCATGTGGAAGACAAACCGGCAGCAGATGAACCGATGAAAGAGGCCAAGGGCGAGATGCCAGGCATGGAGGGCATGGATCACAGCCAACACCAGATGGGGGATAAATCATGATCCCCGCCATCATTCGCTTTGGCAGTCACCACACCCAGCGGCCGATCCCGCACCAAGAGGGAGGAGTCAAACCATGATCCCTGCCATCATTCGCTGGTCCGTCGGCAACCGCTTTTTGGTGTTGCTGCTGACTGTCATGCTCACCGCTTGGGGCCTCTGGTCGGTCAAGCAAACCCCGGTGGACGCCCTGCCGGATCTCTCCGACGTGCAGGTGATCATCAAGACCTCCTACCCGGGCCAGGCGCCCCAGGTGGTGGAAGATCAGGTCACCTACCCGCTCACCACCGCCATGCTGGCGGTGCCGGGCGCCACCACGGTGCGCGGCTACTCCTTCTTCGGCGACTCCTTCGTCTATGTGCTGTTTGATGACAGCACAGACCTCTATTGGGCCCGCGCCCGGGTGCTGGAGTACCTGAGTCAGGTTGCCCCCAATCTGCCTGCCGAAGCCCAGCCCCAGCTCGGGCCGGACGCCACCGGGGTGGGCTGGGTCTATCAGTACGCCCTGGTGGACAAGACCGGCAAGCACGACTTGAGCGAACTCACGTCGCTGCAGAACTGGTTCCTCAAATACGAGCTGCAGACGGTGAACGGCGTCTCCGAAGTGGCCACCGTCGGCGGCATGGTGCGCCAGTACCAGGTGCGGGTCGATCCGGACAAGCTGCGTGCCTACGGCATCCCGCTGTCGCTCATCCAGACCGCTATCGAACAGGGCAACCAGGAGACCGGCGCCTCCGTCATCGAGATGGCAGAGGCGGAGTACATGGTGCGCTCCAACGGCTACCTCAAGAGCATCGAAGATCTGAAACAGATCCCCCTCGGCACCAATGTGCGCGGCGCCCCCCTGCTGCTGGGTGACGTGGCGGACGTAGTCACCGGTCCCCAGATGCGGCGCGGCATCGCCGAGCTCAACGGCGAAGGGGAAGTGGTGGGCGGCATCATCGTCATGCGTTACGGCGAAAATGCCCAGCACACCATAGACGGGGTCAAGGCGCGCCTGGCCGAGCTGAAATCCAGCCTGCCGGAAGGGGTGGAGATCGTCACCGTCTATGATCGCTCCGACCTTATCCAGCGCGCCATCGACAACCTCTCCGGCAAGCTGGTGGAGGAGTTCGCCGTGGTGGTGCTGGTGTGTCTGGCATTCCTGTTCCACCTGCGCTCGTCGCTGGTGGTGGTCATCACCCTCCCTATCGCGATTTTGACCGCCTTTATCGTGATGCACCTGCAGGGGATCAACGCCAACATCATGTCGCTGGGGGGCATCGCCATCGCCATCGGCGCCATGGTGGACGGTGCCATCGTGATGATAGAGAACGTCCACAAACACATGGAGCGGGAGGAGCTTACCGACAAGAACCGCTGGCGGATCATCACCGAGGCGAGCATCGAAGTCGGCCCCGCCATCTTCTTCTCCCTGCTCATCATCACCATGAGCTTCTTGCCGGTGTTTGCCCTGGAGGCGCAGGAGGGGCGCATGTTCCATCCGCTGGCCTTCACCAAGACCTACGCCATGGCCGCCGCCGCCGCGCTCGCCATCACGCTGGTACCGGTGATCATGGGCTATTTCATCCGCGGCAAGGTGTTACCCGAGCAGGCCAACCCCCTCAACCGTGGCCTGAGCCAGGCCTATATCCCGCTGCTCAACGCCGTGCTGGCTCGCCCCAAAACCACCCTGGCGGTGGCGCTGGCGGTCACCGTGATCGGCTTCTGGCCGCTCAAGTATCTGGGCTCCGAGTTCATACCGCCGCTCGATGAGGGGGACATCATGTACATGCCCACCACTGCGGCCAACATCTCGGTGGGCAAGGCGCGAGAGATCCTGCAGCAGACCGACAAGCTCATCCGCACCGTGCCCGAGGTACAGAATGTGTTCGGCAAGGCGGGACGCGCCGAGAGCGCCACCGACCCCGCCGATCTGGTGATGATGGAGACCAGCATCCAGCTCAAACCCCGCGACCAGTGGCGCCCCGGCATGACACCGGAGAAGCTGAAAGAAGAGTTGGATTCCCTTATCCGCTTCCCCGGTCTCACCAACGCCTGGGTGCCCCCCATCAAGACCCGCATCGACATGCTGGCCACCGGCATCAAGACCCCGGTGGGGATCAAGATTGCCGGCCCCGATCTCAAGGTGGTCCAGCAGATAGGCCAAGAGCTTGAGCAGATCATCGGCAAGGTGGAGGGGGCCTCTTCCGTCTACGCCGAGCGGGTGGCGGGCGGACGCTATGTGAAGGTGGATATCGATCGGCTCAAGGCGGCCCGCTACGGCCTCAACATCGCCGACGTGCAGGCGGTACTCGCCACCGCGGTGGGCGGCATGGACGTGGGCCAGACCATAGAGGGGCGCGAACGTTACCCCATCAACCTGCGCTATCCCCAGAGCTATCGCGACTCGGTGGCGAGCATGGAGCTGCTGCCCCTGGTCACCCCCAAGGGTGAGCGGATCGCCCTGGCGGACGTGGCCCGGGTCTACATCAGTGACGAGGCGCCCATGCTGCGCAGTGAAAACGCGCGCCTGAACGGCTGGGTCTATGTGGATATCCGTGGCCGCGACATCGGCTCCTTCGTCGACGAAGCCAAAGCCGAGGTGGGTAAGCAGCTGGTGTTGCCGGCCGGCTACGCCCTCAGCTGGTCCGGTCAGTACGAATACATGGAGCGGGCCAAGGCACGCCTCGCCTACGTGGTGCCGCTCACCGTCGCCATTATCGTACTGCTGCTCTACCTGGCATTTCGCCGCTTCCAGGAGGTGCTGCTCATCCTCACTACCCTGCCACTGGCGGTGGTCGGGGGGATCTGGACCGTCTGGCTGCTCGACTTCAATCTCTCGGTGGCGGTGGGGGTCGGCTTTATCGCCCTCGCTGGGGTGGCAGTGGAGACCGGGGTACTGATGCTGGTCTACCTCAACCACGCCTGGGACGATCTGGTGGCCAGTGGCAAACCGGACCAGGCCGGCCTGCACCAGGCGGTCATTCACGGCGCCGCCCTGCGTCTGCGTCCCAAGATGATGACGGTGGTCACCATCATCGCGGGCCTGCTGCCCATCATGTGGAGCCAGGGTACCGGCTCCGAGGTGATGCAGCGCATCGCCGCCCCCATGGTTGGCGGCATGGTGACGGCGCTGGTACTGACCCTGCTGGTACTGCCGGCGGCCTACTACCTGTGGCGCGTCCGCACCCTGAAACGACTGGAACACGCTCCTGCGCAGACAGATACTCAGGCTGCGCCCTGATCAATCAGACAACACTGACAAACAAGGAAACATCATGAACTACAAGACATTGACACTGACCCTGCTGCTTGGCCTTGCCACCCACACCAGCGCACAAGCCGAAGAGATGATGAACCACGAAGGGCACGACATGAGCCAGATGGGTGACATGCAGCAGATGGAGGGCATGAAGGAGATGGTGATGACCAAGGGGGTCATCACCCGCATCGACGAGGCAAATGGCAAGGTGGGGATCAAGCACGAGGATATCGAGAACCTCAAGATGCCCGCCATGACCATGGTGTTCACCCTGGTCGAGCCGGCCCAGCTCAAGGGGATGAAGGTGGGTGACGCTGTCAGCTTCCATGCCGAGATGCAAGGTGGCAAGCTGCTGCTGACCAAGATCCAGCCGCAATAAACCGTCAACAACGACCATAAACAGAGGGAGGCGCAAGCCTCCCTCTTTCGTTTCATCGGCTCGGGATGGATTCGTCAGCCACGCTTTTGCAGCAGGGTCTCCACGTCCGCGATTACCTTGAGCGCCGCCTGGGGGCCGCCGGACGAAGTCCAGAGTGAGCCATCCACGGCGCCAAAACGCTTCTCCCTGATCACCGGCAGCTGCTGGTAGGCCGGGGTCTGCTCGGCCTGGCGCATCGCTTCCACCGCATCGCCGCTGGCACTCAGGGTGCCGATCACCAGCCAGTCTGCATCCAGCAGATTGAGAGACTCCAGACTCAGGGCCGGGGAGTGGGGCGCCCCCTTGCCCTGCTGCTGGGCCGGGCGCATCAACCCCATCGACTCCACCACGCTGCTGGCGAAGGTGCCCGGATACATGAAGCTCGGCCCCTTGGGATTCCAGCGCACTATGCTGATGCTCTCCCCCTGATGCCCGGCCAGGGTGGTGCGCGCCTGCTGCAGGCGAGCCTCGTATTGTTGCAAGAATGCCTCCCCCTCCTGTTCACGGTTGAGGGCGCTGGCGACACGGCGCAGCAACGGCTGCCAACCGTCGGTCCACTGGCCGGTCACCACGGTCGGGGCAATCTCCCGCAGCAACGCCAGCTGCTCTGGTGTGGTGGGGCCGGTCAGGATCAGATCCGGCTCCAGGGTGATCAGGGTCTCCAGGTTGGGGCTGCCAAGATCCCCGACCACGGGGATCCCCTCTCCCACCTTGTCCAACAGATAGCGCGGCAGGGTCGGCTGACCGCGACCATTGACGGCGCCAACCGGCTTGACCCCCAGAGTGAGGGCGCTGTCGAGATCGATCTCGCTCAAGGTCACCACCCGCTGGGGATTGGCCGGTACCTGGACGCTCTGGCCAAACGCATCAGTCACCTGACGCATCTCCTGCGCCTGAACCAGAGGCGCGGCCAGCATCAGGATAGTGGCGGCCAGGGAGGCAAAACGCTTCATCATCTCACTCCTTCTCTTGAGGTACTGCGTTGGTATAAACGGTATTCAGGGTCATGGCTTCAACTCGCCCGGCGCACGGCATCATCTGCATAGTGACGACGCGGCACTATGATGGGGGCACCATCGCCGGGGGCATGGAGGATATCGACGCTGGTCTGGTAGAGGCGATCGATAAGGGGCTTGGTCACCACTTCGCGGGCCGGGCCCATGGCAGCTATCTCCCCGTCACCGATGGCGATCAGTTCGTCGCAATAACGGGCCGCCATCGCCAAATCGTGGATCACCAGCAGCACCGTCTTGCCCTCGGCGGTGATGCGGTGAATCGCCTCCATCACCTCGGTCTGGTGGCCGATATCGAGGGCGCTGGTGGGCTCGTCGAGCAGCACCATGTCGCTGTCCTGGGCCAGGATCATCGCCAGCCAGGCCCGCTGCGCCTGACCGCCGGAAAGCGACGAGGCGCTCTGGTGCCAGATCCCCTCCAGCTGCATCCGCTCGCAGGCCGATCGCACCATGCGCGCATCTTCCTCGTTCCACTGATTGAACCAGCCCTGATGGGGGTGGCGGCCGTACTGCACCAGCTGTTCCACCAGGATGCCGGCGGGCAGGGTCGGCCGCTGGGGCAGATAGGCGAGCTCACGCGCCAACCCCTTCATGGGATAACTGGCCAGGGGCTTGCCCTTGAGCAATATCTCCCCGCTCTGTGGGGCCATCTGCCCACAAAGCAGCTTGAGCAGGGTCGATTTGCCGCAGCCGTTGGGGCCGACGATCCCCACCAGCTTGCCCTTGGGCACGCTGAAGGAGATATCGCGCAAGATGGTGGTCTGCTGATAGGCGAAATGGAGTCGGTTTACGGTGAGCGTCATCAGTCGGCCCTCTGGCGATCGTGAACAAGGAGAAACAGCAGCAAGAGGCCGCCGAGAATGCGGGTCATGATGCCGGTCGCCACCTCGTGGGGACTGGCCAGCACTCGAACCAGGGTGTCGCTGGCGAGCAGCAGCAGGGCGCCACTCAGCGCCGCCAGCCAGAGCGGCACGACTCTGTCCTTCACCAGCCAGGAAGCGAGGATGGGCGCCGCCATGGCGATAAAGACCACGGGACCGCCGATGGCGGTGCCAAGGGCTGCCACCAGAATGGCCTGAGCCAGGATCCCCAACTGCACCTTGTCGCCATTGACCCCGAGGGAGCGCGCCATCTCGGGGCCAAAACGCAGCACTGCCAGGGAGCGGGAGAGGTAGATGATCCAGGGGCAGAGCAGCAGCAACAAGATGACGATGGGGGTGATGGTGTTGTAACTCACCGCGATGAAACTGCCCATGTTCCACAGGTAGAGGGAGCTCAAGTGCAGCAGCGCCTTGGTGGACATCACGAACTGGCCGAAGGCCTCGAGCATCTCGGACAGACCAATGCCGATCACCACGAACAGGTAACCCTGTTCACCGGGTTTGCGGCAGAGGGCATAGAGCACCAGCGCCGCGAAGATGGCGCCGAGCGGCGCAGCCCACCAGGGCCAGCTGCCCAGGGTCAGGTAGAGGGAGAAGATGATGATGCCAAGGGAGGCGCCATTATTGACCCCCACCATGTCAGGAGTTGCCAGCCGGTTGCGGATCAGGGTCTGTACCAGACAGCCCGAAAGCCCCATGGCCGCCCCCGCCACTATCACCCCCAGAATGCGGGGCAGCCGGATCTTGAACAGGGTGATCCCATCGAGGCGCGAGCCCTCCCCCAGCAAGGTGTTGAGCACGCCGGCAAAACCCAGCTTGCCGCTGCCGACACTCAAGGCCAGCAGCATCAAGGCTGCCAGGGCCAGGGCCAGCAGCGTCAGCCAGCGCCAGCTCGGCAGATGCAGCAGGATGGAACGTTCGCTCGCCCGCAGGCAGAGCATATCGGTCGGTGTAAGCATCAGCGCCTCACTTGACGGTCAGCAGGGTACGAAAGCCCCCGCGACGCACGATGGCGATCAGCACGGGGGCGCCGATCAATGCCAGGATGACCCCGTTGGGCAGCTCGAACGGCTGGATCAACCAGCGCGCCAGAATGTCGGCCACCAGCAGGAACAACATGCCGAACAGGGCGGAGAAACAGACCTGCACCGACAGCTTCACCGGCTCCACCAGGCGGCCGCAGTAGGCCGCGAGGAAGCCGACGAAACCGATGGGGCCGGCGATGGCAATGGCGCTGGCGGTCAGCAGGGTGGCGGCCAGCAGCACGCCGATCCGCACCCGGGTCGGCCGAATGCCCAGCGCCTGGGCCTGGCTGTCCCCCATCTGCATCAGGGTCAGCTGGCGGCAGAGCAGCAGGGTGAGGGCGAAAGCGAGCAGCACGAACGGCAGCACGGCGATGATGGCGTCCATATCGGCCCCCGCGAGGGAGCCCAGATTCCAGAAACGGTACTGCTCCAGCACCATCTTGTTGGAGAGCAGCAAGAAGCTGGAGAGGCCGCCGAAGGTGGCAGACAGCGCCACCCCTACCAGGATGAGCTTGAGGGGATTGGAGAGGCCTATCATCATGCCGAGCCCCAGCACGATGAGGTTGCCAAGCAGGGCACCGAGCCCGGCCCAGAGCAGATAACCGTAGGCGGACTCGACCCCGAACCAGGTGAGCCCAATCACCAGGGCGAAGACGGCGCCGGCATTGACCCCGAGCAAACCGGGTTCGGCCAGCGGGTTGCGAGTGGCGCTTTGCAGCAAGGAGGCGGCAAGCGAGAGAGAAACGCCCACCACCATGGCGCACAGGGTGCGGGGCAGGCGCAGGGTATTGAGCACCATGGCCAGCTTCTCGTCGCCGGCAAAGCGGGGATCCCCCGCCAGATAACCCATCACTTCACAGGCGCCATACACCCCGGCACCAGTGGCCAGGGAGAGGCAAAGCAGCATGAACAGGAGGAACAATCCCAGCCAGAGCAGATACGTCTGGTGTCTAAGCACCCTTGGCTCCTTTTGTTGATATGTGTGGTTGAAACAGGGAACAAGGGGAGCCCGCGGGCTCCCCGAACGCATCACAACTTGTAAGCCACGCCGGCGTAGACGGTGCGCCCCTCGAGGATCTGATCCGCCTCGGTCGCGACCCAGTCACGCTTGGTGTTGGTCAGGTTGTTGAGGCCGAACTTCACATCCAGCGCCCGGGTGGCGCTCCACACGACGCCGGCATCCAGGGTGTGGAAGCCCGCCGTGTTTTCATAGATGGTGCCGCTCAGACGTGGCACGGGCAGGATCTGGCTGCCGGTGTAGTTCCAGCCAAGCCGGGTGCTCAGGGTGTCGATCACCTGCCACTCCAGGGTGGCGTTGGCGGTGTGCTCCGGCGTCTTGTAGAGATCCTTGCCGGTGGTCTTGTCTTCCCCGTCGATCAGGGTGAAGTTGCCGGAGAGGCTCAGCGCATCCGTGATATCGAACCAGCCGCTCAGCTCCAGTCCCTTGATGCGGGCCTTGCTGACGTTGCGATAGGTCATCACGGAAGGGCGCCAAGTGGAGGTCCACCCCTCGCTCTGGATCTTGTCCTTGATGTCGTTGTGGAAGGCGGTCACCCCGGCCCCCCACACGGTGGCATCATAGGTGGTGCCCAGTTCATAGCTGACGGCGGTTTCGGGTTTCAGGTCCGGGTTGCCCACCACGGCGCAGCGACCGCGACAGGCAGCGACCCCGTAATCGGCGTTGGACTGGGCGATGGTCGGTGCCTTGAACGCCTTGCCAATCCCCCCCTTGACCACCCAGTTGTCGGTCAGGCTGTAGAGGGCATAACCGCGCGGGCTGAACTCGGTGCCATAGGTCTCGTGGTGATCGACCCGGCCGCTGAGGGTCAGGGCCAGATCGCCGAAGCCAAACTCGTCCTGCAGATAGAGGGCGCTCTGATCGACGCTGACATCACTCCCCTTGAGGCTGACGTTGTGCTTGAGCTCGGTGATGCGGTATTCGGCGCCGCCGGTCAACAGGTGGCTGCCAAGGTTGCCGCTCAGCTGGCCGTCGAAGGTGTGGTTGGTCTGGGTCACATCGCCGCTCTGTTTGGTCAGGCCCCTCATCAGCTCGGAGTCATCGAACAGGTCGACCTGCTCGAAGGCGTAGCCAACCCGGCTGTCGAACAGATCCCAGCGCCCGACGTGGGTCGCATTGAGCCCCAGGCGTTCCATCTGCTGGATGTTGCGCGGCGTCTGGCCGTAGTTGTTCCAGTGCGCCTCCCGATCGTCCTTGGCATAGTTCATGCCGACATCCAGATCCTGCTGCTCGTCGATGAGCCACTTGACGTTGGAGAGCATGCCGAGCTTCTCGCGCTGCTCGATGGCATCGGCCTTGGGGTTGATGCTCTGCTCGCTCTGCCAGGCATCCCTGTGGTTGCCTTCCACCACGAAGTTGGCCAGCAGCTTGTTGTCGATGAGCGCGCCGCCCACATAGGCGCTCGCCTTGTTGACGTCCCCGCCGTGACCATCGGTCGGATCGCTGAAGGTGTAAGTTGCAGCCGCCTCGGTCTGCTCCTTGGGCTGGCGCAGGATGACGTTGACCACGCCCCCCAGGGCATCGGCCCCGTAGAGGGAGGAGATGGGACCGCGGATCACCTCGATGCGCTCGATGGCGGCCATGGGGATGGCGGAGAGATCGAAGTCGTTGCCGTAACCGGAAGTCAGGGCATCTCGGGAGCTGATGCGCCGCCCATTGACCAGCAGCAGGGTGTAATCCCCCTCCAGCCCGCGCAGTTTGATCTCGCTGCGGCCATAGCTGGTGGCCGGATTGATGTTGACCCCGGGCAGCTGTTTCAGGGCCCCGGTCAGGTCATTGACGTTGAGCTTGTCGAGCTCGGCACGGGTCACGACCGAGACGCTGGCGGGCGCCGTCAGTTCACTGTGGCGAGTCTTGGTCGCGGTGACCACCAGGGTTTCATGGGCGGGATCGGCCGCGCCGGTTTGTACTTGTGCCACGGCCGGCAAGGCAAAAAGGGACAACACCAGAGGATGCACTGCAAATAGTCGGGATGATGTACGCATCATCAACACTCCACATAGAACAGGAAAAGGCCAACACCACCGACATCCCTGTCTGACCTTGCCAGACCCGGCGCTGAGTGATTGGGCTGCTTATGGCACGAGCACAGGCCCATGCTTCTTCGCCCTGATATCAGTCGGCTCGGGCAGAAAACAGCCTGGCCATCCAGGGCGGTTCCTTCTCTATATGAAGGCGCCGTACCGACCGATTTCGGAACGGCGCAATACTAAATGCAAATCATTTTTATTTGCAAGAAATGAATCGGGTATTCTTTCGCGTCCGCTTAATTATCCATCACTTCGTGACGCGCCTGATGGTAAGCCTCCTCGCTCTTGCCTCTGCGCCAGTAAGGCACCGCATAAATGGCCTGGCGATCGACCCCCAGAGTTCCGCGTACATGGCGACGCAGCGGCAACACCAGCGCCTCTTCCCCTGCCAGCCAGAAGAAGCCTCCTTCCCGTTCAAGGGGCAAGCCCATGACATGCTCCAGCAGGCCGCTTGCTTCAGGCTCGCCGACAAACCAGTGGCAACGCACCCCGCTGGGCAGGGAAAGCGGCAGGGCGTCGGCCTGATCGGGTACCAGAATGGCGATCTCCCCTCTGGCATCGGCAGGCATCACTTCGCACATCGCCATGATGGCAGGCAAGGCGGTCAGATCCCCCACCAGACAGTAGTGATCTGCCGCTGGCAGCATGGGATTGGGGCCACCGGGCGCAGAGAGGATCGCCTTGTCCCCCGGTTTGGCCTGACAGGCAAAGGCGCTGGCAGGCCCGTCATCACCGTGCAGCACGAAGTCGATGTCGAGCTCCAGGGACTCGCGGCGAAAGGCTCGCAATGTGTAGGTGCGGATGATGGGCTTGTCTGCCGGCTGCGGCCAGCGCGGACCGTTTGGCGTCATGGTCGGCAGCACGGGCTCTGCCTGGTTGGGCTGTGCCAGCATCACCTTGATGTGGGCACCGCCGCAGGTGTAGGGGTAGTCGGCCAGCTCACTGCCGGTAAAACAGATCCGGCGCAGATTGGGGGTAATTTGGGTAACGGCTTTGACACTCAACAGACGGGGACGGTTGGGAGGCAGAGTTGGGGACACAGATGAATTCCTCTTACAGTAGATTACCCATGCTACACGCAAACAAGAATCAGTATCAAATACGATTTATTCCCGTTTCATCGGTTTGTATCAGGAGTGTGCCATCATAGTCACTGGAACCAGGCTCGCGGCGCCATGACGAAGGGGGATTTCCCCCTGCTAGCCGGCCCCTGTTCATGGCTGTACGGCGGTTTTGAGAGAGCCTGGGCAGGTCGCCATGCCACGGCGCCCGACCACAGTTTTTCGCGATCAAATTTTATTTCTCAATAAGTTTCCTATCCTTAGTGAAGCAGTTAATGTAAGCACAAGATGCCAAACAGGATTGTATGATGGATGACCAGATCCTGATTATTGATGATGACGATATCGTCCTTCCCGATAGCCAACAGGCTGGCTGGAAGGTGATGATCGTGGATGATGAGCCCGAAGTTCATCGCATCACCAAGATCACCCTGAACAAATTCGAGTTTGACAATCGTCCCATCGAGTTTCTGCATGCCTACTCCGCTGCCGAGGCCAAACAGCTGCTCGCCACAACACCTGATGTCGCCCTGCTGCTGCTGGATGTGGTGATGGAGTTCGATCATGCCGGCCTGGATGTAGTGAAGTTTGTTCGCGACGAGCTGCAAAACAAGATGGTGCGCATCGTGCTGCGTACCGGGCAACCCGGCCAGGCCCCGGAAGATGACGTGGTCACCAACTACGACATCAACGACTACAAGGACAAAACCGAGCTTACCTCCCAGAAGCTTCGTACCCTGCTGCGTGCCAGCCTGCGTTCCTATCGGGATATCCGCACTCTGGAGAGCAATCGCCAGGGGCTGGAAAAGGTCATCGAGGCCTCCAAGGGGATCTTTGAAAAGCGGGCCCTGCGCCAGTTTGTCGAAGGGGCACAGGCCCAGCTGACGGCCCTGCTTCATCTGGGAGAAACCCAGATCTATGATCTCAAGCAGTCGGCCTATGAAGTGCGGGATCAGATACTCGAACCCCTGCTGCCCGGCTTGCCCCCGCTGCGATTGAGTGACGCCCCCGAGATATTGCGCCAGGCCATGGCCAGCCGAGCCAACGTCTACGCCCCGGAGCAGATGGTGCTTTACTGCCAGAATCCGCGCCACCATCTGCTGTTTCATATCGAGACCTTTCGCCAGCTCAGCCAGATGGACACGGGTCTGCTCACCCTGTTCACCGAAAACATCATAGTGGCGTTGGAGAATATCCGGCTCAACGAGGTGATCGCCGACAACCAGCGGGAGATCATCTATCGCATCGGTGAACTGGTCGAGACCCGCTCAAAGGAGTCGGGACTACATGTCAAACGGGTCGCGCTCTATACCGAATTGTTCTGCCTGCTGCTTGGCATGAGCGAGGAGCAGAGCGAGCTTATCAAGCGCGCATCGCCCCTGCATGACATAGGCAAAGTGGGGATCCCGGACTCCATCCTGCACAAACCGGGCAAGTTGACCCCGGAGGAGTGGGAGATCATGAAAACCCACGCCCAGCTCGGTCAGGACATGCTCTCCGGCAGCGATCTGGCGCTGTTCCAGATTGGGGCCACTATCGCCGGCAACCACCATGAAAAATGGAATGGCAGCGGCTACCCCCGCGGTCTGACAGGGGAGAATATTCCGCTGGAGGGGCGCATCGTGGCTCTCGCCGACGTGTTCGATGCTCTCGGCTCGGATCGCTGCTACAAGAAGGCGTGGCCACTGGACAAGGTGCTGGCCCTGATAGAAGAGGAGAAAGGGGAGCATTTCGATCCCAGCCTGGTCGAGCTGATGATGGCCAATCTGGACAAGTTCCTCGGGATCCGCGAGCAGTACAAGGATGTCTATATCGGCGAGCACTAGCCGTCCCCTTCCCACATTGGCCTGCGACAGACACAGCAAGGTGCCAGATAAAAAAACCGCCCATGGAGGGCGGTTTTTTTATCCCGATGGCCTGTGTCACTGCTCCGGCAAGTTGAGATCCAGCTTGGTACTCGTGTCAGCGGACTCCGGACTCTTAGCCTGTACTGCCGCCAGCGCCCGCTTCAGGGCCCGGCGTTTTTGCAACACCACAAACCCGACTCCACCGAGCACCAGCAGCAACACGCCTCCCCCGACCAGCACCCAGACCAGCCAGCCCATCTCCTCTTCCTGCGGCGCTTCAACGGGCTGCGCGCTGGAGACGACAGGCGCCACCTCAACCGGCGGGGGCGGAGGGAATATGTTGAAACTCTTGCCGGGCAACAGGATCTTCACTTCGCGCCCCAGCAAGTTGGTGCCATAGAGCGTGGCTTGTACCTCGTACTGCCCTGGGTCCTTGATCATCGACAGGTCGATATTCAGCCTTGGGGCGGCCCCCGTCTGGCTAAAGGGATAACTTCCCCCCTCTTTGCTCGTCACCTTGCCCTGGATCACCACGGAGGCCGGATCCAGTTCATCCCGATCGATGAGGAATGCCATCTTGGCCCCTTGCACGTCAGAAGGCGGCTCCAGGTTATAACTGAACGGATAGGGGTAGAGCAGCATATCCTGATAACGGGCACGTTCAAACACTTGATTACC
Organism: Aeromonas sp. FDAARGOS 1407; assembly: GCF_019048725.1. Classification (NCBI taxonomy): domain Bacteria; kingdom Pseudomonadati; phylum Pseudomonadota; class Gammaproteobacteria; order Aeromonadales; family Aeromonadaceae; genus Aeromonas; species Aeromonas sp. FDAARGOS 1407. The sequence goes on from NZ_CP077399.1 coordinate 4,013,753, forward strand.
CGTGCTGAACATGGCGCGGTACTTGCCCGTCGGGATATCTTCCAAGACCGCTTCGGCGGTCATGACCCCATCCCCCGGCTCCTCGTCAAGCCCCTTGCCATCGTCATGATACTGGCCGAGCACCTTGTCCAGCACCACCTCCTGTTGCTTGTCATCGCTGTACGACTGCAACCTGACGGTCATCCCCAGCTCGGAGAGATAGTAGTTGTCTGCAGGCTGCTCCCCCGCTATCTGCAACCAGGATTTGAGCTTGATCACCTCTCCCTGATAGAGCTGCATCGGCAGCGCCTCGATATCCAGCTTGATATCGGAGAGGATGCGCACCCGGTTGTCCGGATCCACTTCCCCTATCGCCTGCCAGGGACCCGGCATGGGATTGCGCAGGGTGATGAGATCATATTCTGGCAACGCCAGCCAACCCACATCGGCAGGCTTGACCCGGCCCACATAAAGCTTGCTGCCATCGGGTCGCACCAGGATCACCGACGGGGTGCCCGCCTTGCGCTTGATGATGAAGGTGATCTCCTTCACCCCGTAGTCGATGCGAAAGCGGTTATCCAGCAAGGGGATGTCGGAAGGCGCAAACACCTCGGTCGCCGCCGCCCCCAGCGAACAGAGCAACAGGAGAGAAGCCAACCACCTGCTCATTGCCGCCACAGACAGCTTCCTCCCTTCTTTTGCACCAGATCCAGCCTCGCCTCGTGCAGCGCCTGCACCTCGGCGCTGGCCCGCACCACTTTCAAAGCAGGACGATGGCTCTCAAGCCGGCGAATGCTGGTGTCCTGGCTGCTCTCGCTCTCGCTGCTTTCGCTCGCCAGATTCAACTTGGTCTGGCCACCCGTCATCAACAGGTAGACGTCCGCCAGGATCTCCGCATCGAGCAAGGCCCCGTGCAGGGTCCGGTGGGAGTTGTCTATGCCGTAGCGATCACAGAGCACATCCAGGTTGTTGCGCTTGCCCGGGAAGAGGTCCCGCGCCATCGCCAGAGTATCCGTGATGCTGCAGATATCGGCGGTCTTGAAATCGAGTCCAAGCTTGCTGAACTCGTAGTCCATGAAGCTGACGTCAAACGGTGCGTTGTGGGCGATGAGCTCGGCACCGCGGATAAACTCGATGAACTCGTCGGCGATCTGGTTAAAGGAGGGCTTGTCGGCCAGGAAGGCGTCGGTAATGCCGTGCACTTGCACCGCTTCCGGGTCCACCAGCCGATCCGGCTTGATATAAACGTGGTAATGGTTGCCAGTCAGCTTGCGGTTGATCACCTCCACACAGCCGATTTCGATGATTCGGTGACCCAGATAGACGGGGCCGCCACCTGTGTTCATACCTGTGGTTTCAGTATCCAGAATAATCTGGCGATTCAGTTGGGGTGTGTTCATGATCCAATCTATGTCAAACTTCGGCTTTACCCGCTAGTTTACCCCAAGCCTTCGGCTAAAACAGATTGATTACTCATGTTAAAACAGATTGATTTATTCACGGATGGCTCCTGCCTCGGCAATCCGGGCCCGGGCGGTTACGGTGCCGTCATGGTTTATGGCAAGCATCGCAAAGAGATCAGCGCCGGTTTTCGGCTCACCACCAATAACCGGATGGAGCTGATGGCCGCCATCATGGGCCTGCGCACCCTGAACGAGCCCTGCCAGGTTCGCCTCACCACCGACAGCCAGTATGTGCGCCAGGGGATCACCCAGTGGATCATCGGCTGGAAGAAAAAAGGGTGGATGACGGCCAATCGCCAGCCGGTCAAGAATGTCGACCTGTGGCAGGCGCTGGATGCGGAAGTGAGCCGCCACCAGATCGAGTGGCTCTGGGTCAAAGGGCACTCCGGCCATCCGGAGAACGAACGCTGTGACGAGCTGGCCAGAGAAGCTGCCTGCGGCAAGCAGTTGGCCGAGGATACCGGCTACCAGCCCTGACGCGCCATTCCCGGTGTGGCCAGCGATTTTGGCAACTGCCAGCGGCGTCGCACCGGGATGAGTGGAAAACGCCGCTTGCGGGCGGCAATCACATAGACAGAGGCAAATCCCCGGCAATAATCCCGTCCCAGGCTCTCCCGCCACCAGCTATGCCAGCTTTGTCGCCCCATGAACGAGTAGCCAAAGCGTTCATCGAACATCACCTCGCACCCCAGCAACTGCAGCCAGTCCGTGACCCGTCCCGGGGTAAACATCCGTGCTGACCAAGGCAACTTGCGCCGCGACACCGGCATGTAGTGCCCGATCCCGACCAGACTCAGCGGGTTGTAGCCGCTGACGATCAGCCAGCCATCGTCGGTCAACACCCGTTCGGCTTCGCGCAATACCTGATGGGGATCAGCAGAGAAATCGAGACAGTGGGCCAGCAGACAGGCATCGACGCTGCCGGTACGCACCGGCAAGTCCAGCGGATCGCCGTACATGTCGAGCAGCCGACCTTCGGGGGCGACACCAATTTGGTGGCGAATGGAGGAGCATTTGCAGGAGAGCTCGGCGCTCAGGGCACCTATTTTCAACAGATGATAGCCAAACAGGTTTGGGCACCAGTTGTCGAGCCGCTCCTGAATTTCACCCGCCACCCAGTCCCCCATGGGCAATGCGGACCAGCTGGTCGGGATCTCGATTTGTTGTTCGGTACGTGCCACCTGCATAATAGGGCTCAACTCGGGGTTTCGAACGCCATCCTGTTATATAAGATACCCTCCCTAAAGAGAAGCAGACTCATGTATCCAGTGATCACAGTTCCAGCCTTTAACGACAACTACATCTGGTTGATCCGACACGAAAATCATTGCCTGGTCGTCGACCCGGGCGACGCGGCTCCGGTGCTGGAGCGGCTGGCCGCACTGGAGTTGCAGCTCGATGCCATCTTGCTGACCCATCACCATCACGATCATGTCGGCGGCGTTGGCGAACTGCTCGGCCACTTCCCCCACGCCAAGCTGTATGGGCCCAAACTGGACCCCATGCCGGATCACCACGGCCAATGGCTGGAGGATGGCGATCAGATCAACTGGCATGGTCTCGCCCTTGAGGTGATCCATGTACCCGGCCATACCCGTGGCCACATCGCCTATTACGGCAAAGGTATGCTGTTTTGCGGTGACACCCTCTTCTCCGCTGGTTGTGGTCGCCTGTTCGAAGGGACGGCGGAGCAGATGTATCGCTCGCTAGAGCGGCTCGCCGCCCTGCCCGACGACACCCTCATCTATTGCGCCCATGAGTACACCCTGTCCAACCTGCGCTTTGCCTATGCAGTCGAGCCGGACAACCCGGCGATCCAGCGCCAGATCGGGCTGATCAGCAAACGGCGCCAACAGGGGCTGCCCAGCCTGCCCAGCCGGCTCGGAGACGAAAAGTCATTCAACGTTTTTCTGCGTTGCGAGGCGGACTCGGTAAGATTTTCTGCTGAAAAACACGCTCTAAAATGCGTGGAAAATCCGGTAGATACCTTCACCATCCTGCGCCAATGGAAGGACGTTTTTTGAGCAAACCTTGATCAGGGGGACGTTGCCCCTTATGATGCGGGCTGTTTTTGTTACAAATGACCGGAACGAGATGAAGGTACGAACGGCCTTATTGGCAGCGCTGTTGCTCAGCGGCTGCCAAAACCTGAGCCATCAGGGTGACCGGGCGCTAACGGCAATCGAGCCGCTCAAGTCCCCCCAGGTCAATAAAAAAGCGAATAAAAAACATGCTTCACGTTTCGTTTTCGGCGATGAACAGCTGGACGAAATGGAAGATACGGACAATCTGTGGGTGCGTATCAGCGATGATATGCAACTGGATACCCCGGATAACCCCCGTATCAGGAAGCAACGCGAGTGGTTGCTGCGCAACGACAAGCATCTGGCGACCATTGCCAGCCGGGCTGAACCCTACCTATATCTGATGGTGGAGGAAATAGAACGGCGTGAGCTGCCAATGGAGCTTATTACTGTTCCGATGATCGAGAGCATGTTCAATCCTCGTGCTCGCTCCCGCAGCAATGCGGTCGGTCTGTGGCAGTTTGTGCCCGCCACCGGCCGAAACTTCGGCCTGCGTCACGACAACTGGTATGACGGTCGCCGGGATGTACTGGCGTCCACCAATGCGGCGCTCGACTATCTGGAATATCTGAACCGCTTCTTTGATGGCGACTGGCTGCAAACCCTGGCCGCCTACAATGCCGGTGAAGGGCGGGTTCGCAACGCCATCGTGCGCAACCAGCGTGCCGGTCGCCCGACTGACTACTGGTCCCTCGATCTGCCGCGGGAAACCCAGATGTACGTGCCCAAGATCCTGGCCATGGCAGACATGCTCAGCAATGCGGACAAGTACAACATCAAGTTGCCGGTGCTTGCCAACCAGCCCAAGTTGCGGGTTGTCGAGACTGGCAGCCAGATCGATCTGAACGTGGCTGCCCAGCTGGCAGGCCTGCGCGTCTCCCATCTCAAGGAGGTCAACCCGGCCCTGAGTCGTGGCGTGATGTCCCCCCGTGGCCCCTACCGGCTGCTGGTACCGGTCGAATACGCCGATACTCTGGAGCTGGCGCTGGCGGATCTGCCCAAGAGCGAGCGTATCCGTACCCGCTCCTATCAGGTGGTCAGCGGAGACACACTGTCGCGCATCGCTCAGAACCATGGTGTCAGCGTGAGCGAGCTGAAACTGGCCAACAATCTGCGCAGCAACAACCTGCGCCGTGGCCAGCAGCTGGTGATCCCCCTTGGCGGCAAGGCAGTGGTCAGCAGCCAGGCCACGGTTGCCAGCAAGCCGCAGCAGCTGGCGAGTCGTGGGAGCACGTCGAAGAACAAGGTGAGCTACAAGGTGCGCTCCGGCGATACCCTGTGGAGCATCAGCAAGATCCACGGCGTCTCTCACAACGAGCTGGCCAAGTGGAACGGTCTGAATGCCAAGTCGGCCCTCAAGCCGGGCATGAATCTGGTGGTCTATCCCAAGCAGGGGAAGAGCAACAAGTCGGTGGTCTATCAGGTTCGCCGCGGCGATTCCCTCTCCTCCATCGCGGCCCGCTTCCAGGTGGCCATCAACGATGTGATGCGCTGGAACCAGCTCGACAAGGGGGACTACCTCAAGCCGGGCCAGGAGCTGACCCTGTTTGTGAACAACAACAGCTAAGCGCGACCCACGCCTTGACCCGATACAAAAACGGGGCCAGTCAACTGACTGGCCCCGTTTCTTTTCAATGCGATAGCGACTAGTCCCATAGCCGGGTCGGCACCACCAGCAGCACAGTGCGCTGCCCCACCTCCACGTTGGCATTGGGGAAGACGATGGCCTCGCGCGGCTTCTCGACCGTGTATCTCAGATCACCATCCTCAGCCAGCACGAACCCCTGGGGGAATTCGGTAAAGTTGTCCACGTCGCTGGCGAACAGGAAGCGAAACTGCTCGGATCGCTTGTTGATCACCCGATCGATGGCAAACAGGGTGAAGTCCTCGGCGCGCCAGGGCTCCAGTGCCACCTCGTCCCGGGTCACCAGCTCCTGCAACGCGACCTTGGTCTCGATGAAGCGGGTCATGTCGTTCTCGCCAAACGGGCGCACCTTGCCAAGCTCCACCGTGAAGGCGTGGGCTCCGTGCTGGTGCGAGCTGTAATAGCTGAAAGTGGTGGTGGGGCCACCGGAGAGCAAGATGGTCCTCACTCCGCAGGCCCCGAGAAACTGAACCTGCTCCCGGCAGTGGGGGCGCTCGTGGGGGAAGGGATAGACGGCAAACTTCTCGTGGCGCGAGCCGCGAATGGCGGTGTGCAGATCGTAGTGATAGCGCGGGCGGGCCGGATCGACGAAGAAGCGGCTCACATACTGCTCGAGGCGCATGGCGCGGATCCGCTCCCGGTTGCACAGCCCCTCCCCCTTGCTGTGGGCGCCAGAGAAGAGGCGGTTCATGTTCTCCTCCACCTCCCGCACCCCGAGGTTCATGGCGGCCGGATTGCCAAACAGGAACAGGATCCGGTGACGGGCCTGCAACTCCCCCTCAAGCAATCGGGTCAGCAGCTGGTTGCAGATCTCGATGGGGGCCGTCTCGTTGCCGTGAATGCCACAGGAGAGCACGATATCCTTGCGCCCGCCCGGTTGATCACCGGCCCCGGAGGCGGGCTCGAGGCAGAGCACGCCGGTATCCCAGACACTCACCCTGTCGCCATTGGCCAACGCATAGGAAAAGGGCTCGAGCTGCCACTCATGGCTGCGGGTCAAGGCCAAAAAATCATGCTGGGGAATCATCCATCTCACCCTCTTGGTCTGAAACACTAGGGTGGATTATACGCAAGGCGACGCGGCTTAAAATCCGTTTTTTAAACAAATTCAAACATTAATGATACAAGTTGGCGAACAGGCTGGCGCAGAAACCAATAAGGTCAAGGGCAACCGTTAAAGGGTTGCTGGCGGGGAAAAACAGCGTGGTGCAGCCGCTCGATCACTGGCTGGCAAGGGGAATGGAGATCAGCAGAACAACGAGGCATCCATGCCCGGTCGATTAACCACGCCAGAACGGCTTGGTGGTTTCCTGATAGCGATCGGCTTCGCTCAGACCGATGTCCTTGAGCAGGTACTCGGGCAGCTCGGAGAGCTGGCGACGGCTGCGGCTGCGCTCCAGCCAGGTCAATACGGTCATCTTGGCACGAGCGATCAGGTTCAGCTCGCTGTCGTGGTGATAACCGGCTTGGGTATAGGTCATGTTGGCCATGGTATGGCTCCTCCGGGTTCTGATGTTTGCGCACTGGGCTTGAAGATGATGCGCAAAGCTTAGTCAGGGGCCGGATCCGTCTCAATTGACGAATTTTGATACATAACATTAGCAAAACTAATGGTTAAATGTGCAACGATTTAAATTTAACTCATTGAATATAAAGGATTAATAAAACACGAACAGCAGCCGTATGCTGCCACAGCATATTGTGCTGGGCAGAAGCCCTCTATATATGCAATTCAGCACTCATCCTATGCACTCGCAGCATGCCTCCCCTGCGCCGATCACCTCGTCTTTACAGCATTTTGTTAATTTATTGATCTTTGATTGATCGTTATTTAACCCAATGACACACAAAAGAAACCTGGCTGGCGCCGTCTCTTTCCCATGCATGAGGCCAGCAGCCATCCACGACTTGGCGCCTCGCCGCCATGCTGGTATGGTTATTTATACAGTGGTTTGCCTATCACCGAGCCCGCTCCAGGGCCGGATGCGACAACAGGATCATCGATGGACACCTTTACCCCTACCGCCGCCCTGCGCCAAAAGATGGAGGCGATTGAAGATTCACTGGCCCGGCTGGCCGCGCTGCTGCGCCAGCTCGAACTGAAAGAGGCCCATGTCTACCCCCTGCCCCCGGTCCCGCAGGGGGAAGAGCACGATCCCATTGAGCGGATCGAAGTGGGCTATCTATGTGGAGAGGAGGCGCTCGCCGCCACCCTGGCCGCCTATCAGGATCACAGCGCCCGCCCGGGCTGCTCTACCAAGGCGACTCATCGCCTGCCCGGCTGGCTGCGCTTCCCGGCCGCCACCGCCCCCCTGCTGGCCCCCCTGATTGAGGAGATCAACCGCCACAAGCTCGAGTTCAAGGGGCTGGTGCAGCAGGCGGGCGGGCGGGACGAGAAGTTCGAGCTGGTCCACACCGCTCTGCCCGGCGTCATCACCCTGCAGGTCTATCGCAAGCTGACCCTGCTGGATGGAGAGCTGCAATCATTGGGATTTACCTGGGCCGACAAGCAGACCATCAACCGCCTCAGCCGGGAGCAGGTGCTGGAGATGCTGGAGCGCAGCCGCCGCTACGTGCCGGCCCTCTCCAACAACGAGGAGTGGAGCAAGATGGTGGATCAGGAGGTGTACGACATCCGTCGCCTGCCGGCGGATGCAGAGCTGCGGATCCGCCGCCCGGTCAAGACCCACCCCATGATCAACCTGTTGTGGCAGGCGCGCACGCCCCGCAAGCAGCAGATCAAGGCGAGCCTGCCCCTGCTGCTCTGCGCAGACAGCTCCCCCGCAGTAACCCATCTTGGCCACTACCCGCCCAAGAGCCGACAGGCGCGGCGGGACCGCAAGATTGGCGGGGAGCCCATCATAGAGCGGCTCCACCTCTACCTCTATCAGGGGTAAGCGGCGCCCGACCCTGTGCAGATTGACCAAAGAAAAGAGGGGAGCATCCGCGGATGTTCCCCTCTCTTTTACCCTTGACGGCGCGCTCTTAGCTCATCAGCAGGGCCCGCAGGCTCTCCACATCGAGGCCACGCACCTCGGATTGACCGCTCAGCAGGCCATCGGCCAGCGCCCGCTTCTCGTCGTGCAGGGCGACTATCTTCTCCTCCACCGTCTGCTCGCACACCAGGCGATAGACAGTGACCGGCTGGGTCTGCCCCATCCGGTGCGCCCGATCGCTCGCCTGATCCTCCACCGCCGGATTCCACCAGGGGTCCAGGTGCAGCACGGTATCGGCCTGGGTCAGGTTGAGCCCTGTGCCCCCCGCCTTGAGACTGATGAGAAACAGCGGCACGGACTCGCTGCGAAAACGCAGGATGGAGTCCTGACGGGCCTTGGCCGAGCAGGCTCCATCCAGGTAGCAGTAGTCCCACTCTCGCTGCTCGATCCGCGCGCGCAGCAGGCTCAGCAGATCGACAAACTGGCTGAACACCAGCACCCGGTGGCCGCCGTCGATGGCCTCCTCCAGCAGCGCCATCGCCTCGTCCAGCTTGCTGCTGGTCTGGGACCACTCCGGCATCACCAGCTCGGGGGAGCAGCAGAGTCGGCGCAGCCGGGTCAGACCACTCAACACGTGCATCAGGGCTCGGCCGTCGGCACTTTGCACCTGCTGCACTACCTCGCGCCGGGTCGCCTCGTAGAGCTGGCGCTCCTCGGGAGAGAGGCTGATGTGATGGATGATCTCGGTCTTGTCCGGCAGCTCGGTCAGCACCTCCTGCTTGAGACGCCGCAGGATGAAGGGGCTGATCACCGCCCGCAGCAGCGCCATGTGCTGGGGATCCTTCACCGCCTTGCCAAAGCGGCGCTTGAACTCGCCGAGGCTCCCGAGCAGGCCCGGGTTGATGAAGGTAAACAGGCTCCACAGCTCCCCCAGATGGTTTTCGATGGGGGTGCCGGAAAGGGCGAGACGAAAATCCCCCTCGAGCTGGAACAACAGCTTGGCCCGCTGGGTGCCGGCGTTTTTGATCTGCTGCGCCTCATCCAGCACGATGGAGGGCCAGCGGCGGGATTTGAGCGCCGCCGACAGGCCGCCGAGCATACCGTAGTTGAGCAGGATCACCTGGCCCGCTTTGGCCTCGCGGATCACCCCTTCCCGCTCGGCAGGATTATCGACGGTCACGACCTCCAGCTCGGGGGCGAAGCGGGCCACCTCCTCCTGCCAGTTGGTGACCACAGATTTTGGCACCACCACCAGCGCAGGGCCCAGATGCTGGCGCATGCGCAGCACGATGAGGGCCTGCAACGTCTTGCCAAGACCCATGTCGTCAGCAAGACAGGCGCCGAAGCCGTGATGAGCCAGGGTCGCAAGCCAGCGCACACCATCCTTCTGGTAATCCCGCAGCGCCTCGAGCAGCTCGGCCGGGCACTCGACCTCCTGTTGCCACTCCTGCTGCAGGTTCTGCCAGGCCGCATCCCCTTCGGTGGTGATGACGGAGAGCAGCCGGGTCAGAGGATAGGCCAGCTTGTTGTTGATCCGCTGATCTTCGTCCAGCATGGCCCCCAGCATGGTGAGGCGCTCTACCAGCTTGTCGCTCAGCATCAGGCTGGTCTTCTCGTCGAGCTGAACGGTGCGCTGACCCGGGGTCATCTGGCGCAGGATGAGGCGCAGATCGAGGATCTGGTGCTCATCGAGGGACAAGGCCCCCTCCACCTGGAACCAGTCCTGGCGCCGCTCGATACGAAGACTCAGGGCCGCCTCGTCCAGACTCTTGAGGCGAGCGCTGTCCTGATGCCAATGGATGACCACGCCGTTATCCACCAGCTCGGGCAGGGCGTTGACCAGCGCCAGCGCCTGCTCCCCCTCGAGTCGCCACTCGGTGCCGGGCAGGCCGATGGGCAGGGCGGCGCGAAGCGCTTGGGCCTGCTCCTTCTCGGCCGCCAGATCCCGTTGCCAGTAGCAATACTCCTGGATCCCCTGGCGCACGATGGCCTCCCCCTTGCCAAGAGGTTGGGGGGGCACGTCATCGAAGCGGGTCACCAGCCTGACCGAGAGCTGGCCATCCTGCCAGTCCAGTTGGACCGACGGGATCCCAGGCCAGGGGGCCAGTTCGGCATTGCCCTGCAAACCGGCCACCTGGCTGTGCCAGGGCAGATCCGGGATGGCATCCAGGGTCTGTTGCAGCTCTGCCAGCCCTTCGGCGGGCAGCAGGGGGATGGCCTCGAGGGCCGGCAGGCGATCGAGCAGAGGCTGGGGGGTGAGAATAAGCTGCCACAAGTCCTGCGCCAGCGGCATGATATGGGCCCCGCGCGCGGCAGCGGCCGGGATGAGGCGGGCGCTCATCCCCTGCTCCACCGCCACTATCTGCAGCAGGGGCGCGGTCAGCGCCAGCTGCAGCTTCTGCCCCCTGGCATTGAACAGCCGCGGGTGATTGGCAAGGGGCGCCCACACATCCCGGGGCAAGCGGCTCATCACCCGGGGCAGAGTACGCACCAGCGCCCAGTCGTGCTCATCGAGCAGGGCCGCATACTGGGTGGAGAGCAGGGTGGGATCGACTCGGCGACCGGCAGTCCACTCCCCCTTGGTGCTGAGTTTCTGGATCTTGCACTCGAGCTCGGGGCCGTCGGCGTGGAGCAGCCACACCAGCCGCTCCTGGGGCTTGCGCACCCCGCTAGCGCGCCCCAGCCCCTGCAACCAGTTGAGCCAGTTGGCGGACGCCGCCGTCTTCTCCTCGTCGCTCTCGTCGTCATCCTCATCGCCCTCCTGCAGCTGGCACAGGGGCGCCCCCTTGACCGTCTCCTCCAGCAGCAGGCGCAGCAGATCCTGACAAAAACCCATCAGCCTGTGATGGGGCTCGGCATCCAGCAGGTGGGTGAGATCCCACTTGTGCAGCATGGCCACCTGGGGACTCTGGATGCCGTGGCGAGCCAGGGCGCAGAGATCGAGCCAGAGGTAACCCCAGTGCAACTCCTCCACCGGCAGTTGCAGGGTATCGAACAAGCCGACCGCCTGGCCGTGGCGCTCCCCCGCCCATTGGCTGAGCAGGTCACCCAGCAAGGGGAACTGGCCCGCCAGGCTGCGCTGCCACTTCTTGCGCTGCTCGCTCGCCACCACGGGATCGGCCTGCTGCAACCAGCCCAGCCAGAGCAAGGCGCTGAACGAACGGGGCCACTGCCCGGCCTCATGACTCCCTTGCCACTGGCCAAGGGCGGTCAGCAGGCGCTCACCAAGCGGCCCCTGCGACTCTATGGCCAGCGCCTGCAAGGCGGGCCAGTCGGTGCTCACCCCGTCGTCGTCACCACAGAGCCAGCGCCACTCAGCCTCGAATGCCCGGGCGAGGGGTTGCACCTCGGGGGCGCAGCGATGCAGCTGGCCAGCCAGCGGCCACTGCGCTTCATAAGGAGCATCGAGCAGCAGTTGCAGGGAGAAGTGCTCCAGCAGCAACTGTTGCCAAGCGGGGCTGGAGCCTGCCAGCAGTTGGTAGGCATCCGGCGTGTCGAGCAGGGTCAGCAGTTCGCTGGCCGAGAAGTAGGCCGGAACCTCCCCCGCCTTGCCGCGACACAGCTCGCGCACCAGGGCGTGGGCGAGATCCTGACCGGTCAGGGAGGAGACCTTGTGCCAGTCCGGCGCGGGACAAAACCCGCCACGCACGCCCAGGATCAGCGCCAGCGTTCCCTCGGCCGTCAGGCTCCACTGCTGCTCCCCGCGCAGCCTCACCAGTCCGGCATCTTGCAGCCGGAGTAGGTCGCTAGGCAGGGAGTGACCCAGCCCCAGCTGCTCTTGCAGCAGGCGGGTACTGGCAATGCGCTGCAGTTGCAACGCGGTGAGCAGGGCATAGCTATCCGAAGAGAGAGTGGAAACAGACATCAAGACTCACGGGCAGGTGCAAAAGCGGAATTTTAACGGTAAAGCGCCAACGGCTCGACCCTTGACAACGAAATAACGCAAAAAAAAACGGCCATCCATTGATGACCGTCGAAAGTAACGAAGGAAATAGCTGGATTCACCAGTTACCTCCCACAGCGGGAAAATCGGGAGCGTTAGCCCCTAATTCGTGGTGCCAATGCTAGAGGTTGACGCACGAAAAAGCTTTGAAGCGGATCACAGTTGAAAAGGATTTCTGAAAACGCTTTCACTTTTGACCCGCAAAAATAGCTAAATGGAGCCAGATATATGGGCGTTCTGACACATCAAAAAGACGATGGGATAGCCCCTGCCGGGCCATCCCATCTCTGACGATTCAATCACCGTCCTTCGTGACACAGAATCAAAAACAGTCTGGTCAGGCGCGGCCTTTGGTCTAGCTACCTTGAGCCTCTGTCGTCATCTTCCCGAACCAGTGCTCCGACAATTTTTGAGCCTTTTTGACTTCCGGCTTGGTCATCGCCGCTTCCAGCTCATCCCGTGCCTGCGCCGCCTCGGGCATTCCTTCGGTCGCCGCCAGCGACAACCAGGCATAGGCATGGATCCGGTTGCGCGGCGCACCCAGCCCCTCTTCACGCAGGGCGCCCATGCGGTATTGCGCCATCCGATTGTTCTTCATCGCAGCCAGACGATACTGCTTGAGCGCCAGGGCATAATCTTCCTGGCCCCCCTGGCCCAGACGCAACATCTCCCCATAGGCGTATTGTGCCTGGGTATGCCCCTGCTGTGCGGCCTTGCCATAGCTGGCCCTGGCTTGCTCCAGCTCCCCATGTTCCTGTTGCAACTGAGCCAACTCGAACCAGGCCTTGGTCACGCCCCCTTGTGCCGCCTGAGTCAGCAGCTGGATGCGATCGCCCGGCGCAGTCTGTTGCAAGCTCAGCTGATATTGCGCCTCGTGATTGCCGTGGCCGGCCGCCAGCTCCAGCCAGTAGCGACCAAGGGCCGGATCCGCTGTGACGTGCTCACCCGCCAGATAGGCCATGCCCAGCCAAAGCTCGGCCTCGGCGGAACCGGCATTGGCGGCGCCTTGATAGGCCGCAAACGCGTTGGCAGGCGCAGCCTGCTTCGCCTGCCACAGCAAGGCATCCGGCTGCTGCTGGGCCGCCGCCTTGTCATACCAGCGCTGCGCCAGATCCGGTCGCTTGGCTACCCCCTTGCCCTGCTCATAGCGCAAGCCAAGTTGGTACTGGGCATCGCGGTTGCCAAGATCGGCTGCTTTTTCAAGCCACTTGATGACATCTTCGTCGGCACCGCGCTGCGTGGCATACCACTGACCCAGGACCAGCTGCGCCTCGGCATGATCCCCCTTGGCGGCCTGCTCGAACCAGTCGAGGCACTCGCTCACCAGCTTGCCCTGATGCTGTTCCCGACACGCCAGCCCCAGCTGATAGCTGGCATTGGTATTGCCAAGGCGCGCCGAACGCTGCCACCACAGAGTCGCCTGCGCCGGATCCTTGGGCTCGCCCAATCCGGCCTGATACCACTCCCCTACTTGCCAGGCGGCGCTGGCACGGGTCTGCCGATCAGCAGCCAAAGTACCGCTCTCCCGGGCCACCTGCTGCATCCAGTGCATGGCATTGGGATAATCCGGCTTGGCGGCAAGCCGCTGGGCCAGCTCGTACTGGGCCTTGCCATCCCCCTGCCTTGCGGCCTGGGCGAGTTCGGCCTCAGTGAGTGACGGGGTTGTCGTGCAAGCGGTCAGCCAGCTGGTCGCCAGCGCCAGCCACAAGGTCTTGTGATTCATAGTTCTGCTTTCGTGTAATGGAAGAAAATTGAAGGCAACCCATCATCCTTTATCAGATGTCTCGCGACATGCTCACTCCATCTGATAAGCATAAAGCTGATGTGCCCCCCCTTCTAACAATTAGCCTTGTCAGTCGGGATATCTATCAGACTTGCCTGATAGATATCCCGCCACCATTTATTAAAATCAATTTGGAAACTTTCAATTTCTCATTTATTTCAACACAGCATATGATCAATTAAAAACCAGCCCGTAGGTGCGCACCTGATGGTTTTTCATCCACTCTTCGGCCCATGCTATGGCCTGCTCTTTTTCTGCCTTAGTCAACTTTTTATCGAGTTCTTTGAAACGACTATATGGCGAAGAGTATTCGTCATTATCATCTGGATTATATTGCCGCAGGATATAGTTAAGGGCGTAGGCTTTTACGGGGTCTTGATACTGCTCAGGAAGCGGCATAAGCGAACTAACATGCCCCATTAAAATAGAACCCGCCATGGCCAGGCTATTTTCATTGCCCGTGGCTATCGCCTTATCAAACCATTCCAGCATCCCTTTAAAGTCACCATCATCGTAGGCAAATCTAGCCATCTTCTCCATGGCCCTAGGGTTGCCATGATTGGCTGCTTGCTCTGTCCAATAATAAACGGCTTTTTTACGAGAGCCGGGGATTAAATACCAACCACAACCATCTCTTATTGCTGAGGCCAACTGACTCATGGCATCGGCATCACCCAACTTTGCCGCCTTTTCCATCCATTCACAATAGCCACTTTCGCTACCTTTGGCCCCCTGAATAAAGGCATAGGTCTTGATTGCATAAATATCGCCCTGTTCTGCCTGAGACTTGGCAATATCGGTCACTCTCTGCCGCCAATCTGTATGTTCTTTTACTGAACCTAAATCGCTGTTCAAAATAGGTCCACTACCAAGATTGGAAAGCGCCAACATACCGCATAAACCATTAAGTTTGGCGGCCCTCTCAAAATATTGATTAGCCTTTTCTGAAACAATCAATGAAGTACCCTGATAAGCACGCGCAATCGTGCAAAGCGCTTCAACATTGCCTGCATCTGCAGCTTCCAGCATTGCACTCCACCCCTCTTTTTTACCTTGTTCCCAAGGGATAACTGCTTGGTCATATAGACTCTGAGCGGACTCTTGGTTGGCCAAAACCGACGTTGTTAACAACAGGGCACTTAAAAATACAGCTCTCATTTCGGTTTACTCCAGCCTGTGCGCACTACTTTTGGATAATCTTGACCACTCTGTTCCATAATTGGAGTGGCAAATTCATAGCCGCGATTTAGCAGCGCCTGACGGGCAAGCCGATAGCGAACCAGCTCATCTTTCAAGGCCTGCTGATCCATCGCTGCCTGATTCATAAAGTTATCCAACTCCTTGATATTGCTCTGATAGGCGGCGATTTTATCGCTTACGGTCAGCGAATGCATCCGAACAACTGCCTCGGTAAATTTATGCCGATTGCGCTGCAGAGCAGTGGCATTATCCTTACGATTTAACCACACCAGTAGACGGGCAATAGTGATCTGTTGAAGCGAATGGACCTGCTGCTCATCCAGCCTGACATTTAATCTATCCATAAATAATCTTGATGGCCTTGCCACCATAGTTTCCAGCAAGGAGCCCAACGCCTCCGGTAGCAACTGCTCGGCCCAGGCCTGCAGCTTGGACTCCAGCTCCAGGGCTTCGCCCGGTGAGAGGGCTCCTACGTTGGCCGCCGGATTATCACTACGGGGCAACCGATGACCTGAGAGGGTCCAAGCGATCAGCCCTGCATTTTTACTCTGATTCAGTTGGCCATAGACCTTATCGACAAAGTCCTTGCCGGTGGCCACCACCTGCCCCATCTCCAACCCGAGTACCAAAGCAAGCTGGCTGGCCTTGGAGAGTCTCTGGTAACTCTCGTCATCGGCAAACAAGTCAACCCGCTCATACTGGCAGTCGCGTAGCAGTTGTTGGAACATGGCCACCACATAACCGGCTCCCTGCCAATCCAGCTCGAACTCCAGATAGGCCTTGGCCGAAGCCGCGCCACCGAAGCAACCAGCACGAATGCCGAGACGCAGCCATTTGCCACGCCAGCTCACCACAATCGGCGACTCGAATGATTTCTTGATCTCGGCTCTCAGGCCTGTAGTTGCCTTGCAGAGCTGCAACGGCAGACGTGCCTCATCGGCAATGGCTAACTGTTGGCAAGTCACTGCCGAAGGTCGCCAATGAAGTGCACCGCTGACGCTGGTGCCCACTTCAACACCAATTTCTCCTTCGAACTTTCCTTTCTCTTCGACCTTGCTAACCCAATCGACCCCACTCAGGCTCACTCCCCCCAGGGTGTGATTGAGGCTGATCTCGCGCCCTGCCGACATCATGGCCCCCGCTTTGCCCCATGCCTTGGCATGCAGCAGCAGTGACCAGGCCCCCAGATTGAAATCGTAGAGCTTGCCACTGCGTTGTCCCTTCACCTTGACCTTCAGCTCGGTCGGCGCCGGGGGCAGCTTCACTCGGAATAGATCTATCTCGCCGCGCAGGGGGTAATACTCCGCATCCACAGAGACAGATGCGACCGCACGTTGAGCGACCTTGTTATCTGTAGCCTCCCCCCCCGCCAGCGAACGTGAGGTAGAGAGCGAAGAGGAGGTGCCCGTCACCTCGGTATTGCCCACATTCAGGGTCAGGGCCTCATGCTCCACTCCCGCCTTGCTGCTCAACTTGCCAGACCAGGTGGAATAACTCATCAACCGCATCAGCTGGGCCTGGGGACTCTCATCCAACAGCCCGGTCGGGCTCTTTCCTTCCAGGCGCAGCAACATGGTGGAAAGGTGTTTCTCGAAGCGGGAACGGTTCGATTGCAAAGACTCGACTTTCCAGTCACGCTTCTCCAGCGCCTCTTCCACCTTTTCAAAGCGCAGGATACCGCTCTCCTTGATAAACCAGCTGGACTCAAAAGGGAGACAGACGATACCGTCTTGCTCCAGCAGGGAGAGCAGCACTGGATCCTTATCCAGCTTGAGCAGATTGCCCCCTCGATCTGTCTGTTCCACCGGCAGTTGCCACAGGCTGAAATAGGAGAAACGTTCGTCAGAGAGAGCCGCCGAGCAGATCTCCCGCAATGGGTAATCCCCCTTGGTCAGTGCATCCATGGGTTGGGGTTCATACTCACCTTCCCAAGCTAATACTCGGGGAGGAACAAGGCGGGATGCCGCTTGCTGGGCCTGTTGCTGAATAGTGGCGGCATGTTGCTCGGCCCGCTCAATGGCTGCCAACGCGGGCTTGAATACTTCGCGCGGGGGCTTGGGGGTCTGCTCGTTTTTTGTCGAGGCATACCCACTGCCCAAGGCAGTCAAGAACGCCTCTATGGTACGTTTAAGTTCAGCCTCCGCTTCCGCCTTTTCTTTCAAATAGGCGAACCAGTTGGCATAGCAACTGGCCCCGTCGACACAACCACTCTGCCCGGTCAGCGCCCATTCGGGCACTGCAATCCCCAGCACAGCCAGTTCTGCAATGACGGCCACGAGTGCATTCAGGCTTTTTTCCATTTGCGCCAGCCGCTGCCGTTTCTCTTCGAAATGGCTGGGGGCCGGCCATACCAGATTCATGCTCTGCTCTTGCATCAGGACCTGGATCTGCTGGAGCTCCTTTCGCAGGGCTTCTATCTGGTCGGCAGGTGGGGAGGTATCGACAAAGGCGGCCCGGGCTTTCTTGTAGCGAGCAAGCAGAGATTTAATCTTTGACTGACGAGGGTCGTAGAAGCGCCCGGCTGCATCGACTTCATATTTCTGCTCTTTCGCCTGCTTTATCGCTTGCTCTTTAAGTGCCTTCATACGTATGGCCATCCGTTCTTTTTCATTCACGGCCATCACAAAATCGATAGGAACTTGATAACAGTCGGGATCATCGGCAAGAAACTGCATTTTATGCTGAAGTTGCTGCCACTCGGCCTTTTGCTCCGGGGTAAAAAAATGAGTGAACGATGGGCTGACCATCAGGCTGTCGAGCTGGATATCCTGCAGTGACAAGGCTGCCAGCTTGTTGCTGGCCTTGAGTACCTTGCTCTCGAAAATCTGTACGGCCTGCTTGATTTTCTTGAAGGCTTTCTCGGGAACCAGCCAGAAACAGTTGCTGCCGCTGACATAGAAGATGTCTTTAAACTCTTTGGGCTGACAGGGGTGAGCAGCCTTGGCAAAAGAGTCGGCTGGAATAGCCTCTACAGGCTGGGCGCACTCCAGGACTATCGGCTCGTTGCAAAGACGGGTGTCAACCAACACATTGACAGGAGAAGTGAAAGAGCTCATCAGCACACTGCCTTTTCGATAACAAGAGGTTCGTTTAATAACTCGGCCAACGCTTCGTCAGGATCTGACCGCGACACGAGATCCCCAGTCAAACCGGGCCAAATAGCCGGCAAATTATCTAGCTGCCTGGCCAACGCCTGATACCAGGGATACCATTCCCAATGCTCGGTCAGTCCCCCTTTGATCACCTGCATGGTACAGAGCGCCAACCAGGCATGATGAACAAATGACTGTGGGGGAAGCAGGTAAAGCAGACGGACGAACATGGCGTGCTCCTCAAGCTCTGGCGTGATGCGAGGCGCCATATCGTTTCCGGTTGTTGAGGATGAAAAGACGCGCCACCCCGCTTTGCCCCAGTCAGGCAACCACCATTGGTCCACCCCTCGCCCCAATGCCGAGCACATCTTGCTCAACCACAGAGCTGCCAAGATGGCGGGATCGTAGAAGCGAAGATAACTCTCCCCCGCCCCATCAGGCACAGTCAAAAAGGCCCGAAAGTGCGTCGCCAATTCAACCAGCGAGAGATCGCTGCGCAACCCCACTCCGGCACATCTCTGACTGGTTTCGGATATCAGTTGTTCGCGAGCAGACTCGTCCGCCGGCAACAGCACAAGCAAAGGAGACGCATCCAACAGAGGCTGGTGATGTGTCGTGGCAAAAAGCAGGGCAAACTCGGGGCGTTCAAGGCACTCATAGAGAAATTTCTGGATATCGAGCCAGCGTCCTTGATCAATCAGCAAGTGTGTCATCTGTCCGCACTCTTGCCAGAGGATGCCCTCTTCATTCAGGCGTTGCCATTCGATTTGCACGGGCAATCTCCTCGACCACAACTACCATCGCTTTTTTTGCCACACATAGGGATGGACACAACTCCCGCCTTGGCAGAAGTCAGTAACGCCTTGGTCATCTCGGGTTCTGGAGGGGCCAGATATGGCGCAACCTCGACCCCCATAGGTAAACCAGGCATCTTCCCCCCCCAACCGGAGCCGGAGCCGGGGCTGCCGCCCGAGTTCATCTTGATGGAGCCACCGGAGAGGGTGACGCCGCTTGGGTCGATTTTGACAAAACTGCCCCCCACCTTGAGGGTCAGCTCGGCGCCTGCCTCCATTACTATCTTCATGCCCGCCTTGTGGTGTACTTCGCTGCCCGCCTCAACCAGCAGGGATTGCCCCAGCTTCTGATGCATGCTGGCATCCACCGTGAGCGAATGGTCCGCCTTGATATGGTCCCGCTTCTCACCTTCTACCGTCAGGTGGTCGTTGGCCTTGATACGGGTCACCCGCTCGTTGTCGATATCCCGATGCTCATCGTGCTTGATATGCCAGGCAGCATCATTTTCGATGAGTACGTTCAGGTCTTTCTGACCGTGGATGTAAATCTCTTCCTGCCCCGCCTGGTCTTCAAAACGCAGCTCGTTGAACCCCTCCCCCTGGTGGGTCTCGGTGCGCAGCACGGTGCGGGTCTTGTTGGCCGGTAGCTCATAGGGTGGCCGGTTGGTGGCGTGGTAGGTGCGCCCGGTGACGATGGGCTGGTCCGGGTCTCCTTCCAGAAATGAGACGATGACCTCATGGCCGATACGCGGAATGGCCATCATGCCGTACTGACCACCGGCCCAGCCCTGGCTCACCCGCACCCAGCAGGAGCTCTGGTCATTGGAGCTGCCATATCTGTCCCAGGGGAACTGCAGCTTGACCCGGCCGTGTTCGTCGCAGTAAATCTCTTCCCCTTCCGGGCCCACCACCATGGCAATCTGCGGGCCATCCACCATGGGTTTGTGCGGCGCTTGCGGGCTGCCAATACGGGCCCGCCAGGTGCTGCTCGCCTTCACCACGCCAAATTCGTTGTGGTAGACGGTCTGGCCGCTGCCCCCCTCCTCTTCCAGCGCCTGCGGCTGCTGGCCGGTGTGACGGATATGGACGATTTGCCAATCGCTGTTGAGGCTGGCATTCGGGTGTTCGGTCAGGGAGAAATACTGCCCCGGCAGCAGGGCCGCACTGTTGGATTTGCCTTGGCCTGTTACGGCGTCATTGCGCAGCGCATCGAGTCTATGTTGGGCAAACGCCTTGCCGCTCGGGTCCTGCTTGTAGCGGCCCGGGTAGTCGAAGTACTGGTAGTTCTGGCGCTGATGCTCGAGTTCGGCCCCCAGCTTCTTGTGGGAAAGCCCATAGGCCGGGGTCTTGAAGCTGTAGTCTTTGAGCTCTACATCCGAGGTGCGTACCGCCTCGCGATAGTGGAACTGGCGCACGTAGGGGCCTTGCTCCAGCGAACGGTTGCCGAGGTTAAAGAAAAGCTCGGGACCGGCAGTCAGGGCCGCCGCGTCGTCGGCAAACACGAGACGGTGTTTGCCTTGCTCAAACTCAAAGAAGTAGAACATCCCCTCTTCGGCGGCAAGGCGATTGAGGAAGTCGAGGTCGGTCTCGCGATACTGGACACAATACTCGCGCTGGGCATGTTCATTTTTGAGGGCAAAGGCATAGTCGGTAATGCCGTGCTCCTGCAACAGGATGCTGAGGATTTCGTCGGGCTTTTGCGCCTGGAAGATACGCGAGTTGTGGCGAAGCCCCAGTCGCCACAGCGCCGGTTGCACCAGCAGTTGATAGCGGGTGCGACGAAAACCGCTATCCCCCAGGGCAAAATCACTGACCACCCCGCATACCCGGCGCTGCAGCTCGCCGTTATACCACACCAGCAACTCGCACGGCTGATCCAGTACGGCGGCAAAATCGATGTCCGACTGGGGGCTTGCCAACTCAAGGCGCAGCTGGAACGGGCCGTTCAGCCCTTCTTCCAGGGCAAACTCGGCCACCACGAAGGTTCCCTCGGGCAGCGCCCCCACCTTGACGGTAAATTGTAATCCTGTGCTGTCTGCCATCACGGGCTCCTTATCCTGCCTGTCCGCTGCCAGATCCAATCACCACGCCGCCACAACCGACGGCAGTGCCCGTCACGGCAATGGGCTTGCCGTTGACCAGCACTGAGCCGACCCCGCCCGAGATGCTGCGTGGATGAGGCGGGTTGTTGGGTTTGTCGTGAGGGGCCAGCGGGTCGCCCTGGCGAGCCACCGGCTTGCCATCGAGAAAGACATCGGGGCTGGCGGCAATCACCGGAGAGGGATGGAATCCGTCGTGGTCGGTGCCAATGTCACCGAGCAGTGCGATAGCGGGGCACATAGTTATTCTCCATATGAGCGGGAAAACGCAGTCATTACGTATCCCCACGCCCCTTTGCAGCAGTGACAATCACGGGGCCTAAAACATGCAGAGTGGGCCACAGCACAGACCATGCCACTCAAACAAACCTGATATTTATCAATAAAAACAATGCATTAAATAAAATATTGCGAGCCATCAGGCAATAACTCGCAAGGTCTTGCGCAAAACCGGCCACAACTCTGCAAGAGCTTGCCCTAACAGTGAATCTCACCAATGGGCACGCAAAAAATTGCTCAACACAGAATAATCAGCTGCCAGTTTGTGCCTGCTGTAGCTGATAGAGCCGGATATTGAGCGTTTTGAGGTCATTTTCCAGCCCTTTCAACTCGGCGGCGGTAATGGGCTCTTGCGATGCTTTTCGCGCCTCCAGTTCACTCAGGCGCAGGCTGAATGGAATGTCCTGCATCAGGTTCTTCTGCACCTCGTAGAGCTGGGACTTGAGGTAGGAGATGGTCACCGTCTTGCGCTGGCGTTCGAGCTCCAGCAGTTGATCGAGCAGGGCATCCACCCCGGCCCGGGCATCGAGATAGGTCGGTACCCTGTTGTTGTTCACATCCTGGCTGGCCAAGGCGTTTTGCCACTGCTTGTCCAGCGCCTTGACCGCCAGCGAGTCGGGGTAGAGCATCTGCAGCGAGCTGCGCAATCCTTCCCCGTAGCGATACCAATAGAGCGGCGAGGTCTGCTCCAGCCGGCTCAGCTGGGCCTGGTAGCGGGCCACCAGCTCGCCCTCCATCCCTTGCAGGGTCTGCTCACCAAGGACGATGCGTGCCTGGCGGATATCGTCGTAGCTGAGTGCCCTTGGCAGCTCGGTGGCCGGCTGCTGCAACCGCTCGGCTGCCACTATTTTTTCCTGCTGCTGGTGCTGCCAGCCCAGCCACCCCATCACCGGCAGGGCGCAGCTGAGCAGGCCACAGCCAAACCAGAACCAGGCCGGACGGGGCTTGCGGTGCTGCTCAATCTTGAGCACAGTCGGCTTGACCTGACCCTTCTCCCGGCCCACCAGTATGCTGCCCTGGGGCAGGTGCGGCGTGGCGGATGCCGATGAGGGGCCGGTGTCGTGCTCCATATCCGGCTTGAAAAACACCATGGGCGGGATCTGCAGATCCTCCTTGAGGCCGGGTTCATCGGAGACGATGACGATCTCGGTCTCATCGAACAGGTGGGTATACCCCTCGATGAAGTGCACCAGATTCTCGACCCGGGGAATGCGGCTCAGGCCCGCGTTGTGCAGCTTTTCACTGATGAGTTGCAGTGCCCGCTCGCAGCGATAGACCAGCCGCTTGTCTTCGTGGCTGATCTGGTACTGGCGGATCACGTCGCTGATACGGGCGATGAACCAGTCCAGCATCTCGACACGGGCCCGCTCCTGATGCACCGGCGGCCAGAAACTCTCCCACTGGGTCACGATCAGGTTGGCGAGAAACTCGCATCCTTCGGTGAAGCCGCTCAAGCCCTGCAGACGGGAGCGCGCCAGGGTGAAATAGATGGCAGTTTGCAGATCCACCCCGTGTTTCTCGAAGATCTGGCTGGCAAGCTGATGGATCTTGAGCCAGTCCACCTCGGGTCGGGAGGCGTGACTGAGCTTGTTGATTTCGGCGCGCAGCGCTTCATATTCCGGCAGCATCCGGGGATCCCGTCCCACCTTGAGCGCCTGCTGGCCTTGTTGATTTTGTGACATGTCGACTTCCACAGCTTGTGGGGGCACCGGGTGCCCCCGCTTTATCAATAGAGGGATTCAGGCAATCTGAACTGGCTGAACAGGCCACCGGTGAAGGGGTTCTGCACGCTGTCGGTATAGACGCGATAGGTCATGGCCCCCTGATCCACCGGGAAGCGCACATCGAAGGTCGCCTCGCTCACCTGGGTCAGCTCCCCCTTGTCCATCAAGCGGAACATGGCCCAGGGGCCGATGAAGCCTTCGCTGCGCGGTGAACGCTCGCGAGCGGCCGGCACCAGGGTGATCTTGCTCTCGGCACCGTCACGCATGGTGTTGGGCCATACCAACGGGATCTTGGTGCGCCGGCCATGGGCGTACTCCAGCAGCTGGCCATCCAGATTCAGCACGCTGCGCCGCTTGTTGGCGGTGAGCTCGATGGGCTCGACGGCAAACTGCACCTCCAGATTGCCTTGCTGGCTGAAGAAGATCTGGCGGATGCGCGCGGCTCTGTCCAGCTGCTTGACCAGCTCGGCCTGCACCGGGGAGCTGAACTCCCCTTCCATCAGGCCGCTCTCCACCATGGGTTTGAGGTTGACCTGATAGAAGCTGTCGAGAGTCCCGTTGGGAGCAAAGAAGCGCTCCATCTCGGAGAGGGGCACATCCTTGGCAGAGCCTGGATTGAACGGATAGCGATCGGCCAGCTGGCTGTTGAACGGGGTCAGTACCTTGTCCTGCCACTCCTGGTTGAGGGAGGACATGGCAAGATCGATCACCAGTCGCGAGCTCTGATCCGCCAGTTGCCCCACCCAGCGATCGAGTGGCGCCGGCAGGCCGCGGGCGTACTGTTGCAGCGCAAACACCGGGTCTGCGTACTTGTTGGTCATGCGCAGCTGCACTGCCTTGAGGGCCGACTGACCAGGCTCGGTGGCGTTGACGATGAGCTCCAGATAGTGCTGCAGCTCCATCAGTTTCTGGTTCACCTCCTGGATGAGTGGTCCCTGTTCGCCGCGACCGCTCAGGGTGGCATTGGCCGCCATGAAGGGACGCCCGATGCGGGAGGTGATGGCCTGGGCCGGATCCCCCTCCACATCGGAGATCTTGCGGATACGGGTGTTGTCATCGAGGGTCGCCAGCACCCGCTGGAACGGCTGATCGTTGCCCGTAATGGCCGCCAGCACGTCCAGCGCCTGCTCGGGACTGGCCAGGGTCTGCACGTCCAGGTTGTTCAACAGTTTTTGCCACTGGTTGACGTAGTCGGTGACGTAGCGGTCGTTGACCTGACGGGTGATCTCCTTGCGATCGGCATCGCTCAGCTGGCTCAGCTTGCGCTGGCCCAGCACCCAGGCGTCCATGGCAGTGAGGTCGATCAGCGCCTTGTCTTGCTTGAGGAAAAAGTCGCTGAAACCGGGCCAGGTCAGCAAGCGGGGCAGCAGGCCCGCCTCTTCATTGCGCAGGGCAAAGACGGTGTCGAAGGTCGGCCCCACCTCGTCGCGCACGTTGAGATCCGGCGCCAGCACATCGTCCGCCTTCACCACCAGGTTCTGGTAGACCCGCTGATACATGGGCAGTTTGCCAAGCTCGCGCTGGGCGCCATAGATAGGCTCCTTGAAGGGAACGAATGCTGTGATGGCCGCCTGATCGCGGGCTGCCCGGGCCGCATACCAGTTGGTGTGATCGAGGGCGTATTCGAGGTGCCCCATCAATTGCTCCTGCACCGCACCCTGCCCCGGGAAGGCCTGCTGCCAGCGGCTCGCCATATACTGCTCCACCAGCGCCTTGTTGCGACCGGAGGCATCGTCGAGCATCCGCATCACCCGCAGGATGGCGAGTTTCTCCTCGCTGCCGGCCGGCGCCTGGTTGAGATCCGTCAGCAAGCCCTGCATCTGGGCCGGCAGGAAGCGCAGGCTCAGCAGTTGCAGATAGGATCCTTCCACATAGGGGCCAATCTCGTCCCCCTGATAGAGGCCAAGGTCGGCCACCAGCGGCATGCGCTCACGGTAGTTGCCAAAGGAGAGGGTCGCCTCACGAATGAGGTTGAGTCGCGGCAGCTGGCTCACACCGAAGGCGTGTTCGTCGGCCACCTCGTTGGTTTCCATAAAGGCCTGGGCCTTGGTCAGCACGTTGCGCCCCGCCTCTTCGTTCACACGATAGAAGTAGTGCCAACCGCCGATCAGGGCTGCCGAGAAAAGCGACAGGCAGCCAAGGCCGATGGCCATACGGCGACGGCGGTAAAGGGTGTGCAACCGGTTCTCCCCGGCCAGATGGGCCTCGGGGAAAATGATGCCGGAGAACAGCTGGCGCACGAAGTAGGTGTTGGACTCCCCGCGCAGGGCCGAGTGGATGGGCTCCGGCAGGTTGTAGCGGCGGGAAGCCGCCTGGGCAAACGCATCGAACGGTACCCCCTGCTGATAGACGGAGCTGATGTAGACCCCCCGCACCAGCAGCGGCTTGCTCTCTTCAATAGCCAGGGTTTCATCGAGCAGGCTGGTCACATAATCCTTGAGGCCCGCCAGCTGGCGCACGAAGGAAAACAGGGCGTTACGCTGGGCGGCATCGAGCCTGGCCAGCATCAGCTCGGGCAGATTGCTGTTGAGGTTGTCCACCCACTGATCCCAGAACAGGGCCAGATCCTGCTGCCAGTCAGCGCCCGGCTTGAAGGTCACCCCCAGCACAGCCTCACGGGCCTCCTTGTCGAGCTGCTCATATACCACATCGAAGCCACGCAGCAGATCGAGCTTGGTGAAGGTGACATAGAGCGGCAACCGGGTGTTCATGGTGGCCGACACCTCCTGCAGGCGGGAGCGCATCAGCTGGGCATAAGCCTTGCGCTCGGCCACGCTGGCATGGGAAAGCCAGGCCAGATCCACGGTCAGTACCAGACCGTTGAGGGGCTGGCGACGACGATGTTCATTGAGCCAGTTCAGCAGATGCAGCCAGAGCCGCTCATGCTTGCGGGCCAGAGGGTCTAGCTCGGGTTCGGATTGGGACAGGAGTTCACCGGCGGGATCCAGCATCACCGCCTGCTCCCCCAGCCAGCAGTCGATCAGCTGATCCTGCGCCACGTCGCGCAGTTCGGTGTCGAGCCTGGGGTTGAGTTTGTTGGCCGGGTTGGCGCGATGGATCAGGCTGCTCTTGCCGCTGCCGGGCAGCCCCAGCACCAGATACCAGGGCATGGCGTAGAGTGCCCCCTTGCCCAGATGGTCATTCAGCGCCTGCAGCCAGCGGTCCAGAAACAATGCCTGCCGGTCGATGATCCCCTTGACCGGATCCTGCTCCAGCAGGACCTCGGTTTTGCGCTCGGCCTTGAGCTGCTGCATCTTGCGCCACACTCGCCAGGAGATGACCCCCAGCAGCAGCCAGAGCCAGAGCAGGGTGAACACGACCCGTCCCCACAGCGGCTCAAGCGGCTTGGCTTCGCGGAACTCGAGACGGGGTCCCAGCCACCAGGCCAGGATGAGGGCGACGGCCCAGAGCACCACACCGAGCAGGGGCCAGGAGGGCTTCAATTTCGGCAGCTGTTGCCGCAGAAAGGTAAAGATGGTTTTGAACATAAAATGTGATCCAACTCCGACTCAATGACTCATTTCGGCATTCATTTCGACAACGGGGCCACATGGCTTTCCAGGCGGCTGACCAGTCCCGGTTCCCATTGCGCCAACCCCAGCCGGGTTGCCTCTTGCCACAAGTGTTGATAGTGCTGGCGCGCAAGCGCCTCCATGCCTTCCTGCGCCAACAGCTCCGCCTGCACCAACTGGGCATGGAAACGGTCTCTTGGCTCTTTCAGCTGTGCCATTCGCTCGTCGAGCAGGGCCAGGGCCGCAGCCACTCCCTGCTCCCCATGGCGCTGGGCCACCTCTTCGGCCAAAGAGGATCCCCCTTCGCTGCCGCTTCCTCCCTTGGCCGGCTGCAGCCAGCGGCTGCACTCGGGGGAGAGGAACGCAGAGCCATCGCTGAAGGTGAGCTCCCGCAGGGCCGGCAGACGCTGCAAGAAGCCGTCGAGCTCCTGCATGATGGCCTGGGCGACGGCAGCAAATCCCAGCTTCTGTGCCACCTCAGCGGAGAGGCGATGCCCCTCGAACCAGTAGGGGGCCAGGGTCAGGCTCTGCTCGATACGCTGCCAGAGCGCCAGATCCGGCGAGCTCATGGCGGCGCGATACTCATCCACCATGTCCACCGACATGGGGGCCAGCTGGGTTTTGTTGTCCCGGCTCGTCATGGGCGGCGTGGTGATCCCGGCCCAGATGGCGTGGCGGCGCAGGCGATAACCCACTGGCGCCTCCGGCTGGCGCTCGATCAACAGCTCGGCGACCTTGAGCTGGGTCTGGCGCCAGGCGCGATCATTGGAACTGTCGATCTCGACACCGGCACTGCCGCCGCCACCGCCGCTCAGCACCATGGTTGCCGCCGTGCTGGCTGACGAGGCCGTTGCACTCGCGGCCGCCGGCGTGCCTTGCTGCGGCTGTTGGGCGGCATCGGCCTGAGCTTGTGTGGCCTGCTGGCGCTGGGCTCGCTTCAGCCCCGTCAACAGCGGATCGAGCAGCTCTCCCTTGTCGGGACACTGGGCCAACCAGCCTGTTTCCAGCTGTTCGGCCTGCACCAGCAACTGGGCCAGCTCGGCTGCCGAGGCGCTTTCGCAGACCCTTGGCAGCGCCCCCTCGAAGCGCTTGACGATCTGCACCATCAAGCGCTGCTTCTGGGTGGCATTGCCGGGCCAGGCCAGCAGCCAGTAGCTGCCGATCCAGGCTTCCAGCAGGCTGAGGGCGGCGCCGAAAGGCGTCGCCTTGGCCGGATGCTGCAGACAGCGCAGCAGCTGGGCCAGCACCCGCATGTCCTTGGTGCGGTTCTCCAGCAGGAAGAGACAAGCGTCAGCCACCGCATTGAGATCCACTTGGCTGTGGGCCAAGGATCCCAGCTTGACCAGCTCGCTCTCTACATAGTCCCAGCGCGGCTCGTCGGCCTGTACCTGGCCCTTGATCTGTTCATCCGGCAAGCTGGCAAGCAGGCGTTCACACCAGGGGTGTTGATAGCTCATCGGGCCCCCTACCAGCGACACTGCTGGCGCAGGGGAACCAGCGCCTCTTTCAAACCGCTCAGATCGATGCGCAGCAGGGCACCGTTGTCGGCCCGCACCTGCAACTCGCGAGCCCCAAACCAGCGTTTGAGTTCCTCGATGGCGGGCAGGCCGCGACCATATTCGAGCAGCAGCCCCTGATCCCGCACGAACCAGCTTTGGGAGGCGCGGCTCGGTTGACCATCGAGTTCAATCTGCACCCGCTCCCCGACCCAGGGGGTGTCCAGTCGCAGCCTGACGTGAGTGATGCTGTCGACGCAACCGATGGCCAGGGTCGCCCCGCGCAGGGCCGGACGGGTCAGGGTGACACTGCCCTGCCCCTCATCCTGCACCAGCAAGAAAGGAGGGGTTTGCGGAGTGCGAGCCTGCTCCTGCGCCCAGATGGCCTGCCAGGCGGGGGAGCGGGCGGCGCCCTTCTCATTGGTCGGCGCCTGATCGCTGCCGATAGCGTCATAGCAGGCGAGACGCACCAGCGGCGAGGGTTCCTGCCGGCACGTCTGCCAGGCCGCCATGTCCGGCGCCGCGGCACCGCTGGCCAGCAACAGGGGCAATAGGGCGATGACGCTCATCAGTTCACCTCCAGTTTCTGGCACTTGTGATCCAGGGTGCGTTTGGGAATGTTCAGGCTCTCGGCCACCAGCATGCGGTTGCCCTGGAAGTAGCGCAGGCGCGCCTCAATGACGGAGGCCTCGTACTGCTGCATGGCCCGGCGCAGATCCCGGATGTGGTTGTAATCATCCAGCATGCTGGGCAGCAGGGCGCAGATCCGCTCGCGCAGTTCGGGCGGCAATGCCTCCAGCATCACCTCTTCACCGTGGCGGGAGTGGGCACAGGCCACCTCCAACAGGTTGCGCAGCTCGCGCACGTTGCCGGGGAAGTCATAACTTTGCAGCTGTTTGAGGAACTTGCGATGCAACCCGGCGAGCGCCTTGCCATCCTGAGCGGCAAACTGGGCCATGAAGTGCTGGCACAGCATGGGGATGTCTTCCATGTGCTCGCGCAAGGGGGCGATCAGCAGCAGACACTGACAGAGACGGTGGTAGAGGTCGGCACGAAATACCCCCTCCTCCACATGACGGGTGAGCGGCTGATGGGTCGCGGCGATGAGGCGAAAATCGGAGTGACACTCCTGCTCGGAACCCAGGGGCCGGTAGCTGCGGGTTTCGAGCACCCGCAGCAACTTGGCCTGCATGGTGGCGGGCATGTCGCCCACCTCGTCCAGGAACAGGGTGCCGCCATTGGCCTGGGCCACCAGCCCGACCTTGTTGGAGAGTGCGCCGGAGAAGGCTCCCTTCTGGTAACCAAACAGTTCGCTCTCGATGAGGTTCTCCGGAATGGCGGCGCAGTTGATGGCCACGAACGGCTTGGCGGCGCGCTCGGAGCACTGGTGCACCAGGCGGGCGACCACCTCCTTGCCACTGCCGGTCTCCCCCTGGATGAGCACGGTCAGCTTGTGGCGACCGGCCTGGCTTATCTGCTCGCGCAGCCCGCGGATCACCGCCGACTGGCCGACCAGCTGATCGCCAAGCAGCTTCTCGTGCTGACGCAGCAGCTCCCCTTCCCCCTTCATCTGGCGCAGGGAGTCGCGCAATACCGTTTGATCCCGACGGCTACGCCCCAGATCGCGGATAAGGGTGAGCTGGTTGCAAAACACCTGGGAGAGCTGGGCCAGTTCGGTACGTTCCGCCCACTGCTGCAACACGTCGCCATCATCCATCATGGCCAGCACGGCAAACGGCTTGCCATTGGCATCCTTGAGGGGAAAGGCGTGCAGGCCGCACTGTTGGCCGAGGTTGGCCAGCAGGGCCCGAAACCCTGCGTGCTCGATGCGCGCACCGCCGTAGAGAGAGTCCCAGGTACGGGACTGCGCCTTGTGCAGCACATAGGCAAGGGGATGGGAGAAATCATCCACCGCCAGCGCCAGGGACACTTCCCGCCCCTTGACCCAGCCTTTGCATTCGAGCTGGCGACCACTCACATCCAGCATGCCAAGCAGGATCCCCTTGGGCTGGAAGCTGGCCTCGAGGGTCGATGTCCACCAGTGGCACAGATGCTGCTCGTCCCGCTGCTCGGTCAACGCAAGGGCAAATGCGAGGGCTTGTTCCATGGTCAGCCCTCCACCTCGGCGACAAACTGGTGATCGGCCACGGAAAAACGAACCCGGTTGATGGGTTCACCGGCCGAGAGACGCTGCAGCAACTGCAGGGAGACCGGCGGCAGCAGGGCGCCATCGATGACGGATTCGAGCATGCGGGCACCGTTCTCGCTGCGATTGGCGCGCAGCAGTATCTCTTCGGCCACGGCCTCTTCCAGCACCACCTCGGCCCCGAAACGCTCCTTGAGCAGCTTGACCAGACGGTTGAGTTTGCCCCCTACGATCTGCACCAGGGTGTCGTGGCCGAGCGGCAAGTAAGGGATCACTTCCATCCGCGCCAGCAGCGCCGGCTTGAAGAAGGCGGCAAGCTCCGGATAGATAGCATCCTGCAGCTCGTCCGGCCGCTCGGCGTAATCGACGATGGTCTGGAAGCCGAGGTTGGAGGTGAGGAAGAAGACCACGTTCTTGCAGTCGATGATGCGCCCTTCCCCGTCCGCCAGTTCGCCCTTGTCGAACGCCTGATAGAAGAGGTTGAGCACGTCCGGATGGGCCTTTTCCACCTCATCCAGCAGCACCACAGAGTAGGGCTTCTGACGAATCGCTTCGGTCAGTATGCCCCCCTCGCCGAAACCAACGTAGCCGGGGGGCGAGCCGATCAGGCGGGAGACAGTGTGCTTCTCCTGATACTCGGACATGTTGATGGTGGTCAGATACTGGCGCCCGCCAAACATCAGTTCGGCAATCTGCAGCACGGTTTCGGTCTTGCCGACCCCGCTCGGCCCCACCAGCAGGAAGGCCCCCAGCGGTCGGCCCGGGCGACGCAGATCGGCGCGGGCAGTCAGCAGGTGTTTGTGCAGGTGGGTCACCGCCACATCCTGCCCCTTGATGAGATCCCCGAGGTACTCGGGCAGCCTGGTCACCACGTCGAGTTCCCCCTGGGAGATGCGATTGAGCGGCACTCCGGTCCACTCGGCGATCACCGCCGCAATCTGCTTCTTGTCGACGTGGGCGGAGACCAGCACTTCCCCCTGCTGCAAGGTGGAAAGCTCGTACTCGAGCCCGGCCAGCATCTCGGCAGCGGCCTGGGGATCGAGCGGGGCATCTGCCAGGTCCAGGGCTTCCCCCTGCTCGTCGGCCAGGAGAGCCGCACGCAGCTCGACGATCTGGTGGACCAACGCCTGCTGCTGCTGCCACCGGGACTCCTGCTCGCGCAGGGCATCACGGCAACGCTGCTGCTCGGCCTGCAGCTCGACCAGTCGCTCTTCGTTGTCACCGAGCCCGATCAGGCTCTGGCGCTCCAACTGGCGGATCTCCAGCTCGCGCTGGCGCAGCTCGTTTTGCAGGTGGCTGACGGCGCGTGGCGGCGTGGTCAGGTTAATGGCCACCCGGGCACAAGCGGTATCGAGCACATCGATCGCCTTGTCCGGCAGCTGACGCCCGGAGATGTAGCGGGCGGAGAGCTGGGCGGCGGCTTGCAGCGCCTCTTCATCAATGAGCACCCCATGGGCTTTCTCGTAGATGCTGCGCAGGCCGCGCAGGATCACGGTGGCCTCGTCAGCATTAGGCTCGCTCACCTTGACCAGCTGGAAACGGCGCGACAGGGCGGCGTCTTTTTCCACGTACTTCTTGTATTCACTCCAGGTGGTGGCGGCGATGGTACGCAGCTCACCCCGGGCCAACGCCGGCTTGATGAGGTTGGAGACATCCATCCCACCGGCCTGGTTGCCGGCACCGATCAGGGTGTGAGCCTCGTCGATGAAGAGGATGACAGGACGCACTGAGTCCTTGACCTCCTGCATCACTCCCTTGAAGCGCTTCTCGAACTCCCCCTTGACCGAGGCACCGGCCTGCATGGCGCCGAGATCGAGCGTCATCAGCTCCACCTCGCGCAGCTTCTCGGGCACCTGTCCCGCCACCATGCGCAGGGCCAGCCCCTCGATCAGGGCGCTTTTACCGACACCGGCCTCGCCAACCACGATGGGGTTGTTCTTGCGACGGCGGGAGAGGATGTCGATCATCAGGTCGATTTCGTGATCCCGGCAGAGCACGGGATCCAGGCTGCCCTGACGGGCCTGCTCGGTCACGTTGACGGTGAAGCGGGCCAGCAGGCTGGCATCGGCCGGCAGGGCGGCCCCGGTCGCACTCTTGGCGGCACTGCCACTGGCAGCCGCCACCTGGGTCTCGGCAGATTCCTTGACCCACTCGTCAAACTGCTGGCGCAACAGCTCGCGGTTGACGTTGGCCAAGAGGCGAGTCACGGAGCCGGGCAGGTAGCGCTGCGGGGTCATCAGGAGCACCAGCAGCATGACGCCGCTGCGAAGCTGACCATGGTGCAACTCGGCAGAGGCGAGCAACCAACTGTCTTGCAGCCACTCGACCAGCAGTGGCGAGAAGGAAGGATAACCCTGACCATAGCCATTGTCAGCCGCGGAGGGTTGCAGCAGGGTCTTGAGCTCCTCGACCTCCACCCCGGCCATTTTCAGGATCTGGCGTACATCGCACAGGGGCGTTTCCAGCATCTTGAGCAGCAGGTGCTCGATGCGGATCTCGGCTCCCTGATGGTTGACGCAGAGGGCCGCAGCCTCCTCCAGCATGTGACGGCAGATGGGGTTGAGTCTTTCCACCAGTACCGGTAGCTCTATACGAATCAAGGCGTGCTCTCCTTAAGAAAATTATTTTAATAATTCGCCCAGTTGACGCAGCACGTCCTGGGTCTGGTTATTGAGTTGGTAGTGATAGAGACCAAAGATGATGGCCAGGATCAGGGCTCCCCCCATGAACAGGCTGCGCAGGGAGATCTGCTTGCGCAGCTGATAGCGGGAGGCCTGCCGGCCGAGGTCCAGGTGAAACACGCTGGGGGCTTCGGCGGCGCTCTCGGGGGCCAGTTGTCTGTGCAACTGCCGGACGATGCGTTCGAACTCCCCTTGCCCCTTGTTCATCACTTTGTAACGCCCTTCGAAGCCGAGGCAGAGGCACAGGTAGATGAACTCCAGGATGTCGCGATAGCGCTCGGGGTCTTCCTGCAGGCGGGCGAGCAGCACGAACACCTTCTCGCCACCCCAGGTCTCGTTATGGAAACGGGCCAGCAGGGAGTGCTGGGACCATTCGCTCTGGCTGCCCCAGTCGCGGCCCATCACGGCCTCGTCGATGAAGGTACAGAGGATGTAGCGAAACGAGAGCACTACACCGTTCTCGTAGCCCTGGGCCATCAGCTCCTGCTCAATGGCCTGGATCTCGGTCACCACCCGCTGGTAGAGCTCGGGCACCCGATCGTAGCGTGACAGCAGGCGCACTCGCTGCACCAGCCCCAACAAGGGGGTCACCGCATCGATCATGGGATTGATGCTCTGGCCGCGCAGGCGGAACCAATAGTCCGAATCCATGTCCAGCTGCTCGGCATGATCGAACAGCAGGTCGCTGAGTTGCTCGTTCTTGATAATGTCCGTCGTCATCTCTGCTTATTCCTTTGATGCGATCATTGGCTGCGGATGGCCCAAAGCTGCATGTCGAGCTCGGGGAAGTCGCCGGCAATGTGGAAGGCGAGCGTGTTGCTGACCGCCAGCATCTGCCAGGCCGGGCTCTGCCTGTCGAGCTGGAAGTAGCTGTAACCGGCGTGATAGGGCAGCTGGCGCGGCGCCACCGGCAGCGGCAGCAGCGGAATGCCGGGCAACTGCAGGCTGATGAGCTCGCGGATCTTGTCGCTGGAGGCCACCTTGGTCTGTTGCAGCAGCTGTTTGCGCAGTTGCTCCTGGGGCATGCGGGCACGCACCGCCAATACAAAATCGGCGCTCTGCATCAGCTCACTCTCGTTCACCATGGCCACCACTATGCCGTACTGGTGCTTGCGCAGCTGGATGGAGACGGCGCGCGGTGACAGCACTGTGCTCAGCGCCTGACGCAGGGCCAGCATTACCGGCTCGAAGCTCACCTGTTGATCGTCGTGCCGATAGGCCGGGAACTCCGGCGGCAGGCGAGACTCGTCGGTGAAAGTCATCAGCTCGCCACAAAGTTGCACCAGGGCCTCGTGCAACCGCTCCGGATGCAGGGTGCCAAGGCGCGCCAGATGCGAAAGCTGGGGCTGGGCCCGGTTCAGGAGCTGCAACATCATGAACTCGGCCACATCGGCCACCCCTTGCTGGCCGGGCGCGGCGATGCGCTGGGAGAGGCTGCGCGCCCGCTCCGCCACCAAACCCGCCGACTCGCCGAGGAAGCGTTTGAGGGCCGGAATGGCCGACACGCTGATGCTGCAGGGCATGAAGTTGGGATCCAGCACCAGACCGCCATCGGGGCGTTTGTCCAGAATGCGGGCGATGGCCAAGGAGGCGTAGGCACTGCGATCTTCGCGCTCCAGCATCAGGCGCAGGCTGACCCGACCCACTTCGAGGGAGACCACGTCTCCCCCTTCGCTGTGCAGGTCGCGCACATCATGGCGATGGGCCTGCAGCCGGGTAGCCACCTGACCGCCCTGCCCCACCTCGTTGACGCCGCTCACCGAAAGCGGCAGCGCCAGATAGACCTTCTGGTTGGCCACCGAGGCATCGGTGACTTCCAGCGGCGTCGGCAGCACATCGT
The DNA here is from genome assembly GCF_019048725.1 of Aeromonas sp. FDAARGOS 1407. NCBI lineage: Bacteria > Pseudomonadati > Pseudomonadota > Gammaproteobacteria > Aeromonadales > Aeromonadaceae > Aeromonas > Aeromonas sp. FDAARGOS 1407. Next base: position 4,048,449 of record NZ_CP077399.1, read on the forward strand.
CGTTGGGGATGTTAAACACGGTACCGTCTGGCAGTATGCCGGTGGCCCCCACCAGGGCGATGCGGCCAAAGCCGAGGTAATCCTCGTTGATGGCGAGCGACTGCAGCCCGTAGAAATAGTCAGACAGCGCGCTCAACCTGGCGTGCAGCGCGTAATCCGAATGTCTTTGCTGTTGCTGGAAGTGCTGGGGCTTGATGAAGAGCCCCTCACGCCAGATAACCCGATTTCGACTCGACATAATTATTCTTCTTCTTTCTTCAGTTCCACTTCATCCAGACGCAGATGCACCAGGATTTGATAGGCGCGCCCCTTGCTCTTGACCTTGATGACCTTGCGCCACTCGGCGCTGTCCGGATCGGCGTAGCGGGCAATCACCCCGATGTAACGCACCTTCTCGTCAAGCTTGACGGGAGGCAGGTATTTGAACTGGCCCGGCAGCAGGGTGTAGTCCTGATGGTCCAGGTAGTTCTTGCCAAGGGCCTTCTCCACGTCCTCGGTCACCTGGTCGTAATCGGTGGCGAGCAGCTTGGAGTCTTCCGCCAGCACCACCACCTGAAACTCGATGGGCGCCGCCTCCCCGCTCTCGTTGGGGTTGACGTCCGGCTCCGCCAGCAGGCTCAGCCCCAGGGTGGAAGGTTGATCATCATTGCTGCCCACCTGGATGTCCGGGTTCATGGCCACGTCGGCCATCTTGCCCATGGTGGTACAGCCCGCCAGGGCCAGCAGAGCCGCCCCCAGCATCAGCGCGCGTATCATCAAATCAGTCCCTGTTGCTGACGCACGGCCTGGTCATAGGCCTGGGCATAAACCTGGTGGAACAGCTTGTCGAACCCCTGCTGACGGGCAGAAGTGAGTTCGCGGTAGTAGTGCTGGTACATGTTCCAGGCCCAGCCCTCGTCGGCCATGCCCGGCGCGCCGCTGCGGCGGTAGTGTTCGAACCGGCCGAGCAGCGCCTGGGGCGAGAAGGCTTGCAGAATGCTGTCCAGCGCCGCGCCGATGGCCTGCTGGTTTGCCACGTGGTGGATGCGCACATTGTGCAGACTCTCGGCCACCGCCGCCGGCGCACTCAGGTGGACCGGGCTCTTCTGCTCGGCAAACAGCACCGCCAGGGTCTCGTCATAGTCAAGGCCCAGGCGCAGCGGGTTGTCCTCGATGGGGCGCAGGTGCTTGTCTGCCAGCGCCGCCTGTTCGGTTTGCAACTGCAGCAACCCCTCCACCATGGCCCGCACCGTCTTGCCCATCTCTTCGAGCATGTCGTGGGCCTGTTGGGTGTCCTGCAGTTGCAGGGATTGACCCAAACCGCGCATCAGCGGCGTCAGGGCCACATGGTCAACACCATCCAGGGAGGGCTGATAGTCGGGATGGGTCTCGATGTTCGGCATATCCAGAAATTCTTGGTTCATGGTGTTCTCGACGGCAGAAAAGGGGGCCAGGGATACGGGATCCGTATCCGGTTGGGAGTGCAACTGCGCCTGCAGGCGGGCATCCGCCAGCGGGGCCGAGGCTGCGCGCTCCTGCTGCAATGCCAGCAAGGGATCGGCAGCCAGGGTGCGTGGATCGTCCATGGTCCGGGCGGGTTCATCCCCGGCCAGCCACTCGTCGAGCTGCTCGGCGGGGCGAGTGCCCAGCACCTGCTGCAGGCTCTGTTCGGGAGAAACGGCGCCCAGATAGGCTCGCAACCGGAACGGGCCGACGATCAGCTCGTCGCCCTGTTCGAGGTGTACCTTGCGGGCCCACCCGATGGGCGAGGTGGCACCATTGATATAGGTCTGTCCGCTCAGATCACACAGGCAGAAGCGACCGTCATGCAGTTCGATCCGGGCATGGGCCGGCAACACGGCCCCCAGTCTGTCCCGCAGCTGCCAGTCATCCTGCTCGGAGGCTCCCAGGGTGCCCCCCGTCTCGTCGAAGCGGTACTGCACCTGCTGGCTGCCGTCGAGCTGTTCGCTGTTGAGCACCACCAGGGATAGTTGCTGGTTAAAATCGTCCACATTCACTCCTGCACTTGTTCCTACACTTAATTTCCTGCGCTTATTCCTGTACACAGATGGTCACGAACGGATCACTCGGTGGCTGACCGAGAAAGGTACTCCACCCCAGGCGCGCGCTCTGCTCCTCCCCCAGACGCAATCCCCTGGCCTGTTCCTGGCCGAAGCCAAGTCGCAGATCCCAGGCCAACTGGTCTCGCAGGATGAAGGAAACAAAGGTCACCAGGGCATGGAAGTGCTCCCCGTTCGGGAGAAACCCGAGAAACTGGCTAAAACTCAAATCGTTGATCTTCAATAAAAACTTGCCAGCACAATCGTTCACCTTGTCGCCGATGACGAAATCCCCTCCCAGGGTGGCGCAGGCCTGGCCCAGCCGGTTTTGCTGATCCGGATGGATGGGCACCTTGCGCCACTGCCAGGCACTCACCTCCACGTCCGCCAGATCGAAACAGTGGGCCACCAAACCAGCTACCACTTCGGGGGAGCGGCTGGGGCTGGCCAGGAGCCCTGCATAGGAGAGCATCTTGGCGCGGTTGACCGGCAGGCTGCGGCAGACGGCCTCATTACCGAGCCCCACCAGGGCGAACATCAGGCGGGAAAAACCATCCTCCCCGTTGTCCTGAAAGCGCACGTGGTAGCGATACTTGCGCCAGAGGCGGTGCAGCAGGGTCAGCAGGCGGTGGTGGAAAAAATCCAGAAACAGGCCGAGCTTCTGCTCCCCTTGGGCGTATTCCCACGCCAGGGAATCCAGGTAGTAGCCGGGCATGGGAGACTGGCTGCCGTGCAGACCGAGAAACGCCACTTCAAGCTCGTGGCGTCCCTGTGCGTCCTGGCCAATCTGCAACACGTCGCTGGTGGGAAAGCCTAGGGAGGCAGTCGCCTTGAAACGGATGTTCTCGTTCCCCGGCAGATAGTCGAGCCCTCGCTCCTGATCGGCACCATCCAGCCGGTTGAGCAACTCCACCAGCTGGAAGAAATTGAAACGCGGTGCGTCCTTGCCGGACGTCACATCAGGGAGTGTTGACCGATCTGGACTGGCCACTGGTAACGCTCCTTGTTGTCGAGATTGACCACCTCAAGCAGGTGGAAGGCATTGACGCTGGCATACAGCGAGAAAAAGTGGGCCAGCACGGTACTGAAGAGATAAAGCTCCCCTTCGCTGCCAAAGGCGGACTGGCGAATTGAGAGCTGTGACTTGAGCCCGCGCACCGGCATGCCGCGCACCAGACGGTCAACCGGATTGGTCTTGATCTCCTCGATCCCCGCCAGACGCTTGCGCGACGCCTGCTCCGCCTGCTTGTCGTGCAGCGCGGGAAAGTCATAGGTGCGCAGCACCTGCACCAGCGCATCGCGCCGCAGCAGGGAGACATAGTTCAGCGACAGGTTGGAGATGAGGGTCCAGTGCAAACTGCCGTCGAGGGCCGGACGCAGTGGCCGGGTCGGCCTGATGAGATTGCGGAAGGTTGCAAACGAGGGTGAACTGCCGGTCGGCACACAGATGCTGCCCACCTTGAGCCGCGCGGCACGAGAGCGGTTGGTACAGGTCAGGGTGACCGAGATCGACTCGTCAAGCTCGTGGGTAACCGTCTCGTCCCCGCGCACGAACGACAGATAGTGATCGAAGCCATCCCCGCTCACCGACTCCTTGACCCGTACCCGGTAGTAAAGTGCCAGTCGTTGCTTGGCCCGCTCAATCTGGTGCTGGAAGCTCTCGAACGGTTGATAGATGCGCGGCGTACCGCGCGAGCGACCCTGGTTGCCCTCGACCCACCCCTCGACGTCGTCGACCGAGAAGATCTCGAAGCTGTCCGCATGGCGATAGCTCGCCTTGAGCGGATACTCCGCCTGACGCCCATTGAGGTTGACCGGTTCGCTGTCGTGCTGGAACAGGTTGATGGCCGGCACACAGTTGAGCATGAAGGAGTCGGGACGGATCTTGAGCTCCGCCGGCAGGGGCCGATCGAAGCAGAAGTGAAGTTTGAATTCGCTCACTGGCAACGGCTGTTTCGGCCAGTCGCCACCGGCGAGTTCGAAGAACAGAAAGCTTTCCGGGAAGCAGAAATACTCCTGCAGGATCCGGTAGCCGGAGTAGACGTTGTTCGGATAAGGCAACAGCGCATCGTCGCGCTCGAAGCCGACCGGTTTAAGCGCACTGGCCTCCTGGCGAAAGCGCTTTCCGTCGATCTCGAGCTCAATGTGGGAAAGCTGGTTGGAGAGCCAGAAGTAGAGCTCATAGGCGGTGTAGCTGTCACCACCGAGGTACAGGCGCAACTTGTCCAGTTGCAGCTCGCTCAGCGGCAAGGGGGCATGCAGGGAGATGTCCAGCGAGATGGTGGAGAGATCGTTGCCGCTTTGGGCCGCGATATGACGAATATCCGCCGGATAGACCCAGGTATCGTGACAGGTACGGAAATGACAGGTCACCTCGTCCAGAGGCAGACTGTCGAGCTGGCATCCCTGCTTGACCAGCGCAGGCTGGGCAATGGCGCCCGGAATGACCGAAAACTGCATGATGGTCATGCTGGGCACGGGACGCAAATAGTTGGGCCAGAGCATATTGAGCAGACCATGGGTCAGCTCGGGAAACTCATCCTCTATCTTGGCGCGCAGATTGCCGGTGAGAAACGCGAAGCCTTCCAGCAGGCGCTCCACATCCGGATCGGAATTTTGCTCCGACAGAAAGCGGGTGAGCTCGGGATGGCTATCTGCAAATTCGCGCCCTTGCAGGCGCAAAAATGCCAACTCATCCCTGAAGTAATGTTCCAGCGACATTGATCAGACCATGCGGTAGTGACGGTGACTGTCCATATGGACGTTGAACGAGGTAACCTGCTCGATATGCTCCAGCCTCACGTGGGCCGTCACCTGAAACGACATCTCAAGCGGAGTCGCCTGATAGTCGGGTGAACGGACATCCACATGAATGATCCGCGGTTCATAACGGCGGATGCACTGCCGGATCGCCTCGCGGATCCGCCCCTTGATATCCGCACTGCCCTGGGTCGCGTCATTGAGATCGATGACACCCAGATCGGGAGCACTGCGGCAATTGCCGGGACGGGTATTGAGGATCTGTTCGAGCTGCCGTTTGACAGACTCGACCAGCTCATCCGCTTCCGAACGGGGGGAAGAGACCAGCCCCTCCCCCCGGATACGATCAAACAGACTGGCCGCATTTCCTCTATCCCAGGAAGAGAGATGCGGCATCGGGCATTATTCCTTGTCCAGTCGACCTACCAGAGACAGCTCGAAGCTGGCTCCCATGTACTTGAAGTGCGGGCGCACGGCCATGGCGACCTGATACCAGCCCGGTTCCCCTTCCACGTCCAGCACCTTGATCTGGGCGGCACGCAGCGGGCGACGGCTGCGTACGTCTGCCGGCGGGTTCTCCTGATCGGCAACGTACTGCTTGATCCAGCCATTGAGCTCGCGCTCCAGATCCTGACGCTCCTTCCAGGAGCCGATCTGCTCGCGCTGCAGCACTTTGATGTAGTGCGCCAGACGGTTGATGATGAACATGTAAGGCAGCTGGGTACCCAGCTTGTAGTTGGTCTCGGCCTCTTTGCCTTCCTTGGTGTTCGGGAAGACCTTGGGCTTTTGCACCGAGTTGGCGGAGAAGAAAGCGGCATTGTCGCTGTCTTTGCGCATGGTCAGGGTGATGAAACCCTCTTCCGACAGCTCATACTCGCGGCGGTCGGTGATCAGCACTTCGGTCGGGATCTTGGCTTGCAGCTGACCCATGGCCTCATAGACATGCACCGGCAGATCATGGATGGCACCACCACTCTGGGGACCGATGATGTTCGGGCACCAGCGATACTTGGCGAAACTGTCGGTCAGGGAAGTGCCCATCAGGTAGGCGGTGTTGCCCCACAAATAGTGATCGTGATCCGAGCTGATATCTTCCCGGTAGTTGAAGCCCTTGATGGGGTTCTCGGTCGGATCATACGGCAGACGCGCCAGGAAGCGCGGAGCGGTCAGCCCCAGATAACGGGCATCTTCGGATTCACGCAGTGAACGCCACTTGGTGTAGGCCGGGCCTTCGAAGACCGACTTGAGATCCTTGATGGAGGGCAGATCGGTGAAGCTGTCGACACCGAAGAAGGCAGGCGCAACGGAGGAGATGAAAGGCGCATGGGCCATGGCACCGACGGCGCTGACATACTGCATCAGCTTGATATCGGGCGAGCTGTGGGTAAAGGCATAATCGCCGATCACGGCCCCGATGGGCTGACCACCAAACTGGCCATAGCCAGTGGAGTAAACATGCTTGTAGAGACCGGATTGAGTGATTTCGGGTGAAAATTCGAAATCTTCCAGCAGCTCTTCCTTGGTCGCATGAAGCACCTGGATCTTGATGTTTTCACGAAAATCGGTGCGATCCACCAGCAATTTCAGCGAACGCCAAGAGGACTCCATCTCCTGCAGCTCCTTGGCATGCAGGATAACGTCCATCTGCTTGCTCAGCTTCTTGTCGAGCTCGACAATCATGCTGTCGACCAGCGCCTTGTTGACCGGCTCAGCCGTGCTACCACTGTCCAGAATGTTGGCGATCAGGGCGGCGACGCCTTGTTTGGCAACACTGTATCCCTCGTCAACCGGGGTGATACGAGCCTGCGCCATGATTTCGTCCAGCAGGGAGGACGAGGAGGCGGCACTCGCCCCCGCTTGAACCTGTTCTTCGACCAAAGACATGTTTATTCCTTTCTCGTCAATCAATACAACCCGCCGATCACTCGGCTGGCTTAATCAAATCCAGCTCCTTGAGCAGTTGCTCACGAGCCTCATCACTGGACAGCAGATCCTGCAAACGATTGCGGAAGGCAGGAATATTTCCCAGCGGCCCTTTCAGGGCAACCAGTGCCTCGCGCAGTTCCAGCAGCTTGCGCAGCTCGGGAACCTGCTGGGCCACGCTGTCAGGGGTGAAGTCTTCCAGAGACTGGATCTTGATCGACACCGGCAGTTCGTCCTGGCTGTTCTCCTCCAGGCGGTTGGGAACGGCAAACTTCAGCTCCAGTGCGGACTCTTTCATGACGGAAGAGAAGTTATTCTTGTCGATTGAGACGGTTTGGCGCTCCTCGATGGGAGTGTCTTCGGTACGCCCTTTCATATTACCGACCACCATCATGGTCAACGGAAGTTCTATTTCCGCTTGCTGACCACCGGTTGCCGGCACATATTTGATATTAATACGCTCTTTGGGCGCGACAGTGGCGCCATCAATTCCTTTTCCCATGCTCTAAATACCAAGTTAAGGGTCACATCAAGGCCCTAAAGCTTATAGCCAACATCCTCCCCATCAACTGTAAGATATGACAGTTGACGGCCACGCCGATATAACCGACGAAAGATTCATTGGCCGACGGTGCATTTTCGACACACTAAAGCAAATGCTCTAAATATCGAAAATGCAATATCTTTCTTGTTATCTATAACAACAACCCGATTACGCCTCTATTCTGTGTTAGAGGTCATTAGGCACAAGAGCCATTTGCGCCGCATGGTATATGCATGCATTATTTGCAGTCAATTGATTATTTATTGACGATGCAGTGACCAGCAAAAGCCGTTCACATAAAATACTTATAAAACAAATACTTATAACACCACACAGCAAATTAAAAATAAATAATCACGATCAATTAAAATCTACTAATTGCACACAAATATTGAGTGATTTTGCCGATTTAAACGTCAATAAAGGTAACTGTCATATAACTATCATCATCATTGCGACAAGAGTGGACGCAGTAACGCTGAGCGCCAACAACAAATTGATAACACAATAAGGTTGTGGAGCTTACCATTCATGATGATAAATGATTACTTCACTGCACTTATATTCCACCCTGGATAACGCATTATTCAACGCCATATCGCTTTATTGACAAGATGATAAAATCATCTGCCATCATAACAATCTCAGTATCCCATGGGGTTGTTATCAGACATCCAACGACCTTCACAGACTTGACATATCCATGTCATTTTCAGCCCGTCTATATCCCTTCTTTATTTCTGTGGCCGCTCAAAAAAGTCGCGGTGAGTAATCCAGAAGATCACCCAAGAACAGTGCCTCATCCGAGGTCCATCCAGATCATGGTGGAGTAGCTTGCTTCGTGTCAGGAAGGAAGATCTGTATCTGGAAACTGCTCAACCCAAAAGGGATCACAATGAAGCCACTCATAGTGGTGAGTGAGAGAGGATTTTTGAGGAAGCGCGATTGGCTGCATCTCTCACCCCTAGGCAGGCACCACTACTCAGTTTTTGAACGAATCAAGTAGGACAAGGGGCTGTTCGAGACTTGTCGAGTTAAGGATGGATGATCTCGCCACCAAGCACATTGCCATATATATGGTCAATTTTTAACCCAACAAAGGCTCTGTATCCGTTATCACTCCAGGCAGCATCAGACATAATGCAAAAGATGGAAGGATAGTATCGATGAAATGATCACAAAAATAGACTCGAATAGAGATCGAATTGGGCAATCTTTCATCTTCACTACCAGTAGAACAGTAGAACGAGGTTAATTTATGTACTTTGGATTCTGAGCTTGTTTGCTACGCAGTTATTGATACCGCTCATGAATTTTTTGTTGCTGTGAGCGTCTGTTGCTCGCTCACAACCTTTAATGGAGTGAGGCAAAGGAATAAGATATGTTGAGTTTTGCTCGGCGTTGTTGCCCAAATCGATGAAGCTTGAGTGGAACTAACTGAGGACTCGGTGATCTGATCATCACCATCCTCTTCAAGTCTGCATTATGGGCACGTCGCTTCACCCCATCACCAACTGGCCTAAATACAACAAGTCTTTGATTAATCGTGGTTCACTCACCTTCTGGGTTGATGCCGAGGCCATGAGCAACTGGTTTCACCACGACCATCATGGACGGCGGGGCCGTAGCCAGCTCTACACCGACCAAACCATCGCCACCTTCCTGATGCTCAAGGGGATGTTCAACCTCACTCTGCGGGCAACCCAGGGACTACTAGACTCCCTGTTCGAGTTGATGAATGTGCCGTTGTGTGCACCGGACTATAGCTGTGTCAGCAAGCGAGCACGTACGGTGACAGTGGCCTATCGACAGCCCCCAAAGGGACGCATTACCGACTTGGTTATCGACTCAACCGGGCTGAAGGTGTTTGGTGAAGGCGAGTGGAAGGTCAGAAAACACGGCGCCGAAAAACGGCGAGTCTGGCGCAAGTTGCATCTGGCAGTAGACCCGGTAACCCACGATATCGTGGCGGCGGAGGTGTCATTAGAAAATGTCCATGATGCCGAGGTGTTGCCGACCTTGCTCAATCCACTGCGGCGCAAGCTGGGACGAGTTTATGCAGATGGCGCCTATGACAGCAAAGCCAGCCATCAGCTTATCTCGCGCAAAGGGGCGACAGCCTGTATCCCGCCTCGCAAGAGCGCGGGGTTATGGAAAAAAGGACATCCAAGAAATGACGTTGTGCTGGTGATACGCAAGGAAGGGCTGGCGCACTGGAAGAAGATATCGGGGTATCACCGTCGCTCACTGGCAGAGACGGCGATGTATCGGTTCAAGCAGTTGCTGACGGGGAAAATCAGTCTGCGTAACTACAATGGTCAGGTGGGAGAAGTCATGGCGTATGTCAGCGCCATAAACAAACTGAATACCTTGGAACTACCTGTCAGACAGCCCCGAGTGTAGCGGTCACCCAGGGCAGGCGAAGTCATGACTTTCTGGCTAATTTGGGAAACAACGCCGTACCCCATCACCCAATCCATCGCTACCGCATATCAATCCGAACCAGGTCCGACAGCGAGAAGGGCCGGCGCCTTCCTGATGCTATGCGTCTCCCAGATAGATGCCATCGTCTGTACCATGTTCCTGACAGCTATGGCGGGGAATCCACTGGTTGCCGAATTGGCCAGAAGTCAGGGGGTGGAGATTAGCTGGACAACTTGGTTTGTCGGCGCCATCGTGCCCGGTCTCGCTGCGCTGATCTTGCTGCCACTGGCACTCTATTTCTTTTACCCGCCAGAATTGAAAAAAACACCGGAGATCTCTGGGCTGGCCCGTGAACAATTGCAAAAAATGGGCCCCATGTCTCTTGCAGAAAAAATATTGGCCTTCGATTTTGTCCTGTTGATCCTGTTATGGACCCTGGGCGACATTGTTTTCTCGATCCCGGCAACACTCTCGGCATTTATTGGCCTGGCGATCCTGCTCGTCTCCAATATCATGTCATGGAAAAACATTATTGAAGAAAAAACGGCCTGGGACACCATGTTCTGGTTTGCCGTATTGGTGATGATGGCCAACGCCCTCAATAAATATGGCATGATCGGTTGGATATCGGAGCATATCGTCAGCTATGTCGATCATTTTGACTGGTTGACCGTCTTCGCCATTCTGGTGCTGGTGTATTTCTATACCCGTTATTTCTTTGCCTCGGCCATGGCCCATATTTCGGCCATGTATCTGGCCTTCCTGGCCGTCGCCATTTCGGTGGGGACCCCCCCATTGTTTGCAGCTCTGGTACTGGGTTATACCTCGAACCTGTCGATGGGCTTGACCCAATACTCTGGCGGCCCCGGTCCGGCGCTGTTCGGGTCCGGATACAACACCACAGGGCAATGGTGGGGTGTCAGCTTCCTGGTCTCCCTTGTCTCTCTCACCATCTGGGTCGTGCTTGGTGGAGCCTGGATGAACCTGATCGGATTCTGGTGATCCGGTCGATACACTTCTCGCAGGTGATATACCACCGGGTATCGCAACCCGGTGGTACTCACCACATCTCAGCTCAACGGGTGCCACGCTGCAGACTGCGCCTGGCTGATAGCCTCCCCGCTCCACATCAGGTCTCCCCGCCCTATCCTGCAGGGCTGTCACCCCCGCTTTCGCAAGGCAACTATGGGAGCGCATGCTCCGAACGAGCAATCTTGTCGTCGTGGCCAAAAAATCGCCGAACAGGCTTCAATTTGCTAACGTTATCAGGCTATTAGGTTTATCCTTCTCGGCATTGCCCACTCAATCCATGGATCCCGCGCTATGCCCAGCACCATCTTGTGGCCACTGCTGGCCTGGTTCGTTCCTCTGGTAGGGGTCCTCGGTAGCCGTATCCATCTCTGGCCCTGGTGGCTGGGTTTTACCCTCTGTCTGGCCGGGGCGTTGCTCTCTCTCTTCCTGCTGGTACGTTTGCCCTGGAGCCGAAACAAGGCATCCAACCTGTGGGGGGCCATCCCGCTGCTGTTGCCCCTGCTGTTCCTGGTGCAGGCGTGGCGCATGCCACTGACCAACGATGTCAGCACGGATCCCTATCATCCCCCCGCCCTGAGCTGGGCCAGCGAACTCAGAACCCCGGCGGATCTGCCCGTCAATGCGCCTCCCCTGAAAGTTTTTGCCGGCAACCCCGGTCCTCTCTATACCCGAGCCTCCGGGGCCGAGGTGATCGCCGAGGCCAACGCACTGATGACAGAGCTGGGCTGGCAGGTACGTCCGAGCCCCCACGGGCTCGATGCCGTTGTCACCACCTCCTGGTTCGGCTTTCAGGATGATGTGGCGCTGCGGGTCTTTGCCGGCCCCAAGGAGACCCGCATCGACATGCGCTCCGCCTCCCGTCAGGGACGCAGTGACCTTGGCACCAACCGGGCACGGATCAACTGCTTTCTGGATCGGCTCAATGAACGGTTGGGTGGGGCCTACAAACCCAAGATGATGAAGAAGAACAAAGAAGAGGAGTAGCAATGCGCGTCGAGGTCAAACCGGATCAGGAGTATGCCTGGTTTATCCGCCCCTTTTTCTGGCTGCAAAAACGCAACTACGGCCAGGTGCTGATCCCGGGCAAGTGCTGGGGCCGCTCCCCCAGGCTGTTTGCCGCCGTGGCGACCCTCTATGGCGTCATCAACCGCAAACGCTCTCCCATCGATCCCGTGCTGCGCTCCCTGGTGACGGTGCGGGTCTCCCAGCTCAACTGGTGCCGTTTCTGCGTCGACATCAATGCCATGACCCTTATCAAGCGGGCCGGCTCCAGCGAGAAGGTGGAAGCCCTGGCCGAGTGGCGCGAAAGCCCCTTGTTCGACGAGCGGGAGCGGGCCGTGCTCGACTACACAGAGGCGATGACAGGGCTGGATGGTGTGAGCGACGAGCAGGCTGCCCGTCTCAAGCCGTGGTTCGATGACGACGCCATGGTGGAGCTGACCGGCCTCATCGCCTTCCAGAACATGTCGGCCAAGTTCAATGCGGCCCTCGACATCGCTCCCCAGGGCTTCTGCCAGCTACCGGTGCAGCCAGCGCGCCCGACCGATGCCAACGTCGACAAGGACGCCAAATGACGCGAGCCCGTTTGCTGCTTCTGCTGGTGATGGGGTGCCTCATCGGCGCCTTTTTCGCACTTGATCTCGGCCACTATCTGAGCCTCTCCCAGTTGCAGGCTCGCCAGGAGAGCCTGGCGCTGTGGGTCGACCGCCATTTTGTCGCGGCCAGCCTGCTGTTTCTGGTGATCTATGTGCTCAGCACCGCCCTCTCCCTGCCGGGCGCCAGCCTGCTCACCCTGGCGGGCAGCGCTGTCTTTGGCGTGGCGTGGGGGTTGCTGCTGGTCTCGTTTGCCAGCTCCCTGGGGGCCACCCTGGCGTTTCTCAGTGCCCGCTTCCTGCTGCGCGACTGGGTGAGCGCCCGCTTTGGCGACAAGCTGGCCACCTTCCAGTCGGGGATGGCAAAAGATGGCGCCTTCTATCTGCTGAGCCTGCGCCTCATCCCCATCTTCCCCTTCTTTCTGGTCAACCTGCTGATGGGGCTGACGCCCATCAGAGTCAGTACCTACTACTGGGTGAGCCAGCTTGGCATGCTGCCCGGCACCTTCGTCTTCGTGCTGGCAGGGAGCGAGCTGGCGACCCTCACCAGCACCGGCAATATTCTCTCCCCCGGCCTGATGGTGGCGCTGACCCTCTTGGGGCTGATGCCCTGGCTGATGAAAAAACTGGGGCAGACCCTCGCCCTGCGCCGCCTGCACGCTCCCTATCAAAAACCGATCCGCTACGACTACAACCTGGTGGTGATCGGCGCCGGCGCCGGCGGCCTGGTCACCAGCTATATCGCCGCGGCGGTGAAGGCCAAAGTAGCCCTGATCGAAAAGCACAGGATGGGGGGAGATTGCCTCAACACCGGCTGCGTCCCCTCCAAGGCGCTGATCCGCGCTGCCCGCTTTGCTGCCGAGCAGCGCAAGGCGGGCGAGCTCGGCTTTAGCCCGAGCCAGAGCGAGGCCGATTTTGCCGCCGTGATGGCGCAGGTCGCGCAGGTGATCAGGGAGGTCGAGCCTCACGACTCCGTCGAGCGTTACCAGGGACTGGGGGTGGAGTGCATCGAGGGGGCGGCGCGACTGGTCTCCCCCTGGGAGGTCGACGTCAACGGCCGGCGCCTCACCACCCGCCATGTGGTCATCGCCACTGGTGCCAGGCCGCTGGTGCCCGATTTACCGGGACTTGATGAGGTGCCCTACCTCACCTCGGACACCCTGTGGCAGCTGCGCACCCCGCCGCGCCGCCTGCTGGTACTCGGCGGCGGCCCCATCGGCTGCGAGCTGGCCCAGAGCTTCGCTCTGCTCGGCATCCCCGTCACCCTGGTGGAGCTGGCCGATCAGCTGTTGCCACGAGAGGAGCGGGAGGTGGCCGAGGCACTGCGCCACCAGATGGAGCGGGATGGCGTCACCCTTCTCACCGGCTGGCGCGCCGAGCGGGCGCAATACCAAGCCATAGAGGATGGGCTGCCCATCCGGCTGCACCTGCGCCGGGGTGACGAGACCCAAGTGATCGAAGGGGATCAGCTGCTGCTGGCGCTGGGCCGGGTCGCCAACGTGAGCGGTTTCGGGCTGGAAGAGCTGGGGGTGACGCTGGCGCCGCGCGGCACAGTAGCAGTAGACGGCTTTCTGGCCACCAACTACCCCAGCATTCTGGCGGTGGGGGACGTGGCAGGCCCCTATCAGTTCACCCACTTTGCCGCTCATCAGGCCTGGTATGCCGCCGTCAACGCCCTGTTCGGCCAGTTCAAGCGCTTTCGCGCCGACTACCGGGTTATCCCGGCGGCTACCTACACCACGCCAGAAATTGCCCGGGTGGGCCTCAATCGCAAGGAGGCCGAGGCGCAGGGCATTGCATTCGAGGCGACCCGCTTCGATTTGGCCGAGCTCGATCGCGCCATCGCCGACGGTGAGCGTGAGGGCTTTGTCGAGGTGCTGACCGTGCCGGGCAAGGACAAGATCCTGGGTGCCACCATAGTGGGCACTCACGCCGGCGAGCGGATTGCCGAGTTCGTCCTCGCCATGCGTCACAAGCTGGGGCTTGGCAAGATCCTCGCCACCATCCACGCCTATCCCACCCTGATGGAGGGGAACAAATACGTGGCCGGCGAGTGGAAACGGGCCCACCAGCCCACCCGCATCCTGGCCCTGCTGGCCCGTTATCACAACTGGCGCCGCGGCGCCTGATCCCTTAGGTGACACTCATGTTCAAGACCCTGCCCCTGCTCAAAACCCTGGTCTGCGCCCTGCCCCTGCTGGCAAGCGGCGCCCTGCTTGCCGGCGAGAACCCGGCCCCCGATGCCCGCTGGCAGCAGACGCTGGATGAGGCCAAAGGCCAGACTGTTTACTTCAACGCCTGGGGCGGCAGCCCGGAGATCAACGGCTATCTGGTGTGGGCCGGGCAGGAGCTCGAGCGCCAGTACGGGGTCAAGCTGGTGCAGGTCAAGGTGGATGACATAGCCCCGAGCGTCAGCCAGCTGCTTGCCAATAAACAGGCGGGCAAGAACACCGGTGGCCCCATCGATCTGCTCTGGGTCAATGGCGAGAACTTCAAGGCGATGAAAGAACGGGAACTGCTGGGGGCCCCTTTCACCGGGGAGCTGCCCAACATGGCTCTGGTGGATATGAATCTGCCGGTGAGTGAGGACTTCACTGTGCCGGTAGCGGGGCTCGAGGCCCCCTGGGGCATAGGCCAGCTCAACCTGATGGTCAACGGAGAGGAGGTCACCACGCCCCCCACCTCGGCCGCCGCCCTGCTCGCCTGGGCCAAGGCCAACCCTGGCCGCTTCAGCTATCCCAAGCCGCCCCAGTTCCACGGCTCGAGCTTTCTCAAGCAAATTCTGCTGGAGCTCACCCCGGATCCCGCCCCCCTCTATCGGGAAGCGACCGATGCCGAGTTTGAGCGTCTGACGGCGCCCCTCTGGGTCTGGCTCGATGCGCTGCATCCGGCGCTCTGGCGCAAGGGCAAGCTGTTTCCTGCCAGCGCCGCCGAGACCCGCCAGCTGCTGGATGACGGTGAGCTGGCCATGGCCATCAGCTTCAATCCGGGAGAGGCCCAGAGCGCGGTGCAAAATGGTGCCCTGCCACCTGGCGTGGTTGCGGTGGCCATGGCAAAGGGGGCGCTCACCAACAGCCACTTTCTCGCCATCCCGTTCAACGCCAGCGCCCGTGCCGGCGCCAAGGTGGCGGCCAATTTTCTGCTAAGCCCGGCAGCCCAGGCGCGCAAGGCCGATCCCGCCTTCTGGGGCGATCCCAGCGTGCTGCGGGCCGACGCCCTGCCCGCCTCGGCCAGCCAGACGCCGGCTCTTCGCTTCAAGGCGGTGGCAGAACCCCACCCCAGCTGGCAGCTCAGGCTTGAAGAAGCCTGGGCCGAACGTTACGGCCACTGATGCCATCAACCACCGACAACCGGCTGCCAGGCTGGCGTCCCCTCTTCACCTGCGCTTGCGCCCTCCTGCTGGCGGCGCCCGTGCTGGTGGGGTTGTGGCAACTGCTGGGCAGCGGGCTGAACCAACTAAACCTTCATCGCCTGTTGGTCCAGCCCGGACTCTGGCACTCGGCGGCCCTGAGCCTGTGGATTGGCACGGCCTCGCCCCTCGGCAGCCTGCTGCTGACCGCCCTGCTGCTGGCACAAAGCGGTCAGCAGGGTGACGAGCACCCCTGTTTTCGCTGGCTGCGCCGCCTGCTCTCCCCCCTGCTGGCCCTGCCCCACGTCGCCTTCGCCATCGGCTTTGCCTTTCTGCTCGCCCCCTCCGGCTGGCTGCTGCGCCTCGTCTCTCCCTCCCTGACCGGGTTCGAGTTTCCCCCCGATTGGCAGACCATCCGGGATCCCTGGGGGCTTGGCCTGATCCTGGCGCTCATCATGAAGGAGACGCCGTTTCTGCTGTTGATGGCGCTGGCGGCGCTGGAGCCCGCCAAACTGGCGCGCCAGCAGTGGCTCGGGGCGAGCCTGGGCTTCAGCGCCCCGCAGATCTGGTGGCGCCTGCTGCTGCCCGCCCTCTGGCCCGCCCTGCGCCTGCCCCTCTATGCGGTCGCCGCCTACGGGGTGGCGGTGGTAGATCTCGCCCAGCTGCTGGGCCCGGATGCCCCCGCTCCGCTGGCGGTCAGGCTGTGGCTCTGGTATCAAGATCCGGATCTTGGCTGGCGCGGCGTCACCACCAGCGGCGCCCTGCTGCTGCTGGCCATCAGCCTGTTGCTGCTGGCGACGCTGCGCTTGCTGGAGTGGGCTCATCAGTGGTATGGCAAGCAGACCTGGCTCGACGGACAGCGCCGCGGATCGCGCCCCCTGGCGGCCAGGCTGGCCGGCCTCTGTGTGGCCGCCATGTTTGCCATCAATCTGGCGGTGCTGGCGGCCCTGCTGATCTGGTCGCTGGCGCGGCGCTGGTCCTTCCCGGAGCTGTGGCCAAGCCAGTGGAGCAGCCAGCACTGGCTAGTGCTGCTGCCGGATCTGATGCCCCTGCTCGTCGACAGTGCCCTGCTGGCCCTGGCGGGCGCGGCGCTGGCCCTGTTGTTGGTGGTATTGAGTCTGGAGGCGCAGCAGGGGCGTCGCCCCTGGCCGCTCTGGCTCATCTGCCTGCCGTTGCTGCTGCCCCAGGCCAGCCTGCTGTTTGGCATCCGGCTCGGGCTCGACTGGCTGGGCGGCGGGATTGGCTGGGGCTGGGTGCTCTGGAGCCAGCTGCTGTTCGTGTTTCCCTACGTCTATCTCTGTTTGCACGGCCCCTATCGCCAGTTCGATCCCCGTCTCACCCAGACGGCGCTCCTGCTCGGCGCCAGCCCCTGGCGCACCTGGTGGCGGGTGAAGGGACCCTTGCTGGCCCGTCCGCTGCTTTTCTCGTTCGCGGTGGGAGCGGCAGTGAGCCTCGCCCAATATCTGCCGACCCTGCTGTTTGGCGCAGGTCGGGTGGTCACCATCACCACGGAAGCGGTGGCCATCGGCAGCGGCCTCAACCGGCGACTGGCCGGGCTCTACGGCCTGTTGCAACTGCTAGTGCCACTGGCAATCTATCTGCTGGCGCTCTGGCTGCCAGGTCGCCTCAACCCGGCGCTCAAGGGCGCCCGATAAACACGGGAACGTCTCGATGCTAAGCACCACGCCCCTTCACCTCTACCTTGGGCAAGATCCCTTGCTGTCGTTACCCGCGCTCGCCATCGCCCCCGGCGAGGTGCTGACCCTGATGGGCCCCAGTGGTTGTGGCAAGAGCTCGCTGCTGGCGGCGCTGGCGGGCGTCCTGCCCCCCAAGGGACCCCTTCGGCTGGAGGGGGAGATCCGGCTCGGTGAGCGACGGCTCACCCCCCTGCCCCCGCAGGCGAGGCGCATCGGCATGCTGTTTCAGGATGACCTGCTGTTTGCCCACCTGACGGTGGCCGAGAACCTGATGTTCGGCATGCCCGCCTCCCTCAAGGGAGGCGGAGCCCGGCGGGCGAAAGCGCTGGAGGCCCTGGCACAGGTGGCGCTGGCGGATCAGGCAGACAAGCTGCCGGGGGCGCTCTCCGGCGGCCAGAAGGCACGCGTCAGCCTGCTGCGGGCTCTGCTGGCCGAACCGCAAGCCCTGCTGCTGGACGAGCCCTTCTCCCGCCTCGACAAGCCGCTGCGGGCGGCATTTCGCGCCCTGGTGTTCGAGCAGATAAGGATGCTGGCAATCCCCGCCATCCTGGTCACTCACGATGAAGAGGATGCGCCCGGCACCATCCTCGACCTCACCCTTTCCATCCCTGTTTGCTGAGGATCCTGACCTTGTTCGATCGCTACCTCATCCCCGTCATTCGCAGCCCCCTCACCCGGCTGGCCAAGCCCTTGTGCCGCATGGGGATCAGCGCCAACCAGGTGAGTCTCACCGGCTTTGCCATCGGCATGCTGGCGCTGCCGTTGTTGGCCTTTGACCTTTATCTCTGGGCACTGCTCGCCATCCTGCTCAATCGCATGCTGGACGGACTGGATGGCGCCGTGGCACGGGAGACGGGGATCACCGACTGCGGCGGTTTTCTCGACATCACCCTCGACTTCATCTTTTACGCCGCCGTGGTGCTGGGGTTCGCCCTGAGCGACCCCGCCAACGCCCTGCCCGCCGCCACCCTGCTGTTTGCCTTCATGGGCACGGGCTCGAGTTTTCTCGCCTTCGCCATCATGGCGGGCAAGCGGGGGATCGATAACCCCGTCTATCACCACAAGTCGCTCTATTACCTCGGAGGGTTGACCGAGGGGAGCGAAACCATCGCCCTGTTCGTGCTGATGTGTCTGTGGCCCGCCGGTTTTGCGTCACTCGCTTACGGCTTTGCCCTGCTCTGCCTCATCACCACCCTGACCCGGCTCTGGAGCGGCTACCATACCCTGCGTCAGGGAACAAAATAAGCGCCAGCCACACTGCACTGGCACTTGCGCATGGATGGCAATGTTTTACCATGTCGGCACTCTTTTTCAGGCTCATGAGAACCCTATGCGTCGCCTTGTCTGTCTACTCACTCTCTCCGTATTCCCCTTGATCGGCGGCTGCAGCAGCACGCCTGAAGCCAAGCCCGTGGTCAAACCCCAGCCCAATAGCGCCTTTATCAACCAGACGCCGCCGAGCAAACCCGTCTATTCACAGGGGATCAGCAAGGGAGACTTCGCCAATCGCCCCAACGTGGACAGGTTCGTACAGCGGATGGTCGACAAGCATGGTTTTGACAGTGCCCACCTTCATCAGGTGCTGGCCCAGGCCGAGCGTTATGACTGGATCATCCGCCTGATGGATGCCCAGGGGCCGAGCAGCAGCAAGCCCACAGGCCCGACCGGTGCCTGGAATCGCTACCGCGCCAAGTTCATCACCCCGGACAATGTGCAAAATGGCGTCGCGTTCTGGCGCGAGTACGAGAGCGAGCTCAACCGCGCCCAGCAACTCTATGGGGTGCCGCCCGAGATCATCGTCGGCATCATCGGCGTGGAAACCCGCTGGGGTCGGGTGATGGGCAAGACCCGCATCCTGGATGCGCTGGCCACCCTGGCATTTGACTACCCGCGCCGGGCGGAATTTTTCACCGGCGAACTGGAATCCTTCCTGGTGATGACCCGGGATGAGGGGATGGACCCCACCGCGCCGACAGGCTCCTACGCAGGGGCCATGGGTTATGGCCAATTTATGCCGTCCAGCTTCCAGCGCTATGCGGTGGACTTCAACAACAATGGCCACACCAACCTCTGGGATCCGGTGGATGCCATCGGCAGCGTGGCCAACTACTTCAAGGCTCATGGCTGGGAGAAGGGGCAACCGGTGGCCGTGCGTGGTCAGGGCCAGATGCCCGGCTACGAACATGGTTTCCAGACTCGCTACCCCATCGCTTCCTTGCGTCGCGCCGGTCTCACCCCCACCAGCAGCCTTGGCAATCACAGCGAGGCGAGTCTACTGCGTCTGGATGTCGGCACCGGCTACCAATACTGGTACGGACTGCCCAACTTCTACACCATCACCCGCTACAACCACAGCACCCACTACGCCATGGCGGTGTGGCAGCTGGGGCTGGCGGTCAAGAGCGCCCGCGGCGGATACTGATACACCCGCCAAAAAGACAACCCGGCAGGGAGTGCCATGCCGGGTGTCTTCTCTACCTGAATACAAAGAGCAGCAGCGCCGGCAAGCCGGCGCTGCTTTTTTAGATTTTCCCCGCCGCAGCCTGCTCGTCCAGCACGGCCACCAGCGCCGCGGGCTCGACCCGCTTGGTGTAGTCCACGTTGACGAAGTGATAGAGCACGGTGCCATCCTGGCCAATCACGTAAGTAGCCGGCACCGGCAAGGTGAAGCTGTCATCCCCGTTGCTCGCCGGAATGTCGATGCCAAAACTCTCATAGATGGGGCGCAGCTCCTCGGCAAGCGTGAATACCAGTCCCAGGGAGGCCGACACCCGGTTGCCTTCGTCGCTGAGCACGGTGATCGCCAGCCCGTTGGCGGTGAGGGTATCCTGGGCCGAGCTCGGTTTCTCCGGAGTCAGTCCGATGAGGTTGACACCGCGAGCCCTGAACTCCGGCAGCACGGCGTTGAGGGCCTGCATCTCCAGATTGCAGTAGGGGCACCAACCGCCGCGGTAGATATTGAGCACGACCGGCCCCTGCGCGAGGTAGTGGGAGAGCGGACGGGTCACCCCATGCTGATCCGGCAGCGCGAAATCGGGGATCTGCGCGCCAGTGGTGAGCGCCCCCTGTTCGAGGGGGGTTTCCCTGAGCTGCTCGGTCGCCTGATCCATCACCGCCAGAATATGAGCCGGGACCTTGCTCTGCTTGATCTCGTCGTAGGCTTTGATTTTTTGTTCCAGAGTCTGCATGATTGTCATCCTTTTTGTAGTGGTCGCTACAATATCAATCAGGGGCCGGCAGTCGGTCAAGCTTATTTTGTAGCGATCACTAAAAAACAATCTCCTCACGGCAGGTGACACCATGGCAAGACCCGCATCATTTGACAGAGACAACATCCTGGACATCGCCCTCGACGCCTTCTGGGACACGGGATTCAGCAACACCGGCATAGCGGCGCTGGTCGAGAAGATGGGGCTCAAGCCCAGCAGCCTATACGGGGCCTTCTCCTCCAAGGAGGGGCTCTTCATCGAGGTGTTGCAGCGTTATTCTGCCAAGAGCCTGGAACAGATCCGCGCGCTGCTGGCGTCGGAGGATTCTCCCCTGGCTGGCGTGCGGGCGCTGCTCGATGCCGTGGCGCGGGATGCCATCGCCTGCGAGGCCCATCGCGGCTGCCTGCTGGTCAATACCTTGCTGGAGGTGGGGCGCCACCACGACACCATACAGGCGGCAGTCAGCGCGCACCTCGCCGAGGTCGAGCAACTGGTGACGCAGGCGCTGCAACAGGCACAGGCGCAGGGGGAACTGGCGCCGGATAGAGATGTGCCGGCGACCGCCGCCCTGCTGATGACCATGCTGTGGGGCTTGCGCGTGCTGGGACGCACCCATCCGGACCCCGCCAAGGTTCAGATCGTGCTGGCACAGATGCAGGCCTGTCTGTAAGCCACTGACCGCCTGCCGCGGGCAGCAGTCATCGTCTGCACAGACAAAAAAGAGGAGCCGTGATGGCTCCTCTTTCTCGTTGCATGTCGGCCCGGGGAATTCAGGCTCCGGCGTTAGGCCTTGCCTAGACGCCAGCCTTGGCCAGGGCCGCGGAGACGATCTGCTGGGCTTCCTGCTGGATAAGATCCAGGTGTTCCTCGCCCTTGAAGCTTTCCATGTAGATCTTGTAGATGGACTCGGTGCCGGAGGGGCGCGCCGCGAACCAGCCGTTTTCGGTCACCACCTTGAGGCCACCGATGGCGGCGTCGTTGCCGGGCGCCTTGGTCAGCTTGGCAACGATAGGCTCGCCGGCCAGGGTGGAGGCTTCAACCAGCGCCGGATCCAGCTTGGAGAGTACCGCTTTTTGCGCGCTGTTGGCCGGTGCGTCGATGCGGCGGTAGCTGGAGCGGCCGAACTTGGCCTCCAACGCGTCGTAGTGCGCCTGGGGATCCTTGCCGGTGACTGCCAGAATTTCGGCAGCCAACAGCGCCAGGATGAAGCCATCCTTGTCGGTGGTCCAGACGGTGCCATCCTTGCGCAGGAAGGAGGCGCCCGCGCTCTCCTCGCCGCCAAAGCCGAACTCGCCGCTGTAGAGACCATCCACGAACCACTTGAAGCCGACCGGCACCTCTTTCAGGGTGCGGCCAATCTCGCCGGCAACCCGGTCAATCATCGAGGAGGAGACCAGCGTCTTGCCGACGGCAGCATCCCTGGACCAGCCGGTTCTGTGGGTGAACAGATACTGGATGGCCACCGCCAGATAGTGGTTCGGGTTCATCAGGCCCGCCTTGGTGACGATGCCGTGACGGTCGTAATCGGGGTCGTTGCCAAGAGCGATGTCGAACTTGTCTTTGAGGGCAATCAGGCTCGCCATGGCGAACGGGCTGGAGCAGTCCATCCGGATCTTGCCGTCCTTGTCCAGGGTCATGAAGGAGAAGGTCGGATCGACGCGATAGTTGACCACTTCGATGTCGAGATCATAGGTCTTGGCGATGACATCCCAGTAGGCGACACCTGAGCCACCCAGGGGATCCACGCCAATCTTGATGCCGGCCTGCTTGATGGCATCCAGATCCAGCACGTTCTTCAGATCATCCACATAGGGGGTGACATAGTCGTGTTCGACCACGAACGGGCTCTTGAGCGCATCGGCGAACGGCATGCGTTTCACGCCGGCCAGCCCAGCTTCGAGAATGGCGTTGGCGCGGTCTTCCACCCACTTGGTGATCTCCCCTTCCGCGGGACCACCGTGGGGCGGGTTGTACTTGAAGCCACCGTCTTCCGGCGGGTTGTGAGACGGGGTGATCACCACGCCGTCGGCACGCGCAGCAGGCTTGCTGGCATTGTGGCGCAAAATGGCGTGGGAGATGACCGGGGTCGGGGTAAAGCCGAGACCAGCCTGGATGCGGGTCTCGACACCGTTGGCCGCCAGCACTTCCACCGCACTGGCAAAGGCGGATTCGGAGAGAGCATGGGTGTCCATGCCAACAAACAGCGGGCCCGTGATACCGGCCTGCTGGCGGTACTCCACCAGCGCCTGGGTCACCGCCAGGATGTGGGATTCGGTAAAGGCGCTGTGCAAGGCGCTGCCACGATGGCCGGAGGTACCAAACGCCACGCGTTGTTCGGGGCGGCTCATGTCCGGCTTGTTGAGGTAGTAGGCGCTGACCAGACGAGGGATGTTGGTCAGATCACTTAAACGGGCCGGCTGACCGGCGTGAGCATGCTGAGCCATGGTGTTGTCCTTGCGTAATGGCGGCCTTGATGACCAAGGCCTGAGTCTGATGAACCGTTAAATTGCGCCGCACACCTGTGCGATCACCTCGTCGTCATACCCCATGCTGCTCATCAGCTGGGCCACCATGTTCTGCTTGCGGCTGGTGTTGGTATTGGTGATCACCCAGAACGGGGTCTGTGGCACCGGCTTGGGCTTGGTGGTGCTGCCACTGGCACGCAGAGCGTCGGGATCCCGCGAAAAATAGACACGCTTGCGCCCCTTGATTTCGGTAGCCTGAGTGAACCCGGCCGGATCATCCCGGTAGAGGGTACTGAGCACCTGCATGAAGCGGTTGATGGACTTCTCTTCTTTTTGCAGCTCACCGGAATCGAGCAGCGCCTGCACTCCCTGGTTGCTGCGCGCCGCAACGGGCTGCGGTGCCGTGACTGGCTCAGTCACGGGCGCCGTCACCTGGACAGGCTGTTCCAGCAGACGGCGCAGAATATCGGAGGCACTCTCGCCAATGTGCCGGGTCTGGCTGGCGATATAGAAGTAGAGATCGTCATCAAGCTCGATGGTTTTCATAGGGATGCGCTGGACTCGTCGAAATTCGGATGCGGCGATTATACATAGGCAGACCCGACAGCCCAAGCCAGGGGCTGGCAGATGTACATGAATCTCATCGAGAATACGGCATAATGGCGGGCCAAGTGTGTGATCGGCCGCACTGATAGCCAATTTGGATGGGATTTTTTAGAAAAAAAACCACACAAAATCTCTATCCAGGATATGAAAAGCTTTTCTTTCCAGTGCGTTAAGCCATATCACCATTCGAACTCATGAGCGGGAAGGTGTTATTTTGCAACATAATCACGAATTGAACTTCAAGGAGCAGGGCCAGGGGCCGGCCGTCATCCTGATCCACGGCCTGTTCGGCAGCCTCGACAACCTGGGATTGCTGGCTCGTGCCCTGAGTGAACACTATCGGGTCATCAGCGTCGATCTGCGCAACCACGGCGCCTCCTTTCACTCGGACGAGATGGACTACCCCGCCCAGGCCGCCGATATCCTGGCGTTGATGGATCAACTGGCCATCCCTGAGGCGACGCTCATCGGCCACTCCATGGGCGGCAAGGTGGGGATGCAGGTTGCCAAACTGGCGCCAGCGCGGGTCACCAAGCTGGTCGTTGCCGACATGGCGCCGGTGGCCTATCCCCACTCCCGCCACCAGAATGTGTTTGCCGGCCTCAACGCCACCCTGGCCACGCCCCCGCAAAGCCGCAGCGAAGCGGAAGCACTGCTGGCCCAGTACATAGAGATCCCGGGCGTTCGCCAGTTCCTGCTCAAATCCTTTGCCAAAACCGAGGCGGGCTGGGGCTGGCGTTTCAACGTGCCGGCCCTTGAGCAAAACTACGCCAACATCATGGGCTGGCCTGAGGATAATCGCCGCTTCGAGGGGCCCGTGCTCTTCATAAAGGGAGGCGACTCGGACTATATGAAACCCCGGTACAGCGAAATGGCGCTTGCCCAGTTTCCGGCGGCAAAAGTGCGGGTCATTGCCGGAACCGGTCACTGGCTGCATGCTGAAAAGCCGGTTTTGTTCAACAAACTGGTTGTGGATTTCCTGTCGACAGGCGGTTAACAGTTTCAAATCCTTTGTGATATAGTGCGCCGGTCATAAGGAGTGTGCGCAATCCATGCTAAGTGAACATATCGACCTGATCGAAAGTTTGGGCCTGAAGTTATTCTTTGTGGCCATCTTCATATTGATTGGCCTTGCCATTCAGGACGTCCTCAAACGCGGCAACGTGCCCCGTTTCGGTCGTTTCATCGTCTGGTTGGTGCTGTTTCTGGGTTGCGCAGGTTTTGTCGCCAAGGGGCTGATTGAACTGGGCTGGGAAGGCTCAGGTCTCGGCTAACTTTTTTTCGTCTGTGATGTATGGCCAAACAGCAAACTGATCGAACAACACTGGATCTGTTCGCAAATGAGAAGCGCCCCGGCAGGCCAAAGACCAACCCACTCCCCCGCGAGACCCAGCTCAAGATCAACAAGCGTAACCAGCTTAAACGCGATCGGGAAAATGGGCTGAAGCGGGTAGAGTTAAAGGTGGAGGCCGAGTTGCTGGAGCGCCTGAACCAACTTGCGTTACAACAGAACATCAGCCGAGCCGAGCTGATCCAATCTATCCTGAAACAACAGATTGAGTCCGCCTATCCGGTGGACATTGCAGTCTGAGCGTTAAGCATTAACACCAAACACGGGTAACTAAACACTATGGCAAGTGTAGGTCTGTTTTTCGGCAGCGATACCGGTAATACCGAAGCTGTCGCCAAGATGATCCAGAAAGAACTGGGCAAGCAACTGATTGAAGTCCGTGACATCGCCAAGAGCAGCAAGGCCGACATCGAGAACTTCGATCTGCTGATGTTCGGTATCCCGACTTGGTACTACGGTGAAGCCCAGGCCGACTGGGATGACTTCTTCCCTGACTTGGGCGAAATCGACTTCAACAACAAGCTGGTCGCCATCTTCGGATGCGGCGATCAGGAAGACTATGCCGAATATTTCCTCGACGCCATGGGCACCCTGCGCGACATCGTCGAAGCCAAAGGCGCCATCATCATCGGCCACTGGCCGACTGCCGGTTACGAGTTTGAAGCCTCCAAGGCACTGGTGGACGACAAGCACTTCGTCGGTCTGGGCATCGACGAGGATCGCCAACCGGAGCTGACTGCCGAGCGCGTCAAGGGCTGGTGCAAACAGCTGCATGAAGAGATGTGTCTGGCCGAGCTGGAGTGATCCCGCCCCTGCATCTTCTCTGAACACAACAAGGGCCCCGTCGGGGCCCTTGTTGTTTTTGTACAAGCGTCATTCTGCACCATTTCTGTGTTCCGGCCGTGCCCGCACGTAGAGGGTGCGCTTGACCTGAGCGACCAGCTCGCCCCGGCTGTCCTGCACCGTCACTTCAAACTCGGGGAAGTGCTTGTCCCCCGCAGCCGTTGCCGCCACGATCGATGCCAGCTTGCCCTCGGTCAGGGTGAACTCGGCCACCAGCTTACCCTTGCCGGGCTTGATGTAATTGATGCTGCCCGCCTTGTCCCACACGTAGTAACGATTCTTGAAGTGTCCCATCAGCATCAGTGGATAGATGGGGTCCGTCATGGCAAACATGCTGCCACCGAACTGGGTGCGGTTGGCGTTCTTGTTCCACCAGCGGGACTTGAGGGTCACCCTGCAATAACGAAAGTCATCGCTCAGGGTCTCTATCTTGATGCCGGCGCCCCAGAAGGGGGGCCAGGCATTGAGGGCGCGGCGCACTCGCGCTGCCTTGTCAAAAAGCCAATCCATGAATCTCATCCGACCAGATATACAGAAGTTACATTTTATCAACATACTGGCTGTCGACAAGCCGAACCTCACGATAGATTTTTTCGATACAGAGTGGGATCCTTGGCTAAACCCTTTGAATTAGCGGGTTTATTTTTGGGGATGCCGCCCTATAATGACAGGCCAAGCGAGTTCAAGGTTGCCATTCCCGCGGCAGTCCCTCAGAATAAACCCACCTTCGAGAATGCGAATAAGTAGAATATGGCAGACAACAACCAAGCGTTAAAAAAGGCCGGGCTCAAGATCACCTTGCCCCGAGTCAAAATTCTGGAAATCCTGCAACAACCGGACTGCCAACACACCAGCGCCGAAGATCTCTATAAGCGACTTATCGATCTTGGCGAAGAGATCGGTCTTGCCACCGTCTACCGTGTTCTCAACCAGTTTGATGATGCCGGCATCGTCACCCGCCACCACTTCGAGGGGGGCAAGTCGGTGTTCGAGCTGGCTACCCAGGAGCACCACGACCATCTGGTCTGCCTCGACTGCGGCAAGGTGATCGAGTTTTCCGACGAGGTGATCGAAGAGCGCCAGCGCGACATCGCCAAGAAGCACAACATTCGTCTCACCAACCACAGCCTCTATCTCTATGGCCACTGCGCCGCAGGCGAGTGCAAGCACGACGACTGAGCCGCCAGACACACTGAATGACGGACAATAAAAAAGCCAGCTGATGCTGGCTTTTTTATTGTCCTGGGCAACGCTGATTGCCAAACAGAGGGCAGGGTTTCCCCTGCCCTGCTCGCTTAGCCTTCTACCTTGCCCCAGGAGTCACGCAGGGCCACGGTGCGGTTGAACACCAGGTGCTCCGGGCTGGAGAGCTTGTTGTCGGCGCAGAAGTAGCCTTCGCGCTCAAACTGGTAAGCCTGCTCCGGCTGGGCGTTCTTGAGAGAAGCCTCGACGCGGGCCCCCTGGACGATCACTAGGGAGTCCGGGTTGAGTGCGGCTTCGAAGTCCTCTTCGGCACCCGGATTTGGCACCTTGAACAGGCGGTCATAGAGACGCACTTCGGCAGGCAGGGAGTGAGTAGCGCTGACCCAGTGGATCACCCCTTTCACCTTGCGGCCATCGGCCGGATCCTTGCCCAGGGTGTCGGCGTCGTAGCTGCAGTAGATGCAGGTGACCTTGCCGTCCGCATCCTTCTCGACCCGTTCAGCCTTGATGACATAGGCGTTGCGCAGACGCACTTCCTTGCCCAGCACCAGACGCTTGAACTGCTTGTTGGCTTCCTCTTTGAAGTCAGCCTCGTCGATGAAGATCTCGCGGGTGAAATTCAGCTCGCGGGTACCCATCTCGGCCTTGCTCGGGTGAGCCGGCGCGGTCAGCACTTCGTCGGCCGCCAGGTTCTCGATGACGACCTTCACCGGATTCAGCACGGCCATGGCGCGCGGGGCATTCTCGTTGAGATCTTCTCGGATGCAGGCTTCCAACATGCTCATCTCGACGATGTTGTCCTGCTTGGTCACACCGATGCGCTTGCAGAACTCGCGAATGGAGGCCGGGGTATAGCCACGGCGACGCAGACCGGAGACGGTCAGCATGCGCGGATCGTCCCAACCATCCACGTGCTTCTCGGTCACCAGCAGGTTCAGCTTGCGCTTGGACATAACGGTGTATTCGAGGTTCAGACGGGAGAACTCGTACTGGCGCGGGTGGCAGTCGATGGTGATGTTGTCCAGCACCCAGTCATAGAGACGACGGTTGTCCTGGAACTCCAGGGTACAGATGGAGTGGGTGATCCCCTCCAGGGCGTCCGAGATGCAGTGAGTGAAGTCATACATCGGATAGATGCACCACTTGTCACCGGTCTGGTGGTGGTGGGCAAACTTGATGCGATAGATGACGGGGTCACGCATCACCATGAAAGGAGAGGCCATGTCGATCTTGGCGCGCAGGCAGGCGGTGCCTTCGGCAAACTCGCCATTCTTCATCTTCTCGAACAGCGCCAGGTTCTCTTCCACGGAGCGATCGCGGAACGGGCTGTTCTTGCCCGGGGCGGTCAGAGTGCCGCGGTATTCGCGCATCTGCTCGGGGGTCAGCTCGTCCACATAGGCCAGCCCTTTTTCGATAAGCTCAACGGCGTAGCCGTGCAGCTTGTCGAAATAGTCGGAGGAGTAGCAGATCTCGCCATTCCACTGGAAGCCCAGCCACTGCACGTCCTGCTTGATGGACTCGACATACTCGATGTCTTCTTTGACCGGGTTGGTATCATCGAAACGCAGGTTGCACTGGCCCTGGTAGTCACGGGCGATACCAAAGTTCAGGCAGATGGACTTGGCGTGGCCGATGTGAAGATAACCGTTCGGCTCGGGCGGAAAACGGGTATGCACGCGGTCGTGCTTACCACTGGCCAGATCCTCATCAATGATCTGACGGATAAAGTTAGTTGGGCTGTTCGCCTGACTCATGGCTCACCTCAAAAAAGCGTCACTGGCGGAAGTTGTGCCGGCTGGCACCCTCATCCCCCCGCCGTCAAGCCGGATATGATCCCTCATTACGCGCCCTGCCTCAACCTGAATTTGGCCGTTCCATGCCATTGACGCGCCAAAAATAGCGCCCAGGGGAAGAACTCCAGCAAAAAGCACAAAAAAAGCCCCGCACGAGGCGGGGCAGAAGGTGATGAAAAACAGACAATACACACAACAAAGGCTCACACGCATAGTCAACCTTTCCCAAGACCGATGACCACCGGTCTTGGGAAAGGCGGGTCTTGCGACCCACCTTGCGTTATGGATTGAGCGCTATCAGTTCAGCTCGGTCACACGGCTGGTACGCTTGCCATCGAAGCTGACGGTGCGCAGGTAGACCTTGCCAGTCACGCTCGGCTTGGCCGCAGCGTCGTAGGCAGTCCAGGTGGTGCCATCCAGGCTGTACTGGATGGGCAGGCCCGGCAGATCCACGTTCGCTTCCAGCACACCGTTCACTACCTTGGCGCCCGGTACGGAGAGGCGGTATTCGACACCGGCCTGGTCGAGCTTGGGCAGTACGCGCTGACCCAGCAGGTTGGCAAACTGGTTCCACTCTTTGTTCAGAGTGGCCTTGTTGACGTGCTTGGTCTCACCGGAGAACTCGCGGCCTTTCACGTAATCCAGCTCGAAGCCACCCTTGTGCCAGGCACGCTCGGCCACGGAGAAAACACGGGGGTAAACCATGTATTCATACTGGGCGTCGGTGCGCACGGTTTCGCTCCACTGCTGACCGGAGATCCCCTTGAACTTGACCGGCTCCTGGTCACCCTTGGCCACGAAGGCGTTGCCGTCGCGGTCAACCGAGGTCTCGGCGTTCTGCGGCAGGTTTTCCGGGGCGAAGGCGAACACCTTGCGGGTGTCGTTGAAACGGGTTGCCCAGTAGTAGCCACGCTCGGCCGGGTGCACCTCGTTCGGGAAGTCGAAGTAGAGGTAATCCGGGTTGGAGAGCACCACGTCATAACCGTTGTGAGCCCACTTCATCGCTTCGTTGAAGCCACCCCAGTAGAGGGTCTCCCAGAAGTTGACACGGGTCTTGTCGGTGGCGAACACGCTGGCATCCTTGGCGTACTTCAGACCATCTTCCCACGCCTGCAAGGTGGAGAAGCCGTGGCCCTTGACCATCTCGCTCACTTCCTTGGCGAAGTAGACAGGCAGCTCGGCCACGTCCTTGATCTTGCCATCCTCGATCATCTTCTGGCACATGGGGGACTTGCCGAACGGCTTGTCCTGCTTGCTCCAGTCGGTGTTGCCGCGCCAACCCACCAGCTCTTCCGGTTTGGTGACGTTCGGGTCTTGATAACCACCACCCAGCATGATGTTCTTCGCTTCGTCACCACCGTAGTGCCAGGCGGTCAGCGGCTGGCCGGCGGCCTCGTGCATCTTGGCCACTTCATCCATCACCTTGGCCACGAAGGTGGCGGCACCCGGCTGGCAGGGGTTGATAAAGGACATCTTGTCGTAGAACTGCACCGAGGTGACGTTGGAGGTATCCGCCGGGTCAGTCAGACGGAACTGGTTAGCTTCGGCCTCTTTGCCTTCTGCCATCAGACGCTTGTAGCGCGCTTCCATGGAGACCACGGCGGCACGGGCGTGGGCCGGCATGTTGATCTCGGGGATAACGGTCACGCCG
This sequence comes from Aeromonas sp. FDAARGOS 1407, assembly GCF_019048725.1. Taxonomy (NCBI): domain Bacteria; kingdom Pseudomonadati; phylum Pseudomonadota; class Gammaproteobacteria; order Aeromonadales; family Aeromonadaceae; genus Aeromonas; species Aeromonas sp. FDAARGOS 1407. The sequence continues at coordinate 4,078,930 of NZ_CP077399.1, forward strand.
CGAGCCTTGGCATAACGCACCAGCTCGACGTAGTCAGCCTTGCTGTAGAAACCGGTACCCATGTTGTCGCTGGTGGGGCCGGAGCCGAGCTGCGGCAGCAGGCACTGGGTCTCGGAGAGATCGTGGCAACGCTTGCTGCCGACATCGGTCAACTCCGGCAGGCCCGGGATCTCGATACGCCAGCCTTCATCGTTGGTCAGACCCAGGTGCAGTACGTTGAGCTTGGTGGCGGACATCTGGTCAACCAGCTTCTTCATGGTATCCAGGCTGCGGAAGTGACGGGCCACGTCGGTCTGCATGCCACGGTATTCGAAGCGCGGCGCATCCTCGACACTCATCGGGGAGACCAGCTTGTCATCGACGCCCAGCAGGGAGACCAGGGATTGCGCGCCCCAGAAGGCACCCGCAATGTCATGGCCCTGGATGACTGTACCCTTCTGGCCGATAGTCATGTCGTAGCCTTCGGCCTGCTTGACCTTGCTGCCAAGTTTGATGGTCACTGGATAGCCGGTGTCGGAGAGGGTAACACCCAGCTTGGTCAGTTGAGCCTTCAGGGTCTCGGCGCGATCGGTCGGCAGATCCAGGGCGTTGAGCTTGATGGTGGAGAAGTCGACCTGCGGACCGGCTTTCACTACCTGCTTCATCGGGGTCGGCAGGATCTGGTTGTCGATCTTGCCCGCCGGCAGCAGAGTGCTGGTCTGGTTGGCAGCAAAACGGGTCTCGCTGTTCATCAGGATGTTGTTGTCATCCTTGGTGCGCTTCCAGCCATCGGCCGGCATCGGCTTCTCGTAGGTGGTGGCATCATTGATGTTGCTCATGCTGGCCAGCACTTTCGGCTCGGCCCCTTCGCTGGCCACATACCAGTTCGGCATGATGTCAGATTCGAACAATACCCAGTACTCCACGACCAGCGGCACTTCCACGGTCGCATCCTTGGCAAACCCCTGGAACTTCTCGGTCGGCGTCAAACGATAGAGGTCGCCAGTGAGGTGGGTAATGGTGAACTGGTCGTTGTCCACCCGCTGGATGCGGCGGATGGAGGAGACATACAGACTCCAGTCCTTGGAGGTCACATCGGCACCGGTGTTGGTCAGGTGCAGCTTGGCAACGCCACAGCTCGCCCACTCGGAGCCCAGCGCCTGACAATCGAGACCGGCACCGGCACCGTCGTTGGTGACCACTTCATACTTGACCACCAGGTTATTGGCGAGGGAATCGACCACGGCTTGCTTGGCGGCATCGGCTGCCTGTACCTGGGTGGCAAAAACGGTAGACATGGCAATGGCTAACAGAGAATGTTTCAAGTTCATAACTGCTGCTCTCATTTGAAGTAAAGGTTGGAATTTCTTGGCTTTTTTTATATTGGGCCCCTAAGCGGGGCCCTTAGTTATGTCAACAATGGACTTAGACTTGAGGCGAGCTTGGCGCCCGATTAACGCAGGGCCTTCATTTCACCGGCGATGATTTCGGCCAATGGGCCCAGAATCACCTGCAGGTTCTGCTCACCGAGCTTGACCACACCGGCCGCGCCCAAGGCTTTGAGCTTGCGCTCATCCACGATGCTGCGATCTTTCAGGGTCAGACGCAGACGGGTGATGCAGGCATCGATGGTGACCAGGTTGTCATGACCACCCAGCACTTCCAGGTACTGCTTGGCCAGTTCGGTACGGTCAGTAGTCTGAGCAACCGCCGGAGCGCTCTCCTCTTCCTCTTCACGACCCGGGGTCTTCAGATTCAGCTTGGCGATGACGGCGCGGAAGACCACGTAGTACAGACCGAAGAACACCAGACCCTGAGCAATCAGCATGTACCAGTTGGTTGCCAGCGGGTTGCGGCTGGAGAGCACCATATCCACCAGACCGGCACTGAAGCCGAAACCGGCCATCCAGTGCATGGAGGCGGCGATGAACACGGAGATACCGGTCAGCACGGCGTGGATGACATACAGCACCGGCGCCACGAACATGAAGGAGAACTCGAGCGGCTCGGTTACACCAGTGAAGAAGGAGGCGAAAGCGGCGGCGATCATGATGGACGCAACTTTCTCTTTGTTCTCTTTCTTGGCGGAGTGGTAGATGGCCAGCGCGGCACCCGGCAGACCGAACATCATGATGGGGAAGAAGCCAGCCTGGTACATACCGACCACGCCTTTCACCTGATCCAGGCTCTTGCCAGCGGCCAGAGCGGCATCGATGGTAGCCTGACCACCCAGGAAGTTCGGGATGTCGTTGATACCGGCCACGTTGAACCAGAACACGGAGTTCAGGGCGTGGTGCAGACCGATCGGGATCAGCAGACGGTTGAAGAAGGCGTAGATACCGGCACCAGTGGAGCCCAAGCTCACGATGGACTCACCGAAACCGACCAGACCGCCATAGATGGCAGGCCATACGGCCATCAGGATGAAGGATACGATGATCATCACCACTGAGGTCACGATCGGTACCAGACGACGGCCGGAGAAGAAGGAGAGTGCCTTGTGCAGCTCGACGCTGCTGAAGCGGTTATAGAGCTCAGCGGCGATGACACCACACAGGATACCCACGAACTGGTTGTTGATCTTGCCAAACGCGGCCGGAACTTCTTCCAGCGGGATGCTCTTGATCTGGGCAACCGCGCCCGGGCTCAGCAGAGTGGTCACTACCAGGAAACCGACCAGACCGGCCAGTGCGGCAGAACCGTCTTTATCTTTGGACATACCATAGGCGACACCGACCGCAAACAGCACGGACATGTTGTCGATAATGGCGGCGCCCGCCTTGATCAGGAAGGCAGCCAGCGCGCTGTCACCACCCCAACCATTCGGGTCAATCCAGTAGCCAACCCCCATCAGGATCGCAGCGGCAGGCAACACCGCTACCGGCACCATCAGGGCACGGCCGATCTTTTGTAAATAACCGAGAATGTTCACGGTTCCTCTCCTTAGTTAATGTATTTCTAGAAATTAAGTGCTTATCACGTTTGACGCATAAGCCATCAAGGCTTGATTGGCAGTCTAGGGGTTTTATTTCGCTGCGCAAATTAATAAACCGATAATCGTGATCATTATCACCCAAACAAGATAAAGGTAGCGGATAGATGTGGCTTAGTTCGCAATCTTTATTTACGCTATAAAACAACTTGAATCCATCTTAGCCCATTGCCACCGTCCAAGCGGTCGCAAACCGACACCGAGGAATCCAACATGCGTCTGATCCCGTTGAAATCTGCCAGCCAAGTCGGCCTCTGGTCAGCCCGTTATATCGTTGACCGTATCAATGCGTTCAAGCCGACCGCTGATCGTCCCTTCGTGCTCGGTCTGCCCACCGGCGGCACCCCGCTCAACACCTACAAGCGCCTGATCGAACTGCACAAGGCCGGCGAAGTGAGCTTCGAGCACGTGGTCACCTTCAACATGGACGAGTACGTGGGCCTGCCGGAAGATCATCCGGAGAGCTACCACAGCTTCATGTACAACAACTTCTTCAACCACGTGGACATTCGCCCGGAAAACATCAACATCCTCAACGGCAACGCCGAGGATCTGGTCGCCGAGTGCAAGCGTTACGAGGACAAGATCAAGTCCTACGGCAAGATCCACCTGTTCATGGGCGGTGTGGGCAATGACGGCCACATCGCGTTCAACGAGCCGGCCTCCTCCCTCTCCTCCCGCACCCGGGTCAAGACCCTGACCGAAGACACCCGTATCGCCAACTCCCGCTTCTTCGGCGGCGACACCGAGCAAGTGCCCAAGCTGGCGCTGACCGTGGGTGTCGGTACCCTGATGGATGCCGAAGAGATCATGATCCTGGTGACTGGCCACAGCAAGGCGCTGGCCCTGCAGGCCGCCGTGGAAGGCAGCGTCAACCACATGTGGACCATCTCCACCCTGCAACTGCACCCGAAAGGCATGATGGTATGTGACGAGCCCTCCACCATGGAGCTCAAGGTCAAGACGGTGCGTTACTTCCAGCAGCTGGAAGCCGCCAATATCGGCCGTCTGTAAGGAGTGAACATGTACGCATTGACCAACTGCACCCTCTACACCGGCAGCTGTGTGCTGACCGGTTACGGGGTCGTCATCGAGGGCGACAAGATTGTCGCCATCTCCCATCTGGATGAGTTGCCCGAGGGGATCGAGCGATTCGATCTTGAAGGCGCCAACCTGACCGCCGGTTTCATCGACGTCCAGCTCAACGGCTGTGGCGGCGTGATGTTCAACACCGACATCAAGGTGGAGACCCTGGCCACCATGCAGGCGGCCAACCTCAAATCCGGTACAACCAGCTTCCTGCCGACCCTGATCACCAGTCCGGATGCAGACATGAAGCAGGCCGTCGCCGTCACCCGCGACTACATGGCGGCGCACCCCAACGAGGTGCTGGGGGTACATCTGGAAGGCCCTTACACCAATCTCAAGCGCAAGGGGATCCACCCTGCTGCCCAGATCCGCCAGCCGGCGGACGAGATGATCGACTTCTTCTGTGCCAACGCCGATGCCATCGCCAAGATCACCCTGGCCCCCGAGCGCAACGATCCGGCCCATATCCGCCGTCTGGTGGAAGCCGGCATCCTGGTCTCCGCCGGCCACACCGCCGCCAGTTACGATCAGGCGATGGCGGGCTTTGACAATGGCATCCGCTTTGCCACCCACCTCTACAACGCCATGACCCCGACCCTGAACGGCCGCGAGCCTGGCGTGGTCGGTGCCATCTACGATCGCAAGGATGTCTACACCGGCGTCATCGTCGACGGTCACCACGTGCACTACGCCAACGTGCGCCTGGCCCACAAGATCCTCGGCGAGCGCCTGGTGCTGGTCACCGATGCCACCGCGGCGGCAGGTGCGCCGGAAGGCTTTGAGAAATTTGATTTTTGTGGCACGACCGTGTTTTTACGCGATGGTCAGTGCATTGACGAGAATGGTACACTCGGCGGCTCTTCCCTCACCATGATTGAAGGGGTGGAGAATCTGGTCAAACAGGTCGGATTACCGCTTGATGAAGCACTGAGAATGGCCAGCCTCTACCCGGCACGCGCCATTGGATGGGACTCACGTCTCGGTAGTATCCAGGTCGGCAAGATTGCCAACCTCACTGTATTCGATCAGGACTTCACGGTCCGCGGGACCGTGGTTAACGGACACTACACACAACAGTGACATCATGACTGGCGGACAAATAGCAAACGTAGATCTTATCAAGCAGGTCAACAGTGCGGCCGTGTATCGGCTCATCGACCTGCAAGGGCCCATCTCCCGGGTCAAAATTGCCGAACTGAGTCACCTGGCCCCGGCCAGCGTGACCAAGATCACCCGGCAACTGATCGAGCATGGCCTGATCAAGGAGACCTCGCCGCAAGCCTCCACCGGCGGACGGCGTGCCATCTCCCTGACCACCATCAAGCATCGCTTTCAATTTGTCTCTGCCAAGCTGGGCCGTGGCTACCTGCACCTGAGTCTCTATGATCTCGATGGCAAGGAGCTCGACCAGCACATTACCCAGGTGGCCGAGATCGACCAGCAACCCGTGGTCGACATGTTGCTGCGGGAGATTGGCGCCTTTATCGATGCCAACAGCGAACGCAGCCGCAATCTCATCAGCATCGCGCTGACCATGCCGGGTCTGGTCAACCCCGAATCCGGCATGGTCATCTACACCCCCAAGTACCAGATCCGCAACCTGCCGTTGGCGAAGCTCCTGGAGAATCATTTCAACCTTCCCTGCTACGTGGGCAACGACACCCGCTCGCTGGCGCTGGCCGAACACTTCTTCGGCGAGTCCCGCGACTGCATGGACTCAATCCTGGTGAGCGTGCACCAGGGGACGGGGTCGGGGATCATCACCAAGGGGCAGGTGTTCTTAGGCCAGAATCGCAACGTGGGCGAGATCGGCCACATCCAGGTCGAACCGCTCGGCAAGCGCTGCCACTGCGGCAACTTCGGCTGCCTCGAGACCATCGCCTCCAACGAGGCCATCGTCGACAAGGTGAAGGAGCTCATCAGCCGCGGCCACCAGAGCTCGCTGCAAGAAAAACACATCACCATCCAGGAGGTGTGCAAGGCTGCGCAAGCGGGGGATGAACTGGCTCACAGCGTGATCGAGAACGTGGGGGAGCATCTGGGGCGGGCGGTGGCCATCACGGTCAACCTGTTCAACCCGCAGAAGGTGCTGATCGCCGGCGAAATCACCGCCGCCGAAGAGATCCTGTTCCCGGCCATCCGCCGCTGTGTCGAACACCAGTCGCTGCCAAGCTTCCACCGTGGCCTGCCCATCGTGAAGGCGCGCTTCCAGAACCAACCCACCATCGGCGGCTTTGCCCTGGTTAAACGTGCCCTGCTGGAAGGGGATCTGCTGCAGATCATCATGGAGCAGAAGTAGCCTTTGCGACGCAAGGCCCATAATGACAAACGGCAGCCCTCGGGCTGCCGTTTTGTTTTGCTTGTTTGCCTGGAGTTAGGCTCCTACCCCGCCCGGCACGGCTTGAACAGGTCCAGCGCTCCGTTGTAGACCTTGGTTTGCACATCCATGATCCCCAGCATGGAGTGGAACAGGTTGTCGTGGGAGAAGCGCTTGCTGCCCGCCTCCTGCTGCAGACAATCCATATTCAGCTGACGATCCGTCTGCAACTGAGGAGAGAACCAGGTCAGCAGCGGTACCCGGGTCTGATCATCCGGCGCGAACTTGTAGGGCGTACCGTGCAGATAGAGGCCCATGGCACCGAGGGATTCGCCATGATCCGAGAGGTAGACCAGCCCTACGTTGTACTGACTCTCCAAAGATTTCAGCTTGTCGATGAGCCGGGCCACCACCTTGTCGGTGTAACGGATGGTGTTGTCATAGGTGTTCACCAGCTCTTCATTGGTGCAGTTTTCGATGTCGCTGCGCGGGCAGTCCGGCACGAAGGTACGCTCGCTGGCGGGATAGCGACGGAAATAAGTGGGTCCATGGCTGCCCATCAGGTGAAACGCCACCAGCTTGTTGCCCTTCATGGCGGCGATCTGCTGATCCAATCCTTCCAGCAGCACCTCGTCATAGCAGGAGCCACCTTTGCAAAGGGCCGGATAATCCCTGGGGGCTATTTCTATGGTCGGCACATTGCGGCACACCCCTTTGCAGCCCCCGTCATTCTCTTTCCAGAGCACGGAGACACCGGCATGTTGCAGCACATCCAGCAACCCATCACGGGAGCCGGCCAGCTGATCATCGTAGCCGCGGCGGGTCAGGTTGGAGAACATGCAGGGCACCGAGACAGCTGTCGCCGTGCCGCATGAACGCACATCCCGAAACGACACTATCCCCGCCTCTTTCGCGGTAAAGCTGTTGGTCGCCTTGGCATAACCGTTGAGGGAGTAATTCTGGCTGCGCGCCGTCTCCCCCACGACCAGGAACATCAACGTCGGCTTGGCATCCTTGGCGATCAGCTTGGCATCGGTGCCGATCTGCTGGTAGGGGATCGGAGTCGCGAAGACCACATCACGGGCATATTTGTAGAGCCCGTTAACATAGTTGGCGGGCACTATCTCCTTGCCAAGGGACTTGTTGTTGCGCCCGACCGAGGCGTAATCCTGGTAATAGAGGGCGGCTATGCTGCCCACCACCAGCAGGGAGAGCGCCAGCGAACCGGCGCGCAGCGCCAGTCCCTTGTACCAGGTGGCGGGATAGCGGATCTTCAGCGACCAGAGCCCCAGGGTCGGCAGTATGCCGGTCAGCAAGAACCAGAGAGCGACCGACCCGTTCAGATAGGAGGTGGCTTCCCTACTGTTGGTCTCCACTATGTTTTGCATCATGCCGGCATCGAAGACAACGCCATATTTGAGCATGGCGTAGCTGACGATGGAGCCGGTCAGGATCAGCAGGGTAAAGAAGGGTTTGAGGACAAAGCGGAAGGTAAAAGGAATAAAGACGGCATTGAGCGCCGCTACCAACACCAGGGGAATGGAGAGTACGAATCCGGTTTTGACATGCTCCAGACCGCTGAGCACCTTGTAGAAATGCAAAAAGATCGGCCAGTTCAGCACCAGCGCAAAAAACAGTACCAGCAGCAAATTCGCCTTCAGCACACCGAGCGCAATACGCATTAACAACTCCTAGCGAACGGGTCAGCCTATGATTGACCCGGATTAACTGACTAAAACCATGGCGTCAGACTAATCGGCGAAACTTAAGAGTGAATTAAGAGAGAAAGAGGTCACAACCTGGCCCTTCTCCAAGGGTGCTAAACGGATTTTTAGTTGTCTATCCATCGGATTTTGCTAGCTTGTTTGAGAGGCATTCAAGAAATGCAGGCATTCCAATGGCACTGATCCAGGTTTCGATAGAACAGTTGAAGGTAGGCCACTTCATCCATCTGCCAACCGGATGGACCAACCACCCTTTTATGTTTAATACCTTCAAGATCAAAGACCAGCAGCAACTCGACATCATTCGCCACCTCGATCTCCACCTTCTGATGGTTGACCCGGACAAGAGCGATCTCCCCGTCGAACCCTTGCTGCGCGGGGATGTACCGGATGCTGGCCCCGATCTTGACGAGCTGGATGCCACAGAAGAGCCGACAGATTCCGGCCCTCCCCCCTTCGATGAGAAAGCCTTTCGCCGTTCCATGCGCGCCGCCGACAAGGCCTTTGGCCAGTCGATGTCGGAGCTTCGCGACGCCCTGGGTGCCCTCAACCTCAAACCCGACGAAGGCTTGGCCAACGCCGCCCAGCTGGTGCGCAATACCGCCGCCCGTCTGAGCGAACACGAAGGCCCCCTCGGCCTGCATCTGATCCGCAGCCCCCATACCGATGTTCTGTTGCAGCACAGCCTCAACGTCGCCTTCATCGCCATGCTGATGGGACGCGAGCTGGGGATGAACCCGGTCGCACTGGAAGAGGCGGGGCTGGCAGGACTTATCCACGACATCGGCGAGCTGAAGGTACCGACCCAGATCACCTTGAAGCGGGGAGAATTGAACAAGGCCGAGCAGAACTTTCTCAACATGCATCCCCAATACGGGCTGGACATGCTGACCCAGCTCAACGCCTTCGAACCCAAGATCCGCCAGGTGGCTCATCTGCATCACGAGCGACTCGATGGCAGCGGATATCCACTGGGGCTCAAGGGAGGGGATATACCACCGCTGGCCCGTCTCATCGGGCTGGTGGACTATTATGACGAGCTGCTTCACCCCCGCAGCAGCGCCAGTGCCGCTGCCCCGAGCCAGGCCATCAGCCAGCTCTACAAGCTGTCCCAGAAAAAATTTGACCAGAATCTGGTCAAATTGCTGATCAAGGTCCTGGGGGTGTATCCACCGGGTTCTCTGGTCAAAATGTCTGACGACAGCATAGGGCTGGTGCTCTCCACCGAGCCCACCATGCCCCTCAAACCCAAGTTGCTCCCCTATATCAAGGCCCAGCGCCCGGAAGCCGTCACCATGATCGATCTGCGGGAAGACGAGCGCACCATCACGGGCTGTATCAGACAGGAGGATCTGGATGAGGGGCAGCGCCAGTTCTTCAATCTGACTCGCCGCTTCTGTTATTACTTCGCTTTTTGAGTTATCCCCAGAAGCTGGGGATAACTCATTGGACAAACCGGAATAATCACTCGAATACCCACCGGAAAGTTGCCATCCGGCCATGTATAAAAAACGCCCAGCCAGTGGCCGGGCGGAGCATGCTACCTCCATGTAGCCTATCCAGCGGATAGATTTATGCTCCATCCACCAATAGCAACCCCGGCTCGCTTACACAAATATCAATTTAACATGCTGATTTAATATGGTTTTATCCGCACGTTCTGGCAAACTGGCAGCCCGTGTCGCAAAATTGGCCCCCCAGAACAAGATCCTGATCACACTTGTTCAGACACAGGCTGTTTTTTAACCTTTCCCTTGAGGAGCGTTTTTTATGCAGTTGGTTCTCTCCTTGCTGCAACAGATGAGCGTCAGCCTGGTGATCGCCTATCTCTTCTCAAAAAGTCCTCTACTGCGCCCGCTGGCCAACTACTCCGTCAGGCTGCCACACAAAATACTGATATACATTATTTTTTCTGCTTTCTGCATCCTTGGCACCTATGTGGGCCTCGATATCGATGATGCCATCGCCAATACCCGGGCGGTCGGCGCCGTGCTGGGGGGCCTGCTGGGGGGGCCGCTGGTGGGCTTTCTGGTGGGACTGACCGGTGGATTGCACCGCTATACCCTGGGGGGATTTACCGATCTGGCCTGCGCCATCTCCACCACCTGCGAGGGGCTGCTGGGCGGTCTGGTGCACTGGCGACTGATGCGGTCCGGCCGGATGGGCGCGCTGTTTGAACCCAAGGTTGCCTTCTTCACCACCCTTTACGCCGAAATGCTGCAGATGGTCATCATCTTGCTGGTGGCCGCCCCCTTCGACAAGGCGCTGCTGCTGGTGCGCACCATCGCTACCCCGATGATCCTGGCCAACTCCTGCGGGGCGGCGCTCTTCATCAGCATGATCCGCGACCAGCAATTGATGTACGAGAAGTTTTCCCGGGTCTTCTCCGCCAAGGCGCTCAACATCGCCAACCGCACCGTGGGGATCATGAGCCAGGGCTTCACCCCGGAGGCGAGCAGTAAAATCGCCAAAATTATTCAGGAAGAGACCGGGGTCGGCGCCGTCGCCATCACGGACACCGACAAGATCCTCGCCTTTATCGGGATCGGGGAGGATCACCACAAGCCGGGTACCCCCATCACCTCGGCCACCACCATGGAGGCCATTGCCCAGAACAAGGTGCTGTTTGCCGATGGCAACAGCCAGCCCTACCGCTGCAGCATCTCGCCCCAGTGCCAGCTCGGCTCTGTGCTGGTGATCCCGCTGCAGGGGGACAAGGGGGTGATCGGCACCATCAAGCTCTACGAGCCGAAGAAGCGGCTGTTCCTCAAGATCAACCACACCCTGGGCGAGGGGATTGCCAACCTGCTGTCGCAACAGCTGCTGGCCGGTCGGCTGGAGCAGCAGCAGCGGCTGCTGGTGCAATCCGAGCTCAAGCTTATTCAGGCCCAGATCAACCCCCATTTCCTGTTCAACACCCTCAACACCATCAGTGCCATCACCCGGCGGGATCCGGACAAGGCGCGCGAGCTATTGCTGCACCTATCCCTGTTCTTTCGCAAGAACCTCAAGCGCCACAGCGGCCTCAGCACCCTGCAGGAGGAGCAAGAGCACTGTCAATCCTATCTGGAGATAGAGCTCGCCCGCTTTGGCGATCGCCTGACGGTGATCAACGAGATACCGGCCCACCTGGCCGACCTGCAGCTGCCGAGCTTCACCCTGCAGCCGCTGATTGAAAATGCCATCAAGCACGGCATCTCGACCCTGCTGGAGCAGGGGCGGATCCGCCTCTATACCGAGGAGCACGCTGACAGCGTGACCATCCACGTCGAGGACAACGCCGGCACCTGGCAACCCCAGCCGGCTGGCGATGGCCTGGGCATGACCATAGTGGACAGGCGCCTCAAGAGCGCCTTTGGCGAGCGCTACGGGGTGAGCGTTGCGTGCGAGCCGGAGCAGTGGACCCGGGTCTCCTGCACCATTCCAAAAGTGGCTCCCTGATGCAGGCCGTTATCTCTGTTCTGGCGTCAGCAGGAGATAGCGCCGGCCCTGTGCCCGACCCCATGCACCCATTCATGTTTGATAGGAGGAAATCATGATCCGCGCCCTGCTTGTCGATGACGAGCCCTACGCCCGTGAAGAGCTGGCCCAGCAATTGGCCGGCTATCCCGACATCGAGATCCTGAGCACGGCGGCCAACGCCATCGAGGCGCTGCCGCTTATCCAGCAGCTCAAGCCACAAGTGGTGTTTCTCGATATCCAGATGCCCAAGCTCAGCGGCATGGAGCTGGTGGCCATGCTCGATCCCCTGCCCCGCATCGTGTTTGTCACCGCCTTCGACGAGTACGCCATCCAGGCGTTCGAGGAGAACGCCTTCGACTACCTGCTCAAACCGGTGGAACCCGCCCGGCTGGCCAAGACCATCGCCCGCCTGCGCCAGGACATCAGCCCGCAACCGATTGAGACGCTGGCCCCCGCCATTCACCACATTCCGGGTTATCTGCACAACCGGGTGCGCCTCTTGCCCATCAATCAGGTGGAGTATGCCTTCTCCGATCTCGGCGGCGTCCATGTGGCTTGCCAGGGTGAGTTGTTTCATACCCAGCTCACCCTCAAATCCCTGGAGGAGAAGAGCCCGCTGCTGCGTTGTCACCGCCAGTATCTGATCGCCCCCGAGGCCATCTTCGAGATCCAGCTGCTGGAAAACCAGCTGGCGGAAATAGTCACGCCGAGCGGCGCCCGGGTGCCGGTGAGCCGCCGCTACCTCAAGGAGTTGAAGGATAGGCTGGGTCTGGAGTAAGGCCGTTTGTGTGCGCCTGATCACAAGCGCCAACCACTCGCAGCGCCATGGCGCCGCTCGCCTCGTTTCCACTGCCGGCAGCGCCCATCCCCGCTAGACTGCTCATGCACATCAAAGAATAACAATGCAGGAGCGTAACAATGGTCTGGTTCTTCCTATGCGTCGGCTTGCTCGTAGCCGGCTATTTCGTATACGGCAAATTCATCGAACGGATATTTGGCCCGAAACCCGAGCTGAAAACCCCCGCCATCACCATGGCGGACGGGGTTGACTATGTCCCCATGTCGGACAAGAAAGTCTATCTGGTACAACTGCTCAACATCGCCGGCGTCGGCCCCATCTTCGGCCCCATCCTGGGTGCCCTGTATGGTCCGGTCGCCATGCTGTGGATCGTGTTTGGCTGCATCTTCGCCGGTGCGGTACACGACTACTTCTCCGGCATGCTGTCGGTGCGCGCCAAGGGCGCCTCGGTGCCGACCGTGGTCGGTGAGCACCTGGGCAACGCCGCCAAGCACTTCATGAACCTGTTCGCTGTAGTCCTGTTGATGCTGGTGGGCGTGGTGTTCGTGCTGAGCCCGGCGGGCCTGCTGGCCAACCTGACCTCCACCGATCTGGTCTACTGGATCATGGCCATCTTCGCCTACTACATCCTGGCGACCATAGTGCCCATCGACAAGATCATCGGCCGCTTCTACCCCATCTTCGGCGCACTGCTGGTATTCATGTCGGTCGGCCTCATCATCGGCCTCATCGTCTCCGGCAAGGGCTTCTACAACACAGGGATGGACTTCTCCAACCTGCACCCGACCGATCTGCCCCTGTGGCCGCTGCTCTTCATCACCATCGCTTGTGGTGCTGTGTCCGGCTTCCACGCCACCCAGTCCCCGCTGATGGCGCGCTGCATGCAGAACGAAAAATCCGGCCGCTTCATTTTCTACGGAGCCATGATCGGTGAAGGCATCATCGCCCTCATCTGGTGCACCCTGGGTCTCTCCTTCTACGACAGCACTGAAGCGCTCAACGCCACTCTGGCAAGCGGCGGTCCCTCTGCCGTGGTACACGAAGTCTCCACCAGCCTGCTCGGCACCGTTGGCGGCATCCTGGCCATCCTCGGCGTGGTGATCCTGCCCATCACCTCGGGTGACACCGCGTTTCGCAGCGCCCGCCTCATCGTGGCGGATTTCCTGAACCTGACCCAGAAGCCGATGGCCAAGCGTCTGCTGATCGCCATCCCCATGTTTGTCCTTGGTTTCATCATCTCCAAGGCCGAGTTCGGGGTGATCTGGCGCTACTTCGGCTGGGCCAACCAGACCACTGCCGTCATCATGCTGTGGGCCGCTGCCGCCTACCTCATCAAGGAGGGCAAGCTGCACTGGGTATGCACCATCCCGGCCATGTTCATGACTGCCGTGGTGTTCACCTACCTGGCCAACGCCCCCATCGGTTTTGGTCTGGAGATGGGTATCTCCACCATCATCGGTCTGGTCGCCACCGCCGTGATCACCGCCACCTTCCTGATCAAGTTCCGCCAGCCACTGGTGAGCCAGACCAGCGAAAGTTGACGCAAATAACACCTGAATCAAAAGGGGGCCCGTGCGGCCCCCTTTTTGATGAAAACAATATTAACGCCCTTCCTTGAAAACCCCATCCAAAATCAGGCTTTCCGCATTATGATGGCGGACGATATCACGTTAACGATGTGATTATTAATTGCTTTAGTGGCAACAAAAACCAATTATCAATGGGTGCTCAAGCCGCCGGAGGTCTACATGTCCCTTGATTACTTTGCACTCGGTCTGCTCGTGTTTGTCGGGTTGGTCATCTTCTACGGCATTATCGTGATCCACGATATTCCCTACGAGATAGCCAAGCACCGCGACCACCCCCATCAGGACGCCATTCATGTCGCCGGTTGGGTCAGCCTCTTCACCCTCCATGTCCTCTGGCCCTTTCTCTGGATCTGGGCAACCCTCTACCGCCCCGATCGCGGCTGGGGCTTCAACAAGCGTCTGGCAAAGGATGAAGAGGAACTCGCCGCCCTCAGGGAGGAGCTGGCCGAGCTGAAGAACCGCCTCAACCATATCGAACAGAGCGAACAAAAGGGATAAGCCATGGACCTGCTACTGATCCTGACCTACACGGCCATCTGTGTGGCCATCTTCAAAATCTTCCGTATCCCGCTCAACAAGTGGACAGTACCGACGGCGGTACTCGGGGGCGTGTTGATCATCGGCACCCTGATCATGCTGATGAACTACAACCACCCCTACTCCGAAATGGCGCGCAACTACTATATCTCCACCCCTATAGTGCCGCTGGTGAAGGGGCGCGTCGTGGAGGTGCCCGTCAAACCGAACCAGCAGGTCAAACAGGGGGACGTGCTGTTTCGCATCGACGACACGCCGTTCAAGCAGCAGGTTGCCAGCCTGCAGGCCCGCCTGCAGTCAAACCAGGATCACATCAAGTCCATCGACGCACGCCTGCGCTCCGCCCGGCTGGATCGTGACCGCGCCCAGGAGCTGCTGCGCCGCGGCATCGGCAAGCAGCGGGATCTCGACGTGAGCCAGGCCAATGTCGACGATCTGGTCTCCCAGCTCGATCAGCAGCGCGCCCTGGTCAACGACGTACAGGCCCAGCTGGAAAAGGCCCGCTATGACCTCGAGCAGACGGTGGTGCTTGCCCCCTCCGACGGCTTCGTGCTGCAACTGGCGCTGCGCCCGGGCATGATTGCCACCCCCTACCTCTATCGTCCCGTCATGACCTTCGTGCACCAGAGCGAGAACTACTACGTGGGCTGGTTCTGGCAAAACAGCATGCAGCGACTGGAAGTCGGCGACGAGGCCGAAGTGGTGATCGACGGCATTCCCGGCAAGATCTTCAAGGGCGAAGTCACTGTCGTGGTGCCCGCCATCGCCGCCGGTAACGTACAGGCCAACTCCGGTCTGCTGGACCAGAGCACGGCCCAGCGCCCGGGCCGCTTGCCGGTCACCATCAAGATCACCGACCCCGAGTGGTCCAAGTATCAGGTGATCGCCGGTGCCAGCGGCCAGGCGGCCATCAACACCCACCACTTCCACCATGTTTCCATCATGCGCAAAGTGCTGCTGCGGATGGCGAGCTGGCTCAACTACCTGTTCCCCTTCCACTAAGCTTCGTTGCCACCTCCTGTCCAGAGGGCCGCGCTTGCCGGCCCTCTGTTTTTAAGCCAGACATTTAAAAACCGAATCCCTATAATGGCGCCATCTTGCAGCAGCCAGTCTCCCCATGTTCGTTCTCAGACCCTATCAAACCGACGCCGTCAACGCCGTCATCAGCCACTTTCGCAAACATCCGGATCCCGCCGTCATCGTGCTGCCCACCGGGGCCGGCAAGAGTCTGGTGATCGCCGAACTGGCGCGAATAGCCCGCGGCCGGGTGCTGGTACTGGCCCACGTCAAGGAGCTGGTGGAGCAGAACCACGCCAAGTACGAGGCCTGGGGGCTCAAGGCCGACATCTTCGCCGCCGGACTGTCTCGCAAGGAGGCCAGCGCCCAGGTGGTGTTCGGCTCGGTGCAGTCGGTGGCGCGCAATCTGGACGCCTTCGATGGCGCGTTTTCCCTGCTTATCATCGACGAGTGCCACCGGGTGTCGCTCGATGACGAGAGTCAGTACCATCAGGTGATCGACCATCTCAAGGCTGCCAACCCGGCACTCAAGATATTGGGTCTCACCGCTACCCCTTACCGGCTCGGCCTTGGCTGGATTTACCGGCGTCACTACCACGGCATGGTGCGCAGCCACGGGGATCGGCTGTTTGGCGACTGCGTGTTCGAGCTGCCCCTGCGTTTCATGGTGAAAAACGGCTACCTGACCCCGCCGCGCCTGATTGATGCCCCCATAGTCCACTACGACTTCAGCAAGCTGGTACCGCGGGAAAACGGCCTGTTCAGCGAGGCGGATCTCAACGGCGAGCTCAAGCGCCAGGAGCGGGTCACCCCCCATATCCTGAGCCAGGTACTGGAGTATGCCACCGAACGCCAGGGGGTGATGATCTTCGCCGCCACCGTCGAACACGCCCGTGAAATTCACGGCCTGCTGGGTGCCAGAGGAGAACAGGCGGCCCTCATCACAGGTGACACCCCGGGGCCGGAACGCGATGCCCTCATCAGCGCTTTCAAGGCCCGCGAACTCAAGTTTCTGGTCAACGTGGCGGTGCTCACCACCGGCTTTGACGCCCCCCATGTCGATCTTATCGTGATGCTCAGGCCCACCGAGTCGGTATCGCTCTACCAGCAGATAGTGGGGCGCGGCCTGCGCCTGTCACCGGGCAAGACCGATTGCCTGGTGCTCGATTATGCCGGCAACAACTTCAACCTGTTTGCCCCCGAAGTGGGGGAACCCAGGCCCCACGCCGGCACCGAGCCGGTGCAGGTGCCCTGCCCCGCCTGCGGCTTTGCCAACACCTTCTGGGGCAAGACAGACGAAGAGGGCAAGGTCATCGAGCACTACGGCCGCCGCTGTCAGGGGTTGTTTGAAGATGACGAGGGCCACCGCGAGGAGTGTGACTACCGCTTTCGTGCCAAGATCTGCCCTGCCTGCGGCGCCGAAAACGACATCGCCGCCCGCCGCTGCCAGAGCTGCGATCAGCTGCTGGTGGATCCGGACGACAAGCTTAAAGAGGCGCTCAATCTCAAGGACTGCATGGTGATCCGCTGCGCCGGCCTCACTCTGGCCGCTGGCCGTGGCAAACAGGGGGAGCGACTGGAGGTGACCTATCACGACGAGGATGGCCTCACCCTCTGCGAATACTTCGCTTTTCACTCCACCGGCGCACGGCGCTTGTTTCAACAGCGCTTTGTGCGTCATCATTGGCCCGCCCCGGGACTGGAGCCCGAATTTGCCACCCTGGAGAGCGTGCTGGCCGTATCCGGCCAGTTCCGTCACCCGGATTTCGTCATCGCGCGCAAGTCAGGACGTTTTTGGCGGGTGAAAGAGAAAATTTTTGATTATGACGGCCGGTATCGAACTGCCAACGCCCTCTATTGAGGACGAGCGCCGGTCGGCAGATGAACATCGTCGATTATCAGAGTCGGTACTCCACTGCCGACGCCCTTCATCAAGTTTGAGGATCCTATGCTGCGGCTGTTGATTGGTTTTTGCGCCCTCGTTTCCATGGCGGTTCACGCCACCCCGCTCACCCCGCCCAAGGGTGGCCAGTACGCCATTATAGTGCAGGGCAACAACGGCATTGAGTTTGCCCGCAACGCGGATGACATGATTGCCCCCGCCTCCACCATGAAGGTGCTGACCGCCCTGGCCGCCCGCCTGGAGCTGGGCGCCGACTTCCGCTTCGCCACCGATATCCAGGCCGAGCCCGGTGCCAAACAGGGCAATGCCATCAACGGCGATATCTGGATCAACTTCGTCGGCGACCCCACCCTGTCGAAAATGGATCTGCTGGCCCTGTTCAAGCAGCTCGGCATCAACCGCATCAATGGCAACGTCTACGTCAACACCGGCGCCTACAACGGCTACGAGCGCGGCAATGGCTGGTCGTGGGGGGATCAGACCCTCTGCTTCGCAGCGCCTGTCTCCTCCGTCATCATCGACAAGAACTGCGCCTACGCCACCATCACCGCCACCCAGATCGGCAAGCCGGCGGTGGGCAATGTCGCCAAAGGCGTCGCCATCGGCGTCGGGGCCGACAACGTGGAGGTGATGAGCTATGGCGACATGGCACGCCAGTTCTGCGCTCTGGAGGTGGACATGGCCAAGGGCAACTTCTATGAGCTCAAGGGCTGCATCACCCCGAACAAGGAGCCGCAGGGGCTGCGCTTTGCCATCCATGACGTGGAGGCCTGGGGCTGGGACAACATCCGCTGGGCCATGGACAGGGCAAGCATCAAGCACGACGGTCTGCTGCGGATCACCCACAAGGCACCGGTCGGTGCCCAGACCCTGGCGACCCACTACTCGGTCTCCCTGCCCATCATGCTGGCCAAGATGCTGAAGAAATCGGACAACCTCTACGCCGACACCTTCCTGAAAACCGTTGGCCGCCACTACTACAACAAGCCGGGCAGCTATCGCAGCGGCACCATGGCGGTGCGCGCCATCCTCACCAAGCACGGCATTGACCTTGGCAACGCCACCCTGGCCGACGGCTCCGGCCTCTCTGCTCACAATCTCATCAGCGCCCGCCAGATGCTGTCGGTGCTGAACTTCATCCAGAAAAATGATGCCGAGCTCGACTTCATCAAGCTGCTGCCAAGCTCCCAGGTCGATGGCACCCTGGCCTGGCGACGCAGCGTCACTGCCCCCATGATGAAAAACAAGGTCCATGCCAAGACCGGCACCATCACGGGCACCTCCAACCTGGCGGGCTTTATCGACACCGCCGGTGGCCAACGCAAGGCTTTCGTCATCTTCCAGCGCGGCCTGTCGCAGGATCCGGCCACCCACGAGCGCTATCGTGCCAGCAAGGCACCCTGGCCCTGGACCCTGTTCGAAAAAGGCGTGCTGGAGAGCATCTATCAGCAGCAACCCATCCAGATTGCCGCCCAGTAACAGACCCAGTCACAACAGGGGGCAGCGGTCAGGCTGTCCCGATAACACCCAGCCCGGCTTGATACGGCGAGCCAAAGCGCTTCTCGATGGCTCGCCACACAGGGTTGAGCCGATAGAGCCACTCGCAGCAGGGTATCGACAATTTCAGCTTTAAGTCAGCACGAGGCGAGGCTATGCTGGGCCCAGCCTCAATTAACGACCCCATAACGGAGAGATAAAATGTTTGCAGTGATTTTTGGTCGCCCGGGTTGCCCCTATTGTGTCCGCGCCAAGCAGATCGCCGAGCAGCTGGTCGAGCAGCGCGACGATTTCAAATTCCGCTACGTGGATATCCATGCAGAAGGCATCACCAAGGAAGATCTGGCCAAGAGCGCCGGCAAGCCGGTCAATACAGTGCCGCAGATCTTCCTGGACGAGCAGCACATCGGTGGCTGCACCGATTTCGAAGCCTACGCCAAAGAGCATCTGGGCCTCTACCAGTAATTCCTGCGGGTCATCCCGTGCTGGCAAGCCGCCAGCAGCCCATAAAAAATCCGGCGCCAATGGCGCCGGATTTTTGTATCTATTCACCAGGACGGGGTTGACGGCATCAGTTCTGCCGGGATGGGATAATCTGTCTTCTCGATGCACGCCCTGACCACGGCCCTCAACCACTCCTGTGGGCAGCGGCCCAATCGCTTGCCGGTCTCCACCAACGACAGGATGCGCTGGCGAAACAGCTCGCCCCGGTGAGACCACACGCCGTAGCTACCCTTGCGCCAGAGCACATAGCCACGCAGCGCCCGCTCCGCCTCGTTGTTGGTCAGCGCTATTTCGTCGTCAGTCATAAACCGCCACAGCATCTCGTCATCCCGCAGCAGCAACTGGCATCGTCCACGGTAGCGTTTGCTGCACAACAGGGCGCCGCGCTCCAACTGGCTTCGCCAGCTTTGCCGGTAACGCGCGAGCCTGCGCAGGTATTTCTGCTTGCTCAACGCACCGCTTTCCCAACGGTGCCGGGTACGAAACACCGCATCCGCCAGCAAGACCAACCGGGCACCGATGGGCTGGTTGCACTGCTCGCTACTCTCGGCGATGGCCACGAGATTGCGGGCCACGTGGGCCCAGCACAGTTGCCGCTGGTCGGCGTCGATAAACCGGTAGCCGGCGTACTGGTCGGTCACCAGCACCCCGTCAAACTCGGCGCCCAGCAGCCGCTTGGCCGCCTCCTGACCACGGCCATAGGCCGTCATGAAGCAGACGGCTATCTTGCTCAGCGCCAGCCACATCCAGCGGCGCTCTCCACCCCGCTGATGCCGGGTCTCATCGGCATGAACGTGGGTGGCCGTCTGCACCTGCTGCTTGATGGCCTGGTAGGTCGGGGTGAGCATGGCACTCACCCGCCCCTGCGCCTCACTGATGGCGCCCCGGCTAAAACTCAGGCCGAAATGCTGTTTGAGCTGCTGCTGTATCTGGCTGACGCTCTGGTGAAACTGGCCGCTTTGCAGCGCGATGTAGCTGAGCAGATTGGCCCCCATCTGGCTGCTGCTGACGTTGTCTGGCAGTGCGGCCTGGGTCGTGCCGATACACCGTGAGCAGGTCGCACGATACAGTTGGTGTTCGGTGACGAGATAGCTCACCTCGGGCAGCTCGAACACCTGATGAACCTGATAGGGTTTGGCATGGGCCACCATGTCCCCGCCACAGCAAGCGCAATCGGCGGCAGGGTAATGCGGGACCAGGGTCAGGCGGGCATCAAGCGGATGCCGCTCGCGGCGATGTCCCTTGTGACCGGGCTGCGCCCCCCGTTGCTTGCCGGACGCCGGACGCTTGCGGGCCGGCGGCGGTGCACCGGGGCCGTCGCTGGAAGGCGGCTTGGAGGAGTTGCCGCTGTGCTGATTGAGGCGGTCCTCCAGCTCGGCGATGCGGTCGAGGAGCTTATAAATCAGCTCGTTGGCCTGCTCCAGAGTGGTGGGCATTCCCGCGGAATGCATGGTGTTTTTGCTCATGGGGGGAGCGTATCTAAGGAGCAGGATCAAGCAAGCAGGAAAGTGGGATCAAGAGACGATCGTCTCATTTTTCCTGTGTCAATACTGTTCCGGTGAATACTTACGGATTTTTTATGGGCAAAACTCGCACATCATCCCTTGTCAGGGGATCAGCGACTGGGCCGCGAAGCGTGCAACGATGGGATTGTGATCGGAGGAATCGGTCGCGGGCGAGCTCACCTCCACCAGATCCAGATTGCGGTAGTAGAGGTGATCGAGCGGACGGCCGAAGGCGGTGCGGCGCAAGTCGGGCACGGGCACGGCCTCCTGCAGGCCCAGCTCGTCCACCAGCTTGTTTAGCCAGAACTGGCGCTTGTCGCTCCAGGTGTTGAAATCCCCGGCCAGGATCACCGGCCCCTGATGGCGGCGCACCAGAGCGGTCAGATCGTTGAGCTGCTCGCGGAAGGTGGCCATCCCCAGCTCGAAGTTGACCGCATGGAGGTTGATCACCAGCACGCCATCAGGATCGCCCTGCAGCGGATAGAGGCTCACCAGCCCGGATTTGGGGATACGCAGCAGCGGCTCGGGAGAGCGCACGCCACAGACGAACGCCTGCGGGGTCTTGGCCACCGTCATCACGCCAAACGAAACGGAACCCTGGGTAAAGGCCTGCAACTGCTGCCACTGGAAATTCCCGGCGCGCAGCCAGTCGAGCATCTCGGGGCGGGTCGCCGACTCTTGCAAGAGCACCAGATCCTGCCCCTTGGCGTACTGGTCCATCCCCTCGCGCCAGTTCTTGCGCTGCCCCTTGTAGAGATTCCACACGGTAATGCCGAATTCGCGCGGCAGCGCCGTGGTCGCCAGCGCCACCAATGGCGGGCGCTGGCAATCGAGATCCGGCACGATTCCTTGCGCGGTCACCAGATGGTTCTGATCCGGCACGTCGAAACAGCCCACCAACCCCAGGGTCAGCAGAGAGGTACCCAGAATGCGATAACTATTTTTCATTGGCTACTTTGCATTGTGCTGTGACCATCACAAACGTCATGAGTGCCGACTAAGCTGATAAGTTCCCGTTCCGCTCAACCAGGAGGAGACGTCCCTATGGCGAAAGAACTCAGGTACAACGTGACGTTTTATGATCAACAAGGAAATTGTCATCAAGTGGAACTTGCCACCGTCTACCAGATCAGACGGGACCCGCAGTGCGATCTCTGCCTGTTTGACACCCTGCAGTACGTCGGGTCGGAAGAGATGCTGGAACGCATGATACGGCAAAAAACCGGGCTTGAGCAGGAAATATCCATCATCAATGCCCGGTTGCTCTGATCACTCGCTCACCGGAACCGGGCGGGATTTGCCGTTTTCGTCGATGGCGACGTAGGTAAAGACCCCCTCGGTCACGCAGTAACGCTGGGCGTCGTTTTCACGCAGCACCGGCTTGACCCACACTTCCAGCTTGAGCTTCATGGAGCTGCGGCCGATCTTCATGCAGCGGCCGTAGCAGCAGACCACGTCCCCTACTTTAACCGGGCTGTGAAAGGTCATGCCCTCGACGGATACGGTACAAATACGTCCCTTTGCCAGCTCCTTGGCCATGATGCCCCCACCTATATCCATCTGGGACATGATCCAGCCACCAAAGATGTCGCCATTGGGGTTGGTATCGGCTGGCATCGCCAGAGTTCTCAGCAACAGCTCCCCATCGGGGTGACGTTGTGTATCTACCATCATTACTGCCTCTCTCTCATGGATGGGCGGCATGATAGGGGGCGATCTGTCCCTTGGCAAACCTCAATTGCCACGGGTCGCCAGCTCGGCGAACCAGTGGGCCGGATCGGGCCAGCGATAGTTGAATCCCAGTTGCTCGCAGATGCGCAGCCCGTCGATGGGCAAAAACTCCCCGGCAGGCTCGATAAACAGCGGCGCGGGCAACCCCAGCTGGCGCGCGGCAAAGGGGTAGAACTGCTCGCGGCGCGGATGAACCGGCGCGCTCAGATTGTAGGCATCCCCATCCTTGCCCCGTTCAAGCAGCAGCAGGCAGGCGGCCACCACATCGTCCAGATGCACCAGATTGACCGCCTGGGCGCCTCCCTCCAGGGTCTTGCCGGCCAAAAAGCGCCCCGGATGGCGATCGGGGCCATAAAGACCAGAGGGGCGCACTATCATCACGCACTCAAAACCGGCCGCCTGCACCGCCTGCTCCGCCGCCAGCATCCGCTCGCCGCGGGCATGACGCGGCTTGGGTTGCTCCCCCTCCGCTTGGCCTGCGCCCCATACCGAGGTGGCACTGACAAATAGCACTCGCCGGGTGCCGCTTGCTTTGGCAAGTGCGCAGGCCCGCGCCACCGCTTGCGGATAGTCGTCGGTCTTGCTGGGCGGTACGCAGATCACCAGGGTCTCGCAGGGGATGGGCCACTGCTCTTTTTTATCAGCGACAGACATCTCGGCAGAAATCGTCAGCGGATGGGCATGGATTCCCTCCCCCTGCAGACGGGCTGCCTTCTCGGCCGAGCTCACCGTCACCGCCACCTGTTTGCCAGCTGCCAGCAGGGCCCGCGCCAGCGGCAGCCCGAGCCAGCCCGCACCCAGAATGCCGATCGTCCCGGCGATATGTTGCTCTGTCATCGTCCCTTCTCCTGCTTGACGATATTTGGCCCGCAGCTTACCTGCCTTGGTAGGAAAAGAAAGCTAAGGCCGTAAATGTCTAAAACTATTTTCCTTCTAAACGACATATCTTGAATTACTAACTGTGTAACTCATCGCACAGGTTGAATGTTATTTAAGAGCCGATAGAAATAGTCGAATACTTGACTCGGCAATCGTCCGAATCTGAACTCTACCAATCTGGTATCCTGCATGACCTGCCTACGTTCTTCCGAAGCAAGATCAAACTCTATCACTGCAGCCAAGTGCTCAATAGCATACTTTTCAGAGTAATTTGAACTTTCAGACATTTGGAGAAACTCCAATAACTCTTGACTGCCTGCACGTTTACTAATCACTGCATCCAGCAGTCTTGGATTAGCAACATTCATAAAACAAATTGTTGCCATTACATCTTGATAATAACTCTCCATGCTTGTGCTAAGAGAATTCTCAATGATCGCGAAGTAGGTTAACATTCGCTCTATATCACGTAATGAAGGTTTTAAATGCTCAACTAATAATTTTAGTGTTTCTACAGCCTCATCATTATTTATAGAACTCCCATCACTCATTAACTTAAAAGCTGTCACTAGATATTTGACGCCATCATCTTGATGATATTTACCAGTCGCTCGCGGCAGCGAGAGCCAAACATTAATAAATTTCTGTAGGTATGTGACAGAGTCAATTCCATCACCATATCGACATTTGACCGATTCCTCCAATTGTTTTCTATTCATAACAAGCAAGAATGTGATACCTGACACTGAAAATAAGTGTTTAATATTTTCCAGTAGATCTAATGCAAAGTCAGGTCTGCAACGGTCGAGTTCATCAATAACGAAAACTATACGTTTTCCCGGTGTATTATGGATCGCTATGTCTGATAAAAATTCTCTGAAATTGCTCAATGCTAATTTGTCTGCTTTAGAACTCTCAAACTTTGAGGCAATAACTGAATCTACTTGCTCAGAAACCAATGTAGAAATATCACTTTCAGCTTGTCCGAGTATCGGCCCATCAAGTAGACCAGCAGTACCTATCCGAATGCCAGCTTTAATCACCCCTCGACTAAAAGTTTTAAAAACTTGAGCTGCTTTTTGCTTGAACTCTACTTTCTTATTTTCATCCTTGTCCTCTAGCAACTCATATATTTCTGAGGCGAGAGCTAAGAATGGTTCTTTTTGATAATCATTTTCAAATGCATCAAAATATATTGTTTCAAGAGGAGGGTTTTGCTTATATTTGTTCTCACCAGACCACATTTTTATAAATGTGCTTTTACCTTCCCCCCATTGCGCATCCAATGCCAACACCAAATTCTCATCAGAATTAACAATCAAGTTATAAAGTCTATCACCAAACTGCTTTCGATTGAACAGGTCTTTATCTTTAGAGAATCCGTCCTCTTCACTAATTATTAGCTCTGGAACTGTTAATTTCATAAACTTCCCCCGAATAAAATCATAAATACATTAAAATTATTTAACGCCACATAATGCCCACTTCGATCGCTCACATCAATAATTTTGTTAGTTACATCAATATATTGATGGCTCCCTAACTGTACTTTCCATCGAACAAGAAGCGTTTTCCCTGTGAACCATTCGTGAATTTCCAATACATAAAAGCGGGCCAGTGGCCCGCTTCGTTTTATGCAGAGTTAACCCAATCCTCACACCGGCGGATGGAAATGACTGGCCTCGCGGGTGGCCATCTCCTCGTAGGTGGCCCATTTCTGCCACGCCACCTGTTGTGCCACCTGCATCAGCCGCTGCGCCTCTTCCGGGTGGCTCTGGGCCAGCACCCGGTAACGGGTCTCCTCGGCCCGGTAGTCGGCAAGCGGAATGGAGGGGCGCAGGCTGTCGAGGCTGAAGGGGTTCTGCCCCGCACTGCGCAACACAGGGTTGTAGCGCATCAGCGGCCAGTGACCGGAGGCCACGGCGCGTTTTTGCTGGGTGAGCCCCTGCTCCATATCGATGCCGTGGGCGATGCAGTGGCTGTAGGCGATGATAAGGGATGGGCCGGGATAGGCCTCGGCCTCGCGCAAGGCCTGCAGCGCCTGCTGCGGGTTGGCGCCAAAGGCGATGCGGGCAACATAGACGTTGCCGTAGGAGATGGCCTGCAATGCCACATCCTTTTTGGCCAACGTCTTGCCCCCCGCCGCGAACTTGGCGACGGCACCGAGCGGCGTCGATTTCGACATCTGGCCGCCGGTGTTGGAGTAGACCTCGGTATCCATCACCAGCACGTTCACATCCCGCCCGGAGGCGAGCACGTGATCGAGCCCTGCCGAGCCGATGTCATAGGCCCAGCCATCACCGCCGATGATCCAGACCGAGCGGCGCACCAGCTGATCGATGAGCGAGAGCAGCTCCTGGGCCCGGCTTGATCGCACCTCCTCCAGTCGCTCGCGCACCTGCGCCACCCGGCCCCGCTGGGCGCGGATCTCCGACTCCAGCCGCTGTGGGGCGTTGATGAGGGTGTCGACCAGTGCCTCACCGAGATCCCCCTTCATGGTCTGCAGCGCCGCCACCGCCTGGGCGTGGTGCTGATCGGCGGTGAGACGGAAGCCAAAGCCAAACTCGGCGTTGTCCTCAAACAGGGAGTTGGACCAGGCCGGCCCCTTGCCTTCGCCATTCTTGGCCCAGGGAGTAGTCGGCAAGTTGCCGCCATAGATGGAGGAGCAGCCGGTGGCGTTGGCCACCAGCATGCGATCGCCAAACAGCTGGGTCAGCAGCTTCAGATAGGGCGTCTCGCCACAGCCCGCGCAGGCGCCGGAGAACTCGAACAGGGGCTCGAGGAACTGGATGCCGCGCACCGTGGAAAAATCCACCCGCTCGCGGGCAGGCCAGGGCAGGCTTTCGAACCAGTGCAGCGCCTGCTTCTGGCCAGCCAGATGCGGCGCCTTGTCCATCATGACGATGGCGCGCTCGCCTTCGTGCTCTTCATCAGCCCCGGCCCGCACCGGGCAGGCCTGCACGCACTGGCCGCAACCAGTGCAATCCTCCGGATAGAGCTGCAAGGTGTAGCGGCTGTCGGGAAAGCCCCTCGCGGTCACCGGCACCGACTGGGCCGCCTCGGGGGCGCTCGCCAGCCAGTCCTGGTGATAGAACTTGGCCCGCAGCGCCGCGTGGGGGCAGACAAAGACGCAGTTGCCGCACTGGATGCAGATGTCCGAATTCCAGATCGGGATCTCGCGGGCGATATCCCGCTTCTCGAAGCGGCTGGTGGCGGTGGGGTAAGTGCCGTCCACCGGCAGCATGGAGACGGGGATCAAATCGCCGCGCCCTGCCAGCATCTCACCTGTGACCCGCTGGACAAACTCGCTGCCGCCGGGAGCCAGTGGCAGCGGATAGTCGCTGATCTGCTCCTCACCAGCCGGGATGACCACCTGATGGAGGTGGGCCAGGGTGTCATCCACCGCCGCGAAGTTGCGCTCGACTACCTCGGGCCCCTTGCGGGCATAGCTCTTCTCGATGCTCTCCTTGATAAGCGCAATCGCCTCGTCCCGCGGCAAGATGCCGGCCAGGGCGAAGAAGCAGGTCTGCATGATGGTGTTGATGCGATTGCCCATGCCGTTGCGCTCGGCCACCCGATCGCCGTCGATGCAGTAGAGGCGGATATCGAGAGCCCGGATGCGGGCGCGCAGCCGCTCGGGCAGCTCGGCCCAGACCCGGTCGGGCTCATAGGGGGCGTTGATCAGCAGGGTCGCCCCTTCGGCGGCGAACTCCAGCAAGTCTACCGATTCGACAAAGCCCCACTGGTGACAGCCGATAAAACTCGCCTGTTCGATAAGCCAGGGGGCGTCGATGGGTTCGGGACCAAAGCGCAGGTGGGAGACGGTGCGCGAGCCCGACTTCTTGGAGTCGTAGACGAAGTAGCCCTGGGCGTGGAAGCCCTCCAGCTCACCGATGATCTTGATGCTGTTCTTGTTGGCGCCGACCGTGCCATCGGCGCCGAGGCCGAAGAAGAGCGCCCGCACCCGGCTCGCGGGCTCCAGATCGCCGATGGGGTGCCAGGCCAGACTGAGACCGGAGACGTCATCCACTATGCCCACGGTAAAGCGCGGGCGCGGCGCATCGGAGGAGAGCTCCTCAAACACGGCGGCGCACATGGCGGGAGTGAACTCTTTGGAAGACAAACCATAGCGACCGCCACTGAGCCAGGGCAGCCGCTTGACAAGGCCTCGTTGCAAGCCATCGATAATCGCACTTTGCACATCCAGCAGCAGGGGCTCGCCGCCAGCGCCCGGCTCCTTGGTGCGATCCAGCACGGCGATGCGGCGCACGCTCTCGGGCAAGGCATCGAGCAGTGCCTGCACCGGGAAGGGGCGATATAGGCGCACCACCAGGACCCCGGTCTTGCGATCCTGCTGGTTTAACCAATCCACAGTGGTGCGAGCGGTGGCCGCTCCCGAGCCCATCAGCACGATAACGTCGGTGGCATCGGGGGCGCCGTGATACTCCACCAGCCGGTAGTGGCGGCCAGTCAGCTCGCCGAGCCGATCCATGCACTGCTGCACCCGCGCCGGCACCGCCTCGTAGAAGGGGTTGACGCTCTCGCGGGACTGGAAATAGGTGTCGGGGTTCTGGGCGGTGCCGCGCATCACCGGATGATCCGGGTTGAGCGCCCGGGCACGGTGGGCACGCACCCAGTCGTTGTCGATCAGCGCCCGAATTTCATCCTTGTGCAGCGCGGTGATCTTGTTCACCTCGTGGGAGGTACGAAAACCGTCGAAGAAGTGGACGAAAGGCACCCGGCACTGCAGGGTGACGCTGTGGGCAATCAAGGCCAGGTCCTGCGCCTCCTGTACCGAGCCGGAGGCGAGCATGGCAAAACCTGTGCTGCGCGCCGCCATCACATCCTGATGGTCACCGAAGATGGAGAGCCCCTGGGCCGCCAAGGATCGGGCCGCCACATGGAACACCGCCGAGGTCAATTCGCCTGCGATCTTGTACATGTTGGGCAGCATCAGCATCAGCCCCTGGCTCGCGGTGAAGGTGGTGGCGAGCGCCCCCGCCTGCAGGGCGCCGTGTACCGTGCCGGCCGCTCCCCCTTCGCTCTGCATCTCCACCACGGTAGGGATGTTGCCCCAGAGGTTGGTCTGCCCCTCGGCCGCCCAGGCATCGGCCAGTTCGGCCATGGTCGAGCTCGGGGTGATGGGATAGATGGCACACACTTCGCTCAGCTGATACGCCACCCGGGCCGCGGCCTCGTTGCCATCGACCATGATCAGTTCGTGTTTCATAGGGACTCCTCCGGTTGGCGCAACTCGATGGCGTGGCAGGGACACTGGTCGTGGCAGGCGCCACAGCCGGTGCAGCGCTCGGCATCCACCCGATAACCGTGGCCCGGCCCCAGTTTCTCGATGGCCTGCTCGGGGCAACTGCCGTAGCAACCGTCACACTCGAAGCAGTTGCCGCAGGAGTAGCAGCGCGCCGCCTCGTAGCGGACCGCCGTTTCGTCCAGTCCGCCGATGATCTCGCCAAAGTCGTCCCGCGCCCAGGTCGGTTTCACCGGCTGGCTGCTGGCGGGCGCATGGGTCTGGAACCAGAGCTGCAACTGCTCTGGCCCCACCAGCGGATAGGAGAGCATCTTCTGGTAGTGGCGCCCCCGCAGCCAGGCATCCATGTGGCGCGCCGCCTTCTTGCCGTGGCCGGTGGCAATGGTGACGGTGCGCTCGGAGGGCACCATGTCGCCGCCGGCAAAGAGGCCCGGTACGTCGGTCATCAGGCTCTCGCTCACCTGCACCACCCCATCCCGGTTGACCCGCACGCCCGGGATGCTCTCCAGCACGGAGAGATCTACCTCCTGACCCAGCGCCAGAATGAGGGAGTCCGCCTCCAAGGTCTCGAACTGGCCGGTGGGCACCGGCTTGCCCTCTGCATCCAGCGCCATCACCTCCACCTCTATGTTGGTGTTGTCGAGCTGGCGAATGGTGCGCAGCCAGTTGATCTTGATCCCCTCCTCCTCGGCCTCGTCAGCCTCGAAGGCGTGGGCCGGCATATGATCCCGATCGCGGCGATAGATGATCATCGCCTCCTCCACCCCGAGCCGGCGGGCGGTGCGGGCCGCATCCATGGCTGTGTTGCCGCCACCATAGATGGCTACCCGCCGCCCCAGCTTGGGAAGCGGCAGCCCCTGCTCTTCGGCCAGGCTCGCCTGCTCGAGAAAGCTCACCGCATCGAGGATCTTGCCCGCCTCCCGGGCCGGAATATCGACCCGCTTGGCCAGATGGGCGCCGATGGCCATAAAAACGGCGTCAAAGCCCCCCTCGTCGCGCTCACGCAGCACATCCTCCACCTTGTGGTTGAGGGTCAGCGTCACCCCGGCGGCCAGGATGCGGGCAACTTCCCGATCCAGCACGTCGCGGGGCAATCGATAGGCGGGAATGCCAAAGCGCAGCATGCCGCCGGCGAGCGGGCCCGCCTCGCGGATCTCCACCTGATGACCGAGCCGATTGAGGTGCCAGGCGCAAGAAAGCCCGGAGGGGCCCGCGCCTATGATCAATACCTTCTTGCCGCTGGCGGGCGCGGGGGGCGCAGGCTGCCAGCCCCGGGCCAGCGCCTCGTCACCGAGAAAGCGTTCGATGGCGTGAATGGAGACGGCTTCATCCACTTGGGCGCGGTTGCAGGCGCTCTCGCAGGGGTGATAACAGACCCGGCCATGGACTGCAGGCAGAGGATTTTCTTCGATGAGGGTCTGCCAGGCCGCTTCAAAGCGCCCGGCCTGAGCCAGGGAGAGCCAGGCTTGAATGTTTTCACCGGCCGGGCAGGCGTGATTGCAGGGTGGCAGGGCCGGCCGCCAAACGGGTAGCCGGGTACGCACCGGGCCTGTTCCCGTTTTCAGGGAGAGATCCGGCAATGGGGTCATATCCAGTTGTTTGCTCATACATTGCTTTCTTCTTGTTGTGGGACAGGCCCCATCCGAATGCGCTTGATACCGTTTTGCCTGGGCAGACGGTGGCCGGAGGGGGAAGAAGCGAAAGCGTCAGAAACTGGAAGCTGACCCGATAGTGGACTGTTTTTTGTACGCCTTGGCCGATCGGGATCAAAAAATGTTGCATTTTATGGGCAATCGCATCCGAATTGTGACCCATGTAGCACCCATGCAAACGGGTCGTCATCGTGAACGCACCAGCGGCCTGCCATCGCCAGCCCCAAAATCCGCAACCTGCCGCAATTGCCGCTCACGCCATAAACCGTTATGTTGCCCTCTTCCCGGGCAACGCAGCCACGTCACAAGGAGCCGGACATGCCAACCCTCGACAGCATTCATCTCTATCCCGTCAAATCGACCGCAGGCATGGCGCTGACCCGCGCCCTGGTCACCGAGGAGGGTCTGCTGGGGGATCGCCGCTACATGGTGGTAAAACCGGACGGCACCTTCATCACCGCCCGCACCCACCCCCAGCTGCAACAAGTGCAGGCCACCCCCATTGATGGCGGCCTGTTGCTGCGCTATCCGGGGTTCGAGCCGCTCACCCTGCTGGAGACCGAGTTCAGCCTGACTCCGCAGGCCACCGGCGTCTGGAAGGACAACTTCAATGCCCTGCATACCCACGCCCTGGCCGATGCATGGCTAAGCCGGGTGGCAGGGGAAAGGGTGCAGCTGCTCTGGCTCGGCGAAGAGTCCAACCGCTTTCGGGAGAAGACCGGCACCCGGGTCAGCTTTGCCGATGGTTACCCCCTGCTGCTGATAAGCCAGGCGTCTTTGGAAGATCTCAACCTGAGATCCGATGCCCTGCACCAGATGAGCCAGTTTCGCACCAACCTGGTGGCAAGCGGCACCCTCCCCTTCGAGGAGGACGGCTGGAAGCGGATCCGCATCGGCGAGGTGGAGTTCTTGGTGGCCAAGCCCTGCAGCCGCTGCATCATGACCACGGTGGAGCCGGGCACGGATCGCTTCAATGCCCTGAAAGAGCCGCTAGCCACCCTCACCCGCTACCGGCGCGGCGAGGATGGCGAGGTCTACTTCGGTCAGAACCTGGTGGCCCTGAACGAGGGCTGGATCGAGGCGGGCAGCGAGATAGAGGTGCTGGAGCGCGCCCGCGCACCTGTCTACCCCAACGCGGCCCCGAAAAAAAGGGAGCTGGTGTGCGTGGCCCGCGAGCCGCTGGCACGGGATCTGGAGACCTTCTGGTTCGAGGCGGCCGATGGTGAGCCCCTGCCCGACTATCTGCCTGGCCAGCACCTGCCCATCAGCCTGGATATTGGCCTGGGTCTGCGGCGCGAGCGCCTGCAGCGTCGCTATACCCTGAGCTCCACCCCGGAGCAGCCGGAGCGTTACAGCATCAGCGTCAAGAAGGTGGGGGGCGGCCGCATCTCCCACTGGCTGCACCAGCAGTTGCAGGTGGGTGACCGTCTGCTGGCCGCCAACCCCGCCGGCGAATTTCATCTGGGCCGGGATCGCAATCTCTTGCTGCTCTCGGCAGGCTCGGGGGTCACTCCCATGCTCTCCATCGCCCGTACCTTAGGCTTGCGCGGGGAGCTTGGGGATGTTCACTTTATGCACCTGTGCCGCAACGAGGCGGACATTCCGGCCGCCCACGAGTTGCACGCCATGGCGCGCCAGGGGATGACCCTCACCCTGATCCTGAGCCAACCCGATGAGCACTGGCAGGGGCTCAAGGGACGGCTTGCCGATGAACACCTCAAACAGGTGAAAGAACTGGCAGGACGCGACGTCTTTGTCTGCGGTCCCCACGGCTTTATGACCGATGCCACGGCTCGCCTGCAGGAGTTGGGCGTTGCCGCCGAACGCATCAAGCAGGAGAGCTTTGGTGGCGCCATTCTCTCGGTCGCTCGCCCCCATCAGGCGGTGCAGCTGCGCATCGGCGAGCGCGCCTTTGCCGGCAACAATCAGGGGACCGTGCTGGATCAGGCCCATAAGCAGGGAGTGGAGCTGCCCTGGAGCTGCCGCGCAGGGATCTGCGGCAGCTGCAAGCAGACCCTGATCGAGGGCGAGGTGGAGCACCCGGATGCCCCCGCCATCACGGCCGCCGAGCGGGCCGAAGGCAAGATCCTCACCTGCTGCGCCGTGCCGCTCACCGATCTGGTGATCGGCCCCCGTTAATTACAAGGCCGGGAGCCTGGCTCCCGGCCCCCTTGTTCCGCTTGCGTTCCCTCTTTATCTCCCTGCTTCGTAATCTCTCTCTCGGCGTCACATCGCTTTTCTTGGCCTGCGCCCTGCTCCGTCCGACCAGCCACCTATACTCACAACAAAAATAAAACCCCATCAAGACAGCGGGTTCTGCCGTCTGCCCAAGGGGGTATCTTTGGCGCGAATAAGGAACGCTCAGACCATGGAACAAAACAGACCCGCCTTTCAGCTCAACCTGCTGCTGTCGGTTGTCACCCTGATCCTGCTGTCACTGGTATTTTTTGCCTACAGCTGGTCGGAAAGCAGGCTCGAACACAACTATCAACAACGCTACCAATCCTATCTGCTGGCCGACGAGCTGCGGCAATCCTCCGACGATCTGACCCGGCTGGCCCGCACCTATGTGATCACCAAGGATCCCGCCTACGAACAGCAGTACATGCGGATCCTGGCCATTCGCAACGGGGAGCAGAACCGGCCGCAAGGCTACAACCGCATCTATTGGGATTTTGTCGCCGCCACGGGCCAGAACCCGCGCCCCGACAGCGGGCTTCGCCGCAGCCTCATCGATCTGATGAAGGACACCGGCTTTACCGAAGAGGAGATGGCCAAACTCAACGAGGCCAAAAACAACTCCGATGCCCTGGTCAACACCGAGGTGGCCGCCTTCAAGCTGGTGCAGCAACAGGATGGGGATCTGGCCGCCAACCAGCAACAGGCGATCGCCATGATGCATGACAAGGCCTATCACCAGAACAAGGGGCGCATCATGTCTCCCATCGACGACTTCTACGTCTTGATGGAGACCCGCACCCAGCAGGCGGTGGATGACGCGGCAAGCCTCGCGACCATGTTGCGCTACCTCTTCATCGCCCTGGGTCTGGTGTTGATGTTCTTCCTGTGGCGAACCTACAAGGCGCTGCTCGATCTGGTCGGCACCTCGGTCGATCAGCTCAGAAGCGAGTTGAACAACCTGGCACAGGGGGATTTCTCCCGCCCGATCAAGGTACCGAATGGGGCCAAAGATAGCCTGATCGCGCTGCTGGCCGGCATGCAGACCACCCTCAAGGGGATCATTGCCCAGGTCTCCCACTCCAGCGGCGAGCTGTCGGAGTCGGCCGACAGCATTGCCCAGATTGCCGAGCAGACAGCCCACTTCGCCACCTCCCAGCAAAGCAGCACCCAGACCATGGCGGCCGCCATTGAAGAGCTGGTGGTGAGCATCAGCCACCTCTCCGACAACGCCACCCACGCCGACGAGCTGAGCAAGGTCTCCGCCGATACCCTGGAACAGGGCGCCGGCGTCATCAAACAGACCCTAGACAGCATAGAGAACATCTCGAGCACGGTGGGGGATGCGGCCAGCAGTCTTGCCGACCTCAACAACCATACCCAGCAGATCTCCGACATCATAGAGGTGATCCGCGGCATCGCCGATCAGACCAACCTGCTGGCCCTCAATGCCGCCATCGAGGCGGCCCGGGCCGGGGAGCAGGGGCGCGGTTTTGCCGTGGTGGCCGACGAGGTGCGCAACCTCGCCAGCCGTTCGGCGGCATCGACCCAGCAGATCACCGGCATGATAGGCAAGATCCAGAGCGGGGCGGACACCTCCATCCGCAGCATGGAGCTCACGGTCAACAACGTCTCGCGCGGGGTAAGCCTGGCCAACCAGACCGGTGAAGCCATCGCCAGCATCCAGAGCCACGCCGCCAACCTGACCGGACTGATGGGGGAGATCAGCCACACCCTGCGCGAGCAATCTACCGCCGCCAACGAGGTGGTCTCCACCGTGGGCAATATCACCTCCCTCTCCGAACAGTCGGGCGAGGCGGCACGCCACGTCTCCCAGGAGGCGGCCAAGCTCAAGCAGCTGTCACGGCTGCTGCGCCAGGAGATGGCCCACTTCAAGCTCTGAGCCCAGGGCCTAAAAGAAAAACGGCTGCCCGAGGGCAGCCGTTTTTCATGGCAGGGTCGCTTAACCGCGCAGGGCGGCGATGCGCTGCTCGATGGGCGGGTGGCTCATGAACAGCTCGCTCATGGAGCGCTTGCCGTTGATACCGAAGGCCATCATGGCGCCTTCCATTTGCGGCTCGGCACCGCGGGAGAGGCGCTCGAGGGCGGCGATCATCTTGTCACGGCCGGCCAGTTTGGCGGCGCCGGCATCGGCGCGGAACTCACGCTGACGGCTGAACCACATGACGATCATGGAGGCCAGCACGCCGAATACCATCTCCAGCACGAACACGGTGATCATGTAGGCAAAACCGCCGGTGCTGCTGCTCTCTTCCTCATTGTTGGAGCTGAAGAAGTTGCTGATGACACCCGCCACGATGCGGGCGAAGAACATCACGAAGGTGTTCACCACCCCCTGGATCAGGGTCAGGGTCACCATGTCGCCGTTGGCCACGTGGCTCACCTCGTGGGCCAGCACGGCTTCCGCCTCGTCACGGCTCATGCTGTAGAGCAAGCCGGACGAAACAGCGACAAGCGAGTCGTCACGACGGGCGCCAGTGGCGAACGCGTTCATCTCGGGGGAGTCGTAGATACCCACTTCCGGCATCTTGATGCCGGCTTCACGGGCCTGACGGGCCACCGTGCTCACCAGCCAGTGCTCGGTCTCGTTGCGGGGCTGTTCGATGACCTGGACGCCATAGCTGCGCTTGGCCATCCACTTGGACATCAGCAAGGAGATGAAGGAGCCCCCAAAACCGAACACGGCACAGAATACCAACAGACCGGAAATGCTGGACTTGTTGATCCCCAGAACCGAGAACAGGATGTTGAGTACCACCCCCAGCACCAGCATGACGGCCAGGTTGGTCACCAGGAATAGCATTATTCGCTTCATATAGACTCCTTGTGAAAATAAGGGACACGGGCGGGGAAAACGGATCTCTCCTGCCCATGTTAATGCCCACATTCTAGGAAAATTCGATGAATGTTCGCTGAATGTGTCGTCACAGCAGTGGGGAGATATCCAGCCGTCCCTGCAAATTCGCTTCAAGTGGATTGTTTACAAAGGGGATTTCACCCAAAAACGGAGCAGGTATCAAGCCTCTCAAGGTGTCCAGATTTTCCTGATAGTGACTCATGGCGCCATGCAGCCGGTTGATAACCCAGCCCGCCACCGGCAAGTTGTCGTTGCGAATGGCGGCAAAAGTGAGCAGCGCATGGTTGAGACAGCCCAGCTTGGCTCCCACCACCATGATCACCGCCATGTTCTCCTGCTTCACCCAGTCCGACATCAGATGCTGGCGATCCAGCGGCAGATACCAGCCTCCCGCCCCTTCCACCACGGTCAGCTCGGCCCCGGCCTGTTCAATCTTGCGCAGCCCCTCGCTGATCCCCTGCATGTCGATGGGCTGGCGCACCTCGCTGGCGGCGATATGGGGGGCGATGGGGGGCTCATAGGCAAACGGATTGACCAGATCGTAAGGCAGCGCAAGGCTCGCCGCCTCCTGCAAGAGCACGGCGTCGAGATTGCGCAGCCCGTCCGGGGTGCGGGCACAACCCGCCGACACCGGCTTGTAGCCTGCACAACGGATCCCTTGGGCGCTGAACTCCCTAAGCAGGGTCCGGGCCACCAGGGTCTTGCCCACGTCGGTATCGGTGCCGGTAATAAAAAATGATTTCATCTTCTTCTCTCCCTGGCGTGACAGCGAGCTCACTGCCCCTGCCACGCCGCAATTCCAACATCCGCTTCACGTCAGACCGGTTTGTCGATCCGGCCAAGACAGACCCGATAGCTGGCGACCAGCTGGCCATCCGGCTGGCGAAAGGCCTCGTAGGCCTGGCCAAGACGCTGCAAGCGGGCGCGGCCGCTCAGACCCACGCCGCTGTTGACCTGGTTGTCGTTGACCTCATTGGCGCCGATCCCCTTGAGATCGCGCAGCAACTGCGTCACGTCAAGATAGGCAAGATCCCAGGTCTGACACTGCAAGCGGGGAGCGGTGACCCCGGCCGCCGCCAGCGCCTGCTCCAATTGTGGCAGGCTGAGGAAGCGATTGACATGGGCACGGCCGTCCACCTGTTGCCAGGCGGTGCGCAGTTGCCAGAGCGACTCGTCCAGCAGGATGGAGAAAAAGAGCTGGCCACCGGGTCTGAGCACCCGCATCAGCTCGCCAAAGGCCTGGGCCGGCCGCTCGCACCATTGCAACGCCAAACTGGAAAAGACCCAGTCAAAGGCGTTGTCGGCAAAAGGCAACTGCTCGGCATCGCCACACACCAGGCGGGCGCCGCTGCCGCGCTCCGCGGCCCGGGCCAGCATGCCGGGGGCGAGATCCAGCCCCACCAGGCTCTGACAGCGATCGGCGAGTGCGGGCAGAAAATATCCGGTGCCGCAGCCGAGATCCAGCCCGGCGCAGGCCACATCACAGCCAACCAGACTGGTAGCCCCCTGCGGCATCAACCCCAGCAGCGCCTGCCCCACCTCCTGCTGAAAGCGGGCGTGGGCATCGTAGTGTCGGGCGGCGGCGCCGAAGCGGCGGGCGAGGCGGGCCTTGTCGACCGACTGAAAACGCTCATGCATCCTGGGTGCCTCCCGCGCTGTAGACAAAGGGGCAAGAACCAAGAGCATCAAGCAGCCGATCGATATCCTCATCCCTGTGAGCGGCGCTCAAGGTGATGCGAAGACGCGCCGTACCGACCGGCACAGTGGGCGGACGGATGGCACCGGCCCAGACGCCGCACCCCCGCAGCCGCTCGGCTAGTCGCAGGGCAGCACCGCTCTCCCCCACCAGCAGCGGCTGGATGGGGGTATCGCTCGCGCCAAGCTGCCAGCCCAATGCCTGCGCTCCCTGCCGAAAACGAGCAATAAGGCGGGCAAGATGGGTACGGGACTCATCGGCCCCGCGCACCAGCTCGATGCTCTGGCTCACGGCGCAGGCCTGGGCGGCCGGCATATGGGTGCTGTAGACATAGTGGCGCGCGAAGTTGACCAGATACTCCACCAGCTCACGACTACCGCCGACAAAGGCGCCGGCCACCCCGAGCGCCTTGCCGAAGGTCCCCATCTGGATGTGCACACGGGCAGGATCCACCCCCTGCGCCGCCAGGGTGCCGCGCCCCTCTGGGCCCAGCACGCCGAGGCCGTGAGCGTCGTCAATCATCAGCCAGTTGCCGCTTTGGGTGGCCAGGGCTGCGAGCTCGCGCCAGGGTCCCTGATCCCCGTCCATGCTGAACACTCCTTCCGAGACGATGAGCCCACGGTTTGGCTCAAGTTGACGTTCAAGGGCCGCCATATCGTTGTGGCCAAAGCGCTTCATCCTGCAGGGAAGCTGGCTGCCCATCTCCTGCAGGGAGGCGTGGTTTAGCCTGTCTTGCCACAGCAGATGATCCTTGCCGAGCAAGGCTTTCAGCACCGCCTGATTGGCGGAAAAGCCGCAGTTGAAGAGCAGTACCGCCTCCAGCCCAAGCCAGTCAGCCAGCGTCTCTTCCAGCTGCTGATGAGCGCGGCTGTAGCCGGTCACCAGCGGCGAGGCGCCCGCGCCCGCGCCATAACGCTCAATTCCCTCTTTGAAGGTAGCCTTGATGGCGGAGTGACCGGCAAGCCCCAGATAGTCGTTGGCGGAGAAGTTGAGGTACTCTCGCCCCGCCACCCTGAGTCGCCCACCGCTCGCCCCGTCGGTGGCAACGCGGCTGCGTAGCAGGGCGGCCTGCTCACGCGTTGCCAGCACCTCTCCTAGCGCAAAGGGGCTATTTACCACGGGGGCGTTCATGAGCGAACGCCGCTGGTACTGGGGGTCTTCGTTTTGGTGGCGTCATAGAAGAGATCCCTTGGCTCGCTCTGGCGACTCACCTCGGCCAGCAGTTCTTCTTCCTGTACCTGATCCGGCTTCTGGGCCCGCTGGGCGGGGCGGATGCCGAGCCGCTTGAAGAGCTGCATGTCGCTGTTTTCGTCCGGGTTCGGGGTGGTCAGCAGCTTGCAGCCATAAAAAATCGAATTTGCCCCCGCCATAAAGCACATGGCCTGCATCTGCTCGTTCATCTTCTCCCGTCCGGCTGAGAGGCGCACATGGGAGGCCGGCATCATGATGCGCGCCACGGCGATGGTGCGGATAAATTCGAACGGATCCAGGTTTTCCTGGTTCTCCAGCGGCGTCCCCTTCACCTTGACCAGCATGTTGATGGGTACACTCTCCGGGTGGCGCGGCAGGTTGGCCAGCGCCATCAAGAGGCCCGCCCGATCCTTGGCCTGCTCCCCCATGCCGACGATGCCGCCGGAGCAGACCTTCATGCCGGCGCTGCGCACGTGCTCCAGGGTATCGAGTCTGTCCTGATAGGTTCGGGTGGTGATGATGTCGCCGTAAAACTCCGGTGAGGTGTCGAGGTTGTGGTTGTAGTAATCAAGGCCGGCGGCGCCGAGGCGCGCCGCCTGATCGGCGGTGAGCATGCCCAAGGTCATGCAGGTCTCCATGCCGAGCCCGCGCACCTCCTCGATCATCCGCAAGATATAGGGCATGTCCTTCTCTTTGGGGTTGCGCCAAGCCGCCCCCATGCAAAAACGCGACGACCCGTTGGCCTTGGCTTCGCGGGCCCGCTCCAGCACCTTCTCCACCTCCATCAGCCGCTCGGCCTCAAGCCCGGTGTGATAGCGGGCGCTCTGGGGGCAATATTTGCAATCCTCCGGGCAGGCGCCGGTCTTGATGGAGAGCAGGGTGCTCACCTGCACCTCGTTGGGATCGAAATGGGCGCGGTGCACCGTCTGGGCCTGGAACAGCAGATCGTTGAATGGCAGGGCAAACAGGGCCTGAACCTCGGCGAGGGTCCAGTCGTGACGAAGGGCGTGGCCGCCCCGGGTGAGAGCATTCATACATGGCTTCCGGTTGTTATTGGTGGGATCCTGCGCGCCTCCCTAGAGTGCGTGCAAAATCCGCCACCGGGCCCGGGCGAGCAAAAGTGCGCGCAGGGCCAAGTAGCTGAAATTGTTGGCTAGTGTAGAGAGCAGGCGTAGACTGTCAACACCGACCAGATCAAACAAATTGACAATAGAACAACAAATGACCAACCAGGAATTCGACCTGCACCATGTGTGGCACCCCTATACCTCCCTCACCCATCCCCTGCCCTGCTATGAAGTGGCCAGTGCCAGGGGAGTGACCCTTACCCTGACGGATGGCCGTGAACTGGTGGACGGCATGAGCTCCTGGTGGGCCTGCGTCCACGGCTATCAGGTGCCGGAGCTCGACGCCGCCGCCACTGCCCAGCTCGGCAAGATGTCCCACGTGATGTTTGGCGGCCTGACCCATGCTCCGGCGGTGGAGCTCTGCCGCAAGCTGGTGGAAATCACCCCAAAGGGGCTGGATCGGGTGTTTCTGGCGGACTCAGGCTCGGTGGCAGTGGAGGTGGCGCTCAAGATGGCGCAGCAGTACTGGCACGCCAAAGGGACGCCCAGGGCCAAATTTGTCGCCCTGCGCGGTGGCTATCACGGCGACACCTTCGGCGCCATGAGCGTGTGCGATCCGGGTGGCGGCATGCACGAGCTCTATCAGGGCTTCCTGCCCGAGCACTATTTCGTGGAAGCCCCCAGCTGTCGCTTTCACGCCGAGTGGGACGAGCAGTGCGTGGTGGAGCTGGCGACGCTTATGGCAGACACCCATGAGGAAATCGCCGCCATCGTGCTCGAACCCATCGTCCAGGGGGCGGGCGGCATGCGCTTCTACCACCCGCGCTATCTGCAGTGGGTGCGCGCCCTGTGCGACGAGTTCGGCGTGCTCTTGATTGCCGACGAGATTGCCACCGGCTTTGGCCGCACCGGCCAACTGTTTGCCTGCGACTGGGCCGGCATCAGCCCCGACATCATGTGTCTGGGCAAGGCGCTCACCGGGGGCTACCTCACCCTGTCGGCGACCCTGACCACCGAACATGTCGCCCGCACTATCTGCGACGGGAAAGCGGGGATCTTTATGCACGGCCCCACCTTTATGGGCAATCCATTAGCGTGTGCGGTCGCCAATGCCTCCATCGAGCTGCTGCTGGCCTCGCCTTGGCAGGAGCGAGTGCGCGCCATCGAGCACCAACTGCGCACCGAACTGGTGGAACTGACCCTGCACCCGGCGGTGGCGGACGTGCGGGTACTCGGCGCCATCGGCGTGGTGGAGATGAAGGAGCGGGTGGACGTGGCGCGCATCCAGCGCAAGTTCGTGTCACTTGGGGCCTGGATCCGCCCCTTTAGCAAGCTCATCTACCTGATGCCGCCCTTTGTCATCACTCCTGAAGAGCTCGGCGTGCTGACCCGCGCCATTCATGAGGCCATCCATCAGGGTGAGTATTGAGGCTGACGGACGAGCATCGCCATTTGTTGCATTGCAATGGCAACTTAATCTGGGTCCATTAGCCAGAATGTGAGCAAAACACCAGACCTGAGGCGCACGGGAGGGTAGACTGTAGCGGTTTTACCATACAGATCGACTCTCCATGCGCCTCTCCATTGCTGCCAAAATCAACTTCTTCCTGCTGTTCATCTTCTCCATGGTGCTGGTCTTTTCCGCGGCCTATCAGGCGGTGCGCGAGCGCGACCTCATCCTGACCCTGATCAAGGAGCAGAGCCGCGAGCAAACCGAAGCCTATTTCGACGGCCTCAACATGCTGATGCTGACCGGAAAGATGGATGCCCGCGATACCCTACGCACCAAGTTTCTGGAGCACGCCCATGTGGAGGATGCCCGCATCGTACGCGGCGAGGGGGTGAGCAAGCAGTATGGCCCCGGCTTCGAGAGCGAGCACCCCAAAGACAGGTTCGATGAGCTGGCACTGGCGGGGAAAGGCAGTCTGGAGGTGGTACACGACGGCATGCACAGCCGGCTGGTGGTGACCCAGCCGCTGCTGGCCAGAAAGGATTTTCGCGGCACCGACTGTACCAGTTGCCACCAGGTGGCGGAAAACAGCGTGCTGGGGGCGGTGCGCTTTGACTACTCCCTCGACTCCCTCTTTACCCGGGTCGAGCAGAACATCCTCACCTCGGCCCTGAGCCTCACAGTCATCTTCGGCCTGGGGCTCTTGCTCACCCTCTGGGTCATTCGCACCTGGATCGTTCGCCCCCTCAACCAGCTGACCCGCTCCATGGAGGAGGCTACCGATCTGCACGACTTTGGCCACCGCCTGGAGGGGGACGACGGTGACGAGATTGGCCGGGTGGCGCTCGCCTACAACCAGATGCTCGACAGCGTGGAGCGCCAGCTGGGCAAGCGCCCCAAGAAGCCGGACGAAGAGAACGACCGGGCAGCAGGCTAACCGACGTAATAAAAAAGCAGGCTGGCCAGCAAAATCAGCAGCAGGATGGCCAGATTGATATGACGGGCATCGTCCCGACGCCGGCTGCGCTTGCGCTCCAGCAGCAAGACCCCTAGGGTGAGGGCGCAACATCCCCACAATCCGTACACCAGCCAGGGGGTCAACGCCGGCTCCCAGTAGTTTCGCACTTCAATGCCGCCATAGACCAAAAAGCCGTAGGCTATCTCGGGGCGAGCATAGTGATAGAGGGAGAGCAGCACGATAAAGCCCCCCCAGCAGAGCACCACCAGCCCTCGCAATACCCTGGTCAGCCAATCCGGTCCACGTCGTCGCTCTTTCACCCGCCTCTCCTGCGTTGATGGCTCTCGTCTCGCGCAAAACATGCTGCAAACCCCAGCAGAGTCCGACATTTTTGCTTGTTTATCAAACCTGCACGGGTAAGATTAACGGCTTAGTCTGCCATGATGGGCCCTTGAATGCCCGGGCCAGACCCATAGCGCTGCAAGAACAAGCTGGAGACAATATTTCGATGACGCACGCATCCGTAGTAGATGTGCTGACCGGTAAACATGCGGTTGGCACCACCCTGACTGTACGAGGGTGGATCCGGACTCGCCGTGATTCCAAGGCGGGGATCTCATTTTTGGCCATTTCCGATGGCTCCTGTTTCCATCCGGTACAGGCCGTCGTCCCCAATACCCTGGCCAATTACGAGAATGAAGTGCTGCGTCTGACCACCGCCTGCTCCGTGGAAGTGACCGGCGTCGTTGCCGAATCCCAGGGCAGCGGCCAGGCCTTCGAGCTGCAGGCCACCGAGGTCAAGGTGGTCGGCTGGGTCGAAGACCCGGACACCTACCCGATGGCCGCCAAGCGCCACAGCATCGAGTACCTGCGCGAGCAAGCCCACCTGCGTCCGCGCACCAACATCGTTGGCGCTGTGACCCGGGTGCGTAACAGCCTGGCACAAGCCATCCATCGCTTCTTCCACGAGCAGGGCTTCGTCTGGGTTGCCACGCCGCTCATCACCGCCTCCGACACCGAAGGTGCCGGCGAGATGTTCCGCGTCTCCACCCTGGATCTGGAAAACCTGCCGCGTACCGACGCCGGCAAGGTGGACTACAACGAAGATTTCTTCGGCAAAGAGGCCTTCCTGACCGTATCCGGCCAGCTGAACGCCGAAACCTATGCCTGCGCCCTCTCCAAGGTCTACACCTTCGGGCCGACCTTCCGCGCCGAAAACTCCAACACCAGCCGTCACCTGGCCGAGTTCTGGATGGTCGAGCCGGAAGTGGCGTTCAACGATCTGGAAGATAACGCCGCCCTGGCCGAAGCCATGCTGAAGTATGTCTTCAACGCCGTGCTGACCGAGCGCCGCGACGATCTGGAGTTCTTCGCCCAGCACGTTGACAAGGACGCCATCGGCCGTCTGGAGCGCTTCGTCGCCTCCGACTTCGCCCAGATCGACTACACCGATGCCATCGAAGTGCTGAAAAACTGCGGCAAGAAGTTCGAGTTCCCGGTCTCCTGGGGTATCGATCTCTCCTCCGAGCACGAGCGCTATCTGGCCGAGGAGCACTTCAAGTCTCCGGTGGTGGTGAAGAACTACCCGAAAGACATCAAGGCCTTCTACATGCGTCTCAACGACGACGGCAAGACAGTTGCCGCCATGGACGTACTGGCCCCGGGCATCGGCGAGATCATCGGTGGTTCCCAGCGTGAAGAGCGTCTGGACGTGCTGGATGCCCGCCTGGCCGAGATGGGTCTGAACAAGGAAGACTACTGGTGGTATCGCGACCTGCGCCGCTACGGTACCGTGCCACACTCCGGCTTTGGTCTCGGCTTCGAGCGTCTGGTGGTCTACGTGACCGGCATGGGCAACGTGCGCGACGTGATCCCCTTCCCGCGTACCCCGCGCACCGCAGAGTTCTGATTACAGGCCTTTGCCGACAAAGCCGACCCCAGGGTCGGCTTTTTGCTATCTGCTTCTCCCCTACCCGGCCGTTGACCCCATCCTGTCCTTGGGTTTTGCAATG
This sequence comes from Aeromonas sp. FDAARGOS 1407, assembly GCF_019048725.1. Lineage (NCBI taxonomy): Bacteria > Pseudomonadati > Pseudomonadota > Gammaproteobacteria > Aeromonadales > Aeromonadaceae > Aeromonas > Aeromonas sp. FDAARGOS 1407. The sequence continues at coordinate 4,122,802 of NZ_CP077399.1, forward strand.
TCGCACGGTATTTATCCACGTTCCACCAGACCACAAGGGTCATACGTACCGGCCCCGGCACAGCAAAATGACAATTAAGTTAATACGTGGTTTTTAAGGCGTTAAATCAGAAAACGTCGACTTATTGAAGTATCTCAATTTTTTGCCCTTTTCCGGCGGGCAAAATACCGACTAACCCTTTAGGGCTAAATAAAAAACGGGCAATTCAGATCCATGAGGCCCGACACAACTCAGGCATGGATTCAATTACACGAGGTAATGGAATGATCTTGATGGAATTTTTGGTAGTACTCGGCTGTTTGCTGCTGGGTACCCGCTTTGGGGGCATGGGACTCGGTCTCATCAGTGGTATCGGTCTGTTCCTGCTGACCTTCGTGTTCGGTCTGGTGCCGGGCGAGCCGCCGGTGCAGGTGATGCTGACCATTCTGGCGGTGATCGGTTGTGCCGCCACCCTGCAGACCGCCGGCGGTCTCAACCTGATGATGCAGGTGGCAGAGCGCCTGCTGCGCCGTCACCCGCAATACATCACCATACTGGCTCCGCTCACCACCTGGACCCTCACCTTCCTGTGCGGTACCGGCCACGTGGTCTACACCATGTTCCCCATCATCGCCGACATCGCGCTGCAGAAGAACATCCGCCCCGAGCGTCCGATGGCAGTCGCTTCCGTTGCCTCCCAGATGGCCATCTGCGCCTCGCCGGTCTCGGTGGCCGTGGTCTCCATGGTCTCCATCCTGGCGGCGGCCCACGGCATCGGCCAGGCATACGGTCTGCTGGACATCCTGATGGTCGCCATTCCCTCCTCCCTGACCGGTGTCATCGTCGCCGCCCTCTGGAGCCTGCGTCGCGGCAAGGATCTGGACAAGGACGAGGAGTTCCAGGCCAAGATCCAGGATCCGGAACAGCGCGCCTTCATCTATGGCGGCGGTGAAACCCTGCTCAATACCAAGTTCCCGAAACAGGCCTACTGGTCGACCTGGATCTTCTTCGCCGCCATCGCAGCCGTGGTGATGCTGGGTGCCTATGAGGGTCTGCGTCCCGTCTTCACCATCAAGGAGAAGACTGGTCCCCTCTCCATGAACCTGGTGATCCAGATGATGATGCTGATCGCCGGCGCCTTCATCCTGATGGTCTGCAAGGTCAAGCCGGGCGAGATCTCCAACGGTGCCGTGTTCAAGGCCGGCATGGTCGCCATCTTCTCCGTATTCGGGGTTGCCTGGATGAGCGAAACCTTCTTCCAGGCCCACATGCCGCTGCTCAAGGAGACCCTGGCCCACGTGGTGCAGGCCCAGCCCTGGACCTACGCCCTGGTGCTGTTCCTCATCTCCAAGCTGGTGAACAGCCAGGCCGCAGCCCTCACCGCCATCGCCCCCATGGGTCTGGCGCTGGGTGTCGAGCCCAAGCTGCTGATCGCTTTCCTGCCGGCGAGCTACGGCTACTTCGTGCTGCCGACCTATCCGAGCGATCTGGCCTGTATCGGCTTCGACCGCTCCGGCACCACCCGCATCGGCAAGTTCATCATCAACCACAGCTTCATCATCCCGGGTCTTATCGGGGTGATCACCTCCTGTACCCTGGGCTATATCCTGACCAGCATACTGCTGTAACCGGACACTCCCATCCCGCAAGCCCCCGTCATCGGGGGCTTGTCATTTTGGGCCCGTGCTGCTTTGCCAAGCAGTCGACGCCCTAGTAGCATGCTTCCTCTCTTTTTTCACAAAAATGGAACCCCATGTCTCGCGTCATCCTGCTCTGGAGCGGCGGCAAAGATGCCATGCAGGCCCTCTGCCATGCCCGTGAACAGGGCCATCAGGTGGCGGCACTGGTGACCTTTGCGCCGCCCGAACCCCGCTTTCTCGCCCATCCACTGCATCAGATTCGCCGCCAGGCGGCCGCCCTCGCGCTCCCCCACCGGCTGGTCACCATCGAAGCGCCGTTCGAGCGAGGCTATGAGAATGCGCTGGCCCAGTTGCGCCGGGAGTGGGCCATCGATGGGGTGGTCACCGGCGATATCGACAGCGTGGGGGGCGCCAGCAACTGGATCCGCGAGCGCTGCCGCCCGCTCGGGATAACGGTTCATACCCCGCTCTGGCAACAATCCCGCGACGACTTGCTGGCGGATCTGCTGGCACGCGGCATCGTCGCTCACCTCTCCTGCGTCGATACCCGCTTCCTGACGCCCGACTGGGTCGGCCGGGTACTCGATGGTGAAATCATCGCCGAATTGCAGCAACTGGCCGCAAGCCAAGGCTTCGACGCCTGCGGCGAACAGGGGGAGTTTCATACCATGGTGACCGATGGCCCCGGGTTCAGCACCCCCGTGCGGCTCGGTCGCTGGCAGGTGGCGCAGGAGGGAAACCTCGCCTATCTGGCCGAAGAGGAGACGTGAGCCACGCCCCTCTTGGCCAATCGCAGAGATAAAAAACGGGAGGCATCCGCCTCCCGTTTTCATGGTCCTTGCGCAGGGCTATTTGGCCAGCTTGCCCAGCACCCGCTGCAGCAGGCGAATGCGCGGCTCTATGCTATCGAGCAGCAAAAACTCGGCCTCTGAGTGAAAACCGCCGCCCATGGGGCCAAAGCCATCCAGCGACGGCACTCCGGCCGCGGCGGTAAAGTTGGCATCCGATCCGCCGCCCGCCTCCAGCCAGTTGAAGGGGATCCCCTCCTCTTTGGCCGCCGCCTCCACCAGTGCCATTAGCGCCTGGGTGTCGCCACTTGGGCGCATCGCCGGCTTGAAGGTCTGGCGATCCACCTCGACCCGGCAACCTGGCAGGAAGGGGTTCTTGGCCATAAAGCCGAGCCTGTCGTGCACGGCGGCCGCCTCTTCATTGCTCCAGAAACGCAGGTCGACGATGGCCTCGGCATAATCCGGCACCACATTGACCCCGGTGCCCCCCTGTACCACCCCGACGTTCATGGTGGTGCCCGTCTCCATGTTGACCTGCTGGTTGATGGCAAGCACCCAGTTGGCGAGCTCGGTGATGGCCGAGATCCCTTCCGCCAGTGCAGAACCCGCGTGGGAGGCCTTGCCATGGAAGGTGATCCGGTACTTGGCATTGCCCTTGCGGGCGCTGATGAGATCCCCGTTCGGGCGCGCCGCCTCGGCCACCAGCACGCAGGCGCTCTGACGAGCCCTCTCCACCAGCCACTCTTTCGACCAGGGTGAACCAATCTCCTCATCGCAGTTGCAGCAGACCAGCACCCTGAGCTTGGCCAATACAGCCGGGTCCATCCCCTTGAGGGCATACCAGAGGGAGAGCAGGCCGCTCTTCATGTCCGATACCCCGGGACCAAAGGCCTGGTTGCCTTCGATTTTCAGCGGCCGCTTGGCCGCCGTCCCCTCGGGGAAGACGGTATCCATGTGACCAATCAGCATCACATCGTAGTGATCGGCGCCCGGCACATTGGTGATCTCGAGACAGGGGCCACATTCGGCGGCGAACCGGTGACGGCGCACTTGCCAACCGATGGACTCGAATTTCTCGGTCATGATGTCGGCGACCCTGGCCACCCCGGCCGGGGTGCGGGTGCCGCAATCCAGGTTGATGAGGGGGGCCAGATCCGCCAGATAGGTCTCAAGGGAAAAGGGTGTTTTTACATCGGTCATCATCTTCTCCATGCAACGACCCCCATGAGGGGGTCATCGTCGGCAACAGAGTGAAAGAGGCGGGCAGCCTGGCTGCCCGCCTCGCCAATACCGTCAAAAAACCATTACATAAACAACAGGTAGTTGAGTGTCAGGGCGGTGATCAGCGCCCCCGCCATGGGCACACTGGTGCGCTTCACCACCACGAAGGGCGACACCTTGGCGATGCCGGCACAGGCGATCACCACGGCCGCGATGGGGGAGATGCTGCGCCCGATACTGGAGGCCAGCTGCATCGGCAGCAACATGGTCACCGCCGGCACGCCAAACTTGGCCGCCACCGCGGGAGCCAGGGTCGAGAAGCTCAGGAAGGCCGCGTTGCCGGAGCCCATGATGACGGCTGCCACCATGATGAGGCCCACCATAACGAGGGTCATCAAACCGCTGCCGATGCCGGCGTCGCTGGCCGAATGCAGCAAGGTGTCGATGGCACCGATGGCCTTGAGGGACTCGGCAAACAGCTCGGCGCAGACGATGAGCGCCACCACCGGGCCGAACACCTTGCCCATGCCGTCGAGGAAGCTCGACAGGCCGGCGAAGGAGGTACGCACCGAGCGCGAGCGCAGCAGCTCGCACAGCATGCCGATGAAGACCGACAGCAGCATAGCCACTTCCACGCTCATCTTGATGTCGCTCACCAGCAGCTTGGAGAAGGTCATCATCAGCACAAAGGGGATGATGGGCAGCAGGGCATACCAGGTCGGCGCCTTGACCTCGTCCGTGCCCTTCTCGTCCAGCTCGGCGTGCTCGCCGCGATGCAAGGCAGGATCCCAGCCATCTTTACGATCGCAGTGACGCTGCCAGAAGAAGTGCAGCACCATGGTCACCAGCAGCATGGGGGCCACTAGCCAGATCTGGTAGTCGACGAAGTAGCTGGTGGGATCCATGCCAGACTGGCCGGCCGAGAAGATGGCGTTGGTCTGGGTCGGGCCAATCTCGAACGCCTGGGAAGTGGCGATGACGCCGCAGGCGGAGGCCGGGCTGATGCCGAGGTTGCGCATCACCGGGTACATGGTGACCATCAAGAGCAGGCCAAGGCCGGTCGCCGAGGTGACGAACAGGGAGACGAACACCGCCACCAGGTAGCAGATGGTCAGCATCAGGTAGCTGGACTGAATGCCCGCCACCGGTTTGACCGCCACCCGCACCAGCGCCTGGGAGGCGCCGATATGGGACATGTAGGTGGCAAAGCCGGCTACCGCCATGATGGTGAGACCGAGGCCCGCCGCGCGGTAGGAGAAGATCCCCTTGAACACCTCGAACAGGTCGAACAGGGCGAAGCCTGTGCTCTTGTCGGCAGGCAGTATGGGGTGCAGTCCCAGCCAGTAGGCCAGGGTGAAAATGGCCATGCCCGCCAGCGCCAGCACGGCTTGCGGGTTGTAATCCTTGATGATGCCGTAAACCACGGCCACCAGGACGAACAGGACGAATAGAAGTTCCAACACAGACTCCTGACAGATTTATCGAAAAGCGAAATCTAGTGTGCCCTCTGCCAGCAGCCTTTGATCCCCATCAATAAAGGTGAACTCGCCGCCATTTAGCAGCATAATATGTCGGTCAGTTAACAAAATTTCGATATTTAAACTGATTCATGCATATTGCCTGAGATTATTCACGAATCGTGCGACATAACTGGTCTCTTTTTTGCGTTGGATCAACATCAGAGAGCCCTGAAGCCGCCAAGATGCGCATCGACACCTAGCGACCATTTCGCACCGGAGAGAGTTATGACAAGCCAAGCCACCGCAGAGACTTCAAGCTGCGACTACAAGCTGTGGGACATCCTCATCGAGTCTGCAAGGGAACGCACCACCATTCGCTACTCCAAACTGGCCAGACAGGCCGGGCTGGAACAGTGCCAGGACGAGCTGCGCACCCTGCTGCAGCGTATTCGCATGTACTGCACCGAAAACAATCTGCCGATCCTCTCCGCCATCGTGGTGGACGATGTGGGCAAATATACCGGCCTCTCCTCCAGTCTGCCGGATGCTCCCTGGGAACGTGCCCGGGTTTTTGATCACGAGTGGACCACGCTGCACTGATCCTGCCGCTCCTTCCCTCCTCCAAAACGCGCCCGAAGGCGCGTTTTGGCTATCAGCCCCCTGGCTACCCGCCATTTTCCCCTCTGCAACGGCCAACTGACGCGCCCCAGTGATTGCCTTGGGATCGCCACAATGCCAGAATCGTGCCTCTCCTTGATTTCCCGTATCGATCTCAAGTTTCCGATTTCAGGGCCCGTGCCCGCAGACAAGGACTCCCCATGGCCACCACCCTCTATGGCATCAAAAACTGCGACACCATCAAGAAAGCCCGCAAGTGGCTGGATGAGGCTGGTGTCGACTACCGCTTTCACGACCACAGGGCCGATGGCCTGGATCCGGCTGCGCTGGATGGCTGGCTCGCCAAACTCGGCTGGGAAGCCCTGCTCAACACCCGTGGCACCACCTTCCGCGCCCTGCCGGAAGAGGAGAAGCAGGGGCTCGACAACGACAAGGCCCGTGCCCTGCTGCTGGCGCACCCGGCGATGATCAAGCGTCCGTTGCTGGACTGCGACGGCGAACTGACCCTGGGGTTCAAGGCTGACCACTACCAATCCCTCTTCTCTCGTTAACCTCTGCTTTTAAGGAACACCGATGTCGGACGTCATCGCACTGGCCAAGGATCTGATCCGCCGCCCCTCCGTTACCCCGCTGGATGAAGGGTGCCAAACCCTGATGAGCGAGCGCCTCGCTCGTCTTGGTTTTGTCATCGAACCCATGGTGTTCGAGGACACCACCAACCTGTGGGCACGACGTGGCAGCGAAGGGCCGCTATTCTGTTTTGCCGGTCACACCGACGTGGTGCCGGCCGGGCCGCTCGATAAATGGCACACCCCGCCGTTCGAGCCGACCATTCAAGATGGTGTGCTGTACGGGCGCGGCGCCGCCGACATGAAGGGGTCACTGGCCGCCATGGTGGTGGCCACCGAGCGCTTCGTGGCCGAACATCCGGATCACCAGGGGTCGATTGCCTTTCTCATCACCTCCGATGAAGAGGGGCCCTTTATCAACGGCACTACCCGGGTAATCGACACCCTGGAGGCGCGCCAGGAGAAGATCACCTGGTGCATCGTCGGCGAGCCCTCCTCCACCAATCAGGTGGGCGACGTGGTGAAAAATGGCCGGCGCGGCTCCATCACCGGCGATCTGCTGGTGCGCGGGGTGCAGGGTCACGTGGCCTACCCCCATCTGGCGGACAACCCGATCCACAAGACAGCGCCGGCGCTGGCGGAACTTGCCGCCACCGTGTGGGATGAGGGCAACGCCTACTTCCCCCCCACCAGCTTCCAGATCGCCAACATCCAGGCCGGCACCGGCGCCTCCAACGTCATTCCGGGAGAGCTGCACGTCCAGTTCAACTTCCGCTTCAGCACCGAACTCTCCGACACGGATATCCGCGAGCGGGTCGAAGCGCTGCTGGACCGACACGGCCTCGACTACCAGCTCACGTGGACCCTCTCCGGCCAGCCCTTCCTCACCGACACCGGTGCGCTGCTTGAGGCGACCGTGGGCGCCATCGAGCAGGTCAACGGCCAGCAGCCGACTCTGCTCACCACGGGGGGAACGTCCGATGGGCGCTTTATCGCCCCCACCGGGGCGGAAGTCATTGAGCTGGGTCCGGTCAACGCCACCATCCACAAGGTGAACGAGTGCGTGAAGGCCGAAGATCTGGATCTCCTGGCGGACATGTATCAAGGGGTACTGACGCGGTTGCTGGCGTGAACCCGGACCAGCAACGCTTTTCTCTTCCAAGACCCATCGGAGGGACTGTGATATGACCCAGGATCAACTGCTGGGGCTCGACGAGAGCCATCTTATCCTGATGGGGCGCGGGCCCCATCGCCTGACCGCCGCCACCGCGGCGGCCTTCAACGACATGCAGGTGGCAGCGGCCCACGACGGCTTCAACCTGCAGGCGGCCTCCAGCTGGCGCAGCTTCGAGCGCCAGCTCGCCATCTGGAACGGCAAGTGGCGCGGCGAGCGGCCGCTGCTGGATGCCGCCAGCCAGCCCATCGACGCCCTGCAACTGAGCGACGAGGAGCGGCTGCACGCCATCCTGCGCTGGAGCGCCCTGCCGGGCACCAGCCGCCATCACTGGGGCACGGATCTCGATATCTACGATCCGGACTGCCTGCCCGCCAATACCAAGCTGGCGCTGGAGCCCTGGGAGTACGAGGAGGGGGGCTGGTTTGCCGACCTGAGCGAATGGCTCGGCGAACGGATGAACGATTTTGGCTTCTTCCTGCCGTATGACAAACCGGTCGGGGCTGGCCAGGGCGTTGCCTATGAACCCTGGCATCTGAGTTTTGCCCCCGAATCGCGGGAGCTGCGCCTCGAACCGGATGCGCTGGCACTTTGCCTGCAACAGGCGGATATTGAAGGCAAGGAGACCATACTGGCCCATCTCGACGAGATCCTGGCCCGTTATGTGACTATCGAGAGTGACGAGAGGACGACATTATGAATTTATGGCTCTGGATAGGCTTGCCACTGCTCTTCCTGCTCGGGCTGTTTCTCAATGCCATCAAGGACATGAAACAGCTGGAAAAGCAGTTGCCCAAGTACAAGGACAAGATCCGCGAAGTGAAGGATGACGAGGACGACTGACTTCGCGTATAAACCCGGTCCGATGGATGGCGGCATCCCGGGCCACAACCACGCTTCACAGGCGGCCAGCAGAGACTGGCCGCCGCTTTTTATCCGCCTCAGTCGGCGACCTCTACCCGGTTGCGCCCCGCCCCCTTGGCGCGATAGAGCGCCATGTCGGCGCGCTGCAACGTCTTGAGCAGCGGCTCGTCAGGCCGGCGGCTTGCCACCCCGAACGAGGCAGTGACTGCCACCCCAAGCGGCCAGTTGCGACTCTCGACCATCGCCAGACGCAGGCGCTCGGCCAGGGCCCGGCCCCAGGCCAATGAGCGCCCGGGCAGCAGCAATACGAACTCCTCCCCACCCCAGCGACAGAGCATGTCCCCATCCTCCAGTTGCAGCAGCAACTCGCTCACCAGGCACTTGAGCACCTCGTCACCCACCGGATGACCATGACTGTCGTTGATCTGCTTGAAGTGGTCGATATCGATAAACACCAGAGTCATCTCGCCACCGTGGTGCACCAGCCTGGACTCCCCCTCATAGCGACTCAATGCCCCGGTCAGGGGGTCATATCGCACCTGGTTGCTGGCCATCCGGTACTCCAGCTCGAGATCCCGGTTGCGCGCCATGGTCTGCCTGGCTTGCCTGCTTAACTTCGCCAGGCGCCGCCGCATCCCGAGATAATCCATCAGCAGCAGGGAGATCACCGACAGGCTCCAGCCGATGAAGAGGGCCCGATAAAAGAGGGTGGGCGACATCCAGGGCCCCTCGAAGATCAGCGTCTCCACCTTGAGTTGATAGTGGCCCGGCGCCGCTCCCGAGCCGGTCGCCAGTTCGATGGCGAAGACCCGGCTCAGATCCTGGCCCTGCTGCATCAGGGGAATGTCGTAGTCGGTCAGCCACCAGGTGGTGGGGGTAAAGAGCTTGAGGGGGATCTCGACCCGCCCCGGGTACTGCTTGGGGTCGAACAGGATGGCGTTGACCTTGTGGGAGACGGGATCCCCGGCCCGGGAATAGTCGGGGTGGTAGTTGCGCAGATAGATACGCCAGGCGGCGTCACTCGGACCCTCTCCTTCCAGCTGCAGGATCAGGTTATCGAAATCGGAGAGATCGATCCCCTGTTCGGGGGCGGTGAGGGTGATCGCCAGTTCGCAGTAGGGCCAGCGGTATTGGCTCCCCAGCTCGCACGTCATCCCGGTGCCTTGCGCCGCCAGAGTTGCTACCGAGTCGCCCCCCGTGGGGCGATCGTCGATGGTAGCGACCTCCCACTTGTCACTCGGCACTATCACCAGATGGCGTCTGGGGCCCCACTCAAACAGTGCGACCAGGAGCAGCGAGGTCACCATCAAGAGGGCTAGGAGCCACCATAACCGTCTGAGTTGTAACATTATTATTCCGATCCAAGCGTCAATTGCATCATGGCCGGAATATACCTCAGTTCGTTGAGAAAACGGTTTTTTATTAACACTTCAAGCAGTAGTCATCTCGAAAACCGGACGGGGGGCACATATCGGGCGGACGACGCGAATTGAGAGGGGAAAGAAATAGGACAAAAACCGCTTCCGGGATGGCAGGATGTCGGCGGGGTCGAGGAAAGGGATTCATAGGCATACCGACAGACTGCGTCCGGCCAGAGGCGGAGAAATGTAATGAATTGCAAATTCGAGACACAAAATCGCCACATTGTCACATTTGCTGCATATAATGTGCCTACTTTACACCAGCCAGGAAGGAGTTCGCCCTTGGATGCCGTCGCCATCAACAGTTTCTTCTTCATCGGTGCCCTGTTGGTGGGAGCCAGCGTCTTGCTGAGTGCTCTCTCTTCCCGCCTCGGCATCCCCATCCTGGTGATCTTTCTCGCCGTCGGCATGCTGGCGGGGGAAGATGGACCCGGTGGCATCCAGTTCGCCGACTACTCGGTCGCCTATCTGGTGGGCAACCTGGCGCTGGCCATCATATTGCTCGACGGCGGCATGCGCACCCGGGTCTCCTCGTTTCGGGTGGCACTCTGGCCCGCTCTGTCGCTTGCCACCGTGGGCGTTGCCATCACCACGGGCCTGACGGGCCTCGCTGCCGCCTGGCTGTTTGACCTCAATCTGCTGCAAGGGATGCTGATCGGCGCCATCGTCGGTTCCACCGATGCGGCGGCAGTCTTCTCCCTGCTTGGCGGGCGCAGCCTCAACGAGCGGGTCAGCGCGACCCTGGAGATAGAGTCGGGCAGCAACGATCCCATGGCGGTGTTTCTCACCGTCACCCTGATCGAGGTGCTGGCCACCGCCCAGCAGGGGCTGGATGCCGGTTTCCTGCTGCTGCAACTGCTCCAGCAATTTGGCATGGGGGCCGGCATCGGCCTGGCCGGCGGCTGGCTGTTGTGGAAGCTCATCAACAACGCCAAACTGGCTCCCGGCCTCTATCCCCTGCTCACCGTCAGCGGTGGCCTCTTGATCTTCGCTCTCACCACGGCGGTGGGGGGCAGTGGCATCCTCGCCATCTACCTCACCGGTCTGCTGCTCGGCAACCTCGCCCTGCGCAGTCGCAGCACTACGCTGTCGGTGCTGGACGGCCTGACCTGGCTCAGCCAAATCGGCATGTTCTTGGTGCTGGGGTTGCTCGCCTCCCCCCACAAGCTGCTGCCCATCGCCCTGCCGGCCCTGGCGCTGGCGATGTGGATGATCCTGTTTGCCCGCCCCGTCTCGGTCTGGGTTGGTCTGCTGCCGTTCAAGAACTTTGCCCCCCGCGAGCGCTGGTTCATCTCCTGGGTGGGGCTGCGCGGCGCCGTGCCCATCATTCTGGCGGTCTTCCCCATGATGGCGGGGCTGCCCAATGCCCAGCTCTATTTCAATGTGGCCTTCTTCGTGGTGCTGGTCTCCCTCATCCTGCAGGGCAGCTCCCTGCCGCTGGCCTCCAGGCTGGCACGAGTCGAGGTGCCGGCGCCCCCGTCCCCCATCAACCGCTCCGGCCTCGAGATCGACCTCGACAGCCAGTGGGAGACCTTCGTCTACCGGCTGGGAGCCGAGAAGTGGTGCATCGGCTCGCCGCTGAGGGATCTCAAGATGCCCGCCGGCACCCGGGTCAGCGCCCTGTTTCGCGGCCGCGAATTGCTGCACCCCTCGGGCAGTACCTGCCTGCTAGCCGATGACATCCTCTGCGTCATCGGTCACGAGCACGATCTCCCTGCCCTCGGCCAGCTGTTCAGCCAGGCGCCGGAGCAGGATCTGGGCCCGCGCTTCTTCGGTGACTTCCTGCTGGAAGCCTCCGCCCGCCTCATCGATCTTGCCCCCCTCTACGGGCTGGATGTGAGCGAGGTGGCGGATCAGACGCTGGGGGATTTTATTGCCTCCCTGTTGGGCGATAATCTGGTGGTCGGTGACAACATCGAATGGCAGGGCCTGATCTGGACCGTGGCCGAGATGGATGAGAGCGTGCCGAGCAAAATCGGGGTGCGTTTCCAGGAAGAAGATCCGGTGTAACCCCGGGTCCCGACCTCCAAACGAGAAGGGAGAGAAGTTATGCCATATCAAAACATGCTGTCCGGCCCCCAAGCCCCCTTCCCCAATCTGGGGGTGATCGAAGGCTTCTTTGGCAAGGGATGGAGCTGGCAGGCACGCGCCCGTTATGCCCAGTGGCTGCCTCGCCACGGTTACGGCTTCTATATCTATGCCCCGAAAGAGGATGGCTATCTGCGCAAGCACTGGGCCCAGCCCTGGCCAGAGCAACATCTGGCAGACCTGGCCCGCCTCGCCCAGCAGTGCCGTGACAACGGTCTCGCCTTCGGGGTGGGCCTGAGCCCCATGGGGGCCCACCACGATTACGAGCGAAAGCGTCCCGCGCTGCTCGAGAAGGTGCGCCTCATCGAAGAGACACTCCAGCCCGACATTCTGGCGGTGCTGTTTGATGACATGAAGGGGGATACCCCGGATCTCGCCCATCATCAGCTCACCATCGCCCACGACATCGCGGCTCACAGCAAGGCGGGCCGGCTCATCTTCTGCCCCAGCTACTACTCGACCGATCCCGTGCTGGAGAAGGTGTTTGGCGCCATGCCTCCCCGCTATCTGGAAGATATCGGCGAGCAGCTCGACCGCCGCTTCGAGATCTTCTGGACCGGCCCCAGGGTCTGCTCGAGCGAATACCCGGCGGCGCACCTTAAACAGGTGACCGGGCTGCTCGGGCGCAAGCCCTTCCTGTGGGACAACTACCCGGTCAACGATGGCAGCAAGGCGAGCAACTTCCTGCATCTGCGCGCCTTCGAAAACCGCCCCGCGGAGCTTGCGGATCTGGTCAGCGGTCATGCGGTCAATCCCATGAAGCAGGCCGCCCTCTCGGCCCTGCCGCTCGCCACCCTGCCCATGAGCTATCGGCTCGGCAAGCAGTATGATCCGGACAAGGCGCTGCACGCCTCCCTCAACGCCACCTGCGGTCCGCAGATCTCGGCGATGATCGACGCCGACTTGCCGCTTTTCCAGGATATAGGCCTGGCCCAGCTCACCCCGGAACAAATAAGCCACCTCAAGGCGCGCTATCTGCCGTTTCGCGACCAGGCCTGCGTCGACGAGATCGTGGGCTGGCTGGAGGGGAAATATGTGTTCGATCCGGACTGCCTGACCGATTGACGTCCCTATGATGGCAGGGAGTAACGAGGAGGAGAGCCCATGGAAGCGTCTGTGATCTACCAGAACCTGGCAGTGCTCGCCGCCTTTTTACTGCTCTACAGCCTGATTGCCGGACGCTTCGAGTCAAAGCTCATCAACGGCCCCCTGCTGTTTCTGCTGGTGGGCGGCGTGCTGGGTACCGGCGGCCTGGGCCTGCTCTCTCTCGATATCGACAGTGAAGGGCTCAAACTGCTGGCCGAGTTGGCCCTGGTCATAGTGCTGTTCAACGACGCTGCCAACACCAACTGGCAGGTGCTGCTGGCCAACCGCCAGCTCCCCGTCCGGTTGCTGCTCATCGGCCTGCCCCTGACCCTGCTGACGGGTACCCTGTTCGGCCGCCTGCTGTTTCCCGAACTGCCACTGCTGGAGGTGGCGATCCTCGCCACCATACTGGCTCCAACCGATGCGGCGCTCGGCAAGGCGGTGGTGAGCAATCCGGCGGTACCGGCAGCGGTGCGGGAGGGGCTCAATCAGGAGAGCGGCCTCAACGACGGCATCTGTGTACCGGTTCTGCTTCTGCTGCTCGCCCTGATCGCCCCCACCGAACAACACGCAGGCACCGCCACCCTGGCCGTGACCCTGTTATTGGAAGAGATAGGCATAGGGGTGCTGGTGGCCTTCTTGCTCAGCACCCTGACCATCCGATTGCTCAAACTCTCCTATCTCAATGGCTGGCAGTTGCCGCTGTGGCGCCAGCTCACCATGCCGGGGCTGGCCCTGCTCTGTTTTGCCCTGGCCCAGACTCTGGGTGGCAGCGGCTTTATCGCCGCCTTTGTCGGGGGACTGCTGATCGGCCATCGCTTGGGAGAGCACAAGCACGCCTACATGGACAGCTGTGAAGGGTACGGAGATCTGCTCTCGGTGGTGATCTGGATGGTATTTGGCGCCATCATGATGCCGCTGCTGCCCATCCTGCTGCAATGGCAGTACTGGCTCTATGGCGCCGCCAGCCTCACCTTGCTGCGCATGGTGCCGGTCTGGCTGAGCCTGCTGGGCACGGGTCAATCCCTGGAACTCAAACTCTTTATCGGCTGGTTCGGGCCAAGGGGGCTGGCCAGCATCGTCTTCGCCGTCATGGTGCTGCAGCATCAGCCGGCCCTGACGGGCCAGTTACCCGTCATCGCCACCGTGCTCTGCACCATCATCTTGAGCGTCATTCTGCACGGGGTGAGCGCCAATCCCTGGGTCAGACGCTTCACCCGCAAGGCCTGACGCACCCCACAAAAATGCCCCCCTCTTTTTGCCAAAGAGGAGGGCATTTTTCATGACATCTCTATCAGCCCAGCGCCAGCCAGACGCCGACCCCCAGCATCAAGGTGCCTGCGATGCGGTTCATCAGGGTGACGTTGCCACTCCTGGCGAGAAAGTGGCGCAGGGTGCGGCCACCGCTTGCGTAGAGCAGCAGGCAGGAGAACTCGATGAGCAGAATAAGGGCCACCAGCGCCGAGATCTGCGGCGCCATCGGCTTGCTGGCCGAGATAAAGGGAGGCAGCAGGGAGATCATGAAGGCCCACCCCTTGGGGTTGGCGATGGCAGTCACGAAGCCCTGCATGGCCAGCCCCATGGCGCTGCTCTGCTGGCCCGCCGAGAGATCCGCCGGAATGGCCATCTTGCCCCTGGCCTGCCACATCTGGATGCCAAGCCACATCAGATAGGCGCCCCCCACGTATTTGAACGCGGCAAAGATCCCCGGGTAGTTGAGCATGATGGCCGCCACCCCGATCACCGACAGCACCGAGACCAGCCCCACCCCGATAAGCTCCCCCCACATCATGTGCAGGGCCCGGCGCACCCCCAGGCTCATGCCCAGGGTCATCGCCAGGGTCATGCACATGCCGGGGGTCACGGAGACAAAGAAAAAAGTGGGAATAAACAACGCCAGAATGGCCGGATCAATCCAGCTGGACACACAACACCTCCATGGAACGCATAGAACAGGGACAAAACGGGAACTGACAGACCCAATCCAATCGGATTGGTCGAACTGATACCAAGTTGGCCAGATAGTGTCGTCTATCTCGCTCTTTTACCACAAGAAAAAACTGTAACTACCTCCAACGTCGGCAATAAAGTCTGTGACAATCCTTGTCGCGTCTGTGTAAGATGCCAAACTTTGCCATTCTTCCGATTAGAGCCTTTTATGTCATTGAATAATCTATCAATTCGCCTTCAAGTTCTCGTTCCATTACTCCTTGCCAGTCTGCTGATGGTCATCACCGCCGGATTCAGCAAACAGGAAGTCGACAACGCCATTCGGGAGATAAATGACACCACCGCCAGCGTGATCCGCCACAAGGATGACATTGCCACCCTGATCCATGCCGCCTACCGGATGCGCACCAATGCCATCTACGGCCTCTACGACGCCAAGCAATTCGCCGAGCTGCCCGCCAGTCTCAACGCAGCCGAGCAAGAGATCCGGGGCATTCTCGCCCGTCTGGTGATCGAGGGGGCCGAACAGGATAACCGCCAGGTAATGGCGGCACTGCAAGCCTATCTGGATCATCTGCGCGGCAAGATGATGCCGCTGCTGGCACTGCAACATCAGGGCAATGCGGATCCGGTTGCCTTTGAGGCGGCCCGCCTCCATTTCCGCCAGCTGGGCGAGCAGCTGAACAAGGAAATCGACGGCATGTCCGCCCACATCAACCAGCTGATCCAGGGTGAACTGGTCCGGGAGCAGAAACACTATGATGAGGCGCTGTTTCATGCCCTGCTGCTGACGGCCGCCGCCCTGATCGCGGCCCTGGCCTGCGGCTGGTGGCTGTCAGGCCATATCGTGCAACCTATCAGCCAGCTGCAGGGGGTGATGCGCGCCATGGCCCAGGGCCGCTTCAACGTCCGTGCCAATGAAGAGGGCAACAACGAAGTGACCCACCTGGCGCGGGACATCAACCTCACCCTGAGCCAGCTCGGCAACACCATCCAGACCCTGACCGGCATCAGCCAGAATGTGGCCTCCGCCGCCACCGAGCTCGCCGCCGTGATGACCCAGGCCGAGGCGAACGCCCAGCAGCAACGTGGCGAGATCGAGCAGGTTGCCTCGGCGGTCACCGAACTCTCCAGCACCGCCGACAACGTCAACCACAACGCCGCCGTGGCCGACGATCTGGCCCGCGATGCCAACAGCCGGGTCGAGCAGGGGCTCACTCTCTTTGGCGAGAGCGTAACCGCCAACGATCGCATGGCGGGCAGTCTGGAGAGCGCCGCCGCCGTAGTGGCCCGGCTCAAGTCCCAGTCCGAGCAGATCGGCAAGGTGATTGAAGTCATTCAGGGCATCTCGGAGCAGACCAACCTGCTGGCCCTCAACGCCGCCATCGAGGCCGCCCGCGCCGGGGAAACCGGTCGCGGCTTCGCGGTGGTAGCCGACGAGGTGCGGATGCTGGCAGCCCGCACCCAGGAGTCAACCAAGGAGATCCAGGGCATCATAGAGCAGTTGCAGAGCCAGTCCCTCTCTGCCAACCAGGGGGTGCAGGAGACCCTGACCATCCTCGAGCACAACCAGCGTCTCGCGGCCGAGGTACAGAGCCTGCTTGGCGGGATCACCGGCGCGGTGCAGCAAATCAATGACGCCAACGCCCAGGTGGCCACCGCCGCCGAGGAACAGTCCTGCGTCACTGCGGACATCAGCCGCAACATCTCCAACATTCACGAGATAGTGAGCCAGAGCTCTGCCGGGATCAGCCAGAGCGCCAGCGCCAGCCAGGAGCTCTCCCAGCTGGCCGAGCAGCAGCGCAGGCAACTTGCCCAATTCCAACTGTAATAGCCATCCGTTTTCAAAGGCCCGCAAGGGCCTTTTTTGTTGCCAAGGTGAAGGGTTTGTTTCTGTTTTAAACGCCATTTTTTGGCTTGTGGTGCCATAAGGGGCTAGGCCGCTCCGCCAAATGTGAGTATGGTAGAGGCACGTTACTCCCCCTCACGCGAGCACATCCATGAGCCTGAAATTCAAGAAACCCGCCTTTATTCTGCTGGGCCTGATCGCCCTGCTCTCTGCCACCTGGCTCGACTACTACCTGCCGGAGCACACCATCGCCACCATCACCGGGGTCGAGGTGAAACGTACCGACAAGGATGGCCCCATCAGCAAGAAGAACCCGGCCGATGGCCCCACCACCGACGTCTACTACATCTACACCGAGCGTCCCGGTGAGCAGATCCGGGTGTTCCGCAACGAAGATACCGAGTGGGGCTGGCCCTTCTACTTCAAGTTCAACGCCGCCGACGTCCAGGCCAAGGCCAAATCCATGGAGTTCGAAAAGCGCCTGGCCATCATTACTTCCTACGGCTGGCGCGTGAACATGTTCTCCATGTTCCCCAATGTCACCAAGATTGAGAGCACAGAGCCCGACGCCTCCACCTGGAGCTTCTTCCGCTGGTTCTGGTTCGGTGTCTGGGCCCTGGTGATGGGCAAGGCGGCGCTGGCCACCTGGCGCTACTTCGATCGCCTCGAGGACAAGATATGACGGAATCGAGCAAGACCCGCACCAGCTTCTACCGCCGCCTCTACGTGGCCTGGCTGATCAGCCAGGGCACGGATACTGTCCCCGCCATCATGGCGGCCACCGGCATGCCGCGGCGCACTGCCCAGGACACCCTGGCGGCGCTGGCGGATCTCGATATCTGCTGCGGCTTCGAGCAAACCGAGGGGGCCCGCCATCTGCAGGGGCACTACCGCATCAGCGACTGGGGCCCCATCAATCCCGAGTGGATTGCCGCGAGGTTGCCGGTCATCAAGGAGACCCTGAGCTATCCCTGAGCTTGGGCTAAAAGATAACAAGAGGGGCCAGCCGGATGGGCTGGCCCCTCTTTTTTTGTACGCCGGATTTGTGCGCCGAATTGCCCCTATTCTGGCAGGGTCGCATCCCCCTGCTCCCCTTCCGACTCACCACGGGTGCAGTCGATGATGGTGCGTTTGGGGTTGTTGGGGTCGCGCAGCAGCAGGGGAGCCTTGCCCTCGTCGTGCAGAGTTTCATCGGCAAACTCGCTGCCATAGGCGTTGTGGGTCAGCCGCCGCGCGTTGGCGATGGGGGTATCGATAAAGAGGGCGTGCACCTCGAAGGTGGAAGCCGGCACGATAAAACCGACCACCGGCAAGCCGTGCAACTCTTCATGCAGCTTGTACCAGGCAAAGCCGTCGCTCACCTTGTAGGGGATGTACTTCCTGAGCTGCGCATTGGCCGCCTGCCCGGTCTCGCCATCGACATAGAGCTCGGCGAGATCGCAGGTGGCCAGTCCCTGCCACATCCGCTCGAACGGCGACGCACAGCCGGTCAGTTGCAACCCGGCCAACAGTGCCAACCCTGTCTTCCACATTCCCTGTCCCTTCTGTTGAGAGTGAGTCTGTGCTCAGTCAAAAGCGCGCAGCCGCGTGACCAGCAAGTCGATAAAGCCCGGGCGATCCAGCCCCAGCAGCACCAGCGCATTGGCCGGCTTGCCGGTGAGACAGTAGCGATCCACCACCGTCATGCCGCTAGTATGTGCCCCCTGCGTCTCGATATCGACCCGGCATTCGATGCCATGAAACAGCTCGGGGGCCAGCAGCCAGGCGATGGTGCAGGGATCATGCAGCGGGGCACCGGCAAATCCCCACTTGGGATCCCGGTGGTAAATCATGAAGAAATCGAGCAGACCGGCCACGCACTGGGCCACCGGATTGGCGATAGCGCGCACCCGTTCGATATCCTCGTCCATCACCTGCGCCTCGTGAGTCACATCGAGGCCGCACATGGTGATGGGGATCCCTGAGTTGAACACCATATCGGCCGCTTCTGGGTCCACATAAATATTGAATTCCGCCGCCGGGGTCCAGTTGCCCGGTCCGGTCGCGCCCCCCATCAGCACGATGCGGGCTATTTTGGGCTTGAGTTCGGGGTGGGCCGCCAGCAGCAGGGCTATGTTGGTGAGCGGTCCGGTCGGCACCAGGGTCACGGGCTCGGGACTCTTGCGCAGGCACCTGGCCATCAATTCGAGTGCCGTCATCGCCTGTGGGGCAAAGGCGGGATCCGGCAATTTCGGGCCATCCAGGCCCGACTCCCCGTGCACGTTGTCGGCGATGATGAGCTCGCGGGCCAAAGGCTTTGGCGCCCCCGCCGCCACCGGAATGTCGTGGCGGCCCAGCAAGGTGAGGATGCGCAAGGCGTTGTTGAGGGTCTTGTCCGGCGTCTGGTTGCCGGCGCTGGTGGTCACCGCCAGCACCTTCAGCTCGGGGCTCGCCAGCGCCAGAATGAGGGCGATGGCATCATCGTGGCCGGGATCACAATCGAGAATAACGGGCAACGCCATGGACAGACTCCTTACAACATGACAGGGAGCCATACCTTAACAAGCGGCGGCCGGATTAACTCGGGAGGGAGTCACAAAATGGCTCCCTCCCGACTAATCAAGCAGTTAGCATCGTGATCTAGCGTGTGCCCGCCCCGATTCGCCGCACGCCGTCCGTTCGGGTATGATGCCCTCCCCCTTTTCCTGCCTGCATCCCTTATGTCCGTTATCGTCGATACCTTTATCGCCCCGCCCTGCGAGGCTGCCATCGAGATCCTGTTTGCAGACGAGCACCTGCTGCTCATCAACAAACCGAGCGGCCTGCTGAGCCTTTCGGGCAAGAACCCGCAGAACCTCGACTCGGTCCACCATCGGCTGGTGCAGGCGTATCCCGGCTGTACCCTGGTGCACCGCCTAGACTTTGGCACTTCGGGCATCATGGTGGTGGCCAGGAACAAGGCTATCAATGCCGCACTCTGCCACCAGTTCAGCCAGCGCGCCGTAAGCAAGGCCTATCATGCCCTGCTGTGCGGCCATCTGGCGGCAGACGAGGGGGTGATCGAAGCCCCCATCACCAAGGATCCGGCGCTCTTTCCCCTGATGACGATCTGCGATAACAGCGGCAAACCGGCCCGCTCCCGCTTTCAGGTAGTGGAGCGCCTGGTGCGCCAGGGGGAGCAGGGCGCCATTCCCCTGACCCGGGTCAGACTGGTACCGGAGACGGGTCGCACCCACCAGCTGCGCATTCACAGCCAGTGGCTGGGCCACCCTATCCTCGGCTGCGATCTCTATGGCGGCATGGAACGACCCGGCACACAAACGGCGCCAAGGCTGATGCTGCACGCCAGCGAACTCGATTTTGTCCACCCTGTGAGCGGTGAGCCCATGGCGGCTAGGTGTGCCTGCCCCTTCTGACAAGCGAGTGGATGGGAAGGTGAACGGCGAGCGGACGGGAGAACAGGGAAACGGCGGATAAAGATAGGGGCCGCGCTTTCGCAACGGCCCCCACCCCCCACTCGGTACTCTTCGTTACAAAGAGGGCGATCAGATCAGCTTGCGGGCAGCGCCCAGCACGATCTTGATGGCATCAGATTCGGTCTTCGCCATGGTTTCGGCGTTCGGGATCTCCTGCTGGGTGCGGTTCACTATGATACCGGCCACCATGCCCGCTCGCAGGCCCTGGCTGGCACACATGGTCAGCAGGGTGGCTGACTCCATCTCGAAGTTCAGCACGCCCATGGATTGCCACTCCTTCATGGAGCCCTGGAAGCGTTGTACCACGCGACCGGAGAAGGTGTCGTAACGCTCCTGACCTGGGTAGAAGGTGTCAGAAGAAGCAGTGACGCCCACATGCAGCTTGGAGCCCAGCTCCTTGGCGGTCTCGACCAGTGCAGTGGTGCACTCGAAGTCGGCGACGGCCGGGAATTCCATCGGGGCGAAGTGCAGGCTGGCACCGTCGAGACGCACGGAGCCGGTGGTGACGATCACATCGCCTACGTTCAGGTGCGGTTGGATGGCGCCGGTGGTGCCGATGCGCAGGAAGGTGCGGATCCCCAGTTGGGCCAGCTCTTCCACGGCGATGGAGGTGGACGGGCCACCGATGCCGGTGGAGCAGACGATGACGGCCTTGCCGTCCATCTCGCCGCGCCAGGTGGTGAATTCACGGTGGCTGGCCAGCAGCACAGGGTTGTCCATCAGCTCGGCGATGCGCTTCACGCGCTCGGGATCACCGGGGACGATCGCCAGGGTGGCGCCTTGCAGATCAGCCTTTTTCAAACCCAAGTGAAAAACATCAGACATAGTGGACTCCTGGTTGCCCCCTGCCAAACATGGTCCGGGCGCACGATAAGATGATTCTTAATAATAGGTTTCAAGCCTGCTCCCCTGTTCGGGGAAGGGCCAACTATGGGCGAAAGCGTCTGCCAATTCCTTGAAGCGCCTCACACTTCCATGCATTGACAGCCGCAAATTGCGCGCAAAACGTTTGCTAACTTGATGAATTAATTAGAAAACGTTTTTCGCGTCGCCATTTGTCTCTCCCCCTTGTCAATCCCTGTCGTACCCCGTTTCGCCAGTACGTGATCGAGTCCATAAAGTTGTAAAACAGATACCATTGACCCCTTTCCATCCCCTCTCTGGGTGCTATGTTGAAGCCCGCATACCACTTAATGGCTAACGACAGGAATTCCATCATGGCAACATTCAAGTTCTATATCCCCGCGATCAACCTGATGGGCGCAGGCTGTCTGCAAGAGGCTGCGGCCGACATCAAGGGTTACGGCTACCGCAAGTGTAGCCCGCCGCCGAAAATGAAAAAGATGTTCACCGAAAACGAAAAACTACCGGCCGGTAAATTTATCAAACTTGATGGCACGGAATCACTGAGTTTGATAAGCCAGTTAAACCGGCATTAAACCTCTATCTCATAGGTCGGTAAATCCGGCGCCTCTCCTGCCAGCTCCCCTCCCCTGTAAAACGCCTTCTTGCCGATAGCTATCCCTGTGCCACGTACTGTGACTGTTCCACCCGCCAACGCGCTGAGAGTGGTGGTCGTGGTACCTACTGCGGTCACGGTACCAACCAACAAGGGATCAGCACCCGGTACCAGCTCAAGGAATCGCTTAAACAGGTTCATACAAATCGCTCCACACTCAGTTGCTGGCGCACCGTCATGGCCCTGTTCTGCAGCGCAGCAGATACCCTGACGCCCCGGTTGTAACCCTTCCAACCGTCCACGGCGAGCAGCGCACCCGGCAGGATCAAGCCGGTATCAGCTGACAACGGCAGTTCAATGGTCTGGGTACGCTTGGGCATGGTCTTGGCCAGCCCCACCACACCCTGGGCACGGGCAGCCGTCACATCACACACCAACGGGTGGGTGATGGTCGGCGCTTGTTGCTCGCCAGCCGTCCCCTGACGCACCACCCGCGCACTGATGCCCTGATGGCCACCGCTTACCCAGATCCCGTTGGCGGCATGACCCGGCTGGAAGTCACTGCCCAGCGTCGTGATGATGGCGCGGGGGATCGCCACATCGGCCTCTGCAGTATCAAGCTGCCATGGCACTGTGGGGTAACGCGGTTTGATGACCAGATGGCGGTTGCGCTGGTGTGGCAGCACAAAGCCACCGGCCGCCTCGGCCAGGTACCTGACCACCTCGATCGGGGTCTGGTTATCCAGGCTAAAGAACCCGGCAGGCACCAACCAGTCAGCCGCTTGCCAATCCAGCGTCCAACCCACCGGCAATACGGCAGCAGCCAGCTGGGCCATGGTCGCGGCAGCAGGCTCGCTTACCGCCTGCGCCAATACATGGGTCGGTGACAAGTAAGCGGTGCGAGAGCGTCCCGTCAGCGTTGCCGACTCGCGGCCAAAGCTCTGGCTCGATTGCCAACCATCGCACACGCAGTCCCATTGCTGACCGTTGATATGAATGCTGACCTCTTCCTCATCGGTCAGTGCAGCCGCCGCGATACGGGGGATCTGGGCGCTGAACTGCCATGCCCAGGAGTCGGTATCGAGCTCGATACTTACCGCCGTGGCAGGAATATCGAGCCCATCCCGTACCCGCACGATACTTGCTGTATTGCTCACCAGATAAACCCTCTTGGTTGGAATGACGATTGCTGCCTCACTGCCTTGCCACACGAACTCCAGCGCCGCATCGCCGCGCTTGCGGCCAAACTCCAGGCGCAGGGTGCGCTTGTCTGGGCGCTCCGGGATGATCGGCGGCTTGGGATCCGGGCTTTCACCTGGAGCGGGTTGCGCCCCCTCCTCCCAATGATCCCGCCACCCTTTCCACAGCGGCAAGCCAGGGTGCCAGCGCTGGCCGGTCAGAGTGCGGCCAATGGCATCCCCTTGTTGCCACTGGTCGGCCTGCCAAACCTGGTCAAAGCGCGGCGGGTTGCGATAGCCGCTCACCTGCCAGGCGCTGGCCTGTTGCCCCTCGACCCACAGGGTGCGGGTCACGGCATGGCCAGGGGCCAGGTGTTCGACCTGCTGGCCGTGGTGGTGGCCAACGGCGGCCCCCTCCTCAAACCGGGATGCCGCCACTTCATAGCGCCTTGGCATGATGGCGCCATGCTCGACCAACTCGACACTGGCGGGGGCGGCCTCCTGCCAATCCCCCTCATTGACGGCGCGAACCAGATCGGGCCGCTGCCAGCTGCTCTCTACCCCGCTGGTGACCAGACCAGCGCGATCCCAGTCGCTGGCGGCGTCATGGCTCGGGCCTCGGAATACGTTGATATCGTACTCCCCGGCCAGTACCGGGATCGGCTGTTGAGCCTGCACCGTCATGCCGCACTCAATGACGAATGCGCCCACCATGGCGCAATCTGGTGCGGTGGTACTGGCGAGACTCCCCTCCAGCACCACGGCAGCGCCCAGCGCGGCTATGGGGCGGTTTGGCTGGCTGGCCCAGCTTGCTGGCAGGGTCAGCAGGTCGGGGGAGACGGCCAGGCTCGGCGGCATGGCGGCGCCACGCAGCACCGCCTCATAGCGCACCACCTCGGCCTGGTTCAGCTCCAGCTGGCCGGTGGTGCTGCGGGCCTTGCGCAGCTCTAAGCTCGCATCCTTTCTGGCCATATGGCCCCCCGGTTACGGTTCGGTGATGGTGGCGTTGTTGATGCGGATCAGGGCTCCGGCAAAAAACTCGCTGGCCGGTATCTCCAGATCGGCGCCACTGCCTGGCACCCCCACATCGAGATCCGCCACGAATGTTCCATCCCGGTCAACAATGCGCCCCCAGGTGGGGGCGCCGCTGGCGGTGGCCATCTGCTCGGCCAGGGGTTTCAGGGTCAGCACCCCGCCGCTGACCGTCTTGGCACAGGGGTGGGTAAACTTGAGCACCACCAGAGCCAGCTGGTCGGTGATGGCCGCCCCCGGCGCCGGTCTGGTGCCGGTGTAGACGGTCAGGGTGGCGCTGGGGCCGCTGCCGGTGTCGATGGCCATTGCCAGCAGCTGGGCGCGGCTGGTGCGCAGCGTGTCCACATAGGTGAGCATGGCTATTTCCTCTTGAGCGGGGCCAGCATGGGGAACGGCGCAGGGGCCACACCCCCGCCAGGCGGGTAGGGTTTCGGTGCCTGGTAGTCGGCGGCCACGGCGTTATAGTCGGCGGGGCCAAAGGCGGGATCGTCCTGGGCGACCAGCATATAACGCTTGTTCAGCCACAGCAGATCGAACCGATAGACCCCATCCGATGCGCGGCTGTAGGTCTCGCCAACCAGTTCGCCATCCTGGGTAAAGCAGAGCACCCGGCGCCGCACCCCCACCCCGCTGATGGTCACCGTGCTCTCGATATAGCCCTGTTCCACATTGCGCACCCCATCACGCCACCAATAGTAATCCCGCCCCTTGCAGAGCGGGTACTGGGTCTGTTGCTGGAGATTGACCGGCCCCGCATACATCGGCGGGGTGCCGCGCCAGACCACATCTTGCGGTTGGAACTGGCTGCGGGGCTCCTGGTTGGCAGCAATTGCAGTGTTCTGGTGTAACTTGGCAGCTACTCCACCGCCAATAAATGGCGGATAGTCCACGCTGTAATCTGCCGGGGTAAATGGCCCGGTATATCGCACTGCTGCCGTGATCCGCAGGTCATCTATCAGATAACCCGTAAAGGAGCTTGTTTGGGCATCTTCGCAACCGATATAAAATGGCAATGGGTAATTATCCCCAGGGTGCTGACCAGCGGTGTAATTTACCGCCAATACCCCGCCAATATAAATCTTGGCATTGGGGCCATCCATGACCAAGGCAATATGTGTCCATGCCCCTATTGGCACTATGTTAGCTGCCGATTCAAGCCCACCAAGGGAGGTGCCGTACATGTAGCCAGATATCCCCAGGCTGACATATACCGCGCCATTGTTTTTGAACCCGATGCCCCAGTTTGTATATGAAACGTTGCCTTTACCTGACTTACCTATCGTCAGTGTGGCGGCGGCAGTTTTTCGATATGCCCAAAATTCAACCGTTAATTTTGGGTTTGCTGGCGTTAACCCATAAGCAGCTGAATCCTGGTCAACAATCCGCCCGTTGGGTGGAAATGTTGCATCAAGAGCCGCTGACCCCTTCCACTTGGTAGCTGAATCAAATAACGGGGCGGACAGCCCTACACTGGCCAGATCCACCGAAGTAATTTGATTGACCACACGGTTATCAATTGGCATGAGACCAGGTGGTGTGCTGCTAGTGTCAAATGAGCAATATAGTTTTACCTTATCAGCCAGGGGATCCATGATTTACCTCCACGGCCCAGTGATATCGAACCCAATCAGTGAGCGCGGATCGGCGTTGTAGACGTTTGCCTGATACAGGCCACGGATAAAACGCACCTTTTTGCCAGGCAGTGCTGGCAAGTCACCAAAGTTTTTACGGTGCCAAGCGGTAGTGTCACCGTATGGGACAATAAACCCCGGCATATAACCGCGCAGATGGGGGCCGTTTTCCAACACCATGCAGGGGTCGGTGGACAAGTAGAATCCATTGTCAGGGCCATTAGGGACTAACAAACCAGCCCCAAATCGCCCAAACAGCCCTTTTAACAACCAAGATGTTGAACCAAATAGCTGATGATAGGGGCGGGCTATCGCTCGCTGCGCAGTCTGGTCGAAGGCAGTGAGTGGCGTACCCCAGTTATTTGGGCTTACACCTTCTCTGGTATCCCATCGTATGTTGTTATCAGCAGCGCTGGTTGATGCATAGTGACAGAGTACAGCATGATAACGATCACCGGGTCTGATGGAGCGGATATAGCCCGCGCAATAAACGGCTTGATAGCTGAGGTTTCCAATCGCTGGCAACCAGTAAAGCATCTGCTGGTCACCTATCAGATCCCAGACTTTTGATGCGTATCGTTGGGTCGCTGGCCAACGGTGTTCATAAATGGTGGTATAGGTATTGATATCCACCACATCCTCTACCATGGAGATCTTGGCCAGATAGGATGGAACACCATATGCATTAGTGCCAGTCCAGCCACTAAACGCGCTGTTATCAATCCGCCACGATACGTTACCCGACTCGCTGACATTGGTCGGGCGCACGATAAACACCTTGCCGTCTGCGCTTTCGTGGGTAATCGTCCAGCCCAGCGGCGCCACCTTCATGGTCATGGCCGCGCCACTGCCCGCCGCCCCCGGATTGCCGCCATCCAGCTCAAACCAGACTTGGGTGGGGCTGACCTGCATCACACGGTGTTCGCCGTTGTAGGCGGCAGGCGATACCCCCTCAACCTGGATCACCGAATCTTGCAGATAGGCATGGCCGCCACTGAACGTGGCCACCGCCCAGCCCTTGGCGGCATCGAACGACAGGGCATTGATACTGAGGGTGCCAAAGCCGGTCACCAGCACCGCCTTGAGCAGCGCAGCCAGGGCGCCGTCTGCGGTATCGCCCAGGCTCGGGGCGCCTTGCATTTCGCTTGCGTACCACTTCACCGGATAAACAGCCATCTGATAGCTCTCCATTAGCGGGGCGCCGCTCTTAAAAAGAGTGCCCCACGAAAATTAAATGGGGTGGGGCACGGTGCCCCACCCGGTTAGCGGTTGACGTTGCCGCGCAGTTGCAGCTCAAAGCGGTCGCTTTCGCTGGCCGCCACCGATTGCAGCACGGTACGGATCGCCCAGATCGGGTAATTGGCTGCCTTGGTGTTGAACCGCAGCACGTTGCCGTTCGCCCAACCGGCCCCCCACCCGCGCTTGTCCAGCCGAAAATAGGGCTGGCCGTTGTTGGGGTTGATCGGGGCAAAGTCGGTATTCACGTCCCCCAGGGCGATCTGGCCGACATGCTCCCCGACCAGCACAAAGCTGGTGCTCGACTGGAAGATGATGGACCAGCGCTCCTCCAGGGTGGCGCGGTTGGTCACCACGATGGGGAAATCGGTATCGTTGTATTGGGCGGTTGACTGGTCACCGTCTACAAAGTCCTGCCATTTGTTCGTCCAGGTGCGCTGGTCAAACAGGTTGGTGTAACGCGCCCACAGGTCACCCATGATCAGGGCCGACGATACCAGGGTGTCGGCGGCGTCATAGGCGTGAGACAGGGGGCGGGCCAGCACCAGGCGGCCAGAAATCTCCACATCGGTGACCAGGCTCATATCCTCAATCCGGTTCACCACCGTCAGCGGCTCCGCATAGCCGGTCAGGTTCAACGGGGTGGCCATAGTGACCACGCCGCTATCCAGATTGGCGCTGTAGAGCGCGGGATCGAGCCGCTTGCCGTTCTTGTCCTCCACATGGCAGTAAGCCAGTCGCTGGCGCCCGGTGTTGAACTGCTGGCCAGCCGTCACCCCCATCGGGTAGGCGCCGCGCTGGGTACTATGCACCACCACGATCTGCCCCTTGCGGATGAAGGGCACCCGGCCATCAGACGGCAGGCGCACCGGATCCAGCCCGATAATGTCGGCATCGAGCGGCAGATAGCTGAACACCACGCAGTTGAAGCGGATGGAGTCCGCCACCACGCTGGTCGGCTTCCAGATCTTGCCATCCTCCCCCACCTGCTCGGCGTCATACCAGGGCTGGGTTTCGTTGCCTGCCGCCGTGACCTTGCGGCCAAAGCGCACGGTGACGATGCCTGTCTGGTAATTCACCTTGCCATCCATGTCGGTGGTGGTGAAAAAGCCGTCCCCGTCCGCCGTGGCCTCGATACGCCGTCCGCTCGCGGTGTTGGCGCTGATGTAGAGGCTGCCCGGTGCCAGCGGGGCGCCGGGGGTGCGGAACGTCACGGCATCCACCGACTGGGCGCTGAACGAGGTGGCCAGGCTCTGGAGCGATGGCTGGGCGCTCGCCCCCGCCGCCCAGTCGGCCAGCACTGCCACCCCGTTGGAGTAGTCGATGGTGCCCGCCTGAATGCCCGCCCCGGTCTCGGGATCCGGGTTGCGGTAGATCAGGCCCTGCCGGTCAACGTAGGTAGAGCCCCCCAGGGTGAAGCGCAGCGACCCCTCCAGGATTGCCTCGGCAAAGCCTGGGGTCACGTCGATACGCAGCGCCTGAGCGGTCAGGGTGGCATTCTGGGCCTCGGCGCTGTTGTTGTTGCGGTAGGTCACATCCACCCATCCCTGCTCGCCGTCAGGGAAGGTATAGGCGGTGTTGTGGTACTCGATGCCGGTCATCGTCCAGCGCTGGGTGGCGATCTCGCTGTTACCCTCCCAGCGGGTGCCCACGGTCACCCAGGCATATTTCGGCTTGGGCAGGGGGCTGGAGCCATCCGGCATAAAGTGCAGGGTGCCTGCCGCGTAGTCGATGGCCCCCAGCACGTTGCCGCTGGCGTCGATCAGCTTGCCCAGTCCGTCATCGCGCAGGGTGATGATGGGATCGCGGGTCTGGATCACCAGCTGCTGATCGTCCACGTCGAACTTGTGATAGAGGGCGTTGAACTTGACCCGTACCGATCCCGGCGTCAGGTTATGGGCGCCGCCGCCATCCTTGCCATCGAGCACGATGGACAGGTGCCCCTCGACCCCGGCGCCGGTCAGGCGGTTGGGCTCGATATGGTGCTCGGTCACCGGCTCGCCATACTGGTACTGGGCGGCGTACTCCTGGCCAAGGGCTGGCAGGGTGACGTGCTCCAGGTCGATGATCCCATCGGCATAGTTGATGATGCCGGTGATATCGCCTCGGATCTTGCCATCCCCAGCCGCATCGGTGGCCTGCTTGCCATCCCCCCAGGTCAGGATCAGGCTCTTGGGGGTGATCCCGGTGTGGGGAAGCTGCCAGGCGCTCTTGCCGATGCTGATGGCCTGTCCGCTGCGGTTGGTGTAGTTCACCGGGGTGGCCCAGCTGAACATGATGGCGGTATCCACATCCGGCAGGGCGCCCAGGGTCAGCATGACCGACCCGGTGGCCAGGTTGATGGTGCCAGAGCCATAAGAACGATCCAGCCCCAGCAGCTCCCCGCGCCCGTTGTCTTTCAGGTCGTACCATTTCCCCTGTGCCATAAAGCTGATGGTGGTGGTGCCTGGCGCCGGGGTCGGGTGCAGGGTGATGGTGTAGGCATAGCCCCGGTTATTGGCCTTGACCTCGATCCGCGCCGTGTCGGCGATGCGGGCTGGTCTGGCCGCAGGCCAAAACGCCACCGTCTTGCTCTGGGTGCCGTAGTTCGGGCACTGGGCATTGAACTCCAGCTGACCACGGCCATAGTCGATGGAGCCGACCACGGAACCGGCCACAACCAACTCGCCACCCTTATCGGTGATCACCGCCGCGCCGATGGTGATGGCCACGGTGCCAGGCTTGGCCCCGCTGCCCAGGAACAGGCCGCGACTGGGGGCGATCACTGCCGCCGTGTTGATGGTGACCAGACCGTGCCCCGAATCGACCAGGGCGGCCAGCTCACCGGCAGCGGTGAGATCCACCGCCGGGGTTTCGCTGCGGGCTGCGGGCACCAGCTGGGTGAAAATGGTCTTGGCCCGAACCTGCATTGCGCCAAAGGTGGCATCGTCGGCCAACTTGGTGGTGGCGTAGTAGTTGGCCGCATCGGCCACCACGGTTTCCCGCAGCGCCGTCTTGGGGTTGGTTACCACGTCATAGGGGGTCGGCTGCTCCCCCTCGAAGGTGTAGCGCAAGGGGTCGGCCAGGGTGGCGGTGACCACGTTGCGGGTGAACTCGGGGACACCAGGGATCTGGAACTTGGTCAGCTTCTGGGTCACGTCCAGTACCCGCACATACTGCTCGAACTCCCCGGCCTTGTTCTCGTTGCCGACCAGCACCATGGTCTCCCCCACTTCCGGCAGGCGGGCCTCGACCCGCTGGAAGAAGCGGATTGCTCTTTGTCCCTCAAGCTGGGTATCGTAGAGAAAGCCCTGCCACTTCGGGCCACGGGCCAGATAGCGCTCCACCACGTCGCGGGCATCGCTGCGGGTGTCGTGATGATCCTTGGTGGTCATCAGGCACAGGCCCACGTTCTGGTCTGCTGGCGGCAACAGCACGGTGGCATTGGCGCCATAGTAGGTGTCAGTGGCGTCGGTCTGCACGGCCAGAAACGCCTTGCGCAGGTTGACCACCCCATAGGCCCGATCCAGATCGCTGACATCGGGAAACATGCTGTTATGTTCACCGCTGACGATCTCCTTGCCGGTGATGCGCCCGCCACCATCCTCGGTGTCGGTCATCCGCTGACTGGCCATCAGCTTGATATCGCCAGATAGAATGGTCATGGGGTTACCTCGGTCAAATTCAGGGTCAGGGCGTAAGGGTGATCACCGTCTGGGTCAGCCAACTCATACAAGGGCGTGGCTACCACGCCAGGGCGGCGCCAGACCACTGTTCGAGCCACCCCGTCGAGCAGGGTCAACGTCATCAGCTGGGCCACCTGAGCCTCCAGCACTTTGATTTCCTGCACCTTGGCGCGGGAGCAATGCCCACTCAGGGTCAGCGGCCGCCCCTCGGGCTTGGCTGTCTCCTCTACCAGCAGGGCGCCGCTCAGGGTCGGAGTCACCACCTGCTCGACCGGCGCCCACTCGAATTCATCGCGCCAGACCAGATCATCTGGCAGCAGCACGCTGTTTAAGGTCACGTTCATTGCCGCAGTCCTTGCTGTTTAAGAAGGTTGATAAAGGCGTTGGCATTGGCTTCATCGGCCTGCAGTTCGGCCGAGCCCCCCGCCCCTTTGAGTTCGATGATGATCCGCTCGGCTATGGGGTGGCGTATTCCCGAAGCGGAGGAACCTCTTGTGGGTTGTTCTGCAGGAGGCGGTGGTTCAGTGGCGTTACCCTTGGTTGCCTCCTTGGCCTGGGCTTTACTCAGTTCCTCTTTGAGACGGGCTTGCATGGCCTCCATCTCTTTCTGGAACTTCTCACCGTAATACTTGCTCCACTCGCTGTAAGCTGGAATGTCCCTGACCTTCTGGCTGTAGCTGGCCAGCTCCTCTTCCACCCCCGCAAGCGTGTTGGCCAGGGCATCGGCATTACCGCGCAGGCTATTGATATCCACGGTTTTGTAGTAGAAAGAACCGGCATTCACGGTGCGAGTGATATCGCCTCGACCACCGCCCCCGCCGCTACTGGCAAGGCTGGCCTGGGTCTGCTTGGCCTCATCCTGCACGCCGCGCAGATTAGCCCGCATCGCATCTGTGGCCCCTTTGGCCCGCGCTGCCGCTTCGTCAAAACCATCACCAATGGCCGCGACTGCCTGCTTGGTATCGCCGCTCCCCCCTTTGACCTTGGCCATGGCATCGGCGGCGATAGCCATGGAGCGGGCCAGCGCATCCCCGGTGATCTTGCCCTGGGCGGCCAGTTGCTTCTGGCGCTCGATCACCGCATCGATCTCTGCGGTGGTCTTGGCGCTGTTGTAGGCGGCGGCCAGCGCCTCCTCGATGGCGGCACTACTTGCGCCGGTGTGCGCCACCAGCACATCCAGGGCGCCGAGGGTCTTCTGAAAGCCCGCACCGATACGGCCATTGGCCCGTTCGAAATCGAGCCCTAACTCTTCAAACGCCTTGGCCAACTTGGCCGGACCATCTGTCGCCGTTTGCTTGGCCACAGCATTAATCTCGGCCAGATAGTCACGGGTGCTCTTGGCCTGCTCTCCCATATCCTTGAGGGCCGCAGCACCGCGCTGGTAGCTTCCGGTGGCTTCGTCGTAATGCACCTTGCCATCTGCGATCGCCTTATCCATGTCCTCCACACTGGTAATGGCAATACCCAGTTGCGCAGAAAGGGCTGCCAATTGGCCATTGAGCTGGGCTTGCGTTTGCGCGCGCAGAGCCTGGGACTCTCGGAGTGCCAGTTCGGCCTGCATCCACTCCTTGAGGGCAGTGGCCAGACGGATGATCTGGAATATCGATTCAACCGTCACGGCGGCCAGCAAGCCTTTGATGGCCAAGCCCAGGGCCCTAACACCGATCGAGGCCGCTGCCGCTGCAGTTCCAGCAGTGGTCATGCCGCCTGCCGCTGTCGCTGTCGCCACTGGCATGGCAATAAACTGGGCGTAGAGACTGCGCAGATCACCAATCCAACCCGCGATTTTCAGGCCGATCCAAGCCTGGGCCAACACGGTCAGCGCAGTACGCCACTCATAGAGGGTCTGGATCAGCGACTTGAGGGTTTCCCCCATGGCGATAAAGCCATCGGAAAGGCGCTGGGCCCATGCCTGCAAACGGCCATCATTGGCCATCCGTTCAAACTCGGCGTTCAGGCTGGCCAGCTGGTCTTTCAGCCAAGCCAGAGCCCCGCTTTCGGCCACCATCCGGTAGAACTTGGCGAGGTTGTCCTGGGCATTGGAGATAAGCCCGGAGAGCAGGCTCATATTGTCGGCGGCAGCCCCGGCAGACTGGGCGGCGATCTCGTTCATCAGGGCGGCAATGGTGTCGCGGCCCAACTGACCCGTTTCGGACAACTTCTGCAACTGGGCGGTGGTCTTGCCGGTGACCTGCTCCAGCAATTGCCACACCGGCACACCGCGCTCAATCAACTGCAGGATCTCCTCGCCCTGCAGTTTCTGCTTGGCCCAGGCTTGGCCAAGGGCAAGGGAGATGCCCTGCACCTCTTCAAAGCTGCCACCCAGTTTGAACGCCTGATCGACAATGCCCTGCATGGCCCCCGCCATGGGGTCGATGCCGAACGCCTTGAGGCGCACAAATACCTGGGTCACCTCATCAAGCTGCAGGGGGGTGTTCTTGGCAAAATCCTGGATCCAGGCTGACGCCTCTTTGCCACCGGCAATCGACCCCATCACCGCCTTGAGCTGCACATCGAGGCGCTCGGCCTGATCGCCGGTCTGGAACATAGCCGTGAGCTGAGTGGTAAGGGTCTGAATACCGAACCAGGTACCCGCCAGCGCCACCAGGCGCCCAGTCAGGCTACCGATAGCCCCCTGAAAGCCACCAGCCTGCTGGCTGCCCTGGCTCAGTTCGCGCCCCAGCCGCTCGGTCTGGGCGACGCTCTTGCTCAGCTCACGCTGCAGGCGCTGCTGTTCCTGGGCAAGGTTCTTGGTATCGAGCCCGGACTGCTTGAGCCCTGCGTGCAGGCGGGTATGACTGGCGGACTGAGCGACCAGCTGGCGCTCCAGTTGCTTGACCTCGGAAGCCAGCAACCGCTCTTGTTCGGCCAGCGCCTTGGCATCACCGGCGCCTGCTTGCTGCTCACGGCGCAACTGCTCCAGCTTGTCACGGCTGAGCACTGTCGCCAGTTCGAGCTGGGTCAGGGCGGCTTTGGAGTCATTGAACTGCTGGATCAGCGCCTGCTGGCTGCTTAGCGATTCGAGGGTTTCAGCCAGCCGTGTCGTCTCAGCGGCCGTCTCGTCCGAGATAGGGCCCAGCTCCTGCACCTCACCCGCCAACGCGGCCAGGTCTTCCCGACCGGTGACTTTAGCCGCCAGCTCCAGGGCAAGTTTGAGGGTGGTGTTGGTGCTCATCAGATTTCCTGCGCTCATAAGGCTACTGGGCCGATTGCCATATGGTGCAGGATGGGCAGGGAGGGGCGGGTTTATGGCGGATTAGTCATAAGCAAAGGCCTCGAGAGATCGGGGCCTTTGCGTCGGTTGAACAACAAGCAGGGGTTAAACGGTGACCGGTCGATCCACATAGAAGGGGGCGGTCTCGCCATCCACGGCCAGCAGTTCCCCCTCCAGCTCGATCTCGATGGGCTTATCGCTCATAAAGTCCACCGCCTTCTTGGGGGACAAGCTGGCACGGGGCACCGTCAGTTTGATGGCCTCGCCGCTGACGATACTGCGGCCATCGAGCAGCAGCCGCGCCTTGATCTCCGGCTGGATGTTGCCCGCGATGCGGGTACCGGTCACCGCGTTATAGGTACCGCTGACCGTCAGGCTACCGCCATCCGCTACCGAGCCCTCCTTGATCGCCCGTACCAGCCCGAGCGCATAGTTGACCTCGATATCGGTACCCACCACCAGCGCGGTGACCCCTTCCTTGATGGCCAGGCCAGTCGAGGCAATATTGCTCTTGCCCAGCTGGGCCCACTTCGGCCAGGCGGGCAGCACGACCGGCAGATCTGTCAGCGTCCCGGCCCCCTGATTGATGGGGCTCTCCAGACCCATAAAGGCAGCGGCCAGCAGCACGGGCGGGATCTCGGTGGTCTTGATGGTGACCATGGCAGGCTTGGGAATGTGGTAGTTCTCCCGCGCCTGACCGTATTGCCCCTTGCGCTTGCTGGGAATCGAGATCTTCTGGCTGTCGGGTTTCACTTCCAGGCTATCCACATCGATGGGGCCAATCACCCCGGCCGAGACCCCGTTGGTAAAGGTCTCGATAAAGAGATCCCCTTCCAGGTGCAGTGTTTCGCTCATCATCGCTCTCCTTTGAATTTCACTCGGGTAGTAAAGGCAAGCGGCAAATAAGCCGCACCGCCGCTGTAACTGGGTTTGACCGGTGGGGTTTCGCGGCGAAAGGTACTGTCACCACATGCTCGCCCACTGACGGCCTGCAGGATGCGGGCAAGCCACACTCCGGCACTGACCTCCCTGGGGCTGGCGCGATGCACCAGCACCAGCAACCAGAGCTGATCAAAGCTGCTGGCCCGGCCTGACTGGGTGCCTTCGCTCTCACGTTCGCCCTGATAGACCACATGCACCGCCGGACTGTGCTGGCCCAGATTGGCGATGGCTGCCACATCGGTGGCCACAAACACCTCCTTGAGCCCCGCAGGTTTGAGGGGGGCCAGCAACTCACGCAGCCGTTCACCCGCCTGCAGGTAGTCGAGTTCGGTGCCAGACTGGTTGGCGGGTTGGCTCATAGAAAGCCCCCCTTATCCCGCCCGAACACCCGCCCATCCGACTGCAGTTGAGCCAGATTCTGGCTCTCCAGGGTGGCGCCATCGGATGCCAACCCCAGCGCCAGCTCCCCCTTGCCAACCGATTTCAGAAAGGCCAGGGCCGCCTCATTACGCTTGGCTATCTGCTCCGGGGCCTGTTCACCATAGAGACGGTGACGGGCGATATCGGCGCAGATAGGTACCAGGGCACTCGGGATATGGGCCAGCGGCAAGGGATAGCGACCCGCCAGATAGCCATCGATCAAGGCGCCTGCATCCTGCAGGGCGATGGTGATGGCCGCCTGATCCAGCTCACCGGTCGGCGTCATGGCCAGGCGCAGCAACTCGGCCTCGCCAAAGCGGATCACCATGTCATTGACGCTGGCATACATATCACTGCTCTCCGCTCTGGCCAGATGACTGCTCATCCTTGACCTGGTATTGCACTTCGGTCGCTGCGATCGCCGTCACCAGTTCGGCCTTCTTGAGCTTGGCCGCATCCGGGATACCCATCTGCACCGCCAGCGAGCGCAGGTCATCGACCTTCATCTCGGCCAGCGGCGTGACCTTGCCCGCCAGGGTAGCGACTCCCTCCAGATTTCCCGAACCGGTCAGGACGCCCAGTGTTGCGTCCAGATCCCCAGGCGCCGATGGTGCATCACCTGCCTGAAGGCTGGCGTCTTCAACCAACCGGACGACCACCAGACGCGGGTCGTTCTCCAAGGTCGCGCACTGCTCAGGCGACACAACCATCTCAGACTTGCCCGGTACAATCGGCAGGCCCGCGCGAAAATAGACCTGACGAACTGTTGACGTAATCCCCACTCGAATAGCCAGTTCCATCTCTTGTTCCATCTCATGTTTTCCTCGTCGTATCTGATAGAGAGGCTGTTTAAACCGGGGGTTAAACAGTGCATGGCAGCTGTTTAACCCCGCTTTAAACAGGCATAACGCAGGGTTAGAGGTAGTCAGCCACCACCAGCTCCAACTTGCCTTTCAGCTCGTTGCTACTGCTGCTATCCAGCTCTCGCTCCAGCATCTGGGTCGCCAACTTCTCAAGAGAGGGCGGTACCACCAGCAGAGTCGCTTTCACCCCAAGCTTGCGGCCACCATCGGCTTGAAACTCCCGCATCTTGGAGAAAGAATCCCACAGGTTGTCGGGGGTCAACGCCCGCTTGTTGGCAAAGGCCAGTTGCCAGAAGCCAAAGCCTGCGGCATCACGGCAATCGACCCCGTAACGGAACTCCTTGCGGGTGAATACCGCCTCGTCATCGACCTTGGTCATGGCAATCAGCTGCGGTGACTTGCGATCCTGGAAGATGACCGGCTTGAGGGCGCGGCTGGTATCGAGCAGGAACCAGGGCTCCCCCTGATAACCGGCATCCACCACCACGTTGGCAGTCAAGACAGGGGTACCTGTGCCATCGGCCTTGGGATAGACCGGGTGATCGGTGTCGAAGAAATACTGGCCGTCATAGCAAGGCGTGGTGAAGCCAGCACCGAGCAGACCAAAGCAGAGCTCATCGGGGTGAATACCCGCCGAACGGCCCATCTCGGCAAACATCGGCGCGTAGATACCCAGCTCGTCATCTTCGATATCGTTGCGATCGACGCCGACGGTGGCCTCGAAGTCTTCGTTGACGATCTGGTAACCGTGCGCCTTCATCGACTCGATCACCCGATCACCGACCCACTTGCGCAGATTGGGGAACTTGCCCAACCAGCCATAGGTGTTGGACTTGGTGGTCGATTTGATCACGGTAGCGATCTTGGTGTACTGGGCTGGCGCTTCACTCTTGGCGTCTTCAAAGTTCTTCTTGAAGCCGGTGAAGAGGGCCTGCAACAGCGCGGGTGTAATCATGGCCATACGGGTGTTCCTTCTCTGGATAAATGGCGTGGTAGGGTCTGCGTTTAAGCCTGCTTGGCCTTGGCAAACTCCTCGTGGCTGATACCGAGCTGGTCGGCGGCATACTTGTCATCCGCCGAGAGCACCGCATTCCCCGCTCGATCGGGCAGGGTCACCTGAGTGGTCTGGCTGGCAGCCAGTGCGGCAATCGCCGGACGGGGCTCCAGCAACGCCTTGAGAGCAGCCACCCCTTTCTGGGCGGCATAGGCGGTCAAATACTCCTCTTCTGCGGCCACCACCTTGCCCTGGGCACGGGCATCCTTGATCAGGGTCGCGGCATCCGTGGTCTCGACCTTGGCGCTTAAGCTCGCCACCTGAGTTACCAGGGCGTTATAGGTCTCCACCGGTACGTACTTGGCCAGGTCAATCTGGCCACTAGGTAGAGCCTTGAGCGCGGCCAGCGATGCCTTCTCGGCAGTGAGTGCCGCCTCCAGCTCCGGTGCTTTCTTGGCGCTGGCCTGCAGGCTGTCGAGCTCGGCGAGCGCCTTCTGCAGTTGCTCGTCAGTGGGATCGCCGGTCAGCTCGATGCCGAGCTTGGCCAGCAGCTTTTTCAGCAGTTCATTCATGGATGTCTCCTTGGAGGGGTTGGCCAGCTGGCCAGGTTGGGAAGCGGGTAGCGCACTGAGCGCCGCCAGAGCCTGCATACCCACCACACCGGGATCATTGGTGATGGCGGCCATCCGCAGTTCCAGCGGGCGGCCCTGGGCGTCATAGGGAAAGACGGCAGAAAGGAATCGGTACTCTTTGGCAGCCACCATGGCAGCGGCACGATCCGTCCAGCGCGGTTTGATAAAGAGGCCCTGCCCCTCGCGCCATTTGATCTCGTCACCGCTGAACCAACCGGCGGCCGGGGCCTCCTTGCCAGTTTTTTCGATATGGAGGGTCTGGTGGTCGTAGTCGATCAGGATGTCTTGCCCGAGCGCTTTGGCTCGATTGATCAGGGTGGTGGCGATGCTCTTGTCGAGCTGCCAGTGACCACCAGGAACATCAAATGGGCGGCCATCGCGGGCCTTGAACGGGCCGACCGGCAGCAACTGGTGCCAACCGTCGTCGCTCGGGCCAAGGGCTGCATCGAGCACTGCCAACCCCAGGGCGGTTGGTCTTGCATTCAAGATGGCCACGGCAATGGCTGATTTGGGCATCACTCTCACTCCGGCTGGTCACAGCAAACCTCATTGCGGCCAGTGTCATCGAACTGAGAATTGGGTGGGGTTTATGGTGGGTTACTGCATCACGGGATGGATCGGAGGGTAAGCTGGGGGGCGGCGATACTGTTTAATGGTGTTTAAACGCCATTTTCCTGACCTGTTCAGAGGGTAGACATGCCATCGTAGCCGCAAGGGGGCACCAGAAGCGCCCAGAAGCTCACGGAGCCTCGATGACTAAATATCCCTCCAGCGTCTCCAGCACGCTCTGTTTATCCTCTTCTGACAGCCCCAGATAGGGTCGCTCAGGCAGGTGGGTCTCCTCCCTGCCGAACTGGTGGGCGGCACCATATTCCATGGGCGAACCAAAGTAGAGGGCTCGGGGATCCACCTGATAGTCGAGGGTATCGCGCAGATCGTCGTTCAGACGCAGTATCTCATCGGCATGACGCGGCTTGCGGGCACGGTACTTCTCCGAGAGCGGGGCCCAGGGCTCCCCTTCCGGGCTCTCTTGGGCATCCCAGCGATCCCGGTGCGACAGCTGCAGACCTTCGCCAATATCGGCCAGCGGCTCACTGAGATCACCGGTTTGCTGGTAGAGCTTGGCCAGCAGTTCGTGGGCATCAGCCACCCCATGGTGGCTGATGGCAATAAAGCTACCGGCCATCAGGCATCATCCTCCATCCCTATCATGTAGGCGAATGCCTGTTCATCGGCATTGAGCAACGCAGCAGACCAGAGATCCCCCAGATACTCTGCCTCTTTGCCAGATGCCTTGGCACAAAGCGATGCCAGCGTTTTGACATCATCCAGCGTTAGCAGATCACCCGACTCAAACAAGGCGTTTGCTTGCTCCAATAGCTTCATTGTTCACTCCTTGCCATCGTCATTTGGATTTGGTGGTAGCCTGGGCGGCCTTTGTCAGCATGGCTTCGACTTGTGCTGCCAGCTCTGGGTAGTGCTCCATCAACTGCTCTCTGGCCAGAACCCACGCGGCAAATGCTTCTGCAGCCTTTTCACGGCGACTCTTGGCGCCATATTCAGTCAGCAATCCCAGCCTGCTAAGATCCGGCTCTCCTGCCCAAAAGTGAACTTGATGGCCAAGCTCATGCAACCAGGTAGAGATGCGCTGGGCAGCGGGCCCTAGGGTGTCACCAACATTAGACGATATACTCCAGTGTAAGCGGAACGAGTCCCCACTGCTACCGCGTGGCTGCCAGGTTCGTGGGCCCTGGTTAGCCTTGGCATCCGAGATAACTTGAGCAACCGCCGCCTGTACTGCCTGCATATCCACACCACCCAGCTTGTCTCTGGCAGCCACTTTAATCACCACATGGTCGGCCTGAGCAAAGGTAAAGCCGTTGGTCTTGGTTGCTCCACGCAAGGTATACCAAGCCCTGACACTGTTAGGATCCATCCCCAGATATTCACCTATCGCTGGCGCTACCTTCAGGCTGGCCGCCCCCTTCCCCATCTCGGCCTGCTTGATAAACAGCGTTTTGACCGGATGTGCCTTGAGGAACGCCGCCAAGGGTTCGCGCTGGGGAGCTGGCAACTGGGTCAGCAGATCACTCAAACCTTGGGCGGTGACACCTTTGACGCTGGAGAAGGCGCTCTCCACTATCCGCTCTGGCAGGCGCTCGGCCAACGCAGGCTTGGCCGCTTCGCGCTTGGTCACCACCTTGGTCAGGTCGGCCGGGGTCTGGGGCCGATAATCAAAGCCGGGGTCGATACCTCGGGGGATCTTGTGCAACTCCCCGGTGGCCTTGTCCACCCACTCATATTCGCCATCGTCCGGGGCCTTGCCGACCACCAAGCCACGCCGCTTGAGGTCTGCCTCGGAGAGCAGAAACTTCTTGCACTTGCAGCCATAGCCATTGCTGGGGCTGTGCGTCTCCCACCAGGGGTGATCCACCGGCAGCACTAGGTTGTTCCACTTGAGGTGCAACTCCCTGGGGTGCTCGGAGTCCCCATGACGATAGAGCGCATAGGGGCGTTTGTGCTTGATTCGCTGGATCTGTTCCTCACGCCCGGCGTTATAGCTCTGGCGCAGGTTGGTCTCGAAGATGACGCGGGAACGCCACGACGCCGGGCCGGTATGCTCCCAACCGTGGCGGGCCACAATCTCCTTGAACGCCTTCTGAAAGGCCCCGATGGATTGACCTTCACTGATCGCCTTGTCTACCGCCCCGCGCAGGTCAGCCAGCAGATCCGTCTTGGTGGCCCCCGCCACCATAAAGGCGCGGTTATGGGCATCGCGCCACACATCGGCCCAGCGTTCGCTCGGCATATCGAGCTTCTGGCGAAAGAAGGCGATCGCCTCGGCAAAGGGCAAGGAACCATAGCGAACGGGCATCAGCGGCCCTCCTCCATCTCAAGCATCCCGAGCAGCTCGCTGGCGGCGATGGCTTGCGCCATCAGCGCACCCAGTTCGTCATGGCTGAGCTCTGGTTCCAGCGCCAACAAGCCATCCCGGATCTCTTCCAGGGTAGTGGCTTGCATCACCAGTGCCTGGACAGCATCGGTCATCCCCGCCAGCAGAGGGGCCGCCTCGGCCTGCAGCCTGGCCAACTGGGCATCGTTGTTATCCCCCTTGTCGGCCTCACCTTTACTTGCAACCAGCGCGGCCAGTCCCTTTGCTTTAAGCGCGGCCTCTCCCTGCCCGGCCTGCTTGTCCACGATGATCAGTACCTGCTCCCCCTCCTTGGGGGCCGGGATCTGCAACTTATCCCGCACCCACTGCGCCGGGATCTGCATTCCCATCCCCACCAGGGCCCGCAGCGGATAGGCCAAATCGCGCATATCCTCCGGCTCGGTCACATCAAACTCCAACCGGGGGCAGCGGCGCGGGCCCTGGTAGCTCTTGCCATTCAGGGCATAGAGCGGATAGACCAGATCTCGGGTCAGGGTAGCGGCCAACTGGCGCAGGTCGGCATCCCGTACCTCCTGGCGCACCTCGTTATGGACATTGCCCAGGGCATTGGTCGAGCTCTTACCATCGGCTTGTGAGGTCAAAGTGCCCCCCAGAATGGCCTTGCTCATGGAACGCTCGCACCAATCCATCATCACCACGAAGGGATCAGCCTGACCACTGGCGGCGTTCTGGAACTCAATCTCCATCCCGCGCGGGATAATGCCCCCGGCGTTATGACCGATGGAGAGCACCGCCTGCAGCAGGGTGGCCTTCTCTTTCTCGGTCGCGCCTTCCGGGTATTTGCCCAGCCGCACCGGCAGGCCGTAGATTTCCAGAAACTCGGCAAGATCCCGCACACTGTAGTTCTTGAACAGGAACGGCCAGACCAGGGTGCGGACAAGGCCGGTGCGGGCCAGATACCCCGATTTTGACTTGGCCTTGTGCAACAGCCAACCAAACGGGTTGAGTGCTACCCCTTCATGGCTGTTATCACGCAACCGCAGCTGGTTGCGATCGTCCGGGTGGGTCTGAAACCAGGCGGGATCGCGCCAGATGATACCCTTGGGGATCTGCAGCCCCTCGACCATCTCCCAGCCGCTGAACTCCTGGGCACTGAACCCCTTGAGGATCCCGTCAGTGGCGTCAAAGATGGCATCATCCAACCAGGTGAAGTCCTCTAGCAGTTCCCGGATAAGCTCGGCATCGCGCTTCTCGGCTGGGGTGGCATTGCGGGGCGGCTCGATTGTCCAGCTCACCCCAAGCAGGGCTCGGCGGCGTTTGCCGAGCTCGCTCTGCAGGTGGGCATCCTTCTCCTCCATGTCTTCGGCCAGCTCGCACTGAGCGATCAGACCCCCTTCCTCGGCCTCTTTCAACGCAGCAGCCGCTTTGCCTGGGGTCAGCCCGATGGTCGGGTGATCGCTGTAGTGACGGCGCAGCTGGGCCAACTTGGCATCGTTCTCGGTCTGCGGCTCTTTTTCCAGGCTCATGGCTTTGCCATGGATATCAATGATCCTGCCCATTACCAGGCTCCTCGCTCATATCTGTGATAGTCATCGTTGTTGTCGCTGCCATGGTCATCACGTTTACCTGGTAGTGGTGTGAACTCGATGGCGCCCCCCTCCATCCAACTGGCCCGCACCGCCATGGCCAAGGCCACCGCAAAGTCACCGTGGCGCTGTTGGCCCCCTTGGCCGGTGTTCTTGCCCTTGTCGATCTTGGGGATGCCGTTGATGACCTGGATTTTCCCCAAGTCATCCTGCACATCTGCATGGCGCGGGATGGTCAGGTTGCCATCCTCAAATTCTGCCTTGAGCTTGGGCATCCACTCCCGATACCAAGGGTCATTGAGCATCACGCACTCGATCATGCTGGCGCCCCAGCGCAGTCTGGCAGCCTCTGCCAGATAGCCGCCGTTACCGGTAGCATCGAAGGCTGCCGCCGTGAAACGGTGCAGCCCAATCAGCAAATAAAACAGGATCTGGCGCTGGCTCTCATAGGGGGCATTGACCAGCTCCACCACAAAGGGCACCCGTTTGCGCAAGTTGGTGGAGAGGGAGAGCGGCACAAACACCGACAAATCCCCCTTGCGGGCGAAGTCCTCTCCAAACGCATGGCGACAATTGCGATCGAGCGCTTCCAGACAGGGCTTGAGGTTCTCCTCGCACCAAATATCCACCACTGCTTTGCGGGTCTCCTCGCTCGAGAGCTCGAAGTCTTTGGGGGCGGTAAAGCGCAGGATGGGGATATCCGGTTGCATCGCCCGCTCGATCAGGGTGCGCTTGATATAGACGCCGCTGCTCTGCTTGGGTACGCAGAAATACTCCTCAAGGGCATCCTCTTCGGTGGCGGTGGCCTTGAGCAGCCCCGCCTTCCAGGCGTCCTCTGCTTCCTGTGTCCAAAGGCCGTCCTTGACCTGGCAGATCCGGCGATAGAGCCCCTGGCGGCAAGCATCGTCCAGGCTGATGGTATGGATGGAATACTCTTTGCGGCCCGCTCGGCTGTCGTTGATGAGCTGGTTAAACAGGTTATCGACGCCGTTATGGGTACTGATCAAGCGCACCTTGGCGCCCCACATGGTCAGCGCCATGGCGGCCTTCAACACCTCGGCCAGTCGGTCGTGGAAAGCAGCCTCGTCGATGGTCACATTGCCCTGCATCCCCCGCAGGTTGGAGGGGTTGCTGGAGAGCGCCTGCACCTTGAAGCCAGAGGCGAAATAGACCACGAAGGTGAGGATCGCTTTATCCTCATCGTCGGTGAACACCTCCTCCTGGATCTCACCGGCCGCCTTGTTGTACGCCTTGGCCCACATCGCCACCGCATCGATAAACTCGCGGGCCATCTCCTTGTTGCTGCCCACATAAAAGTGGTGGCAACCCCCGGCCGTCTTGGTCTTGGAGGCCGTCAGGGCAGCGTCGGCCGCCTCAGCCCAGGTGATACCGGTACGGCGGCTCTTCTCGGCAATCTTGAGCGGGCTCTCGTCGGCAATCCAGATCCGTTGGTACGGCAGCAACACCTCGTCGGAGTTGTATTCGGTACCCAGGGTCTGGGCTAACTGCTGGGCGATAGGGGTCTGAGCAATGGCGGTCATCAGGCAATCCCCAGGATTTCGCGGCGTATCTCGGCGGCGGCTTCACCGCTCAAGCCCGCCTGAGTTACGATGGCTTCAGTCTTGGCGGCGATCTCTTCGGCAAATGCCTGGCGGATCTCTTTCTCCCGCTTATGACTCTGCATGGCTGTGGATTCGAGCCGCTGAGCCGCCAGCATGGCGTTTTTCAGCATGTCGATATCCACCGCCTCCTCCGGGTTCTGTACCTGAGCCAGCATCGCCTTGAACAACTGGGAACGGCCCAGCTCCAGAATGAGCTTGGTGGTCTCCCCCATCGGCTTGTCGCCAAGCTGAGAGGTCAAGGCGGCCGTGGTTTCACGCAAATCCCGCAGGTGCTGGCCGACCTGTTCAACCTGGCTGGCATGACGGCTTAACCCGGAGCGGGAAAGCTTGAGATCATCGGGCAACCCCGCCTCCTCGATCAGACCGTTGATTTCATCCAGGATGGCGGCCTGACTGTTGCCTTTGTCCCGCAGCATCTCGTTGAGCGCGTTGCGGATAGACTCAGGCAGCAGCCACACCTTGCTGGCGCGGCCTCGGGTCGGTTTCTCGGCCATGCTTAATCCTCCGCTCGGGGCTTCTTGACGCCGGGCACCGTTGCACGGCCCTCTGCCGCGTCCTGCCCACGACCGGTCAAGTGAGCCACCTGCACCGTGGCCAGTCGCTCGATGCGCACCAGCCCCTGCTCTTCCAGCCAGGCCAGCAGGGTCTTCACCCGATCCCGCGTCACCCGGCCGGTACCCAGCTGGTCGAGGCAGTCATTGAGGATTGACTCGTTGGCGGCACCACCGATATCCAGCAGGGAGCGCAGGATCACCAGCCGCTGCTGGGCGTCCAATATTTGTTGAATGCTCATGGCTTCTCCTTCTGTACGGCGGCGAGCTCATTTTCCAACAGCAGATCGGCAAGGCGACGGGCTTGGCGCAGCTCCGGCTTCACCTCCCGCAACTCCCCCCGCAACTCGCTGATCTCCAACTGCAGCTTGTGCAGCTCACGCTCGCTCGGCAGATCAG
The DNA here is from genome assembly GCF_019048725.1 of Aeromonas sp. FDAARGOS 1407. Classification (NCBI taxonomy): domain Bacteria; kingdom Pseudomonadati; phylum Pseudomonadota; class Gammaproteobacteria; order Aeromonadales; family Aeromonadaceae; genus Aeromonas; species Aeromonas sp. FDAARGOS 1407. Next base: position 4,167,281 of record NZ_CP077399.1, read on the forward strand.
CCAGTACCTGCTCCACCCGCTGGACTCTCTGCACCAGGGCAGTGAGGTCTTCGCGCTTGGCGTAGGTTTTGGAGAGCAAGATGATGACCACCAGACCCACCAGGCTGGCCAACGCATAGAGCGGGCCCCAGTTCTTAACGATGAAATCCCACACGGGTCGCCTCCTTGCGCTCATACAGGGTCTGGCACTCAATACAGCGCTCGGCACCAGGCTCGGCGGCAAGGCGGGAGGGCGGGATGGCTTCGTCACAATCGCAGCAGATACCATCACCGTGTGGCCTTGCCCTGTTCTGGTGGGCTTCGATAATGCGCCCAGTCCGATCGGCATCGGCCTGCTGGGCGCGGTCTATGAGGTTTGTCACATGACCTCTCTCGTATGGCTACTAACGGACGGTATGTGTCGCCTTGATGCGGCCCCAGATGGCGAGCAGGCCACCCACCGCACTGGCCAGATCCACCAGGGTGGATGCCAAGCTGGCTTGGGTACCCGCATCGACCGGCACACCGAACAGGCCCGCAATACCGGCCCCCACGGCAATCACACCACCGATCACGGTGCGGCTTTTGAAGGCAGATTTCGTTTGAGGTAACAGGGAATCAGGCATGATGGACTTCCTTCTTTTTGGGGTGAAATAACGGAGGTTGGCAATGACGGGCACGGGCCCGCAGGCGATCCAGTTCGGTCACCGAACGCCACCCTTTCTCGAACAGGGATTGAAGGGTCTGGTGGTGGCTATAGAGCGGGATCGCCTTCGGGTCAGCGATCTGATTGGCCAAGGCGGCCTTGAGATGGGCTTTGCGCCCATCCTTGAAGCAAGCGAGATAGCGGGGGTTCTTGAGCTCAGGAATGCCAAAGTAGCCCGCAGCCTGGATCGCGACCGCCACCTTCTGTTGCTTGATGGACAGCACGCTCATGCCACCACCTCGCCAACCACGTCGGAAAGGAGGTAGCTCTGCAGACGCAGCAGCCGGTTGATCCAGCCATCGGCATTGGCCCATTGACTCGGGTCTTTGCGCACAATTCCGTGCATGAAGCTGGCCCGCTGCATCATCAGCGCCAGCAACAACTGGCCTTCGCCCTTGGCGCCCAGTTGCTGCTTGAGCCTACCAATCGACACTGGGCCAAAGCGGCCATCTGCCATCACCCCCAAGACCTGCTGCAGCTGTTGGATGGCGCGTTTCGGCCCGTGATGCACCGCTGCATCAAACACGGCGATAGAAAGGGCCGGGCTTAAGCTGGCAATCAGGTCACAGCTGGCGGGAGCCCAGTAGTTCTGGCGGTAAAATGGCTCGGTATGGGCGGGGGTCAGATCACCGATAGCGATATCGGGTACCCCATCCCGATCGAGGTCGGCCATGCCGTCCTTCTTGCCATCGGCGGCATCGGCAATGCCGTACTTGGTATGACCACCACGGTCGGCGGGATGGTTGACTTCGCCCCCTTCCACATCGGGACGGAGCAGCCATTTAAGAGCGAGTGATAACATAAAGGCCCCTCGGTGAACTGCGTTATCAGCAGCGTACCGAGGGGCCTCTATGGCTGGGGTTTATGGTGGGTTACTTCAAGTTAGTGTGAATGGTGCTTCTTAAAGTCCAGCATCATTATGTTCTTTAATTTCTTCGTCACAGATATTTTTATTGGAGAAGCTATATTCGAGCGACAAATACCCTTCTTGTCCATTGGTTGCATTGGCCACAAGGGCGACTTGAGATAGATCATTTGGCAATGACTTCTTCCCTCCCTCCCAAACACTGAAGAGGTAACGATCCTCTTTATGTAAACCCATCATCCAATCCTGAGGCTCCTTCCATATTGAACCAGCGACTAAAAAGTCAGTTCTCTTGTGGGAGCCATATCTTTCATCTAATTTTTTTTCAAAATCATCATATTGGCTCTTTAATTGAACGCCGTGACCATTTGCCATGATATCTTTTCCAATCCCTTTAACCCAGCAGAGTCCTGATTTGTCAGATATTTTCACTGCATACTGTTCAAATTGAGGGTGAGGTTTGGGTGGATTATCAAACAGATAAACCCCTTTACCGGCCGGTTTAAGCTGCCCTTTAAACATCTCCGTTGTCATACCCATGGCCAAGCCAAATGGGCCGTCGGCAACAAGCATTGGATTATCATCAGCTATTGACTCCGGTGCTGGTGCTGACACTACTGTATTAGTTTGGGTTGCTGTAGTGGTCTCAATAGGTTTAGTTGCTGGTGCTGACTCCACGGAGGTTCCGATAGTCATTGATAATCCATATTTCGCAACCAAATGTTGCTGCTCTAACATCGCCAATGTCTGTTCTTGAGTTGCGACCGTAGACTGACTAATTGCTGCAATAAGACCACCGCTATACATGGCCGCTTTCGCCTTAGCCTCAACCAATTGCTGTTTTACCTGCTCAATTTCACTTTGCAGTGACTGAGCACGTCCTGGGTCAGGTTGACTGGTAGGTGCAATGACTGTCACCTTTGCACCAGTTTCAATAGCTTGAATGCGCTGGTTAACTATGTCTCTGCTCAACTTCAGTGTTTCTTCTCGAACCTGCTTGATGGTCTTAATCAGTCCACCGTTGTACTGTGCAATTTCGCCAGTAACAGTCTCGATTTCTTGCTCCAACTCACCCCTTTCCTGTTTAAGCTGATTGACTAACTCTTGCTCTTGTGGGGTCAAAGTTCTTTGCTCATTACAAGCTGGAAGGATAAATATTGAACACACCAATAATGCTATCTGAGTTTTTTTAAGCATTGCATCCCCTAATACCTGATTCATTTACTAATCATCAACTCTTGTACGGAGAGTAACTTAATCCATACGGCATCCGAACACTGATAAGCCAGCCATAAAAATGAACCTCATCAAATGAGGTCCTTTCATATCTGTGATGAAGTACGCAATTTACTGACAGCCACCTCAGTTACCTAAACAGGTCTGGCTGATATCGCAGTCGAGTCAGTTGCCGCTGTTCCGCCACCACCGCATAGGTCTGCGGCACCGACAGGCCATGCTTGCGCGCCAGCTGGTCGATATTGCGACCGTTAAACTCATCCCAGATGGCCCGATCACGCAGCGCGGCCTTGAGATGATCCCCGGTGGGGATGTAGTAGGCACGCCCCCCCATGTAATGGGCCTGTACCAGCGCCAACTTGCGGGCCTGAGCCTTGGCCAGATCCGGCTCCATCCCCCCTCTGACCAATTCGCAGGTCAGCACATCGACCAGCTCACTCAGGGCTTTTGGCCATTTGGCCGTCAGTTCGGTGGTCGGGATCTGATCCAGGCGATCGACAAGCTGCCCCAGCGACTCATGATCATCGGCGAACAAGTCCAGATTCTCAGCGTTAACGTCCATCACTCATCTCCTCAAACGCCGCCACAACGGCCTGATACCCGGCCACTCGCCCGGACTTCCCATTGGTGGGGACGGTTTTCTTGGCCGCGACAAGCCGGGCAACCATCTCCCGCTTGTGCCAGTTTTTCAGCGACTCAAGCACCTGGTAAGCCAACCCATCGGTGAGCCAGGCCACCTCTGCAACGCCGATGCCGTTGTTAAGCCGTACTGTTTGCCGCTCAACATAGTGATTCAAGGCCGTCTCGCTGCCATCGCGCAGCAGGCCGTGGCGGTGCATGGTGATCCATACTGCCCTGATCACATTTATCTCGGCGGTTTTGGCATGGGCCCCACGGGCTGGGCTTAAACGCTTGATCCCTCCCGCTTTAACAGGGCGTTTAACCGTCGGTTTAAACCCTGCCCCCTTCATGGCCAGCAGCACCTTGTCCAGCTCCTGGATTGTCAACTCGGCCGCCGAACGCTTGCCGCTCTGCAGCTCAAGCAACGCCCTATAGGTCTCCTCATCGAGCCCCAGGGTGCGCCTGCCAACCTGAACCAGACGGATCAGGCGGGTACGATCACCACTCTGCGCAGCATTTGGCTGATTGTTAGCTAAGGTGTTCAATTCCCCCTCCCCGTCTTTTTCATCCAGATTTGCCCAGCAGCCACCACATCCGGCCCACTGCGCCACTGAGGACAATGGCTATCGAGCCACTGCTCAGCCTGCTGCTGGCTCAGGTTGCCAAACTTCATTACGTAGGCCAGCAGTCGTTGCCAGTTAGACATGGCCATGGCTGACCTCCAGCGCCGCCGTTCTGGCTTGCTGCAGCTCAGCCACCAGTTGCCAGCGCATCTGGCTTGCTTCCCCCGCCAGGGCAAATAACCCCTGGGCGCGGGCCTCTCTAATAAACTGTTTGAGCTGTTTGCACACAGCCCGTTTTTCAGCGGCCTCCAGTGCAATGGCTGCGGTGCTGAATATCTTGGTAAGCCGAATATCCATCTCTGTTTTAGTCATCGCCGTGCTCCTTTATCGAGGCGGTGAAGACCTGGGCCCAGATCGTTTGGTTGCTCATCAGTACCCGGCCACCACACCGGATAGACAGGGCGGCAGTGCCGCCCTGTTTCGCATCGGGCTATTACTCGAACTGCAGTGGCGTCACCTCTTGATGCTCCTCGGCATTGAGGGGCGCAGGCCCCAGCCCCAGCGCCCAGAGCAAGGCGGCCTTGATGCCATCCTCATAGGTGTCGTCGGGGTAGCAGGTACCCTCGGTTTCGGTGATTTGATCACAGAGCAGCAGTTGCTCTTCGGCTTTTTCCACGTTGATTTCCATCACACCTCCTCCCTATACCTTGGCCAGATCCAGGCTCATCTGGATGTAACGCCCCTGGGCGTCACGCTCATAGAGCCGCAGATATTGGCTGGTACCGGTCACCTGAATGGCATCGGCGATCGCCTGCATGGCCTGCTCCCAGTCGGCGTCTTCGATGTTGAGCTGACGAAGGGAGAGCACTTGGTTCACGTCGATATGACCCGCCTTGGAGACCCGAAAAGCGTGGTCAACCAGGGCCCGCAGCTTGGCATCAGCCCCATCGCTCCAGCGCGCGATGCACTGGTCAATCAGTACCTTGGCGGCCTGGATCCGTTCATCAAATTTGCGGTGCTCCCCCACCGCCCGAATGAGCTTGTAACGACCATCAAAACTGAGCAGGGTCACGTTGCCCTTGGTACCGCCCCACGCCACGCCGTACTGCTCGGATGACAGGTCAATAAAGTCGTTGATCTGCTGCATGGCGCTAATCTTGAAGGCGGCCAGCTGCGAACGCTGCTCACGGGCAGCAGCAATGACACCCATCACCACTTCATCGCGCAGCTTGTCAGCCGGGGCGATCAGGTTTTCCGGTACCCAGTGCCCCTGGGCGTTCTGGCGCATCGGGGTTGTACTGCTGGTTTGTGCTTCTTGCATGGGCTTCTCCTTAATGGATCTTGTTGCTGCCGGGCATCTGATAGCACACGGCGGCAGCCTGCTGTTTCACTGGGCCGAGTACCTGCTCTTCCATGTGAGTCGCACGGCAAAATTCGAGGAACTTGGGTAATTGACGCAGCACGACCTTGGCCAGTGCTTCGTCTTCGATATCGAGCTCTATCTTGGCCATCTCCATTCTCCTTATTGGCGCCAGTGCAGCAGGCAGCCGCCAAAGCGCACCAGGGCGACCTCCCGAACCACGCCAGCCAGGCATTCGCGGCTTAATACGGCGCGGGCCTTCATTGCTTGTGGCAGAGGGCCAGTGACGGCCAGCAGCGGGGTGTGGCGCACCTGGCTGGTGCGGACTTCATATCCTCTGGCCGTCAACCAGTGGCTGAGCTGTTCGGCAGTCTTGTGCAAATTGCTGCGCAGATTCTTTTTCATCCCGTTCTCCTTGTGATTCATCACCGGGCCCACTGCTTATTCCGAGCCCAACCCCTGCCAACCGTTATTTGCCTTCTTGCTTGTCGAGCAGTCGGTTGTATTTGATACCCATGATTTTCAGTTCTTCCGCCAGCAGCTCACTCAGGATGCGTAGCGACGAACTGGCATTCTCGCCATCGCTCTTGGCCTGACGGCGTAACCTGGAGAGGGTGGCCTCGGCGTCATAGCGAGCCGTTTTCTGTGACCCTTTGCCCTGCTCTACCGATAACCGCATCGGGCGGCGCAGTTGTTGCTCCTCCGTCAGCTGGCTATGGGGACAACCTGAGCGGCAAGCCTTCCAGAGCTTGATATCCATCGGGCTGCTGCCCACGTCACTGGGGCCACGGCGCTGATGGGCAAGGCACTGATGAACAGGGATCGCGCCAAGAATTGGGCAAATCACCTTTTGACCCATCAGGTTGCCCTCAACCAGCATCTGCACCCGCGCCAAATCGCCTGGGTATTTCTCGTTACACACCTGGCTGATAAGGGTGCGCGACAAGCCGAGCTTTTCAGCCACCACCGCCAGTGAAGTGGCGGCGACCTCTGCCTTTAACACCTCAAGCCACGTTTCCATGTTCACCCTCCTCAACCAGGAACGGATAAAGCCGTTGCTGGTTCTGATCCCAACAGCCATTTCTGCGAACAATTGGGGCGTGGCGGCCGGTATCTCTTAGCAACCGGTATTTGGCAACCTCCCCAAGGTGGGGCATTGCCTTCGCCAGCACTTTCACATAACCCGCTTTAGTCAGTGCCTTGGTATATATCGCGGCATGGTTGCTGGTTGAATTTGATGTCATAGCCAGCTCATTCAACGTAAATGCGCGGCTAATCTTCATGGTGTTCCACATCTTCTGCTGAGTGGTTTTACGCCGACTTTTCCGCTTCACGCGAGATTTAACAGGGCTTTGGTTGGTTCCAAATTTCGGTGAATTACTCAGATCCAAAACTTGATAACGATTGCAGCCAAAGACCTCCCTTTGACGTAATTTCCCCTCAACGACACAATGAATATGCCCACTAGCCAGCCAGCGACGCATTAAGGCGTAAACATTCGCCTGCTTTATTTCCGTCGCGGCCAACAACTCACGAAGATCGAAAGAGTCCTGCTTACACATCCACAACCAAGCCTCTTCCGTCTTGGATTTACCACTCATATCAACCACTGGTATCCCTCCCGTGCTTTGTTGTTATTGGGGTATATCTGGCAGCTAACGGCTGCGGCGCACGTCATGCAGCAGTTCGCTGGCGTCTACATCCTCCAGGCGGATGATGCGAGCGTCAGAGGCCATGGCCATCTTCTCGATCTTGTCGAGGGCTGAGACGATGGTACGAACCACCCCGTTGGAACGTTTGCGGATGAGATCCAGCAAGGCATCATCAATTTCCACATCCACCTCCAGCATTTCGCTGGCAATCAGGGACACATCATCGAGATCAGCCGGTTTGAATTCGATCCACTGGGAGATACGGTTAAACAGCTGCTTGCGCTGGCTGATACGGCGGGCAATCTCTTCCATCCCGACCAGGATCAGCGGTTGTTCGGTGGCATCGTAGATATCGCGCAGGGTCTCCATGATGCGGGCATTGCCGACCACGTAATCAGCCTCGTCCACGAAGATGGCCAACTCTTCGGCTCGCACGGCTTCGACAATGCTATCGACCTGGGCCCGCAGGTTATGGCGCTGGGGAATGCCAATCTCTTTGGCGATCTGCTCCAGCAGGCTGGTCACCGTGTCGGCCTTGTAGCAGCGGACATAGATGCCGTTTACTTCGTCCTGGTTGAACAGCCACTCCACGGCTGTGGTCTTGCCAAAGCCGGAGGGGCCGTGGATCAGGCCAATGCCCGGCACGATGCTGGAGCGGTTGAGCAAGTTATCGAGCAGTTGCTCGGTCTTGATCATGTTTTTGACTTCAACGATCTTGTGTTTCATAGTGTTTATGTCCTTTATCTATGGTTTAAACAGGGCTGCACGTTATCCATTGGCTTGGTTCTGACGTGTGGCCCTCACTTCATCCAGATGGCGATTTATCCGTTTTGCCATCAGCTTGTGGCTGTAGAGATACTTGGTCAGCCACTCCTTCTCCCGCTCGGTCAGCGGTGAATCCAATTCTTTTTCGGCCAAATGGATGGCCTGTTCGTATTCGGTTTTTAGCGCCCGAGACTCCTGCCCTGCCGTGGCTTCTACTCGCTTGGCTTTCTCCTCGCGTCTTGCTTCGATGGCGGCCAATTCTGCCGCGCTGAACCCGACCGGATCACTGGATGCCGCAACCCCTGTCAGGGCGGCAAGCGCCGGGTTGTCGAGGTTCAGATCCGAGCGCTTGAATTGGGCCACATCCTTGGCCTGCTCAACAAAGTGAGTGACCACATCCTGGTGCAGCTGGTCGATGCCAAATGTCTTGGCCACATTGCGCATCTCGCGGCGGAAGCGGGCCAGCACCTTGGCATCCTCACGCTTGGCGGCACGGAATGCGTCTGGACTGATGCCATTGCCGAGCAGTTCGGTATTGATTGCCTCCACTCGCTCTCCCCAATCTCCGGTGCGGTACAAGGTGGCGCGACCCACATCGTTCGGATCGAGAAACACGCTGACCCGCTGGCCCTTCCAGGTATGCTCCAACAGTTCAGGGGCGCTGTATTTCAGGCTACCGGCCTTGATAAAGCCTTTGGAAACGGTCGCCTCACCGATATGGTTGAGCAGCAGATCCAACGCAGACTCATCGGTAATGGCCCGGCGCTGATAACGGGCGCTCTGGTACTTCTCGTTTGGGGTCATCCCCAGTGAGCTGTGCTTTTTATTGTGGTAACGGGCATCCAGCCAGTTATCGAGCAGGGTCTGCAGCTCTTGGGCAGTCATCGCCAACTCATAAATTTCTTTTTCCGCATCCGGTTTGCGCTTTTCTTCCAACCGCTGGGCAAAGCTCTTGCGGGCTTCAATCACCTGCCGGTCAGCCACGCAGTGGCCTATATAGGAGGGCAACAACTCGATCAGACCGTGGCTCAGGGTGCGGAAAAATCGCTCGATAAAGGGCTTTTCCCAACCCGAATAGGCATTGGAGCGGCTGACATTGATATCCAGCAGGGTGCAGATCGACATGACACGCTGACTCACGTAGTCAGAGCCGTTATCGGTACGCATCACACCGTTGTCGTTGAGGGTGCCCCAGGCCAACAAGGTCTTGCGCAGCAACAGGCAGATCCCCTCACTGGATGAGCTCTTGGCCACCAGCAGACGAACGCGACGGGTATACACGTCGATCACCGCGATAATGCTGTGACGGCCATCCACCAACATGGCATCGACGGGAGTGCTGTCGAACTCCCACACATCGTTCGGCTGACCCATCCAGGGATACATTTCCTCGATGGCTGTGCGGTATTTGTTGTTGTAGGCATCCGGGTTGGTGGCATAGGTAAAGGCCACTTTGTTTTCAGCCAACCACTTGACCATCCAGCGGCGCAGGGATGACTGGCTGGGGATATGCCATCCCAGCTTGTTCATCTCGTTGTACTCGGTGGCAAGCTCATGCAGAGCGCCCCACTTGTTGGCCAGGTGTGGCTTGGCCGTCACCAATGCAGTGAGGAACTGGGCCAACTCAGGGCTTTGCTCAACGGTTGAGGGCCGTTCACGCTGATAATTGCCAGCCAGTGCGGCTGGGCCTTCATTAGCCAGCGAGCTTTGCCAACGGCGCAACGTGATCAGGCTGAACGGTTTTTGCCGCTCATAGACGCTGGCTGGCAACTGCAGGCTGCGGGTACGGTATGCCTCGATAAAGATCCGGCGACCAACCTCCCCTTGCTGGCAGGCGTGATAGGGCGCCAGAAAGATATCGGCGGCCTGCAAAATCAGCAGTCTGGCATCTACTTTTTTGCGTGGGGCTTCGCTCAGGGTCAGCAGTTTGCGGCCAGCATCAGGCTTGACCGGGCGCTCCCGCTCCAATAGCTTGGCCATCGCCTTGCCGCCAGCACTGTGATCGGTCACGGCCTGACCTTGCTCAGCCACAGCCTGCTCCGCCAGATAACGACGGGTTTCTGCTGGCAGTGAACTGATGTGGAACTCGCTGCCTTTACCTACTTCCCTTGGCCTGGATTTCCAATTCTCTTTGCTAGCCCGGATCCGAATTGCGCGATCTGTTGCAGGCAGACCAGGCAAACCGGCCAGTTTAATCGAAGTAAACCACTCACTCATGGTCATGCTCCTCACCTGACTCGGCCCCTTGCTGGTAACCAATGAACTCATACAGCTCTTTCATGATCCTGTCGGCAAGGGATCCATCCCGTGGTAACCGGTTAGTGTCAGGCGCGTACATTTGAACATACAGCTGGACTGTTCGTGGGTTGTAATCACGAGACAGGGCCCATGCACGACAGCTTGAGCCTTTGGCTACAAGGTGTGCATGTATGTGTTTCGCGCTTCGTATTTCCATCGGTTCATTCCGTGTTAATATCCGTTGGTTATTCGCATTGCGTACACTTTACATTTATACGCACTGCGAACATTCGTGATTATTGATCCGTTTCGTACGCACGTCAATCACTAGAAATGATAAATGTACGTTTCCGACACTCACAAATGTACGCATAATGAGATGCGCTTTTAACTGCTTGATTTAAAAGGGATATGATGGAATCGGAAAACGAGAACCAGATCGGAAATGCAGATCCGTTTCTTAGGAGTGGGATCGGATCCTTCCCTGAGCGTTTAACTGAGGTCATTGGTACCCAAAGCGTGCGCTCATTCGCAGAAGAGATCGGACTCTCAGAGGGCGCTGTCCGCACCTTTTTAAAAGGCCGCATTCCCAGAGCTGATGACGCTCTCGCCATCGCGCGGGCAAAAGGCGTGGATTTGGTTTGGTTGCTGTCAGGTAGCTCAGCCGATGAGCCAGCATCAGCTAATCCCTCGACTCACACGCTCAACGAAGAATATAAAAAAGACAACAATATCAAGGTGATATCAGAGCCCTCTATTTGCTACAAATGGGAGGAGTTTGATGAAGAGTATGTGCTGATCGACGGCTACCACATCTCGGTGAGTGCCGGGCATGGCGCGTTTAATGATGACCATAGTGTTAAACGCAGGCTGGCGTTCCGCCGTAAGTGGCTCAAATACCGCCAGTTGAACCCAGATAACCTGGTAGTGGTGTTTGCCAAGGGGGACAGCATGGAGCCAACCATCCATTCTGGCGACTCTATCCTGGTGGATATAAGCCGCAACCAGATCCAGGATGGCGGCCTGTTCGTGCTTCGTCTGGGGGATGAGCTCTATGCCAAGCGGCTGCAGAAGCGGGTTGATGGCGGGGTGAACATCATCAGCGACAATAAAACCGGATACGACACCCTGGCGGTTATGCCGAACGAGCTGGACTCGTTGAGCATCATTGGCAAGGTGGTTTGGCTCGGGCATGATTTTTTTTAACCACCCCCGCTTCATTTTGGGGTTTAAACACCAGATTAAACCCCAAAATGCGTTGCCGAGACCCCACCTCTAGTTTTCATTTTTGGCGCATTGTTTCTTTGAGTCGTGCGCAATCTTTCATTTTGGCGCCGCGCGCGCCTGGTACCCTCCGATCGCCGTCTAACCCTTGTTCATCCTTGAGTTTGTCCCACGAACTCCCACTTACTTTCGGCTGCTCCCGGTTTTTCATTCTTGGTGGTGGGTTACAGCAAGGCACTGATCGTCACCGACAAGATCCTCAACCAAATCGGCGTAGTGACCAAGCTCACCGCCCTGCTGGCACAAAACGGCATCGACAGCGTGGTATTTGACGAGACCAAGCCCAACCCCACCACCACCAACGTGGAAGCGGGTCTGGCGATGATCAAGGCCAATGGCTGCGACTGTGTCATCTCTCTGGGCGGCGGCTCCCCCCATGACTGCGCCAAGGGGATCGCCCTGGTGGCGGCCAACGGCGGCAACATCAAGGACTACGAAGGGGTGGATCGCTCCGCCAAGCCGCAACTGCCGCTGATTGCCATCAACACCACGGCCGGCACCGCCTCCGAAATGACCCGTTTTTGCATCATCACCGACGAGGCCCGTCACGTGAAGATGGCCATCATCGACAAGCACGTCACCCCGCTGATGTCGGTCAACGACCCCGAGCTGATGCTGGCCAAGCCCGCTGGCCTCACCGCAGCCACCGGCATGGATGCCCTGACCCACGCCATCGAGGCGTATGTCTCCACCATCGCTACCCCGGTGACCGATGCCAGCGCCGTCATGGCGATCCAGCTGATTGCCAAGCACCTGCGCACCGCCGTCAACCAGGGCGATGATCTGCACGCCCGCGAGCAGATGGCCTATGCCCAGTTCCTGGCCGGCATGGCGTTCAACAACGCAAGCCTTGGCTACGTGCACGCCATGGCCCACCAGCTCGGCGGCTTCTACGACCTGCCACACGGGGTCTGCAACGCCGTGCTGCTGCCTCATGTTCAGGCCTACAACGCCCAGGTGAGCGCCGCCCGTCTGAAGGATGTGGCCGGTTTCATGGGTGTGGATGTGAGCGCCATGAGCGACGAGCAGGGCGCTGCCGCCGCCATCGAGGCGATCAAGGCCCTGGCCCGTGATGTCAAGATCCCGGCCGGCCTCGAACAGCTCGGCGTCAAGGTCGATGACTTCGACACCCTGACCAACAACGCCCTGAAAGATGCCTGCGGCTTCACCAACCCGAAACAGGCGAGCCACGAGGAGATCGTCGCCATCTTCCGTGCCGCCATGTAACCGGGCCATCACTGCGCCATGCCATCAAGGGTCGCAATGCGGCCCTTTTTATTGGCTGATGGATCAATGGCTTTTTACTTCCGTGGAGGGAGTCGGTATGATTTGCCGAGCCAAAAAAGACTGTATGGATGATCTGAACTCGATATGCGGATGAAACACCTGATTGCCGCGGCCCTGACCGCCCTCACCCTCTCCGGTTGCAGCCTGGTCTATCGTATCGATATTCCCCAGGGCAACTATGTGGAACAAAAACAGGTCGACAAACTGCGCCAGGGCATGACCCGCGAGCAGGTCAGCTATGTACTGGGAACCCCCATGCTGCGCGACGGCTTCGATCCCAACACCTGGTACTATCTCTATGAATTCCAGCCGGGGCGCGGCGAGAAAGAGCGCAAGGAGCTCACTCTGACCTTCGCCAATGACAGGCTCACCACGGTGACGGGAGACTTCCCGCTGCCCGCAGCCTTCAATACCCCGCTCTGATATATCGCAAAACCGGCCTCGCGCCGGTTTTGTTTTAGTGAAGGCATGATGCCAGGGAGAACGCCATGAGCCGTATTCTGATAGCCGGGGCCAGCGGATTGATCGGCCGCGAGCTGGTAAAGCAGATGCCCGTCGAGCATGAGCTGACCCTGCTCTGTCGCAAACCGGGGGAGGCCCCCCACCACTGGTTGCCGGTGGACTTCGACAAGCTGGCCGAAGTGACCCTGCCCCAACCGGTGGATCTCGCCTTCTGCGCCCTGGGCACGACCCGCAAGGCGGCAGGCTCTGCCGAGGCGTTTCGCCGGGTCGATCTCGACTATGTGTTGGCATTTGCCGATCTAGCCCGTCGCCACGGCTGTCAGCGTCTTGTGGTGGTCTCGAGCCTGGGAGCCAATCCAGACTCCCCGGCCCTCTATCCGCGCACCAAGGGACAGATGGAGCAGGCCCTGCTAGCCCTGCCCTGGCAGCGGCTTGCCATCGTGCGCCCCGCCATGCTGCTCGGCCATCGCTCCCCTCCCCGCCTCTCGGAGCAGTGCTTTCAGGCTATCTACCCGCTGTTTCGCCCGCTGCTGCGGGGCAAACTGACCCGCTGGCGCGCCATCGAGGCCCATCAGGTGGCTCACGCCATGCTCATGCTCGCCCGCCAACCAGCAGGGATCGAGATCGTCGAAAACGAGCGGCTGCTGGCCCTCTGATCCCGGCACTACGACAATGTAAAAGGGCAAGCCACTGGCTTGCCCTTTTTTACTTGGCGCGTTTTCGACGCAGCCCGCTGCCAGCCAGTGTGACCAGCAATAACGCCCCCTGCTTAACCGCGAAGGTGTTCGATAAAGGCGTCGATCTGCTCGCGGCCGCAGGCCGGGTTCATAAAGACCGCCTTTTCCCCGGCAATGTAGGAGTAACGCCCACGCGCGTCGTAATCGGAGCGGGCCACCGCCTCGACCCAGTTGGTGTAGAGCCCCACCTTGCCGCGCCCCTTGAAGATCTGGCGGTGCCAGTCGGTGTTGCGCGCCAGCCGCGCCTTGTAGGCAGGGTCCGTGCTGCGCGCCAGCTCGAAGGCGAACTCGGCCTCCGGATCCTGCACCCACTCGGGGTTGTAGATCTTGAAGCCCACGCTCGGTCCCTGGTTCTCCTGGGCCACCAGCTTGACGTTGCCAAGCTGGCTCAGACGGAAGCGGAAGTAGTTGGCATTTTGCAGGCAGTGGGCCAGCACGGTGCGATACCCCTCGACCCCCAGGTAGTTGAGGGCCGCGTAGGCGCCGAACAGGCCGCTCGCCCCGCGGGAGCACTCTATGGTGGACTGCAGGTGGGTGTGACCCTGGATGTCGCGCTCGAAATAGGAGAAGTTCTCAGGGTCGTTCTCCATCGCCTTGAGATCATCCTGCTCCTTGATCATCACCAGGCTCGAGGTATAGGGCACATAGCCCCACTTCTGGAAGTCGACGGTGAAGGAGTCGGCGTATTTGAGCTCGGCAAAGCGTGCCACGTTGCGTTCGATCCCTGCCAGGGTCGCGGCGTTGATGGCCAGCGGGTTGGCGGCAAAATCGTAATCGAGGAAGAAGATCATCGACCAGCCGATGGCGGCGTCCACATGGATGTGGGGCTTGACCGCCACCTCGAAGCGCTCGCACAGGCGATCCCGCAGGTCCACCACGGGTTTGACCTGATCCACCCCGAAGGTGTCGGTGGTGCCCATGGTGAGCATGATGGTGGGCACCACGTGCTTCAAGGCAAAACAGGCGGTCAGGGTACGCTCGAGATCGACCAGATCGATGTCGTTGTTCTCGCCGACCTGGATGCGGATGGTCTTGTTCTCGATGTCCACCCCGAGCAGGGATAGGTTGGTGATGTTGGAGTAGTGGCCGCCCTGGGAGTTGATGATGCGGTAGTCCTGATAGTGGCCGAGCCCCTTGTGCTTGGCCTCGGGCAGGCTCTTGCGAATGCCTAGCAGGTAGCCGTAGAGGTTACAGAAGGTTCCCCCCTGGGTGAAGATGCCGGTGGCGCGCTCGGAATCGTAACCCGCCAGCAGCGCGATTTGGCGCACCACCTTCTTCTCCAGCTCCTCGGCCACCCCGGCGTACTCGGAGTAGACCAGGTTGGGGTTGGCGAGGATGCCCATCTGGGCACCGTAGATGGCGGGATCCGCCGACATGGTGATGACGTTCTCGACGCTCGAGGGGTTCTCCCAGTCTTTGGACAGTGCGCCGGCAAACAGCAGTTCGGCCATGGGCTCGCCCGGGGTGCGCATGGCCGCCGGCACCGGCATGGTCTCGCACAGATCGGCGAGGCGGGCGCGGCCGTCCGGCCAGGCATTCAAGCGGGCATCGGGGGCCAGACCGCGACGACGAAATTCATTGAGGGTGGCAAAACCGGGTTCGCGGAACACAGGCCAGAGATCGGGATCACGTGAGAAAAAATTGGCTTTGACGGTGGCAAAACGGGCAGCAAAATCGGGGGGAACGGCGTTGACGCCTTCATCTTTCAGATAAACCAGGTCACTCATTTTTATACCATTAGTACTGCAAGTGTGCGGTTCTTATACCGCTCGGATCACACCATCAACAGCGACAATATCTAATGGGCTCCCCTACTTTTTGTCATGCATGAGTGATGACGGGGGCTGGCAGAAAGGGGCCTTTTGAGCACCCCTTCACGTTTTGTTACCTGGCTCACATTTTGGCTGACAAGTCGATCAACGCAGCGCCGTCCGCAACCAGGTGACAAACTCGGCCAACTCATCGTGCCGGGACGGGTAGGCCGCAAGCCAGGGTTGCAGGCACGCCTCCAGCGCCTCGGGTTGATAGGGGCAGCCGATCAGACGCTCGCCAAGCAGCTCGAACGGGGCCGGGTCCAGGATGTCGCCAAAGAGCCGGGCACGACTGATGGCCCCCTTCTCCACATCGAAATGCAGCTCCACCCCACCCCAGCCAAAGCGTTCCTCCAGCAGATGGGTAAACGCCGGGGCGTGACCAAAGTTCCACTCCCAGCTGCGCTGGCGGGCGAAGGTTTCGGCAAACCCCGGCAAGTCTGGCATCCGCTCGGGGGAGATGTGCTCGGGCTGAACCTGCTCACCATAATGGCTGAAAAACGCCTCGCACAGGGCTTGGCTCACCTGCTGATGGTCGATGCCGGGGAGCAGTTCGCTCAGGTTGGCCACCCGACTGCGCACCGAGGTGATCCCCTTGGCCGCCAGCTTCTTGGGATCGGGATTGAGGTAGTTGGCAAGCCGGCCGAGATCGGCGTCCAGCAGCAGGGTGCCATGGTGAAAACCGCGATCCAGGGTCTCCCGGTAGGCCGAGCCCGACACCTTGCGATCCCCGTCCGGGGTGGCCACCAGCAGATCGTTACGGCCGGAGGCAAAGGCGCTCACCCCGAGCCGCTTGAGTGCATCCAGCACGATGGCAGTGGAGATGCTCTTGTCATAGCCGGGCTTGCCCGCCATGAAGGTGAAGCAGCTGTTGCCAAGGTCGTGGAACACGGCGCCACCGCCGCTGCTGCGCCTGGCCAGGGTCACCCCGTCCTCTTCCATCCGGCGGGTGTTGCACTCCTTCCAGGGGTTCTGGGCGCGGCCGATCACCACGGTATTGGCGTTGCGCCACAGGAAAAGCACCCGCTGGTGCGGGTCCATCTGGCGGAAGATGCACTCCTCCACCGCCAGGTTGAAGTGGGGATCGTGGGAATCGGAGATAAGCAGACGCAGAGTAGCCATGCCGTTGCCTCGTAACGAAAAAGAGAGGGCCATGATACCACCCGGCCCCTCTCCTTTGCCCCCCTATCCCGTCCCGGCTTGCGGTGTCGTTACGGGCTCATTTCACTCCATTTTTTCTACACTCGGTCAACATGCCAGACACAGGCAAACAACACTCAAATGACTATCTCGCCCCGTTCGCTCATTTATTGACGGATTACTTGAAAAAAAGCGTCATTCAGTACAAAGTCAGCGCAAAATCAGGGTCAAACGCACCAGTCTTGAACAACAAGAGGCCTGCAATCGGGCCTTTAAGGGGTCCGTTTGTAGCCATAATAACGATACTCCAACTCCAATCGTGATGAACGACACAAAAACGACATATTGGCAGTCTCATTTTGCTCCTAAAGGTGCGCCTGCCCCCTATCCCCCCCCAATGGAATTGATTACTCTGGCGATAGCAGCCGCTATCGAGGGGACCCCTGTATGACTCGAGCCCACGCCCTCCTTTTCCCTGCCTGGCATCGATGTTCCCGGTTTGTCCGCCTGCTGTTCGGATCCACCACTCTTCTCCTGTTTTCCCCTCAACTGTTCGCCACCGAACAGCTCACACTGCAGCTCAACGGACATCACCAGTTCCAGTTCGCCGGTTACTATGCCGCCCAGTTCAAGGGTTTCTATCGGGATGCCGGTTTGCAGGTCGAACTGCGCGAAGGAGAGCCCGGCATGGACACCACAGACTCAGTGCTCTCGGGCCAGGCCGGTTACGGTATTGGCAACAGCGATCTCTTGCTGGCCCGCGTCGCCGGCAAACCGGTCGTCGCCCTGGCGGCCATGATGCAGCACTCCCCCTTGGCCATCCTGACACTGCCGGACAGCAATATCCTGCACCTCTCCGATCTGGCACAAAAACGCGTGAGCCCGGATCCCTCGTCCAGGGAACTGATCGCCTATCTGCACACCCGCTATCCGGATGCCGCACCCACCCTGGTGCCCTACCAAAAGGGGAGCTCTGCCCTGCTGCAAGGGGAAGCTGACGCCATCGCCACTTACGGCACAGACGATGCCTACCAGCTGCAACACCAGGGGCTCCCCTACCGCCTCCTGCGTCCCATCGACAGCGAGATCGACTTCTACGGCAATATCCTGTTTACCTCTGAGCGCGAACTCCAGATGCACCCGGATCGGGTGCTGGCCTTTCATCAGGCCAGCCTTAAGGGATGGCGCTACGCCATGGATCATCAGGAAGAGGTGATCAACTGGCTGCTCAGCCACCATCCCAGCGGCTCAGGTCGCGAGCAACTTGCCTTCGAGGCCGACGAAACCGAACGGCTGCTCCAGCCCAATCTGGTGGAGATAGGCTACATGTACAAGGGACGCTGGCAGCAGATTGCCCACACCTATCTCAATCTCGGCCTTATCGCCAACCAGCCTGATCTGGGCCGTTTCCTCTATAACCCGGACAAGGCCCAGGACAACCGGCAACTGCGCAAACTGGAGCAGCGCATCTCCCTTGCCCTGCTGATCGGCTTCTCCCTGCTGACCCTGGTCAGCGTCTTCTGCTACCTCTACCTGAGGCTGCGCCGGGAGAGCCGTGAACGCCAGCAACTCACCCAGCGACTGGCGCAGCGCGAGCGTCACTACCGCTTCGTTGCGGAGCACAGCGCCGACGTGATCTGGACCATGGAGGTGAGCTCCCGCCGCTTCAACTACCTGAGCCCGGCCATCAGCCAGCTCTGTGGCTGGAACCGGGAAGAGGCCATGAGCCTCTCTCTGCCACAGGTGATGCCGGAGGCGTCGATCAAGCGCCTGGACGAGGAGCTGGATCTGGCGCTGGCGGCCTGGCAGCGGGGGGAGCATGCCCAGACCCGGCGCGTCATCCGCCTCGAACTTCACCACAAGGATGGGCAGAGCCTGACGACCGAAACGGTCACCACCCTGCATGGCAACGAGGCGGGCGAGCCCGATGCCATCATAGGGGTCACCCGGGACATCACCGAGCAGGCCGCCGCCGCCCAGACCATGGAGCGTCTGGCCTTCTACGATCCCCTCACCAACCTGCCCAACCGCCGCCTGCTGCACAAACGGCTCAATCAGGCGCTGACGGAGCATCGGGCCCAGCCATTGGCCCTGCTCTTTATCGATCTGGATCACTTCAAGCCGATCAACGACACCCTGGGCCACGAGGTGGGGGATGCGCTGCTGATCATGGTGGCCGAGCGGATGAGCCGGCTTATCGGCAAGGGGGGAATCGTGGCCCGCCTTGGCGGGGACGAGTTCGTGATCATGCTGCCGGGCATGGGGGCCGAGGCGTTGCCGCGGGCGGAGCAACTCCAGCGAGATCTGCTCGCCCCCTACTATCTGAGCTGCGGCCGGGAGCTGCGGATCTCGAACAGCATAGGGATCGCCCTCTATCCCGAGCATGGCCGCACGGCCAGGGAGCTGATGCACCACGCCGATTTGGCCATGTACCAGACCAAGCACGGCGGGCGCGGCCAGGTGAGCCTCTATGCGCCGGATTTGGCGCTCGATCAGGGAGCCCTGCAGTGGAATGCGAGCCACCAGTGCGGGCATCCCCGCATCGATGCCGAACACCACCAGCTGTTCGTGCTGGCCAACCGGCTGCTGAGGCGAATGAAAACCCGCGAGCAGGAGCCGGAGGCATTCAGGCAGGCCCTGCAGGCGCTGTTTGATGCCACCCGCCGCCACTTCGCCTTTGAAGAGACACTGCTCGAGGCCATCGATTTTCATGACAAGGTCCAGCACAAGGAGGAGCACAGACGCCTGCTGTCCCAGGCCCAGGCGCTGGCGGATGCATCGATGGAGGAGCTGGACAACCACGCCTTCCTCAACTTCATCCTGCAGGAACTGGTGGTCGGCCACATGAACAAGACGGATCGCAGCTACTTCGCCCAGGTCAAGGCGCACCTCTACCTGCACGGCGATACCCTGGTCTTCGCCACCCCGTAATGCCGACTGCGCAAGCGCAAGAGAGACGAAGGGAGGTCATGGGACCTCCCTTCGTCTCTCGGTTTGCAGATTGTTCAGGTTTCCTGATGACGACCTGACATCAGGCTGTAGTAGAGCAGCGGGATCACCACCAGGGTGAGCAGGGTGGAGACCAGAATGCCGAAGATCAGGCTGATGGCCAGCCCGTTGAAGATGGGGTCATCGAGGATGAACAGGGCACCGATCATGGCCGCCAGCGCCGTCAGCAGGATGGGCTTGGCCCGCACCTGAGCGGCGCCGATCACCGCCTGCTCGAACGCCATACCGGCGCTGCGCTGCTGCTCGATGAAATCCACCAGCAGTATGCTGTTGCGCACTATGATCCCGGCCAGGGCTATCATGCCGATCATCGAGGTGGCGGTGAACTGGGCCCCCAGCTGGGCGTGGCCCGGCATCACCCCGATCAGGGTGAGCGGGATGGGCGCCATGATGATAAGCGGCACCAGATAGGAGCGGAACTGGGCCACCACCAGCAGGTAGATGAGGATCATCCCCACTCCGTAGGCAATGCCCATGTCGCGGAAGGTCTCGTAGGTGATCTTCCACTCCCCGTCCCACAACAGCGCCACCTCCCCCAATTTATCCGGCTGCTGCACGTAATACTGGGGCAGAGTGATATCGGCTCCGGCGGCAACCATGCCGTAGAGCGGGCTGTCGGCATGGCCCCCCATGTCGGCCACCACCATCACCATGGGCCGCATGTTCTTGTGCATGATGTAGCTGGGCGCCACCTCGTCACGGCGGCCCACCAGCTCGGAGACACGGATGAGCTGGCCGCTCTGGCTGCGCACCTTGAGCGCCAGGATGCCGGCCAGATCCCGCTTGTCGCCGGGGGCGAGCTCGACACGGATCGGTACCGGGTACTTGGCCCCCTGATCGTGCAGCCAGCTGGCATCCTGATAGCCCACGCCGCCGTTGAGGGTGGCCACCAGATCACCGAGATTGACCCCGAAGCGGGCCGCCTTGCTGCGATCCACCACCAGCCGCCACTTGGGCTGAGGGTTGGTCAGATAGATGTCCACATCCACCAGATCCGCCGTCGCCACGAAGCGGGCCTCTACGGCGCGGGCCGCCGCCTCACGCTGATCCGGAGTGGGGCCATACACCTCGGCGACGATGGGTGACCAGACCGGCGGGCCGGGGGGCACCTCCACCACCTTGAGGTTGCCGCCAGCTGCGGATGCGATGGCCTGCAGCGGCGCCCGCACCGACCGGGCAATCTGGTGGCTGCTGCGATCCCGTTCATGCTTGTTCAGCAGATTGACCTGGATATCCCCCACATTGGCGCCGCTGCGGATAAAGTAGTGGCGAACCAGGCCATTGAAATTGATGGGGGCGGCGGTGCCGGCGTAGATCTGGTAATCCTTCACCTCCGGCACCCTGGCAAGCTCCCGACCCACCGCCAGCAGGGTACGCTCGGTCTGCTCCAGGGTCACCCCCTCCGGCATGTCGAGCACCAGCTGGAATTCCGACTTGTTGTCGAAGGGGAGCATCTTGAGCACCACCCACTGCACCATGGGCATGGTGGCGGCGCCCGCCACCAGCAGCAGGATGACCAGCCAGAGCTTGCGTCTCGCGCTCCTGGCGCCGTCACCGATCAGGAAGGGGGTCATCAGTCGGTGAAAGAGGCCGGCCCTGGCCTCGCCGTGGGCGACATGCCCCTCGCTCTTGAGCAGATGGCCCGCCAGCCAGGGGGAGAAGATAAAAGCCACCAGCAGCGAGATAAGCATCCCCATGCTGGCATTGATGGGGATGGGGCTCATGTAGGGGCCCATCAGACCGCTGACAAAGGCCATGGGCAGCAGGGCCGCGATGACGGTAAGGGTGGCGAGAATGGTCGGCCCCCCTACCTCGTCCACCGCGCCCGGAATAAGTGCTTTGAGGGAGCCCTTGCCAAGACCGCGATGGCGGTGGATGTTCTCCACCACCACGATGGCGTCATCCACCAGGATGCCGATGGAGAAGATCAGCGCAAACAGCGACACCCGGTTGAGGGTAAAGCCCCAGGCCCAGCTGGCAAACAGGGTCAGCGCCAGGGTGATAACGATGGCGATGCCCACCACCAGCGCCTCGCGCCAGCCCATGCTCACCAGCACCAGCAGCACCACCGCGGTGGTGGCGAAGATGAGCTTGCCGATCAGGGTGTTGGATTTGGTCTCGGCGGTGACACCGTAGTCACGGGTCACCGTCACCTCGACCCCGGCCGGGATGAGCCGGTTCTTGAGGCTATCGACCCGGGCCTCCACCCGCTTGGCCACCTCGACCGCGTTCTGCCCGGGCTGTTTGCCGATGGCCAGGGTCACTGCCGGATAGCTGCGATCCCCCTGCCCCATCCAGCTGCGCTGGGTCGGGGTCTCCTCCCCAAGCGACACTCGGGCCACATTGCCGAGGTAGACAGGTTTGCCTTCATGGAGCCCCACCACCAGCTCGCGGGCCTCCTGCTCGCTTTGCAGGAACTGGCCCACCTGTACCTTAATCTCCCGGTTGTCCTGCACCACGGCCTGCTCGCTACCCACCTGGTTGGCGGCGGCAAGACGCTGGTTGAGTTCCCCCCAGCTGATGCCATGGGCACTGAGGGCGGCCGGATCCGGCATCACCCCCAGCACGGCGCGCTGGCTGCCCAGGCTGTAGATATCGCGGGTGCCGGGCAGGCGCTTGAGCTCGCTCTCCAGCTCGTGGGCGACCCGGGTCAGCTCGGCGGCCCCCAGCTGCTTGCTCCAGAGCGTCAGGCTGACGATGGGCACATCGTCGATCCCCCTGGGTTTGACCAGCGGCTGACCGACGCCAAGCCCCTGGGGCAGCCAGTCCCGGTTGGAATCGAGCTGGTTGTTGAGATCGACGATGGCCTGCTCGCGGCTCACCCCCACCTTGAACACCACCACCAGCAGGGCGCCGTCGGGGCGGGAGAAGGAGTAGAGGGTGTCTATCCCCTTTATCTGGGAAATAACCTGTTCGGCAGGGGTGGTGACGAGGGATTCGACCTCGGCGGGGCTAGCGCCCGGAAAGGGAATATAGACATCGGCGAAGGTGACATCGATCTGCGGCTCCTCCTCCTTGGGAGTCACCAGCACCGCAAAGAGGCCGAGCAAGAGCCCCACCAGCGCCAGCAGCGGGGTGATGGCCGAGCCCTGAAACAGCGCCGCCAGTCGCCCGGCCGGTCCCAGCTTGTGATCACTCATGAGCAACCTCCTGCTGGCGCGCCCAGGCATCTGCCGCGACCCGATCACCCCCTTGCAGGCCGGCCAGGATCTCGCACTGCCCCTGCCAGCAATCGCCGACCCGCACCGGCGTCAGGGCCCAGCCCTCTCCCTGCCTGAGGTAGACGCCATTGAACTCCCCTTGGCGCAGCAGGGCCTGGGCCGGGAGCTGCAGCACCTGGCGCTCACCGCGCCTCAGCTGCACCTTGAGCCACATGCCGGGCAGTACCCCGGCGGTTTTTGGCGGCAGATCGAGGCGCAGGCGAAAGGCGTGGCTCTGGTTGTCGGCGTAGTTGAAGCGGGTCAGCTTGAGGGGCGTAACGGCCTTGCCATCCGGTAGCAATACCTGCACATCCACAGGTTGACCGGCCAGAGCGAGGGCGGACTGGGGCAGCTCCAGTTCCACTCGCAAGGCATCGAGGGAGAAGCCCGAGAGCAGCGGGGTGCCGGGAGCCACCGTCTCCCCCAGCTCCACCAACCGTTTGGTGACGACCCCGGCGTAGGGCGCCAGGATGCGGGTATAACCATAGGCCTCGCGGGCCTGGGTGAGGGCCGCCTCGGCGGCATTCACCTCGGCGCGGGCGGCGCGATCGCTGGCCTGGGCCGTGTCGAGCTGGGCGCGGGTGATCACTCCCTTGGCGATGAGGGCCTGGAAGCGGGCGAGCTGACGCTCGGCCTCCACCTGCTGGGCCTGTGCCCGCGCCAGTCGCGCCTGCGCACCCGTGACGGCGGCAAACTGCTCCTTGCCGCTGATCTCGAGCAGAGGCTGCCCGGCCTGCACCTCATCGTTCACATCCACCAGCATGCGGGAGACACGGCCGCTGGTCTGGGCCGCCACCGTGCCCTGATTGATGGCGCTGACGGTGCCATCCAGCGTCAGCCAGTCGCTGATCTGGCGAGGAGAGACGGTCAGCACCTCGGCGCTACCAGCCTCGGCGGCCCCAGCCAGGGGAGATGTCATGGCCAGCAGTACGGCCCCCAGCAAACGGATGTTGCCCATGATAATCCTCCTTCCCTGGATGGTGATTCGCGCTATGTCATCAGGCAATGCGAGGCTGGCTCGCCCTCACCCATACCTTGTCGACCAGCAAGATCCCGGCCACCATGGCCGCAATGAACAACAATATCATGGGCTGGCCGCTGGAAATGAGACTCAAGGCTGGCCCGGGACAAATCCCCACCAATCCCCAGCCGATACCAAACAGGGCCGAACCGCCGATGAGACGACGATCCAGCACCGGCTTGGGCAGCACGGCGATGGGATTGCCCAGCAGGCTCAGGCGCCGCGGCTTGACCAGCAGCAGATAACCCGGAGTAAACACCAGCAGGGCGCCCCCCATCACAAATCCCAGGCTGGGATCCCAATTGCCCGCCAGGTCGAGAAACCCTGTGACCCGGGCCGGATCCACCATGCCGGAGATAGCCAGCCCCAGACCAAACAGCAAACCGGCGAGCAAACTTGTCAGCAAATTCATGGCAATCAGCCTCTTAGAAGAAATGGTGAGTCAAAAACACGGTCACTATGCCGGTCGTCATAAAGGTGACGGTGGCCACGATGGAGCGGCGGGACAGGCGCCCCATGCCGCAGATGCCGTGACCACTGGTGCAGCCATTGCCAAGGCGGGAACCGACGCCGACCAGCAGACCCGCCAGCAGCACCAGCGGCCAGCCAGGCAGGGCCGTGAAGTCGGGCATCTTGGCCCACCCCAGGGTCAGGGCCAGCCAGGCTCCCGCCCCCAGTCCCAGCAAGAAGAGCCAGCGCCAGGCCTGCTTTTGTTGCAGGGCTCCCGCCAGAATGCCGCTGATCCCGGCGACCCGGCCGTTGCACAACAACAGGATCAGAGCGGCCAATCCGGCCAGCATGCCCCCGCCCAAGGAGAGCAGCCATTGCGTTTCCATCATCAAGATTCCTTATTTTCAGAGTGACAAAAATGGGTTTGCAACGCCGCCAGTACATCGACGGCGGCCTCGCTCACCAGCGAGTAGTAGATCTGCTGGGAGACCTTGCGCGAGCGGATAAGACCCTGGCGCTTCAATACCGACAATTGCTGGGAGAAGGCCGACTGCCCCAGCTGGCTGTGGGCCAGCAGTTCGCCGACCCCTTTCTCCCCTTCCACCAGTTGACAGAGCACCATCAACCGCTCCGGATGAGCCAGGGCCTTGAGTAACGCAGCCGCCGCGCTCGCGTGGCGGGTCATCTCATCGAACTGTGTCATAAGCAGTAAATTAGTAGTTGCTTATATTTGGTTTTATTCTATAAATAAAAACTAAATTAGCAATACCTAATTTAATGTTCAGCCACCACCAAGGAAAGGAGCAACACATGACGGTAGACAATGGCGTGAGGATAGTCGCAGGCTGCATGCTACTGCTGTCGCTGGCACTGACCCACTGGGTTCACCCGGGCTTTGTCTGGTTGAGCGTCTTCGTCGGAGTCAACCTGATCCAGAGCGCGTTCACCGGGTTCTGCCCGGCGGCCATGATCCTCAAGCGAATGGGGTTTAAATAGCCTGGATCCGAGGTGCCGCATGAAGAGGCAGGCATGGCCCTGGCAACGCCCGATTTGTTGCAAGATGTTGCCAAAAGAGCCTGAAGGTTTACCCGGCCTGGTTAGTTGGCTATGATCCCTGCCTCTTATCAATAGCGGAGACCATCAGTGGGCAACTCATCAAGTGACAGTTGTAGACCGACCCTCGTCGTCGGCACCCGGGTCGCGAGCTAGCCGCAGGTCTTCCTCTGCCGCTTGCTCGCAGCCCTGCGAGAAGCGGAAATCCACTCCCCTTTCTCTTTTTACACTTGACGTCAGGTGACCGGGCCAAGGCCGGGACACCTTGCCTGCATAGTTTCTGCTTCCCACAAGGAGGCTGCTATGCGTTTTGTTTCAACATCGTCTGTCACCGTCCGGATCCACCCCCTGCTGAGCAGACTGGGCCGCGGCTTGCTGCCGCTCTGGCTGCGTGGCAAGGGGCGCCAGCATCACTACCGGCTGCAGATCCGCTGCCAGGATCGCGCCGATATGGAGCAGGTGCTCGACATGGTCAATCACACCCTGCAACCGGCGGGCCTGCATCCCTTGCAGTCTCTGCGACCGGGACGCGGCGGTAGCCGGGAGCTGGTGCTGAGCCTCGACTGCACCCCGCCCCAGCGTCGTTATCTGGTGCAGTTCGTGCATCAGGTCGGGGTTCAGCATCCGGTTCGCTGGGAGCTGCGTCCCCGTCGCGACTCCGAGACCGTGTTCAGTTGACCTGACATCCGGGGCCGGCCCTGTCGGCCCCTTTCCATCCATTCCAACGACCCGCTTGCATCCTCCATGGGCAGGTCTCGTATCCGTGTGCCCTTTTCACGACGACATGGTCGCTGGCGCACGAGACGGCCAGCTGCTGGTAATAAGAGCGCTCAACAGAGTCACTTGCCAACAGGCATGGCCATCCGCTACCAAAAGGAACACACCATGAGAATGTGGCAACAACTCGATGTGATCGCCCTGGGCGATACCCTAGCCAGCCTGCTGCTGGCCTTTATGCTGGGCAGCCTGGTGGGGCTGGAGCGCCAGTATCGCCAGCGTACCGCCGGCCTTCGCACCAACGTGCTGGTCGCCGTAGGCGCGGCCCTGTTCGTCAACCTGGCCCAGCGTATCCACGACCTGCATGGCGGTACTTATGGCGTGGTTCATGTAGTGGCCTATATCGTCTCCGGCATCGGCTTTCTCGGCGCCGGCGTCATCATGCGCGAATCGGGCAACATCCGCGGCATCAACACGGCGGCCACCCTGTGGGGCGTTGCCGCCGTCGGGGCGGCCTGCGGTGCCGGCCTCGCCATGGAGGCGGTACTCGGCGCCCTGTTCGTTCTGGCCGCCAACACCCTGCTGCGCCCTCTGGTCAACCAGATCAACCGCCGCCCGGTAGACAATCTCGATACCGAGGTGACCTGCAAGGTGACGGCGCTCACCTCCCGCGAGCACCAGAAAGAGGTGCTGCACTGGCTGGAAGAGATGCTGGAGCGGGCCGACTACCCCTTGAGCGAGCTGGATATAGCGCCGTTCGGCGAGCGGGACCTGGAGATCTCGGCGGTGCTGCTCGCCACCTCCATCGACGGCGACGAGCTCGATGCCCTGATGCAAAAGCTGAGTATTCACCCTCATATCAAGCAGGTGTTCTGGCATGCCAGCACCGCAGATTGACACCGGCCGTCCCACCGCCCAAGACACAAAAGCCCCGCCAATATTGGCGGGGCTTTTGTGTCTTGGGCGCCAGTCGAGTGACACAGACTAGGCAGTGTGGCTTGCCTGGCGGCGGCTTCGCCAGCGTATGCGCGGATTGATCACCTGGGCGGTCTGGGTGGGGGGATTGCCCGCAATCAGCCGCTGCATCAGCTCGAAGGCGGCGCGGGCCAGGGCCGGGCAATCCTGGGCCACCGAGTCGATGCGCATGGGGATGCAGTCGAGCAGGTCGTGATCGTCGAAGGTGCACAGCCGCATCCCAGTCTCCATCAGCCCCGCCTCGTTGAGGTAGCGCAGCACCCCCTCCAGCAGGGTGAAAGAGGCGGTGAAGAGCCCCTTCGGCGGCGCCCCGAGCTCGGCCACCAGCTCGGCCATCAGCTGATAGCCCGAGCTTGGCTGGTAGTCGCGGTGACGAACCCGGTCTGATGTGGCCTCCAGCCCGGCGCGGTGCAACCCCAGCTCGTAGCCCGCCAGCCGGTGGCGGCTGGGGGAGAGATCCAGCAGGCCGCCGAAGTAGTAGATCTCCTCCCCGCAGCCGGCCGCCATGTCCTGCACCAGCTCGGCGGTGGCCTTGCAGGCATCCGAGATCACCATGGGCAGGCGCGACTCGCCGATGTGGCGGTCGAGCTGCACCACCGGCAGGCGGTCGTGGATGCGGGCATAGATGTCGTCGCTGTGGCCACTGGAGGCGACAATGAGGCCGTCCACCTGGCGGCTGATAAGGTTGTCCACCACCCGCTGCTCCAGGGTGGGGTCATCCTCGGAGCAGGCGATGAGCAGCTGGATCCCCGCCTCCCGGCAGTGGGCCTCGAGGGCGCGGGCGATGCTGGCGAAACCGAAGTTGGTGAGGTCGGGGATCACCAGTCCCCAGGTGTAACTGCGCACCGCCCGCAGGGAGCGGGCATGGATGCTCGGCTGGTAGTGGCACTCGTCCGCCACCGCCTGGATCCGCTTGCGGGTGTCGTCGGCGATGCGGTACTCCGCACTCTTGCCGTTGAGCACCAGGCTGGCGGTGGCCTTGGAGACCCCCGCGAGCGTGGCTATCTGGGCAATCGTGATCCGTTTCTTCTTCTCCACCTGACCTCCCGGCAAACTGACACCGGGCTATTGTACAAGGCAGGCCGCCAGCGGCCAGTGATCGAGGCAAATTTTGCTGTCATCACCGTCACAACGTGCGGAAAGTACTGGGTTTTCACCGGGGAAGTAGCGGGTAGACAGGGTCTGGCGACCGCCATCCACGAAACACTCCAGGCTGGATCGATCGCACAAGACGGTGACCTTGCCACCCAGCCAGGGGCAGGATCGCTCCTCCCACTCCCCGCTCTGCCAGTTCTTGCGGCGCAGGACAAGGCGTCCCGGCTGCCACACCAACTCAGCCACGGCGCCGAACCCGAGGCGCCCCTCCCCGCTCAAGGCAAGGTCCAGCCAGGCCGAGTCGATGGCCAGGGCAGGCAGCTCGCCCGACGCCCCCTCGAAGCGGGTCGGCTCCCCCTTGAGGGCTGAAATCTCCGCCACCGGCCGCTGGCAGAGCCACTCGCCTTGCCAGAACAGCTCCCGCGGGCAGCTCATCTGGTGGATCCAGTCGTGCCCGACGGTGGGCTGACTCATCTCGTTCTCTTCGGGCAGCCCCAGCCAGGCGAACAGCAGGCGGCGCCCCTGGCTGTCCTGGGTGGTCTGGGGTGCGTAAAACTCGAAGCCTCGGTCCAGCTCGTGGAAGGCCCCGTGCTCGAACTGAGTGCCATCGAAGTCGCCCGCCAGCCAGCCGCACTGGTAGAGGTTGAGATAATCCTCCCCTTGGGGGTCTATGCCCTGGGGACAGCTGATCAGCACATGGCGGTCCGCCAGAGGGAAGAGGTCCGGGCACTCCCACATATGGCCGAACTCCCCGAGCCCACCGCGCCCGCTGCCAGCGATGGGGCCGACCAGCGTCCAGCCATCCAGGGTGTCACCTCGATAGAGCAGCACCGCCCCCCGATCGTCCAAAGTACGGGCCCCCAGCACCATCAGCCACTGCCGACCGTCGTGCCACACCTTGGGATCGCGCACGTGGCCGCTGTAGCCTGCGGGCAGATCCAGCACGGGCCCCAGTTTCTCGAAGCCGCCCATGCCGTCGGCGCGGGCCAGGCACTGGTAGGCGGTACGGCTACCGTCCGGGTATTTGACGTTGCCGGTGTAGATGAGGGTCAGGCGCCCCTGCTCGTCGCTCACCGCCGAGCCGGAGTAGCAGCCGCTCTGCTCGTAGGGCTCCACCGGCAGCAGGGCCGGCAGCTCGTGCTGCCAGTGCAGCAGATCGCTGGAGGTGACGTGGCCCCAGCCCTTGTTGGCGTGTGCGCAACCCAGCGGGTTCCACTGGTAGAATAGGTGATAGCGCCCGCCGTGCTCGATAAAGCCGTTGGGGTCGTTGAGCAGCCCCACCGGGGCTGCCAGGTGCCAGCGGGGCCGATGGGGATCGGCCGCCGCCTTGAGCTGGCCGGCCAGCAGGGACCGGACAACCTGTTTGAGGAGATGGCTTTCCTTCATCACTCCACCTTGTACTTGAGCAGGTAGGAGGCGGCGAAGGCGGCGCCAAAGGCGATCACCAGGCCGATGACGTAGTGGATGAGGCTCATGGGCTGGACGATGGCCATGCCCGGGATGCCGGTCAGACCCACCGCCGTCATGCCCACCTTGGCCGCCACCACGTAGGCGCCGCCGCAGGCCCCGCCGAACAGACCAGCCAGGAAGGGTTTGATGTAGCGCAGGTTGACCCCGAAGATGGCCGCCTCCGTGATGCCGAGCAGGCAGGACATGGCCGCCGGCACCGTGATGGCCTTGATCTTCACGTCCCGGGTCTTGAAGTAGACCGCGAGACAGGCGCCGCCCTGAGCCACGTTGGCCATGGCCCAGATGGGCAGCAGGAAGTTGACGCCGATGGCCGGGTTCGCCAGCAGGCCCGCCTCGATGGCGTGGAAGCTGTGGTGGATGCCGGTGATGACGATAAGCGAATAGGTGCCGCCAAACACCAGACCCGCCAGCCAGCCCGCCTGCTCATAGAGGGCACTCAGGCCGAACGAGATGCCATCCCCCAGCACCCGCCCGGCGGGGCCGATGAAGAGCAGCGCCACGAAGCCGGTGATGATGACGGTCAGGAACGGCGTGAGGATGAGATCCAGGGCATCGGGGACGCGCCTTCTCAGCTGCTTCTCCAGGTGGGACATGAACCAGACCGCCAAGAGCACCGGGAAGACGGTGCCCTGATAACCGATCATGGCCACGTCCAGTCCGAAGAAGTCCATGGTCTTGAAGCCCCCCGCCACGCCCCAGGCGTTGGTCAGGGCCGGGTGAGTGAGGATGCCCCCAAGGGTCGCCCCCAGATAGGGGTTGCCGCCGAATTCCCGCGCCGCGGTGAAGCCGATGAGGATGGGCAGGATGACAAAGGCCGCCGAGCTGAACATGTCCAGCATGATGAACAGCGCGCTGTCGGCGTTGACCCAGCCATAGGTGCGCACCATGCCGAGCAGCCCCATCAGCAGGCCGGAGGCGACGATGGCCGGAATGATGGGCACGAAGATGTTGGAGAGCGTCCGTGCCAGGCGCTGGGCCACGTTGAGCTTGGCCGTCGCCAGGTCGGTCAGCTCCGCCTTGCTGGCGGTGCCGGTTCCGGTCAGGGCCACGAACTCTGCATGGACCTTGTTGACCAGGCCGGTGCCGAAGATCACCTGGATCTGGCCGGCGTTGCTGAAGCACCCCTTGACCCCGTCCAGCTTGTCGATGGCGGCCTTGTTCACCTTGCTGTCGTCCGCCAGCACCAGCCGCAGCCGGGTGGCGCAGTGGGCGGCGCTGACGATGTTCTCCTTGCCCCCGAGCAGGGGCACCAGATCCTTGGCTATCGCACTGATATTCATATTCTTCCTCTTATGGCCCGCCATCGGCAGGCCCTTGTCACATGAGAGT
Organism: Aeromonas sp. FDAARGOS 1407; assembly: GCF_019048725.1. NCBI lineage: Bacteria > Pseudomonadati > Pseudomonadota > Gammaproteobacteria > Aeromonadales > Aeromonadaceae > Aeromonas > Aeromonas sp. FDAARGOS 1407. The sequence continues at coordinate 4,198,306 of NZ_CP077399.1, forward strand.
AGGGTCTGTCGACCCGCGGCTCTAGCCGCGGATCAACAGCCGCTTGCACCTGATCGCAAAAAGGCATCCAGTTCGGTGCGACTCGGCAGCGCCGTCATCGCCCCCTTGGCGGTGGTAGCCAGCGCCCCGCAGCCGTGGGCCCGGGCCAGGATGGCGGGCAGCTCATCCAGAGCGGGCAGCGAGGTCCGTTCGGCCAAGGCCGCCAGCAAACCGGCAACGAAGGCATCCCCCGCCCCCGTGGTGTCGATGGGCACCACTTTGGGCCCCACCCACTCCAGCAGCTCGCCGCCGAGACGAGCCACCACGCCGGCCGCCCCCCGGGTCACCAGCACCAGGGCCGGGCCTGAAATGGTGGCGAGCCCCGCCGCCAGATCGTCCAGACCGCTCAGCAGTTGCAGCTCCTCCACCGAGAGCTTGACCACGTCCGCGAGGGCGATGGCCTCGCGCACCACGGGCAGCATCTCGGCGGGGTTGCCCCACACCTCGGGCCTCAGGTTCGGATCGAAGCAAACCCGCCCCCCGACGGCCCGGATGGTCGCCATGGCTTGCAGGCAGCTGCCACGCACCGGCTCGTTGGCGAGCGCGATGGAGCAGGTCAGCAGCCACTCCCCGGCCTGGAAGACCGGCAGATCGGCGGGGGTCAGGAACTGATCCGCGCTGGGCCTCACCATGAAGGTGAAGCTGCGCTCGCCCTCGGCGTCGAGCTCCACCAGCACTGTGCTGGTGCGATGGGCCGGGTCCAGAGTCAGGTAGCGAATGTCGACTCCTTCGCTGGCCAGGGTATCGGCCATAAAGCGGCCGAAGGGATCGGCGCCGACCCGGCCGATGAAGGCCGACTCACCGCCAAGCCGGGCCACCCCGACCGCCACGTTGGCCGGCGCGCCCCCCGGACACCTGAGGTAGTGCTGCTCCCCTTCCGGGATCAAGTCCACCACCGCATCCCCCATTACCCACACACGATTCGTCACCTTGCTACTCCACTGCTGCACAGGATTTGCCAGAGCCGGGCCCTGATCTCTTGGTTCGCATTATCAGCTAAACCGTTTTAGCTAACCAACAGATCCCGACGCCGGCTGCCATTTTTGTGATCGGGATAACGAACTAGAACCAGGTTTCCATCTGCACGCCAAAGTTCCACTCGCCCCCGGCGGTGAAGTCGTTCTGGCCCATGGCGTCGGTGCTGGCGTAGTGGTCGAGCTCGGAGGACCAGTCCATCCAGGTGGCGAATACCCGCAACTCGGGCCGCTCGAAGAAGCCGGCGGTCTGCGCCTTGAAGGTCGGGGCGAAGGTGAGCTTGGTGAAGTCGCCGCTCACCGCCTGGCGTCCCTTGTAGCCCTTGGGATCCAAGTCCATGTACTGCCAGGTGGCCTCGTAGACCAGCTCGACGTTCTGGCTCAGCACCTGGGCAAACCGGGTGTTGAGGGTGGCCCAGCGGTACTCGTCCCCCTTCACGTAGCGATCCTGGCTCTGCTCCGCCAGCAGGGCCGGGGCGAAGCGCCAGCCCGGGCTGAGATCGGTGGCACCAAAGAGGGCGACTCGCACCGCATCGGCGTCCGCCAGCAGCTCGCTGTCGGAACCCAGCCCCTTGAGCTCGGCCCCGAGGCCATGGCCGTAGAGCAGCGCCGCCTTGGAGAAGCCGGGGTTGAGGCCGAAGAAGCTGTCGGCGTGGTAGGCCACCAGGGTGTGGGCGCCCTTGTTTGCCGCCTCGCTGCCGGCGCCGCCGTCGTTGATGCGCTCCTCGTTGTCCTTGGCGGACAGGCCGTTCAGCATCCACTGCCAGTTGCCGACGCGGTTGTTCATGGTGAGGATGTAGCTCTCGATGTCCGAGAGGCCGCTCGCGCTGATGTCACCGTAGTCGCGCCCGTAGAGGGAGAAGTTCGCCTTCCAGTTGTCGGCCAGCTGCACGTCGTAGACGCCGCCGCCGGTGCCGGCGAGGAAGACCACGTCCGAGTCGAGCCAATGGATGTCGAAGTTGTCCCGGTCAAAGCGCTTGCCCGCCCAGAGCACCGCGTGCTTGAAGGGGCCGTCGAAGCTCGCCAGATCGCCGATCTCGGCAAACACCTGGCGGGTGTTGAGGCTGGAATCGCTGGCGGTCCAGTCGTTGCTGGTCTCCACCCCGTCCGCCAGCATCAGCTTGTAGCGGGCCCAGCTGCCATCGTCGAAGGTCTGGGTCTTCAACAGGTTGGCCTCCATGTAGGTGTCGTCCTCGTTGCCAAGACGCCCCACGGCCCCCCCCACCGAGCCGGCCGGGGTGATGTAGGGACCGCCGCGACCGCCGTTGCCATTGCCGTTGACCAGGAGGCCCGAACGGGCATAGCCGTGGAACTCGAAGCCCTGGGCCGCGGCGGTCTGCTTGTCCACCTTCTCGCTCTGGGCCTTGGCCACGGCGGCGGTCTCGTGGGCCTCGCTCGCCTTGCTCTGGGCCTCATCGGCCCTCGCTTCGGCCGCGGTGGCGCGCGCCTCGGCCGCCTGCACCCGTGCCTCCAGCGCCGCCAGACGGGCCTCGATACCGCCATCCGCCGCCCACAGCGGGCTGCTCATCCCCAATCCCAGCGCCACGGCCAGCGCCAACTTGCTCTTGAACATCGTCATCTTCCTCACCTGTCATGTGTCGCCCGTCCGGGCGCTGTTGTTATCGACGGGCTGAGCATAGCTAAACCGCTTTAGCTAACTCAATATGCCAGCTAAACCGTTTCAGCTCAAATGTGAGCGGGATAACATTTGCACAGCAGGAAGAGGTGGAAGTTGTGAGGAAGATCCCTCATCGGGATCCACTCAATAAGCGGGGATCTTGCTAAAGCTGGGGCAAAAAAAGAGCCGGCACAGGGCCGGCTCTTTATATCTGGGTCGCGAACATCAGCTGGTCAGATCGTCGAAGAAGCGTTTCACTCCTTCGAAGAAGCCTTCCGATTTCGGCTTGTGGGTCTTGGCGGCGGCACCGCTAAACGACTCGTCCAGCTGACGCAGCAGCTCTTTTTGCTGCTCGGTCAGCTTGACCGGGGTCTCGACCACCACCTTGCACATCAGATCCCCCACCTGGCCGGAGCGCACGGATTTGACGCCCTTGCCACGCATGCGGAACATCTTGCCGGTCTGGGTCTCAGGGGTGACCTTGAGCTTGACCCGGCCGTCCAGGGTCGGCACTTCGATCTCGCCACCCAGGGCTGCCGCAGTGAAGCTGATGGGGACTTCGCAGTAGAGGTTGTTGCCGTCACGCACGAAGATCTCGTGCTCCTTGACGTGCACCTGCACATACAGATCGCCAGCCGGTGCGCCGGCTTCCCCCGCTTCCCCTTCGCCGGAGAGACGGATGCGATCGCCGGTATCGACGCCAGCCGGGATCTTGACCGACAGGGTTTTGGTCTTCTGATAGCGCCCTTCGCCATGGCACTTGCGGCACGGATCCTTGATGATCTTGCCGCGACCGTGACAGTGCGGGCAGGGTTGCTGCACTGCAAAGAAACCCTGACGCATCTGTACCTGGCCGGAGCCGTGGCAGGTGGGGCAGGTCTGGGCAGAGCTCCCGGTGTGGGCGCCGGAGCCGTTACACACCTCACAGTGGACCAGAGTCGGGACCTTGATCTCTTTGGAGACACCGCGCACCGCCTCTTCCAGGGTCAGCTCCATGGTGTAGCGCAGGTCGGCACCACGGGCCGGGCCGCGACGACCACCGCCACGGCTGCCACCAAAGATGTCACCGAACACATCGCCAAAGATGTCGCCGAAATCGGCGCCGCCGCCAAAACCACCGTGGCCGCCGCCACCCTGGCTCGGATCGACACCGGCATGACCATACTGATCGTAACGGGCACGCAGGTTGGCATCGGTCAGGACCTCGTAAGCCTCCTTGACCTCTTTGAATTTCTCTTCAGCATTGGCATCGCCCTGATTACGGTCAGGGTGATACTTCATGGCCAGACGCTTGTACGCCTTCTTGATCTCGCGCTCGTCGGCATCTTTCGATACCCCCAGCACTTCATAGAAATCGCGCTTCGACATACTCATCCTGTTAGCAGTTATGCAGACGGGCGTTGGTCACCCAACGCCCGTGAATTCATAGACTTAAGCCGATGGGCGAAGCGGACCTCGCCCATCTGGGTAGGGCTTACTTCTTGTCGTCTTTCACTTCTTCGAACTCGGCGTCGACCACGTCGTCGTCAGCCTTGGCAGAAGAGGAGGACTGACCGGCATCAGCACCGGCGGCGCCTTGTGCCTGAGCCTGCTGCTGGGCAATTTCCATCAGCTTCTGGGACGCTTCCAGCAGAGCCTGCTGTTTGGCTTCGATGGCAGCCTTGTCGTCACCCTTGAGGGCAGCTTCCAGCTCGCTGACCGCGGCTTCGATCTTGGTCTTGTCGTCGGCAGGCAGGGCATCACCGGCTTCGGTGATCTGCTTGCGCACGGAGTGGACCAGACCGTCAGCCTGGTTGCGAGTCTGCACCAGCTCTTCGAACTTCTTGTCTTCGGCCGCGTTGGCTTCGGCCTCGCGTACCATGCGTTCGATCTCTTCATCAGACAGACCGGAAGAAGCCTGGATGGTGATCTTCTGCTCCTTGTTGGTCTCCTTGTCTTTCGCGGAGACGTGCAGGATACCGTTGGCATCGATGTCGAAGGTCACTTCGATCTGCGGCAGACCGCGCGGTGCCGGACGGATGCCTTCCAGGTTGAACTGGCCCAGGGACTTGTTGTCGCTGGCGCGCTTGCGCTCACCCTGCAGCACGTGAATGGTCACGGCAGACTGGTTGTCTTCGGCAGTAGAGAACACCTGGGACTTCTTGGTCGGGATGGTGGTGTTCTTCTCGATCAGCGCAGTCATCACGCTACCCATGGTCTCGATACCCAGAGACAGCGGGGTCACGTCCAGCAGCAGTACGTCGGTCTTGTCACCGGACAGTACGGCACCCTGGATGGCAGCACCCATGGCCACGGCTTCGTCAGGGTTGACGTCTTTGCGCGGCTCTTTGCCGAAGAACTCGGCAACGGTCTTCTGAACCAGCGGCATACGGGTCTGACCGCCCACCAGGATGACGTCGTCGATCTCGCCAACTGCCAGACCGGCGTCTTTCAGGGCGACACGAACCGGCTCCAGGGAGTCTTTCACCATGTCTTCCACCAGGGATTCCAGCTTGGCGCGGGTCACCTTGATGTTCATGTGCTTCGGACCGGTGGCGTCTGCGGTGATGTACGGCAGGTTCACGTCGGTCTGCTGGGCAGAAGAGAGCTCGATCTTGGCTTTCTCGGCGGCATCTTTCAGACGCTGCAGAGCCAGCTGGTCGTTACGCAGATCGATACCCTGCTCGCGCTTGAACTCGTCAACCAGGTAGTTGATGACGCGGTTGTCGAAGTCTTCACCACCCAGGTGGGTGTTACCGTTGGTCGCCAGTACTTCGAAGGTGGTTTCTCCTTCGACTTCGTCGATCTCGATGATGGAGATATCGAAGGTACCGCCACCCAGGTCATATACGGCAACCTTGCGCTCGCCCTTGACCTTGTTCACGCCGTAGGCAAACGCAGCCGCAGTCGGCTCGTTGATGATGCGCTTGACGTCCAGACCCGCGATGCGACCGGCATCCTTGGTGGCCTGACGCTGGGCGTCGTTGAAGTAGGCTGGAACAGTGATGACCGCTTCGGTCACCGGCTCGCCCAGGTAGTCCTCGGCGGTCTTCTTCATTTTCTTCAGCACTTCGGCAGAGATCTGCGGCGGTGCCATCTTCTTGCCTTTCACCTCGACCCAGGCGTCACCGTTGTCGGCCTTGGCGATGGCATAAGGCATGATTTTCAGGTCACGCTGTACTTCGTCATCTTCGAAACGACGGCCGATCAGACGCTTGATGGCGAACAGGGTGTTTTTCGGGTTGGTGATGGCCTGACGCTTGGCCGGCTGACCAACCAGGATCTCGCCATCATCGGCATAGGCAATGATGGACGGAGTAGTACGATCACCTTCTGCGTTTTCGATCACGCGAGCAGTGTCGCCATCCAGAATAGCGACGCAGGAGTTGGTAGTACCCAGGTCAATACCGATGATTTTACCCATTTGAGAAATCTCCAAATACTTTGAATAAACCGGCGAGAGACTCGCCTCAATGCGTTAACGGCTAGGTGGGGGCTGCCAATTCGGCTTTCAAGCTCCCGGCATCAAATTTTTTGTGCCGCCGTGGCCTTGTTCCCTATATGGGGTCGCCAGATGCCGCTTCAAGCCCCTCTCCCTAAAAAACCGTACTCTTTATCCGCTGTGAACGCCTTGCTCGTTGCCAGGGGTGGCTTGCCGATACCCTTGGCGACCAGCAACAGCGTCGCGACAAACAAAAAGCCCGCCAAGCGGCGGGCTTGGTGAGGATACGATGATCAGTCAGCAGACTTGGACACCATCACCATGGCCGGACGGATGACGCGACCGTTCAGCTCGTAGCCTTTTTGCATCACGGCGATGACGGTGTTGGGTGCCACGTCGGCACTCGGCACCATGCTCATGGCCTGGTGAGCATTGGGGTCAAACGGCTGGTTGGTCGGATCCAGCGCCACCAGACCGAACTTGGCCACGCCGCTCTGCATGGACTTGAGGGTCAACTCGACACCTTCGATCATCGGCTTGAGGGCGTCGTTTTCCTTGTCGGCGAGCTCGATGGCGCGCTCCAGGTTGTCCAGTACCGGCAGCAGTTCACCAGCAAACTTCTCGAGGGCAAACTTGTGTGCCTTCTCGACATCCTGGGCCGCGCGGCGACGCAGGTTTTCCATCTCGGCGACGGCACGAATGGCACGCTCGCGCTCTTCGGCAGAGGCCTGCTGGGCCGCTTCCAGCTGCGCTTCCAGTTCGGCAATACGTGCCTGCTCGGCTGTCACTTCACTGTCTACATCGGTCGGCTCGACTGGCTGGGCTTCAACTTGCTCCATCGCTTCAACCTTTTGCTCTTCGTGGTTCATGACATCTCCAATTGCGGGGTTACTTATGAGGGCCTGACCTCTGGCTGAGCGACCAGACGGCAACAGACCGACTATGTTGGCGCTATTATGGGGATGGATCCCCGGCTTTCAAGGGAAAAAGGTCATTCATGGCGCCGGATGTGCGCCTTTCCTTGCGACCCCGTTCACGCTTTCGCCATCTGGTTCAAGGGGATAGAGACCCGCCATCCCATATGGGCGGCTCACAAGCGGGACAAACCACTGTATACTGGCCCGCAATACCCCTGTGGATCAGACAGACTATGGATTCTCCGTTCAAAACCATCGCCCTGATTGGCAAACCCCATCATGAAGGAGCCAACCAGACGCTGACCGGCCTGCATCAATACCTGACGACCCGCGGTTTCCGGGTGCTGGTCGAGAGCCGGGTCGCCCAAACCCTCTCGATCCTCGAAGAGGACGTGATGGATCTGGTACAGCTGGGCCAGCAGGCGGATCTCGCCATCGTGGTCGGCGGTGACGGCAACATGCTGGGGGCGGCCCGGGTCTTGTCTCGCTTCGATGTGGCGGTGATCGGGGTAAACCGGGGCAACCTCGGCTTTCTGACCGATCTTTCCCCCCAGGATTACCTGCTGCCCCTCGAGCAGGTGCTCTCCGGTCACTACAAGAGCGAGCACCGCTTCCTGCTGGAGGCGTCCGTCTATCGCCACGGCGAGCGCAAGTCGAGCAACCTGGCGGTGAACGAGGCGGTGCTGCACCCGGGCAAGATCGCCCACATGATCGAGTTCGAGGTCTATATCGACGGCAGCTTCATGTACAGCCAGCGCTCGGATGGCATCATAGTGGCCACTCCAACCGGTTCCACAGCCTATTCACTCTCGGCCGGTGGCGCCATCCTCACCCCCAAGCTCAACGCCATCACGCTGGTCCCGATGTTCCCGCACACCCTGAGCAGCCGCCCCATCGTACTGGACGCCGACAGCGAGGTGCGCCTGCTGGTCTCGCCCGACAATCAGGATGACGCCATGCAGGTGGGCTGCGACGGCCAGGTCACCCTGGCGGTGCACCCGGGGGACGAGATCCTCATCAAGAAGAGCCACCACCAGCTGCATCTGGTGCACCCTCTCGATTACAGCTACTTCCACGTACTGCGCAACAAGCTCGGCTGGGGCAGCAAGCTGTTTTAAAGGGCAAGGTCATGAGCTGACTGGCTGAGCGCCACTTCACTGCGCAGCCAGTCGCTAAAGGCACGAAAGCGCGGTCGCTCGCGGTTCTCCAATGGAGAGATCAGCTCGTAATTACGCCCGGCAGCCACCGCCGGGCCTCCTACCGCCACCAGCACGCCCTGCTCCAGCAAGTTGCGCACCAGTACCTCCCTCCCCATAGCGACCCCCATGCCACCTTGCGCCGCCTGCAGAGCCATCTGATAGTGATTGAAACCGTAGTGACACTGATCGTAGGGCAATGTCATACCAGAACCATCGCACCAGAGGCGCCACTCCGAGAAGAGCTGCTGCACATCGGTCGATTCCGAGGCGTGGATAAAACAGGCCTCAGCCAACCGTGCCGGTTCCTGCTGCAACCCCAGCCGCTCGGCATAGGCAGGGGAGCAGACGGGTACCAGACGCTCCTCCATCAATAGCTCACGGTGCAGATCACTGCAGCGGATCGCACCGTAGTAGATGGCGAGATCCACCCGCTCCTCGTTGAAATCCACCGCCCCGGCCCGAACCCGCATCATCACGTTCAGCCCGGGCCAGCGCTGCTGGAAACGGGGTAGCCTTGGCATCAGCCAATTGAGCCCCAGCGTCGGAGCAACACCGACATGGAGCGTCCCTCGCAGATCCTGAGCCCGGATATCTTCAATCTCTTCGTTGATCTGGCGCAGAGAATGGCTCAGGGTCGCCAGCAGTCGTGCCCCCTCTTCAGTCAACTCCAACTTGCGGGTCAGGCGAATAAACAGACGAAAACCCAACAACCCTTCTAGATGGCGAATGCGGTGGCTGATGGCCCCCTGCGTGAGGTTCATCTCCTCGGCGGCACGAGTGAAACTGAGGTAACGGGCCGTGCTCTCGAAAGTGTGCAGCAGGGCCAGGGTATTCTGTTGTACCAGCATGGATAACCTCGTAATGACGCGTGTTGCGACGCAGGTCATCAGTATGACATTTCTCCTTATGCATTAAACAGGCTAATCCATACCACCCCTTATTTCGTTTGTCCGCCCGCCAGGCTCCCCCTTTAATAGGGTCCATCCCTATCCCTGTTCATGAGGTGAACAATGAAAAACGGACTCAAGATTGTGATCATAGGTGCAGGTTCTAGCTACACCCCGGAGCTGATCGAAGGGTTGATCCAGCGTCAGCACGAGTTACCGCTGCACGAACTCTGGCTAGTCGACATCGACGATGGCCGCGAGAAAATGGAGATCATCGCAGCCCTCACCCGCCGCATGCTGGCCAAGGCTGGGCTGGCAGTACGGGTTGAAACCCGGCTGGATCGGGAAGAGGCACTGTACGGCGCCGACTACGTCTGCTCCCAGTTTCGCGCCGGCTGCCTGGAAGCGCGCATCAGCGATGAGCGGATTTCGTTGAAATACGGTCTGATCGGCCAGGAAACCAACGGACTGGGCGGCTTTGCCAACGCCTGCCGGACTATCCCCATCGCTCTGCAGATCGCCGCCGACATGGAACGCCTCTGCCCCGATGCCTGGCTGCTCAACTTCACCAACCCGTCGGGCATGGTGACCGAAGCCGTATTGCGCCACAGCAAGATAAAGACGGTTGGGCTGTGCAACGTGCCAGTGATCATGCAAAAAGGGGTCGCTACTCTGCTGGAGAGTCATGACGAGCAGGAGTTCATCATGCAGGTGGCCGGACTCAACCATTTCATCTTCGTGCGCCAGATTCAGCATCAGGGCGAGAACAAACTCGGCGAGGTGATTGCCCGGATCGCACAAGGGCACGATCCGCTGGTACCGCGCAATATCCCCCCCTTTGCCTGGCCCAAGGATCTGCTGGCCAATCTGGGCATGATCCCCTGTGCCTATCTGCGCTACTACTACATGAGCGACGATATCCTCAAACAGGAGCTCGGGGAGGCCAGCGGCGAAGGCACCCGGGGTGAGGTGGTCAAGACCATCGAACAGCAGCTGTTCGAGCTCTATCGCAACCCGGATCTCACCGAGAAGCCCAAAGCGCTGGAAGGACGCGGCGGCCAGTATTACTCGGAGGCCGCGTGTGAGCTGATGAGTGCCATCCACAACGACAAGCGTATCATCATGCACGTCAACATCCGCAACAACGGCGCTATCGGCGGTCTGCCGGACGAGAGTGCCGTGGAAGTGAGCTCTCTCATCACCAAGTCGGGTCCGCTTCCGCTTAATGTGCCCCCCTTCCCGCAAGACACCTTGCGCCTGCTGCAGTTGATGAAGGAGTTCGAGCAGCTCACCATCGAGGCCGCCATCACCGGCAATCGCCATACGGCTTGGCGTGCCTTGGTACTGAATCCCCTCATTACCAGCGGCCACCGACTGGAACAGGCACTGGACGAGGTGATCGCAGCCCACCCAGATTTGATGTCAGCCTTCCACTAATCTTCACCTTTCTGCAATCCCGCAGGCCACCCGTCTGGTGGCCTGTCCTGTTAAAAATGGCAACGCCTCTTTACTGTATATAAGACCAGTATATACTGGATGCATAAACAGTAATGTTGACCCATACAGGATGAGACCATGCTGACCCAGCTGACCGTCAACAACTTCGCCATCGTCAAGTTTCTCGAACTCGATCTGCAACCGGGCATGACCTGCATCACAGGCGAGACCGGCGCCGGCAAATCCATCGCCATCGACGCCCTCGGCCTGTGCCTTGGCGAGCGGGCCGAGGCCAGCATGGTGCGCCCGGGGAGCGACAAAAGCGAAGTCAGTGCCCGCTTCCAGCTCGATGGCAACCCGGCCGCCCGCGCCTGGCTTGCCACCAACGAGCTGGAAAACGAAGGGGAGTGCATAGTGCGCCGGGTCATCTCCGCCGAGGGGCGCTCGCGCAGCTACATCAACGGGGTGCCAGTGCCCCTCACCCAGCTCAAGAACCTCGGCCAACTGCTGGTCAACGTGCACGGCCAGCATGCCCACCAGCTGCTGCTCAAGCCGGACTACCAGCTCGCCCTGCTGGATGGCTACGCCGGCCATCACCTGCTGCTCGACGAGGTGCGCCAGCACTACCAGCAATGGCGCCAGCTGCAAAACGAGCTCAACCGATTGAAAGCTGAGCAGCAGCAACGGGAAGCCCGCCGCCAGCTCATCGAATACCAGGTGCAGGAGCTCGATGAATTTGCCCTGCAACCGGGGGAGTTTGAAGAGATAGAGGAAGAGCACCAGCGTCTGGCCAACGGCACCGAGCTGATGCAGGAGTGCGGCTTCTGCCTTGATCTGCTCTATGACAACGATGACACCACCATCGCAGGCCTGCTGCAGGTCGCTGTCGACAAGGCTGAAGGGCTGGTCGGCATGGACAGCCGCCTCAATCCGGTGCTGGAGATGCTGAACAATGCTCTCATCCAGGTGCAGGAGAGCCATAGCGAGCTACGCAGCTATCTGGATCGGCTGGAGCTGGATCCCGAGCGCTTCAACGAGCTGGAGACCCGCCTCTCAAGAGCGATCAACCTGGCCCGCAAGCATCATGTCAAACCGGCGGATCTGGCGCTGCACCATCAGGAGCTGGCCTGCGATCTCGCCCGCCTCAACTCCGATGAGGAGCGCCTGGAAGGGATGGAAGATGAACTGGCCGCCGCCCGCCAGGCGTTTCTGCAGTCGGCCGAGGCCCTGAGCCAGAGCCGCCAGCGCTACGCACAGGAGCTGGCCGCCCAGGTCACCACCAGCATTCACGAGTTGGCGATGCCAGATGGCCGTTTCGCCATCGAGGTGCGCCCCGATGCCCAGAGCAGTCTCTCGCCTCTGGGGATCGATCGGGTGGAGTTCATGGTCACTACCAACCCGGGCCAGCCCATCCAGCCCCTTGGCAAGGTGGCCTCCGGCGGCGAGCTGTCGCGCATCAGCCTCGCCATCGTGGTGATCAGCGCCCGCAAGGTCTCCACTCCCACCCTGATCTTCGATGAAGTAGACGTGGGGATCAGCGGCCCGACCGCCGCCGTGGTAGGGCGCCTGTTGCGCCAGCTCGGCGAGTCGACCCAGGTGATGGTGGTCACGCACCTGCCCCAGGTAGCGGGCAATGGCCACCAGCACATGGTGGTGAGCAAGCATACCGATGGCAAAACCACCGAAACCCAGATGTGTGCCCTCGATCAGTCGGCCCGCCTCAATGAACTGGCCCGCCTGCTGGGGGGCGATCAGATCACCGACATTACCCTGGCCAATGCGCGCGAGTTGTTGCGAGCCTGACACAGCTCTCCTCCTCCCTACACCATGACAATCCGCGCCAAGGGGCGTCATGGTGCCTGTTCACAACGACCCTGAGTCGCCGGATCACCGACCCAGATCAATGAAAGTGCGAGTAAGGCCAAGCAGGCAGCAACATCCAAGGGGGTTCAGGTTGCCTTCATTTCCGGGATTTCGCATAGTACCCGCCCCCTTTTTGGGTATCCCATTGTGAGGCTTTGTCTATGATCCACGTTTTTGGTCACAAGAATCCTGATAGCGACAGTATCTGCAGCGCCCTGGTCATCGCCGACTGGCTCAAAGCCCAGGGGCGTCAAGCCACCCCATGGCGCCTGGGCGACCTGCGCACCGAAACCCGTTTCATCCTGGAGCAGGCTGGCGTTGCCGAACCCGAACTGCTGACTCGGGATCTTGCCGGTGAAGATGTCTGGCTGGTGGATTTCAGTGATCTGGAACAGGGCCCCGCGACCCTGGCACAGGCCAACGTACTGGGCCTGGTGGATCACCACCGCCTCGGCACCCTGATCACCCAGTCGCCGCTGGATGCCTGGATCCGCGCCGTGGGCTGCACCTGCACCATCGCCTTCGAGCTGCTGAGCCAACAGGGTCAGGTGACCCGCAGCCAGGCCCGTCTGATGCTGGGTGCCATCATGAGTGACACCCTCTGCCTCACCTCCCCCACCACCACAGAGCAGGACAAGGTCGCCTGCGAGCGCCTGGCCGAGCTGGCCGAGGTCTCTCTGGCCGAATTCGGCCAGCAGCTGCTGATAGCCAAGACCGATTTGAGCGGCTTGACTCCGGCTCAGTTGCTGCAACAGGACGAGAAAGCGTTCCAGGCCGAAGGTTGCAGCTTCATCATGAGCCAGATCGAGGTGGGCAGTGAGCAGCAGCTGGCCGAACATCTCCCGGCACTGCAGCAAGAGATGGCCGCGCGCGTGGCAAGCGAAGGGCTCGACTTCTTCGTATTGATGGTGACTGATCTTACCGCTGCCGCCAGCCGCATTCACTTTACCGCCCATCCCAAGGTCCCCACCGAATCTTGCTTCCATCCGGGCTTCGTCAGCCGCAAGAAGCAGGGCCTGCCCTGGGTCATGGAGCTGCTGGCCAAGGCCTGAGCCACAGCCTGAACTCTCCCGAGCCCTGCCTGATGGCGGGGCTTTTTTCTTTCAATCCCCGTCTATCAGCTTCCCCTTCCCAATTACTTCGCTTACTGACAGATAAGCGCATAATTTTGCTTACATATTTCTGGCTGTTCATTGGCGAGGCTTTGCTGCAGGATACTCGCGGCACTTCTCTTATTCCGTTTTCAGTCAGGTGATCCATGACCCCAAGTCCCAAGCGCACAGTCCTGGCGCTCTCTACTCTGTTCGCCGCGGCCCTCATCGGCTGGCTGGCTTGGCCAAGCCAACCGGCCACCGAGATGCTCACCGCCAAAGTCACCCGGGAAGACATTAGCCAAACCGTGCTGGCTAGCGGCGTGTTGCAGGCCATCGAGCAGGTGGATGTGGGGGCACAGGTTTCCGGTCAGGTGACCCGCCTGGCCGTCGAGGATGGCGTTCTGGTCAACAAGGGAGATCTACTGGCCGAGATTGACCCTCTCATCGCCCAGAACAATCTGAAAACGGCCGAAGCCGAGCTCGCCAGCAACCTCGCCCAACTCAAGATCAAGCAAGCCCAGCTCAAACAGTACGAGCTGGCCTGGCGCCGTCAGGTAGAGATGTTCAGGCAGGAGGCCAGCTCTCGCGCCGATCTGGAGAGTGCAGAAGCCCAACTCGCCGTCACACGCGCCGAGATGCAAAACAGCCAGGCGAATATCGACAGTGCCCGTATCAAGGTGGAGCGAGCCCAGACCGAGCTGGGTTACACCAAGATCCTGGCCCCCATGGATGGCACCGTCATCAGCATAGTCACCCGTCAGGGTCAGACCCTGGCCGCCAGCCAGACGGTGCCAACCCTGCTGAAACTGGCCAATCTCGACACCATGACGGTCAAGGCCCAGATCTCGGAAGCCGACGTTACCAAGGTGAAAGCGGGCATGCCGGTCTATTTCACCCTGATAGGCGATCCGGACACCCGCTATCAGGGCACCCTGCGAGCCGTGGAGCTGGCCCCCACCAATATCAACGAACAGGCCACCACCACCAGTACCACCAGCAATGCCGCCGTCTACTACTACGCCCTGTTTGATGTGCCCAATCCGGATCATGCTCTGCGCGTGGCCATGACCACCCAGGTGACCATAGTGCTCGGCGAGCGCAAGCAGGTGCTCACTCTGCCGCAGACTGCTCTCGGCAAGCAGGTGGCTAACGACGAATATGAGGTAACCCTGGTCAGGGACGGCGCTCCCGGTGAAACTCGCCGCATCAAGACCGGGATGAAGGACGAGATCCGCATTGAGGTGGTAAGCGGGCTGACGGAGCAGGACGAAGTGCAGCTCAACCACGGCGCGCCCGTAGCGGACAAAGAAGAAGGCATGATGTTATGAGCGAGCCGCTGAACCAGCCGCCCCTGATCCAGCTAAAAGGGGTCGAACGCCGTTACCAGAGCGGCGAGCAGGAAGTTACCGTGCTCCATCCCCTCGACTTGACCATTCAGGCTGGCGAGATGATCGCCATCGTCGGGGCCTCCGGCTCCGGCAAGTCGACCCTGATGAATCTGCTTGGCTGTCTCGACCGGCCCAGCAGCGGCCAGTACCTGTTTCGTGGCCAGGACACGGCGACCCTGGATGCCCTGGCACTGGCGCGCCTGCGCTGCCATCACTTCGGTTTTATCTTTCAGCGCTATCACCTGCTGCCTCATCTGGACGCCTCAGCCAACGTGGAGATCCCCGCCGTCTATGCCGGCACCGAACGTCAGGCTCGTCAGGCCAGGTCGAAGCAGCTGCTGGAGCGACTGGGTCTTGACGAGCGTCGCCACCATACCCCGGGACAGCTCTCCGGCGGCCAGCAACAGCGAGTCAGTATCGCCCGGGCGCTGGCCAATGGTGGCGAGGTGATCCTGGCCGATGAACCGACCGGTGCGCTGGACAGCCAGAGCGGCAAGGAGGTGATGGCCATCCTCAAGGAGCTTCATGCCCTGGGCCACACCATCATACTGGTCACCCACGACATGGGGGTCGCCAACCATGCGGATCGCATCATCACCCTCAAGGATGGCTGCATTCAGCAGGACAGTGGTCAGCGCGAACAGGCTTCCCCATCGACCATCCCCCTCCCCGTTGCCAGTCAGGGAGGAGCCAGCCTTGACTGTGATCGCTATCGGGAAGCTGGCCGGATGGCCCTGCATGCCATGCTGGCCCACCGGATGCGCACCTTTCTCACCATGCTGGGCATCATCATCGGCATCGCGGCGGTCGTCAGCGTGGTGGCCCTCGGCCAGGGAGCCCGCACCAAGGTGATCGAGCAGATCAATGCGATGGGAACCAACACCATAGAGATCTTCCCGGGCAAGGGGTGGGGAGATGAAAAGATGGCCAGCATCCAGACCCTCAACCAGGGGGATCTCGATGCCTTGCTGGGACAACCTTATCTGGCAGGTGCCAGCCCGGAGATCATCAGCTCGGGACAACTTCGCTATCGCAACAAGACCAGCAGCGGCAACGTAACCGGGGTCGGCAACGACTACTTCAAGGTCAAGGGCATGACATTGGTAAGTGGTCGCTTACTGGAATGGCGAGACATACAACAGCGTTCGGCGGTGGCCGTGGTCGACCAGAAGAGCATTCCCAGCCTGCTCGGCAAGGATGACCCCATCGGCAAGGTGGTACTGGTCGGCACCCTGCCGGTACGCATCATTGGGGTCGTCACCCAGGAGACCGGCTTTGGCCCCAGCAGCCAGTCGGTCAATGTCTGGCTCCCCTATAGCGCCGTGATGAGCCGCCTCATCTCCCAGCGCCACTTCAGCCAGATCACCATACGGGTCAAGGATGGCATCCAGCCGGCGCTGGCCGAACAGGCGGTGATCGAGCTGATCACCAAGCGCCACGGAGTGAAGGATTTCTTCACCTTCAGCAGCGACAGCATCATCAAGTCGGTGGAGAAAACCACGGCCACCATGACCCTGATGGTCTCGGCCATCGCCGTGATCTCGCTGATCGTCGGCGGTGTGGGGGTAATGAACATCATGCTGGTCTCCGTGGTGGAACGCACCCGCGAGATCGGCATTCGCATGGCCGTGGGGGCACGTCAATCGGACATCTTGCAGCAGTTCCTGATCGAAGCCGTGATGGTCAGCCTACTGGGGGGCATCTTCGGCGTCGCGCTCGCGCTCGGCATTGGTGTGGTCTTCTCCCTGCTGGTCGACACCATACAGATGCAGTTTTCGCTCTTCTCCATCCTGATGGCCTTCGGCTGCTCGTCACTCATCGGGATCCTGTTCGGTTATCTGCCGGCGCGCAATGCGGCGCGGCTCGACCCCGTGGTCGCACTGGCGAGGGAATAACAATGTACAAATTATCCTGGTTGGCCCTCTGCGTGGCCCTCGGCGGCTGCAGCCAGCACAGCAGCTATCAAAGACCCGAGCTGGCTATCGCGCCCCAGTGGCAACAGGCGTATGACACCCAGCAGTTGGCACAATCAGGGGCCTGGTGGCAGGGATTCCATGACCCTCAGCTCGACCGCCTGGTCGAGGCCGTGCTGGCCGCCAATCCGGATATGCACGTCGCCGCACTCAAGCTCAAAAACGCGCAGCTTGGCGCAGAGCAGGCAGATACCAACCTCACCCCCTCGGTCACTGGCAGCCTTGATGCCAGCGCTAACAAGAACCTGAAGACGGGGAGTTCCAGCAGCACACTGGGGCCCGCTCTCGGCCTCAGTTATGAGGTAGACCTGTGGGGCAAGCTGGCATCGGTGCGGGATCAGGCAAGCTGGGAGGCGGCCGCCAGCGAACAGGATCTGGCCAGCACCCGTCTGATGCTGATTGGCAAGACGCTGGAACAATACTGGCAACTGGGTTATCTCGGCTCGGCTATCGCCCTTGGCGAGCAGCAACTGGCCAACCTGGTGCGCACCGAACGGTTGACCGAGGCCAAATACCGCGCCGGCGCCATAACCCGGCTCGATCTGGCCCAGACTCGTCAACAGGTTGCAGGCAAGCGCGCCGAATTGGCGTCGCTGAAAACCCAGCAAGAGCAGGCCAGCAACGCCCTGAGGCTGCTCTTGGGGCGTAACAGCGGCCCCTTGGCGTATGCCCCCACCCGCCTTGCACTTCAGCCTATCCCCGAACTGGCTGTCGGCATTCCCGCCGATCTGCTGGCCCGTCGCCCGGATGTGAGAGCGGCGGAGCTGCGACTGCGCAAGACCTTCGCAAAGGGGGATGAGATCCGCGCCAGCTTCTACCCGTCGCTGACCCTGACCAGCAACGCCAGCACGGCGTCGGACAGGCTGGCTCAGGTGCTGCAAAATCCGGTCGGGACGCTAGGGGCAAGCCTGGCTCTTCCCTTCCTTGAGTACAACCGCACCCGGCTCGCTATCGACAGCTCAGCTCTTGATTACCAGATCGCCGAGACCGAGTTTCGCAAGCAGCTCTATACGGCGCTGGTCGAAGTCGAAGACAATCTGGCGGCCCGCCATCATGGCCAGCAACGACTCGCCTATCTCCAGGAACAGCTGGGTTATGCCAACGAGTCTGAACGGCTGGCCCGAGCGCGCTTCGAGGCGGGCGCCACCGGTGTGCAGACCTGGCTGGATGAGCAGAATCGCTTGTGGGAGGCAGAACAGAGCCTGCTCGCCCAACAAAAAGAGCTACTCAACGTGATGACCAGAATTTACCAGGCCATTGGGGGCACAGACGCCCCACTCGCCCAATAAACATAAGGCCCCGCGTTGTTGCCAGATCGGGGCCTTATTATTGCCACTCCCCCGCACATTACTCATTATCCTTGGCGAGTGTGCCGGTTCTTCAACATCCCATCCTTTTTTCTTCTACCAAACCCCATCAAAAAAGTCAGAGATAACGTGCAATAGACGCAAGCGCTAATGGCTACGAATGTACAGCTTCTCTTGTCTCCTGCAAAACTACATGGTTCGCCGATACCGGAACGCATCATGAAATTAATCACGACACAGATATTTATCTTGGGGAGGAAAAGCCGAAAGAAAAGGAATGCAGAGGAGTCAAGAGAGAATCAAATAACGAATAGAGACATCGGTTAACATTAATAACGCACAAAAATAATGCCGCTCAAAGGCGGCATTATCAGATTGCTTGGCGCAACGAATTAGATCAGAAACTCGCTCAGATCTTTGCCCAGTGCAACTTCAGCTGCAATGGCTTTAGGCATACGGCCCTGGCCAGTCCAGGTTTTTTCCTGGCCATCTTCTACATACTTGTATTTGGCCGGACGCGGAGCACGCTTGCTCTTGGTGGTACCAGTAGCAGCCGGAGCAGCCGCAGTAGCCAGCAATTCACGGGGATCAATACCTGCTTGCTGCAGCATTTCGGTGAATTCATTCAGTTTGCGCTGGCGCTCTTCCTGCTCGGCACGCTCCTGCTCAACAGAGTCGGCGCGCTCTTGATAAACCAGATCAAACTTCTCTTTAGCTTCCAGCAGCTGCTCAAATGGCAGCTCACGAATAGCGGCACGCAGACTGCGAATGTTCAGCAGAACTTTCAGAAACTCGTTCATTATTTCCTCACAAAAAATCGATCACAGGGATAACAGTTTCAGAATAGCATGGACAATTCATAACGACATACAGTTTTTCTGTATTAGAGTCCATTTTTACCATAGTCTATCGACAGCAACCACGATTGATAACAAAACCATAGAAAAAAAAGCTCGGCGTCAATCAGAAATGAGCATCGGATTCATCGCAAAGCACACTATTACATACCCCATTAATACTCCATTCAGCATAGCCACAGGGGCGCTGAAGCAATGTAACAACAGATGCCAGGCAATCATTCGCCCTAGATAACACAGCTCCTTTTTAACATCACCAGCATATTAAACACCTGTGTTTTGCTTATCTCTGATTTGCATGCCGCTATTGCGAGGCGGAGCCTTAATATATAGCAACCAAATGAAACCCTGGCAATAACCGATTAAAATCAATCTGTTGAATACTCACCCACTCCTTTTGAGGTAACCTTTGCGATTAATGGCAGGCATCAAGCATCATTACCCGACACAGCCATCCCAACCAGAAGAATATGGCAGCCGCCCCTCAAGCACGGCAACAAAAAAAGCCTGCTCTTGACAGAAGCAGGCTTTGGTAGCTCAACAATTACTTTATTTAGCCCTGGCGTCACTTTCTGCAGGCTGATCAACGCCGGTGATCACCGACTTGGCCGCTGATTTTGTGAGCAGAGGATCATCAGGATAGAGTTGCAGTGCTTCCCGACGCATGGTGTTTGCTTGATCCGTACGCCCGAGGGCATTAAGGGCAACCACCATGTTGGCGTAAATATTGGCCCGTGGCGTATGTCGTACAAAAGCCAGCCCCCACTCCAGATAGGCCTCCAGTTCAGCCTTGTTATTGGTTTGCAGACCCACCATCAACCGCACCGAATTGACGTCAAATTCGACCCGAGTCAACCACGCCATGGGATTGACGATATCCAGCAGCAGAGTCGGTTCCTTATAGCCCCCTCTTTCATACTTGGTCACCACCCAGGCTGTATGCAGAGCTGTTAGCATAAAGGGAACAATCAATAAAGGGATGGTAATCGCCACAAAACGCAGCAAGAACCAGGGCCGATAAGCCCACTCCCACCAAGTTGTTTGGCTTCTGGTTGCTATATTCACCTCTTCCACTTCAACATCAATTAAATAGACAAGCGTCAATAGCAACCACCACAATACGATGGCATGGTAAAAGGGGTATTCAGTCTGGGAATGAAGCAAAATAGGAGTCACCAGAGCCAGCATGGCCATGGCATTTTTCCCCGGTGCACACGAAAGACGCCATAACAACGCTCCCCCCATTATCAGCATACCGAGCATAGGAGCGAGTCCTCCCTCCACAGCCCAATACAAGAATTCATTGTGGGGATGATCCAGGTTGTACTCAATTTGTACCATGGCCGGATTCACTGCTTTATCGGCCATATAATGATGGAGAAAAACGGACTCGAAGCTACCGTAGCCCCATCCTGTCCAAAGTTGTTCACTCACCAGCTTCAATGCGTAGGGCCAGTAAATAGAGCGCATTCCGCCAGACTGGTAGATCTCCAACCCACGCTTTACGCCTGCCATCAAATACTGGGATAAAAGGCCTAAAATAATGCCCAGGAACACAAGGCCCAATATGAGTCTAATTTTTCGTTGTTGCCTAAGTTGTGGCAGCAACATAAGCAGCGCCAAAAATCCACCCAACTGGCCTACTCGAGATTGCAACACCACCAACAGCAATACAGTTGAGAATATGACACCATAACGCAAACCCATCAGTACTCGTGAGTCATCACTTCGTAACTCCAACCAGATCGCCAGAGCCATCCCCGTTGCCATAAAACTGGCCATCACATTAGGTTGCTGGAAAATACCGTAGGGACGATTTACCTTGGTGTCATACCCAATCCAGTTTCCGGGTGTCAGCAGATAAAACTGAACAAGCCCTAGCAGCGCCTCTATCGCTATGGCAATCAATATGAGATAGAGCAAGCTATCACGCTGCGGGCGCGTCAATCTCCACTGGTAAAGGCCAAATAGAAACAGAAGGCCAGCATATAACCCCAGTAAACGGGGAATGGCATAATCTTTCAGCTCAAATCCCGGGTAAACCATGGGCAACAGCAGCAGCAAGGCCCCAAACCATAGTGCAGCCTGCAATGGAGAAAAAGTGATATGTTGACGCAGAGTCACCTGCCACAACCCCATACCAATCATCAGGCTGGCAAAAACCCATCCCCATGCATTAAAGGGCAGATAGAGCCCGGCACCACCGGGATTGTGCATAAAAAAATGCATGCCCCCTAACCAGTAAAGCGCAGTTAATCCCATCATCATTCGTGTTAATGTCACTGCCCTGCTCCTTGCTATGACACTACCCAGCCTGCCGCCCCTGTGACCTTGTTAACCGGTCACTGAGGTGAAAGGCCCAGATCAAAAAAGGGGGCAAGCGGCCCCCTTTACATATTCACACATCATTATACGTCTTCAGGCCGCCGAAACGCATGGCGAACCAAAACGATCCCCACCCCAAGCATACCACCAAGCAGGGTCGCAAGAACCACCACCAAAGGGCGCTTGGGCTTGTCACGAGTCATCGGCTCATGAGGTTCGTCCATATAACTGAACGGGCGAAACGCAAGTTTATCCAGAGACACCTGCTGCAAACGCGCCATCTGCACCTTCATATCAGCCAATTTAGGTTGATAGACGGCCACATCGATCGACTTGAGCAACGCCAGCTTCTCTTGTAAACCCTTGGTCCCTAACGTGATTGGAAAAGCATCATTCTGGTTATAGTTAACCAGCGGAGCCGTTACCCCGGCCGCCCTTGCCAAGCTATCGGACAAGCTCGTTGTAGTGATTTCCCGTGCAATACTGCGCTGGGTATCTTCCAGCAACAGGTCATAGCGCTGCTGAAGTGACGACAGCTTCAACGCCCGTTCACTCTCAAAGTTTGCAATTAACTCGGCACGCTGAATCGCAATAAGGTCATCGATATAACCCTTTAACATCGCAAGCGAATCGCTGGCAGAAGAGGCCGACAGGGTCAGCTGAGTGCCCGGTTTTTCCCCTTTTTTATCGACCGGTGCAGCGGCAATCAGCTTGCTCCACTCGTTCACCCACATTCTTTGCCCTCGCGCATCCAGCTGCTGCTCTTGCACTGCCGCCTTAAATTGCGGCGTTTGCCGCAGATAAGCACGCTGGTTATCAAGCGTGTTAAAATTGAGCAAGAATTGATCATAAAGCGCTTTGCCATTAGGAAAACCATCCAGCCCCAGCTCCGAGGCCCGCGACGCTACCTGCCGCAGCGGCAGCGTATCTTCACTCTTTGGCTCAATGATAACCGCCTTGGCCGACCACACCTGCGGCGCCAGCAAGGCATAAGCGACGCCCGCCAGTGCAAAGACGAGGGTCACGAGCATGATCACGATTTTTTGTCGCCACAGCACCAAGACCAGTTCACGCAAATCGATCTCGTTTTGCGGCGCGGCTTGCCAGCCCTGCGGAACCGGCGTAGAGGGGGGAATGTTAGTGTTGTCAGTCATATTGCTTCTGCTTGTTGAGAGAGAAATCGAAAAACGCGGCCTGACGGTCTTTGTCTGACAGTAATGGCGGAATATTGTCTACCAAAGGCCAGTCAATCGCCAGAGCGGGATCGGCCCAATGAATAGTGCGCTCGTATTCGGGGCAATAGTAATCGGAGCATTGATAAAACAGGGTGGCCGACTCACTGGTTACATAAAAGCCGTGGGCAAAACCGGGCGGGACCCACAAGGCAGCGGGTTGCTCCGCACTGAGCCACTGCCCCAGCCAACAGCCATAGCCCTGGCTGTGCGGGCGCAGATCGACCACCACATCGAACAACGTGCCCGCCAGCACATGAATGAGTTTACCCTGCGGTCTCACCTGCTGGTAATGCAACCCCCTTAATACCCCTTGCTGCGAATGGCTCACGTTTTGTTGCACAAACGCTACCTCGCTGCAATAACGGGCAAAGTCAGCCTTCCTAAACGCTTCAAAAAACATGCCTCGGTCATCGAGATGAGGCGCATGGTGGATCAGCACCACATCGGGTATTGCCAAAGGTTCATATCGCATCGCATTGCGGCTCTTAATCACGGTTAGGCTCAACGGTTGAGATGGGTGGTGCCAAAGTGAGGGGTAAGTAAACGGAGTAGATAATGTCCATAACTATTTTTCGCTAATAATATGGCCAACTCACGCAGCTGTTCATCATTAATCCATCCCTGACGCCAGGCGATCTCTTCGGGACAGGCCACTTTTAACCCCTGCCGTTTTTCCAGCGTCTGAATAAACTGCCCAGCCTCTTGCAGGCTATCCGGAGTGCCCGTGTCTAACCATGCACAACCTCGGCCTAAAAAGGTCACTTGCAGTTGCCCCTGTACCAAATAACGACGATTGATGTCGGTGATCTCCAACTCGCCCCGAGCCGAAGGGGTTAACTGCTTGGCAAACTCGACGGCATGCGCATCAAAAAAATAGAGGCCGGTCACCGCATAATGGCTGGCGGGATGAGCAGGCTTCTCGGTGATCGCCAAGGCCTTGCCCTGTTCATCGAGCGTTAATACCCCATAACGAGCCGGATCGTCGACCCGATAGGCAAACACCCTGGCCCCTTGATCATCCATCATCGCCTGACGTAACTGCGCAGGCAACTCGGCGCCATAAAACAAGTTGTCACCCAAGATCAAGCTGACGGGCGCCCCTGCTAAAAAGGGCTCGGCAATCAGCAGTGCCTGCGCCACCCCCGCCGATACCTGCTGCTCGGCATAAGAGAACATTAACCCCCATTGACTGCCATCCCCCAACAACTGGCGAAAGCGAGGCAGATCGGCGGGCGTACTGATAATCAAAATCTCGCGGATCCCGGCCAACATCAGCACCGACAAGGGGTAATAGATCATCGGCTTATCATAGACAGGCAACAATTGTTTGCTTACGGCCAGCGTAGCTGGATAAAGACGTGTCGCCGTTCCGCCAGCCAAAATAACACCTTTACGAGAAGGGAGATCACACAATAGATGCGTCATTATTGCTCCTCCAATAATGACTGCAACGTTGATGTGACACCCTCTCGCCAATCCGGCAAGCGTACACCAAACGTCTGCTGAAAAAGCTGTGTATCGAGTCTGGAATTCAAGGGACGTAGCACATGGCTTGGATAGTCGTGGCTGACAACCGGAATAACCCTGGGGACCCGTTCAATCAGCCCCATAGCTCTCGCCTTTTTCAAGAGAAAACAGGCGTAATCGAACCAACTGACAGCGCCAGCCGCCGTCACATGGTAGAGCCCTTCGAGCTCAGGTGCTGCCAAGGTGCTCTCTATCGCTTGCAATGTCACCTCGGCTAACACCGACGCAGAGGTAGGCGCACCGATCTGATCACACACCACTTGCAGCTCGTCACGAGAGTGTGCGAGCTGCAACATGGTCTTGAGGAAATTAGTGCGCCATGGACTATGCAACCAGCTGGTGCGGATGATCAGATAACGGCAGCCACTGGCGATGATCGCCTGCTCCCCCGCCCATTTACTCTGTCCATAAACATTTAATGGCGCAGGTTTATCTGATTCCCTCCAGGGATGATTGCCAGTGCCGTCAAAAACATAATCCGTCGAAAAATGCACCAGCAAGGCATTATGCTGCTTGGCCAATTCTGCCAACCGAGCGACCCCCTCGCCATTGACCCGCATCGCCTGCGCGGGTGCGAGCTCGGCACCCGCCACATCCGTGTATGCGGCGGCGTTGAGGATGACGGCAGGGGTTCGATGTGATGCCTGAACGATACTCGTTTCAGCCAAAACTGCACGTATTGGTGTCACTTTGTATCGCTGATGGCGCGAGGTGAAGATTTTTTCAAACCCTTGACCAAGCTGACCACTCGCCCCATAAAAAAATAGGTTAAGTGGCCTCATAGGATGAAATAACTCCACGTTTGCGCAACCAGGCCAATATACGCCAGATGGCGTTCACCCCAGTGAAATACAGCGAGAAAACCACCATAAACAATAACAAACTAATTATTTCAGGAGCATTCAGTGCCTCAAGCATTATCCCGCTTGCGGCAAGCAATATCGCCAAAAGACAGATAAAGAAAAGGGTTTGACGAGAGGACAACCCAGCCCGCAGACAGATATGGTGAAGGTGTTCCCGATCAGGTTTAAAAGGTGAGAGCCCCTTACGAACGCGACGAACCATGATGGTAACCATATCCATCAAGGGTATAGCAATAAGCCACAACGCAGTAACAGGATACATCTGGGCTTTTGGCCCCTGTGTGCCTTGCAACAAAACCCATATCACGGTAAAACCGATTAACATACTGCCCGCGTCGCCCATAAAGACTTTGCGACGAACACCAAAGGGGAAACCAAGGTTGAGAATGATATAGGGGAGCACAACAATCATCATCAATAAGCAAAATCGTGCCAACCACATCTGCTCATCAATATAGTTGATATACGCAAGCCCACCAAAGGTGGCTATGGTGAGCCCACCCAACAGCCCATCAATCCCATCAACCATATTAAAGGCGTTAATAGCTCCCAAAACTGCAAAAACAGTCACAATGTAACCCAACGGTCCCAGTACTAACTCATGACCAAAAGCTAATCCCCCTAAGCTTTTAAGAGATAACCCTGCGCCGAAGATCATCGCACAAGAAATCAGGATTTGAATGACAAGACGAATTCTATAATCCACATCATATTTGTCATCGATAACCCCCATAAGTACTAACACTGATGCACATAGCACGTAGATGTCAGAACCAACTAGCAGTTCAGGTTTCGCCCAGAGCGCCAACATCAAAGTAATATATATTGAGATGCCCCCCACCAATGGGATCAGACCTTGATGCTGCTTGCGCTCATTGGGGCGATCCACCAAATTTATTTTCTTTGCCACCTTGCGAAGTATAAACAACATGATTAACGCGGTAAGAAAAAATACCAAGTACTCCATATAACACCATATTATCAGTTATAATCGACCAAGGAAAAATCTAAACATCAAATGTTTATACTGCTAAGAAAGAAATGCGTTCCAGTGAAACATCCACTAATTTTTTTGCCTCATCATATGTATTGGCCTCTGCATAACACCTTAGTTCTGGCGCATTACCTGATGGACGAAGATGAACGATACAGCCATCAGTTAAAAATAAACGAAGGCCATCTGTGCAATCAGAATGAGCAGCACATTTGTCGTATAAACCCAGATTATTCAGCAGCAAACCGAGGTCCTCTTTTCCTTCAGAGATTAGTGCATGACTAAATTCTATAGGGAAATTTTTTATGCGATCAGAATGAGTAAAACGCTGTGGAAGAGCAGATACTAATGAAGAAATAGCATCATGACCTGCTGAAGCAAGCAGCATTAAGAATGGCAACACCGCATCACGGGTTGGCAAGGCAGCCAGTGACTGGCCATTTACCTCGATATCACTGCCTAACAAGAATCCACCATTGGCCTCAAAGCCTGCTACGCGGGAATACTGCTTGGCTAACTGAGCAAACTCGGCGATCACATACGGAGAACCAATTTTGGTTAATTGTACCTTGTTAAAGCGCCCACAACTGGCAATCACGGTATTACAGCTAACCGGAATCGCCAAGGCATCGATGTTTAAAGCACTGGCACACAACAGACCCAAAATATCGCCGCGCAACCATTGGCCATTTTCATCGGCCACCAAAGGTCGATCACCATCACCATCTGTAGAGAAGATTGCATCCAGTTGGTATTGGGCAGACCACAACCTTGCCTTGGCTTTATCTTCTTCACCTACCGCTTCAGTATCGATCGGCACAAACTGATCGCTACGCTCGATACGTACAACCTCTGCCCCTAAAGATTTAAATAATGGGGCATAGAGTTCACGACCGGCGCTGGAGTGCTCATAAATACCGATGCGCTTACCCACCAACATATCGGCAGCAAACAAAGAGGCGTAACGAGCACAATAACTTTCGGCCGCCCACGGACTGGCAATCAACTCAGGCAACACGGACAAGGTGTCAAACTCAACCTCAGCCGCCAAAATTGCCAATTCATCAGCCTTGGTGATCTCGCCATTGGGTCGATAGAATTTCAATCCGTTACGATCAAATGGAATATGGCTCCCGGTCACCATGATACATGGTATATTGTCTTGCATCGCCTGATAGGCTAATGCGGGGGTTGGGATCACCCCGTAATAGATCGGCTCAACCCCCGCTTGCAGCAAGGCTGCAGCGCACGCCTGAGCCATAGCATAACTGCTCGGGCGGTTATCGATTGCCAACGCCAGCTGCTTAGGAGCGAATTCCTGGCGTAACACGGTAACAAAAGCATGAGTAAAAGCCGCGCACACTTCGGGCGTGAAATCGACTACTAAGCCACGGGCACCACTGGTGCCAAAGGCAATACCACTTTGTGAAATAATAGATTGAGTATTAATCATTATTTTTAACCAAAAATTGCGGGATTTTAGACAGGTTTTTCCATGCAAGCGTCACCGGCCAAAATAGTCCATTGTTGCGCATTGCTTGAATATCTTCACGCATCTTGCGCAATATATTGCTTAGCGAACGATTGCTGATGCCACCTACACGCATCTTTATTAACACCTGAGGCAAGTAACCAGCTCGGACATCTTCACGCCAAAGATAGCGTAAAATTGAATCATAATCAGCAGCGATTTTATAACTTAAATCAAAATCATTAAATTTTTGATAGCAACGGCGACGCATATAAAACGTAGGGTGAGCCGGCATCCAACCATATTTTAGTTTTTGCTTTTTATAATTACCGCTTTGCCAAAGACGTACCACTTTACTGATATCATTTTGCTGAACATATTCAAGATCAGCATAGACAGCATCATACTCACCGACGTTGAATACATGAACCAAATCTGCAATCGCTTCTGGATAAGCTAGTAGATCATCCGAATGCAAAAAACCCACTATATCGCCGGTTGCAGCTGCAATACCTTTATTGAGCGCATCGTAAATTCCACGATCGGGCTCAGAGATGATTTTGCTTACTCTGGTGCAGTTATTGTTAATCACCTCAAGGGTATTATCTTTGGAGGCGCCATCGACAATGATGTATTCAATATCTGGATATGTCTGGCTCTCTAATGACGTGAGAGTATCATGAATGGTGGCCGCACTGTTATACGTTGCAGTAATAATACTGACCTTCATCAATAGCCCACTCCGGTAGATGGAATACGCACAATATCATCTTCCCCAAGATAAATGCCGCTACGAACTTCAATCATCTCAAGCGGGATTTTACCTGGGTTTTCAATGGCGTGCGCCACTCCAAGTGGAATATAGGTAGATTGGTTTTCGGATAACAAAAAGCTTTCTTCACCTCGCGTCACCCGTGCCGTACCAGAAACAATAATCCAGTGTTCAGCGCGGTGGTGGTGAATTTGCATCGCTGTTTTTTGGCCGGGTTTCACCATCAACTGTTTAACGTGATAACGTAACCCATCGGCAATTGCATCGTGGCTACCCCAAGGGCGAAACACTTCGCGGTGTTGCAATTGTTCGGGACGATTAGCTGCTTTTAACTGATTGACGATGCCTTTGATCTCTTGCACTCGGTCTTTATGCGCCACTAACACCGCATCTTTGGTTTCAATGACCACCACATCATCAATGCCGACCGTAGCGGTTAAGCGGTGTTGGGCATAGATAAAGCTGTTGTGAGTCTGCTCGGTCAATACATCACCGTGCAGCACATTGCCTTGCGCATCTTTGTCACTTACTTCCCACAGGGCAGACCAAGAACCGACATCACTCCAGTTGGCATCCAGCGGCATCACCACTGCATTGGCGGTTTTTTCCATCACCGCATAGTCGATGGAATCATCCGGGCAAGCGGCAAAAGAATCCTGATCAAGACGGATAAAATCCAGATCATCTTGCGCTAGGGCCAGCGCTTGCTCACAGGCCGCCAACATGGCGGGGTTATGCTGTTTAAGCTCTTGCAGATATACAGAGGCTTTAAACAAGAACATACCACTGTTCCACAGATAACGACCATCGATCAGATATTGCTGAGCGGTGGTCAAGTCTGGTTTTTCGACAAATGCTGCGACCATACTGGCGCCGTGGCCCACGTCACGCCCCTGCTGGATATAGCCATAACCTGTTTCTGGCGCGGTGGGTACTATGCCAAAGGTGACCAACTTGCCCTGTTCGGCCAAGGGAATAGCAGCTTGCACCGCTTGGCAGAATGCCGCAGGTTTGGCGATCACATGGTCTGCGGCCAGCACCAGCAATAAGGGATCGTCACCTTGTGCGCAAGCATGCAGGGCGGCAATAGCCACTGCCGGTGCCGTGTTACGGCCAAATGGCTCAAGGGCGATGCCACTGTGCTGCAAATTACCCTTGCGAAGCTGCTCAGCCACGATGAAGCGGTGCTCTTGATTGCAGATGATGAAAGCCGGCTGATGCGCCAACGGGCTTAAGCGCAGCAACGTCTCTTGCAGCATAGTAGCCGAGCTGGTGAGCGATAAAAACTGCTTGGGGAACAGGGTGCGTGATAAAGGCCAAAGCCGAGTGCCCGAGCCCCCGGCCATTACTACTGGCAATAACATGGCATTACGTCCTTTCTAAAAAATAATCTTTGGTGTGTTGATGCACACAGCTCTCTTGCAACAACTCATCCACGTCAAACCAGCGATATTGGTCGTGTTGGCTCACCGGCAGCGTATTATGTTGCCCCTGCCACGCCAGTTCATACCCCAGTACCACGTAATGAGTTGAAAAACTCTCACCCGAGAAATTATCTGCATAAAAGTGTTCATAGGGGCCTAGGAAAGAGGCGTGCTCGCGGCTCGTAGCAAAGCCCAACTCCTCTTGGGTTAAACGCAAAAAAGCTGCATTCAATCGCTCGTCTTTGCGCACCCGACCACCGGGTACAAACCAGATACCTTGCGCCGGACGATTTAACCGTCGGCCAAGCAATATCTGTCCTTGCTGATTTCGCACAATCAGATCAATCGAGATAAGTGGCGTTGCCGCCACTACCTGTTGAAATTGTGCGTTATCTAACCAATGACTCGGATGACTCACGACTTCTTTATTTACGAAAGTCATCTTGGTGCTCCAGGAACCACTGATACGTCAAGGTCAAGCCTGCTGCTAACGAGTGGGTGTAACGCCAACCCAAATTATTCAACCGGCTAACATCCATCAACTTACGCGGCGTGCCATCGGGTTTGGTGGTATCAAACACCACCGCGCCGGCAAAGCCGACCACCTTGGCCAGGGTCTCTGCCAATTCACGAATGGTGCAATCCACCCCGGTGCCCACGTTGATATGTGACAGCATCGGCTCGGTATTGGCCTGATAAATGTCATCGGCCAGCTCCATCACATGAATGCTGGCGGCGGCCATATCATCTACATGCAAAAACTCCCGCATTGGAGTGCCGCTGCCCCACACCACTACTTGGCTATCACCACGTAATTTGGCTTCGTGGAAACGATGCATCAAGGCCGGGATGACATGGGAATTTTCCGGGTGGAAGTTGTCGTTTTCGCCATACAGATTGGTGGGCATCACGCTGCGATAATCACGACCATATTGGCGGTTATAGGATTCACACAACTTGATACCAGCGATCTTGGCAATCGCATAGGGCTCGTTGGTGGCTTCCAGCGTGCCTGTCAGCAGGGCCGCTTCGGTCATCGGTTGCTCCGCCAACTTGGGGTAAATGCACGATGAACCTAAAAACAGTAGTTTTTGTACCCCCCCCAAGTGCGCGGCGTGGACGATATTGCACTCCATCATCAAGTTCTCGTATATAAACTCGGCGGGATAACTATTGTTGGCGTGAATACCACCCACCTTGGCAGCAGCCAAATAGACCTGATCGATGCGCTCGTGTTGGAAAAACGCCGTCACTGCCTGCTGAGAGGTTAAATCCAGCTCACTGCGACTGCGAATCACGAGTTCCACATCCGCACGCTGGCTTAACTGACGGCAGATGGCCGAGCCGACCATCCCTCTGTGTCCTGCGACAAAAACACGTTTCTTGCTCATAGGATCAGTTCTCAACCGACAGGGATACATCGAAACCATTGGCCTTGAGTAGCGCATGCTGTTTGGCCTTGTCGAGGTCCGCAGCTACCATCTCGGCACACATCTCCTCGACGGTTATCTCCGGCACCCAACCCAGCTTGGCCTTGGCCTTGGCCGGATCGCCCAACAAGGTTTCAACTTCAGCCGGACGGAAGTAGCGGGGATCGACGCGAACAATCACATCACCCACCGTCACACCCGGCGCATTGTCACCGTTTACTGCCGTTACGGTTGCAATCTCATTCACGCCCTCACCGCTGAAGACCAACTCGATACCGGCCTCAAGGGCTGACATACGCACAAATTCACGCACCGAAATTTGTTTGCCAGTCGCGATGACGAAATCCTCGGCCTGCTCTTGTTGCAACATCATCCACTGCATACGTACGTAATCTTTGGCGTGGCCCCAATCACGCAGAGCATCCATATTGCCCAGATGCAGGCAACTTTCGAGGCCTTGGGCAATATTGGCAATCGCACGGGTGATCTTGCGGGTCACAAAGGTCTCGCCACGACGTGGCGATTCGTGGTTAAACAGAATACCGTTACAGGCATACATACCATAGGATTCACGGTAGTTAACGGTGATCCAGTAGGCATACATCTTGGCCACCGCATAGGGAGAACGTGGGTAGAACGGGGTAGTCTCGCGCTGCGGGATCTCTTGCACCAAACCATAAAGCTCAGAGGTAGAGGCTTGATAGAAACGGGTCTTTTGCGCCAGACCATTCACTCGAATCGCCTCAAGAATACGCAGGGTGCCGAGGGCATCGACATCGGCTGTACATTCAGGAGATTCAAAAGAGACTGCCACATGGGACATAGCTCCGAGGTTATACACCTCATCAGGCGCTATCTCTTTGATCAATCGATTAAGGTTGGAGCTGTCGGACAAGTCACCATAGTGCAGAGTGATATTGTCACTTAATTGGCGCAGGCGATCGATGCGGCTGGTATTATAAGAAGACGCGCGGCGGATTAAACCGTGAACCTGATAACCCTTTTCAACCAACAGCTCAGCTAGATAAGAACCGTCTTGGCCTGTGATGCCGGTGATGAGTGCTTTTTTCATATTTACCCTCAAGAATTTCATCAATTTTACTAATATACACTAGACTTGAAAAATGCTTTCTAGCATAGAGATAATTGTAATTCATTACATCGTTTAAAATGACATCCCCTTCAATAGCTGATTTTATATGTAGCAACAACTGACTTTCATCGATTTTATTAAAAGAATCCTTCTGGACATTCAAAATGCTTCCATTTTTGCTACCAACAAATTCTGGAAGATAATTGTGATCTGTGGTAATAAGATAGCAACCAGATGCCATACCCTCTATCAAAGAAAGCGGCTGAGCTTCGGTTGGGTAATAGGTAGGCAAAGCCAATATATGAGCTCGATTTAGTAGTTCAACTTTTTTTTCACCAGACACAACACCATGATACTTAACATGGTGACCGAGATCAGTATTTAAGATCAAACGTCTTGAGTTTGCATCAAAAGCCGCCCCCGCCAAGTGTAATAAACACCGACTGTCATACATGGAATTGATAACATTGACCGTATTTATTAACTCTTGATAACCTTTTGATGGTATTAAATTGGAAAGAAAAAGGATTTCTAAAGGCTCATTAACTTTAAATTCCCTAATAGCACCAATATCACTATCATCATAATAATTTGCCACCACTTCCAACTTCATATGTTTGTATCTTAAATATTGTTCTTTCATTCCTTTAGTTAGCACAATAGATATATCAATTCTAAAATAAACAAAATCAACTATTTTTTTAAAAAAAAAATTAGATGTATTATAAAACTCTTTAAAATCAGCTCCATGGAGATGATTCACTATCAAACAGTTTTTACGATTGTAGTTAACAGCAACTAAAACCAAATCTCTGATAAAACCAAGCTTGCTTCTTGAGGAAGTAAAATAAATTGCCTCATATTTAGAAAATAATCTATGATAAACAATCAAATAGATGTATTTGAAAAAGTATAGTTTACTATAACCGTTACAGTAAATATTTAAAACCTCATGCTTAGTGTTTTCTATAAAATGGTTATAGCATTTTGATTGCCCCGTAACAGGCGTTTTATTTGGACCAACAGTTAAAACTATCATTCTCGAATGCCTTATGATTTTTTAGCGCAGAGCTCAATCTTTTAAGAACTTCGGCATAATATTCAGGCTCATCAAGTAATTTGTTGAGCTTCATAACAAGTTCATTACTATCTAAATCTACGATATCTAAACATATGTCTTTACAATTATACAATTCTAGCATCCCTGATGTTTTTGGTAAATAACTTATAGGCACAACTGGTGTCTTAACATTCAGTGAAAATATTGCACTATGAAAGCGGGATGCAACCACTACTTTAACAGATGCGATCAAGTTCATTATTTTCTCTGGTGTATAACCATCGCCTTCAATCGTAACTGGAATATTTTTTTTAGCCAACTCGCGAACAAATCTATCAATGGCAGGTTTATCACTAGCAACCTGTTGTATTACACCAATATCAAATCCATATTGATAGTGCAAATGTAAGGCGGCATTTACCAATGAATTAATGTAATTGTTCAGCTGATGAACTGGATCATCACTCGTCGGGAAGTTCCAATTAATAATTGTAAATAAAGCTCTATTTGTTTTAATGACTTGAGTGGTAGATTCTACTTTTAACTCAAAAGCAAGATCATTACTCAATACATAATTTATATTTAACTCCTCACAGAGTTTGGCACTTACTAATTCACGAACATATATCCTATCTATTTCGTTGAGTACTCGCTTTAGAAAAAATTTATTAATCCTTGATCGTGCTGGTCCAATTGACATTGGTGCTAGAACTACTTTTTTTGACAGTTTTTTTGCCAAAAAAATTTGGACTAAGTGTGCATAAAATGAAAATGTAGAGTCCTCTAAAAAACCACCAGGACAAGCTATAGTAATATCACTATCACGCAAATTCATCAAAGCACGATACTGACTTTTAGGCAAAACCATCTTTGTTAACGCGGGACTAAACAGATAGATAAAAGAAAAAAATAAATATATAAATCTCAAATACCATGTATTTGCTTTCCCCAGCTGTTCACAAAACTCTATATTTGGGAAATGATAGGAGGAAAGCTCAGGTTCTCTTGCAATAGCCGTGATCTGGGCAGCATCAGATTCGATCATATTTACAAGCTTCTTAAATAATTCAAAATCACCTAGATTAAGTGGTCCAAATACATTGGAAACAACTATTTTCATTTTATTTCATCCAAAAGGCTATTAAATTCTTGTTCAGGCAACCTATATTTCAAACTTTTAATTACTTTTGTTTTTATTGTTTTTTCACAAAAGAAAATATATGGACAGGTAAAAATAACACGAGCCCAATCTCTAAAAAAAGCAACCAAAAAAAATAGATAACCTGCCACTCCAAATTTGTTTAAATAATAATTTTTTCGATAAATAAAATACCACTTGGAGCGAATATCGAAAAATGACCATCGAATAAATTCTATTTTTTTGTCCCTTATTGCAAATTGCTCATAAGCCGATAAATGACGAAGTACATCATAATGAATGTCGACTGATACGTTACTATTTACAAATAGTTTAAATCTATTATCTTTTACAATTTTCTCTAAATAAGGGGCATCAGCAAAGTGAGGGAACTTATTATTGTCAATATTACCAAAGTGGTTATAAACCTCACGAGGAATAGAGGTAAAATTTCCATTTAAAAATTTCACTGGAACTAAGTTTGAATATTCTTCTACTCCATAGATATTTTTATTAACGTTTCTACCAATAAGCCTCGCACCAACTATAGCATGTTTCTCATAAGTAGTATTAATAAAACTTATAACATTATCAGCAGTAAAAAAAGTATCGTCATTTAGCCAAATCACACGTTCTGCCGCCAAATGTTCGAAGGAATAAGCCATACCCAAGTTGATAGCCCCCCCCCAGAATAGATTTCCATCACCTTCTATAAGGTGAATGTATTTCGATTTAAAACTTCTTACCATATCAAAAATAAACTTTGGGCTACCATCTAAAATAACAACCAATCTTAGATTATCATTTAATATATCAATCAATGTATTGATACATC
Source organism: Aeromonas sp. FDAARGOS 1407 (assembly GCF_019048725.1). Lineage (NCBI taxonomy): Bacteria > Pseudomonadati > Pseudomonadota > Gammaproteobacteria > Aeromonadales > Aeromonadaceae > Aeromonas > Aeromonas sp. FDAARGOS 1407. Next base: position 4,233,447 of record NZ_CP077399.1, read on the forward strand.
TTTCAAGCTCAACTGGTCTTATATAAGATGGTATTATGATTGAATAGTTCATCCAAAAAACTTCCTTTTGATATATTTCAACATCGTATCTGACTTTACATTTACATGATCATTAAAAATGATTGCCAATAACAATGTGGCTTTAAATATAAACAAACGATCTAATAAGAAAAAACCATGTGAGAATCCTATTAATGAGAGAAAAATCAAAGCCGATAAAAAAGTTGATTTATTTTTTGTTGTATTTAATCGATGAAAAACAAACACTAACAACAGTATTGATATTAATACATATAAAAAACCCACTTGCAAAAATGCCCCTAGGAGCCAATTATCATAAATAACGTTACTTAAAAAGTTTTTTGCATCTAAAGATAGATACTCATTATAGTAAAGCTTGGGTATTAAACCAAAACCAAAAATAAAATCACCAAAACTCATTTTATCCAAGACACCGATAGCAGGTCTAATAAATCCATCCCAAGCATAAGGAATTAAACTAACTGAACGGTTTCCATCATCAACTGATAAAAACAATGACGCGAGAAGCAGAACACCGCTCCCAGTTATCACAGAAATTAATTTTAAATAAACACTACTTGATGTTACTGCATTTGTTAGTGTAATTATAATAAATGTTAAAACAAATGAAAATGAAACCGCAAAAATACCGCACAGCAAGAAAATAGTGGCATATAGCAATGCAACTATCCTCTTAATTTTCAAAAATTTATTTTCAAAAATTGATAAATATAAGCCTATTGCATACAGACAAGATGAAGCACCTTGCGTCGACAATACAAATAATGAGTTCATTCTAGTAATTGATACACCCATTACAACTCTTACTGAGCCAAACTCATCACCTTTTAAACCACGTCTTGGTACATATCTATCAAAAACATCAGTTATATTGAACATATAATGCAATAAAGAAAAAATTGAAACTATCAATATGCCATAATATAAAAATTTGATTACATCTTCTGAGTCTATTATTTTCTCTCGAATAAGTATGTAGAAATAGAAGAAAGCAGTCAATGGTATAAAAAAATCTTTCAAATATAAAAGCAAGAATATGTAGTCATTATTATATTTTGATAAAAGCACACTAAACGTCATTGTTGCCAACAATCCTATAATCATATACACATTGTTTGACAGCATAACTTCAACACGTCTTTTTATTATAAGGTAAAGCATCAACTGCATGTAAAGAATTATCGTGAACACCACATCAATAGCGCTAGAAATCGGTGACAATCCATTTAACTGAAGAATGCCATGAAACCCTGAACATAGTATCGATAGATAAGCAATAAATTTAAATTTATTTATACTTAACAATACAATCAAAAACAAGAATATTATTCCTAAATAGCTATTTAGTGAAGATAATATTGCGACAATCAAAGATGTAAATATAAGCTTGTAAAAAAGGTATACATTAGCATCTACTGGTTTTTTATTCAAAAAATTAATAAACATGTTAAATTTAGCCTGACATATAATATTTGAAAATTTATTCTTCAGCCAATCGAGCATTACTGCTATTAACCATGTATTAAATGCAGGGCAAGACCATTAAAAAACCTTATCCCGCAAGGACTCTGCCCAGGTACTCAATACTCAGTACTCAGCGCCGCCTTTAATTGCTTGCGCTTTATTCCCGCCTTCAGACTCTTCTCGTTCGTCAAAAGATTCATCGCTATATGCCTCACTCCTGCCAAGTTTTCTGCCGCATCGCCTCGGCGGATCCTGCACTCATCCTCTCGCAGACCGATATCCAACTTCCAGTGCAATTGCGCTTCTATCTGCCAGTGCGCCCAGGGTAAGAGCATGAATGCTCAGTTTTTGTTCGTCGCTCTAATTCCAGCCAAAAGCACCTGTTCCAGATAGTCGCTATTCATAGCTGCTATCTTCTGTTTGCGGCGGATGCTGGCTCGTTTCCCTTCTTCCGCCCGGAGCATGTTCAGGGCCATATGCCGCACTGTGGCCAGTATCTCAGCAGCATCACCCCTGTAGATCGGACAAGCGTCCTCTTTCATGGTGACATCCAAAACCCAATGCAGCTGATTTTCGATGCCCCAATGACTGCACACCGCATTGGCGAATTGCTCTTCGGTTAGGGCCGCCGAGCTGATGTAGTAACGGTACTCCAGCGATTCATGCCCCTTGCTGTCACACCGATAACCGATGGCTACCCCCAAGGTGGACAAGCCTTTCCAGGCCGGGAATTGCTCGACTATCGCACCCGCTGGCATGACATGGTACTCACGGATCTCTATTCGCCCTCGTGAGCGTTCTATCGTGCCCTGGAGGCTCCCTTCCCGTGCCTGTGGTGACATGGCCTCACGTACTGCGCTATACAGGGTTTCTTGGTTGCCTTTGACTGCCAGTAGATAGTTGCCCCCGTTGTCGACTATTTTGCCGGCGATCTCGGTTTGGCTGCCCATAGCATCAATGGAAACCAAACAGCCCCGGATATCCAACAACGCCAATAACTCCGGAATGGCCGTGATTTCATTGGACTTAGCGTCCGTCTTGATCTGTCCCAGCACTACACCATTGGCGCTGGCAAACGCGCTGACCATGTGAATGGTGGACTGCCGATCCTCCCGGTTATACGAACTACGTAGAACCTTGCCATCAATGGCAACCAGCTCGCCGCTAGCGTGCGCGTGGACGACTTTCATCCATTTGAGGAAACATGTCTGAAATTCGTCTGGCGCCAGCCGGGATATCACTCTGGCAATGGTGTCGTGAACAGGAAGCCCATTGGGAAACAAGCCTTTATCCTGGAACCAGCGGCAATGAGCCTGCCCAAAGTCTTCAATGTCTTCCCAGCCTTCACTACCACCTATGATGGCACACACCGTCAGGAACACGATGTCGAACAAGGGGTAAGCAATTTTTGCCGACTGGCGCGGGTCGTGGAGATCGGAGAAAACTTCAGAAAAGGCATCGAGTTGCATCAACGTGCTCCCAAAAGGGAGCATCAGATCACAATCCGATCCCCAGGTCAAAATATGCTGCATTTGTTTAAAAAACGTTCATGATCTTGCCCTGCCAGTGCGCCTGGATGGCATTAGCAAACTACTTGGCCGTTAACTTGGCTGAGCTGATGTAATAGTGCACGCTCGGGTCGCTATGCTTGCCTAAATGAAATCACTACGCCCAGTGTTTGCAACTCAGGCTACTCAAAACTAAGATCGAAAAAATCACCGAATACTTCGCTGACCACGTGCAAACGCGTCTCTATCTGGCCACGGCCTTTGTCCTCACTGTTGTAGTAATCACCTTCATAGTTCTTCAGGCTGTACAGTGGAAAGTGCTTGTCAAATGCCGCCTCCAACTGTCCCTGATTACCTTTTACGGCCAAGAGATAGTTTGCTTCGCGTTATAATATCGCTTTTGCGATATCCTTCTGACACCCCATGGCATCTATGGTGGCAATGTAGCCCTTAATTTCCAATAGCTTAAGCAACTCTGGGATGGCTGTGATCTCGTTAGATTTTGCCTCGATCTTCACTTGGCCCAACACCACCTGATTGGCCGTGGCAAAAGCACTCACCATGTGTATCGCACCTTGCTTCTTTCCTTTGTCGAACGAGCGCCGTACCGTCTTACCTTCTATTGCCACGACATCACCTGGGGTGGCTTCATGGCAACTGCTCATCCAAGCTTGAGTGCTTTGCTAAATAACCGTTCCGAAATGTAGATCATTTGTTCGGGGAAGAAGGGAACTCGGCGTCGTTTGTGCGATCTGATCAATCGCAAAACCAACCAAACGACAAACGATCCGAGCCCGAAATGATGCTAACACTCCCCGACCGAGCTGAGCGACGCCGGATCATCAATTTGATACACCGGACCAAAGATAAAGAGCACTGCCGGCGACTCAACGTCATCTTGCTACTGGCCGATGGCCATAGTGTTTCGGCAGTTTCCCGACTCACTGCCGCCGCCCGTTCGTCGATCAACCGCTGGGTTAACTGGTACACACTGTACGGGCTGGAAGGCCTTGAAAGTGAGCCTCGCGGCCGTAAGCCCGTGCTGCCATTCGTGCAGATCGCTGGCCTGTTGCGATTGTTGGTCCAGTTCTCACCACAGGAGCTGGGGTATCAGCGCTCCCGTTGGAGTACCGAACTGATGCGCTTGAACTAAAGCGGAATTGGCAGCTGTCATTGCATGCTTCGACAATACGGCACTGGCTGCCCCGACTCGGGATTGTTTGGCGCCGACCGGCGCCCACTTTGCGCATTCGCGATCCAAACAAAGAGGCCAAGATGACGGAGATCAACAAGGCCTTGGCACGTTGCAGTATCGACCACCCAGTGTTTTATGAAGATGAGGTGGATATCCACCTCAACCCCAAACTGGGTGCGGACTGGATGCTTCGCGGAAAGCAGAAGAAAGTGGTGACGCCGGGCCAAAATCGCAAGCATTACATCGCCGGTGCCCTGCATGCTGGAACCGGTAACGTAACCTATGTGGCGAGCGATAGCAAAGACACGGACTTGTTCTTGTCACTGCTCAAGACGCTGAAACGAACCTATCGGCGCGCCAAGAGCATCACGCTGATTTTGGACAACTACATCATCCACAAGAGCAAGAAAGCGCAGCGCTGGCTGGCAAGCAATCCGAAGTTCATCGTGCTATTCCAGCCGGTGTATTCACCATGGGTAAACCGGATTGAGCGCCTGTGGCATGCCCTCCATGAAACCATCACCCGGAACCACCAATGCCGAACATTGGATGAGCTGTTACATCGAGTGCGCTACTTTCTGGATAATGCCGCGCCATTCCCTGGCAACGGACATGGGCTTATGCAACTGGAGCGGAATTAGGATCAGTTATTTAGTATTGCTTGGGATTGACCCGACTCATCACCCGAGCAATGGTGCCATGCACTGGGATACCATTAGCAAAATCACCATATTGTCTGAGCCAATCAAGCCGTTCTTTGCCAAATTCTTCGATATCTTCCCATCCTTCAGCACCCGCAATCACGGTACAGACCAGGGCGAGATCATAAGTTATGAAAATGTTAACTTCACCACACTGGCTCACAGTTAAGCTCGGCTCTAACAGTTTTCGGTGTTTGTTTTTCGTACATCACACACAAGGTATACGATGAAAGATCTGCCGAAAGCGGGCTACTTTACGCATATGAGTATTGTTTTTTAACAAATAATCTACTCATGCTCTCGCCCTGCGGTACAGACCGTCAACAATAAGATGTCGAAGAGGTTATGCTCAACCTTCCAACTCTGACGTGGGTCTTGGATGATAGAAATGTGTTCAAACAGACTGGATGCGTTCATGTCTTTGCTTCATCGACAAAGCAATGCTTTAGATCACAACTGAAGGATGATTGAAAGTTTTTTCAAAATGTAGTCTCTAAGTATCTGCAAAATAATGAGTTTTCATGTTATTGCTATGACGTCTGCCCACTTGCTCAGCGCAAGATTCAGGCGATCTACCTGTTTGACAGCATGATTTAGCTCCAGCCCATTGGCGAGCGAGAGTCCATTACCGATGGCATGAATAGCCAACGAACCAAACTCGATAACGCCGAGTGTAGCGTTGGCCAGTGATAAGGCGTGCTTGGAATGCATGTCGTGATTGAACATGGTGGGCTGTCGCTCGGTTAATACCGACGATCATACACTGAAAGCCGCGCACGCCTCGCTCATATGAGGGGATGGCTAAGGAAAAAAGTATAGCTCTTGCCACCAATACGGTTCTGGAATAGCGCCTCATTTGGCATAAATATGTTTTATTAGAACTAGACTCTTTATTTGCAGTATAAAAATTTGGCGACAAAATATAATGTTAGCCAATGTCGTCGAACTGAATTGCGCCAGCACAGCACTGATTGCGGCACCGATAATTCCTAACCGAGGCATTAATATTACATTTGCAATTAAACAAACCACCGCTCCAACAATCGTTTTATATAAGCTGATTTTTGATTTGCCTTCATTTAAAATCCACAGATTTTGAGCAACCCCCATGTTAATAAATAAATTGGAAAACACCACGATAGCAAGCACTGATGAGCCACTGGCATACTCACTACCAAACAATAACTCGACCACGTAATTTGATAGTGTTGCGACAGGAATGCAAACTACCCAACCTAACAATGCAAAACCACGGAATATATTACTCAAATATACCAAATATGCCTGTTCACTCTGTTGTTTAACCCTTGCTAACATAGGTGCCAAGCTTACGGAAATTGTCATAGGAATAAATGTCCAGAGCATGGCCAATGGTAAAACAGCAGCATAAATACCCAATTCAGCTTCGCCTAACATTTCTTTAATCATGATTTGATCGATGCGCATATATACCACGATCGACAAGCCACTTAATATAAAAGGCCAAGATTCTTTCAATAAAATAACAACTCGAATTTTAAATATTTGCCACGGTTGCTGACAGGTAAATTTTCGATATGCATATACCAACGCCAAGGCTGCCAAAAAAAACTCTATAGACATCACCACTGCAAAGGCAAGTAGTGGTGCTTGATTAACAATTAGCAATATTCTTAATCCATTAGCAATAATATATGCTAACAGTTTAGCCATCACAGTCCGCCGACTTTGACTCTGACTCTGAAACCATAGATCAATCGTATCTGCCGCTTGAAATATTAAACTTGCCCCGGCAAGAGACGTAATATAAACACTGCGATCTTGCCAACCATTAAACCACCCCATGCTAGTGATAGCGATGCACCAACAACAGAGGCCTGCTGAAAGTCTCAGTATAAATGCGGTGCCAAGTATCTCACCCGCATTGGTTTTATCTTTGACAATATCACGAACGATTATGCCATCCATCCCCAGCACGGCCACCACTTGAAAGAATGCCAAATACGCCAACACATAAGCCAGTTCACCGTATTGTGCAGAGCCAAGATAACGTGCAACCCATGCACTAACTAACAAACTAAGCAGTAACCGAATTAATTTATCAAACATCAACCAACTACTGTTATTAATAGCAGTTAGCAGATTGTGATTTCCAGATAGTCGTTGCGATAACTTCGTCGGTAATATCTTGAGCCATCTTGGTTGTGAACTAGGTGTAACAGACAAAACAGTTCCCTATATTTTAATGCAATGTTTTTGTAGTTTTAATTTAATCCTTAAAACCCCAATTTTTAAAATGACTATTGATTAGAGCATTGATGAACTAAGCAATAATCACTTTTTATTCACACTTGTTGATACACACCCGTTTTGGACCATTTTGACCCACTGCTGGTTATCCAGATACCACTGCACGGTTTTGCGAATGCCCGACTCGAAAGTTTCTTGCGGCTGCCAAGCGAGCTCACGGCTCATCTTGGTCGCATCGATGGCATAACGGCGATCGTGGCCAGGGCGATCCGCCACATAGGTGATTTGATCGCGATAAGAGCCCGCTTTGGGCACCATCTCGTCCAGCAGATCACATACGGTATGCACCACATCAAGATTCTGCTTCTCGTTGTGGCCACCGATGTTGTAGGTCTCCCCGACCAAGCCCGTGGTCACCACCTTGTAGAGCGCGCGCGCGTGATCTTCTACATAAAGCCAATCACGAATTTGGTCGCCCTTACCATAGACCGGCAGCGGCTTGCCATCCAGCGCGTTGAGAATGACCAGCGGGATCAGCTTCTCGGGGAAATGGTACGGGCCGTAGTTGTTGGAGCAGTTGGTGACGATAGTTGGCAGGCCATAAGTACGGCACCAGGCACGCACCAGATGGTCGCTGGAGGCCTTGGAGGCAGAATAGGGGCTGCTGGGGGCGTAAGGGGTGGTTTCGGTAAAGAGTAGCAATGGCTCACCAGCAGCCACTTCATCCGGATGGGGCAGGTCGCCATACACCTCATCGGTGGAGATATGGTGGAAGCGGAAGGCCGCCTTGCGCGGATCAGGAAGGCTGTTCCAATAGGCGCGAGCTGCTTCCAGCAACATATAGGTGCCGACAATATTGGTCTCGATAAAGTCAGCAGGGCCGGTGATGGAGCGGTCAACATGGCTCTCGGCGGCCAGATGCATCACCGCATCCGGCTGGTGCAGGGCAAACACCCGATCCAGCTCGGCGCGATTGCAGATGTCCACTTGCTCAAACGCATAACGCTCGCTTGACGATACATCAGCCAACGATTCCAGATTGCCAGCATAGGTGAGTTTATCAAGATTGATAACGGCATCCTGAGTATCACGGATGATATGGCGCACAACGGCAGACCCGATAAAGCCTGCGCCACCGGTGATGAGAATTTTCATAGATGTGGTATCTCTTGCGAGGAATTGGACGAAAAAAGCGGACTGAATCAAACCGAAGGTATCCATGCGGCGTAATAAACACTCAATTTTGGATTAATATATCCACAGCAGGCGATACTCGCCAGCAACTCATTTCATTGTATTTATTACAAAAAATGATGGCTACCGCCCCTGAGTTACAGCCCCCAGTTTGCTGCTTTTAACCAGATTGTGTCTGCTGTTGGTCATCGTGTCCTCCAGCATCTCTTGTTGTACTGACTGTCGGTACGCTCCCCCCTCGAGTATGTGCAAGAGGATTCTCATGAGGAATGTAATATCCCCAACAGTCTCAGCCCGATTGGAGTCCGGATTCTATCCCGTTTCAGACCAAACTGAACAGTAAAAACTACTCACTATGAGGGCTTTCAATAAGGATTCGATAGAGAACACGCTCAATTGAACAAACTTGACGCACATGCCACAAACAACTGCGATTGATAACCAATTGATACCTTAATCAGAGCAAAAAACAGGGCAACCCTGAGGTTGCCCTGTTGAAAGACCAATTAAACCTGACAGTTATGGTGATTTATTAGCCACCTGTCAGTTCAAACCAACTAGCATCCATCAGTCATGTTTCGTCTCACCCACCGCAGCCAAACGCGCCTCTTTTGAAGAATGTTTGGTGAAGTAGCGCATCACCAGCACGAAGAACAACGGCACGAAGAAGATGGCCAGGACAGTAGCACTGATCATCCCCCCCATCACGCCGGTTCCGATGGCGTTACGGCTGCTTGCGCCGGCACCGGTACTGATCACCAGTGGCAATACGCCGAGGATGAAGGCAAGAGAGGTCATCAGGATGGGGCGCAGACGCAGACGTGCCGCCTCCACCACCGCCTCACCAAGCCCCATCCCCTTGTCATAAAGCTCCTTGGCGAACTCGACGATCAGGATGGCATTCTTGGCCGACAGGCCGATGGTAGTGAGCAGGCCCACCTGGAAGTAGACGTCGTTCTCCAGCCCGCGCAGGGTCGCCGCCAGAATGGCACCCAGTACCCCGAGCGGCACCACCAGCATCACCGAGAACGGAATGCTCCAGCTCTCATAGAGGGCCGCGAGACAGAGGAACACCACCAGCAGGGAGATGGCATAGAGCGCAGGGGCCTGCGAACCAGCCTGGCGCTCCTGGAAGGAGAGCCCGGTCCACTCGATACCCACCCCTTCCGGCAGCTGTTTCACCATCTGTTCGATAGCCGCCATGGCATCACCGGTACTCTTGCCGGGCGCTGCTTCACCGACGATCTCCATGGCCGGCACACCGTTGTAACGCTCGAGGCGCGGCGAGCCAAAGCTCCACTCCGTCGTGGCAAAGGCGGAGAAAGGCACCATCTGGCCGGCGCTGTTGCGCACATACCACAGCTTGAGATCTTCCGGATTCATCCTGAAGGGGGCATCGGCCTGCATGTAGACCTTCTTGATCCGACCGCGATCCACAAAGTCGTTCACATAGGAAGAGCCCCAGGCCGTCGACAGGGCGCTGTTGATATCCGAAATGGAGAGCCCCTGCGCCAATGCCTTCTCATAGTCGAGCTTGATATCGAGCTGGGGAGTATCCTCCATCCCGTTCGGGCGTACCCGCACCAGGTTCGGATCTTGCGCCGCCATGCCGAGCAGCTGATTACGCGCCGCCATCAGCTTCTCGTGGCCCAGTCCCGCACGATCTTGCAGATAGAAGTCAAAACCGGTGGCCGTTCCGAGCTCCGGGATCGACGGCAGGTTGAAGGCAAAAACTTGCGCCTCCTTGATGCTGAACAGATACCCCATGGCGCGGCCAATGATGGCATTGGCGCTGCGATCCGGGCTCTCCCGCTCACTCCAGTCCTTGAGCTTGATAAAGGCCATGCCGGCGTTCTGACCGCTACCGGCGAAGCTGAAACCCGCCACCGTCAGCACCGACTCCACATTGTCCTTCTCGTTCTCGAGGAAATAATCGCGCATCTGGGCCAGCACCACCTCGGTACGCTGCTTGGTCGCACCGACCGGCAGTTGCACCATGGACATGACGACCCCCTGATCCTCCTCAGGCAGGAAGGAGGTGGGCATCCGCATAAACAGCACACCCAGCACCACCAGCATGGCGCCATAGATGAGGCTGTAGCGTACGCCCTGCTTGATCACTTTGCGTACCCCGTTCTGATAGCGGCTGGCACTGGCATCAAAGGCCCGGTTGAACCAGCCGAAGAAGCCGCGCTGGGCCGCAAACTCGCCATGTTTCAGCGGCTTGAGCAGGGTGGCACACAGAGCTGGCGTCAGGATCAGGGCCACCAGCACCGAGAGCACCATGGCCGAAACGATGGTGAGCGAGAACTGGCGATAGATGGCACCGGTCGACCCGCCGAAGAATGCCATGGGCACGAACACCGCCGACAGCACCAGAGCAATCCCCACCAGGGCGCCGGTGATCTGATCCATCGACTTGCGAGTCGCCTCAAGCGGTGAGAGATCCTCCTCGCTCATCAGGCGTTCCACGTTCTCCACCACCACGATGGCGTCATCTACCAAGAGGCCGATGGCCAGCACCATGCCGAACATGGTCAGGGTGTTGATGGAGAAACCGAAGGCTGCCATCACGCCGAAGGTACCGAGCAGCACCACGGGCACAGCAATAGTCGGGATCAGGGTGGCGCGGAAGTTCTGCAGGAACAGGTACATGACGCAGAACACCAGGATGATCGCTTCGATCAGGGTCTGCACCACCTCCTCGATGGAGATCTTCACAAACGGCGTGGTGTCGTAGGGATAGACGATCTCCATGTTGGCCGGGAAGTACTCGGAGAGCTCATCCAGTTTGGCCTGCACCTTCTCGGCGGTATCCAGCGCGTTGGCACCGGTCGCCAGCTTGATGGCGATGGCGGCGGTCGGCTGACCGTTGTAGAGCGCATCGGCATCATAGCTCTCACCCGCCAACTCGACCCGTGCCACATCTTTCAGACGAACCTTGGAGCCATCCTGATTCACCCGCAGCAGAATATTGTTGAACTGCTCGGGGGTTGAAAGGCGGGTCTGCCCCATGATGGTGGCGGTGAACTGCTGATCCTTGACCGCAGGGGTGCCTCCCAGCTGGCCAAAGGCCACCTGGGCGTTTTGCGCCTTGATGGCGGCCTGCACGTCACCCGGGGTCATCTGTACCCGGTTGAGCTTGTGCGGGTCGAGCCAGACTCGCATGGAGTATTGGCTACCGAACAGGGTGATCTCGCCCACACCATCCAGACGGCTCAGGGGCTCCTTGATGTTGGAGACCACATAATCCGCCAGGTCGTCGTTGTTCATGCTGCCATCGCTGGAGATGAACGCCGCCACCATCCAGAAGCTGCTGGAGGTCTTCTGGACCCGGATCCCCTGCTGCTGCACCTCTTGTGGCAACAGTGACATCGCCTGTTGCAACTTGTTTTGCACCTGCACCTGGGCGATATCGGGATCGGTACCCGGCTGGAACGTCAGGGTCACCGACACCCGGCCGGCGGAGTCAGACTGGGAGGACATGTAGAGCAGGTGATCCAGCCCTGTCATGTTCTGTTCGATGATCTGGGTCACCGAATCTTCCACCGTCTTGGCGGAAGCGCCGGGGTAGCTGGCGGAGATGCTCACCGCCGGTGGCGCTATGCTCGGGTACTGGGCCACCGGCAACTTGATGATGGCCAGGCTGCCCGCCAGCATGATCACCAACGCAATCACCCAGGCAAAAATGGGTCTGTCTATAAAAAATCGAGCCATGAAGTGACTACTCCATCCTACTTGTTGGCCGGAGTCTGGGCGGCAGACACAGTGGCCGCCTGCTCAGTCGGGTTGACCTCGGCACCCGGACGCACTTTCTGCAGACCGGCGACGATCACCTTCTCGCCTGATTTGAGGCCGGACTCCACCACCCAGTTACTGCCGACGACCCGGCTCAGCTGGACATTGCGCAGCTCGACCTTGTTGTCGGCTGTTACCACCAGCACGGTCGCGCCGCCATTGGGGGTACGGCTGACGGCAGTCTGCGGCACCAGCAGCCCCTGAGCCCGCTCACCCTCCTGCAAGGTGGCGCGCATGAACATGCCTGGCAGCAGCAACTGGTGAGGATTGGGCACTATAACCCTCAGGGTCACCATGCCGGTGCTCTCGTCCACGGTCACATCGGAGAACTGCAGTGAACCTGCTTCCCCGTAACTGGAGCCATCCTCCAGCTGGAAATTTACCCGTGCTCCCTTCTGCTCGTCCTGGGTCAGCTTGCCCTCGGCCACCAGCCGCTTGAGGCGCAGCAGATCGGCGGTGGACTGGCGCACGTCCACATACATGGGGTCGAGCTGCTGGATGGTGGTCAGTGCACTGGCCTGCTGGGCAGTCACCAGGGCCCCTTCGGTCACTGCGGACTTGCCGATGCGGCCGCTGATGGGCGCCGTGATCCGGGTGTAGCCCAGATTGATCTCGGCGGTGCGCAGGGCTGCCTTGCTCGCCATGATCTCGGCCTGGGCCTGCTTCCAGCTGGCATCGGCATCATCGTAATCCTGACGGCTGATGGACTTGACCTTGAGCAGTTCCTGATAACGTTTGGCCTTGAGGCGGGCGCTGCGCTCATTGGCCTCGGCCTTGGCCAGGTTGGCCTTGGCGCTGGCGACTTCCGCCTGGTAGATGGCCGGATCGATCTGATAAAGCAGATCGCCCGCCTTCACGTCGCTTCCTTCGGTAAAGAGACGCTTGAGCAGTATACCGCTCACCTGGGGGCGAACTTCGGCGATGCGCAGCGCTGCGCTGCGGCCGGTCAATTCTGTGGTCAGTTGCAGCGGCCCGCTTTGCAGCGTGACGACATCGACCGCAGCCGGAGGCATGCCCCCCTGCCCTTGCGGCATCCCGTCCTTGTCACCACAACCTGCCAGCAGGCCCGTTGCCAGCAAGGCAAGGCCCACCGAACGAGCAAGAATATGTTTATGCATGAAACACCTTAATCTCAGCCAGTCAATGAACAGGCAGGGCCAGACGGCCCCGTTGGAAAAAAATCGGAAGATGAGGCAATATACATACATTCATAAATGTATGTAAGTGGCTTTTTGCTTATATCGAGGTGCATCACCCCATGGCCAGACGAACCAAAGAAGAGGCGCAGCAGACCCGTTGCCATATCATGAAGACCGCACTGGCGCTCTTCTGTGCCCAGGGATTGGCCAGAACCAGCCTGACCGATATCGCCAAGGCCGCCGGGCTGACTCGCGGTGCCATCTACTGGCACTTCAAGAACAAGGAAGAGCTTTTCTTCTCACTGTGGAAAGAGCTGTGCGAGCAGCTCTCCCACCAACTTGATGCCTGCATCTCCGAGCAGGAGCCCGACCCCCTGGGCAAACTGCGAACTTTTCTCAAAGGGGTCCTTGTCCGTATCACCACGGATCCGGCTCACCAACAGATGTTCACCATACTGTTCAATCTGGAATCGCTCGATGGCGAGACGCTCTCTTTGCGCGAACACATCCGCAGCGAGTCGGGCAACTTCTTTCAGGATCTGGAGACGGCCCTCACCAATGCCATCCGCAAGGGGCAATTGCCGGCGACCCTGGATCTGAAGCGGGCCGCCACTCTGGTGCACTGCACCCTGGATGGCTACATAGTCAACTGGCTGCACTTTCCGGCCAGAATTGACCTTATAAAGGAAGCGGACTTCCTGCTCGACAGTATCTTCGCCATGTTGCAGCTGGTTGACGGCCCGGCCAGCACCCGCCCATAACCTTCCCCTGACGCCACAACCTTTGGCTGGTCACAGCCAAGTTTGCTAGAGTATGCCCCCCTTTGTTGGAGGTCCCTCAGTGTCACACCCCGTCAGCCCCTTGTCGGCGCCATATTCTGCCCAAATGCAGACGGTGTGCGCCCACTTTCTCGCCGCCCTGCCCAAACAGGCTCACCTGCTCAACGCCAATTGCGGCAGCGGCGAAGATCTGGCGCATTTTCGCCAACTGGGCCATGTGGTGACCGCCTGCGAGCCCAGACTGGTACAAGCCAAGCTCGCCTCGCAACAAATCGGACAAGCGGTACGCGTCTGTCATATCGAGCAGATACATTCTGTGCTGCCCTATGACGGCATCTGGATCAGTGGCCAGTTTGGCTACCATGTTTCCACCCTTACCACCCAATTGCAGCGATTGGCAAGCCTGCTCAAACCGGGGGCTCTGCTGTGCATCCGTTTGCCACAAGATGCCCTGACTCACACCAGGGGGCTGGTGCAGATGGCCATTCAGCAAGCAGGCCTGCCGCTTCGGGATCTGCCCTTCTCTGCTGACGGGCAGCAGGCTGCCACCCTCTGTCTGCAGCGGATCCTGCAACCCATGCCCTAACGGATTAATTCATCACACATTTCCGGCAACCGAGTCCAAAGCGTTCCGCTCGGCATCTGGAACCGTTGGCAATATTTAACTCGGTAATTGGATGGCAATGGCAGACATAGCACGGAATCTATGTTAAAAACCGAGATTAATATCAAAATTAAATAACAAATCAGACAATACACATTCAGGCGGATTTGCTTATGAAACTTGTCCTCAAACTCATTGCTGGCATCCTTGCCGGTCTCTTGCTCGGTCTTTATGCCCCTGAGTGGGTGGCACGCGTGCTGTTCACGGCCAAGACAGTCATTGGCCAGCTGATCACCTTCACCATCCCGCTCATCATCCTGTTCTTCATCATGAGCGGCATCGCCAGCCTGCCGAAAAACTCCGGCAAGTTGCTGGGCAAGACGGTTGCCCTCTCCTACGGCTCCACCATACTCGCGGGTCTGTTCGCCTTCACCGTGGCCAGCCACCTGATCCCGCAGCTGACCAACGCCGCCGAGCCTACGGCAGAAACCGCTACCGAGCTCGCCTCCTACCTCAATCTGGAGATCCCGCCATTTTTCGGGGTGATGTCCGCTCTAGTCGCCGCCTTTGTGTTCGGCATCGGTATCAGTGCTACCCAGGCCACCGACCTGCGTAAAGTAGTCGATCAGGGCCGAGACATCATCGACCGCCTGCTGGCCAAGGTGATCATCCCGCTGCTGCCCATCTACATCGCCGGTGTTTTCGCCGAAATGACCGTAGTCGGCACTGTGTTCGCCACCCTGAAGACCTTTGGCGTGGTGCTGGTGATGGCCATCCTGATGCACTGGATCTGGCTCTCCGTACTCTTCATCGGTACCGGTCTGGCCCTTGGCCGCTCACCGCTCACCCTCATCAAGAACATGCTGCCCGCCTACTTCACAGCCCTGGGCACCATGTCCAGCGCGGCCACCATCCCGGTCGCCCTGCGCTCAAGCAAGAACAACGGGGTGAGCGAGGGGATCGCCAACTTCACCGTACCTCTGTGCGCCACCATTCACCTGAGCGGCTCCACCATCACCCTGGTGACCTGCGCCACCGCCGTGATGTTCCTCTCCGAGCATCTGGCGATCCCGGGCTATGGCACCATGCTGCCTTTCATCATGATGCTGGGGGTGATCATGATCGCCGCACCGGGCGCACCGGGGGGGGCCGTGATGTCGGCTCTGGGCCTGCTCACCTCCATGCTCGGCTTTAGTGAGGCCTCCGTCGCCCTGATGATCGCCCTTTATTTGGCGCAAGACAGCTTCGGTACCGCCTGCAACGTGACCGGCGATGGCGTCATTGCCCTGTGGGCCGACCGTTTCGCCAATGGCAATGAAGCCACCGGGGTGACTCGCCAATCTGAAGCCGCGTAAGCAAGCGGCGAAAATCCCGACATGCCCCCACGGGCCCAAACTTCGGTTTGGGCCCGTGTTGTTTCTCCCTCTTCATGCATCTCTCTTCCCTCTTCGCAAAGACGTCATCCATGACGCAATCCGACAAAATAATTGGCATATGCCAATTACAGGCGTATAAATGGCATATGCCAATTAGGAGCCGTCATGCCAAGACCCAAGATTGCCCGCCAGATCTGTGGCCGCCCCGCCAACAGCTGCTTCAAACCCAATGGCCGCCCCATGCACCAGCTGGAGCAAGTCGCCCTGGCTGCCGATGAATTCGAGGCCCTGCGACTGGTCGACCTGCAGGGAATGCAGCAACAGGAGGCCGCGCAGGTGATGGGCGTCTCCCGCCAGACCCTGGCCAATATCCTGAAAAAAGGCCGTTACAAGGTGGTGGAATGTCTGAGCCTGGGCAAGGCGCTGATGATGCAGCCTGCCGAACCCGACCACGAAACCAGTGGAGAAGATCGTGATGAACCATGAAACAACCCCCGGCAACAGTGCCATCATGCTGAGCCAGGGCCTGCTGGCCGGCCATTTCAGCCGTGCCGAACAGTTGCAAATCCTGGGCCCTGATGGAGCCGTACTGACTACGCTGGCCAATCCGGCGGCCACGGCCGGATGCGGCGGCAAACAGGCGCTGCTGGCGACGCTGGCCGAGCATGGCGTCGACCAGGTGATAGTACGCAACATCGGCCAACAGATGCTGGGCCGCCTGCTGGCTGCCGGCATCCGGGTCATGCAGTGTCGCTCGGGCCGTTTGCCCCTGCCTGCATTGCTGGCTCCCGCCAACTTGATGCAACTGACAGAGGCAAGTCAGGGCCGCCCGTCACGACACCATCAAGCAGCACCAGCCATCCACGGGATCCGTCCCACCGGTCAACAGCCGGGGGGACACGCCTGCCAGCGAAATAGCGGGGCGGCGCATGGCCATTGCCGCAATACTCAAAACAAGGGCCGGGGAGTTGATCACCCCTGCTGCCACCACAGGGAGGAGAAATCATGTCCATCTGGCTGTTGAGCCTGCTCGCCTCATTTGTCCTTATCGTCGCCATGGGCACCATCATCTGGTGGCGTCAGTACAAACTGGCACAAAAGCGGGGGGATAAAGAGGTACGCCCCTGCGGCTGCTCGAGCGCCTGCGCGGATCACCTGCATCAGATAAGCGAACCGCCGCCCAAACCCTGATGTCCCCAAAGGTTATCGGGCAACCGGCACAGGCCGTATAGAGAAAGGAGAAGGGGGCACCTGACAGTGCCCCCTTTCATCATGCCGGATTGGCCTGCTCTACCGTTTTTCCGAGCGTGAAGGCCGGATCCTGATACTGCTGATGGATGGCAAGAAAGGCCGCTTTGTTATGCAGCGCTGCCGCAACGCAAGCCGGGTCAAACTGACTGCCGGCATACTCTTCCAGATAATGAAAGGCCGTGTCGAAATCCCAGGGATCCTTGTAGGGGCGCCTGCTGGTGAGGGCATCAAACACGTCGGCCACCGTCACTATCCGTGCGGCCAGCGGGATGGCCTCGCCGCTCAGCCCATAGGGATAGCCCGTGCCATCGAAACGCTCATGATGATGGGTGATGATGTGCTTCAACATGTCGATGTGATGAATGCCATCGAGGCCGAACTCCTTGATCATCAGCGCTATCATCTCCTCCCCCTTGAGGGTGTGGGTCTGCATGACAGCAAACTCCTCCGGTGTCAGCTTGCCCGGCTTGAGCAAGATGGCATCGGGCACCGCAATCTTGCCGATGTCGTGCAGCTCCGAAAAGAGATGAATGAACTCCACCTCTTCATCGTTAAGACCATGGCTCGGGGCCAGGGTCCTGGCGATCAGGCGGGCATAGGCCGACATCCGCCGCAAGTGGTTGGCCGTCTCCTCATCCCGATAGCGGCTGAACTCCCGCGCCGTGGTCAGGGCCCCGTTCAGGGTCTGAATTGAGAAAAACTCCACCGCTATGATGGCCGCCAGCATCTGGGCATAAGCTGCCAGCTCGTTGCACAGGGGAACACTGAAATAATCCGGCTCCCTGGCATCGCAGAACAGAAAGCCGAACAGCCTGTCATTGAACAGCAGCGGCTCGGTATAGCTGGAGGCAAACCCCGCCTCCAGCAGCTTGCGGCTGTGCTCCGCAGGGGAGCCTTTTAAGGATGCCAGGGTATGGAGTACGCGGGATTGCTGATGAGTGGCCAAATAATTCAGGGAGGGCACGTCGCTCAACTTGATCTCGTACTGCATCAGGGGAGAAGGACCGTCGGTGCTGTGGCTGAATGTCTTGAGCTGATCCGTATGCTGATCATAGATCGCAATGGCCACCCGGCTCAGCTTGTCAAAACGCTGGCGCAGGGTGGCGTGCATACTCTGCATGCGATCACCAAATGAGTTGTCCATTCCTTCCCCCATCCCTTTATCTGCTGGAAGTATAGTGAATCTACTCTACTCTCCCGGCTCAAATAACATATGGCTCAACAAGATATCTGTGCCACCGGGTCATCACGGGGAACGCGCACCGCGCCGTTATCACCCCGGATGACAGAGATAGTTCCGCTCCAGTGTGTCAGCTGTATAGTTTTTGGTTAGCCATTTAGGTAAAATCCGCGCCCTTGAAGTAAAGCCACCTAAGAGTGATTGAGCGATGTCCAACACAAAACAGGCCCCCAAAGTAGGATTCGTCTCCTTGGGTTGCCCCAAAAACCTGGTCGATTCCGAGCGCATCCTGACCCAGCTGCGTACCGAAGGGTACGACGTGGTGCCCAGCTATGACGATGCCGAGCTGGTCGTCGTCAACACCTGCGGCTTTATCGACAGCGCGGTGCAGGAGTCTCTGGAAGCCATCGGCGAAGCTCTAGCCGAAAACGGCAAGGTGATCGTCACCGGCTGCCTTGGCGCCAAAGAGAACCAGATCCGCGAGATCCACCCCAAGGTGCTCGAGATCACCGGTCCCCACGCCTATGAAGAGGTGCTGGGCCACGTTCACAAATACGTGGAGAAGCCGCAACACAACCCCTTTACCAGCCTGGTGCCGGCCCACGGCGTCAAGCTGACCCCCCGTCACTACGCCTACCTGAAGATTTCCGAAGGCTGCAACCACCGCTGCACCTTCTGCATCATCCCCTCCATGCGTGGGGATCTGGTGAGCCGCCCCATCGGCGAGGTACTGGCCGAGGCCAAGCGCCTGAAAGAGGCCGGCGTGAAGGAGATCCTGGTGATCTCTCAGGACACCTCCGCCTACGGGGTCGACGTAAAACACCGCACCGGCTTCTACGACGGCATGCCGGTCAAGACCAGCATGGTCGCCCTGTGCGAAGAGCTGGCCAAGCTCGATATCTGGGTGCGTCTGCACTATGTCTACCCCTATCCGCACGTGGATGACGTCATCCCCCTGATGCGCGATGGCAAGGTATTGCCCTACCTCGATATCCCGCTGCAGCACGCCAGCCCGCGCATCCTGAAGCTGATGAAGCGCCCCGGCACCGTCGAGCGCACCCTGGAGCGGATCCAGAAGTGGCGCGAGATCTGCCCCGAGATCACCCTGCGTTCCACCTTTATCGTCGGCTTCCCGGGCGAGACCGAGGAAGATTTCCAGATGCTGCTCGACTTTATCGACAAAGCGGAACTGGATCGGGTCGGCTGCTTCAAATACAGCCCGGTGGAAGGGGCCAAGGCCAACGAACTGCCGGATCCCGTGCCCGAAGAGGTACAGGAAGAGCGCTTCCAGCGCTTTATGGAGCTGCAACAGCAGGTCTCCATCCGCAAGCTCGCCCGCAAGGTCGGCCAGGAGATGACCATCATCATCGACGAGGTGGATGAAGAGGGTGCCACCGGCCGCTCCGCCGCCGATGCCCCCGAGATCGACGGTCTGGTCTACCTCAACGGTGAAACCAGCCTCAAGCCCGGCGACATGGTCAAGGTTCGCATCGACGAAGCCGACGAATATGACCTGTGGGCCAGCCTGATCGGCTAACCCCCTCTCACAATAAAAAAGCGCCCGAGGGCGCTTTTTTATTGTCTGCTGTCGGTGGCGATTCATTCGGACATTCGCGTCATCACCTCAATCTTTCCTGCAATCCCCTCTCATATCTCCATTTGCCTGCCCAAACAAGCGGTGCAATTCACTTCGTTCATTGCCCCCTACGACTACGACGCCCATACCTGTGGTTTCACTCACGCGTTGTGGTGAGCTGTCAGGCTCCGACGGCTCAACCCATTTCTCCACCTTTCCCCTATCTTGTTTTCCATTTCACCTCCCCCATCACCTCCATTTATGTGCGTTGGCTCACACCACACCTCTCATTATTACCTCACAAATTTATAGAAAGGCACTATCCATCCCCCAAGTGACAGCACCCACCACGCCTGATACGCGCTGATGATAAAAACAACAATATATTGATTTTTAATCACAAAAATCGTCCTTTCGATTCAATCCAGCCCCATTTTGTCAGCTGCTCTGCGGTGAGATCAGGGTCACACTCAGGCCATAACCGCACAAAAATCCAGTTATTCGCACATTTGTCCGATAGGGTGACTGACTCCCCGGCGCGATAATGGTGGGGTCAAGTTTTGTCTGCATGCCGACCGCACAAGAGCGGCATACCAACAGCTCCATCAAGGAAGCGGGGAGAGCGCCATGATCACCACACTGATCAATGAACATCTGATCAATCTCGATTTGAAAGCGACGCACAAGGAGGGGGTCTTCCACGAGATGGCCGCCCTGCTGGCGGCGCAAGGCAAGGTCAGCGACCAGCAGGCCTTTATCAAGGACTTGTGGGCCCGTGAGGAACTCGGTAACACCGGCTTCGAGGAAGGAGTGGCCCTGCCCCACGCCAAGAGCGCGGCGGTGAGCACCCCGGCGGTGGCCATCGGCATCAGCCGCGCCGGCATCGAGTACGGCGCCGAGGATGGCAAGCCCTCCCACCTCTTTTTCATGATCGCCTCCCCTGACGGGGGCGCCAATCACCATATCGAGGTGCTGGCCGAGCTCTCCGCCAAGCTGATTGAAAAGGGCTTTATCGATGCATTGCTGGCGGCCAAGAGTCCGGCCGAGGCACTGGCGCTGCTGCTTGAGAAAAAAGAGGAGCAAGCCGTCACTACGGCCAGCAGCAAGGGGTTGATCATTGGCGTCACCGGCTGCCCGGCCGGCATCGCTCACACCTATCTGGCGGCAGAATCCCTGGAGCGCGCCGCCAAGGAGCTGGGCTTTGAGGTAAAGGTGGAGACCAACGGCTCCATCGGCGTCAAGAACAGCCCGACTGCGGCCGAAATCGCCCGCGCCAGCGCCATCGTGGTGGCCTGCGACAAGCAGGTGGACATGGCCCGCTTCAATGGCAAGCCGCTCATCAAAACCGGCGTCAAGGCGCCCATCAAGGATGGCAAAGGGCTGATCGAGCAGGCCCTGAAGGCCCCCGCCTTCGTTGCGGACAAGGATGAGCGCAAGAGCGAGGAGAAGAGTGCCGGCGGCAGTTCGGATCTCTACCGCTATCTGATGAATGGCGTCTCCCATATGATCCCGTTTGTAGTCACGGGGGGCTTGCTCATTGCCCTGTCGCTCGCCATCGGCGGCAACCCGACCCCGAGCGGCATGCAGATCCCGGAAGGGAGCATGTGGAACCAGATCCTCAACGTGGGCGTGGCCGCCTTTACCCTGATGATCCCCATTCTGGCCGGCTATATCGCCTACGCCATCGGTGATCGTCCGGCGCTGGCGCCTGGCTTTATCGGCGGCTGGATCGCCAACAACGGCAGCTTCTACGGCGCCGACGCCGGCACCGGTTTTATCGGCGCCATCATAGCGGGCCTCCTGGTCGGTTATCTGGTGCGCTGGATTGCCACCCGCCAGTACCACAAGATGGTGCAGCCGCTGGTGCCGATCCTGATCGCCCCCATCGTCGGATCGCTCTTTATCGCCGCCGTCTTTATCTTCATCATCGGCGCCCCCATCGCCGACATGATGACGGGTCTGAACGCCATGCTGCTCTCCATGAGCGGTGGCAGCCTGGTATTGCTGGGGATTGTGCTCGGTGGCATGGCCGGCTTTGACATGGGTGGCCCGGTCAACAAGGTAGCCTTCCTGTTCTCGGTGGGCATGATCGCCTCCGGCCAGACCCAGTTCATGGGTGCCATGGCCTGCGCCATCCCGGTCGCCCCCCTTGGCATGTCGCTGGCCACCGTGCTCGGTCGCAAGCTAGGCATCTTCGATGCCTCCGAAATCGAAGCGGGCAAGGCCGCCGGTGCCATGGGTCTGGTGGGGATCTCCGAGGGTGCCATCCCGTTTGCCGCCCGCGACCCGCTCGCCGTCATTCCGGCCAACGTACTGGGCAGCATGACCGCCGCCGTGATGGCCTTCCTGTTTGGCATCACCAACAGCGTCGCTCATGGTGGCCCGATCGTGGCCCTGCTGGGTGCAATCAACAAGCCGCTCTTGGCCCTGCTCTGCATGATCTGCGGCGCCATCGTCACCGGCGTGGTGGCGGTTGCCCTGAAAAAACTGCGCATGAAGAAGAGCGACGAGGCCATGCTCGCCAAAGCGGCCTGAGCGCTCCCCCGTCAGTGACCGTCAGTCATAACAAGAGGCCACCCCAGGGTGGCCTCTTTGCGTCAGTGGACAAACGGCTCAAACAAAAATGGTTGCGCCCTCTACTCATCCCGGCCCGCGCAGCTCCGATTGCCCTTGGCGCAATGTGATCCTCTTCACGCTTGATTGCGAAATCGGACAAAACTAGGAAAATTTCCTACCCCTGCTAGGGATGGCTCTCAAGCCATTTATTTCCCCCCTGACTAGAGTCAGCTCACCTGATGTCGTGACCCGCACAGCGCGTGGCGAAAGCCCCGCAGCTCCCGTGCAGGCCCGGGTTCATATGGACAAAGCGGCGGCCGAACGCCTCGCTTGCCACCCCTTTTCATGACGTGACCTCTTCCAACGCTTGAACAACGACCAATAAACAGGCGGGAGGCACGGCGGAAATAGCGTCTATCTCGCAGAGGATGAACGAAGATGTTGAAACTGCTCCAACAGGTCCGGGTGCCCACCCTGGATCTGCCGGTCGAAGCCCGGCGCAAACTCTGGTTCAAGCCGTTTATGCAATCCTATCTGGTTGTATTCATCGGCTATCTGACCATGTATCTGATCCGCAAGAACTTCAACATTGCGCAGAACGACATGATCCAGACCTACGGTCTCTCCATGACCGAGCTTGGCATGATCGGCCTCGGCTTCTCCATCACCTACGGCGTGGGCAAGACCATCCTCTCCTACTATGCCGATGGCAAGAACACCAAGCAGTTCCTGCCGCTGATGCTGATCCTCTCCGCCCTGTGCATGCTGGGCTTCAGTGCCAGCATGGGTGGCACAGGTTTTAGCCTCTACCTGATGATCTTCTTCTACGCCCTGAGCGGCTTCTTCCAGAGCTGTGGCGGCTCCTGCAGCTACTCCACCATCACCAAGTGGACCCCCCGCAACAAGCGCGGCACCTATCTGGGCATGTGGAACCTCTCCCACAACGTGGGTGGCGCCGGTGCGGCCGGTGTGGCGCTGTTTGGTGCCAACTACCTGTTCGATGGCAACGTGCTCGGCATGTTCATCTTCCCCTCCATCATTGCGCTGATCGTCGGCTTCATCGGCCTGCGCTTTGGTAGTGATTCACCGGAAGCCTACGGCCTTGGCAAGGTGGAAGAGCTGTTTGACGAAGCGGCGAGCGAAGAGGACGTCGCCACCGAAGAGCAGAAGCTGACCAAGTGGCAGATCTTCGTCAAGTACGTGCTGATGAACAAGGTGATCTGGCTGCTCTGCTTTGCCAACATCTTCCTCTACGTGGTGCGCATCGGTATCGACCAGTGGTCCACCGTCTATGCCCACCAGGAGCTCGGCTTCTCCAAGGACGTGGCCATCCAGGGCTTTACCTTCTTCGAAGTGGGCGCTCTGGTCGGCACCCTGATGTGGGGTTACCTCTCCGATCTGGCGAACGGTCGCCGTGGTCTGGTGGCCTGCGTGGCGCTGGCGCTCATCATCGCCACCCTGGGGCTCTACCAGCACGCCACCACCCAGTTCATGTTCCTGGGCTCCCTGTTCCTGCTGGGCTTCCTGGTGTTTGGTCCGCAACTGCTGATCGGCGTGGCCGCCGTGGGCTTCGTACCCAAGCAGGGGATCAGTGTGGCCGATGGCGTCAAGGGTACCTTCGCCTACCTCATCGGTGACAGCTTCGCCAAACTGGGTCTGGGCATGATCGCCGACGGTACCCCCATCTTCGGCCTGACCGGCTGGAGCGGCACCTTCGCCGCGCTCGACATGGCCGCAGCCGCCTGTCTGGTGCTGATGGCCTGCGTGGCCATCGCGGAAGAGCGCAAGATCCGCCGCCTCAAGCGCGAGCTGAAAGCCGCCGAGCTGGCGACCCAGTCCGCCTAAGGGACAAAGTTCCTACTCCATACACGCTCTTGTGTCCATCCGGCCCGTCCAGTTGACGGGCCGTTTTTTTATCAGTCTTTGCCATCATCAAATGACCCCGCCCCTGCACACTACGTGTACAGACACAAGGTCAGGTCCCACTCCAGATCCCATTTTCAGCCCCCGCCTTTGGCAAGCGTCCGGAGTTGGCGCTATCTTGTGGCACCCTTTTGCCAACAAAACAGAGAGCTGATGAAGATCGTCGCCGTCACCGCCTGTCCCACCGGCATCGCCCACACCTACATGGCCGCCGAGGCCCTGCAAAAAGCCGCTACCGCCCTTGGTCTCAAGATCAAGGTCGAGACTCAGGGAGCCATGGGGATGGAGAATATGTTGACCGCCCGGGACATCGCCGCCGCCGAACTGGTGCTGATCGCCTCGGACATCGAGATCGAGCAAAAAGAGCGCTTTCTCGGCTGTCGCACCCATCAGGTGCGCCTCGAGACCGTGTTGCTCAATGCCCAGGCCGTGCTCAGGGGGCTGCCGCTGCAGGCCTGATGCTGACCCGCGAGATCACCTTCTACTGCCATCATGGCATGAGCGTCACCCAGGCCAAGCAACTGAGTCGGCTGGCGGGGATGTTCAAATCCTGCATTCGCGGCGCCAATCTCACCCGCCGCCAAACCGTGACGGTGAGCAACCAGCTCTCCCTGCTCACCCTGGCCATCCAGCCCGGGGATCTCTGCCAGTTGCAGATAGAGGGGAACGACGCCGAGCTGGCCCACATGGCCTTTACCTGCTGGTGCGGCGAGCTGGGCCAGCCACTGGTGCGCCCGGCAACCGCCGCCCTGGCCGAGCAGCGCCTGGCTGGCGCCCTGCCCGACTATTTCTTTACCCTGGCCCAGCTTGGCCACTGCCAGACAGGGCTGGACAAGGCCCAGGCCCTCTCGCAGCTTATCGATCTGCTGCCTGCGCAGCTGGTCACCGACAGCGCCGGGCTGGCCGACGAGATTGCCTCGCGTGAACAGATCGCCGCCACCATCATACGCCCGGGGCTGGCCATGCCCCATGTGTTGAGCGCAAGGGTGACCCGGCCCGCGCTGGCCCTACTGGCCAGCAAGGCCCCCATCGAGTGGGGCTCCCGGATAGGGCCGGTGCAGACCCTCATCCTGCTGGCGATCCCCGCCGGTAGCCCGCGCGAGACCCTGCTTCCCCTCACCCGGCTGGCCCGCGCCATGCTGGACGACGTCATCGCCAGCGCCCTGCTCAAAGCAAGTTCAGCCCCTGCCCGCCAAGCCATCGTCGTCGAGAGCCTGCTCGGCTGAAAAGCGCCCCCGTTCATCTCGCCGACAAGCCCCTGTGATACACTCGCTGTCATTGTTTGTTTGACGTGTGTATCCGATGAAATCTGCCCGCTCCCGCCTCTCCCTCTCTGCGCGCCCACCTCGTGACAAGGGGCACCGAGTCTCCTCCGCGCCTCGCAAGCCACAGGTGGCCCCGGCCGATCGCAAGCTGCTGCTGCTGAACAAGCCCTACATGGTGCTCTGTCAGTTCACCGACGAGGCGGGCCGCGAGACCCTCAAGGATTACATCAAAGAGCCCGGCATCTATGCCGCAGGCCGGCTCGACCGCGACAGCGAGGGGCTCTTGCTGCTCACCAATGACGGCAAGCTGCAGGCACGCCTCACCCAGCCGGGGGAGAAGACTCCCAAGACCTACTGGGTGCAGGTGGAAGGAGTGCCGAGCGAAGCGGCACTGAAGGCCCTGCGCGCCGGTGTGGAACTTAACGACGGCATGACCCTGCCCGCCGGGGCGCGCATCATGGATGAGCCCGACGTGTGGCCACGCAATCCGCCCATTCGCGAGCGCAAGGAGATCCCCACCTGCTGGCTCGAGATCAAGATCATCGAGGGGCGCAACCGTCAGGTACGGCGCATGACCGCCCATATCGGCCACCCCACCTTGCGTCTTATCCGCTACGCCATCGGCGACTGGACCCTCGATGATCTGGCACCCGGCGAGAGCCGCAGCCTGCCGGTGCCGGAGCTGGCTCCCCTTAACCCACCGCCCCGTCGCAGCGGCCAGACCGGCAAACCGCATAACCCCCGGGCAGTGCGCCCCGCAGGCAGCAAACCAGGCGGGCAAACTCAAGCTACAAACCCGGCCCCTGCCGGCAACAAGCCTCGCAGCGGTGGCCGGGGCACCGCGCGCCGACCGGCCCGCGGCGGCCAATCCTGAATGAATCAACGAGACAAGGAGTCCCTATGAGCGATCATCCACCGCTGCCCACCCGCCTCACCGTCGCCGCCCTGGTGCACTGGCAGGGCCGTTTTCTGGTGGTAGAAGAGGAGATAAGGGGTCAGCGACGCTTCAACCAGCCTGCCGGCCATGTGGAGCCGGGGGAAAACCTGCTTGAAGCGGCCTGCCGCGAGCTGAAGGAAGAGACCGGGCTCATCGCCAGCCCCACCGCCTGGCTGGGGACCTATCTCTACAAGCCGGCGGACAGCGAGGCCACCTATGTGCGCATCGCAATGGTGTTCGACCTTGAAAAAGCCCCGGGGCAGCACCATCCAGAGGATCCCGACGGCGACGTGCTGGCCTGCCACTGGTTGACACTAGAGGAGCTTGGCGAGTGCAAATCCTCTTTGCGCAGCCCCCTGGTGTGGCAGTGCATCCAGGACTATCTGGCGGGCACCCGCTTGCCCCTCTCTGCGCTCAAGGCCTTTATCTGAGGCCATTTGACGCCGATTGCCGACTCGTGAGGCAATGGAGGGAAAAACGATTTCCTACTGCACGGTTCCTGATGGGAACGGCGGTATGGAGATGTGACCGGGGGCGCAAAACTCTGGTAGAATACGCCCCGTTTAAACGAACTGGTAACTTCGACTAATGACAGACAACAGCCAAATCAAGGTGATCGTCGGCATGTCCGGCGGCGTGGATTCTTCCGTCTCGGCCTACCTGCTCCAGCAGCAGGGCTATCAGGTCGAAGGCTTGTTCATGAAGAACTGGGAAGAAGACGACACGGACGAGTACTGCTCTGCCGCCCAGGATTTGGCTGATGCCAAGGCCGTCTGCGACAAGCTGGGGATCAAACTCCACACCATCAACTTCGCCGCCGAGTACTGGGACAACGTGTTCGAGCACTTCCTGGAAGAGTACAAGGCTGGCCGCACGCCGAACCCCGATATCCTGTGCAACAAGGAGATCAAGTTCAAGGCGTTCCTCGAGTTTGCCGCCGAAGAGCTGGGTGCCACCTACATCGCCACTGGCCACTATGTGCGCCGTGACGACAGCACCGGCCGGCCGCGCCTGCTGCGCGGTCTCGACACCAACAAGGATCAGAGCTACTTCCTCTACACCCTGAGTGAAAAGCAGGTGGGCCAAAGCCTGTTCCCGGTCGGCGATCTGGAGAAGCCGGAGGTGCGCCGCATCGCCGAGCAGCTGGATCTCATTACTGCCAAGAAGAAGGACTCCACCGGTATCTGCTTTATCGGCGAGCGCAAGTTCAAGGACTTCCTGGCCAAGTTCCTGCCTGCCCAGCCCGGTGACATCGAGACCGTGGATGGCAAGGTGATCGGCACCCACCAGGGGCTGATGTACCACACCCTGGGCCAGCGCAAGGGGCTCGGCATCGGTGGCCGCAAGGATGCCACCGAAGAGGCCTGGTACGTGGTGGACAAAGAGGTGGAGCGCAATGTGCTGGTGGTCGCCCAGGGCGAACATCCCCGTCTCTACTCCGACGGCCTCATCGCGAGCCAGCTGCACTGGGTCGATCGCACCCCCATTCGCGAGCCGCGCCGCTGCACCGTCAAGACCCGTTACCGCCAGCAGGATATCCCCTGCCTGATCCAGCCCATCGACGACGAGACCATCCGGGTGATCTTCGACGAGAAGCAGGCAGCGGTCACCCCGGGCCAGTCCGCCGTCTTCTACGACGGGGAAGTGTGCCTGGGCGGTGGCATTATCGAACAACGTTTCAGCCATCCGGTCTAAGGGATGAGACTGCCGTTTCGGGGCAAAGCGCCTGGCGCCAGCGCCCCGAAACCCGTCATCCGGTTGAACAGCACAAATAGAAGGCAGCATACGTGAGCGACAAATTCCAAGGCCGGATCATGGCCTGCTGCGGTATCAGCCAGTGAACGAATGAAATAGGGCCGTGAACTTATGAGCGACAAATTCCAAGACAGAACCATGGCCTTCGCCGGCATCTGCCAGGCCGCCTATCTGGTACAGAAGGTGGCCCGTGACGGTACCTGCGACGAGGCCTCCCTGCGCGAGAGCCTGCAAAGCATCCTGGTTACCGATCCCAAGCAGCCACTGGACGTGTTCGGCAATCACCTGGCCATTCGCGACGGCTACCGCGCCCTGGTCGACCAGCTGGGCGCCGACGGCAGCCAGAAGAACGCCGAGCTGACCCGCTACGTGGTGAGTCTGATTGCGCTGGAGCGCAAGCTGGCCAAGCGCAAGGACATTCTCAATATGCTGGGCGAGCGGATCAGCCAGATTGGCCGTCAGCAACAGCATTTCGATCTGCTCGACGAGCAGATCCTGGCCAACATGGCGAGCATCTACAGCGATCTTATCAGCCCCATCGGGCCGCGCATCCAGGTAGCGGGCACCCCGCTGTTCCTGCAACAGCCGCTGGTGCAGCACAAGGTGCGCGCCCTGCTGCTGGCCGGTATTCGCGCCGTGGTGCTGTGGCGCCAGCTGGGCGGCAGCCGCACCCAGATCATCTTCGCCCGCAAGAAGATGGTCGAACTGGCCAAACGTTACTAATCATCGCTCGCGCCCGGGCAGAGAGGTCGACATCAAGGTGAACAGCCGCACATCAGCCTTGATAACCACTGCAAGCGCGCGAGTGGATTCGAATCCCCCACACACATCAGGAGTTCACCACATGGAGCTGTCAGCGCTGACTGCTGTTTCCCCGATTGACGGTCGTTATGGCGACAAGGCCGATGCCCTGCGTCCCATCTTCTCCGAATTCGGCCTGCTGCGTTTTCGCGTCGAAGTCGAGGTGCGCTGGTTGCAGAAACTGGCCAGCCACGCCGGGATCCCGGAAGTCCCTGCCCTGAGCGCGGCCGCCAGTGCCCTGCTCGACGGTATTGTCAGCAACTTCAACGAAGCCGACGCCGCGCGCATCAAACAGATCGAGCGCACCACCAACCATGATGTGAAAGCGGTGGAGTACTTCCTGAAAGAGAAGGTGGAAGTGAACCCTGAGCTCGCCACCGTCAGCGAGTTCATCCACTTCGCCTGCACCTCCGAAGACATCAACAACAACTCCCACGGCCTGATGTTGAAAACCGCCCGGGAAGAGGTGATCAAGCCTTACTGCGAGAAGCTCATCAGCGAGATCAAGCGTCTGGCCCATGAGTATCGCGATATGCCGCTGCTGTCGCGCACCCACGGTCAGCCGGCCACCCCGAGCACCATGGGCAAGGAGATGGCCAACGTTGCCTACCGTCTGGAGCGCCAGCTCAAGCAGATCATGGCAGTCGAGATCCTTGGCAAGATCAACGGCGCCGTGGGCAACTACAACGCCCACCTCAGCGCCTATCCGGATGTGGACTGGCACCAGTTCTCCGAGGAGTTCGTCACTTCCCTCGGCCTGACCTGGAACCCCTACACCACCCAGATCGAGCCGCACGACTACATCGCCGAGCTGTTCGACGCCATGGCGCGCTTCAACACCATCCTGATCGACTTCGATCGCGATGTGTGGGGCTACATCTCCCTGGGCCACTTCAAGCAGCGTACCATCGCGGGCGAAATCGGCTCCTCCACCATGCCGCACAAGGTCAACCCCATTGACTTCGAGAACTCCGAAGGCAACCTGGGGCTGGCCAACGCCGTGTTCCAACACCTGGCGAGCAAACTGCCCATCTCCCGCTGGCAGCGTGATCTGACCGACTCGACCGTGCTGCGCAATCTGGGCGTGGCGGTGGGCTATTCGCTTATCGCCTATCAGGCGACCCTGAAGGGCATCTCCAAGCTGGAAGCCAACGCGGACGCCATGGCTGCCGATCTGGACGCCAACTGGGAAGTGCTGGCCGAGCCGATCCAGACCGTGATGCGCCGCTACGGCATCGAGAAGCCCTATGAGAAGCTGAAAGAATTGACCCGTGGCCGCCGCGTCGATGCCGAAGGCATGCGTACCTTTATCGACACCCTCGAACTGCCCGAGGCAGTCAAGGTTGAGCTGAAGAAGCTCACTCCGGCCAACTATATCGGCGACGCCCAGCGTCTGGTCGATCTGCTGAAATAAGCTGATAACCAATGAACAGGGGCCCTGTGCATGCTCTGCCACAGGGCCCCTGTTATTTTCGACCTGCGTCACTTTGTTCAACGACGCAGCCATGTTCAACTACGTAGTTATGTTCAACCGAGTGGCCTTGCCCAAGCCCGTCTTGGGCAAGCCCTCTCTCACAAGATACGAGAAGCACCATGTACCAACTCAATCTGGATATCGCTCACTTCCTTGAGCACTACTGGCAGAAGCGCCCGCTCCTTATCAAGGGCGGCTTCACCGACTTTCAGGATCCCATCAGCCCGGACGAGCTGGCGGGTCTGGCCATGGAAGAGGTGATTGAATCGCGCCTCGTCACCCGCTTCAACAACAAGTGGGAGGCAGCCCACGGCCCCTTCGAATCCTACGATCACCTGGGTGAGGAGAACTGGACCATTCTGGTGCAGGCCTGCAACCACTGGGCGCCCGAGGTCAACGAGCTGGCACTGCCGTTCCAGTTCATCCCGGGCTGGCGTTTTGACGATGTGATGGTGAGCTTCTCCACCCCCCATGGCGGTGTCGGCCCCCATATCGACAACTACGACGTCTTCATCACCCAGGGTCAGGGCAAACGCCACTGGCGGGTTGGCGATGC
Source organism: Aeromonas sp. FDAARGOS 1407 (assembly GCF_019048725.1). Lineage (NCBI taxonomy): Bacteria > Pseudomonadati > Pseudomonadota > Gammaproteobacteria > Aeromonadales > Aeromonadaceae > Aeromonas > Aeromonas sp. FDAARGOS 1407. The sequence continues at coordinate 4,264,750 of NZ_CP077399.1, forward strand.
CACACCGCGCAATGAGTTCGCCGCCCATGCCGCCCTGCTGCACTGCGAGCCGTTCGAGGCGATCATCGACGTCATCATGGAGCCGGGCGATATCCTCTACATTCCGCCCGGATTCCCCCACGAGGGCTACGCCATTGAGCCCTCCCTGAACTTCTCGGTGGGCTTCCGTGCACCGGACGCCAAGGCGCTTATCTCCTCCTTCGCCGATCACCTGATCGACAACGACCTGCGTACCGAGCGCTACGGTGATCCTGACCTCAAGCCCCGCGCCCGCCACGGCGAAATCCAGCCCTTTGAGCTGCACCGTCTGCGCGAGCTGATGCAACAGGCCCTCGATGACGAGACCCTGTTCAAGGAGTGGTTCGGTACCATGATCTCCGAGGCCAAGCACGATCTGGACGTCAATCCGGTGGAGCCGGACTACAGCGCCGACGAGGTGGCCGATCTGCTGACCCAGGGCGAGCCCGCCATCAAGGTGCCGGGGCTGCGCTCTGTCTGGTTCAGCGGCGAGAGCCAGACCTGCTACATCGACGGCGAAGCCTGGAGCCTGCCGAGCGAGGATGCGGCGGCCATCTCGCTCTTGTGCGACAAGGACATGGTCACCCAGGCCGACATGGTGGAACTTGCCGATCAGGCCGGCTTCCTGCAGCTGCTGACCCGTCTGGTCAACCGCGGTTACTGGTTCTTCAACTGATCCTCTCGCTGTGACAAAAGGCGCCTTCGGGCGCCTTTTTTATCTCTGTGGTCACCGACTTCACATCATCTGCTGCCAACCAGGCCGACCCAGCGGCTCTTTTCACTTCTTGCCTGCTCCACAACCGACTTTCGAAGCTGAACCCACTCTTGACGGCGCACCTGATGATGCTTTTTTGCACAAGTGAAAGCCCGTATCATGCGGTCATTGCTCAAGCAGACAGGTTTAGAAGAGAGGGTATCCCATGCAGATCAGCACTCGTCCCATGCCGTTGCCCGGTTATGACAACGCCTATCCCAAGCTGACCCCGGAGCAGATCAGCCAGGGCCGCGACAAGGCACTGGACAAGAAAGATGAGTATGTGGCAAAGCAGGAGGAGAAGGAGACTACCCGCCGCACTCTGGCCGTCTCCTATACCGAGCAGCAGCAGGACAAAGCCGCGGTGGATCATTATCTGCAAGCCAGCGGCCAGGAGAGCGACGGGCAGAGCGCCCCGACGGCCGCCGATATCTACCGGATGGAAGAGCGCCACCAGCAGCAACAGCAGCTCGGCGACTACCTGCAGTTCAGGCAGAGCCCCCTCGGCCAGCAGATGGGAGAGATGGTCGGCCAAGGCGACAAGCGGGGCAACCTGCTCGACATCATGGCCTGATCCCCATCAATGCAGATGAAAAAAGCCCTCATTGAGGGCTTTTTGCTATTCACACGCTTCCTGGTGTTTTTCCGCCACGTCATCAGGCAGTTCATCAAACAGGGGGTGGTAGAGCACTTCCCCGGCAACGCCCGCAAGGCCCCCCGGTTGCAGCTCCATCGCCATGAAGCAGTCGGCGGGCACTTCGTAGATGCAGTGCAGGCCGAACTCGCTGGCCGGACGAAACCCGAAGCGGCTGTAATAGGCCGGGTCACCGAGCACCACCACCGCCTTCCAGTCCATCTCCAGCGCCGTATCCAGTCCTTCGCGGATCAGATCCGAACCTATGCCCTGCCCCTGCCAGTCGGGATGTACCGCCACCGGAGCCAGCCCGAGCCAGGGACCTTCCTCACCCGCAATGGTGATCGGGCTCAGCATCAGGTGCCCCATGAACTCGTACTCCTCCTCCTCGACCATGGTCACCACGGCGGCGCCGCATTCGCGCAGACGGTTGACCAGCTCGGCCTCATCGCAACGGCCAAAGGCGGCGCTCACCAGCTCATAGACCGGCAACATGTCGCCAGGGCGCTCGGTTCTCAACATACAGCGTTACTCCTCGTACAGCGGAGCGGCCATTATTCCACACAAGTGGCGAGCGGCCTGAGCGCCTTTATCCAGAAATGGGAGTGTGCACTCAGGAAAACGATTGGCATACCTCTGACGAGGGAGAGAAAGTGAACGCGGATCGACCCGTGGCCAGGCTCTTCCACACAAAGGGATGAGATAGAAATGCCGGGCGTACCCTGGGTGCGCCCGATGGTTTTGTCAGACTCGCCTTACTCTGCCTGACAGGCAGCCGGCAGGCTCAGATGGCGGGGGAGTGACTCGATACGGTCGATCCAGGCGCGAATGGCCGGCCACCCCTGCAGGGAGAAAATCCCCTCCTCCGCCACATGGGTGTAGGCGTAGAGAGCGATATCGGCGATGGTCGGCGCCTCGCCGCACAGATAGGGGCTTTGTTTAAGCTGCTGCTCCATCACCGCCAGTGCCTTCTCACCGCCAGCCTTGAGGCCATCGAGTCGCGCCTCCTGGGATTCCGGTCGGCCCAGATAGTGGACGATGAAACGGGCGACCGCGATATAGGGCTCGTGACTGTACTGCTCGAAGAACATCCACTTGAGCACTTCCGCCTGCTGGCGAGGATCCGATGGCCAGAGCGCGGAGCCCTGCGCCAGATAAAAGAGAATGGCATTGGACTCGGCCAGTGCGTCCCCCTCACCGATGGCCAGCACCGGGATCTTGCCGTTGGGATTGAGCGCCAGAAACTCGGGAATTCGGGTATCCCCCGCCTGAATATCCACATTGACCCAGGTCAGGGGCAACTCGAGCCAGCGGGCCAGCAGCCATGCCTTGTAACAGTTGCCGGATCGCAAATCACCATACAGACGCATACACACTCCTTGTGAAACGGGGGTTGAAACCAGGTTGAATAATCAGGGGGCCAGACGCTCGATGTGCCAGCCATCCCCCTCACGGGTGTAGTAGAAACGATCGTGCAGGCGATGCTCGCCCCCCTGCCAGAATTCGACCGTGTCGATCACCACCCGGTAGCCGCCCCAGAAACTCGGCAGGGGCACTTCACCGCCGGCAAATTTTTGCTTGAGCTCGAGAAACTTGGCTTCCAGCACGCCGCGTGCCGAGATGCGGGTCGACTGCTTGGAGACCCAGGCGGCTATCTGGCTGTCCTTGGGACGGCTGTGGAAATACTTCATTACCTCGAGGGTGCCAAGCTTCTCCACCCGGCCAGTCACGTGCACCTGCCTGTCCAGGGGATGCCAGGGGAAGAGCAGGCTGATGCGGGGATTACCCTCCAGCTGATGTGCCTTGCGACTGCCCATGTTGGTGTAGAACACCATCCCCTGGGCGTCGTAGTGCTTGAGCAGTACGGTACGCTGCCAGGGCTGGCCATCGGCATCCACGGTAGCCACCACCATGGCGGTCGGATCCGTCAATCTGGCCTCGCAGGCCTGAGCCAGCCACTTCTCGAACAACGCCAGTGGTTCGGCCGGCAGATCGGCCCGGTGCAATCCGCCCCGGGTATATTCGCGGCGCAGATCAGCCACATCCATCATCTTGATTTTCCTTCTGTACTTTCCGCCAGAACGCGGCGATGCATGCGGCATTGTGCGACGAGCACGCCATGGGTACAAGTCTCGGAGAGGTCAATTAGCCCCAGGGAAAACAAAAGGGAGGCACAAGCCTCCCTTTTACAAACCAACAGCCACCAGTCATTGCTGGTGACCGGCCGGAACTTGCGGACAATGGACCAGCATGCGCCGGTTATACTCGGCCGCATAGGCGCTCAGCTTGGCGTGGACCTCTTTCTGCTCTGGCTTGATAACATCACCCAGACCATCCAGATAACGCACGCCACAGCGCGCCTTGGCCGCCTCCTGCTCACTGGCCGCAATGCCGGGTGCCACCTCACCGCGCCCAGCCCGCACTATCAGCCGATAATCCTGCTTGGCCAGACTGGCACTGATCGCCTGCTCCAGCGTATCGGCATCGGCCTGACATCCGCCAAGCAGGGTTAATAACAGCAAGCCGCTGATCCTCATCTGCGCCTCCGCTGCCAGCCCAGCAGGGCCAGCGCCAATGTCCAGAAACCGAGCGCACCACCGCCACCACCGCTGCTACCACCCGAGCTTTCACCGCCTTGTACCACGGATAAGCGGAACGGACTGATGGCAAAGAAGATGTTGTCACTGCAGGCCACCTTCAAACGGGCTGTGCCACTGGCACCGGCCGGCAATGTGACATTGGCCGAGCCCGTATTGGGCTGAGCGCTGGCCAGACTCACCCAGCTGGCCCCCTCATCACGGGTCAGTTGCAGATCCACCTTGCGGCAGCTGATGGGGGCTTGATCCGTACCGGCCACCTCCCATCTGACCGTTTGCACGCCCCCCGCGGTGACCGGGGTTCCTATCGGACTGATGATGCGAAAAGCCGTGCCCGTGTTGACGACCTGTACCTTCATGTCGTCACTGGCGACTCCGCCCTGCCCGTCACGCACTGTGAGCCGGAAGTTGAGATCCCGGTTGGTGGTTGGCCAGGCTTCGCCCTTGGCCAGAGTCCCCGAAAACAGGGATGCCAGACTGGGCAGGATCCGCTCCGGCAAGCTGGTCGGCGAAACAAACCTGAACAGCGGACGAGTACCGTCGTCGATCATTTCGCTCGCACTACTGGACGCGTTCCCCAGATCGATCTGCTCCCAGGTGTAAGTGAGAGGGTTATTGTCCAGATCGGCACCGGCGCCTTTGAGCATGAACGGTGTATTGGCCGGAATGATGTAGTCGGCGCCGGCCACTGCCTGCGGCGCATTGTTGGTGAGATTCAACGTGGTGCCACAACCAGGCACAGTGGCCATGTGCGCGCGCATCTGTTCGATGGATTTGCTGTGGAAGTAGGGATCGCTGTGAGCCTGAATATTCTCTTCCCCGCAGATCCCGGCATAGGCCATGATGGAGCTGCCGCTACCGGGCTCCCACGCCTGGCTGGCGGCCCGGTTCCCGCCACCACAGCTGCCGGTGGTGCCGTTGAAGGTATGTTCGGCGCCAAACTGGTGGCCGATCTCGTGTGCCACATAGTCGATAAAGAAGGCATCCCCCACCGGGTTGGGTGAGCCGGTCATGCCGTCCGATTTGGTTGCAGTACAGAGCACACCCAGACCAGCCAATCCACCGCCACCTGTATTGACTATATGGCCGATGTCGAATGGTCCCAAGGCTCCGCTGGGCAAGTTCTGCGCATTGGTCTGTACCGTACCGTTGATATCAACATCAGTATCGGTATTGGTAAAGGGATCGCTAGCCGGATCGGTATAGATGATGGTGTCGTTGCCACTGGCGAGCTGAAATTCGGCCCCCACGTCACGCTGATACACCTCGTTCACCCGGTTGAGCAGGGTCGCGATGGCAGCCAGACCCGACGCAACCGTACCGCCGTGGTATTGGGTATACTCTCCCGCCGCCGAGATGGCGATGGTGTAATGCTTGCGCACGTTGCCCTCAACTTGCACCTTGCGCACCAGGCTCCTGGCTTCCCCGCCAATCACCTTGTCTGCCTCTTCATCCAGGCGGCTATAGGCATCCTGCTGGTAATAGACGGCGTAGCCTTCTGCATTGCGCAACGGATCGACAAACACCGTCTTGCCCTGATGGCTGAACATGGCATGGAAACCTTGCGGACCGAGGTCAAACCGCCCCGTCTCTTGCGGCGCTGCAGGATTGTGTCCCTTGAAGGTCTGGATATCGGGATATTTGGCCGCCAGGTCCGCAGGCAACAGATCGTAGGCTTGCAGAACGAACGTCACCTCTCCCCCGTCGGGCAACGGCAACTTCAGCTGGCGCTCCCCGGCAACCAGCCCACTAATGTAATCAAGAGAAACCTTGACCACCCGGAACTGGTTGGCCCTTACTTCATAGCCATCTGCTGCGGTGGCGCGTGCCGCCACCGTGTCCCATTCTTTGGCCACCAGGTTGGTCGACGTCATCAGGGTAGCGACGATTAGCGCCAGGGAGGAATGTCTTATCAACTGCATCTTTTGTAATCCTTTTAAATGCATCTGCCTGAACTGAAATCTAGTTTATTTTGTCACTGGCCCAATTGAACCAGTTTGGCGACCAGTATATTTCCCAAACGGGGAGAGTTGCACCAACTTGATCTAACCCCTATCATTGCGCGGATTTATCCGTTTTAGAACCGCGCTCGCGAGAAGGCGGTTCATCCTTATCTGGCCAAGGTTAATCTCATGCTCAAATCCCCACTGTTGCCCCGTTTCGGGGATCTGGTCGTTGCCATCGTTGACGATGTACTGGCGCAGGGCCTGACCCTCGATCGCGCCTATGCCCGTCACTTCTCCGGCATCGATCTCAAACCGCAAGAACAGGCAAGGATTGCCCTGGTCACCGGCGACCTGCTGCGTCGTCTCAGTCTCTACTGCGCCCTGACCGGCATTCAGGTCCGTCAGGCCGCCAAGAACGTCTGGCCGCTGCTGCACAGCTGGCACGCCTTCCACAAGATTGCCCAACCCAACCATCCGACTCTGGATCGCTTCAACGAAGAGGCGTTTCGCCGTCGTCTGGCCGAGGCCAAGAAGAATCCGGTGTTGATGGATGGTTGCCCTGGCTGGCTGGAAAAACTCGGCAGCGAGCAACTGGGCGAAGCTTGGCCTGCCGAGCGTGCCGCCCTTACCGCCATGCCCAAGCGCTACCTGCGGGTCAACACCCTCAAGTGCAACAAGGATGAGCTGCAGGCCGCACTGGCGAAAGAACATGTCACCACAGTCCCGGTAGAAGGGGTCGAGAGCGCCCTGCAGGTCACCTCGGATGCCGCCCTGTTCCGCACCAACGCCTTCGCCGATGGCTGGTTCGAGCAGCAGGATGCCGGCTCCCAGCTGGTGGCTGCCGCCCTGGAGGTCACTCCGGGCATGCGCGTCATCGACGCCTGCGCCGGTGCCGGTGGCAAGACCCTGCATCTGGCCGCCATGATGAACGGCAAGGGCCGACTGCTGGCGATGGATGTGGAAGAGTGGAAGCTGGAGAACCTCAAGCAGCGCGCCCGCCGCGCCGGGGCTCACAACGTGGAGACCCGGGTCATCACCAGCAGCAAGACAGTCAAGCGCCTCAAAGAGAGCGCGGATCGCGTCCTGCTCGACGTGCCCTGCTCCGGTCTTGGCGTACTCAAGCGCAATCCGGATGCCAAGTGGCGCGACACCGCCGAGCGTCTGCCGGTGCTGGTGGCCCTGCAAGAAGAGATCCTGCAGCGTTACAGCCAGATGGTGAAGGTCGGCGGTCTGCTGGTCTATGCCACCTGCTCCATCCTGCCCCAGGAGAACCGCCAGCAGGTGGACAAGTTCCTCGCCACCAACGAAAATTTCCGGCTGCGTGACGATCACACCGTGAGCCCTGCCGCCACTGGTTTCGATGGCTTCTATATGGCGCGTATCGAGCGGATCGCCTGATAGCACCGCCACAATAAAAAGGGGAGCCATTGGCTCCCCTTTTTCATGATACTGAAGCAGCCTTATTCGGCGGCCGCGTCATCTTTCTTGTACTTGGCGGCAGTTTCCTTGATCAGGGTCTGCAGCTCGCCGGCCTGGAACATCTCGATCATGATGTCGCAGCCGCCGATCAGCTCGCCTTCGACCCACAGCTGGGGGAAGGTCGGCCAGTTGGCGAATTTCGGCAATTCGGCACGGATATCCGGGTTTTGCAGGATATCGACATAAGCAAACGGCTCGCCACAGGACATCAGCGCCTGGGAGGCCTGGGCAGAGAAGCCACAGCTGGGCAGCTTGGGAGACCCTTTCATGTAGATGATGATGGGGTTGTCAGCCAGCTGCTGCTTAATCTTTTCAATAGTTTCCATAGATGCCTCACTAGAGCGATTTCGGCGGCCATTCTACTGCAATCTGGCCTGAGCACAAACTCACAAAGGGAAATGTGCATATGAATTGCACAGAGAATTGCACCTGCATTGATCGCGATCATGGCGCCAATCAGGAGTTGTTAGCCCATCTTTGATGCTGCTACAATCCCTTGGCTTTGGGCTATCCTGCCTCATCATTTTATAAACATCTCTTTTCAAATAAGAAAAGAGCACGCAATGTCTTGCAACCGTCGCTTTCGCACGGTCCAGCCAATGGAGAGTAGAAAATGGCATTCGAACTTCCCGCTCTGCCCTATGCAATCAATGCTCTGGAACCGCACATCTCCCAGGAAACTCTGGAATACCACCACGGCAAGCACCACAATACCTACGTGGTCAACCTGAACAACCTGGTGCCGGGTACCGAGTTTGAAGGCAAGTCTCTGGAAGAGATCATCAAGACCTCCAGCGGTGGTATCTTCAATAACGCAGCCCAGATCTGGAACCACACCTTCTACTGGCACTGCCTCTCCCCGAACGGCGGTGGCGAGCCCACTGGCGCCCTGGCCGACGCCATTACCAAATCCTTTGGCTCTTTCGCCGAGTTCAAAGATGCCTTCACCAAGTCTGCCATCGGCAACTTCGGTTCCAGCTGGACTTGGCTGGTCAAGAAGGCTGACGGCTCCCTGGCCATCGTCAACACCTCCAACGCCGGTTGCCCGCTGACCGAAGCCGGTACTACCCCGCTGCTGACCGTCGACCTGTGGGAGCACGCCTACTACATCGATTTCCGCAACCTGCGTCCGAAGTACATGGAAACCTTCTGGGCCCTGGTCAACTGGGAATTCGTGGCCAAGAATCTGGCTGCCTGATAGCCGCTCTTGCCAAAACGCCCTGCATTGCAGGGCGTTTTTTTATGTCTGACATCCAGCGATGAAAACACAGAGGGCGCTTGGAGGCGCCCTCTTTTGTACATGTGTTCAAGTATGTACAGTTACTGATCTATTTCATCCAGATACTCGTCCAGATTGGCATCATCGCCACTGGCTTCATTCTGCTTGGGAGCCCCTTGGTTGCCCGTGACCTTGTTTTCGTTGTATTGCAGATAGAAGTCCTTGGTCAGGGCGTAAGGGTCGAGTGCATTGTCGATGATCCGCTCCTGATCGATCAACTTGGCACGGGAACCCAGCCCATCCAGCGCCCAGTGGGCCACCTTGAGCGGGAAGGTGAGCAGTGCGTAGGGGAAGTAGAGCACGTCTATGGTATCCCCCACTATCTCGCGGGTGGTGGTGGGGCCATAGACGGGCACCATGACATAGGCCCCTTCGCCAATGTTCATGCGCCCAAACACGGTGGAGAGCTCCAGCTTGTCACGCTCAAGCCCGGCGTGTTTGGCCACATCGAAGATACCCAACAGACCCACTGTGGTGTTGAGGGTAAAGCGTCCCAGGTTGGTGCCCGCCCCCTTCAGATCGCCCGAGAGCAGGTGGTTGACCATGCTGCTCGGCTCGTTGAAGTTTTCCACGAAGTTTTCGATGCCAACCTTGACCGGCTCGGGTACATAGTTGGCGTAGGCATGCACCACGGGACGGGCAACATAAGGCTCAAGCACGTCGTAGTTGACCGCCCACATCGCCCGGTTGGCCCCCTGGAAAGGGTCGCGGGGATCGGCCGCCGTACTGGTTGCCCCCGGCACATTCATGCCGGGATTGAGATCCAGGCTCTCGGGGCCAGGCTTGGGCGGCCCGCCGGCGCAACCTGTTATCAAGAGGGCTGCCAGCACGGCCCCTGAACGCAGATACATATGGAAGTCCTAGATTTTTATTTTGATTAATCAGAATTATAGGCAACCCGGCTCCCATGATGGGAGCCGGGTAGAGAGGTATATTAGAGGGCGTGATCGATACGGATGTCAATCGGCGCTGATGGGATAGTCGCCGTTTTGACCGGAGCAGAGCTCCCTTCAAAGGCCCCTTCCTTGTTCATGACGTTGCCGCCACGGGAGAGGCGCGCCTTGAATTGCAGCTCGGGATAGGCTTCCAGCTTGCTCCCCTCCATCATGGCATCCCCGTCCCCGAGGGAGAGGGTAAGAGGCAGAGAGGGGCCGGCGATACGCTTCACCGCGATGGGCATGGGCGGCCCGTTGGGCACTACCGCAAACACGAACAGATGGGCATCAGGCGGCAACTGAATGCCCTCGGCCAGGGTGATGTGCAGGGGGAACTCTCCCTCCTTCACCTGGCTCTGGGAAGCCTGCGCCTGCCCGGCAGATTCGGCTACTGGCGCCGCCGCGATACCACGCGCCTTGAGCTGCGCCCTGGCGTATTCCATGGAGCGCTCCACCATCACATAGCGAGGCGTCCCTTTTTCCATCAGCGGCAACATGGCCTGCCAGCGTGCCAGCGCGGTCTGGAAATCCTCTTTTTGCAGCGCCATGAAGGCATAGACGGAGTGCGCCTCGATATTGCCCGGCTCCTCGGCAATAGCCGCCTTCAGCAGACTATCAGCCTGGGCTTCGTCCCCGGTCATCATCAGGGCCTGAGCGTAAGGTACCGCCACCATGGCTTTCTGGGGTGCCAGATCATAGGCATGGGCCAGCGCCTCACGGGCCATCTCGGGATCGTTGCCATCCAGTGACAGGCGACCCAGCAGCAGCCAGCCGCGGTAATCGTTCGGCTCGTCTTTCAAGCGGGTGCGCAGGGCCAGGGTGAAGTCCAGCAGATCCTGTTCGGTCACCTCGGCATTGCGCTCCACCAGAATGCGATTGCTGAGCTCACCGATGCGGCTGCTGGCATCCTGCCAGCGGGCTACCTCCTGCCAGGCGCCCAGCTTGTAGTAAAGTCCCAGGCTCACGATAAGGAGCACCAGCACACCGGGGATCCAGATCAGACTCTTGCCAGCCCGGGCGGTCTGCTCCACATCGGGAATGTCGTCCAGCAGGCTGCGCTGCAGTTCGACCAGCGAGTCCGGCTCCTCCGCCAATACCCCCTGTTCCCGTTCTTCGCCAATTTCCAGCAGACGCTGACGATAAAGCTGCTTGTTGAGGGCCGAACGGCTGATGCTCTGCCTGCCCTCGCCGCGCCACAGGGGCAGTACCAGCGCCAGACTCGTCAGCACCAGCAGAGCCGCGATTACTATCCAAAAGGCGGTCATTGTTTCTCTTCCTCTTTGAGCAGCTTGGCCAGGCGGCGCTGCTCCTCTTCGCTCAGGTGATTATCCACTTGCTTGTCGGCCACGGGGGGACGGCGGCTGCGCATCACCACCACGGCAAGGCCGATGACGATGACCAGCAGGGGGCCAAGCCAGAGGATCAGGGTGGAGGCCATCAACGGCGGGTTGTAGAGGATGAAGTTGCCATAGCGGGCCACCATGTAGTCCACGATCTCCTCCTTGTCCTTGCCCTCGCGCACCATCTGGTAGGTCTTGTCACGCAGATCCTTGGCCAGCCCGGCGTTGGAGTCGGCGATGTCCTGGTTCTGGCACTTGGGACAGCGCAGCTCCTTGGTCAGCTCGCGAAATACCTGCTCCTGATTGTCGTTGTCGAAGGTGTAGACATCGATGGCGGCCATGGCCGGGGCTTGCACGCCCAGACCCAGCAGCAACAACAGGGATGCAATCAATACTCTCATCCGGGGCGCCCTCACTTCATGGCATCAAAGATGGGTTTGAGGGTCGAGGCCCAGTTCTGGGGATTGATGTCCCCCACGTGGCGGTAGCGGATAATCCCCTGGCTGTCGATGAAGAAGGTTTCCGGCGCGCCATACACCCCCAGATCCAGCCCCAGCATGCCATCGGGATCATACAGGTTGATCTGGTAGGGGTTACCGAGCTCTTCCAGCCACTTGATCGCCTTGTCCCGCTCATCCTTGTAGTTCATGCCGACGATGGTGATCCCCTGCCCCGCCAGCTGCTTGAGGTAGGTGTGCTCACCGTAGCAGGTCGGACACCAGGTCGCCCAGACATTGAGCAGCATGGGGCGCCCCTTGAAGATGTTGCGATCGTACCGTTTGTCGAGATCGTAGATGTCCTGCAGGGTAAATTCGGGCACTTCCTTGCCCACCATCACGGATTCGAGCTTGGTGGGATCGGAGTAGAGCCCCTTGAACAGGAACACAGCCCCCAACAGGAAGACCACGAAGGGGATCAGAAACAGCCAGGTCTTGCGAGTCATGCTTTCACCTCCTCTTCACGACGGCCGAAGCGGTAGCGTTTGTCGAGCATCGCCAGCACGCCACCGATGGCCATGAAGACGCCACCGAACCAGATCCAGCGAACGAATGGCTTGTAGTAAATGCGTACCGCCCAGGCCCCGTTGTCGAGGGGCTCGCCGAGCGCGGCATAGAGATCCCGGGTCACGCCGGCATCGATGGCGGCTTCGGTCATCGGCATGCGGCTCACCGTATAGACCCGTTTCTCGGGCTTGAGGGTACCGACATGCTTGCCGTTCTTGTGCACTTCCAGCACGCCCTTGAAGCCGTCGTAGTTGGGGCCGTTCTTTTCGGCAATGCCGGTAAAGACGAACTCGTAATCGGCAAACTGCACCTTGTCTCCGGCCTGCATCCGCAGGTCCTTCTCGATGCTGTAGTTCTGGGTACAGGCGATGCCGATGATGCTGACCGCAAGGCCCACGTGACCCAGGATCATGGCCCAGTGGCTGTTGCCAAGGCGGCGCACACCGACTGCAAAGCTGTGCTTATGGGTGGCACGGGCCCAGGTTTCCTGGGCACTGGTGACAATGATCCAGACACCCAGGCCAATGCCCACAGCAGCCCAGGGCTTGAATGCCTCGGCAAAAGCGAGCGGCAACAGCAAGGCGGCCGCCAGACTCAGCAGCAGGGCCAGGATCACCTTGCCCTTGAGCTCGCCAAGCTCCTGACGGCGCCAGCGAAACAGCGGGCCAACCCCCAGCAGCAGGGCAAACGGGATGATCAGCCAGCTGTAGATGTGGTTGAAGAAGGGCGTCCCGATGGAGATGCTGCCAAGCCCCAGCTCCTTGTGTACCAGCGGCAACAGGGTGCCCAGCAGCACGGTGAGCAGACCCGCCACCAGCATGATGTTGTTGGCGAGCAGCAGGGTCTCGCGGCTCCACAGCTCGTGTTTGCCGTGGCTCTTCACATGGGAGCCCTTGAAGGCAAATAGCAGCAGGGAGGAACCAATCACCGCCAGCAGGAAGCCGAGAATGAACAGGCCGCGGGTCGGGTCAGAGGCAAACGCATGCACCGACACCAGCACGCCGGAGCGCACCAGGAAGGTACCTAACAGGCTCAGGGAGAAGGCCGACAGGGCCAACAGCACGGTCCAGGCCTTGAAGGTGGCGCGTTTTTCGCTCACCGCCAGCGAATGGAGCAGTGCGGTCCCCGCCAGCCAGGGCATGAAGGAGGCGTTTTCTACCGGATCCCAGAACCACCAGCCACCCCAGCCGAGCTCATAGTAGGCCCACCAGGAGCCGAGCACGATACCCAGCGTCAGGAAAACCCAGGCCGCCATGGTCCAGGGACGGGACCAGCGGGCCCAGGTAGCATCAAGGCGCCCGGTCATCAGGGAGGCAATCGCGAAGGCGAAGGCGACCGAGAAGCCCACGTATCCCATATAGAGCATGGGAGGATGGAAGATGAGACCAGGATCCTGCAGCAGCGGGTTGAGATCGCGCCCATCCACCGGGAAGTAGGGCAGCGTGCGAGTGAAGGGATCCGAGGTGAACAGCACGAAGGCGGTAAAGCCGACCGAGATGAGGCCGAGCACGCCGAGCACACGCGCCACCGCATCCAGCGGCAGACGGCGGCTGAACAGGGCAACGGCCGCGGTCCAGCCCCCCAGGGTCAGCACCCACAACAGCAGGGAGCCCTCGTGGGCGCCCCACACGGCGGAGATGCGATAAGCCAGAGGCAGGCGGCTGTTGGAGTTGGTGGCCACATACTGCACGGTGAAATCATTGTCGATAAAAGCCCAGGTCAGGCAGAGGAACGACAACAGCAATAGCAAAAATTGGGCATAGGCGAGCGGGCGAGCCGCCGACATCATGCCAAGACGGCCCCATTTTGCGCCAAGCAGCGGGTAGCTCCCCAGCAGCAGGGCGGTGGCAAAAGCCATGATCAGAGCAAACTGTCCTAATTCCGGGATCATGGACGGGTTCCTTTCTGGTGAGCCGTGCCCCTGACAGGGGCACGGAGACGAAACGATGAAACGAAAGCGACGGGGATCATTGCTTGGAGCCCTTCAACTGCGCGTCGGTATATTCCGGCTTGTAGTGCATGCCGCTGGTGGCTTCCGCCACTTCCGGCGGCATGTAGTTTTCATCGTGCTTGGCCAGCACTTCGAAGGCTTCCACCGTGGTGGCATCCTTGAGGGTGCCCTGCGCGACGATGCCCTGCCCCTCGCGAAACAGGTCCGGCAAGATGCCGTCATATTCGACCGTCACCAGATGGCCGCCGTTGTCCACCAGCTGGAAGGCCACTCTGAGGCTCTGGGGATCCCGCTTCACCGAACCGGGCACCACCAGGCCCCCGATGCGCAGACGCTGCCCCTCTTCCGGCTTGATCTTGTCCGGTCCTTTCCCTTCAACCAATTCGCTCGGGGTATAGAAGAGATCGATATTCTGGCTGAGGGCATAGAGCACCAGGCCGCTCACGGTCGCCAGTCCCAGGGTGATGGCGAGGATGATGGTGAGGCGTTTCTTGCGTCTCGGGTTCATAGGGTGTTCTCCATCTGCTGGGCCGCCTTGCGACGGGCCTCGCGTGCCTGTTTGCTGCGCAATTCGCCGAGCAGGCTGCGGGTTTTCATACGGGTAGAAATGACGATACCGACCAGGCAAAGCAGGGTCAGGCCGAAGGAGAGCCAGACGTAAAAGGCGTAGCCGCCCATCGCCAGAAAGTCACTGAAAGAGGCAAAGTGCATGCTTACTTCTCCTGTTCGGCAATCTCTTTGACCCAGGGGCGATGCCACTCCCGCATCAAGAGCTCGTTACGAAAACGCATCAGGGTCAAGGCCCCGAGGAAGGTGGCAAATGCCAGGATCATGATGAGCAAGGGCCACAGCATCTCGGCCGAAATGGAGGGCTTGTCGAATTTGGTGATGGTGGCGCCCTGGTGCAGGGTGTTCCACCACTCCACCGAGTAGTGAATGATGGGCAGGTTGATCACCCCCACCAGCGCCAGGATACCGGCGGCGCGACCTGCCAGCACCTTGTCGCTGAAGGCGTTGTAGAGTGCGATGACACCAAGGTAGAGGAACAGCAGGATGAGCTCCGAGGTGAGGCGAGCATCCCATACCCACCAGGTGCCCCACATGGGCTTGCCCCAGGCGGCACCGGTAAAGAGCGCGATGAAGGTGAACACGGCCCCGACCGGCGCGATGGCGGCCACCGTCATGTCGGCCATGCGCAGCTGCCATACCAGTCCGATAAAGGCAGCGACGGCCATGGTGGAGTAAGCCCCCATGGAGAGGATCGCGGAAGGCACGTGGATATAGATGATCCGGAACGAATCCCCCTGCTGATAATCGGCGGGGGCAAATGCCAATCCCCAGATGGTGCCGATGATAAACGAGAGCAGACTAATCACCGCAAACCAGGGCAACAGGGTACCAGCCAGCTGGTAGGCCCGCTCCGGTTTGGCGTAAGGGTGCAACCATTTCCACATAGCTCACAAAACCTTTTGTTATTAATCGTTTGGCGAGGCCTACCATACCTGTCACGGGTTTACATCAAATACCCCGAAAGCGATAAGCGAGCCTCTCCTTGATCCACCGCAACTTAATTTTTTCAAACAGCGTCCCATTCGGGACTTCTGCAATCTGACTAACTGTGAAGTCAGTTGAGGCTGACCCGCAGGGCTGCCGAGACCGCCAGCGGGGTCAGGGTCAGGGCCCCCACCAGCATGGCGGCCAAAATAGCGAGCTGGCCGCCATAGGGCAAGCTCATTCCAGCCGCATCGATGGCCGATGTTGCAAAGATCAGTACCGGAATATAGAGCGGCAGGATCAGCAGGCTGAGCAGGACGCCGCCCTTGCGCAGACCGACAGTCAGGGCTACCCCGACTGCGCCGAGCAGGCTCAGTACTGGAGTACCCAGTGCCAGGGTCGCCACCACCGCCAGATAGGTGTTCATGTCCAGAGACAACAAGATGGCGAGCAAGGGGGAGATCAGCAGCAAGGGCAAGCCGGTCAACAGCCAGTGAGCAACCACTTTGGCCAGCGCCAGCAGCCCGAGTGGATGAGGCATCAACATCATCTGCTCCAGCGAACCATCGCTGAAATCATCGCGAAACAGCCGCTCCAGCGACAGCATGGCCGCCAGCAGGGCCGCCACCCAGATGATCCCAGGGGCAATACGGGCCAGCAACTTGGGCTCCGGCCCTATGCCAAGGGGAAAGAGGGTGATGACGATCAGGAAAAACCAGATCGGGTTGAGAATATCGGAGCGCTGGCGCAAGGCTATCAGCAGTTCACGGTGAATAAGGTGCATAACGGCGCGCAGCATGGGCTTACTCCTGCAACAGAGGGGTCAGCGACAGGGTTTTCAAACGTCCCTGCATCAAGGTGAGATCCTGGTGGGTGGTCAGGATCACCATGCCCCCCCGCTCCGCATGGGCCAGGAACAGTTGCTCAAGCACCTTGACCCCCTGCTTGTCGATGGCGGTAAACGGCTCATCCAGGATCCAGAGTGATGGCTTGTCACATAGCCACAGGCGGGCCAGGGCGACCCGACGCTGCTGACCGGCAGAGAGCTGGCCAGTTGGATTCTCCTCGAAACCGGCAAGTCCCACCCGGGCCAGGATCTGCCACAGGTCGCTGTCCTGTTGCTGAGGGTGATGCAACTGCTGATAGAACTTGAGGTTTTCAAACGGTGTCAATGCCGCTTTGACCCCAGCATGGTGGCCCAGATAGAGCAGATTGGCATGATATTCATCGCGGCAGTGGCGAATGTTCTCTCCATTCCAGCACACCTCGCCTGCAAATGGCTGTGACAACCCGGTCAGCAGACGCAACAAGCTGGTCTTGCCGACTCCGTTCGGACCTTCGATTTGCAGCAGATCGCCAGGCGCTACCGTAAAGGAGAGATGTTCAAACAGGGTGCGATCTTCACGCACGCAGCTCAGATTGTTGACTTGAAGCAGCATGAGGATGTTGTCAGGTGGAAAGAAGCGGCCTGCATATTAACACAGTATTGGAGGGGGTCTTTTCAAAGATGCCAATAATCAGCAGGATTTGTGGCGAAGATCGCGCCACAAACGCTTAGAAAAACGGCCAAAACAAATCAGGAAGGCAGTTGCCTTCCTGACTCATCAAGAGCGCCCTTTTCGTAATGAAATCAGGAGCTCAGCTTCTGCCTTCGGCAATTCGCACTCGCTCATGACCTCGTCGATATCGGCGCCCAGCTCGACCATCTTGGCGGCACGGCTGTAAAGCCGACGTTCCGGATCCTGCAGGGTCAGCTCCTGCTGACGATCGTTGATCTGCTGCATTGATCCTTCCACCGACTGCAACCGCTGGCCCATGCCGATGGCCCCGGTATGAAGCTCCATCATCTGCTTGCGCAGACTCTCGAGTTGGCCCTGCAGCGCCGCCACGCTGGCCTCGGACTCCTGCTTGCTTCGTTTGCTCCTGAACCAGATGAAACAGGCAAACGCCAGTGCAATCAGGGACAACCCCAAGGCAACAATCTCAATGATCAAAACATCACCTTCTTGTTAGAGAGAACCGATCTCGTCCCACTCTTCATCGGAGAGCAGCTTGTTCAGATCGACCAGGATCAGCAGCTGGCCATCACGGTTGCTCACCCCCTGGATGAACTTGGCGCTCTCTTCGGTCCCTACCGCCGGGGCGGCATCGATCTCGGAAGAACGCAGATAAACCACTTCCGCCACGCTGTCCACCATGATGCCGATCACCTGCTTTTCAGCCTCGATGATGACGATACGGGAGTTTTCACTGACATCCCCGGACGGCAGACCGAAGCGGGAACGGGTATCGATGACAGTCACCACGTTGCCACGCAGGTTGATGATACCGAGCACATAATCCGGAGCCCCAGGCACAGGCGCGATCTCGGTATAGCGCAACACTTCCTGAACCTGCATCACGTTGATGCCGTAGGTCTCGTTTTCCAGTTGGAAGGTTACCCATTGCAGCACTTCATCTTCGGCCAGATTCTGTGCAATATTGCGCTTTTCTGTCATGTTTTATTCCTTTTATATAAACGTCTACTGCTAAAAACTAGCAATAAAACAACTCGACTGCAGAAGTTATCAGCGACCTTCTATGTTGACCCCGCGCTCCAGCAAGAGGAGCAATTCGCTGACATGCAGCAGGGCACACATTTTCTCTTTGACCATGCCCGCCAGCCAGGGGCGCTTGCCCGCCTGATGGCGCCATTTTACCTGATCCCGGTGCAGCAGCTCGGTTCCCCTGAGATGATGACAGGCGAGGCCCCAGGGGGATTGTCCAAGCATAATCAAATACTTGTATTCGTCCATCTCAAGATGCTGACCCGGCATGACCCATTGAGCCGTATCGACCACATTCATCTTCTGCTCGCGGGAAGTCATCAACCCCTTGTACCAGGATGGCTGACCAAACAGGGAGGTCACCTCCCCCAGTTGGTGGATCCCGCCAAGATCGGTCAGGGGAACCGCAAAAGTCACCCCGGCAACTTCGAAAAACAGGGCCTGAAACTCATTGCCGCTGTCGATATTCTGCCAGCTGACCGGCTCGGGGGCCGGCTCGGGGGCAAGCTCCACCGCCGTCTCGGTGATGACAGTGGTCACAGGTTCCGCGACCTCCACCACCTCTTCAGGCCAGGCAGGCTCGACGGGCAGCAAGGACTCTTCGGCGACGATTTCAAGCGGCTCGCTGGCGGGTTCTTCATGGGACAGGGCGTCAATTTCGAACTGCACCTGACCCACTTGCGCCAGCAATTCACTCAACTGGGCCAGGCGGGTATCCGCCTCCAGATAAGGAGCGGCCTCGACCTGTGGTTCAACCACGCTCTGGCGCTGCAGTTGCATCACGGGAGCCAGCTCAGGCTCGTCGGCCTCATCCAGCGAGAGGGCTTCATCCAGCAGCAGGGAGTGGAAATAGTCGTCCATAGCACGGACTTGAATGGTGTCTCTCATGCCATCACCTCCTGCGCCCGCTGCCGTTCAAGGGCATCGAGATAGTTGAGCAGTGTCTCGTAGGCATAGGTTCCCCGACTGCCAGGTGAATAGATGGAGGGCGGAATATGCAGCAAGCTGGCATCCCTGAATTTGGTATCGATGGGGATCACCGCGTTCCACACCGCATCACCGTATTGCTCCTTGATCGATTTCAGGGTCATCAGGGAGGCACGGGTACGCTTGTCAAACATGGTCGGGATCACGGTATAACGGAACTTGTCCCGCTTGGAACGCTGCATGATCTCGAATGTCTTCATCATGCGCTCCAGCCCCTTGAGGGCAAGAAATTCGGTCTGGACCGGCACCAGGATGCGATCGCAGGCCGCCAGCGCATTGACCATCATGACACCCAGCACGGGCGGGCAATCGATCAACACGTAATCGTATTGATCCTGAATGCGCAGCAAAGCCCGCTTTAGCACCAGCCCCATCCCTTCCCGATTGCCCATGACTCTGTCCAGAGTCGCCAGCGTGATGGAGGCCGGCAACAGGTGGATATTCTCGAACTTGGTCCTGAGTGTCAGTTTATTGACCAGCTCGGCGGTCGGCTTCACCGACTGGAAGAGTTCATAGAGAGTGCCATCCAGACGATCGGAATCATAATCCAGATAAGATGTCAGTGAGGCGTGCGGATCGGTGTCAATCAGCAGCACTCGTTGGCCACGTTGGGCCAGGATCCCGGCAAGCGAGACCACTGTGGTGGTTTTTCCCACCCCGCCTTTCTGGTTGGCAACCGTCCAAACAATCACTGTATCAATCCTGCCTTGTTGTTATACGTATGCCGCCACCGGGCAAGGCGATCACCCTGACCTCTCCTGCATCCACCGCCTTCTGAACCTCTGGCACGGGTTCAACGGTCCTCGGCGAGACCTTGGCCGGTGCGGGCGGTACCCATGCAAACTTGGATACTGCCACCACCACCTTGCGGTTCTGCACTCGCCCCTGTTCGCTACCATTGTCGGCAAACGGTGAGAACTCGCCATATGCCTCGAAAGCAAGCCGCTCGGGCGCGATGCCATTGGCAATCAGCCCATTGAGTACCGCTTCGGCCCTGGCGGCTGAGAGAGCCCAGTTTGAACGAAAAATTTCATTATGAATCTGTTGGTTATCTGTATAACCCCTGACTCTCACATAGTTATCGACCGGTTTGAGAATACTTGAGATGGTATTGATGACGGGTGCCGCATTTGTGCCCAAAAAGGCGCTACCGCTGCCAAACAGCAGCCCGGCACTCAATTCGATGGTCAGCCAGTTTTCATCCTGAGTCAGCTTGACGATCCCCGCGTCCACCAGAGAGCCCATGTTCTCCTGCAGTTGCAGGTCGAGCTTGGCCAGCGTAGTACCATCCTGCAGTATCGGTACACCCGAGACAGGCGCAAGCGACGGAGCTGGCGCCGTGGCGCCATCCAGAATGGAGGGGGCCGCAGAAACGGGGTTGGAGAGCAGTGAATCCCCTTGTCTTTCCAGCAAACCATCTGTGGGAGATTGCATGACACTGAATGCCTGGCTCATGCCATCGATGACGGCGCGATACTTGTCCTTGTTGACCAGAGCGACCGAGTAGAGCACCACGAACAGGGCAAAGATCAACGTCATGTAATCGGCATAGGAGACCAGCCAGCGATCGAGGTGTTCACGCCCCTGCAAGTGCAACCGATAGCGCTTGCGCATGGCTACTCTCCTTTCAGATAGGCCCTGAGGCGCCGTTCAACCTGCAGGCCGTTTTCACCATGGGCAATGGCAATCAACCCCTCCAGGGTCAGCTCCTGGAACAGCGCGTAATGATAATGAAAAGCCCGTAGCCGGTTGGCGAGCGGCAGATAAATCAGGTTGGCAAACCCCACCCCATAGATGGTCGCCACGAACGCAACCGCGATGCCCGCCCCCAGCGCTGACGGCTCTTCCAGATGAAACATGGCCTGGATAAGCCCAAGGACGGCACCTATGATGCCGATAGTCGGGCTGTATCCCCCCATGGCTTCAAACACTCTGGCGGCATGCTCGTTGCGTTCCTGTTCGATATCGATATCCGCCTCCAGCAACATGCGGATATCTTCCGTCGAGACCCCATCGACTATCATGCCGAGCCCCAGACGGGTAAATTCATCCTCTTCCTGCTCCGCTTGGTTCTCAAGCGCCAACAATCCCTGTTGCCGAGCAAATGCAGCCCAGGATTGCAACCGCTCGGCCTGGGTTGCGAGATCCTGATGGGGCGGGGAAAACATCCATAACGTCTGCCGGATGGCAAGCATGATGTATTTTGCGGGAGTCTGCAGTGTCACGGCACCGATTGTGCCGCCCACCACGATGAGAAACGCGGGTCCGTCAACCAGAGTGAGCAGGGAGCCACCATGCCAAACCTGGGCAATGGCAATGGCTCCCAGCGCAAGGAGCAGACCGAGCAGGCCCATGATCAGCGCCCCAACTCGACCAGAATACGCTGAGCCACCTTGTCCAGAGGGAGTGATTCGCTGGCAATGCCTGCCTTGGCAACGGCCTGGGGCATGCCATACACCACGCAGGACGCTTCATCCTGAGCCCAGATGGTGGATCCCTGCTCTTTGAGCAGGCGTGCGCCATCCCGGCCATCGGCACCCATCCCGGTCAGGACGATGGCCAATACCTTGTCAGCATAGGTTTTGGCGGCGGAGGCAAAGGTGATATCGACACAAGGCTTGTAGTTGACCTTGTCATTGCCATCGACAATCCGGATGCGTGCGCCGGCACCTCGGCCTTCCAGCAGCATCTGTCGGCCACCCGGCGCCAGATAGGCATGTCCCGGTTTGAGTACGTCGCCATCTTCGGCTTCCTTGACGCCAATCTGGCACAACCCATTGAGACGAGCAGCAAACGCGGCGGTGAAGGTCGCCGGCATATGCTGGATCAGCAAAATAGGATGAGGGAAATCCTTTGGCAACTTGGTCAGGACATTTTGCAAAGCAACGGGCCCGCCGGTCGAGGTGCCGATGGCCACCAGCTGGTAGCTCTTGCCACTGCGTTTGAACGCCACTGCGGGAGCTGCGCGGGTCGGCTCCGCCTGACGTTCAATGCCACGAGTCGGAGCAACCCCGCCCAGCGGACTGCGAGTCGCAGGCTCGGGAGCCTTGGGACGAGCAGCCGAACTCATCATGAAACGCTTGCGGGAGATTTCTTTTACCCGCTGTTGCAGCAACCTGACCGCCTCATCTTTATCCCGGGCGATATCTTCAAATTTCTTCGGTAGAAAATCGAGCGCACCGGCATCCAGGGCATCAAGCGTCGCCTTGGCACCCTCATGGGTCAGTGAGGAGAACATCAGAATGGGAGTCGGGCACTTGGCCATGATCTCCCGCACCGCACTGATGCCATCCATCACGGGCATCTCGATGTCCATGGTGATCACGTCAGGACGCAGTGACATCGCCTTCTCGACCGCCTCACGGCCATTCTGGGCCGTGTCGATCACCGTCAGCATGGGATCCTGAGCGATGATTTCGCTCACTCGACGGCGAAAGAAGCTCGAGTCGTCGACAACTAATACCTTGACTGCCATTGTTATTTTTCTAACTCCTCGGAGCTGGGTGATTAATGTCTACGCGCATATGCCTTGAGCAGACTCGGCACGTCCAGGATCAGGGCGATACCGCCATCACTGGTGATGGTAGCCCCTGCCATGCCCGGCGTCCCCTGCAGCAGATTGTCCAGCGGCTTGATGACCACCTCTTCCTGACCAATCAGGCTGTCGACCACAAAGCCGATCTGCTGGGTACCGATCTGGACGATGACTACATGGCCGGTATCCTGACGGGAACGCTTGTTGGGCCCCCGCACCAGCCATTTGTGCAGGTAGAACAGCGGAATAGCTTTCTCGCGCACTATGATGGTGAGCTGGCCATCGACCATGTTGGCCTTGTTCAGATCCAGATGGAAAATCTCGTTCACGCAACCAAGGGGCAGTGCAAAGGTCTGTTCCCCAACCTCTACCATCAAGGTCGGCAGAATGGCCAGTGTCAGTGGCACCTTGATCTCAAGACGGGTGCCCTTGCCCCAGGTGGAATCGATATGCACGGAGCCATTGAGGCTGACGATGCTGGTCTTCACCACGTCCATGCCGACCCCACGACCGGAAATATCGGAAATCTCCGACTTGGTCGAGAAACCGGGGGCAAAGATCAGGTTATAGGCATCGTTATCGCTCATGCGGGCTGCGGTATCCGCATCAAGCACACCACGACTGATGGCGATGGACTTGAGTTTTTCGGGATCCATACCTGCGCCATCATCTTCGATACACAGCAGGATATGATCTCCCTGCTGGGAAGCGCTCAGGGTGATGGTGCCCTGACGCGGCTTGCCCGCTTTCTCGCGCACATCCGGCATCTCGACGCCGTGATCGCAAGAGTTGCGCACCAGGTGCACCAGCGGATCCGCCAGCGCCTCAACCAGGTTTTTGTCCAGGTCGGTATCTTCGCCGACCATCACCAGTTCGATCTCTTTCTTGAGGGTTCTGGCAAGATCGCGCACAACTCGGGGGAAGCGGCCAAACACCTTCTTGATGGGCTGCATGCGGGTTTTCATGACCGCCCCCTGCAAGTCGGCAGTCACGACATCAAGGTTGGCGACCGCCTTTGACATCTCTTCATCATTGCTGGCAATCCCCAGGCTCACCAGGCGGTTGCGCACCAGCACCAGTTCTCCCACCATGTTCATGATGACGTCTAGGGTCTTGGTGTCGACTCGTACCGTGGTATCGCTTTGTACCGCGCTGTTTTCAGCCGGCGCAGCCGCCTTCGCAGGCGCAGGTGCCGCTTTGGCGGGCGTCTCGACCGGTTTCGCCGGAGCGGCTGGAGTCGGTTTGGCGACTGGAGCAGGTGTCGGTGCAGCAGGTGCAGGCGCCGCCGATGATGTTACAGGTGAAGAGGTCTTGGCTGCAGATGCCATTGTGCTCTGCGGCCCCTGGCCGCGGCCATGCAGCTCATCCAGCAGGCGCTCAAACTCGTCATCATCAATCAGTTCATCGACTTCCTTTTGAACCGATTTCAACGGATTGATGTCTGGCGCCCCAATATGCTGGCCTTGGCCATGAAGCTGATCCAGCAGAGCTTCAAACTCATCATCGGTAATATCACCGGAATCGCTGGCAACGGGAGCGGGGGCCGAGGCCGAAACGACCTTGGTCGGTGCTCCGCCGACACCATGCAACTCATCCAGCAGACGTTCGAATTCGTCCGCAGAAATTTCATCTATTGAACCACCGCCATTGACCGGTGCGGGTTCATTATCGTCAACCATGGGAGCCGCGACGTCAGGCTCTGAAGCCATAACGGGCTCAGGTTCTACTACGGGTTCCGGTTCTGCCACAGCAGGCACAGCAGCACCACCCGAAGTGATCAACTGCTCTTCCCCTTCAGGCTTGCACAGCTCATGCAGGTCATGGAGCAGATCGTCGGAGGCAGGGCTTGGTGCTTCGCGATTCTGGACCTGGGCAAACATAACGTTGATCGCATCCAGTGCCTGCAGAATGACATCCATCAGCTCTGCGGTGACGGTACGTTTGCCGTTGCGCAAAATATCAAAGACGTTTTCCGCACCGTGGCATACGTCAACCAGTTCTCCCAGCGACAGGAACCCGGCGCCCCCTTTCACGGTATGGAAACCGCGGAAGATGGCATTTAACAGGTTTTTGTCATCTGGCCGTTTTTCCAAGTCGACCAGCTGCTCAGACAACTGTTCCAATATTTCGGAGGCTTCGACCAAAAAATCTTGCAGTATGTCTTCATCAACTTCGAAGGCCATGCGTCACTCCATTAGAATCCCAGGCTAGACAGCAGATCGTCCACATCATCCTGACCATTAACCACATCGGAACGCGCTTCCGGGTTCATGATGGGACCTTCTGCTTCAATCCCGTTGACAGGAAGGCTACGAGTTGAATGCTCGGCAGAGGCTTCACCAAACATGGTCAGCATTTCTATTAATTTTGTTTCAACTTCCTGAACAAGCTTGATGACCTTGCGGATCATCTGCCCGGTCAAATCCTGAAAATCTTGTGCCATCAGAATTTCAGTCAGCAGTTGCCGTAATTTATCGGCATCAGCCTCAGAAGCCTTAATAAAATCATCGAGTTGGTGACATAACGCCTTGAACTGGCCCACGCTCATGTCACGGGACATCAATGCATTCCAGTTTGGCAACACCAGCTGGATATTGTCGTTGAGGCGATCCGCTATCGGCAAACTGGCTTCTACGGCATCCATAGTGCGGTTGGCAGCCTTGTCCGTCATGTCGATGACGTAACTGAGGCGCTCGCGCGCATCCGGAATTTCGTGAGTAGCCAGATCGGGAATACGGGGATCGAGACGAAATTCTTGCAGGGAATTGTGCAGTTGTCGTGTCAGCTGACCGACCTTGTCGAACAGATCGGAGGCATTGGGGGCACACACTTGCGCAAGCAAATCGTCGGCCAACTCAAATTCGCCTTGCTCCAGATGAGCAACAAGCATCCTTGCCTGGTCGAGCGAAATCATTGCTCTCGTTTTGGCCATCATCCCTGCCACCCCTTAGCCAATGCGTTCAAAAATTTTATCGAGCTTTTCCTTGAGCGTCGCAGCAGTGAAAGGCTTGACGATATAGCCATTGACCCCAGCCTGAGCGGCTTCGATGATCTGCTCACGCTTGGCCTCCGCCGTTACCATCAATACCGGCAGGTGCTTGAGTTTGTCATCGACACGAATGGCCTTGAGCAGGTCGATACCTTGCATGCCGGGCATGTTCCAGTCGGTTACCACAAACTGGAAATCACCATTTTTCAGCATCGGCAATGCGGTATTGCCATCATCCGCCTCATGGGTATTGTTGTATCCCAGATCGCGCAGCAAGTTCTTGATAATCCGGCGCATCGTTGAAAAGTCATCAACAATGAGGATTTTCATGTTCTTGTCCAAAATTCCCTCCTAAATAGCCGCCTCGGCGGCTCACTTACATGATGCTAAAAACGGGTTGTGTCCTGCGGATTATGCCTTAGTGTTTCACCTCAGTGTAGCCAGTACAGACACTTATAGATGCCAATCTCGCAAACGGGCGCGCAGTCGGTGCATTGCCTGACTATGGATCTGGCTCACCCGGGACTCACTGACGCTCAAAACCTCGCCAATCTCGCGTAAATTCAGCTCTTCGTCGTAGTAAAGAGAGAGAACCAGGGCTTCTCTCTCTGGCAAGCGACCAATTTGCTCGGATAATTCAATCTGAAATCGTTCTGCGGCCAATTCATCGAATCCGGATCCGGCAGGAGTATCATCGGGCTGCCCGATCACGTCTTCACTGACCCCGAGATCCTCGATACCGATAATTTTTCCACAAGAAACATCCTGCAACATGGCGTGGTACTCGTTGATCGAGACCCCCATATGAGCCGCGACATCGGTATCACGCGCATCCCGCCCCTGCGACTGCTCCACATTCTCGATGGCTTCGGCGATCGCCCGGCTGTTGCGATGCACGGAGCGAGGCACCCAGTCACCACGCCTGATCTCGTCGAGCATGGCGCCGCGGATGCGGATCCCGGCATAGGTTTCAAAACTGGCGCCCTTGCTGCCGTCAAAATTTCGGGAGGCTTCAAGCAGCCCAATCATACCTGCCTGGATCAGGTCATCCAGCAAGACACTGCTTGGCAGGCGAGCCAACAAGTGCTGGGCAATCCGTTTGACCAGGGGAGCGTGACGCTCCACCAGCGCATAGGAATCCTGATGACGCAAGTACGCTTGGGCTTTATTCACGGGAACCTTCCTGTGTGGTGGCCGGTTTTTGCAACAGATTTTCCAGGAAAAACTCCAGGTGACCGCCCGGCTGGTTCGGCACCGGCCAACTGGCGGCCTTGTTGGCAAGGGCCCGGAAGGCCAGGGCGGCCGGCGACTTCGGAAACGCCTCGACAATCAGCTTCTGCTTGCGCACTGCAGCCCGCAGGTTGGTGTCATAAGGCACGCAGGCCACCAGCTCGAGTGAGGTATCCAGGAAGCGATCCGTCACCCGGGT
This sequence comes from Aeromonas sp. FDAARGOS 1407, assembly GCF_019048725.1. Taxonomy (NCBI): domain Bacteria; kingdom Pseudomonadati; phylum Pseudomonadota; class Gammaproteobacteria; order Aeromonadales; family Aeromonadaceae; genus Aeromonas; species Aeromonas sp. FDAARGOS 1407. Next base: position 4,291,667 of record NZ_CP077399.1, read on the forward strand.
CAGCTTGGCGAACAGTTCCTGTCCTTCCCGCAGGCTGCGCACCATGTTGGCGACCACCTTGAAGCGGAACACCCCGTGTTCCTTGGAGAGGATCTTGATGAGAGCGTAGGCATCCGTGATGGAGGTGGGTTCATCACACACCACTACCATGATGTCCTGGGCCGCACGAGTGAAACTCAGCACCATGTCAGAGATACCGGCTGCGGTATCCACCAGCAACACGTCGACCTGGGTCTTCATCTCGCTGAAGGCACGGATCAGCTCGGCATGCTGCACCGGCGTAAGCTCTACCATGGACTGGGTACCCGAGGTCGCCGGCACTATCATCATGCCGTAGGGCCCCTCAACGATGATGTCGTCTATGGTGCACTCGCCGGCCAATACGTGAGAGAGGTTGCGATGCACCCTCAGCCCCAGCATGACGTCGACGTTGGCAAGACCCAGGTCGGCATCCAGCACCATCACCCGCTTGCCTTGTGCCGCCATGGCGCCCGCCACGTTCAGTGTCACGTTGGTTTTACCCACGCCACCCTTGCCGCCGGACACGGCGATCACTTTCACTCGATTGTTTTGACGCATTTTGCGCAGACCACTTGCCTGATCCATATACATGTTACTCATAAAACTCCGAATCTTCGGCTTCGCCAAAGCCCGCGCCCCAGAAATAGGGCTCTTGCGTTTCTCGCTCCAGCGAACCCATGGCCGCGCCGACGAGCTGCGCCGCATCGGCAACCTGAATATCTTCCGGAACCCGCTGGCCATCAGTGATGTAACTGATCGGCAAGGCGTTCTGGATACACACGTTAATCACTTCGCCCAGATTCAGACTTTCATCCAATTTGGTAAGTATGCAGCCGCTGAGCGGGATCCGCCGGAAATGGTCTACCGCTTCCTGCATCACCCGACGCTGTGAGGTTGCCGACATCACCAGATAGTTGCGGATCCGTACCTTGGCGTTTTTGACCAGGGTATCGAGCTGTTCGGTCAACCGCACATCCCGCTGGCCAACCCCGGCGGTATCGATCAATACCAGACGACGATGACGGAACTGATAGAGCGCATTGGCCAGCTCCTCGGCATCCCGCACCTGGCGAACCGGGCAGCCCATGATGCGGCCATAGGTCTGCAGCTGTTCATGGGCACCGATCCGGTAGTTGTCGGTGGTGATGAGCGCCACCTGCTCAGCGCCATACTTCATGGCAAAACGGGCCGCCAGTTTGGCGATGGTGGTGGTCTTGCCCACCCCGGTCGGGCCAAGCAGGGCCACGGCCCCGCCCTGGCGCAAGATCTCGTCTTCGCTGATCTTGAGCTGGGCGGTGAGCACCTCGGCCAGCTGGGCCATCGCCTGATGAATGGGCATATCTTCCGGGATGAGGCCTGCCAGCTGATCAGCAAAAGCGTCATCAAAGCCCATTTTCTTGAGCTCCTTGATGAGCAAGGCCCGCATCGGCTCGCGGCGCTCCACTTCTTGCCACATCAGTCCGGAGATCTGGTGCTCCAGCAGTTTGCGGATGCTGGCCATCTCCTTGCGCATCCCTTCCATCTCCTGATCCCGCTGGGCAGGCTGAGAAGAACGCCCACCGGCCGCCACTCGGGGCCTAGGTCTGGCAGGCTCGGGAGCCGCCCCCCACTGTCCCTGTTCGGCCAGGGTTTTGGGTGCACTACTGGCCGCCGCCAGACCAGCGGACTGCTGGCCACCAAGAGGTGCCTGGCTGGCCGGTTTGAGCTTTTGCTGGCGGGCCAGCAGGGCGGCCAGGGTATCGGCATAATGTTCGTTCTGCCCCTGAGGCTGGGCAGGTTCGGGGCGATTCATCTGCCGCGCGGCAGACGAAATATTGACGCTCTCATCGTTCAACTGACGGCGAACTGGCGCATCTTTGGGCCCCGGTACCTGGGACTGATAATCGACAGCCGCGACTATCTCCACCCCACCGGTGACCTTTTTGTTGGACATGATGACGGCATCGGGCCCGAGAGTCTCCTTGACCTCGGCCAGAGCCGTTCGCATGTCCTTGGCAAAAAACCGCTTAATCTTCACCCGTCGTCTCCGCTAACTAGTTCTGTCCCACCGCACTGACGATGCGAATCTGCTTGTCGTCAGGCACTTCCTGATAAGACAGAACACGTAATCCAGGAATGGCATTCTTGACAAATTTGGCCAGGGTATTGCGCAAGATCCCCGATGTCAGAAGCACGGCTGGCTGACCTTCCAGCTCTTGCCGTTGTGTTGCTTCCACCAGCGAGCGCTGCATCCGCTCCGCCAAGCCAGGTTCAATCCCTGCACCATCGCCGCCACCTGCCTGCAGTGATTGATGCAATATACGTTCCAACTCTGGAGCCAGGGTGATCACCGGCAGCTCGGGATCCGGACCGGCAATCTCCTGGACGATGAGGCGGCGCAGGGCAATCCGGCAGGCGGCCGTGAGCACTTCCGGATCTGGGCTGCGCGGCGCGTATTCGACCAGGGTCTGCAGGATAGTGCGCATGTCGCGAATTGGCACGCCCTCATTGAGCAAATTCTGCAATACCTTCACCAGGTTGCCCATGCTGATCACCTCAGGCACCAACCCTTCCACCAGCTTGCTCTGATGCTTGCCGATCATGTCGAGCAGCTGTTGCACCTCGTCATGACCCAGCAGCAGGGCCGCATGGTTGGCGAGGATCTGGCTCAGATGCGTCGCCACCACGGTGGCGGTATCCACCACCGTATAGCCCAGGGTCTGGGCATGGGAGACCTGCTCCTTGGCGACCCAGACCGCTTCCAGCCCGAAGGCGGGATCCCGGGTGGCAATCCCCTGCACCTGACCAAAGACCTGACCCGGGTTGATGGCCATCTCCTTGTCATAGTAGACATTGGCCTCGCCGGTGCTGACCCCCATCAGGGTAATGCGATACTGGTTGGGTGCCAGATCCAGGTTGTCGCGAATGTGTACCGCCGGCACCAGAAAGCCCAGCTCCTGGGAGAGCTTCTTGCGCACCCCCTTGATCCTGTTGAGCAGCTCCCCGCCCTGATTGCGATCCACCAGCGGGATGAGCTGATAACCCACCTCGAGACCGATGATGTCCACCGGCATTACGTCATCCCAACTCAGCTCTTTCTGCTCGTGGGGCTGCTCTGCGGTAGCAGGCATCAGCTCGCCCTTGGCCGCCTTGGCCGCAGCCAGCTTCTCGCGGCGCAGCAGCCACCAGGCCCCCAGCGCCGCCAGGCCGCCCAGGCTCAGGAAGGCAAAGTGCGGCATACCGGGCACCAGACCCATCATCAACAGGATGGCGGCGGAGATGATCAGCGCCTTGGGATTATCGAACAGCTGGCCCAGCACGGCCGTGCCCATGTCCTGATCGGTATTTTGGCGGGTTACGATAATGGCGGCGGCGATGGAGAGCAGCAGCGAAGGGATCTGGGCAACCAGGCCATCACCGATGGCGAGCAGGGTATAGATTTCGGCCGATTCGCCGAAGGTCAGATTGTGCTGGGCCATCCCTATGATGAAACCACCCAGGATGTTGATGAAGAGGATCATGATGCCCGCAATGGCATCCCCTTTCACAAACTTGGAGGCACCGTCCATGGAGCCGTAGAAGTCCGCTTCCTGGGTGACCTCCTGACGGCGCTTCTTCGCCTCTTCCTGATTGATCAGGCCGGCGTTCAAGTCGGCATCAATGGCCATCTGCTTGCCGGGCATGGCATCCAGGGTGAAGCGGGCGCTAACTTCTGAAATCCGTCCCGCACCCTTGGTGACCACCACGAAGTTGATGATCATCAGGATCAGGAAGACGATGATGCCGACCGCATAGTTGCCACCGATCACCACGTTGCCGAAGGCCTCGATCACATGGCCTGCCGCCGCGCTGCCGTTATGACCTTCCAGCAGCACCACCCGGGTAGAGGCAACGTTGAGGGCCAGTCGCAACAGGGTAGCCACCAGCAACACGGTCGGGAAGGCTGCAAATTCCAGGGGGCGCCGGGTATAAACGGCCACCAGCAACACGACGATGGAGAGGGCGATGTTGAAGGAGAAGAGGATATCCAGCATCAGCGGCGGGATGGGCAGCACCACCATGCCAAGGGATGCCAGTACCAGCAAGGGGGTGCCAAACCCTTTGCCAAGCAGCCCTCTGTACTCTTTTAAGCGGCCCAATGATGCCTTGAATTCCATCGCCATTCTCAATTTCAACTCGCAGATGGCAAATTAAAGCAAACATTGAGCCAACAATTCAATGTATTGATTTTGAATGATTTTATTTTGACGACGTCAGAAGTTTGTCATTTGCGATATTCAGGTGGGATGGGGAGATCCTTGGCCAGAGGTTGCGGACGACGCCCCTGGCCACGACGGAATTTCTTGAGCTGGAAGACATAGGCCAGCACTTGAGCCACTGCGGCAAACAACCCTTCCGGGATCTCGCGCCCAAGCTCGGTGGAGTGATAGATGGCCCGGGTCAGTTCGGGAGAGGGCATGATGGGAATTTCATATTCCCGCGCGATTTCCCGGATCTTCATCGCGATCTCGTCAGTCCCCTTGGCGATCACCTTGGGCGCCGCACCGGGCTTGCCCGCCTCATACTGGAGCGCTACCGAATAGTGGGTCGGGTTGGTGATCACCACATCGGCCTTGGGGATCTCCCCCATCATGCGGCGCATCGCCATCTCCATCTGCAGGCGGCGGATCCGCCCCTTCACCTCGGGCTTGCCCTCGCTGTCCTTGAATTCGTCCTTCACCTCCTGCTTGGTCATCTTGAGCTGGCGCATGTGGTTCCACTGCTGGAACGGCACGTCGATGGCCACGATGGGAATGAGGGCGCAGCAGAGGATGATCAGCATCCACAAAAACAGCTCCAGTGCATCTATGATGCCGCCGGGGAAGCCCTCCAGGGAGAGGTTGAGCAGGTGGTTGAACTGGCTCGACAGCATCCACCAGGCGAACAGGCTGATGAAGACCACCTTGGCGATGGACTTGACCAATTCAATCAGAGACTGCACGCCGAACATCCGCTTGAAGCCGTTGATGGGGCTCAGCTTGCTGAACTTGGGCATCATGGCCTCGGTGGAGAAGTTCATCCCCCCCATCAAGATATTGCCGACGAAGGCGGCGATGGCCACCAGCGCAAACAGCATCCCCAAGGGAAGTATCAATTCCGACAACAGGGCCGGCACCATGGCGATCATGGCCGCAGGGTCAAAGGCTTGATCCCGATCCAGGGTGAAGCCCATGGTGAGCACCTTGATCATGGCGGTCGCCAGGGAAGCCTTGATCATCAGCAATCCGAACACGGCCGCCAGCAGCACACTGGCGGTCCCCAGCTCCTTGGAGCGTGCAATCTGCCCTTTTTCACGGGCTTGTTGCAGTCGTTTGCCCGTGGGTTGTTCGGTACGTTCCTGATCGGTATCAGCCATGGGTGCCTCCGAAGCACTGGGTGCCGATCAGCTCGCAGCTGACCTCCTGCACCCTCTCCCACATGGTATCGAAATGACCGAGGAAGCCGCCGATGGTGAGCCAAAGGATCAGCAGACCCGACATCATGCTGACCGCAAAGCCGATACTGAAAATGTTGAGCTGGGGGGCCGCCCGGGTCATGACGCCGAACGCAAAGTTGATAAGGAGCAGAGCGACGATAGCGGAGAGCGCCATCACCAGAGAGGCCTGATACATGACCCCGAGAAAACCGATCAGGGTCCGGATGGAGGGGAGCGACAGCCCGGTGTCCGACACCGGCAGGGTTTCGAAACTCAAGATCACCAGGCGCAGCATGATGAGATGACCATCCACCGCGAGAAAGACCAGGGTCGCCAGCATCAGATAAAACTGGCCCACTACGGGGGCCGACTGGCCATTCATGGGATCCACCAGGGTGGCAAAACCCAGGCTGGTCTGCATGGCGATGACCTGGCCGGCCATCACGAAACTCTCCATCAGAAACTGGGTCATCAGACCCAGCGCCACACCGATGAGCAGCTGCTGGGCCAGCACCAGAAAACTGCCGACGGAGAAGAGCTCGACCGGCGGCATCTTGGGTAGTAGCGGCGAGATCAGAAAGGTGATGGCCAGCGCCAGCCCCATGCGCACGCGCGCCGGCGTCAGGCGACTGCCGAACACCGCCATCACCATCAGGAGGCTGCTCACCCGCGCCAGTGGCCAAAGGATGGAAGACAACCACTCCATGATAAGAGCGGTTGTGTAGGTCATCCCACCACCTCGGGGATCTGGCTGACCATCAGGGTAAAGAAGTCCATCAGGCTCTGCAGGCCCCAGTGGGCCCCCGCTCCCAGGGCAAACAGGGTGACGATGAGACGGGGCAGGAAGCTCAGGGTCTGTTCGTTGATGGAGGTGGCAGCCTGAAAGATGGCCACCATCAAGCCGACGAACAGGCTGGGCAGGATCACGGCGCTCACCATGATGTTCACCAGCCAAAGCGCCTCACGAAAGACGTCGACAAAGGTTTCCGGACTCATATGCAGGGCTCCTTGCGCTTGGCCGGCTTAGCCGGCACCCAGTCCGAAGCTGTTGGCCAGCGATCCCAGAATGAGGTTCCAGCCATCCACCATGACGAACAGCATCAGCTTGAATGGCAGGGAGACGATCATCGGGGAGAGCATCATCATACCCATGGCCATCAGAATACTGGCTACCACCAGGTCGATGACCAGAAACGGCAGGAACAGCATGAAGCCGATCTGGAAGGCAGTCTTGAGTTCGCTGGTGACGAAGGCCGGGATCAGCACCCGCAGCGGCACGTCGGCGGGTTTGGCCACCTGGACGTTGGCGATCTCCATGAAGGTATTGAGATCCTTGACCCGGGTCTGGGCCAGCATGAACTGATGGATGGGCAACTGAGCTCGCTCGAGTGCCTCCTTGGCCTGGATGGTCTCCGCCAGATAGGGCTGCAGCGCCTCGTTGTTGATGCGATCCAGCACCGGTGACATGATGAAGAACGACATGAACAGGGCGATGCCGATCAACACCTGGTTGGAGGGGCTCTGCTGCAGACCGATGGCCTGGCGCAGGATGCCGAGCACGACGACGATGCGGGTAAAGGAGGTCATCATGATGACCATGGCCGGCAGGAAAGAGAGCGCCGTCATCAAGGCCAGCACTTGCAGGGTCAGGCTGTACTCCTGACTGCCGTCCGCCATGGTCTTGACGGTCACCGCCGACATGCCGCCGTCCTGGGCCATGGCAAGGGGTGACAGCAGGCCGACCAGCAGCCAGATCCAGTTAGCTTTGTTCATGCTTGCCCATCAATTTGCCGAGCTGCTGGGAAAACGCCTGGGGCTGGCTCTCGTCCAGCGGCTCCTCCAGACGATAGAGGAAATTGACCTGCTGCGGGGTGACCCCGATCAGCAGCTGCTGCTCCCCCACCTTGACCACCATCAGCTTCTCCTTGTAGCCGACCGGCAGGCTGGCGATGACCCGCATCTGCCCGCCCCCCATGGCGTTGGCAATCTTGCTCTTCTTGAGCAGAAAGCCCAGCACCAGGATGAGGCCGATCACCATCAGGCTGGAGAGCAGCCAGGAGCTCAGGCTGGGAGGATTGGCCGCCCCCCCGACGTCGGCCAGCGCGGGCAAGGGCAACAGCAGTAACAGGAGCAGGCGCATCATTTGAGTTTCTTGATCCGTTCAATCTGGCTGATGGCATCGGCCAACACAGAAGGGATGCCGAACTTCTTGGTCAGCATCCGGGGAGCCCATATCGGCGACACTATGAATCTTGTCATTTGAGCTTCTTGATCCTTTCTATCTGGCTGATGACATCGGTCAGACGGATACCGAACTTGTCGTTCACCACCACCACCTCACCGTGGGCGATCAGGGTACCGTTGACCAGCACGTCCAGCGGCTCGCCCGCCACGCGATCCAGCTCCACTACGGAGCCCTGGTTGAGTTGCAGCAGGTTGCGAATGCTGATCTGGCTGCGGCCCACCTCCATGGCGATGGTGACCGGAATATCCAGAATGGTGTCGAGCTTGCGCCGCTCCTCGGCACTGATTGGCGCATCGTCCTTCAGCTCCTCGAGGGGGGCCGGTTTGGCTTCCGCCGTTACCTGCTCCTCCAGCGCGGCAGCCCAGGCATCCGCCATCAGATCCTCTTCATCAGTTCCGCTCATCTTGGTTCCTTATGCTACTTCGTGACCCCTGAATGGCTTCAGGGGCCGATTATGGCTGTTGATCTTCGATGCTGCGCTCGAGCTCTTCCAGCTCGGCTTCGCCATCGATGCGTACACCGCCCCGGGTCACCAGATGCATCTCTGTCTTGACCCCTTCCGGGCGTTTGAGCTTGTCGGTGATCTTGAGCGCCACGTTGTCCTTGGTGCGACCCATCTTGGCGTGGAAGGTGGGCAGATCCTCCACAAACACCAGCAGGTTCTCCGGCATGTCCACCGGAATGATGTCTCCGGGCTGCAGCTCCATCAGCTCGCGCAGGGTGAGCTCTGTCTCCAGCAGCTTGGCCCTCAGCTCCACCTTGACGTCCATGATCTCGTCGCGCAGGGCCTTGCTCCAGCGCACGTCGGTGTCGCCCTTGTCGCTCTGGACACCGGCATCGAGCAGCTCGCGGATGGGCTCCAGCATGGAGTAGGGCATGGCGACGTGGAAGTCGCCACCACCGCCGTCCAGCTCGATGTGGAACGAGCTCACCACGATCACCTCGGTGGGACTGACGATGTTGGCCATGGCCGGGTTCACCTCGGAGTCGAGGTACTCGAAGCCCACGTCCATCACTGGCGCCCAGGCATCCTTGTAATCCTCAAAGACCAGCTTGAGCAACATCTGGATGATGCGTCGCTCGGTCGGGGTGAACTCGCGCCCCTCGATCTTGGCATGGTAACGACCATCGCCGCCGAAGAAGTTCTCCACCAGGATAAAGACCAGACGAGCCTCCATGGTGATGAGCGCCGTGCCCTTGAGGGGACGAAAACGCACCATGTTGAGACTGGTCGGCACGAACAGGGTGTGGACATACTCGCCGAATTTCAGCATCTGCACGCCGTTGATGGAGACCTCGGCGGTGCGGCGCATCATGTTGAACAGGCTGATGCGCATATGGCGGGCAAAACGCTCGTTCACCAGCTCAAGGGTCGGCATCCGGCCACGGACGATGCGGTCCTGGGAGGAGAAGTCAAACTGGGCGACACCGGGATCCCCCGCCGCCCCTATCTCTTCCTCTTCGACATCATCGACACCGTGCAAGAGGGCATCAATTTCGTCCTGACTTAACAGATCGCTCACGCTTCACCTATTGCATTACAAAGCCGGTAAACAGCACTTGTTCGATAACGGGGGAAGAGACCAGGTCATTGAGCACCCGACGGCACTCTTCCAGTGAATCCTTGCGCAGCTTCTCCTTGCCCTCGAAGGTCATCAACTGCTCGGCGGGTGCGGCACTGAAGACCCGCAGCAGGGTCCCTTCGATCAGTGGAATATGTTGCTTGGCCAAGGCCTCGTCGGCGGTGCCGCGCACCATCAGCTGGATCTTGATCTGCACCAGTCGATCCCGCTGCGCCCCCGCCACGTTGAACACGAAGGGGCGGGGCATACCGACATAGAGTGACGGTTGGGGCGCCGCATCCTTCGCCGCTGCGCCATCGGCCTGCTCACTCTGCTCACCCTCTGCCGGTTTGTCAGAGCCGGAGAGCATAAACCAGGCCCCTGCACCGCCACCGGCCAGCAAGATGACGGCCAGGGCAATGATAATGATCAGCTTTTTTTTCTTGCCCGCAGCGGGGTCTTTTAGCGTCAGTTCGTTATCGTCAGCCATCCCTTGTCCACCCTAGTCTCAAACTTGTTCGGTATCATAAACTTACTCGGGATTGCATCAAGCATAGAAATCAATTCCGGAACCGTTTGTCGATTCCGCCAGCAAACTTCGGCCGGAACTCGCCACCTCGACGCCACCTTGTCCCTCGGAAGCGCCTGACTGGCCACCCTGCTGGCCCTGTTGACCCTGTCCACTGAAGCCTTGCTGCCCCTGTTGACCCTGCTGGGGCGCCTGCTGCTGCACCTGGGTCTGACCGAGCTGGATACCCTGACCGGCCAGCATTTCGCGCAGCCGGGGAATGGTCTGCTCCAGCATCTCGCGGGTCTGACCATGTTGTACCACAAAATGGACGTTGGCCTGGCTGTCGGCCCCGATCTGGATCTGAATCTTCATCTTGCCAAGGCCGAGGGGGTCGAGCTGGATCTCAGCCTGCTGCAGCTTGTCCGCCAGCATCACATTGACCTTCTGGTGCAGCTCGGCGGGAGCATCCTTGCTGGCCAGGTTCAGATGGGGCAAGGATTGCGGCTCACGGCGCACGCCGGCCTCCGGCATGGTTGGCCCCTTGCTCTCCGTTACCTGGGGTTGCGGCTGGCTACCCTGCCCCGGCTGCACGCTCTGGGCGTCATTGCCAGTGCTGGCGGAGGCGGCGCCCGACCGGCTCTTGCTCGCCTCGGCGACCTTCTGCTTCACCTCCTGGGCCATCGCCTTGCGCAGCTCGCTGCTACCTGTCACCTCCATCTGCTGGATACCGGCCGAGATGGTCGACAGCGGAGCCTGGGGCCCCTGGGGTTGGGCCTGGGCCAGTGCCTGTTGCGGCGCCGTCATCACAGGAGGTGTGGTGCCCGCATCGCCGGCGGCCACCGGGCTGCTCTGTACCGCGGCATTGGCGCTGGCCGCCTTGGCCGCGCTGGCATCACTGCTGGCTGAATTGGCGGGTGCGGCCTGCTGGCCACTCTGCGCGGGTTCTTCTCCCTTGCTCCGAGCCTCGGAGGCGCTGGCCTGCACGCTGGCATCAGGTTGCTTGATGCCTTCACCGAACGCCCTGGCCGCCGCAGCCGGCCCCTGCAGGGGCGCGCCCTGGCCAGGTGACACCTTGCTCGCCATGGGGGGGATGTCGGGTTTACTCTTGCTCTCTTCCCCCTCTTTCCCCTGCACCGCCTCACCCTGCTTCAGGGAAGGCGTCTGCTCCTCACCGGGCAGGCGACCAGCCAGCTGGGCCAGACGATCTTGGGCAGAGAGGGGCTTGTCCCCTTTCACGGCACCAGACAGTCGCGGATCATCCTTGAGAGAGACCTTGTCATCTTCCCCCTCCAATACGGCATCGGCCAATACGCCTTTTCCTTCATCTGCCGGGACCATCCTGGACTGCACGGCCTCGGCTTCATCCACCAGGGACGCGGTGGGCTGGCTTCCCTCCGTCAGGGCTGACGACAAGGAAGGCATGGCGTTTGAAGCCGACTGGGCCGTCTCGCCGCCTTTGGCAGCCAGGGTATGGGCCAGCTTGCCCGCTGATGACGAGAGCCCGTCGTTATCGGCCAGCACGTCACCCTCCCCCTCTTGCGGCAAGAGATTGCCGTTCGCCACAAAAGCGGGGTCGATGGCCGCGTCTTGTTCCGCCACCACTTGTGCAGGCGAGGGCACCGCCGGCGCCGTGACCAGGGTGGTGTCGAGCTTGAGGGAGTCTTGCAGACGGAGCAGAAAGTCGCTGGCGGGGAGATCCTCTGCTTTCGTGTCGGATTTATCGGATTTGGCGGGTTTGTCAGAGCCGGCAGCCTCCACCTCGGACGACACCTCATCGGTCGCCAAAGATTTGGCTGTCTGGGAAGAAGAAGCCTCGGGGGCACTCTTTACGCGCTCTGGCGCCGAGCCCGTCCCCTGAACCTTGGCGATCTCGGTGGCGAAATCCCCTCTTTGTCCGGACGGGTTGCCGCCATCGCTGCCGCCGGTTTCCGCCACGCCGTTCAGGGAGGCATTTTCCAAGCCATTCGTCAGAGTCGAAGGCGCCTGTGTCAACACTGTCTGCATCATGATGGGATCCCTGAATTCTGGAGGTGCCCACGTCAGGGCTACCGGCAATGTTCAGTTCAAAGCAAGTTACAGGCCAGATTGATGGAAACGCCTCAGTATGGCGTACTCATCCAGCATCTTCTGCTCCTGACGCTGGGCCTTCTGCTGCTCGCGGCTGGCCTGCTTCTCCAGCAGCAGCTCCACCGCCTTGCGCCGCTGCTGGGCCGCCAGCCAGGCTTCCTGCCGCTGCTCCAGCGCCTGGCGCACCTGCTGCACCCCTTCGCTCTGTTGGGTGGCGGCCTGTTCGAGCTTGTTGATGAAGGCGTGATACTGGGTATTTTGCTGGGCGCTGATCCCCTGCAGGCCACGATCGGTCCACTGCTGGTGATAGATCTGGCGGTACTGGTTGAGGGCGTTTTGCTGATCCATGAACAACTTCAGATCCTGCTGCGCCTTGACCAGCGCCAGCGCACACTGCTGTTCGGCCTCGACCAGCCGTTCGGCCAGCAACACCAACCCTTTACTCATCGCCGCTCTCTCCCATCATCCGTCGTCAGCGCATCAGCGGCATGGCCACCATCTGCAAGGCTTGCAGGCCATCGTCATAGTGGATGACCTCGCGCATGCCCTGCTGCAAGAACTGATCCAGATAGGGTTTCTGGATGATGGCGCGGTCGATGCGGGGATCCGAGCCCTGGCTGTAGGCACCGATGGTGATGAGATCCCGGTTCTGCTGATAGAGGGAGTAAAACTGCTTGAGGGTGCGCGCCAGCTCCATGTGCTCCGGCGAGGTGACCATGGGCATGACCCGACTGATGGATTTCTCGATGTCGATGGCCGGATAGTGGCCCGAATCGGCGAGTTCGCGCGACAGCACTATGTGGCCATCGAGGATGGCTCGCGCCGCATCGGCGATGGGATCCTGCAGATCGTCCCCTTCCGTCAGCACGGTAAAAAACGCCGTGATGGAGCCCTGGCCGTCGCTGCCATTGCCCGCCCTCTCCACCAGCGCCGGCAATTTGGCGAACACAGAGGGTGGATACCCTTTAGTCGCCGGGGGCTCACCCACCGCCAGCGCGATCTCGCGCTGGGCCTGGGCGTAGCGGGTGAGCGAATCCATCAGCAGCAGCACGTTGAGCCCCTGATCGCGAAAATACTCGGCGATGGCGAGCGCCGTCTCGCACCCCTTGAGACGCATCAGGGGCGAGGCATCGGCAGGGGCCGCCACCACCACGGAGCGGGCACGCCCCTCCTCCCCCAGGATCTCTTCGATAAACTCTTTCACCTCCCGGCCCCGTTCACCGATGAGGCCCACCACCACCACGTCCGCCACCGAGCCGCGGGTCATCATGCCGAGCAGCACGGATTTGCCGACGCCGGAGCCGGCGAACAGCCCCATCCGCTGGCCTTGACCCACGGTCAGCACGGCGTTGATGGCGCGCACCCCCACATCCATCGGCTGATGAATGGGACGGCGGGAGAGCGGGTTGATGCGATGCTGGGCGAACTGCACCGAGTGGGAGGAGAGGATGGGACCGAGGCCGTCGAGGGGCTGGCCGATGCCATCGATGACCCGGCCGAGCAGGTTCATGCCGACCGGAATGCCGTGCTCCTCGGTGATGGGCACCACACGTGCTCCCGGGATCACCCCCTTGAGCTGCTCGCTCGGCATCAGGTAGAGGCGATCGCCGGAAAAGCCGACCACTTCCGCTTCCAGAGTGCCATCCAGGGTATCGATGTGACAGAGGGCACCGATGGCGGCGCGGCAACCTATGGCTTCCAAGGTCAGCCCCACCACCCGGGTCAATTTTCCGGCGACGGGCGGTTTGGGCGCGCTATCGCGAACCCTATACCCTTGCAACCGGTTGAGCAACGAGCCGCTCATCTGGCCTCCTCTGAAACGAAAAAACGCCCGGGTCGGCCTCAGCCAACCCGGACGCTGTCATGAATGGGGATCCCGGGATGCGTTGTCCCGCAGAAAGTTGCGCAGCAGCTGATCGATACGCCCCGCCAGGGTCAGATCGATGCTGGAGAGTTCGGTCGCAAGCTGCAGATCGCCGGGGGAGAGGGTGGGATCGCTTTGCAGTCGCCAGTGGCGCTTGGCGCACTCTTCGGCCCCGAACGCCTGCTCGACCCGGGCCAGATCGTCGGGATGCAGCATCAGGGTGACCCCCTGCTCGGCGGCGGGCAGCAGGGTCAGCCCCTCTTTGAGCGCCTCCAGCAGCAGGCGGGGCGAGGTCTCGGCCTCATGGCGAATAAGCGCACGGGCCAGCTGTTGTACCAGGGCGATGAGCTGCTGCTCCACGGCCTGATCCAGCTCATTCAGGGGATTGGCCAATCGGGAGGCCAGTTCCTGCCAGTGGGCAATCTCCTGCTCCACCAGCTCGCGGCCCATGGCCAGTCCCTCCTCACGTCCCTGCTCGAGGCCGGCGGCATGCCCCTGCTGCAAGCCCTCCAGCTTGCCCTCTTCCAGCCCCTTGGCAAATCCCGCCTCACGGCCTTCGGCCATCCCCTCTTCCCAGGCGGCCTGGCGAATGGCCTCCAGCTCCTCGGCGGTGATGCTGGGAGTCGGCTCCTGTTCGGGCTCCGGCTCCACCACCTCCTCTTCCTGCTGGTACCAGTCAGGGGAGAGTCCCAGCGCATTGGTCTCGACTTCGGACTCGACCTCCATCTCGGGCCAGCCCCAGGTCTCTACCTGGGTGTTATCGTTGTCCGGGCGCACATAGCCACGCAGTTTGTTGTTCATCTTTCAGCAGCGCTCCTCGTCGCGGCCAGTTGCTGGCCCGCCATCACCATACCACTTGTTGATCATGGCTTAGAGGAACTCGTCGCCGCCACCGGAGCCCAGCATGATCTCGCCGGCATCCGCCAGACGGCGGGCGATGGAGAGGATCTCCTTCTGGGCGGCCTCCACTTCGGAGACCCGGATCGGGCCCATGGCCTCCAGATCGTCCGCCAGCATCTCGGCGGCCCGTTTGGACATGTTCTTGAAGATCTTCTCGCGCATCTGATCGTCGGAGCCCTTGAGGGCCCGTTGCAGCAGATCGCCGGGCACTTCCCGCAGCATGGTCTGGATGCCGCGATCGTCCACATCGATCAGATTTTCGAACACGAACATCAGATCCTGGATCTGCTGGCTCATCTCCTCGTCCGACTCGCGGATGGAGTCCATCAGCTGGCCTTCGATGTTGGTGTCCAGGTAGTTCATGATGTTGGCCGCCGCCTTCAGGCCGCCCATCTTGGCTGCCTGGGCGCCCGCGGCACCGGCGAACTGTTTCTCCATGATGTCGTTCAACTCTTGCAGTGCCGCCGGTTGCACCTCTTCCAGGTTGGCGATACGCATCACCAGATCCAGGCGCACCTGCTCCGGGAACTGGCTCAGGATCTCGGCGGACTGCTCGGGCTCGAGATAGGAGAGCACGATAGTCTGGATCTGCGGGTGCTCGTTCTGGATGATGCTCGCCACCTGGCGGGCATCCATCCATTTGAGGGAATCGAGGCCGCGGGCACCGGAGCCCAGAATGATCTGATCCACCAGGTTGCTAGCCTTGTCTTCGCCAAGGGCCGCCACCAGGGCCTTGCGCACGAAGTCTTCGCTGCCGATACCGATATTGGTGTACTTCTGGATGTCGTCGATAAACTGGCGGTGCACCGCCGCCACCCGATCGTGGCTGAAGTCGGACATGGAGGCCATAGACATGCCGAGCCGCTGCACCTGCTTGGGCTCGAGGTGGCGGAAGATCTGGGCGGCATCCTCCTCATTGAGGCTCAGCATCAGCACCGCCGCCATCTCCATGCCGGACATCTGATCCAGGATCAGACGCTGGCTTTCGGTGATATCGTTGCCGGTGACCTGGCTTTTATTCTCTTCAGGCATCTTTGGTTACCCATTCTTTAATGACCTGAGCGGCCAGATCCGGTTCGTTCGCCACCAGCGCACGGACCGCCTTGAGCAAGTCTTCATCCCGGTGCAGATCAGGCAGCTTGAGCTGGCCATCGCGCAGTCCAAACACGGGCTCGGCTTCTGCCTGGGCTGCCAACAGGCTCAGTTCGTCGTCGCCACCCAGCACGGTGTGGTTGTCGAAATCCAGCTCCCCTTCTGGCTTGGCATCCGGGTAGAGCAGGCGCTTGAGCATGGGGCGCACCACGGTGACGATAAGGACGATGATGACCAGCACGGAGGCAGCGATGCGCACTGCGCGCCAGAACCAGGGCTGTTCGTAGAGCGGCGGCTCACCCACCACTTCCAGCTCGGGACGGTTGAACGGAATGGCGACCACTTCCAGAGTGTCACCCCGGGTCACGTCAAAGCCAAGGCCACCGCCGAGCAGACGGCGCAGGGTATCGAGCTCGGCCTGGGTGCGCGCCTCGCGAGTTACCTTGCCATCGGCACCGGTCACCGACTTGTAATCCACCGCGACCGAGACGGTCATGCGGCGAATGCCCCCCATCTGGCGACGGGTGTGGCTGACGGTGGTATCGAGTTCGAAGTTGCGGGTCGCCTCCTTGCGGGAGCGGCCCGAGGCGGCGGAGCCGGACTCGCCACCGGTCGCCTGCTCGGGAATGTTGGAGGCGGCGGGGGGCTGGTTGGAGAGGGCCCCTGGGATGCCGCCATTGCTGCCGCTGGAGCTGTTCTCCTCCAGGGTCATTTCGGAGCGCACCGCCGGCAAGTCAGGATTGTAGGTCTTGCGGGTCTGCTCCTGCTGGGAGAAGTCGAGGGAGAGATCGACCTCCGCCGTATAATTGTCGGCGCCAAGCACCGGGATCAGGATGGCGTCAATTTTTTGTTTGTATTCCAGTTCCTGCTTCTGCTGCATCGCAAACTCCTTGCGAGTCTGGGCAGAGACGGGATCCTGGGAACCGGAGTTGAGCAAACGGCCGTTCTGATCGGTCACTGTGACGCGGGTCGGCACCAGGCCGTGCACGGCGGAGGCGACCATGTCGACGATGGAGTCCACCTCCCCTTGATTGAGGGCGGCGCCCTTGAGCTTGAGTACCACGGTCGCGCTGGGTTTGCGCTCGTTGCGGGCAAACACGTTCTCTTTGGGGATGGCCAGCAGCACCTGGGCACTGGCCACGCTCTGGAACTGCTCGATGGCGCTGGCCAGCTGGCGCTCGCGGCTCAGCTTGAGACGCTCGCTCTCCATCCGCTGGCTGACGCCGAAGCTGGAATCCTTGAGCAGAATATCTTCGCCGTCATTGGTCATGTCGCTCGCATTGACCAGACCGGCACGGGTCAGGGCCAGCTTGATGCCGGGGTAGTTTTCGGCGCTGACCAGCACGCTCTTGCCGTCTACCTGATAGGGGATCTTCTGCTGATCGAGAAAATCGAGGGTCTTGACCAGTTCCTGGGTGGTGTAGGTGCCGAGGGGACGCATGTCCGGCTCCTTGCCCCACAACAGGATGAAGACGGCGATGGCCAGGCAGATGGCCAGCCCCAGGATCAGGGTGATTTGCCGCAGCACGTCGGTGTTGGACAGAAAGCCCAGCGCCGAACTCTTCTGCTCATTTTCATCGAGGGCGGCAGTGCCCTCATCGTTCATCAGCAGTTCGCCGTTTTGGTCAGTAGCCACGATTCAAATCCTTACACTGGCATGTTCATGATGGTCTTGTAGGCATCGACCATCTTGTTGCGGACCTGTACCGTTGCCTCGAAGGCAATGGAGGACTTCTGGCCTGCGATCATGACTTCCGACAGATCCACCGACTTGTCACCCATATCGAAACGGGTGCGCAGATCGTTGGCTGCCCCTTGCAATTCGTTGACGTTGCCAAGTGCTTGCTGCAGCAACTGGCCAAAATCGGAAGTCACCTGGCGACCGGGTTGTGTCAGCGGTGTGGCGCCTGCCTCAATCTTGAGGGCCTGCATCTCTTGCATCAGGCTGCTTGCACTAATTTCCATTTTTCATCCCCAGACAAATCATTGACGCTGACAGGCTCCAAGCAATAAGAGTGCCAATTAGGAAAAATCTCCTCAGGCCAAGGGATTGGGTGGTCGCAGAAGGCGATGACGAACCGGTGCCAGTCACGGCCGCGGCACGGCCCCCTCGCCCAACAACAACCTCAGATAGCTCAGATGCAGATCGTAGTGTTCCCCGGCAGGCAGCTTGACCAGCACTTCGTTGTGAAGGTAACCCGCGCGGCTCGCCGCCAGCTCGGGAGGGATCAGTCTCTCCAGCACCAGCCTAGCAACGATGGCATCCGCCAGGGCCATGGTCGCCTCATCGGCACGCCCCCAGCCGAAATGCCCGCGATATTGCGATCCTTCAGGGCTGGGCTCGAGGGGAGAGACCTGCTCCCCCTTGACCCAGAAGGCCATGGGGATCCCATCATGCAGACGCAGATAGACGCTCTGCTTGTCCCAACTCGGGGCCGTGTCCATCCCGCCCTGTTCTGCTGCTTGTGTCATGCCACTCTCCTTGTTCTGCTGACAAATCGTGCTTGCGCCCATGAAAAAGAGGGCCAATGGCCCTCTTTTTACTGCAAGTTGCGTCATTTAAACAGACAACAATTCACTGTGAGCGAAGAAAAAGATGCGGTTGCTCAAAGCCTGCGCAATCACTGGGTCAGATCCTTGTCTATCCAGTATTTGGAGCCGGAAATATTGGCATCCAGCAGCAACCCCTTCTCGCCGATCTGGTAGATGGCCATGCCACCGTTGTACTTGGCGGTGAGCTCGGCGCTCTCCTTGCCAGCGACGGCCCCCACTTCCGAGGTCGCTTCCCATCCCTGGGTGACGAAGGCATCAAACCGCGCCTTGTCTTCAAACAGGATCACCTGCTGGTAAAACTTGCCTCCCAGACCCGCGGCAATACCCGCGCCAAACATCTTCATGTAGGTGTGCTTGCCCGTGGTGCGATCGATTGCCACCCCGGCCCCCTGATTGGTATGGAGCATCAGGGAGAACTTGCGCGAATCGAACACCGCATAACCATATGCCTTGTCAAACAGCAACTTGGCCGAAGGTTGCTCGTTGAACAACCTCACCAGCGCGGTATCGGCCATGGTGTTGAGGGCGAGACGCGCCTCTTCCGGGGTCTCGGGTTCGAGCATCTCGTCGAGCTTCTTGTCGGCGACCGCCAGCCACTCCTTGCCGGTGGCGATGCTCTTGTCGGTCCAGACCCCGGCGGTATTGAACGCATCCTCGCCCCAGGCGGAGACGGAGGCCCAGCTCTTTTTGGAGAAATCGCTGACATCCTGCCAGACCTCCTTGCTGGTCTCGCTGACCGCAGTGCCGAGATCGGACGCCGCCTCTTTCAACTTGGCCCAGTCCGCGTGAGCCGGTGACAACACCAGCCCCAGCGACAGTGCCATCACCCATTTTTTACCCAGATTCATGCCAGATCTCCTCGTATGCTTCGCGGTGTAACAAGCAATCTGTCTTCAGCTGTGACAGCAAACCATACCATGTTTTAGCCGTGGGATGCCGCTTAGGCCAGAGAGCCACATTATATCCCCGGCCTCTTCGCCAATGGGTCCTCGTAACCGGTACGGCAGACGAATATAAAAAAAGCTGCTCACCTCGCGGTGAACAGCTTTCTGGTTGCCTTGGCGGATGAAAGGCCTTATTCGACCATCATCACCTTGCAGGTGTTGGTACTACCGACGGTTTCCATCTTGTCGCCGTGAGTGAGCAGTACCATGTCGCCGCTTTGCAGCAATCCCTTGGCCTTGAGCACGTCCAGCGCGTCGCGGCACACTTCGTAGACCGGCTTGGTCTCGTCGCCGTCAAACAGCACCGGGGTCACACCGCGGTAGAGGTTGGTCCAGGCCAGGGTCTTGTTGTGCGGTGACAGGGCGAAGATCGGCAGACCGGAGCTGATGCGGGACATCAGCAGCGGGGTAGTACCAGATTCGGTCAGCGCCACGATCGCCTTGACCCCTTCCAGGTGGTTGGCCGCATACATGGTGGACATGGCGACGGCTTCCTCCACGGAGGTGAAGGTGTAACTCATGCGGTGGTTGGAGACGTTCAGGCTCGGATGCTTCTCGGCGCCCACGCAGACGCTGGCCATGGAGGTCACTGTCTCGATGGGGAACTGGCCGGCGGCGGTTTCGGCGGAGAGCATCACCGCATCGGTACCATCCAGCACGGCGTTGGCGACGTCCATCACCTCGGCACGGGTCGGCAGCGGCGCATTGATCATGGATTCCATCATCTGGGTCGCGGTGATCACCACCCGGTTCAGACGACGGGAGTAGCGGATCAGCTTCTTCTGCACCCCCACCAGCTCGGGATCGCCAATCTCGACGCCCAGATCGCCACGAGCCACCATGACGGCATCGGAGCCAAGAATGATGTCTTCCATCGCCTCATCGGTGGCGACGGTTTCGGCGCGCTCGACCTTGGCCACGATCTTGGCATTGGAGCCGGCTTCGCGGGCCAGTTCGCGGGCGTAGCGTAGATCATCGCCGCAGCGGGGGAAGGAGACGGCCAGGTAGTCCACGTTCATGCGGGCGGCGGTCTTGATGTCTTCCTTGTCTTTCTCGGTCAGGGCCGGCGCGGAGAGGCCCCCCCCCTTCTTGTTGATGCCCTTGTTGTTGGAGAGCGGGCCGGCAACAGTCACTGTGGTGTGAATGCGAGTACCTTCGACACGCTCTACCTTCAGTTGCACACGACCGTCGTCCAGCAGCAGGATGTCGCCCGGCACCACGTCATTGGGCAGGCTCTTGTAGTCGATCCCCACCTGCTCCTGGCAACCTTCACCCTTGCCGAGGGCGGCGTCCAATACGAACTTGTCACCGATGGCCAGGTAGATCTTGCCATCCTTGAAAGTGGAAACTCGGATTTTCGGGCCCTGCAGGTCACCCATGATGGCCACGTGGCGGCCGAGTTTGGCAGCAATGTCACGCACCTGGTTGGCGCGCTGGATATGATCTTCAGGAGTGCCGTGAGAGAAATTCATCCGCACCATGTCGGCGCCGGCGCGGATGATCCCTTCCAGGATCCCTTCGCGGTCGGTAGCCGGACCGAGTGTGGTTACAATCTTTGTACGTCTAGGCATGAAAGACTCCAATATGAAGTTGATATGACTTGAAATTCTGCCCCATCAAGCGGATGCCGACAGGCATCCGTTTGCCAGCCATCTGGGTGGCTTTTGTTATTAAATTACAATACTACACCAAAGCAGGGTGGCATAGACAGCCGGGGGTCACCCCCCGACGACTCAGGAAGAGTGCGGTGTATCGAAGCGGGATTCGCGCAGTCCCTCTTTCACTTTTTTCAGGTTTTCGCGAAACTTCATCCCCCGGCGCAGGGTGAAACCGGTCGCCAGCACATCCACCAGCGCCAGCTGGGCGATACGGGAGGCCATCGGCATATAGACATCGGTGTCTTCCGGCACATCCATGGAGAGCACCAGGTTGCACTCGCGGGCCAGCGGCGAATCCTTGGCGGTCATGCCGATGACGGTGGCATCGTTTTCGCGGGCCAGCGCGGCAATCTCGACCAGCGCCTTGGTACGGCCGGTGTGGGAGATGAGCACCACCACATCCCCCTCTGAGCTGTTGATGCAGCTCATGCGCATCATGACGATGTCATCGAAGCTCACTACCGGGATGTTGAAGCGGAAGAATTTGTTCTGGGCATCGCGGGCGACGGCCGAAGAGGCGCCAAGGCCGAAGAAGCTGATCTTCTTGGACTGGGTCAGGATATCGACGCAGCGATTGATGGCTGAGATATCCAGGCTGTTTTTGGCCGCATCCAGGCAGGCCATGGTGGATTCGAAGATCTTGGCGGTATAGGTATCGGGGCCGTCTTCCGCCTCTACGTGACGGTTCACATAGGGTGTACCATTGGCCAGGCTCTGGGCCAGGTGCAGTTTGAAATCGGGAAAACCCTTGGTATCGAGACGACGACAAAAACGGTTGACGGTCGGTTCACTGACGTCGGCCATTTTGGCCAGGGCGGCGATGCTGGAGTGAATGGCAGTTTGGGGAGACGCCAGGATCACCTCGGCGACCTTGCGTTCTGATTTACTGAAACTTTCCAAGTTGTTTGTAATTTTATCAAGGGTATTCATCATCACCACCAGGCATTTTTTGTAATTTAGCTTCAGTGTCTTTGCACTCAACTTACGGCTAAGCAGGTTTCCAATCAACCTGATGACTATACAAGACAAGTGGTTATCGCAACTAACACCTGCCATACAAAGTATGACTCATCTCTAATTATTTCGTACTTTTCGTTACAAAACGTCACCTTGCCCTGAAAGCGCTTACAAATGTTGCAAAGCAACAACACTGTGAGCAGGCGCACGTTTGTGCCGTTCCGGTGGGTGAGCGGGGCCGAGCTCGGATAGAATGGTCCGTCACAATCCAACAATAATCTCGGGACGCCAACGGTCGTCCGAAGCCTGTAACGAAGGAGTTGTTATGCAGCATACCCATGCGCTGGTCGGCGATGTCGGCGGTACCAATGCGCGTCTGGCCCTGTGTGAGCTGGCCACCGGCACTATCTCCCAGGCAAAAACCTATTCAGGTCTTGCCCACCCCTCTCTCGAAGCCGTCGTACGCCTCTATCTGGATGAGCACGCAGCAAAAGTAAGCGAGGCTTGCATCGCCATCGCCTGCCCCATCAATGGTGACTGGGTCGCCATGACCAACCACAGCTGGGAATTCTCCATCAAGGAGATGCAGGCCAATCTCGGTCTTGAGCGCCTGCTGGTGATCAACGACTTTACCGCCGTCTCCATGGCTGTTCCCGTGCTGCCGGAAGAAGATCGCATCCAGCTGGGCGGAGGTGCCCCCGTGGCAGGCAAACCCATCGCCATCTATGGAGCTGGTACCGGCCTTGGCGTGGCCCATCTGGTCAAGGCCGGTGAGCAGTGGCTGAGCCTGCCGGGCGAAGGGGGGCATGTGGATTTTGCCGCCAACAGCGAAGAGGAAGACGCCGTTTTGCAGGTGATGCGTGGCGAACTGGGTCATGTCTCGGCCGAGCGCTTCCTCTCTGGCCCAGGGCTGGTCAATCTCTATCGCGGCCTGGTGAAATCCGATGGTCGCGAACCCGAAGCACTGGCGCCGAAAGACATTACCGAGCGCGCCCTGGCCAACTCATGCCTGGACTGTCGCCGCACCTTGAGCCTGTTCTGCGTGCTGATGGGCCGTTTTGCCGGCAACCTGGCACTCAACATGGGCACCTTTGGCGGCGTCTATATTGCGGGCGGCATAGTGCCGCGCTTCCAGGAGTTTTTTACCGGCTCGGGTTTTCGGGTGGCGTTTGAAGACAAGGGGCGTTTCAAATCCTACCTCAAGGATATCCCGGTATTTCTGATCACCCATGAGGGTCCGGGACTACTCGGCGCGGGAGCTTATTTGCGCCAGTCGATGGGACTCAAGATCTGAGCAAAGCCTGTCACCGCAAGGATCATGCCATGGTTCAGCCTCGATTCAGTGACCATGACATAAAGTGACGTCACGTAATCAAGAGGGCAGGACTTCACATGGAGTGGAAACCTCTCTCATCCACTGGTTACGTTTGTCACCTGACAAGCCTGAACTGTTTCAACCGGCCTTTTGGCCGGTTTTTTTTATGTTCGGCTTACTGGGCCAGGGATTTGAGCTGGGATTTGTCGGGGGGATTGTTCCAGTCGATGGGCCCGTGGGTAAACCGGTACTGCAACCTTGGCAGGCTGAGTTCCAGCCACTCCTCCCTGAAATAGGCATAGCCCTGCTCCCAATCAGGATCATTGGCCCAGCCGGTTTGCAGGAAATAGAGCCGGGTCCCCTGCCCTTCGGGCACGAAACGCAGGCTGACCTGGGTTTTTTGCTGGCGGATATGAGACAGAAAAGGTGGAAAATTCCAGCTGAAACTGAGCAGGTCATAGGGCATGACCGCCATCACCCTGCACCCTTCGCTGCCTCTTTCTCCCAGCGGAGCATCTGGCCTGAAATAGATCTCGAAAGGACCATTCGGTTCCGCCACCATCAGGCACTCGGGAGCAAGAAAACTGCGCAGACCGCTCTCGGTTGTCCAGGCATGCCAGACATCGTCGATGTGAGCAGGAACAAAAATGTTGCCTTCTATCTGTTTATTTTCCATAAATCAGCGATCCTCAAGCCATCCATACAGGGGACTCCGGCAGTATAGCCTCAGGGCAAAGACAATGGACAGCGCTTAATCACACCCTTCTTATCTGCCTCGTGCTGCAAAGTATTGCCAGCGCTCAACCACCTCAACAGGGAGATCATCATGATCCGACTCATGGCACCAGAAGACAGGCATCATCTTGCCAACCTGTTTCTCAAGAGCCGTCGGGACACCTTTCACTGGGTCGATCCAGCCTGCTTCAGAGCCGACGATTTTGCAACCCAGACCCAGGGAGAAACCATCTGGGTGGCAGAGCGAGGGGGATTTCTGTGTGGCTTCATTGCCATCTGGCAACCCGATGACTTTGTGCATCATCTCTATGTCAGCGCAGACTGGCACGGCCAGGGGATAGGGCGAGCCCTGCTCGAACAGGGCCTGGCCAGTGCGCGGCGCCAACCCACTCTCAAGGTGGCGACCCGCAATACTGCAGCCGTGGCGTTTTATCATCGCCTGGGGTGGCAGACGACTGAAGAGACCGGATACTGCGAGATAACCGGCCCCTGGTGCAAACTGGTCGCCCCCTGGTCAGAAGATACTCTGCAAGCCTGACTACCCGACGCCTTCTTGCCTCTCATCTTTTATGGCGCTCCTGATTATTCCCCGGAGCATATCAATAAAGAAGGCCACCCAAGGGTGGCCTTCAATGCGAACAATCAAGTTGCCACTCAATCCTTGGCGGACTCCATGGCACCCTCTTCGGAGTGCTGGGGCAGGATGAGGTTGAGCAGGATGGCGGCAACGGACGCCAGGCCCACGCCAGCCAGGGCGAAGTCACCGATCTTCATCTCCAGCGCGCCGACACCCACGGTCAGGGTCACGGCCACGATGGCGATGTTGCGCGACATACCCAGGTCCACCTTGGACTCCACCAGGGTCTTGAGACCGATGGCGGCGATGGATCCGAACAGCAGCAGCATGATACCGCCCATCACCGGCATGGGGATGGAGGTGAGCAGGGCGTTGAACTTGCCGAAGAAGGCCAGAATGATGGCGAACACGGCGGCCCAGGTCATGGTGACCGGGTTGAAGTTGCGGGTGATCATCACGGCGCCGGTCACTTCCGCGTAGGTGGTGACGGGAGGACCACCGATAAGGCCGGCGAAGCAGACCCCGATACCGTCACCGGCCAGGGTGCGGTGCAGACCCGGATTCTTGGTGTAATCCTTGCCAGTCACCCCGCCGATGGCCAGCACGCCACCGATATGTTCGATGCAGGGGGCGATGGCCACCGGCAGCATGAACAGCGCAGCAGCCCAGTTGATCTCGGGAGTTTCGAAGTGGGGCAACGCCAGCCAGGGGGCATTGGCCATGCCATCGAAGCTCACCTGGCCCATCAGCACGGCAGAGACATAGCCGGCAATCACACCGCACAGGATGGGGATCAGCTTGATCCAGCCCTTGCAGAACACGGCTGCAATCAGGGTCACCGCCAGCGAGATGCCCGCCAGCGTCAGCGCCGTGGTGGCAGGCACTACCTGTTCACCACCGGCACGGCCCATCGCCATGTTGCAGGCAACCTGGGCGACAGAGAGGCCTATCACCATGATCACCGGGCCAATCACCACCGGCGGCAACAATTTGTGCACAAACCCCATGCCGCGAGCCCGGATGATGGCAGCCAGGATGAAATACATGAAACCGGCGGCAAACAGGCCGAACATGGTGGATGGCAGACCCCAGGTCTGGGTGGCATAGATGATGGGAGCGATAAAGGCGAAACTGGAACCGAGGAAGATCGGAACCTGACGGCGGGTGCAGAGCTGGAACAGCAGGGTTCCCACACCGGCGCCAAGCAGGGCCATGGCGGGGTTAAGTCCGGTGAGCAGGGGCACCAGAACCATGGCACCGAAGGCGACAAACAGGATTTGCAGCCCGGCGACGCTTTGCTTGACTAAGGAAAACATGGATGTCCTTAATTTTTTGATAACTGACAGGGATATTTGGCACTTTTCAGTTATCACAAGACTTTTTCAAGGCACTGAATGAGCCAGATGGCGTCATTTGTTACCTTTTACTGCTTGGGGAGGGCATGAAACTGGCTTTTTAGGCGGGATTCGTTGCTACAAGCATCGAGGAAGCGATTTTACGCACTTTTATGGCCGGCGCCAATCGTTTTTCCATGCTGTTTTGTTTGTCAATGGCTCCCCTACCCCTCCATCAGCCCGCCCTATACTTGATGACGTGAACCCAGCCGGACAAGGAGTCCCCCATGTCACTGCCCACTTTCAAACCCAGCCAGCGCAGACTGCTGGTGGGTTCGGCCATCGCCCTGGCCCTGTTTGCCACCCCGTACAGCTATGACTTCAGCCACCATCAGTGGCAGGTGAATCAGGCCTATGCCAAGTCCTGTTTCGTGGCCGGCACCCGCATCCTGATGGCCGACGGGGAGGTGCGTCCCATCGAAACCCTGCAGGCCGGTGAACGGGTGCGGGATCAATATGGCCGCAGCAACCGCATCCTGGCGGTCGAGCGGGTACTGCTGGGGGAGCGCCGGCTCTACGGGATCAACCAGCTGACCCCCTTCTTCACCGCCGAACACCCCTTCCTGACCACCCGCGGCTGGGCGGCCATCACGCCGTCCATGACCCGCACCGAAAACCCGACCCTCGCCGTGCTGCCGCTCTTTACCGGCATGCACCTGCTGGGCTGGTCGGAGCACGGCAGCGCAGGCAACCTGGCGCTGGCCCCGCAGCCCGCCCTGCTGCTGGTGGAGTCCCTCTGCTGGATTGACGCCCCGCCCACCACGGCACTGTTCAACCTGATCCTCGATGACAGCCACAGCTATATCGCCAATGAGTTGATCGTTCACAACAAGGATGGCGATGGCAATAGCGGTGGGGGTGGAAGCGGAGGTGGTGGTGGAAACAGCAGCAGTGGTAGTGGCGGCAGTGACAGCGACAGCGGCGGAGGCAGCGATAGCGGCGGAGGCAGCGATAGCGGCGGAGGCAGCGACAGCGGCGGAGGCAGCGACAGCGGTGGAGGCAGCGACAGCGGTGGAAGCAGCGACAGCGGCGGCAGTAGCCATGGCGGCGATGACCATGGTCAGGGTGAACACGCCGGTGGCGAACAACATGCAGGAGGAGATCGCCATGCCGGTGGTGAACAGCATGGCGGCGGGGAACGTCACGCCGGCGGAGATCGTCACGGTGGCGGGCGTGGCTTGGGTAATGGCCTCGACGACAACGGCATGGACGCCGTCGATGCCAACGGCAACGAGATCCGGGGCGACGGCACGGTCGACGACAACGGAGTGGACGCCGTCGATGCCAATGGCAACGAGATCCGGGGCGACGGCACGGTCGACGACAACGGAGTAGACGCCGTCGATGCTGACGGCAACAAGCTGCAGGGAGACGGTACGGTCGACGATCGCGACCAGACCCTGACCGATGCGCAGGAGCAAGCGCTGATCCAACAGGGCTTTAGCACCAAGGAGCAGCCATGAGCCGTTATCTGTTGATCTGCCTCTCCTTGTGGCTATTCGGCTGTGCCGCCCAGCAGTCGGCCCCGCTCTACCACCAGATGGACCAGCAGGACGTAGCGCTGGCCAACCAGGCACTGGCCGAGGCGTTGCAAACCCGCCCCAAGGGCCAGAGTCTCACCTGGTTCAACCCCGCCAACCACCACTCGGGCAGCGTCACGCCGCTGCGCACTTTTCGCCATCCCAATGGCCTCTGGTGCCGCGACTACCGCGAGCAGCTCTACATAGGCCAAGCCAGCCAGCAGTGGCAGGACACCGCTTGCCGCAGCAAGGCAGGGCACTGGCTGCCACTGCGCAGCTGACCGCGCCGGTGACAGCCTGGGTAACAAAACAAAGGGGGTGGCCATGGCCACCCCCTTTCATTTCAAGCTTGCCCGGATCACACCCGGCGATAGGGCAAGTAGACCGGCTCCCACATGTGGCTCAGGATGTGCTGCTGCAGATCCTGGCCGATCAGCGGATGGCCGGGATCCTTGCGTACTATGTCTTTCAGCACGGCGGTCGCCACGTGCACCGAGATGCTGCGCAGCTCGCGAATGCGCGGATAAACTGCCCCCTGCGCCAGATCTACCTCGCTCACGCACTCCGCCAGCGCAAAGGCGGCGGTGGTGAAGATGTCGGGGCTTATCTCGCGGATCTGGCTGACGATGGCCGCCAACCCCACCCCCGGGAAGATGAAGACGTTGTTGCCCTGCCCCACCCGGTAATCCTGCCCCTCGTAGTGCACATCCTTGAACGGGCTGCCGGTGGCGACGATAGCCTTGCCCTTGCTCCAGCGATAGATGTCCTCCGGCAGCGCCTCGCAGTTGGCGGTCGGATTGGAGAGCGGGAACACCATTGGGCGTTCGCAATGGGTCAGCATCAGCTGGATATGCTGCTCCTTGAAGGCACCACCGGCACCGCTGGTGCCCAGCAACACAGTGATGGGCACATGGCGCAGCACATCGGTCAGGTTGGCCTTGCCGGGGACTTCGGTGTCCCAGCCCGACAGCAACAGGCCCGGCTTGGCATAGCGGCGCTTGTACTCGTCAAGCCCCTCACGGTTGTCACACACCAGCCCCTGGGTATCCAGGATATAGATGCGATCCCGCGCCGCCTGGGGATCCATGCCCTCGCGGATGAGGCCGGCGCAGATCTGATCCGCCACCCCGACCCCGCCGGCACCGGCGCCATAGACCAGATAGTTCTGCTGACCCAGGCTTTCGCCCTTGGCCTTGACCGCCCCTATGATGCCGGCCAGCACCACGGCCCCCGTGCCCTGGATATCGTCATTGAAGGAGGGCAGCGACTGCTGGTAACGGGAAAGATTGTTGAAGGCGTTGGACTTGCTGAAGTCTTCCCACTGCAGCACGGCATTGGGGAAGTGGCGCTTGACCCCGGCCACAAACTTGTCGATGAAGTCGTCATACTCCTTGCCGCGAATGCGCTTGTGAGGCTGACCCAGATACATGGGGTCATCGAGCAGCGCCTGGTTGTCGGTACCCACATCCAGCGCGATGGGCAGGCAGCAGGCAGGATGGATCCCGGCGCCCAGGGTGTAGAGGGAGAGCTTGCCAATGGGAATGCCCATGCCGCCCACCCCCTGATCGCCGATCCCCAGGATCCCCTGGCTGTCGGTCACTACGATAATGCGCACCGATTTGGCATCGAGATGGCGGGCCAGAGAGCCCATGTCCTCGACGTTTTTCGGGGTGATATAGAGGCCGCGCGGCTTCTGGAAGCGGTGGCTGAACTCCTGGCACGCCTTGCCCACGGTCGGGGTATAGATGTAGGGGGTCATCTCCTCCACATGGCGCGACAGCAGGGCATAGAAAAGGGTCTCGTTGCGATCCTGCAATGCCCGCAGGTTCTGGTATTTCTCGATATCGTTGCAGGCGCTCAGAAAGCCCTGATAGACCCGCTCCAGCTGGGCTTCAAACGTTTGTACCTGGGGTGGCAGCAAGCCGTCGAGCTCGAAGTCGGCCCGCTCCTGTTCGGTAAAGGCGGTGCCCTTGTTGAGATTGCGATCGTTGAGCAGATCGGTGCCTGTCAGTGCAACGGGGCGAAAATCTTGTCCCTGTGCATCTTTCCACAGCAGATATTGTCCGGTAGCCATAGTCATTCTCGTTGATTTACATGAAGTTGCCGTTCGGCAGGAGAGCGAGACACATAATGAAATCAATCATATGACGTTTATCAATTCGATTTTGTGAGCTTGGGCATACCCCTGCCCTCCTGCCAGGGGCCAAGGCGAGAAAGTTGTGCCGAACTATCCAACCAGCAGACCGACATAGCCTTGTTCCCCGGATGGAGAGCAAAAGAAGGGGCGCCGCAGCGCCCCTGTTTAAACAACGTCTGTTTAACTGGATTTGCCCTCTTTGGGCTCATCCAGCTTGTGCTTGACCTCTTCATACCAGAGATCGTGGTGCTCCCTGGCCCAGGTCTCGTCCACCTCGCCAGTCACCATCCCCTCCAGCGCCCCTTCCAGCTGGAACAGGCCCATATAGATATGGAAGATGAAGCCGCAGATGAGGATCAGGGCCCCGACGATGTGGATGAAGCTGGCCCACTCCATCTGGCGGCGCAGCTGGCCGAAGATGGGGAAGTCCAGAAACAGCCCGGTCGCCACCACGATGCCGCCAAACCAGATCAGCAGCCAGAAGATCGCCTTCTCGCCGCCGTTGGAGAAGCCTGCCGAGGGGTGGCTCCCCTTGTGCTTGCCCAGCATGCCGCCAAATTTCAGGAACCACTGCACATCCACCATGTTGACTATGTTGTGGCGGAACCACTTGATGAGCACCCCGAGCAGGCAGAGGAAGAAGAGCGGGCCCACGTAGTTGTGGAACACCTTGGCGAACCAGATCCAGTTCTCCCACACTCCCATGCTCACCACCGGCTTGATGAAGTACTTGCCGTAGATGATGGCCAGCCCCGACCCCGAGAGGGTCAGGAACATGGCAGCCGTGGTCCAGTGTAGGGCCCTGTCCATCCTGCTCCAGCGTTTGAGCTTGCGCCCGGTTCTGGGTTTGGAGAGCTTGGTCGGCCCCACCACCCAATACATCAGGCCACACATGGCGAGCGACCCGAAAATGGCGATGGCCCCCAACGGCGATACCCACTTGGTCTTCACCTCGAACCAGAGCTGACCCGGCACCGAGATGAGTACCCCGTGCTCCGGCGAGCGGGAGGTGGTGGTTCCCTCCTGCCCGTCCTTCACCGCGCGCCAGTAGTCGGCGCCGGCAAAGCCGATCGTCTCCTTCTGGGCATCGGCGAAGCCAGGCGCGCTGAACAGCAGCAAGGCTGTCAGCAGCGCTGTCAGCCAGTGTCTCATTGGCCGCCCTCCTGCTTGCCAAGCTTGAGCCCCTTGCCTCTGCCATCGCGGGGCTTGCTGGCGTCGTGGAACAGATCCTGCTCATCCCCGCCCCAGGCCGCGTGAGGGGCGCCGCGATAGGCAACCCGCTCGCGGAAGATGTCGGAGATGACCTGCGCATCCCCCGCCAGCAGCGCCTTGGTGGAGCAGAGCTCGGCACACATGGGCAGCTTGCCCTCAGCGATGCGGTTGGCACCGTACTTCTGGCGCTCCGCCTCGCTGTGATCCTCCTCCGGGCCACCGGCGCAGAAGGTGCA
The DNA here is from genome assembly GCF_019048725.1 of Aeromonas sp. FDAARGOS 1407. Lineage (NCBI taxonomy): Bacteria > Pseudomonadati > Pseudomonadota > Gammaproteobacteria > Aeromonadales > Aeromonadaceae > Aeromonas > Aeromonas sp. FDAARGOS 1407. The sequence goes on from NZ_CP077399.1 coordinate 4,322,601, forward strand.
CTTGTCCATCTTGCCGCGATCGCCAAAGGCAGCGGTCTTCGGGAACTGGGGCGCCCCGAACGGGCAGGCGAACAGGCAGTAGCCGCAACCGATACAGAGATCCTTGTTGTGCAGCACTATGCCGTCGTCTGTGTGGTAGAAGCAGTCCGCCGGGCAGACCGCCATGCAGGGGGCGTCGGTGCAGTGCATGCACGCCACCGAGATGGAAGTTTCTCCCGGCAGGCCATCGTTGAGGGTCACTACCCGGCGACGCTGGATGCCCCACTCGAGGGCATCATCGTTCTCGTTCTTGCACGCCGTCACACAGCCGTTGCACTCGATGCAGCGCTTGGTGTCACACATGAATTTCATTCTGGCCATGGGATCAGGCTCCTACTTTACGAAAACGGCACAGGGTGACCTTGGTCTCCTGCATCTGGGTAACCGGGTCATAACCATAGGTGGTGACTATGTTGACCGACTCGCCCAGTACGTAAGGGTCTGACCCTTCCGGATATTTGGATCTCAGATCCTTGCCCTCGAAATGACCGCCGAAGTGGAACGGCATAAAGGCAAGGCCCGGCTTCACCCGCGGCGTGATCAGGGCTTTCACCTTGACGCGGCCACCTTCCGGCCCCTCGACCCAGACATCCTGACCGTCGCGCACGCCGACATCGTTGGCATCCGCCGGGTTCATCTCGACGAACATCTCCTGCTGCAGCTCCGCCAGCCAAGGGTTGGAACGGGTCTCGTCACCGCCCCCCTCGTATTCGACCAGACGGCCGGAGGTGAGGATGATGGGGAACTCCTTGCTGACATCTTTTTCCTGCACCGAGGCGTACTGGGTCGGCAGGCGCCACAGGCTCTTGGCATCGGGCCAGGTGGCGTAGTCGGCCAACAGATCCCGGCGCGGGGTGTAGAGCGGTTCGCGGTGCTTGGGCACCTGATCCGGGAAGGTCCACACCACGCAGCGCGCCTTGGCGTTGCCATAGGGCACGAAGCCGTGCTTGATGGCGACGCGCTGGATGCCACCAGAAAGGTCGGTCTTCCAGTTCTTGCCCTCGGCCTCTTTCTTCTCGGCCTCGGTCAGCTCATCCCACCAGCCCAGTTGCTTCATCAGATCGGCGGTGATCTCGGGGTAACCATCCTCCACCTCGCTGCCCTTGGGCCAGGAGTCTTCGGCGAGCAAGGAGACGCCCTGATATTCGAGACCGAAACGGGCACGGAAACCGCCGCCCCCTTCTGACACCGGAATGCTGGTGTCATAGAGGATGTGGCTGCCGGGGTGCTTCATCTCCGGGGTACCCCAGCAGGGCCAGGGCAGACCGTAGATCTCGCCGCTGACCGGGCCACCTTCGGCCTTGAGGCTGGTCTTGTGGAAGGTGTGCCAGTTCTGCTGGTGTTCCTTGAGGCGCTCCGGGCTCTGGCCGGTGTAACCGACAGTCCACATGCCACGGTTGTACTCGCGGGTGATGTCTTCGAGCAGCGGCTGGTTGTTCTCCACCTTGATGTGCTTGAACAGCTCATCGGCAAAGCCCAGCTTCTTGCTCAACAGATACATGATCTCGTGGTCGACCTTGGACTCGAACAGGGGCTCGATCACCTTGTCGCGCCACTGCATGGAACGGTTGGTGGCGGTGACGGAACCATAGGTCTCGAACTGGGTGGTGGCCGGCAGCAGGTAGACGCCGTCGGTGCGATCGTTCATCACCGCCGCCACGGTCGGGTACGGGTCGACGATCACCATCATGTCGAGCTTTTGCATCGCCTTCTTCATCTCGGGACCGCGGGTCTGGGAGTTGACCGCATGACCCCAGTAGAACATGGCGCGAATGTTGGTGCCCTGCTCGATAAGGTCGGCGTTCTCCAGCACACCGTCCACCCAGCGGGAGACCGGAATGCCGTTGTTGTTCATCGGCAGCTTGCCGTTGTAGGCCTTGTTGTCAAAACGGGATTTGAGCCACTCGAAGTCCACATCCCACACCCGGGCCCAGTGCTTCCAGGCCCCCTCTTCCAGGCCGTAGTAGCCGGGCAGGGAGTCGGAGGTGACGCCAAAGTCGGTGGCGCCCTGCACGTTGTCGTGACCGCGGAAGATGTTGGTACCGGCACCGCTCTTGCCCACGTTGCCAAGGGCCAGCTCGAGGATGCAGTAGGCACGGGTGTTGTTGTTGCCAGTGGTGTGCTGGGTACCGCCCATACACCAGACCACGCAGCCCGGACGGTTGTCGGAGAGCAGCTTGGCGGCGCCGTAGACCTCTTTTTCACTGAGGCCAGTCACCCGCTCCACTTCCGCCGGGGTCCAGCGCGCTACCTCTTTTTGCACCTCGTCCATGCCAAAGACACGGGTGCGGATGAACTCTTTGTCTTCCCAGCCGTTCTTGAAGATGTGCCACAACATGCCCCAGATGAAGGCCACGTCGGTGCCCGGGCGCAGGGAGAGGTACATGTCCGCCTTGGCGGCGGTGCGGGTGCGGCGCGGATCCACCACCAGGATCTTGCAGCCGTTGCGCTCTTTCGCCAGCAGGATGTGTTGCATGGCGACCGGGTGGGCCTCCGCCGGGTTGGAACCGATAAACATGATCGACTTGCTGTTGTGCATGTCGTTCAGGCTGTTGGTCATGGCGCCATAGCCCCAGGTGTTGGCCACACCGGCGACCGTGGTGGAGTGGCAGATGCGCGCCTGGTGATCCACGTTGTTGGTGCCCCACAGGGACGCCATCTTGCGAAACAGGTAGGCCTGCTCGTTGGAGTGCTTGGCGGAGCCGAGCCAGAAGATGCTGTCGGGGCCGGACTCCTTGCGAAGACGCAACACCTCGTTGCCCACCTCTTCGATGGCCTGATCCCAGCTGATGCGCTGCCACTTGCCGCCCACCAGCTTCATCGGGTACTTGAGGCGACGCTCACCGTGGCCATGCTCGCGCAGGGCCGCCCCCTTGGCGCAGTGGCCACCGAGGTTGAAGGGGTGATCGAAAGCCGGCTCCTGACCGGTCCAGACCCCATTTTGCACCTCGGCGTAAACGCCGCAGCCCACCGAGCAGTGGGAGCAGATGGTGCGTTTCACCTCGACCGGTACGTCGGCGGCCACGGTTTTGGCCTCGGCTCGCTGCATCATGGCCGGTGCCAGCCAGCCAGCGGCCACGGCACCACCGGCCACCAGGCCGGAGTTGACCATAAAGGCGCGGCGAGTCAGCCCCTGACCACGGGAGGTGGCGGCACTGGATTGGTCGGCGGAAGTTGCCGGCTCGGCACGTTTCGTCAGTTTCATAAGATCTCCTTCACTGAGCCGGCTCAGTCGGTGCCGCGCAGGGTGCGATAAAAGTCGTGAACATGGGGGGTCTCCCGATAGCCCTTGTCCGGCTCGGTGTCGTGGGTGAGCACCTCTTTACCCACCACCCGGCCGGTGGCACCGGCCAATACCCCTATGGTGGCGACCACGCCGACACCCTTGATCAGGTTGCGTCGTGACGGATCTTGCAGCTTGTCATCGCTCATCTTGTTCTCTCCGACTCTTGTTTTTGTTATGGCCGGCCCGGGGGCCGACATTGCTACGAACGGTATCTGTCATATGGTTATGGGCGAGTAACCACCCGGGCGCCAAACGGCAGGCGCAATTCGTTTTCCAGCTTGAAGAAATCTTCGGCAAGTAGCCCCACCGCACGGTAGAAACAGCCTCCCTTGGCCTTTTGCTGATCGTGGCAGCACTTAATCACCCAGGGAGCGAGGTGGCGCTCATAGAAGCGGTTGCGCTCCGGGTGCTGTTCGCTGACCAGCACCGCCATCACCTCGCACAGGGCCGCCAGGTGATCTTCGGGCTCGCACACCCCGCTCTGGCGCTCGAAGCCCAGGGACTGCAGATCGGCGCGCAGCACCGCGAGCGGCAGCTCCATCAGGGAGCCGGTGAGATACCAGGAGGCGAAGGGGACGATTTCCCCCCGGCCGATACCGATAAAGAGATCCTGGTACTCCTCGGCCAGAGCGCCCTCGTCGTGGCTGCTGGCGGCGAGCTGCACCAGCCCGAGGCCCCGGGCAAAGGGACCGGGAAACGGCTCAAGGTCACGCAGCCACTGCAACTGCTCGCCCTTGGGGGCGGCGCGCCACAGGCTTGCCAGCAGGGCATAGAGCTCGGCGCTGTTGCTCTCGAGAGGGGTCATGGCATCTGTCATGGGCAGGGTGCTCTGGTTGTCATCTTGTTGCTGATACATATTGGCCCTCACAGTTTGAGCTGGGCGGCGGGATCCGCCGCCATGGCTTCAAACACATCCTTGACCCGGCAGTCCTCGCACATCAGCAGGCGCTTGGCGGCCTCGTTCTGGAAGTGGGAGTGACCGGCCAGTTTTTGCTGGATGCGGCGAATGAGGGAGGCAGGAGCAAACGGCTTGCCGCAGCGAATGCAGCAGGCCGGCTCTTCCGCCTTGAGGTGTTGCACGGCGCGGCGCGCCTCGGGCACAGGCTGCAGACGCGGCACAAGCGCGATGGCTTGCTCGGGGCACGCCTTCTCGCACATGCCGCACTGGATACAGTCCTGCTCGATAAAGTTGAGGCCGGGCTCGTGACCCACCGCATGCAGGGCGCGGGTCGGACAGACCGCCACGCAGCCCATGCAGAGGGTGCAATCCGCCTCTTTCAGTGCCACTGCGCCATAAGGGGCGCCGTGGGGCACCGCCAGGGGCTTGCGGCCCCCTTCGCTGGCCAGCCAGAGGGCGTCGAAGGCGGCAAACAGGGTCTCCCGCTTCTCCCCCTTGAGCGGCTTGTCCAGCAAGGAGCCGGCCACATTGGCCGCCCCCTGGTCGCTCGCCTGCACCACCGCCTGCAGAGAGTGGATGGCGATGCGATCCCCGCTCAATCCGGCGCCGGCCAGCAGCACGGCGGCACTGGCCAGCTCCCGCTCCACCAGGGCGTGCACGCTGGCCGGAGTATCGTCACCGAGCGCAATGCGCACCGCGCTGGCGCCATAGGCCAGGGCCGCCAGCCAGCTCTCGAGCCCGAGGCTCGCCACTTCCTCCACCCAGACCGGCAGCCAGTGGCTGGGCAGGGCGGCAAGGCTCGCCTCGACGTCGCTGCGCTCGCTCTCCCCTGCGATCAAGAGCACGGGATGCTCGCCGCCCGCCTCCCGATAGTGCTTGAGCAGGCGAAACAGATAGTCGCCGCTGGTATTGGCATCGGGCTGGTGATAGGCGATCGCCCCGGTCGGGCACGCGGAGGCGCAGCTGCCAAAGCCCTGACAAAGATGCGGATCGATCTGGATGCGCCCATTGATGGGCTTGAGGGCATCGGTCGGGCAGACATCGAGGCAGCGACTGCAACCGGGCACGCCACGGGCGGTGAAGGCACACGCCTCCGGGTCGAGGCGAAAATAACGCGGCTTGTCGAACACCCCGGTGAGGGCGCACAGCTCGCCAAGCTGCTCCGCCAGACCCGCATCATCTGCCAGATGCTGATAACCCACGGGCGGCCGCTCCAGGGCAAACAGCGGAGTCGCTCCCAGATCGGCCACCAAATCGAAGCTGGCGTGGCCACCGGCGGCCTGGGCCGGGAAGCAGAGCTCGGCCAAAGAGATACGCGCCCCCTGACCGTTGAGACCGGTTAACTGAAACTGGCCCAGATACCCCTTGAGCGCCGGCTCGCGCAGGGTCAGCGCCTCGAGGGAGGCGGTGGCGGCGAAGATGGCCTCCAGATCCGCCGCCCCGGCGTCATGGACCTGTTCGCTCACCAGCAAGGTCGGCATCGCCCCTTGCGGCAAGAGGCTGGCGGCGCGGCGGATGCGATCCTCCGGCCCGACCAGCAGCAAGCGGCCCTGACTCTGGTAGGAGACAGTGGCCGGGATCAGGTTGTCGGTCTTGACCGTGTGGCGCAAGGCATAGGCGCGCGCTCGCTCATTGCTCCCCGCAGCGCTGGCGGGGCTCAGGCTTGAGTTGTATTGTTCGATGCTCACATGCACTCCTGTGCGCACCACCTCATGGGATGGTGTGCTTGTTGGTCTCATGGGAGAGCAAGAGACGAGCCAACTCCCCCGGAAAAAAAGTGACTGACAGGGAGTCAGGATCCCAGAGGTTCCATTCCCGTCTTATCAGCAGAGACATTTTGTCCCACCTCGTTAGCCAAAATGTCCCGACCCTTGTCATGGTCTTGTGGCAACGCCGCTGCGGGTGAAGCTGCGTCATCCGCCTCTTCACCTGGCGTGGTTGGCGAGGGTTCAGTCTGGTCGGCATCTTGCTCAGAGACGGGGGCCACCAGCCAGTTGCGCAGCCCCGCAGTCAGGGCGGCAGGCAACAGCTCGGGCTGGCTGAAATCCTGGGTGTAGTCATCGAGACCATCGGGCTGATGGCTGCGAAACATGGCGCGCAGCGCCTCTCTGTCCGGCAGGGCTGGCTTGTCCGATACGGCGGTAGAAGGCTCGGCGGCGGGATTGGAACCGATGCAAGGGGCTCTCCCCTTGTCAGTGCTTACTTCAGCTGAAGGTGGCGTATTCTCTGATGTATTCGGCTCGACAAGGTCTGATTGGGACGCAGATACACCTTCCATATCGAGCGGCTGTGGCTGTTCGTTTGCGGCCTGCTGCGCCTCCCGTTTGCGGGCCGACCAGCGCTTGAAAAACTCACTCATGGGAGCGGCTTCCGACGTCGCTGCCATGCTCGCGGCCATCGGGGCCGATGGCCTCGACGGCGCCGCAGTTGCCCTGAGGCGCGCCATCGACCCCCAGCTGATCCTGAGCTCGTCCCTTGCCCTTCTTGCCTTTGCGACGGGCCTCCAGCAGCTCGCCGTGGCGGCCGATAAAGGCTTCGGTCCAGGCCTGTAGCGCCTCTGGCAGCGGGCAGGAGAGCACCTGGCGCTCGCCATCCATATAGGCGGCGGCCACGGTCTGACTCAAGGTGAGGCCATCGGCGACAAAGTCATTATCGACGCGGGTTCCGGTGACAAAGAGGCGCGGCGCGCCCGAGCTCAGGTTGAAGCGATAATCCCCCCGCTCGTCGCGAAACAGGGTGAGGGGCAAGGCCCCGGCAGCCTCGGGCTCGGCGGGGTGGAGCGCCGCAATCTCGAAACGGCGGCTCTGCCAGCGGCCAACCTGGCTGTCGATGGCCTGCAATTCGACCCGCAGCCAGCGCTGGTGGGACAGGGTATTTATAGTGTCTTGCACGGTAACGACTCCCATCAGAAGGTCTCTGCCGGGCCGCCCTCCCCCCTTGTTTCGCCCTTGCTTGGGGCAATCACAGCGGTCAGTTCAGGGCGGCCACGGCCTTAATGGGAGAAAACATAGCAAGAGTGGGGCCAAGGCAGGTCTGGTGGTTGATTGGGGCTTTGATGCTGGTCAGACGTCGTGCAGGACGTAGGTTGGCGCGGGCGTAGGTTGGTGCTAAGCGCAGCGAAGCCCAACATGCGGCGTAAAACCAATCCGCCAGTGCTTGTTCGAGGGAATGGCAATAATCAAATAAGACAGAATTATCCGATGATTGCTTTTGAAATATTCCGCGGTAAACGTTGGGCTTCACTTCGTTCAGCACCAACCTACGATTTCGCCCAACATACAAAATACGATCAAATAAAATAGACGAGATAACATATTGAAACCAAACTAACAGTAACTTATTGTTCACATAGTGTAAATATAAACCCTGTTTCTTTGACCTTGTATGCGATGATATTTTTATCATGCAAAAACTCCATACCAATAGTTACAGTTTCACTATTCCTTTTACTTGGGTCGGACTCCAAAATATGCTCTATATTTGCTTTTATAAATTCAAAATATTGATTGAACATAAATATAACTTTATCTGAATTAAACACAGCATGAAGTGGAGCTCCATTAGCTGTCACCCCCATACCAGGACAAAGGTATTCAGTACCATCACTAACAGTCACGTTTACATTGTAGTGCTTTTTACGTAAAGTTTTGTAGTCTGATATTGTTAGAGGTGTGACATTACTATTTATTTTAAAAATAGCTAATTGATTAGGCCAATTATCATGCATAATCTGTATAAGGCTCAAGTCACACCATGAACTATGGTCAAAAACACCTAATATATGAGCTTCATGAGCAGAGAAATGAATAAATAGAAGTTCTCCAGTTCTGGTTACAAAACCATCTCTCTCCACACCTAGGCTCAGATGAAAGTGCTGAATTCCCCAATGAGATAACATGTCATCATCGTAGTGCAGATTTTTTAGCTTTCTACTTTGATATTTCTTGAGGTAAGTATTCACCGGAACAGTATTGACACAGGAAAAATGAGACGATCGTCTCTTGATCCCACTTTCCTGCTTGCTTGATCCTGCTCCTTAGATACGCTCCCCCCATGAGCAAAAACACCATGCATTCCGCGGGAATGCCCACCACTCTGGAGCAGGCCAACGAGCTGATTTATAAGCTCCTCGACCGCATCGCCGAGCTGGAGGACCGCCTCAATCAGCACAGCGGCAACTCCTCCAAGCCGCCTTCCAGCGACGGCCCCGGTGCACCGCCGCCGGCCCGCAAGCGTCCGGCGTCCGGCAAGCAACGGGGGGCGCAGCCCGGTCACAAGGGACATCGCCGCGAGCGGCATCCGCTTGATGCCCGCCTGACCCTGGTCCCGCATTACCCTGCCGCCGATTGCGCTTGCTGTGGCGGGGACATGGTGGCCCATGCCAAACCCTATCAGGTTCATCAGGTGTTCGAGCTGCCCGAGGTGAGCTATCTCGTCACCGAACACCAACTGTATCGTGCGACCTGCTCACGGTGTATCGGCACGACCCAGGCCGCACTGCCAGACAACGTCAGCAGCAGCCAGATGGGGGCCAATCTGCTCAGCTACATCGCGCTGCAAAGCGGCCAGTTTCACCAGAGCGTCAGCCAGATACAGCAGCAGCTCAAACAGCATTTCGGCCTGAGTTTTAGCCGGGGCGCCATCAGTGAGGCGCAGGGGCGGGTGAGTGCCATGCTCACCCCGACCTACCAGGCCATCAAGCAGCAGGTGCAGACGGCCACCCACGTTCATGCCGATGAGACCCGGCATCAGCGGGGTGGAGAGCGCCGCTGGATGTGGCTGGCGCTGAGCAAGATAGCCGTCTGCTTCATGACGGCCTATGGCCGTGGTCAGGAGGCGGCCAAGCGGCTGCTGGGCGCCGAGTTTGACGGGGTGCTGGTGACCGACCAGTACGCCGGCTACCGGTTTATCGACGCCGACCAGCGGCAACTGTGCTGGGCCCACGTGGCCCGCAATCTCGTGGCCATCGCCGAGAGTAGCGAGCAGTGCAACCAGCCCATCGGTGCCCGGTTGGTCTTGCTGGCGGATGCGGTGTTTCGTACCCGGCACCGTTGGGAAAGCGGTGCGTTGAGCAAGCAGAAATACCTGCGCAGGCTCGCGCGTTACCGGCAAAGCTGGCGAAGCCAGTTGGAGCGCGGCGCCCTGTTGTGCAGCAAACGCTACCGTGGACGATGCCAGTTGCTGCTGCGGGATGACGAGATGCTGTGGCGGTTTATGACTGACGACGAAATAGCGCTGACCAACAACGAGGCGGAGCGGGCGCTGCGTGGCTATGTGCTCTGGCGCAAGGGTAGCTACGGCGTGTGGTCTCACCGGGGCGAGCTGTTTCGCCAGCGCATCCTGTCGTTGGTGGAGACCGGCAAGCGATTGGGCCGCTGCCCACAGGAGTGGTTGAGGGCCGTGGTCAGGGCGTGCATCGAGAAGACAGATTATCCCATCCCGGCAGAACTGATGCCGTCAACCCCGTCCTGGTGAATAGATACCCGAGTTTGACGGGGTGCTGGTGACCGACCAGTACGCCGGCTACCGGTTTATCGACGCCGACCAGCGGCAACTGTGCTGGGCCCACGTGGCCCGCAATCTCGTGGCCATCGCCGAGAGTAGCGAGCAGTGCAACCAGCCCATCGGTGCCCGGTTGGTCTTGCTGGCGGATGCGGTGTTTCGTACCCGGCACCGTTGGGAAAGCGGTGCGTTGAGCAAGCAGAAATACCTGCGCAGGCTCGCGCGTTACCGGCAAAGCTGGCGAAGCCAGTTGGAGCGCGGCGCCCTGTTGTGCAGCAAACGCTACCGTGGACGATGCCAGTTGCTGCTGCGGGATGACGAGATGCTGTGGCGGTTTATGACTGACGACGAAATAGCGCTGACCAACAACGAGGCGGAGCGGGCGCTGCGTGGCTATGTGCTCTGGCGCAAGGGTAGCTACGGCGTGTGGTCTCACCGGGGCGAGCTGTTTCGCCAGCGCATCCTGTCGTTGGTGGAGACCGGCAAGCGATTGGGCCGCTGCCCACAGGAGTGGTTGAGGGCCGTGGTCAGGGCGTGCATCGAGAAGACAGATTATCCCATCCCGGCAGAACTGATGCCGTCAACCCCGTCCTGGTGAATAGATACTTCTTGAGACACTCACCAACTTTTATCGATTCAATAATACCTTCGTATGCAATTTTGTGCTCCTTAGGGATAGACAGTTCCTTTGATTCAAATACTAAGCGAGCTCTTTTTTCAATAATTCTACATTTGTAACGCTGATACAAATAGATAGGATCGTACGTCTCTGGCGAATACAATCCAAACTCTGCTTGGAGTCTCTGGTGACAATATTCGCTGTAATCATCAAGTATTTCGTTAAAAACTTCCATACCAATCCTTCCCACTGCTACAGGTTGATTCAATATCCAAATTCTACATTATGGAGCTAACTTTGTATTATCAGATAATGAAAAGGTTGAAGCATCTATACTTCGACAGATTGCTGCAATCATACTTAATAGTTTAGCCTCACTGTTTTTTGACCATCCATTACCAAAGTGTATAGTGATATGAACTGATGTTACAGGCTCACCACTAACAAAAGCCTCTACAGAGAATTCATCAGATATCCAAACACCCTCTATTGCATTGGGGAAGTATTGAGTTACTTTTGTAGAAATCAACTCTTTACTTCCAAGGGGCATGACGTCTTCAACCTCTGAAAGATTTGCTATTGAATTATTACACGGTTTTATTAAAACAAGATCAAAGCTCATATTTTATGCCTAACAGTTTTAATTGAAGATCATAACGCTATTAGAATTTAAAATTAATTTTTTAAGTCGAGTCTAACCCTATCGATTTTATATGAAAAGAATGTCTACTTACTTTTTCAGAGAAATGACGATTTGCACACATAAACTCTCATCTCCGAAATATGCACATGTTTATATCATCCCAATTCACCTGCATTAACTTGGAACAAAACTTGCTGTGTCCCTCCATCCTGATCCTGTCAACCGGTCACGAGGGCCCCATGACACCGACCTTTATCAAAAGCAATGCCGCCGCCCAGCTCACCATGGCCGTCGAGGTGATGAATGAGCAGGGGGAGTTGCAGACCCAGCAGATCGCCTGTGAGCGCCCACTCACCGTCTACCTCAACTGGAAGGAGATAGTGACCCTGATGACGCTGGGGGCCCGCCCCGAGGCGCTGGTGCTTGGCTATCTCAAGAACCAGGGCTTTATCGAGGATATTTCGGCCATCGAATCGGTCATCGTCGACTGGGATAGCGAGGCCGCCGCCGTGGTCAGCAGCCAGCAGGCCGAGGATCTGGACAAGTCTCTCGAGAAGAAGACGGTCACCTCGGGCTGCGGCCAGGGCACCATGTATGGCAGCGTGATGAAGAAGCTCGAAGGGGTGGTGCTTCCCGCCCCCGAGCTCAAACAGAGCACCCTCTACGCCCTGCTCAAGGCGCTCTCCGCCCATAACGAAACCTACAAGATGGCCGGTGCCGTGCACGGCTGCGCCCTCTGCCGCGGCGCCGAGATCCTCTCCTTTGTCGAGGACGTGGGCCGCCACAATGCAGTGGATACCCTGGCCGGGGAGCTCTGGATGTCAGGCGATAGCGGCGCCGACAAGATCTTCTACACCACGGGGCGGCTCACCTCCGAGATGGTGATCAAGGTGGCGCAGATGGGCATTCCTGTGCTGCTGTCACGCTCCGGCGTCACCCAGATGGGGCTGGATCTCGCCCGCCAGCTCGGCATCACCATGATTGCCCGCGCCAAGGGGCGCCACTTCCAGGTCTTTACCGGCCAGCAGCATCTGGTGCTGGATGACAAACCGCCGGTGCTGCCCCAGGGGCCGTCCGGCCGTGGCCAGCGAGATTGAGCCCGGCTGACCATGAGCGACATCCTCTTTTCTACCCGCCATGAACAGGCTGATGGACTGAACCATGAATGAGTTTATGAACGTCAAGCAGGTGGCCGAATACCTCGATCTCAACGAGAAGAAGGTCTATCAGCTGGCCAACGAGGCGCGCATCCCCGCCACCAAGGCCACCGGCAAGTGGCTGTTTCCGCGATCCCTGCTGGATCGCTGGCTGCTCGGCAGCTGCCATGAGGGGGTGATGAACGACCGGCTGCTGCTGGCAGGCTCGGACGACGTGCTGCTGCACTACGCCAGCAGCCGGCTGGCCCAGCAGCTTGGCACCCAGGCGCTGGTGGGGTACACCCCCTGCGGCACTCGCCAGGGGCTGGCGATGCTGGCCCGCGGCCATGTGGACCTGTGCGCCATCCACTGGGGTCAGGCCGAAGAGGCCCACCTGCGCCACCCGGCGCTGGTGCAGCAGTATCAGGGCCATCGCCAATGGGTGATCGTTCATGGATTTCGCCGCGCCCAGGGACTGGTGCTGCGACGCGGAGCCAGACCGAGGGAGGCCCGAGAAACCCTGGAGTGGCGCTGGGCGCTGCGTCAAGAGGGGGCCGGCAGCCAGCGGGCCCTGTTTGAGTGGCTGCAAACCCAGGGGGAGTCCCTGACCCGAATTGAGAGCACGGTACAGGTCAACAGCGAGCGGGAGCTGGCCGCCGCCATCAGCCGCGGTGATGCCGACGTGGGGCCGGGGGCCCAGAGCACGGCGACCGAGTTTGGCCTGGAGTTTATGCCGCTCTCCCAGGAGTGTTTCGATCTGGTGATGCCGCAGGGGGTCTTCTTTCGCAACCTGTTGCAACAACTCATCGGCTGGCTGCAATCCCCCGAGGGGCGCGAGCTGGCCTCCCGCCTTGGCGGCTACGATCTGACCCAGACTGGCAAGCTGGTGTGGAGCCCGCAATAGGGCAATCCGCTTTCGTCATCCCTTGCCTCCACCATGAAAACGGGCCTGCCAGATTGGCAGGCCCGTCTGTTTGAGGGGGGGAAGACGCTTACCCTTCCTTTGGCCCTTCCCTTGTCCCGCCTTCTGGCGAATCCATCTGCCCTGCGGCTGGCTCGTCCCCGGCGATATCGGGCTCACGCCCTTCCGCTCCCAGCGCGATGCGCCACCCCTCCAGCTGGGCCGGTTCGCGGCCGGCGGGCAGCAGGGCATGGCTATGCAGTCGGATGGTAAAGCAGCTCCCCTCCCCCGGCGTGGAGTCCACCAACAGCTCGCCGCCCCAACGGCTGATGATGCGGTGGCTCAGGGCGAGCCCGAGGCCCGTGCCGGTGGCGCGGGTGGTGAAGAAGGGATCGAAGATCTTGTCCATGATGGCAGCCTCGATGCCGCTGCCGTTGTCGATGACTCGCACCTCGGCCCCCAGCAACTGGCCCGTTTCACTGTGCCAGTCGCGGCTCTCGACCCGGATCTGGCCCCGCTCACCCAGGGCGTGGCTGGCGTTGACCAGCAGGTTTATCAACACCTGCAGCAGCTGCTGGCGATCCGCCTCTATGGGTTGCTGGGCCTGCAGATCGGCCACCAGCTCCACCTGTTGCTGGCGCAGGGCGGAGCGCACCAGGGTCAGGCTCTCCTCGATAATGGGATTGAGGTGCTGCCACACCGGCGCCGTCTCGTAATCGCCGGGGCGGGAGTATTGCAACAGGCTGCGGGTGATGGCGCGAATGCGCTCGATCTGGGTCAGCACCAGGGCCAACTCCTCGCTGACGGGCTCGGCCGCCTCCCCCAGCTCCAGCTTCATCAACTCCACGTTGCCAAGGATCACCGCGAGCGGGTTGTTGATCTCGTGGGCCACCCCGGCGCACAGCTCGCCGAGAGCCGCCAGCTTCTCGCTGATAAGCAGCTGCTGGCGCGCCTGGGTCAGCATATGGATGTGCTCCTCCAGCTCGGCGGTCTTCTGCTCGAGGCTCCGGGTACGCTCGGCCACCTTCTGCTCCAGCTCGTCGGCACTGCGGGCCATCTGCTGCTGATGAGCCTCCTGGCGGTCCAGCATGGCGTCAAACTGGCGCCCCAGCTGGGCCAGCTCGTGATCGGGATCGAGCGCCAGAGGCCCCACCCGGGCCGACTTGCCATATTGCACCTGGCGCACCACCCGGTGCATCCGCTCGATGGGGGTGAAGAGATCCCGTGCGCCGCGATAGACCAACAGGCCCGAGATAAGCAACAGCAACACCACGCCGGAGCCGAGCTCCAGCAGGTTGGTGAGGTAGGTGCGGATAAAGGGCCACTCGAGAAAGCCGACATAGAGCATGCCGATCCGCTCGCCATTGGCCCCCAGCAGCGGCTCATAGCCAGAGACATACCAGGCGTCGTGCACGAAGGCGCGATCGATCCACACCTCCCCCCGCTCCAGCACCTGTTCGCGCACCGGGGCCGAGACCCGGGTGCCGAGCGCCCGCCCTATCTGGCGACTGCTGCTGGCGGGCACATTGGTGCTGACCCGCAGATCGCCGAGAAACAGGGTAACCGTGCCTATGCTCCCCTCCGGCAGGGTATTTTTGGCAAACACCTGGCTCTTGAGCTCGTCCACCAGCCGGGTGCTGCCGTTGATAAGCTCGCCCCCCTCCAGCACGGCCCAGAGTGAGCCGTCCCGCGCCATCACGGGCGTCAGGGTCAGGCTGACCAGCCCCCGGGTCTCCTGGCCGTTGGCGGCGCTGTACTCCCTGTCCAGCACGGCGCGGCTGGCCAGGGCCGGCGAGTGGGCCAGCAACTGCTCCCGCGACCAGACCACGAAGTGGCTGATGCTGCGCCCTGTGCTCAGGGTGGCCCGCTGTTTCGGGGCCAGCTGATCCAGCTCGGCCCCCGTGCGCAGGTGCAGAAAATCGAGGTCGTAGTTGGCCGCCAGCGGCATCACCCAGGATTGCAGCTCTGCCGGGTTCTGGCGCAGCTTGGTCTGGAAAGTCCAGGCATCGCGCAGGTGCTCCAGGTGCTCGGCCTGGCGCTGTTGCTGCACGCGCACCGCATGATGGGCCACCCCGAGATCGCCGCGCACATTGGTGAGCAGGTTCTGCCAGCTGTAGGTGAGAGTCCAGTAGAGGGTGAGCCCCATCAGGCCCACCAGGGTGAGCATGATGGGCACCGAGGTAAGCAGCAGCAGGCGCCAGCGCACCTTGGTACGCAGCCAGCGCGGGAGTCGGGACCAACTCATGGCAGCCACCAGCGGCTCTTGGGGATCATTCGATGGCCCACTCCTTGAACTTGCGCTCCAGGGTCTTGCGCGCCACCCCCAGTACCCGGGAAGCGGCCGACTTGTTGCCATCAAAGCTTGCCACCACCTGCAGGATGTGGGCTTTTTCCACCTCAGCCAGCGGCCACTCCAGCGGATACCCCTCTTCCCCCTTGCCGGCGGCACTGTCAGGCTGGCTGCTGCGCCAATACTCGGCGGGAGGCTTGCCCAGCAACAGGCAGCGTTCGATGAGGTTGCGCAGCTCGCGCACGTTGCCGGGCCAGGGATAAGCCTGCATGGCCACCACATCCTCGTGGGTCCAGTTCAGCGACCCCATCCCCATCTCGGCGGTGAGCTGGCGAGTGAAGTGGTGTACCAGGGCCGGGATGTCGTCGATCCGCTCGCGCAGGGGCGCCACCTGCAGGGCGACCACGTTGAGGCGGTAGAAGAGATCCTCGCGAAACCGCCCGGCATCCACCTCTGTTTTGAGGTTGCGGTTGGTGGCTGCCACGATGCGTACATCCACCGCGAGCTCCCGCTCGGCGCCGACCGGACGAATGGCCTTCTGCTCCAGCGCCCGCAGCAGGGAGGCCTGCATGGCGAGCGGCATCTCGCCGATTTCATCGAGAAAGAGAGTGCCCTGATGGGCAACCCTAAACAGGCCGTCGCGCCCCTTGCGGGCACCGGTGAAGGCCCCCTGCACATGGCCAAACAGCTCGCTTTCGAGCAGCTCGGGGGCGATGGCGGCGCAGTTGAGGGGCACGAAGGCCCCCATGCGGCCGGATAGCTGGTGCAGGGCCCTGGCCACCAGCTCCTTGCCGGTGCCGGACTCCCCCTCCACCAGTACGGCGGCGTTGGAGGGGGCCACTCTGGCAATGAGCGTCTTGAGCTCGCAGGTCTTGGCGCTATCGCCGATCAGGGTGGGGGGAAAGAGCTTGCTCACCTCCCGGCGCAGCAGCAGGTTCTCCCGCTCCATCTGGCGGCGCTCGATCACCCGGTCCACCGCCTGGATCATCTGTTCCAGATTGAACGGCTTGAGGATGAAATCGCTGGCGCCGAGACGCAGCGCCTTGAGGGCGGTCTCCATGTCGCCAAAGCCGGTCATGAAGATGATGTCGCTGCGGCGGGTACCGGGATCGACCGCCTCGTGCCACTCAATGCCGGAGCGGCCCGGCAATCGGATATCGGCGATGATGAGATCGAAATGGAGGCGGCTGCGCAGGGCTTCGGCCTCTTCCACGCTGGCGGCCGTCTCGATTTGAGCGAAGCGCTTGGCCAGTGCCTTGGCCAGAAAGCTGCGCATGCCGGGTTCATCGTCCACGATGAGCAGGGAGAGGGCGGACCAGCGGTTGAGCGGGGCTGTCATGAAAAAAATTCCTCAAATGCACTCAAGGTCGGAGAATGTCCCGATAGTCGGAACGCGAGTGAGACATTTTGTCCTACCCGGAACGAAGCACCAATACCAATTAGTAAATAACGCCCGTCAGATAATCTGAAAAGATACAATAAACTGCTGTTTTCACTCAGCAAAAGATGAAAAAAGGGGGGCGTGGAACATGTTTGGCACCCTGTTTGCTAGTCAGAGGCCTCCCATTCACCCGAACGAGTTGCATCACCATGACCCTGAATGCCAATTTGAAACGCGCCGCACTCTCCCTCTGCGCCGCCCTGCTGCTGACTACGGCCGCCCAAGCCGAGAGCCCGAAACCGCCGGTTCGCCTCGCCACCACCACCAGCACCGAACAGTCCGGCCTGCTGGGCTGGCTGCTACCCAAATTCACCGCCGAGACCGGCTACCCGGTGCAGGTGATGGCCGCCGGTACCGGCCAGAGCCTGAAGATGGGGGAAAACGGCGACGCCGATCTGGTGATGACCCACGCCCCTTCCGCCGAGAAGGCCTTCGTCGATGCCGGCTTTGGCATCAATCCAACCCCTCTGATGTACAACGACTTCGTCATCGTGGGTCCGGTCAAGGATCCGGCGGGTCTGGGCCAGCTCAAGGATGCCGCCAAGGGACTGCAGGCCATCAAGGAGAAGGGCCAGACCTTCATCTCCCGCGGTGACGAGTCCGGCACCCACATCAAGGAGAAGACCCTGTGGCAGGCCGCTGACGTCAAACCCGAGTTTGCCGGTTACAAATCCATCGGCCAGGGCATGGGCCCGACCCTCACCATGGCCTCCGAGCTTGGCGCCTACACCCTGACCGACCGCGGTACCTGGCTCGCCTACCAGAGCAAGCTGGATCTCGCCGTGCTGCTGGAAGGGGACAAGCGTCTGTTCAACCCCTATCAGGTGATCCTGGTCAACCCGACCCGTTATCCCGACCTCAACACCGACGGCGCCCGTGCCCTGCAGAACTGGCTGGTCTCCGACCACGGCCAGAAGCTGATCGGTGACTTCAAGGTGGCCGGTCAGGCCCTGTTCGTGGCCGATGCCAACGGGAAGTGATGACCTCCCTGTGTGATATGAGGGGGGCTCTGCTCCCCTGTCGGGGAGCGCGCTGATGCCGACGCTCCTCGACACGACTCTGGCGGCCCTCGCCCTGCTGTTCAGCGGTGATAGCGAACTGTGGCAGGTGGTGGGGGTCTCGTTTTCCGTCTCCGGGCTCGCCCTGTTGCTGGTGCTGCTGCCGGCCCTGCTGCTGGGCTTCGCGCTGGCCTACCTGCCGCTGCCCGGCCGCTGGCTCTGGCTCTCCTGCATCAATACCCTGCAATCGGTACCGACCGTGGTGATAGGCCTCTTGCTCTACATGCTGCTGTCGCGGGCCGGCCCCTTCGGCGACTGGAAGATGCTGTTCACCCAGCAGGCGATGGTGGTGGGCCAGATGCTGATCGCCTTCCCCGTCATCGCCACCATGGCCCACGCCGCCTTTATCCAGAGCGATCGCCGTGCCTGGGAAACCGCCCTCACCCTGGGGGTCTCCTGGCCCAAGGCGCTGCTCGGCCTGATGCACGAGTGCCGCTTTGGCCTGCTGGCGGCGGTGATCGGCGCCTTCAGCCGCATCGTCACCGAGGTGGGCTGCTCCATGATGGTGGGGGGCAATATTCTCCACTTTACCCGCAACATCCCCACCGCCATCGCGCTGGAGACCCAGAAGGGCGCCTTTACCCAGGGGGTGGCGCTCGGCATAGTGCTGCTCAGTCTGGCGCTGTTGCTCAACCTGCTGCTGACCGCCTGTCGCGGCCACAGCTATCTGAAGAATTGAGAAAGAGGTTCCCCTTGTTGCTGACCGCTGACGGAGCCCATCCATGGCCCTGATCGCCCATCACCTTTCCATGTGCTTTGGCGAACGCCAGCTGTTCGAGATCGAGCGGCTTTCCATCGCCCGCGGGGACACCATCTGGCTGCACGGCGCCAATGGCGTGGGCAAGACCACCTTGCTCAAGATCCTGGCCGGCCTGCTGCGCCCCACCCGGGGCCACACCAATCTGCCCGGCCGCTGGCAACGCCGGCTCAACCAGCTGCTCAAGCGCGATGCGGGCCCCGGCCGGGTCACCTATCTGCACCAGACCCCCTACATGTTCGATCGCAGCGTGCACGACAACATCGCCTGGGCGCTTGGCAAGCAGGCGGAGAGCGAGATCCGGGTGTTCGAGGCATTGCGCCGGGTCGAGCTGGAAGGGCTGGCCCGGGAGCACATCAGCATTCTCTCCGGCGGTGAGCGCCAGCGTCTGGCCATGGCGCGGGCCTGGGCGCTGCAACCCGCCTTCTTGCTGATGGATGAACCCACCGCCAACCTTGACACACATTCGGTTGCCCTGATGGCCGCATTGGCGCAAGATCTGCGGGAACATGGCTGCGGCCTGGTGGTCATCAGCCACCAGAGCAACGCCCTCACCGATCTGTGCGAGCGAGAGTGGACTCTCGCTCGCGGTCAACTGCAAGAGACCACCCCTTTAAAAATCATCGAGCGACATGACTTCAAGAAGCGAACCCCACTCTGACCCCTTCCCCGTTTCGGCCGTGATCCTGGCCGGTGGCCGCGCCACCCGCATGGGGGGCGAAGACAAGGGATGGGTCCAGCTGGCGGGCCGTCCCCTCATCGACCACGTGTTGTGCCGGCTGCGCCCCCAGGTCGACGAGATCCTGATCAACGCCAACCGCAACCAGCCCCGCTACCAGGCGCTGGCCCCCGTCATCAGCGATGACAACGACGACTATCTGGGCCCGCTGGCGGGCATGCAGGTGGGCCTTGCCGCCGCCCGCCACGACTGGGTGCTGTTCGTCCCCTGCGATGGCCCCGCTCTGCCCCTTGATCTGATGAGCCGCTTTCGCGCCGCCCTCACCCCGACCACCGAACTCGTAGTGGCCCATGACGGCGACTGGCTGCAACCCGTGGTGGCGCTGCTGCACAAATCCCTGCTCCCCTCCCTCAGCCAGGCCCTGGCCGAGGGGGAGCGCAAGATAGATATCTGGTTCGCCCGCCACCAGATGGCAGTGGTGAGCTTTGCCGATCAGCCGGATGCCTTCATCAACCTCAACAGCCCGGCCGAACTGGCCGCCTACGAGACGCGCCTGCTGACCCCGGCCACCGAATCCCAACAAGGAGCCGCCCAATGACCCCAGCCCCGACCCTCCCCCTGCTTGGCTTCGCCGCCTGGAGCGGGACCGGCAAGACCACCTTGCTGGAACAGCTGATCCCCCTGCTGGTGGCACGGGGCCTGCGCCTCGGAGTGCTCAAGCACGCCCACCACGACTTCGATATCGATCAGCCGGGCAAGGACAGCCATCGCCTGCGCAAGGCAGGGGCCAACCAGATGATGGTCGCCTCCCGCCGCCGTCATGCACGCATCATTGAGACCGAGCTGGCAGAGGCCGATTTTCGCGAGCTGCTGGCCAGCTTCGATCAGACCAGCCTCGATCTGCTGCTGGTGGAAGGGTTCAAACACGAGCACTTCCCCAAGATAGAGCTGCATCGGGCGGCGATCGGCAAGCCTCTGCTGTTCCCCGAGGACAGGGACATCATCGCCGTGGCAAGCGATCAACCGACAGACACCACCCTGCCCAGGCTCGACATCAATGATCTCGATGCCATCGCCGACTTCGTCTGCGACTACCTGGCAGGCTGCCAGACCCGGGAGCAGGGTGCCGGCAACGGCTTCCTGTCGGTCGAGGCCGCCCGCGACACCATACTGGCGGCCCTGACGCCGAGCAGTGGCTGCACCCTCACGCCGCTGGCGCAGTGCCACGGTGCCGTGTTGGCCACCGATCTGGTGAGCCCCATCAATGTACCGCCCCACGCCAACTCGGCGATGGACGGGGTGGGGCTGCGCAGTGACGATCTCGCCGCCGGCCGCTGGCAACTGGTGGGGGAAGTGCTGGCAGGCCAGCAGCACCACGAACCTGTGTTGGCGGGTCAGGCGGTGCAGATCATGACCGGCGCCCCCGTGCCTCCCGGAGTCGACACCGTGGTGATGCGCGAAGAGACGGTGATGGCCGATGGCTGGGTCACCATTCAGGCCCCCATCAAGGCGGGGCAGAACGTACGCCAGGCCGGAGAGGATCTGGCCAAAGGGGCCGTCGCCATCCCGGCCGGTACCCGCCTCGGCGCTCCCCAGCTCGGGCTCGCGGCCTCCCTGGGTCAGGCCGCCCTGCCGGTGCGCTCGCCTCTCAAGGTCGCCCTGTTCAGTACCGGGGACGAGGTACAGGCCCCGGGCGAAACGCTCGCCCCCGGCCACATCTTTGACAGCAACCGCTTCACCCTGATGGCACAGATCCGCGGCGCCGGCTGTGAGGTGATGGATCTTGGCATCATCCCCGATGATCAGGCCGTGCTGCGCCAGCGGCTGGCCGAGGCGGCCGCCAGCGCCGATCTGGTGCTGAGCTCGGGGGGTGTCTCGGTGGGCAACGCCGACTACATCAAGGGGGTGCTGGTAGAGCTCGGCCACATTGATTTTTGGCGCATCCAGATGCGCCCCGGCCGCCCGCTGGCCTTTGGCAAGCTGGGGGATACCCCCTTCTTCGGCCTGCCGGGCAACCCGGTAGCGGCCATGATCTGCTTCCTGCAGTTTGTCGAGCCCGCCATCGCCCGCCTGCAGGGGCGCAGCTGGCAACCGCTGCGCCTGTCGGCCCTCGCCTGCGAGCGGATGAAGAGCCGACCGGGGCGCACCGAGTTTCTGCGCGGCGTCTTCCATCAGGATGGCAATGGAGAGCTTCGGGTACGCACCACAGGGCCCCAGGGCTCAGGCATCCTGAGCTCCATGAGCGATGCCAACTGCCTCATCGAAATCGTGCCTTCCCAACCCGGGATCGCCATCGGGGAGCGGGTCTGGATCCACCCGCTCCAGGGCCGGCTGGCCTGAACAATTGCGGGGCCCGCAGCAGGGAGGAGCCGGGCCCCGCCATCAACCTGATACGAGACTGACAGTGCGTCTTGATACTCCCCTCTCCCGCCTCGACATCCTTGTCTATGGCCACTATCGCATCGTCCACGGCCTGCGCATCGCGCTCGCCTTCATGCTCACCTTCCTGCTGACCCGCGAGCTGGAACTGCCCGAAAGCACTTGGCCCCTTATCACCCTGGTGGTGGTGATGGGACCCATCTCCTTTTGGGGCAATGTGCTGGCCCGCGCCCTGCAGCGGGTCATCGGCACCATCTTCGGCGCCAGCTGCGGTGTGGTGGCGCTCTATCTGGAGATCTACTCCCTGCCGCTGACCCTGGCCTGGTGCGGCGCCATCATGTTCCTGTGCGGTTATCTGGCGCTTGGCAAGCGCCCCTATGTGGGGCTGCTCATCGGCATCACCCTGGCTGTCACCATCGGGGCCCAGCCGGGGGAGATCCAGACCGCCCTGTGGCGCAGCGGCGACGTGGTGCTCGGCTCCCTGCTGGCGCTGCTGTTTTGCAGCATCTACCCCCAGCGCGCCTACAGCCACTGGCGACTGCAGATGCACCAGATCCTGCAGCAATCCGGTCGCCTCTATCACACCCACCTCTCTCCCAACGTGCTGGAGCGACCCAGGCTCAAGCAGAGTCACTCCAAACTGCTGGCCACCATGGTCGGGCTGCGCCCCCTGCTGGCCCCTGCGGCCAAGGAGACCCGCCTCGGCGCCCCGCTGTTCGAGGCGGTGCAGACCAGCATGCGCAACTTGCTCTGCACCCTGGAAATGCTGGCCAACACCTACTGGAACGATCGCCAGAGCCACTTTCTGATGCAGAGCACGGCCCAGTTGCAGGCCTGTCACCAGGCCACCGAGGAGGTGCTCCACCAGCTATCCTTGATGGTGAAAAGCGGCGATGGCCGCGGCGCCGAGGCCGCCATCGCCCGGCTGCACCAGGTGGCTCGCGAGATAGCCCTGCCCGCCAACGACGAAGCAGCCATCAATGGCTACCTCTGGCTCAATGTCCAGCTGACCGAACAGCTCACCCATCTGCGCCGCCTGCTGGGGCTGATCCTCACCCCGCCCCACCGCAAGCATACCCGCTAGTCACCATGCAAAACGCCCCGCAACAGCGGGGCGTTTTTTTGTCGGGCCAGGTGCCCGCTTGTCGGCTAGCGCCGGGATCAGGCGGCGGCTTTCTGGGCGGCGCTCATCTTCTCCAGCTCGGCCTGGCTCAGGGTCGACACCAGACGGCCATCGAAGTAGATATCCAGCTGCTCGCCGCGCTTTTCACCGCGCATCATGCTGCTGCGACCATCCAGATAGTGAACCTCCATCTGGGCGGTGGTCTCGTCCAGGTAGCTTATCTCCACCTCGCTCACCCCTTGCGGCAGCATGGCCAGCGGCACCGTCTTGAGGGATGAGTCCAGATGCTGGTTCACCTTGATCACCGCATCCAGCTTCTGATCCACCAGGGCCGGCGACTTGCCGGTGATGGGGTTCTTGCCAGTCCAGAATTCGATGGTGTTGAACACGAACAGATCGGCGGTGGCCGCCAGACCATAGACAGGGGAGAGCAGGATGAAGACGCCGGCGCGGCCGTAGCGGTTATCCACCACGCTCAGGTTGCCCTTGGTCACCATACTGGATAGACCCATCTGCCCCATGCAGCCACTCAGCCCCATGGTTGCAACCACTGCCAACAGGGCCATTGCCCGCCCTTTGCGTTGTAACGCCATCTTGTTCTTCTCCTGCTCCGGATTAATGAGGACGCAAGCCTAATCAAGCCATGGCAGGAGGACAATTCTCAATCAGGAGGCGATACAGGAGGCGTTCAGATTGAGGGGCTGACCGATGTTTTTTTGGTCAGCCCTTAATCCGGAGACGGGATCAGATGGCGAGATCCGAGACGGTGCGGGAGACGTTGTTCGCCTCCCGGCGGATCTCGCTCATCACCTGGTTGACCTCGCCGACTTGCTGCTTGCCAAGTTCGGCGCTGTCGGCCACCCCGCTCATCTCGGCGGTGACCCGGCTGGTCAGATCGCGGTTGTTCTGTACCACCTTGGCAATCTCGTCGGTCGAGAGAGAGGTGCGCGCCGCCAACTGGCGAACCTCGTCTGCCACCACGGCAAAGCCTCGCCCCTGATCCCCGGCACGGGCCGCCTCGATGGCCGCGTTGAGGGCCAGCAGATTGGTCTGATCGGCAATGCTGCTGATGGTGGCGACGATAGCCTCTATGCTGCGTGACTGCTCGTTGAGCCGGTTGATGAGCTCTATGCTGTGGGCCAGCTGGCTGGCGATCAGGTTGGAGGTATCGACTACCCCAGAGAGCAGGCTCGCTCCCCGCTCGGCACGACTCAGGGTCTCGTGCGCCGCCTCGTGGGCCAGCATGGTGGCCTCGCGCACGGCGTGGCTCTGGTTGATCCGCTCGGTGACGTCGCTGGCAAACTTGATCACCTTCACCACCTTGCCCTGCTCATCCAGGATCGGGTTGTAGGTCGCCTCCAGCCACACCTTGTCACCCTGGCTGTTGAGGCGGCAGAAGAGGCCGGACTTGAACTGGCCACGCCCCAGCTCATCCCAGAAGTGGGGATGCTCGTGCAAGAACGCATCGTCACAAAAGAGGCTGTGATGCTTGCCCTTGATCTGCGCCAGGGTATAGCCCATGGTGTTCAGGAAGTTGCTGTTGGCGGTCAGCACCTCCCCTTGCGGGGTAAACTCGATGACTGCCAAAGAAAGCTCCAGGGCCGCAGCCACTGCCTGCTGACTCTGCAACTTTTGATGCTGATCGGTCACGTCGCTGGCTATCTTGATCACCCGGGTCACCACACCCCGCAGCTTCATCGGAAAATAGGTCGCCTCCAGCCACACCGGCTCACCCCGCCGGTTGAGGCGCATAAACACCCCGGAGCGGGTACGCCCCTGCTTGAGATCGGCCCAGAACTGCTGGTATTCGGTACTCTGGACATAGTGACTATCGCAAAACATCTTGTGATGCTGACCGACCACTTCTGACTCGGCAAAGCCCATCACGTCGAGGAAGAGATCGTTGGCCGCCAGCACAGTGCCCTCCGGCGTGAAGGTGATGGTGGCCACGCTGTCATGCACCGCCTCGAAAAATCCCTGCTGCTCCAGCTGCTGCTCCCGGCACTGCAGCAGCTCGGCTTTCAGTTTTCTATTGAACATCGAAAATTATCCTCCAGACTGGCCCCACCCGGCCAAACCTCTCAGTGGATATCGCAATCGATAGTTGAGAGGGTGGCAGTTTGTTCCATCAGCATAGTCGCCCGCTTATCCGATACCTTGCCTGCGAGGTCGTGCCAACCGTCAGCGCCACGGGAAACAAGGGGGAGCTTGATACCTCATATTGCGGGCGATTGCCACTCCATATAGGCCGGATTGGCAACAAAACCGATCCGCTCGTAGAGAGGACGCCCGGCATCGCTGGCATGCAGCCACACCTTGCCAAGTCCCATTGCCCGGGCATGGGCCGTCATGGCGTCGAGCAGAGCGGTGGCGCTCCCCCGCGCTCGCCACGCCGGCAGGGTGTACATGTTGAGCAGATAAGCCTCCCTGCCCACCAGATTGCCGGGATAGGGCGGGCGCACAAACAGCGCCAGGGTGCCGGCGGCCACTATCTGATGATCGAACTCCGCTACCCAGGAGAGGGCGCTCCCCTCCTCACTGACACGGGTGAAATAATCCAGGGTGGCGTGAAAGAGAGAAGGATCCGCGTCGGGTGAGATGAGCTCCCCCACCTCGCAAAACAGCGCCATGCGCAGCCTCACCAGGGCGGGAATGTCCGCCGCTCTTGCCTGACGAATGTTCATCTCTTTCTCCTTGCCACCCGATCTTGCCTGCCGCCTCTTGCGCCCGCGCCATCATGACAAAGAGCGCCTGATGGCGCCCTTTGTCATGGCAGAATTGTGAGAAGGGTCACCCCCTGCGTCTGCTCAGCCAGCTATCCAGGCTCAGGCTGCCGCCCCCCCAGATCACCAGCGTCAGCAACATCCAGCCCCACAACTGGTGATCGTGAAAGCCCCCGGCCCACAAGGTCGGATAGGAGATCACCGCCATGATGTTGAAGCCAGACAGCAGCAGGGCAACCGGACGAGTCAGCAGGCCGGCCAGCAGAAACAGCGGCAGCACCAGCTCCGCCGCCGTGCCCAGCCAGGCCGCCCACAACCAGGGCAGCAGAGGCACCTGGTACTCGAATTCGAACAGATAGAGGGTGGAGTCCCAGCTCGTCAGCTTGAGCCAGCCGGCATTGAAAAACACCAGGGCCACCCAGCATCTGGCCAGCAACAACACGACACCGATCAGCCAGCCGGGTAACTCCCGATCGCCCAGCGCGATCGGCATCCATTTGTTTGCCATCATGGCAACACCTCCACATCGACCAGCAAACCAAGGGTGATCAGGCGAGCCAGATGTTCGCTCGCCCCGGGATCGTCTTCGAGCAGCTCAATCAGCCGCCGGCCCGTGAGGCAGCCCTGCAGCAGGGACCACTCACCGGCGGCCAGCAACAGCGGCATCACCCGGCAGTCAGGCTGCTTCTTGAGCGCCAGCCAGGCCGGCGCATCGAGCGCAGTCACCTCGGCCCCCTCATGAATGGCCATCTGCCAGAGATCCAGCACCGGATAATCGCTCGCCATCAGCAGCAGATCACTGGCGGGCAGGCACACCAGCCTCTCCCAGTCATGCTCACTCAGGCTGGCGATACGGTCGGCGGGCCAGCTGCGGAAGTCGAGCGGGAGCAGACTCCCCCGCTCCAGCAACCGCTCGAAACGGGCCAGTTCCCCGAGCCAGGGCAGGGCCGCTGTGGTCGGCAGGGCGGCCAGCCAGTCGGCAAAACCGGCGCCATAGTGCATCACGCTTCCCTCCTCCAGCGGCTCGGCCAGCACGAAACCGCGGGCAGCGGCGGCAAAGAACTCCTCCCCCACCATGGCCTTGACCGCGGGGTAGCTGCTGGCGAGCACCTCGCCAAGGCTCAGGATGAAGTGGTTGCGATAAACCTGCAGTACCGACTCGGCCGAAAAGAGCCGCGACGAGATATGGGGCGCAATCCCCTCCGCCTCCCCCAGCAGGCCCTCGGCGAACAGCTGTTGCACCTGCGCCAGCTCAGCCATGACACACCTCCCGGGCGGCCGTCACGGTTTGCGCCTGCGCCAGTATGTCGCTGGCCCGTTGGGCCTCTGCCAACAATTGCGGCAGCGGCGGGATTGCCAGATCCCATTCGATCAGGGTGGGAATGGCCCGCTGGCGGCAGATATCGCGGTAAAGTTCCCAGACCGGGGCAACCACGGGGGCGCTGTGGGTATCTATGTAAAGAGAGCCCTCGGGCAGCTTTTTCTCGGTAAACCCGGCCAGGTGGATCTCGCCAACTGTGTCGAGATCGATGGCCGCCAGGTAGTCGTCACAGGAAAAACCGTGGTTGAAGGCACTGACGTAGAGATTGTTGAGATCGAGCAGGATGCCACAGCCGCTGCGCTGCTGCAGCTCGGCCAGAAACGTCCATTCGCTCATCTCGCCCGCCAGTTGCAGGTAGGAAGAAGGGTTCTCGATGAGTAGTTGGCAACCCAGGGTCTGCTGCACCTGCTGGATCTTGTCGCTCATCCTGGCCAGCGCTTCCCGGGTATAGGGCACTGGCAGCAAGTCATTGAAATAACGCCCGTCTATGCTGCCCCAACTCAGATGCTCGGACACCCTGACCGGCTTGATGGCCGAAACCAGCTCCGCAAGCTGCTCAAGGTGGCGTCGGTCGAGCGGGTCGGCCGAGCCCAGGGACATACCGACCCCATGCAGACTGACGGGATAGTGCCTGGCCAGCTCGCTTAGTACCTGAAAGCCGTGGCTGTGGCGTTCGAAGTAGTTTTCACTGTGAACCTCCAACCAGCCGACCGCCGGCAGTGTCTGCCGGATCCCGTCGTAATGGGGGGTTCTCAATCCGATTCCAATCAAAGGATTCATGGCAACACTCGCTTTCACCTGCCAGAGAAAACGCAGGGGGCCGAAGCCCCCTGCCGCATGGCGCTTACTTGGGTTGCAGCGAACCGCCGACCAGCTTCTCGCACAGCCCTTTTGGCATCACCACGAAGGCATCACCCATGGCGTCTTCCTTGGCCGTGCCGGCGCAAGAGCTGGTCTTGGTGGCGCAATCATTCTTGCTGGCCTTGACCACGCCGTAGCATTTCTCCTTTGCCTCGGCCGCCATCGCCGGGGCCGCGATGAACTGGGTTCCGAGTACCAGCAAGCCAGTCATGGCAGAGGCAATGGCAGTGCTTTTTTTAACGTTCATGTTGCTATTCCTTGTTGTTGAGTGTGATGTCTCCAGCCTGTCGTGACCGGTTACCTGCAATAGAACCGGCGTGGCGGGCAAAAGATTTCAAAAAAAATGCAAAACGAAGACATCTACAAAAAACACAATAAGCAACACGCTGTTTTAAAAGGAATATGCTGATTTTTGATTACTCTGGGCCGTTAACAAGCAGACGACACCCAAGGTGCTGGCATTACCACCGGGAAGGTAAATAGGACGGCATCCCCGGCCATCCCAAAACGGGTCTGCCAGCACATCCTGGCAAGCGCAGTGCGAATAGAGGTGACAAGGTCACAAGGTAAAACGAACGGGCAAGATGAAACATACGAGAAAGCGCCGAACGATCAGCGCTCATTAAAGATAACCAGCCAGCCGGTTTACCTGTGGGTTGTAGTGGTTAAGACGCTTGTGCTCCGGGGTGAGCAGTTGCCCGGGCGAGCGACCGGTAAAGAAGTGACAGCTCTTGATGAAATGGGACTGATCGCAATACCCCTGCTCCAGCAGGGTATCGAGCGACGGAGCGCCCGATAACAGCTGGCGCAGCGCTCTTTGAAAGCGGGCGGTGCGCAGAAAATAGCGGGCATCCACCCCGACATGGTTGCGCAAGCGCCGCTGAAAGGTGCGCGGACTCATCCCCAGTTGCTGCTGCAACTCGGTCGCCGGCGTGCCGTAATAGAGCCGCTCTATGGCTCGCACCAACGCAAGATCCCGCTCCAAGCGCCTTGCGACTCGCTGGCGTAGCCAGTGGCCCAGAGCCCCATGCCCCTGCTCCACCAAGGGCTCAACCTCAGGGACATCAATCCCCAGCTCATCGAGCGACAGCACCTGATCGCAAAGATGCTCCATAGGCACGCCAAACAGGTCGAAGCAGGCCGAAGAGCGCAGCCGCAACCCCAGCAGATGAATTTGACCGTGGGCGGCAAAGCGCAGGCGCACATGCCGTGGGCAGAGCAACACGGCCGCCCCCGTGGCCACGACAACGGTGCGGGGCAAGCTTGACGGCGAGAGGCTCGTGATGGTGAGGGGATCCCCCAGATTGAACAGGATCTCGGCTCCGGTGCCGGGGAAGATCTCCGGCATCGGCTGATGTTGGCCAAGGCGCCACTCCCAACCTTGCGCCAGCCAGGGAGCCAGATCGGGAGCGGGCTGAAATTTACGGCACTGCATGATGAAAGGTGATGTTTCTCACTGGCTCGGTTCAGACGCGGACAGGAAGAGGGTATCACCGCTGACATGATTGAGACAGGGATGGCGATCAAAGCGCACCACGCCGATCTCCATGCGCCCTGCCGCCGCCTCGACCATGGCGGCAACCCCCAGGTGGCCGAACCCGGCACACAGCTCCACCGCCCGGATCCCCTCCCGATAGAGCTCATCGAGCAGTTCACAGCCTCGTTGGTAGTCGGGCACGGCGATCGTCTTCACATGGACCTTATCCGTCTTGACCCAGGAGGTGTGCTCGGCAGGATCCGCCCCCGGGGCGACGAAGATGAATGCGGCCTTGAAAATATCGGACATATAAAAAGCTCCTCGGATGAATGAGTCGCCACTCTACCCAGGATCCCGCAGGCCGGATTGTACCGCTGCGCCACTCGCCCGCCTCTGACTGGTATCGATCCAAACGCTTCAAGGGCGCCATACAGACCTCCCCTCCCCCCCTTTTGGGCACGATTTGCGCTTCCAGAGGCCATAAATGCAAAAAAGACAGCCGAAGCTGTCTCTTTTGTCATCAAGGTGGGCCTTAGTAGAAGATCCGGTTGCCCCGCTCACTCATCTTGAGCCACACCGGCTTGGTGCTGGTTTTGCTCCAGATCCGGTGCAGATAGCTGTAAAAGCGCGCACGATCGCGACGAAACAACATCACGGGAAACGCCAGGATGCCAACCAGCAGCACAAAGGTGCGACGAAGAATAATCTGAGTCAGGGAATAAGGATGAAACATGATATGACGCCTCACTGGTAAGACCACTGGGTAAAGATTACTCCACAATTTGTAGGATTACTACATCAATTTGTTCATTTTTTCTCAATTAATGCACCATAAATGACAAATTGAAATTAAGTTACATTGCTTAACCTAAAAACAACAAAAGCTGACAAAACGGCCACCCTTGACCAGAGTTAATATGCTGGTCGTCAAAATGGAGTTGGTACGATGAAACCCGCAGAAGTGGTGATGATTGGGATCATGGGCATCTTGCTCTGGTCAGAGTGGCAGGACTGGCAACTGAACCGGGATGATGCCATCGAGCTCGCCTACAAGGGTGCCCCCGCCGTCAGCGTATGGCAATGCGGCACCCTGAAACAGCGAATGGCGGATATAGATGCGCACAGGGCAGACATACAGTTTCAATATCGGGGACAGGATATGACGGAGGTGACCCACTACCTGCAGCGCGAATGGAAGCAGATGGGCTGCGAACAGCTGCTGATGCAACAAGGGTATTGAACTTGGATCGATTACCGCGGCATGGTGCAATAAAGATAAGACAGGAAGAAGATGGAGGCACGTTCCGGAGTCGAACCGGACTAAACGGATTTGCAATCCGCTGCATAACCGCTTTGCTAACGCGCCATGCTGACAAGACTGATTGTCTTGAGAGTGATATCCACCGTTGGTGCGATGGAAAATTGGAGCGGGAAACGAGACTCGAACTCGCGACCCCGACCTTGGCAAGGTCGTGCTCTACCAACTGAGCTATTCCCGCGTCACTGCTTTCTTGCCAGTTGCCTGACAACGAGGCGCATTATACGTACCCCGAGCGTCAGCACAACCCTTTTTTCGCACTTTTAACCCCGCCCGCGACTGTTTGCTCAGGGTTTAAACGGGTTGCTGAAATTTTCCCCGTCAGGCTGTGACCAGACAAGCGAATTTGGGATAAAGCCATTGAAATGATTATGCTTTCATTCGAGACTGGCACAGCTTAGTAACCGGATTCTCAATTGAAAATCACAAGATGAAATGGATCTTCACGCTGCGTGGACTCAGACCGCGGTTAATGCTGGCTTTTTTCATGTTGGGCATGGTGCCCTTCCTGGTCATCACTCTCTTCTTCCTCTACAGCCACGGCAAGGATCTCACCACCCAGACCTCCAACCATCTGGTCTCCGTTCGCAACATCAAGAAGAGTCAGCTCGAGGATTACTTCAAAAACCTCAAAGAGCAGATCATCAACTTCTCCCAGCAGGACTTCGCGGGCAACAGTATCGGCCGTTTCTACGGCTTTACCGGCGCCTTCGAAAAGCTGGGCACCAGCTCCCAGGAGGCGCGTACCCGGGCCCAGTCCCGTTATGTGCCCGGATCCTGGGATCAACTGCAAAAACCGGACCCCAAGGTCAATACCGAGCCCTCCATCAGCGCCCTGATCCTGGCCGACGAGATGTATGGCCGGGTCCACCAGCGCTTTCACCGCGGCTATGCCGACATGGTGCGCAAATCCGACTACAGCGACATCTTTCTGGTGGACCTCAATGGTGATGTGGTCTATTCGGTCACCAAACAGGTCAACTTCGCCACCAATCTGCTCTCCGGTCCCTATCAGGGCAGCGGCCTCGGCCAGACCTTCGCCAAGATCAAGCGTCGCCTCGACGGCGGCCAGAAGCCGCAGCAGATCTTCGAGTTCACCGATTTTGGTCGCAACGAGCTGACCGGCCAGGTGGTCGCCTACCTGGCTGCCCCCGTGATGCAGTACGACTATGTGCGCGGCGTGGTGATCTTCGAGCTGCTGCCGGACAAGCTCAACCAGATCATGGCGGAGCGGGAAGGGCTGGGGGAGACCGGTGAGACCATCCTCATCGGCCCCGACAAACGGATGCGCGCCGATGCCTGGCTGGCCCCCGAGTTCAGCGTCGAGAACAGCTTCAGCCCCCACTTTCGGCCACTGCAGACCCCCCTTGTCACCAAGGCCCTCTCCGGCGAGCAGGGGGTTGGCCAGTTTCTCTCCTACCATGAAGACGAGGTGCTGGCCGCCTACACCCAGGTGAAGGTATTCGATACCGAGTGGGCCTTTATCGCCGAGATTTCGACCCGGGAAGCCTATGCCCCCATCCGCCAGCTCGAAGCACTGGTGGTCCTGTTGGGAGCGGGCTCCCTGCTGCTGCTCATCCTCTTCTCCCGCTGGCTCTCCCACTCCATCACGGCGCCGCTGCGCTCTCTCACTGCGGCGGCGGAGCAGGTGGCCGATGGCGCCCTGGATCACCCCATTACCATCGCCCGCACCGACGATGACATCGACCGGCTGGCCCAGTCGTTTCGCCATATGCAGCGTTCGGTCAAGGAGAAGATCGAGCTCATCGAGCGGCAAACCCAGGAGTTGCAACAACAGGTCAAGCTGACCCACAGGCAGAACCTCAGCCTGCAGCAGGCCGACAAGCTGAAGGATGAGCTGCTGGCCAACACCTCCCACGAGCTGCGCACTCCCATTCACGGCATCAAGGGGATGGCGGAATCCATGCTCGCCAGCCAGCAGGATTTGACCGAAGGCCAGCAGAAACAGCTTGGCCTCATCATCAAGAGTGCCGACGGTCTGGCCCGACTGGTGGACGATCTGCTCGACTACCACCAGATGCGCTACGGCCAGCTGGAGATTCACCCCCAACCCGTCTCCTCGAAAGGAGTCATTCGGCTGGTGCTGGATCTCTGCCAGCACTTGGTGCAGGCCAAGCCCCTCACCCTGGTGGACATCAGCCCCGCCGAGCTGCCGCCGGTGCTGGCCGACGAGCAGCGCCTCGAACAGGTGCTCTACAACCTGGTGGGCAACGCCATCAAATACACGCCTCAGGGCAAGGTGGTGCTGAGTGCGGTCGTCGAGGAGCAGATGCTGCGCATCAAGGTGACCGATACCGGCATCGGCATCGCACCGGAACATCTGGAACATATCTTCGAGCCGCTGGTGCAGATGAGCCCGGAGGCAGGCAAGCAGGGGGCCGGCCTTGGCCTCTCCATCACCCGCCAGCTGGTGCATTTGATGGGCGGAGAACTGTTGGTAGAAAGCGAGCCAAGCGTCGGCTCCACCTTCTCCTTTACTCTGCCGCTGGCCATCGGCCAGACCGCAGGCCAGCTGCAGGGCAATCGCCAGATTGAGCACCAGCTGGTGCGCCAGCAGCCCCTGATCCTGCCTGAGTGGGATAGCGAGGATCTGCCCCCGCCCCCGCAGGATGCCCCCCTCATCCTGGTGGTGGACGACGAGCCCATTAACCTGCATATCCTGCGCCACCTGCTGCAGCCCTGCGGCTACCGCATCCTGCCGAGCGGCGATGGCCACGACGCGTTGGCCAAGCTGGCCCGGGAGCCGGTCGATCTGGTGCTGCTCGACGTGATGATGCCCACCCTCTCCGGCTTCGATGTCTGCCGCCGGCTGCGCGAGCTGCACCCCAAGGACAAGCTGCCGGTGCTGCTGCTCACCGCCCTCAACCAGCCCAAGGATATCGAGGAAGGGTTTGGCGCCGGGGCCAACGACTATCTGGTCAAACCCTTCTGCAAGGAGGAGCTGTTCGCCCGGGTCAAGGCGCTGCTGGAGGCCAAGGCGGGGCGCGCCTCTCTGGTGGAGAACCACCTGCTCAAGCAGGAGATAGAGCACCGCCTCACCCTGCAGGAGCGGCTCCATCAGGATCAGCAGCGGCTGCTGACCCTGCTCGGGGAAGGGGCTGACCCCATGATCTTCATCGACCAGCAGGGCATAGTGCTGTTTGCCTCCCGGGTGCTGGCCGGCTTGCTGGGCCAGGAGCCCGAGGCCATGGAGGGACACGCCCTCGACGAGTGGCTGGCAAGCCCGCTCAAACAACAGTGGCCGGAACCGGCCGGTGAGCGGGACCTGACCTTCCTGGTGGCGGGGATCGAGGACAGGCTCAACGCCCGCGCCCTGCCCATCAGTCTGGGAGGACAAGCGGCAATTGCCCTCACCCTCAGCACAGGCCAGCGCCAGGATGACAACCGGGTGATGGCGCTGGAAAACGCCCTCAAGAACCTGTCTCGTCAGGCCATCATCGAGGACGATCAACTACTTGGCGAGCTGAGCCGGCTCGGCGGCGAGTTCCGCTCCCTGGCGGACAACCTTATTCGCCAGCAGGATGACGAGCCCCTGCGCCGCGCCCTGGTCGAGACCATGCAGCTGACGCTGGACGCCTGGCAGCAGGGCACCGGCAAGGGCAAGATAGTGCTGGCGGAGAAGAGCAAGCTGTGGCGAGTCTATATGGACCGCTCCAGCCCGCAGACCCGCACCCTCGACAAGTACCTGAGCCTGGATACTCTGCCAAAATCCCCGCGCTGGAAGACGGTGGTGGCCACCACGGAATTCGTGCTGGGACACTGCCCGCTGAACGAACAGCAGCGCCAGCAGCTGCAACACAGCGCCCAGACCCTGCGCCAGCTGGCCAATCGCAAGCCGTGATGGAAGACGGGATGTGAGCCGGCTCACACCGGCCCATCCCGTTTCTTTTTTGCACAAATTAAAGGTTCCGCCCACACCGCCACAGCGAGCGGATCCAATTCACAAAATTGTCATAACCAACCTGGCAACGGGTACTTTTTACGCGAAACCAAATAACGTAACCATATAATATTAATCAGATAAAAACGTGTTTTGACGAAATTGACGTAACTCCGTCAATTTTTACGAAAACGACGAAATCAATAGTTGTTGTTTTCCTGTTAACTCTGTTTTGCTAAGAGCGTTGGAAAACAGAACGACAAGGGTGCACAGCCCGACCAACATGGAGGGCCGACTTCCTCAGCATGCGAAGCCGGTGCTCACACAAAACAAGGCGAATCCCTCAGGAATGCCAAAAAATAAGAAAGGAAAACATATGCTTGCCAAAGTATCCAAAATCTCTACCGCTGTAATGCTGGGCACCATGATGCTCGCCGGTGCCGCCGGCAACGCCATGGCCGCAGAAAACAAAACCGTGCTGACCATGGTCGCGCAACAGGAAACCGCCTGGGTCAAGAACTTCAACCCCTTCCTGCAAGCGGGCTTGCTGCACACCACCCGTCACTTCATCTATGAGCCGCTGGTGATCTTCAACGATATGCAGGGTGGCAAACCCGTCTATCGTCTGGCCACCAACTATGCGTTCAGCGATGACCTCAAATCCGTCACCTTCGATCTGCGTGACGGGGTGAAATGGTCTGACGGCGAAGCCTTTGATGCAGACGACATCCTCTTCTCCTTCAATCTGGTGAAGGCCAACAAGGCCCTGGATGAGCGCTCTATCTGGACCCAGATCAAGAATGTCGAGAAGCTGGCCCCCAACAAGGTCCGTTTCGACCTGACCGAGGTCAACACCAACGTGGTGAACGACATAGTGCTGGTGCCCATCGTGCCCGAGCACCAGTGGAAGTCGGTGAAAGACCCGGTCGCCTTCACCAACGACAAGCCGGTCGGTACCGGCCCGTTCACCGAGGTGGACAACTTCTCCGCCCAGCTCTACACCCAGTGCCGCAACCCGCACTACTGGGATAACGACAACCTCGCCATCGACTGTATCCGCATGCCGCAGATGGCGACCAACGACCAGGTGCTGGCCGCCGTCATGAAGGGCGACATCGACTGGTTCGGCTCCTTCGTGCCGGACATCGAGCGTCTCTACGTCGGCAACGATCCCAAGAACAACAAGTACTGGTTCCCGGCCTCCGGCACAGTGGCGTTCAACGTCAACTTCCAGACCAAGAACCCAGGCAACCACGAAGCCTTCAACGACATCAACTTCCGCCGCGCCTTCTCCATGGCGATGGACCGCCAGTCCATGGTGGACATCGCGGGCTACGGCTACCCGACCGTCAACGAATACCCGTCAGGCCTTGGCAAGGCATTCGACTCCTGGAACAACCCGGAAGTGGACAAAAAGTACGGCAAGTTCAACAAGTTCGACCTGGAAGGGGCCAAGGCACTGCTGAAGGAAGCAGGCTACAAGGATTGTGACGGCGACAAGTTCCTCGACACCCCGAGCTGCAAGAAGATCGAGTTCAAGGTGCTGGTACCGAACGGCTGGACCGACTGGGTCAATACCGTCCAGATCGGCGTGGAAGGGCTGCAGGCTCTGGGCCTGAATGCCAAGACCGCCACCCCGGAAGCCACCGTATGGACCGAGAACCTGATCACCGGCGACTTCGACGTAGCGCTGCAGGGTTACTTTGCCGGTGCCAACCCGCACAAGTACTTCGAGACCGCGTTCCACTCCCGCAACATGGGTGAGCGTGGCAACCGCTTCGCGGCCCCCCGCTACAAGGATCCGGCGCTGGACAAGCTGATCGACGACTTCACCCAGACCGCTGATGCGGCCAAGCAGAAGGAGATCATGTTCGCCATCCAGGAGAAGGTCGGTGCCAACCAGACCATCATCCCGGTATTCAACAACCCGACCTGGTACGAGTACAGCACCAAGCGCTTCAATGGCTGGTTCAGTGCCGACAACCCGGTTGCCAAACCCCAGCTCCACCCGGACACACCCGAGCGTCTGCTGCACGTGTTGTCCCTCAAGCCAAACAGCTAATCAATCCCGGCCCCCTGCGGGGGGCCATCTTCCCCGTTCATCCCCCTTTATCCCGGTTCTGCCGGGGTTGGGGTAGCTATACCCGATGCGGGGCAGGCTTGCAGTAAAAGGTACTATCATGGGATTCATACTGAGACGTTTCTCCTTCTATCTGGTTGCCTTCCTGGTAGCCGCCACTATCAACTTCCTGCTACCCCGCGCCATGCCTGGCGATCCTGTCTCCGTGATGTTTGCCCGCGCCGGCGCCATGATGGAACCGGCCGCCCTGGAGGCCCTCAAAGCCACCTTCGGCTTCGTGGATGGCCCCATCGGCACCCAATTTCTGACCTATGTGAAGAGCGTCTTCACCTGGGATCTCGGCACCTCGGTGCGCTTCTACCCGCAGCAGGTCTCTGACGTGCTGGGTCGCGCCATCGGCTGGACTCTGTTTCTGGTGGGCACCTCCACCATTCTGAGCTTCTCCATCGGCTCCATCGTCGGCATCTTCGCCGCCTGGTATCGCGGTGGCCGGATGGACAGCATCCTCTCGCCACTCACCCTGGTGATGCAGGCCATCCCCCCGGTAGTGGTCTCCCTGCTTGCCCTCTTCCTGTTCGGGGTGAGCCTGGAGTGGCTGCCCATCGGCTACGCCTACAGTCCGGAGATCAAGCCTGACTGGGGTTGGGAGCACATCAAGAGCATATTGCTCCACGCCATCATGCCGGTCGGCACTCTGGCCATGGTGCAGGTGGGGGGCTTTCTCATCACTATGCGCAACAACATGATCAACCTGCTCGGCGAAGACTACATCACCATGGCCAAGGCCAAGGGGCTCTCCAGCAACCGGGTGATCTTCAACTACGGCGCCCGCAACGCCATCCTGCCCAGCGTCACCGCCCTCTCCATGGCGCTCGGTTTCGTCATCGGTGGCTCTCTCATCACCGAGGTGATCTTCAACTACCCCGGGCTGGGTCTGACCCTCTATCAGGGTATTCTGGCCCGCGACTACCCGCTCATTCAGGGGCAGCTGCTCATCATGACCATCACCATGCTCAGCTTCAACTTCCTGGCCGACGTGCTCTACGTCTTCCTGGATCCCCGTCTGCGTACAGGAGGCAAATAAGATGCGTATGCCGACCATTCTCAAGATTTTACTGGGCAACAAGAAAGCAGCCTTCGGCCTCGCCATCGTCGTCACCTTCGTGCTGATGGCCATCTTTGCCCCCCTGCTGGCCAGCAACGAGCCGACCAAGCGGGTTGCACGCCCCCACCAGCCCCCCAGTGCCGAATTCGTGATGGGCTCCACCCGCATGGGCCACGACATCTGGGCCCAGTTCACCAACGGAGCGCGCGTCTCCCTGATGGTGGGCTTTAGCGCGGGTCTGCTGGTCTGCGCCCTGGCGGTCGCCATCGGCATCACCGCCGGCTACTTCGGCGGCCTGGTGGATGAGTGCCTCACCTTCCTGATGAACGTGGTGCTGGTGATCCCCAACCTCCCCTTGCTACTGGTGCTGGCGAGCTTTATCGGGGAGGCGTCGCCGACGGTAATTGCCGTCATCATAGGATTAACCTCCTGGGCCTATGGCGCGCGGGTCATCCGGGCCCAGACCCTGGCCCTGCGGGAGAAAGAGTTCGTCATCGCCGCCGAAGTGCTGGGGGAGCCGGCCTGGCGCATCATCCTGGTGGAGATCCTGCCCAACCTCATCTCCATCATAGGGGTGAGCTTCATCGGCTCCATCATCTACGCCATCGTCACCGAGGCGACCCTGGAGTTCCTGGGTCTGGGCGATCCTACAGTGGTGAGCTGGGGCATCATGCTCTACAACGCCCAGACCTCGAGCGCCATCCTGATCGGCGCCTGGTGGGAGATCCTGGCCCCCTGCTTTGCCATCGCCACCCTGGGTGCGGGTCTGGCCATGCTCAACTTCGCCATCGATGAAATCGCCAACCCGCAGCTGCGCTCCCACAAAGGACTGAGCCGCTGGAAGAAACTCGCGGCCCCGGTCACCACACCGGTTGCCACAGCACAGGAGAAGACAGCATGAACCAGCAACCCCTGCTGTCGGTACGCAATCTCTGCGTCGACTACATCACCGAAAACGGCGACGTGCGCGCCGTCAACTCGGTGAGCTTCGATATCAAGCAGGGCGAGATCTTCGGTCTCGCCGGCGAGTCGGGCTGCGGCAAGTCCACCGTCGCCTTCTCGGTGGCCCGGCTGCACAAGCCGCCCGCCTACATCAGTGGCGGCGAGATCCTGTTCAAGGGGGAGAACATCCTCCACTACGGTGACGAGCGGCTGCGCTCCTACCGCTGGCGCCAGGTCTCTGTGGTGTTCCAGTCCGCCATGAACGCGCTCAACCCGGTGTTGCGCATGGAAGAGCAGTTCTGCGACGTCTTGTTGGCCCACAACCGGGGCATGACCCGCTACGAAGCGATAAAGCGCGCCCAGGAGCTGCTCACCATAGTCGACATCCACCCGAGCCGGCTCAAGGACTACCCGCACCAGTTCTCCGGCGGCATGCGCCAGCGGCTGGTGATCGCCATCGCCATGGCCCTCAATCCCGAGCTGCTCATCATGGACGAGCCGACCACGGCGCTGGACGTGG
Source organism: Aeromonas sp. FDAARGOS 1407 (assembly GCF_019048725.1). Lineage (NCBI taxonomy): Bacteria > Pseudomonadati > Pseudomonadota > Gammaproteobacteria > Aeromonadales > Aeromonadaceae > Aeromonas > Aeromonas sp. FDAARGOS 1407. Next base: position 4,361,600 of record NZ_CP077399.1, read on the forward strand.
TGGTGCAGCGGGAGATCCTGCAGAAGGTCTATGCGCTCAAAGAGAAGTTCAACTTCTCCATCCTGTTCATCACCCATGACCTCTCGCTCATGGTCGAGTTCTGCGATCGCATCGGCATCATGTACGCCGGCGAGCTGGTGGAAGTGGCCCCGTCCAAGGCAATCCTGACCGCGCCGCTGCACCCCTACACCAAGGGGCTCGGCAACTCCTTCCCGCCCCTGCACGGGCCGAAGAAGGTGCTGGAGGGGATCCCTGGCACCCCGCTCAACCTGCTTGAGGTGCCGGTGGGTTGTCGCTTCCAGGCCCGTTGCAGCAAGGTGCACGATCGCTGCCGCCAGGAGTACACCCGGCTGGCCGAGATCCGCCCCGGTCAACAAACTGCCTGCCACCTCCATGAGGCGCAGGATGAACAACAAGAGCCCGTGTTCTATCTGGACAAGGCCGCTGGCTGTTAAGGATGTCTGTCATGCAAATCGCCAACACCGATGCCCCCATCATCGAAGTCCAGCACCTCTACAAGGACTTCCCCATCAACTCCAATGCCATCAAGAGTGGCAAGATGCGGGCCCTCTCCGACATCACCTTCAACCTGCACCGGGGCCGCGCCCTGGCGGTGGTGGGTGAGTCGGGCTCCGGCAAGAGCACCATCGCCAAGATCATCGCCAAGATGTACAAGCTGAGCGCTGGCCGCATCCTCTATCGCGGCCGGGATCTGGAGGAGTTCAACAAGGGCACAGCCCTGCTCGACTATCGCCAGAGCGTGCAGATGGTATGGCAAGATCCGTTCGGTTCACTGAACCCCACCCACACCATCTACCACCACATCGCCCGCCCCCTGCTGCTGCACAGCAAGGTGATCGACAAAAAAGATCTGCCCGAGATGGTCTACACCCTGCTGGAAAAAGTGGGGCTGACCCCGGCCAAGGCGACGGCGGCCAAGTACCCGCACCAGCTCTCCGGCGGCCAGCGCCAGCGGGTCAACATCGCCCGCAACCTGGCGGTGGAGGCGGAAGTGGTGCTGGCGGACGAGCCCACCTCCATGCTCGACGTCTCCATTCGCATCGGCATCCTCAACCTGATGGAGCAGATGAAGAACGAGCTCGGCGTCTCCATGCTCTATATCACCCACGACATAGCCACCGCTCGCTACGTGGCCGAGGATCTGGCGGTGATGTATGTGGGCCACATGGTGGAGTGGGGTGAGGTGGACGAAATTTTGCACCACCCCCAGCACCCCTACACCCAGCTGCTCATCTCGGCGGTGCCGGATCCCGAGAAGAGCATCCATGCCGAGCTGGAGGGGGGCCGCAAGGGGGAGATCCCGCTCTGGACGCCGGAATCCTGCGGCTGCCCGTTCGCCGGACGCTGCAACCAGGCCATGCCCCGCTGCAAGGAGAGCCTGCCCCCCATCACCCAACTTGCCAGCAACCATTTTGTCCGCTGCTACCTGTACGAGTGATGTGCCACACCCTGGCCGGGCAGCCTTGCCCGGCCTGCCTCGATTCGGGGACTCTGGCCCTGGGCCATGCATCCCCCAGACCGCAGAACCTTTGGAGTAAACCTTGATGGAACTTTTGATCAATCAGGTGGGTTACGACTGCGACGCCCAGAAGATTGCCCTGCTGCAAACCTGCTCCCCTCACGATCTCGGCGGCTATGTCCGGCTGCAGCGCCTCGATGATGGCCAGACTCTGTTTGAAACCCCGTTGCAACCGGCCGGCCGGGTGGATGGGTGGCAGGGGCGGGCCTACTGGAAAGCCGATTTCTCCCCCTGCAAGGAGCCCGGCCACTACCGGCTGGAGGCGATCACCGCTCAGGGCATAGTGCGCTCCGCCCGCTTTGCCATCGGCCCCGATCTGCTGGCGAGCCGCTGCCTCTCCGATGTCATTCACTATTTCAAGGGACAGCGCGCCAGCGGCACCTTCGATCGGGCCGACCGCAACGCCCGCCTGTTTGGTACTGACAAGCGCCGGGATGTGCACGGCGGCTGGTTCGACGCCAGCGGTGACATGAGCAAGTATCTGAGCCACCTCTCCTACGCCAACTACCTCAATCCCCAGCAGACCCCCATGGTAGTGTGGGCCCTGCTCAAGTGCCGCGAGCTGCTGGCGACACGTCGCGACATCGACGGCATCAACCTGTGCAAGCGACTCAATGACGAGGCGCTGCACGGCGCCGATTTCCTCTGCCGCATGCAGGATGAGAGCGGCTTTTTCTACATGACCCTGTTCGACAAGTGGAGCAAGGATCCCGAGCAGAGGGAACTGTGCGCCTACGCCACCCAGCAGGGGATCAAATCCGCCGACTGGCAGGCGGGCTTTCGTCAGGGCGGGGGCATGGCCATCGCCGCCCTGGCCCGGGCCGCGCGCGAGAGCATCAGCGGCGATATCGATGCAAGCGGCTATGCCGAGGCTGCGCGGCGCGGCTACCTGCACCTGCGCGAGCACAACCACGCCTATCTGGACGATGGCTGCGAGAACATCATCGACGACTACTGCGCTCTGCTGGCGGCGGTCGAGCTGACCAAAACGCTGGGGCCCGAGTGGCTCGGCGAGGCGCGGGATCGGGCCGGCAAGCTGTGCGCCCGCCAGCGCAGCCACCCGGATCTCGGCCACTACTGGTCCGCCAACCAGGATGGCTCGCGCCCCTACTACCACGCCGCCGAAGCGGGCTTGCCGGTGCTGGCGCTGCTTGAATACCTGGGGGTAGAGACGGATCGGGAGCGCAAGGCCGCGGTGCAGAGCGTGATCGAGCAGGCGCTGGCCGCCGAGCTGGCGCTGTGCGCCCGGGCGGGCAACCCCTTCTCTCTCGCTCGCCAGTATGTGAAAGGGGTTGGCGAAGCGCCGCGTATCAGCTTCTTTATGCCCCACCACAACGAATCCGGTTATTGGTGGCAGGGGGAGAACGCCCGACTGGCCTCTCTCGCGACCATGGCCTTTGCCGCTGCCACCCGGTTGCCTAGCCAGCGCAAGCTTCTGCTCAATTTCGGTCAGCGCCAGCTCGACTGGATCCTGGGACAAAACCCCTTCAATGCCTGCATGCTGGCGGGCCACGGCATCAACAACCCGAGCTACACCGCAGGCTACCCCAATGCGCAAGGCGGGATCTGCAACGGCATCACTGCCGGCTTCGATGACGAGGCTGACGTCGCCTTTATTCCGCAAGAGTACAAGGAGCGGCTCGATCAAAACTGGCGCTGGGGCGAGCAGTGGATCCCCCACGCCGCCTGGTTTGCCCTGGCCATCACTTGGCAAAGCGCGCAGGGAGGCCACCATGATTGAGATCGGCTCAAGCATCATTGGCAGTGGGGAGAGCAGTGGATCCTCCATACATTCCGCCTGGTTTGCCCTGGCCATCACTTGGCAGAGCGTGCAGGGAGGCCACCATGATTGAGATCGGCTCGAACATCATTGGCAGTGGGGAGAACAGTGGATCCTCCATACATTCCGCCTGGTTTGCCCTGGCCATCAGCTGGCAAAGCGCGCTGGGAGGTCACCATGATTGAGTTCTGGGTCGGGGTAGATGGCGGTGGCACCCACACCCGCGCCCGTATTCGCAACCGGGCGGGCAAACTCCTGGGCGAGGGACGGGCCGCCGGCTCCAATCTGGAGCTCGGCATCCTGCATGCCCACGCCAACGTGCTGGCAGCCATCGCCAGCGCCCGGCAGACGGCCGGACTTGGCCAGGAGTGCGAACAGCAGATGGGAGTGGGCCTCGCGCTCGCCTCCGCCGAGCTGGCGGATTGCTATCACGCTATGCTGGCCATGCCCTTTCCCTTTGCCAGCGTCAAGCTGACTTCCGATGCCTTCGGTGCCTGTCTCGGTGCCTTCGCCGGCCAGGAGGGGGCCATCCTCATCGCCGGTACCGGCTCGGCCGGCCTCATTTATCAGGGCAGGCAGATCCGCACCTGCTCGGGGCGGGGTTTTCCCATCTCGGATCTCGGCAGCGGCGCCTGGCTGGGGCTGCGCGCCCTCCAGCAATCCCTGCTCTGCCACGACGGTATCCTGCCCCCCAGCACCCTGGCGGTGCGACTGATGGATCACTTCAAGCGGGATCAGGCCCAGGTGGTGCGCTGGGCGGCCCGTGCCATCCCGGCCGAATATGGCCACTTCGCCCCCTGGGTATTCGATGCCGCCAGCGATGGCGACGAGCTCGCCTGCCAGCTGCTTGACGAAACCTGTACCCAGCTGGCGCAGCTGCTGGATGGCATGCAGCAGCTTGGCGCGCACCGGATCGCCCTGCTTGGCGGCATCGGCATGCGTCTCGCCCCCCGCCTCGCCCGTTTCAACCTTGCGACCCCCAAGGCCGATGCCCTTGACGGCGCCATCCTGTTTGCCCAATCGGAGGAATATCCATGTCTACACCCCTGATCCACACCCAGGTCGTCCGACGTGATGGCGAAGATGTCTGGTTCCAGTTCAATCTGTCTCACTTGCCGGACGCCCAGTGGAAGCTCCACTTCTGCCTGGCACGTCACATCGACCCCGCGTCGGTACAGGGGGGCCGGCTTGAGCGCCAGAGCGGCAGTTACAAGGTGCTGGCGCCCCAAGGGGGCAACAGCGAGCTGACTTTTTGCTGCCGCAATACCCCCATCAAGCGGCTCTCCGACATGCCGCAGGGATTTTTCCTGAGCCTGCCGGAGGCCGCCACGGGCGCCAGCCTGCAGCCTGTCACCCTGGCCGGGCAGGATATTGCGCTGGATGCCCCCGCCGTCAGTGAACCCGACCTGCCACCGGTGGAGCCCCTGTGCGGCATAGTACCGCAACCGGCCCAGCTCGCCCTGCTGGAGGGGAATTTCAGGCTGGCGGAGCGTGCCCACGTCAGCGGACCGGGCAACCTGAGCGCCCTGCTGGCCCACTTCAACGAGCTCACCGGGCTGGCCCTGGATCAGGATCACGACGCAGGGATCCGCCTCATCGAGGCCCCCCTCACCCCCGAGGCCTATCATCTGGCCATCACGCCAGAGGAGATAGTGATCAGTGCAGCGGGCGAGGCGGGCTGGCGCCACGGTCTGGTCAGCCTGGCCCAGTGGTACCTGCAACACGGCGAGAGCCTGCCCTGCGTCAAGCTGGAGGATGCCCCCCGTTTTGGCTTTCGCGGCATCTTTCTCGACTGCGCCCGCCACTTTCACAGCACCGCGACCATCAAGCGTCTGCTCAAGCTGATGAGTCTCTACAAGTTCAACCGCTTCCACTGGCATCTGACCGATGACGAAGGGTGGCGCCTCGAGATCAAGGCCTTCCCGGCGCTCACCGAGCAAGGTGCCTGGCGGGGCCACGGGCTGGCGGTGGATCCCCAGCTGAGCGGCGGCCCCGAACCTTACGGTGGCTACTACACCCAGAGCGAAGTGCGCGAACTGGTGGCCTACGGCGCCGGGCTCGGCATCACCATCATCCCGGAGATCGACATTCCGGGTCATTGCCATGCGGCCATCAAGGCACTGCCCGAGTTGCTGACTGAGGAAGAGGATCGCTCCCGCTACCTGTCGGTACAGCATTTCGACGACAACGTGCTCAACCCGGCGCTGCCGGGTACCTACCGGTTCCTGGAGACGGTGATCGACGAGGTGTGCGAGCTGTTCCCGGGCCCCCAGGTACACATGGGCGGAGACGAGGTGCCGACCGGGGTCTGGACCGACAGCCCGGCCTGCCAGCGACTGATGGCACAACAGGGATACCAGGAGTGCCGCGAGCTGCAGGGCCATTTGCTGCGCCACTGCCAGCGCTATCTGGCCGGCAAGGGCAAACAGATGCTGGGTTGGGAGGAGATACTGCATGGCGACAAGGTGAGCCGGGATGCCGCCGTGTTCGCCTGGACCAGCTTCCAGGCCGGACTGGATGCCGCCACCGCCGGTTATCCGGTGGTCATGGCGCCGGCCCAGTATCTCTATCTCGATCTGGCCTGGAGCCAGGACATTCACGAGCCTGGCCTCTACTGGGCGGGCACCCTCAATCTGGAGCAGGTCTACGCATGCGACCCGGCTCCGGCAAATTTCCATGCCAACGATAACATCCTCGGGGTATTGAGCCCCCTGTGGTCAGAATTGATCACCTCCCGTGATCGTCTCGACTACATGCTGTTTCCGCGCATGCTGGCGACTGCCGAAGTGGCCTGGAGCAATCCGGTCCACAAGGCATGGGATCATTTCGCTGCCCGTCTGCCGGGACAGTTGCAGATCCTCGACCAGCAGCAGGTGCGCTACCGGATGCCACAGAGGTAATGTTGTCTCTTTTTGGGCGGCCTGCTGGCCGCCTTTTTTTTATAAACAACCAACAAAAATACAACTTTTCTCTACCTTTTCTCACCATATCCTGACAAAATTCGGCGCCCAACGAAACCACCCCACCCTTCATATGGAAAAGAAGCACTCCGGGTCGGATATGCCACACTTAAAAAACTTCATTATCAATAACAAAAGGGGCGCATGATCATGACTCACCGAGAGATCCACACAGTGGATAGCGAAGTGGACGTTCCTGCCGATGTGCAGCTCGTCTCCACGACCGATCTTCGCGGCGTGATCACCTACGCCAACCCCGCTTTTTGCGAAATCGCCGGCTACAGCAGCGAAGAGTTGCTGGGCCAGAACCACAATATGGTGCGTCATCCCGATATGCCCAGGGTCGCGTTTGCCGATCTGTGGCAGCGTCTCAAGGAGGGCAAACCCTGGCGCGGCATGGTGAAAAATCGCTGCAAGGATGGCCGCTACTACTGGGTCGATGCCTATGTCACTCCCATCTACGAAGGGGATCAGATCTGCGGCTACCAGTCAGTACGCACCCGGCCGGATCCCCGTCACAAGGAGATTGCCACCCTCACCTATCGCAACCTGCTCAGAAGCGAACAGGGTCATGCCAAATTGAACGTCTCGCTGACCAGGGTGCGTCATCTGCTGGTGCCCGCCCTGCTGCTGGCCATCCTGGCGGCGGCCGTCCACTGGCATGGCTGGCTGGGAGCTTTGTGGATGTTGTTGCCCCTGCTGCTGCTCTCCGTCGCCTACTGGCGCGAGCTGTTCGCCCTGCCCCGCTACCTGCGTCAGCTGGAGCACGAATATGACAGCCTGACCCGGCTCATCTACTCGGGGGACAAACCCGGCGCCATAGCCGACTTCCACCTCAAGATGTGGCAGGCCCGCATCCGGACCGTGCTGGGACGAGTCAATGATGCCACCCATCCGCTACAAGCCCTGGCAACCAACCTGCAACAGGCTTCCCACCAGGCCTATCACGACATCACGGAGCAGGATGCCCAGACCCAGCAGATGGCCACCGCCATGACCCAGATGGCCAGCACTGCCCAGGAGATCGCCCGCAACATCCAGGATACCAATCAGCAAGTGAGCGAGGCCCGCAACCACTGCATGGATACCGATCGACAGCTCGGCCAGACCGAACAGCAGATAGAACAGCTCACTCGCCAAGCCGAGCAGGCCTTCCACTCCGCCGTGGAGCTGGCCAGCGAGTCTGAGCGGATCGGTACCGTGATGGTGGAGATCCAGGGCATCGCCGATCAGACCAATCTGCTGGCCCTCAACGCCGCCATCGAGGCGGCACGCGCTGGCGAGCAAGGGCGCGGCTTTGCGGTGGTCGCCGACGAGGTACGCACCCTCTCGACCCGCACTCACAAGGCGACCGAGCAGATCCAGGGCAGCATCACCCAGATCCAGCAAACCCTGGGACAGTGGAAAGTCATGATGCAGAGCAATCTGGAACAGACCCGGCGCTGTGCCGAGATGACCCGCCAGGGCTCCAGCAGCCTGCACGACGTACTTGATGAAATTGAGCAGGTGTCGGAGTTTTCAGCCCAGATCGCCGCTGCCGCCGAGCAGCAACAGGCGGTGGCGGAAGATATCAGCCGCAGCATCAACCAGATCTCCCAGTACTCCCGGGCCAATAGCGAGCAGATCCAGTGCGTGGACGCGTCGAGCCAGCAACTGCTGGAACGGGCCAAGCAGCTCAAGCGGATCAGCCAGACCTTTGGTTGAGCGGGTTGTCAGGCAAGCAGCAGAAGCGCCACAATGGCGCTTCTGCTTTTTGGGAACCTGACACCATGTCCATCACCACCCCTTTACCCACCAACAAGATCGCCCGTATTGAGGCCATCATCGCCCTGATCCCGCCGGGAAAGGTGGCGAGCTACGGTCAGGTTGCCGATCTGGCCGGCCTGCCAGGGCGCGCCAGGTTGGTGGGCAAGGTGCTGCGGGAAACCGACAAGGTATTGCCCTGGCACAGGGTGATAGGGGCCGGCGGCACCATTTCGCTGCCAAAAGGATCAAACGGATTTGCAGAGCAGACCGGGCGCCTGCAAGAGGAGGGCGTCGTGGTGATAGGCGGGCGAGTCAGGATTCGGGAGTGGCAGTGGCAGCCCGATCTCGCCGAGCTGCTCTTTCTGTTACCGTTTTGACGAGATGACGGGGCGATGCTACTCCAGCAGTGCCAGGATGGCATCGCTGCGCACCTGCACCGGAATGGTTTCATCCTCACGCTGCACCAGCACCAGCAGGCTCTGCCTGTCCACTTCCAGCACATAGGCCGCCCCTTCCCGGGTCAGATAATTCATGCCCGGACGGATCTCGCTAATCTCCATCACAACCTCCTTGTTCCAACACTGCACTCCTTGCAGCCGGCTCTCAGTATATCGCCTCCAATAAACAAAGAGGCCCCGTATCGGGGCCTCTTGTTCATCAGGCTTTCTTCGCTTTTGGCAAGCTCTGTTGCCAGGTGCCGTTGTCGTAGTGGGCGGTCCAGCCAGTTGCCTTGCCGTTGACCTCGCTCATCACGTATTGCTCCTTGGTCTTGCGACTGAAGCGCACGATAGCGGGGTTGCCGTCCGGGTCGGTCTGCGGTGCTTCAGCCAGGTACTTGTGCTTGGCCGATATGCGATCCTTGAAGCGCTTGAGCTCTTCCACCAAGGGCGCGCGGGTTTCGCGGGATTTGGGGAAGTTGCTGGCCGCCAGGAACAGACCGGCCGCCCCGTCACGCAGCACGAAGTGGGCGTCGGACTGGGTGCATTTCAGCTCGGGCAGCGGCACCGGATCCTCTTTCGGCGGTGCGATATCGCCATTTTTCAGGATCTTGCGAGTATTCTTGCAGGTCTCGTTGGTGCAGCCCATGTACTTGCCAAAGCGGCCGTTCTTGAGCTGCATCTCGGAACCACAGCGATCACACTCGATGCTCGGCCCTTCATAGCCCTTGAGCTTGAACTGGCCCTTCTCTATTTCGTAGCCGTCGCAATCCGGGTTACGGCCACAGACGTGCAGCTTGCGGCTGTCGTCGATGATGTAGGCATCCATGGCAGTGCCGCAAACGCCGCAGCGGTGCTTGGCGCGCAGGGCATCGGTTTCGGCCTCGTCACCATCGGTAGCGGAGACGAACTCGTCGGCGGAGACCAGGTTGATGGTCTTCTTGCAGCGCTCTTTGGGCGGTAATGCGTAGCCGGAGCAGCCGAGGAAGACGCCGGTGGTGGCGGTGCGAATCCCCATCTTGCGACCGCAATCCGGGCAATCGATGTCGGTAAGCACCATCTGGTTGGCACGCATGCCCCCCTCTTCCGGTGCCTTGTCAGCCTGCGCCAGCTCCTGGGTAAATTCGGCGTAGAAGGCATCCAGCACCTTCTTCCACTCCAGGCTCCCTTCGGCGATGCCATCGAGCTTGTCTTCCATCTTGGCAGTGAACTCGTAGTTCATCAGCTCGACGAAGTTCTCAACCAGACGGTCGGTGACGATTTCCCCCATCTTCTCGGCGAAGAAACGGCGGCTCTCGACCCGCACATAACCGCGATCGACGATGGTGGAGATGATGGAAGCGTAAGTGGAAGGACGGCCGATGCCGCGCTTCTCCAGCTCGCGCACCAGCGCCGCTTCGGTAAAGCGTGCGGGCGGCTTGGTGAAGTGCTGGCGCGGATCCAGCTTGACCAGTTTCAGCACCTCACCCACGGTCACCGCCGGCAGCTGGCTGTCTTCGCCCTTGCGGCCCATGGGGGGCAGCGCCTTGGTCCAACCGGCGAAACGCAGGGTGCGACCACGGGCCTTGAGTTCGAACTCGCCCGCCTTGACGGTCAGGGTCGAGGAGTCGTACTGGGCCGGTGTCATCTGGCAGGCCACAAACTGGCGCCAGATGAGATCGTAGAGGCGCATGGCGTCCGGCTCCATCCCTTCCAGCATCTCGGCAGTCACCTGCACGCTGGAGGGGCGGATCGCCTCGTGGGCCTCCTGGGCATTGGCCTTGGCGCCGTACAGATTCGGTTCGGCCGGCAGGTAGGCGGCGCCATACTGCTCGCCGATGTATTCACGCACCGCGTCGACCGCCTCTTTGCTGAGGTTGGTGGAGTCAGTACGCATATAGGTGATGTAACCCGCCTCATAGAGACGCTGGGCCATCATCATGGTCTTCTTCACCCCGAAGCTCAGACGGGTGGAGGCCGCCTGCTGCAGGGTCGAAGTGATGAAGGGAGCGGACGGCTTGGAGCCGGTCGGCTTGTCTTCCCGGTTCACCACCTTGTAGTCGACCCCTTCCAAGGCGGCCACGGCGGCGAAGGTCTCGGCCTGGGTCACCGGCTTGAAGTCGGCGCCATTGCGGCTGACCACTTCCATCCGCAGATCGGCTTTATCACCGGTCAGCAGGTCGGCGTTCAGATCCCAGAATTCGACCGGTACGAAGGCCTTGATCTCGCGCTCTTTATCGACGATGAGACGCACCGCGACCGACTGCACCCGGCCGGCGGAGAGGCCGCGAGCCAGCTTCTTCCACAAGAGCGGAGAGACCATGTAACCCACTACCCGGTCGAGGAAACGACGGGCCTGCTGGGCGTTGACGCGATCGATGTTGAGCTCGGACGGCTGGGCAAAGGCCTCCTGGATGGCGCTCTTGGTGATCTCGTTGAACACCACGCGCTTGTAGCGGCTGTCGTCGCCACCGATGATCTCGCGCAAGTGCCAGGCGATCGCTTCCCCCTCTCTATCCAAGTCGGTTGCGAGATAGATGGTGTCGGCCTTCTCGGCCAGACTCTGCAACTCGCTGACCACCTTCTCCTTGCCGGGCAAAATCTGGTAGTTGGCCTGCCAGCCCGCGGTCGGATTGATACCCATACGGGCGAACAGGGCCTTGCGCTCCTTGGCCGCCTTCTCGGATTCGCTCAACTTGATGCCGCGAATGACAGGTTTCTTGGGCTCGGTGCTGGCACTGCCGCTGGTAGGCAGATCGCGAACATGACCGACGCTGGATTTCACCACGTAGTCCTTGCCCAGATATTTGTTGATCGTCTTGGCCTTGGCCGGAGACTCCACTATGACCAGTGATTTGCCCATGCTGTAACTATTATCCTCATTGCACCCGACGGGGTTGGTGTGCGGTTTTGTGGGGCTGTATAAGAGATTTGACGAGAAAAAGCAATCTTGTGAACAAATTTGCCAGACCAGCCCGAACTACCATGCTTCTTTATTTATTAATGCGAAGGGTGCGGGCCAGACGCAACCGCTTTTTCAATTTTCTGCCATACCGCTCCTCTTTTTATATCTGAAACGACATAAAAACAGAGGATGGTTATCGGGTTGTTACAAAAACATAAAATCTCTTTATAATGGCCCCACCCCGACGCATTGCGCGCGGAAGGAACCGCTACCCATCATAAAAATCGAAAGGATGTACTCAATGAAGCACTTCGAGGTCAATTTCGACGGTCTGGTCGGCCCGACCCACAACTACGCCGGCCTCTCCTACGGCAACGTCGCCTCCCAAAGCAATGCCCAGGAAGCCTCCAATCCCAAGGAGGCGGCCAAACAGGGGCTGCGCAAGATGAAGGCATTGACCGAACTTGGCATGACCCAGGGGGTGCTGGCCCCGCAGGAGCGGCCGGATCTCGCCACCCTGCGCCGCCTCGGTTTTACCGGCAACGATGCCAGAGTGCTGGAACAGGCTGCCAAACAGGCCCCTGCCGTACTGGCGGCCTGCTATTCGGCCTCCAGCATGTGGACAGCCAACGCCGCCACCGTATCACCGAGTGCCGACACCCAGGATGGCCGCATCCACTTCACCCCTGCCAACCTGACCAACAAATTCCACCGCTCCCTGGAGCCCGAGGTTACCGGCCGGATCCTGCGCGCCGTGTTCAACAACGAGCGCCACTTCAGCCACCACCTCCACCTGCCGGAAAACGATCACTTCGGCGATGAAGGGGCCGCCAACCACACCCGGTTGTGCCGCGCCTATGGCGAGGCGGGGGTCGAGCTGTTCGTCTACGGTCGCAGCGCCTTTGATCTCTCCCACCCAGCGCCCAAGCGCTACCCGGCCCGTCAGACCCTGGAATCGAGCCAGGCCATCGCCCGTCTCCATGGACTTGGTGACGAGAGCGTGGTGTTCATCCAGCAAAACCCGGATGTGATCGATCAGGGGGTGTTCCACAACGACGTGATCGCGGTGGGCAACCAGAACGTGCTCTTCTTCCACCAGCAGGCGTTCCTCAATACCGAGTCGGCGCTGGCCGAGGTGCGCACCAAGTTTGGCGAGGGAGAGCTGCACTTCATCGAGGTGCCGACTGCGGAAGTTTCCGTGCTGGATGCGGTGAAATCCTATCTGTTCAACACCCAGATCCTGACCCTGCCCTCGGGCGAAATGGCCATCATCGCCCCCACCGAGTGTCGCGACAACCCGGCTGTGTCAGCCTATCTGGACAAGCTGCTGACCCAGGGCACCCCGATCAAGCAGGTGCACTACATGGACGTGAAGCAGAGCATGCGCAACGGCGGCGGACCCGCCTGCCTGCGACTGCGGGTCGCCATGAATGACGAGGAGCTGGCCGCCGTCAATCCGGCCTGCCTCATCAACAATGCCCAGTTCGCCCGTCTGGACGCCTGGGTGGAACGTCACTACCGCGATCGCCTGACCCTGGACGATCTGCGGGATCCGGCCCTGGTGATGGAGTCCCGCAATGCACTGGACGAGCTGACCCAGATCCTCAAACTCGGCTCCGTCTACCCGTTCCAACGCTGAGCCTGCCTCGCAGCACAAGGCCGCCGATTAAGGGCGGCCTTGTTTTTTTATGCTGTTTTTCATTCCCGCAGAACAGGTAACCGATGCGCATTGTGCAGAAAAACAGCACACAACTTGCTGATAAGCATGAAATTTGAGCGGGATGTATCAAAAAATCGACGAACAGTCACTTTTTACTGCCAGAAGGGTTCGCAAGGGGTTCACAAAGCCCAAGGATCTGTTAGTATGCGCCTCGCACTTGGGGAGGGGTTCCCGAGCGGCCAAAGGGATCAGACTGTAAATCTGACGGCTCTGCCTTCGAAGGTTCGAATCCTTCTCCCTCCACCATTCAAGTGCAACAATCAGGAAAATACCCCGTGGAGGGGTTCCCGAGCGGCCAAAGGGATCAGACTGTAAATCTGACGGCTCTGCCTTCGAAGGTTCGAATCCTTCTCCCTCCACCATCTTCCTGAACAATTTGTGTAGTGCCCCTGTGGAGGGGTTCCCGAGCGGCCAAAGGGATCAGACTGTAAATCTGACGGCTCTGCCTTCGAAGGTTCGAATCCTTCTCCCTCCACCATCATTCAAGAAAACCCGGCCCTGCGCCGGGTTTTCGCTTTTTGGCTCCTCGCCTATCCTCTGCTTGCTGTCAGATCTGACACTTGTCAAAACCCTGGCTATTGCGCATCGTGGATACATCTTCATTGGAGTCTTCATATCATGTTTGAAGTCTGGGACCAGGATGGTCATGCCAACGGACTCACATTGCAGGCACTCAAGCTCAGGGTCAGCCGCTATCAGGGGGATCTGATGGTGCGTTACAGCAACAAGCTGGGGCTGCCTACCACCCTGTTCCTGACGGTGCATCAGGGGGTTGCCTACCAGCGCTTCAAGGCGGGCTCTCCGAAGCTGAACTGGGAGTGGTTGGCCAAGGCCGGCAATGGCCGCGTTCCCCGCCACTTCATGAACAGCCACTTTCCCCAGTTGCATCTCGCTCACTGATCTGCCCCCAGGCTCTGTCCCCAAAACGCGGCTGGCATGCCAGCTCGCGCCTTCCCGGCGCCCCCTGCTAAATTGCATGATGACGTAGGGACGAGTACAATCTCGCACCCCGTGTTTCCGGTGCCTCCCCTGTGAACGTGCAGCATGGAGACACCGCCGGGTCGTGGTGCATCGAGAAGCTGCTCGAGCCCCGCTCAACCCATACGACGCCATCAGGTGGCGCCGTCCTGATTTGCAATCAGACATAAGAGTCCGACATGTTTAAACCAGAATTGCTCTCCCCCGCAGGTTCCCTCAAGAACATGCGTTATGCCTACGCCTATGGCGCCGATGCCGTCTATGCCGGCCAGCCCCGCTACAGCCTGCGGGTACGCAACAACGAATTCGATCACGAGAACCTGCAGCTCGGCATCAACGAAGCCCATGCCCTCGGCAAGCAGTTCTACGTGGTGGCCAACATCCAGCCCCACAACTCCAAGCTCAAGACCTTCATCCGCGACATGCGCCCCGTGGTGGAGATGAACCCGGATGCGCTGATCATGTCCGACCCCGGTCTCATCATGATGATGCGTGAAGCCTTCCCGGACATGCCCATTCACCTCTCGGTGCAGGCCAACGCGGTCAACTGGGCCACGGTCAAGTTCTGGCATCAGATGGGCCTGACCCGTGCCATCCTCTCTCGCGAGCTGTCGCTGGACGAGATCGAGGAGATCCGCATGCAGGTGCCTGAGATGGAGCTGGAGGTGTTCGTCCATGGGGCGCTGTGCATGGCTTACTCCGGCCGCTGCCTGCTCTCCGGCTACATCAACAAGCGCGACCCCAACCAGGGCACCTGCACCAACTCCTGCCGCTGGGAGTACAAGGTGCACGAGGGTAAAGAGGACGAGGTGGGCCAGATCGTCCACCGCCAGGAGCCCATCGCCGTGCAGAAAGTGGACCCGACCCTGGGTGCCGGCAAACCGACCGATGCCCTGGTGCTGCTGGAAGAGTCCAACCGTCCGGGCGAGTACATGAGCGCGTTCGAGGACGAGCACGGCACCTACATCATGAACTCCAAGGATCTGCGCGCCGTCGAGCACGTGGAGCGGCTGACCAGGATGGGCGTCCATTCGCTGAAGATCGAAGGCCGTACCAAGTCCTTCTACTACTGCGCGCGCACCGCCCAGGTCTATCGCAAGGCGATAGACGATGCCGTAGCCGGCCGGCCGTTTGACCGCAGCCTGATGGGCACCCTCGAAAATTTGGCCCACCGCGGCTACACCGAGGGCTTCCTGCGCCGTCACAACCACAGCGAATACCAGAACTACGACTACGGCTACTCTGTCTCCGATACCCAGCAGTTCGTCGGCGAAATCACCGGTCGCAACGGCGACATGGTCGAAGTCGAAGTGAAGAACAAGTTCCTGGTGGGCAACAGCCTGGAGCTGATGACCCCGCAGGGCAACCTCAGCTTCAATCTGGAGCAGATGCAGAACCGCAAGGGCGAGCTCATCGACACCGCACCGGGCAACGGCCACGTGGTCTACGTGCCGGTACCGAAGGAAGTGGACGTTGACTACGGCATCCTGCTGCGCAACCTCGGCGAGCGCGAGGATACCCGTCAGCCCCACTCGGCCGCCTGAAATGTCCCTGCTCATCACCGACAAGTGCATCAACTGTGACATGTGCGATCCCGAGTGTCCGAACCAGGCCATTAGCCTCGGCGAGGAGATCTACGAGATCGACCCCAGTCGCTGCACCGAGTGCGTCGGTCACTACGAGAAGCCGACCTGCATCAGTGTCTGCCCTATCGACTGCATTATCTGGGATCCCGCTCATGTGGAAACCGAAGAGCAGCTGATGGAGAAGTTCGTACGGATGCACCGGCAGTAACACCGGCATCAGCATCTGCGCCACATGGACTGCATCCTCCGGGACCCCGTCCATGTGGAAACGGAAGAACAGCTGATGGAAAAGTTTGTGCGGATGCACAGGCAATAGAATGCAACAAGGCCGGGGATATCCCGGCCTTGTTCATTGTGTCTTTCGGCTACTGCTCAGGACTTTCCAATCAGCTGCTGCAGCGCCAGCAGCTCGCGTTCGGCCTCCAGCAGGCGAAGCTGGGAGGCATCGAGCTTGCCCTGCTTGTCGGCTACCCTGTCCGGCCTGCCGGCAACACGCGCCTGTTGCAATTCACTCAGATACGCATCCACCTCTTGCTGCATCTTTGCCACCCGTTGTTGCTGCTCCCGGTAAAGCCCTTCGTCGCTACAGTAGGCCTGAATATTGCGTTTTGCCCGCTCCAGCCCAGCTACTCTGTCGCCATTTTTTTGAGCTTTAGCCTCAACCAGTTGTTCATCGACCGCCTTCAAACGAGCCTTGCAGCCGACAGCTTGGCTGCCATAGGCCTGGCCCGCCAGCAACAGCAGGCTCGCACCTATCATCTTCCACATCAGGATCCACCCGGTTATATCTGCTTTTCGAGCTGCCCATAAAAACCTCGATCCGGGGCCGGGTCAAGACGACGAGAAACAGGTGCGACAGAAGTTGTACTGAGTCACGCCATCCCTCTCCCGTTGGTTCTACAATGTCGCTTTTGCAAGCTGGAGTCTGTTATGAAGCAAGATATTGTCGTGATCGCCAACGGTGCCCCCTACGGCAGTGAATCCCTGTTCAATGCCCTGCGACTGGCCATCGCCCTGAATGAACAGGGTGGCGCCACATTGAAACTGTTTCTGATGTCGGACGCGGTGAGCGCAGCCTTGGCGGGTCAGGCCCCGGCCGAGGGGTACAATCTACGCCAGATGCTGGAGATCCTGCTGGCCCAGGGGGTGATCATACGGTTGTGCAAGACCTGTACCGATGCGCGCGGCATCACGGCGCTGCCGCTCATCGAAGGGATCGAGGTGGGAACCCTGCCAATGCTGGCCCAGTGGACGCTCGCCGCCGACAAGGTACTTACTTTCTAATGCTATGTTTTTAATTACTTTTTATCTTCCATCCCCCCCATAGTCCACACCATGGCCCTCATAGTTTGGGGGTCATTAAGGCCCCTTCTCATTCAACTGACTACAATATCAATTGCCATCACAGCTTTATCTGCACCGCATTCCCCGCCGGACGACGGCGTCGCCATGGACAGAGGACAACAATGAATCCAACCGAACAGACCCTGCTCGAACAGATGCGCATCACCGAATTCGAAATTGCCCATCGCAAAGCGCTGTTGCTGTTCACCGAACGGGATGCCAACCTGCTCGGCAGCTATCACGGCAATATAGAACCCCGTATCGATACCCTGGTGGATCAGTTCTACCAGCAACAAACTGCCATCACCGAGATTGCCCTGCTGATCGGCGACGCCGATACCCTGACCCGGCTGCGCACGGCCCAGCGCCGCTACATCCTCGACCTGTTCAGCGGCCTCTACGATCTCGAGTACGTCAACAACCGGCTGCGGATCGGACTGGTACACAAGCGGATCGGGGTGGAACCCAAGCTCTACCTTGCCGCTATCAACACCCTCAAGGCGCTGCTCATTGAAGACATCTTCGACCAGATAGGCGAAGAGGCGGATCGCATCGCCATGCTGACCGCTCTCGACAAGTTGTTTCTGTTCGACATCACCCTGGTATTCGAGACCTATATCCGCAGCCTGGTATCGGAGATCGAATCCTCCAAGGAGAAATCGGACAACTACGCCAGACTGCTGGAGGAGAAGGTGCGCGAGCGTACCCAGCAGCTGGAGGAGCTCAATCGCACCGATGCCTTGACCGGATTGCTCAATGTGCGCCATCTGCAGGAGCGTTTGCTACTGACCCTGCGCACCTGCCAGCGCCGGGCCGAGCCCGTGGCCATCGCCTATCTCGATATAGATAACTTCAAGCAAATCAATGACACGGAAGGGCACCAGCGGGGGGACGAGATCCTGCGGGTCGTGGGCAACTGCATTCGCAAAGTCTCTCGTACCGAAGACAGCTGTTTTCGCTATGGCGGGGACGAATTCTGCCTGATCCTGCCCAACTGCAGCGAATCACAGGCTCGCGACATCTACCTCAAGCGGCTCACCAAGACTCTCAAGGAACAGCTGGAAGACATCACCCTCAGCATCGGCATAGTGCAGACAGGCCCGGAGCGCTACGACGATGGCCTGAGCCTCATCCGCCTTGCCGACGAACGCATGTATGCCGCCAAGAAGGCGCTCAAGGAGGTCACCCCGGGCAACACCCACTGATCTCTTAACCCTGCTCCAGCACGGGGGACGACGGCCTGCGCCTCTGCAACCTGGCTCCCCATTCATAGAGCATGAAGGTCACGACACAGAGCAGGGTCATCAGCAGGTAGAGCCATTGCCCGCTCCACCGCTCGATGATCCAGCCCCCCAGCAAGGCCCCCGCCGCACCGCCCAACCCCGCCAGGGCACTGGCCCCGAAGTAACTGCCCTTGAGGTGGCCGGGCGCCATTTGATCGATCAGCACGTTGAGCAGCGGAAACAGGATGGTTTCACCGAGACTGAGCAGCAGCACGGCCGCAAACCAGTGGCTGCGCACCAGGGGATCCCCCATGGCAAACAACAGCTGGGCCGCGAGAAACAGGGCCATGCCGATATGCAACCGAACCCGCACCGGCCAGCGGGAGAGCAGCCGCAGCAGCGGAAACTGCAGAAGCACCACAGTCAAGGCATTGGTGGTCACCAGCAGGGCCACCAGCTCGGCTACCTCGGGCATGCCGGCGCGGGTCAGATACTGCACCAGTGGCGAGTGAAACTGGGAGTAGACGAGCACCATCAGGAGGTTGGCCATCACCAGCAGCAGGAAGGCCCGATCCGCCAGCAAGACCCTGATGGCATCGCGCAGACCCGGGCCGCCCATGCTGCGCTTGCCGGTGGCGGCCACCTGACGAAACCCCCAGACAAACGCCAGCCCCAGCAGCAGATAACTGAGCGACAGCACCACGAAGGTCTCCTGCTGGGCGTTGATACCGAGAGTCACCCCCAGGAGCGGCCCCAGGGCCGCCCCCAGGTTGAGCAGGAAGTAGCGCAGATGCAGCGCCAGCTCCCGCGCCTTGGCCGACGCCAGACTGTCGGCCATCAGCGCCTTGCCGGGGGCATCGATGAGCCCTGATGCCAGACCACTGCCCATCACCCCGACGCCAAGCCAGAAGACGGCGTGGGAGAAGCCGAGCAGCCCGAAGCAGAGCATCGCCACCAGACAGCCCGCCAGCAGTATGCTGCGACGCCCGAAGCGATCAGAGAGCCAGCCACCGTAGAAGCTGACCAGGGTGGAGAGCGCCATCGAGCCCCCCAGCAGCAAACCTATCAGGGTGGCCGACAACCCATAGTCCCGATAGAGCAGGATGGAGAGAAACGGCCACACCATGTAGTAGCTGGTACGCACCATGAAGGTACCCAGGATGACGATCCAGACCAGAGGGGTAAATTGCCTTAAGGTGCTCCATTGCATGGCCTATGCTCCCAGCCCCACGGGGGCAACGATGAAGAGGGGAAAGCGTTCAGTTGTAGCAAGGGGATTCAATGGAGGCAACTTCATTCCCAGCTTTCCCCTCAATAAAAAGAGAGGCCAGCCGGATCTCTCCGACTGGCCTGCTGGTTGGCCCGCGTGTCCGCCCCTCAGACGCACACGCAAAGCACCCGAGCTAGCGCCAGGGACTCTGCTGCCACAGGCGACCGAGGCCCGCTTCCAGCGCCTGCGCGCCTTGCTGACCGAGTTTCTGGGTCAGGCTCTTGGGCTTGCGATAACGAATGCCCACCACCTTGTGGTGACCGGCCTGCGCCAGCAGATAGTCATCGCTGGTGCAGAGGGAATCCACCAGTCCCAGCCCCTTGGCCTGGCTCGCCAGCCAGTGCTCGCCCGTAGTGACCTTGTCGATCTCGAGCGCGGGTCTATGCTCGGCCACGAACGCTTTGAAACGCTCGTGGATGGCGGCCAGCTCCTCGCGAAACTTCTCGCGCCCCAGATCGTCGTTCTCACCGAACATGGTGATGGTGCGCTTGTATTGACCCGCAGTGTGCATCTCGAATTCGATATCGTGCTTTTTCAGCAGCTTGTTGAAGTTTGGCATCTGGGCGATCACCCCGATGGAACCAACGATGGCAAAGGGAGCTGCCAGGATCTGATCCGCCACGCAAGCCATCATGTAGCCGCCACTCGCTGCCACCTTGTCGATGGCCACGGTGAGCTTGATGCCCTTGTCGCGCAGACGCTGCAACTGGGAGGCCGCAAGGCCATACCCGTGCACCACACCACCACCGGACTCGAGTCGCAGCAACACCTCGTCACCGGGCTGGGCCACGCCAATCACGGCGCTCACCTCTTCGCGCAGGGAGGCGACCTCCTTGGCATCCATGCTGCCATGGAAATCGAGCACAAACAGACGGCTACGCTCATCGCCAGCCTTGGCGCGCTGCTTCTGCTCCTCTTTCTGCTGCTTCTCCAGCAACTTGCGCTCCGCCTTGCCGGCCAGGGCGCTCTTGAGCTGAAAACTCCCACGCTCCAGCTCGGCGGAGAGATCGGTCACCTCCAGCTCCCCCTTGCGCGCCTTGGGCTGACGGCTGGCAACGATCATCAGGATGATGGCACCGATGGCCAGCAAGAAGGTCACTGTCTTGGCCAGAAACAGGCCGTATTCGGTCAAAAATGTTACTGTGGACTCCAGAAGGGATCGGTTTTGTCACATTCTAGGGAGTTTGCGGGAGCGGCGCAAAAACTCTGGGCCAGCGCGTCAAAAAACCAACTTGACCAACACAACCTCTCTATTTTCTTCACATTTTTCTTGTCATCGACTGGCCAAACAGGCGCCCGGATCAGTACACTTGCCCCCGATTGCCATGCACTTATGCCCAGAATTTGTTAACAGGAGTTGTCATGCTCGATTATCAGGCACCCCGCGATCTGCTCAAGGACAGGGTCATTCTGGTCACCGGTGCCGGAGACGGGATCGGCCGCGAGGCGGCCCTCACCTACGCCGCTCACGGCGCCACCGTGATCCTGCTCGGCCGCACCAGCGCCAAGCTCGAGGCCGTGTATGACCAGATTGAAGCCGCCGGTTATCCCCTGCCCGCCATCGTTCCGGTGGATCTGAAAGGGGCCACCGCCGCCCACTATCGCGGCATGGCCGAGACCTTTGCCCAGCAGTTTGGTCGCCTCGATGGCGTGCTGTTCAACGCCGGCCTGCTGGGAACCCTGTCACCGTTCGAACACATCCAGGAGAAGGAGTGGGACGAGGTGATGCAGGTCAACGTCAAATCCGAATTCCTGCTGACCCAGGCGCTGCTGCCCCTCATTCGCCAGACCGCCAAGGAGCACGGCGATGCCTCCATCGTCTACACCTCCTCCAGCGTGGGCCGCAAGGGACGAGCCTACTGGGGCACCTACGCCATCTCCAAGTTTGCCGTCGAGGGCATGATGGAGGTGCTGGCGGACGAGCTGGAGAACACCACGGTGCGGGTCAACAGCCTCAACCCGGGCGGCACCCGCACCAGGATGCGGGCCAGCGCCTTCCCGGCGGAAGATCCGCAGACCCTCAAAACCCCGGCCGACCTGATGCCGCTCTATCTCTACCTGATGGGGCCGGACAGCCGTGGTCAAACCGGCCAGACCTTCGTGGCCCAACCCAAATAAATCAATACAATATCCGGAGCCATACTTGTTGCAGGGGTTAAATTCCATAGGGGGTCACGGCCCCCTGTGTGATTTCCCCGGCAACTCCATCCCAACCAGGTTGAACTATGTTTCGTCCCAAGAGCACCTTTGAGCAATGGCGGATCTTTCAGGCAGTGGTCGATTGTGGCGGGTACGCCCAGGCCGCAGAAGCCCTGAACAAGAGCCAGTCCTCCCTCAACCATGCAGTCGCCAAGCTGCAGCAGAGTCTGGGGGTGCCCTTGCTGGAGGTGCGCGGGCGCAAAGCGGTGCTGACCGCGGCGGGGGAGATCTTCCTCAAGCGTGCCCGCCAGCTGAGTCAGCAGGTGGAGGAGCTGGAGAACCTGGCCAACAACCTGGAGCGCCAGTGGGAGCCGCAGATCAACCTCTACGTCTCGGCGCTGCAGCCAAGGGAGCGGCTCTACCGGGCACTGGCCCACTTCTACCCCCGCAGCCGCGGCTGCCGCGTCAACCTGCATGAGCGTATTCACTGTCATTTCAATGCGTTGCAACCCGGCGATCTGATGATTTCGGAGCACCTGCCCGGCGATCGCACCGGTCTGCTGCTCGATGAGATCTGCCTGCTACCCCTGTGCGCCGCCCATCACCCCCTGGCCACACTGCCACAACCACTGGGCAACGATGCCCTGACCGGTCATAACCGGATCAGCCTGCATCCGCCCATTCACCGTTCGGTGGACTGGAACGATGCAGACGATACCGGCTGGAATGCGACCCACTACCACGAGGTGATCGCCATGCTGCATCAGGGATTGGGCTATGCCTGGCTGCCGCGCCATCTGGTGGAGCGCGAACTAAGCGAAGGATCCCTGGTACAGCTGGATCTGGAAAATGGTGGCGAGCGCCATCTCTATACCTATCTGTTGACCCTCTCTCCCGACTCCCTGGGCCCCGCCACCGAGTTGCTGCTGCGCTGCCTGCGCAGTGAATACCAGAGCGACGCCCGGCAAGAGGGCTGAACCCTCAGACCTCGGGTACCCGCCAGCAGGCGGCGAGCGCCGTCAGCGCCAATCCCAGCGCCACCATGAAGACGGCGTGAAAACCCCACAGCTCCGCCACCGTACCGGCGATGGCCCCCGCCATGATGGAGCCGGTCCGTATGCTGTTGGCAAACAGGGTAGTCGCCACCCCCGCCCGCCCCGGCATCAGATCCTGAAAGTAGGACATCCCGATCCCGGCGACGATCCCGATAAAGATGGCGTTGAACAGCTGCAGCGAAATCAGGGCGTACTGACCGGACAGGGTCACCAGTCCCCCGTAAAAAGCGACGCCAGCCATTACCGCCAGCAGCATCATGGGACGCTTGCCCAGTCGCATCGTGTAGTAACCCGCCAGCAGCATGAAGGGAATTTCGAGCGCCGCCGCCGTGCCCATCAGGATGCCGGCCAGCTTCTCATCCAGCCCCAGCTCCCGGGTGATGTAGAGCGGCATGTTGATGAGGTACATGCTGTTGCAGGTCCACATCAGGGTAGAAGCGATGAAGAGCGCGCGCACTGCCGGATCCCGCCAGCTGCTCACCCGCTCCTGGTCACTGCTCGCGGCAGGCAGGGGCAGTGAGGGGAGCCAGCGCCACACCACCAGGGCACAGAGCAGATAGGCCAGGGCGGAGGCGAGGTACATCAGTTCAAAGCCATAGCCGATGGCCAGGGCAAAGGCGATGGGCGGCCCTATCACCCAGGCCAGGGAAAACTGGGCCCGCATCACCGAGCTGAACATGTCGGCCCGCTTGTTGCGGCTGTCGGAGTACTCCCGTGCCAGGGCAAACAGCTGGGGACTGGCAGTGGCCGCCAGACTGGCGAGCAGTACCCCCAGGCTCACCAGCAGCCAGTAGTTGCGGTTCCAGGCAAACAGCAAGGAGAGCGCCACGCCGGCAAAGCAGCAGCGCAGGATCAGCTGCTTGCGATCCCCCCTGTTGTCGGAGCGATGGCCGAGCCACTGGCTGATGAGGATGCCGATCACCGCATTGACGGTGTAGAACGCCCCCACCAGAAACGGGCGCACCTGTACCTCTTCGGCCAGAAACAGGCTCAGGGTCGGCACCTGCAGGGCGACGGCGACCCCGGTCATGAAGGTCACGGCCAGAAACGAGAGGGAAACGGGATCCGGGCGCTTAACCGCCGCTATCGACAAGCTCATAGGGTTACCACTGGCTGGAGAAGGAGAAGAGGGGTTTACGGTCGCAACAGTTCAAAATAGCGCCGGTCATCTTATGCCATTATCAACAACCGGCTCAAGGCTTGCCTCCCTCCGCTTGCGCCTTGCGAGGCGAGCCGCGACCCCGTAGAGTGAAAGCCCATCCGGCCAGCACAAGGAGTTCGCATGTTTGATTTTGATCGGGAAATAGACCGCAGTGGCACCATGAGCCTGAAATGGGACAAGTACAAGGGTCAGGACGTGCTGCCCATGTGGGTTGCCGACACCGATTTTTCCGCCCCTCCCGCCGTCATCGAGGCGCTCACCCGACGCGTCGCCCACGGCATTTTCGGCTATTCACGCCCCTCGCCCCGCCTGATCGAACTCATCATCGAACGTCTGGCGACCCGCTACGGCTGGACCATACAGCCCGAGTGGCTGGTATTCCTGCCCGGTGTGGTGCCGGGGCTGAACCTCGCCTGCAAGGCCTGGAGCCAGCATGGCCGCGGCATCATCACCCCCAAGCCGGTCTACTACCCCTTCCTGCAGGCCCCCGGTTTCAATGACCGTCCCCTGCTCACCGTGCCCATGGTGGAAGAGGCGGGCCGCTGGGTACTGGATCTGGAAGAGCTGGAGCGTCAGGCCCCCTCCGCCGATCTGCTGCTGCTGTGCAACCCTCACAACCCGGGGGGCACCGTCTTCACCCGCGAGGAGCTGCTGGCCATCGACGCCATCGCCGCGCGCCACAATCTGGTGATCTGCTCCGATGAGATCCACTGCGACCTGCTGCTGGATAAAAACGCCCGCCACATCCCCTACGGCGCCATCAGCCCGGACGCCGCCGAACGCTCGGCCGTGATGATGGCCCCGAGCAAGACCTTCAACATCGCGGGTCTGTGCTGTTCGTTTGCCGTGGTGCCCAATGCCCGTCTGCGCCTCAAGCTGCAGCAGGCAATGCGCGGCATCAGCGCCGACGTGAACCTGCTGGGCTTCGTGGCAGCCGAGGCCGCCTACGAGGGCGGTGAGCTGTGGCTCAGCGAGCAGATCGAGTATCTGGCCGCCAACCTGGCATTGATCGAACAGGCCGTCGCCCGCTGGCCCGGTGTCACCCTGGCGAACCATCAGGCCACCTATCTGGCCTGGCTCGACGTCAGTGGCCTTGGGCTCGATGATCCCATCGCCTTCTTCGAGCAGGCCGGGGTCGGACTCTCGCCGGGCGCCCAGTTTGGCGACGGCCAGTTCGTGCGTCTCAACTTCGGCTGTACCCGTGCCACCCTGACCAAAGCGCTGGCCCGAATGGAAAAAGCGCTCCTGAGTCGCGGCAAAGCCTGACACCCCAGCAAGCGGGATGGGCATGGCCCATCCCTTTCATCCCACTCCCCAGTTAACTGTCAACTATGCATTTACGGATTTTGCGTCACCTTCTGCTCCCCCTCTGCGCCCTGCTGCCTGTCACCAGCCAGGCGCTGACTATAGGCACGGGGCCGGTCAATGGCGTCTACTACCCCACCGGAGGCGCCATCTGTCGGGTGCTCAATGCAGACCATGCCCTGCGCGGCGATCGCTGCACGGTACAAAGTACCCACGGCTCTCTGGCCAACCTGAAGGCGCTGGAAGAGGGGGACGTGCAGCTGGCGCTGGTGCAGTCCGATATCCTCCACCACGCCTTGCACGGCACCGGACCTTTCAGCGGACAAGGCGCCAACCACAAACTGCGCAGTCTGTTTCGCCTCTATCAGGAGTCGCTGACCCTGCTGGCCAGCCCCACCAGCGGCATCACCACCCTGGCGGATATCGAGGGGAAGCGGGTCTATCCGGGTGAACCCGGCGCCGGCGAGCCCACTACCAGCCAGGCCCTGATGAACGCCATGGGGTGGCACTCCGGCCAGTTTGCCGCCTATCATCTCACCCCGGGCCGGGATCCGTTGGAGGGGTTGTGCGATGGCAGTCTGGATGCCGCCTTTATCGTCGCCGGACACCCCAGCCTGGCGATCGGCGATCTGGCCGGCCGCTGCAAGGTGCGCCTCATCCCCATCGAGGGGGATCAGATCGATCGCCTGCTCAAGGAGCATCCCTACTACCAGCGCAGCCGCATCGCCGCCAACCTCTATCCGGGGCAGATCACCGCCATCAACAACATCGGCATGAGCGCCGAACTGGTGGCGCTGGCCAGCCTGCCGGATCCCATAGTGCGCACCGTGCGCGACACCCTGCTGGCACGGGTCAAGCAGTTCAGTCGGCTGCACCCGGCCCTCAGCAAGATCACAGTGGAGCGTCTGCAGGCGCAGACCGAGCTGCCCCTCCATGCCGGCATGTCGGATAAAACACCCGAGCCCCTGCCGCTGGCCCCTGAACTGCTGATGCCGGATGATTCGCTGCAGGATGTCCCGAAAAGGGATACTCCCGAACCGGCCACCACAGAGCCCCCTGCCGACGCAGGCAATGTCGCCAGCGCCGCCGTTGCCACCGAACCCGCCAGCGACACCTCACCTACCCGGGCGACCCCGGAGGTGGCTGCCCCGAATACCGAGGCTCCGGATACGGTGTCGGCAGCGACGCCATCAGAGGCCGTCACACCGGATAACAGGGAACAAGCAACCACCAGCGCGGCGCAAGGGACGACTCCAGAAGGTGAATCCGTGCCGGAAGCGACCGCCGGCGACACGACGCCGTCGCAGCCCTGAAACGGGCAAACCCAACAAAATCAAAGGGGCAGCCGCAGCTGCCCCTTTGATTTATGACGTTCGCATCACTGCGAGGCTTCCCGCGCCAGATAGGGGTTGGGTTTTTGGATCTCCTCCTCCACCCAGACCAGCAACTGCTTGATGGCCCGTGACAGCACCTGATTCTGACGCACCACGTACCCCAGACTGGTACCGGGAAAATCGGTCAGACTGGTGACGGGAGCCGTCAGGTTGAGCCTGGGGTGCAGCGAGAAGTCCGGCACTATGGCCACGCCAAACCCCGCCTCGGCCCAATCCAGCTGGGCATCCACGCTGCCAACTTCCATGATGCGGCAGGGGGGCAACCCCAGCAGCGGCAGGGAGGGGTCGATAAGCGCCCGGGTGCGGGTATCGTGCCCCAGCAGGATCAGGGTCGGCTCGTCGAGGGGATCGCTCTTTCTCTCATCCCCCCCAGCCCCGACCTGCGCCCGCGCCTGCCAGCGGGCCAGCCCGTGGCCCAGGGCGCACCAAGTCACCTGTTGCAGTTCGGTATAGAAGAGCGGCTCGCTGCGCTTTTGCGCCATCACGAAGCCGAGATCCGCCTTGCCCGCCTTGACCAGCTCCGCCGCCTGATCCGATGTGGTGTTGAACAGGGTGAGGTCGATACCGGGAAACTCCCGTTTGAAACGCTGAAACGGCTGGATCAGCAGCAGACGAGATATGATGTCGCTGGCGGCGATGGCGAGCGTCCCCTGGCTGAGTTGATTGAGTGCGTTAAGGTCGGACTGGCACAGCTGCAACTCGGCGATGGCGCGCTCGGCGCTTTGCAGCAGTCGCTCCCCCGCCTGGGTCAGGCGAAACGGGCTGCGCTCGATGAGTCGTACCCGGGTCGCCTGCTCCAGCCGCTTGATGTGCAGGCTGACGTTGGGCTGGGTCATGTGCAGCTCGGTGGCGGTCTGGCCAAAGTGCTGCAACCGGGCCAGGGTGACAAAGGTTTGCAGCCAGTGAATATCCAGCATGTGGCTCCTCCACTCCCGTCTTGCGGGGTTTTGCACGGCAACAGCGGGAGAGGTTGCCGCTAAAACGGCCACAATTATATGGTTTTATTATCGGAATTATAAAGATAATTAATTTTTCTAATCCACATCAGGCTCCTAGGATGGATGCCTAACGTCTTAGGAGAAAGAGTCATGTCGTCTATCGTAGTCGTAGGTGCCAACTGGGGTGATGAAGGCAAGGGCCGCATCGTGGATTATCTGGCAGGCCAAGCCGGTGCCAGCATTCGCTTCCAAGGCGGCAACAACGCCGGCCACACCGTGGTCAACGATCTTGGCACCTTCAAGCTGCACCAGGTCCCGAGTGGCGTGTTCAACCCGGATTGCCTGGTCGTGCTCGGCCCGGGCATGGTGATCAGCCCCGAGAAGCTCACCGTCGAACTCGACGAAGTGAAAGCCTCCGGCATCACTCCCAAGCTGGCCATCTCTGACCGCGCCACCCTGTGCCTGCCGCTGCACGCACTGGAAGATACCCAGGAAGAGCAGCGTCTGGGTGACGGCGCCTATGGCTCCACCCGTCAGGGCATTGCCCCCGCCTACGGCGATCGCGTGATGAAGAAAGCGATCCTGGTTGGCTGGCTGAAACAGCCGGACGTGCTGGTCGAGCGCATCCAGTTCATGCTGGACTGGAAACTGCCGCAGATGAAGGCCCTCTACCCGGACTTCGAATTTGCCCAGACCGCCCAGGAAATGGCCGACTGGCTGCTGGAAGTCTCCGCCTCCTGGATCGACGCCGTCTGCAACGTCAGCATGCCGCTCAAGGCCCTGCAGGCCGAAGGCAAGACCCTGCTGTTCGAAGCCCAGCTGGGCGCCGGCCGTGACCTCATCTACGGCGAATACCCCTGGGTGACCTCCTCCCACGTTTCCGGCGCCTACGCCGGCATCGGTGGCGGCCTGCCGGGTCTGCGCCCGGAGCGCGTCATCGCCGTGGCCAAGGCATTCAGCTCCTCCGTCGGTACCGGCACCCTGCTGACCGCCATGGAGAACCAGGACGAGTTCCGCAAGATCACCAACGAGTTCGGCGCCACCACCGGCCGTCCCCGTGACGTCGGCTACTTCGACGCCGTGGCCACCAAGAACGGTGTCGAGCTGCAGGCCGCCACCGAAGTGGCCCTGACCAAGCTGGACTGCCTGACCGGTCTGCCGGATCTGAAGATCTGCGTGGCCTACGAAGGTGCCCACACCGAAAACCCGATTTGGCCGCAAACTGCCGCCCTCAAGCCCGTCTACGAGCAGATGGAAAGCTGGAGCGAAGACATCAGCGGCTGCCGCACCTTCGAAGAGCTGCCCAAGGCTGCCCAGCAGTACGTGCTGCGCATCGAAGAGCTGCTCGGCGTACCGGTTCCGATGGTTTCCGTCGGCCCGGGTCGTGACGAGATGATCCTGCGCTAAGTCGCCCGCCCTCTCGGCACATAAAAACCGGCATCCTGGATGCCGGTTTTTTTATCTCTCTCTTCCCCCTCACCAATCTCACAAACGACATATCGACTCATATAATGGCCTGGAGAGCGCCTCATTGAGCCGTTACGTAACTTCCATTTATTCCTGTTTGGCTAAAGTGAACCCGTTACCACACGAGGAGTCACCTTATGAGATTACCCCTGCGTTCCGCTTTGCTGCCCCTGTTCTGTCTGGCCGCCCTGCCTGCCGGTGCCATGACCCTGAGCAGCACCGACATCCGCGAAGGCCAGCCGATGGACAAGACGTTCAGCTTCAACGGCTTTGGTTGCAGCGGCGAGAACCGCTCGCCCCAGCTGAGCTGGCAGGATCTGCCCGCCGGCACCAAAAGCGTCGCCATCACGACCTATGATCCGGATGCCCCCACCGGCAGCGGCTGGTGGCACTGGCTGGTGGTCAATCTGCCGGCCAGCCAGAGCGAGCTGCCGACCAACGCCTCCGGCAAGCTCAAGCAGGGGCTGGAGCTGAGAACCGACTTCGGCAGCCAGGGCTACGGCGGCCCCTGCCCGCCCGCAGGCCACGGCATGCATCGCTACCAGTTCACCGCCTGGGCCCTGCCCCAGGATCTGGATGTGAAGGCAGATACCCCGCCCGCCATGGTAGGCTACATGCTCAACGCCATGGCCCTTGGCAAGGCCACCCTGACCGCTACCTTCGTCACCCCCTAGGAGCCAGCCTGATGAGCACGCCCCTGCTGCAACAGCACCACTACCTCGGGATCCGCCAGCAGCCCCTGCACCGGGTGCTCATCTATGCCCCGACCCTCATCTGGGTGAAACAGGGGCACAAGCAGCTGTGGTGGAAAGAGCGGCGCCTGACGTTTGACAGGGAGAGCTGGCTGCTGATCCCGGCGGGCCACCAGCTCACCTTCGTCAACCAGCCGGAGCAGGGCACATTCCGCTCCCATGCCCTGACCCTGCTGGCGCCGCCGCCCGATGCCTGGCTATCGGCCACCGCCGCGGCTCCACAGGGGCTGCGAGAACCCAGGGTAAAGGTGACCCCCGGGCTGGCATTTTGCTTCGAGCTGGTCACCACCATGGCCGAGCGGGGAGTGAGCGAGGCAACCCAGGCCGAGCTGCTACAGGGCTTTTATGCCGAACTGCACGCCGCCCGGGCCCTCGATCTGCTCTATCCGGCCCGCACCATGACGCTGGGGGAACGGCTGGCCCGCTATCTCGGCGTGGAGCCCGGCGCCGACCATACTCTGGAGGGGGTTGCCCCCAACTTCGCCATGAGCCGCGCCTCTCTGGTACGCAAGCTGGCCAGCGAAGGACGCAGTTTTCGTCAACTGCTGGCACAGGTGCGCATGAGTCATGCCCTCACCTTGCTGCAGCAATCCCTCACCCCGCTGGAGGTAGCCCTCGCCTGCGGCTACGACTCCCCCAGTCGCTTCGCCGCCCGCTTCAAGCAGGAGTTCGGCCTGACCCCGCACCAATATCGGCAGACCTGTCCCTCCCCCGCAATCCGGCCCCGAGAAAGACGCTCCCAACTAGCACATGGGTCGTCGAAATGACCAAGCTGCTAGGTGTTTGCCAGATATGAAAAGGCCTCCGGATGGAGGCCTTTTGCCGTTTATCTATTTGTTGATGGTGCAACCGGGCCTTATTACACGCTCACCGGAGGCAGCGAGAGACGCTGGGCCAGCGCCTGAAAGTTCTGGCTCACCTCGGCCCCGAACAGGGGATCACCGATGGCACGGTTCTGCCAGTTTTGCTCCAGATGACGCCAGTCATCTTCGGTCAGGGTGTCCCGCAGCAGGGGGAAGATCACCCCTTCCTCGTAGTTCATGTGCGCCTCCTGCAGCGCCACGAAACATTCCAGCTTGCCGGTGAACTGGTCGAGCGGGATCACCGCATCCATCAGGATCATCTCCACCATCTCCTTGAGTTCGGTGCCCGCCTCCAGCAGTTTGGCGTGCTCCTCCTGCAGACGATTGGCGACCTCCCCCTCCACGACCCGGTATTTGAGGTAGTACTCGTAGATCATGTCTTCCTTGGGGTGATGGTACTTGTCAGACACTTCCCGCAGGTAGTCGATGACATCGCGGATCAGAAAGTAGCTGATGGGCTGCTCGGCCTGAATGGCTGCCAGCTTGTGCTTGAGCAGCCCAAGTAGCCGGGCGATGTTGAGGTGATCCTTGTGCAGACTGGATAACATAGGCACTCCTTCGCTGAAATAAACTGTCACTTCCCTGAGTATACGGTCATCTGCCGGCCAAACTTTGCACTCAATCAAGTCAGCCGCAGACTGAATTCCATTGGATGGGCTGTTTGCCCTGCTGTTCCAGCAGCCGGTTGGTCTCTGAAAAATGGCCACAACCGATGAAGCCACGATGGGCAGAGAGCGGGCTGGGATGGGGGGCGGTCAGCACGTGATGGCGCTGCCGGTCGATGAAACGCCCCTTCTTCTGGGCATGGGCGCCCCAGAGCAGGAAGACCACGCCCTGACAGCTGGCATTGATCTGCTCGATCACCCGGTCGGTGAAGGTTTCCCAGCCCAGATGTGCGTGGGAGTGGGCCTGGCCGGCCTGCACCGTCAGCACGGTATTGAGCAGCAGCACCCCCTGTTTGGCCCAGGATTCGAGAAAGCCGTGCTCCGGTGTGACAAACCCTGGCAGATCCCGCTGCATCTCCTTATAGATGTTGACCAGCGAGGGCGGGGTGCGCACCCCGGGCAGCACGGAAAAACAGAGACCATGGGCCTGGTTGGGGCCGTGGTACGGATCCTGGCCCAGGATCACCACCTTGACCTGATCCAGTTCGGTGAGCTTGAACGCGTTGAAGACATCGGCTGCGGGTGGATAGATCACCTTGCCCGCTTCCCGCTCACTGCGCACCGTCGCCAGCGTACTCTTGAAATAGTCCTGCTCTTTTTCCGAGCCAATCACATCACTCCAGGTCAGCACCCCGAACTC
Source organism: Aeromonas sp. FDAARGOS 1407 (assembly GCF_019048725.1). Lineage (NCBI taxonomy): Bacteria > Pseudomonadati > Pseudomonadota > Gammaproteobacteria > Aeromonadales > Aeromonadaceae > Aeromonas > Aeromonas sp. FDAARGOS 1407. Next base: position 4,393,448 of record NZ_CP077399.1, read on the forward strand.
CTCACTTGATACGGCGAAGGGCTCAGGATAGGGGGCCAGCCCGCAAGACGCAACCGTGGCAGGGCATGATGGACAGCATCATTTGCCTGCGATCACATGACATCACCACACACAGGCCCCATCCGATCAGGAGATATCGGGCTTGCTCCCTGGCAAGCGCTGCAGATGGAGTCGCGCGCAGCAGCCGTTTCCTTCACCGTCAATTTCCTTTCCATCAGCCATCTGCCAGCTACCCGTTTTATCTTAAAAACAAGACAAAACATGTAATTAAATTACTAGATTAAATAGATAAAAGATGTATGATTTGGATATCTTACGAAATCAGAAAAATGACCTATTTTTGATTCAACTCAATAATTTAATCCTACTTGGTGCAAGCTAAGTGGGACTTTATTGATTTGGATCAATTTTCGTAATAATCCCACCGTGGTATATATGACCTTATCAAAGTAAAGGTGTAAGGCAAGGCCCCTTTAAGCCATCGAAATTCGCGGTAGCTTAACTACATCAGGGTAATTTCCTTACAGTCGGATCCGCTTCCCATTGAGGAGTCATACCATGATCAAAGGCATTCAAATCACCCAGGCCGCCAACACCGCTCTGCTGAACTCTTTCTGGCTGCTGGACGAAGAGAAGCAACAGGCTCGCTGCATCTGCGCCAAAGGCGATGCCTTCGCTGCCGATCAGGAAGTCCAGATCGCCGAGCTGGGCCAGTTTGAATACCGTGAGCTGCCGGTTCAGGCCGAGCCGGCCGTTGAAGGTGGCCAGCACCTGAACGTCAACGTGCTGCGTCGCGAAACCCTGGAAGACGCCATCGCCAACCCGGAAAAATACCCGCAGCTGACCATCCGTGTGTCCGGCTACGCAGTGCGCTTCAACGCCCTGACCCCGGAACAGCAGCGTGACGTGGTAACCCGTACCTTCACCCAGAGCCTGTGATCCACGCTCTGTCGTGACGGCGGGCTGCACAGCCTACCCTCAAAAACGGCCCCCGGGGGCCGTTTTTCATGGCCACAAGCCAGACTCGCCAAACAAAAAGGCCCCGCATCGCGGGGCCTTTTGCTATCCATTGTCAGTATCAGGCAGAGGTATCGAGGGGCTCAAAGCCCTTGATCAGATCGTCGATAGCCTTCATCTGCTTGAGGAAACCTTCCAGCTTCTCCAGCGGCAGGGCGCTCGGGCCGTCGCAACGGGCTACTTTCGGATCCGGGTGGGATTCGATGAACAGACCCGCCAGACCCACCGCCATGCCGGCGCGGGCCAGCTCGGTCACCTGCTCGCGGCGGCCACCGGACGCGGCGCCCATGGGATCGCGGCACTGCAGGGAGTGAGTCACGTCGAAGATGACCGGGTAGCCGCCGGTGCTCTTCTTCATCACGCCCAGGCCCAGCATGTCCACCACCAGGTTGTCGTAACCGAAGTTGGCACCGCGCTCGCACAGGATCAGGCGATCGTTGCCGCACTCCTCGAACTTGTCGGTGATGTTCTTCATCTGGCTCGGGCTCAGGAACTGCGGCTTCTTGATGTTGATGACGTTGCCGGTGCGGGCCATGGCTTCCACCAGATCGGTCTGGCGCGCCAGGAAGGCGGGCAGCTGGATGACATCCACTACCTCGGCCACCGGCTTGGCCTGATGGGGCTCGTGCAAATCGGAGATGACCGGCATGCCGAAGGTCGCTTTCAGCTCCTCAAAGATCTTCATCCCCTCTTCCAGACCCGGACCGCGGTAGGAGTGGATGGAGGAGCGGTTGGCCTTGTCCCAGCTCGCCTTGAACACGAATGGAATGCCCAGCTTGCTGGTCACTTCCACGTACTTCTCGCACACCGCCATCGCCATGTCGCGGGATTCCAGCACGTTCATGCCACCAAACAACACGAACGGCTTGTCGTTGGCGACGTCGATCTGGTTGATCTTGATATTCTTCTGTTCCATCTCGGGCATCCTTAAGTGAAGAGGCTTGGGCACACAGGCCTTGATATTCTTCTGTTTCAATTCCCAGGCCTCCTTAGTGGAGGGGCTTGGGAGTCAGATCCAGCGCGGCCAGCTGCGCCTTCAGCACATCTGCCACCGGATCATCCGGGCATTGTTCAATGAAATATTCAAAATCTTCCGCCGCCTGGCGGGGGCAGTCGAGTTGCTCGTAGATGAAGCCGCGATCCCGCGTCTCCAGGGGATCGCCGGGTTTCATCCGCAGCAGCAGTTCACTGCAGCGCAGGGCCTCGGCCATGCGATCTTCCCGCAGCAGGGCTCCCTTGCTGACGTTGAGCAGCCGCTCGATGATCTCCCACTGACCGGAGGGCTGCAAATAGTCCGGGGTCAGGGTCGCCAGATCCCCCAGGGCACCGCGCAGCAGCAGTTCGATACGGGCCAGAGTCAGCTCGTCACCGGTGAAGGGATCGACATAGACCTCCCCCTCGCCACCGGCAAAACTCACCAGGAAGTGACCGGGGAAGCAGATCCCCTCCACATCCAGCCCGAGTTTGCGTCCCAGCTGGATGATGAGGATACCGAGACTGACCGGGATCCCCTTGCGTTGCATCAGCACCTGGTTGATGTCGCAGTTCTGCGCCGAGAAATAATCCTGCCAGTCACCGTAAAAGCCAAGGCTGTGGTAGAAGCCCTCCAGCAGTTGCTGGCGCACCTCGTCACAGGTGCCTTCGGCTATCTGTTCATCCAGCCACTCCTCGAGCAAGTCCAGCTCGCGCAGCCCCTGCCCGGCCGAGCCATATACCTCGTGGCTCACCGCCAGTGCCAGCTCGGTGAGATCATGGGCTTCAAAGTCGGTCCATTCGTCTATACGTAACATCGTCTTCATGCCTTAACCGAACAAACTCGCCTGTTTGAGCAGTGCCAGCTTGGCAATAAAATAGATCCATCCCAGTGCTCCGAGAAAGGAGCACCAGCGCACCAGGTTGCTTTTGGCCAGCCGCAACGCCATGGCGGCCAGGAACACCAGCACCAGGATGCCCATCAGCTTTTCGCTGAGCCAGGGAGTCCCGTTGTTGAAGGGGTTGAGATCCAGCACCATGCACAGCAGCACGCCCGAGAGGACTACCAGGCCATTGAGCAGGCCGCTCACTTTCAGCACGGGGGCACTATAGGCCCGGTCAGAGCCGGCCTGTACCCAGTAAAAGCGAACCATGAACAAGAGCACGGCCCCGGCAATCAGGGTCAGGTGCAGATGCTTGAGCACAAAATACATATTCAATCCTTGGCCGCTGGGTCATCACCCAGCGACTCGTCAAACCGGTTGTAAAGGATTTAGCAGGCCGGACACTGGCCCAGGGTTACCCGCTCGTTGTCCCCGTAATCGCGCACCGTGGTCACGGCGCGATAGCCACGCGCCAGCAGCAGCTGACGCACGGCAGCGCCCTGCTCCCAGCCATGCTCCAGCAGCAGCCAGCCATCCGCCAGCAGATGGGCAGGCGCCTCGGCCACTATGTGGCGAATATCCGCCAGCCCCGCCTCGTCGGCCACCAGGGCCGAACGGGGTTCGAAGCGCACATCCCCCTGCTCGAGATGAGGATCGGCGCCGTCGATATAGGGCGGGTTGGAGACAATCACCGCGAAACGGGGGGCCTTACCCAAGAGCGGATCGCAAAGCGGCGCGAACCAGCTGCCGTCGCGAACCGTGATGGGCAAATCCAGCACGGCGCTGTTCTCGCGGGCCAAGGCCGCGGCATCCGCCATCCTGTCCACCGCCCATACATCGGCATCGGGCCGCTCGGACTTGAGCGCCAATGCGATGGCGCCGGTGCCGGTGCCCAGATCCAGTAGGGCGCAGGGGCCTGCGGGCAACCGTGCCAGCGCCTGTTCGACCAGCACCTCGGTATCGGGGCGCGGGATCAGAGTCGCCGGACTCACCTTGAGGGACAGCGACCAGAACTCCCGCTCCCCCACCAGGTGGGCGATGGGTTCGCCATTGAGGCGACGGACGAGCCAGCCCTGCAGGGTCGCCTGCTGGGCGTCATCGAGTTCGCGCTCGGGCCAGGTCATCAGGTAGCTGCGCCGGCACTTCAGCAGATGGCAGAGCAGCACATCGGCATCGGCACGGGGAGATTCGCCCCCCGCCAGGGTCGCCATGATGTGGGCGCGGGCTTGCTGGATTTGCATCAGTTTTCCCCCACCTTATTCGTCCCACTCTGAATGCGAGCTTGCCGGATCTGCATTTGCATCAATTGCTCTCGGCCAGGGAAGCGAGCTGATCGGCCTGATACTCCTGCACCAGCGGCGTGATGACGCAGTCCAGATCCCCTTCCAGGATCTCGGAGAGGCGATAGAGGGTGAGGTTGATGCGGTGCTCGGAGAGACGCCCCTGGGGATAGTTGTAGGTGCGGATGCGCTCGGAGCGATCCCCCGACCCCACCAGGTTGCGACGGGTACTCTGCTCGGCGGCGCGGTGGCGCTCATCCTCGGCCGCCTGCAGACGGGCGGAGAGCACCGACATCGCCTTGGCGCGGTTCTTGTGCTGGGAGCGCTCGTCCTGGCACTCCACCACCAGGCCGGTCGGCAGGTGGGTAATGCGAATGGCGGAGTCGGTCTTGTTGACGTGCTGACCACCGGCACCGGAGGCGCGGAAGGTGTCGATCTTCAGCTCGGACGGGTTGATCTCGATCTGTTCAGCCTCCGGCACTTCCGGCAGTACGGCGACGGTACAGGCGGAGGTGTGCACCCGCCCCTGGGATTCGGTTTCCGGCACCCGCTGCACCCGATGACCACCGGACTCGAACTTGAGACGGCCGTAGACGTGCTCGCCATCGATCTTGGCGATCACCTCCTTGTAGCCACCATATTCCCCGTCGTTGCAGCTGACGATGGAGACGCGCCAGCCCTGGCGCTCGGCAAAGCGCGAATACATGCGAAACAGGTCGCCGGCAAAAATTGCCGCCTCGTCACCACCGGCACCGGCGCGGATCTCCAGATAGCAGTTGTTGTCATCCTTGGGATCCTTGGGCAGCAGCATCACCTGCAGCTCCTGCTCCAGCGCCTCCAGCGCCGCCCTGGCGACCGGCAGCTCCTCCTGCGCCATCTCGCGCAGGTCGGCATCCTCCTCCTCCAGCATCAGCTGGGTGGTCTCGAGATCCTCCTGGGCCTGACGGAAACGCTGGAAGGCGTGAACGATATCCTCCAGCTGGGCATATTCCCGGGTCAGGGCGCGATAACGCTCCTGATCCGAGACCACGTCCGGCTCGCCGAGCATGGCCTGTACTTCTTCGTGGCGCTCGATGAGGCCTTCCAGCTTTCTGATCAGTGACGGATTCATAACTCTTGCAATCTCAATGGAGGAGAGGACGACCGGCTGGCCGCCCGAACACTATGACTCTTGTGACAACCCCAGCGCCTGACGCAACCGGGACAGGGCGCTCTCGTCACCCTGAGAGGCCGCCTGGCGCAGGGCCTGGGTTGGCGCGTGGATCAACTTGTTGGTGAGGCGATGGGCCAGCGCCTTGAGCGCCTGCTCGGCACTCTCGCCCTGGGCCAGGGCCTGCAGGGCCCGTTGCAGCTCCTCGTCGGCAACCTGCTGGGAGTGCTGACGATAGTCGCGAATGAGGTCCACCGAATTCTGACCGCGATACCAGCCCATGAATTCGTCGCGCTCTTCCTGCACGATGAGTTCCGCCTCGGCGGCCGCCCGCTTGCGGGTCTCGAGGTTCTGCTCGATGATCCCCTGCAAATCGTCCACGGTGTAAAGATAGGCGTCAGAAAGCTCGTCCACCTCGGCCTCGATATCCCGCGGCACGGCGATATCCACCAGGAACATTGGCTTGAAGCGGCGCGCCTTGAGGGCCCGCTCCACCATGCCCTTGCCGATGATGGGCAAGGGGCTCGCGGTCGAGCTTATGACGATGTCCGCCTCGTGCAGGTAATCCGGGATCTCTTCGAGGGTCATCACCTGGGCACCGAACTCGGCTGCCAGGGTCTGGGCCCGCTGCAGGGTGCGGTTCGCCACCATCATCTGGGTGACGTCCTGTTCGCGCAGATGACGGGCCACCAGTTCGATGGTCTCGCCGGCGCCGACCAGCAGCACCTTGGTCTGGGAGAGATCGGAGAAGATCCGCCGCGCCAGGCTGACGGCAGCGAAGGCTACCGACACGGCGCTGGCCCCGATCTCGGTATCGGTACGCACCCGTTTTGCCACCGAGAAGGACTTCTGGAACAGGCGCTCCAGCGCTCCCTTGATCGCTTCAGACTGCTGGGCATGGGCGTAGGATTGCTTGATCTGCCCCAGGATCTGCGGCTCTCCCAGCACCAGGGAGTCGAGACCGCAGGCCACCCGCATCAGGTGGCGCACCGCCTCTTCATCATGGTGCTGATAGATGGCGCTGACCAGTTCGGCCGCATCCAGCCCGTGAAACTGCTGCAACCAGCGCAATACAGCCTCTTGCTGCTCCCCGTCCAGATTGCAATAAAGTTCGGTCCGGTTGCAGGTGGAGACGATCACCGCCTCGCTGACACCGGGTTGGCTCACCAGCTCACGCAGGGCGCGATCGATGCAGTCCGGGCCAAAGGCGACCCTTTCTCGCAAGGCGACACTGGCGGTGTTGTGGTTGATTCCGAGGGCAAGCAAACTCATGAGTGGGCGACGGTCATTTCATACGCTGGGTGCAAAGGCTGCCAATTGTACGAGAAAGGGTAAGTCTTTAAAAGCAATACGGCCGCCCCGTATACTGTGGCAAATTCCCCTCTCTGGAGCCTTGCCTTGCTGCTACGTATTTTCACCCTCGCCTGCCTGCTGATCCTCGGCGGCTGTGCCACCACCCAGCCCCAGCGGGACCAGGTGAACTGGAACCAGGAGCGTACCCGGCTCGAGCAGCTAACCCATTGGCAGCTTTCCGGCAAGATGGCCATCATCACCCCCCAGCAGAAGGGCAGTGCCCGCCTCAACTGGCAGCAGGACGGCGATGATTATCGCCTCAACCTCACCAGCCTGATCGGCACCAGCATACTGGAGCTCTCCCGCAGCAAGGGCGAGATCACCCTGCTCGACAGCGATGGCAACCGCCACCAGAGCCAAGATGCCGAGGCGCTGGTCTATCAGCTCACCGGCTGGCACATCCCGGTCGCCGGATTGCCTGAGTGGATCAAGGGGCTGCCGGGCCAGGCCGAATTCGAGCTCAATCCCGACGCCAGCCTGGCCAGCGTCCGTGACGGTCAGTGGCAAATAGCCTACGGCGACTATCGGGATCAGGATGGCTACCGTCTGCCACACCAGCTCACCATGACCGGCCAGGGCAGCCGCCTCAAGCTTCAGATCAACCAATGGACTCTCGCTCGCTGATGAACCCGACCCGCTGGCCGGCACCGGCCAAACTCAACCTGTTTCTCCACGTAAATGGCCGTCGTCCGGACGGCTATCACGAATTGCAGACCCTGTTCATCTTCCTCGATCACGGCGACTGGCTGGAATTCGACCCGCTCCCCGGCACCAATCTGCTGACCCTGAGCCCGGCCATTCCCGGCGTGCCCGATGAACAAAACCTCATCATCCGCGCCGCCCGCCTGCTGCAGGCAAAACTGCCGAGCCCACAAGGGGCCCATATCCGGCTGGAGAAGGTCTTGCCTATGGGCGGCGGCATCGGCGGCGGCTCATCGGATGCGGCCACCACGCTGGTGGCCCTCAACCATCTCTGGCAGGCCGGTTTGAGCGAAGACGAGCTGGCGGATCTCGGCGTCCAGCTGGGGGCCGACGTGCCGGTATTCGTGCGCGGCAGAGCCGCCTTTGCCGAGGGGGTGGGCGAGCGGCTGCAACCGGTCGAGGTGCCCTCTGCCTGGTATCTGGTGCTCAAGCCAGATTGCCATGTGGCAACCGCCGCCGTGTTCCAGGATCCGGACCTGCCGAGAGATACCCCGAAGATGGCATTGCACAATCTGCTGGAAGGGGAGTGGAAAAACGATTGCGAATTACTGGTGAAAAAGCGCCACCCCGAGGTTGCCAATGCGCTCGGCTGGTTGCTAGAATACGCGCCGTCAAGAATGACGGGCACAGGAGCCTGCGTCTTTGCTCAGTTTGAAGACGAAGTGACTGCTCGGGAAGTGTTGGCCAAAGTGCCGAAGGGGCTGGATGGGTTTGTCGCCAAGGGCGAGAACATATCACCACTCTTTGTCACTTTGCAACAGTTCAAATGATTGGGGTATCGCCAAGCGGTAAGGCAGCGGGTTTTGATCTCGCCATTCCTAGGTTCGAATCCTAGTACCCCAGCCAATTTGAGCGAGGAAGCGTGGGCGATGTCGTGCTCGCCCACCGACCTGACGTGCTCCGTTTCACTGCGGCAGACATCTTGCTCGTTATCTTGATAAATCGTTTGCCCCCAAACGATCCGGGTCTGATTTCAGACTCCCCCACATACTGGATGCAACCCCGAGGTTTCAAACCGTGCCTGACATGAAGCTGTTTGCTGGTAACGCAACGCCGGAACTAGCCCAGAAGATCGCAGATCGCCTGTTTATCAAACTCGGCAATGCTGCCGTAGGTCGCTTTAGCGACGGCGAGATCAGCGTACAGATCAACGAGAATGTACGTGGTGGCGATATCTTCATCATTCAATCCACCTGTGCCCCGACCAACGACAATTTGATGGAATTGATCGTCATGGTGGATGCACTGCGTCGTGCTTCAGCTGGCCGTATCACTGCCGTTATCCCCTATTTTGGTTATGCCCGTCAGGACCGCCGCGTCCGCTCCGCCCGTGTGCCCATCACCGCCAAGGTTGTCGCCGACTTCCTCTCCAGCGTCGGTGTAGATCGTGTGCTGACCGTTGACCTGCATGCCGAGCAAATCCAGGGCTTCTTCGACGTTCCGGTAGACAACGTGTTCGGTAGCCCGGTGCTGCTGGAAGACATGAAGTCCAAGAACCTCGAGGCCCCTGTTGTCGTATCTCCGGACATCGGCGGCGTGGTCCGTGCCCGTGCCATCGCCAAGCTGCTGGATGACACCGACATCGCCATCATCGACAAGCGCCGTCCCCGCCCGAACGTCTCCCAGGTCATGCACCTGATCGGTGACGTTGCCGGCCGCGACTGCATCATCGTCGATGACATGATCGACACCGGCGGCACCCTGTGCAAGGCTGCCGAAGCCCTGAAAGAGCGCGGCGCCAAGCGCGTATTTGCCTACGCGACTCACCCGGTCTTCTCCGGCTCCGCCGTCGACAACATCAAGAACTCCGTGATCGACGAACTGATCATCACCGACTCCATCCCGCTCACCCCGGAGATGAAGGCGGTTGGCAAGGTCAAGCAACTGACCCTCTCGACCGTACTGGCCGAAGCCATTCGTCGCATCAGCAACGAAGAGTCCATCTCTGCCATGTTCGAGCATTGATGGATGTTGTATCAACGAAAACCGCCTACCGGCGGTTTTCGTCTTTCTAGCACCCTGATATCTGGTACTACCCTGCCCCCGGCAGGATTAAGGATTTGTCCATGAATTGCTTGCGTCCTCTCCTGCTCGCAACCCTCACCTCCGCCCTGTTCGCCTGTCAGCCAGCCAAAGAGAACCAGCCCTTCGTGCTGGCCCTGGCACACATGAACGACACCCACTCCCAGTTCGATCCGGTCAACGCCGAGCTGACGGGACATATCTTCAACAAGGACGAGGAGACGGACACCCTCTACACCCGCTTTGGCGGCTATCCGCGCCTGCTCACCATGGCAAAGGCCTACCAGGCCGAGGCGCTGGCCAAGAACCAGCCCCTGCTGCTGCTGCACGGCGGCGATGCCTGGCAGGGCAGCGGCTACTTCAAGCTCAACGAGGGGATGGCCAACGCCGAGTTACTAAGCCAGTTCGGCCTCGATGCCATGGCGCTCGGCAACCACGAATTCGATCTCGACAACCAGAAGCTGGCCCGCTTCATCGAGGGGGTCAACTTCCCGGTGCTGGCCGCCAACCTGGATACCCGTGACGATCCGGCCCTGAGCAAGGCCAGCAATCTCAAGCCCTTTGTCGTCTATGCCTTCGACGGCAACCAGAAGAGCCCGGTCACCGATCTCAACAACCTGCCGCAAGGAAAGCAACTGGTCGCTGTAATGGGGCTGGTGCTGGAAGACATGGGCAATATCGCCCCCAACGTGGGCAAACTGCGCTTTGACAAGGAAGTGGCCTCGGCCCAGGCCACGGTCGACATGCTGCAGGCCAAAGGCATTCACCAGATCGTCGCCCTGACCCACATCGGCAACGAGCGGGATCTGGCGCTGGCGGCCAAGGTCAACGGTATCGATGCCATCGTCGGCGGCCACTCTCACAGCCTGCTCGGCGATTTTCGCAATATCGGCTGGGGCAAAACCGGCGAGTACGCCAAGCTGGTGACCAATCCGGACGGCATCGGCAAGACCTGCGTGGTGCAGGCGGGCTCCTACGCCCAGGCCATCGGTCTGGCCCAGGTAAGTTTCGACAACCAGGGTCAGGTGCAGGATTGCCAGGGCAACAACAGCCTGCTGGCCAGCCACGACTTCTTCGCCGATCCGGCCCGCAGCCACCCCCTCGACAAGCAGGGCAGCAAGAAGGCGAGTCAGTTCATCGACAACCAGCCCAACCTGGTGACCGTAGATGAGGATCCGCGCCTGCGCGGCATCATCGACAGCCACTACAAACCGGCGCTGGATAAAGCCTATGGCCCGGTGATCGGCACCATCCCAGCCCAGCTGCAAAATGTCCGTCGCCCCGGCGACAACGGCAGCGACAGCCATGGCTCGGATGTCGCCCCCCTGGTTGCAGAAGGGCAGTATTACTGGGCCAACACCCCGGCGGTGCAAGCCCTGACCGGTGGTCCGGTGGACTTCTCCCTGGTGGCGGTGGGTGGCGTGCGCGCCGATCTGCCGGCCGGCGAATGGCGCGAAGGGGACAGTGCCCTCACCCTGCTGCCGTTCAAGAACCAGCTCGCGGTGCTGAGCCTGACCGGTGCCGATGTGCGTGCCCTCTTGAGCGAAACCATCACTGCCACCCTGCCCGCCAGCGCCCACGCCGGCAAGTTCCCCTATGGCGGCCACCTGCGTTACACCTTCCAGGAGACAGAGACAGGCAAGGCGGGCACCCTCACCCAACTGCAATACCAGACGGCCGATGGCCAGTGGCAGGATCTGATGGATGACCAGCGCTACCGGGTGGTAATGAATGCCTACAGCGCCAATGGCAATGATGGCTGGCAGGCCCTGGCCGATGCCCAGCGCCAGCAGAGCGAGCGGGTCGACATCGCCAGCGTCGACGGCAAGCTGGCCGCCTTCCCGGTGCTCAAGGTGGGGCAAAGCGGCGAGCGGCTCAATGCCATCTATGCCGACGGCAAGGCGCTCGATTGCAAGGCAAAAGGGGTGGATTGCGGCACTGACGCCGCCTCCTTCGTGCAGTACGTGCGCGAGGCGCGCCCCAACCTGACCGCCCTGGACGAGGAGACGGTCACCCTGCTGCGCGCCAAATAAAGGCGCCACAAGATGAACCGGCACGGGCCTCTTGCAAGAGGCCCGTTTGCCGAACGTTGGCCGCCAAATCGCGGGCAGATCCCGCCATTTCATGGGCACCCCGTGCACATCGGTTGAGTGATCGCCACTCGGCGGCTAGAATATTGCGTCCTATTGCCCTGGGTAGGGTACCCAGGACAGCTGCGAGTGAAGACATCAAGCGTGACAAGCCAAATCAAACTGATCGTGGGTCTGGGCAATCCCGGCCCGGAGTATGCCAAGACCCGCCACAATGCGGGTGCCTGGTACGTGGAGCAACTGGCCCGCTGGCACAATGCCAGCCTGCGTGAAGAGCCCAAGTTCTTCGGCCACACTGCCCGTATCCAGGTCGAGGGGCAGGATGTGCGACTGCTCATCCCGAACACCTATATGAACCTCTCGGGCAAGGCGGTCGCCGCGCTGGCACGCTTCTATCAGATTGAACCGGAAGCCATTCTGGTTGCCCACGACGAGCTTGACCTGCCCCCCGGCATCGCCAAGTTCAAGCAGGGCGGTGGCCACGGCGGCCACAACGGCCTCAAGGACATCATCGCCAAGATGGGCAACAACAATAACTTCTTCCGGCTGCGCCTCGGGATCGGTCATCCCGGCGCCAAGGAGCAAGTTGCCGGTTTCGTGCTGACCAAGGCACCGAGCAGCGAACAGAACCTGATCGATGCCGCGCTGGATGAATCCCTGCGCGCCACCGACATCCTGTTCAAACAAGATATGACCAAGGCCATGAATCGCTTGCACAGCTTCAAGGCCGAATAAAGCATGACACGGGCCGCCTGCCGGCGTCCCTTACAGCATCCATCAAGTAAGGTAACAATCCATGGGTTTTAAATGCGGTATCGTGGGCCTGCCCAATGTAGGCAAATCCACCCTGTTCAACGCGCTGACCAAGGCCGGTATCGAAGCCGCCAACTTCCCGTTCTGCACCATCGAGCCGAACACTGGCGTGGTGCCGATGCCGGATCCCCGTCTTGATGCCCTGGCCGAGATCGTCAAGCCCCAGCGTGTCCTGCCAACCACCATGGAATTCGTGGACATCGCCGGTCTGGTTGCCGGTGCCTCCAAGGGCGAAGGTCTGGGCAACCAGTTCCTGGCCAACATCCGTGAAACCGAAGCGATCGGTCACGTGGTGCGCTGCTTCGACGACGAAAACATCATTCACGTTGCCGGCAAGGTCTCCCCGGCCGATGACATCGAGGTGATCAACACCGAGCTGGCCCTCTCCGACCTGGATGCCTGCGAGCGCGCCATCCACCGCCAGGCCAAGCGTGCCAAGGGCGGCGACAAGGATGCCAAGCTGGAAGTGGAAGTGCTGGAGAAGATCAAGGTGGCCCTGGAAAACGGCCAGATGATCCGCGGCATGAAGCTGGACAAGGAAGAGCTGGCCGCCGTCAGCCACCTCAACTTCCTGACCCTCAAACCCACCATGTACATCGCCAACGTGGCGGAAGATGGTTTCGAGAACAACCCCTATCTGGACAAGGTGCGTGAAATCGCCGCCGCCGAGAACGCGGTAGTGGTCGTGGTCTGCTGCGCCATCGAGGCGGACATCGCCGAGCTGGATGATGAAGACCGCGCCGAATTCATGGCTGATCTGGGTATCGAAGAGCCGGGCCTGAACCGGGTGATCCGCTCCGGCTACCAGCTGCTGAACCTGCAGACCTACTTCACCGCCGGTGTGAAAGAGGTTCGCGCCTGGACCATCCCGGTCGGCGCCACTGCCCCGCAGGCGGCAGGCAAGATCCACACCGACTTCGAGAAGGGCTTTATCCGCGCCCAGACCATCGCCTTTGAAGACTTCATCACTTACAAGGGTGAGCAGGGCGCCAAGGAAGCGGGCAAGATGCGCGCCGAAGGGAAAGACTACATCGTCAAGGATGGCGATATCATGAACTTCCTGTTCAACGTCTAAATTAAAATTATAGATTACTTTCAATGACATGCGATCACAAGGCGCAGCCATTATTAGTTTGAGTACACTTTTGCGTACACACTAGGCAACGCTAGGCATGCATAATTGTTATCAAAAGGGCCTATCTAAAATCTGATAGGCCCTTCTCTTTCCCTGATCCCACCTTACTTCCTTTTGAGTCCCACCTTTCAATTTGTACACCACAGTGCAGCCACAGCGCGCATTCCATAGCTACAAATCAGAGAAGCAAATAAGTCTCATTTCAATTAATTTCAGATATATATTATCTCCATGAACCTACCCAAGGGACTGCTCTGTGCAGTCCCTTTTTCATTGGAGATTTATCATGGCTCACCTGATCGATACGATGGCCTACACCGGTCAAACACCCTGGCATGGCCTTGGCAATATTTTGCCCCCGCAACAATCTCTCGATATCTGGCTACAGGCAGCCGGGATGGATTGGACCATCGAGCAGAGCGACGTGATGTTTAACGTCGCCTCCGATGCACTGCATATCCGCCCCTACAGCGACAGCAAAGTGCTGTATCGCTCCGATACCCTCGCCCCCCTGTCGGTGGTCTCAAGTCGCTACAACGTGGTACAGCCTCATGAGGTGCTGCACTTCTATCAAGACCTGGTGGAAGCCGGTGGTTTTGAGCTGGAAACAGCAGGCTCGCTCAAAGGTGGCCGCAAGCTGTGGGCTCTGGCTAAAACAGGTCAGGACCTAAAACTCAAAGGCAATGACTTGGTAAAGTCCTATCTGCTGCTGGCGACCAGTTGCGACGGCACACTCTGCACCACGGCGCAGTTCACCTCGCTGCGAGTAGTCTGCAACAACACCCTGCAGATGGCACTGCGCAGCGCTACCGGAGCCATCAAGGTGCCCCACTCCACTCAGTTCGATGCGGCGACCGTCAAAGAGTCGCTCGGGCTGGGGCTCTCCCATTGGGATGAGTTCAAGGCACAGACCAAGGCGCTGGCACAGCGGCCCGTCGCCCCCGAAGAGGCGCTGCGCTTTTTCAGCGATCTGTTGGCGCAACCGCTCGATGAGGAGAACATCATCCTCACCAAGCCGGTACAACGGCTGCATGAGCTCTATCAGGGCGCAGGCATGGGCTCAGAACTTGTCAGCTCCCGCAATACCGCCTGGGGGCTGGTCAATGCGGTAACGGAATACGTGGATCACCACCGCCGCGCTCGCAGCCAAGATCACCGGCTCGATTCCGCTTGGTTCGGTCAGGGAGCACAACTCAAGTCCCAAGCCCTGAATCAGGCCCTCACCCTACTGCAGTAATTCCGCTTCCCCATTCAAACCGCATAACGACCTCACCCGGACTGGCGCAAGCCAATCCGGGCATAGCCATTTATGCCGTCAACAAGGAGTCGTCATGAAAGCAAAAGCCAAATACGGCCAAGCCCTGCGGCTGGCCTCTACTACCCACTTAACCCGCGAGCAGTGGCTCGCTATCCGCAAGCTCGGCATTGGTTCTTCCGATGCTGCTGTGGCAGTAGGCCTCTCCCCCTACAAATGTCCGCTCAGCCTGTGGCTGGAGAAGACCGGCCGTAAAGAGCCGGAGGATATCTCCCACAAGGAAGCGGTGCTGTGGGGCATTGAGCTGGAGCCGGTGCTGGCGCAGGTCTACGCCAAACGCACCGGCTATAAGGTGCGCCGGGTCAATGCGGTGCTGCAACACCCCGAACAACCCTTCATGCTCGCCAACCTCGACCGGGAGGTAGTCGGCCATCCCGATGGGCCGGGCATTCTGGAGATCAAGACCGCCAGCTATCACAGCGCCCCCCAGTGGGAGGAAGGAGTGCCGGTGGCTTACCAGTGTCAGGTACTCCATCAACTGGCCGTCACCGGCCATGTCTGGGCCGAAGTGGCTGTGCTGATCGGTGGCCAGGATTTTCGGATTTACCGCATCGAGCGCGATGAGGAGAAGATCCAGGATCTCACCGAACGGGAAGCGCAGTTCTGGCAGATGGTGCAACAAGACCAGCAGCCCGAGCCTGACGGCTCCAGTGATGCTGCCAATGCCCTGAGCTGGCTCTTCCCCCGTGACGATGGGCAGACGCTGGATCTCTCCGATTCTCCCGAGTTCAACCAGCTGTTTGGCGAGCTACTGCGCTTGCGTCAGCAAAAGGAAGCGGTCGAGCTACAGGAGTCGCAACTCAAGCAGCGGCTGCAAGCCACTTTGGGTGAAGCGACAGCCGGGTTGTTTGCCGATGGCAAGATCACCTGGAAGCGCAGCCAAGATCGGCTGGCGCCGGATCTCGATAAGCTCGGTCAGGCTCATCCCGACTTGCTTACCCGTTACGTCAAACCGGTGCCCGGCGTGCGCCGTTTCACCATTCAACCCTTGAGGCAAACACCATGATCAAAGGACTGGCGATTACCCCGCCCGTGATAGGGCGGATCTGCATCGGCAAGCTGGTGCAAAAACAAGATAAGTGGGTGCCGGAGAAGGACGACAGCTTCACCCTCACCACTCAGGTACAACAAAAAGGGGGATGGTTGCTCCATCCCCTGCATCAACACTACTCATCACAAAAGAGTGGTCAAGGGCAGGAGCAAACCAAGATCCGCGCCATTCCGGTGCGGGTGTTGTTCAACGACAGCGACTTGAATCTGCGGGCGGAATACAGCGCCTTTGATCGGCAGACTGGCAGGCCGCTGTGTGTCGGGAATGGGGAGGTGGCAAGACGTGTGGGAGCACAAGGCATGGAGGAGGTCAGCTGCTCTGGACCAGAGCGCTGCGCCTTTGCAGGGCAACAGGGCTGCAAGCTGTACGGGCGACTGAACCTGTTTGTGGAGGGGCAAGGGGATGAGCTGGGCAGCTTTATCTTCCGAACCACCGGCTACAACTCGGTGCGCACTCTGTCGGCTCGACTGAAATACCTGGAGGCCGTGAGCGGTGGTCACACCCGTTATTTGCCGCTCACCCTGCGGTTGCGAGCCAAAAGCACCACCCAGTCCTACCGCACACCGGTCTACTACGTGGATTTGACCTTGCGGGAAGAGACCAACCTGACCGAGGCAATCAGACAGGCACACGAGGCCGCCCAGCGTGACCAAGAGGCGGGACTCGCCATCGACCAGATGGAGCAGGCCGCGCGCGAGTTGCTGCGTAACGGCCAGTTTGAGGATATCGATGAAGAGGTGCCGATGCTGCTGGAGGAGTTCTATCCCGAAGCTAACAGCGACGAGACAGCGAATGGTAACGCTGATGCAGTGGCGACTACCTCGCTTAACGCACCGCAAAGCCAAGCAACCAGAACACCGCAGAGGCCACAACCAAGAAGGAGCCCACTCACCAACAAATTGGGGAAAGGGAGCCCATCCCCTCCCCCAGTAACTGGCGGGTGATCAGCGGGGACGAGCCAACCGATCTACCAACCGCTCCACTGTTTCCAGCAACAGGGTTCGGTCGGCATCATCAAGCCGGGCCAATTGCTGGCTCAGCACAATACCCTGCTCGGTCGGGCGGTTACTGGTCTCACGCAGAAAGTCGGCTAGCTCACAACCAAACAGTTGAGCGAGCTCCGCCAGCCGCACCACGGTCGGCACCACAATTCCCCGCTCCATTCGAGAGACGGCCTCCATCCCGATATTGAGGTGTTCAGCCACCTGCTCCTGGGTAAACCCGGCCTGGTTACGCTGACGCCCAATAGCCTTGCCCACGTTCTTGGCTAACTGCTCAAAGTTGATATCTGTCATAAGTCCTCCAACCAACCTCTATGGTTGGATATAGACCCATTGACATGAAGAACCCTGAAGGGTGAGGATCAACCGATCAGGTTGACATTGGTGCTTTGGCAGGGAATTTCAGAACGAAAGGAAATCCATCACCCAATACTCCACAACCCTCATTTACCGCTGTGCAACCACCGCATGACAACGGGAAATGAAAAGTCATTTTTATCCATAAGGAGACATCATGAAACGTTACTTTGCTATCGCGGGCCTGCTTTTTCTGGCCCTGACCATCAACATCGCCTGGACCGGCAAAGCTCCCTGGCTTGGATTTTGGGGGCTGACCGCCACCTTCGTGTTCGGCACGCTTTTTACCGGTGTTGGCATGTGTATCGGGGAGTGGTTTCGCCGCTTTACCCACCCGGACTGGATCTCGACCAGCGGCGCAGTCGAGACCTTCAAGGCCAAAGTGTTTTGGCTTATGGGGCCGCAGGCCATCGGGGCACTGATTGGCTTTTTCGCCTTTCAGAGCTTTATGAACAATATCCTCGGCTATGCCGTGTAAGGAGTGTGGGATGCATCAATGGATAATAGCTCTACTGGGCTTGCTGCTAACGCCCGCCGTGCTGGCGTTTGGAGACCATGGCCGCTGGAACGATGGCTGGGGTCAGGGGGTAACGGAGTACTCAGCAACGGTCGATGACGCGACCTATCTCTATCTATCGTGCCGGATGGGCCAGCTTAGCCGCATCGAACTCAACCAAGCAGGCCAAGCACCGACTGAAACCGTTTGGCTACGCATCGATGGCCATACCTATCCCCCGCTATCCGGCATGGTGGCAGGGAATGACAGTAAGGCGTTCTATGACATGTGGGCCGCGCTGCGCTCAGCCAAGTCGCTGCAAGCCATCACCCAGGATGGCCGCACCGTTGAGCTGCCGGTCGCGGGTGTACAAGAGACGCTAACTGCCGCTACGGACGCGGCCTTCGACTGTGCCTTTCCGGCTCCAGAGCCTGAGCCAGCCGCCGCCCCCTTGAACTTTGAACTGCGCGCACAACAGGGCGTACTGCAGGTTGTGTCTCGTAATGACCCTGTCACGATTAAAGACATCACCATCAACCGTGGCCAGTGTCAGCTGGTTCGGGAAGTGCCGAGTGATGATTGTGTCAGCGGTCGTGTGAAATGGAGCACCTGTCTCGCCAGTAAAGACCGGTTAAAACCAGAGTACATCAAGCAAGTGTTCCCTGTTGCAATGAACTTTGGACAGCAAGCTCGGTTCACCCTCAAGTCAACACCGCTGTGCCGAGTATTGGAGGTGGTTATTCATACCGACCGGGGAAATGCCGGTTACACCTTCGAGTGAGCCCACTCCACTTCGCTATGCCCGGTCTCGTACCGGGCTTTTTGTTTTCTAAAAGGAGCAGACATGCAACCTGGTGACCATCTGGTCGTAAGCCGATGGGGCTACGACCATCACGGCCTCTACGCGGGCAATAACCAAGTTATTCACTATACCGGTCCTTTCTCGAGTGAAGGCCCGGTGACTGGGCGGATTATTGTTTCATCGTTGGAGATATTTACAGGCAATGGCGACTGCTACCTGCGTGAATACAGCCACCGTTACTACAGTCCGAGCGAAAGCCTGGCGCGAGCGCATCAACGGCTAGGAGAGCGGGCCTACAACCTGCAGTTCAACAACTGCGAGCACTTCGTGACCTGGTGTATCCAGGGTGTACACCACAGTGAGCAGGTAGACCAGGCGTGGAGTACCGTCTTGCTAGCCATCACGATTGCACAAACGCCCCTGCCGCCAATTCGCACCACCAAGCCGACTCTCCCCACACTGCTCACACCGCTGACGAACAAGCTACCAACCTGGCTTCTGCCCTGGCGACTGCGCTAACCCCAACCCTTTATTCGGAGAACACCATGACCATTCCCTTTTTCCGGGACGGCTTTGCCCTGCCCGTTGCACAAGCATTGCTGGTTCTGCTCGACCAAGAAGCCGCTAAAACCGAGCTCAATCTAGAGCGCTTAACCCAACTGACTTTCAACTTCCGCAACCCCGGCTACAGCGTCGAACAAGGAGGTGTGCATCCGGTCGAGATCCGCTTGATCCGTGGGCTCGATGGTTGGCTGTTCGATTACGTCACCGACTTCAGTTATCAAGGGCTGGGGCAGGATGCCGAGCTCTGCAAGGAGCTCGATTTCAATTTTCTAGATGGTGAACACACCATGTTGGGCTGGGGACCGCTGCGGCTGACCGAAGCGCGGGAGTTGTTCGATATCTGGCAGAGCAACTTCATTGCCTACTGCCGGTTGGAATGCTTCAGCGTCACGGTCGCAGGAGATTAGGAGGACACGATGCCCCATGAATTAGCTCTCTCCCACTACTCCCGTCAGTGGCTAGGACAAGTTGCCGCCAACGCCAAGATAACACCCACCCGCAGTGGTCAGCGCTGGCTGCTGCACCTGACACCTGGTAGCCAACAAGCTCGTACCGTCACCCTGCAAGTCCGTTGGTCCGGGGCGCAGTGGCAACTGCTCTCCCTCACCAATGCCGAGGACTGGCACATCATGAGTCAGCCGAGAGATGAGATCTGCATCGATCCCAAGCGCAATTGCTTCTGGCATTGCCAAGCAGGGCCGGTGCCGCTCACCGAGCAGCCTTGCGTACTGGCAAGCTTTTTGACCGACCTGCAGCGCATCTGCATCCATCGCGGCTATGCCGTGGCGAGCGACCCCATCCCTGACAAGGAGACCGAAGATGATTAACGCCGTGATCGCCATCGAGCTGGAGGCTTACCTTGAGCACGATGGTCAGATTGAAGTGGTGAATGACCAAGGCCAGCCGGTAGCCGGTTACGCCCTCTACCTACGCTATGAAAACGAACGGGGTGACAGACTGGCGCAATGGCTGTGCGATCACCCGGATCACCGCTGGCTAACCCAGTTCGGCACCCTAGTAGCCACCAGTTACCACATTCCGCTGCACGACTACACCCGAACACCTTGGCGGCCTGAACATTCCCAACCAAGCCTGCTGTCACACCCCATTCAGTAACCCATTAACCAACTACTTCGCCTAGCCTGCCGCGTCCAATGCGGTGGGGCGATGGCGTATGGAGCCTAACCATGTTGCATCACAAACTGATCGCCGGGGAGCAACCCGGCACCTATCGGGTCACCGACCTGCTTAACGAAGAGGAACTGTTGACCATCGCCAATCAGATTGCTCGCCAGAAACTGGCCACGGGTGTCGCAATTACCGACAAACACTTGGCTCAAAAAGCACTACAAGCAATATTACAGACCAGGGAACGAGAAGTGTTTGTCGCTCTATTTCTCGATAACCAGCACCGGTGTCTGGCTTACGAAGAGCTATTTTTGGGCACGTTAGGCGCTGCAACTATACACCCCAGAGAAGTTCTCAAAAGCGCACTCAAACATAATTCTGCAGCCGTACTACTGGCCCACAACCATCCTTCAGGCTATGCGGAACCCAGCTCAGCCGACCTGCAGATCACCGAGCAGTTAAAAGGCGTATTACAGCTGGTGGAGATACGCCTGTTAGATCACGTGATCATCACCGCACATACATGTGTGTCGCTCGCGGAGCGTGGGTGCTGTTGAGCACCATCAGACCACGGCAAGGATACTTGCCGTGGCATCCTTCAAACTTGTTTTTTTGATTGAACACAAGAGTTTTACTCGCTCACAGTTGGAACCCGCAGACAGCTGTGTGAAACTAACAGACCTATCTATTGACCACGCAGATCCCCTATTCATGACAGCCAAAGCCGACTCTTTGCGACAAAAAGTTAATGCCATCCTCACAGGAAAAAAATTACACGATCATCAACGTATCGCAGCACAAAAAACATTCGATGCACTGAGTGGTAATGTCCGAGCGGTTATCACTGCTGCTGAGATGCAAGCTGGTAAGTCTGGTGTGGCACTCGCTCTTTGTTGTTTGCAGCGTCTCTCACTGACTGATGAAGAGATCTGCGACCGAACTAAGCTCAAAGACACTCTATATTTGGTAACCATGCCTGACGTTGCATTGTTAGAGCAGGCAGAAAAAGATCTGACAGATGCCAAAAACGTTGTTGTGAGTAACTTCATTCGATTCGACCAAGATTTAGAGCGAAGTTTTAAAGGCAATCCGCCCAAACTGATCCTGATCGACGAGTGCCACTATGGCTCAAATGCAGCAGCTATTCGGTACTGCAAGGTTTTTGATTACCTCGAAAAAGAGAATAAAGATTGCAAAGTAGTGTTTATCTCTGCGACGCCATTTGGGGCTCTCTATGCGGCAGAGACTGAATATGATGTTGCCAAGCACGAAGAAGAAATAGCAAAACATAATCACAGAGAAAAAGAGGCTATCGAAGCTGCAGAAGCAGCCGAAGAGGCAGCTCGCAACTCAATTTTACGGCGTGATTTTAATACCAAATTGGTATTCCATCGCACCAGTAACGAGTACTACGGTGTTCGGGAAATGCTGCGTTACAATAAAGTCACAGGATTGGATTCTGACTCGAGGAATATTCTTGATGACTCGCCTGCTAAAGAAAAACTACTGAACTTACTTGAACAACATGAAGGTGCTGGATGGGTATTGGTCAGGGTGCCGCCAGGTGCCGCCATGGAGGCAAAAAATGGTTTTATTCAAGCAGGATTTGCAGATCAGAATGTTCATATTCTTGGCAAAGATCTCAGTGGTGTCCCAGAAGATCAATTAACTACCATTGAGCGATTTAAAAAAGAGTTCGATGAATGCATCGACTTTGACGAAAAGCTCATTGCTATTACTGTAGCAGGCTGTCGCGCAGGGATTAATTTTGGTCAAGATATGAAACAGCGGCTAATTGCCACCTGGGATAGTACAGTAACCAGTGTCGCAGCAGTGGTACAAGCTAACATTGGCAGAGCCTGTGGGTACCATGACAATCGAGAAGCACATCACTTCACAAGTCTTAATGCGGCACAAGCCTATGGGGCAATCCTGGATTACCTTGATAAAAATACCAGTGAACACGCCGCCTCTGATTTTGATGGTCTCAAAGAATTTTTTGAAGATGTATGCCAAGAGTTTAATGTCAATGGTTTGGATGTCGGATTAACCGTCAAAAACAAGCGGCGTCGACCCATAGGTGATGTTGAAACATACATGACCGATAGCTACGTTGCCGTGCCAGCCAAGCTGCTTGATCCTGATTACGACTTCACACAGCATACCGAGGATAAATTAATCCTGCAGGCCATAGCATTGCTACGTGAAGAGCTACTCAGAGATTCTGGTCCTTCGGTAAAGTCTTCTCGTGCCATGCGTGGCGCCAAGAAAAATTGGATAAAAGCTCATTGGGTCAATGGCGACTCCTATGATAACAAGGAAAAAGCACGTAAAGAGGGTACGATGAAAGAACGGACCCTAAATTTTACGCAAAAAGTTGCTCAGCAAGAGCCTATAGAATTCAATACTATTGTCATGCCTGGCTCTGGTGAATACACAGAGCAAAAGCTCGTTACAGCAACCATTTTCAGTATTTATAACATGTCCCGACGCAATAATGTCAGCAAATGGGTCATGACTGAAGATGATGTTCACGAAATGTGTGATCATTTTGGTATAGAACACGATGACACAATGTTCGTACTCTATAAGCGTGGGGAATATAATGCCGAGGCAAGCCGTATGAAAGCTGCCGCCAATGAACTGCCAGAAAATGAAACAATCATCCATGATGAATCACAATTTTCTGAGCAACAGCGCAACGTTTCAGTGAGTTAAAAAATCACATGAACAATCAGGTAACACGGCATAGAGAAAAAGTTGAATCAGTACTATCTGGTAATACCTTCTCACATCAGATAAATGCGGCGCAGCGTGCTTTTCGTCATTTCGATAATGGTTCAAGAGCTGTCGTTATCGCGGCAGAGATGCAATCAGGAAAGTCTGGTATTGCCTTAGCACTTAGTTGTCTGCAGCGGAATTCATTATCTGACAGTGATTTATGTGATCGTCGCAAGTTAAAAGATACCTTGTACTTGGTCACGATGGCTGACCTTGCGCTGTTAGAGCAGGCCAAATCTGATTTCGCTGCATGCCCTAACATGGTCGTGAGTAATTTCACAAATTTCCGGCTTACTCTGGCATCCGAGTTTAAGCATCAACTGCCACGATTGATCATCATTGATGAGTGCCATTACGGCACTCATCAAGATGGCGTCCGCTACAGTGATGTATTCAATTACCTTGATAGTGAAAATAGTGCTTGTAAGATTGCATTTATCTCTGCAACTCCTTTTAGCGCTCTCTATGCCGCTGGCGCTGACTCAATTCTAAAACATCAGTACCACACTCAACTGGTATTTCACAAAACAAGCTCCGACTACCACGGTATTCGGAGCATGCACAAGCATCATCAGATCGTGAAGCTCGATCCGACACAGCGAGATTTTTGCCAAGACTCGCTATTGCGAAGACGATTCATCAGACAATTTCTTGAACATCAAGGCCCAGGTTGGAGCCTCGTTAGGGTACAAAGTGGCGCAGCTGCTTCAGTGAAGGCCATTCTGCTTGAGCAAGGGATTGCAGAAGACCAGATTTTTATTATTGGCCAAAAGCTAGCTGGTGTCGAAGAACATGAAATTAGCTCGATTCAAGACTTCAAATACGCTTATGATGGCGCCAGCCTCTTTGATGATAAACTCATTGCTATTACAGTTGCCGGCTTTCGAGCAGGCATAAACTTCGGCTCAAAAATGAAAGAGGAGTTAATTAACAGCTGGGATAGCACCATCTCAAATATAGCGGCAATCGTCCAGGCAAATATTGGTCGAGCATGTGGCTACCATAACAACACCAAGGCAATCCATTATACTAACCTTGATGCGGTTGGTGCATATAGTGAATTACTTGATCATCTTGAGTCTCAATCTGAACACTGTGACTTTTCAGCCTTACATGCTCAGTTTGAACATATCTGCCAACGTTATGATGTCGCAGGTTTTGACCGTGGCCTCACCATTAGCAGTAGTGTCGGGCACTCCGTAAAAACCACTATCCAGCCAGACCAGTTTATCTATTTAACTGAGCGTTATCGCATAGTCCCCGCGAAACTGCATGAGATTGAGCCAGACTTTAGCGGCTACAAACTCGATAACGATGAATTAGAAGCTATCAGACTGATTCGAGATGAGTATCTTAAAGACGGTGGACCGTTTATAAAAAGTGGTCGGGCTTTGCGAGGGGAACATCAGAACTGGATCAAGGCACAGTGGGTCAATGGCGCCACCTACAATGACTTTACCGATAGTTGTGCCAAAGCACGAACTTTATCATTTATTAAAACCCTTGATCAGGGTAAGCCATTAATATTTAACCAGGTCGTCAATCCTGGTGGTGGTGAGAGCACAGATAGCAAGCGATTGATGGCGACCATTTTCAGCGTGTACAACTTATCACGGCAACAGAGTGCCTATAAACGCACTATGGATGAAGATGACCTTATTGAATTATCTGCGGCCCTAGAGATTGACTATGATGATACCATCATCGTTTTGTTTACACGTGGAGAGATGCAGTCTGCTGTAAATGGTGAAGTAAATATCTCGACAAGCAGAATCCAAGAACATTCAATTTTCAAAAGTTGACTGTATCGTCTGGCCATGTTCGTTATGTAGATGGCCAGTCCCACATCATATCAACATAATACTTACTCCGTAACCAAGAGAGATCATCCTCCCAATCACTCACTGCACGTCGCATATCAGCCTTGGTTTTTCTTTTCGCATTTCTAACCAAGGATGCGATAGTATATGCAACCTTATACAATCGTTGTGATGATTTAGGGGGGCCCCATTCATTCATATAAAGTTGGCTTTCGACTAATGGTAATTCACTATTATAGACTTCACTTAAAATATTTTGCCGTTGATTTTTAAATAGTCCCTTATCACCAACTCGATATCCAACTGCTTGTAAAATACCAATCTTAGGCCAGTTGATTTCCGTCAATGAATGATTGGATGTGAAAACAGTGGTTGTGGGCCAGGCAAATTTTTCGGCATTGTTCGCTCTAAGGAGCGTTAATGTTTCACGTCGCGTTGTTTTAGTTTTAGGCTTTCTATCATGAGTCCCCCATACAATTGGTGTGGCATTCAATTTTTTGAATAGATAATCCCGATGATAATAAATTCGAATATAATCTTCCATGCTCGCTGATGATTCCATTCTTGAGTACGGCCACCCCTCTGCAGGGGAAATGACCAAAGAGCATTCATCCTGCTCCGCATGCACAGGCTGTTGCACCCGACGCGCGGCAGCAACAATATCCCAGACACTTCGCGACCTAGTCGGTGCTCGATGTCGGACAAGATTGGCTAATCTAACGACTTTTTTATCTTTTCTTATTTTCTTCGCCATCTCAATAAAGGGAGTTGTACTCACAACTCCCACCTTTATCTCTGTTACTTAGAAACCATCAGCTCTGGCGTTAAACATTCTTGCAGACTTACACCACCGTGATTGTAGTAATCCCCTGCCTGGAACAAACTGATCCCGGGGGCCATCACTACTCGTACTGCGGGGTTCCAATGCCAGGGGCATTGCAGGTAGTCACTCTGGCCATTACCTTTCAAAATGGCGCAGCGTGGCGTGCGCAGTTCTGCCATGTGTTTGGTCAGCTCTGCTTTAGGTAGCTTCTCTGGGCTCCATAACCAGCCATGGTCGGTCACCACATGTACTCTGGTCCAACCGGCATCCAATAGACTCACAATCCGCTCAACCACCCCCTTTAAGGCATGATCGATAAATCTCGGCAGGCTCTGCTGACGCTCGTGCCCAAGATTATCCAGGTCACCACACTGCACCCAAGCCTTACCTTGTTCTGGCTCACCACAGTCGTGCCCTTCCAGATATTGCCAACCCGCTTGGGCTAACCCTTTCTTGAAATGATGGCTCGAGAAATCAGCCCCACTGTCGGCAAATTGCGGGACAAATTTATCGCTTTCCAGATCACCGGTTAATAAAGGGCTAAGGGGGGTCACTGCCGCTTTCGCTGTCGCCGTCAGACTAGGGAGTGCGCTCCAGCGGGTTTTCAAGCTGGCATGTAGGTTAGCCTGCGCCAAAAGATGCATAAGACGATGGCCCATATCAAGACGCAACCCATCGACAAAAAAGAGTACGGTACTGGCCCCCTGGTATGCTCCGACCGGCTCTTGCACCCCCTGGCCACCCGGATAACCCTGGCTCTTCACCAAGTGCTGGAAGTGCAG
Source organism: Aeromonas sp. FDAARGOS 1407 (assembly GCF_019048725.1). Classification (NCBI taxonomy): domain Bacteria; kingdom Pseudomonadati; phylum Pseudomonadota; class Gammaproteobacteria; order Aeromonadales; family Aeromonadaceae; genus Aeromonas; species Aeromonas sp. FDAARGOS 1407. The sequence goes on from NZ_CP077399.1 coordinate 4,419,786, forward strand.
GGTCACAGCTTCCAACCAAGGGGTATAGAGTTTGCCAAGCAGCGCGGCGGCTACCTGCTCCATAGCGCTATCGCTCGCCAAGGCCATCACTTGCAGGGCAAGATCATCGGTCTGCCATACCTTCTCCTGGTAATAGCTGGCCATGGTCTCGATATCCGGCCCACCCAGTGGCTGTCGTGTCAGTTCACTCAGCTGGCTTAACGGATCAAGCAACATCGCCCAGGGTGAGAGCCCGAGCCCAGCCCACAACCACTCACGCCGGGCTGCATGCTCAACGTTAAGCGACGCCAGGTGGGTACGAATGGTTGCTACCTCCTCGTTAACCAAGGTGGTGAGCGTCTGCGCCAGCCGTTGCTCTTCATGCTCATTGCAAAAGGGGTAGCGGGCTGGCTCAGAGAGCAATTCGCTGGGCTGCACCTGATGCAGTGCCTTAATCAATGAAGAGTGGTGTGCGGCGGTGTCGCTAAAACGCTCCCACACCGCTTGCCAGGGTCCCTGTGCATCGCACAGCAGCGGCAACAACGACGAGATCTCAGCATTGGCAGGGTCAACACCAAACGCATCTTGGCTCTGACCACAGAAGTGCTGCCAGCGGTTGCTCTGCTGCCACTCCTTTTGGATGGCCTCAGGCTCATTGAGCCAAGCCAGCATATTGCGGATTGGGTCGCCCCCCGCCAACGCATAGAGATCGCTAGTTTCTAACCGTTTGCCCTGCAAACTAACGGCCTGGGCTTCAAGCAGATCAGGCAACACCTCTAGCAACGCTTGCTGAGTTTTACCATCTTTGGCGACATCAAGCTGCAACCCCACTTTGGGATTACTTAAAAAAGAGCCCACGCTCCAATCCCGACCTGCAGTGTTATAGGCCCACCAGCAGCCGCGATACTGCAACTCGGCAAGGGGTTGCAGGGCAAGCGAACATTGGTCGATGGCACGCAGATCTTTGCGACTGACGCCGGGCAGATAGAGGATCGGGATGGCATCAGCAGACAGGGATTGCTCTGGTGCAGTACCTGCAATCATGCACTTTAGCCAAATTGCGGGACCGGTGCGCTCGGTGGGTCGATACTCCCCCAGCTCGAGTAGCTCGGGTAGATAGCGCTTAATAATCGGCATGGCTGCTTGCCACTGCCGGGTTTCATCGGTCCAGAGCACCACTGCGGGCGGTACCTGCACCTGAGAGTTATAACGCGCGCTGTCGCGCAATTGAGTAACCAGATAGTCGATAACTTGCATGTAATTCTCGATTCTGTTTCGCGTCTTAAGGCTTAAGCCAACCCTTGGCGGATCAGCTCGCCATGAACAAAGGGAGAGTGGCGTTGTAAAAAAGCGAGCGAACAGTCATTTTTCAAGTAGTTGTCATAATGCCGGGCGCGCATCTGATTATGCTCCGGGCTATCGAGCTTGAGACGGGTAATAGTTGCCGCAGCATCCGCTGCATGAACGGTTCCGGCAGGATAGCGCGAATGGTTGACCGCAATCTCGCCATTGGCAAAGTTGATGATAAAGGTCTCAGGGGCCAACCCGATGGGGTCTAGCACATCATCAAACTTATTCTTATTGCGGTTCGGCCCAAGGGCGCTTAGACGGTAGTTATCCCACTCATAGGCATCACCGGCATTCTGTGATTTGGCCACAAAGTGGTCAGTTGAGGCCGCGCCAATCACCCACTCAAAATAGATTGCCAGATAGGCGCAAACACCATTGTAGGTATCCCACAACTGCTTGTTAGAGTGTGTCCAATAGTTGGGCAACTTGGATGCATCCGGCGGTGGGGCATTGAGCGCTATGCCATGAGTGGCTAACCAATCGCGCCCCGGCTGGCGCACTCTGGCATCAAAATCGGCAGGCTCAGGTTGCAATTGCACCGGGATCATAACGGCCAGCCCTTCTTATCGCAGATGGCACGCCAGCGAAACAGAAACTCATCGGTCGGCTTTAACGCGAGCAGCAATTTCTGATACATGGTAGCGAGCGCCTGGGGATCTGGAGCCGCTTGCCCCAAGAGCGCCGAAGCCTGCTTGATCAACTGTTCGTACTCTTTGGGTCGCCCACTGGGTAAGTCAAAGGCGTCACTGGTTAGCCAACTGGTGACATCCCCCTGCTTCTCAAAAGCTCGCCGGGTGAGCGTCACCTCGCCTTGGGCCAAATCCAGGTCAAACCAGGCATCTTGGCGGGCATCAAACAGCGGCTCGACCGAGGCCATCACCAAGGGGGAATGGGTCGCGGTGATCAACTGCACCTTGGCCTGTTTATCAAGCAACCCCATGACGCTTAGCAAGGTGGGCACTATGCTGCGCTGCCAGCTGGGGTGCAGGTGAGATTCAATCTCGTCGATCAAGAAGGTGATCTGGGGGGTCACCGGTTCACCCAATTGCTTGGCCGCCTGCTGGTGCTCTTGCCAGGCCCACACCAACAGATATGCTAGGGCTAAAATACGCCGCATCCCTGATGAGGCGTGTACCACGGGCACATCTTTTTGGTACGGCATCCGGATGGTCGGGATATCCCGCGCATCATCCAGGCTGATCCGGGTCAGCTCCCCCAGGGTCAGGATCTCTTCAGGAGAAGGGGAGAGCGCCTTAAGCACCGCTTTCAGGTGTTTAAATGCCGCCCCTTTCTCTTTTTGCCAGCTGGCCAGATCGCGAATAAGGCCATTACACAACCAACTGCCATCGCCGCTGGCCAGGCCATCCCATACTTCACTGGGGCTTAAGACATAGGCGGGCAGACGCTCTTGAATATCGAGCTCTCCCTGGGTGCGCCAGTAGTTACGGTGCGGATCCCACAGCGCGAAACTCCCGTCAGCCATGGCATAGAGCACCAGGCCAGGGTTGGCAGGCCGCCCGGGGCGGCCGGTCCAGCTCTGTTCACGGCGGGCGAAGGTACTCTGGTACTCTTCACGTTTACTCTTGGCGGTAAATGAAAAGCTGATGCTCGCCTCCCCAACCTCACTGGGCAGGGCTTTACGCCCTGTGGTGAGCTTAGGGTTGATCTCAGCTGGCCAGCGGCGAGTCAGCGCCCACCAGGCGATATCCAGCAAAAAGCTCTTACCCAAGCCATTATCGCCGGTGAGCAGATTAAGCCGCTGGCCAAAGGCCAGCGACAAGGTAGGGGCAGGGCCAACATTGACCGTCTTGAGCGTATCGATCATAGGGCTTCCATCATTCGGGTTGGTTTGCTCTGGCGGCGCGTTTGTCTGCTAGCGACAAGTGGTGATCGTTAATGCGCGCCCCCTCTTTTTCGCCATATTGCAGGCCCAGAGTGTACCAAGGGGCTGAGGCGACGTCGTTACCGCGATCCTTGTTCCAATTGATATTCGGCTTAAAGCGCAGGATACCGGCGCCTTTTTTGCCGACATCGGCCGCTTTGAGGAAGGGGCGGATATTGAGGCGCACACCATCGTTAAGGTCCGGTTCCCAACCGATGGGTTGTTCGGCCAGGGGTTTCCAGCGTACAAAGATATCGAGCCCCTTTTCACCGGCCAAGATGGCCTCGAGGCGCTGTTGCAGGTTTTTGGCGGCGGTCAGGCGCTCTTCGGCGCCATCGCGCGCTTCTTTTACCCCCTGCTCCTGAATACGGATCCAGTCACCCAGGTAGGTGTAGATCAGGCGCTCTAAGCCGGAGCGATCGAGCTTGTGGTAGTTGACCAGGGCGGAGAAGCCATCTTTTAGGCCGTCCCAGATATGCCAGATAAAGGGTCTATGTTGGAACAGTTTGCAGTGCTGCTCGAAGAACTTGTCGCGCAGCCACAGCTCCAGGCTCTTGCTGCCCACGGCGGTCAGCAGCTTATCCAGGGCACCGTTTTTCCAGTCATCCTCATAGGCTGCCACCAACAATTTTTCCAATCGGGTATGGCCCGGGGCTTCACCGCGCACAGCTGGGAGGCAGACGATACCATCTTCATCGGCAAACATGTTGAGCCTGGCAACCTCTTCGACCAGCTGGCGCTGCTCATCGGCCAGCTCCATCTCTTCGTCCAGCTCGGCGGGCCACTGATACCCCAGCAGGCGAGCTACCGCCACCTGCAGTACGGACTCATCAAAGCGCACCGGCCCCTCTTTGGTCCATTTGCTCTCTTCGTCCCACACGACTGAGGCGCAGGGGTGACCATGGAAGATCCATTGAGTGGGGTCATTGGTGTAAGGTTTGGGGAGGCCATGCGGGTAAGACAACTTTGCATTCTTTAACCAACTAGAATAATCGAACTCTACTTTTACCAAAGAGTTACTGGTGGCCTTCAGAGATTGGTCTATCTTTCTGACATCCGGACCAAACTGAGCTGAGGACATATATGACCAAATGCTTTCGAGTGTTTCAGTGCTATCTTTAGGCCATACCACTGCGGAGTTATCATCGAACTTGCCCCCTACATAAATAGTTACAGGCAACATACGCATCTGGCTTACTAAGACACCTTTATTTCCCCAGGCCTTTTGACCTGTAATTCTGGCTCCTGTCAAAGAGTTCATTGGGCCATTCCCATCACACCAATACAATGCTCCTGACATCCCTCCAAAATGAAGACTCTCTTTCACTGTACTTTGGAATAACACCCAGTCTTTATTTGTGGAGTCGATTTCCCAATGGAAGACCTTAAGTCTCAATAAATCCCCAGTACTTAGCCCCTCAGTTCGTTCAACGTGGGATTCTAATGTCTCACTACCAATTCCGTCAGACTCTAGATAAATTACCGCATCAGGATTCTCCAACTGCTTGGCTTGCTCTACGCTCTTCAGCGACTCAATCCGCAGTTGCTCGGCTTTGTCGGCGGCGGTTTTCGAGACAGACACATCCACCCCGCGCAGCAACGCCTCTTTAGGCGCCACACCTTTGCTTAAAGTAATTAAAATAGCCTGTACCACCTCACCGGAGATTGTTTCAAAGGCTCTTGGCCCAAGACGGGCAATTAGATTCCATGTTTGCTCGGTTAATAGTTTTTCGCGGAATTTCTTATAGCTGGTCAGGAATAGCCAGTTCTGCGGCAAGACAATGGTCGAGCTACCACCTTGGGCATTAAAATCGAGACAGCGCTCTAAAAATACGGTGGCCAGATCGGCTTTCGCTTCCGGGTAGTACTCGTCACAAAAATCTTGCAACTCGGCGCACTGCTTGCCTCGCCCCAAGTAGGGTACATTGGTCGCCACCAGGTGGTAGCTCCCCGCCAGCAACTTAGCTGCCTGGGCCAAGCCTTGAGCCGCTACGCTGGCATCTTTACTTTCATCATCACTTTGGGCTTGGGCATCGAGCAGTTGCTGCCAGGGGGCCGGGGCACCTTGAGCCTTGCCCTCGTAGTGGGCACGCTTGATATCGATCAGGCTGCCGAGCACAGGGGCATCCTTAAACTGGCGTTTTAGCCAAGCGAGGGCGGGCTCGAGCTCTGGGTTTTGTTTGGCAAGCTGTTGCCACTCATCACTTGCGGCCAGCACATCTTGCCCGGAGCAAGCAAGCTGCAAGGCAGGCAGTGGCCGATAACCACCGGCATTGGGGAAGCGCCAGGCTTCGAGCGCCAGGGCAAAGGCGGCAATCTCGATACAGCGGCCATCGAGCTCCAAACCATGCAGGTTTTGCGTGATCACCCGCTCAATGGCGGTATTGGCATCACATCCTTCCAGGTACATGCGCATCGGCACCAGCATCAGAAACAGCGCCACCAGGAAGTGACCGGAGCCGCAGCAAGGGTCGAGGGTTTTTAGCTCGCAGATATCTTCAGGCCAGGCGTCGTACCAGCCACCAGCCGGTTGCCAGCGCTCCCCTTGGGTATTCGTCACTTTAACAAAGCGCAGGTAAGAGAGGGGCACACCAGGGATCGCGGCGCGCTCACGCAATTCCTGCTCATCGCTGGCATAACGCAAATGATCTTGGGTTAAGCGACGTTTGGCCCACCAGGCACCCAGGGCGTTATCCAAGAGGAACGAGACCATATAGGGTTCGGTAAAGAGCTGGGTGACCGGGCTCAGCTCATCAGCCCCGATGGGCACACCGGACTTGTTGACCTCCTCTTTACGCTTGCTTTGCCAGAACTGATAACACCAGCCCAGACTGTCTTGTGCCTCGAACACCGCCGGTGATAGGGCCATGATCAAGCCTTCGAGGGAGCGCTGATGGTTGATGGGCAGGCGCACCGCCAGCACAGGAGAATCAACCCGAAACACCTGGGGCAACATTTTGGCTGCCAAGCGCCCCGCCAACTCCCAGGCGCTGGCGCAATCGGTCTCTTCTTCTAACAGCTCCGCGCACTCATCCAGGGTGACCGGAGTATAAGCGTCATACATCAACAGGTTGTTTTGCTCGAGAAAACGGGCAAACAGCATGCGGTGCCACTGCTCGTAGGCCATCTCTGCCAGCAGGTGAGCTGTCTCTTGCTTGCCATTATCGTGGAGCAGATCGCCCAGCTGGCGAGCATGGGCCCGCAGGCGGTTACGCAGCTTGCGCTGAGCGTCGTTAAGAAAGGCGGGCACATTGGCATCGCCTACGCCCAAACGTTCGATCTCTTCACGGCAGGCGGTTTCAACCACTTCACGGGCGGCAAGGACGGTGCTTTCCAGCTGGGTTCTGAGAGTCTTATCCAGGGCTTGTCTCATGGTGTTAGCTCGATATGTGGAAGATGGGTGACCCCATGTTCCTTAAATAGAATGCGGGGATTGGGCTAAGCGCCGACGCGGCAAGTCTGCCGCATCGGCCTTATTGTTTCTCTTTTGTTCAGCGCACTAGCTGACGCGTACCGGGTTACCTTGGGCCAGTTCGCAACGCACCTGATCTTCTACCTGGGCCAGCCAAGCTTTCAGATCTTGTTCTGATTCAATCAGCGGCTTTGGCACCGAAATATGGCGCACCTTGGGTTTGAGCAGGGTGACTGCATCGCTCAGCGCCTTATCAAAATAAGAGGTCAAGGCTGAAATACGATCGTTCCACCCCTGCCAGGAGCAGTTATCCAGGCTCTGCTGCACCTCTTGCAAACTGCCCAGTTTAAGTTTGGGTAACTGGGCGATGCCGTGCTTGGCGAGCAGTTGGCTCTGCTGATCGCTGGTGAGCTTGGCCCAACTGGGGTCACTGTCGAGTTCCCGATAGCAGGCCTGGTACTCCTGCTCATAGCGGTCACAGTGCGCCATGATGGTGTTACGCAACGCGTCTATGGCTTTGTTGAGTAGTGGCTGCACCGGGGAAGGGCTTTGCAGCAGGGTTCGACCGGCACGCAGCGACTCGCACTCTTGATTGAGCTCAGCAAACACCGCCAGTTCACGGCAGTAGGGCAGCAGACCTTGCAGGTTGTCCCACTGCTCTTTGCGCTCGGCCACCAGCTCAAGCTGTGCTTTCCAGCTCTCGTATTCGGCTTGCAGCGCCTCTTTGCTTTCAAACGCGGCGAGCAGTTGATCATTGCCCGAGAGCACCAATAGCTCATCGAGTTGCTGGGTTGAGGGGGGCAGTGGCAAGGGAGCCTCGCCCCCGAGACGGCGAGCCAGCGCCTTGGCCTGTTGTAATGCGTCGGCAAGCTTGCAGCTCTCTTCCCCGGCGTTACAACTCCCCCCCAAGCTGTTGATCAGGCTGCGCACCTTGATCAATTGTACCTTGCCGATGGTGGCCGTTTCGGGGCGGAACTGGGTCGGGCCGACCTGGGCGCGCTCCAGGCTGCGCGCATCGGTGGCGTTGAGTTTGGCATCGCTGGCTTTGAGTACGCCAGCAGCCAACATAGCAAAGAGTGCTCCATCGATAGCATCACGGGACCAGCCGTAAGGGGCTTTACCAAAGTGTTCGCGCACTTCACTACCGGTTTTCATCACCCCGATAAACCTTTTGATTTCACGGCAGACCGGGAGGTTTTGTGCCTCACCCTGGTGGCCAATCGCCTCTAGCGCATCGGCATCCCCCTGGCTGGCACGGGTGTAAACCTTGGCCCACTCCTTGTGATCTGCCATATCGAAGTTGCGATAGAGGCGCACGCAGGCCGTTTCGGCCCCAGCTTGCAGTTGCGCCACCAAGGTATCTCCCCCCACTTCACTGCCACCAGAGAGGCGCAGCCACATCATCCCTTCCATCTCAGCGGTCAAGCGTTTGACCTCTGCTTCGGCATTGCGCTGGCTCGACATCATGGCGGCACGGGCCTCTTTACCCGCTTCGGTCATCACCGCATTTTGTTTGACGTCCAGGGTCATGGTGGCCGCCTGCTTCTCAACGATGGCTGCGTTAAGCTTGCTCTTACCCTCTGAGGGGATATAAAGATAAAGGGTGCCATTATCTGCGCTATCTGCGCGCGCCAAATCTTGCAATTGCCGCTCCGGTAATCCCGGTGCCCAGACGTAGAGCTTCTCTTGTGCATCGTTGGGCAACTCATCATCGAACGCAACATTCAGGGTGCGCCCCTCTGCCACCTGGCCTTGGGTAAGGCGCACTTGGCTGACCAACTTGCGCACTATGGTGTGCACCAGTTGATTGCGCAGGCCATCGAGTCGTGCTGGATCGGCACGGAGCTCCGCTTGCTGCTGGCGATACATGTCATACCAAGCCTGGCTCTCGGCCGTTTGCAGGCGATACTCAACGCCACTTGCAGACTGCACTGCCATGATCAGCGAGGCCTTTTCCAACACCTGCAGCGCCGCATTGACTCGTGGCCGCAGGTCGTGCTTCTCATTCTCCAAATCTTCGATCAGCAAGTCAGCCAGGGTTTCTGCACTGGCGTGAATGCCGTAGTCAATTTCGCTCGGCAATTTGCTGATCATCAGGATGAGGGAGAGGATCCGCCCCTGCAGGACCTCTTCAGGCGAGCCATCTTTGAGCTTGCCAATCTCGGCATAGATCTCTTGCCCCACTACTCCGCTATTGACCAGATCGTTGACGATTTGATCGTAAATAAAATCGGCCGGGATCAGACAGCCAAGCGCCTTTTCGGCCCCGTAACGGGTTGCCTCATGAGTGATACGCAGTTGATTACGCAGCTGTGAGCCGGTGCCGGTTTTATCCAGCGCGGGCAGCAACTTTTCCCAGAAACGGCGACGCACCGGCAGCAATGGATAGTCGGCCACCATCCACTGTTCGTCATCCCGTTGATGTTCAAACTTAGAGCCCCGCAGATGGCGGCTGATCTCGCCCAGGTTTTTCTGGATCAGATCCTCGACAGCCCCCTTGGCACTCTCTTTTTTCTGCAGGATCACTTTGCGGATCACTGCATCCACATCGGTATCGGCCAGTTGCACTGTGACCACAAAGCGGCCCATCAGGCGTTGCAGGTTAGGGGTGTCACTTAGCGCACTTTGCCCTGTGGCAACAAACAGCAGGCGTGATTTAAAGCGGCTCGCCTTGCAGCAGGTTTCAATTACCTCTTGCACATCAAAGGCGCGGTCTTCATCTCCGCCCACATACTGCTGCACCTCATCAAGCACGATCAGCGTGAGCGGCAGCTGACCATTACGTTCCAGGGCATCCATGACCGCATCGACCATCTCGTCGTTGGTGATGTCTTTGACCTCTGGGAACTGTGCACGCAGTACCTTGGACATGTCTGGGGCGTTGGTGGCCAAATCACTGAAATGGTGCAACAGTGCCTGAGCCATCACAGGAGAGACGTAGAGATTACGCAGCTCTCTTTGCCAAGGATCTTGATCTGCAACTGCTTTGCCATGCAGCCTGACATACTGTTGCACGGCATCGAGCACCCCTTGGGATTTCAACCACATCACAAAGCGGGCTAGATGGTATTGCTCTGGCAACCCTACCGACTTGAAGATGATAGAGAGAAACGCCAGGCGCACGTTGCCACGCTTGCCCGCGCCCAGGGTACCCGAAGCGGCATGCAAACCCTGGTATTGTTGGGAGAGCAGTGACAGCTTGGCAAATTGCTCGCGAATGCCTGCAGGGAGATCGGCCAGGCTCAAGGGATCGGCACCATCAGAGAAGCGTTGATTGGTCCAGAAGGTGCGCAACATCTTGGCCAAGTGAGATTTACCCGATCCGTAGAAACCGCTGATCCAGACCCCTGACTGCTCAACCTTGGCGTCTAGCTTGCTCAGATAGGCCGCCAGAATTTTCTGCATGCCCGCCTCATAGGCGCCATCACAGACAAAGGTTTTAAGCTCATAACGCAGGGTAGCGAAGGACTCGGCACTCTGATCATCGTTGACGACGGCCACACCGTTGTTGGCCAACTCAGATTGCAACGGATCGTTACTGTAAATCTCTCTATTTAGCATCCCGTAATTCCTTGTTGTTATTCGTTATGGTGACAGATGGCGGTGGCGTGATATCCCCACCCATCCTTGGCATCTAACAGACTAAAGTTGTTGTCGTGATACTCGCCGGGGAAGAAGACCACCAGCTTGCCTTTTACCACTGGAGAGAGCGCCTTCACCAACCCAGAAACAGAGGCAAAACCAAACAGCGTGCCAGTGCCCAGCAGGGCCACTACATCGTTGCTCCCCAGGGTTTTATCGACTTCCTCTTTCAGACGCTCGGCCAGCTCTTCGGCAAAAAATTCATAACTGCCCACTAGCAGCTCCGGCTCGGCGAAATAGGCGTCTGCATAGTCGTGTTCCCCCATCCACTTGGGGAAGGCATCTGTGATATCCAACAACTGCCAGCAGTGACCATGCTGCTCAACGGCCAGTTGAAATTCAGTGACCCGAGCCCGCAGCTTTAACTCATCTTCTTTGTGGTACACCACAAAGACAGCGCGCTCTTCGGCAGATAGCACCGAGCGCCAAGGCACCGAGATATAAGTGGTAAAACGCTTAATCAGTTTTGAGAGGCGATCACCCATGCTCTCGTTCTCCTCAAGATGCTGGCGCTATTGGCCAGAGGGGGAAGCGGATTTCGACAATGCCACTAGCCTGCTTGTAGCTAATTACGCCATGCAGCGATGCCATGTAGGCCAGCTCATATCCCTCTGCCGGATCCAGGCTTAGCAGTTGAAACCATGGAGTCTGAAACAACCCTTGTCCGGCACGCCCTTCACAGTGACCGAGAAAGAGTGCAAATGCCGCATTGACATAGGTCACGACCGGACTGGTTCTCACCTTTTTGTATTTGCCTTGCAGGAACCCGGCGTGCGTCCAACTGCCGTTGATATTCTGGGCAAACGAGCGCAGGGAAGCCGGGCTGAAACGGTTAGGGTCGGGGGCGGCTAAAACGTGTTCCACCTGTTCACGTTCCAGTATGTCTCCCAACGGGGTCGTACTAATCAACGACTGGGTCTGCCTTAATAACGGGTCCCTGGCCAGCGCAAGTTGCAAGGTCAACAGAGGTTGAGCCTCTTCACTTCGCTCCCATAGCTGGCGAAACACGTGAAACAAAGGGATATCCGGGGAGATACCATACAGATCGACCAGGTGGCGGAACGTCAACTTGCGGGCATTGTCGCTGCTTTTATGCAGCACATTGTAAAGCTCGATATCTTGCTGATAGTCATGCCGGGTTGCCTGCTCAGGGCGACCATCCAGCAGCGTTTTTAGCTCGCTATACATCAAGCTTCTAGCCGAGTGGGCCCCATTTTTACCAAATTTAAAGCCCAGCTTAACCAGGTGTTCTTCGCTACTCATAAATGCTCTATTGACCCTAACGGCGCTCAGTTCATGCTATCAAAGGAGCGTCATTCTACCCCTCAGAGGGCGATTGCTCTATGAAGCCAGGTCACCAAAACTCAAGATTTATGTCAATTGGACAAGATAAGCGCATATTTGGCAGCCGTTTGTGCTCTCTGAGCTTTCACGACCAGGTATATTTGATGGGGTTTGAAGCTCCCCGCTTGCGAAACTCATCGGGCAGCCTCTTGCCGACATACATGGCTTTGATCTCCTCAGACGCCTCATGGCCAACAAAGCCATAACGTCCTTCAATGGTCTCTTTACCTGGAAAATGTTCAGCTGTTGCGTCAATCCACTGCTGCGCAATAAATGCACCGACAATCAGCCCCTGCACCGTGGCTAAAATCACATCTGCTTGGCAGGCCTTATCTTTATTAAGACGCCAAGCAAAGCGGGTTGCGTCATAAAGTGACCGCTCTAATGCGCTACGGTTAACACTGATCAACAGCGCCTTATGGTGGAATTCGGCAGTTGGAGCACAGTACTTTTGGATGATCTCGGTTGAGTGCATGGCACCAAATTCACTATTGCCATGCCCATCCATGATATTGGTGATCCCCGGATAGGCATCAACCAGCGCCGCTTCGACCTCAAAGGCCGTTTTTTCGTTCATACCGTGCCGATGAATAACATGCACCACATCCAGCCCTGCAAGATGGATGGCGCGAATTCGCTCCAATTTTTCCGATACAGCGTCATCCTCAACACTGCCTTGGACATGAGCAAAGACCCGGTTGCCCTTCCCCTTGCCGATATAAAATGTTTCGCCATTGCGTGGATCAATCAGCCGGTAAACGTAGTACTGCAGTTTACTGACAACTTCAGGGGGGAACGATTCTAACGTTTGGACATGCATGTTCAGGTTATTGCTCTCTCGTGCAAGCTGCATAACACAGCCATTATTTTAAATAAATTTTGTGAGTTATTACCGTACCGCTCGTGTGCCGACTAAGACGACCCGAGTTGCTGTAACGAGCGTCTAAAAGTGGTGAGAGGCGATTTTATCGGGCTATGACAATTCCTTCGATACTGGGCATGTGTACATGTAACATTTTCAACCAGATAGAGTTAGCCTCGTTTGTATTTACCCACTTGCTCAAGAAAGTAGCTGCTCAGCTCACCCTTATGCTGGCTTGCTTCGCTTTCTGCGCTGGCCAAGTAACCGTTGCGCTCCTTCCATACCGCATATGCGGCGGCCTTCTCGACCTCGACCCGTTCTTGCTGCTCTTTCGGTAGGGCACACAGATTGTGACTCATACTGACCTCTTTGTTATTTGTTGGCGCCATGGTACGCCATCACTGGCATGCGGGACTTGCGCTGGTTCAAAGGTGGTGCGCTATAATAGCTGTATATAAATACAGGTGTTTTGCCATGAAGCTGTTAACCCCAGACCCATCACCCGCCGAGGTGACCATCCCGCTGTTCTTGCACCGCGCCTCTTGCGGCTTTCCCAGCCCAGCCAGCGACTATCTGGAAGGGAAGTTAGACCTCAACACCCACTGCGTGGCGCACCCTGCAGCAACCTTCTATCTGCGTGCCGAGGGGGAGAGCATGACCGGGGTCGGCATCTTTCCCGGTGACTTGCTGGTGGTCGATAAGAGCCTCACCCCGCGCCATGGTGATGTGGTGATTGCACTACTCGATGGCGGCTTCACGGTAAAGACCTTGCAGCTCAAGCCGAGGTTGCGGCTGTTGCCAGCCAATCCGGCGTTCGCGCCTATCGACCCTTGTATGAGCCTCTCCCTGGAGTTGTTTGGAGTGGTCACCCATGTTGCATATTCCGGCCGATCATGAACACCGATTCCGGTTCAACGTGAACACCATTTCCGGACCAATGTGAACGCTCATTCCGGCTCAACCTGAACACTTTGCCCCTCCTTTCCGGAAACAGTGTTCAACATCCCGGAATCACTGTTCACATTCACCAGAATCATCCTTAACGCATTGATTTAACAACCTTTGATACGCTCTCCCTTTTGCCAGGGAAGAGCCTATGTCTGCCAAGAGGATTGCAATGCGTAAAATTCGTGAAGTGCTGCGACTGCGGCTGGAAGCTGACCTCTCTGTTCGCCAAATCAGTATCTGTACCAAGGTCAGTGTCGGCTCCATCCAGAAACTCCTCAAAAGTGCCCAGGCGCTCGGCCTTAGCTGGCCCCTGCCCACCGAGTTTGATGATGGCCGACTGGCTGCCCTGTTTTATCCGCAGGCCGATACCACCATATCGGCCTGCCATGTCGTGCCGGATTGGCCCTCTGTCCATCAGGAGCTCAAGCGCAAGGGGGTCTCCAAACAGCTGCTCTGGGAGGAGTACACCCAGCGCTATCCCAATAGCTGTTACAGCTACTCCCAGTTCTGCGACCGTTACAAGTCCTGGTGTCAGTTGCAAAAGCGCTCCATGCGCCAGATCCATAAGGCGGGGGAAAAGCTCTTTATCGACTACTGCGGGCCCACGGTGCCCATCGTGTCGCCGACCACGGGTGAGGTCCGTCAGGCACAAGTCTTTGTCGCCGTGCTCGGTGCGTCCAACTACACCTTTGCCGAGGCCACCTGGTCACAGTCACTGCCGGACTGGCTGCAAAGCCATGTCCGTGCCTTTGAGTTTTTCGGCGGGACACCGGCACTGCTGATCCCCGACAACCTCAAGAGCGGTGTCAGCAAGGCTTGCCGATACGATCCCGAGCTCAACCCCAGCTACCAGCAGTTGGCCGAGCACTATCAGGTGGCGGTGATGCCAGCTCGTCCTTACAAGCCCAAGGACAAGGCCAAGGCGGAGGTGGGTGTGCAGATCGTCGAGCGCTGGATCCTGGCCCGTCTACGCCATCAGACCTTCTTCTCGCTTGCCGAACTCAACCAGTGCATCCGTGCCTTGCTGAACGAACTCAACGAGCGTCCGTTCAAGCAACTGCCCGGTAACCGACGTGACGCATTTGAGCAGTTGGACCGCCCGGCACTGGGACCACTGCCGGTGCATCCCTATCGCTATGTCGCCATCAAAACGGTCAAGGTCAACATCGACTATCACGTCAGCTATGAGCAGCACCATTACTCGGTGCCACACCAGTATGTGGGTCAGCAACTGGAGCTCCATGCAGGCGACACACTGCTTCAGGTCTATCACCAGCAACAGCTGGTCGCGAGCCATCCACGTAAAACCATCCCGGGGATGAGCACGCTCCCTGAGCACATGCCGGAACGTCACAGCAAGCAGCAACGCTGGACCCCAGGGCGTCTTAAACAGTGGGCTGCTGACATCGGACCGAGCACCTTGTGCTGGGTTAGCGAACGGTTGGAAGAGAAAGCCCATGCCGAGCAGGCATACCGACTCTGCCTGGGGCTGCTGAGTCTTAGCCGGGAGTATCCGCCATCACGGGTTGAAGCCTGTTGCCAGTTGGCCAACCGGGAAGGTCTGGTGCGACTCAAACAGCTCAAGTCGGTGCTGACCAGTGGCCGCGACCAACTGCCCGCAAGCCCGCTGAGCTACCCAGAGTTACCGCAAGAGCACGAGAACATCCGTGGCCCCCAGAGCTTCCACTAAAGAGGATACGCCCCATGACCCAACAAACCCTGACCCGCCTGAGAAACCTGAAACTGACCGGCATGGCGGATGCCGTGCAACAACAACTGGAACATGCGAGTACCTACGAAGGGCTGCCCTTCATCGAGCGGCTAAGCCTGCTGGTCGAACACGAACAACTGAGCCGGGAGCAGCGTAAGCAAACTCGGCTGGTCAAGCAGGCAAGGCTCAAACTCCAGGCCACGGTGCAGGAGCTGGACTACCAGTCAGCACGCAACCTGGAGCGGTCACAGGTAGCAAACCTGGCCCAAGGAGAGTGGCTGCGCCGGGGCCAGAACCTGCTCATTACCGGCCCCTGTGGCTGTGGAAAAACCTACCTGGCTTGTGCGCTGGGCTACCAAGCCTGTCAGCAAGGGCATAGCACTCGTTACTACCGGCTGCCACGTCTGCTGCTTGAGCTGAGCCAGGCCAAGGTAGATGGCAGTTACGCCAGACTGTTGGGTCAACTGGCAAGGATAGAGCTGCTGATCCTGGATGACTGGGGACTGGAGGCGGTGAATGCCGAACAGCGCAACGCACTGCTGGAGATCATGGATGATCGGTATGGGAAATACTCGACGATAGTGGTCAGTCAGCTGCCAACTGAAGAGTGGTACGCGAGCTTGGGTGACAACACCCTGGCAGATGCGATCCTGGACCGGCTGATGCACAACGCTCACCGGCTGCCACTGAAGGGAGAATCGATGAGGAAGAGGAGAAGTGAGTTGACCCAATCTGAACAGTCGAGTTAGAAACGAGATGACGTGAGCGCGTTAAGGATCAGGGTGTTCACGTTGGCCGGAATGGCTGTTCAACTTCGCCGGAATACGCACATGTGATTGGCAATCTGAGGCAGCGTGATGGCTATAGCGCTCGTTGATGTAAACAACTTCTACGCCAGCTGTGAGCGGCTGTTTCGCCCTGAGCTGCGTGGCCGCCCGATCGTGGTGCTCTCCAACAACGATGGATGCGTGGTGTCGCGCAGCCCCGAAGCCAAGGCGATGGGTATCAAGATGGCCGGGCCCTACTTCAAGATCCGCGAGCAGTTCGAGGCGCATGGCGGTGTGGCATTCAGCTCCAACTACGCACTCTATGGAGACATGTCTGGCAGGGTGATGAGCACGTTGGAGACCATGTCCCCCGAACTGGAGGTCTACTCCATTGATGAAGCATTCCTGTCACTGTCGGAGTCGTTTGCCGGGGACCTGACAGCCTATGGACAACAGATCCGGCAGCGAGTGTGGCAGTGGACCGGCCTAACGGTAGGGGTCGGGATTGGTCCCACCAAGACCCTCGCCAAGCTGGCCAACTATGCAGCCAAGAAGTGGCCTGCCACTGGCGGCGTCGTGGACTTGCGTGACGAGCTGCGCCGTGCCCGGCTGATGGCTATCACCCCGGTGGACGAGGTGTGGGGCATAGGACGGCGCTTGGGAGCCAAGTTGGTGGCACAAGGCATCAACACCGTGGCTGACCTGGTGGCTAGCGATGCCAAAGGGTTACGCGCCCAATACGGCGTGGTGGTCGAGCGGATCGTACAGGAGCTGCGTGGCCTGCCTTGTGCAGAGCTGACCGTTGAACCGACGGCGAAGCTGCAGATCCTCTCGAGCCGTTCCTTTGGTGAGCGCGTGACTGACCGTGGAGAAATGGCCCAAGCGTTGTCAGGCTTTATGGCTCGCGCAGCCGAGAAGCTGCGGGCCGAGGGGATGTGTTGCCAGCGGGTGCACCTGTTCGTGCGAACTAGCCCCTTTGACGAACGAGCGCCTTACTACAGTGAGCAGGCTGGCGTCCGGCTGGTCTGCCCTAGCGATGACACCCGGTTGCTGCTGCAGCAAGTGAACGTGCTGCTAGCGCAGATTTGGCGCGACGGTTACCGCTATCAGAAGGGGGGCGTCATGCTGAGTGAGTTCACTCCCAAGGGGCAGCAACAGGCAGACCTGTTTGCCCCGTCCTCCGCTCAATCAGATGCGCTGATGGCAGTGATGGACCAGATCAAAGCCAAGGGATTGGGGCGCGTAGGCTTTGCCAGCCAAGGTACGGGGTCGCCTGAGTGGATGATGCGACAAGAGCACCTGAGCCCCTGTTACACCACCCGCTGGGAGGACCTGCCAGTAGCCAGGTAATTCTGTAGTGATCAACTAAATCCGGACACTTGGTTAGGCCGTTCTTCGGCTTTTGCTGGCGGTACCCCGTCATTGTGGTGATGTGGACGCCGCCAGTTGTAGTAATCCATCAGGTAATAACTGATGTCCCGCTTTGCTTCCCGTAGCTTCATGTATCCCGTCGCCGGGAGCCACTCTGACTTAACAAATCAAAAGGTTATTTACATTTCTCACACCACCAGCCATTCGGGCCATTGCCTCTATCGCCCCCACAGTGAGGACAAGAACCCGGTTTGATAGAGGAGTACCACTGGCGTTGCGTGTCGCTCACGGGTTGCGGACTGGCAACGGGGTTGGTCTGTTTCTGGGGAGTGCTGTTTACATTTGCGCCACCTCGCATGCTGGCGTAGGAATACCGTATAGACGCTTCTGCCTTTTCTGTTCTTGCCATTCGTTGCGCACGAGTTCTGATGCAAACCTCGCGATAGCAGTAGCCGTCAGCATCAAGGCGTTGGTGCTGTAGTTGGCAATTACGACACGCGGTCGGCGTAGATCGTGGATACTGCCCCCCATTGCTGGTCTTGTCGCTGTCTTGCGCAGCCCGTGCGGCATAGTCCCATGCTCTCTGGGCGGCGCGCTCCTGTTCAGCCAATCTCATCTGAGCCGTAATCGCCGCTTGGTGCTCGCGTTGCATCCTTTGCTTTACCTCAGATTGACGCCGCGCTTCCTCCAGTTGTTCTTGTTTTAGTTGCTGCAGTCTGGCTTTCTCCTCTGCTTCTTGCCGTCGCTGTTCGGCAAGCTGCTCCAGGGCGATCAGCGCCATCTCCTCGCGTGGGTGATAGAGCCAATGCAGGCAGTTGGGATTTTCGCTGAGAATCGTCAGCATCAAAGTCGTCGTGTCCATCCCTACCGGGCGAGACTTATCGAACATCCGGTCGCCAAATTGGCTATAACGAACAGCCAAAACACCTGTTTTTGGATGTTTGGCGATGAATCGCCCAAGCCACAGCGGGTACAACCCTACAGGCTCATGCGCGGCAGGAAAGTGTAAGGCAAGGTGGAAGTCTGGTCGGGACATCAACTGAAATAGCCCTGCCGGAACACCATGGGTCTCTGCTTGCGGAACAAATTGAACGCCTATATCAGCATGGGCCTTAGCAACCAGTTCCTTGACCCCATCAAACGAGGTGTAATGGGCAGGGGTATTGAGCTTCACTACACTTTCCAGCTTAGAGCGCAGCATCAACCGAACACTGGTTTCAAAGGCGTAGAAGCATTTTTCCTTGCTGTCACGGTAATGCGCGAAGCAGTGGCGGTTTTGCTCACCTTTTCTGGCAACGAGCAATCCTTGACAACTAGGACAATGACAACCGGCTGCAAGTCCTCTTTCAACATCATCGACCGAGACAATTGCACCGGTCTCGGTCTTAATTGCGAAGGGTATTTTATTCTGAAAGTCCATCAACCGGTCACCTGAATAAGCTCAACCTTCATTTCTGGTAAGCCGCAGAATAGAGTGGCAACGTCCTCTGCCTTATCCCTTTACCTGCACCCTTTGAATCTCCACCACGTTCATCTGCTTGATACCCTTGTACTAAATAAATACACCTAATCGTACTACACCATCCCGAAAGCCTTGAGGTATAGGGCCTGGCGGCAAAGCCTGGCATGACCTTGTGATTGTGAGAGCAACCGAAGTTGAGCTGCACTTCGGCAATATGCTGGTAGAACGTGGTACAGACAGCACAATCTTTTTCATCACACTGTGATTAACTCAGTATATGTCGTCTGTATACTCATGCCGATACTGGTTACATACACATGTCGCATTTTGGAGCACATATGACCCCCAGAGAGCTCACTTGGGATCAGACCCTGCGCTTTCGCCTGCTAGAGATCGTGTTGCAATGGGAAGGACGGCTGACCACCAATCACCTAATGACAGCCTTCAATATCGGCCGCCAGCAAGCATCACGGGATATCAATCACTACCTGACCCACTACTCACCAGAAGGGTTGATCTATGACCGAAGCCTGAAGGGATACAAGCCAACCGAGCAATTCGTACCGCGATTTAGTGAAGGAAAAGTAGATGAGTACCTGATGCTGCTGCACCGTGAAAAACAGCACCAACGCCAACATGAAGCGGGGCTGTTGACCCTGCCGCTGATGGATTTGCGCTACGGCCATATCGAGATCTTGGATGTACCCAACCGCCATATCGACCCCAAGATTGTGCGGGGTCTGGTACAAGCGGCTCGCGGTCAGTTGCGGGTTGATGTCGATTACGTATCCCTCAGCTCAGAGGAGCAGAGCGGCCGCAATATCGTGCCCCACACCCTGGTCTATGACGGGATCCGCTGGCACGTGCGCGCATACTGCGAGAAGAAAGGGGTATATCTGGATTTTGTGATGAGCCGGTTTCGTGGGGAACCTGAGCTACTGGATACCTCCCCTCACGGCCGGGATCAGGATCTTGAGTGGAACACCCAGGTCACTGCGGTGGTCATCCCCAATCCAACCCTCAGCGCAGGACAACAGGCCATCATTGCCAGTGACTATGCCATGCCGGATGGCAAGCTGCTGCTCAACCAGCGCATCCCTTTGATGCATTACGCGCTGGAGCGCATGCAAGTGAGCTATAACGGCGATCATGAACAGAATCCGCTGCTCTACCCGCTGGTACTGGCAAACCGGGACGAGTTGGTAGCCAAGGGCTGCATCTTCAAGCTCCGAAGCCCGGATTTGCGCGAGAGTTAAGGGCTTTATGATGTCCCAGATAAGAACGTGAATAAAGGAGAGAGCCAAGGCTCCCTCCTGCGACAAGGACCTAAAAATTACCCGTCTCCTGCTTTTTGATGTGACAACCACAGAAATACTCCGCCTGTGCAGCGTTATCACCGTATAGCCGGTGTCCACTCATTAGCCATTCAAACACGGTTAGGGCCGTGTCCTCTTGGTCGATGCAGTGATACGCCACTCGCCCCAAGCCAGGCTCCATAGGAAGCCGCTCTACTTCTTTGCAGAAACGAAAGCGCCGCAAGATGCACTCACGCCAGTATTCTGCAACTCGATAGGCAAACCACTCAGGCCTTGTCGCTTGTTTACAGTCACTGAATAAGAAGACCATCCGCACCAACGTCATGTCGTGAGAGTGACTCACACGGCAGACCACACACTCCAACTCTTCAAATAAAGCTCGAGTTTTGGAGTCACACACCAACCAAGTGGACATCCACTCTGTCGCAATGCAAACATCATTAAAATGCCGGGCACCGAAATAGATTTCCAAACTAAACGCATAACGCGTCGTTACCGGGTCAGTTGCCTCCCACCACAATAGCCGCAGAATATCCTTCGTCAGGACAGGCTTTAGATCATAATGCGCTAAACCGCCGCATACAGTAGGCATATGCATATACTGCTCAAACTCTGGTTGAGCCTTTTCGCCTACTACTTCACTCTTATTCATTTCCGTCATCTTACTCTCCTGACTTTCCAAAAAGTTGACTACTACCAAAATTACGCTGACCGGCAACCTTTGTTCTGGTCTTCGCTAAATACGCGGCTCGCAATAAAAACTCGCGAAACACAGGGGAATGTACCATCGCAGCACGGCGGTCAAATACGTACGCAGGGTTCTTCGGAAAATGCACTAAAGACGCATAGTCCGGGTAGGTAAGCCCAAGGGCACTACACCAAGCACGCTGTATTCTAATAGCCATATTGTCGCTCTCAGCATTATGGTAATCTCCCAAGAACGCATAAATGTCTTTATTAAAAAGCAGCACCACGTGGTAATGCTGACTCGCACTCGAGTCCTGCTCACGCACCCAGATATATGCAGGAAAGGCTGACTGTCCTCGCCTGTCTTTACGGTAGTGGTCCGCTACCAATTGGCTTTTAAGTGCACCAAAGAAACGTGTAATTACCGCTGAGTCCTGCCGAGGGAAGCACAGTGGGATATCAGGTTCCCCCGGCCAATTAGTTTGTGGCAAACGTAAATCAACACGTACGGCAAACACACGTGGATATATATCCAAGCAGCCGGTAATGACCTGTGACAACTTGGTTAAGTAATAAGGTGAAACACTCCCATAACGCTGCTCAGCTGCTGCGAGCAGGTTATTAAGCTCCTCAGGGCTAAGCTGGTAGCCCAATGATGAATTCATCTCGCCTCCTTTCGGCACGCATGGTTAGTCCCATGCCGATTTAATGCATGTAGATTTTGTGGATGGGTCAAGAGTGGCCGTACAAGTCCACTCATCCATTAAGTGGATGGTGTAATTTATTACAGTAGGACGTCAGAGCAGAGGGTATGTAGCCCTAGCGGACATACCCATTTAGTCAGGTCTTAACAATGCTGCTTAGGCTGTACAGGTCAATAGCCACTTAGTGTGGCTGATATTCCCGTGTAGGGCTGCTGGTATAGCAGAACGTGTTGGTAGGTATATTACATATACCGAATAGATAGAGGTTAAAAACTCTCGGCATCCTCAGTTCTTTTTGCTTAAGTGCTACGTGAATACCTTCATTCATAGACGACAACATACTCTTGAGTTATTACATCGACACGAAGCTACTCAAGGACCTGTTCTCAATCCAGGCGATGACATCACTTAACCGCCACGCCACAGCTCTTGGCCCCAAAGAAATTTGACGAGGGAATGTACCTTGCTTTATCAAACGATAAATTGTGGCTTTGGATAACGTGGTCATTTCGGTAACGTCTTTCAGTTTAATGAGTTTCATGGCTTGCTCTCCCGCTATTGGTTCATAGCTGGAGCAACACCGTAATAGTTTACGTATGGAGCCGGGTTACATCTCATATGGCCTGCTCACTGTCTTGGCTGCTCACCACCTCTAACGCAATCTACTCATACCAAGCCTATAGAGGGCTATGCTCACGATAATGGCTGAAATCAAGAGAGATTATCAATACCTAAAAAACTCGTGAAAACCATCACAAAAAACTCCATTTAAGATACACAAAAATACTCATTAAACACTACAATGTAGTTTTCGGGAGAGAGCAATATGCCAAATACATTACGTGACAAAATAATTACGCTTCAGTTAAGAGATGAAATATTTTCAGACTATGTATGGTACAGCGTATGTGAAATAAACGATGTCCCAAGTGAGCGGACGCCTTGTCGCACAGAATTGGAACGCCAATTAACCACTTTGGTGAACATGCCCCCATGCCAACACTTCATTTCACAGCATCCAATAAAATGCAGTGATTCATATGGACTCAATAGGCTTATTGAAATCATTAAAAATGAATTCAATGAAAAATGTCTTACAAAAGAAGATTACATCTGGCTGAATGAAAAGGATAATAGAACAATTTTTTATATATGGCGCCAACTAGAACACTTGATTAGTAAACCACTAGATGACAACCAATGCTATGATGACTTTGAGTTAACTTTTATGCCTGCTAGCAATATCAACAATGCCAAACAGATCACTGGCATGGGAAATATTGTGATTGAAGAGGCAACCAAGCAAAAAATAGTTTGCTTAATTAACAGGTTGAAAGTCAGCAAAAGTGATAAAGCAAGAATAAATAATACAATAAAAGATGATGCACGCCGTGTCATTATAAATAAGAAATTGGTAAATTGGTTTGAAAAATATAGAGATACTAAAACAGAATGGCTATGTGAATATTTATACAGAAAAAACCTTGGGTATAGATCACTAACCCTGCCAAATTCAAAACACTTAACAGATGATATAATTTCATTCTTTGACGTGCTTTATTCTTTTAATGAAGACAAGTCCAATTTTATATTTGTCACCATGAAAAAAGCATGGGACCAGTGTAAATACAGAGAAAATAACAAGGAAAAGAAACAATACAGCATTAACATGAGAAATGATATTGGTAAAATTCTTGATGAACTCAGTCGTGCTAAAGGTGAGAATAAGAATGTGATTGTTGAAGCACTTATCAGAGCTGAGTATGATGAGATAACTAAAACTAAAACTAGAACTTGAAATTTCTACAAAAATACGGCAAGGAAACGCCAATTAGTTTCCTTGCCGTATTTAACCATAGTTCCAGTACTGGCAACTAAACTTCCTCACATTAATCATGAACTATAATAGCCTCAAATATAACTGATGTAATTTATCAATGGCATCTATTTCCTGAAGTTTATAGTAACAACATTGTCTGGGATTATATTTTCTGTTGTAGTGAGTTTTTCAATATACTCACCCCATTGTTCAAAAAGCCGAGCTACCTGTTCCGCTCGTTTACCTGCTTGATAAGTAGCAACGAGACGGTCTCGCTTACTATGATTAAGAGCAAGTTCAATCACACTTTCATTTGCATCCAAATACTCTGCACAACAGCTAGCAAAGCTACGCCGTAAATCATGGACGGTGAATGGCTCACTTTGTGCCATAGCAATAGATCTAACCTTATTTATCACCCAACGAAGGGCATTGCCATCAATATGACCCTGTCCAGCTTCGTGTTCTCTTATTGCCTCAAAAACCCAAGGACTACCACTGCTAATAGCTCGTTGATGAGCCAGGATCTCTAGAGACATTTTATGAAGCGTGACCGTATGCTCCTTACCGTTCTTGGTGTTACTGGCAGGAATGATCCATTTGTTGCCAATAATTTGCTCCCAAGTCATACCCGTAGCTTCTCCACGACGAACACCAGTTAACAAAATCAAACGTAAACAATTTGACTGAGCTGGATGAAAGCCGCCTTCTGATAGTCCTTGCCAAAAAGAAGCGACCTCTTCATGACATAACCAACGTTGGCGTGGTGGGGAGGAATCAGCACCAATAGTCGATGGCTTGATGGTTCTAGCAGGATTCAACTCTATCAGATCTAGGTTTACTGCATGGTCGAGCATCTGAGCACAGATAGTCAGCGCCTTTCGTGCGGCCTGTATGCTGCGCCCTCGTACCTTAGATAAGTGAGCAAACAACACTGCTCGCGTCACATCTTTCAGTAACAGACTACCAATGGCTTTGCTTATATATAGTCGGTGTATGTGACGATAGGCTTCAACTGTAGATGCTCGGGCAGGCTTGGCAGCCTGCTTCCACTCCAACCACTCCTCAAAAAACGCATCAAATGTTGGCATAGCCGACCGCTTCGCTTTGGATGCTTTGGCAACAGCAGCAGGATCTTCCCCTGCCTTAACCAAAGCAACAGCCTTACCGTGCTCAACTCGCGCAATCGCCAAGCTCATTGCTGGATAAGAGCCCAATGTGAATTTTCGGGCCTTATTATTGATACGATAACGGTAAAGCCATGTTTTAGAGCGCCCACCACTGCGAACCTCGATACACAACCCACCACCAGCACCACTAGCAACAGCAACCACCTGCCGTTGGCCATCCTCCGCCTTCAAATTGGCGATTTCCCGATCTGTCTTAAGCGCCACCCTAGCCCCCTTTGTTCAAGCTGTGTACACAATAGCATTTTGAGTACGCAACTGCGTACACAAAATACCTGGCTACCAGTGATTCCACCTGAAACGTCGCGAGACAAAAAACCATTTAATTTATTGATAATAAATAGATTTAAATAAAGCGTGAGACCTCATGACACCAAGATAGACTCACTCAAGACCAACTTCCTGTTCAACGTCTAATCGCGTTTACCTTTGCAACGGGTCAACAGACCCGGGCCAAGGTAATACCGCAGACAACCAGAAGCCCATCCGGCAACGGATGGGCTTCTTCTTTAGCGATTCCCCCTGTTTCTTCTCCATCCTCCCTATCCCTAAGCCCCTTGAGCAACCCCTGCTACCTTGCGTTTACTGTGAGGACGGCCCTACGGATGAGAGCGACATCCAACAGCAGGCCAGCACGGGGTCCGCTCCCCCTGCCACTGAGCCCTCTATTCCCTTGCCCAGAGGAGCAGCGAAAATCCCCTCCCCCTCTGCCCGATTGAAGCAGGCAAAAACGGCCTCACAGCATATTTGCCTCCGGCAACCCGATACAAAGCGCATTTATCTCCCAGCCGGAGGCACCAAACGGCTGATTTTAAACGATGCGACTCATGGAGAATGATCATTGTGACAACAGAATACATGGCAAAGGGCTGCAAGCTCGCTCCCTTCACCCTAACCTCATGACAGGGCAGCAATTCCACGCCCGAGTTTTGCTGTATCCTGCTTGCCGAAAGAGTGGGAATGATTTAAAAAAATGCAGATTGTTGGGCTTTTGCGCAACAGAGGCCAATAACTGGTCAAACGCACTCAAATTGAGTTTTTCTGGCAAAAAAAGGGTTGACGCCCCAGAGCCAGATACGCATAATTCGGCCCGCACGGTGACGAGGTAACGACTCACCGGAAGCAAGGTTGGCTATGTAGCTCAGTTGGTTAGAGCATCGCACTCATAATGCGGGGGTCACAGGTTCGAATCCCGTCATAGCCACCATTTCTAGTTGGGGTATCGCCAAGCGGTAAGGCAGCGGGTTTTGATCTCGCCATCCCTAGGTTCGAATCCTAGTACCCCAGCCATTATTTCAGTTGTCGGCATTTAGGTGCCGGTGACAGGTCAAGGGAAGCAATGATGAGTGTTGAACTCGTCAATGTGTCCAGGTTCAAATCCTGGTATCCCGGCCACTGTTAAAAGATGTTTGATAGACTCTGTCAGGCATCGCTGTTGGGGTATCGCCAAGCGGTAAGGCAGCGGGTTTTGATCTCGCCATCCCTAGGTTCGAATCCTAGTACCCCAGCCATTTTTAAAAGATGTTTGATGTAATCTGTCAGGCATCACTGTTGGGGTATCGCCAAGCGGTAAGGCAGCGGGTTTTGATCTCGCCATCCCTAGGTTCGAATCCTAGTACCCCAGCCATCTTTCTGTTCTCTTCCACTCAGGTGGTTGATAACAAACGGCTATGTAGCTCAGTTGGTTAGAGCATCGCACTCATAATGCGGGGGTCACAGGTTCGAATCCCGTCATAGCCACCATTTTAAAATGTTCCTTTCAATCTCAGGATTGTGAAGAACGCTGTTGGGGTATCGCCAAGCGGTAAGGCAGCGGGTTTTGATCTCGCCATCCCTAGGTTCGAATCCTAGTACCCCAGCCATTTTTCTGTTCTCTTCCACTCAGGTGGTCGATAACAAACGGCTATGTAGCTCAGTTGGTTAGAGCATCGCACTCATAATGCGGGGGTCACAGGTTCGAATCCCGTCATAGCCACCATCAATTTGCGGAAGTGGCGAAATTGGTAGACGCACCAGATTTAGGTTCTGGCGCCCTAGGCGTGAGAGTTCGAGTCTCTCCTTCCGCACCATTGAAAGCGTCATCAAACAGACCAGCCTTGGCTGGTTTTTTTGTATCTGGAATTTGCCTCTTCCCCCTGTTCTCTCTTTTTCTCCTTTTCGATTGTCACGACGCCCATCGTCCGGCTTGCCCATAAAAAAGCGGCCCGCAGGCCGCCATCGTTCAGGTTCCAGTTCAGAACGGGAAAAACCAGGGGATCGCCACCACGCTCACCCCCATCACCAGCAGGGTGAAAGGCACGCCGATGCGGATGAAGTCAGCGAAGCTGTAGTTGCCCGGCCCCAGCACCAGGGTATTGACCGGTGACGAGACCGGCGTCATGAAGGCGGCCGAGGCGGCAATGGCAATGGTCATGGCAAACGGATAGGGCGAAACCCCCATCTGCTGGGCCGTCCCCAGTGCAATGGGTGCCATCAGCACCGCCGTCGCCGTGTTGGAGATGAACAACCCGATCACGGCGCACAGGGCAAACAGGCTGGCCAGCATCACCCTGGGCCCCATGTTGCCCACCAGCGCCATCAAACCATCGACGATAAGATCTACCCCGCCAGTCTTTTGCAGCGCCAACGCAAAGGGGAGCATGCCGACGATAAGGATCAGGGTTGGCCAATGGATCGACTTGTAGGCGCTCTCCATGTCGATGCAGCGGAACTTGCCCATCAGCAGGCAGGCGATAAGGGCCGCAATCACGTTGGGCACGGGATCGGTCACCATCAGCAATATCATCACCCCGAGCGCGATCAGGGCGTGAATGGCCTGACTGCGGGCGGGCGCCATCTCGTCCACCTCGGCCGGCAGGCCCATCAGCAAAAAATCGCGGCTATGGGTCTGCAGTTGCCGGATATGGCTCCAGTTGCCCACCACCAGCAGGGTATCCCCCATCAGCAGCGCCTCATCCACCAGCTTGCCCGCCAGCGCCTCCCCGTCGCGGCGAATACCCACCACGCTCAGACCATAGGTGGAGCGAAACGCCACCTCGCGGATGCTCTTGCCCAGCAGATTGGATTCGGGGATGAGGGAGACCTCCGCCATACCCACCTCCCGCGCCTGATCCGAGAAGTATTCGCCGCGCAGTATCATGGGTTCGAGCCGCGCCTCGCTGCAAAAGTGACGGACATCCACCCCGGGATCGGACATGTCGATCAGCAGCACGTCCCGGGCCTGAAACTCGCTGATGCCGGAGACGGGTACCATCACCCGGCGAAATTTGCGCCAGCGCTCCACCCCAATGACGTTGGCGCCAAAGCGGGCGCGCAGCTGCAGCTCGTCCAGGGTATGGCCAATCAGGGGGGAATCGGGTCTCAGCCCCAGCCGGCGGGCCCGACCGGTCAGGCGATAATCGCGGATAAGATCGCGCAGGGTGCGCCGCCCCGGCCCCTTGCTGACGCCGGACTCCCCCTGCCGCACCAGAGAGCCGCGCACCAGCAACATGTAACCCAGGCCGCACACCAGAATCAGGGCCCCGAGGGGGGTAAAGCTGAAGAAGGTGAAACCGTGGATGCCATGGCGCATCATCTCGCTGTTGACCACCATGTTGGGGGGCGTCGCCACCAGCGTCATCATGCCGCTGATAAGGCCGGCAAAGCCGAGCGGCATCATCAGCCGGCCCGCCGGTATTTCCATCCGGTTCGCCACGCTCAGCACCACGGGGATGAAAATGGCCACCACGCCAGTCGAACTCATCACGGCGCCGAGGGTCGCCACTGCCACCATCAGCAACACCAGCAACCGGGTTTCGCTGTTTCCCGCCACCTTCACCAGCCAGTCACCCACCTGATAGGCGATGCCGGTGCGTACCAGCCCCTCCCCCACCACGAACAGGGCGGCGATCAGGATGACGTTGGGGTCGCTGAAGCCTGCCAGCGCCTCTTGCAGGGTCAGGGTGTCGCTCAGCACGAACAGGATGACCACACCGAGGGCGACCACGTCCATGCGCACCTTGTTGGTCATGAAGAGATAGATGGCCCCGGCCAGCAGGCAGAGCACCCAGATCAACTCGGAATTCAATGACACCTCCTTTTTACCGCCCGGTTTATCCTCCCGAAGAGTGGACTCTATCAGACCACAGCCTGAGCGCTATCGTCTTGTTACATATCAATAAACCCCGGCCCCTGATGAGCCATAACTCATCAAGGCTTGAATAGGGACATCACTGGCGATTTCTTTGATATGACGCAAGCCGGGGGCGGACAAAAGTCCTGCCCCGCGATCCGCATCGGCCCTAGAATGGCCACCTCGTGTCATTCCACACTGCCAAGGACAAGCAAATGAGCACATTCGAGTGGTTCAGTATCAATCACACCCTGGTGACCATCCCCCTGGGCGGTGGCTACGCCATGTCATGGATCGAGGCCATCGGCACCCTGTTCGGCCTGGCCTGCATCTGGCTGGCCAGCCAGGAGAAGACCATCAACTACCTGTTCGGTCTCATCAACGTCACCCTGTTCGCCATCATCTTCTTCCAGATCCAGCTCTACGGCCTGTTGCTGCTGCAGCTGTTCTTCTTCTGCGCCAACCTCTATGGCTGGTACGCCTGGACCCGCCCGACCAACGATCAGGGTGACCACCTGCAGATCCGCTGGCTCAGCAAACCCAAGCTCATCGCCACTGCGCTGGTAAGCGTGCTGGCCATCGCCCTGCTGACCCGCTATATCGACCCTGTCTTTGCCGCCTTGGCGCGCACTTCTGTCTCCCTGCTCAACGTCTTCGGCGCCGGTCTGACGCTGCCGGAGCCACAGCCCGACGCCTTCCCGTTCTGGGATGCCACCATGACGGTGCTCTCCGTGGTCGCCCAGATCCTGATGACCCGCAAATACGTGGAGAACTGGATCCTGTGGGTCGTCATCAACATCATCAGCGTCGGCATCTATGCCGCCCAGGGGGTCTACGCCATGTCCCTGGAGTACCTGATCCTGCTGTTCATCGCCGCCAACGGCACCCGCCTCTGGGTGTTGGCCGCCAAACGCCAGCAACAAGGGGCCTGAGCCATGACCCTGTTACCCCATCTGCAATGCCGCCCGGATCAGATTGCCGAACGGGTGGTGCTGTGCGGCGACCCGGCCCGGGTCGACCGCATCGCCAGCCAGCTAGAGCAGTGCGAATCGCTCGGCCAGCACAGGGAATTTCGCCTGCTCAACGGTCACTACCGGGGGCAAGCCATTACCGTCTGCAGTACCGGCATCGGCGGGGCTTCTGCCATCATCGCCCTGGAGGAGCTGGTGCAATCCGGCGCCCGCACTCTAGTCCGGGTCGGCTCCGCCGGTGCCCTGCAGCATAAGATAGCGCTGGGGGATCTTATCGTGGTGGAAGGGGCCATTCGTCATGACGGCGCCTCCCTGGCCTATCTGCCCGCCGAGTACCCCGCCTGCGCCGATATTCGGCTGCAAGCCGCCCTGCTCGACCATATCGCCGCCAGCGGTCATCCCCACTGGCACGGGCTGGTGCGCTCCCACGACAGCTTCTACCGGGATGACGAGCTGGAAGTGTGCCGCTACTGGCATCAGCGGGGCGTGCTCGGCGCCGACATGGAGACCGCATCGCTCCTGACGGTAGGGCGCTTTCGCCAGGTACGGGTCGCCGCCGTGCTTTGCAACGTGGTGCCGTTCGAACAGGATGTGCAGCAGGGGGTGGGCGACTACGCCAGCGCCGAGCAGGCCATGATGGCTGCCGAGCGGCTCGCCGCCACCGCCGCCCTCGAGGCACTGGTGCAATAACGCCGCAAACCGTTAACTGCGGCACATCCCGCCTGACGCGGGCTGGTATCCGGCCCGCGCTCTTGCTAGCCTCATGACCCTTCATCCGGTTCATCAGGTTTGCCATGCAGCGACAGCCCTACCCCATCGGGCGCTTTCACGCCGAACTCAAGGCCCTCGAACCCCGCTTTGCCGCGGCGCTGGCCGAGTGCAGCCTGCATCTGCGCCGCTATCTGCCGGGGGAACCCATCATGTGCCAGGGGGAGCAGAGCGAATGCCTCTATCTGGTGGAGAGTGGGCGAGTCTCCCTCAACAGCACTGTGCACTCGGGGCGCATCTTCCAGCTCGGGGAAATCGCCTGCCATCACCAGATCTTCGGCGAGATGGAGTTCTTCAGCGCCACCCCGGTGCAGTGGAGCGTGGTGGCCGAGACCGAGCTGGATGCCAGCGTGATCTGCGCTCACAAGCTGGCCCAGCGGCTGCTGGACGAACCTGCACTGACCCTCTTCTTCGCTTCGGCCCTGGCCAGTGACTACCTGGATACCCTGGAGATCACCACCAGCCGCTTGCTGCACCCCATCGCCTACAACATCGCCTTCGAGCTATGGCGCGAGCGCCAGCGCACCCCCATGCTGGGGTCGCGCAAACGGGCCCGTGAGGCGGCGCGTTTCGGCACCACAGAACGGGTCTATCGCCGCGCCCTCAAGGAGCTGATCGAGCAGGGGATCCTGAGCGAGGGGCCCGACGGACCCGCCATCGCTGATCTCGACAAGCTGCGCGCCTATCTCGACCTCTGACTTTTATTTGTTACTCACCATCGGAGTCCCCATGTCTGTTTCCAGCTACCCCGAGTTCACCTTCTTCAGCCGTTTCGTGGCCGATATCCAGGCGGGCCGCAAGACCATCACCATCCGCGACGAGAGCGAGGCAGGCTGGCAACCCGGCCAGCACCTCACTCTTTTCACCAACCCGGAGCACCAGCCGTTTGGCACCATAGAGGTACTGTCGGTCACGCCGGTGGCCTTCGACGCCCTGAGCGAGGCACACGCCCGCCAGGAGAACATGACCCTGGCCGAACTCAAAGAGGTGATCCGCGCCATCTATCCCGCGCTGCCGCCACTCTATGTGATTGAATTCAAACTGGTTGAAACCTGATTTTGTGAACCGCCGCATGCCGCTTCGCTTGTGCTCCCGAATAGGAAGCGCACAATGCCTGTTTTTATATACAGGTATTGTGCATCATGGAGAAACAACTTGAACCGGCCATTGCAGCCATGGTGGCAGACTTCATTGCAGCGGGTTGCCCCAAAGCGAGTGATCTGAGCTGGGAAGAGAGGCGAGCAGGCTACCTCGCCTCTGCCGAACTGGGTGGCGAACGGGAGGAAGTAGGCTGCATCGAAGAGTGGCAGGCAGAGCATTATGCCATCCGCCTCTATCAGCCCGTCGCTCCCTCACGCTCCCCTTCTCCTGCGCTGATCTACTTTCATGGCGGCTGCTTTGTCAGTGGAGAGTTCGAAACCCACGACCGCCAGATGCGGATGTTGTGCAACCGGGCCAATGCGCTGGTGTTTGCCATACACACCCGCCTCGCCCCCGAGCATACCTATCCGGCCGCCCATGATGATGCCCTGGCGGCAACCCTTGCCATCATAGGTGATATCACAAAGTGGCAGGGAGACCCGAACCGCATCGTGCTCGCCGGGGACAGTGCAGGCGGTCATCTTGCCCTCGTGACCACCTTGCGCCTCAAGAAGAGAGGCGCCCCGTTGCCGGCCGCCCAGATCCTCATCTATCCGATGCTCGATGCCCTGGGAGAGAGCGAAAGCTATCGCCAATTCGGTGACCACTACCTCATCACTCGCGACATGCTGTTAAGCGGTTTTCAGGCCTATCTGGGCAAACTGCCCGCTAGTGACCATCAGGTGAGTCCGCTTCGCCACCCCGCCCTTCAAGGCCTGCCCCCGACCCATATAGTGACCGCCGAATACGATCCCCTCCGGGACGAAGGAGAGACCCTCTATCACAAGCTGCTGCAAGCGGGGGTGAGCGCCACCTGCCAGCGGCAACTCGGAGTGATTCATGGTTTCTTCTAGCTGGCAGGAGTCAGTCCGGCGGCTCGCCAACTTATCGCCCGGCTCGCGGCACTGATAAAGGAGTTATAAAACAGCTGCAATTGCATCCATTTTGGTCCGACTTTATAGTCTACAGCTTGTTCCAAACGCGACTGGCTTCCGACCATGCTTAATAATGCCAACCTTGCTCCCCACGAAAGATGGTGGCTGACTTTGACCTCGCCGCAGATCGCCTTCCAGACCGAGTGGCGGGAATACCTCAAGCTCACCTCCCTGCGAGAGGGGCTCGAAGAGCCCGATACACTCGCAGAGGACTGGGGCATTGAGAATCGTCTCGACTTGCACCGGCAGGTCCGTCAGCTGGCCTTTGGCGACTGTCACGGGCATCTCATGCTCGAGGAGTACGGCGCCTTTCACTGCCTGCAACCGAGCCAGTGGCAAGCCATGCGAGAGCGCGCAACCTCGCCGCGTCACCACGCCTCACTCGACTTCGTGGCTCGTACCGCCCCCTATATCGGCCCTCATGGTGTGCAGGCGTGGGACTATGGGCGCGCATCCTATCTGACTCGGGAAGGACTTAGATTAGGTTGGGTAAGCGAGGAAGAGTTCGGCTTTATCCACAACCACCTCGCCCATCAGGCCCGCCGGCGTTATGGCTCCTGGGAACAGTACACCCAGGCCTGGTATGCCGGCCGCTGCCTATGGAAATTCAGTCATGAAGAGGGGGAGCCGGAGCAAGCCGCCCAGGCTCTGCTGCACGGCTGGATTGCCAGGGAGATGAGGACAATGCTGGCCGATGCGCTAAGGGATAAGGAGAACCCGATCCACGGGCAGAGCTGGTACGAGGTACCCCTACCCGACATAGAGCAGCCCCAAAGCCTCATTGACCTCTTCAACAGCGAGCCGCAGGAATAAATCATGGATATCTGGCAACGACTCGGGCTTCAAGAGACCGACGATCTGGCCGCCATCAAGCGCGCCTACCATATCAAATTGCGTGACTGCCACCCGGAAGACGATCCCGAAGGCTTCCGCCTGCTGCGTGAGGCTTATGAAGAGGCCAGCCGGCCGCGTCCAGCCATGAGTGACGCCTCGAAGCCACAGACCGAGCTGGTTCGTCCGGCCGACGCCGCTGAACTGACCGCCCTGTTTGAACTGCTTGGCGATGCCAGCCGGCGCTTTGTCATGACCGAGTGGGATAAGTGGCAGACATCGCTGCAGTCACTTTCGCTGGTCCAGCAGAGCCAGCTGTCGGACGAGGTGCTGCAACGCATCTTTCAATGGCAATGGCTGCCGGCACCGGTGATCGAGCGTCTCTGGCAAGCGCTCGACTGGGCGTCACTGCTGCGCCTCGCCGGCGACATGCAAAAGAAGGGGGAATTTCTCGACTGGTGGCGTCAGGCGCCGCTGGCAGCCCCTCTGGAGTGGCTTGCCACCCTGGACCACGCCCGTCAGCGCGCCGTGCTGGCCTTCTATCAGCCACTGCTGCTATCGCTCGAGGCCGGCGATCGCAACAGCGTGCTGGGGCTCATTTATCACTATGCCCTGCCCATCGTCGGCGACCACCCGGATCTGCTCCGGCTGCAGTTGCGCGCGCTCCATGCCGCCGGTACTGACGGTGATGCCACCCACCGTCTTGCGCTCACCCTGGCTCTGCTCGAGCAGGATCACCTCAGCGAAGATGACTGGCACCTGCTCTCCGACGCCAGCCTGCGCTGCGGCAAGGAACAGCTGGTGATGCAGGTTGCCGAGGCACTGGAAGAAAAAGACCACGAGGCGCTGCTCGCCAATCACCTTATCCAGTGGCACCTGGGCAGCGATCAGGCGCTGTCCCGCTGGCTGCAGGCATTTGCCACCGCCCAGAAGTGGCACACTTCGCGCAGCGCCTATTGGGAGCCCCAGTGGCTGATGCTGCCCTGGCAGCAACCGGACCCCGTGGAAGAGTGGCTGCACGACCAGATGCTGGGGTTTGACAATATGCCGCTCACCGCCCTGGCGCTGGACGCGCTACCCGGCACACGTGGTGCCCTGGCCCGCCTCTGGTGGCACAGCGAATACGGCACCTGGCAGGCACTGGAAGCGGCACTGACACAGCCCGAGCTGGCCGAGGCCGAGGGCGGCTGGCGGTACCTCGCACGCCTGCTGCAACGCCATGCTCACCGCAAACTGGCCGAGCGGCCAGCACTGCCCCTGCTTGACACACTGCTTGCCCGCTATGGCAGCGATGACTGGCTGAGTATCGCGCCCCCCAGTGCCGAGCAGATTGCCTGCGCCACGCCGGAGCAGTGGCTCGAGTGCCTGCGCCGCTATCCGCTGCTGCCCGACGCCTGGTTCAAGGCCATCGCCCAGCGCGCCAACAATGAAGGATGGGATGAGCGGATGATGCAGGGGATGCATCTGGGCGCCCGTCTCTCCCATCAACGCTACTACAGCGATACGGTGCTCAGCGATGCCTGGCAGGGCGAGAGCTGGCCCGGCTGTTTTCGCTGGGCGCAGTTCTACTATGCCCGGCCCTGGACGCCGAAACAGCATCTCGACGCCATTCGCCAGTCGATGGGCTCACTGCCGGCCAGTCAGGAGGACACGCCGCTCTCCACCCTCCTGCGTCTCTGTGCCCAGCCCACCCTATACCAGGCTGCCATCATGGACGCCTGCGCCCGCTGGCCGCAGCAGTACGTGTTGTCGCTGGAGCTGCGCAACCAGACCGAACTCCTCAAACGCTCCGATGTCGGCGACGAGGCGCTTCTCGAACGCGCCCGCTTGAACGAACTGCCCGCCCTGGCAGCCCTGATCGACCGACGACTGGATAACGAACCGGATCTGGCCTGCACCATAGTGCTGTGGAACCTGCTGCTCAGCCACAAGGCAAGCAACGAGTCCTATGGCTACATTTTGACACCACTGCGCGAACGGCTCGAAAAACTGCGCCAGGCACAGGGGTTGGCATTGGAAGTCTACCCCTACGCCGAAGAGTCGCTGATTTACGCTTACCTGCAACAGGACCCCGACAATATCACCACGCTGGAAGAACTTGAGAAACACCACCCGAACGAAGCGGCGGCCAAGTTTGTCTATCCCGTCTGTTATGCCCTGGCCATGCTGGCTCATGATTTTGGCAGAAATGGCTTTCAGGCCCGTCAGCTCGACCCGCTTTACAAGCAACGGGACGACCTAACGCCAGCCCAGCAGGAGGTGCGATCTCTGGTGCAGGGCTATCTGGAGGACAAACTCAACGCCCAGCTTGAACATGACAGGGCACATGCCAAAAAGCGTTTCAGGCTACAAAGCGGTGCACAGCTGATGTTCGTCAGCATACTGTCCGTCATCCTGCCCTACTTCGTGTTTCCACTGGAACCATCCCTGCGCGAAGTCCTCGCCTCCGGCTCACCCTACTGGGTGGAATACTATTCCCTCGGTCTGGATATGGCGGCGATGCTGTTCATGAATCTCTATCTGATGTGGCATATCTGCCGGGCCCAGACACGTCCGCGTACCAGTCGGAACTATCTGATCTGGAGCCTGATCTGGCTAGCCATCGCGTTCTACATCAACAGCGCCTGGCTGGCGGTCCCCCTGTGGCTCGGCCACCTCGTCATGAGCAGCCGGCTAAGACCGGGCGCACTGCGCCGTGGCTGGCCCAGGGAGTTCTACAAGCAGGGCAGAATGTCGCTGAGCGACATCCTCGACTAGTGCCACTGCTTGAGCAGTTTGTTCATCTGCTGGCGGAACGAGTTGATGACTTGCGGGTCCTGGCTGGCCAGGACCCGTTCAAACTGCAGCAGCCACTGTTCGACCTGGCGCCGCTCGTCACCGATGCTCTCTTCATAGAGTTGCTGTAATCGCTCGCTCAGGGTCAGATTGGGCAACGCATCGCGCGGATGCTGCTTGAGGCGTGCAAGCCGCTCGCGACTCTCGCGCTTGCCCTCTTCGGTCACGCCAGCCGGACTTCGGTCTATCACCTTCTGGAACTGCTCACCCGAACTCACCAGGGTCACGTCCACCTCCAGCATGCCATTGATGTCGTAGCTGAAACGCACGTCCACTTCCTGAATGCCCTTGCCGGTTGGCAACGGGATCTCGAGATCGTCCACATGAAGGTTGTCCCGCACCCAGAACCGCTCCCCCTGATAGATGCTGATGCAGACGGACTTTTGCTGTTCATGGCCGCTGTGGTAGCGCTCTACCCGTGAGGCCGGCACCACTATATTGCGCTCCAGGATGGGACTGAACACGCCACTCTGATCCCCCTGATTAACCGCAATCCCCAGGGTAAAGGGACAGACGTCGGTCATGATGAGCTCTTCCACCGCACTGTCGCGCAGGCGGCAGGCTGCCTGGATAGCGGCCCCCATGGCGACCACCCGATCCGGATCCAGCTCGTGGCGGCCAAAGCGACCGAGCAGGCGCACCGCCGTTTGCTGCACCTCGCTCTGGCGGCTCGCCCCACCGACAAAAATCAGTTCGTCGACCTCGTCGGGCCGCAGGCGCGCATCGGAGAGCGCCTGGCTCAGCGGCTTGCGCAGCCGGTTGAGGGTCTCGCGCCAGATGTCGGCCAGCTCGCTTTCGGAGAAACCGAACGTCCGGTTCCACTCCGCACCAAGCTCGACCCCAAGGCCGCTACCACTGCGATGACGTTTGGCCCGCTCGCAGGCCAGATAAACTTGCCCGAGTTGGGAGAGCGTCAGTTCGCCGCGATCGGTGTCGAGCCTGCCAAGCACCGCATCGACCAGATCCTGGGTAAAGTCCTCGCCACCGAGCCGGTTGTCCCCCGCCGAGGCGCGTACCTCCATGATGCCATCCTGATACTCCACCACGGTCACGTCGAAGGTGCCGCCCCCCAGGTCAAACACCAGAAAGCGGCGGCTGTGTTGCTCGTGCAGGCTGTAAGCCATGGCGGCTGCCGTCGGCTCGTTGATAAGGCGCGCGGCATCGAGCCCGGCCAGCTCGGCCGCCAGCCGAACCTGCTTGCGCTGCTGATCGCCAAAATAGGCCGGCACCGAGATGACCACCTCGCGTACCCCGTGGCCAAGCCAGGCCTCGGCATCCGCCTTCAAGCTACCCAGTATCAAGGCGCACAATTCGGTCGGATTGTACTGCTCCTTGCCCAACCGGTAGCGCCGCTCGCTGCCGAGAAATCGCTTGAAGTGGGAGGCGGTATTGGAGGGATGAGTCAACAGGCGGGTGGCCGCTGCCTGGCCCACCAGCAGGGTATCGTCCTCACCGATACAGACGATCGATGGCGTCAGCTCCTCACCATGGGCATTGGGAATGAGGTGAGCCTTGCCATCTCGCCACACGGCAATCGCGCTGTTGGTTGTCCCCAGATCGATGCCGATGGCCGGCGTCGGAACCGCTGTCATGACGATACCTCTACGTATGTTGAGTCCATTTCAGAATCTGGATTGTCGCGATGGATATTGTTCGCAGTCAAGTGGAACTCTATCTTTGAGCCCTTTTGCTCATCCTCATTGTCCTTTTCCGAGCCGCACGCATTTGGCCTTTATGGATCAATATGTTAATAACATTGGACTCATTTTTATCAGGAGGATGCCAAGTGACAGACTGGTTGGTGTTAGCCCAGTGGAAGGAGGGCATGCTGCACGGCGTGGAGCTGGTTCAGTTTTCCCTCGAACTTATCTCGGTGGCCTGCGTGGTCATCGGCCTTGGCAAAACCCTCTGGCTGGCGGCCCGGGTGCGGGATCATGAACCCGGCTTCCCGCGCATCCGCCTCTGTTTTGGCAGCTGGCTCATTCTGGCGCTGGAGTTCCAGCTCGCCGCCGACATCCTGGCCACCACCATAGCCCCGAGCCAGGAGGAGCTGATCCGTCTGGCGGTGATCGCGGTGATCCGCACCTTTCTCAACTACTTCCTCGGCAAGGAACTCGAGGAGCAGCGCGAGCAGCAGAAAGCCTGATATAGCGGCGCGCCGGTTGTCGGGATGAAGCCTGGCGCTGGCAGCAAGCCTTGCCACCCCGAACCTGGCGGCAAAAAAACTCACGGGTTGACGCACGGGCGCAAGCTGGGTATTTTGCGACCAGAATTTTTGTTGGACCGCTTTTCAATGTTGTACATCCTGTTCAAATGCTCGGTCAGGAGGCTGTGCTCCGTGCACTAACACGATGAAGTGTTGCCCGGAGCCCATCGACTGAATCTTCATCAGCTGCGCGAATGCCCTCTCTTTGGGAGGCTGCCCCGCATCTGATGAAAACAGGAGATACAGGCCGGCGAGATGCTTCATCGCCGGCCTTTTTGTCTCTGCCATTTGGCAGCGTTTCACCTTGCTGAGACGGGGGGCTGGTACGTCGCGTACCTGCCCCCCGTTTTTTTATGGATGTTACAACCATGAGTGTGCTCACTATCCACAACCTGACCTATCACATCGGCGACAAGACCCTGTACCAGCAGGCGAGCTTTCGTCTCCACGCCGGCGAGCATGTCTGCCTCACCGGCCACAACGGCGCCGGCAAGAGCACCCTGCTCCAGCTGATCCAAGGGGAGCGCCTGCCAGACGGCGGCGACATCCTCTGGCAGCCCGGCATCAAGGCGGGCTATCTCGACCAACACGCCGCGCGGGATGGCCACCTCACCCTGCGGGGCTACCTGCAGTCAGTGTTCGCCGATCTCTATGAGGCGGAAGCCGAGATGCTGGCCCTCTACGCCGACCCCGAGCTGGGGCCGCGGCAGCTGGCCCGGGCGGCCGA
This sequence comes from Aeromonas sp. FDAARGOS 1407, assembly GCF_019048725.1. Classification (NCBI taxonomy): domain Bacteria; kingdom Pseudomonadati; phylum Pseudomonadota; class Gammaproteobacteria; order Aeromonadales; family Aeromonadaceae; genus Aeromonas; species Aeromonas sp. FDAARGOS 1407. The sequence goes on from NZ_CP077399.1 coordinate 4,458,753, forward strand.
TCTGCAGGCGCACCTGGAGAGCCAGGGCTTTTACCGGCTGGATCCGCGTATCGACGAGGTGGCGGCCGGCCTCGGCCTGACCCAGCTAGGCATGCAGACCCTGCTCGACAATGTAAGCGGCGGCCAGCGCCACAAGGTGATGCTGGCCGGCCTGCTGCTGCGCACGCCGGAGGTGCTGCTGCTCGACGAGCCGACCAACTACCTGGACACTGCTCACGTCGACTGGCTGGCGGGCTACCTGGAACGCTTCCCCGGCGCCTTTCTGGTGGTCTCCCACGACCGCGCCTTCGTCAATCGCATCGCCACCGCCATCGCCGACATCGACCGCCAGCAGATCCACACCTATCGCGGCAACCTCGACCAGGCGCTGGCCCAGAAGGGCGCCGCCGAGGCGCTGCACGCCCGTCAATACCAGGCCCAGCAGCGGCAGATCGACAGGCTCGAGCAGTTCATCGCCAAGAACGGAGCCGGGGTCAACGCCAGCATCGCCAACGGCCGCAAGAAGCAGCTGGCGCGCATCGAGCGCCTGGCCGCCCCCGAGCAGGCCAAACCGGTCACCCTCAGCTTTCGCGCCGCCCAGGGGGGCCACCCGCAGCTGCTGACCGCGAGCGAGCTGGAGATCGGCTACCACCAGCCCCTGCTGGTGCCGCTCAGCCTGCAGCTGCGCCGCGGCGAGAAGGTGGTGATCGCCGGCTTCAACGGCATCGGCAAGTCGACCCTGCTCAACACCCTGACCGGCCGCCTCGCCCCGCTCGCCGGTGAACTGGCCCTGGCCCCCGGCCTCAAGTCGGGTTACTTCGAGCAGGCGTTGCACTGGCCCGATCCCGCGGCCACCCCGCTGGCTCTGGTCAAGGCGGCCGCCCCCGGACTGGATGACAAGGGTGCCCGCCAGCAGCTGGCGCGCCTTGGCATCGGCGGCAAGCTGGCCATCCAGCCCATCAGTGCCCTGAGCGGCGGTGAGCAGACCCGGGTCAAGCTGTGCCGACTGGCGCTGCAGCCCACTCATCTGCTGATATTGGATGAGCCGACCACCCACCTGGATGCCGGCACCAAGGCCGCCCTGCGCCAGGCCCTGTGCGACTACCCGGGCAGCGTGCTCGCCGTCTGCCACGAGCCGGCCTTTGTGGCCGACTGGCCGGATCGGGTGGTGGACATCCAGCAGTTCGCCGCCGTGTCGACCCAAGCTTAAGGAATAAAAATTATGTTACTGAAAGTACTGCTGTTTTTGATTGCATTTCTGGTCGGGGCCGATGAGCTGATGCTGGGCCCCCTGCTCGCCCCCATCGGCGCCGAGCTGGGCGTCGCCCCGGAACGGGTGACCCTGTTCATCACCGCCTACAGCGTGGCGCTGGCCCTCATCGCCCCCCTGCTCGGCGGCCTGTCGGATCGCCACGGCCGGCTGCGGGTGATGCTGCCGGCCTCCCTGCTGTTTGGCGCCGCCTCGGTGGCCACCGGCCTGGTGGCGAACTTCGAGGTTGGGCTGGCGACCCGGGTGATCACCGGGCTGGCAAGCGCCGGCATGCTCCCCATCGCCTTCGCCATGGCGGCAGACGGCGCACCGGCCGACGCCATGAAGCGCATCGCCTGGGTGCAGTCGGGGCTCACCCTCGGCATGATCTCGAGCCCGGCGGTGGGCGCCCTGCTGGCCCAGCTCAGTAGCTGGCGCACCCCCTTCATCGTGCTCGGCCTCTGCGCCTGGGCCGTGGCGGCGGCCTTGGCCTGGCTCACGGCGCGCACGGCGCAGGTTCATGGGAGCGGCACGCACCCCGCGCCGCAGGGCTCGGTGCTGGCCATTCCGGGGGCGCTCGGCGCCCTGCTCGCCATGGGGTTGGGACTGGGGGGAGGCATCGGCCTGTTCAACCTGGTCGGCCAGCACCTGCACGACAGTCAGGGGCTGCCCGTCTGGTCGGTGGGGCTGCTCTACGGCGCCCTTGGCGTTATCAGCGTGGTCGGCAACGTGCTGATGCCCCGCCTGGCCGGGTATGTGGAGAGCGGCCGTCCCCTGATGCGCGGCGCCCTGGTGGTGTGCGCCCTGGTCAGCGCCTTCTTCTACCTCTATCCGGCCGGCAGTCTGGCCAGCCTCGCCCTGCCGCTGGGTCTGTGGGCGCTGGCCGGCGGCATCGGCTCGCCGGCGCTGCAGGGCTACATTGCCCAGCTCGCCCCGGCCCAGCGCGGCATGCTGATGTCGCTGGCCATGACCCTGATGCACCTCGGGGTGGCGCTCTGGTCCGCCGTCGCCGGCTTTGCCTACAGCGCCGGCCCCATGGCCATGGCCCTGCTGGCCCTGCTGCTGTTTGGCGGGGCCATCCTCGCCCTGCGCCCGGTGCGGCTGCCGGGCTGAGTACAACAGGCACAATGACAAGAGGGCTCCCGCGGGAGCCCTTTTTATCTATTGCCTTGCCATCAGGCGTGCATGCCGGCCAGCTCGTGGCGTTTGAGGGCCAGTAGCGTGATGAGCAGTGCGGCGCTGGCGATCAGCGCCATGCCGATATAGGTGGTGCTGAAACCCGGGGCCAGCACGGTCGGGCTCAGGCTGGCCAGATTGTGGCTGGTGCCTGTTGGCAGGGCGGAATGGAACAGCACGGCGCAGATGGCAACCCCAACCGCGCCCCCCAGCTCCCGGCCAAAGTTGAACAACGACATGCCGATGCCGCGATCCTCCCGTGGCAGGGCATTTTGCACCACCACCGAGAGGGCGGGCAGCACCAGTCCCAATCCCAGACCCGCAAAGCCGAGGGCCAGCCTGACCCAGGCGTCAAAGTGGATTTGCCACAGAGCCAGCGCCGCCAGGGCAAACCCGATCACCACGAAGCGCTTGTAGCGGCCGGTGTGACTAATGAGCTTGCCACCGACGAAGGCCCCGACGGTGATGCAGACCATGAAGATCACCAGGCTCACCCCGCTCTCGCTGGCACTCATCCCCTTTTGCCATTGCATCTGGAGGGGCAGATAGACCAGCATGGCGAACATCAGCAGCTGAGAGAGCATCGCCAGCAGCACGCTCACCAGATAACCGGGCAGCCGCGCCAGATGGGCCGGCAGTATGGGGTCGTGGGCACGGCGTTCGATCAGGATCAGCAACAACAGGGCGAACACCAGGGCGGCGGCCAGCCAGATGGCGGGCAGGGCGGTTTCGGGCGACAGCAGCAACAGAGTCAGGGTGGTGACCGTGATGAGCAGGCCCGCCCCCTTCCAGTCGAAGCGACTGTGGCGACGCACATTGAGCTGCTTGAGGTTGCGGTTGATGAGCCAGAGGGCGAGCACCCCCAGTGGTAGGTTGATCCAGAAGATCCAGCGCCAGCTCAGCTGCTCGGTAAAGTAGCCGCCGAGCAGGGGCCCGGCGATGCTCGAAACCGCATAGACCATCGAGATATAGCCCTGATACTTGCCCACCTCCCGCGGCGGTATGGTGTCGGCGATGACGGTGAAGGCGAGCGCGATCAGCCCCCCTCCCCCCATCCCCTGCAGCACTCGCGCAGCCAGCAAGGTCGGCAGATCCTGGGCCAGAGCACAGGCGACGGAACCGGTCAGAAACAGTCCAATACCGATGTTGAGCATTCGCACCCGGCCGAACTGATCGCTCAGCTTGCCGTAGAGAGGGAGCACTGCGGTGGCAGCCAGCAGGTAGGCGGTGACCACCCAGGTGAGAGCGGCACCGGCGTTCAGCTCGGCGCCTATCATCGGCAGCGGCGTGGTGACTATGCTCTTTTCCAGTGAGCCCAGGGCGATCACCAGCGCCACGCTCGAGAAGATGGTTTTTGGGGACATGGAACGACTCGCTATTCAGGCTGGCCAACTCGGCCTATCACGGGCAGATCATTGTCACACAAATCAGCAAGAGGACAAAAATGGCCCTCTCCCGCACAACCATGAAGCAGATCCCACTCATGCCGCACCCAATCTGCTAGTCTGCTCCATTTGCTCCGAGGAACCGCCATGCATGCCTACGACAGTTTTGCTCATTACGACGCCCTGATCTTCGACATGGATGGCACCCTGGTGGACTCCATGCCCCTGCATCTGGACGCCTGGGCGCTCACCTGCGCCGAATTCGGCATCCCCTTCGAGCGCGCTCAGCTCTACCAGTATGGCGGCATTCCGACCCGCAAGATCATCGCCATGCTGGCCGAGCAGCAGGGGCTGACGGTCGACATCGAGGCCTTCGCCCGGCGCAAGATTGCCCTCTATCTGGCGCAGATCGACCGGGTCAACGTCTTTCCTGCCATGTGGGAGCTGGTCCGGCAATGCCACGGCAAGATACCTATGGGCATTGGTACAGGGTCGCCACGCAATCAGGCAGAGTCGATCTTAAAGAGCACCGGGCTCGATGCCTATATCCAGGTGGTGGTGAGCGCCGATGATGTGAGCAACCACAAGCCACATCCAGACACCTTCCTGGAGGTGGCCAGACAACTTGGGGCCAACCCGGCCAACTGCCTGGTCTTTGAGGACACCCGGATCGGGATCGAAGCTGGCAAGGCGGCGGGGATGGAAACCGTACTGGTGATTGAGGGAAAGCCGGACCCGCGATAGTACAGATTGAGCGAACGCTCCCCACAAGCAAGGAAGAGGCGCGGTTGGCCGGGAAGGCGGGATCAGACTCCCGACACGCCGGTTATGGTAGCAGGGTGCGAGTTGGCCACATAAAAGTCGTCATGAACCCCGGGTGCGTTCTCCATCTCCTCCTGACCTTGCAGTTGCGCCAGGGCGGCTGCCGGACTGTCGGCAAAGGTAGGGGCCGCGAGGGGGGCAAAACCCTGTTCAATCAGATGGCCACGCTCGTCACCATAGCTGGGCGCATTGGCATCGAGATAGGTAAGAGCCTGACCTTGCTTGAAAAAATGATAGTAAGGCATCGAACGACCCCCCTAAAAAGAAAGCGCCATTCTACCCCTTTTCCCATCCCTGCCCGGGACGCAATTGGTGATCCCCTTCACAATTTGGCCAACAAAATGGACATACTTGCAGAAGCCTTTCCCTCTCTCCCATTCTCGACAACTGTCCCCATTCTATCGCCAGCAATAAAAACGCCTCCTGAAAGGAGGCGTTGCTTATGTCACTCTGGCTATCGCCGCATGGGCGACGAGAGCGTCGTTACATGGCGTTGGTGGATTCGAAAATCTTGTCGGCCGACGCCTCGACGAAACCCGGGTAGAGGGTGCCGTCGGCCTGCGGGTAACGCAGGGCAAATTCGTAGAAGCAGCTCGGGATGGTGTGCACACCGTCGCTGAAGGCCACCTCGGCCTTGTCCGCCATGGTGGAGGATTGCTCCAGCATCACCTGAGGATCCCCTTTCACCTCGCCACCCACGCTGTTGAGCACGAAACCGGCTGCTTTCAGCGCCCCATTCACCTGCTGAATGGTGTCGAATTCCTTGAGCTGATTGATGTTGACCGTGAAGTGGTTGGCTCGATAACCCCAGGCAGCCATCCAGGCGGCGTACTCGCTCTCCGCCAGCAGGGTCTGGTAGTCGGCCCAGGAGACCTGCCAGGGGGCACCGGCATAGAGGAAGGCATGAGTATCGGTCAGATGGTCGGGCACCTGATCCACCAGCTTGTGAATGATGGCCTGGGCCTGCTCGGAGAGCTCCTCCACCTTCAGCTCGCTGATGAACACCTTGGGAGCGTCCGGATCCTTGTGCTCGAAGTGCTTGGCGTAGAGCTTCTTGGCCTTGAACTCATACTCCCCCTTCTGCTCGTAACCGAGCGCCAGGAAGTGGGCCGCCAGCTTCTCCAGCCCCAGCTTGGGCAGGTTGTAGGTGCGAAACGCCACGTGGTCGTTGATGATGGGTTCGCCGCCACCCAGCAGGGCGTGCACCTTGAGGGCGCTCGGCGTCACCTTGATGTAGTTGTCCCACAGATGACTGAACAGGGTATCGATATCCTTTTGCATCTCTCTTTCCTTTGATTGCGGGTACAGACAAGGGCACCCAAAGGGTGCCCCTTTTTCGTTATTGTCAGAAAGTCAGGCCAGGGGACAGCTGCTCCGGCATGCTCGCCTTGCTGTCTTCGACGGAGGCCACCGGATACGCACAGTAGTCGGCGGCGTAATAGGCGCTTGCCCTGTGGTTGCCGGAGGCTCCGATCCCGCCAAACGGCGCGGCACTGGAGGCGCCTGTGATGGGCTTGTTCCAGTTGACGATGCCGGCGCGGATCCGCTTGAAGAAGTGCTGCCAGTCAGCTTCCTTGTCGCCAAGCAGGCCGGCCGAGAGGCCGAAACTGGTGGCGTTCCCTTGATCGATGGCGGCATCGAAGTCGTCGTAACGAATGAGCTGCAGCAGCGGGCCGAAGTATTCTTCATCCGGCAGCGCGGCGACACCGGTCACGTCTATGATGCCCGGGGAGACAAAACCGGTACCCGCTTCCAGGTGCTTGAGGGTGAGCAGGCTCTCGCCCCCCAGCGCTTGCAGGTTGGCTTGTGCCGACACCATGCCCAGCGCAGCCTTCTCGCTGATCATTGCGCCCATAAAGGGTTGAGTCGCATCATCGTAATGGCCAACCTTGATCTGGCCGACCACCTCCACCAACCGCTTGACCAGGGCATCGCCCCGCTCACCGCGCTCGACAAACAGGCGGCGCGAGCAGGTGCAGCGCTGGCCGGAGGTGATGAAGGCGGATTGCACGATGGCATGGACGGCACCGTCGATGTCGCTCACGTCTTTCACGATCAGCGGGTTGTTGCCACCCATCTCGAGGGCCAGGATCTTGCCCGGTTGGCCGGCAAACTGTTGATGGAGCAGGTGACCGGTGCGGGAAGAGCCGGTAAAGAAGAGACCGTCGATGCCGGGGTTGCCCGCCAGCGCCTTGCCGGTCTCGACCTCACCCTGCACCAGGTTGAGCACGCCCTTGGGCAGCCCCGCCTCCTGCCACACCTCGACCATGGCCTCGGCCACCATGGGGGTCAGCTCGGAGGGTTTGAACACGACTGTGTTGCCGGCGATCAGCGCCGGAACGATATGACCGTTGGGCAGATGGCCCGGGAAGTTGTAGGGGCCGAACACGGCGACTACGCCGTGAGGCTTGTGGCGCACGAAGGCCTTGGCACCCGGCATGGGATTCTCGACCGTGCCGGTGCGCTCGTCATGGGCGCGGATGGAGATGGCGATCTTGCCCTGCATGGCGGCGACCTCGGTGCGGGTCTCCCACAGCGGCTTGCCGGTTTCGCGGGCGATGGTCAGCGCCAGTGCTTCTTTGTGCTCACCTAGCAGGTCGGCATAGCGGCGCACAACGTCCAGACGCGCCTCAAGGCTCAGATCAGACCAATGGTAGAAGGCGGTGCGGGCGGCCTTGACGGCGGCATCCACCTGGGCCGGGCTGGCGGCCTCCCCTTGCCATATCACTTCATTCTTGGCCGGATCCCTTGATTCGAACGGCTTGCCTTCACCGGCCAGCCACTGGCCATCGATAAACTGCACTAAATGACTCATCCATTCACTCCCTGTGGTGTGCAGGCAGCCGAGGCTGCCTGTTTCATATTCGGTATTGCCGCCAGCCGGATCAGTCGAGATCGACGGCACGCACCATGTCGCCATCCTGCACCTTGAGCGCCGCCGCCATCTTGGGTGGAATGATGGCTTCCTGCTTGTCGTGATCGACCCGGATATTGCCGTAGCAGGCGCGGTATTGCTCGAAGCGGGTGTTGCAAAGGAGGTAAGGGTGACCACCGATGGGCTCGCCGATCAGCACGCGCAGCTTCTGGCTGCAGCGCACACTGCGGATGTTCTTCAGCTCGCACTCCACCGCCGGGCCCGCGTCGAAGATGTCGACGTAGCCACGGTTCACAAACCCCTCGTCCTGCAGCATCTTGATGGCCGGGCGGGTCTTCTCGTGAGTCTGGCCGATGACGGCACGCGCCTCCTTGCTCAGCAAGTTGACGTAGATGGGGTACTTGGGCATCAGCTCGGCGATGAAGCGCTTCTTGCCGATACCGGTCAGATAGTCGACGGTAGGGAAATCCATCGAGAAGAAGTGGGTCTGCAGCCACTCGTAGAAGGGGCTGTGGCCATCGCTGTCCGAAACGCCGCGCATCTCGGCGAAGACGGTTTCGTCAAACAGTTCCGGGTGCTCGGCCATGAACAGGAAACGGTGCTTGGAGAGCAGGCGGCCATTGAGCCCCTCGCGGGCGCATTCACGCAGAAACAGGGTGCAGAGCTCGGAATTGCCGGTGTAGTCGTTGGAGAGGGTGAGGGTCTCCACCACGTTGTAGACACCGAGCTTGGGGGAAGAGTGCACCACCTTGCCGATGTGATAGTTGTAAAACGGCTGGGACAGGCCGACCGCGGCGTCGATGGCACAGGTACCGACCATCTCGCCGGTCTCCAGATCCTCGGCCACGAAGAAGTAGAGGCAATCCCCCTTGCCCGCCGGTTTGTCCGAAAAAGTCTGGGTCGAGGCATCGATCTTGCGCTGCAATAACTCATCGTTGACGGGCAACGAGGTCATGCCGGTGCCGGACTCGACGGCGCAGGTCTTGAGCCCGGCAAAATCTTTTTGCTCGATGGGACGGATAACCAACATAAATGACAACTCCCTTTCATTGACGACAGGTGGGGCCCCGGCTCCAGCCGGGAGGACTCCCCACCTCAATTTGGATCAGGCGTTAACCACCTGGGCAACCGCCTTCTCAAAGCGGGCCAACCCTTCCTTGATGTCCGCTTCCGGGATCACCAGAGACGGAGTGAAACGCACCACGTTGGTCCCTGCGACCAGCGCCATCAACCCCTGATCGATGGAGGCCAGCAGGAAATCGCGGGAGCGACCCTTGTAGTCTTCGTTCAGCACGGCGCCCAGTAGCAGGCCCTGGCCACGCACTTCGCTAAAGCAACAGTACTTGGCATTGATAGCTTCGAGGCCTTCGCGGAACAGCTGCTCGCGCTGCTTGATACCGCTCAGCACTTCCGGGGTATTGACCACGTCGAGTACCGCCTCGGCGACGGCACAGGCCAATGGGTTGCCGCCGTAGGTAGAGCCGTGAGTGCCCACTTTCAGGTGGGAGGCGATCTCGGTGGTGGTCAGCATGGCGCCGATGGGGAAGCCGCCGCCAAGGGCCTTGGCACTGGTCAGGATATCCGGCGTCACACCTAGGCCCATATAGGCGTAGAGCTCACCGGTACGACCGACACCGGACTGCACCTCATCGTAAACCAGCAGTGCATTGTGCTTGTCGCACAGCTCGCGCACCCCTTTGGCAAATTCGTCGGTGGGACGAATGATGCCACCCTCACCTTGCAGCGGCTCCATCACCACGGCGCAGGTATTGTCGGAGATGACGGCTGCCAGCTCTTCCAGATTGTTGTAGGTCACATGGGTGATGTCGGCAGGCTTGGGACCGAAACCGTCGGAGTAGGCGGCCTGGCCACCCACGCTCACGGTAAAGAAGGTTCGACCGTGGAAACCCTGATGAAAGGCGATGATCTGGGTCTTGTGGGGACCAAACTTCTCGATGGCGTAACGACGGGCCAGCTTGAGGGCCGCCTCGTTGGCCTCGGCGCCAGAGTTGCAGAAGTAGACCTTGTCGGCAAACGTGGCGGCGACCAGCTTCTTGGCCAGACGCAGGGCCGGCTCATTGGTCATCACGTTGGAGAGATGCCACAGCTTCTCGCCCTGGGTTTTCAGGGCGTCGACCAGCTTGGGATGACAATGACCCAGACCATTGACCGCGATGCCGCCGGCAAAGTCGATATATTCACGGCCTTCCTGATCCCAGACACGCGACCCTTCACCACGCACCGGGATGATCTTGGCCGGCGCATAGTTGGGAACCATCACTTCATCAAACACTTCACGTGTCACTGCCAACAACTCTGACATATAGCTCTCCTTCGAACTGGCAGCAGAATAATCCACCGCCCAAAAGTTAAATCCGTGTAAACGTGACGGGATTATCACAGAAATAAAGTAAAAAGTCTGTAACAAAACGGACTATGGGGAACAATCTTCGATTAGCCTTGAGATTTTAGGCAACCGCATTGCATAACGTATCAAGGGGGCTTGGCAAGAGATAATTTGGGCAGGAGGGGCAGTGAATAAACTATCAGGGAAATTTTTTTTGCCTTCTCTCTATTCTGAGAGGACGATCACGAATTTTTACGAACGAGCGAGAAAATTGGCCAGTAACTGGTGGCCTTGCTCACTCAAAATGCTCTCCGGATGGAACTGAACTCCTTCGACGTCAAGCGTCTTGTGGCGCAGCCCCATGATCTCGTCAAACGAGCCATCGGCATGCTCGCTCCAGGCGGTGATCTCGAAGCAATCGGGTAGCGTTGCCTGCTCTACCACCAGCGAGTGATAGCGGGTCACGCTCAACGGATCCTTGAGCCCCTTGAAGACCCCCTCGCCCCGATGGCGAATGAGCGAGGTCTTGCCATGCATCACCTGACGGGCTCGCACCACGCGGGCGCCAAACGCCTGTGCCAGGGACTGGTGACCGAGACAGACACCGAGAATGGGCAATCGGCCGGAAAAATGGGTAATAGCGACGAGAGAAATACCCGCCTCGTTGGGCGTGCAGGGGCCGGGAGAAATAACCAGATAGCGGGGAGATAATTGCGTAATGTCGGCCAGAGTCAGCTCATCATTACGCCTGACCACTACTTCTTGTCCCAGGGCGCCAAAATATTGCACCAGGTTCCAGGTAAAGGAGTCGTAGTTATCGATCAATAACAGCATGTGATAACCAGTGGCCAAGAATTAACGGTCGAGAAAACGACCTTGTTCCATTTCCCGTTCACGCTGGCATTCGGCCAGATAGATGGCGGCAGCGATGGCGGGAGTTTTGTGATGCTTGTCGATGGCATTGGACACCATCAGTTGCAGGGTATTGAGGTTTTTAGCCTTGCGGAATTTACGCAGCCAGTGACCCTTGTCACTCAGCTCTTCAACGGAGACATTTGATTGAACGGACATACTTGCTCTTGGGGAAATAACCCGGGTTGAAAAAGGGAAATAATTAAACAATTAACAGCAGGGAAAATAAAGAAAGCCAGGCAAATACCCAGCTCTCTTCAACTACACCTTCCCAGTATGTCAGGCTCGAGGAACGAAGCCGACTACATCATATACGCTGGTCAGGGTTTTTTCAGCTCTTTCGCGCGCCTTTTGTGCGCCTTCCGCCAAAATAGCAATCAGATGAGTCTCATCCTGACGCAGTTCGTGGAAACGAGCCTGGATGGGCTCCAGCAAGGCCACCACGGCCTCGGCGGTTTCGGTCTTGAGGTGACCGTACATCTTGCCTTCGAAGTGCTGCTCCAGCTCCGGGATGGAGCGGCCGGTCACCCCGGACATCAGGGTCAGCAGGTTGGAGACACCAGGCTTGTTCTCCGGATCGAAACGCACCACGGCAGGATCATCGGAGTCGGTGACCGCACGCTTGATCTTCTTGACGATCTGCTTGGGGTCTTCCAGCAGGCCGATGAAGTTGGCCTCGTTGTCGTCTGACTTGGACATCTTCTTGGTCGGATCCTGCAGGCTCATCACCCGCGCCCCTTCGGTCGGAATGAAGGGCTCCGGCATGGTGAACACCTCGCCGTACAGGTTGTTGAAACGGGTGCAGATGTCGCGGGTCAGCTCCAGGTGCTGCTTCTGGTCGTTGCCGACCGGCACCTGATTGGCCTGATAGAGCAGGATGTCGGCCGCCATCAGCACCGGATAACCAAACAGACCGACGTTGACATTGTTCTCGAAACGGGCGGACTTGTCCTTGAACTGGGTCATCCGCGACAGCTCACCCATCTGGGTGTAGCAGTTGAGGATCCAACCCAGCTCGGCGTGCTGCGGTACATGGGACTGGATGAAAACGGTGCTCTTCTTGGGATCGATCCCCACCGCCAGATAGAGGGCGGCGGCATCGAGACAGGCCTTGCGCAGTGCCATCGGATCCTGACGGGTAGTAATGGCGTGCAGGTCGACGATACAGTAGAGGCAATCGTACTCATCCTGCATGTTGACCCACTGACGCAGGGCTCCCATGTAGTTGCCGATAGTCAGTTGGCCAGAGGGCTGTGCGCCGCTCAATACGATAGGTTTAGTCATGAGAGTAGTAATCCTTGTTATTCAGCCAGCCCAGCTGCGCTATTAGACCAAAAGTGCATCGAGCTGTGCAAACTGCTCGCATACCCAGTCAGGATGGGAATCGGCGATGGGGCGGCCATAGTTGTAACCGTAGGTGAGCCCCACTACTTTCATGCCGGCCGCCTTGGCAGCCAGCACGTCATTTTCGGAGTCGCCCACCATCAGGGTGCGAGCCGGGCTCACCCCCAGTTCGTGGCAGGCGTGCAGCAGGGGCTCCGGATTGGGTTTCTTCTGGGGAACGCAGTTGCCGCCAAGCCAGAGTGCGAAGCAATCGGCAATGCCGAGGGCATCGAGAATGGGCTGCACGAACTGGCTCGGTTTGTTGGTTACCACCGCCTGGCGGTAACCCAGTTTCTGCAGGCGGCGCAGGCTCTGCTCCACCCCCTCATACATGTCCAGTCCTTGCAGCAGGCAAGCCTGATAGTGACCGTCAAACAGGGCTCGGGCCTTGGCAAACAGCGCCGGATCGGCTTCGCAATGGGCAAGCGCCCGCTGGATCAGCTTGTCGGCACCGTTGCCGACCCAGGTGCGCACCAGCGCCTCGTCGGCCTCGGCCAGCTCCAGGTCGGTCAGAGTACGGTTGACCGCCAGTGCCAGCTGGGCGGCACTGTCGATAAGGGTGCCATCCAGATCGAACAGCACCAGATCAAATTCACGATTAACGACGGACATCAGCAAGCTCCGCACGCATCTGATCGATAACGGCCTTGTAGTCCGGCTTGCTGAAGATGGCGGAACCGGCCACGAACATGTCGGCACCGGCCTCGGCGATCTCGCGGATGTTGTTGACCTTGACACCGCCGTCAATCTCAAGGCGGATGTCGCGGCCGCTCTCGTCGATCAGGCGGCGCACCTGGCGCAGCTTGTCGAGGGTACCGGGAATGAAGCTCTGGCCACCGAAGCCCGGGTTGACCGACATCAGCAGGATCACGTCCAGCTTGTCCATCACATACTCGAGGCAGGAGAGAGAGGTGGCCGGATTCAGCACCAGGCCAGCCTGGCAGCCCTGCTCCTTGATGAGACCGAGGGAGCGATCAACGTGATCGGAGGCTTCCGGGTGGAAGGTGATGAGGGAAGCCCCGGCCTTGGCGAAATCGGGAATAATGCGATCCACCGGCTTGACCATCAGATGGACGTCGATGGGCGCCTCGATGCCGTAGTCGCGCAGGGCCTGACAGACCATGGGGCCGATAGTCAGGTTCGGCACATAGTGGTTGTCCATCACATCGAAGTGAACCACGTCGGCACCGGCGGCCAGCACCTTGGCAACATCGTCACCCAGACGGGCGAAATCGGCGGAGAGGATCGAGGGGGCAATCAGAAAGTCTTTCATCAGCATCATCCATTGGCAGCCAGGGAGAAAAAACGGCGCAATTTTAGCGTAAATATCCGGTGAAAACGACTCGAAAGGCCGAGAAAGGGGGCAATCCTTCCCGCCATCCCCTCCACGATCCCAATGCCAGCCTGAAGGATGACAAAACGCCAACAAAAAACGGCGCCCTCGGGCGCCGTTTTATCAGCTCAGCGGCAGCAGCTCGCTGTCGCTTGGGTAATACCCCTGCTCAGGCTCGATGCCGGGCGGATAGAGCGCCAGCAGTTCGGCCACCTTGTTGCGGGTACCGCCGTTGCGGCTGATGGTGCGCTTGACCAGGATCTCGTCGAGACGGGCACCGCGATAGAGCTCGCGGGTCAGTTCGATATCGTGGTTGCTGATGAGCACGGGCACCCCTTTATGGGCCGCGGTGTGACGGGCCAAGCGGGCCAGCACCGCCTGATCATCCAGGGTAAAGCCACCGGCCGCATAGGTGGTAAAGCTCGCCGTGGTGGAGAGCGGCGCGTAAGGGGGATCACAGTAGATCACCCAATCCTCCTCAGCCCGCTTGATGGCATCGGCGTAGCTTTCGCAGATGAAGGTCGCCTTCTGCGCCTTTTCGGCGAAGGCCCACAGCTCCTTCTCCGGGAAATAGGGCTTCTTGTAGGAACCGAAAGGCACATTGAAACCGCCCTTCTTGTTATAGCGACACAGGCCATTGAAACCGTGACGGTTGAGGAACAGGAACAGCAATGCCCGCTCGAAGGTGTCTTCGGTGTGGTTGAACTGGGTGCGCAGCCGGTAATAGGCCGCCTTGTGGTTGTGTTCTGTTACAAAGAGCTTGCGCGCCTCGTCAATAAAGTTATCCGGCGTCAGCTTGAGATGATTGTAGAGACTGATCAGATCCGGATTGATGTCGTTGAGCACATAGGCGTCGTAGTCGGTGTTGAGAAACACGGACCCGGCCCCGACGAAGGGCTCCAGCAACACACGCCCGGCCGGCAAGCGCTCGGCGATCTCTTCAACCAGGGAGTATTTTCCCCCGGCCCATTTTAAAAAAGCGCGTGTTTTCTTCATGGAAATCCGGTGTGTAAGAAGGCAAGACCCAAAAAGGGGGATGATTCTACCCCCTTATCCGGTATCAAGGCTATTGCTTCAGCTCTTTTTGTACCTGGGCAAACGACTTGGGCCAGGGTTGCCCCTTCAGCAGGGCTGGCGACAGCTTGCGGATCGCGCTCTTGGCCTGGGTCAGGGCCGCGTAGTCCCCCTGCAGCACCACAAACCAGGGGCTGCCACGGAACTGGGTCTGATAAACCCAGACCTTGCCGGACAAACCATGTTCGGCAACAAACTGATCCACCGCCTTGGTGTTGCTCGCCCCCATCAGCTGGATGCTGTAGTGGTTGCGTGCCTTCTTGTTCAGGGTCGCCACCGGGGTCAGGGCCACCTTGGGAGCCGGCACAGCCGCCGGCTGAACGGCCGGTTGGCTCGTAGTGGCCGAAGGCTCGGCTGCCTTGACAGGCTTTTGCTGTGCGCCGCTTGCCGCGCTGGCAACGGCGCCGCTGGCTACTGTGCTCTTGCCGGTCAGCTCGTCGACCACCTCGGTCGGCAGGGCACCGCTCACGCCGGGATCCGTCATCAGCTTTTGGACGACTTCATCGGAGATCACCACCCGGCGCCCTTCATAGTTGGTGGACTCGGTAGTGACGGTATCACTCTCTACCGACTTGGGCAGCACTTTCGCCTCCGGCTGCCAATCCTTGACCACGGCGTTGGGATTCGTAGCTGCGCCATCATCTTGTCCCTTGGCAGCTCCGTCATCAGCGCCACCCGTGGTGACGGGAGAATCGCCCGGAACCGGAGGCGGTAGGGCCGTCGTTTGAGTCGACTCCTGAGGTGTGGTGGAGGTGTCGCCACCAAACAGGGCCGGCAGCAGATAGCTCAGGGCCAGCAGGCCAGCCGCCAGCGCGGCAATAGAGAGGGCAACCTTTTTGACAGGCAGCTCTGCCTGACGCTTCTTGGGCCTTCTGTCGGTCATGATATCCTCCAGTAACTGCATGATGGTGGACGGGTGTCCACTTGCCGTTGTCAGGATCTCTTCCACTTTCACTTTGGGCAAGAGGGCTGTCGGGATCTTGAGCTCCTTGGCCTTCTCGTACAGGAAGATGCGTTGCTCCGGCGGACTCAGAGGCTGGACCTCCAGCTCGAGGGGCGGCATGGCGCGTCCCTTGAGCAGTGGCCGCTGACTACGACACCAGGTGTCACTGCCCGAGACCAGGATGGCCAGCTGGTGCGGCGCCGCCAGGGTGTCGTTGTGACGACTGATGGCCCACAGCTCTCCCAGCACGTCGGCAGGCAGCTCATCGGCCCGTTCGATGATCAGCAGCAGTGTCGCCGGCTTGGCCCCCTCCAGCATGCGAAAGAAGCTGTCTGCCAGCGCGTCCTGAGGATTGAACAGGGGACGGGCCACCACCTGGGGCAGCAGCAGCTGACGCACATCCGCCATCTTCATGGCCGGCGTGCCAATCAGGCTGACGACACGTACCTTTTCCGGCAACTGGCTGATCAGGGTCTCGCACAGAGTGCCGCGACCACTGCCCGGTTTGCCGGAGAGAAAAATGAAAGGGTGATTGAATTCAATCAGATGCAGCAGCCGGTCAACCAGCTGCCGCTGGGAAGGAAGCTTAAGCAGCTTATTATTAGTCACGTCCAGACTCGATCACCGCCAACAGTTCGGCATCGGAGACATCGGCCACCACCTGTGCATGGCCGATACCCACCGGCAATACCAGGCGCAACTTGCCTTCGAGGACCTTCTTGTCGCGGCGCATATGGCGAATGAAGGCGGCAAAATCCATCTCGGCCGGGGCCTTGATGGGCAGATTGGCCGCCAGCAGCAAGGCGCGAACGCGTGCCACCTGTGATTCGGTCATCTCACCCCTGGCCAGCGCAGTGTCGGCCGCCAGCATGGTGCCGGCCGCAACGGCCTCGCCATGGAGCCAGTTGCCATAGCCCTGTTCGGCTTCGATGGCATGACCAAAGGTATGACCCAGATTGAGCAGTGCACGTACCCCCTGCTCGGTCTCGTCCTGCCCGACCACATCGGCCTTGATTTCGCAGCAGCGTTTGATGGCATAGGAGAGGGCGGCAGGGTCCAGCCGTTGCAGACGGGTCATGTTCTGCTCCAGCCAACTGAAGAAGTCGGCATCCCAAATGATGCCGTATTTGATCACCTCGGCCATTCCGGCGGCAAATTCACGCGCAGGCAGGGTGCTCAAGCACTCGGTGTCGATGATGACCTGTCTGGGCTGATAGAAAGCCCCGATCATGTTCTTGCCGAGGGGATGATTGACGGCGGTCTTGCCGCCAACGGAAGAGTCAACCTGGGATAACAGTGTGGTCGGGATTTGGATAAAAGGAATGCCACGTTGATAGCTTGCTGCCGCAAAGCCCACCACATCCCCTATCACACCGCCCCCCAGGGCGATCAGCGTGGTATCACGCCCATGGTTGGTTTCAAGCAGAGCAGACATGATCTGCTCAAAGGTCGCCAGGTTCTTGTAGGCCTCGCCATCTGGCAGGATCAGGTGTTCTACCTGAAAATCCGACAGCAAGGCGCTGACCCGTTCAAGATAGAGAGGGGCGACGACCGTATTGGTCACTATCATCACCCGCTTGCCCTTGATGGCCGATGCCAGCACCTCGGGGCGCTGCAACAAGCCTGCGGCTATCTCGATGGGATAGCTGCGTTCACCCAGTTCGACCTTCAACCGTTCCATGGACGTCCTCTAGATTACATACCGATCAGTTTTACGATTTGATTGGCAACGATTTTGGCGCTCTGGTCGTCGGTGTGCACCACAAAATCGGCCACCTCTTCATACAGGGCATTGCGCTCTTTTGCCAGACGCTCGAGCACTTCACGTGCCGGCTCTTCGGTCTGCAGCAGGGGGCGACGCTTGTCACGCTGGGTGCGCGCCAGCTGCTTTTCGATAGTGGTTTCGAGATAGACCACGATCCCGCGGGCAGACAACTTGTTGCGGGTTTCGCGGCTCTTGATGGCTCCGCCACCGGTCGCCAGCACGATACCCTGCTGCTCCGACAGCTCGCCGATCACCTTCTCTTCGCGAATACGGAAACCCTCTTCGCCTTCAACATCGAACACCCAGCTGATATCAGCACCACTGCGGCGCTCAATCTCATGATCTGAGTCGAAAAACTCCATATGCAGTTGTTCTGCCAGATGTCTACCTATGGTGCTCTTGCCCGCACCCATGGGACCTATCAGGAAAATATTGCGTTTCTCAGCCATGTCTTTTCGTTAGTAATTACAAACTGTACGACCCCGATAAATACTGGATCGGGGTACCTATGAACCTTATCTTGCGATGGATCAGGAGGGGGATTATCTCAATAGAAATCAGGACTGGCAACCGCAGCCCTTACGCCCCAGCCTCATTGGGGCGTAAGGTTATATGTGTTTTACCTTCACATGTAAAGCCTTCAGAAAGCGTCGGTCACTATCTTGGGCGTCACGAAAATCAGCAGCTCGCGCTTTTTGTTTTCGCTGGTGGTCTTGCGAAACAGCGCCCCCAACCCCGGGATATCCCCCAGCAACGGCACCTTGGTCACATCGCTCTTGATGGTCTGCTGATAGATGCCGCCGAGCACAAGCGTCTCGCCATTGTTGACCAACACCTGAGTGGTGATGGACTGGGCGTTGATGGAGACGGCATCGCCGGTACCGGTCGGCACGGTTTCACCCTTGGTATCCTGGGTCACGGTCAGATCGAGAATGACACGGTTGTCCGGAGTGATCTGCGGAGTCACTTTCAGACTCAGCACCGCCTTCTTGAAGGTGACAGAGGTCGCACCGCTGGAGGAGGATTCCACATAGGGGATTTCGGTACCCTGTTCGATCAGCGCCGGTTTCTGGTTGGCCGTGGTGACCCGGGGACTCGCGATGATCTCGGCCTTGCTCTCCTTTTCAAGGGCAGAGAGCTCGAGATCCAGCAGGGTGCCATTGGCCAGACGGGCCACCTGGAAGGCCAGGGTACCGGCCGCATTGGTCACCGGCAGATTGACGTTCAGCCTGTCATCGGCGCCGGGTCTGGTGATGGCCGACACACCGTTATCGTTGCCGGAGCTATCATTGCCTTCGATGCTGCCCGAGGTGCTGTTGCCGTGCCCGTCGTTCTTGGTTACCCCCCAGCGCACCCCGAGGGCCTCGTCAAAGCCATCATCTATGGTCACCATGCGGGCTTCGATCACCACCTGCTTGACCGGGATGTCGAGAATGTCGAGCATCCGCTTGATGCTGCTGATCACATCCGCCGTATCCTTGACCACCAGCACGTTGGTGCGCTCATCCACGCTCACGGCGCCACGGGGGGAGAGCAGCTTGGTACTGTCGGATGACAGCAGGGCAGCCACCTCGGATGCCTTGGCGTAGTTGATCTGCAGATATTCGGTGTAGAGCGGGGCAAGATCCGCCACCTGATTGCGGCTCTCAAGCTGCTGTTTCTCCCGGGTCGCAATCTCGTCGGCAGGAGCCACCAGCAGGATGTTGTTATCCAGCCGCTTGTCCAGCCCCCGCACTTTCAGGATGATGTCGAGGGCCTGCTCCCAGGGCACGCCATCCAGCCGCAGAGTAATGTTGCCCCCGACCGAATCGGTCGTCACCAGGTTGAGATTGTTGAAATCGGCGATCAACTGCAACACGGTACGAACGGGAATATCCTGGAAGTTCAAGGAGATGGGCTTGCCCTGATACTGCTTGGCAGCGGTAGCTGCACGCTTTTTCACCTCGATGATGAAGAGCTTGTCAGCCTGATCGTAGCGATAGTCAAACTGGCCATTCACCGACAGCTCAAACAGGGTATCGTTGCCCTGACGCGACACCTCCACCTGGGAGACCGGCGTCGCGAAATCCTGCACATTGATGAGATTGAGCAAGCCATCCGGCACCCGGGTGCCGTGGAATTTGGCCAGCACCGTCTGGCCCCGGCTGCTCACATCCACGGCGGCCGAGCTGTTGTCCAGCGTCACCAGAAATTCACCCTGGCCATCCTTGCCGCGGCGAAAATCCACACCGGTTACCGAGTTGAAATAGGCTCCGCCGCCGTTGCTCTGATAACTGTTGAGCACGGGTTTGGAGGCTGTCGGGGCAGCCACCGGCGCTGTCGCCGGCATCGACTTGGCGACTACCTGGGTATTGATGAGTGCCGACGGAGAGGAAGCGGGCGTCGAAGCGGTGACTGCGGGTGCCAGCAATGCACTGTCATTGCTGCCAAGAGAGGAGGAAGATGCCCCCTCCCCCAGCGACACCAGCAACTTGCTGCCTTGCTGCCTGACCTGATAGGGCGCCAGCTGATCGAGAGCAATCTTGATGTCGAGCCCGGCGCCCTTGCCTTCCACCTTGATGCTGTCAACCCCCTGGCGCTGGATCGGCAAGGGGTTCACTTTCAATGCACCCACCGCACCGGGCACATGCAGCAACAGCTGGTTGGGTTGGTAGGAGAGGCGATCGGTAAAACCGCTGACAGGCTCGCTAAAACTGAGTTCCAGTTGTAACTGGTCTGCAAGCAAGGGATTCACTTTCACTTCCTGCAGGGTTGCCACCGCCCAGGCCTGGCCGAAGAAGGCACTGGCACAAAACAGCAGAGCCACTTTGGTTACACACTCTCTTGTTGTTTTCATTGCTGTTCGTCCCTGATTATTGTTTTTCTTGCATATTGGCCATGGCCAACTGGGTTTCTCTTGTTACCCAGCACCCCTTCCCATCCGGAATGGTTTCCAGCAAATCCACCGCTGTATCGGAGATCTTGATAATGCGCCCCTGATCCAGACCCATATATTGGTTGAGGCCTACCCGTACCGATTGACCATCCGGCGTACGGATCAGAGCCCACAATTGCCCTGTTTTGCCCAAAGAACCCTGCATCGACAAACTGGCAAGGGAGTAATTTTCCAGCATCTCCTTTTCACGATCCTTCACCACCAGCGCACAATCCGGTTGCAGTTTGGCACTGTTGTCCCCCCCGCCAGCCGCCTCCGGCTGCGGTGCCATGAAGGGGCTGCGCAGCTCCCTCTGCTGGTATGCCATGGGAGAAAAGGGTTTGAGTTCTGGCAGAGGCTCGATAGGGACGGGAGGGCGTGCCTTGGTCTGAGCCACATAAGCGTCCATGTCCTCCTGGCCACCACAGGCAGCCAGCAGCAAGGCAGGCAACAACCAGCAGATGCGTCTCATTACTTCGCCTCCCCAGTCTTGCCGTTGTACTTGTAGGTCTTGGCCAGCATCGACATCGAGATCAGATCCCCTGCATCCTTGTTTTGCCCCAAAGTAAAGGAGTCGAGAATGACGATACGGGGCAAGGCCGCCATGTCCGCGGTGAACTTGCCGATCTCGTGGTAACTGCCCACCACCTCGATACGCATGGGAAGCTCGGTCGAGAACTCATGCTTGACCTCGGGTTCCCAGTTGATGCGGTTGAGTTTCAAACCGTTGTCGGTGGCGATAAAGCTGATATCGTCCAGCAAGCCCGCCACTTCATGGGTATTGGGCAGTTGCTTGAGCTGGGTATCGACCATCTGCTCGAGCGTCACCATTTGTTCCTTGTAAGCACCTAGGTTTGCCGCCAGCATCGCCTTGCTTTCAAACTGGGCTTTCAGCTCGGTCTCCTTGTCGGTCTCCTGGGTCAGCAGGGTCAGCGAATTGGCGATCACATAGTAATAGAGGGCGCCTCCCGTCAACGCACAGCAAAAGAAGATGAAGATCCCTTTGGCCCATTTGGGCCAGCTGGCGATGTCATTGATATCCAGCTCGTTCAATTGCTGAAGATTCATTTGCCCTCCTTGGCCGCATCGTCAGTCGCGGAGGCCTTGGCCACCAGAAACATCATGGAGAATTGACTCAGGGATACGGGAGCGACATCCGCCGCAAAAATAGTGCTGATCTTCGACTGGCTCAGCCAGCCCGAGCCATCGATACGGCGCATCATGCTGGCAACCCGACCATAGGCCTCGGTCTTGCCATTCACATCGATGATGTTGTTCTGCATGGAGAGCGTGTTGAGGTAAACCCCGTTGGGCACCAGGGAGGGCAACTGATTAAAAAGGCGGACGGGCAGGTTGCGGCGCATCTGCAGCTGTTCGATCAACTGCATCCGGTCGATCAACTCCTTGCGGCGCTCCTTGAGCAGGCGGATCTCGCCCAACTGGGCATCCAGGATAGCCATCTCCTGCACCAGTCGCTGATTGCGCTGCTGTTGGGCGCTGACCTGACGATTGACCAACCAGTCGGCGCCAAATCCCAATGCCACCGTCACCAGCACAAATGCCCCCAGCAGGGCGCCAAACTCTTTCTTCTGCCGCTGGGCCCTGGCTTCACGCCATGGCAGCAGGTTTATATTTGACATGGCGTGAAACTCCTCAGAGCCAACCCGAATGCCGTCATATATTTAGCGCCGTGGGTCGCTTCGGCTTCCCCTTTGGGTTTGCCAAACAGGGCAAACAGATCCGGGTGCAACACCTCGCAATTGGCCTCTTCCTGCACCTGTAGTGACAGACCCGGCAGCAGGCTGCCCCCACCGGTCATCACCAGCTTCGAAATCTCGCGATAACCGGAAGAGCTGCAAAACAGCTGGATATTGCGACGAACCTGTTGCAGCAATGCATTGATATGAGGCATCAGTACATCGAGTTCGTGGTCGACCGGCAGGGTTCCCTTGATCTTGGCCTGCTCCGCCTCATCCAGCGCCATCCCATAAAAAGAGGAGAGCGCCTGACTGTATTGATCCCCACCGAAGTTCTGCAGACGGGAGTAGATCACCTCCCCCTTGACCAAAGCGGCGAAGGTCATGGCGCTGGCACCGATATCGATCACCCCGACCGGCCGATCGCTCTCCTTCAACTCAGGCAAGCAGGCCAACACGGCACGCCCCAACGCATGGGCTCCCACATCGACGACTTTGACGACAATACCGGCCTCGGCAAGGGCGCTGACCCGGCCATTGACGCTCTCGGTGCGGGCTGCACTGAGCAGCACATCCTGGCGATCTTCATTGTTGCTGGTAGTGCCCAGCACCTCGAAATCGAGGCTCACTTCATCAAGGGGAAAGGGGATGATCTGTTCGGCCTCCAGCTGAACCTGATTTTCCAGCTCTTTATCACTCAGGCTGGCATCAATCTGGATCACCTTGGTGATTACGTTGGAGCCCGTCACCGCCGTGGCGGCATAGTCGCTGTGGCCCGAGAGCTGGCGTTTGAGGTTTTTGAGGGATTGGCTGACCCGCTCGATATCCTGCAGCTGATAATCGACCAGCGTCCCTTTCGGGGTAACGATATCGGCCACCGCATCTATGTGCAGTTTGCCGGGACGTCCGCTGATGGTGACGGCCTTGATGGTCTGATTGCCAAAATCAACGCCCACCAAGGGGAGGAGGGAGCCTTTGCTAAATAGCCCAAACATATACACATCCATGCGTTATGGGGTTCTGTTCCCGAATTGAGTGTAGGACACTCGTCACAAGAGGACGGGTTGATTAATCCTAAATGCTCTAAGTATCAATGTCATAAAGTTTATACCGAAAAGTGACCCACCTCGCTTTCTGGCCCGGGGGATCCCATTCTTGGTTATTGTTCCCCGTAATGCTAACCTCTCGCCTCCCTTTTTAGGTGGGTCGCTCGCCACAGGAAAACCTCGAATTCCAGATGGCAAAAGGGCTATACTCTGCGCCCGTTGGCTAATTTTAAGACGATTGGTAGTTCTTCCATGCTGAAATGGCTCGTTCGCCTGTTTATTGTCATGATGCTGGGTGCAGTGCTGGGTGTTGCCAGCCTCATCGGTATCTATTTCTATATCAAACCCCAATTGCCCGATGTCACCGCCCTGCGTGACGTCAAGCTGGCGACCCCGATGCGGGTCTACAGCCGCGATGGTGAATTGATCTCCCAATATGGCGAAATTCGTCGTATTCCCTTGCGCCTTGACGAAATCCCCCAGCAGATGATCGATGCCGTGCTGGCAACCGAAGATGCCCGTTTCTATGAGCACCCGGGGATTGACCCGATTGGCATCATCCGTGCTGCTTCTGTCTGGGCCATTTCGGGCCAGGCTCGCCAGGGCGCCAGTACCATTACCCAGCAGGTAGCCCGCAACTTCTTCCTCAGCAACGAGAAGACGCTCGTTCGCAAGATCAAGGAAGTGTTCCTAGCCTGGCGGATCGAACAGAACCTCACCAAGGACGAGATCCTCGAGCTCTACCTCAACAAGATCCCCCTCGGTTACCGCTCCTTCGGAGTCGGGGCTGCGGCTCAGGTCTACTTTGGCAAAGAGGTCAAGGATCTGGGGCTGGACGAGATCGCCATCATTGCCGGTCTGCCCAAGGCGCCCTCCATGCTGAACCCCATCCGCTCCCCCGAACGCGCCTTTGCTCGCCGCAACGTGGTGCTGGGCCGGATGCTGGAGACTGGCAAGATCACCCGTGCCCAGTTTGATGAAGCATCCCAGATGCCGATCAAGGCTCGTTATCACGGCGCCGAGGTGACCCTCAACGCTCCCTATCTCGGTGAGATGGTTCGCCAGAAGATGGTGGAACAGTTTGGCGAAGATGCCTACACCATGGGTCTGCATGTCTACACCACGGTCAGCGCGGAGCGTCAGCGGGCAGCCAAAAAGGCATTGATCGACGGCGTCTTTGACTACGACATGCGCCACGGCTATCGCGGCCCGGCTGCACAGTTGTGGAAAGCGGGTGAACCGGCCTGGGATTATGAGCAGATAGTGGCACACCTTGCCAAGCAGCCCACCTACGAGCCGCTGATGGCCGCTGTGGTGACCAAGCTCGGGGATCGCAATGCCACCCTGGTATTGAAAAATGGCAAGGAGGCAGAGCTTGGCTGGAATGGCATCAAGTGGGCTCGCTCCTTTATCACCGACGATCGCCAGAGCTATCTACCGAAATCGGCTCGTGACGTCCTGAAAGTGGGTGCCCAGATCTGGGTTCGCGAGCAGGGCGAAGAGCTGCTGCTGGCGCAAATCCCGGACGTCAACGGGGCACTGGTCGCCATGAACCCGAAAAATGGCGCCCTTGAGGCCGTGGTCGGTGGCTTCAGCTTCGAGCTGTCCAAGTTCAACCGGGTCGATCAGGCACGCCGCCAGATCGGTTCCAACATCAAGCCGTTCCTGTACGCCACAGCGCTGGAGCACGGCTATACCCTGGCCTCCCTGATCAACGATGCCCCGATCAACCAGTGGGATCCATCCAAGGGCCCCATGTGGCAACCGAAAAACTCGCCCGCCATCTATGAAGGCCCCACCCCCCTTCGCATAGGGCTGGCCAAGTCCAAAAACGTCATGTCGGTGCGCCTGATGCGCGCCATCGGCCTGGATACCTATATCGACGGGCTGACCCGATTCGGCTTCCCGCGTGACTTCATCTCCCCGCATGAATCGCTGGCACTGGGTGCTGCCGAATTTACTCCGCTCGAGGTGGTGCGCGGTTACTCTGTGCTGGCAAACGGCGGCTTCCTGGTCACCCCCTACTTTATCGACAAGGTGACCGACAGCCAGGAACACATCCTCTATCAGGCCAACCCCGTGATTGCCTGTTCCGATTGCGAACAACAAGCAGCTCTGCTGCCCGAGTCGCAGCCAACACAACAGCCCGGCTCTGACGCTCATCCGGCGCCCCTCGCCCCCATGCTGGCGCCCCACACCATCAGTGCCGAGAGCGCGTTCCTCATCACCGACACCCTGACGAGCGCCATCTGGGGTGGCAATGGCTGGCGTGGTACCGGCTGGCGTGCTGCCCGTGACCTCAAGCGTCACGATATTTCCGGCAAGACGGGGACCACCAACGAATCCAGGGATGCCTGGTTCTCCGGCTATACCCCTGAGCTGGTGGCCACCTCCTGGATCGGTTTTGACAACCATCAGCGCAGCCTTGGCCGTGGTGAGTTCGGGGGCGGAACTGCCCAACCCATGTGGATCGACTTCATGAAAGTTGCCCTCAAGGGAGTACCCGAGCACAAGATGCCTGTACCAGAGGGGATTATGACGGTCAGGATCGACAGCGAAACCGGCCTGCTGGCCGCTGGTGGTGGTACGAATGAGTACTTCAAGGAGGGGACAGAGCCGACCCGTTATGCCTCTCCCAGCTCGGACGGCAACCAGGTCTATGGTGGTGACAACACAAACAGCGAAGGCCCCGTCTCGACCGACGATATCTTCTGATCCCCGCATAGCAAAAACAGAACCGGCAGCCTTGGCTGCCGGTTTTTTTATTTGGTCAACTGCCCAGCCATCAATTTGATGATGCGGGCGGCCAGCTCGTTGAAACAAGGCCGACGCACCGAGTAGTGACGATAGAGCATGGCGATGGTTCGCCCGGGCACAGGCTCTATCACCGGGCGGTAACTTACCCCACCTTCATCATGATTGGGCGGTACCGCCAGTTGCGGGATCAGGGTCATGCCACTGCCCGCCGCCACCATGTTGCGCAAGGTCTCGAGACTGGTACCCTTGAAGCGCTGATCCTCGCCAATCCCACCGGCAAAACAGAACCCCATCGCCTGATCCCGCAGGCAGTGGCCATCTTCCAGCATCAGCAATTTCTTGCCCTTGAGATTGCCGAGCGGTACCTGTCTGGCCTGGGCCTCCGGGTGGTGGCTGGGGACGGCCAACCACATCGGCTCATGGTAGAGCTGGATGGCACCAAATCCCTCCATCCCCTCCATTTCGGCCAGGATGACGCAATCCAGCTCTCCCTCTTCCAGCCGTTTCAGCAGTACGTGGGTCTGCTCTTCATAGAGATAGAACTCGAGCTGGGGAAAGCTTTCACGCAAGGTCTGGATGATGCGAGGGAGCAGATAAGGTCCCACCGTGGGAATGAAACCGATATGGATCTCTCCCGACATGGGGTCGGAGAAGTGCTGACCTATACTCTTGAGTTCACGCACCTCCTTGAGTACCCGCCTGGCCTGATGCGCCATGGCATCACCGGCCGGAGTGAACAGCACCTTGCGCGAAGTGCGTTCGATGAGGATCACCCCCAGCTCATCCTCCAGCTTGCGCAGCTGGCCGCTGAGGGTCGGCTGGCTGACAAAGCAGCGCTCCGCCGCCTTGCGAAAGTGTTTCTCCTCATCCAGTGCCACCAGATATTCGAGATCGCGAAGATTCATACAACAAGAGTCCTGACTGGCAAAAGAGCCATCAGCATGCACAAGATTGGCCTCTGGAACAAGCATGGCCACCAGGTCATCAAGGGAAAGTACCCGACCTCCAGATAACAAAAGCCCGGCCACCTCGCGGTAACCGGGCTTGCCTTCAAGTGTCCTCAAACACGGAAGCGGCGAACCATATCCTGCAACTGGGTGGCCAGATGGTTGAGCTCGTTGCACGCCTGCGCCATCTGGGTGGCGCCGGCCGCGACTTCCTCCGAAGCGTGGCTGATATTGACCACGTTGCGATTGAGCTCCTCGCTCACTGCCCCCTGCTCCTCGGTTGCCGTGGCGATCTGGATGTTCATGTGGGAGATGCTGCTGACCGAGCCACTGATCTGGGAGATGGACTCACCGGCTTCACGGGCCGTTGCGACCGTCGCATTCATCAGCTCCTGGCTCTGCATCATGGTCGTGCCCGCCTGTTCGGCGCGCTGTTGCAGCTCGGCGATGATGGTGTTGATCTGGGAGGTGGAATCCTGGGTACGCTTGGCCAGGGTACGCACTTCATCGGCCACCACCGCAAACCCGCGCCCCTGTTCACCGGCTCGGGCGGCTTCGATGGCGGCATTCAATGCCAGCAGGTTGGTCTGTTCGGCAATGCCGCGGATCACCTCCAGCACCATGCCGATATTGCGGCTGTCATCCCCCAGTTGGCGGATCACCACGGCCGTGCTTTCGATGGCGCCGGCCACCCGCTCGATACGCTGGATGGAATCATTGACCGTCCTGGCGCCGGTCTCTGCCGTTTCACTGGCCGAGGTGGCGGCACTCGCCGCATCGCTGGTATTGCGTGACACCTCCTGTACCGTGGCTTGCATCTCGTTCATCGCCGTCGCCAGCTGGTTCAGCTCATGCTGCTGGGCATTCATGTTTTTGGCGGACTGGCTGGCCACCGAACTCATCTCCTCGGCGGCGGAGCTCAGTTGCACCACAGAGCCCGACACTTCGCTGACCAGGGTTCGCAAATTGCCCTGCATCTCGCCAAACCCTTTGGCCAGGGTGCCGAGTTCATCGTTGTTGAATTTATGCATGTCGAGGTGGGAGGTGAGATCCCCTGCCGACACCTTGCGAGTCTGTTCGAGCAGCACCATGACAGGGTTACGAACTTGCCCCGTCAACAGCCAGGCAATCGCCACCACAAACCCGAGGGTCACCAGGCTGACGATGATGCTCATGGTCTTGGCATCGCTGTAGAGTGCGGCCACGTTCTGGGTCATCTGGTTGGCTATCTCGTTGTTGATCTCCCGCAACCGCAATGCCTTGGCGCCAACCTCCTCCAACGCGACACGGGTCTCATTACGGCGCAAGCTCTTGACCTTTGTCAAATCATCGGCGGCAAAGGCCCGCATCAACTCTTCATGCACAGCAAAATACTTGGCCCCGGCTGCCTGTGCCTGTTCATAGACCTGTTTTTCTTCATGGGTACTGAACTCGAGAGTGCCGTATTTCTGGATTGCCTGCTCGAACTCCTGTTTCGCCTGATCAAAGGTACGGGCCCGCTCGTTCACCTCCTCATCGTCCTTGTTGAGACTGGCGATCACCTGGGCCAGTTCAGAGCGACGAGCATCCAGAATGGCCACATGCATCTGGCTGGCCAGGCGGGTCGATGGCAGCAGGTTGCTGGTGATGGTTTCGGTATCATCATAAAGCCGCGCCAGCTGACTGCTGGAAAACCAGGCCAACCCCAGGACAAGCAACGCCAGTACGGCAAATCCGGCACTCAACTTCTGGCCAATAGACATGTTTTTGAACATATGAGGGCTTCCTTGATATGAGTCTTCACTCCCGAAATATCTCCCGGAAATGGTCATATAGAGCATAGCCCGCATGCAGAAAACAGAAGGCCCTCATAGCGCTTCTGCCATCATGTTATTTCACATGAAAAAAACTCTCTTCCGCGCCCCTGAATCGAGCCTGCGGGATCAGCGCATCAGGGCCATCAACTGGCGGCACAGACTCTCCGGCTCCCCGTAAAAATCGGCAACCCGAATGCCGAGGATCCGGCCATTCTGCTCCACTCCGAGAGTGGGGTACCCTTGGCCACCCAGCCGGGCCATCCAACTCTGGCTATCCGTCAGATGAGCGGCCAGATCCGCCCTCTGACAGGCATCGATAAACGCCTCTTGCAATATGCCCTGCTCCGCTGCCAAGGCGGCCAGTGCGTCGAGGGCACCAACCCAGATGCCGTCCCGATAGTGGGATTGCTGGATCCGGTGCAACATGGCAAGTCCATCTCCCCCCAAGGCTGTCACCGCCAGAATGGCGCGAATGGGAGGATCTGAGTCCAGCATTCCCCCCTCCCGGAGCAGCAGTTCGTTGAAGTAGCGATCGCCAAAGGACTGACCGGTCAAGGCCGCAATCCGCTCATCGTGGGGGCGAACATAGTCACGCAGCGCCACCCCCATCTGTTGGCGGCGCGCCCCCAGCCAGAGGCCGCCGGCATGCAGCTCGATGGCAATCCCCGGGATGCCTGCGGCGGCCGCCAGCAGGGGGGCGGCCCCATAGCACCAGCCACAGAGGGGGTCATAGACGTAATGCAGAGTGAGAGTGTGTTCATTCATGGCGTAATTTTCCTTGAATATCGTCCGGATCAAAAAACCGGGCCCCAGGGCCCGGTAAAAAACACAGGGAAACGGCTCGGTGTATTACCACTTCATCTCGCCGGTATTGACCTTGGCGCCGATGGCCAGGCCGTCATCGACCGGCAGGGCGGGGTAGGCTTTCTGCAGACGCTCGACCAGCTCGCCTGAGTGCTTGACCTGCGCCAGCTCCTGCTCGAAACGCTGCACATAATCGCGGGTAAAGGTCACTGCATCGCTACCCTTGGGCTCGGCACCGAGGAAGTGGCCCGGCACCACGCGCTCGGGCTTGAGCGCCAGCAAGCCGTTCAGGGCCTCGATCCAGCTGGTGCGAGCCGCCTTGGTTTGACTATCCGCCATCCAGACGTGAACTCCACCGTATACCGCCACGCCGCCCAGCGCCGTCTTGATGGAGGGCACCCACAGGTAGGCATTCGAGGTATTCATCTCCCGCACCTCGATCTGCTGCCCTTCGAGGGTTAGATGGTTAGCGGTCATCACCTCGGGCACAGTCAGGCTTTTCGGGGCCCCCTTACCCAGGATCGGGCCCCAGTAGGCCAGCTTGTCATCCTTGGTCTTGTTGATGTGATCCACCACATGCTGATCGGCGAGCACCTTGACGTCGGGGAAGGCAGCCTTGATGGGCTCCAGGCCGAAGTAGAAATCCGGGTCGCCGCCGCTGATGTAGACGGTGGTCAGCTTCTTGCCGCTCTGTTTGATCAGATCCACCAATGCCTGGCCATTCTCTACGTCAAACTGGGCATCGATCAGGATCGCCTCCTTGTCACCCGCCACCAGGGAGGAGGAGACGGGGAAGATCCCCTGCTCGCCCGGGTTGTAAACGGTCACGCTCAAAGGGCCGGCCAGGGCAGCGCCGCTCAACAGGGTGGTGGCCAGGGTCAGGTTGCGGATCAGGGTGCTGTTCATCATGTTTTCCTCATTCATCATTCGGGTCATTGGATGGACACAGTCTATTGGAACGATTAAGTTGCAAATACAGCATGTAACGCGCATCACTGTTGCGTATATCGAGCATATTGAGGGGCATACATGGATCGATTGACCGCATTGCGGGTCTTCGTCACCGTCGTGGAGCAGGGCAGCCTGAGCGGGGCTGGCGAAAAGCTGGAGATGTCGCGGGCTATGGTCTCCCGCTATCTGGCAGAACTGGAACACTGGATGGGGGCACGCCTGCTGCACCGCACCACCCGGCGTCTGAGCCTGACCGGCCCGGGGGAAGAGACCTTGGGCCGCGCCCGCCTCATGCTGACATTGGGCGAGGAGATGGAGCAGGTCGCCATACGGGAGGATGACGCCCCCAAGGGACAGCTGCGGATCACCAGCAGTTACTCCCTCTCCGAGGCGCTGCTGGTAGGGGCTGCCAACGACTACCTGGCCCGTTATCCGGGCACTGCCGTCGACATCCTGCTGCTAGACAGAACCGTCAACCTGGTGGAGGAGCGGATCGATCTGGCGGTACGCATCACCAACGATCTGGATCCCAATCTGGTGGCCCGCCGTCTCGGCACCTGCCACTCTGTGGTGTGCGCCAGCCCGGACTACCTGGCCCGCCACCCGACCCCGCACAAGGCCCAGGATCTGGCGTTGCACAACTGCCTGACCTACACCTATTTCGGCAAGAGCCTGTGGGAGTTCAGCGGGCCGGATGGCCCGGAGTCGGTACCGGTTAGCGGCAACCTCAGCGCCAATATCTCCAACCTGCTGCTGGAAGCGACCCTGAAAGGCGCCGGGATCAGCCTGCAGCCCCGTTACTCGGCGCAGCCCTATCTGGAACGGGGCGAGTTGATTGCCCTGCTGCCCCAGTGGCAGCCCAAGCGGCTCGGCGTCTACGGGGTCTATGCCACCCGCAGGCAGATGTCGCCGCTGCTGCGCAGCTTCCTCGACTTTCTGGTGGCGCGCATGGCGGACGATCCTCTCTGGCAGGAGTAACCACCACAATGAAAAAGGGGCCTTGAGGCCCCTTTTTCATCTTGCATCAGGCTTCGAAGCCGAACGGTGTGACGGGCGGCTGCGCCTCTTCGCTCTCATCGAGGAAGATATCCCGATAGGCCACATAGATGGAGTAGTTGAGCGCCGGGATCACCACCAGCAGACCGACCAGCATCAAGGCGGCACCGAACAGCAAAAGGATGGCGCACAGGGCCCCCCACCAGAAGAAGGGCCACATATTGCGCCAGCAGCCAGCAAAGCTCAGACGCACGGCCTGCACAATGCCCACATCGTGGAAATAGATAAGGGCCGGGGCAAAGGTCACCGCCATCAGCGCCGGAATGAGCAGCGCCGTGCCCACCAGCAGCACCAGCAACAGCTGTTGCAGCTGGCCGGGCGATACCACCATGGTCTCTGGATCCTGGTTCAGCACGGAAAGCAATCCCCAGCTGGAGAGCAGTCCGAGACACACCAGTCCGATCAGGCTGAACAGCCCCAGCACCAGGAGGCCACCCAGCATCAGCGGGGTCAGCTTGTGACGAAATCCGGCAAACAGATCGGCAAAATTGAGGGCCTCACCCCGATAGCCCCGGGCGGCCACCACGGCCCAACCAGCCCCCCACACCATATAAAGCAGTTGGGAGATGAGGCTGCCCGCCGGCAGCTGATCCAGCACCATGCCGACCGAAAACCAGACCAGCACCATGGCCACGCTGACGCCCATCCCCTTGTTGAAGATATCGAACCCGCTGCGGACCCAGACCCAGCCACGGCCGATCGGGTGGCGTGCCGGGTTTGTGCGCAAAGTGGGTAATCCGTTCATGTCATCTCCTCTGTGTATCGTGGGCATCAGTACTGGATGCCGATTCTAGAGGCAGGGCGGATGCGACTCAATGGCAACGCCCTGCCCTCATCACACAAACCTGACGCAGCAGCACCACAAAACCGGTGCGGGCAGGCTCACAGGCTGGCCGTCCCGGCGGGAACGAGGCACAATCAGCCCCTTGCAGCAGTTCCGTTTCTCCCCTGTTTTGATCGCGAGTGGTATCGTCATGAGAGTTGTTTGTTGTCTGTTGTTGTTGCTGGCCAGCCAGTCGGCACTGGCCGAAGGCTTTATCAGCCGTCTGCTCAACCATCCGGTGCCGGGCGGCGTCGCCGTGATGCCGCTGGGCAGTGAAGCGCAGGCGCCGACTGCCCGCTATCAGGGCAAACCGGTGCTGGTAGTGCGTGAAGAGGGCAAGCGCTGGATCGCCATCGTCGGCATCTCCCTCAAGAGCAAGACAGGAGCCCACCAGCTGCAGGTAAATGATGGTCGAACCCTCAACTTCACCGTCACTCCCAAGCACTACCGCGAGCAGCACATCAAGCTCAAGAACGGTCGCCAGGTCAATCCGCTGGCCGAGGACATGGTGCGCATCAACCGCGAGCTGGCGGAGCAAACCCGCGCCTACCAGACTTTCAGCCCCAACCAACCCAGCAACCTGCTGTTTGACAAACCGGTCAACGGCCCCCTCTCCAGCCCGTTCGGCCTGCGCCGCTTCTTCAACGGCGAGGAGCGCAATCCCCACTCCGGTCTCGACTTTGCCGTGGGTGCCGGCACCCCCATCAAGTCACCGGCGGCGGGCAAGGTGATCCTCATCGGCAACTATTTCTTCAACGGCAACACCGTCTTCGTCGATCACGGCCAGGGGCTCATCAGCATGTTCTGCCATATGTCCAGGGTCGACGTGAAGCTGGGCCAGAGCCTACCCCGCGGCGGCATCGTCGGCCGGGTGGGCGCTACCGGCCGCGCTACCGGCCCCCATATGCACTGGAACGTCAGCCTCAACGATACCCGGGTCGATCCCGCCATCTTTATCGGGGCTTTCAAACCTTAAGCCCCACGACGACAAAGGCAGCCAATGGCTGCCTTTTTGTTGTCTACCGTCCTCTCGCGACAGCTAGCTCGCCACCCCGTGTGCACTGCCCTCCCCGCGCATGGCTCGCCACATCAACAGTACCAGCAGGGCGCTGCAACTGGGCAGCGCCAGCCAGACCCCGGGCACACCCCACAAGGAGGAGAATCCCCACAAGAAGAGACCGATCAGCACCAGCTTGCCACCGGTCAGCAGGGAGGCAATACGGGCCCGGTTGATGGCCTGGAAATAGGTGGCCCCCACCAGCAGCAACCCCTCCATCGGCAGGCCCCAGAAGTAGAGCCAGATCCCGAGGCTCGCCACCGGCAGCAGCGCCGCGTTGTCGCCAGCGAACAGATAGACAGCCGCTTCCGGCCACAGGTAGAGCGGCACCATGCCACACAGGGCGATGCCCAGGGTCACCCCGAGCGCCAGATTGCGTATGCGCAGCACCCGCTGCCAGTGGCCGGCCCCGGCGTTGAAGCTGGCGATGGGCTGGATGCCCATGGCTATCCCCTCGAATACCAGATAGAAAAAGGCCTCGGTGTAGCTGATCACCCCGTAGGCAGCCACATGGAGGGAGGTGCCGACCGAGAGCAGCGCCTTGTTGTGCAGCGCCAACACCACAGACAGATAGAGGTACATTAGAAAGCTGGAGACACCGAGCCTCAGAGTGTCGGCCATCAGTGCCGGGTCGGGGCGCAGGCTGTCCAGACCGATGCGCAGCTGGCTGCGGGGGGTGAAGAAGTGCCACAGGCAGCACAAACCGGTGACCGCCTGGGCCAGCATGGTGGCCGTGGCCACTCCAGCCAGGCCAAACGGAAACACCACCATCAACAGATAGTCGAGCAGCACATTGATCAGGCCACCAAGCACCATGATGAGGCTGACGAAGCCGGGCCGCCCGTCATTGCGCAGCAGCGAGCTAAACGTCATCGAGAGCACCGCAAAGCCGCCCAGCCAGGCATAGGCCTGCAGATAGGCGAGGCCTGCGGTAAAGATCTCCCCCTCGGCCCCCATCCAGGCCAACATGGGGCCACCATAGCGCAGCCCGATGACGCTGAGCAGGAATGACGAGAGCACCACCAGCACCAGCGCGTTGCCCACGATACGGCGCGCTCTGGCCGGGTCGCTCCGCCCCAGATGGAAGGAGACCAGCGAGGAGGCCCCCATGCCGATCAGGGCTCCCACCGCATAAAGAATGGCGCAGATGGGATAGGCCAACATCAGACCGGCCAGGCCATCCTGCCCGAGCACATGGCCAACGAAGATACCGTCTATGGTGACATAGATGCCGGTGACCAGCATGGTGGCCACGGTCGGGGTAACGTAACGCCAGAAGAGGCGAGAGAGGGGGGCTGTGCCCAGATCAACGGCTGACATAATCGGCTCAAAGAGGAGAAAGCGGCGGCATCATAGCGGAACGTCCGAATGAGTTCCTGTTATTTATGTGATGAATCATTAAGGGTAACCACCTTTACCCACCGCCCTTCACTGCTTTAGGCTAGGACCATCCTTCATGACCAGAAACGAGCCTCATGTTGCAACGCCTGCTCACCCTCTTTTTGTTCTGTCTTGTCCCCTTGTCATCCGCCTGGGCCGAGGACGCCGTCACCCAGGCCGAAGCCCTGCTGCAAAGCGTGCCCAAAAGCGATACCCCCGAAAACCAGAAGCTGCGCGAGAGCTATCAGCAGGCACTGCAGTTTGCCCGAGAGGCCGAACGCTACCGGGAGCAGAGCAAGGCCTATCAGCAGATCCTTATCGACTATCCCCAGGAGTCGAGCCGCCTCAAGGAGAGCCTGCACAACTATCAACCCGCCGCCCGGCCTCCCCTCTCCCGCCTCAAGGAGGAGACCCTGCGCCAGGCCATTGGCCTGAGCAACAACCGCCAGCTCAACCTGCGCAAGGAGCGCCAGGGGGTGATGGACAGCCTCAATCAGCTCGAAAGCACGGGCCAGGAGTATCACCTGCGGGTGGACGATCTGCGCAAGCAGCTGCAGCTGACTCGCAGCCAGCTGGATCGCCTGAGCCTGGGGAGCGAGTCGGATCGGCGGCTGGAGGCCCAGCAGCTGGTGACCCGCATGAAGGAGCAAAGCCTCTCTGACCGGATCCAGATGCTGGAGCTGGAGCAGCTCTCAGCTCAACAACGCAACGATCTTGGCAAGCTGAAGCTGCAGGAGCTCAACCTGGCCATCGCCGACGAGGATGAGTGGCAGACCAGCCTGCTGAACCAGCAAAACCAGCTGCGCCGTGAGAAAACGGAGCAGGCGCTGGCGGAGAGCGAGCGGCTGCGCAAACAGCTCACCTCCGACATGCCGCTGCTGCTGGAGCAACAAAAGCAGAACCAGGCCCTCTCCCTGCAACTCAGCGGTCTCGAAGACGAGATAGAGCGGGTTCAGGACGAGCAGCGCACCATCGACAAGAACCTGTTTACCCTCAACGAGCTGGTCAACTCGGTGCGCGAACAGCTGGAGTGGCTGCAGATCAGCAACGCCTACGGCGAGAACCTGCGCAGCAAGCTGGCGGATCTACCCGCCTACTTCCCGCTGGACAAGCTGGAGTCGGCCATCGTCAACGCCCGCAGGGCCAAATATCAGTACGAGACCGAGCAGGATGACCTCGCCGATCCTCGTCAATTGCGCGAACAACTGCTGGCTGGCGAAGAGGTGACTCTGGATCGCTCGCAACTGGCGGTGCTCGACAACCTGCTCAAGGCCCGTCGCCAGCTGCTGACCCGTCTCAACGATGCCTCCGATACCCTGATCCAGGAACAGACCCGGCTCAAGCTGCTCTACAGCCGCCAGAACAGCAAGATCGACGAGATCCGCGAGCTCAGCGCCAGCCACCTGTTCTGGCTACCGGACGTACGCCCCTTCACCCCCCAGGTCATCCTCGGCATCCCCGCCGCCCTGGCGCTGGCCTTCAACCCGAACAACTGGTTGCAACTGCCCCGCGCCATCGCCGAGAACAATCCCCTGACCCTCACGATGGCCGGCCTCGGCCTGCTGGTGCTGGCCTGGAGCTGGTTCAAGCTGGCCGGCCATCTGGTCCGCTTCTGCGAACACGTGGCACCGCGCATCGGCAAGGTCACCCAGGACAAGTTCAGCCTCACCAGTCGCCTGCTGCTGCGTACCCTGATCGCCTCGCTGCCGTTCCCGGCCATGGTGTTGATGGTGCGCGGCCTGCTTGAGGGGGTCTGGCAATATCCCTTCGCGGTGGCGGTGGGCCGGGGGCTTGGCGAGATCTGGTTCCTGCTGCTGGCCCTGATGATGGCGCGCCACCTCACTCTGGAGAAAGGGATCCTGATCCACCACTTCCGCTGGTCCAAAGAGCGGGTACAGCGAGTCTGGGGGCAATTTCGTACCCTGCTGCTGGTGCTGATCCCGAGCTTCTTCGTGCAGGGGATGGCGAACAGCTACCAGGAGCACGCCTTCTACGACTCCCTCGGCAGGTTGGCCTTCATCATCGGCGCCCTCTGGCTGCTGCTGTTCTTCGCCCGCCTCAACCGGGAGCGGCTGCCGCTGACCTGGGGCCAGAGCGACATGAGCAAGCCCCATCTGCTGCACCATTTTATCTGGAACAGCCTGATGCTGGCCCCCCTGCTGGCGGTGATCGGCTCCCTGTTCGGCTACTTCTACACCTCCCGCACCCTGCTCAGGCAGCTGGAGCTGAGTCTGCTGATGGGGCTCGGCGCCCTGCTCGTCTACTACCTGGCCAGACGCTGGATGCTGATCCAGCGCCGCCGCCTCGCCTTCGAACGGGCCAAGAGCAAGCGGGCCGAGATCCTCGCCCAGCGGGACGATCCCAACAGCGATCTCAGTTCGGAGATCCCCGATGTGGTGGAAGAGGCGGAGCTGGATCTCGACACCATCAGCGCCCAGTCCCTCGGGCTGGTCCGCACCCTGTTGATGCTGGGCTTCACCATGTTGCTGCTGGTGCAATGGTCGGATCTCAACTCCGCCTTCAGCTTCCTGAGCAACATCGAGGTATGGCAGGTGAGCAACAAGATAGGCGGCATCGAGCAGCTCTCCGCCATCACCCTGCAGGATCTGATGATGACGGCCTTCATCTTCATTCTGACGGTGGTGACGGCACGCAACTTGCCCGGCCTGATGGAGCTGACCCTGCTCCAGCACCTGAGCCTTTCGCCGGGGACCGGCTTTGCGCTCACCACCGTCAGCAAGTACCTGGTGATCCTGATCGGTGCCCTCACCGGCTTCTCCATGCTCGGCATCGACTGGTCCAAGACCCAGTGGCTGGTGGCGGCCCTCTCGGTGGGCCTGGGTTTCGGTTTGCAGGAGATCTTCGCCAACTTCGTCTCCGGCCTCATCATACTGTTCGAAAAACCGATCCGCCTCGGCGACACCGTCACCATCCGGGATCTGACCGGTACCGTCACCAAGATCAAGACACGGGCCACCACCATAGTGGATTGGGACAGGAAGGAGATCATCGTCCCCAACAAGGCATTCATCACCGAGCAGTTCATCAACTGGTCGCTGTCGGATGCCATCACCCGGGTCAAGCTGCGCATCCGCATCGGCCTGACCCGGGATCCCAAGCTGGTGCAGCGCATTCTGGAAGAGTCGATACAGGCATCGACCCTGGTGCTGGAGAGCCCGACCCCGGAGGTGTTCCTGGTCGAGTTCACCGATTCGGCGCTGATCTACGAGATCCGTCTCTACGTCAACAACATGGATCACCGGATGCCCATCACCCACGAGGTCCATTCGCTGGTGCTGGATAAACTGCAGCAGCAGGGGCTCACCCTGCCCCACCAGCAGATAGACATTCACCTGACCCGGGGCTGACCCGGCCCGGCACGCAAAAGGAGCAAGCATGCAGATCATTGCCCATCGGGGGGCCAGCGGCCTGGCGCCCGAGAACACCCTCAAGGCGATCGCCCTGGCGCTGGCACAGGGAGCAGAGGCCATCGAGATCGACGTGCAGGCCGCCGACGGCGAATTGTGGGTCTTCCATGACCGGCGGCTGGAACGCTGTACCAATGGAGAGGGAGTACTGAGCGAGCAATCCTGCACCTATCTGCAGAGTCTGGATGCAGGCGACGGCGAGCCCATCCCGACCCTGTGGCAGGTGATGAGCCTGATCAGAGGCCGCTGCGAGCTGCATATCGAGCTCAAGGGGGCCAATACCGCCAAGCCCGTCGCGGCATTGACCAGAAAGGCAGAGGCCGAGCTTGGTTTTACCACCGCCCAGTGGGTCGTCTCCTCCTTTCATCACCCCGAGCTGGCCAGGTTTACCGGCCTGCGGCCCGAGATCCGCCTCGGCGCCCTCACTGCCAACCTGCCCCTCAACCTGGCACTGTTTGCCGAACGTCTGGGGGCCTGGTCCATCAACTGCGATGTGGATTTTGTCGACAAGATGCTGATTGAGGATGCCCACCAACGGGGGCTCAAGGTGCTGGTCTATACCGTGGATCATCTCGCCGATCAGCAGCGGCTGGCGCAGTGGGGCGTCGACGGTATTTTCACCAATCGTCCGGATCGCTTCATCCCATCCGGCCACCCTGACCCTGTAGATGGCTAAGACGCCCGATCAGCACTAACTTTAGAAAGCTGATCGGGATACAAAAAGTTCAAACTCGGCCGATAAGAGTTGGCTCACAACAATAACAACGCAATACACCTACTTCAGACTGACGCTCACAAGGATGTAATTATGAACTTGTCGATCAAAAACAAACTCGTCCTCGCCATCGGGGTCATCATTCTGGTGATCACCGGTCTGCAGGTCTGGTACAACACCTCGCAACTGCGCAGCGAGACTCAACGACTGATCTGGAACTTCATCGACGAAAGTTCTGCTGCCAACGTCAAGGGGATCTCCCGCTGGCTCGACGCCAGGGTGAACATGGTCAGCTCCACCAAGGAAGCCTTTGCCAAGGAAGACGAGCCCATCAGCCATCTCGCCCAATCCATGAACGCAGGCGGCTTCGATCTGGTTTATGTGGGCACCACAGATGGCCGGATGATCCAGAGCAAACCGACCGACCTGCCAGCCGGTTACGATCCCCGCAAGCGCCCCTGGTATCAGGACGCCACGACTGCGGGCAAGATGACCATCACCTCTCCCTATGCCGACATCACCACGGGCCAGCTCATCATCACCATCGCCGAGCCATTCCAGCGCGGCAACACCCAGGGAGTGATCGCCGGTGACGTCTCCATCAGCGGTCTGGTCTCCGACATTCTGGCGGTCAACACCGAGGGCACCTACGCCGTGCTGATCGACAGCAATGGCACCATCATCGCCCACCCTGACACCTCGCTGACCCTGAAACCGGCCACCGAGCTCTCCCCCGAGCTGACGGCTGCCGGCGTCAACCGGATTGCCAATGACGGCACCATCTCCGAGATGGATATCAGCGGCAAGCTGAGCGTGTTCGACCTGAACCTTATCCCCAACACCAACTGGTACTACGGCATAGTGGTGGATGATGCGGTGGCCTATCAGTCAGTCAGACGCATGGTCACCTCGGCCCTGTTGCAAGGCTTGATCACCATCATCATAGTGGCCGGCTTCTCCTACGTGGCCATCCACGGCTCCCTGGCACCGCTGAAAACCCTGGGTGAGGCCATTGCCGATCTCTCCCGTGGCAATGGCGATCTGACCCGCCGCATCAAGATCGAGCGGGACGACGAGGTGGGAACTGTAGCCAAACACGTCAACACCTTCATCGATCGGATCCACACAATGGTGCAGGATATCTCCAACTCATCCACACAGCTCAACCAGCAGGCCAAGTCCTCCCACAACATGGCCGAGAAATC
Source organism: Aeromonas sp. FDAARGOS 1407 (assembly GCF_019048725.1). Lineage (NCBI taxonomy): Bacteria > Pseudomonadati > Pseudomonadota > Gammaproteobacteria > Aeromonadales > Aeromonadaceae > Aeromonas > Aeromonas sp. FDAARGOS 1407. The sequence goes on from NZ_CP077399.1 coordinate 4,498,572, forward strand.
GAGTCAGGGGCTGGCGCGCCAGCAAAACGAGATCTCCCAGATCGCCACCGCCGTGCACGAAATGTCCGCCACCGCAGTGGAAGTGGCCAGCAATGCCGAACAGACCGCCGAGGCGGCGCGCTCCTCCTCCAGCAGCTGCGAGCACGGCAAGCAGGTCATCGCCCGTAACCAGCGCTCCATCACGGATCTGGCAACTCAGGTCGAACAAGCCTCCAACATCATTCAGGAACTGGAGAAGAACGCCCAGGAGATCAACACCATCCTCTCCACTATTCAGGGCATCGCCGAGCAGACCAACCTGCTGGCTCTGAACGCCGCCATCGAGGCTGCCCGTGCCGGTGAGCAGGGTCGTGGTTTCGCTGTGGTAGCCGACGAGGTGCGGGTGCTGTCACAACGTACCCACAGCTCCACCGTCGAGATCCGCAACATGATCGAAACCCTGCAACGTAACACCCAGGGCGCGGTCAGCACCATGCACGAGGGCCAGCTGCTGGCGCAAAACAGCGTGGATGATGCCAACAACGCCACCCAGGCGCTCGAGCAGATCACCCTCTCGATCAACCAGATCTCCGACATGGCGACCCAGATCTCCAGCGCTGCCGAAGAGCAGCGGGCCGTGACCGACGAGGTCAGTCGCAACATTCAGGCGGTGAAAGATGTCTCTGACGAACTGGCGGTGGACGCCGACAGCTCGCGTCATCTCTCGGAACAACTGAAAAATATTTCGGGTGAACTGAACAATCAGGTGGGTATGTTCCGCATCTGAACGCGCGAAAAAGGGGGCCACACCGGCCCCCTTTCATTTCATAATAGCCCTTATTTTTCAGTGATTAATCCAATACCGACCAGATTTACCTCTCCCCCTTCCCTTCCCGATTCCCAGGACGGCACCACACCTGGTCACCTCGCCACACACTCACAACATAAATTAGATTTACTAATCCGAAATCATGACTGGTAATAATTCTCAATAAACATTTTTAATAAAAAACTTAAAAACTTTTTTGCGGATACCCAAAAAGAGAGGTAATTCTCATTTTGTTGAAAGAAAACTACGTACAATCCGGTAGTTAAAGTTTTCGCGGCTGTGTGTTCGATTGCTCAGTAACACTGAAAACCGGCGATAATTGCAACATTTTCATCCAGGGAACAGGGTGTTTGATAGAAAAATCACTAGTAAAAATGGAATAAAACCAAGCTGTTTGACTTGTATCAAACTTGAATTTTTTTCATAGAGCAAAATCGTGCCCAGCAAATCTATCCCTAAGGAGGCAGATGTGGATATTATCAAGACCGATGTTGCCATCATCGGCGCCGGTGGTGGTGGCCTGCGTGCCGCAATCGCCATTGCTGAAGCCCACCCGGAACTGGAGATCGCGCTGATCTCCAAGGTTTATCCGATGCGCAGCCATACCGTTGCTGCCGAAGGTGGTGCCGCCGGCGTCGTCCGTGATGATGACTCCCTGGAAAACCACTTCAACGATACCGTCTCTGGCGGTGACTGGCTGTGTGAACAGGACGTGGTGGAATACTTCGTCGAAAACGCCACCAACGAAATGATCCAGCTGGAACACTGGGGCTGCCCCTGGAGCCGCAAGCCGGATGGCAAGGCCAACGTCCGTCGTTTCGGCGGGATGAAGATCCCGCGCACCTGGTTTGCCGCTGACAAATCCGGTTTCCACATTCTGCACACCCTGTTCCAGACCTCCATCAAGTACCCGAGCATCAAGCGTTTCGACGAGCATTTCTGCCTTGATCTGATCGTGGAAGATGGCCGCGTCCAGGGCGTACTGACCTTCGATATCCAGAACGGCATCACCCGTTTCATCCAGGCCAAGTCCGTGGTACTGGCTACCGGCGGTGCCGGTCGTGTCTATCGCTACAACACCAACGGCGGCATCGTCACCGGTGACGGCATGGCCCTGGCCTACCGCCACGGCGTACCGCTGCGCGACATGGAGTTCGTCCAGTATCACCCGACCGGCCTGCCTGGCACCGGCATCCTGATGACCGAAGGTTGTCGTGGTGAAGGCGGCATCCTGCTGAACAAGGATGGCTACCGCTACCTGCAAGACTACGGCTTGGGCCCGGAAACCCCGGTTGGCCAGCCGAAGAACAAGCACATGGAGCTGGGTCCCCGTGACCGTCTCTCCCAGGCATTCTGGCAAGAGCAGCAAAAAGGCCGCGTGATCCAGGGCCCGATGGGCGACGTGGTTCACCTCGACCTGCGCCACCTCGGCGAGAAGTACCTGAAAGAGCGTCTGCCCTTCATCTGCGAACTGGCCAAGGCCTACGTGGGTGTGGATCCGGTGAAAGAGCCGATTCCGGTGCGTCCGACTGCCCACTACACCATGGGTGGTATCGAAACTGACGGCAAGTGCGCCACCCGTCTGGCCGGCCTCTACGCCGCCGGTGAGTGTGCCTCCGTCGGTCTGCACGGTGCCAACCGTCTGGGTTCCAACTCCCTGTCCGAGATCGTGGTATTCGGTAAAGTGGCCGGTGAACAGGCTGCCGAATTTGCCGCCACCCAGCAGCACGGCAACACCCAGGCGCTGGTCGCCAAGGCCGAGGCGCTCATCAAGCAGCACCTCTCCCTGCTCGATATCGACGGCACCGAAAACCCGGCCGATATTCGCAACGAACTGGGCATGTCCATGGAAGCCGGTGTCGGTATCTACCGTACCGAAGAGCTGATGCAGGGCACCATCGACAAGATCAACGAGCTGAAAGCCCGTTACAAGAAGATCAAGATCAACGACAAGTCCTCTGTCTTCAACACCGACCTGCTGTACGCCATCGAACTGGGCTACATGCTGGACGTGGCCGAAGCCATGGCTCACTCCGCCATCAACCGTAAAGAGTCCCGTGGTTCCCACCAGCGTCTGGACGGTTATGAGGAGCGTGATGACGTGAACTTCCTCAAGCACACTCTCTCCTTCTACAACGATGAAGGGGCCCCGACCATCGATTACTCCGATGTGAAGATCACTAAATCCCAACCGGCGAAACGCGTGTACGGTTCCGAGGGTGAGAAACAAGACGAGGCTAAGAAGAATGGCTGAGATGATCGAAATTGAAATCCTGCGCTACCGTCCCGAGCAGGATAACGAGCCCTGGATGCAGACCTTCCAGGTGCCTTACCTCAAAGAGATGTCCCTGCTGGATGCCCTGCAGTACATCAAGGATCACCTGGACTCGACCCTGAGCTTCCGCTGGTCCTGCCGGATGGCGATCTGCGGCTCCTGCGGCATGATGGTCAACGGCGTGCCCAAGCTGGGTTGCAAGACCTTCCTGCGCGACTACCTGCCGGGCAAGATGACTATCGAGCCGCTCAACAACTTCCCGATCGAGCGCGATCTGGTGGTCGACATGTCCGACTTCATCGAGAAGCTGGAGAGCATCAAGCCCTACATCATCCCGAGCGAGCCGCGCAGCCTGTGCGATGGCGAGTACACCCAGACTCCGGCTGACATGGCGAAGTATCACCAGTTCTCCATGTGCATCAACTGCGGTCTGTGCTACGCAGCCTGCCCGCAATATGGCATCAACAAGAAGTTCACCGGTCCGGCGGCACTGGCTCTGGCCTATCGCTACAACGCCGACAACCGCGACAGCGCGTCCAAGGAACGGATGAAGATCCTGAGCCAAGACGAAGGTGTTTGGGGTTGTACCTTCGTGGGCTACTGCTCCGAAGTGTGCCCGAAAGGCGTGGACCCGGCCGCAGCCATCCAGCTTGGCAAGGTCGAGAGCGCCAAGGACTACATGATCGCCATGTTCAAGCCAGATTGAGATCAGGAATGAGACCATGAACAACACCCAAAGCAAACGTAAGCCTTACGTCCGCGAAATGAAGAAAGACTGGTGGCTGAAGAATGCCTTCTACACCGGTTACATGATCCGCGAGGGTACCAGTATCTTCGTCTCCATCTATGCCGTCGTGCTGATGTGGGGTCTGATGCGTCTGGTACAGGGTCAGGAAGCGTTCAACGGCTGGCTGGAATCCCTGCAAAGCCCGATCGCCATCCTGTTCCATGTGATTGCCCTGGCGGCCTGCCTGTTCCACGCCAAGACCTGGTTTGCCCTGGCGCCGAAAGCCATGCGCATCTTCCGGGGTGAAGACCTGGTGCCGGAGAAACCGATCGTGCTGGCCCAGTATGTGGCGCTGGCGGTGGTATCCCTGCTTGTCCTGATCATCGTGGCTTGAGGAGAAAACAATGAGACGTTCTGACGAACCAATTTACTGGGGTCTGTTTGGTGCAGGCGGCATGGTCGTCGCCATGCTGCTGCCGGTCATTGTCCTCATTACCGGTCTGCTGGTGCCCATGGGCATCATGGACGTGGAGACCATGAGCTACGATCGCGTGCACGCCTTCGCCAGCTCTTGGTGGGGTGCCTGCATCCTGCTGGTGATCATCGCCCTGCCCATCTGGCACGGCATGCACCGTATCTACCACGGTCTGCATGACCTGGGGATCCACACCACCAAGCTGCACCACTATGTGTTCTATGGCTTCGCCTTCCTGGTGTCCGCCATCACCATCGGTCTGCTGATGGTACTGGTATTCCAGTAATCACCACCGACTTGCATGACCAAACCGGGCCTCGCGCCCGGTTTTTTCTTTTCCGCCATCCGGCGCCCCTGTCATACCACCCACATAACGCCGCCATTCAAAAATCCCTGTAAAAACCGGATTTTTATCCATCAAAGCAACGATCGCCATCACATAAAACCACAACAAACACCAAAGACAGTGCGCCAGTTTGACCGCCATCAATTTACTGATAATTGCATCATTCATACTGCGAGCGATTAAATATTTATTCAGATGGAGCTAAATCATGACTGACAAATCACGCTCGGTAACGATAGGCAGTTACCTGGCACTGGCGTTCGCCATCGTCTTCTTTTCGGGGCTGTTGCAGTCCAACCAGTGGTACGGAGTGTTCGACTTCACCACACTGAACGGTTCGTTCGGCACCATGGTACAGAGCGTCAGCGAGAACGGCGACGGCCTCAAGACTGCCATGACCGACATGCGCGGCAAGGGGGGCAACGGCGCCCGCGACGGCTTCCTGTTTGCCCTGACCCTGATCCCCACCGTGATGTTCGCCCTCGGCATGATCAATGTGCTGGAACACTACGGCGCCCTGGATGCCGCCCGCAAGCTGCTAACCCCGCTGCTGCGCCCGCTGATGGGGATCCCGGGCAACACGGGCCTGGCGCTGATCGCCTCCCTGCAGAGTACCGATGCCGGCGCCGCCATGACCCGCCAGCTCAAGGATGAAGGGCTCATCACCAAGCGCGAGACCGACGTCTTCACCATGTTCCAGTTCTCCGCCGGTGCCACCATAGTCAACTTCTTCTCCTCCGGCGCCGTGCTGTTCACCCTGACCCTGGCCGATGGCAGCCCGGCGGTCAGCTCCTCCATCGGTCTCGCCGTGGTGGTGATGTTTGCCTTCAAATTTGTCGGTGCCAACCTGTTTCGGGTCTACCTCAACCTGACCGAAGGCAAAAACAGCGACAACCCCCAGCACGCCACGACCCCCAGCCCCCAGGAGCAAGCCAAATGAGCCAGGCCAACGTCAAGAAACCCATCGTCACCGATATCTTCGTCGAAGGGGCCAAGAAGGGATGGGTCATCGCCACCACCTCCACCGTGCCCAACGTGCTGATGGCCTTCGTCATCATCAAGGCGCTGCAGATCACCGGCGCCCTGGACGCCATGGGTGCCATCTTCTCCCCCATCATGGCGGTGTTCGGTCTGCCCGGTGAGGCAGCTGCCGTGCTGATCGGCGCCTGGATGTCGATGGGCGGCGCGGTCGGCGTGGTCATTACCCTGTTCGATCAGGGGATCCTCAACGGTACCCACATCGCCATCCTGGCCCCCGCCATCTACTTGATGGGCTCCCAGGTGCAGTACATGGGCCGCATCCTCGGCTGCATCGGCACCGAAGGGCGCTACATCCCCATCATGGTCGCCATCTCAGTGCTCAACGCCTTCGGCGCCATGCTGGTGATGAACATCCTTCTCTGACCCTTTTCGTACAACCACACAAGTGGAGCAACCGATGACTTTTTCTCTGGATGAATACTTGGCCGAATTGGCCCCTCTCATCAACCTGGATTGCGGCTCATTGCACCAACCTGGCATAACCGCAGTGGCTGATCTGATGGCCGCCAAATACGAGGCCATGGGTGGCTGGCACATCAAGCGGGTCGACTGCGGGGTAGCCGGGGTGGGACTGGAAATTCGCAACCAGCCTGATGCCGAGCAGATTGATGTGATGTTGATTGGCCATATGGACACCGTCTTCCCCCTCGGCACCGCCGCCGCCCGCCCGATGAGCGTCGATGGCGAGCGGGCCTGCGGTCCCGGCGTCTCCGACATGAAATCCGGCCTGCTCAACATCGTCTATGCCCTGCGCGCCCTGCCCCGCGAGGTGCGCGACAGCCTGAGCATCTGCGTCTGCATGAACCCGGACGAAGAGATTGGCTCCCTGCACTCCAGCGACTGGCTGGCCTCGGTAGCCAAACAAGCCCGTCAGGTGCTGGTGGCCGAAGCGGCCCGTGCCGACGGCTCCCTGGTCAAGGCGCGCAAGGGGATGGCTCGCTATCGCCTTGATTTCACCGGCAAGGCGGCCCACGCGGGCAACGAGCCGCAGAAGGGGCGCAGCGCCATCACCGAGCTGGGTCACTGGATCCTGGCCATCAATGCCCTCACCAACTTCGAGAGCGGCACCACCCTCAACATCGGCATCGTCGAGGGGGGCAATGGCGCCAACATAGTGCCGGCCCACGCCAGCGCCGTGGTAGACGTGCGTTTCTGGGACAATCAGGAGTACAGCCAGGTCAACGACCGGCTGCTGACCCTGGCCGAGCGCCCTCATCTGGAAGGGGTCATCATCAAGCTGACTCGCGAGGCCCACAAGCCGGCCATGGTGCCGTCAGAAGGCACCAAGGCCCTGATGGCCATTGTGGAAGAGTGTGGTCAGGAGCTGGGTCTGCCCATCCGCTGGCAAGAGGTCGGTGGCGGCTCGGATGCCAACCTGACCGCCGCCCTCGGCATTCCGACCCTGGATGGTCTAGGCCCTATCGGAGCCGGTTTCCACAGTGACGAGGAGTATCTGGATCTGGCGAGCATTGCCCCGCGCATCGAGCTGCTGGTGAAGGTACTGACCCGCCTGGCCGCGTGATATCCCCATCCATGACCAAGGCCAGCCGGTTTGCACCGGCTGGCCTTTTTTATATCCAGCGGCGTTGTCACTCCAGTGGCGGCAGAAACTTCGCCATCACCTTGCCGGTATGCCCCTCCTCCTCAAAGGCCACCAGCGTCTGATCCAGCTGAGTAATGAGCTCCCGGGCCCGCAGCGATCCCTTGCTCACCATCAGGTAGAACCCCTTGCGATTGGGTAGGCGCAGATGGGTCAAACCGGGTTCACTCTGGTAGATGCCAAGGCTGAGGCCGCTTAGCAGCGGCTCGACCGAGTTTGGCAGAAAATCGCAGCGCCCCCGCGCCAGCAGGTCGAGCGCCTGCTGCAGCCGCTTGACCCGCCGCAGCTTCTTGTTGATGCCATAGGGGGCATAGTTGTAGCCGAGCAATCCGCACATCCGGCCGCGGCTGGCCATCTCTAGATCCGGCGCCTCGGGGAAGCGGCGCTTGAGGTAGAAGAGACCGAGGCGGGTGTGATAGAGGGGAACACTGTAGTAAACATGGGCCGCCAGCTCCGGCTTGTAGCTGGCATCCCTGGTCAGCTCGCACAGGCCGTTTTGGCCATAGTCGACCAGTTCCTGCTTGACCCTGGCCCATGGCAGGTAGCGGATCTGGTGAGACAGGCCATTCTGGCGCAGGGCATCGAGCACCAGGGTCGCCGCCGCCCCGGTCAGCCGTTCGGGTTCCGGCACGCCGTTGTGGCGCACCCAATACGTGTAGGGAGGCCATTCACTGCCATTGCCGAGGCAGATCCGCACCGGTGCCTCACTCTCCTGTGCCGAGACGACCGGCATCAGCATGGCAAGGATCATGCCCGACAACAGCCAGAATTCCTTCATCCCTCTTCCCCCATGTGCCAATCTCCTGAGCGCAGAGCGTCTTGCCCTCTGTGCTACCCTCACAGCCCGTGCTCCGGGCGCCATAGCGCCAACAGGAGGGGCGGAATATCGCCATAGGCCAGGATCGGCGTCTGGTGCCACTGCGCCAGCTTTTGCAGCGCCTTCCCCAGCTCCCCTGCCAGGGTGCGGGTCACCCTGACCCCCGCCTCCAGATAGAGGTTCTTTATCTCGAAGATCCCCTGCTGGCGATGGGCCTTGGCATCCATCCGGCCCACCAGTTTGCCTTGATGCAGCAGCGGCAGCACGAAGTAGCCGTACTGGCGCTTGTGCGCCGGGGTATAGCACTCGATGCGGTAGTCGAACTCGAACAGCTCACGGGCCCGCTTGCGATCCCACACCAGAGGATCAAAGGGCGACAAGGCCGTGGTATGGGTCGCCCTGAGGGTGCCCCCCTGCACCTTGACCAGCTCGTCAGCTAGCGAGGCGTGGACGAAGGCGCCGTGCTGCCATCCCTCCACCCGCACCGGAAACAGCTCTCCTTCGTCGGCCAGTTGATGGAGCAGGGCATCGTATTTGCCGCGTCGCAGCCGGTAGTAGTCGGCCACCCAGCCGGCCTTGACCAGCCCCAGCGCCCGGCAGCTGGCACGCACCATCTCTCGCTGCGCCGTCTCCGGGCTCGGCAGATCCCGCTCGTCGCACCAGCCGGGCATGACTCGCTCTGCCAAATCATAGACCCGCTGGAAGTTGCGTCGCTCGCGCACCATCAGGCGCCCCGCAGTGAAGAGCACCTCGAGATGACGCTTCTCCGGCTTCCAGTCCCACCAGCCGTTGCCCTTCTCTCCCTGGCGGGCAAAGTCGGCCGCCCGCACCGGCCCCTGCTGGCGGATCTGCTCGAGTAGCCGGTCAATGTCCTGCTGATGAGTAGCGAGCCAGTGGGCCGAAAACTTCCAGCCCATGGCAGCAGGATCCAGCATGCGATGGCGCAGCAGCCGGTAATCCTCGCGGGGAATGAAGCAGGCCTCATGGGCCCAGTATTCGAAAATGTCGCCGTCGGCCAGCAGTTGCTCGAGCCAGCCGGGTTCGTACTGTCCGAGCCGGCTGAACAGCACCAGATAGGGGCTGCGCGCCACCACCGAGATGGTATCTATCTGCAACAGCGCCATGCGGCGGATGGTGGCCAGCAGATCCGCCGGACGCGCCTTGCTGCGGCGCGGGGCGAGCAGGCCCTGGGCTGCCAGTTGCAGATGACGGGCATCCTGCAACGACAAATGGGGAATGGACATGGATCACCGCTCCTTGGTATCAGATCATCAGCATGCCCAACTCATCGCCAAATGAAAATGGCAGGGTCAGGGTTTGGTGAACAGGGCCACATCGGCGTGGGGAAACTCGACCTCTGCCTGCCAGCTGGCCGCCAGGGTGCGAAACGACGCCTCGGCGAAGAAGACGATGTGGGTCGGATCGTGGCGATAGCGCCAGGTTTTGAAGCGCTCGTCACCGAGCACCCGCTGGGTCTGCAACACCAGAATGCCGCCGGGCTTGAGACAGCGCCACAGCAGATCCAGTGCAACCCGTGGCTCGGCGATGTGTTCGATCACCTCTGTGCTGGTGATGAAGTCATACCGCTGTGCCAGCAGCGCCGGTTCGTCGGCGTAGAACTTGTCATACCCCGCCATCACATAGCCCGCTTCCCGCCCCATGGCGATCAGGGCCGGCCCCGGGCCACAACCAAAATCGAGGCCGCTGGCAGGCGCTGGCACCCGGGCCAGCACCTCGCCAAAGGCCCGCATCAAAAAGGTGCGATAACGGGGATCATCCACCCGGTTGTCATGGCCGTCATAGACCGCCTTCTCCCCCTCGGCATCCAGATGATCCGCCGCATCCAGCCAGACCAGCTCGCACCGCTCGCAGCGGTAATAACGCTTGCCCGCCACCGGCAGGGGGTAGGCCTGATGGCTGGCGCACAGGGGGCAGCAGGGGGTGGATGACATGACGATACCTCTGGCAAGTGACAGCCGGGCAGATTGCCTGCCCGGCCCGCCGCTGGCAACTGTTTTATCGCCGCCAGGCCACCGCACATCGAGACCAGCAGCCCTTTGCCCACCGTCATGACTTCCATCCGGTCATGGCAACTTTTTGCGCCCCTTAAGGCTTTCTTAAGTTTGCCCTTTTAGGCTCAACTCATCGCAAGAGAAGGAGCATTCCATGACCACAGAGATCCAGGCACCCTACCGCTTGATGCTGGCCGACTCCCCGCAGCAGGTCATGGCGCTGCAGGCCTATATCCAGGCGGCCTACACCCAGGAATTCAACGCCCGCATTCCCCATTTCCTGCCCTGCCTGCTTGGGCTCTACCGTGCCGACGGCGTGCTGGTCGGCGCCTGTGGTCTCAACCTGGCCAGCGCGGGGGCGCTCTATCTGGAGCAATATCTGGAGCACCCCGTAGAGGCGGCCATCGAGACCCGCCTCGGGGTACGCCCGGAGCGCCAGCGCATCATAGAGGTGGGCAATCTGGCCTGCAGCGAGCCGGGCAATGCCCGCCTGATGTTTGCCGCGCTCTGTCGCCTGCTGTGCGACAACGCCCTCGACTACGTGGTGTTCACCGGTACCGCCAAGCTGCGCAACAGCTTTCATCGCCTGCGCCTCAATCCGGTGGAGCTGGCTCCCGCCCAGGCGCATCAGGTGGGAGAAGATGCCGCCGCCTGGGGGGAATACTACCGCTGCCAGCCCAGGGTGATGGTGGGTGACCTCAATCAGGGGCGCGAGGTGCTCGCCCAAAGCAGCCTGCTGCTCAACCTGCTGGCCCCCATGCCCGCCCTGTTCGACGACTCCCGAGAGACCTGCCGTATGGCTCGTGATAAAAGGTGCGCCCAATGACGCTGTTTGATGCCATCGCCAGCACGGCGAAGCAGAACCCGACACAGCCGGCCCTGATGGATAGCCGGCAGCAACTGGATTACCGCCAGCTGTGGCAGCAGATCCTGCGCCTGGCCGACGAGCTGCAACAGGCGCAGATCCGGCGCCTGGCCCTGCAACTGGACAACGGCCTGCCCTGGGCGCTGATCGATCTGGCCTGCACCCGGGCGGGAATCGTGGTGATCCCCGTCCCCCACTTCTTCAGCCTGGCCCAGCAGGCGTGGTTGCTCGAGAGCAGCGGCGCCGATGCTCTGGTGGGCCCGTCCCATCCTGACTGGCACCCGACCGCCCCCCTGGTGCTGACGGTGACCTCCCTCGCCGACGGTACGCCCGGCGAGCTGACCGTCCCCCTGTGGCGGCATGTCCCGCTCAACCCGCCGGCCCTGCCCGCAGGCACCGCCAAGATCACCTACACCTCGGGCACCACGGGGCAACCCAAGGGGGTCTGCCTCTCCCTGGCCCGGATGATGACGGTCTGCCAGTCACTGGCAGAGCGGGTCGCCCCGGCCCGGGTGGAGCAGCACCTCACCCTGTTGCCACTGGCAACCCTGCTCGAGAACCTGACCGGCCTCTACGTGCCCCTGCTGACCGGTGCCTGCAGCCGCATCCCGTCACTCGGGGAGATCGGCTTCTCCGGCTCCAGTGCCCTCAACCCGGCCATGCTGGCCCAGGCGCTGCTGCGCTGGCCCAGCCACAGCCTGGTGCTGGTGCCCGAGCTGCTGCGCCTGCTGCTGGTGCTGGCCGGCAACAACCCGGCGCTGCTTCGCCAGTTGCAGGGGCTGCGTTTTATCGCCGTCGGGGGTGGCAAGGTGGCCCCCGAGCTGATCGCTCGCGCCCGCGCCGCCGGTCTGCCCGTCTATGAAGGGTATGGCCTCTCCGAATGCTGCTCCGTGGTGGCGCTCAACAACCCGCAGTCGGACAGGCCCGGCAGCGTCGGTCGCCCCCTGCCTCACTGCCGGGTCACCATCGCCGGAGATGGCGAGATCCTGGTGAGCGGCAACGCCATGCTGGGCTATCTCGGCCATGGGGATGCCGCCCACGATGAGGCCGCCACCATCGCCACCGGCGATCTCGGCTACCTGGATGAGGATGGCTACCTGCACATCACCGGGCGCAAGAAGAATGTCCAGATCACCGCCTTTGGTCGCAACTTCTCCCCCGAGTGGGTAGAGGCCGAGGCCCAGCTCTGTCCCGCCATCGCCCGCATCGTAGTCTTTGGCGACGGCCAGCCGGCCAACGTGGCGCTGATCCAGCCCCTGCCCGGCAGCGAAGGGGATCTGCCCCGCCAGATCGCACAACTGAACAGCCGGCTGCCCGACTACGCCCGCCTGCACCACTGGTTGCCGGTGGCGCTGGATCAGTCCCCCGGGCTGCTGACCCCCAACGGTCGGCCCCGTCGCAACGAGATTTATCAACACTTTTCCCGGCAGATCAGCCAGTGCCTCAGCGAAGGCCTCACAGGAGAATCAGCATGAGCTTCTACCAGACCCTGCAACAAGCCACTTCCCAGGAGCGCGAGCACCTGTTCAATGCGCCCATCATCGAGGCTTGCCGCCGTGGCGACATCCAGCGCGAGACCTATCTCGCCTTCCTGACCGAAGCCTATTACCACGTGCGCCACACGGTTCCCCTGCTGATGGCAACCGGTGGCAAGCTGGGTCAGGAGTACGAGTGGGTGCGCGCGGCCATCAAGGAGTACATAGAGGAGGAGTACGGCCATCAGGAGTGGATCTTAAGCGACATCAGCGCCTGCGGCGGGGATGCCGAGGCGGTGCGCCACGGCCAGCCCGGTCTGCCCATCGAGCTGATGGTGGCCTTCCTCTACGACCAGATCCAGCGGGGCAATCCCATGGGTTTCTTCGGCATGGTGCAGGTGCTGGAGGGAACCAGCGTCGCCATCGCCCTGACAGTGGCGGATCAGATCAAGAGCGGGCTCGGACTGCCTCCCCAGGCGATGAGCTACCTGAGCTCCCATGGTGCCCTGGATCAGGAGCATCTCAAGTTCTTCGAATCCCTGATGAACCGGGTGGAGAACCCTGCCGACCAGACCGCCATCATCCATGCCGCCCGCGTGGTCTACCGCCTCTATGGCGAGATGCTCTACAACCTGACCGCCCGGGCGTGAACCGCCCACAGTGAAGGAAGCACATACCATGCAACTTGAAGGGAAACGCGTGCTGCTCACCGGAGCCAGTGGCGGCATAGGGGAAGAGCTGGCGCAGGAGCTGGCGGCCCAGGGGGCCCATCTGCTGTTAAACGGACGACGAGGTCCGGCACTGGAGCGGCTGCGAAAGTCCCTGCCCCATCCGGAGCGCCACCAGGTGCTGATCGCCGATCTGGGATCGTCCCAGGAGCGGGCCAGGTTGCTGCAGCATCCCCTGCTGGAAGAGGGGATCGACGTCTTGATCAACAACGCAGGCTGCAACCAGTTTGCCTGGCTCGAGGATCAGAGCAGCGAACAGGTGGAGCGGCAGCTGCGGCTCAACATCGAGGCCCCTATCCAGCTGACCCGGACCCTGCTCCCGCAGATACGCAAGCCTGGCATCATCATGAACGTGGGGTCGAGTTTTGGCAGCATCGGCTACCCCGGCTACAGCGTCTACTGCGCCAGCAAGTTCGCCCTGCGTGGTTTTAGCGAGGCGCTGGGACGGGAGCTGGAGGGAAGCGGCATCAAGGTGCTGCACTTTGCCCCCCGCGCCACCCGCACCCGTCTCAACTCGGAGGCCGCCTTTGATCTGAATGCCGAGCTCGGCACCCACACCGACAGCCCCCAGGAGGTGGCCGAAGAGGCGGTTATCGCCCTGTGCAACGAGACTCGTCGCCGCTGGCTCGGCTGGCCGGAGCAGCTGTTCGTGCGCCTCAACGCCCTGCTGCCCGGCATCGTCGACAAGGCGCTGGCCAAGCAGTTGCCCATCATCGAACGCTATGCCCGGCATCTGCCGCACGAGGCGCTGCCCCATTCCATCCCGACCAAGAAGGAGTCCTGATATGACCCGGATTGCTTGCAAATACGGCGTCCTCGCCATCCTGCTGGGGGCCGCCGGCGCCCAGGCGGCAGACGATGCCCTGATCCCCATCCAGCAGCAATGGGCCGTCTGCCAGTACCAGCAGGTCGACAAGGCCAAGGAGCGCTGCCTGGAGACCCTGAGCGGCCAGGCCGAACAGGCCAGTGCCAAGGAGCCCTTTCGCACCGATCTGCTGATCTGGTCGGCCATCGTCAAGAGCACCTGGGCCGGCGCCAAGGGCGGCCTGGGGGCGCTCGGGCTGGTGAAGGAGGCCAAGGCCAAGCTGGAGCTGGCCCTCAAGCAGGATCCCAAGGCCCTCGACGGCTCGGCTTACACCAGCCTGGGCTCCCTCTACTATCAGGTGCCCGGCTGGCCGGTCGGCTTTGGCGATGACGAGAAAGCGGAGCAGCTGCTCAAGCAGGCGCTCGCCATCAACCCCACCGGCATCGACCCCAACTTCTTCTATGGCGACTTCCTGCTCGATCAGGGGCGCAAGGCAGAAGCAAAAACCTATCTGGACAAGGCGCTGACCGCCCCAGCCCGCCCGGGGCGCGAGCTGGCCGACGAGGGGCGCCGCAGCGAAATTCGCGAACGCCTCGCCAAGCTGTAAAAAGCCAGCCTGATCAGACAGCTATTTAAACTCTGCCCACCAGCTTGCATACTGGTGGGCAGAGTCGTTTATGTCGTAAAGCTGTGTAACCGGCTTGTTCCCTGACGTGATGGAGAGAGAGATGCGCATCCTGCTGGTAGAAGATGACGTGATGCTGGGCGATGGCATGCAGGATGCCCTGCGCCACAGCGGATACACGGTGGACTGGTTGCAACAGGGGTTGCCCGCCCTGGCGGCCCTCAAGAGCGACGAATTTGCCGCCCTCATCCTCGACCTCAACCTGCCGGACATCGACGGCCTCAGCCTGCTGCGCAAGCTGCGCCGGGAGGGACACCAGTTGCCGGTGCTGATCCTCACCGCCCGCGATGCCCTCGACGATCGGGTGATCGGGCTGGATGCGGGCTCTGACGACTACATGGTCAAGCCCTTCGCCCTGCAGGAGCTCAACGCCCGCCTGCGCGCCCTGGTGCGCCGCAGCAAGGGGCAGGCCCAGGCGATGGTGGAGTATGGCGACATCCTCATCTATCCCGAATCCCAGCAGGTCACCTATCAGGGGGAAGCGGTCAAGCTCACTCCCCACGAGTACAAGCTGCTACTGGAGCTACTGAGCCAAAGCGGCCGGGTGCTGAGCAAGGAGCAGTTGCAGCAGAGCCTCTATGGCTGGGATGAGGGGGCCGAGAGCAACGCGGTGGAGGTTCACATCCACCACCTGCGCAAGAAGTTCTACAGCGACCTTATCCGCAACATCCGCGGGGTCGGCTACATCATTCCCCAGCTCGATCAGGCAGGACGGAACCAGGCACGATGAGACGCTCGAGCTCCATTCGCCGCTTTCTGCTAACCGGCATCCTGACCCTGGTGAGCGCGAGCCTCACCATCAGCACCTTCATCGGCTACATGGAGGCAAGCCACGAGATGGAGGAGCTGTTCGACGCTCGTCTTGCCCAGTCGGCCCGCATCACCAACAAGCTGCTGGCCCGCTACATGGCACAGGAAGGGCCGCTCCCCCTGGATGGCACCATCTATCAGGAGTGGGAACAGCAAAATCCCGATGGCTGGCAGAAAGACAAGAGCCTCAATATCACCGGCGAGGACAGGGAGATCACCCCCTATGGTCACGAGTTCGAACGCAACCTCTACTTTCAGCTGCTGAACGAGCAGGGAAATCTGCTGCTGAGCTCCCCGAGCGCCCCGCGCCAACCGCTGGTCACCCTGACTCGCGGCTTCGATACGGTGGAAAAGGATCACCACCATTGGCGCACCTTCACTCTCTACAACGAGGAGGAGCGAACCTGGCTGGTGGTGGCGGAGCGGGATGACGAACGCAGCGAGCTGGCCAGCAAGATGGCGACCCTCGCCATGCTGCCGCTGCTCATCACCCTGCCCTTCCTGCTGGGGTTGCTGTGGTGGCTGATCACCCATGGCCTGGCCCCCCTGCGTCAGCTGGCCCAGGCCATCAGCGAGCGCCACCCCGCCAACCTGACCCCCCTCAACCTCAAGGCGGACGCCCAGGAGCTGACGCCGCTGGTCAACGAGATAAACCGCCTGATGCAGGCGCTGGCCGAAACCCTGGAGCGGGAGAAACAGTTCACCAACGAAGCGGCCCACGAGCTGCGCACCCCGCTGGCGGTGCTCAGGATCCACAGCGAAAACGCCCTGGCAGCGGACGATGAGGAGAGCCGTCGCCAGTCGCTGCACAAGATGCTGCAGGCCCTGGATCGCAGCGATCGCCTGATCCGCCAACTGCTGACCCAGGCGCGCATCGACAACCAGCAGGAGGTCGTGCTGGTCGAACTGGAGATCGGCCACCTGCTGCAAGGTACCCTGGCAACCCTGGCCCCCATCGCCCTGCAAAAGGATCAGCAATTGTCGCTCGAGAGCGATACGCCACTGCGGGTAATGGGGCAGGCCACCCTGCTCGAGCTGCTGTTTGGCAACCTCATCGACAATGCCCTGCGCTACACCCAGCCAGGTGGCGAGATCCGGGTGCAGGTGCGGCGGGAGGGCAGCCGGGTAAGAGTGGATGTGAGCGACAACGGGCCCGGCATCCCGGACCACGCCCTGTCACGACTGTGCGAGCGCTTCTATCGGGTCAATCCCCAGCAGGGGGACGGGGTCGGCCTTGGTATGGCCATCGTCTCGCGCATCGCCCAGCTGCATGGTGCCGATCTCGATGTACACAACCTGCCGGACAGGGGTCTGGAAGTGAGTCTCTGGCTGCCACTGTCGACCAGCGCCAAATAGATTACTCGGTAGATAACAAGAGGGGCCGCTTGCTGCGGCCCCTCTGTTTGGCTGTACATCTGTTTGGCTGCACATTGGCAGCGCAGATTTAGCGACAATCCGGCTGGCGGGTGAAGGTGCGACCTGCATCCACCGGTCCCATCTCTTCCAGCATACGGCGCCCCAGCAGCACCGGATAGATCATCTTGCTGCGATCCCGCAGGGTAAACCAGCCCTCATAGATCCGGCTCCCCACACAGACGGACATGGTCACGACTGGCCGCTTCTGTTTCTCCTTGCCCCCGGCGCCGCGCACCGTCACGTGACGTTCCACCGGCCGTTCAAACTGCCGGGATACCTGTTTGCCGCTGTCGGCATCGGTCACCCGCAGCCAGAAGCGTACCCAGGGTTTGCCATCGCGCGTGAATTGCTCCAGACCCTGAGCATCCATTGAAGAGGTGCGCGCCCCCGTATCCAGCTTCATCTTGACCGCCACGCCGGTGGGGAGGATCAGCCCCTTCTCCACCCAGCCATACCCTTCCAGCGGCGCCGCCAGTGCGCTGCCGCAAAGGGCCAATATCAGTGCCGTGCCTGCTATCCACTTGCTCATACCACAACCTCAGCCGTCTCATCTTCACAAGGTGAGGCCCAGACTTATCACACTGTCTTGCGAGGGGACATCGCTTTGTGCTGGACGACAGCCCAGAAGGATAGAGGAGAATGACGAGGCGACAACCAATGTCTGGCGACGGGAAATGGCGGGGGAAGAGAAACGCCGGGTTAGCCTTGGATGAAACCATCGGCCAACCTCAGGTTGTGACGCCAAAGGCTACCACAACAGTTGGTGAAATATCAGTCTTGTTCCGGGGGGATTTTTGCCTACACTGTTGTAAACCGGAGGCCCTGAAAACCCCCGGTTTTTTTGTGCCTGCCGAAAATTTGCCACTGCAACAGTGACGCATCACTCAAGGCTCAATAAGGAATTTGCAATGCGTATCGAAGAAGACTTGAAGCTCGGTTTCAAGGATGTCCTGTTTCGCCCCAAGCGCTCTACTCTCAAGAGCCGTTCCCAAGTCAGCCTGACCCGTCAGTTCACCTTCAAGCACACCCGGACCCAATGGCAGGGGGTGCCCGTCATCGCCGCCAACATGGATACCGTCGGCAGCTTCGCCATGGCCCGCGCCCTGGCCGGTTTCGAGATGATGACGGCGGTGCACAAACACTACAGCCTCGCGCAGTGGCAAACCTTCGTCGATGAGACTGACCCCGCCCTGCTGGGTCATGTGATGGTATCGACCGGCACTTCGGACGAAGACTTCGTCAAGACCCGCCAGATCCTCGCCATGTCAGAGGCGCTGCGCTTCATCTGCGTGGACGTGGCCAACGGCTACTCCCAGCACTTCGTCGAATTCCTGCGCAAGATCCGTGAAGCCTGCCCGAACCACGTCATCCTGGCAGGCAACGTGGTGACCGGCGAGATGGTGGAGGAGCTGATCCTCTCCGGCGCCGACATCGTCAAGGTGGGCATTGGCCCGGGCTCGGTCTGCACCACCCGGGTCAAGACCGGCGTCGGCTATCCCCAGCTCTCCGCCATCATCGAATGTGCCGATGCGGCCCACGGCCTTGGCGGCCAAATCGTCGGCGACGGCGGCTGTACCTGCCCGGGGGATGTGGCCAAAGCCTTCGGCGGCGGCGCCGACTTCGTGATGCTGGGGGGCATGCTGGCGGCCCATGAGGAGTGCGGCGGCGAAATCATCGACGTGGATGGCGAGCCCTTCATGAAGTTCTACGGCATGAGCTCGTCGAGTGCCATGGACAAGCACGCCGGCGGCGTCGCCGAGTACCGTGCCTCCGAGGGCAAGACGGTGCTGCTGCCCTATCGCGGCCCTGTGGAGAACGCCGTGCGCGACATCCTGGGGGGCGTGCGCTCCACCTGTACTTACGTCGGTGCCAGCCAGCTGAAAGAATTGACCAAGCGCACCACCTTCATCCGGGTACGCGAGCAGGAGAACAACGTCTACGGCAAGGAGTGATCTGCCAGACTACCTGCTGACGGTTAGAAGCCAGTCCACCGGTGTGCTACCCTGCGCACCGGTTTTTTTGCATCTGGATCCCCGACATGACAAGCCCCCTGCCCCGGTTCGACTGGGATATCTTCTGCTGCGTAGTGGACAACTTCGGTGACATCGGCGTCACCTGGCGACTCGCCCGCCAGCTGGAGCAGGAGGGGCATGGTACGGTGCGGCTCTGGGTGGACGATCTGGCCAGCTTCGCCCGCATCTGCCCGGGACTCAACCCCGAGCTGGACGGCCAATGGGTCGAAGGTATCCATATCCAGCACTGGCATAAAACACTGCCCGCCGACACGACTCCGGCCAGGGTCGTCATCGAGGCCTTTGCCTGCGAGCTGCCCGCCCCCTTTGTCGAACGCATGGCCGAGCAGAGCCCGCCCCCCTGCTGGATCAATCTGGAGTACCTCTCGGCCGAGAGTTGGGTCGAGGATTGCCACGGCCTCGCCTCCCCCCAGCGAGTGAGCAACCGGAGCCTCGACAAATACTTCTTCTTCCCGGGTTTTAGCGCCAGAACCGGCGGCCTGCTCTGCGAGCGGGCGCTGCTGGCCGAGCGGGATCGCTGGCAACAGGATGAAGCTGGCCTTGCCGCCTACTGGGCGAGCCTGGGTCTGCCCCCCAAGCAAGAGGGAGAGCTGAGAGTCAGCCTCTTTACCTACGAGAGCGAGGCGCTGGTGAGCCTGGTCGAAAGCTGGTGCCAGGGCACCACGCCGGTCACCTTGCTGCTGCCGCTGGGGCGCTCCCTCAACGACGTGCTGCGTGGCGCAGGTTTGGCAGATGCCATCCCTACGGCCAGGGCGGGCGATCTGCTCCATACGGGCAACCTCGCCATCAAGCTGCTGCCGATGACGGATCAGGCCGGCTACGATCGGCTGCTGTGGAGCTGCGATCTCAATCTGGTGCGCGGGGAAGACTCCTTCGTGCGCGCCCAGTGGGCCGCCCGCCCCTTCCTGTGGCACATCTACCAGCAGGAGGAAGAGGCCCATCTGATCAAGCTGGCGCACTTCCTCGACCACTATCTGGCGGACTTGCCCGCCGAGTGTGGCCAGTGGCTGCGCGACTTCAATCTCGCCCTCAATCGAGGCGAGGATTGCCGCGCATTCTGGGCTAACTGGCCACGCTATAGCGCCATTTGGCAGCAACATGGGCGAAGCTGGTCACAGAAGTTGCAGCACGATGGGGATCTCGTCACACGATTGGTGAAATTTCTGGAAAGCCGTATATAATCTGGCAGTTTTTATCCGTCCGTTTCACGAACAGGAATTTTTTACATGAAAACCGCACAGGAAATCCGCGCTGGTAACGTAGTCATGATCGGCAGCGAGCCGATGGTGGTCCAGAAGGCTGAATTCAACAAATCCGGCCGTAACTCCGCCGTGGTCAAAATGAAGCTGAAGGGTCTGCTGAACGGCAGCGCCACCGAGACCGTCTTCAAGGCCGACGACAAGCTGGACGTGGTTCAGCTGGAACGTAAAGAGTGCACCTACTCCTACTTCTCCGACCCCCTGTATGTCTTTATGGACACCGAGTACAACCAGTACGACGTAGAGAAAGACAACCTGGGTGACGTGCTGAACTACCTGGTAGACGGCATGGAAGACATCTGCGAAGTGACTTTCTACAACGAGAAAGCCATCTCCGTAGAACTGCCGACCACCATCGTTCGCGAAGTGGAATACACCGAGCCGGCTGCCCGTGGCGACACCTCCGGTAAAGTGACCAAGCCTGCCCGTCTGAAAGGCACTACCTACGAGCTGTCTGTTGCAGCCTTCGTAGAGATCGGTGACAAGATCGAAATCGATACCCGCACCGGTGAATTCAAGCGTCGCGTCAACTAAGTTGACCCCTTGAACTGGATGCAAAAAAGCGAGCCACTGGCTCGCTTTTTTATTGCCCCTTGCTCGCACCTTCAGAAAATGGCGTCCTGGCCGCTAACCCAGATAACCGGGGGAGCACACTATGGCCAGATTATCCTTATCACTGCTGTTACTGACGATGCTGGCCAGCCATGGCGCGCAAGCCATCGAGGTCGCGCCGCCCGCTCCCGTCGATCACTGGCAGGAGAGCGACTGGCAAGGGCTGCCCGACGTCACCCGCATCGACAAGCAGACGGTGCTGTTTGCCAAGCACGACAGCGAAAACTATCTGGGGCTCGCCATCTTGCTGCCGGACTGGCAACGCAGCGGCCAGCTATGGCAACTCACCCGGGATCTTCGCCTGCTGGGCTTCGATACTTTGCTGCTGCTCCCCTCTCCCGAGCAGGCCGAGCTCGACCCGGCCGCCGAGAAGAAAGCGAAAGACAGCGACGCCTTTCGCAAGCAGTTTGCCGAGCGGATCAGCAAGCTGGCCGAGGCCAAGCTGCAAGATGGCGGCTTCAAGCTGATATTGGCCCAGGGCACAGGGGCTGCCTGGACCACCAACCTCATCGCCAGCGAGCAGTTGCCCGCCCCCGATGCGCTGGTACTGCTCGACGGCTTCTTCCCCGATCAACAGAGCAACCAGACCCTGGCCAAGCAGGTGGCCCAGGCCACCATCCCCACCCTGGATCTCTATCAGGAAGAGGGCGGCAGATGGCCGCAGCTCGCGGCGGCAGAGCGCCTTAGCGAGACCCGTCGCAGCCACAAGCTCAACTATCGCCCCTACGCCCTGATGGAACTGGCGGAGACGCCAACCCGCATTCAGGGCTGGCTCAACCACCTGGGCTGGCTCTGACCCAGCCCTGTCCCTGCACGCCAAAGCGCGGGCACGGTCACATCTGCCGCAGAAAGCCCCCCTTCGCGCCCCGCGACACTGGCTCTGGCTGCATCCTCTTTGGCATCATGACCGTTCGGCCCCGTTCATGGCAGGAAGGACCATGCAACAGATTGTGTTTCTCGACAGCGATACCCTGGATGCAGGCATCACCCTGCACCATCCCGACTTCCCCCATCACTGGCAGAGCTATCCGAGTACCACGCCAGAGCAGGTGGTCGAGCGGCTCCAGGACGCCAGCATCGCCATCATCAACAAGGTGCGCATCGGGGCTGGGGAACTGGCCAGGCTGCCCCAACTCAAGCTCATCGCGCTGGCGGCCACCGGCAGCGACAACGTGGATCTGGAGGCCTGCCGCGCCGCCGGTGTCGGCGTGTGCAACATCCGCAACTACTCGGGCCCCTCGGTGCCGGAACACGCCATGGCACTGATGCTGGCCCTGTCGCGCAACCTGTTTGCCTGGCGCCAGTCGCTATTGGAGGGGCGCTGGCAGCAGAGCGGCCAGTTCTGCTTCTTCGATCACCCCATTGCGGATCTGCACGGCAAGCGACTTGGCATCATCGGCAAGGGCACGCTCGGCCAGGCGCTGGGTGAGCGGGCAAAAGGGATAGGCATGGAGGTGCGTTACGCCCAAAGCCAGATCGGAGGCAACGCGGATGACGACCGGCTGCCGCTGGATGACCTGCTGCAAAGCTCGGATGTGGTGAGCCTGCACTGCCCGCTCACCCCCTATACCCGCAACCTCATCGGCGAGCGGGAACTGGGGCTGATGAAACCGGGCGCTCTGCTGATCAACGTGGGACGTGGCGGCCTGGTGGATGAAGCCGCCCTGCTGCGGGCGCTGGCCAACGGCCGCCTCGGCGGCGCCGGATTCGATGTGGCGAGTGTCGAGCCGCCGCCCCCCGATCACCCCCTGATGCAGGCCCTGCAATATCCCAACTTCATCCTGACCCCCCATGTGGCCTGGGCCAGCGAGGAGTCGATGCAGCGCCTCGCGGATCAGCTGATCGACAACATCAACGCCTTCGCCGCCGGGCGGCGCCAACACCGGTTGGTGTGAGCCAGAAACAGAAACGGGGCCTGCAGGCCCCGTCTTCATTCACACGCACCGGAGGGCATCAATCATCGTCGTCATCGTGCCATCTGTGTTTCTTGTGCTTCTTGTGTTTCTTGTAGTAGTGGCGGTGATGATGATCATCGTCGTCGTAATAACGATCCCGGCTCTTGTGGCCATCCCCCGTCTTGGCACCGATGGCCGAACCACTGGCACCGCCCACCCCGGCCCCGATCAGCCGACCGGTATCACCGCCGACACTCTTGCCGATGGCGGCGCCACCGAGCGCTCCAACGGCGCCGCCGAGGGCGGCTTCATTCTTGTTGCCTCTGTTGGCTGTTGCTGCACCACCGGCCGCACCGCCAATGGCGGCCCCCACCAGTGCCCCGGTGTCGCCACCGAGCTCCTTGCCGATCATGGTGCCCGCCACGCCGCCGGCACCGCCCCCCAGGATGGTGTTGAGTGTCTCGGAGGCGTGTGCCACCGAACTTCCCAACAACAAGCCACCCAACAGAGTCAGGGCACTCAGGCCACGCTTGTTCATCCTCATGGATACTCCTGTCAACGCTGATTAATTTTCCCGAACTATACGATTTACGACAGGATGTACCAGTGTCGCAGGAGAGCGACAGATGCCTCTCTTGCTCTGGATAATGAATTCATAATCCATTGAATTTAAATCAAAAAATAACTTTATCAGAAAGCTGGCGAGAAGTTGGTGACAAGGTTCCCCGACAGGCAGGGAGTATTTAGCCATCATCGCTCGGACAGAATTTGTCAGCACTACCCGCGTTACTCTGCTCATTTTGAAGCTGTGCTGGCAGGGACCAGCGATCACGCCCCAGCCGCTTGCTCTGGTAGAGGTACTCATCGGCCCGCTCGAACAGGTTGTGGCGCTCCTCCGGATAGTGGGCTCCCCCTGCGCTCAGGGTGACGGCGATCCGCTTCTCGCGCCACTGCTGGTTGCGCACCCGGATGAACAGCTGCCGCAATCTCCCCTCCAGATCGGCCCGCTCCATGGTCAGCAAGGCGGCAAACTCGTCACCGCCAAAGCGATAGACATTCCCCTCGCCCAACTGCTCGGCCAACAGAGCCGCTATCCGGCGCAGCACCTGATCGCCGCAGGCATGACCATGGGAGTCGTTGATGTTCTTGAAAAAATCCACATCGAGCAGGAGCAGCCAATGAGGCTGCCCCTCTTTTAGCAAGGCTTGTTGCCTGGCATCGAACGCCCGACGGTTCATGATCCCGGTGAGAGGGTCGTGGTGCAGGGCATCTTGTCCGCGCAGCAGATTGGCCCTGACCAGATCCACCTTGGAGAGGCTGTCATCGACAAACCAGGTCTTGTGACCGGGGAAACGCCGGCCACTTTTGACATCCCGGGAGATCTCGCTGAGGGAGCCGGCCACCAGACGCTGCTCCAGCCGGAAGATCCTGACCAGCACGAGCAGGCTCAGCAGCCAGATGACGGCAAGCAGCAGCTGGGGCAACACCAGCATCCGCAGATCTTCCCCGAGGATGGCGCGAAAGAGGGGGGCGGAGAGATAGATATGCAGATCCCATCCTATGTCCTGCAAGGGATGAGTGAGATGCACCCCGTTGCCAAGCACGCCGAAGCCCGGCCAGCTCCAGATGCCCTCTGGCTTCTCCCCGCGTCGGGCAAGCAAGCCGAGGTTGCTGGCAACGATGACATCATCACCGCCGGCAGGAGTCAGATAGATGGCCACCGCCTGCTCATCGCCCAGGGAGTTTTGCAGCGCCCGCTGCAGGGATGCGAACTGCATGTCGACCATCAGCAGTCCCAGCAGGCGATCCTCCTTGTCCATGACCCGTTTGACCAGAGTGAGGGTCTGAACCCTGGTGTCATATTCCGGATAGGGGCCCAGCCATAATGGCTCTTCCCCGGCCTGGGTGACTGCGGCATACCAGGGTCGCTCGGTGGCCTTGAATTGCGGCGGACGCTCCCAGGCGGGATAGGTATCGATGCGATCATGGCGCAGATTATAGAAATAGATGAAGTGATCATCGGGCTGGATCCGGTGCGCTATGGTCCAGTAAGGGTTCAGGGCCGACTCGCCACGGGCGATCGCCTCCCTGTCCAGCGAATCGTCGAGCACCGTAATCTGGCGCTCACTGACCTGTATCATCTCATGGATCAGGGTGGCTTCGAGGGAGGCGGCGATGCGGCCATAGCTGGCGATCGTCCTGTCGATATCGCGCAGCAACCCCTGCACGCCCAATATCAGTGTCGTGATGAGCACCAGGCCACCCAGCAGCAGGGTCATGGGCACCAGCAGGTAATACCGTTTGCAGGGAGGAGCGAGACTCACACATGTACCTCTGGATGACCATGGAGAGACCCTCATTCTAAAAGCAATAAATACAATCAATCATTGACCGGCATCAGCATTCCACTCTAAATAACAGTGAAATCAACAGTTGTCTAACGCAATGATTATTCTATGCTTTTATGGGTTCTTTCGCAGCCATCCCCATACACCGCCACGGCCCAAGTCGCCATCAGGAGTCTCTCATGGAAGAGATAAAACCCTCGTACATAGACCTACTCCGCGTCCCTCCCTGCGCCTTCTTGTGTATGGCCACCCTGATATGCCTCTTTTCACTTGCCGGGATCTTCACCCGTCCTCCCGACATGCTGGCCGCCTTCTGGCCCGCCAACGCCGTGTTCCTCGGCATCATGATCCGCTACCCCATTCTGGCCTCACCCGCCGGCTGGCTGGGCGGAATAGCCGGTTATCTGCTGGCGGCTCTCTTCACCGATGACTCGCTGCTGAAAACCGGCCTGCTGACCCTGGGCAACCTGGTGGGCGTCGGGGTCGGCTATCTGCTCTACCGGCGACTGGGCAGGGATAATGTGCGCCTCAGGCACCCCAATGCCATCGTTTACCTGCTGCTGATCAGCATGGCCGCCTCGTTTGCCGCCGGGCTGGTCGGCGCCCTGATCAACCCCATCCTGTTCAATGGCCGCTCGCTGCACGGACTGGGTTTCTGGTTTGCAAGCGAACTGGTCAACTACATGGCCTTGCTGCCGGTGCTCCTGACCCTGCCCCATGCCGGCGCGATACGAACCTGGTTCAAGGCACTGTGGCTGCCGCACGTCTCCTGGGCAAGAGTGCTGCCCTTGCTGATGTTTATCTGCTCCCTGTTGCTGGCGGAGATCGTCTCGGGTCCGGGCTCCCTCGCCTTCCCGGTTCCTGCCCTGCTGTGGTGCGCCGTCAGCTATTCGCTCTTTACCACCACCCTGCTGTCGCTCGGCTTTACAACCCTGACCCTGCTTGCCATCTCCAGCGGTTATCTCGTCATCAACCACGACGCCCAGACCCAGTACTGGATGTTCTCGGTGCGGATCGGGATCATGCTGATCGGCCTCACCCCTCTCACGGCAGCCAGCATCATGGCGACCCGCAACACCCTGCTGCGCCAGATGGAGTACATGGCCCACCACGATCACCTGACCGGCGCCCTCAATCGTGCGGGCTTCTGGCCGAGCGCCCAACAAATGCTGGCGCAGCTGGATCAGCAACATAAACCGGTCGCCGTCTGCATGCTGGATCTGGACAACTTCAAGCAACTCAATGACAACCACGGCCATGAGGCGGGGGACCGTGCGCTCAAGGCATTCACCATGGCCATCAGCCAGGGGATGCCCGGCAGCACTCTGCTCGGACGGCTCGGCGGCGAGGAGTTTGCACTGCTGCTGCCCGATGTCCCGCCGTCCCAGGCCTGGAAGCTGGTCGATCGGCTGCGAAGCGAGGTGGCGCAGTTGCAAGTCATTGACGAGGCCCTGCGCCCCGTCACGATCACGGTCAGCATAGGGCTCGCCTATCGGGAGCCCGGCCATCTCAACCTGGAACAGCTGCTCTCCCACGCCGATGCGGCGCTCTATCGCGCCAAGCACAACGGCCGCAACCGGGTTGAGTGGTATCAGGACAAGACCTGCAGTCAGGAGTATGGCCGCTGAGCCGGGCAAAACCCGGCACACCCGCAGGTAATATCGCGTGTTGGGAAGAGCGAAGCTCATGAACTCTCCGCAAACTTCAACCAAGGAGGCTCGTTGCGAGCGCGGCAAAAGACATCCATCACTGGCCGACATCAGGAACTCCATCCAAACAACAGGGTGACAAAGTCTCCCACACAGCGGACAGCCATCCCTCAACAGGCTACCCTTCTGCCCGCCCCGTTCGCCGGGGGTTTTATGACCGCTCAGGTCAACAACGTCAGCTGCAGGCCGTCATCTGCCTCCACCATGCTCACCTGACGCCAATCCTGGATCAGCGCACTGACGCCGGGATCCAGCCGCTGTCTGCCTCCCACCTGTACCACGGTGCAACCGGCCCGCAGGGCACTGGTGATGCCAGCCGGTGCATCCTCAAACACCAGGCAATCAGCGGCCGCCACTCCCAGCCGCTCTGCCGCAAGCAGATAGGGTTCGGGATCCGGTTTGCCGTTTACCACATCGTCAGCCCCCACCAGCAGGGTGGGCAACGCCAGGCCGGCGCTCAGCAGCCGATGACGGGCCACCCGCTGGCTGGCCGAGGTCACCAGCGCCCAGCGTTCAGTCGACAGGCTTGCCAGCAGGGTACGGGCGCCGGAAAGGGCCTCAGCCTGGCCGGTGTGATGGATCTCCAACTCGTCGAGCAGGGCCACCTCCTGCGCCAGGTCCAGCTGCGGGGTCAGGGTGCGGATCACCTCCCGCGAGCGCACCCCGTGACAGATGGTCAATACGGGTTCGGGAGCCAGCCGGTGGCGGCGGCACCAGAGCCGCCACACCGTCTCTACCTCACCGGTGGAGTGCACCAGGGTGCCATCCATGTCCAGCAGCAGGGCAGCGGCCCGCAGGGTTAGCCTGCTCATGACAAAACGCCTGCCACGGCGGGTTCGGCCCCCGCCAGGATATCGCCGAAGGCCCGCTGCTGGGCGGCTCGCTCATAGCAGGCGAGGGCCTGCTCGGCGTTGCTTGCCCAGACTTGCAGGGGACCAACCGCAAAACCCTGTTGCAGCAGACTCGTCAAGAGCTCTCCCGTCTCGGGGGCAGCCAGTGGCTGTGCCATCACCAGGGATCCCTTGATTAAGAACAGATAGCGTTCGCTAGACATGGCGTGACTCCTTGTGGTGCCGGACGGGCAACAGGCCCGCCGCATATCCATTACAGCAAGGAGGTGTGATAATTTATAATCAATAAATCGCCACATTGGATAACCAACTGGAATGAAATTCGACTTGAGGCAACTGCAGGCTTTCGTGATGCTGGCAAAGACCGCCAACTACCGGGAGGCCGCCAACCGGCTCTTCATCACCCAGCCGGCCCTCACCAAGCAGATCCAGGGGCTGGAACAGGCCCTTGGCTGCACCCTGTTTCACCGGGGCAGGCACGGCGCCGAGCTGACCTCCCTTGGCGCCCAATTGCTTACCCAGGCCAACGCCCTGGTCGAACACGGCAAGGGATTCGAGCGCCATGCCCTGGCGCTGGCGAGCGGCATCGCCGGGCGGCTCAAGATAGGTTTCGGACTGTCGAGCTTCGCGCTGGCCCCCTCGCTGGTGGCCCGCTTCAGGCAGCTGGTTCCCGAGGTGATGGTCCATCTGCAAGACATGCCTTCCGCCATCCAGCACGAACAGCTGCTCTGTGGCCAACTGCAGCTGGGCTTCATGCGTCGGCCCCAGGCGCCGCAACTGCAGGAGCACAGGTTGTTGACCGATCGGTTGGTGCTGGCCGTTCCAACCCAGGTCACGGGATCGGATCCGGCCACTTTCGACGTCGAACGGGCTCTGACCAGCCAACCGTTGTTGCAGATGGTCGGCCACCGCTGCCCCGGCCTTAGCCAGCAGATCGCCGGTTTCCTCGGCGCCAACCGGCTGACCGGCATGATCCAGGAGACGGAAGATGTCCAGACCCTGGTCGCCCTGGTCTCCGCCGGCATCGGCAACGCCATACTACCGCGCAGCGTCAGCTTCATCGCAGGCCCGGATGTGACCCTCTACCCCCTCTCGGGTCCCTATTCAGAGTGGGAAATCAGTCTGGTGTGGAACCCGGAATTTGCCGATCCCATCCGGGATCGCTTCCTGCAACTGGTTCTGGAGGCTCACCCGACTGTCTGCCCCGCGACCAAACGATAAGCCGGACTCATCTTTTGCCTTGCCAATGAGGGAGGCATAAGATGGGGCAGCAAGTACCCAGTCAACATATGAAGGGAGATCAACATGATAAAAACGGTTATTGCGCTACTACCCGTTCTGCTGCTGGCCGGCTGCGCCACCGAGAAAGCGCCTGCCCCGGTCGGCATGGCCAATCCGGCCTCGGTCTACTGCGGCGAGCAGGGAGGCAAGGTCATCATCAAGCAGGAAGCCGATGGCGCCGTGGGATACTGCCATCTGCCGGATGGTCAGGTGGTCGAAGAGTGGACCCTCTATCGCGCGGCTCATCCGTAATCTTGCAGCAACAACAGGCATGATACACAAGGGGGTCGGTTCACCAGAACCGACCCCCTTGTCGTTGTGGCCATGTGGGCGATAACAGCCCCAACCTATCTATTGCCAATCTGTCTCAGACCAGGCCCAGGGCGTAGCGCAGCGCCATCTCCTTGAGCGGCCCCGCCTTGTCCGCCACATTGAGGGCCAGATTGCGGGCCAGCTTGAGTGGCCCTATGTCGTTGCTGAATGCCCCGTAGAAGAGATCCATCCCTGACTGCATCAATAGATTGTCCGGACGTCGGCGCCTTTCATAACGGGTCGCCAACTCGGGCTTGTGCCACTCGGCACCGGCGCTGTGCAGCAGATCCGCCCAGCAGGCCACATCCTTGAAGCCGAGGTTGACCCCCTGCCCCGCCAGCGGGTTGATGGTATGGGCAGCATCGCCGAGCAACACCACCCGCCCGGCGTGATAGTCGTTGGCGTGGCGACGCACCAGCGGGAAGCTCCCCTTGCCGGTCACGGTGAAACCACCGAGACGAGCGGGGAAGTGGCGACGCACCTCGGTGGCCAGCGCCTCGTTGCTCATGGCGGCCAGCGCCCGGATGCGGACCGGGCTGTCATACCATACCAGGGAGCCATGCCGGCCGGGCAGCGGCAAAAAGGCGCGCGGGCCGCTCGGGGTAAACTGCTGCCAGGTGATGTCCTCTTGCGCAAATTCGGTATCGATATTGATCAGCATGCAGTGCTGACGATACTCGAATCGCGATACGCCGATGCCGGCCAGCTTGCGGGTATGGGATTCCGCGCCGTCACAGGCCAGCACCCAGCGTGCCGAGAGGGTCGTTTCATCGTCCAGCTGCAGCATCACATCGTCGGTACTCTGGCGCAGGCTCAGCACCGCCGCCGGAGTATGGGTCTGGATATTGGGAAAATCCTCCATGCGCCTGAGCAGCGCCAACTGCACCAGCCGGTTTTCGATGATGTAGCCCAGCTGGGGCAGGCCGAGGTCGGCCGCGTTGAAGCGGGTGGCGAAGCCGTCCAGCTCCCAGGTCTCCAGCCGGCGATAGGGGCACAGCCGCATCTGCTGCAGGTATTGCCAGGCGCAGGCCTGCTCCAGCAGCGCCACCGAGGCCTGGCTGATGGCGGAGACCCGCAGATCCAGCGGCTGCGCCGGGTCGTAGGATTCCGGCAGCCGGGTCTCGATGACCCGCACCGAGAGGCCCTGGGCCGCCAGCAGGCAGGCGGTGGCGGCGCCCACCATGCCGGCACCGACGATGGCAATATCACAGTGTTCCATAACGTTGTTCCTGAAGAGGGGTGGCCCGACGATGACGCGGGCCTGAACCTGATGGGGGCATCATAACGCAAGGACGCGCCGGAAACAGTGAGGCAAACGGAGAATTGCCGTGTCAAATCAAGGGGAAATAAATACACCCTCGATTGAACAAGAGGCTCGCTGGCCGCCATGGCGACTGGATATTAACTGGTCAGCACCCCGATTGCGGAGTAAAATGCGCGGTCCTTTGACCATGCCGATTTCAAAACCAGTCAAGAGAAGCAATGAGCAAGAAACTTCACATTAAAACCTGGGGTTGCCAGATGAACGAGTATGACTCGTCCAAGATGGCTGACCTGTTGGATGCCAGCAATGGCTACACGCTGACCGAAGAGCCCGAAGAGGCAGACGTCTTGCTGCTGAACACCTGTTCCATTCGCGAAAAGGCGCAGGAAAAAGTGTTCCACCAGCTGGGGCGCTGGAAGAAGCTCAAGGCAAGCAAGCCCGATCTGGTGATCGGTGTGGGTGGCTGCGTTGCCTCTCAGGAGGGCGACGCCATTCGCAGCCGCGCGCCCTACGTGGATATCGTGTTTGGTCCGCAAACCCTGCACCGCCTGCCGGTGATGATCAAACAGGTTCAGGAGGGCCGTGGCGCCCAGGTGGATGTCAGCTTCCCCGAAATCGAGAAGTTCGACCGCCTGCCCGAGCCGCGCGCCGAAGGGGCCACCGCCTTTGTCTCCATCATGGAAGGCTGCTCCAAGTACTGCTCCTTCTGCGTGGTGCCCTACACCCGTGGTGAAGAGGTGAGCCGGCCGATGGATGACGTGCTCTACGAAATCGCCCAGCTCGCCCAGCAGGGTGTGCGCGAAGTGAACCTGCTCGGCCAGAACGTCAACGCCTATCGCGGCGCAACCTTCGATGGCGGCATCTGCACCTTCGCCGAGCTGCTGCGCCTGGTGGCGGCCATCGACGGCATCGACCGCGTGCGCTACACCACCAGCCACCCCATCGAGTTCACCGACGACATCATCGAGGTCTACAAGGATACGCCGGAAGTGGTCAGCTTCCTGCACCTGCCGGTGCAGAGCGGCTCTGATCGCATCCTGACCATGATGAAGCGCCCGCATACAGTGCTGGAGTACAAGTCCAAGATCCGCCGCCTGCGCGCCGCCCGTCCCGACATCACCATCAGTTCCGACTTCATCGTCGGCTTCCCGAACGAGACGGATGAGGATTTCGAGGCCACCATGAAGCTGATCGAGGATGTCGGTTTCGACATGAGCTTCAGCTTCATCTACAGCCCGCGTCCCGGCACCCCGGCCGCCGACATGCCCGACGATGTCGACATGGAGGTGAAAAAAGCCCGTCTGTCCCGCCTGCAGCACGCCATCAACAACCAGGCGATGCAGATTGGCCGCGCCATGCTGGGCACCACCCAGCGCATCCTGGTGGAGGGGCCCTCCAAGCTCAATCCCATGGAGCTGTGCGGTCGCACCGAGAACAACCGGGTGGTCAACTTCGAAGGCCCGCACACCCTGATCGGCGGCTTTGCCGACGTGGAGATCACCGAGGTGCTGCCCAACTCCTTGCGCGGCACCTTTATCCGCGGCGAGAGCGAGATGAATCTGCGTATCGCCACCGCCCCGAGCGAGATCCTGGCCCGTCGTCCCGACAACGTGCCGGACGAGCTGGGCGTGGCCGCCTTCACTCCCCATTAATCCCCTCCTCCCCCTGTGCCCGGGCGCAGGGGGAGCGCCTTGAGACGAGGATACCGTGAGCCGACACATCTCGACCCTGAATCTGCATCTGGAGCCCGCCGATAACCAGCGCCTCGCCAGCCTCTGCGGCCCGTTCGATGACAACCTCAAGCAGCTGGAGCGCCGCCTCGGCATCGAGATCAGCTATCGCGACAACCACTTCCAGCTGCTGGGCAAGCAGGCCCAGGTGGATGCAGCTGCCGTCATCATCAAGCATCTCTACGTCGAGACCCAGCCCCTCAAGGGGGGCAAGGTGACCGACATCACCCCCGACATGGTTCATCTGGCCATTTTGGAGTCGCGGGTGCTGGAGCAGGATGACGAGCCGACGCCGAGCATCCCCTATGGCAAGGAAGTGACGGTCAAGACCAAGCGCGGCCTCATCAAGCCACGCAGCCCCAACCAGGCCCAGTACATCGCCAATATCGTGCGCCACGACATCTGCTTCGGCATTGGTCCGGCCGGTACCGGCAAGACCTATCTGGCGGTCGCGGCGGCGGTGGATGCCCTGGAGCGTCAGGAGATCCGTCGCATTCTGCTGACCCGTCCGGCGGTGGAAGCGGGTGAGAAGCTCGGCTTCCTGCCCGGCGATCTCTCCCAGAAGGTGGACCCCTACCTGCGCCCGCTCTACGACGCCCTGTTCGAGATGCTGGGTTTCGAGCGAGTGGAGAAGCTGATGGAGCGCAACATCATAGAGGTAGCGCCGCTCGCCTATATGCGCGGTCGCACCCTCAATGATGCCTTCATCATTCTGGATGAAGCCCAGAACACCACCACGGAACAGATGAAGATGTTCCTGACCCGCATCGGCTTCAACTCCAAGGCGGTGGTCACCGGCGACATCACCCAGATCGACCTGCCGCGCAACGCCAAGTCCGGCCTACGCCATGCCCTGGAAGTGCTGCAGAATGTCGACGGCCTCTCCTTCAACTTCTTCCAGTCCACCGACGTGGTGCGCCACCCGGTAGTGGCCCGCATCGTGCAAGCCTACGAGGCATTCGATGCCGCTCAGGCAGCCGAGAAGAGCGCGGCAAACACCCGCAAGGAGAACGAACAATGAGCGTGACCCTGGATCTGCAACTGGCCAGTGCCAGCACCGAGGGGCTGCCGAGCGAAGCCCAGCTGCAGGGCTGGCTCGATGGCACTATCCTCGGCTTTCAGACCGAGGCCGAGGTGACGGTACGCATCGTCGACGAGGCGGAGAGCAACGAGCTCAACCTCACCTATCGCGGCAAGGACAAGCCCACCAATGTGCTCTCCTTCCCGTTCGAAGCGCCCCCTGGCCTCGAGCTGCCGCTGCTCGGCGATCTCGTCATCTGCCGCCAGGTGGTGGAGCGCGAGGCCAGCGAACAGGGCAAACCGCTGGAGGCCCACTGGGCGCACATGGTTGTGCACGGCAGTCTGCATCTGCTAGGTTATGACCATATCGAGGATGAGGAAGCCGAAGAGATGGAGCAGCTCGAGCGCGACATCATGCAGGAACTCGGCTACGCCGACCCTTATCTGAACGACGAAGTGTAATGGCGAAAGGGGCGGGCCGGCAGCTTGAAACGGATGTTGGCCATCCTCATATAGCAAAGACAAAACATCTGTATCTTTAATGAGTAACCAAGAGAAAAAATGACCGACGATCACCCTAGTACCGGCTCGCCGAAGAAAACCTGGCTCGACAAACTCAGCCAACTCTTCCAGGGCGAGCCAAAAGACCGCAATGATTTGGTAGACGTGATAGCCGATGCCGAAGAGCGCGACCTCATCGATCAAGACACCAAGGACATGATCGAAGGGGTGCTGGAGATCGCCGATCTACGCGTACGCGACATCATGATCCCCCGCTCCCAGATGGTGACCATCGAGAAATCCCAGCCGGTGGACGAGATCCTGCCGGTGATCATCGAATCCGGCCACTCCCGCTTCCCGGTGATCAACGAAGACAAGGATCACGTCGAGGGCATACTGCTCGCCAAGGATCTGCTGCCATTCGGTTTCGGCGGCGATCTGGCCAAAGAACCGCTGCAGCTCGAGAACATTCTGCGCCCCACCGTGATCGTGCCCGAGAGCAAGCGGGTCGACCGCCTGCTCAAGGAGTTTCGCGAAGAGCGCTACCACATGGCCATCGTGGTCGACGAGTTTGGTGGCGTCTCCGGTCTGGTGACCATTGAAGACATACTGGAGCTCATCGTCGGCGAGATCGACGACGAGTTTGACGATATCGAGGACGAGCCCGAAGAGATCCGTCGTCTCAGCAAGCGGGTCTTCTCCATCAGCGCCCTCACCGAGATCGAGGATTTCAACGACTTCTTCGGCACCAAGTTCAGCGATGAAGAGGTGGATACGGTGGGCGGTCTGGTGATGCACGCCTTCAGCCACCTGCCCAAGAAGGGCGAGGAGATCGAGCTGGATGGCTACCTGTTCAAGGTGATGCACGCCGACCGGCGCCGTTTGCAGCAACTGCAGGTGAAGATCCCGGAGAACCACGCGGTGGCCCAATCAGAGCCACAATAACGCCGCCTTGGATGATACCAACAACGCCCCGACCACGGGGCGTTGTGCTATCTGCAGGCTCGCGGTCACCCGCCTTACGGGGTAAGATACCGCCCATTCAACCCAGCAGCCCAAGACGAGCATCCATCACCCGTGAAAACATCACCCGTGACATCCAAAATCCTGTTAAGTATCAGTGCCCTGGCAGCCGGAGCCTGCGCCGTCTTCGCCTTCTCCCCCTTCAACTACTGGCCGCTGGTGATCCCCTCCCTGCTCGGCCTTTATGCCCTGCTGGACAAGGCAACCCCCAGCCAGGCGGCCTGGCGCGGCTTTGGCTACGCCATGGGGCTGTTTCTGCCGGGGCTGTGGTGGATCCACGTCAGCATGACGGAATTTGGCGGCATCATACTGCCGGTCGCCTTCGTGCTGCTGGCCCTGCTCTCCGCCTATCTGGCGCTCTATCCGGCGCTGGCCTGCTGGGTCTTCGCCCGCTTCTTTGGCGGCCGTCACTGGAGCCGCTGGCTGCTCGCCTTCCCGGCACTCTGGCTGGTAGCAGACTGGCTGCGCGGCTGGGTGATGACGGGCTTCCCCTGGCTCTGGTTCGGCTACACCCAGATCGACGGCCCCCTCAAGGGCTTCGCCCCCATTCTGGGGGTGCAGGGCATCACGCTCGCGCTGCTGCTCGCCAGCTCCGCCCTCTGGATGGTGTGGAAGTCCCGCTCTCCCTTCTGGCTGTTGCTGCCCGCCGCCCTGGTGGCAGGTGGTCACAGCCTGATGCAGATTGACTGGGTCACCCGGGGCGAGCCGGTCAAGGTAGCGCTGGTGCAGGGTAATATCGCCCAGTCCCTCAAGTGGGATCCGGAGGCGCTGGCCCCTACGGTGCGCACCTATCAGGATCTCAGTCGCGAGAATCAGGATGCCGACATCATCGTCTGGCCGGAGTCGGCGATCCCGGCCCTCGAGCAGCAGATGGGCCCCTATCTGGAGAATCTGGACAAGGCGATGAAGGTGAACGAGACCGGCCTGCTGGCAGGGATCATTCATTACGACCAGGAGCAGCAGCGCTTCTACAATACCGTGCTCGGCATGGGGGTACAGGATGCGGACGGCAAGGAGTCCTACTTCTACAACCACCCGAATCGCTACAACAAGTATCACCTGCTGCCCATCGGCGAATTCGTGCCGTTTGAAGATCTGCTGCGCCCCATCGCCCCCTTCTTCAATCTGCCCATGTCCTCCTTCAGCCGGGGCGATGCGATCCAGCCCAACCTGATCGCCAAGGGGCTCAAGTTTGCCGCGGCCATCTGCTACGAGATCATCTTTCCGGAAGAGGTGCGCCGCAATGTCACGCCAGAGACCGACTTCCTGCTGACCGTCTCCAACGATGCCTGGTTTGGCACCAGTATCGGTCCCTGGCAGCACATGCAGATCGCCCGGATGCGCGCCCTCGAATTGGCGCGCCCGCTGCTGCGCGCCACCAACACCGGCATTACGGTCGTCACCGAAATCGATGGCAGCATCATCGGCCAGATCCCGCAGTTCGAGGCGGCGGTGCTGCGCAGCGAAGTGCGCCCCGCCCATGGCGAGACCCCCTACCAGCGCTTTGGCAACTGGCCCCTGTACGGCCTGACCGCCCTGCTGCTGGTGCTGGCACTGGCGCTGCGCCCCAAGGCTCACCCCTGGGCCGGCGAGCGCTGATCCCGCGTTAAGGAAGTACCATAGACAAGAGGCGCCATAAGGCGCCTCATTTTTTATCCAGACACGGCGGCCTCTGACCGCAATTCTGTCTTGTTATCCCTGATTGAAAGCCGGGTGGTAGCTCACCTCACCACGGGCACTGGCTGCACCAAACGATCTGGCCATAAAGTACTCGGGTGGCACACCGGGTAGCAGCAACGCCGGGGTCTGCTCAAAGCCAAAGCGGCCGTAGAAGCCAGGATCCCCCAGCACTACACAACCGTCCGCACCTTGTTCCTCTAGAGCGGCCAGCCCTTCCGCCATCAGGTGTGACCCTATCCCCTTGCCGTGCAGCTCGGGCAGTACCGAGATGGGACCAAGGCCAAACCAGTTCTTGCTGCCATCCGTGATGGTCACCGGTGAGAAGCAGAGGTGGCCGACCACCTGACCTGACTGCTCGGCCACCAGCGACAGACTGAGTGCCCCGGCCTGGCGCAGGTCGCGCACGATCAGCTGCTCGTTGTGATCGGTATGGGGAGCCTTGAGGAATGCGGCCACGGTCACCGCTTCGATGGCATCATAGTCAGCATCCGTTTCGGGTCGAATAATTATGTTCATGTTGTTCTTTCTCTCTCGCTTGATGGGATGATCAGGCCACCTGCAGGCAACAGATCACATAGCCATAGCTGCCCAGGTACTGGCGGTGGATGGCCACTTCCCGGCTCAGATCCTGCCAGGCTGGGCTATCTCCCAGCTCGGCACGATGGCGCGCCAGATTGCGCTCGATGGGATCCAGATAGTTGTGCCAGGCCCTTTGCGGCAGCTGGGTGTGCCACAGGCAGCGATAACCCGCCTCCTGCACCGTCTTGAGCAGGCCAGCCAAGGCCTGCATGGCGGGATAATCCCGTTGCCAGAACACCAGCGCCTCCTCTGGCGGCGTGTCGGTCAGCCACACCAGGTCGCTTAGCACGATGCAGGCATCAGGGCCGGCAAGGTGCGCCCGCCAGGCTTTGAGCGCATTGGCCACCCCTATGGTGTAGGCGCTCCCTTCGGCCCAGATAAGGTCGGCGGGGGCCAGATCCACCGGCAACGCCGTCATGTTGGCGCACAGGGTGGTGACCTGCTCAAAGCCAGCCGCGCTGGCCGATCTGGCCACAGCGGCCAGCGCCTCCTCGTCCAGGTCGATGGCCACGATGGCGGCATCCGTCACCTGTGCCAGCGCCAGGGTCGCGGCGCCGCGCCCACAGCCCATGTCGAGGATCCGGCGAGGCGCCATGGGCAGCGCGGCGAATTGCTGCTGGGTGAAGGCGCGCTCTCCCGGTCCCCAATAGCTCATGCCATCCAGCAACTGTTTAAAATCCCGGATGTAACGATCATGCTCGTTCATGTCTTTGCTGAGCCACTGCAAGTGGTAGCGCTCCTTTTCACTGAATCCCTGCTTCATCACCCAGTCGAAGTAGGCCTCTGGCGCTTCACGCTGCAGTTGTAACTGCCAGGCCTTGAACTCGTCGCCGGAGCCAGTACGCAAGCCAGCGAGGCCTGCCAGCAGATCCCGCGCTCTCTGCATCCGCGCCAGCTCGCCGTCCAGCTCTCTGACCCGGGCTTGCAATACCTCCTGATCTATCTCCCCCGCCAGGCAAGCGAGGCACTGCTTGAGGCTGAGCCCCCCCGCCTGCAGCGCCTGCACCATTTGCAGACGCTGCAGATCGGATTCGTCGTAGTGGCGATAACCGTTGGTGGCCCTCGTTCCCGCAATCACCCCCAGCTTCTCGTAATAGAGCAGGGTGGAGCGGGCCAGGCCGCAGCGCCTGGCCAGTTCGGATATTTTCATGACAGCGACTCGCAGTGGGGTCCGTGACCCGATGAAGGGAAGCTTAAACTGTGAAGCAATAGACGGGTCAACGGCAAAATCCGGGTTCACTCCATAAAAAAACGGCCACCCCAGAGTGACCGTTATCGGCAGCAAGAGAGACTCACGGGATCAGAGGCCGGCGGCCTCCAGATGCTCCACCAACAGTTGCACGCTGCGATTACCGCGCCACTCGTTGACATCGAGCCGGTAGACCAGCCGCACCCGCTTGACCGAGGCATCGGGCCAGCGCTGCAAATCGACCCCGAAGGCGATGGCATCCACCGCATGGCCAGAGTCGGTCGTCAGCATCATCTTGAGGTGCTTCTCCCCCACCAACCTCTGCTGCACCAGCACGAACTCGCCGTCAAACAGCGGCTCGGGGAAGGCCTGACCCCAGGGGCCGGAGGCGCGAATAAGCTCGGCCAGCTCGAGGTTGAGCTCGTCCGGCAAGAGCTCACCATCGGTGAGCAGCACCCCGGTCAGCAGCTCAGGTGTCACCAGCTCGCTGATGATCGCTTCGAAAGCACGACCGAACGCCTCGATATTGGCCTTGGGCAGGGTCAGCCCCGCCGCCATGGCGTGGCCGCCAAACTTGCCCATCAGCCCCGGGTGGCGGGTATCGAGCAATTCGAGCGCATCGCGCAGGTGCACCCCGGGGATCGAGCGCCCTGACCCCTTGAGCTCGGTCTCGCTGCTCTCGGCAAACGCGATGACCGGGCGGTAGTACTTCTCCTTCACTTTGGAGGCCACCAGCCCCACCACCCCCTGATGCCACTCGTCCCGATGCAATACAATCCCCGACGGTACTTCGCCATCGCGAAAACGGATCTGCTCCAGGGTGGCGAGGGCCTCCTGCTGCATCCCCTGCTCTATCTCCTTGCGCTCCTGGTTGAGGCTGTCCATCTCGGACGCCAGCTGGCGCGCCAGGTTGAGGTCGTCACACAACAGGCAGGCGACCCCGAGGGACATGTCATCAAGGCGGCCTACCGCGTTGAGGCGTGGCCCCAGCGCGAAGCCCAGATCGGCGGCGGTGAGGCGGCGGCCATCCCGACCCGACACGTCCACCAGCGCCTGAATGCCGGGGCGGCAGCGGCCGGCCCGGATCCGCTGCAACCCCTGATGGACCAGGATACGGTTGTTGCCATCGAGCGCCACCACGTCGGCCACAGTGCCGAGGGCTACCAGATCCAGATAGTCCGCCACATTGGGGGCCAGGATGCCGAGGCGCTCGTACCAGCCCGCCTGCTTGAGGTGGGTGTTGAGGGCCGCCATCAGGTAGAAGGCCACCCCCACCCCGGCCAGGGACTTGGAGGGGAAGTCGCAGCCATGCTGGTTGGGGTTCACTATCGCATCGGCGTCAGGCAGCTCCTGGCCCGGCAAATGGTGATCGGTAACCAGTACCTGCATGCCGGCCGCCTTGGCCGCCGCCACCCCGGCGATGCTGGAGATGCCGTTGTCCACCGTGATGAGGAACTCGGCGCCGCGGGCCACCGCCAGCTCGACGATCTCCGGGGTGAGCCCATACCCGAACTCGAAGCGGTTGGGCACCAGAAAATCGATGTGGCGACCACCCATGGCGCGCAGGGCCAGTACGCACAGGGCCGAGCTGGTGGCGCCGTCGCAGTCGAAGTCACCGACGATAAGGATCCTCTTCTGTGCGGCCAGGGCATCCGCCAGCAGCGGCACCGCCTGCGCCATACCAAACAGGCGCCGGGGGGGCAGCAGCTGATTGGCGCTGCGCTCCAGCAGGGCGGGATCTGCTACGCCACGACTGGCGAAGATTTGCCGCAGCAGGGGATGAAGGGTGGCGGGCAGATGGGAATCATCAACTCGCGGACGACGACGGATTTGCAGGGGCATTGATGTGATCCAGTATCTTGAGCAGTTGTTCAGGGCTCTGGTAACCGCGCACCAGGTCTCCGTTTGGCAGGACCCAGCTCGGCAGCGCCTTGATCCCGAGCCACTGGCTCAGGCCGATATAGTGGGAGAGGATCTCACTACAGCGCGCCACTGGCAAATGTTCACTGAATTGGGGGTGACGCCAGGCGCCAGCCTCGCACTGCTCCGGCGAGATCCGATCCTGCTCGCCGGCGGGCGACACGATCGGCAGCAGTTGCACCGTGACACCCAACTCCTGCAGGCGGGGCAGTTGATCCAGCGCCCGGCGACAATCAGTACAGGCGTCATCGGTAAAGAGGGTGATCCGGTGCGTCTCTTTCGTTGCCCGAAGCAGCATGGGGGGCTCACCTATCTGCGCCAGCGCCATGCGCCTTTGATGACGCAGGCCGGAGAGGGTCAGGTTTTTCATGTCGCGGGTCATGTCCAGCATGACCCCCTGCACCAGATAGTCTCCGTTGGCATCGCTATAGAGCACGCCCTGGGAGGTGCCCACCATGTAGAGCCCGGGGATCGGGGTGCGATCCACCAGATAGACGGGAACCCCCAACCGGCTGGAGACCGTCTCCTTCAGGGTTTGCGGGTTCACCCCGGCATAGGCAGCAAATGTGCATAGAAGCATTGCCATCGATATTAAATGCTTCACTATTTTACTCTTGCAGCATAAATGATTGAGTCCAACACACTAATATGGATGGCACCTGTTATTCAATCCGTTATTTGCTTGATTATTAATACTCCCTTGGCACCAAAAAATCTGCGTTCCCCGATTGCCAAGGAGATGCAACCTCAGCAAGCTAGAGAAGACGACAGGAACAACGCGGCGTGGCCTCCGTTTTCCTGATGCGGATCGCCCACGCGATCCACACTCTATCTTGTCCGGTTTCGGAGGAAATAATGAGTCTTATCCAGGAGTTCAAAGCCTTTGCATCCAGAGGCAATGTGATCGACATGGCGGTCGGTATCATCATAGGGGCCGCCTTTGGCAAGATCGTCTCCTCGTTCGTCGGCGACGTCATCATGCCACCCATAGGTCTGATCCTGGGAGGGGTGGATTTCAGCGATCTGGCCATCACGCTCAAGGCGGCGGAAGGATCGGCCCCGGCCGTGGTCATCGCCTATGGCAAGTTTCTCCAGACCATCATCGACTTTCTGATCATCTCCTTCGCCATCTTCATGGGGCTGAAGGCGATCAATACCCTCAAGCGCAAACAGGAAGAGGAAGCCGCGGCGGCACCGGCCGGCCCGACCAAGGATCAGGAACTGCTCGCCGAAATCCGCGATCTGCTCAAGGCCCGGCAGGAGAAATAAGCACCCGCCCCTGTCGTGTGTACAAAAAACCGCCTTTCGGCGGTTTTTTTGCTGACACTAGGCCACAACACCGTAGACTACGGCACAATTCAGCCTGGGGCTAAACGCTCGCGGCTCTCGCGCCACATCGTGATCGAATACATGCAAAATCTACAGGAGTCATCGCCATGACATCCCCGACAGTGAAGACCAGACCGAAACATGGTTTCATTCTGCGCTATTTGCTGTTGCTCTCCCTGCCCCTGTTGCTGATGACAGCCAGCAGCTTCTACCTGTTTGCCATCAAACAACAGAATGTCGTGCGCGATCGCATGGAGTTTTTCAGCAGCAGCACGGCCCAGCAGTGGGACAACGCGCTGAGTTCGGTCGAGGAGCAGCTCAACATTCTGGCGGCCGATCTCGCCGCCTATGACGGTATGCTCCCGCCGGAGATGAAGGCGCGGCACAACTCGGTGTGGCAACAACTCAGCCGCTCGGGCAGCTTATTGAAGGGACTCTACTATGTGCAGCGCGATAACTCCCTGGTCAACTTCAACCATCTGGCGACTCCATCTACTCAAACCATGGCCAAGCAGCAGTGGTATCAGGCTGCCATTCATACCCCGGGGATCAACACCTGGAGTGCTCCCTATCTCGACAGCGTCCAGCACATTCCGGTGATCACCCTGTCGCGGGCGGTATTGAACCCGAGCGGGAAGGTAGTGGCCGTGGTCGGCATTGATGTCGATCTGGCGAAGGTCTCGGACCGGATCGGCCGCATGTTGCAGGGCGGGAAACAGATGGCTTATCTGCTCTACGATCGCCAACATCAGCTCATCATCGCACACAGCAACCCGCTCCTGAATGTCACCCCGCCCGATGAGCCCTGGCTGCCCCGAGTCAAGGGCCAAAATGGCACCCTCACGACCGGGGATGACGAGTTGATCGCCTACTACACCCTGACCAACAACCCCAGCTGGCAGGTCATTACCGTGTTCCCGTTCAGCAACTCCTTCGTCATCAAGGAGCTGCTGCCCACCATGATGGTGGGGCTGATCCTCTCCCTGGCCATGTTCATACTGGTAGCCATCATCTTCCACCAGCGCCTGGAAAATACCATCAGCATGCTGGTGCAGGTGGTGCGCCTGCTGCGGGTTACCCCGCCCGGACAGCCCATCGCCATCCCCAGCATTCCGGGTATTGAGGAGCTTGAGGACGAGATCACCATGATTTCCGACCAGATGCAGGCCGAGAGCGAGAAGGCCCAGCGCGATGCCCTCACCGGGCTCTACAACCGCCGCTACATGGACGGCCTGCTCGCCAGGCTGCACCAGGAGCACGTTCCCTATGTGCTTGCCATCATCGACATCGACAATTTCAAGCAGATCAACGATGAATATGGCCACCCCATCGGGGATGCCGTGTTGAGACGCACCGCCGCCATCGGCCGCCAACTGCTGGAAGAGCAGGCGACCCTGTGCCGCTTTGGCGGCGAAGAGATGGTGGCCATCTTCGAGCAGGGAGAGCTGGCCCAGGCCCACCAGCTGATGGAGGCGTGGCGCCAGGCCATGGTGGATCAGGAGTGGCGCGAGCCCCCCCTCGAAGTGCGTTTCAGCGGCGGCCTTGCCGAGGCGCTGGATGCTCCGCCGGCCCAGGTGCTGGCGCAAGCGGATGCCGCCCTCTATCGCGCCAAGCAGGAGGGGAAAAACCGCCTCTATCTGGCCTAGGCGCGCGGGTGATGCTCGCCGTGAAGCGCCTTGAGCCGCTCATTGGCCACATGGGTGTAGATCTGGGTAGTGGAGAGATCGGCATGGCCCAGCAGCATCTGCACTACCCGCAGGTCGGCGCCATGATTGAGCAGATGGGTGGCGAAGGCGTGGCGCAGAGTGTGGGGGGAGAGCTCCCCGTTGATGCCGGCGCGCAGGGCGTAGAGTTTGATACGGTGCCAGAAGGTCTGTCGGGTCATCATCTGGGCCCGTTTGGAGGGAAACACCACGTCCGAGCTGGTGCCGCCAAGCAGCAGACCGCGCCCTTCCCGGTAATAGCGCTCCAGCCAGTAGACAGCCTCTTCCCCCATGGGCACCAGCCGCTCCTTGTTGCCCTTGCCCACCACCCGCACCAGCCCCTGGCGCAGGCTGACATGCTCGGCTGTGAGCCCCACCAGCTCGGAGACCCGCAGCCCGGTGGCGTAAAGCAGCTCCAGCATCGCCTTGTCTCTGAGTTCCAGCGGATCGTCCACCAGCGGGGCCTGCAGCAGGGCCTCCACCTCGGCTTCACTCAGATCGGCCGGCAGCTTCTTGGGCAGCTTGGGCCCTTCCAGCAGCACGGTGGGATCGTCGCTGCGCAATTTTTCCCGGTTCAGATACTGGTAAAAACGGCGCAGGGCCGACAGAAAGCGAGCCGTGCTGCTCGCCGCAAACTGGTTGTCGACCCGCCAGGCGAGGTAGTGCTGAATGTCATCCATGCCCGCCAGCAGCAGGGAGCAGCCCTGCCCGTCGAGCCAGAGGGCGAATTTTTCCAAGTC
Source organism: Aeromonas sp. FDAARGOS 1407 (assembly GCF_019048725.1). Lineage (NCBI taxonomy): Bacteria > Pseudomonadati > Pseudomonadota > Gammaproteobacteria > Aeromonadales > Aeromonadaceae > Aeromonas > Aeromonas sp. FDAARGOS 1407. The sequence goes on from NZ_CP077399.1 coordinate 4,542,435, forward strand.
GGTGCGATAGGAGCTGACCGTGTTGTCAGACAGCCCTCGTTCGAGCCAAAGGGCGTCGAGAAAAGGTTCGATCAGGGGATGGGAGTCAGGCTTGCTCATGATGCGCCGCAGTCAGAGAAAAGATGGCCCATTGTAGCGCGCGGGCTCGCCTCCCGTGCAAGCCCGAGCCCGCCCACCAATATCTGAGGGCAGTGAAGGGGCCCCGGCAATCTGCTAGACTGGCGCCCTCCCCTTAGGTTGCCAACATGGCGCAGCCCACAGCAGTCAAGAGAAGAGCGATGAAGATTGGTCTGTTTTACGGTTCCACCACCTGCTACACCGAGATGGCCGCCGAGAAGATCCGCGCCCTCATCGGCCCCGAGCTGGTCGACATCCACAACATCAAGGATGTGCCCCTGGTGCGCATGCAGGATTACGACATCCTGATCCTCGGCATCTCCACCTGGGACTTTGGCGAGCTGCAGGAGGACTGGGAGTCGCGCTGGGAAGATATCGCCGATCTGGAGCTGGAGGGGCGCATCGTGGCCCTGTTTGGCCTTGGCGATCAGCTCGGTTACGGCGAGTGGTATCAGGATGCCCTCGGCATGCTGCACGATCAGCTGGTGCCCAAGGGGGTCAAACTGGTGGGTTACTGGCCCAACGAGGGGTACGAGTTCGATGCCTCCAAGGCGCTGATCGACGATGGTCGCCACTTCGTCGGCCTGGCCCTCGACGATGCAAACCAGTACGACCAGACCGATTCCCGCATCGAGCAGTGGGTCGACCAGATCCTGGCCGAAATCCACGAACTCCTCTGATTGATGCCCGGCGGTCAGCCCGAGTACTGACCGCTTGGGCGCATATCTCGCGCCGATTTTCTCAATCGGTATCATCGTATGACGCTATAGCGACTTTTTTGTGCTGGTCTGTAACAATGAGTCTGACGCCCCATAACAAGCAAAGCAGGGCGCCGGAAGCAAACGGACAGATCAGAAAAGGAAATTCTATGACCTCATTCTCCCTGTTGGCCCCTGCCATCGCCCGCGATGTGCTCGATCACGCCCTGGCGCTGGGTGCCGACTTTGCCGAGCTGTTTGTGGAGCGCAAGCGCCGCAGCCAGCTCAGCCTGCTCTCCAGCCAGATAGAGAACATCAGCGGTGGCCTTGATTTCGGCATCGGCGTGCGCCTGTGCTACGGCCACAAGGTGCTCTACGGCTACACCAACCAGACCAGCCGTGACGAGCTGCTGCGTATCGTCACCCTGCTGGCGGCCAAGGACAGGCGTGACCCCGTGGTGACCGCCACCGCCTTCGATTTCACCCGTCTCACCGACCGCCATCCGGTGGCCCTGCCCCTGTCGGCGGACAAGCTGCTGGAGCAGAAGATCGCCTATCTGCACACCATGGATGCCGCGGCCCGCGCCGAGAGCGACAAGGTGAGCCAGTTCTCCGGCAACGTGCTGGGCTGGGAGCAGGAAGTGGAGATCTTCAACAGCGAAGGGTTGCAGGTCAGTGATCGTCGCCACTACAACCGCATCATGGCCCAGGCCATCGCCCGGGAAGGGAGCGAGCAGAGCATGGGCTACGAGGCCCCCGGCGCCCTGATGGGCTGGGAACACGCCGAGCGCATCGATCCGCGCGAGCTGGCCCTCACCGCCACCCGCCAGGCCCTGGTGAAGCTGGGCGCCGCCCCCTGCCCGAGCGGTACCCTGCCGGTCATCATGGAGAGCGGCTTTGGCGGCGTCATCTTCCACGAGGCGTGCGGCCATCTGCTGGAGACCACCTCGGTGGCCAAGAAGGCCTCGGTGTTCCACGACAAGATGGGCCAGCTGATCGCCAATCCCGCGGTCAGTGCGGTGGACGAAGGCTTGCAAGGCAACGCCTGGGGCTCCATCAACGTCGATGACGAAGGGATGGCGACCCAGCACACCCAGCTCATCAAGGATGGGGTGCTGACCGGCTTTCTGGTGGACAGGATGGGCGCCCTCAAGACAGGTTACGCCCGCACCGGCTCGGGGCGGCGCGAATCCTACAAGTTCGCCCCCACCTCGCGCATGCGCAACACCTATATCGAGCCGGGCAACTACAGCCTGGACGAGATGCTGGCCACGGTGGAACACGGCATCTATGCCAAAAAAATGGGTGGCGGCTCGGTGCAACCGGGTACCGGCGAGTTCAACTTCAACGTGCAGGAGGCCTACCTCATCGAACACGGCAAGGTGACCAGGCCGCTCAAGTCGGCAACCCTGATCGGCACCGGCCCTCAGGTGCTTAAAGAGATCTCCATGGTGGGCCGCAATCTGGCGCTGGCCGCCGGTATGTGCGGCTCCGTCTCCGGCTCTGTGCCCACCTCGGTCGGCCAGCCCGCCCTGAAAGTGGACAATATTCTGGTGGGGGGTAATGCCTGATGAATGACACCATTAAGCGCCTGAAAGTGGACCTTATGCTGGTAGGGGGGAACGCCTGATGAATGACACCATTAAGCGCCTGAAAGTAGACCTTATGCTGGTAGGGGGGAACGCCTGATGAATGACACCATTAAGCGCCTGAAAGTGGACCTTATGCTGATCGGGAGGAACGCCTGATGAGCACCATCGACATGAACCAACTGCTTGCCCGCCTGCTGGACAAGGTCGCCGATATCAATGCACAAGCGGATATCATCGCCAATCAGGACAGGGCCTTCTCCCTCAAGGCCGACAAGGGGGAGATTGGGGAATACAAGGTCACCAGCAGCCAGCAGATCGGTATTCGCCTGATCAAAGAGGGCCGGGTCGGCATCGCCTACTCCGAGTCCCTCGATGAGGCCGCGCTCGATGCCATGCTGCAGGATGCCTGTGACGCCAGCCGCTTTGCCAAGGTGGATGCGGATCAGGCCATCTCGGTCGCCAACAGCCGGCTCACCACCGACTGCGCCGAGATCAATCAGCCCGACACCACGCCAGTGGAGGAGAAGATCGCCCTGGCCCTGCGCCTCGAATCGGACATGCTGGCCCTGCCGGATGTGACCGGCGCCCCCTACAACAGCTTCTTCGAAGGGGAGAGCCGTCTCTGGCTCGCCAACAGTCTGGGCACCTTCTGCGAACACGGCGAATTTTCCGTCGGCTGCTACACCTCGGCCCTGGTCGAGCGGGATGGCCGACAATCCATGCACTCCCAGGGGCAATATGGCCGTCGCTTCGACGAGCTGGACAGCCAGACCCTTGCCCGGCAGATCCATGCCGTGGCCGCGGGCTTGCTGCCAGGTGAGGCGGTCGCGAGCGGCCGCTACAGTGTTATCTTCAACACCAACTGTTTCGCCAGCCTGTTTGGTTGCTTCCAGGCGGCGCTCTCGGGCAAGTGGGCCCAGCAGGGGATCAACCCCTGGCGAGACAAGGTTGGGCAACCTGTTGCCTCCCGCTGGCTCACTCTGGAGAGTCGGGTCCATATGCCGGGTGGCATGAACATCAAGGCCTTCGACGGCGAGGGTGCCCCCACCTCGGATCTGCTGCTGATTGGCGAGGGGGAACTCAAGACCCTGCTGCACAACAGCGCTACCGCCCGCCACTTCGACGTGGCGAGCAACGGCTCAGCGGCTCGCGGCGCCCGCAGTGCGCTGGATGTGACCCCTCGTCACCTGGTGTTCGGTACCGGCCCTCATAGCGAGGCAGAGGTGCAGAGCGGCGACTATCTGGAGCTGGTCAAGCTGGACGGCCTGCACTCGGGCGCCGATGCGGTCAGCGGCGACTTCTCCTTTGGCGCGTCAGGGTTCCTCTGCCGAGACGGGGTGCGTATCCAGCCGGTGCGCGGCGTCACGGTGGCGGGCAACTTCTATCGCCTGCTGGGAGAGCTTGAAGCAGTCGGCGATACCCTGCATCACAACGATGGCAAGGGCTTCTATGCCCCGCTGATCCGCTTTGGCGGCCTCGCCGTGGCGGGCAAGTAACACCACCGAATAATCACAAAGAGGCGCCTGATGGCGCCTCTCTTCGTTGGATGCTCAAGAGATTGGCAATCAGGGCGAGAGGGGTTCGCGGTGATATTCGGTGCCGCCGCATTCGGGACAGGTATCCAGCTGCTCGGGACGAAGAACCTTATGGCGCCAGCCACACTGGTTGCACTCCATGACCCCCAGCCCGACCCACTCCCCCGCCTCGTAGACGCCCTTATGCTCCAGCTCGTCCGCCAATTCGCGCCACTCCACCTGTGCCCGATCGGTCACGTCCGCCAGCCAGGACCAGGCAGTGTCCTTGAGCGCCAGCATAAAGGCTGACTCCTCCACCGCCTCGTCACTGCGCCCCTCATCATAGTTGCCCAGATCCCGCTTCACGTACTCGGCGATCAGTGCCAGCTCGTCCTGGGTCAGATCGCTGGCCGCCTCCAGATAGGCCTGCACCCTGGCAATCATCCGGTTGAGACGCTCTCCCTGGAACTCTCCGGTCTCCTGCCACTGCTTTTTCAGCTCGGCGATGAAGGTTTCGTATCCTTTTTTATGTTTGTCCATGGCCGTTCCTCCTCTACTAAACCCCGATCAGACCCGGCTTGAGGCCCGAGGGACGCTGGCGGTTGTTGCCGCCGCTGGATATGGGTATTCTATTGCGATTTCCCAGCTGATTTATCTATCCATTTCACAGATCCGGATGTCACCAATGCAAGAGCAATACGTTCCCCAATCAATCGAACCAGCAGTGCAAAAGCACTGGGATGCCAAGAAAACCTTCAAGGCCGTGGAGAAAGTAGACAAGGAGAAGTTCTACTGCCTGTCCATGTTCCCCTATCCGTCTGGTCGTCTACACATGGGTCACGTGCGCAACTACACCATAGGTGATGTTATCTCACGTTATCAACGCCTTAATGGCAAGAACGTGCTGCAACCCATAGGTTGGGACGCATTCGGCCTGCCGGCCGAGAACGCCGCCATCAAGAACAACACGGCGCCGGCCCCCTGGACCTACGAAAACATCGAATACATGAAGAACCAGCTGAAGATGCTGGGTCTGGGTTATGACTGGGATCGCGAGCTGGCCACCTGCAAGCCGGATTACTACCGCTGGGAGCAGTGGTTCTTCACCAAGCTCTACGAGAAGGGTCTGGTCTACAAGAAGACCTCTTCCGTCAACTGGTGCCCGAACGACATGACGGTGCTGGCCAACGAGCAGGTGGTGGACAACTGCTGCTGGCGCTGTGACACCCCGGTGGAACAGAAAGAGATCCCCCAGTGGTTCATCAAGATCACCGACTACGCCGAAGAGCTGCTGAACGACATCGACAACCTCGAAGGCTGGCCCGAGATGGTCAAGACCATGCAGCGCAACTGGATTGGCCGCTCCGAAGGGGTCAACATCAGCTTCGCCATCGATGGGCAGGATGAGCACCTTGAGGTCTACACCACCCGTCCGGACACCTTCATGGGCGTGACTTACGTGGGCATCGCCGCCGGCCACCCGCTGGCCCTGCAGGCTGCCGAACACAATCCGGAGCTGGCCGCCTTTATCGAAGAGTGCAAAAACACCAAGGTGGCCGAAGCCGAGCTCGCCACCATGGAGAAGAAGGGCATGGCCACCGGCCTGTACGCCATTCATCCGCTGGATGGTCGCAAGGTCCCGGTCTGGGTCGCCAACTTCGTGCTGATGAACTACGGCACCGGCGCCGTGATGGCGGTACCGGGTCACGACCAGCGTGACTTCGAATTCGCCACCAAATACGGCCTCGACATCAAGGCGGTGATCAAGCCGGCCGATGGCGAAGTAGACGTGAGCGAGGCGGCCTACACAGAGAAAGGGGTGCTGTTCAACTCCGGCGAGTTCGACGGTCTCGAGTTCCAGGCGGCCTTCGATGCCATCGCCACCAAGCTGGAGGCAATTGGCAAGGGCAAACGCACCGTCAACTACCGCCTGCGCGACTGGGGTGTCTCCCGTCAGCGCTACTGGGGCGCCCCCATCCCCATGCTGACCCTGGCTGACGGCACAGTAGTGCCGACGCCGGAAGACCAGCTGCCGGTACTGCTGCCGGAAGACGTGGTGATGGACGGCATCCAGAGCCCGATCAAGGCCGATGCCGAGTGGGCCAAGACCACTTACAACGGTCAGGAAGCGTTCCGCGAGACAGATACCTTCGACACCTTCATGGAGTCCTCCTGGTACTACGCCCGCTACTGCTCCCCGGACTACGACAAGGGCATGCTGGATCCCGCGGCTGCCAACCACTGGCTGCCGGTGGATCAGTATATCGGCGGCATCGAGCACGCCTGTATGCACCTGCTCTACGCCCGCTTCTTCCACAAGCTGCTCCGTGACGCGGGCCTGGTGAACAGCGACGAGCCGTTCAAGCGCCTGCTCTGCCAGGGCATGGTGCTGGCCGACGCCTTCTACTACAAGGACGAAAAGGGTGGCAACGTCTGGGTCAGCCCGACCGACGTCAAGGTGGAGCGTGACGAGAAAGGCCGTATCATCAAGGCGGTGGACCTTGAGGGCCGCGAAGTCATCCACTCCGGCATGACCAAAATGTCCAAGTCCAAGAACAACGGCATCGACCCGCAGCTGATGGTGGAGCGTTACGGCGCCGATACCGTCCGCCTGTTCATGATGTTCGCCTCCCCGGCCGAGATGACCCTGGAGTGGTCCGACTCCGGCGTGGAAGGTGCCCAGCGCTTCCTGCGTCGCCTGTGGCGCATCACCTTCGAACACGTTGCCGGTGGCGCCGTGCCGGCGCTGGATGTGGCGGCCCTCTCCAGTGAGCAGAAGGCGATTCGTCGCGAGCTGCACAAGACCATCGCCAAGGTGAGCGATGACGTGGGTCGTCGCCAGACCTTCAACACCGCCATCGCCGCCATCATGGAGCTGATGAACAACCTGGCCAAACTGGGCTCCGAGCCTCAGGATCGCGCCCTGATGCAGGAAGCGATGGAAGCGGTCGTGGTCATGCTCTACCCCATAACTCCGCACATCGGCTTCGAGCTGTGGAAGATGCTGGGCAAGGGCGATGACATCGACCACGCCACCTGGCCGGTCGCCGACGAGGCCGCCATGGTCGAGACCGAGAAGCTGGTGGTGGTGCAGATCAACGGCAAGATGCGCGGCAAACTGACCGTGCCGGCCGAAATCAGCCAGGCCGACGTCGAGAAGCTGGCCATGGCCGACGCCTCGGTACAGAAGTTCACCGACGGCCTGACCGTGCGCAAGGTGATCTATGTGCCGGGCAAGCTGCTCAACATCGTTGCCAACTGATCGTTGCCAAGCGGTGACGGTAAACGGATGATAACGGCGGGCCTTGCGCCCGCCGCTCTTCACTTAACGCAAAGAGGATTTCATATGGGCTCCATCTTCACTCGCTGGATGGCCATCATGCTGGCAGCCCTGCTGCTGCAGGGTTGCGGTTTTCATATGCGCGGCACCGGCATCCCGGCGGAGTTGATGACCATGAAGGTCGTGGGCGACAACAAGAGCGATTTCTACCGGCTGGTCACTACCCGCCTCAAGGCTGCGGGCGTCACCCTGGCCGACAAGGAGGGCATCCCGGTGCTGACTCTGGGCGGCATCGGCAGCTCCAGCCAGGTTGCCTCGGTCAACGCCCTGGGGGCCGATACCGAGTATGTGCTGGGCTTTAGCACCCGCTTCACCGTCGCAGTACCGGGCAAGCCGACTCAAGTCTTCCCCATCAACTTCAACCGCAGCTTCCTGAACAAGCCGGATGCGGCGCTGGCCTCCTCCCGCGAGCAGGAGCAGCTCAACCGCGAGATGCAGGAGCAGGCGGCCAGCCAGGTGATCCGTCAGTTGAGCCAGGTCAGCTTCTGATGCGGATCTACCCCGAGCAGTTTGGTGAACACCTCAAAGCAGGGCTTCGACCCTGCTATCTCGTTTTTGGCGACGAGCCACTGCTGCGGCTGGAGGCGCTCGACGCCATCCGCCAGATCGCCCGCAAGCAGGGATTCGATGAACGCCATACCTTCGTGGTCGAGCAGGGACTGGACTGGAATCAGGTCTACGACGCCTGCCAGGCCATGAGCCTCTTCTCCGCCCGCCAAATCATCGAGCTGGAGTTGCCCGCCAAGGTCGACAAGGATCTCGCCGCCCGCATCAGCGAGATCGGCAAACAGCTCCACCCCGACCTGTTGCTGGTGTTGAGCGGTGGTCGTCTCAACCAGACCCAGATGAAGGCGGCCTGGTTCGACAAGCTCTACCAGATCGGCACCTATGTGCCGGTCAACCATCCCGAGCCCAAGTTTTTCCCGCGCTGGATGAATGCCCGTTTCCAGCGTTTCGGTCTCAAGGCGCTGCCGGACGCCATCAACTTCATGTGCCACAGCTATGAGGGCAACCTGCTGGCCGCGAGCCAGGAGATAGAGAAGCTGACCCTGCTCTCGCCGCCCCAGCCCATCAGCGTCGCCTATCTGCAGGAGACCATCATCCGCCACGCCCACTTTACCCCGTTCCAGCTGGTCGATACCCTGCTGGAGGGCAAGGTGAACCGGGCCCAGCGGATCCTGGCGGCCCTGCGTGCCGAGGGCACCGAACCCGGCATGCTGGCCTGGACCCTGTGCCGCGAACTGGAGCAGCTCTCCGAGCTGTCGCTGGCCATGCGCAGTGGCCAACCGCTGGGGGAGCATTTCAGCCAACTGCGCATCTGGCAGAGCCGCCAGCAGCTGATCCAGCAGACGCTGACCCGGCTCCCCTTCGCCAAACTGCTGCAGCTGTGGCAACTGATGGCCCGGCTCGATGACGCCCAGCGCCGCTTCGACACCGAGCAAGCTTGGCTGATGCTGCAGACCCTGGCTCTCGGCTTTCGCGATGGCACCCCGTTGCCGCTGGCGATGGAGGAGAGTCCGTGCTGAAGGCTTCAATCGGCCCGCTGAAGGCTCCTGTCGGCCTGCTGGGAGGGACCTTCGATCCCATTCACATCGGCCACCTGAGACCCGCCATCGAGGCGCGCGATGCCTTGCGGCTCGAAGAGATCCGCCTGATCCCGAACCATATTCCGCCCCACAGGGCACACCCCCTCTGCTCGAGCGAGCAGCGTCTGGCCATGGTCAAGCTGGCGGCGGCGGAGAATCGCGGTTTCGTGGTGGATGAACGGGAACTTTGGCGGGACAAGCCCTCCTGGACCATTGATACACTGGTCGAGCTGAGGAGCGAGCTACCCGACACGCCGCTCTGCTTTCTGATGGGGATGGATTCGCTGCTGAGCCTGGCAAGCTGGCATCGCTGGCAGGAGCTGCTCGATTATGCCCATCTGGTGGTGAGTTCACGCCCCGGCTGGCAACCCGACTATCCCGCAGAGATCGCCAACTTGCTGGCTCGCCACCAGACCACCCGGGTACAGGCACTGCATCAGCGTCTGGCCGGCCATATCTGGCTGGCAGACAACCAGCCCGTCGAGCTGTCGGCTACCCGGCTGCGGGCGCTGCTGGAGGCGGGACAGGATGTCCGCTACCTCCTGCCCGAGTCGGTTGCACACTATATTGATCAACAGGGGCTCTACCGCGCCACCGGCCAGTAAGACCCTGTCGTAATCCCGTCTCAGCCCAATGGGGAAACGGGATTGACCATGATATAATCCGCCGCCCTCACGCCGTACGAGCGCGCCGGAATACAGGAGAGACTCATTGCAAGGCCAAGAACTGCACGCCTTTATCATCGACAAGATCGATGACATGAAAGGCCGCGATATCATCACCATCGATGTGCGCGGCAAATCCAGCATCACTGATACCATGATCATCTGCTCTGGCAACTCCAACCGTCACGTTTGCGCCATCGCCAGTCATCTGGCCAGCGAAGCCCGCCATGCCGGACTCGATCTGCTGAGCGTGGAAGGCCAGCTGAGCGGCGAATGGGTTCTGGTAGACATGGGGTCGGTGATCGTGCACGTGATGCAGGACGAATATCGCGACTTCTACCAACTGGAAAAACTGTGGGGCGGCGCCCCGATCCAGGCGTAACGACCATGAAGATCCAGTTGATTGCGGTGGGCACCAAGATGCCCGCCTGGGTAGAACATGGCTTCGAAGAGTACCGTCGCCGTTTCCCGAAAGACATGCCGTTCGAGCTGGTGGAAATTGGCGCCGGCAAGCGCGGCAAGAATGCCGACATTCCCCGCATCCTGCAAAAAGAGGGGGAGGCCATGCTGGCGGCCGCCGGTCGCTCGCGCATCGTCACCCTGGATATCCCGGGCAAACCCTGGACCACGGAGCAACTGGCCAGCCAGCTCGAGGCGTGGAAACTGGACGGTCGCGACGTGGCCCTGCTGGTGGGCGGGCCCGAGGGATTGTCGCCCGAATGCAAGGCCGCGGCTGAGCAGAGCTGGTCCCTGTCACCGCTGACTCTGCCCCACCCGTTGGTGCGAGTTCTTGTAGCCGAGAGCCTCTACCGGGCCTGGAGCATTACCACCAATCACCCGTATCACAGGGAGTGATCCATGATGTCGTGGCCGATAGTCCCTGCTGCATTTGCGTACTACAGAGAGTGAACCATGCCGTTCTTGCTGTTATTGCCCCCCATGGAGTTGAGGTAGAGGCATGCTGAAACAACGCATCGAGATGCGCGATCACAGTGCCGAGGGCAATCTGTTCTTCCGGCGCACCCTGGTAGCCTACATCGGCATCATAGTGCTGATGCTGGTGCTGCTGGGCAATCTCTATTACCTGCAGGTAGAGTCCTACGACACCTATCAGACCCGCTCCAATGACAACCGGATCCGGGTCGTGCCGGTGGCGCCTCCCCGCGGCCTCATTTATGACGCCAACGGCGTGTTGCTGGCGGAGAACCGCCCCGTCTACAGCCTGGAAATCGTGCCGGAAGAGACCAAGGATCTGGAGAAGACCGCCGACGACCTCATCGCCCTGCTGAAGCTGCCGGAGGGAACCAAGGAGAAGTTCCTGGCCGAGGTGAAACGTCAGCGCCGCTTCAAGCCGGTGGCCCTGTACGAGAAGCTGACCGAGTATCAGGTCGCCCTCTTCTCGGTCAACCAGCACAACTACCCGGGCGCCAGCATCGAGGCCTACCTCAAGCGCTACTACCCGTTTGGCGATACCCTCACCCATGCCCTCGGCTATGTGGCCAAGATCAACACCCGCGACGTGGAACGCCTCGAAAAGGAAGAGAAGCTCGCCAACTATGCCGCCACCAAGGACATCGGCAAGCAGGGGGTGGAGAAGTACTACGAGGACGATCTGCACGGGGTGGCCGGCTATCAGGAAGTCGAGGTCAATAACCGCGGCCGGGTGGTGCGCACCCTCAAGTTCCAGCCGCCTATCCCGGGCAAGGACATCTACCTCAACATCGACATCCGGATGCAACTCAAGGCCCAGCAGCTGCTGGGAGGCCAGCGGGGAGCCATCGTCATGATGGATCCTTCAACCGGTGCCATCATCGCCATGGAGTCGAGCCCGAGCTATGACCCCAACCTGTTCGTGACCGGCATCTCCAGCGCCAACTACTCGGCGCTGCTCAACGATCCGGCCCGTCCCCTGGTAAACCGTACCACCCAGGGCATCTATGCCCCCGCCTCCACCGTCAAGCCCATGATGGCGGTGATGGGGCTCAACGAGGGGGCCATTACCCCCAACTATCGCTACTTCGGCGGCCCCAGCTTCTCCATTCCAGGCACCACCAAGAAGTTTCGCGACTGGCGCCGCTGGGGCCATGGCTGGCTCGACGTCTACCGCGCCATCGAGGTGTCGGCGGATACCTACTTCTACGATCTCGCCTACCGGGTCGGCATCGACAAGATCCACGACTACATGACCAAGTTCGGCTTCGGCCGCTACAGTGGCGTCGATCTCTATGAAGAGACCAAGGGTGTCATGCCGTCCCGCGACTGGAAGATGGCTCGCTGGCGCCAGCCCTGGTATCAGGGCGATACCATCTCCGTCGGCATCGGTCAGGGCTACTGGAGCGCCACGCCAATCCAGCTGGCCAAGGCGATCAGCATCCTGACCCAGAACGGTCACGACGTGACGCCTCACCTGTTGAAGCGCCTGACTTCAGCCACAGGCAACGAAGACGCCCCGGTCAACCAGAAGATGGCACTGCAGGTGAAAAACGACAGCTACTGGAAAGTGGCCCAGGACGGCATGTGGCGCGTCAACCATGGCCGCGAAGGCAGTGGTCGCCTCTCGTTTGCCAAAGCCCCCTACTCCTCTGGTGGCAAGTCGGGTACCGCCCAGGTGGTCGGTCTCAAGGAGAACCAGGTCTATAACATCAAAACCGTCAAGGCCGAGCACCGCGACAACGCGCTGTTCGTCGCCTATGCGCCGTTTGAAGCGCCCAAGGCGGTAGTCGCCCTGGTGCTGGAGAACTCGATTGGTGGCGGCGGTGGTCGAGCCGGTGCGCCTATCGCACGCCAGATGCTGGATGCCTATCTGCTGCCGCCCGACCCCCAGCTGCCGCCGGCGCCTGTCAAGCAGTCCCAATCTGAAGAGGTCGCCCCTCATGAGTAATTCTGCCCGCCAGCAGAGCATCTGGTACAAGCTGCATATCGACCTGCCGCTGTTTCTCGGCCTGCTGGCCGTGATGGCCCTCTCCATGGTGGTGCTCTACTCCGCCTCCGGTCAGGACATGGACTCCATCGTGCGCCAGTTGGTGCGCGGCGGGATCGCCTTCGCCCTGATGATCGCCATGGCCCAGCTGCCCCCTTCCCTCTATGCCCGCTGGTCGGTGCCGCTGTTTGTGGTGGTGGTGCTGTTGCTCATCGCGGTGGACGTGTTCGGCCATATCGGCAAGGGAGCCCAGCGCTGGCTGGATCTCGGCTTTATGAAGTTCCAGCCCTCCGAGGTGATGAAGCTCTCCATGCCCATCATGGTGGCCGCCTGGCTCAGCCGCCACTCGCTGCCCCCCAAGCTCAGCCACGTGGCGATCGCCTTGGTCATGGTGCTGTTGCCGACCCTGCTGATCGCCGCCCAGCCCGATCTCGGTACCTCCATCCTGGTGGCCGCCTCCGGTTTCTTCGTCATCTTCCTGGCGGGACTGAGCTGGTGGCTGATCGGGCTGGCAGTGGTGATGGCGCTGGCCTTCATGCCGGTGCTCTGGTTCTTCCTGATGCACGAATACCAGCGCCAGCGGGTACTGATGCTGCTCGACCCGGAAAAAGATCCCCTCGGGCGTGGCTATCACATCATCCAGTCCAAGATCGCCATCGGCTCCGGCGGCGTCTTCGGCAAGGGGTGGCTGCAGGGCACCCAGTCCCAGCTCGAATTTCTGCCCGAACGCCACACCGATTTTATCTTCGCGGTATTCAGCGAGGAGTTCGGCCTGGTGGGAGTCGCCCTGCTGCTGGTGCTCTACCTCTATGTCATCAGCCGCTGCCTGTTTATCTCGATGCAGGCCCAGAGCAGCTTCGAGCGTCTGCTTGGCGGCGCCCTGACCCTCACCTTCTTCGTCTATGTATTCGTCAACATGGGCATGGTGAGCGGCATACTGCCGGTGGTGGGGGTACCTCTGCCGCTGGTGAGCTATGGTGGCACCTCCATGGTGACCCTGATGGCCGGTTTTGGCATACTGATGTCAATTCAGACTCATAGAAGGCTACTCGCCTGATGAGGTGGGGTTGGGCACTGCTCTCCCTCTGGGCCATTGCGGCCCAGGCCGGTGTGCCGCAGGAGCGTCTGGCGCAGCTCGCCGAGCAGCAACAGGTACCGCTGGCGGCGCTGCAGGCCGCCGCCAAGGAGGCCAGGCTGCGCCAGGAGGTGCTCGACACCATCAACCGTCCCTGGGAGGCCAAGCCTTGGTATCGCTACCGGCCGCTGTTCGTGACTCAGGAGCGGATTGCCGACGGACTGCGCTTCTGGCAACGCCATGCAGCCACCCTGAGCCGGGCCGAGCAGACCTACAAGGTGCCTGCGGCGCTCATCGTGGCCATCATAGGGGTCGAGACCTTCTATGGCCGTCAGATGGGGCGTCATCCGGTGCTGGACAGTCTCTATACCCTGGGTTTTCACTATCCGGCGCGGGCCGACTTCTTCGCCAAGGAGTTTGCCCAGCTGGTGCTGCTGGCCCGGGAAGAGGGTTGGCCGCTGGCGCGCCTCAAGGGCTCCTACGCCGGGGCCATGGGGATGGGGCAGTTCATGCCCTCCAGCTATCGTCACTACGGCGTCGATTTCGACGGTGACGGTAAACGGGATCTGTTTGCCAATCCGGCCGATGCCATCGGCAGCGTGGCCAACTACTTTGCCGAACATCAGTGGCGCTGGGGCGAGTCGGTGGTCGAACCGGCCCAGACCGGTTTGCTGGCGATCGAGCCCCTGCTGAGATCCGAGCCCGAGCTGACACAACAGTGGGCGGAACTGGCGGCGGCAGGCATCGAGCTTGCCACCCCGCCGGCCCCGCAGACGCCGGTCAAGTTGCTGGCGTTCGAACAAGCCGATGGACCGGAATACTGGGTCGCACGGCATAACTTTTATGTGATCACCCGCTACAATCGCAGCCCCCTTTATGCGATGGCGGTGTATCAACTTAGCCAAGCCATTCAGGAAGCGTATGCAACTTCGTCACAAACTCCTCCCGCTCAGCCTGAGCTTGTTGCTGGCCGCCTGTAGCAGCCAGCCGGAACAGAGCGCCTCGGTCGAACCGCAAGCACCGGTCAGCAAACCGCCCGTTATCGAGATACCGCAAGCCACCGGCGCCATTCCGCGCCCCGAGCCCCTGAGTACCAGCGGCAACCGGAACTACTGGATTGGCAAGCAGAAATACGAGGTATGGCGCGACATCAAGCACTACACCGAGGAGGGCACCGCCAGCTGGCTGGCCAAGGATCTGGACGGCAACAAGACCGCCAACGGCGACGTGCTGGACAGCAAGCTGTTCAGCGCCGCCCACCGCAACCTGCCGATCCCGAGCTATGTGCGGGTCACCAATCTGGACAACGGCCTCGAGACCATAGTGCGGGTCAATGACCGCGGTCCGTTTGACAGCAGCCGCCTCATCGACCTCTCCCATGCCGCCGCCGAGCAGCTGGACATGGTCCACACCGGCGAGGCCCGGGTGCGGCTTGAACTCATCAGCGACACGCCGGATCAGCGGGTGATCATGGAGCCGATGGCCCCGATGACACCGGCAGATACCCAGGTTGCCCCCTCGCCCAAGCCGGCCACTCCTGCCGCCACACCGGCCAGCAGCACCAGCAAGCCGGTTGCGGCCAAACAGGGTCAGCCCCAGGCGGCCAGTGGTCAGGGCAAGATGATCCAGGTGCTGGCCAGCGGCTCCCGGGAGCGAGCCGAGGCGATGGGCAAGGTAATGACCCAGCGCTACGGCGTGCCCTACCGGATCGACACCCATGGCGCCATCTTCCGGGTGCTGATAGGCCCGATCCCGGCCGACCAACAACTGAGCACACTGGAAAAAGTTCGCCAGGGTGGGCTGGAACAGGCGTTCATCGTGCCCTGATCCCCTCCAGATTGTGGGTCTATCTGCCGGCAAACCCGCTCATCACGTCGCTTTGTGGCGTGGTGAACGGGGCCGATGGATAAAAAACCAGAGTTGATCGCCACGTCGGACTATGACCGGCGGGTGCATCTGGTATAGTTAGGCCCGCATTCATTCCCCATCTGGCTCGCAGGAATTTCAAGATGTCCAAATTTGCCCGTTCCGTTATTCTGGCCTCTCTGATAAGCGCCACCGCTCAGGCCAACACGCCTGTCCCTACGCCGAACGCCAACCCTGTGGTCGTTCCCGCCGCGCCGGAAATCTCCGCCAAGGCCCATATTCTGATCGATTACTACTCCGGTCAGGTGCTGGCCGAGCAGAACGCCGAAGAGCGTCTGCCGCCCGCCAGTCTGACCAAGATGATGACCTCCTACATCATTGGCCAGGAGCTGGCCAAGGGGAACATCAAGCGCACCGACATGGTGACCATCAGCCAAAACGCCTGGTCCAAGAACTACGCCGACTCCTCCAAGATGTTCATCGAGGTGGGCAAGCAGGTCTCCGTTGATGATCTCAACAAGGGCATCATCATCCAGTCCGGCAACGACGCCTGCGTCGCCATGGCCGAATTCCTGGCGGGCAGCACCGACTCCTTCGCCAGCCTGATGAACAGCTGGGCAACCAAGCTCGGCATGAATGACAGCCACTTCGTGAACCCCCACGGTCTGGATGCGGAAGGCCACTACAGTACCGCCCATGACATGGCCCGTCTGGGGCAGGCGCTGATCCGCGATCTGCCGGAGGAGTACAAGATCTACTCCCAAAAATCCTTCGTGTTCAACGGCATCACCCAGCACAACCGCAACCGTCTGCTGTGGGACCAGTCCCTGCAGGTGGATGGCATCAAGACAGGTCACGTCAGCCAGGTGGGCTACAACCTGGTCTCCTCCGCCACCAACAACGAAGGCATGCGCCTGATCGCAGTCGTGCTGGGAGCCAACAGCGAAGCTACCCGCGCCGCCGAGAGCAAGAAGCTGCTCACCTACGGTTTCCGTTTCTTCCAGAGCCTGACCCCGTACAAGGCTGGCACCGAGCTGGTCACCCAGAAGATCTGGATGGGTGACAAGCCTGAAGTAAAACTGGGTGTCGACCAGGATGTCTCCGTGCTGGTGACCCGCGGTCAGGGCAACAACCTCAAAGCTGACTTCCAGCTCGACAGCGAGCTCAGAGCTCCACTGGCCAAGGGTCAGCGAGTCGGTACCGTGTTCCTGAAGCAGGGCGACAAGGAGATCAAGCAGGTTCCGCTGGTTGCCTTGGAAGAGGTGCAGGAAGGCGGTCTGATGAGCCGTCTGTGGGACTATCTGGTACTGCTGGTTTCCAGCTGGTTCAAGTAACAGAGACGCACAATCCTCACCCAACAGCGGCGCCAACAGGCGCCGCTGCTGTCTCTGGCCGTCAGGGCAGTGAATAACCCTGCAAACTGCAGGTTCCGCCACACCCCGATTTGTGGTAAAAAGCAGCACTCCCATTTTTGTCTGACCGCTCCGGGCCTTGATCCTGGCCAGGATCGTGCCCATATAGACAGCAATGGCGGCCCCTAGGGGCCACCGGCAACTAGCCATCCAAGATGAAGTCGTCCCCGTGACGATGCAAAAGGTGAGTAAATGAATACCAAGTTTGATGAACTGCTGGAGTTTCCCTGCAAATTCCCGTTCAAGGTACTCGGCGTCGCCGATCCGGCGCTGCCGGACATGGTGGTGGAAGTGCTGCAGCAGCACGCCCCCGGTACTTACAGCCCGACCGTCCAGCCCAGCTCCAAGGGTAACTATCACTCGGTTCGAGTGACTGTCACCGCCCAGAGCAAGGAGCACATCGAGGCGATGTATACCGCCCTCGGCAAGATCGAGCTGGTGAAATACGTACTGTAACGTCTCTCTCGCCCCGTTCTGCGGGGCGACTGTTTTTGGCAGCAGCCTGCCGTGAGGAAGCCATGTCATCCCGGATCCCCGCCCAGCCCACGCTTATCGTCAGACATCTGGGCCGTCGTCCCTACCAACCGGTATGGGACGCCATGAAAGCCTTCACCGACAGCCGCACCGGCGAGACCCCGGACGAGTTCTGGGTGGTGGAGCATGATCCCGTCTACACCCAGGGGCAAGCCGGCAAGGCCGAACATCTGCTGAACCCGGGCAATATCCCGGTGGTACAGAGCGATCGCGGCGGCCAGATAACCTATCACGGTCCCGGCCAGCTGGTGCTCTATGTGCTGGTGGATGTGCGCCGTTGCAAGCTGACGGTGCGCGAACTGGTCACCGCGCTGGAGACCGCCATCATCAATACCCTGGCGAAAAGCGACATCACGGCCTATGCCAAAGCGGACGCCCCCGGTGTCTACGTGAAAAACGAGCTCGGCATGGAGGCCAAACTGGCTTCCCTCGGCCTGCGCATCCGCAAGGGGTGCTCGTTTCACGGGCTGGCCCTCAACATCAACATGGACATGACCCCCTTCCTGCACATCAATCCGTGCGGCTACGCGGGCATGGCCATGACCCAGACCAGCGCCCTGGGCGGCCCGCAAAGCGTGGCCGAGGCGCAATCCATTCTGGTGGCCGAACTGGCCAGCCTGATTGGCTATCAGACAATAACAAACACCGAGAGTGAATCATGAGCAAACCCGTTCGTATGGAGCCGGGCGTCAAGCTGCGCGATGGCGACAAGATGGCCCTGATCCCGGTGAAATTCATGCCGGATCCCAACGAAGAACTCCTTCGCAAGCCGGACTGGATGCGGATCAAACTGCCCCCCTCCAGCCAGAAGATCGAGCACATCAAGAGCACCCTGCGCAAGAACAAGCTGCACTCGGTCTGTGAAGAGGCCTCCTGCCCCAACCTGGCGGAGTGCTTCAACCACGGCACGGCGACCTTCATGATCATGGGCGCCATCTGTACTCGTCGCTGCCCCTTCTGCGACGTGGCCCACGGCCGTCCGCTCCCGCTGGATCCGGAAGAACCGAAGAAGCTGGCGCTCACCATCAAGGAGATGAACCTCAAGTACGTGGTGATCACCTCGGTGGACCGCGACGATCTGCGCGACGGCGGTGCCCAGCACTTCGCCGACTGCATCAAGCAGATCCGCGAGCACAGCCCGCAGACCCGCATCGAGATCCTGACCCCGGACTTCCGCGGCCGTATGGAACAGGCCCTCGAGGTGTTCCGCGAGACCCCGCCGGACGTCTTCAACCACAACCTGGAAACCGCCCCGCGTATGTACCGGGTGGCCCGTCCGGGCGCCGACTACAAGTGGTCGCTGGAGCTGCTGCGCCGCATCAAGGAGATGCACCCGCACGTACCGACCAAGTCCGGTCTGATGATGGGTCTTGGCGAAACCAACGAAGAGATAGTCGAGGTGCTCAAGGATCTGCGCGAGCACGGCGTCAACATGCTGACCCTGGGCCAGTATCTGCAGCCGAGCCGCCACCACCTGCCGGTGAAGCGCTACGTGCCGCCCGCAGAGTTCGATGAGCTCAAGGATGTGGCGATGGAACTCGGCTTCAGCCACGCCGCCTGCGGTCCCTTCGTGCGTTCCTCCTATCACGCCGATCTGCAGGCCAAGGGCGAAGAGGTCAAGTAACCTCATCCCTTGCCATCAAAAAGAGCGCCACAAGGCGCTCTTTTTGTATCCGCTTCTCGGCATTACCACTCATCGAACACGCCGCGCTGCCACCAGCGCTGCAGCTGGGCCAGCACCCGGGTCTCGCGCACAGTCCACTGCGGACAGGGACCCGCCAGCTGGGTCTTGTTGGTCTGCAGCGCCTCCTCGATGGCGATCCAGCCGGGTACGAAACCGAGCCGGATCTCGTAGGGCTGGGGCTGCGGGGCCACCAGCGTCTCCCCGATCCGGCAGAGGTAATAGAGGGAACGGATACAGTAGGCATCGACCCCCTGCTCCCGGGCCGGCCGGTACTCGCGAGTCTCGCCGAGCAGGGGCCCTACCTCCAGCAGCTCGGCGCCGCACTCCTCTCGCAGTTCGCGGGCCAGCGCCAGGGCATGGCTCTCACCTGCCTCGACGCCGCCGCCCGGGAACATGAAGTCGCCATTGACCCGGGAGTGCACCAGCAGCAGCTCGTCATCTCGCGCCACCACGGCGCGCACCGTCAGGCGCTCCAGGGTGCTGCCATCGGTCGGCACCTGGCCGTGGACAAAGTCGATGGCAAAGGGGTCGGGCCAACAGGAAGTCTGTGTCTGTAACGTCATCATTGTCTCAAGGCCGGTAGTTGCCTTGCCGGATCTGCTCGACCAGCTCGGCGGCCCGCTTGTCATAGGCTTCGAGATCGGTCTTGCTCAGGGTGTGATAGATGCCAAAGCGTGCGGTGGAGACCTCGGGAGAGCCTTTGAACGATTCGCTCACCTTGCCCCAGAGGTAGGCCTGCCCATACTGCTTCTGACCCATGTAGAGGGTGCTGAGGGAGGTCAGCAGGCGGCTGTTGACCGTGTCCCCCTGCCGGTAGAGAGAGAGACCGTGCTGCAGGGTGTCGATCGCCTTGGCCGGATCGCTCTTGGCATAGATGCCCCCCAGCGCCAGCTGCAACTCGGGCTCCTCGAGCACCGGCTTGCCCTCGAGCGCCATGAACTGCTGGCGAGCCAGCTCGTTGGTGTTGTTGGTCCAGTGCCAAAGCAGCAGGTAAGGATCCTGGGAGTTGCGGGTCGCCACATCCAGCTGGGCCAGCTGTTCGCCGGCGGCCAGCATGCCTTCCACCCGCGGACTCTTGAGCTCCTTGGCATTCTTGTATTCGATGTTGGTGGAGCGCTCCGCGCACTTGAGGTAGCGCTCAAGATTGCGAATCAGCTCGTATTTGCGGCGATCCGTCTCCTCCTCCTTGAGGTAGAAACGGCTGCGGATGATGTCGGTGCGCTCGTAGCGGCACCAGCCATCGTCCACCAGGTCCTGACACAACTCGGGATGGTTGTTGCAAATGTTGTGCAGCCGATCGTCATTGCAGCCTGCGGCGGCAAACATGATCGGGAGCAGGATGAGTGTTGGGCGCATAGGCAGATCTGTCATGACTCACATCTGGTTAATTACAATAGGAGCCTGATGCGGCCACCTCCGGCTAGCAAACCGGTTACATATCCATTACAATGCGCGCGCCACTCAAGGCCGCGACTGCAGAATAATATAACGAAATATACACCCCTACAGTGATCTGCATTCGACGATTTTCTATTTGCACCAACAACGTGAAATAAAGGATCTGGTTAATGACCCACGAGCACTACTTGCAAGCGTGGCAGGAGAGCCAGGAGCTCGCCGAAGCCATGCAACCCCTGATTGGTCGTCTCTATCGCCAGCAAGGGGTCGAGATCACCGTCTACGGACGTCCGCTGCAAAACGCCTCCACCATCGATATCCTCAAGGCCCACAGGGTCGTACGCCGCCACCAGGGCGCCCCCCTCCCCATCCAACAGAGCTTTCCCCTGCTGCAGGCCATCGTGGCCCTGAAACCGACCGTTGCCGAGATCGATCTGGGTAAACTGGCCGTCGGTTACTGGCAGGAACATCAGGATGAGGCGGGCATCGAGGATTATCTGAAAGCCAAACTGGCACCGGCCCTGGGCCGTGGTGAGGTTCCCCAGCCGACGGATGTAGTGCTCTACGGTTTTGGTCGCATCGGCCGCCTGCTGGCCCGCCTGCTGATCGAACGTACCGGCGCCGCCAACTCCCTGCGCCTGCGCGCCATCGTGGTACGCGGCGGTCGTGACGGAGATCTGGAAAAACGCGCCAGCCTGCTGCGCCGCGACTCCGTCCATGGCCCCTTCAACGGTTCCATCGAAGTGGACGTGGAGCGCAGCGCCATCATCGCCAACGGCACCTACATCCAGGTGATCTACGCCAATAGCCCGGCCGATATCGATTACACCGCCTATGGCATCCAGAACGCCCTGATCATCGACAACACCGGCGTCTGGCGCGACGAGGCCGGCCTCAGTGAACACCTCAAGGCGCGCGGCGCCGGCAAGGTGCTGCTGACCGCTCCCGGCAAGGGCGAGATGAAGAACGTGGTATTCGGGGTCAACCATGAGGTGATCACCCCGGAAGATCGCATCATCTCCGCCGCCTCCTGCACCACCAACGCCATCACCCCTGTGCTCAAGGTGATGCAGGAGAGATACGGCATCCGCCACGGCCACGTCGAAACGGTGCACTCCTACACCAACGATCAGAACCTGATCGACAACTATCACAAGGGCGAGCGCCGCGGTCGCAGTGCAGCCCTCAACATGGTGATGACCAGCACGGGTGCCGCCAAGGCGGTGGCCAAGGCGCTGCCCGAACTCAAGGGCAAGCTCACCGGCAACGCCATCCGGGTGCCGACTCCCAACGTGTCGCTCGCCATCATCAACCTGTCGCTGGAGCAGGCCACCGATCGGGAGAGCCTCAACGCCTATCTGCAACAGATGTCGCTGAGCTCGGCCCTGCATCGCCAGATTGACTTCAGTGCCAGCACCGAGCTGGTCTCCTCCGACATGGTGGGTTCCCGCTTCGCCGGGATCGTGGACTCCCAGGCCACCATCGCCGAAGGGGATCACTGCGTGCTCTACGTGTGGTATGACAACGAGTTCGGATACAGTTGTCAGGTAGTGCGGGTGATGGAGCAGATGGCTGGCGTAGTCCGTCAGGATCTACCTGCATAACCCGCCAGGATCTGCCCGCCCAAGCCCGGGTTTATGGCTCAATTTCAAGGAGAGGCCGGATGTCGTATCAACAAGGTGAGTTTCAACAAGCAATCAGGCAGATGCCCAAAGAGGTGTACGAGCGGCTCAAGACCGCGGTCGAGCTTGGCAAGTGGCCAGATGGCAAGCCCCTCACCGACGAGCAGAAGGCCACCTCCCTGCAGGCCGTGATGGCCTGGCAGGCGATGCACCTTGAAAATCCCGAGCACATGAACATTGGCCGTGACGGCGAGATCGTGATGAAGAGCAAGAGCGAGCTCAAGCGCCAATACCGCGACGAGGAAGAGATAGTCCGGGTCGACCTCAGCCACTGAGGCGGGCCACACGTCACCCATCGCGGCGACGAAGCGAAAGAGGGGAGCCATTATGGCTCCCCTCTTTTTTCACTCTCTCCCATGGTGGGGAGGTCAGAAGCTGTTCACGACCTGTAGCGAGAAGACGTCAGCAAGGTGAAGAGCAGCGCAGGAACCGGAGTGTATATGCATACATGAGGATTCCGAGCAGCACATGAGCCTTGATCACGGTTTCGCAGTAAGATCGTGGACAGTTTCTCAGGGGGTCAGCTCCCCGCGCAGGGATTGCTGCATCAGCTCGCGAATGCGGTGGGAGGGCAAGCCCTGGCTCAGCAGGAAGTGCAGCTTGGTGAGCGCCGCCTCGGCGGTCATGTCGAAGCCCGAGATGACCCCGGCGCGCGACAGGGCGTTGCCGGTGGCATAGCCGCCCATGTTGACTTTGCCGTGCAGACACTGGCTCAGGTTGACGATGATGACGCCGCGGGCCGAGGCCTCGGAGAGTAGCGCCAGCATGGTCGGATTCTGCGGCGCATTGCCGACCCCGAAGGAGAGCAGGATCAGCGCCTTCACCGGCTGCTGCAGGATATTGGCGATCACCTCGCTGGAGATCCCGGGATAGAGGGTCACCACGCCGATGGGCTGGGGGGTGATGTCGTGCAGCACCAGGGGCTGATCGGACGGCACCCCCAGCTCGCCTGCCTCCAGGGAGATGGCGATGCCGGCGTTGAGCAGCGGCGGATAGTTCGGCGAGTCGAAGGCGTGGAAGCCGTCCGCATGCACCTTCTTGCTGCGATTGCCGCGATAGAGCTGGTTGTTGAAAAAGAGCGTCACCTCGTGGATCGGGTAGTTGGCCGCGATATAGAGGGCGTTGAGCAGGTTCTGCTGGCCGTCGGAGCGCAGCTCGGCGAGCGGGATCTGGGAGCCGGTGATGATGACCGGCTTGTGCAGATCTTCGAGCATGAAGGAGAGCGCCGAGGCGGTGAACGACATGGTGTCGGTACCGTGCAGGATGACGAAACCGTCGTATTTCTCGTAGTTGTCGCGAATGTCCTCGGCGATGCGCTGCCAGTCCGCCGGGGTCATGTCGGAGGAGTCGATGAGGGGATCATATTCGTGAATATGGTAACCGGGCATCTCGGGCCGATGAAACTCGGGCATCCGCGCCAGACAATCTTCCATAAAGCCCGCCATCGGCACATAGCCGTGGTCGGAACGCTGCATCCCAATGGTGCCGCCTGTGTAGGCGATGTAGATGGACTTCTTCACACCCTCTCCTCTTGGTTGGCCGGATCAGTGGGCCGGAAACCGGCGGATTATATAGGGATAACCCCTCTTCTTCACACCCCATCCGTCTCATCTTGTGATGCCTGCCCGGGCACGATGGGGCGGCAAGGTGTGCCATATCCATTGTTATCCCTCAGTCAAACACACTGTTTTTCCCACGCCCGGGCTGGGTTGGACAGGCAGCAGGAGCCAATCATTTCGAACCTCAACACGCCCTACCCCATAGGTATTAAATCTCGAAAAAAGAACAAATAATGGTCAATAAGGCATGAAATATGGAATTAATAGGTGTTTTTTGCTACAGTCCGCCGGATTTTACCAAAATCTCATCTGGATGCCTGAGCATGTCAGGCCCGCACTGGCTCCACCTTCATGGAGCGGGGAACCTTTCCCCTTCTTTGCTGGCACGTTCGCCGCACTGTTTTTATCCCGGCTGAATCTGTGAGTCTTCACCACCGAAAGACACAGCCAATCAACATGGGAGTACTGAATGCTACAACTTGATTCCTACGCCACTCTTGTCGCCGCCACCCTGGTGTTGCTGCTTGGTCGTCTGCTGGTTACCCGCGTCGGGCTGCTGCGCACCTTCAACATCCCCAAACCGGTTGCCGGCGGCCTGGTGGTCGCGCTGGTACTGCTGTTGCTGCGCTCCACCCTGCAGATGGAGTTGCAATTCGACACCAGCCTGCAAACCCCGCTGATGCTGGCCTTCTTCGCCTCCATCGGCCTCTCCGCCGATCTGGGCAGTCTCAAGCGCGGCGGCAAGGCGGTGGTCACCTTCCTGATGGTGGTCACCGGCCTGCTGCTGGTGCAAAACAGCCTGGGGGTGGGCCTGGCCACGCTGCTCGGCCTGGATCCTCATATGGGACTGCTGGCCGGCTCCATCACCCTCTCCGGCGGCCACGGCACCGGAGCGGCCTGGAGCGCCACCTTCTCCGACAAGTACGGCGTGCAGTCTGCCGCCGAACTCGCCATCGCCTGCGCCACCTTCGGTCTGGTGCTGGGGGGCCTCATCGGCGGTCCGGTGGCCCGCTATCTGGTGAAGAAGGTGCAGGTGCCGGGCGAGGAGCACAACCAGGATGACGCGCCCCAGGGCTTCGAGATGCCCGACATGGAGCGCCCGCTCACCCCGTTCAGCGTGATTGAAACCCTGGCGCTCATCGCCATCAGCTTGAAAGGGGGCGAGCTGCTCTCCCTCTACCTCAAGGGCAGTGTCCTCGAGCTGCCGATCTTCGTCTGCGTGCTGTTCGTCGGCGTGCTGCTGCGCAACGCCCTAACCCTGCTCAACTGGCATGAGGTGAGTGACCGCGAAGTCTCCCTGCTCGGCAACATCAGCCTGTCGCTGTTCCTGGCGATGGCGCTGATGAGCCTGAAGCTGTGGGATCTGGCCAGCCTGGCGCTGCCCATCTTCATCCTGCTGGCCGCCCAGACAGTGGCGATGGCGCTCTACGCCGTCTTCGTCACCTTCCGGGTCATGGGTAAAAACTACGATGCGGCCGTGCTGGCAGCGGGTCACTGCGGCTTTGGCCTGGGGGCGACCCCGACGGCCATTGCCAACATGCAGGCCATCACCCTGCGCTTTGGCCCTTCTCACCTGGCGTTTCTGGTGGTGCCCATGGTGGGCGCATTCTTCATCGACATCATCAACGCCATGGTGATCAAACTGTTTATGGCGCTGCCCTTCCTGTAATCCCGACCAGACAGAACCATGATGACAAGAGCCCACCGCAAGGTGGGCTCTCTGTTTTGGGCATCAGTCTGCATGGCAAAGTGCTGACCAAAGGCCAGATATGCTGTCACCTGGCACATGGGAGTTAAACGCAGGTTTTCTCCCTCTACCTCCCCTTTCCCAAACGCTGCGACCACGATAACGACCAATAAAAAGCCCCGCGATCATCGATCGCGGGGCCCGGTTGCAACGGGTCTGCCTGATTACAGGATAAAGGTCGCGACCTGCTGGTTCAGGTCGGTTGCCCGTCCCTTGAGTCCGGCGGCCTGATCCAGATCCCGCATGGCGGCGGCGGTGATCTCGTCGCTCACATCCTTGATGGCGGTGGTGTTCTGGGTGATCTCGCCGGTCACCTGGGTCTGCTCCTCGGCGGCAGTGGCAATCTGGCCCGCCATGTCGGAGATGAGAGAGACGGCCTGGGTGATCTCTTCGAGCGCGGCAGCGGCGGCATCGGCATCCTGCACGCTGTTGTCGGCCAGCCCCTGGCTGGTCTGCATCAGGCTCACGGCACGGGAGGTGGTCTGCTGCAGCGTCTCTATGGTGGACTGGATCTCCTGGGTGGAGTCCTGGGTACGGCGCGACAGCACCCGCACCTCGTCCGCCACCACGGCGAAACCGCGACCCTGTTCACCGGCACGGGCCGCTTCGATGGCGGCATTGAGCGCCAGCAGGTTGGTCTGCTCGGCAATCCCCTGAATGGTGGAGAGGATGCCAGAGATGGCCTGGGCGTGACGACTCAGCTCGCCGATCACCTCGGTCGCCTGACCCACTTCATCGGCCAGACCGTTGATGGATTGACGAGTCTTGTTGACCAGCATCTTGCCCTGCTCACTGCTCTGGGCCGACTGCTGGGCCGCAGCGGCGGTGCTCTCGGCGTTGTTGGCGATCTCCTGGGTGGCGCTCGCCATCTCGGTCACCGCGGTGGCGACCATGGTCACCTCCTGCTGCTGGCGTTGCAGTTCTTCGACCGCCGCCTGATTGGTCACCAGACTGCGCTCGGCATCGGCGTCCAGCTCGCTGGCCAGCTTGCGGATATTGCCGATCAGCTGGTGCTGGCTGCCGACGAAGCGGTTGAAGCTGTTGGCCAGCTGGCCCACCTCGTCATTGGTATCGATCTTGATGCGCTGGGTCAGATCGCCGTTGCCGTCAGCGATGCGGGCCAGTGCTTGGGAAACCTTGGTGAGCGGGCCGAGCAGCAGGCTGACCAGCCAGGAGATGGCGAGGATGCTGCCCACCAGCACCAACAGGGCCAGGCCGAGCTGGGTCATCAGCAGGGAGGAGAGCGGCGCCTCCAGGGTCGCCTTGTCCAGTACCAGTACCAGCTCCCAGTCGGTATCCGGAATGTCCACCGCCCACAGCAGCTTGTCGCGCCCTTCGCCGTCGAAGTAGGCCGGCACCAGCTCGTGGCTGGCCTTGCTCTGTTCAATCAGGGCGTTGGTCAGATCGTTGTCGATCTCGGTGGCCGGCTTCATCGCCTTGGCGGCATCCTTGTAGGCGATGACGGTGCCATCCTTGTGCATCATGACGGCAAAACCGTCGGCCGGCAGAGTCATCTTGGTGACGTCTTCCACCAGGGCGGCGATGGAGAGATCGCCGCCAACCACACCGCCCTGGGCCGGTTGGGCCAGGGTCACCACCAGGATGTTGTAGGCCACGTCCAGATAGGGTTTGGTGACTATCATGCCCCCCTTGGCCATGGCTTCCTGATACCAGCCACGGGAGCGGGGATCATAGCCGTCACGGTTGATGGATGGGTCAGAGTCATTCATCTTGCCGCTGCTCTCGCCAAAATAGGTGAGCTGGAAGCGGCCGGAGACCTGTGCCTGCTGCAGGGCATTAAGGGGCTCGGCGCCAGCCTTGTTGCCAAGGGCCTGCACTACATCGCGACGGGCAGCCAGCCAGTCGCTGATCCGTTCAGCCTGCTGGTTACCCAGACGCTGTACCTGCTCCTGACTGCCTTGCAACAGCAGCGACTTCTGGCTGCTGTAGCCTTGCCAGGAGAGCAAGGTGATCACCAGCGAGAGGGCGATCACCACCGATAACAGTATCTTTTGCTTGAGTGATAGATTTTTCATCATGGTTCTTCTTATGAGATCAGGAACAGGATTTCCCAAAAAGTGCATGGCACCCGTATGTTATAGCGACGTTATTAGCCAGAACTGAACCCTTATTCCGGGTTGCGGGCGGTATTTTCTACTGGAGTGGGGAAAACTGCACCAGAAATTGCCTACAGGGCACGCACAAGGACAGGCAGCCCTGTTTATTCCTTCCACAATTGGCTAGAATGACCCGTTTTCAAATCACATCGATCCTGAGAGTTTTCACGATGTTCGAAGTTAATCCTGTATTGAACAAACTTAAGGAGCTGTCTGAGCGGACCGAGCTTCTTAGGGGGTACCTTTGACTATGACGCCAAGAAAGAGCGTCTGGAAGAGGTAAACGCCGAGCTGGAACAGCCCGACGTCTGGAATGAGCCGGAGCGCGCACAGGCGCTCGGCAAGGAGCGTGTCGCGCTGGAAAACGTGGTTGGCACCATCGATACCCTGACCCAGGGCGTGGAAGATGTCGAGATGCTGGTAAGCCTGGCCGTGGAAGGGGAAGACGAAGAGACCTTCAACGAAGCCATCGCCGAAGCCGAGCAGCTGGAAGCCAAGCTAGTGGAGCTGGAGTTCCGCCGCATGTTCTCCGGCCAGCACGACGGTTCCGACTGCTATATCGACATTCAATCCGGCTCCGGTGGTACCGAAGCACAGGATTGGGCCAACATGGTGCTGCGCATGTACCTGCGCTGGGGCGATGCCCACGGCTACAAGCCGGAGCTCATCGAATGCTCCGAGGGTGACGTGGCCGGCATCAAGTCCGCCACCATCAAGTTCACCGGCGAATACGCCTTCGGCTGGCTGCGCACCGAAACCGGCGTGCACCGTCTGGTTCGCAAATCCCCGTTCGATTCCGGTGGCCGTCGCCACACCTCGTTCTGCTCCGTGTTCGTCTATCCCGAGATCGACGACGATATCGAAATCGATATCAACCCGGCCGATCTGCGTATCGACGTCTACCGCGCCTCCGGTGCCGGCGGTCAGCACGTTAACCGGACTGAATCCGCGGTGCGTATCACCCACGTCCCGACCGGTGTCGTGGTACAGTGCCAGAACGACCGTTCCCAGCACAAAAACAAAGATCAGTGTATGAAGCAGCTGAAAGCCAAGCTCTACGAGCTGGAAATTCAGAAGCAAAACGCTGAGAAACAAGCCCTGGAAGAGACCAAGTCCGATATCGGTTGGGGCAGCCAGATCCGCTCTTACGTGCTGGATGACTCCCGTATCAAGGATCTGCGCACCGGCGTCGAAACCCGTAATACCCAATCGGTGCTCGACGGTGACTTGGACAAGTTTATCGAAGCCAGCCTGAAATCAGGTCTGTAAACAAGCAGGAATCACCATGTCTGAACAAACCACTACTCCGGAAGTCGACCAAACTCTCGAACTCAACAATGAGATGACAGAGCGTCGTTCCAAGCTGGCCGCCCTGCGCGCCCAGGGCAATCCCTTCCCCAACGACTTTCGTCGTGACAGCCTCTCCGGCGATCTGCAGGCAGAGTTTGGCGACAAAAGCGCCGAGGAGCTGACTGCCCTGGGTAAACGGGTGAAGATTGCCGGTCGTATCATGACCCGCCGGATCATGGGCAAGGCATCCTTCGCGACCCTGCAGGACATGGCTGGCAAGATCCAGGTCTATGTGACTCGTGATGACCTGCCGGAAGGCTTCTACAACGAGCAGTTCAAGAAATGGGATCTGGGTGACATCGTCGGTGTCGAAGGCACCCTGTTCAAGACCCAGACCGGCGAGCTGTCCGTGCACGTCTCCGACATCCGCCTGCTGACCAAGGCACTGCGCCCGCTGCCCGAGAAGCACAAGGGTCTGACCGACCAGGAAGCCCGCTGCCGTCAGCGTTACCTGGATCTGATCGCCAACGAAGAGTCCCGCAAGACCTTCGTGACCCGTACCAAGGTCGTGGCCGGTATCCGCAAGTTCCTGAACGACAAGCGCTTCATGGAAGTGGAAACCCCCATGATGCAGGTCATCCCGGGTGGCGCCTCTGCCCGTCCGTTCATCACCCACCACAACGCGCTGGACATCGACATGTACCTGCGTATCGCTCCGGAACTCTATCTGAAGCGTCTGGTGGTCGGTGGCTTCGAGCGTGTCTACGAGATCAACCGCAACTTCCGTAACGAAGGTATCTCCGTTCGCCATAACCCCGAGTTCACCATGCTCGAGTTCTATATGGCCTACGCCGACTACATCGATCTGATGGACCTCACCGAAGAGATGCTGCGCACCCTGGCGCAGGACATTCTGGGCGACACCAAGATCCGTTACGCCAAAGAGGGCGAAGAGGGCCTGACCATCGATTTCGGTCAGCCGTTCCAGCGTCTCTCCATGGTTGACTCCATCCTGAAGTACAACCCGGATGTGACCCGCGACGATCTGGCGACCCTGGAGAAGGCCACCGCCGTCGCCAAGCGCCTGCACATCGAGCTGATGAAGAGCTGGGAGCTGGGTCATGTGATCACCGCGATCTTCGAAGAGACCGTGGAGCACATGCTGCTGCAACCGACCTTCATCACCGAGTACCCGGCCGCCGTCTCTCCGCTGGCCCGTCGCAACGACCAGAACCCGGACGTCACCGACCGCTTCGAATTCTTCATCGGCGGCCGCGAGCTGGCCAACGGCTTCTCCGAGCTGAACGATGCGGAAGATCAGGCCGAGCGCTTCCAGGCTCAGGTTGACCAGAAAGCCGCAGGCGATGACGAAGCCATGTTCTACGACGCCGACTTCGTGACCGCGCTGGAACACGGTCTGCCGCCGACTGCTGGTCAGGGCATCGGTATCGACCGTCTGGTGATGCTGTTCACCAACAGCCACACCATCCGCGACGTCATCCTGTTCCCGGCTCTGCGTCCACAAAAGTAAGAGCCGAAGAAACAGGGCCGCAGCAGCACAGCTGCCGTCCATGACAATCAAAACGCCCCCGCAACTGCGGGGCGTTTTTTTTATGGCGGGCACAGCCGGTGGCGAACGCTCAATACGCCGCTAGCTTGCCGCTTATAAGGCCGGCGGTAGCAGCCACTCCCCCTGCCACAAGGTGACGGCCTGACCCGCCATCAGCACCCGATCTCCCTGCAATTCAAGCCGCAGCTCACCGCCCCGGGCCGAGATCTGGCGGGCCCGCAGTTGCTGTTTGCCTAGCCGTTCGGCCCAGAAGGGCACCAGGGCGCAGTGGTTGGAGCCGGTCACCGGATCCTCGTCCACCCCGACCCAGGGGGCGAAGTAGCGGGAGACAAAGTCATGGTCCGGATCGCGCGAGGGCGCCGTCACCATCAGGCCGCGGCCGGGCAGGGCGCGCAGGGCGTGGAAATCGGGCGAAATCACTCGCACCTCCTCTTCACTGGCTAGCTCAAACAAGAACTTGGCCCCCGCCGCCAGCGTCTGCAGTGGCTTGCAACCAAGGGCGACAGCATAGGCAGGGTCCAGCGCCAGAGGGGTGAGTGGGATGCACGGAAAATCGAGCCAGATCCACTCCCCTTCGCGCCGGGCCAGCAGCTCGCCGCTGCGGGTCTCGAAGCGAATGACCTCATCCTCGGCTACCGCCCCCGTCTGCCACAACACGTGGGCAGCCGCCAGAGTGCCGTGGCCACAGAGATCCACCTCGACCTTGGGAGTAAACCAGCGCAGTCGGTAATGGGCATAACCAAGGGGAGTCAGAAAGGCAGTCTCCGAGAGGTTGAACTCGGCCGCCATGGCCTGCAATCCGGCCCCCTGCAAGGCCGGCCCCAGCACTACCACCGCCGGGTTGCCGCCAAAGGGCTGCCTGCTGAAGGCATTGACATGAAACAATCTGAGGGTCGACATTCACGCTTCCTGTGTGATCAATTCGGGGCTCATTCATAGCTGTTTATACCATGACAATCGTTACGCCCCGAATGGCTAACACCTCTGCTCCCTCTCCTTTTAATGCAACAATGGAATAAAGAAGATATTTTTATTCTTTGTTGTTATCCATCACACCCCTTACTCTGACCAAAAATCAGCCCATGGAAGATGTGTGTGATGCAATTGAAGGATCCCTTGACCCACCTCGCCCCCCTCTCTGATGAGCAGCAACGTCAGCTGAGCCAGGCACTTTCAACCCTCAATACCCAGCAACTCGCCTGGGTCAGCGGTTATCTCTACGGTCTCTCCCAGTCCGGTCAACAGCCTGTCGCGACAAGCACTGCAGCCGTTGCCCCCGGCGGCAACCTGACCATTCTCTACGGCTCCCAGACCGGCAATGCCAAGGGCGTGGCCAGTGCCATCAAGGCGCAGGCAGAAGCCCGTGGCCTACCGGTGACTTTCACCTCCATGGCGGACTACAAACCCAAGCAGCTCAAGAAAGAGACCCACCTGCTGGTGGTAGTGAGCACTTACGGGGAGGGTGAACCCCCCGAGAGCGCGGTCGATCTGTTCGAGCAGCTCAAGAAGGGCAAGGTCGGCAAGCTGGAAGGGCTCAAGTTCGCCGTGCTGGGGCTGGGTGACAGCTCCTATGAATTTTTCTGCCAGACCGGCAAGGACTTCGACGACTTCCTGTCGAAAGCCGGGGCCGAGCGCATTCATGAACTGGCGAGCCTGGACGTGGACTACCAGGACGCCGCCAAGGCGTGGGGGGAGCAAGCAGTCGCAGCCGTTGCCGCCACCCTCTCGGCTGGCAGCGTTACTGCCAGTGTGTCTGGTGCCGTGCAAGCGGCCGTCGGACACAACCAGTACCACAAGGAGAATCCCTTCCCGGCGAAACTCTCGGTCAATCAGAAGATCACCGGCCGTGATTCCACCAAAGACATCCGCCACATCGAGATCAACCTGGAAGAGTCCGGCATCAGCTACCAGCCGGGGGATGCACTCGGCATCTGGTTTGACAACGATGCTGACCTGGTCGGTGAAGTATTGGCCTTGGCCAATCTTTCCGGTGACGAACCCACCGCCCACGGCGACCTGCGCTCGGCGCTGACTAGACATTTCGAGCTGACCCGCTTGCACGGCGGCTTTATCACCGGCTTGGCAGAGATCTCGGACAACGTAGCGCTCAAAGATCTGGCCGGTGACAAGGCCCAGGTCAACGCGCTGGTGGCCAGCGCCCAGGTGGTGGATGTACTGAAACGCTTCCCCACCGCGCTCGCTGCCGAGCAGCTGATCGGCCTGCTGCGCCCGCTCACTCCACGCCTCTACTCCATCGCCTCCAGCCAGAGCGAGGTGGAGGAAGAGGTGCACCTGACCGTCGGCGTGGTGCGCTACCCGCAGGAAGATGGCACAGTGCGCAGCGGCGCCGCCTCCTCCTATCTGGCAGACCGCCTGCCGGAAGATGCCGAGGTGCGGGTATTCGTGGAGCACAACGACAACTTTCGCCTGCCTGCTAACCCCGATACCCCCGTCATCATGGTGGGCCCGGGCACCGGCATCGCCCCCTTCCGGGCCTTCTTGCAGGAGCGGGAAGCGCAAGGGGCGGAGGGCAAGAACTGGCTCTTCTTCGGCAATCCGCACTTTACCCAGGACTTCCTCTATCAGGTGGAGTGGCAGCGTTATGTGAAGTCGGGCCTGCTGTCGAAGATCTCCCTGGCCTTCAGCCGGGATCAGGCCAACAAGATTTATGTGCAGGACCGCCTGCGCGAGGCGGGGCTCGAGCTCTACCAATGGCTGGAAGCAGGCGCTCACTTCTATGTGTGCGGCGACGCCAACCACATGGCGAAGGATGTGCAGGAAGCACTGCTGGATGTGATTGCCGAACATGGCCACAAGAGCCGTGAGGAAGCAGAAGAGTATCTGAGCGAATTGCGTCGTGCCAAACGTTATCAAAGGGATGTCTATTGATGAGCAAACAAGTTATTCCAGGACCGGTGGAAGGACCGCTGGCCGACAACGAACGTCTGAAACGCGAGAGCAACTTTCTGCGCGGCACCATAGAACAGGATCTCAAGGACCCGCTCACTGGCGGCTTCAACGGCGACAACTTCCAGCTGATCCGCTTTCACGGCATGTACCAGCAGGATGACCGCGACATCCGCCCGGAGCGCGCTGCCCAGAAGCTGGAGCCGCTGCACAACGTCATGCTGCGCGCCCGCCTGCCCGGCGGCATCATCACCCCGGCCCAGTGGCTGGTGATCGACAAGTTTGCCGAGGAACACAGCCTGTACGGCAGCATCCGCCTGACTACCCGCCAGACCTTCCAGTTCCACGGGGTACTGAAGCGCGACATCAAGCTGATGCACCAGACCCTCAACAGCACCGGCATCGATTCCATCGCCACCGCGGGCGACGTGAACCGCAACGTGCTCTGCACCAGCAACCCGGTGGAATCCGAACTGCACCAGGAGGCCTACGAGTGGGCCAAGAAGATCTCCGAGCACCTGCTGCCCAAGACCCGCGCCTACGTGGAGATCTGGCTGGACGGCGAGAAGCTGGGGGATGACGAGGAGCCGATCCTGGGTTCCAACTACCTGCCGCGCAAATTCAAGACGACCGTGGTGATCCCGCCCCACAACGACGTGGACATCCACGCCAACGATCTCAACTTCGTGGCCATCGCCGAAGGTGGCAAGCTGGTGGGCTTCAACGTGCTGGTGGGCGGGGGTCTGGCCATGACCCACGGCGACACCAGCACCTACCCGCGCAAGGCGAGCGATTTCGGCTTCGTGCCGCTCTCCCACGTGCTGGAGGTGGCGGCCGCCGTGGTCAGCACCCAGCGCGACTGGGGCAACCGGGTCAACCGCAAAAACGCCAAGACCAAGTACACCCTCGAGCGCGTCGGCGTCGAGGCCTTCAAGGCCGAGGTGGAGAGCCGTGCCGGTATCCAGTTCGGGCCGGTACGTCCCTATGAGTTCACCAGCCGTGGCGATCGCTTCGGCTGGGTGGAGGGGATCGACGGCAAGCATCACCTGACCCTGTTCATCGAGAACGGCCGCCTGCTGGACTTCCCGGGCAAGCCCCTCAAGAGCGGCATGCTGGAGATCGCCAAGGTGCATCAGGGGGATTTTCGCCTGACCGCCAACCAGAACCTCATCATCGCAGGGGTACCCGCCAGCGAGAAGGCCCGCATCGAAGCCCTGGCGCGCCAGTACGGCCTGCTGGATGACGGCGTGAGCGAGCAGCGCAAGCAGTCCATGGCCTGCGTGGCCCTGCCCACCTGCCCGCTGGCGATGGCCGAGGCCGAGCGCATGC
Organism: Aeromonas sp. FDAARGOS 1407; assembly: GCF_019048725.1. Taxonomy (NCBI): domain Bacteria; kingdom Pseudomonadati; phylum Pseudomonadota; class Gammaproteobacteria; order Aeromonadales; family Aeromonadaceae; genus Aeromonas; species Aeromonas sp. FDAARGOS 1407. Next base: position 4,577,037 of record NZ_CP077399.1, read on the forward strand.
TGCCGGCTTTCGTCACCGACATCGAGGGGCTGCTGGCCAAGCACGATCTCGCCGATGACGCCATCATCTTCCGGGTCACCGGCTGCCCCAACGGCTGCGGCCGCGCCATGCTGGCGGAGGTGGGACTGGTGGGCAAGGCGCCGGGTCGCTACAACCTGCACCTAGGTGGCAACCTGGAGGGAACCCGCATCCCGCGCCTGCACCTGGAGAACATCACAGAGCCGCAGATCCTGACCGAACTGGACGCCCTGATCGGCCGTTGGGCCAAGGATCGCAACCCGGGCGAGTGCTTCGGCGACTTCGTCATTCGCGCCGGCATCATCGCTCCCGTGGTCAATTCGGCCGTCGATTTCTACGCCGCCTGAGGTAGGAGAGCATCATGACACTCGCACTCGATCACCTGCTCACCCTGACCCGGGACGAGCAGATTGAGGCCCTGGCTCCCCTCAACCGGGAGCTGGATACCATGAGCGCCCCCGAGCGGGTACGCTGGGCCCTGACCAACCTGCCGGGAGAGCACGTGCTCTCATCCAGCTTCGGCATCCAGGCCGCGCTGATGCTGCACCTGGTGAGCCGCGAGCGGGCCGACGTGCCCGTGGTGCTGACCGACACGGGGTATCTCTTCCCCGAGACATACCAGTTCATCGACGAGCTGACCGAGCGCCTCGCGCTGAACTTGAAGGTCTATCGAGCCGAGCTGACACCGGCCTGGCAGGAGGCCCGCTTCGGCCTCCTGTGGGAGCAGGGAGTGGAGGGGATCACCCGCTACAACCAGCTCAACAAGGTCGAGCCCATGGACCGCGCCCTGAACGAGCTCGGCGCCCAAACCTGGTTCTCGGGCCTGCGCCGTGAGCAGTCAGGCAGTCGCGGCAAGCTGCCGGTGCTGGCGATCCAGCGCGGCCGCTTCAAGTTCCTGCCGGTGATCGACTGGAGCAACAAGGACGTCTTCTACTACTTCAAGGAGTTCGACCTCCCCTACCACCCCCTGTGGGAGCAAGGTTACCTCTCGGTCGGCGACGTGCACACCACCACCAAGTGGGAGCCTGGCATGAGCGAGGAGCAGACCCGCTTCTTCGGCCTCAAGCGTGAATGCGGCCTGCACGAGGAGAGCGGCGAGAGCGACGGTTCAGGCATCTGATCCCGTCCAGCAACGCACCCTTCCGACAACAAAAAGCGCCCGGCAACTGCCGGGCGCTTTTATAAGCGACACTCAAAGAACTTGGATGCCTGAGCGGTATGGTTGCATCTTCTTATTTCCTGCCCCCGCTTACTTCGCGGCGCGAGCCCGAGTCAGCCAGTCGTTGACCAAATCCTTGTGCCCCTTGAGCCAAGCATCTGCGTGACGCTCGATATCCGCCGGCTTGTTTTGACCCTGCTTCATCAGCCCATTTTGTACGTTGATGTCATTGATGGGCAGCTTCATCTCGGCAAACAGCTTGGCGGCAGAGGGGTTGGCCTCGGCAAACCCCTTGTTGGCCACTATGTGCATGGTATTCATCTCAAAACCATAGTTTTTGCCATTCGCCAATTGGGTATCCCCCTCACGTCCCTCTGGCAAGGCGGTATAAGGCACTTCCAGCCATACCACATCCTTGCCGGGCACCAGCTCACCACTCACCCAGTACGGGGTCCAGGTGTAGTAGAGCACGGGTTTTTGTTCCTTGAAGCGGGTAATGGTGTCGGCAATGATGGCCGCATAATTGCCCTGTTGATGCGTCACTGTCTGTGCCAGACCGTACGTCTTGAGCTGATGATTGATCACCATCTCGCAGCCCCAACCCGGATTGCAGCCGGCCAGATCAGCCTTGCCATCGCCATCGCTGTCAAACAGGGCAGCCAGCTTGGGATCCTTCAACTGGGCTATGTTGGTGATGCCGTATTTGTCGGCAGTGACCTTGTCGATGAGATAACCCTGGGCCGCCCCGGTCACATAGATACCCTTGCGGTAGAACTTGGTATCGCCCCCGGTCTTTTCATACTTGTCCTTATGGAGCGGATCCCAGTTGAAAGCGAGAAAAGTGGCATCGCCACTGGCGACCGAGGCATATCCTACGTTGTAGTCCGCCTCTTTGGCTGGTTTGACATCATAACCCAGCTCACTCAGCAGCTTGCTCACCAGCAGAGTCTGAAAGGCTTCCTCCGGCAACGTACTCTGGATGGGTTGAACCGTTACACCGGCCATGGCGGCCGTGCTCAGCAGCAGGCACCCCAGCGTCATTCCTTGGGTAATGGCTTTCATACTTGTCCTCCTTTGGTGTGAGTCTTGTGGCGATGTTCGAACGGGGCAAGCAACAGGGCAATGGGACCACGCCGATACCAGCGGCCGACATACCCTGATTTGGACTGGCCCATCGCCTGGGTCATGCGATCCAGCACTATGGCCAGCAACACAATGCCAAGCCCCCCTACCGAGGCCATCCCCATGTCGAGACGTCCGATACCGCGCAATACCATCTGGCCAAGCCCACCCACGGCTATCATGGAGGCGATTACCACCATGGAGAGGGAAAGCATCAGCGACTGATTGACCCCGGCCATGATGGTGGGCATGGCGAGCGGCAGCTGCACCTTGAACAGCAGCTGGGAGGGGCTGGCACCAAATGAATTTCCGGCCTCGATGAGATCCTCAGGTACCTGACGAATGCCGAGGATGGTCAGTCTGATCATGGGCGGCAATGCAAAGATGATGGTCACCACCACCCCGGGCACATTCCCTATGCCAAACAACATGACGATGGGGATGAGATAGACAAAGGCCGGGGTCGTCTGCATGGCATCCAGCAACGGCCGGGTCCAGGTGGTCGCTTTCTCGCTACGGGCCAGCAGAATACCGGCCGGCAAGCCAATCAGGATGCAGAAGAAGAGTGAAGTCAGCACCAGCGACAGGGTCACCATGGCATCAGCCCAGGCACCGATAAGACCTATGCCGATCAGCGAGACCAACGTCCCCAACGCCATCCGCCCACTGACCAGTTGCCAGGCAACCAGGGTCAATAGCACCACCATGATGGAAGAAGGAATGCTCTGCAGCGCACTGGTCAGCGCATTGAGTGTCACTTCGACGGGTGCACGTATGATCTGGAACAGGGGTCTGAAGTTGCTCACCAGCACGCCAATGCCCTGTTCGACCCAGCTATCGAGTGGCACCCAGGCATGCTGGAAAGGATCCAGGGGGTCGAAAGCCGGCTCTTCCGCTTTCGCAGCAAGCTCGGCCTGCCAGTCATTGCTGGCCACCGCCGTCTCGGTTGAACTGCCCCAGGGATCCTCGGCCGCGTCCTTAGTCTCACTGCTGACCGCATCATCTTGATGATTGGCCGTCGCCTCTTCAGCCCATGCGGGGTAGCTTGCCAGCAACAGGAGTGCCAGGCAGAGGGAGAATAATTGCTTCATGCCGGGGTACTCCTGTCCAGGGTATTGAGTAGATTCGCCTTTGAAATGAGGCCCAGATAAGTACCATCCTCCTCAATAACCGGCACCTGGCAGGGAGCCGCCGCTACCTGGCTGATCAGCTCATGCAGCGGGGTATCGGCCAATAGCGGCACCACCTCATCCAGCAAGGCCTGTTCCAGGCTGCCCTTGCTATCCACAGTGCGCGCCAGCGATGCGAGAGAGACAACGCCCACGAAACGACGAGCACGATCAACCACATAACCAAACTCACGATCCTGCTGCTTGAGTTGGCGCAGGGCGTTGGCCGGCCCGTCCGTGGTGTGCTTCTTGATAAGTGGCATCTGCTTGCGGCTGACGATATCGCGGGCACTGAACACGTTGGCCAGATCCACGCCGCGAAAGAAGGCACGCACATAGTCGTTGGCAGGCTGACTCAGGATCTCGTCGGGCGTCCCGACCTGGATCACCTGCCCATCCTGCATGATGGCGATGCGATCACCGATGCGCATCGCCTCATCCAGGTCGTGAGAGATGAAGACGATGGTGCGTTGATGGCTGGCCTGCAGCTTGAGCAACTCATCCTGCATCTCGGTGCGGATCAGCGGATCCAGCGCGGAGAAGGCCTCATCCATCAACAGAATGTCGGGGTCATTGGCCAGTGCGCGGGCCAAGCCAACCCGCTGCTTCATGCCACCGGAGAGGGCGTCGGGGAAGGCATTCATCCAGGGCCCCAGCCCCACCTGATCAAGAGCCTGACGGGCACTTTGCTGGCGCTCGATAAGCGGCACACCAGCCAGCTCCAGGCCAAAGGCGGTATTTTCCAGCACGGTCAGATGAGGCATAAGAGCAAAAGACTGAAACACCATGCTGATCTTCTTGCGCCGCACCTGACGCAGTTCTCTGTCCGAGATGGCGGCAATGTCTTCACCATCGATCAGTACCTGACCACGGGTCGGCTCGATCAGCCGGTTGAAGAGCCGCACCAGAGTAGATTTACCCGAGCCGGACAAGCCCATCACCACGAAGATCTCCCCCTCGTGGATGGCCAGATCGACCCCCTGCACACCCAGGGTCTGTCCGGTCTTTTTTAGAATGCTGGCGCGGTCGTGCCCTTTCGCCAGCAATTTGAACGCCTTTTCCGGCTGTTCTCCGAAGATTTTATAGAGTGATTTGACCTCGATTTTGACTGTCATACTGTCCTTTTTTCATGGTCGACATCTTGGCAATTTGCCTGCCGAACGTGAGCCAATTGCTTTCAACACTAAGCAATTTACATCTAGAAAAAAAGGTTTATATGCCACCAGAAAAGAACGTGATCAGCCAATGCATTGATTGGAAAGGGTTTATTTGAACAACAAAAATACATTAAGTTGAACATTATTCAGATGACAGGATGAAAAATGCTTCGCCATTTAAATAATTGATATTTTTATTGAACAGTCAGTGACAGAGGGAACGCTGGCAAGAAAATGGGAGTCGTCAGCAGATTCAGAATCGCCCGTATTAACAAAGTTGGCGACGCCATCGCCGGGATGAAAAACAGGAAAGCTTGAGCGTCAAAAAAGCATGGGTCATGCTGGCATGAATTATGTGGTCAGATGACTCATCATTGTTGCGTTTTGACCAGTCATGAAGAGCGGGAGAAAGATCAGACTGTTCGGTGGTGGCGCCGGGACATGCTCCCGAGCAGTCATCAGGGCGGTGAAAATCATTACAACCCTAACGATATCAAGCCGAAAAAGGAGCGAATGAAGTAGCGCGGTTTGGTGCAGCAATGGCAGAGATCTTGTCTGCCAGACAGAAGCTTCATTGCAAGAAAAAGCCCCTTGTGCGGCACCAGGGACTTTTTGGCTTCAACGATGATGCAATAAGGTTCAGCAGCGCTGCCAGGTCTCGAAACGATAGGGATGCGGGTTCTTCTCGTCGGCGGGATGAGCTTCGCTTTCAACAAGCTGCCACTGGCCGTCATCAAACGCAGGAAAGCGGGTGTCCCCCTCCACCGCCAGCTCGATGCGGGTCAGATAGAGGCAATTGGCCTTGGCCAGCAGCTGGTCATAGAGGTGACCACCGCCGATCACCATCAGCTCGTTCACTTCCCCCACCTCTGCCAGCGTTGCCAACACGGCCTCGATGGATTGAAACACCTCGGTTCCTTCAGGGGCTGCATAGGCGGCGTTGCGGCTAATGATCAAATTGCGACGCCCGGGCAAGGGGCGACCAATGGACTCAAAGGTCTTGCGCCCCATCAGTACCGGCTTGCCGAGCGTGACCCGCTTGAAGTGGGCCAGATCGGCTGGCAGATGCCAGGGCATCTGGTTGTCCTTGCCGATCACCCGATCCTGGGCCATGGCGGCGATCATGGAAATCTTCATGGTGTCAGCCTCTCACAAAACCATCTAAATTATGGGCCGGTTACGATATACGACCAGAGAGGGGATCGCCAACCCAAAACTTAAGGCCCCTACGATAAAGATAGACTTTAACCCGTTCTCCACCGCGCTCTGGATGAGCTCCATGCTCACCCCCGAGATATTGAGCTCAACCACCGCAATCATGGTCTTGAACGCATAGCTGCCCGGGATCATTGGAATAATGGAGGCGACGCTGAATACGGGGCGGGGCGCCAGCAGGCGGCGTGACCAGTAGACGCAGACAAACCCGACCGTGGTCGCCGCCGCCAGGGTAGCCCATTCGATGGTCATGCCGTAATGGATGAGCAGGGTGCGCAGGCTGTGGGCCAGCGCCCCGCCCATGGCACAATATTTGAGCATGCGCGGCGGCACGTTAAAGATCATGGCAAAACCCACCGCCGGTATGGCCGACCAAAAGGCATCCTTGGCCAGCAGCCAGAGCAGATCCATCATACTTTCCACCCCCAGATTCCGGTCACCGTCATCGCCAGGATAATACCGATGGCTGCGCTGATGGTCAGCAGGGTCGCCGTGCCCCAGCGGGCCAGCCCCATATTGAAATAGCCCTTCACCATATCGGAGACCGCATTGATGAGCGGGAAGCCCGGCACCAGCAGCAGCACGCTGGCCGCCATGGCCAGATAGGGTTGCTCACCCCAATGGAAGAAGGTGGCACTAGAGGAGAGCAGGGTCGCGATAAAGCCGGTCACGGCAAAGTTGATCAAGGGGCTGTGGTGATGGCGAGCCATCAGCTGACGCACCCGCATCGCCACGGCGGAGGAGAAACAGGTGACCAGGAAGATGGGCCAGTCACCGCCAAACAGCAGGCTGAACGCGCCGCAGGATAGCCCGACCATGGGCACCACCAGCCAGGGATGGTAGTGAAACGGCACTATGGCCTCGAGCCGTTGGCGTACTTCCCGGGCACCAATCAACTCTTTTTCCGCCATGATGCAGATACGCTGGATTTCGCACACCACCTGCATATTGATGCCATGCTCCCGTACTCTGCGGGTGGTGGTGACGCATCCTCCCTGATAGAGGCTGGTAAGCACGATGGCGCTTGAGGAGATGGCCATCTCGACGCTCTCCAGCCCCAGCGCCAACCCCAACCGAACCGTGGTCTGCTCTATGATGCGGCTCTCTGCGCCAAACTGGGCCAGCATTTGACCCACCTTGACGATAATGCGGGTGATCTCGGTCTGCTGCTCCCGCGACAGCACCCGCCTTGGCGTGATACTTCTCATAATCCCTTCGAGTCGTAGCAATTAAAACTTTGGTCATACTAACTTACTTCTTGCCGCTATTCATCTACTGCTATCAGTGACATACCGTCACTATTTATTAAATAATGCCAAGGCAATCACAACTTCATTACAAGTCATCTTATAAATAACAACAGAACCCCCTCCTCGACTATATTCCTGTCAGGCTTGCTATATTTAATCAGGTAAAAACAAACTACAGGAGATTATTTAATGCGTTGATAATCTGCCAGCCGGATTATTTTGCTATTGCTATCGTTTTCAGCCGATATCTCCTCTTCCTTGAATTGCATCATTTCGGTTTGCATCAAATAAAAGGAGTCTTTCATCATATTGGCAATCCGGATGCAGCTGTCGAGATTGTTTTTTGCCAGACGGCGCTGGCCATCAATCTGGAACTGCAGGCCCAGCAGACGACGCTGCTGCTCAGGCCCCGCCCGGGCCATCAACTCATCTATCTGTTGCTGCAGTATCGTCTCGAGTTGGGCCGGCTCAGTGGCGGCAAGCTCTTTCAGGGTATCGAAATCAGGCAATTCCATAAATATGCCCTCCATCATGCACCGCAATATGGACTGAGAAAAGACGACGGCTCATCATCGGCCTCTCTCGTTTTTATATACTCCTGAACAATCCCGGGTTCACTCCCAAAAGTGCGCCTTGCCAGAAACAATAAGACTCAAACTGACAGCAAAGCCTGTAATTATCGATACATTTCAATAAATTATTAATTCAATCCTGAACTCGGTTCCACTTATACAATTTTGTATTATCCCGCTCCTCTTTTAGTGCGACCAAACGAACCAGCCTCATTATTTTTGCTTCATTCGACACTTATATTTCAATCAAGCATCGCTGCCCAAGCTACCATCGTTTAACTTATCTTGCTGATTATGCTATTTTATTTTCCACTTATTCAGCGCAACCAAGAGCAGACCATGAGCAAGGCAAAAATCGGTATCGTTACTGTCAGCGATCGTGCCAGTGCCGGCATCTATGAAGACCTCTCCGGCAAGGCCATCATCGACACCCTAAACGCCTACCTGACTTCGGAGTGGGAGCCTGTTTACCAGGTGATCCCGGATGAGCAGGATCAGATCGAGGCAACCCTGATCCGCCTGGCGGATGAAGAGGAGTGCTGCCTTGTGGTCACCACCGGCGGTACCGGCCCGGCCAAGCGAGATGTCACCCCGGAAGCCACCGAAGCGGTATGCGATCGCATGATGCCCGGCTTTGGCGAGCTGATGCGGGCCGAATCTCTCAAGTTTGTGCCAACCGCCATTCTCTCCCGCCAGACCGCCGGCTTGCGGGATGACACCCTGATCGTCAACTTGCCGGGCAAGCCAAAGTCCATCCGTGAGTGCCTGGACGCCGTCTTCCCCGCCATCCCCTACTGCATCGATCTGATGGAAGGGCCTTATCTCGAATGCGATGAAAGTGTCATCAAACCCTTCCGTCCGAAAAAATAATAAAAAAATGGCGAGCCATCTGGCTCGCCATATTCACGGAACAAGAAAATTAATATCCAGGCAGTATTCGTTTACTTGCGACCAAATACTTTTACGCCTGCCTTGCTACGCTCGGAATTACCATAGACTTCAATTTTCTTCACGCAGCGACGTGAACCCAGCGAGCGCCACTCCGTTTCTTTCTCGCCACGCATTTCCCGATCAAAATAGATGGTTTTGGTGCGATCACCACCATAGGTCACCACCACACGCTCCAGGGTCAAATCCCGCTCGGCTTTCACCTTGATATATTTGGTCTGACGGCAGATCACCAAAGGGATGGTTGCGCCATGATCCCCGGCCCCCAGCAGTATGGTCCGTCCCAGGGTAAATTGGTCATCGCCTGCGTAGCTGCTCGATGCAACGGCCAGCAAGGCGCCCCCCAGCAGGGCTCGGACGGAAAAACGTGATTTAAGGACAGACATCAGGGACATAACACCTCCAATAAAACGGAGCGTCATGATAGCGGCGCAACCATAACGGCAGCTGTACCTGATTAATAAATATTGCTGAAAAATCATCCACTAATAACAAAGCGTGAGCGAATTAATCATTTCGGGGGAGAGGCCCGAAAATGACAGGGGCCGCCCATGGGCAGCCCCTGTGACCACTGATGGCAATCAGCGCTCCATGATCTGGGTGACGTCATCCTTCTTGATCATCACCTCACGCCCTTCTTCATCGTAATAACGATACATGCCGGTGCTCTCGTCCAGCCTGGGCTTGCTGTCGGTGGTGATCATTTTCCCGTCTTTGGTACTCATGATGTATTGGGAACTGCACGCCACCAACCCGAATGCACATACCAGGATAATCATCAGTTGTTTCATCACCAGTCTCATCTCCCTGTGTTCTCCCTCAACACCGAGGGCGGTGTTTGAAGCCTAGTCCAGAATCGCCAAGCCTGAGGGATTTTAGCCAACTATCAGCTACTTGCGTCCACCTTGCTTGCCACCGCCCGTGCTGCTAGTGCTGCCGTCACACCCGAGCACCAGCCGATCCGCCGCCGCCTTGGCCTGCACCAGACCGTAGCCATAGCTGTTGTCCCGTCCGGCCAAGCCCAGATCCTGAGCGCTGAGGCGCAAGGTCTGGCGCAATTGATCGTTGCTGCACTCCAGCCGCTGCGACCAGGCCAGAGCGGCCACCCCGACCACGTGGGGGGTCGCCATCGAAGTGCCACTGTAGTAGGCGTAACCGCCCGGCACGGTCGACATCACTGAGACACCGGGTGCCGCCAGCTCCACCTGATCGTTGCGTTGAGAGAAATAGGCAAGCTGCTTGTTGGCATCGATGGCTGCCACGCTCACCACACTGCTGTAGGAGGCAGGATAGGACTTGCTGGTATTGCCGGCATTGCCTGCCGCCGCCACGCTCAGCACATTCTGGCTGTAGGCCTGGTTGAAGGCTCTCTCTTCGGTCTTGCTGGGGACACTCCCCCCCAGACTCATATTGATGACCATGCGGGTAAAACCACGGCTGGACATTGCCTGCTGGCAGGCGTTAAGCGCCCCCACTAGGTTGGAAGTATAGGCCCAGCCATTGGCGCCAAACACCTTGATGATGTGCAGCGGCACGCTCTGGTTCGGCAGCACCCCGACCACGCCCATGTCGTTGCCACCCACTGCGGCTATGGTGCCCGCCACATGGGTACCGTGGCCATTTTCGTCGCTGCTCCAGCTGCCGGTACCGGCATTGTCACTGCCCTGTACCTGAGCCCCATGCGGCAAGTCGGGATGATTGCCGCTGTAACCCGAGTCGATGATGCATACCAGCACCTCCCCGGCCGCCGCATCGCTCAGCTGCGGCGCCTGGACCATGGGAATGCCGTAAGGCAGCGTTTCGGCACTGGCATAACGTTTGGCATCCGGTTCAACCCAGAGCACGTTGGGATTACGCGCCAAGGCTGTGACTGCCGTCGACGGCAACCAGAGTGCCAGGGCATTTTGCTCCGTCAGCGCCAGTGCCAGCTCGCCCCCATCCCCCGACTCTGGGCCAGCACGGAGTCGCTGGCACCCGGTTTGATCTGCACCAAATAGCGGGCCCGCTCTGCGGCCATGGCCCCCTGCCACAACATCCCTGCCACCAGCAGACTTATCCATATCCGTTTCATCAGTCACTCCTCACGTCGATCTGATATCTCTTCGCAAAAAGTGTAGTGTTCCGCGGTCGCTGACACGAACCGGGATAAAAAAAGCCGGACAGATGCCCGGCCTTTTCACGATTATCAATTACTTGGCGGGCTGACGCTCACCGGTCACCGTGGGATTCCTGGGATCCATGCTCCACTCGTACCAGCCACCGTCATAGACGCTGATCCGCTTCCAGTCCATCAGCCAGGCGTAGAAGAAGGCCTCGGAAGCGCGCCAGCCGGTACCGCAATAGAAGGCGGCCTGCTGGGTCGGCTCTATGTTCCACTCATCCCACATGGCGAGGATCTCGCCGGCCGGTTTCATGGTGCCGTCCGGGTTGTGGAAGTCGCTCATGCTGTTGGCATCCACGCCACCACGCCCCCACTTGGCACCCGGGATGTCCCCTTTCGGCTTGATGTAGCTGTAACCCGAGGTGTTGCCGACAAACTCGTCCCAGGTACGAACACTGACCAAGGCACCATCGGGCTGTTTGAGCAGCTCCTTGGCCTGGGCTAGAGTAGTAAGGTACTCGGGATGCACAGGAATGGTGGCCCCGAACTCTTTGACCGGTGCAAAGGTGTTGGGCAGGCCGGTTTCAGTGCGCAGATGCTGGCCAAACCAGGCCTCCAGGCCACCGTCCAGCAGCCGCACATCTTCCACTCCGGCATACATCATCAGGTGGGCCGCCCGGGCCGCCGCCATGGTGTTGCGACCATAGAGGATGACGGTGGTATCGTGACGGATGCCATTTTCCAGCAGCAGCTTCTTGAGCGCCTCGTCAGAGACCTTGTTCCACAGCGGCTCCTCCTCCAGGCGGTTGGTGTCGATATACCCCGCCCCCGGAATATGGCTGATGAGGTAGGCCTTGGGTGCCCCCCAATCCACCTCGAACAACTTCCACTCCCCTTTCGGCGCGGCAACCACCGGCTTGCCGGCCTGCAGATCAGCCAGCCACTGCGGATAGACCAGCTGCTGCCAGCGAACCAGATGCTCGCGCGGGACACTCTGCCAATCCTGCAGCTCGAACAGCTGCTTGATGCCCTGCTGGCGCAGCAGGCGGGCCACTTCGGCCACCTCGCGCGGCGCACCGTAGAGAACGACCGGGCGATCGGTTTTCAGTCCCTTGGCGGCAAGCGCCTTGGGCCACTCTTCATCGCTGTATTTCCAGTCGGCGGAGAGGAGTTCGGCCCCGGCCACATGGCCACCCTGCTGCTCGCCCTCCATTGGCCACCCCTGATAGAAGTAGCTGGCACGGGTATCCAGGATGACCGCCTGCTTGGCCTTGGCATCGGTCAGGGTGAGCGACGGCAATTCGGCGGCGAGGACGGGCCAGGCACACCAGAGCAGCAAGGTCGCCAGTGCGGCCTGCAGAGAGCGAAGATATCGTTTCATGATGATCTCTCGATTCATTGAACAAGGTTAAAAAATGGAGCGGCCCAGGCGCTCGGCCAGCAACTCCAGCGCCGCCGTGCCCGCCAGCGAATTGCCGGCCTTGTTGAGCTCGGGCGACCAGACACAGACGCACAACTCACCCGGGATGAGGGCAATAATGCCGCCGCCGACCCCGGATTTGCCCGGCATCCCCACCCGATAGGCAAAATCACCGGCCTCGTCATAGAGGCCGCAGGTGGCAAGCAGGGCATTGACCTGCTTGGTGGTACGGGCCGGCAGCAGCGGCGTCGTCTCACCGAGCGGCACACCCCGGTTGGCCAGATAGATGAAGGCCCGCGCCAGATCGACGCAACTCATACGGATCGCGCAGGCATTGAAGTAGCTTTGCAGCACCTTGTCCACTTCATTTTCGAAGTTGCCATAAGCCTTCATCAGGTAGGCGATGGCGGCGTTGCGGGCGGAGTGCTGGTATTCGGAGCGAGCCACTATCTGATCCGCCATGATGGCCGGGTTGCCGGAAAGACGGCGGGCCAGCTCCAGGGTGCGCTGGCGCGGGGCGGTCAGGCGGGTCTCCAGCAGATCGCTCACCACCAGAGCACCGGCATTGATGAAGGGGTTGCGGGGAATACCCTGTTCGAATTCCAGCTGGACCAGAGAGTTGAATGGCTGGCCGGACGGCTCCTTGCCCACCCGGGCCCAGATCTCCTCCTCCTGATAGAGGGTGAGGGCCAGCGTAAGGCTCAGGGCCTTGGAGATACTCTGGATGGAGAAGGGCTCGAAGGCATCACCTGCGGTGAACAGCTCTCCCTCCACGGTACAGACCGCCATGCCGAGCCGATCGGCGGGCACCTGGGCCAGGGCGGGAATGTAGTCGGCCACCTTGCCTTGCCCCAGCAGCGGGCGCACCTCTTCCAGAATGCTGGCCAGTAATTCGGATGACAACACCATAAGCGATTCCATGACTAAAACGGCTGCGAAGAACCCGGGTCCACTGACAAAAATCCCGCCAGCGGCGGGATTTGTCTATCTGCCCACCATGGGCAAGAGATGATTAGGCCGGTTCACCGTACCAGAGGTCAAACAGCTCGCTGACCACCACAGCTTCCATCCCCTTGGCTTCCAGCCAGGCTTTGACGGCGGCGCGATCTTCTTCGGTGCACTTGCCGAGCTGCTGGGTGCAGATCATCCCTTCCCAGGCCAGGTGGCCGGAACCGGCGAAGGCCAGTTTGCGGGGTTCAATCACTTCATCGATCATCGCATCGACTACCGCATCGATGGTCTCTTCGGCAGTGCCGACCGGGAAGTTGAAACCGATGTCGAACCCCATTTCCTGGAATTCATCGACGCGCAGTTTCTTACGCAGGCGGCGGCTACGATTGGCCATGATAGCTCCTTAGTTAGTTGACACGTTTGAAAATCAGATCCCAAACCCCGTGACCAAGACGATGGCCCCGTTGTTCGAATTTGGTCAGCGGACGCCAGTCGGGACGCGGCACCCAGTTGCCGGTGGCAGAGGTGTTTTCGTACCCCTCGGCGGCGCTCATCACCTCCAACATGTGCTCGGCATAATTTTCCCAGTCGGTGGCCATGTGGAAGACACCACCGATGGCCAGCTTCTGACGAATGGCCTGGGCGAACGCCGGCTGCACGATGCGGCGCTTGTGGTGGCGGCTCTTGTGCCAGGGGTCAGGGAAGAAGAGCTGCAGGCAGGCGAGAGAGCCGTTCGGGATCATGTGCTCCAGCACCTCGACCGCATCGTGGCAAATGACCCTGAGATTGGTGACGCCCGCTTCCTGGGCGGTACCCAGGCAGGCACCTACACCCGGGGTATGCACTTCGATGCCGATGAAGTTTTTCTCGGGGGCGTTCTTGGCCATCTCCACCAGGGAGGCGCCCATGCCGAAACCGATCTCCAGCACTACCGGCGCTTCGCGGCCAAACAGGGCGACCAGATCGAGCGGCTCTGGCGCGAAATCGATGCCCATGACCGGCCAGAGTTCTTCCAGGGCCTTCTCCTGCCCTTTGGTCAGGCGGCCTTCGCGACGGACAAAGCTGCGGATCTTGCGCATGAACTTGCCGTCTTCGTTAAATACATCTTGGGTCACAGGCATAATTGTCTCGTTATTTCATCAATCCGGGTAATACGTCTTGGATCCGCTCAGCGCAAGGACGGCTCGACGCTCGTTATTTCATCGCCTGGCGAAAACAGGGGAGCGAATTATCCCAAGATAGTCACTGGGCGCAAGTGTTTCGCACAACAAATCTTCCATCCACGCCCGCGGATCTCGCAGTCATGGGCAGTGGCCGCCGCCACGGCGCCAAACCGGCTCTTTTTTGGCGAATATTGTTACAGCCATTGCCTCATTTTTTAAATCTGATACAACCGGATAACTTGGCGGTCGAATGGAGTGACCGCTCATCATGCCAGAGAGAGTCCTATGCAGCCGTTTTTTGCCCAGCGTTTCGAAAAAGTCGAGCCTTCCTTTATCCGCGAAATCCTTAAAGTTGCCGCCAACCCGGAGATCATCTCCTTCGCCGGCGGCCTGCCCAACCCGCACCTGTTCCCGGTCAAGGCCATCGACCAGGCCTGCCAGGACGTGCTGCGCGAGCAGGGTGCCGCCGCCCTGCAGTATGCCGCCACCGAGGGTTTCGCCCCGCTGCGCCAATACATTGCCGACCGCTATCTGAGCCGCCACGGCATGCAGGTCAACCCGGACAACATCCTCATCACCAGCGGCTCCCAGCAGGCGCTGGATCTGCTGGGCAAGGTACTGATCGACGAGGAGCAGGACCTCATCATCGAGGAACCTGGCTATCTTGGCGCCATCCAGGCGTTTTCCGTCTATCAGCCCACTTTCAAGCCCATCACCCTCGGTGAAGAAGGGCTGGATCTGGCGGCGCTGGACGAGCTGCTGGCCAGCGGCTCCAATGCCAAGCTGCTCTACGGTGTGCCCAATTTCCAGAACCCGAGCGGCGTCTCCTACAACCGCGCCAACCGCGAGGCGCTGGCCGAGCGGCTGGTGCGCCACGAGCTGCTGATGGTGGAAGACGACCCCTACGGCGAGCTGCGTTTCGAGGGCGAGCACCTGCCCCCTATCGCCAAGCTGGCGCCGAACAATACCGTGCTGCTCGGCTCCTTCTCCAAGACCGTCGTCCCGGCCTTCCGCCTCGGCTGGATGCTGGTGCCGGACTGGCTGCGCAAGAAGGTCACCATCGCCAAGCAGGCGACAGACCTGCACAGCAACGCCTTCAGCCAGCAGGTGCTGCACCGCTTCCTCTGCGACAACTCGCTGGATGCCCATCTGGAAAAGATCAAGGAGGTCTATGGCCGCCAGCGCGCCGCCATGGAGGCTGCCCTGGCCCGTCACTGCCCGCCCGGCGTCAGCTACACCCGACCGGAAGGGGGCATGTTCCTCTGGCTGACCCTGCCGCCGAGCGTCAGCGCCATGGCGCTGTTTGACGAGGCAATCAAGGAAAAAGTAGCCTTCGTGCCCGGCGCCCCCTTCTACGTGCGCCCCGAGCTCCAGAACACCCTGCGCCTGAGCTTTTCCTGCGTGGATGAGGCGACCATCGAAGAGGGGGTCAAGCGCCTCTGCCGCGCCCTCACCCGCATGCTCTGATAGCGCCGCCATGATGGCGAGCACGTTCCTGAAACCAGCGAGTGATCCGCTGGTTTTTTTTCGCCCGCATCCCGCTGCGGTAACAGAGCAGGCAGAGAATGATGAACCTGCGGCCACTTGTTCAATGCCCAAGAGCTGATTAGAGTGAAAACAACGAATTAGGGAGCGCAGCGATGAAGATTCTGATCACGGGGGGCACCGGCTTTATCGGCCGTCGACTGGTGGCCCATCTCAAGGTAAACCACGAGGTGGTGGTATTGAGCCGCCAGGGCAGCCGCGCCTATACCCTGCTGGGTCACGACATCAAGGTGCTCGACAGCCTGGACAGGCTCGACGATCTCAATGACGTGGATGCTGTCATCAACCTGGCGGGGGAGCCCATCGCCGCCGGACGCTGGAGCGAGCAGCGCAAGCAGCTGCTCTGCGACAGCCGCTGGCTGCTGACCGAACAGCTGGTGGATCTCATCAAGCTCTCGACCACGCCCCCCAAGGTGCTGATCAACGCCTCCGCCATCGGCTGGTATGGCAGGCAAGACGATGCGCCGCTGGATGAGCAGTGTCAGACGCCCCACGACGAGTTCACCCACCAGCTCTGCCAGCAGTGGGAAACCCTGGCTCAGGAGGCCTGCAGCCGCCTGACCCGGGTCTGCATCGTGCGGATCGGGCTGGTGCTTGGCACCGATGGCGGCGCCCTGCCCAAAATGCTGCCCCCCTACCGGTTTGGTCTCGGCGGTCCCATGGGCGCCGGCAACCAGGTGATGAGCTGGATCCATGTGCAGGATCTGGTGCGCGCCATCCTGTTTTTGCTGGAGCACGGCGAGTGCGACGGCATCTTCAACGGCACCGCTCCCCATCCGGTCAGCAACAGGGAGTTCAGCCAGGCTCTGGCGCACACCCTTCACCGCCCCCATCTCTTTTTCGTGCCCGCAACCTTGCTGCGCCTGATGATGGGAGAGGCATCGGATCTGCTGCTGACCGGGCAACACGTGCTGCCCGCCCGCCTGCAGCAGGCCGGTTTTCACTTCACTTACCCTGAACTCCCCCAGGCCCTCACCAATCTGCTGAGATCTCCCCGCTAGCACACCCGATACCAAACAACCCGGCCAATTGGCCGGGTTGTTTTTATTGGCTGTAAATAGGTCTACCACCGCTTACAGCAAGCCCTGCCCCAGGCCGCGCAAGCGATCGCTCAGGGTGCCCGCCAGCAGCTGACGGCGCATCCCCTGCCCGGCCAGCGTCACCAGCACGGCCCCCAGGGCCGGCAAGGTCAGCCAGATGGCCCAGTGAAACTGCCACTGCCCCTCGAACCACCACCACTGCAGGCCGAAGGAGCAGAGCTCCACCACCATGGCGGCGCACAGCCCCGCCAGAGCACCGCTCGCTACCAGCTCCCAGCGCAGCATCTTCTTGAGCAGCGCGCTACCGGCCCCCAGAGTGCGCATCAGCAGCAGCTCGCGGCGCCGGTGGGCCATGCTGGCCTGGGTCTGGGTCAGCAGCACCAGCAACGCCGCCACCGTCACCAGCCCCAGCATCAATCCCAGCGCCCGGCTCACCTGTTCGGAAACCTGGCTCAAGCGGGCGATCAAGTCATCTACGTCGATGAGGCTGACCGTGGGATGGCGGCGGATGATCTCCACCTCGGCGGCGCGCCCGGCGGCGGGCAAGCGGTAGCTGCCGAGCCAGGTACGGGAGAAGGAGGAGAGCAGATCCTCCGAGAAGATCATGTAGAAATTGGGGCGCATGTTGTCCCACTTGATGCTGCGAAGGCTGGTCACTCGAGCCCCGAAGCTGCGCCCGTCAATAGTGAAACCGAGCATGTCCCCCAGCTTGATGCCGAGCCGGCTGGCCAGTTCACTGTCCACCGACACCTCCCCGGGCCCATCAAACCAGCGCCCAGCCACCAACTGGTTGTCGACCGGCAGGGTGCTGGTAGTGGTGAAATTGAGCTCCCGATCGACCCCCTCGCGGCCGCTGGCAGCCCCCTCGCCCACCGCCTCGCCGGCGATGTGAGTCAGGCGACCACGCACCATGGGGTAGAAGTCCGAGGTGACCGCGCCCGCCGCCGCCAGATCGGCCAGGATCCCCTCGCGCTCATGTTCCGCCACATTGACCAAAAACCGGTTGGGGGCATCGGCGGGCAAACGGGCCGAGAACTCGTCCAGCAGATCGACGCGCGCCGCCCACAAGAGGCCAAACAGCATGAGTGCCAGGGCAAAGCCAGCCAGCTGGAACAGGCCGCTGCTGCGCTCCCGGGAGAGATGGGCCAGTGCCAGACGCAGGGCGTGAGGGCCATTGACCCTGGCCCCCAGCCGCAGCAGACCGGCGGCCAGCAGCGCCAGCAACCCCATCAGCAATCCCATGCCCCCGACCAGCCCGAACGCCAGACGCACGTCGGCGGTAAAGCCCCACACCAGGGCAAACAGGCCGAGCACCCCCACCGGCAACGCCAGCCAGGGGGGAACGCTCGCCTCCAGCTCGCGGCGCAATACCCGCAGGGGCGGCACCTTGAGCAGGCGCAGGAAGGGTACGAAGGCGAGCAACAGGGTGATGAAGAAGGCGACCGCCACCCCGAGGGCGAAGGGGCGCCAGGAGGGAGGCGGCAGATCCGGGGGCAGCAACTCCCCCAACAGCTGCAGAGTGACCCACTGCATCACAGTGCCCGCCAGCAGGCCAAGCAGGGCACCAATCAGGGTCAGGGAGAGCAGCAGCACGCTCATCAGTTGCCACAGGCTGGCACGGGAAGCCCCCAGGGTCTTGAGCAGCGCCACCATATTGGTCTGGCGCTCGGCAAAGTGGCGCACTGCGATCCCCATGGCCAGCGCCCCCAGCAGCACGCCGCTTAAGGAGGCCAGCCGGAAGAAACGCTCCGCATTGGCGAGCGAGCGCCCCACCCGGGACTCGCCGTCATCCGGCTTGATCCACTTCTGGCCCGGCTGCAGCTTTGGCTCCAGCCAGCGCTCGTAGCGGGCCAGTGACTCCCGCGAGCCCTGGAACAGATAGCGCCACTGCTGGCGCGAGCCGGGCAACAGGGCGCCGGTCGCCTCGATATCGGCACTGTGAATGAGGGCCCTGGGCGCCAGCAGGAAGGGGCTGAAGCCCTGATCCGGCTCCTCACCCAGCAGCCCGGCCACTTTCAGCACCGTATTGCCGACCTCCAATTCGTCCCCCGGCTTGGCCGCCAGCAGCTGCATCACCCGGGCCGACAGCCAGATCTCCCCAGGCGCGGGAGAACGCTGCGGGGTCAACTCCAGCTTGCCGTAGAAGGGAAAACCGTCCGGCACAGCCCGAATGGAGGCCAGCTGCAGCGCCTCACCATGAAACAGCATGCTGTTGAAGCTGACCGTAGTCTGCACCGCCAATCCGTCATTTTTGGCCTGCTGCAACCAGCCATCCGGCATGGCCGTGGCGGTGCGCAGCACCCGATCCGCCCCGATAAAGTCGCGGCCCGATGCCTTGAGGCCGGCATCAAGCCGATCGGCCACCAGCGCCACGCTCAACACGCAAGCCACGCTCAGGGCCAGCGCCAGCACAAACCAGCGCAACTCGCCGTTGAATCCCTCCCGGCGAAGCAGTCGCCATCCCAGTCGCCACTGCATCATTCCCCCTGACCTCCATTTACTAGCCAAACAGGCAGGCATGCCGTCCCGGATCGTCTCATGCCTCCACTCCTTCGGCTGCCCCATCCAGCCGTCCAGCCGCCATCACTATCTGGCGCTGGCAGCGCCGGGCCAGCTCGTGGTCGTGGGTCACCACCACCAGGGTCGTGCCGTGCTTGCGGTTGAGCTCGAACAACAGCTCTATCACTTTCTCGCCCGTCTTGCTGTCGAGGTTGCCAGTCGGCTCGTCAGCCAGTAGCAGGCTGGGCCGGGTCATGAAGGCTCGTGCGATGGCGACCCTCTGCTGCTCGCCACCGGAGAGGCGGGGCGGCAGATGGTGCAGCCGTTCACTCAAGCCCACCGCCGCCAGCAGCTCGCGGGCCCTCTGCTCGCACTCCCGCTCGCCGCGCAGCTCGGCCGGCAGCATCACGTTTTCAAGGGCTGTCATGGTGGGCAGCAGCAGGAAGGATTGGAATACGAAACCGATCTGCTCGGCCCGCAGCCGCGCCCGCCCCTCCTCATCAAGCTCGCCGAGGGATTTGCCGAGGATCTCTATCTCCCCCTGGCTCGGCAGATCGAGGCCTGCCAGCAGCCCCAGCAGGGTGGATTTGCCCGATCCGGACGCCCCCACCAGGGCCACCGTCTCGCCGCTATTGACTTGCAGATCGATCCCTTCAAGGATGGTGAGGCTCTCCTGGCCGAGGCGAACCGATTTGCCCAGGCTCCTGACGACGATAATGGGTGTTGAACTCATGCTGCGTATCCTGTTTATTCAGGGCCTTGGTGACCGCCACCATAGGGTGTCGGCACCCTGTGCAGGCCCTTGTCCTTTTTTAATGCCAATCACTGAAGGGAGTTGATGTTATGGCGCGTATTCTGTTTGCCCTCTGTTTCCTGATTTCATCCGTTCAGGCCCAGACCCTGCTGGTGCTGGGGGACAGCCTGAGTGCCGGTTATCAGATGCAGGCCCAGCAGAGCTGGCCTGCCCTGCTCAACCAGAAGTGGCAAAATGAAGGGGCTGTGCACTCCCTGATCAACGCCAGCATCAGCGGCGAAACGACCCAGGGGGGACTGGCCCGCCTGCCCGCCCTGCTGGAAGAACACCAGCCGGACTGGCTGCTGATCGAGCTGGGGGGCAATGACGGCCTGCGCGGCTTCGCGCCAGCCATCACCCGCAAGAACCTGGCCGACATGATTGTCCTGGCCAAGGCCAACCAGACGCGCGTGGTCTTGACCCAGATCCAGCTGCCGCGCAACTATGGCGCCCGTTATCTGCGCCAGTTCGAGCAGATCTTCCCGGAACTGGCCGAGGCCAACAAACTGCCGCTGCTCCCCTTCTTCATGGATGATATTGCGCTGCGCCCTGAACTCATGATGAACGATGGCATCCATCCGACGTCAGCCGCCCAGCCGCAGATCCGCGACAAGGTGGCCCGTTTCATCGAGCCTCTGTTAGAGCGCTGAAGCCATAGCCCCACTCCAACCTGTCACTCTTCCCATAAACAAACATCCCGCCAGGGCGGGATGTTTGTTTTATCAAAGACACACGAAATTTACTGCTCCAGCACCTGGCGCAGGCGTTCTTGCGCCACTCCGACCAGCAAGTCGGGCTGAAACTTGGAGATGAAGCGGTCACACCCCACCTTCTTGACCATTGCTTCGTTGAAGTTGCCGCTCAGGGAGGTGTTGAGGGTGATGAAGAGGTCGGCCATGCGCGCATCGCTGCGCACCTCGTGGGTCAGGCGATAGCCATCCATCTCCGGCATCTCCGCATCCGTGATCATCAGCAGGATCTCGTCGGTCACCTTCTTGCCCGCATCGCACCACCCCTTGAGCAGGGTGAGGGCCTGCAAGCCATCCTGACACTCGATAACCTCAAGGCCAAGCTGCCCCAGGGTTTCACGTACCTGATTGCGGGCCGTGCTGGAGTCATCCACGATGAGTACCTTGCGACCGTGCATCTCGGGCAGGATCTCCCGATCCAGTACCTCTTCCGAGATACGGATGTCATAGGTGATGATCTCCGCCAGCACCTTCTCCACGTCGATAATCTCGACGATCTGATCGACCCCATCCTCCGGGATCCGGGTGATGGCGGTCAGGTAGTTGGCCCGCCCTGCAGAACGCGGCGGCGGCAGAATATCCTTCCAGGTCATGTTGACGATATTGGCCACCTGCCCCACCAGAAAGCCCTGAATGGTGCGGTTGTATTCGGTGATGATGAGGTTGGATTCGCTATCGATGGGCATGGGGCGCATGCCGATGGCGCTGCGCAAGTTGATGACCGGAATCGAGGTACCCCGGATATTGGCCACGCCGCTGATGTTGTGGTGGGAACCCGGCATCTTGTTGAGGTGGGGCAGCTTGACTACCTCCCTCACCTTGAAGACGTTGATCGCAAACATCTGGCGGGTGCCGAGGCGGAACATCAACAACTCCAGGCGGTTTTCGCCCACCAGCTGGGTTCGTTGATCAACTGAATCCAATATACTCGCCATATGCTGACATCCATCTGATTATTAATCGACTCTATTATAGAGAGCAGCGGCCAGGAAAGGCAGACGCTTTTTCCAGCAGAGCGACCAATCAGACAAAAAAAGTGAGGCCGAAGCCTCACTTATCACATTGATTTTAAAATCAATAGCTACAGACTGACTTCCAGCTGCCGTCGCCGGCTTTGGGTTCACTGCTGGTCCACCAGTTTGCCTGCCACACCGCTTTGTTGTGGGTGATGCGATCGCCGCCGCTGGCGTGATCGCCGCGCGGCCAGCTCGGGTAGGCCGGGTAGGAGGCCGGATCCACGTTCTGGCTGCTGCAGGTCGAACCATCGGAACCACCGCCACCAGTGCCACCCGTGCCCAGTACCGCTTCGGGCAGGGTCGGGAACTCGGCCTTGAGACCTATGGTCTGGCTGCCGCTGATGATGCGCATCCCGCTCGGTACGCCGGCGGCCGGCAGATAGTAGGTCATCGCCACTTCCACCTCGGCTCCCGGTGCCAGGGTCTGCCAGCCCGGCAGGTTCATGGCCACCTTGTGGAAGTCCTTCTCGTTTGCGATGCCTTCCGAGTTGTCGTTGCCACCGCTTTCGACCACCTTGAGCCCCATGCCACTCTGATCCGTGATGGTGTCAGAGGTGGAGGCGGGGACCAGGAACTCGATTCTGGCGCCGCCCGGAATGGTCTGGGTCGACTTGTTGACCAGCTTGAGTTTCGGGTTGATCGGGTAGTTGGAGTCCCCTTCCTTGAAGCCAGAGAGGCTAACGCCGATGTCGAGCTGGGCACTCGGCGCCGGCAGATCGTTCTGCTGGGTATTGTAGGGCGCTGCCTTGGCAAACTTCTCGTAGGCAAGGGTGGTCAGGGTACTGCCCATGCCGTACTCGTTCTTGGCCGGATCGAAGGCGTAGTCACCCGCCATCTCCCAGAACATGACGCCGCCCAGACCGCGCTTGATGATGTAGTCGAGCTTGTGGCCCATGGACTCTTCATCTTCGGTGGAGAGGAACACCTTCTTCTGTTCGTTCCACAGCCAGGGCGCATGGGCCTTGTCATCGTAGTAACGGACATATTGCCCCTGCATCACGTGTGCCGGATTGTTGGGATCCAGACCCCAGGCCGTGCCATAGCTCGGCAAGGTAGTGATGCCGAGGCTGGCCGCGTGCTCCAGGTTCTTGGCATGCCACATGGGCACGGCGCCACCGCCGATCTCCTTGCCGTTCTTGTCGAGATCGTGCCAGATGTTGTCGATGCCGACCGCCCCATTGCCGCACGGAATCGTGCTGCCACCTGTGCCCGGCTGGCACTCGTTCTGGCTCGGCAAGGCCGCCTTGCCACCCAGGCCGTGGGTACCGCCGCTCACCCCCTGCCAACCGCGGGTGTAATAGGGCACACCCACGTTGATCTTGCCGGCCGCCAGGGCGCCGCGGAAGTAGTGGGCAGACCAGGCCGCGTTCAGATAACCGATGCCGCCGAACTGGGCCTGGGTGTAGACGCCCCAGTGAGAGAGCTCGGGGTCGGCATTGTTGTCAAACAGGGCCGCGTTGTGACCGACGAAGTGGTTCCAGGCACCGTGGAAGTCATAGGTCATCAGGTTGACGTAATCCAGATACTGGGTGACCTGGAAGTTCTCCATACCGCGCAGCAGATAGGCCGATGCCGGCGAGGCGATGGTGAGCATGTACTTGCGGCTATCCTCGGTGCCGGCGCTGTCGAGCCGCTCACGCAGGGTCTTCATCAGTACCTCGTAGTTGGCAAACAACTTGGCGCGGCACTGGTTGGAGAGCGGGAAGTCGTTCGGGTTGCCCGCATCCTTCATGGAGGTGGGGTACTCGTAGTCCACATCCACCCCATCGAAACCGTACTGGCGGATGAAGCTCACCGCCGAGTCGGCAAAGGCGTTGATGCCGGCGGTGTTGACCGAGCAGTCGCCCTTGGTGGTGGCGGTGTAGAAGCCGCGGGTATCGGCCCAGCCACCGACCGAGATCAGGGTCTTCACGTCCGGGTACTGCTTCTTGTATTTGGAGAGCAGGTTGAAGTGGCCCTGGTAGGCGAATTCGGGATCCATCTCGGCGCCCGGCACTCCGTCCCAGGTCATCTTGGTGGCGGAGTCATCCACCTTGATGGTATGGCTCTGTTCATCCACCGCCGCGAAGGCGTAGTTGATGTGAGTGATCTTGTCCCAGGGAATATCGTTGACCAGATAGGCGGGCAGGCCGTTCTTGCCGGTGCGCCAGGAGGTGAAGTAACCGATAACCCGGCGGGCATGGTCATCCCCCATGCACTCGTAGCCGTCCGGGCGGTAGATCTGGCGGATGTCGCAGGAGAGGTTGCCACCGGTGGGCGGCAGGGCCGCCTCTTCCACCTGCACATCGACCAAGGCTGATTCGCCAGTGAGGTTTGCCTTGTCGGTCGCCACCAGCTTGAGTGCCGCCGCCCCCTTGGCTTGCGGGATCCAGCTTACCTGCCAGGGCGCGCTGGTGTCCTCTCCTACCTTCTTGCCATCGACGAACAGCTCGACTTTGGCAACGTCGTTGTTGGCGTCAGTCACACTGCCGCTCACCGCCACGCTGCGGCCCAGGGTCACCTTGGCACCATTGGCCGGGCTGCTGATGTTCACCTTGGGCGCTTCTGGCGCTACCACGGCATTGATGCTGAAACTGGCGTCCGCCTCACTCAGCACCTTGCCGTCCTTGTCCAGCGCCCGGGATTTGAGCTGATGGGCCCCCACTCCGCTGGCGACCCAGCTGGCTGACCAGGGAGAGGCGCTCACTTGCGCCACCGGCTGGCCATCGATCAGATATTCGACCTTCGCCAGCGCGCTGCTGTTGCCACTCAGGGTCACCGCCAGCGCAACCTCTGCCCCTTCGTCAAATGCACTGCCAACGGCGGGCGAGCTGACGACAAGCCCCAGATCCGGATTACCGCCCCCCTCGCTGAACAGTTTCCAGGCATCACCCCAGACCGAACCCACACCGGGTTCGTAGTGATAGGGAGACGCACCGCACCAGCCTGAGTAGGGAAATTCCTTGCATTCGTAGAGGTTGCCGACGTTGCTGACGACATCGCCAGCCTTGTAGGCCGTGCCGGCCTGATAGGCAGGGTACGCCGCCAACGCCCAGGCGGGCATGGCAGCAAGGGCCACCAGCATGGCGAGCCGGCTGGGCCTTAAGGTTTGTTGCATATTGTTATCTTCCTTGTTTTGTCTTGGCATGGGTCACCAGGACAAAGAACAATCGCAACCTGCGTGATAGGTGCAGACAACTGGCGATGGACGCGCCACAGACACGACTGTCACCCAGGGAAACCCCGCTATCTGTCTTGACTACCCAGACAGACCGGAGGCATTGCGTCCCGGCATCGCTACCGGTTTGCCCTTTACCTGGGTTCCGTTAGGAACGGATCAAGTATAGGAATTAACCACCACACACTCAATCTTCATTTTCAAAGAAAATTATGTGACCGACGCCGGTCACCTAGCTCCAATCGCGCATACAGATAACATTTTTATCATTTATTTCAGTGTGTTAGCCAAGTCAAAAAAAGGGATATCTCAGGCGCCGACATCCCGGTTATGTGCGTTGGCTCACTGGTATGACATGCCGGAAATGTGACAATGCGCGCCCTTGGTCAAGGAGCCAAGGCTATGGAAATACTGGCAAAAATAAAAAAGGAACACCTATGAAAGGTACACGTACCCTGCTATCGCTGGCCGTGGGGCTGGCGCTTGCGTCCCCGTCTCTCTACGCGGCTGGATTCACCTGCCCGGCCGATGCGTCCTTAACTCCTGTCCCCGCCATCCAGGGCAGTGGCGACAAGAGCCCTCTGGTGCCCGACGACAGCTTCGTGAGCCCCCAGAGCGTCACGGTCAAGGCCGTGGTCTCCGCCCTTGGCGAGAACCTCAACAAGGGGTTCTACCTGCTGGATGTGCAGGGCGATGGCAATCCCCAGACCTCGGACGGCATCTTTGTTTATCTGAACGACAAGAGCTTCGCCAGCAAGTACCCGGACATCAAGCCGGGCGCCGAAGTCTGCCTGGAGGCCAAGGTCGAGGAGTATTACGGCCACACCCAGCTCAAGCCCGTGTTTGACGGCACTACCCCGCGCCTGCAGGTCCTGACCCAGACACAAGCCCCGGCCGCCGTGCCATTGCGGGTACTGGAAGGGGAAAACCTCGCACGGTCCCTGGAGCGCCACGAAGGGATGCGGGTGCGCCTCGATGCCGACAGCCTGCTCAAGGTGAGCCGCAACTTCAGCTATGACTATGCCGCCAAACGCAACAACCTGGTGCTCGCCCACCAGGCACCGCTGATGAAGCCAACCCAGCTGCATGTGGCTGGCAGCAGCGAGGCCAAGGCACTGGCCTCGGCCAATGCCGGCAATCGGGTGTTCCTGGAATCAGACTTCAAGGCCGCTAACGGCACACTGCCCTGGCTGCCCGCCTGGGAGCCGGAGCAGGGTTACCTGCGGATCGGCGATGCGCCGGTCAATCTGGAGGCCATGGTGGGCTACAGCTTCGGCGAGTATCGTCTCATCGTCCCTCGGGAGCAGACCATCACCATAGGAGATCTGCTGCGCACCAGTGACAACGATCGCCAGAATGCACCGGATCGCATCGCAGGCTCGGATCTGCGGATCGGCAGCTTCAACGTGCTCAACTACTTCACCAGCCACTCCAGCGTGGGCGGTGCCCTCAACGTACTGTGCCAGGATCAGGCTGATGCGGACAGCGCCAAGGGCTGCAACCGGGGCGCCAAGAGTCTGGAGGATTTCCAGAAACAGAGCACCAAGATTGTCAACGCCATCACCCAGATGGATGCCGACCTGCTCGGTCTGATGGAGATGGAGAACAACGGCTTCGACGATACCTCTGCCCTCCATGATCTGGTCACCCGTCTCAACCAGGCACAAAAAGACGCGAGCAAGCATTATGCCTATGTTCGCCTGCCAGCCACGGCTCTCACCGAGGGCAAGTTCTTCGGCGGTGACGCCATCATGGTTGCCATGATCTACCGCCCCGCCCTGCTCACTCCCGCCGGCGATGCCAGCTTCATCCAGATGCCGGAACAGCGCTACACAGTGGGTGGCATCGCCAAGCGCGCCTCCCAGCGTGACTCTCTGGTGCAGACGTTCACCGTCGAGGGCAGCAAGGAGCCACTGACCCTGGTGGTCAACCACCTCAAATCCAAGGGCTCCGGCTGCTACGAGAATGGTGATGGCAAGAGCGAACCCGCCGATCTGCAGGGCAAATGCACCGAGTTCCGGGTCACCGCCGCCAAGGTGTTGGGGGATGCGGTCAGCAAGCTGTCCGATCAGGTGCTGCTGGTGGGGGATTTCAACTCCTACGCCAAGGAAGATCCAATCCGGGTGCTGACCGACTACAACCCGGCCACCAGCGAGCGCAAGATTGTCTCGGCCTCCCACACCTATCTCGGCGAACAGCCCTATGAGCAGCTGGGACAGGAGGTGACTCGCAGCTACGGTCTGGTCGATCTGAACGTGAAATTCAACAAGGAGAAAGCCATCTCCTACAGCTATGAGGCCGAGCTCGGCACCCTGGACTACGCCCTCGCCAATCCGGCGCTGGCCGGCAAGGTACTCGGGGTCGCCGACTGGCATATCAACTCGTTCGAGAGCAACCTGTTCGAATATGGTCGCAGCTTCACCGGCGATATGATCAAATCCGACAATCCGTTCAGCGCCTCCGACCATGACCCCGTCATCGTTGATCTCAAACTGGGCAGCGATGCGGCCAAGCCAGGCTCCTCGTCAGGTGGCGGCGCCCTTGGCCTGGGCTTGCTGGCCCTGTTACCGCTGGCCTGGCGACGCCGCCGCTAAACACGGTGACGCCCATTGTCATGCCCCAAAGCCCGCACCTGCCGCGGGCTTTTTCGCCCCCCGGGTTCTGTGAGTGGCACGACGTATGGGAAGCAAGGGAAAAATAACGGGTAAGGAAAAACAAAAAGGCCACCGCAATGCGGTGGCCTTTGGCGTTCTTCCAATAAGAAGATGGTGGAGCTACGCGGGATCGAACCGCGGACCTCTTGCATGCCATGCAAGCGCTCTCCCAGCTGAGCTATAACCCCAAATTTTCTACCCAACAAACAGTTCTGGACACTGCTTGTCGTCAGCCTGTCGGCTTCAATAATGGTGGAGCTACGCGGGATCGAACCGCGGACCTCTTGCATGCCATGCAAGCGCTCTCCCAGCTGAGCTATAACCCCAAATTTTCTACCCGACAAACGGTTCTGGATGCCGCTTGTCGTCAGCCTGTCGGCTTCAATAATGGTGGAGCTACGCGGGATCGAACCGCGGACCTCTTGCATGCCATGCAAGCGCTCTCCCAGCTGAGCTATAACCCCACAAAGGTCGGCCTGGGTGTACACACCACACTGCCCTGGGTACTGCAATTTACAATCGAGAATCTGGTGGAGCTACGCGGGATCGAACCGCGGACCTCTTGCATGCCATGCAAGCGCTCTCCCAGCTGAGCTATAACCCCTTTGATTCCAGATTGTCCGAGAAGAATTTGGTGGAGCTACGCGGGATCGAACCGCGGACCTCTTGCATGCCATGCAAGCGCTCTCCCAGCTGAGCTATAACCCCAACTCACCTCGGGCCACCGAAGTTATCTCCGGCAACGGAGGCGCATGATAGGCATCACCCGCTTTGCTGTCAACCCTAAAATAATCCCCACAAGCGCGTTTAGTCAAAATTACAGCAGTTCGTCGATTTAACCAGCAAGAGGTCAGCTATCTCACTGTTTTTGGTCACAAAACAGGCGTAATGCCAGAATGAAATGCCTACTGGTCAGTGCCTCATAATGCCTGGCTGTTTTATCCCGTTTCTCCCGACTTAGCCTGAAGGACTCCGCTTCCCAATCCGGGACACCAGGCCCCTCTTGTAACAGGCGTTGTAACGGGCGACATGAAAGCCTTTCCATAAGGGCTTTTGAATTTGAAAACCCTTTCCATGATTTATGTAAATTTACAACACAAAAAGTTGAACCAGCTCACAGATACTCCTAGGATCAAACCGTGACCAAGGTCACACAACCAATCATAAATAACAGAGCGATGAGGTTAATCATGTTTGAGAATCTGGCTGTACTGTTCCACCTAAAAGGTGCGACCCGCAAAAATGGCGTCGTCGAGAAAGACGCGTATGCCCCGTCAACCCGCCAGTACTACTTCCGTTATGGCGCGTGAACGGCTGACAACATTACACACACCTAGTAGTAAAATTACATAATTACATCCCCTCGCAGCGCCACCAGGGTGCTGTCCTGTCCTGGCCAACCTCTCTACGGCCAAACCTGAACTCCAGCAAATGAAGATGGGGCCCACAGGCCCCATCTTTTTATAGTGTTACGGTTCTACCATGATTGGCTCGGCTCAAGGCAAGGCCTCACAGCTGACGAGTCTCCCCGGTCAGGCTTGGCGGCCGACGCTCCCTGTGGGACAGGATGTAAGCAGCAATGTCACTCACATACCCCGTCGGTCACCATAGCACCGGGTTGCCATCCCTTGCGGCAGAGCCTGCCTTCATGGACCAGGATCAGTTGCAACTGGTGGCACCAACGTCCAGCCAGACTTCATGCTTGCCGGGTTCATTGCCACGGGTCCAGTATTGTGCTTTCCACTGGCGGCCATTATGGCTGGTCAGATCGCCGCCGTTGTAGGCAACATTGGCATCCCAGCCCAGCTGAACCTTGCTCACCAGCAGCCACTGGTCGCTCGTACGGCTCGGTTCATTGCCCTGAGTCCAGTACTTGGCCTGCCACACCAGCTGGTTGTGGCTCACCTTGTCCCCGCTGTTGTAGGTCTGGCTCGCC
Source organism: Aeromonas sp. FDAARGOS 1407 (assembly GCF_019048725.1). Lineage (NCBI taxonomy): Bacteria > Pseudomonadati > Pseudomonadota > Gammaproteobacteria > Aeromonadales > Aeromonadaceae > Aeromonas > Aeromonas sp. FDAARGOS 1407. The sequence continues at coordinate 4,606,671 of NZ_CP077399.1, forward strand.
TGCCAGGCTGGCCAGTTGGCCGCATCCGGATCGCTGACCTCGCAACCGCCACCCGTGCTGGCGGGCTTGACGGTCAGCCGGCTGCTGGCGCTGGCATCCAGGGCACCATCGGATACCGTCAGAGTCAGGTCATAAGCCGTGTCACTGGTCACGCTCGGACCGGTCACCACCAGGGTGGGGCTATCCTGCCCGGTGGCACTGAGGCCAGCCGGTACGCTCCACTGATACGTCAGGGCATCGCCGTTGGGATCGGAGACGCTGGCCTTGATGGTCACCTGCTTGCCCGACTCCACGGTCGCGCTGGCCGGTACCGTCACCACGGGTGGCAGGTTGGGCTGGGGCGCCTTGTTGGTCACTACCACCTGATCGCTGGCCGAGAGCCCCTGATCGTCGGTGACGGTCAGCTCGAACACCAGATTGATGTCGGCTGTCACGCCATCGAGCACCACCCGGGCCTTGGCCTGACTGGCGTCGAGCAGGGTGGCCTGCGGGCCTGATACCTGCTTCCAGCTGTAGGTGAGGGCACCGCTTTCCGGATCGTGGGAAGAGGCACCATTGAGGGTCACCTCGGCCGGGCCGGTGACAGCGAGATCACTGCCCGCATTGGCCACCGGCGGCTTGTTGGCAGGCGGCGTGATGCCCTCGCCGTGGCCCAGTCCCTCGTGCATGGCGTTGAGGATGTCACCATTGTCGGCATCGATCTCCCAGGAGAAGAGGCCGCCGAGCTGGTTGGCCAGCACGTACTGCCCCTTGGCCTTGACCGAGCGGTCGTTGTCATAGGTGATGAGATCGCCGGTCGACGCCTTGAACACGTAGGGCCCTTCGGCCACCTCGTCGTAGCCTTTCTCCCACTCGCTGCCCATGCGGTTGTTGACGATATCGCGATAGTCCACCACTCCATCTTCCCAGGTCCCCTTCACCTTGCCGGTCGCGGTACCAGTAAAGGGGTTGCCGGCCTGATAGCCGCTCACACCGGTCCAGCCACGGCCATACATGGCCGCGCCCACCACCAGCTTGCCAGGCTCGACCCCTTGCCCCAGCAGCGCCTTGACCGCCTTGTCAGTGGTGTACTTGGTATCGGGATCCCAGCTGGCCGGATAGAGGTTGGTCTGGTGGCCAAGCTCGGTATTGCTCCAGCCACCGTTGAAGTCGTAGCTCATCAGGAAGATGCGATCCATGTACTGCTGGGCCGCGCGGTAATCCACGTCTTCAATCTTGTCGCCACCAGCACCGATGGCGGAGGTGAGCTCATACTTGCGACCCGTCTGGGCTTCCAGCTCGTCGAGCATGGCGCGCAGATCCTTCATCAGAGCCACATAGGTGGCGCCATCGGTCGGGCTGCCGAGTTTCGGGTTGGCACCCTGGCCACCCGGATACTCCCAGTCGATATCCACGCCGTCGAAGAATTTCCAGGTCTGCAGGAACTCCTTCACCGAAGCGACGAAGGTGTCGCGCTTGGTCTTGTCACCGAGGAAGTAGAAGGGATCGGAGAGGGTCCAGCCCCCCACGGACGGCAGTATCTTCAGATCCGGGTAGGCCTGCTTGAGGGCCATCAGGGCACCGAAGTTGCCCTTGTAGGGCTCATCGTGGGCGGTCAGGCCGCTTTGCGGCATCTGGACGGCAGCCCAGGGGTCATGGATCGCCACCTTGAAGTCAGCGCGGCCGGCACAGGCCCGTTGCAGCGCTTGGAAACTTCCTTCGATCTCCTTGAGGCTGTCGTTCAAACCATCCCCGCCGCAAATGGGGGTAAAGCCGTAGAGGATGTGCGTCAGGTTCTGGGCCGGGATCTTGTCCACTGTGAACTTGCGGCCATAAACGCCCCACTCCACATAGTAAGTACCGACCACCTTGCCGGACTTGTTGGCGTAAGGTTTGTTGTTCTCCTGCAATGACGTCTTGAGCGGGGCCAGGTGGCTGCCGTCGGTATCGGCCACCACTATCTCCTTCTTGTCGGAGAGGGTACAGCCGTCGGCGTTGCACAGGGCCACCTGCATCTGGTAACGGCCCCCTTTTTTTACCTTGAAGGTGGCGCTGCCGGACGCAGCGGAGGGGCCGGACCACACCTCCTGGCCATCGAGCAGGACCTTGGCGGTCTGGCCCAGATCACCGCTCCAGAGATTCCAGTTCACCTCGACATCGGCGGCATCCTTCACCTTGACCAGGTTGTTGTAGGAGGTCGCGGCCTGATCCACCTCGATGATGGAAAACTTGGTGGGGCCCCAGCCGATGGTGGCTTTGCCGGGCGGCGCGGCGTAGGCGGAAGATGCACAGAAGAGACCGACCGCGAGGGCCAGCATGGTTGGTTTTGGACTTGGCATTGTTGTATTTCCCTATCTCGTTATGTTTGCAACGAAAAGGGCGACGCCCCTGACAGGTAATGCTGACAGCAGCTCCCCCTTGGCAAAAGGAGCACAACGACCTGTGGTGGCCCCGCTATCTTAGGTACTGCTGACCCTTAGACCGGAAGCTTTGCGTCCCGACTTTTCAATCGGTTTGCCCTTAACACACTTCATTCGCGACATAAAAAATCGCCCCCCGACTATAGAGGGGGGCGATCCGGACCGCTACCTAGCAGAAATGACAGGAGATGGGACTCAGGTTTGGCAAAAAGCATGATTTGGTGAGGATTGATGCGGCAATCCTCGCCATTCCCGCCCCTTCATATCGCACCGAACAGTTTCATGATTTGATTAATTTTGTGAGCCTGCTCACTGCGGCGGCAATAAAAGGCTGTTCATCAGGGCACGCAACTTGAGCGGTTTGACCGGCTTGCTGATGTAGCCATAACCCTGCTCGCGGATCTGCGCCTGCAATTCGCTCTTACGATCGGCGCTGATGATGATGCCACCGATATGGTCGCCATGAGCCTGCTGCAGCCCATCCAGTGCCTGCAATCCCGTCTTGTCATCATCCAGGTGGTAATCGGAGAGCACCAGCCTCGGCACGAAGCCCTCCGCCACTATCCCCTCGGCCTCGCTCTGGTTGAGGGCACAGCGCACCTCGCAGCCCCAGCGTTCCAGCAGGGAGGCCATCGCCACCAGAATATCCCGTTCGTTGTCGATGCAGAGCACCCGCACCCCCTCCAGCTGGCTGTCGCGCACCACGGGCGCCACCGGCAACTGGGGCGTGACCGGGCGGGTCGCCTGATTGAGGGTGATGGCAAACACCGAGCCAGCTCCCGGCCAGCTGCGCAATGTGAGTTGATGACCCAGTACCAGCGAGATGCCGCGGGCGATGGCTAGCCCCAATCCAAGCCCTTGCTCCCGGGTGGTGCGGGAGTGATCGAGGCGGGAAAACTCGTCGAAGATCGCCTCCTGCTTGTCCTGCGGAATGCCGGGACCGTTGTCCCACACTTCGATGCGCACCTTGTCCCCCACCCGGCGACAACCGAGCAGCACCCGGCCACCCGGATTGTAGCGAAACGCATTGGTAAGGAAGTTTTGCAGTACCCGGCGCAGCAGACGCACGTCGCTGTAAACGGCGAGCTTGCTCTCCACCACCGAGAAGTGGATCTCCCCCGCCTGGGCCAGCACGCCAAACTCCGCCTTGAGGTTGTCGAACACCTCCCGCAGGGCAAAGTCGAGCTTCTTGGCCTTGAACTTGCCCGCCTCGAGGCGCGAGATGTCGAGCAGATCGCTGATGAGATCCTCGGTCGCCCCCAGGGCATCGTCGATATGGCGGGCGATGCGGGCCGGCTCCCCTTCGCCGGGCAGCATCTCCAGCAGGGAGGAGGTGAACAGCTTGGCCGCATTCAGCGGCTGGGTGAGATCGTGGCTGACCGCCGCGAGGAAACGGCTCTTGGAGTGGTTGGCCCGCTCCACCTGCTGGTTCACCAGCAGCAGCTGGCGGTTGAGCTCGGAGAGCTCGTGGGTACGCTCGGCCACCCGCGCCTCCAGCAGTTCGTTGGCTTCGCGCAGCACCCGCTCGGCGTCGCGAAACGGGGTGATGTCGGTGAAGGTCATGACGAAGCCGCCGGCCGGCATGGGGTTGCCCTGCATCTCGATCACCCGGCCGTCGGGGCGCTCGCGGGCCGAGATGTGGGCGCTCCCCTTCTTCATGAAGGCGACCCGACGGGCCACCTGATCCTCGATGTCTCCAAGGCCGCACAGCCCCTGCTGGGCGTTGTAGCGAATGATTTCCTCAATGGGGCGCCCCGCCTGAATAAGCCCGGGGGGGTAGCGGAACAACTCTATATACCGCCGGTTCCAGGCCACCAGCTTGAGTTCCCGATCCACCACCGAGATCCCCTGCCCTATGTGTTCGATGGCCCCCTGCAACAGGCCGCGATTGAAGCGAAACACATCGGAAGCCTCGTCCACTATGGTGGCGATCTCCTCGAGCTGCATGTTGCGCCCCTGCAGGGCCGAGGCAAGCACCAGCCGGGCCGACGAGGTGCCAAACACCCCCGCCAGCAGCCGCTCGGTGTGGGCGATAAGTTCGGCGGAGGCCTGCATCTGGGGCGCCAGGGTGCCGCCATGCTCCCCGGCGAAGCGACCAAAGGCGCGCTTGACCCGGCTGGAGCCGACGAAACGGGCCGCCAGCATCTCCAGCTCCTTGACCGAGACCCGCGCCTGATAGAGTGCCGTGGTATCCCGGCTGGCATTGCCGACGAAGTTGGCCGCCTGCAACCGCTCGCTCACCGCCGCCCGCGACAGCAGGGAACCGGCCACATAGCCGATGACATTGAGCAGCAGGCTCAGGAAGATGCACCAGGCCCCCAGGCTCAGATCGCGAAACGCGGGCCAGTCGGGAGGGGCCAGCAGGGCCTCCAGCGGCGAACCGGCCAGCAGGCCGCTCTCCGCCAGCAGGGTGATGAACCAGAGGCTGACCCCGAGGGCGAGGCCAAGATAGACCCCCTTGCGATTACCGTGTCGCCAGTAGAGACCGAGCAGCAGGGCGGGAGCAAACTGGGCAACGGCACCAAACGACAGATAGCCGATGCGCGACAGGCTGGTGAGATCCCCAAGCCAGAGGTAGAGCCCCCAGGCCGCCAGCAGGATCAGCAAAATGGCCCCCCGGCGCACCCGCAGCAGCAGACGCACCAGCCGCTCGTCCCGCCCCTGCTGCCAGAAGCGGCGCAATAGCACCGGCAGCACCAGATCGTTGCTCACCATGATGGCCAGGGCGATGGTGCAGACGATCACCATGCCGGTCGCAGCAGAGGTACCACCGAGAAACGCCAGCATCGCCATGCCGTCGAAACCGAGGGCCATCGGCAAGCTGATCACATAGGTGTCGGAGGCCATGTCCGCCCCTACCCACTGCTTGCCCGCCAGCGCCAGCGGCCAGATGAAGAGCCCCATCGCAAAGAGATAAAGGGGGAATATCCAGCGCGCCCAGTGCAGGTCCTGGCCCTGGTTGTTCTCCACCACGGTCACATGGAACTGGCGCGGCAGGCAGATGACGGCGCACATGGCCAGCACCGTATAGATGGCCAGCTCCAGCAGATTGCCGGGCGAGACGGACACCACGGCATCCAGGAAATCGCTGGTGACCTGGGTGTGCTCCGGGCTCGGCTGACTCAGGATGAGCCAGAGGGCGAAGCCTCCCACCGCGATAAAGGCCAGCAGTTTCACCACGGATTCGAAGGCGATGGCCACCACCATGCCCCTGTGATGCTCGGTGGCATCCAGATGGCGGGTGCCGAACAGTATGCTGAACAGGGCCAATAAGAGGGTGACCCCCAGGGCCAGCTCGGCGGTATTGCCAGCAGGGCCGGCAGGCACCGAGTTGGCCATCAGCAGATCCAGCCCGGTGACGATGGCTTTAAGCTGCAACACCAGATAGGGGAGTATGCCCATGATGGCGATCAGCGCGATCACCATGGCCAGATGCTGGGACTTGCCGTAACGGGCGGCGATAAAGTCGGCGATGGAGGTGATGTGCTCGCGCTTGGCCACCAGGATGAGGCGGGCCAGCAGGCGCCAGCCAAACAGGAACACCAGCATGGGGCCAAGATAGATGGGCACCGGCGACCAAGGGGATTCGCTGGCCTGTCCGACCGTCCCGAAGAAAGTCCAGGAGGTGCAATAGACCGCCAGCGACAGGCTGTAGAGCAGGGGTTGCCCCTTGAGCCGGTGGCGTTTGTGCTTGTCCGCCACGAAGGCAATCAAAAACAGCAAGCCGAGATAGGCGAGCGACAATCCGATCAGCAGCCATCCCTGGTGCATCTATAACCCCTTGTCCATCCTGGAAATTGGTTCAAACCACCGCCAGTCTAGAGAGACGGCGGTCAAAAGTCATGGGGGCAGGATAAGCACATGGCCCTCCTGCCACGTACGTCCTCATCAGGCAGCCACCGTTTGTGGCCTGAGACGCAAGAAGAACACTGGCAGCACCACCAGCACCATCAGGAAGAAGATGCTGCCGCCGAGGGGCTCGAACAACACGCCGCACAGCGCCATCAACGCGGCCACCGTCATGCCGAGACCAATGGCGGCATAGAGAGACTGGGTGGGGATCATCTGCTCGGCGGGCAACATTCGCGTCATGAAGCGTACCGCCCCCAGATGACTGACACAGAAGGTGACCGAGTGCAGCAACTGCCCAAGCACCAGCACCCAGATCTCGGTCGAGGCGCCCAGCAGGGTCCAGCGCACCACACATCCGATGGCACCGATTGTGAACAACATCTGGGCCCCGTAGCGCTGCAGGAAGCGCTTGTCGGCGGCGAACATGCAGATCTCGGCTACCACTCCCAGCGCCCACAGATAACCTATGGTGGTACCGCTGTAGCCCTGTGCCTTCCAGTAAATGGCGCTGAAGCCATAGTAGGCTGCGTGACTGCCCTGCAGGAGGGCGGTGATCAACAAGAAACGGCGCACTTGGGGAGATCTCAGGGTATCCAGCAGGGAGGATCGCTCCCGCTCACCCTGAATATCCTGTGGCACCGGCTGGATCGGCAACCAGCTGAGCAGCAGCATCAGCAGCAAGCCGGCCACCATGGTGTGCAAGATCCAGTCGCTGCCAAAATTGCCCACCAGGGCCCCCACCAGGGTGGAGGCGACAATAAAGGCGAAGGAGCCGCACAGGCGCACCTTGCCATAGTCGAGATGGGCCTGCACCACCATGCGAGTAGCCAGCGCCTCCCCCACCGGCATCAGGGTCGGGTAGATAAAGTTCGCCACCAGAGTCAGCGCCACCAACCACCAGAGGTTGTGGCTGAGATAAAACCCGAGAAACGCCAGAAGACTGAGCAGGGAGAGCAGCCGCGTCACTGGCAGCAGGTGACCCGCCCCCTTGATCTGCCCCATCACCATCAGGTTGCCGGCAAAGCGGATCGCCATCCCCGCCCCCAACAAGAGGCCAATCATCTCGGCGCTCACCCCTATCCCCTCCAGCCAGAGCGACCAGAACGGCAGATAGGCACCGTAGACAAAGTAAAACGCGCCAAAGAAGAGCGCTAACCAGGAGAATGCGGGCATAAGTCCTCAACAACCGGATGACGGGACCGGAATGATAACCGATCCAGAGCCCCAGATCCCGATGCAAAGTCGACATCAAAAATGAAAAAACTCAATAAAATTGAACTATTACGCAGGGGTAGGGTCTACTGGATAACACCTCCTCCTGGTTAGTGTTGCAATCCTTCCACCCGCCGCCGGCGGGTTTCTTTTTATCTGCTGCAACCGACCTAGCGGATAATATGGCCATCACCAAAAATAATGGGATGGCTAGCCTCCCTACCACATGTTAAAAAAGGTCTGAAATTGATACTGCAGGAAGTTCACATTAAAGTTTCGTATACAAACACCGGCTTTAGGCCGGTGTCAGGTGATAACTAGAACAGTACAAGCTGTACGTTTACTCCTCTCAATTATATGGCTTCAACCTTAAATTGGAGCCATATGAAAACATTATTTAGGAAAATCGAAACTACTGTTTCTCACATCCTCATCATCAATATCAATTATGGCATTGCTAGATATGTTTTTATCCCCAAAAGAGTTACCTACGCATAATTTATCATGCCCAAGACGTTCTCCCTTTCTCTTAATAGATAAGAATGCTTTAGCATTTATTGTTTCTTGTGGAATGCCAAATGAATATGAATACTCACCACGTTTAAATCCAAGATAGACCGTATAGGTTCCTACATCAGTCCACCTCTGGAGTTGATTTTCATTCGTGAATTTAGTGGTTAACTCCATAGATTTTTTTTACCAAACCTATAATTGACCACATCTCTTTTTTTGTCTAAGCAAAATGATATCAATCTCTCTTTGGGTTCATCTATCTGACATGCAGCGATCTCTATCTCGTCAGATTTGCATAAGTTAATTTCGTTACCATTTGCACTAATAACATATGACGCTGAAATTGTAATAAGCAATATAGATGGATATTTCATTTTAAAATAGTCTCTATGATTTTATACGCTTCTTTTCGCTCATCGAGGCCCACACTGCCTCCATTTACTCGTTTTGTCACAGTTGGCACATCACCAAAACCATTACCATTATCACATAAATAAACTTTGTACTTAAACCAGAACCACAAAGCGCTTCTAATTGCGGTCGGCATTGTATTTATAATGTTCGGCTGTTCTACTGCATCAGGGACATCTCCCGACCAATAAGATGCATAATCAGACTTAAAGCCATTATATTTTTCGTAACCAGTTATCTGTATTAATCCTCTACCTCTAAAATTGAATCCATCATTCGGATTGGATGCTCGATTTCCATTCAGCTTCTGGAAGTGTTTTCTTCCTATGGCCTGCTGATCCGCTCTCCGAATTATGCTACCCTTTGAGTCCTTTTTGTATCCGTCAACCTCTGATTCTTGTGGGTTAGCTTTATAGTAACTACTAAATGACCTCAGAACGGCAGGAGAATATTCCCAACTTTCAGTTCTCCCTTCCATTGTCACACCAACTTCACCTCTTATCTGGGAGAAGAAATGTCTTTGTCTAGTTCTGGTATTTAATTTGAACCGTTCGAGGTTACTATTCACCTCATCTAGGACAATATCTAAGTCTTTTTTACTAGCCTTAGGAAATATAGAATGCAACTGTTCATAAGTTATTGACAAAGAGTGAATATTTTTTTGTAAAATTGACAGCGGATAAATATGAAAAACCTCCTTGTCAAATTTCAACTTGGTAGCACTCTGCATCCATTCCAGCTTATCAATGCGCTGCTTTTCGTGATCCACCAGTTGGTCAAAATCAGGCAAGCCAATTTTGGCCATCAACTTGTCCAACCATAGATAACTACTGGCTGACGATTTTTCATACCACTCACTGGGATGCTTGACGATAAGCTTGTTCAGCTGTTCTCTATTGCCGCTATTTTGCAAGGCAGCCTTAATCTCTTCACTGCTAAGCTCGCCACTCTTGTCGGTATCGAAGCTGTTGACCAAATCGCTAAAAAAGGTCGGTGGCGCCTCGGGATCCAGATAGCCGTCGGAGCCTGAACCATCGACCTTTTTAAAACCAATCTTCAGCCAATCATGTTGACTCAGCAGCTCGACTTGCTCTTTCTTGACATATTTCCCTGATGAGATGCAGACCCACTCCTGCTTTGCCGCATCTTTCTCTATCTTGGGGGATTCAACCAATTCTTCCTGACTCTTGCCATCGGTGGCGACCCACACCCTGTTCTTCATCTCATGGAGGATCAGATCCGCCGGAATCTTGGCATAGGTAGTGCCCCCCTTGGCGTTGTTTCCCAAATTAGCCAGAAAGTCATGACTTCGCCTGCCCTGGGTGACCGCTACACTCGGGGCTGTCTGACAGGTAGTTCCAAGGTATTCAGTTTGTTTATGGCGCTGACATACGCCATGACTTCTCCCACCTGACCATTGTAGTTACGCAGACTGATTTTCCCCGTCAGCAACTGCTTGAACCGATACATCGCCGTCTCTGCCAGTGAGCGACGGTGATACCCCGATATCTTCTTCCAGTGCGCCAGCCCTTCCTTGCGTATCACCAGCACAACGTCATTTCTTGGATGTCCTTTTTTCCATAACCCCGCGCTCTTGCGAGGCGGGATACAGGCTGTCGCCCCTTTGCGCGAGATAAGCTGATGGCTGGCTTTGCTGTCATAGGCGCCATCTGCATAAACTCGTCCCAGCTTGCGCCGCAGTGGATTGAGCAAGGTCGGCAACACCTCGGCATCATGGACATTTTCTAATGACACCTCCGCCGCCACGATATCGTGGGTTACCGGGTCTACTGCCAGATGCAACTTGCGCCAGACTCGCCGTTTTTCGGCGCCGTGTTTTCTGACCTTCCACTCGCCTTCACCAAACACCTTCAGCCCGGTTGAGTCGATAACCAAGTCGGTAATGCGTCCCTTTGGGGGCTGTCGATAGGCCACTGTCACCGTACGTGCTCGCTTGCTGACACAGCTATAGTCCGGTGCACACAACGGCACATTCATCAACTCGAACAGGGAGTCTAGTAGTCCCTGGGTTGCCCGCAGAGTGAGGTTGAACATCCCCTTGAGCATCAGGAAGGTGGCGATGGTTTGGTCGGTGTAGAGCTGGCTACGGCCCCGCCGTCCATGATGGTCGTGGTGAAACCAGTTGCTCATGGCCTCGGCATCAACCCAGAAGGTGAGTGAACCACGATTAATCAAAGACTTGTTGTATTTAGGCCAGTTGGTGATGGGGTGAAGCGACGTGCCCATAATGCAGACTTGAAGAGGATGGTGATGATCAGATCACCGAGTCCTCAGTTAGTTCCACTCAAGCTTCATCGATTTGGGCAACAACGCCGCCCCCCTTGGTACCGGCCTTGTTGGCCAGCACATCGTCAAGACGAGGGTCCTGAGTAAATACCTCAAGATGGACCTGATGCTTGCTTTGTTTCCCTCCGATGAGGGAACCCGGCGTTTCCACCAGACCGAGGTAACCCATGGTGTCACCCGCCGCGATAGCGACTGGCGAAGGCAGCACATAGAGCTCGCCGAGATGGGAGGGGACGCGTACATTCACCTTGATAAATTCATCCTCGACGCACACCCAGGCAACACCACAGCGACCTGGTGCACCCTCCACACTCGGCGTCACATAGTTGCATCTCGCCATCTTGCGCGCCTTGTCACCCATCCAATGGAATTCGAGTTGGTGCGCATCATACTGCACTTTGGTACCCACAGGCAGTGAGACGCAGCCACTGCCTGCCATCAGACGACCGCTTTTGTCATCCGGGACGGGATCGGCACGCCCCGCCATATTCTTCAGTAATTCGGCCTCTATCTGGTCATCTAGCCAGCTCGGTAGATTGGGTTTAATCGCCTCGACCGCGTCCGGACTATTGGCGATCCAGACCGAGCTCCCTTCACTGACCAATACTCCCGCCTTCTCGGCCTCTTTCATCTGGGCATTGGAAAGTTTGCTCTTGATGGTCACCCTGATGAAGTCATACTCCTTGCCCCCGACACTCCCCTTTTGGGATGGCGTACTGCTGTCCATCTCCAATTCGGTATCCTTGGGCAGCGCGAAACGGGGCAAGGCGGCATCGGCACGCTGCTGATTGGCATGAGGAACGGAATTGCGCGCATTCCATCCCTTTTTCAGCACCAGCTTATCGGCGGTCTGATAGTGATCCCAGGGCAGCAGATGCATATAGAGCGAATAGAAGGTGAATTCATTTTTCGCCTTGGTCTGTGCATTGATTTCACAATACTCATGTTGCACCAGACAAAAGCAGTTGGAATAGCGCAGGGATTCGCCCTGAAATTCAGAGGTCAAGTAATCCTTCATCATCCGGAATGCCACTACCTTGCCATCGGCAATCGCCCTGACGGGATACTTATCCTTGCACCAGGGGGCACTCTGGTCGCTGATATGAATGCCACCGTGCCACTTGTTGTGATTACCGAGCAGATAGTGACCGGATTTCTCACCGTTGATCAGCGCAGTCAATGCCTTGACGTCTTTGAACTCTTCCCCTGCTGCGGTGAGGATAGGAAATGCAAACTTCATGCTGCGTCCTTATTCAGAAAAGAGGTAGAAGGCCTTGGGCTTTTTCTCTACAGGCTCCTGCTCCTTGAGCAGTGCTTCCATCGCTTTTTCGGTGGGTACGGCCTTGACCAACTCCACCGCATCGGGAGCCTTGACCACTTCTACCCCTTTGGGCACTACCGGAGCCTGACCTGCCCAGCCGGAGCCTGAGCCCGGACTGCCGCCTGCATTGAGCTTGATGCCGGGGCCGACCAGCTTGACGCCACTGGGGTCGACCTTGACGAAACTGCCGCCCCCCTTGAGGGTGATTTCGGAGCCCGCCTCCAGCACCAGTTTATCGCCGACCTTGATATGAACCTCTTGTCCGGCATCCACCAGCAACGACTGCCCCAGCTTCTGGTGCATGCTGGCATCTATCGTGAGCGAATGGTCACCCTTGATATGGTCCCGCTTCTCACCTTCCACCGTCAGGTGGTCATTGGCCTTGATGCGCGTCACCCGCTCGTTGTCGATGTCTCTGTGCTCGTCGTGCTTGATATGCCAGGCCGCATCATTCTCAATCAGTACGTTCAGGTCTTTCTGACCGTGCAGGTAAATCTCTTCCTGCCCCGCCTGGTCTTCAAAACGCAGCTCGTTGAAACCCTCACCCTGATGGGTCTCGGTGCGCAGCACGGTGCGGGTCTTGTTGGCCGGCAATTCATAGGGTGGCCGGTTGGTGGCGTGATAGGTGCGCCCCGTCACAATAGGCTGGTCGGGGTCCCCTTCCAGAAATGAGACGATGACCTCATGGCCGATGCGCGGAATGGCCATCATGCCATATTGACCGCCCGCCCAGCCCTGACTCACCCGCACCCAGCAGGAGCTCTGGTCATTGGAGCTGCCATATCTGTCCCAGGGGAACTGCAGCTTGACCCGGCCGTGCTCGTCGCAGTAAATCTCCTCTCCCTCCGGGCCCACCACCATGGCAATCTGCGGGCCGTCCACCATGGGTTTGTGGGGCGCTTGCGGGCTGCCAATACGGGCCCGCCAGGTGGTGCTCGCCTTCACCACACCAAATTCGTTGTGATAGATGGTCGGGCCGCTGCCCCCCTCCTCTTCCAGCGCCTGCGGCTGTTGGCCGGTATGGCGGATATGGACGATTTGCCAGTCGCTGTTGAGGTTGGCGTTTGGGTGTTCGGTCAGGGAGAAATACTGCCCCGGCAGCAGGGCCGCACTGTTGGATTTGCCTTGGCCTGTTACGGCGTCATTGCGCAGCGCATCGAGTCTATGTTGGGCAAACGCCTTGCCGCTCGGGTCCTGCTTGTAGCGGCCCGGGTAGTCGAAGTGCTGATAGCTCTGGCGCTGATGCTCAAGCTCGGCCCCCAGCTTCTTGTGAGAAAGCCCATAGGCCGGGGTCTTGAAGCTGTAGTCTTTGAGCTCCACATCCGAGGTGCGCACCGCCTCACGGTAGTGGAACTGGCGCACATAGGCGCCTTGCTCGAGGGAACGGTTGCCGAGGTTGAAGAACAGCTCGGGGCCGGCAGTTAATGCAGCCGCGTCGTCGGCAAACACGAGACGGTGTTTGCCTTGCTCAAATTCATGGAAGTAGAACATCCCCTCCTCGGCGGCGAGGCGATTGAGGAAATCAAGGTCGGTTTCCCGGTACTGGACGCAGTATTCCCGCTGGGCGTGCTCGTTTTTCAGGGCAAAGGCGTAGTCGGTGATGCCGTGCTCTTGCAAGAGGATGGAGAGGATTTCATCGGGCTTTTGCGCCTGGAAGATACGCGAGTTGTGGCGAAGCCCCAGCCGCCACAGGGCCGGTTGCACCAGCAGCTGGTAGCGGGTGCGGCGAAAGCCGCTATCCCCCAGGGCAAAATCACTGACCACCCCGCACACCCGGCGCTGCAGCTCGCCGTGGTACCACACCAGGAGCTCGCAGGGTTGGTCCAGCACGGCGGCAAAATCGATATCTGGCTGGGGGCTCGCCAAATCAAGGCGCAGCTGGAACGGGCCGTTCAGCGCCTCTTCCAGGGCAAACTCGGCCACCACGAAGGTCCCCTCGGGCAGCGCCCCCACCTTGACGGTAAACTGCAATCCGGTTTGATTAGCCATGCTCTCTCACCCTTGTCACGGCCCGGCAATGCCAAAGCCTTCGCCACTGTCTGACCTGGATATGCCCGACCCTTCCAAAACACCACGCGCCCGCCCTCTCCGGTTCATAAAATGCAACCAAAGATAAGGCAGGCAATGAATCACGTGCTGATTGTGTCTGCATCACAGGACACCTTTATTGCTTTGCCATCCCTGCGCAGTCATTGCATCAGGGATGGCAAAACAGAAAAGCTCCAGCCTGCCCACAGGCAGACCGGAGAAAATGCACAGTACAAGAAGCCGGTTGCTCAACCGACCAAAAGACACATAACTACTTACAAGGAATACCAAAGTAAGAAATCGAGAATTAAGCCTCGATCGGAGCACGCCAGTCATCAGCACCAGAGGTACCGGCAACGGTGTGTTCCCAGTCAATCTTGCGGTATGCCATGGAGACCTGGATCAGCTGGGTGAAGTCAGACTTCGCCGGGTCCTGGCAGTGCGGCATTTGGCAGTCGATATCCACGATGGTGGCATCGGTCAGCACAGTAGAGAAGAAGTGCTCCTGCTTGCCCTCGACGGAGGTGCGATACCACTTCAGGGTCACTTTCGGCAGCATCTCACCGGAAGCCAGGGCGTTGTACATCAGCGGTACCGCTTTGTTCAGGGCCACGGTGAACTTGAACGGCTTGTGGACACGCTGGCCAGCCGGCTGGCCGGATTGCGGGTCGGTCGGTACGGTCACGACGTGTTGGAACTCTTGTACCAGCATCTCGTCTTCGTGGCCTTGCACGAAGATGTTGCCGACGGAGTCAGAGGTGAAGGCTCCCGCGGTGATGTTGCCCTGGGTTTTACCTTCGATGCTGATATAACATGGAGTTGGCATGGATATGCTCCTGATAGATTAGTGAAATGAGATAGCACTCGAGCGAATCTATTAGCAGCCTCCATGCCAAACCAAAAACAATATAAATATCATATAGATAAAAACAAACTCCCGTCCCCATCACCACTTCTTACGCAAGATTTCGCGCAAACCAGCTCCCCGAACTACCAAATACTGCAATGGCAGTGATAAATGTCATCATGAAAGCAAGATATTGCGCATATCAGCATTTATGACTACCAAGATGGTCTCGATACCCCCCCATTACCAACATTCCCCCTGTGCGACCAAGGTGCCAGCCACTTTTCTGTGGCCTCGCGTCAATCCTTGTCACTGAAGCAGAAATAAAAAATCCCCGCCGGATCGGGCGGGGATGTGTGCGGGGATCACTGATCCCCTCATGGCTGCGTGTGCTGCTTGTTATTTAGAAGACGTACTTGATCCGTGCACTCAGGTTGCGGCCAGGCTCGGTCATGGCGCTATTGTCCGACTCTTCGGCGCGACCGGCGATGCGCTCATAGCTGGTGTATTCCTTGTCAAACAGGTTGAAGACACCGACGTTGAGCTGCAGATCGGCCATCGGATTGAACTGGGCATACATGTCCACTACGCCCCAGCCTGCGCTCTTGACGTATTCGTTGCCCTTGCTGTCCTTGCGAACCTTGTCCATGTCGTCGGCAAAACGCAGCGCCGTGTTGAAGTTCCACTTCTCCTGTTCGAGACGCACCCCTACGCTGCCATTGAGCGGGCTCAGGCTGTTGATGTAGTTGCCATCCCCATCCTTGCCTTCGATATAGGCCAGGTTGCCCCAGACGTTGACGATGTCGTTCAGCCAGTAATCCGCCTTGGCTTCAACCCCCTTGGTGGTAGCCTTGCTCAGGTTCTGATACTGATAGACGGAAGTTCTGCCTTCCGTGCCCACCTGCACCATCTCGATGAAATCATCGAACTTGTTGTAGAAGCCGGAGACTTCGTAGCTCAGACCGTGACTGCTGCCGCGCACGCCGAGATCGATGCCGTCGCTGCTCTCCGGATTGAGGTTCGGATTCGGCTCGATGCGATAGCCGTAGGCCTGGTGATTAAGGGTGGAGAAGGCGGTGTCATACATGGGCGCCTTGAAGCCATGGCTGTACTGGGCAAACAGGTTGGCCGCCTCATGGGCCTTGAATACCAGGCCCAGCTTGGGCGACAGCTCCCCTTCGGAGAACTTGTGCAGCTTGTCTCCGGTGTAGGCAGGATCATTGTCCGGCGTCATGCGGTAGTAGTCGTAGCGTGCCCCCGGCGTCAGCACCCAGCGCTCGCCAAACTTGATCTCGTCAAAAGCCCACAGTGAGCCACGCTCGCTGGTAGTTGAGGGGAAACTCAGCTCGTTGTAGCCGACAAAATCCCCCGGGGTGGTGGGCCCCTTGTAACGGGATCGCTCGTTGTCCGTGTGTTCGTACTCGGCCCCCCAGGCCAGGCGGTGATTGCCAATCGCCTTGTGGAACTGCAGCTGGGCTCCTGCGCTAGTTTGCTCAAACTCGTTGTTGTCCAGCGAGTTCTTGGTCACATAGGGGTTGCCCGGGCTGACCGGGTACTTGGAAGAGGCATATTGATCCAGGGTCTGCTTGGTGCGGGAGTAGTAGACCTTGCTGTCCATCCGATCGGCCCAGCCGAGGCTGAGCGCGATGCCGTGATCCAGCACCAGGGAGAGGTTGTCGGTCTGCTTGTCGGTGATGGGCTGCTCGAAGACGCGGGCAGTGCCGGTACCCACCTTGTTGAGTTTGATGGCATCCGGCTCCTCGCCATCGGTCAGGTAATCGACGGTCAGCTTGAGGAACTGCTCATCGGATAGGTTCCACTTGCTCTTGAGCAGCAGGGCGTGGGTACCGATATCGAAATCGCTCTTGCTGGAGTCATAATTCTGGGTCACGCCACCATCTCGCCAAGTATAGCGCAGCAGGTTCTCCACCTCGCCGGTACGCAGGGCGCCGGTAAAGCCTGCCATCGTCTGGTGGCTGCCAGAGGCATAGCCGCTGGTCACGTCCAGATAGCTGTCCCTGCCTTTAAGAAAGTCGCCGGCATCCTTGGTGGTGATGGCGATGACGCCCCCCAGCGCATCTGAACCATACGCCGCAGAAGCCGGCCCCTTGGCCACTTCCACCTGCTTGATCATGTCGGTGTCGAAATAGCTCTGACCCACGCCCCCCTTGCTGTAGGCATCGTTCAGGCGCACGCCGTCACGCACCACCTTGACCCGGTTCTCCCCCATGCCACGAATGATGAAGGTCTGGGCATCCCCCTGACCGCCCAGCACGGTCACGCCCGGCTCGTAGCGGAACAGATCGGCGGCATCGGTTACTACCTGTTCTTCAATCTGCTTGGCGGTGATCACCGAGATGGGACCGGAAACATCTTCCAGTTTTTGCTCCATCCGTGAGCCGCTGACGACCACGACTTCATCCGCCTGGTGGCTGGCGGCAAAGAGTGGGGTGGAAAGCCCTGCTGCCACAGCCATGGCAACCAGAGAGAGTGAGTTATGATGGGTCACAGCGAATCCTTGTTGAGAATAGTTATCAATCAAGGCGCATATTACTCACCACCAAACAAAGATCAATAAAAAGAATCATTATCATTTGAAAGCGAACTTCTTGCTCTTACACTGTCGGCGGCTGTTACTCTTTAATCCTGTTTTTCATCCGCGATGCCTGCGCATCCCGAACCATTTGCCGTGAGATCCATGATGAAACGACTCCCTCTGCTCGCCCTGCCCCTGTTGCTGGCGGCCTGTGCCACTCAACCCGTACCACCTGCATCGTTGCAGACCCTCTATGACTACCAACTGAGCAGCGATCGGCAGGATCCCCTCACTCTGGAGCAGGCCATCGCCCGTGTGGCCGATGCCGACATCATACTGGTGGGCGAATTGCACACGCACCCCGCCATCCATCTGCTGCAATCCCGCCTGCTGGCCGGATTGAATGACAGCGCCGCACAGACAAGGCGGCAGCTAATCCTCTCCATGGAGCAGTTCAGCCGGGCCGATCAGGCTACCCTGGATGCCTATCTGGCAGGGCGCATCGGCGAAGCGGCGCTGATCCGCGAAGGCCATGCCTGGCCCAACTACCCAAGCGACTACCGCCCCCTGGTGGAATTTGCCAAAACCCATCGGCTGCCAGTGATCGCCGCCAATGCCCCCAAACCTCTGGTGAGCTGTGTCGGCCAGGAGGGGCCCGAATGGCTGGACAAGCTTCCCGCCAACCGGCGCAGCCAGCTGGCTCGCAAGCTGACGCTGGGGAGTGATGCCTATCGCCAGAAGTTTATGGCCTCCATGCACCACGGCGATGCCGACAGCAACGCCCGCCGTTTCGCCGCCCAGACCAGCTGGGACGACACCATGGCAGAAAGCATGGTGGATTACCTCGCCAGCCACCCGGGCCGGCAGATCATGCATATCGCCGGCAACTTCCATGTGGAGGGGGGCCTGGGGCTCGCCAGCCGCATCGCCAGCCGCAATCCGGCGCTCAAGGTGGCCCTGATAGTGCCGCAAACCGGCGACACGCCCGCCGCCGGGCGCCCTGCCGATGTGACAGTCACCGTCATGCCGCTGCCGGCACGCTGGCAAAGCAGTGCCGAGATGAAGCAAGATATGGGGGCGCTGCATCAATCCCGCAGCCGTGACTGCAGCCAGTGGCTGCAACCCTAATCATCAAGGAGACGGCGAGCATATATGGACGTGTTACTGATCATCGACGTGCAGCAGGGGTTATTCACCGAGCCCCGTTACCGCCAGGAGCAGGTACTGGCCAATATCAACCGTGCCGCGGCCTATATAAGGCAGCACCATGGCCGGATCATCTACGTCCAGCACGATGGCCCGCCCGGTAGCGAGCTGGTACCGGGCACTCCGGGCTGGCAACTGCATCCGGCGCTGCAACCGGCCAAGGGGGAGAGCCGGGTACGCAAGGAGGGCTGTGACAGCTTCCTCGATACCGAGCTCGCCTTCCTGCTGGCCGAACAACCGGTCGACAGACTCATTCTCTGCGGGTGTGCCACCGATTTCTGCGTCGATACAACAGTACGCAGCGCGGCTTCCCACGGCTTCGAGGTGCTGGTGCTGAACGATGGCCATACCACGGCCGATCGTCCCCACCTGGGCGCGGCGCAGATCATCGAGCATCACAACTGGATGTGGCGCCACCTCAGCCTGCCGCAGGGGCGCGGTGTCACCCTGCTCAGCACGGATGAGCTGCTGGCAGTAACACCCGCTGTGCAGCCATGTTAATCTGCGAGCCTCGTTTAGTTTTCACCGGAGTCTGTCGTGCGCCTGTTGCCTGTCACCCTGTTGCTGCTGTTTCCCCTGCTCAGTGCCTGCTCCGGCTTGCCCGGGCAGGGTTATGACGGGCCTGAGCCCCTGTTCCTGACCCATATCAGCGAAGAGGGAAGCAAGCGCTTCACCTTCGAAGCCGCGCCCAACGACACCCTGCCGCGCGGGCTTTCGGCCGCCCAGCACCAGCGACTGCTGGAGCAGCGGGAGGAGCTGCAACAGGATCTGCTGACCGAGACCCTGGCCCGCAAGCAATATTGCCGCGATGGTTACATAGTGCTGAGCCAGAACTCCTGGCGGCTGCGGGGGGAGTGCAACGAGACGGCGACCGAGGCCGACCGTGGCGCCTTCCCGAACAGGGGCACCTGGCAGGATTGAGGCGCTGCGCACCGGTGCAAGATATCAATGAAAACGGGCAGCCACTGGCTGCCCGTTTTGTCATGGTATGGCTGGCACTCAGAGAGGTGCATCGGCCGGGCTGGTCAGCTCGGCGCCATTGTCGATGCGCTTGTGCCCTTCCACCAGATGGACGAAGTCCACCAGCTCGTCGCCTGAGACGCGAAACGCCTGACCGAAGCCCTTGACGAACAACCCCTGCTCGGGCTTGAGGCGAAACAGCACGAAATCCTTGAGATTGGAGAGACCGCGGACAATCTCGCCAAAGCGCCCTTCCAGCGCACCGACCGCCTTCTCCCAGCGCACATCGTCGCGGGCCACTACTTCGGCCATCGCATCGAAGGTGAGGCGCTTGCGGGCAAACAGCTCGCGAGCACCGGTTTCATCCTCGATCAACATCAGCGATACCCTGGGCACCTGCTGCAGGTTGCGGGCGTGACGGGCGATCTCGGAGATCAGCACATAGTAACCATCTTCCTGCAGCACGAAGGGGGCATAGCTGGCATTGGGATTGCCTTCGCTGTCGACCGTGGCCAGCTGCAGGGTGCGGCAGTGGTCGCGAAACTCGCGGATCTCCGGTTGCAGGCGGTTTTGCAGACGTTCCTGACGCTCACTCATGCTTTGACTTCCTCTTGAGACGGGTGGCGCAGGGACATGAAACGGGTCACCTGATCCGCCAGCAGCTGGCGTTTCTCGTCACGCCCCAGGTAGATCTTGAAGATGCAGCGGCCACTCTCGGCGAAGAACTGGAACGAGTGCCCCTCCTTGCCCATGAACAGCTTGCTGACCAGCGCAATCCCCACCACCCTGTCGAGCTTGAGGTGGCCGTGCAGCTCTCCATCACGCCCCATCAGGTTGTAATAGCCGCGCGCATCCTTGCCCTTCGGGAAAGGCGCCTTGACCTCGAAGATGGAGCCTTCCGATTCGACTATGGTGGTCACCGGCCCCCAGTCGGCCAGATCCTCCAGCAGCCCCTGGGCACGCTCCGGTGGCAACAGGGTCACCAGCTCGGCTGGCAGATGGCGCACCACCTCCCACTCGCTGACGGCCAACTGGGCCGCCAATGTTGACGGATGAGCGCCGGGATCCTGTTCCAGCATCGCATGAATGCGTTGTGCAATACTCATGTTCTCTCCCTCTGCGAGGCCCGTTCGCCCCGCTATTCATCATGGCGGCTACTCTAATAAAGCACCAAACTCAATGCAATTGATAATTGCTATCATTATCGGTGCAATTTTATTGTGGCCTTGATATTCTCGGCGACACACCCGTTTCATTGATCCTTTTCGGAGGTTAGCATGGGCCGTCGTCTTGCCCTCGCACTCACCCTGTTGGGCTGCTCAGCCTTCCTTGCCCCTCTGGCGGTATCGGCTACTCCAACAGAACGTATCGTCAGCATAGGTCCGGCCACCACGGAACTCATCCTCACGCTGGGCGGTGAACCCAGCCTGATCGCCACCGATGTCAGCAGTCCGCTGCCCAAGGGATTGCCAAGGGTGGGCTACCACCGCGCCCTTGCAGCCGAAGGAATCCTGAGCCTCTCCCCGACCCGGGTGGTCGGCAGTGACGAGATGGGCCCGGCGCCCACGCTGGATCAACTGCGCCGCGCCGGCGTCAAGGTGGACGTGTTGAAAACGGCCCCTACCCTGGCCAACCTCACCGAGCGCATCGACACCCTGGCCGCTCTGCTGGGGGATAAGCAGGCCGGCACCAGACTCAAGGCCGAGATCCGGGCCCAGACTGACAAGCTGGCGACCCAGGCCAAACAGAACAAGCCGCTCAAGGTCGCCTTCCTGCTGCTGCACAAGGGACAACCCACCAGCATTGCGGGTGGAGATACCACCGCCAACGCCCTCATCGAACTGGCGGGCGGCATCAATCCGGTCGCCAGCCTGCGCAACTACAAGCCCGTCTCTGCCGAATCCCTGATCGAAATGCAACCCGACCTGGTGCTGGTAAGCGGCCGCGACTGGCAGCAGTATGCCGATCCGGCCAGCGTGCTGGCAGAAGTGCCCGCCCTGGCGGCCACTCCGGCCGGCAAGCGCAAGGCCATTCACGCCATCGACGGTCACGCCCTGCAAGGGGGGCTGAGCCTCAACTCACTGCAGCAGGCGAACCAGATCGCCCAGTGGATCAAGCAGGGATCATGATGCGCCTGCCCCTCCCCTGGTTGCTGGCCATCACTACGGCCTTGCTGGCCCTGCTGCTGCTCGGTTCTCTGGCAACCGGCCCCATGGCCCTCACCATGAGCGAGAGCATCAAGGCGCTGCTGGTCGGTCAGGAGAGCGGGATTGCAGCGCACAAGCTGCTGATTGTGCAGGAGATCCGTCTGCCCCGCACCCTGCTCTGCATCGCGGTGGGAGGCATACTCGGGCTCTGCGGCGCCGTGATGCAGGGGCTGTTTCGCAATCCGCTGGCCGACCCCGGCATCATAGGGGTCTCGGGCGGTGCGGCGCTCGGGGCTGCGCTTGCCATCGTGCTCCTGACTCCCCTCAGCCAGCAGTGGCAGGCCACTCTGGGGATCGGCCTGCTGCCTCTGCTCGCCTTTCTCGGCGGGGCGCTGACCACGACCCTGGTCTATCTGCTCGGCACCCGGGAGGGAGGCACCTCGGTCACCGTCATGCTGCTGGCCGGGGTCGCCATCACGGCGCTCTCCGGCGCCGTGATCGGCCTGCTCACCTATCTGGCCGACGACCAGATGCTGAGGGATTTGAGCCTGTGGCAGATGGGCACTTTGGCAGCGGGCAAACCGGCGGATGTGGCACTGGCGCTGCTGACCCTGGCGATCCTGATCTGGCTCTTCCTGCGCGATGCCAATCCGCTCAACGCCCTGCTGCTTGGCGAGGGGGAAGCGCGCCACCTGGGAGTGGATGTGCAGGCGCTCAAGCGCCGCCTCATCCTGCTCACTGCCGCCGGCGTCGGCGTGGCGGTGGCCGTCTCCGGCATGATCGGCTTCGTCGGTCTGGTTGTGCCCCATCTGGTGCGGCTGATGGCGGGGCCCAATCACGTCAGGCTTCTGCCACTCTCGGCCCTGCTGGGGGCCGCCCTTCTGCTTGGCGCCGACATGCTGGCCCGCACCCTGCTGGCCCCGGCCGAATTGCCGGTGGGCATCATCACGGCCCTCCTGGGCGCCCCCTTCTTCATCTGGTTGCTGATCAAGGGCCGTCGCGCCCTCTAAGACGGATTGCTATGGATCATCTTGCCCCCTCCCCCCTCCTGACCTGTCAGCAGCTTGGCCTGCGCCGCGGCCAGCGCCGGATCCTCGACAGGCTGGATCTGACCCTCGAGAGCGGTACCCTGACCGCCCTGCTCGGCCCCAACGGGGCGGGCAAGAGCACCCTGCTCAAGTGCCTGACCGGTGAACTGGAGCACGAAGGCAGCATCACTCTGTTTGGCCAGGATCGCCGGCTTTGGGATAGCAACCAGCTGGCCCACCGGGTCGGCGTCTTGCCGCAGAGCTCGTCGCTCAACTTTCCGTTTCTGTGTGAGGAGGTGGTGGCCATGGGGCGACTGCCCCACAGCGAACTGGCCAAACGGCGCGACGAGATAGTGCTGGCCGCCATGACCCACGCCGGGGTAGAACACCTGGCCAAGCGGCTCTATCCCGGCCTCTCTGGCGGCGAGCGGCAGCGGGTGCAGTTTGCCCGGGTGCTGGCCCAGATCTGGCAAGCCCCTGACGAGGTGCAGCAACCGCGCCTGCTGCTGCTGGATGAGCCCACCTCGGCCCTCGATCTGAAATACCAGCACCAGTTGCTGACCATGGCCCGCGCCCTGGCGAGCCGCAACACCGCCGTGCTGGTGGTGCTGCACGATCTCAATCTGGCGGCCCGCTACGCCGATCGGCTGGTGATGCTGGAACAGGGAAAACTGATGGCGGACGGGACACCGGCCGAGGTGCTGACCCCGGCGCTGATTGCCCGCCTCTACGACTATCCGGCCCAGGTGCTCCACCACCCCGACAGCGGTCTGCCCATGGTGCTTTGAAGGCTGGCCACCAAACCAACTTCCCTCTATTGGGTCCCGGATTGCGTCGGGATTCGTCGCTGTGCTTATCGGCAGCGAGATATCCATCAAGGTTCAACAAACGCTGTGAATGCTTTCACACTTTTGCCAGACAAGGGGTTTCAGTTCTCAAGCGAGCACTATAATGGCGCGGCATTGAAAATGCTTAACCCATTGATGCTACGGAACAATTATAATGAAGAACAAACACAGAACCCTGCTGGCCACGGCCATCGCCCTCGGGCTGCTCGCCGGCTGCAACAGCGACAACGACTCCAAGGCCCCCGATCCCATGGTCCGTTTTGCCACTTTCAATCTCTCGTTCGACCGCACAGCCCCCGGCATGCTGGCCGGCGAACTGTCCCTGACCCGCACGGCTCAGGATGCCCTGCTGGCCCGCTACCAGGAGGGTGACTCCAGCCTGAGCGAGGCAGAGAAGACCACCGCCAAGAACGTGCAGCAGATCCGCAATATCGCCGAGATAGTCCAGCGCACTCGCCCCGACGTCTTCCTGCTCAACGAGTTCGACAACGACGGCAAAGGCGAGAACACGGCCGCCCTCAATGCCTTTAACGACAACTACCTGGCTCACGCCCAGCATTCCGACGTCACCGCTATCAGCTATCCGGTACGCCAGAGTTTTGCCACCAATACCGGTCTGATGAGCGGCTTTGACCTCAATCAGGATGGCAAGGTCAACACGGGGCCGGACGATGCCTGGGGCTTTGGCAACTACCACGGCCAGTACGCCTTCGCAGTCATGTCGAAATATCCGGTCGACACCAAACAGATCCGCACCTTCCAGACCTTCAAGTGGAAGGACATGCCCGGTGAAACCAACCCCGTCATCGATGACTGCAGTAACCCCAAGGCCCCGATCCCGGCCAGCCGCCAGTGTGGCGATGCCTGGTATGACGACGCGGCCTGGCAGCAGTTCCCGCTCTCGTCCAAGAACCACGCCGATGTGCCGGTGCGGATCAAGACGCCGCAGGGGGAAGAGGTGGTTCACTTCCTCATCTCCCACCCGACACCGCCTATTTTCGGCAATGCGGCGCGCCACAACGTCAAGCACAACCGTGCCGAAATCGCCTTCTGGAATGACTACGTCAACGGCCTCGACTACATGACGGATGACAAGGGCACCAAGGGTGGGCTGGCCAAAGATGCCAAGTTCGTCATCGCCGGGGATCTCAACGCCGATCCGCTCACCGGCGACGGCGATCTGAGCGCCATCAAGGCGCTGCTGGACAATGCGCGGATGAACCAAGCCGTCACCAATGGCTCGCTGATCCCGGTCAGCGAGGGGGGCCCGGAGTGCCTGGCCAGCGGCACCGACTGCAAGCGCAACAACAATCGCCCCTCGCCGGAGCGCATCACCAGCAGTAGCGGGTTGCAGCTGGATCACGTCATCCCCTCCGCCAACCTGGAGGTCGCAAGCAGCGGCGTGTTCTGGCCGGCAAGCTTCGAGGCAGGTTACCACCTGGTTTACGACGCCAAGCTTGGCATCGCCAAGGGGGTGAGTTCGGATCACCGCCTGGTGTGGGTCGATCTCAAGCTCGACTGATCCTGACGCATCAACCGAGGGGGCTGTGGCCCCCTCATCGTTTCTCCGGCCAAAGTCGGGAAGATCACAAAACCACGCGACCAATCGGGCTAGAATAAGCCCTCCTGTCGCCCCTGCCGTGGCGGGCGATCCTCCCGTGCCTTCATTCATCGAGGACTTGTTTCATGGAACTGCTTCTTCTTAGCAACGGTAAAGCCAACGAATTTCCGGGCCTGCTCGGCTGGGCCCGCGAGCGGGTGCAGAGCCTGCTCGCCCGCAAGCAGGTCAAGCGTATCCTGCTCATTCCCTATGCGGTGATCCGCAGCGACTGGGATGAACGCGCCCGGGATCTCGGTGACAGCCTGGGGGTCGAGGCCATCAGCATCCATCACTTCGACGATCCGGTGGCCGCCATCAACCAGGCCGAGGCTATCTTCATCAGCGGCGGCAACACCTGGCGTCTGAACCAGCAACTGCACGAGCAGGGGCTGGTCGTGCCAATCCAGCGCGCCGTGCGCGAGCGTGGCGTCCCCTATGTGGGCTGGAGCGCCGGCTGCAACGTGGCCACCCCGAGCATCCGCACCACCAACGACATGCCGGTGTGCAACGCCGCCGTGTTGCCCGCCCTCGGTCTGTTCCCGCTGCAGATCAACCCCCACTACCTGGACGCCAGCATCAGCGGCCACATGGGAGAGACCCGCGATGAGCGGCTCGCCGAGTTCTGCGCCATCAACCCGAGCGAATACGTGGTGGCCCTGCGCGAAGCGAGCCTGCTACAGGTGAGCGGCGACACCCTGGAGTACTGGAGTGCCCGCGAGCAGGACTTCAAGATCTTCAAGCACGGTCAGGAACCGCAAGCCTTTATGGATGCAACCCCGCTGGCCGAGCTGACCCCGTTCAGGGTGCGCTAGAGACCCACACTGCCAGTCACAAAAACAGAGAGGGATGGCTCAAAGCCATCCCTCTTTTTCATTCTGCCCAACACCACCGACAGCCGCTTACTCCCCCTGCAGGGTCACCAGGATCTTGCGGGCGCCGCCGTCAATGCGATGCTCGCCGAGCCAGATCCCCTGCCAGGTGCCGAGGGCCAGCCGGCCGTCACGCACCGGCAGCAGCAGGCTCACTCCGAGCAGGGAGGATTTGATGTGGGCCGGCATGTCGTCCGGTCCCTCACAGGTGTGGCGATAGTAGGGGGCATCTTCCGGCACCAGCCGGTGCAGGTGCGCCTCCATGTCGGCGCGTACGCTCGGATCGCAATTCTCGTTGAGAGTGAGGGACGCCGAGGTGTGCTGCAACAGCAGGTGCGCCATGCCAACTCGGTAATCGGCAAGCTCCGGCAGTTTGGCCACCAGCTCGTCGGTCACCAGATGAAAGCCCCGCGCACGGGGCTTCAGGGTCAGCAGACGCTGCTGCCACATCAGACGTACTCCATAAAGACTCGGGAGGTGAGCTTGGTAATGAGCTCGTAAGGGATGGTGCCGATCTCTTCGGCTACCCGCTCCACCGGCAGCCCCTCACCCCACAGCACCGCCTCGTCCCCCGCCTTGTCGGTGGCGTCCGGGCCCAGATCCACCGTACTCATGTCCATGGAGACCCGGCCCACCAGGGGCACGATGCGGCCATTGACCAGCACCGGTGTGCCATTGGGAGCCATGCGCGGATAACCGTCACCGTAACCGATGGCGATGACACCGAGGCGGGTATCGCGATCCGACACCCAGTTGGCGCCATACCCCACCGGCTCGCCCGCCTTGTGATCCCGCACGGCGATGAGTTGAGTGCGCAGGGTCATCACGGGTTTCAGGTCGTAATCCGCCGCCACCGTATCGGGGAACGGCGAGACGCCGTAGAGGATGACGCCAGGGCGAACCCAGTCGCAGTGGGAGTCAGGCCAGGCCAGGATGCCCGCCGAGTTCGCCATGGCGCGCTCGCCCAAAAGCTGCGCGGTCAGCTTGCTGAACAGATCGATCTGCTCACGGGTGGTGGGTTGTTCCAGCTCATCGGAGCGGCTGAAGTGGGTCATGATGTTGAACGGTTGCACCACATTCTTGCACTTGCCGAGGCGCTCGATAAAGGCGGGCATCTCCTCGGCCCGTACCCCGAGCCGGTGCATGCCGGTGTCGAGCTTGAGCCAGGCTACCACGGGGGCGGGCAGCTCGGCCTGCTCCAGCGCCTCGAGCTGTTCCCAGGTGTGCACCGCGGTCTGCAGGTTGTTGGCCGCCAGCACCGGCAGATCGGCGGCGCTGAAGAAGCCCTCCAGCAGCACGATTGGCTTGACCACGGCGCAGGAGCGCAGCATCAGGGCCTCTTCGATGCGGGCCACCGCATAGGCGTCCGCATCCACCAGGGTGCGGGCGACCGGCAGCAGGCCGTGGCCGTAGGCGTTGGCCTTGACCACCGCAATGATCTTGCATTGGGGAGCGTGGCGTTTGACCACGGCGAGGTTGTGGCGCAGGGCCGCTGTATTGATTTGGGCGATAGCCGCTTTCATCTGTTTTCCCTTACGAGGGCATGATAACGCGCCAACGCGTCAGGCACCGGGTGGTGTCAGCCCTCAAATGTCATCGTCTAAGGCCGGACCGGCAGAATTGTCGAACCGGGAAAACTGTTTCTGGATACCGGGAACACTGTCCGGCTTACTTAGTAGTCATCGTCAAACGCCGGGCCGGCATAGTTGTCGAACCGGGAGAACTGGCCCTGGAAGGTGAGCCGCACACGACCGATGGGGCCGTTACGCTGCTTGCCGATGATGATTTCGGCGATCCCCTTGTCGGGACTGTCGTCGTGATAGACCTCGTCGCGGTAGATGAACATGATCAAGTCCGCATCCTGCTCGATGGAGCCAGATTCACGAAGATCCGAGTTGACCGGGCGCTTGTCGGCCCGCTGTTCCAGGCTTCGGTTGAGCTGGGAGAGCGCCACTACCGGGCACTGCAGCTCTTTCGCCAATGCCTTGAGGGAGCGGGAGATTTCACCGATCTCCAGGGTACGGTTGTCGGAGAGGCTGGGTACCCGCATCAGTTGCAGGTAGTCCACCATGATCATGCTGATTCCGCCGTTGTCCCGCGCCACCCGACGGGCGCGCGAGCGCACTTCGGTCGGAGTCAGGCCGGAGGAGTCGTCGATGTACATCTTGCCCTTCTCGAGCAGCAGCCCCATGGTCGAGGAGAGTCGGGCCCAGTCCTCGTCATCGAGCTGACCGGTCCGCACCTTGGTCTGGTCGATGCGCCCCACCGAGGCGAGCATACGCATGATGATCTGCTCGGAGGGCATCTCGAGGGAGAAGATAAGCACCGGCTTGTCGGCGGTGAGGGCCGCGTGCTCGCACAGGTTCATGGCAAAGGTCGTCTTGCCCATGGAGGGACGGGCCGCGACGATGACCAGGTCCGAGCGCTGCAGGCCGGCGGTCATCTTGTCCAGATCGTTGTAGCCGCTCGAAACGCCGGTCACCCCGTTGTGCGGGGTCTTGAACAGCTCTTCAATCTTGTCGACAGTCTGCTCGAGGATGAGCTTGAGGGGCTGGGGCCCTTCGTTGGCGCTGGTGCGCTGCTCGGCGATCTGGAACACCTTGCTCTCGGCCAGATCCAGCAGATCGTTCGAGGTGCGCCCCTGGGGCTCGTAGCCCGCTTCGACTATCTCGTTGGCGACCGAGATCATCTCCCGTACCACGGCACGCTCACGCACGATTTCGGCGTAGGCGTTGATGTTGGCGGCACTCGGGGTATTCTTGGCGATCTCCACCAGATAAGCGAAGCCACCGGCCTCTTCAAGCTGCTCGGAGCGTTCCAGCTCCTCCTGCAAGGTGATGAGGTCGATTGGGTTGCCCGCATTGGAGAGGCGGGTCATGGCCTGGAAGATCAGGCGGTGCGGACGGCTATAGAAATCCTTGTCGATCACCCGCTCGGCAACCCGATCCCAGGCGTCGTTGTCCAGCATCAGGCCGCCCAGTACGGACTGTTCGGCCTCAAAAGAGTGGGGAGGTACTTTCAGCTGTTGTGTCTTGGCGTCTTTTTTCGCCGTCACTTGCTCTGCCATACACATAAAAACCGCAGCGGGAAGGGGACGGGAATTTTACAAAAGAAAGCCAGACACGGCGAGCCCTATTCTGGCTTATTCACACCATCATGAAGGGCCAGACCAGGGTCTGCTCCCCCTTGCTGCTTCTGGTTTTGCTTCGCAGTTTGCGTTCCTTGCGACTCAATCGTCTGCTTTTCATGCTGCATGCTCCCATTCTTGACGCCTGATGCCAGGCACTCGTTCATGAATAATTCATGCCAATCATGGTACTTATCGGCCCAAGCTGCGACACATTTAGGGACAGGCAGCCTGCCATGCGTCTTGCTGAGCTAGCCAACGCGGAGCATGCCCCACCCACAGACGAGAGTGAAAAGAGTCAAAATGAAAAAGATGCTGACCCTGTTTGCCGTGATCCTGGCCATTGGCCTGGGGGCACCTCATGCCGAGGCCAAGAAGTTTGGCGGCAGCAAATCCTTTGGAAAAAGTTACAAAACTGCGCCGGCCCAGCCTGCGGCCAAACCGGTCGACAACAAGAATCCGACACTGAACGCCCAGACTCCGCCGAAGAAGAGCGGCATGATGGGGGGTCTGCTGGGTGGCCTGCTGGCCGGCGGTCTGTTTGCCTACCTGCTGGGCAGCGGTGCCTTTGAAGGCATGCAGGGCATGGACTTCTTGCTGATTGCCCTGCTGGCCCTGGGCGCTGTCTTCCTGATCCGCGCCCTGCGCAAAGGCAAGATGGCGGCGCCACAGCAGCAACAGGCTGCCTACGCGGGATATCAGGCTCCGCAGGCTGCCCCGCAGCAGTTCGAGCAGAGCCACAGCGCGCCGCAAGCCACCGGCTTTGCCGACAGCGATGTGCCGTTCCGCCTGCCGCCCGGCTTTGACATGAACGGCTTCCTGGCCGGTGCCCGTGACCACTACCGCACCCTGCAAGAGGCTTGGAACAAGAACGATCTGGAGAAGATCCGCGAGTACGTGAGCCCGGAGCTGTTCGAGCAGCTCAAGGCCGAGCGTGCCGAGCTGACCGGTGAGCAGCACACCGAGGTGATGTATGTGGATACCCAGCTGGTGCGTGCCGACTACGGCAGCGACTGGGCCCAGGTGAGCGTGCGCTTCAGCGGCCGCTACATGGATCGTCAGGAGCAGGTCGAAGAGGACATCAAGGAGGTGTGGCACCTGGAGCGCGATCTGGCCAAGAACAATGCCCCCTGGCATATCGTCGGGATCGAGCAGCTGTAAGGCGTCATCGCCCATCAGTGCAAACCGGCATCAAGAGGCGACCCTGGGGTCGCCTTTTTTATTGCTCTCTGTCCCTCGGGACGCGGCCTGACACGAAAGGTGCAGACCCCACCATAACAAAGGGCAGCCAGTGGCTGCCCTTTGTGCGTAATGACGATGACCCTGCCTCGGGATTTACGTCGATCAGTTGCAACCGTCGCTAGAGGTGGAGTTCAGGTAGCTCACCTCACCGGCAGGCTGATAGTCAGCCACATTGATGGTCTTCTTGATCTCGATATACTCCTTCAGCACGGCCGCATCCACCAGCCCGGCATTGATGGTGTCGATCTTGGG
Organism: Aeromonas sp. FDAARGOS 1407; assembly: GCF_019048725.1. Lineage (NCBI taxonomy): Bacteria > Pseudomonadati > Pseudomonadota > Gammaproteobacteria > Aeromonadales > Aeromonadaceae > Aeromonas > Aeromonas sp. FDAARGOS 1407. Next base: position 4,637,376 of record NZ_CP077399.1, read on the forward strand.
ATAGCCATCGCCACCGGCGGCGCTGAAGCTCGGAATGGCGAAGCTGTAAATCGCCGCCGGATCGAACGCCTTGCCACCAATGCTGGTGATGTTCACGCTCTTGGCCTGGCAATCCACCGCCATGTTGATGCCGCCAAACTGGGCATAACCGCCGGTATTGCGAGTCTTGGTGGCAACCTGCCCCAGGTAGCTGGCCAGCTCACTGCCATTCATGACGGCCTTGTTGACCGTGTTGCCGAACGGGTGCACCAGCAGCACGCTGCGATAGGTGATATCACCGGCCGGGATGCTGTCCCGCACGCCGCCGGAGTTGACGATACCGAAGTCAGTCGCCAGCTTGCTGGAGGTGGCGGTCGTGATCAGGCGTCCCAGATTGGTCTGCATGTTGCGCACGCTGGCACGATCGCCGACCAGCAGACCATCGCTGGAACCAATCACCACGCTCAGCTCCTGCTGACCCTTCTCCTGATAGCCGAGCAGGGTGTTGTAGAGTTCGGGATCCTTGGTGATCTCGTCCTGAACGAACTGCATCTTGGCCGGATCCTTGGTGGCTGCGCCGGTCGCGTCGATGGGATCACCCTTGGCATTGCGTTTGACGAGGTTGACCGGGATCAGCTCATAGCTGGTGAGGGTCAGCTTGCCATTCTGGTAGTCAAACTGGGCACGACCCACATACTTGCCCCACTCGTGGGCCTGCATGATCCAGGTACCGTTCTGCTGATCCGGCAGGCAGTCATCACCCGGTTTGAAGTCGGCATACTTGTTCGCCGTCCCCGGCTCCATGCAGACCGGGTTCTGGGAGTGGCCACCGATGATGGCGTCCAGGGTGCCTGCCGGCAGGGCGCGGGCCATCTCCACATCACCCGGAGCATTGCTGCCATGCTGGCCATCGGCATAGTGGCCCATGTGAGTGATGGCGAAGACCAGGTTGGCCTCATTTTTGTCACGGATCTGCTTACCCAGTTGGGCCGCTTCGGTGGTGGGATCGCGGAACTCCAGGGTCTTCACGTTGTTGGGGTCGACCAGTTGGGCGGTGTCTTCCGTGGTCAGGCCGATCACTGCGACCTTGAGGCCGTTATCCAGCCTGAACACCTTGTAGGGGTCGAAGTAGTGCTTGCCGCTGGCCTTGTCATAGATGTTGGCCGACAGCATGGGGAACCGGGCCCACTCACGCTGCTTCTCCAGCACATCGAGGGGGTTGTCAAACTCGTGGTTGCCCACCGCCATGGCGTCGTAGCGAATGCTGTTCATCGCGACGAAATCGGGCTCGGCATCCTGCAGATCCGACTCGGGCACCCCTGTGTTGACGTCACCACCGGAGAGCACCAGCACTTCGCTGCCGGAGGCCCTGGCTTCGGCGCGCAGCCGCTCGACCAGGGTCTTCTGGGCCGCCATGCCATATTCGTTCTCGGTGTTGTGCCAGAAACGGCCATGGGTGTCGTTGGTGTGCAAAACAGTCAGCTTGCAGACATTTTCAGTGCAGGGGGCAACGGTGTCATTGCCAGAGGAATTACAGCCAGTCAGGGCAGCCAGCACGGCCAGCGCCACGGAGCCCCTGATGAAGTTCTTATTCATATCCATATCACCTTGATTATGTTGTTATTTATGACCCGATCCGGCGGGTCGGGCGCCAATATAACAAACAACAGATGACGATTTTTCATCAATGACTCACAAAATGCGTTAATTGTGATCCTTGGCTCAACATCCGGATTTCCACCGTTTTTTCGTCTCTTTTTATGAGTGGTCGCGCAAAATTCGGCACCGGGGAATGGCAAGCCGCTTCTTGCCACACCTTTGTGGCATACTCTCCCACCCCATCGGAGCCCGAGGAGAGAGTAGATGGCCAAATACGACAAGATTTCCCCAGAAACCCAGCAGGAGGCGATGAAGATTGCCCGCGCTAACCAGAAGCCGGGGCAGACCAAGGAGCAGACCCAGCTGATCGCCCAGGGGATCCAGAAGGGCATAGATGAATACAAGAAGCAGATGAAGGCGCGTGCCCGCGAAGCCAATCGCCAGAAGAAGCAGCAGGCCAAAGCCAGACAACAGCAGAGTGAAAACCAGCTCGATGAACAGGACGAGTCGCTCGAACTGGTGGAAGTGACCCGCCAGCATCCCCTGCCCTGGGCGCTGCTGGTATTGAGCTGGCTGGGTTTCGCCGCGGGCTGGCTCTGGCTGCGCTGACCCCGGCGCTGCAAACCTTTGCCTGGGATCTTCTTCACAGCCCTGGCCCATATGGCTGGTCATCGCCGCCCCGGGCTGATTAAATCCCGCCACTCGTTTTCAGGACATCTGCTATGAACCCGGCTCCGCTCTACCTGCTCGCCCCCTTCGTGCTGTTTCTCGTCACCATGCTGCTCTATCGCATCTCGCCACTGCGGGCGGTGGCCAGCGGCAATGTGCGCTGGTTTATTCTGCCCGCCTTCACCCTGTTCATCCTGCTCATCGTGATCAATGGCGCGGCCGATCCGACCCTGCGCAATCCAGCCTTCCACTGGTTGATGCCAGGTTTGGGATTTGCGCTCAGCCTGTTCCCGGCCCTGCCCAAGGCGCTGGTGCCCCGGCTCGCCATCAAGGAAGGCGCCTTCGCCGCTCTGGGCCTGATGTTGATGAGCCTGGCCATGGTCTACTGACAGACCGGCTGTGGCGATATGACCCGAGGGGCGCTCTGTGACGGGCGCCCCTTGTACAAACAATGGCCGACAGGCATCTTGGTGACAGGATCGCCAGCAAGGAGGCCGAATGGACAATCCGCCCGATTTCATGGCGCTGTGGGATTATCAGGATCCCGCCGCCAGTGCCCTGCGTTTTCATGCTCTGCTGCCCGAGGCGCGCGCCGCCGCCGACCTGCAGTATGAACTGGAGCTGCTCACCCAGATAGCCCGCACCCATTCGCTGCAACGCCAGTTTGCCGAGGCGCACCAGCTGCTCGACGAGATAGAACCCCGCCTCACCGATGCCACCCCGCGGGCGCGTCTTCGCGTCCTGCTGGAGCGCGGTCGCACCTTCAACTCCGCCGGCGACAAGGCCAGTGCCAGGACGCTGTTTGAACAGGCCTGGCAACAGGGGCTGAAACACAAGGAGCTCTATCTGGCCATCGATGCGGCCCACATGGTGGCCATCGCCGCCCCGCTGGAGGAGCAGAGCCGCTGGCACCAGCTGGCGATGGAGCTGGCGGAGCGCAGCCAGGATGAGCGGGTGCGCGGCTGGCTCGCCCCCCTCTACAACAATCAGGGCTGGACCCTGTTTGAACTGGGCCGTTTGGAAGAGGCCCGCCAGTGTCAGCAAAAATGCCTGGCCTGGCACGAGCAGCATAACAACCCGGCCAAGGCCTTTATCGCCCGCTGGAGCCTGGCCCGCCTGAGCCGGGCCCAGGGGCTGCACGAACAGGCACAGGCCGAACTGACGCAGTTGCAGGCCGACATGGCTGCCACCGGCGCCCCCGAGGATGGCTATGTATTCGAAGAGCTGGGAGAGAATGCGCTGGCGCTGGACGATCCGACGGCGGCCGAATATTTCGCCCGCGCCTGGTTTTTGCTGTCGCGCGATGAGTGGTTCAAGCGCCAGGAAGGGGAGCGGCTCGCCCGTCTCAAGCGGCTCGCCAAGCTTTGACAACGCAGGGGCGGCCTGGCGCCGCCCCCGAGTCAGGCGAGATTGGCCTCTTCCCACCCCTGCTTCTTGCGATAGATGGTCGAGGGGCTGATCTCGAGCAGGGCGGCGGCCTTGGGTATGTTGCCGTCACAGCTGGCGATGGCCTGCTCTATCACCTCTTTTTCCACCAGCCAGAGCGGGCGGATCGGCCCGTGGGCAGGCCGCTCCGGCGCGCTGGCCACAGCAGGCTGGGCCACAGGGGCCGCCCCGTTCAGGGAACGTCCGCCATTGAGCGGGGGCGGCAAAATATCCTGGCTCACCTGATCCTTGTCGTTCAGCACCACTATGTTGCGCACCACGTTCTGCAGCTCGCGCACGTTGCCGGGCCAGGGGTAATCGAGCAACACCCGCGCCGCCTGGGCATCGAAATCCTTGAAGCGCTTGTTCTCTTCCTTGGCGTAGCTCTGCAGCAGACTGCGAGCCAGCAGCAGGATGTCCTCCCCCCGCTCGCGCAGCGGTGGCAGGTAGAGGGGGATGACGTGCAACCGGTAGTAGAGATCCTCGCGAAAACGCCCCGCCTTCACCTCCACCAGCGGATCCCGGTTGGTGGCGCAGACGAAGCGCACATCCACCGTCTCCAGCTTGCTGCTGCCGACGCGCTGCAGGGTACCGGTCTGGATGAAACGCAAGAGCTTGCTCTGCAGGTCGAGATCCATCTCGCAGAGCTCGTCCAGAAACAGGGTGCCGCCGTCCGCGAGACTCGCCGCCCCCTTGCGATCCCCCTGGGCGCCGGTGAAGGAGCCCTTCACGTGGCCGAAGATCTCGCTCTCCATCAGATCATGGGGGATAGCGGCGCAGTTGAGAGCAATGAAGGGCTGATCGCGACGAGGGCTGCACTGGTGAATCGCCTCGGCACACACCTCCTTGCCGGTACCGCTCTCTCCTGTGATGAACACGGTGGCCTTGCTCGGGGCCGCGCTCTCTATGATGCGATAAACAGCCTGCATCGGCATGGAAGCACCGATGAAGCCGGCGAAGGAGTGACGCTCGAAGTTTTCCCGGTACTGGGCCACCAGCGAGCTTAGTTGTTGGTGCTTCAGTGCGTTGCGCGCCGTGGCGCACAGCCGCTTGCTGTCAAAAGGTTTGGTCAGGAAGTCAAAGGCGCCGAGGCGCATCGCCTCTACCGCCACGTCCACCGAACCATGGGCGGTGATCACCACCACGGCGCAGGGCAGCTGCTGTTCGGTGATCTGCTGCAAGATGGCCATGCCGGACATGTCCGGCAGCTCCAGATCGAGCAGCACCACGGGCGGGGGGCTCGCCATCAGCTGGTCCAGCGCCTGCTGGCCACAATCGGCCAACAGTACCTCATAACCATCCTGACGCAGGTACTGCTCATAGACGACCGCCAGACTCCGGGTATCTTCCACCAACAGCACACGCGGTTTGTTTTCAGCCACAGGATTCATCCTTGTCATTGATTGTGCGCTTTTATTTTGCAACCTTTCTCGGGCAAACCCAAGGTGACGCCCCTCCAGTTATCCCGCGGATCCCGAAGAGACACAAGAAAAAACGGCTCCCTAAGGAGCCGTTTTTGCGCAAGATGAACTTACTTTTTAGCGTCGTCAGCCGCCGGCTTCTCGATGTCCAGCAGTTCAACGTCAAACACCAGCACGGCATTGGCCGGGATGGTGCCTGCACCATGCTCGCCATAGGCCAGCTTGGACGGCAGGAAGAACTTGAACTTGGAGCCAACCGGCATCAGTTGTACCCCTTCGGTCCAGCCCGGGATCACCTGGTTCAGCGGGAAGGTCGCCGGCTCACCGCGATCGACGGAGCTGTCAAACTTGGTGCCATCGGTCAGGGTGCCGGTGTAGTGCACCTTGACGATATCGGTGGCCTTCGGCTTGGCGCCTGTGCCCATCTTCTCTACCTGATACTGCAGGCCGGATTCGGTGGTCTTCACACCCTCTTTCTTGGCGTTGTCAGCCAGGAAGGCTTCGCCCTTCTTCAGGTTCTCAACGGCATCTTTCTCGGCCTTGGCCTTGGTCAGCTCGTTGATCTTGGCGTCGTACTGCTGCAGAACCTTCTGGATCTCTTCATCGGTCATCTTGGCGTCTTTGCCCAGACCGTCAGTCACCCCTTTCAGGATCACGGCGTTGTCCAGCTTGATGCCGAGCTCTTGTTGACGCTCCAGGGTATTGGCGATGTAACGCCCCATGGAGAGGCCAATCGCATAACCGGATTGCTCTTCAAAGCTCTTGGCTTCAGCCTTGGTCGCCTCTGCAGGCTTGCTGGCCTCTGCCTTCACCTCGGCGGTATTGGCCGCCGGCTTCTCGTCTTGGCAAGCAGTCAGACCCACGGCAACCGCCGCAGCCAACAGGGACACCTTCAGAAATTTATTCATCAGTTTCTCCAAACTTCAAATACCGCTCTCGGTTCCATCGTGAAATGAGAGGTTTATCGTGACAAGCGCCTTATACTAACGCCGTGATTGCAGGTAACAACAGCGTGAGACCGCAAAAATGTTAAAAAGTGCTATTTATCTGGTAAGCCTCTGCCTGATGCTGACTGGCTGCGAGCAAAGCGCCCGGCCAGACCAGCAAATTACCCTCGCCAGCACAGGCCTGCTGACCGCCGATCTCTCCAGCGATGGCAAGCAAGCCATCGTCTCCAGCTTGAGTCAGGGTATCGTGGTATGGGACCTTGAGCAAAACCGCCAACGCTGGCGCTGGACGCAATCAGACGCACCGGACAACCTGGTGTTCATTACCCGTTTTGCCGAAGGCAACAACCACGCCGTCACCGCAACGTCAAATACCTTCGCCATCTGGGCGCTCCAGAATGGGCATTCGCAAGGCTACTACTCCCTTCCTGAATCCAGGCTGAGGGACATCGCCCTGTCGGCAGATGGCCGTCAGGTGCTGATCGGTCGGGAAGATGGCAAGGCGGAGGTGGTCGACACCCAGAGCGGGCGCCGCCTGCAATTCCTGGGGCATACCGAGCAGATCAATACGGTGGATCTCTCCGCCAATGGCCGCTATGCCCTGACCGGTGGCAACGACTACAGCGCCTATCTGTGGGATACCCAAAGTGGTCAGGTAGTGTGGCGTTTCAACCACGGCGGCCGGGTGGTGATGGCCAGACTGGAGCCCAGCGGCCGCTACGCCTTCACCGCCGACAGCCGTCAGGCCAGCATCTGGGATCTGAAAACCGGTAAAGAGATGAGCCGGCTGCAGTTTGATCACCGTTTCGAGGTGTACAGCAGCGCCCGCTTTGCCAACGACGGCAAATGGCTCATCACAGGAGCCCCGTCACGCCAGCTCTCCCTGTGGCGGGTGAGCGATGGCACCTTGCTGCAGAGCTGGCGCGTCGCCCCCTATCCCAAGGCAAAACCGCCCAGCGCTGTGGTCTACGGCGTGGCTTTGCGCGACAATAGCCACCTTGTCAGCGCCAGCTCCAGTGGTCTGGCCGAAATCTGGACAATCAAGTAAGGACCCGAAGGCCCATGAGTCAGCAAGTAAACGATCGCATCGAAACCCTGGAAACCCGTCTTGCCTATGCGGAATACACCATAGAGCTGCTCAACGACGAGGTCACCACCCAGGGGCGCGAGCTGGATCGGCTCAAGCATCAGATCCAGCTGCTGGTGGACAAGCTCAAGAGCGTGCAGCCGAGCCAGATTGCCAGCATGTCCGAAGAGACGCCCCCCCCTCACTACTGATCCGGTAACGCCTATCACCAGTTCATAAAAAACCCGCGCCAGGCGTGGGTTTTTTATCTCGGGTCGAGCCCGGATCAGTGGTGATGGCCCTTGCCACCGCAACCGCCGCCACCGCAGCAGCCGCCGTGACCATGGTCGTCACCGTGATCATGGCCGTGGTCGTGACCGTGGCCGGCACCGCCGCAGCAACCGCCATGGCCATGCTCTTCTTCATGATGGTGATGACCACCACCACAGCAGCCACCGTGATCGTGGTCATGACCATGATCGTGGCCGCAACCACCGGCACCGTGAACGTGACCGTGAGCCAGCTCTTCTGCGGTGGCGGCACGCACGTCCTTGATCTCGACCTTGAAGCCCAGGGTCACGCCAGCCAGGGGATGGTTGCCATCCACCTTGACGAAGGACTCGGACACTTCAACCACGGTCACCGGGCGGTGGCCGTCATCGGTCTCGGCCACGAAAGTATCCCCTTCGGAGACTTCCATACCGTCGAACAGCTCACCCGGCACTTCCTGCACCAGAGACTCGTCATATTCGCCGTAGGCCTGGCTCGGGGTCAGGGTCACTTCGAAGGCGTCACCTACCGCGCGACCTTCCAGCTCGGCTTCGAGGCCGGAAACCAGATAACGGGTACCGTGCAGATACACCAGCGGCTCTTTGCCGACAGTGCTGTCGATGACTTCACCGTGCTCGTCGGTGACTGTGTATTCCAGCGTAACCACGCTCAGAGGAGCTACTTTCATGTCAGGATCCTGCGGATAGAAAAAAACGGGCTCAGAATACCCTAAAAAGCGGGCCACGCCTATGGCGGACCCTGCCAGCGGGTGTTGAAAAAAGCGACAACGGGATCGAAGTGACGCACCTCACCCAATCCCGTTACCCCGTCAGGGGCGGAATACCCCGATCACCTCTTCGGCCTCCCGGGTCATCTCATCGACCTCGGCCGGCGTCTGCACCTGGGTATCGCCGCAGGAGACGCAGGTCACCTTCTCGACTCCATGCTCCAGATACAGCATCATGTTGTCCATCTTGCCGCACGCCGGGCAGACTGCACCGGCAATGAAGCGCTTTTTACGTCTGGTTTCCATTTTTGTTACCTCCAGGCAGCATCATATCAGGGTTTTTACATGCATCACGCCATCGAGTACCACCATTTTTCCAGCCAGGGCCTGCAAGCCGGTCATCGCAAACGTACCCCGGTCGGGCAGTTGTTGCGGGTGACCAGAGGAGCCGCGCTGCTAAGACTCGGTCAGCATGAGCTGTTGCTCCCGGCCGGCCGCTGTTTCTGGCTCTGTGCCGATGCCCTGGCCGCCTTCAGCCCGCTGGCAGATTGCGATTACGACCTGCTGAGCGTCTCCCTGCGAGCGCCGCAACCCGGGCAGGCCGGCTGGCTGCAAGCCTCGCCGCTGCTCGATGCCCTGCTCGATTCGCTGGCTCAATGGCAGCGGCCACAGGATTGGCAGGGGGCCTATGGCCACCGGCTGCAGGTCATTCTCGATGAGGTGCAACAGTGCCCCATCAGTCAGCAGGGGGACGAAATCCTGCAAGCGCACTGGCAGGCCATCGCCAGCGGTCATCCCGATGCGCTGCAAACGTGGGCCGAGCGGGCCGATGCGCCAGTTTCAGGCGATGCCCTGCAACAGCAGTGGCAACTGCTGCAGGCCCTCAGACTGCTCAAGGGGGGCAGCAAGGCAGCCCAGGTTGCCGGCAAACTGGGCTATCCCGATGAAGCGGCGCTGCAACAGGCTTGTCAGCGCTGGGGCGTGACACCGGGCGAGGGGCAATAAGCGCCCTCCCCCACCAGCGAAGAAAAACGGCCAGGCGAGTCCAGTTTTTTAGCCGCCGGTCGTTAACAAGAGAGGACCATCTCCCCTCTTATCCTTTATGCTGGAACCATAAGTGACGGCCAACGTTTCGACCAACAGGACATCTGCCATGACGAGCAAAGCCAATCAATCCCAGGGCATGTTGCTGTTTCATCTCTCAGCCAACCAATCCTTCGCCATCGGCACCCTCAAGGTAAAGGAGATAGTGCCTTATACCCAGCTGACCGCGCTGCCCCAGTCCCACCCGACCGTGCTGGGAGCAGCCAATATGCGTGGCACTACCATTCCGGTGATCGACATGGCCATGGCGGTGGGGTATCGCCCCATCCAGCGGGAAGAGATGCAACACTGCTTCATCATCATCACCGACTGTCGCCGCACCCTGGTGGGCTTTCTGGTGCGCGGCATCGACAAGATCACCGAGTGCAACTGGCGCGATATCGCCCCGCCGCCTGCAGCCCTCGGTCACAACGTCTTCGTGACCGGGGTAACCCGGGTCAACGGCCAGCTGATCCAGCTGCTGGACGTGGAGCTGATCCTGTCACGGGTCTACCCTGACGATCCCAGCCACCTCTATCCGGTGCTGACCGACGTGCAGCGGGAGCGGATCAAGCCGATGCGGATCCTGCTGGTGGATGACTCCTCCGTCGCCCGCCGCCAGCTGATGGCGGCACTCGATTACATCAATATCCCCTACGAAGTCTGCACCAACGGCAAGGATGCGCTGACCCTGATGCAGGAGAGAGCTGGCCAGCAGACCCCCATCGATATCCTGGTAAGCGATATCGAGATGCCGGGGCTCGATGGTTATGAGCTGGCCTTCGAGGTGCAGAGCGACAGCAAGCTGGCGGGCGCCTACATCATCCTGCACACCTCCCTCTCCAGCGAGATCAGTGTGGAGCGAGCCCATCAGGTGGGGGCTCACGAAGCGCTGACCAAGTTCGAGGCCAACGAGCTGATCCAGGCCATGCTGCGCGGTGCCGAGCACCACGACCGCCTGCAGCACTGACCCCAGAGGCGGGGAGGACACTTCCCGCCGTTACAACCGGAACCGGCAGACCCATGTTGACCGAGAGTTACTTTCAGGCCCCCTGGTGGGCCCGCAACCCCCATCTGCAAACCATATTGCCAAAGTGGCTGCGCCGGACCCCGGCCCGCTTCGTGGCCGAGCGGTTTGAACTGACGGACGGGGATTTCGTCGACCTCGCCTGGAACGGGGAAATTGCCCAGGATGCCCAGCCGCTGGTGGTGGTGTTCCATGGCCTGGAGGGAAGCATTCACTCCCACTACGCCAAGGGATTGTTTGGCCACCTGCAGCAGGAAGGGAGAGAGGCGGTGCTGATGCACTTTCGGGGTTGCAGCGGCGAGCCCAATCGCCACCTGCAGGCCTATCACTCGGGGGCCATCGGCGATGCGCTGGAAGTGATTGCCGAGCTGAGCCGACGCTTTCCGGGCAAACCCTTGATTGCCATCGGCTTTTCGCTGGGTGGCAACATGCTGGTCAATCTGCTGGCTCGCGCCTGTCCGGCGGCACTGACAGCGGCCGTGGTAATTTCGGCCCCCTTGCAGCTGGAAAGCTGTGCCAACCGGGTCAACCAGGGTTTCTCCAAGGTCTATCAGAACTATCTGCTGCGCACCATGCGCCGCAACCTGTTAAACAAGATCCACCAGCAACAGAAAGCGGGCGAGCGCTGGCAACCACAGCAGGTGCGAAGCATTGCCACCCTGCGCGACTTTGACGAACAGGTCACCGCCCCGCTCCATGGTTTCACCAACGCCGGCCACTACTACCAGAGCTGCTCCGGTCTGCCCCTGCTGCGCCAGATCCCGATCCCGACGCTCATCATCCACGCCGCCGACGACCCCTTCATGTCGCAGGCAGTGATCCCGCGCCCCGAACAGCTCAACCCCATGGTGCGCTATGAGCTCAGCCAGCGTGGCGGCCATGTGGGATTCCTGCACGGCACGCCCTGGCGACCCAGATTCTGGCTGGATGAGCGGATCAGCCGCTGGATAGCCGAGCAGGCCCAGGCGGCCACACCAAACTGATCCCCCTTTTGCACTTTGCCCGGTTGCACATTCTGACCCATCGTCAGGTGACACTTAAATGCCTGCGGGGCGTAAAAAGGAGTTGCACTCGGGCAAGCGGGCATAACAATGACCCGACAGCCCTTTTTTTGTTGTGAGACTTACCGATGATCATCCCCTGGCAAGAGCTGGATAGCGAAACCCTGACCAATCTCATCGAACATTTCGTACTGCAGGAAGGCACCGAATATGGCGAGCAGGATGTGCCCCTCGCCCGCAAGGTCGAGACCGTCAAAGCCCAGTTGCAGCAAGGCTCCGCCGTCATCGTCTACAGCGAGTTGCACGAGTCGGTCAACATAGTGCCCAGGGATCGCTTCATCGAGTCAGCTTGACCGGGCACGAAGCCTGCCTTTATAACGGAACTCCCAAGGAAGAGAACATTCTATGTCGGCCAAGCATCCCATTATTGCGGTTACCGGTTCGTCCGGAGCCGGCACCTCCACCTCCACCATCGCCTTTCGTTCCATGTTTCATCAACTGGGTTACAACGCGGCCGTGGTGGAGGGGGACAGTTTTCATCGCTACACCCGACCGGAGATGGATGTGGCGATCCGCAAGGCGCGCGAACAGGGGCGCCATATCAGCTATTTCGGCCCGGAAGCCAATGACTTCGGCCTGCTGGAGTCGTTTTTCCAGGAGTACGGCCAGCAAGGCAGCGGCCAGTATCGCCGTTATCTGCACAGCTTCGACGAGGCGGTCCCCTTCAACCAGATGCCGGGTACCTTCACCCCCTGGCAGCATCTGCCGAGCGAGACCGATCTGTTGTTTTATGAGGGGTTGCACGGCGGCGTGGTCACCGACGAGCACAACGTGGCCCGCCACGTGGACTTGCTCATCGGCGTGGTGCCCATCGTCAACCTGGAGTGGATCCAGAAGCTCATCCGCGACACTTCGGAGCGCGGGCACTCCCGCGAGGCGGTGACCGACTCCATCGTCCGCTCCATGGATGACTACATCAACTTCATCACCCCCCAGTTCTCACGCACCCACATCAACTTCCAGCGGGTGCCGACGGTGGACACCTCCAACCCCTTCAGTGCCAAGGTGATCCCGAGTCTGGACGAGAGTATGCTGGTGATACGGTTTCGTGGCATCAAGCAGGTGGATTTCCCCTACCTGCTGTCGATGATCGATGGCTCTTTCATGTCACGCATGAATACCATCGTCGTACCGGGCGGCAAGATGGGTTTTGCGATGGAGCTGATCCTGCGCCCCCTCATCCAGCAACTGATCGAAACCGGCAAGATCACCTGAGCCAAGGAGTTTATGATGCGGTTAGCGTTTATCTCTGTGGGATTGGCGGCCCTGCTGGGTGGCTGCAGCACGGGCCCGGCTGCGCCGACCGTCGAGGCGGGCACCATGGTGGTTCGGCCGGCCAGTGACTGGCCATTCGGCGCGACACCGCGCTACGCCCTGGCCGAACAGTTCCAGTTTGCCGGGGCCCATGCCGAAGGGTGGCTCGATCCCCTGCAGCAGGCGGTCAGCCAGCAGCTCAATGGCAAGGGGTGGCAGAGCGTGCCCCTCGATGAGGCGGATCTCTGGGTCGCCATCGGCGTCGCGGGTGAAAAAGATGTCAGCGATGGCCAGATCTTCGCACGCCTTGGCATGACGCCGGGATTGCAGACCAAGGCCGGTGAGCGCAAAGGCACCCTGGCTATCGTACTGCTCGATCGGCGCACCCAGCAGGCGGTCTGGAGCAGCGCCATCTCCCTGGCCAGCGATGTCGCCATTGCCGATAGCCAGCGCCAGCAACTGAGCCAGCAGTTGGCCGCCGAACTGCTCTCCTCGGTGCCCGGCCACTGACCCGGGTTCGGCACAGATGCAAAAGGGCGGCTTGTCTCTGGCAAGCCGCCCTTTTTTGACCCCGATATCACCACGACATCGGCAACAGACTCAGGTCATGGAACGAGACCTTATGCTTACTGCAGGGTGCAGGTCAGCTGGGTGACATTCTTCTGTACCAACGTGGCCTGTTTGTCCTGCTTCATGAAAGTGGTCACACTGTCCGAGTATTTCTCGCCTGATTGTGACTCCACCCGATCCAGCTTGTAATAGAGCCCACCATAGGGGAATTGCACCATGTCAGCCTGGGGATCATAGGTGACGGCCAGCATCACCTCCCCGCACTGGTACTGGCTGTACTGGTACTGGGTAGGTTGCGGGCTGCTGCACGCCGCCAGACCCAACAGAGGAAGCAGAACGATCATTTTTTTCATTGCACTTTCCTTATGTCGTGGCGTTATCAACGAAACAACGCTCGGGTTATCAGGCTTCAAGAATTTGATAACTGTGAGTAATTTGTACCGCTTTTTCCAACATCAGGGAAACGGAACAGTATTTTTCCATCGACAGGTCCACCGCACGGGCCACCTGCTTTTCGGCCAGCTCCTTGCCGGTGACGACAAAGTGCAGGTGGATCTTTTCAAAAACCCGTGGCACCGAATCCGCCCGCTCGCCGGCCAGTTCCACATGGCAGGCGGTCACAGACTGACGCGCCTTCTCCAGGATGGAGACCACGTCGATGGAGCTGCAACCACCGACCGCCAGCAGGATCATCTCCATCGGGCTTGCCCCTTCACCAGGGTTGGCACCATCCAGCACCACCTTGTGGCCGGACTCGCTCTCCCCTGTAAATTTCATGCCCTCTACCCAGCTGACCTTGGCTTTCATCTCACGCATCCTCGTATTGTCATTATGCTCATGATGTCCATAGCATACCCCACTCCCCCTCCGTTCGGCACCCTTGCGCCCATACCGACGCCGTAACGGATGAGTTGGAATGGAAATAGATCAAAATCAACATATCCCCCGCTCATCTTCCCTAGAATGACGCGAACGGCGCAGCAGGCATGACTCCAAGGGATCTTCAAAAGCCCGCAAAGCCTTGTCAGCACAGACAAAGGCTCTTATCCTACTGCGACCACTACAAGGAATGGCAAGGTTGGCAGCTTGCCCGGACGCACAAGTCCATAAAAAGACACTACAGAGGAATTCTCATGGTTATTGGCAAACCGCAAAGCGATCCCACCCTGGAATGGTTCTTGTCGCACTGCCACATTCATAAGTATCCCGCCAAGAGCACCCTGATCCACGCGGGTGAAAAAGCGGAAACCCTCTACTACATCGTCAAGGGCACTGTGGCCGTCTTGATCAAGGACGATGAGGGCAAAGAGATGATCCTCTCCTACCTGAACCAGGGTGACTTCCTGGGCGAGATGGGGATGTTCGAGGAGAACGAGAATCCTGAGCGTTCCGCCTGGGTTCGTGCCAAGGGCTCCTGCGAAGTCGCAGAGATCTCCTACAAGAAGTTCCGCCAGCTGATCCAGGTCAACCCGGATATCCTGATGCGCCTCTCCGGCCAGATGGCAAAGCGTTTGCAACATACCAGCCAGAAAGTCGGCAACCTCGCCTTCCTGGATGTGACCGGCCGGATCGCCCAGACCCTGCTCAACCTGGCCAAACAGCCGGATGCCATGACCCACCCGGATGGCATGCAGATCAAGATCACCCGTCAGGAGATCGGCCAGATCGTTGGCTGTTCCCGTGAAACCGTCGGCCGCATCCTCAAGATGCTGGAAGAGCAGGAGCTCATCTCCGCCCACGGCAAGACTATCGTGGTCTTCGGCACCCGCTGATCGACCCGATACCGGCTACCGGATAAAAAAGGCTGCCACGGCAGCCTTTTTCGATCCGCTCCCCTATAATCCCGAACGCCCTTCCCCTTTCATGGCATCAGCCAGGAGAGTTTTTATGCATCTTCAATGTCCCCGTTGCCGCAGCCCCCTGCATCTTCACGAAGCCTCTCGTGGGGTCTACTGCGCCAACAAGCACCACTTCGATCCTGCACCGGAAGGCTATCTGGATCTCATCCCCGGCAAGAAGAATCCCAAGGACAGCGACAGCCGCGCCCTGATGCGTGCCAAGCGCCATTTTCTGGAACAGGGACACCAGTTGCCACTCATCGAGGCGATGACTGCCCTGCTCGCCCCACTCGGTGCCCATGAGCTGATCCACCTCGGCTGCGGCGAAGGCTACTACTGCCGCACACTGGCCGAGCGGCTGCCCGGCTGGCAATTTGGCGGCGTCGATATCGCCAAGAACACCATCTTCGCCGCCAGCAAGGCCCAGCCGGATGGCCAGTTCGTCATCGCCGATCCGGTCCGTGCGCCCCTGCAGCCCGGCACTGCCCAGGCATTGCTGGTCAACGATCTCAAGGTCAAGACAGAGCAACTGGTCAGCTGGCTGGCACCGGGCGGTTATCTGCTCTATCTGCAACCCGGACCTCGCCACCAGTGGCAGCTGAGAGTCAGTCTCAATCCGGTGAGCATGGAACACCCCTTGAGCTGGCCATCCCTCGCCGGCCTCGATCTGGTGGGGCAGGATCGTTGCCAGTTCACCATGACCATGGATCAGGCCCTGCGCACCTTTATTCTGGAAACCAGTCGCCTCGGCTGGCGAGCCAATGGCGAACAACGTCACGCCTTCACCCATCAGGGGCCGGATCTGCTGGAGCAGGATCTGTTGCTCACCCTGTGGCAAAAACCCTGCTGATCTTCCCGAGGGGCGCTCCATTCGCCCCTCTGTTTTTCCCTCACCTCCCTGTTTTGCCGCGATCTCCTGTGTGATCGGCCTCACAACCTGCCACTTCCGGTTTACGGGATACTATTGGCTCACATCCACATCCCTGCGCACTCATCCTCACCAATTAACCCATTGAATAAAATTAAGTTAATTTTTTATGCTACTTTTTTAATCGCAAGAAATTAACTGTCGTAGCGGATGCCCCAAGGTTAATTAAGCATTGATGCATTCAGCGCCAGTCAAGGTTTCGACTCCTACCTTGTGGGTATCGGAGCCCCTCCGATCCAATAGAACCGAGAAACAGGTTCGGAAGTCTTATTACAGAGGAATAAGCATTATGAAAAAGTCTGCACTGACTCTTGCCATCTCCAGCCTGTTGCTGGCCGGTGGTGCCAATGCCGCAACCGTATACAACCAGAACGACACCAAACTGGACATCGGTGGTCGTGCTCAGGGCATGTACTACGGTACTGATGACGACAGTTCCGAAGGCGACGCCAGCTACTTCCGTGTAAACATGAGCGGTGAAACCAAGATTGCCCCGGAAATGAAGGCTTTCGGTTTTGTCGAGTACAACCTGCCTACCTCCGGTTCTGACAACGACGAACTGCGTTATGCCTACGCCGGCATCAAGCACGATCGTTTCGGTGCCTTCAGCTACGGCCGTCAGGACGGTCTGTTCCGCATCGTTAACGACTACACCGACGTACTGCCCGAATGGGGTGGTGACGGCCTGGGTAAAGGCACCGAAGTATTCGGTACCGGTCGTACCAACGGCCTGGCCCAGTACCTGTACACCTACAACGGTCTGACCCTGGGTGCCCAGTTCACCGGCAACAATGATCCGCAGAACTCCGGTCGCAGCGCCATTGAGCAGAGCTACAGCGGCAACGCCTACACCGGCAACAGCTGGAACACCAAAGGTTCTGCTGAAGGCTTCGCCGTAGCGGCCTCCTACGATTTCGATATGGGTCTGGGTCTGTCTGCTGCCTACAACCAGGCTGGCAAGACTGACGAGCAGTCCCGTTATGCTGCCTTCGGCGGCAACGACGATGCCAAGTTGATGGGTGTCGGCGTCAAGTACGCAACTGGCGACCTCTACCTGGCTGCTACCTATGCCCACGGTGAAGACTACATGTTCATCGGCAATGGCTACAACGGCTACGCCGAGAAGCATGACGGTTACGAAGCCGTTGCCCAGTACACCATCGGCAAGTTCAAGCCGTCTCTGGCTTACCTGCGCACCGACGTGAAAGATGATGCACGCGGTATCGATGACACCTACACCGAGTACGTTTCCATCGGTGCCTGGTACTACTTCACCGACAACTTCAACGCCTATGTTGATTACAAGCTGAACCTGCTGGACGAAGAAAACGGTTCCAGCACCAGCAAGCTGGGCCAGAACACCGACGACATCGTCGCTGTTGCCCTGCAATACAACTTCTAAGCAATTGGAAGTGTGTTACCCCCTGTGAAAGCAATGCCTATTGTATGAATTTCTTTCCGGCCGCTCTGCGGCCGGTTTTTTTATTGCGCCCTTTCAATACCTTGCATATAACTATCGAGCGGATAACGGACTATCTGCGAAAGCTTGGACGGCCGGGAATAGCGAGGTAATTCACGGATGAGAGAATACGCCCGACACAAACACTGGCTGGCGTGGCTGCTGTTGCCACTGCTGCTGGTCGCCATCAGCCTGGACAACCAGGCCCATGCAAGCTGGGATCAGACGCTCTACCGCCAGCTGGGACTGGCAGGCAAGCTGGACAGGGAGACGTTTCGCAAGGCACTTTACGGTTACCAGAGCGTACGCCACAAGCAAAAACCCATCCTTACCATCATCGATTACAGCAAACCATCCAACCTGCGCCGCCTGTTTGTCATCGACATGAAGCGGCACAAGCTGCTCTATCACACCTGGGTCAGCCATGGCCGCAACTCCGGCGAGCTGGCCGCCCGTCAATTCTCCAATCAGCCCAATTCCCTGAAGAGCTCCCTCGGGGTCTACCGTACCGCGGAGACCTATCAGGGCAAGCATGGCTACTCGTTGCGCCTCGATGGCCTGACCCCGGCCCTCAATGGCAATGCCCGCAAACGGGCTATTGTGGTGCATGGCGCGGCCTACGCCAGCCCTTCCCATCTGCGCAAACACAACAAATTGGGTCGCAGCTGGGGATGCCCCGCCCTGCCCAAGGAGCAGGCCAGGGCCATCATTGATGCTATCAAGGGGGGCAGCGTCATCTACGCCCATGGCTGAGGCAACAAAAAGGGCCGGCAAACGCCGGCCCTGATCATCCCATCAGCGCAACGCCCTATTTGCGCACCACCAGCACGGGGCAAGGGGCATGACGCACCACGGATTCAGCCACGCTGCCCACCAGCAGATGGGTGATCCCCGAGCGGCCATGGCTGCCCATGACGATCAAGTCCACCTCATCCTCTTTTGCCTGGATGACGATCTCGTCTGCCGCCCGGCCAAAACGGATATCGAAGGTCGCGGGAATGGGCAGCGTCGCTATCAGTTCCTTGAGCTGGGTTCTGGCCTGACGCTCCATCTCATGGGTAATCTCGATGGCCGTCATGTGCAAGATCTTGTAACTGTCGAAGCCGTGCAGTTGATCGACCACGTGGATCAGCTTGAGCTGGGCCTGATGGGTCTGGGCCATGAAGACGGCGTAGTCGAGTACCGCTTGAGACATGTGGGAAAAATCGACGGGGCAGAGCAGCGTCTTGATCGATGACATAAGCAGTCTCCTCTTCTGTTGTTGGGTCACTATTGAATCTTTAACCCCATCATAACAACTACTTGAAAAAGAACCCTCGACCCTGTCGCAAAATGAGCATCCGAGTTTTTCTGCGCATAGCCGCTACCCATACCTTGGTATAAAGTAAAGGCTCAGCATGACTCGCTTGTCACCATGGAGCCTGTTCTGACTCTACTGCGTATCGGTTTTCTGTTGCTCTGTTGCCTGTGCGCCTCTTTTAGCAGCCGCGCAGCGTC
Source organism: Aeromonas sp. FDAARGOS 1407 (assembly GCF_019048725.1). Lineage (NCBI taxonomy): Bacteria > Pseudomonadati > Pseudomonadota > Gammaproteobacteria > Aeromonadales > Aeromonadaceae > Aeromonas > Aeromonas sp. FDAARGOS 1407. Next base: position 4,656,196 of record NZ_CP077399.1, read on the forward strand.
CCTTCATGTCTATTGCGATGACTGGCCCGGCTTCTGCCAAGCGGATGGCAAGGGGGTCTATCTCGAGCTGGTGCGCACCATCTACCAACCCCATGGTTACCGGGTGATCCACCATATTGTGCCCTACAAACGCTCCCTGGCCTTGATCGCCAAGAAAGGGGGGGACATGGCGATGGGGGTCTATCTTGACGAAGTGCGCGGAGTGCGGCAGCCATATTTTCCCGCCTCTGCCGATGATCTGACGGTGATCATGCTCAAGCAGTGGCAACCCCAGTGGCGGGGAGAATCCAGCCTGCTGGGGCAGCATGTGTTATGGCGACGGGGCTGGGCGCTGGACAAATACATCCCGGTCACCATGAAGTGGCACGAGATAGACAGTGACGAGGTGGCCCTGCAGCTGTTGAACAAGGGGCGCTATCGCTACTTCCTGACGGCCGGAGTGCTCTATCCCGACGCTGAACTCCCCACCGGTCTGTACCGGACCTTTCTGCGCTGGATCCCCACCTACCCCATTTTTTCCGATACCGCAGAGGGGGCGAAGCTGCAGCGGATCTGGGATCAAGACATGGCCTCACTGATCCGTCAAGGTACGCTGGCCGATATCTACCGCCACAACCATCTCTATGACTACTATCAGGGATTCATCAAGGAGCTGGAAAAGCAGGCCGCTCCCCGATGACATCAAGGCGAGACACGGTTATCCCCTAGTCAGCCCTGTGCTGCTTGGCCAGGCGGTCATAGAGGATCACGTTGACCGAGGCGGCCAGGTTCATGCAGCCCCGGGTCGGCACATACACCACATCCCTGACCACACCATAGAGGGCGGGGTCCAGGGTGCCATCCTCGGGTCCGAAGATGTAGAAAGCCCGCTCAGGATGCTGGTATTCCGGAAGCGGAGTGGCCCCTTCGATAAGATCCACCACCACGGGCACACAGTCCTCGGGGATAAAGGCCAGCAGATCATCGACCCCCAGTAACGGGATCTTGTCCACCATCTGCTTGGTATCGGTGGCAAACCGGCGCGCCAACTCAAAGCGGTGGCCGGTGTAATAGACCTCATCCACCCCGTAGCAACCCGCCGCCCGCATCACCGAGCCCACATTTTCCGGTGACTTGGGATTGACCAGCCCCACACAGCAGAACGAACGTTTCACCATCATCTCTTCTCCTCTTTGCGGCCGGCATTATAAGCAGCAATGGCGCACCCGACCCGCAAAAAGTGCGCCTTCCGACCGCGTCGGCAACGCCCGCTAACCCAATGACGATTTTTTGTGCGCTCGCCGACACTTTCCACACGCTGCGATGGCGCGAAAAGAGCGAATGGAAATAATAGACAAACGTTTGCAAATGGATGTTTGTCTATGACGGAGCGTGAACAAGAGATCCTCGCCCTGCTGCGCCAGGACCCCATGATCCCCCAGCAGGAGTTGGCAGATCGCCTCGGCATCAGCCGCTCGGCGCTGGCCAGCCATATCTCCAGCCTGATCCGCCAGGGATATGTGCAGGGTAGAGGCTATGTGCTGCGGGAAGGCCCCTACGTGGTGGTGGTCGGCGGTGCCAACATGGATATCTGCGGCACCAGCCATGGCCAGCTGCTGATTGGCGACTCCAACCCAGGCAAGGTGCGTACCTCAGCCGGCGGCGTGGGGCGCAACATCGCCGAAAACCTGGCCAGGCTCGGTACCGATACCCGGCTGCTGACCGCGGTGGGCAACGATCAATATGGCCATCACCTACTCGAGGTGAGCCAGAAGGCGGGGGTCGATGTGCGCCAGACCCAGGTTCTGGACGGCCATGCCACCTCCTGCTATCTCAGCCTGCACGACGGCAGCGGCGAGATGAGCTGCGCCATCAACGACATGGCGATCATCGATCAGCTCACCCCCACAAGGCTCACCCCCCTGGCCGGATTTCTCGCCGGCGCCCGGCTCTGGGTACTGGATACCAACCTTGCCATCCACACCCTCGACTGGCTGTTCGAGCGACAGGGGGAGCACGCCATCTTCGTCGACACCGTCTCGGTGGCCAAGGTGGAAAAAATTCGCCCCTGGCTCGGCCGGATCCATACCCTCAAACCCAATCGTAGCGAGGCGGAGAAGCTGTGCGGCATGACCATCGCCGGACCCGAGACCTGGTCCATGGCCGCCGCCTGGTTCCACCGTGCCGGGGTGCAGCGGCTGTTTCTGAGCCTGGGGGATCAGGGGATTTTCTACAGCGACGGCGAGCAGCAGGGCCATCTGCCGGTACTCGGCAGCCCGGTGCTCAATGTCACCGGCGGTGGAGATGCCTTCATGGCAGGGCTGGCCCACGCCTGGCTGCAGGGGCACGACATCGCCAGCACGGCCCGCTTCGCCCTGGGCTGCGCCGCCCTCACCGTCAATTGTTCCGATACCGTTTATTCCGGTCTCTCCAAGACCGCCGTTGACCGCATACTGGAGGAGTACTCATGCTGAACGCATACCTTGATATCCAGCCGGAAATCGCCGCAGCCCTGGCCGCAGGCAAACCTGTCGTGGCCCTCGAATCCACCATCATCTCCCACGGCATGCCCTATCCACAGAACGTGGAGACGGCCCGCCAGGTCGAGCAGGTGGTACGCGACAACGGCGCTGTGCCGGCCACCATCGCCATCATGGATGGTCGCCTCAAGGTGGGGCTGGATGGGGACTCCCTGGAGGCGCTGGGCCGCGCCGGCCACGCCGTCACCAAATGCAGCCGACGCGATATTCCCTTCGTGCTGGCACGCAAGGGGATGGGGGCCACCACGGTCGCCTCGACCATGATCATCGCCGCCATGGCGGGGATCCGGGTGTTTGCCACCGGTGGCATCGGCGGGGTGCATCGCGGCGCGCCCGAAACCTTCGACATCTCGGCGGATCTGCAGGAACTGGCGCAGACACCCGTCGCCGTCGTCTGCGCCGGGGCCAAGTCCATTCTCGACATCGGCCTGACCCTGGAGTATCTGGAGACGCAAGGGGTGCCCGTCATCGGCTACCAGAGCGAGGAGCTGCCCGCCTTCTACACCCGCGAAAGCGGCTTCAAGGTGGATTACCGGCTCGATACTCCGGCGGCCATTGCCGAAGCGCTGCGTCTGAAATGGGAGCTGGGGCTGGCTGGTGGCGCCGTGGTGGCCAACCCCATTCCGGCCGAGCATGCCATGCCCAAGGCCGACATAGATGCGGCTATCGCTCAGGCTCTGGGTGAGGCGGAGGAGCAGGGGATCAAGGGCAAGGCCTCGACCCCCTTCCTGCTGGCCCGGGTCTGCGAACTGACCGGCGGAAATTCGCTCTCGGCCAACATCCAGCTGGTGCTCAGCAACGCCGCCCTGGGGGCGCGCATCGCCACCGCCCTGTAAATCAGGCTCCCCAATGAAAGAAGGGCCCGCGGGCCCTTCTTGTCTTACTGGTTCTGGATCTCGTTGTCAATCCCTTTGACCGTATCGCGCGTGCCATGACCGATCTCCCGGGTCACATCCCGCGTGGTATGGCCTATCTCGCGGGTCACATCACGAGTCGTATGGCCTATGGTACGCCCCGCCCCCTTCAACTCGGCGCAGCCCGCCAGCAACACGGCGGCAATCAGCAGCAGGTATTTCATCACGGCTCCATGCAATCAGTCAGGCTCTACTGTTTACCCGCTTCACAGCGGCGTCGCAACCAGCAGCGTATGGCCCGGTCCCGAAATGTCGTGATCGGCCTCCACATGGAACTCCGCCTCCCGCAGACACTGGTACAGCTCCTTCGAGTGATAGAAGCGACTGTTGCCATTGGCCAGGCAGGTGAAGTAGAGGGAGGTGGCATTGAGACTGAAGCTCGCCGCTTCGAACGGTTGCCGATCCCAGAACAGCTCCAGGATGCACAGGCGCGCCCCCGGCTTCATGCTGCGACGGATGCGCCGCAGCAGCGCGACGATCTCGTCGTGGCCGAAGCAGTCGAGAAACTGGCTCATCCACCAGATATCCGCTTCACCGGGAAGCTGGCGCTCCTCAAGCAGGTTGACCGGATAACCCCGGACCTGACCTGCCAGCCCGGCCTCGCGGATCTGCTCGTCGGCCATGGCGATCTGCTCCGGCAGATCGAGGATGGTCACTTCCAGCTCGGGATTGCGCCGCGCGCACGAGAGGGCCCACTTGCCGGTGTTGCCGCCGAGATCGTAGAGGTGACGGGGTTCGTAGCCAAAGACCAGATCCTGTACCTGCTTGAACGCCCAGTCCGAATAGAAGTGGTCGAAGCGAAACCAGCTGCCACGTGCCGGCTCCGGCAGATCCTTGAGATGGGGATAGAGACTCTGCCAGTCGCCAAACTCCTTGATGCCGGCCGGAGTACCACTCTCGATGGCCTGCTGCAGATGGGCGAGGGGCTTGTAGCAAACGTGCTGGACAAAATCCATGTTGACCCGGGTCATGGGATCGCTCAACAAGTATTGTCCCACCTTGCCCAGATGGTAGCGCTCCTCGCGGACGTAGCAGATGCCGCCCCCCAGGCCCATGTCCAGCAAGACGCCGACCGCATACTCGGTCAGACCGGTCTCATGGGCGAGAGTGGCTACAGTGGCCCCTTCCCGGGAGGCGGCCAGGCTGGTGAGGATGCCGGTCTCGCGCAGACTCCAGGCTGCCTGGAACAGCATGGGGGCGAAGGCAATCCGCTGGGCCTGGCTGATGGCATCCAGTGCGTTATGGCTATCGGAGTGATAGTGATTCAAGAGACACCGACCTTACTTGTAGCTGCTGGCGCGATTCAGTTCGATCTGAATAGCCTGATTCAGCCCGTTGATCCAGCGGTTATAATTACGGTGAATTTTTCCGCTACCGTTGTCACTTAAATTGACGCTGCTCACATAATTAATGGAATAATTGAGAGTGTTATAGGGAATACTGATGTTTGCCTGATGTGAGCGAACTTGAATATGGCCGCTAATTAACCCTGGACGTTCTTCACGCATTACCCATTTCTTACTGACACCCGCATTAATAATTGCTTGAGAAATTGTCTGTTCGCTGAGATTGGCCGGTACCGGGCTATTGCTCATATTCATGACCGGTTGGGTCGTGGAGCAGCCTGCGGCCAGCGTTAATGTGAGGGCTGCAAAAATAAGTTTAAATATTTTCATTTTATTAACCTTTTTAAATTGTGACACCTGCCAAAAACCGCCCCAATAAAACAATAAAAACTACAAGCTTTCAATAAATAAAGGAAGGTGAATTAACTTTCCATCACACCTATTGGCGAGCTCACACTTTCCCTCTGGTCATAAAGAAAAATAATGGTAATATGCAGCCCTATTTCAGAATCCTTAACCGGAGCTGAACCGACTTTCTGTGGGTCCGGTCACATCTCCCCTGGTATCACAGCCGTTAGCGCATCAAGGTCGTTTCGTGCACAGAATGCCCACTTTTTCCATCGTTGAAAGCCACGCCCTGGCTCCGGGCATGTCGACCCGTGAGCAGTGGCTGGCGTGGGCTCAGGATGGCTTCTGGCTGCCTCCGGCACCCGCTGTGACGCCCCATATCCCCATGATGGTGGCCAGGCGCATGAGCCTGGGTGGACGCCTGGCGGTCGAGGTGGCGCTTGAGCTGCTTTCCCGCCATCCGGTGGATGGCGCCGTGTTTGCCAGTCGCCACGGGGAGCTGGATCGCTCCCTGGGCCTGCTCGGCGCCCTGGCCGAGCGGCGCAACCTCTCTCCCACCGATTTCTCCCAATCGGTGCACAACACGGCCGCCGGATTGACCTCCATTCAGGGCAAACAGCCCATCCCCATGAGCTCCCTGGCTGCCGGCACCGGCAGTGTTGCTGCCGCGCTGCAGGAGGCGATGGGCATGCTGGCCGACAGCATGGAACGGGTGCTGGTGGTCAGCTTCGAAGGCGTGATCCCCGCCTTCAGCCAACCCTGGCTGCCCGATGAAGCGCCACCCCACGCGGTGGGCCTGGTGTTGGCCAGGGGAACACAGTGGCGAGGAGAGGTGATGACGACACCCTCAGGCGCAACCGGCACAGGAGATGCCCTCGCCTGCTGGCGAGCACTGCTGACCGATGAGTCGCGTTTTTCTATTTTCGACGGGCGTCGGGAGTGGCTATGGCAGCGAAATTGAATCAGCTCTGGCGCTTGTTCGGCACCATGCTGGGGTTTACCCTGTTTGGCCTGGGTTGCCTGCTGCTGACCCTGTTCTGGTTTCCTTTGCTGTGGCTGTTTGTCCGTGGTGACATGCAGCGTCATCTTGCCCAGACCACCATCCGGGTCACCTTCCGTCTGTTTATCAATATTCTCAAACTATTGGGTGTGCTGGATTACCGTTTCCACCATATTCCGCAGCAACTGAACGGCGTGCTGGTGTTGGCCAATCACCCCAGCCTGCTCGATTACGTATTATTGGCTGCCCATATGCCGGAGTGCGACTGCATCGTCAAAGAGGCGCTCTGGCATAATCCTTTTGTCGCCGGTATTGTCCGCGCCGCCGGGTATATTCCCAACGTGGCGGCCGAAAAATTGTTGCCCCTGTGCAGTGAGCGCCTGCAACGGGGTGGCGTACTGCTGATATTTCCGGAAGGCACCCGCACCACGCCGGGTCAGCCGCTGAAACTGCAGCGGGGGGCGGCTCACCTCGCCGTGCGCTGCAATGCCAGATTGCAACCGGTACGCATTCACTGCTCGGCCTCTTTTCTGACCAAGCAACACCCCTGGTTTCGGGTGCCCGCACACAAGCCGGTCTTTACGGTAGAATTTCTGCCCCAATGCCAGGTTCAGGAGATGTTGCCACAGGAAGAGACCCCTTCACTGGCGGCACGTCATCTGACCCATTATTTCAAACGGGTATTGAGCCCGACCCAACCCGCACCGCGATGGACTCAAGATGCAACACACCTTAACTGAAGAAATCAAACAACTGATCATCGACAGCCTCAACCTGGAGGGCATGACGCCGGCCGACATCGACGCCGATGCCCCGCTCTTCAACGACGGCCTCGGGCTCGACTCCATCGATGCCCTGGAACTGGGTCTGGCGATCAAGGGTCGTTACGGCATAGTGCTCTCCGCCGATGACGAAAACACCCGTCGCCACTTTGCCAGTGTCACTGCCCTGGCGGCCCTCGTCGCCGCACAGCGAGGATAAGGCCATGACCAGAGACGACATCTTCAACGAGATCCGCAATGCCCTGGTCGAGCTGTTCGAGATCGATCCCGAGGCCGTGACCCTGGATGCCCAGCTCTATCAGCAACTCGAGCTCGACAGCATCGACGCCATCGATCTGGTGGTGCATCTGCAGAAGCTGACCGGCAAGAAGATCAAGCCGGAAGAGTTCAAGTCGGTGCGCACGGTCGCCGACGTGGTCGACGCCGTCGAACGCCTGATCGCCGAGTAATGGTGCGGCGGTTCAACCTGCTGGCAGGCGCCCTGCTGCTGCTCTATCCCCTGCTGGTCTACTTTTGCCTGTCATCCGGGGAGGGGCAGCTGCTGACGCTCCTGCTGCTGCCACTGTTTGCCATTCGCCTCATCGCCGGCTCGGCGATGCCGGTGGCGTGGCAGTGGGCGACCCGCTGGCTCGGGGCCACCGGCCTGCTGCTGGTGCTCCTGAACCTCTTGTTTCGCGAGCACGACTGGCTGCTCTACTACCCGCTGGCGGTCAACGCCACCCTGCTGGCCCTGTTTGGCGCGAGCCTGCGCCAACCCATGACCATGGTCGAGCGGCTGGCGCGCCTCACCACGCCGGACTTGCCCGAGCAGGGGGTTCGCTACACCCGCAAGGTGACGCAGGTGTGGTGCCTCTTTTTCATCGCCAACGGAGCCCTCTCCGGCTGGACCATCTGGCAGGGGGACTTGGCGCTCTGGAGCCTCTACAACGGCCTTATCAGCTATCTGCTGATGGGCGCCCTGATGGGCGGCGAGTGGCTGATTAGGCAACGAGTGATGAAGCGGGGTACACCATGACCCTGCTGGATGAACTGCTGCTGGCCGATGGCAAGCGCGTCGTCGCGTTCGATGCCCAAGGTGAGGTCACGCTGGAGACCCTGCGCCGCACGGCCATGACGCTGGCCGACCAGCTGAAGAGCGGCTCTGCGACCCGCTGGGCGCTCTGTCTGAACGACAGCTACCACTTCACCGTTGCCCTGCTGGCCTGCGCCATAGCCGGACACGATGTAGTGCTACCCGGCCACCAGCGGCTTGCCGCTCTAAAGGAATTGTTCGAGCAAGAGGCCTTCGACGGCATGCTCTGCGACGAGGCGTTCTCGCTTCCCTGCCCCGTGCTGCGGGTGGATTGCGTTGCTGGCGACGACGCACAGCCCATGATCAGCCACGCCCCCTCCCTGGCGCCGACCCTCACCCTCTACACCTCGGGCTCCAGCGGCCAGCCCAAGGCCATCGCCAAGCCCTGGTCACTGATCGAGGCAGAGGTGCGGGTGCAGGCGACCCTCTGGGGCCCCGCCCTCACGGGCGCACGGCTCTTTGCCAGCGTCAGCCACCAGCATATCTACGGCCTGCTGTTTCGCATCCTGCTACCGCTGGCCCTCGGCGTGCCGTTTGCCCGCCGCCAGACCGACTACCCGGAGCAGCTGCTCGGCCAGCGCCAGCACTGGGCACTGGTCAGCTCGCCGGCGTTTCTCTCGCGCCTCGGCGCCAATCTCAATGCCCCCGGCTGCCGACTGGTGGTCTCCTCCGGTGGCCCCCTCGCGTATGAGGATGCGCGCCAGTGCGCCGCCCTGCTCGGTCCCTTGCCGGTGGAGATCTACGGCAGCAGCGAGACCGGCGGCATAGGCTGGCGCCAGAGCAGCGCCCCGGATTGCCCCTGGACCCCCTTCCCCGGGGTCGAGGTCGGCTGTGACGAGCAGCAGACCCTGCTGTTGAGATCTCCCTTTATGGACGAGCTCGCCCCCTGGCGCGGGAGTGATCGCATCGCCCTGTGCGGCGAGCCGGGGCAGTTTCGCCTGCTGGGCCGCCTGGATCGCATCATCAAGCTCGAGGAGAAACGCATCTCTCTCGATGAAGTGGAGCTGCGCATCCAGTCCCTCGATGGTGTGTGTGATGCAGCCGTTCTGCCCCTCGAGCAGGGTGGCCGCCAGATCCTAGGGGTCGCCCTGGTGCTGACCCCGGAGGGGATGGCAAGCTTCGCCCGCCTCGGTCACGGCGCCTTCTTGCAGGCCCTGCGCCAACGGCTTCGCCCCTGGCTCGAGCCGGTGGCACTGCCGCGCAGTCTCAGACTCTTTCAGGCTTTGCCCCTCACCGGCGCCGGCAAGCGCGACGGCGTGGCGCTGCGCCGCGCCTTCGACGAGCCGGCCGCCCCCACTCCCGGAGAACACCCCTGATGGATATTTCACTGCTCCCCACGCAGTTGGCGCGTCAGGTCACCTCCGACGGCGTGCAACTGCTGCTGCGCCTTGATGCCGACCTGCCCTGGTTTAGTGGCCACTTTCCCGGCGCCCCCCTGCTGCCCGGGGTCGCCCAGCTGCACCTGGCCATCCACTACTCCCGCGAGGAAGGGCTGCTTGCTGGTGAATTTCAGGGGATGGATCAGCTTAAATTTCAGCGCCCCCTGCGCCCGGATGAGCAGTGCTGGTTGATGCTACAGAGACAAGACAACGGCCAGCTGCGCTTCGAGTACCGGGTCGGCTGCGCCGAGACCCTGGCCGAGTTGCCTCTGGCGAGCAGTGGAAGGGTCAAGGTATCGTGACGCCCTGCCTTATCATCCCCTGCTACAACCACGCCGCGCCCCTTGCCGGCGTGCTCGATGAACTCGCCTCCCTCGGCCTGCCCTGCCTGCTGGTGGACGATGGCAGCGAACCGGTTGCCGCCGCCCGGCTGGACCAGCTGGCTGCCGAGCACGCCACCTGGATCACCCTGCTGCGCCATGAGCGCAACCGGGGCAAGGGCGGAGCGGTCAAAACGGCGCTGCTGGCGGCAAGGGGCCTGGGTTTTAGCCACGCCCTGCAGATCGATGCGGATGGCCAGCACGATCTCGCCCGCCTGCCGGATCTGCTGGCCGAGGCGCGGCGTTACCCCGAGGCTCTCATCTCCGGCGCCCCCCAGTACGATGAGTCGGTGCCCAAGGGGCGCCTCTACGGCCGCTACCTGACCCATGTCTGGGTCTGGATAGAGACCCTCTCGTTCGAGATAAAAGACAGCATGTGCGGCCTGCGGGTCTATCCGGTGACAGCAAGCTGCGAGCTGCTCGAGCAGTGCGCCCTCGGGGAGCGGATGGATTTTGATATCGAGGTGATGGTGCGCCTGCACTGGCGCGGGGTACAGGTGCGCTTTATCCCGGTGAAGGTGCACTACCCAGAAGATGGCCTCTCCCACTTCAACCCGCTGCACGACAACCTGCGCATCTCCTGGATGCACACCCGGCTGGTATTGACCTTGCTGCGCGATGGCGCCGCCCACCTGCTGCGCTGGCCCAAGAGGCTGCTGAACAAGGGGAAGGCGCACTGGTCGCGCACTCCGGAGCGTGGCACCCTGCTCGGCATCCGCACCCTGCTGTGGAGCTACCGGCTGCTCGGGCGCCCCGGTTTCAGAGTGATATCGCTGCCGGTCATCGCCTACTTCTGGCTGACCGGCCGCCGCCAGCGCGAGGCCTCCCGCAACTATCTGGCCCGCCTCACCGCCCGCGCCGGGCAGCTTGGCCATCCCCTGCCCGAGCGGATGGGGAGCCTGCGCCACTTCCTGCGCTTTGGCGAGGCGGCCCTCGACAAGCTGGCCGCCTGGCGCGGCGACATCCGCCTCGACGACATCGAGCTGGTCAACCGTGAGCACTACGAGGCCGCCCGCGGCCAGGGGGCGCTCATCATCGGCTCACACCTGGGCAACCTGGAGCTGTGCCGCGCCCTCGGTAGCCAGGAGCAGGGAGTGCGCATCACGGCCCTGGTCTTCACCCGCCACGCCGCCCGCTTCAACGCCCTGATGCAAGAGGTAAACCCCGATTAGGGCCTCAACCTGGTACAGGTGCAGGAGCTCGGGCCCGATACCGCCATCATGCTCAAGTCCCGTATCGAGGCGGGGGAGTGGGTGGTGATCGTGGGGGATCGCACCTCGGTGACCAAAGAGAAACGCGTGGTCTGGGCCGATTTTCTCGGGGAGAAGGCGCCCTTCCCCTTGGGACCCTTTGCCCTGTCGGCGGTGCTCGGCTGCCCCACTTATCTGATGTTCGGACTGCGGGAACAGGGGCGTTTTCGGGTTCATTTCGAGCCCTTTGCCGATGGCACTCCCCTGCCCCGTGCCGAGCGCCAGCAGCGTCTCGAGGCCAGGGTGCAACACTACGCCGATCGGCTGGAATACCACTGCCTGCGGGCCCCGCTGGAGTGGTTCAACTTTTTTGACTTTTGGCATCTGACCGATGAGCAGGATTGAGCAAGGTATGCACGAGATCGTATTCGGGGCCCGTCCCCTCACCATTGAAGAGGTGGTCGCCCTGGCCGAGCGCCGCGCCACCCCGACGCTCAACCCCGAGCCCGCCTTTCGTGCCCGTATCCAGCGCGGCGCCGACTATCTGGACCGGCTGCTGGCCGACGAAGGGGTCATCTACGGCGTCACCACAGGCTACGGCGACTCTGTCACCCGCGCCGTGCCCCTGGATCTGGTCGATGCCCTGCCCCTGCACCTGACCCGTTTCCACGGCTGTGGCCTGGGCGAAAATCTCAGCCCGGCCGCCACCCGCGCCGTGCTGGCCACCCGCCTCAACTCCCTGGCACAGGGGGTCTCCGGGGTCAGCGTCACCCTGCTCGAGCGCCTCACCTGGCTGCTGGAGCAAGATCTGCTGCCGCGCATTCCCGAGGAGGGCTCGGTCGGTGCCAGCGGCGATCTGACCCCCCTCTCCTATGTGGCCGCGGCGTTAGTGGGAGAGCGCGATCTCTATCGGGACGGCCAGCTGATGGCGGCGGCGGATCTCTACCGTGAACTCGGCATGACACCGCTCAAGCTGCGCCCGAAAGAGGGGCTGGCGCTGATGAACGGCACTTCTGTGATGACGGCGCTCGCCTGCCTCGCCTTCGCCCGCTGCGACTACCTGATGCGTCTGTGTACCCGCATCACGGCGCTGGTGAGCGTGGCCATGGAGGGCAACGCCTTCCACTTCGACGAGCGCCTGTTTGCCGCCAAACCCCACCCGGGCCAGCAGCAGATCGCCGCCTGGCTGCGCGCGGATCTGCAAAGCGGCGAGCTGCCCCACCACAGCAACCGGCTGCAGGATCGCTACTCCCTGCGCTGCGCGCCCCACGTCATCGGCGTGGTGGCCGACAGCCTGCCCTGGTGGCGCCAGCTCATCGAAAACGAGCTCAACAGCGCCAACGACAACCCCCTCATCGACGGTGACGGGGAGCATGTGATGCACGGCGGCCACTTCTACGGCGGCCACATCGCCATGGCCATGGACAGCATGAAGGTGGCGGTGGCCAACCTGGCCGACCTGCTCGACCGCCAGCTGGCGCAACTGGTGGACACCAAGTTCAATCAGGGGCTGCCGAGCAACCTCTCGGGCGCCAGTGAATCGCTGCGCTTCATCAACCACGGCTTCAAGGCAGTGCAGATCGGCGCCTCAGCCTGGACCGCCGAGGCCCTCAAGCACACCATGCCCGCCAGCGTCTTCTCCCGCTCCACCGAGTGTCACAATCAGGACAAGGTGAGCATGGGCACCATAGCGGCCCGCGACGCCCTGCGGGTGCTGACCCTGACCGAGCAGGTGGCGAGTGCCAGCCTGCTGGCCGCGGTGCAGGGGGTGGAGCTGCGCCTCGCCCTGCAGGGCAAGGGGCCCGACGCCCTTAGCCCGGCGCTGGCTCACACGGTGGAGGCGGTGCGCCGGGATCACCCCTTCCTGACTGAAGATCGCCCGCTGGAGGCCGAGCTGCGCGCCCTGATGGGGCGCCTGCAGGCCCGTCACTACCCGCTCTATGACGAGGTGCCCCATGGCTGAACCCTGGCAACTGAGCGCCGAAGTCGACGTCACAGTCCCGTTTCACGACGTGGACATGATGGCCGTCGCCTGGCACGGCCACTACCTGCGCTACATCGAGCTGGCCCGCTGTGCCCTGCTCGATCGCATCGACTACAACTACCCGCAGATGGAGGCCTCCGGCTACCTCTGGCCGGTCATCGACGTGCGCATGAAGTACGTGGCGCCCCTGCGTTTCGGCCAGACGGTACGGGTGCGCGCCACCCTGGTGGAGTACCAGAACCGCCTCAAGATTGACTACCTGCTCTACGATCCCGCGACCAACCGGCGCACCAGCAAGGGCTACACGGTGCAGGTGGCGGTCAGCAAGGAGAGCGGCGAGATGTGCCTCGCCTCGCCCCGGGTGCTGCTCGACAAGCTGGGGGTGGCAGAGTGAGAAAGTGCCTCTGGCTGCTGCTGGCCCTGCTCCCCTGGCCCCTGCTGGCCGGTCAGATCACCCTGGCCGAGGTGCAGCGCCAGCTCACCGCCGCCGATGCCCGCAGCGCCCGCTTCGAGCAGGAGCGCCAGATAAGCGGCCTGAGCCAACCCTTGCGATCAGGCGGCGAGATCCTGCTGGTCAAGGGCAAAGGGCTCTGGTGGCAGCAGCTAAAGCCCTTTCCCCTGACCCTGACGCTCACCCCGACCCGCATGGTACAGCAGTTGCCGGGCCAGCCGGCCCAAACCCTGGACAACCCCCAGCTACTGGAGTTCAGCAACCTGATGCTGGCCCTGTTTGACCCGAGCGAAGCGGCGCTGGCGAGCTATTTTCGTCACACCCTCACCAGCGAGGGAAAGGAGTGGACCCTGACGCTTGAGCCTATCCGAGCTCCCCTCGACAAGGTCTTTGCCACCCTGGTGCTCAAGGGGCGCCATGAGCTCAGGTCGCTGGCTATCCACGACAGGCAGGGGGATGTCACCCTGATCCGCTTTTCCAACTGGCAGCTCAAGACCCTGCCATTGAGCGCCGAGGAGCAGTCCCGCTTTGATGCTCACTGAACGACACTGGCGCCTGCTGGGGCGGGCCTGGCTGCTGCTCTGCGTGGTGGTCTGCATCGCTCTGGCGCTGGCCCTGCCCCGCGCCCGTTTCAACACCAGCGTGATGGACCTGCTGCCCAAAGAGGAGCATCAGCAGTGGCACCCCGAGCTGCGCGCCGGACTGCTCGCCAACCTGGACCGGCAGCTGGTGTGGCTGGTGAGCCTGCCCGCTGGCAAGGACGGTGAGGCGGCCGCGACCGAGTGGAGCCGACAGCTGCAAGCCATCGACGCCCTGGTGCAGGTGAAGGGGGCCCAGCCCGAGCTAGCACCCGCCTGGCAAGCCTATCTGCAGCAGATGGCGTGGCAGCACCTCACCCCGGCCGCCCGGGCGCGGCTGGAGGGGGGCGCCAGCGTCTGGAGCCAGTGGGTGCTTGGGCAGATCTACTCCCCCTTCGGCGGCGTCTCCCGGGCCGAATGGCAGGCAGACCCCATGCTGCTGACCCGCGCCGCCGTGCTCGAGCAACAGAGTCCGATGCAGCTTGGCGAGCAGGGCTGGTTGAGTGCCCAAGGGCCCGATGGCCGGCGCTGGTATCTGGTGCGCGCCGAGCTTAACCTCTCGGCCTTCGACATGGCCCGTAATCGGCAGCTGCTGGCCGAGCTGACCCGCGCCGAAGATACGCTGAAACAGGACTACCCCGGGGCCGAGCTGCTGCGCCGCGGCACCCTGTTTTATAGCCAGCACGCCAGCACCCTGGCCGAGCAGGATATCTCCACCATCGGTCTGGGGTCGCTCTTTGGCGTGGTGCTGCTGATCTGGCTGGCGTTTCGCTCCCTGCGGGCCCTGCTGCTCTCCCTGTTGCCGCTGGCCATGGGGATGCTGTGGGGACTCGGCGCCGTGCTGCTGGTGTTCGGGGAGATCCACGTCTTCACCCTGGTGATCAGCACCAGCCTCATCGGCATCTCCATCGACTATGCGCTCCACTTCATGAGCGAGCGGCGCCTGCACGGCCACGAGACGCCGGCCCAGACCCGCGCCCACCTGCTGCCGGGCCTGAGCCTGGCCCTGCTCACCACCCTCATCGGTTATGCCCTGCTCTGGCTCGCACCCTTCCCCGGGCTGCAACAGTTGGCGGTCTGCGCCTTGGCCGGCCTGCTGGCCGCCTTCCTGACCGTGTTGCTGCTCTTCCCGGCCTGGCTCGGGAAATTGTCACAGGGGCCGCTCCCCATCCGCCGCTGGCAGGCGCGCTGGATTGCCGCCTGGCGCGCGCCCGCTGGCCTGCGCCGCTGGCTACCGCTGCTGGTTCTCGTCATCAGCGCCATCGGTGTGAGCCGCCTGGTGGTGGATGACGACATCCAGAAGCTGCAACCCTTGCCCCATGCCTTGCAGGCGCAGGAGCGCCAGATCCAGCAGCTGACTGGCCAGCAGGGGGGCATGACCGGCTATCTGGTGGTCGGACGCGATGGCGAGCAGGCCCTCACCCGCCTCGAAACCCTGGCGGGCCGCCTCGGGCAGGCCCGCCAGCGCGGGCAGCTGGAGCAATTCGTCGCCATCAGCCAGTGGCTCCCCTCCCTGGCCCGCCAGCAGGGGGACCATAACGCCATCGCGAAGCTGCAACCTGGCGTCATCGCGGCGCTCCAGGGGGCCGGCCTGCCGGTAGAGGCCAAGACGCGCCCCTTCTCGCCGCTCACCCCCGAAGCCTGGCTGGCGAGCCCCGTGAGCGAGGGGAGCCGACTGCTCTGGCATGCCTTGCCTGACGGCCGGGTCGGCATCTGGGTGCCACTCGCCGGCATTCACGATGCCGCCGCCCTGGCCAACCTCGCCACCGAACTGGATGGTGTGGTGTGGCAGGATCAGCGCAGCCAGTGGAGCCAGCTCTTCGCCGACTATCGCCTCAAGCTGGCCGAGCTGCTGCTGGTAGCGGTATTGCTGGTGACCGGGCTGCTCTGGCGGCGCGTCGGCTGGCGCGTCGCGGCGCGCATCCTGCTGGTCAACGCCCTGGCCATCGCCATGGGGCTGGCCCTGCTCGGTTTCAGCCAGCAGCCGCTGACCCTCTTCGGGGTGTTGGCGCTGAGCCTCATCTTCGGTATCGGCATCGACTATGGCCTCTTCTTCGCCCACTGCGGCGAGGATCCCGGGCGCCAGCAGTCGACCCTGCTGGCCATTTTGCTCGCCCACCTCACCACCCTGCTGGCCTTCGGCCTGCTGGCGCTTAGCCACACCCCGGCCATCGCCGGCTTTGGCATCGTGCTGAGCGGCGGGATCTTTACCGCGTTTTTGTTATCGCCCATGGTGCTGGCCCCGCGGCCGGCTGCGGAGTCATGATGAGATATCTGATGTGTTTGCTGTTGCTGCTGGGCGGCTGCAGCAGCCGGCAGGGGGTGGAGGCCTTTATCGCCCCGAACGTCCCCCTGTCGCTGCCGGCGCCCACCCTGGCCGAACCTCTCACCCGCCAGCAGCTGCTGCTGGCCAGCGCCCAGGGCAAGCAGTACCAGCTGCTCACCGCCCTGGAGGCGGGCCCGCAAGGGATCACCCTGGTCGGCCTGATGCCCACCGGGGCACGCCTGTTCAAGGTGCAGTACGACCAAAGCGGCATTCATAGCGAGCGCCTGCTTCCCCTGCCGGGCAGTGCCCTGCCGCCCCCCGCCCAGGTGCTGGCGGATGTCATGCTCTGCTACTGGCCCGTGGCCGACTGGCAGCCCCGCCTGCCTGCCGGCTGGCAGCTCAAGGACGAGGGAGATGTCCGGCGCCTCACCGATCCCGCCGGAGAGCTGGTCACCGAGATCCGTTACCACACCTGGCAGGGCCAGCGCGAGCCGGTCAGCCTGACCCAGCACCGCTTCGGCTATGCCCTGACACTGGAGAGCCTGGCCCCATGACCCTCTACGTTCACGCCTACAGCCTCATCAATGCCCTCGGCCGCGGCAAGGAGGCGGTGTGCGACGCCCTCAACGGGTGGCATAGCCGGGGTGAGAGCCCCCTTGATAAAGAGCACTGGACTCTGGTTGATGGCCGCACCTCGCCGGTGGGGCGGGTGAGCGATCCGCTGCCCGAGGTGGCGCAGCCCCGCCACGACTCGCGCAACAACCAGCTGCTGCTCGCCGCCCTGGCCGACATCGAAGCCGAGGTGAGCGCGGCCATCAGCCGGGTGGGCCCGGATCGGGTGGCCCTGGTGCTCGGCACCAGCACCTCCGGCATCGGCGAGGCCGAGGTGGCCGTAGCGGCGCAGCTAAGAGGTGAAGCGATGTCGCCTCGCTTCGACTATGCCCAGCAGGAGCTGGGATCCCCGTCGACCTTTCTTGCCGAGCATCTGGGCATACTGGGACCGGCGATGACCATCTCGACCGCCTGTTCGTCGAGCGCGCGGGCCTTTATCACGGCGCGCCGCCTGCTCGAGAGCGGCCAGGCCGATGTGGCCCTGGTCGGCGGTGCCGACTCCCTGTGCGGCCTCACCCTGAACGGTTTCGACAGCCTGGAGTCCTTGAGCGAGCGGCGCTGCCGTCCGTTTGCAGCGGGGCGCGACGGCATCAACATCGGTGAAGGAGCGGCCCTGTTTCTGGTGAGTCGCGATCCCGCCCCCCTGGCCCTGCTGGGGGATGGGGAGTCGTCGGATGCCTGGCACATCTCGGCGCCGCACCCGGAGGGAGAAGGGGCCGAGCGGGCCATGCGCATGGCGCTGGCGCGCGCCGGTCTTGAGGCCGAGCGCATCGATTACGTCAACGCCCACGGTACCGCCACTCGTCTCAACGACGAGATGGAGAGCCTGGCCCTGTCGCGCCTCTTCCCCCACGGGGTAGCGGTGAGTTCCACCAAGGTGCTGACCGGCCACACCCTTGGGGCGGCCGGGGCCACCGAGGCGGCCCTTTGCTGCCTGCTCCTGGAGCGCGCCCTGCCGCTGCCCCCGCAAGGGGAAGCGCAAGACCCGAGTCTGGCCCCGCTGGCGCTGGTCAGGGAGGCCGGGGCGGCCCGCATCATCATGTCCAACTCGTTTGCCTTCGGTGGCAACAACGTGAGCCTTATCTTTGGCAAAGAGGCACCATGACTTTTCCTCCCATAAAACAACTGCTGCCCCACCAGGCGCCCATGCTGTTGCTCGATCGCGTCACGGCGTTTGCGGCGCAGAGCATCAGCTGCGAGACCCGGGTGGGCGAGCGGCACGCCCTGCTGCTCGATGCACAGGGCAACCTGCCCGGCTGGTGCGGCATCGAGCTGATGGCCCAGGCCATCGCCGCCTGGGCCGGCTTGCAGGCGCATCAGCGTAGCGAGCCGGTACGTATCGGCATGCTGCTCGGCACCCGCAAATACGAGAGCCAGCTGCCCACGTTTGCCGCCGGCAGCCTGCTGCGCATCGAGGCGCACTGCCTGCTGCAGGACGCCGGCATGGCCAGCTTCGAATGCCGCATCCTGCAAGGTGAGACCCTGTGCGCCAAGGCGCGCCTGAGCACCTACCAGCCCACGACGGCCCAACTGTCAGACTTACTGGAGACCCAATCACAATGAACTCGACCGTATTGGTAACCGGCGCCAGCAAGGGGATTGGCCGGGCCATCGCCCTGAAACTGGCCGCCGACGGCTTTGCCGTGGTGGTCCACTATCACGGGGATCAGCAGGGCGCCCAGGCGACCCTCAACGACATCGTCGCCCAAGGCGGGAGCGGGCGCCTGATCCAGTTCGATATCGGCGACCGGGAGCAGTGCCGCGCGCGCCTTGAGGCCGACATCGAGCAGCACGGCGCCTACTACGGCGTGGTCTGCAACGCCGGTATCGTGCGCGACGGCGCCTTCCCGGCCCTGACGGACGGGGAGTGGGACGACGTCATCCACACCAACCTCGACGGCTTCTACAACCTGCTCAAGCCCTGCATCATGCCGATGATCGGGCTGCGCCGCGGCGGGCGCATCGTCACCCTGTCGTCAGTCTCCGGCATCATGGGCAACCGTGGCCAGGTGAACTACAGCGCCTCCAAGGCGGGCCTCATCGGCGCCACCAAGGCGCTGGCACTGGAGCTGGCCAAGCGGCGCATCACGGTCAACTGCGTGGCCCCCGGCCTTATCGACACCGGCATGGTGAGCCCCGAGGTAGAGAGCGAGGCGCTCAAGATGATCCCCCTCAAGCGGATGGGACAGGCGGACGAAGTGGCAGGTCTGGTCTCCTACCTGATGTCCGACATCGCCGGCTACGTGACCCGGCAAGTGATTTCCATCAACGGAGGCCTGATATGAACCGACGTGTCGTCGTCACCGGCATGGCCGGGGTGACCGCCTTTGGCAACGACTGGGCCAGCGTGAAGGCACGCCTGCAGGCAGGGCGCAGCGCCGTGGTAACCATGCCGGAGTGGGCCGTCTACGACGGGCTCAACACCCGGCTGGCGGCCCCCATCACCGATTTCTCCCTGCCGGCCCACTATCCGCGCAAGAAGACCCGCGCCATGGGTCGCGTCTCCGAGATGTCCACCGTGGCTACCGAGCTCGCGCTGGAGCAGGCCAGGCTGCAGGGTGATTCTGTGCTGACCGATGGTCGCACCGGCATCGCCTACGGCTCCTCCACCGGCAGTACGGCCCCCATCAGCGCCTTTGGCGCCATGCTCAACGACAAGACCACCGCCAGCATCACCGCCACCACCTATGTGCAGATGATGCCCCATACGGCGGCGGTCAATACCGGCCTCTTCTTCGGCCTGCGCGGCCGGGTCATCCCCACCTCCAGCGCCTGCACCTCAGGCAGCCAGGGGATTGGGTATGCCTATGAGGCGATCCGCCACGGCTACCAAACAGTGATGGTGGCGGGAGGTGCAGAGGAGCTCTGCCCCTCCGAAGCCGTGGTGTTCGACACCCTGTTTGCCACCAGTCAGCTCAACGACACCCCCGAACTCACCCCGCGCCCCTTTGACCGGGATCGCGACGGCCTGGTCATCGGTGAGGGGGCCGGCACCCTGGTGCTGGAAGAGCTGGAGCACGCACTCTCGCGCGGCGCCCCCATCATCGCCGAGCTGGTGGGCTTTGCCACCAACTGCGACGCGGCCCACGTCACCCAGCCCCAGAGCCAAACCATGCAGCTGTGCATGCAGATGGCGCTGGATCAGGCAGGGCTGACCCCCGAGCAGATCGGTTACATCAGTGCCCACGGCACTGCCACCGAGCGCGGCGACATCGCCGAGAGCCAGGCAACCGCCGCCATCTTTGGTGACCAGACCCCCATCTCGTCCCTCAAGAGCTACTTCGGCCATACCCTGGGGGCCTGCGGTGGTATCGAAGCCTGGCTGTCGCTGGAGATGATGCACGATGGCTGGTTTGCTCCGACCCTCAACCTCGCCAACCCG
The DNA here is from genome assembly GCF_019048725.1 of Aeromonas sp. FDAARGOS 1407. Taxonomy (NCBI): domain Bacteria; kingdom Pseudomonadati; phylum Pseudomonadota; class Gammaproteobacteria; order Aeromonadales; family Aeromonadaceae; genus Aeromonas; species Aeromonas sp. FDAARGOS 1407. The sequence goes on from NZ_CP077399.1 coordinate 4,676,399, forward strand.
GATCCGGCCTGTGCCCCCCTCGATCACATCACGGGAACGGGCCGCGAGCTGCCGGAGATCGAATACCTGATGTCCAACAACTTCGCGTTTGGTGGCATCAACACCTCCCTCATCTTCCGGCGCTGGGACAACTCGCAGCCATAAGCAAAGATGCCAGTCGGCAAACGCTGACTGGCATCTTTCTATTTCCCCCTCTTCATTCCTTATTGCAGGACGACACGGCCGTTAAGGGGCTGCACCGGTCGGTTATTGGGGTGGTGCATCACTTCCTTGAAGGCATCGATCTGGGCCTGGCTGGCCTCGACCGGTTGCTTGAGCACCAGCCAGCGCACGCCTTCCGAGCAAGGGGGCGTGGTGAGGGAGCCGCTGAAGCGGTAGTAGTCACGCTTGGTGGGCAGCAGTTGCTCGACCGCAACCGGAGCCTTGAGGGCATGGCTCTCACCCGCCTTGATTGGCAGTTGCCGCCACGCCTCGGCCAGCACGGGATTGGCCTTGCCCACCTCGAACATTACCGCCACCACGGCCAGCTCCCCCTTGCCATTGGCGTGCACCAGATGCCCCTCCAGCGGATAGGATTTCCCTTCGATATGATTCTCGCTCGGGGCGTGGAAGTGAAACTGCTTGAGCTCGAAGCTCATGCCATCGAGCTCAAGCGTGCTGCCCGGGGCATAGCCGATCTGCACGGTATGACCGTTGTTGCTTGCGAACTCGCCCCCGGCACGGTAGTGAAACACCAGAGGGGGCAGATCGGCCTCGACCAGACCGGTCAGATCCACGGGAGATTGGTTGCTGCCCGCACAGGGGCTGAATTCCGGCGTCAGTTTGGCCCAGTGGTCGGGACCTGCCGCCCCGCTGTATTCCCAGTGCGGGGCCGCGGCAAATGCGGGAAGAGCGAGCAACAGGCTGCAAGCCAGCAGAGACGTTTTCATCATGCATCCTTATCTTGATTGAAAAGCGGGTCGCCCCTCTCCTCATCGAGGCAGGTAAAGAGGGCGGCATTTCTGGAATGCAGGGTGCAGTGGTTCAGACCGGAATATTTATTATTTGCAGTCGAGTTATTGATGGCATTTAATAATGCATTTTAAATAAATCTAATTAATAAACTCGCTGTCTCTGCATATTGGATAATCGCTTTATTCAATGGTAGCAATCTAATTAATTGGCTATGGGAAACGATGAATTAGGCCATAAATTACTGGTCATAATTTCGCACTTTTTTTCCTCGCAAGACCCCGCCACCAGTCCGTCCGCAATAATATAATTCATTGTTTTTAATGTGGTTTTTGTTGTGCTTAATTGATCTTGAGCAAATAACCACCAGGCTTTCCCGGTCAGGCTGGGGCTGCTGTTAGGCACAGCCAAAAGGGAGAGAAAAAGAATGAATAAATATTGTCTGTTAATGGTGTTGGCCCTGCCCGGGATGAGCTGGGCAAGCGAACCCATTCAACCCATAGAAGCAGCCAAGGTGAGCGCACCGGAAAAAGTCGAACTGGGCAAGATGCTGTTTTTCGAGCCACGACTTTCCAAATCCAATGCCATCTCCTGCAACTCCTGCCATAACCTGGCCACGGGGGGCGTGGACAACCAGGTCAGCTCCCTCGGTCACAAGTGGAAGGAGGGGCCGATCAATTCGCCGACCGTGCTCAACTCCAGCCTCAACTTCGTGCAGTTCTGGGATGGCCGGGCCAAGGATCTGCAGGCCCAGGCGGCCGGCCCCATCGAAAACCCGCTGGAGATGGCCTTCAGCCACAAGCTGGCGGTGGAGACCCTGCGCACCCTGCCCGAATACCGCGCCCGCTTCAACGCCGTCTACGGCAAGGCAGAGTTCGACATCAAGGAGGTGACCGATGCCATCGCCGCCTTCGAAGAGACCCTGGTCACCCCCAATGCGCCGTTCGATCGCTGGCTGAAGGGTGACAGCAAGGCGCTGACGGCGCAGCAGCTCAAGGGCTATCAGCTGTTCAAGGACAAGGGTTGCACCGCCTGCCACAACGGCGCCGCCATCGGTGGCAATTCCTATCAGAAGATGGGGCTGGTCAAGCCGTTCAAGACCGACAACCCGGCCCAGGGGCGCGGAGCCGTCACCGGTGAGAAGCAGTTCATCGGCTGGTTCAAGGTGCCCACCCTGCGCAATATCGAGCTGACCTATCCCTACTTCCACGACGGCTCGGTCTGGGATCTGAAAGAGGCGGTGCAGATCATGGCCGATATCCAGCTGGGCCAGCAGTTGACGGATCAGGAGGCCGAAGACATGACCGCCTACCTCAAGAGCCTGACTGGTGAACAACCCCAAATAGTGTTGCCGATCTTGCCCCCCTCCCAGCCCGACACCCCGAAGCCGGTGGTCAAGAGCTGAGCAATAGAAACAGGGGCCATCAGGCCCCTGTTTTCATGCCACACAATCCAAGGCGGATCAGCGATCCCGGTTCAGGGCGATGAGGCGATCGAGCACCCGTTCACCATCGACCCGCAGGCCGTTGTGCTCATACTCGTTGGTGATCCAGGCGCGGCTGTTGCCCAGTGTGCGCAGCGTATCGCGACTGTAATCAAATTCCACATACATGTCCTCGGCATAGATGGCGCAGGCCACCGGCACCTTGTTGCGGGCCAGCCGGGCGGGATCATAGAGCCGGCCCCAGTCACGCTTCTGTGCCAGCAGATGGGCCGCCTCCTTGAGGGGCACCAGCTCGCGGAACTGATCGAACATCCAGGGGAAGATCATCTCACCGGTGAAGGCGAAGTCCTTGCCCGGTTCCCAGTCGAAGAGAGGGTATTCGCTTCGGACCCGCTCGGCCGCCCAGCGGGTCGCCTCCCCTTCGGCGTAGATGGCCTCGTGCAGCACGGCAAACAGCGGATTGGTGTTGAACGGCTGCATCCCCTGCACTTGATAGAGGAAGGCCGGGTTGATCTGCTCCCCGATAAAGGCCTCTTCCAGCAGGAAGTAAAGCTCTTCAAAGGCGCCGCTGGCCCCCAGATCCAGCCCCTGTTGCTGGAACTGCTCCACCGTCAGCCGCTGGCCGTTGGGCAGGCGCACATCGTGCTGGTGCAGATGGGTGGCCAACCGGTTGGCAATGCCCTGGGCATAGGGGAAGCGGGCGAAGAAGGCGCGGTTCTTGTCGACAACCCGCTGATAGGTGGCGCGATACACCTCGTCGGCACTGCGCCCGATCGGGGCGACGCCCCCCGTGATGTAAACCTCACGCAGGCTGTCCGGGAACAAAGAGAGATAGGTGAGGCAGCAGAAGCCGCCAAAGCTCTGCCCCAGCAGGCTCCAGCGATGGGATGGTGAGATCTCCAGCCGGATGAACTCGGCATCACGCACTATGTTGTCGGCACGAAAATGGCTGAGGTACGCCGCCTGCTCCGCCGGCGTCATGGCAGCCAGCAGCTGGCCATGGATCGGGCTCGACATGCCGGTCCCCCGCTGATCGAGCAACACCACCCGAAACTCCTGCAGCGCCCGCTTGAGCCAGCCGCTGTTGGCGGTCGGCCGCGGCGACCCAAAGCCCGGCCCACCTTGCAGATAGAGCAGCCAGGGTAGCTTGTCATCCAGCTTGTCCTTGCGACAGAGGGTGCGGGCAAACAGGGTGATGCTGTCGCCATCCGGATCGTCGTGATCGAGCGGGACGGTATAAAAATGCGGCTCGCAATGGATGCCGTCCAGGACATAGTGCAGGGGGCTGTTCATCTGGGATCTCTCCGTCAGGATGGGAACATGGTGGGCCTCATCATAACGTTGCAAAGATGCCGGGTCACTTCGGTTTTTCAAAACATTAACAATGAGTTAAACAATCAGGATGGCGCAAGCCACAGCGACCGGAAACATCTTCGCCAAGGACGATTGACGTCCATTTTACCTTCGACCAAGATGGCTCGCCGGTACAAAAGTGCAGGCCGATGGACACTGCGAGCAGGGAGAAGAGCGTGATGAAACCCAAGTGGATCAGAGTCAGAAAGAAGGAAAAGATGGCAAGCCCTGGCGGCGTGTTGCAAACCGGCATGCTGCTGTTCAGTGCCACCTGTGGGACCACCCTGTTTCTGGCCGCCTGCAACAGCAACTGACAAACGAAAAAAGCCCGCTCGATTGAGCGGGCTTTTCGAATTTGGCTCCTCCTACTGGACTTGAACCAGTGACATACGGATTAACAGTCCGCCGTTCTACCGACTGAACTAAGGAGGAATTGTGGTGCCCAGAGACGGAATCGAACCGCCGACACGGGGATTTTCAATCCCCTGCTCTACCGACTGAGCTATCTGGGCAACGGCGCGCATTAAACCCTTTCCGGCGCCGGGTGTCAACCGCCATACAAGATAAAAAGCGCGTTCGCTCAACATCTGAACGCAACGAGCAGTTATTCACCATTTCAAGGTGATACGGGAACCTGCCCGCAACATTATCCTGCCACCACCGATCTGCCGCATTGAGCCGGATGCACTCTGCGAGTATGCTTTGCCGCAATGATAACGCCTGGAGGCAACATGAGTCTGAATATGCAAGAGTGGCGTGAAGAGACCACCGAAATCGTCAATGAACTGCTGGCCGACGGCAGCAATCCCGATGCGGATTACGACATTGAGCACCACTTCGCCTGCCAGGACTTCGACCGTCTGGAGAAGGCCGCGGTCGATCTGTTCAAGGCCGGCTTCGAGGTAACCGATGCCGAGGAGATGGAGCTGGATGACGGCGCCACCATCTTCTGCTTCGATGCCACCTGCGAGAGCAAGCTGAATGTCGAAGCGATCGTCGCCGATATTGCCAAGATGATGCCCATCCTCGAGAAATACGGGGTGGATTACGATGGCTGGGGTACCTACTTCCAGGAGTGATGTCCCCTCATCAAACAGCAAGGCCACCGTCAGGTGGCCTTGTTGTTTGGGGCGTTACGCCAGATAGGTGGCGGCGAATTCCTCCGGCGGCAGGGGGCGGCTGAAGAGATACCCCTGCAGCCGATCACACCCCGCCTCCATCAGCCACTGCTGCTGCTCCGGGGTTTCCACCCCTTCGGCGGTGATCCCTATCCCCAGCTCATGACCCAGGCCAATCACCGAGCGAATGATGGCCGCGGTGGCCGTGTTGCTCTCCAGTCCCTGAGTGAAGCTGCGATCCAGCTTGAGGGTTGCCACCTTGAGGCGGGGCAGATAGGCGAGCGAGCAGTAGCCGGTACCGAAATCATCGATGGCCAGCTGAAAACCGGCGGCCAGCAGATTGTCGAGGTTGGTCTCTATCTCGTCGGCATTTTCCATCAAGACCCCTTCGGTGATCTCCAGCTCCAGCTGACTTGCCTTGAGCCCGTGCCGGGCAATGCAGCCCTGCACCAGCTCGCACAGCCCCGGATCCCGAAACTGCAGCGGTGACAGGTTGATGGAGAGCACCATGTCCGGCAGCGCCGCTTGCCACTGGGCCAACTGGGCGCAGCCCTGCTCCAGCATCAGCTGACCGAGCTGGCCGATGAGGCCCATCTCCTCCGCCAGCGGGATGAACTCCTCGGGGGAGATCATCCCAAGCTCTGGATGGGGCCAGCGGCAGAGCAGCTCGGTACCATGCAGCCGATGGCTGCGGGTGCAGATGATGGGTTGGTAGACCGCAACCAGCTGGGCGGCCTTGATGGCCAGCGGCAACTGGGAGGCGATCAGCTGACGCCGCTTGAGCCTGGCATGAAGTGCGGGATCGAACAGGGTGTAGTTCTGCTGCAACTGCTTGCCCTGCGCCAGGGCGGCTTCGGCATGGCTCAGCAATCGTTCGGCATCGCTCGCCCGCCCCTGGGCCAGCCCTAGAAACACCGGGATCTGGATGCGGTGATCCTCAATCAGGTAGTGCTCCATCAGCTGTTTCTGAAGATGGCGGCACCATGTCGAGAGTGGCTCGCTGAGCTCGGGCAGCAGCAGACAGAAGTCATCGGCCGCCACCCGGCAGAGCAGGGTACGGGGAGGCGCCAGCTGCTGCAGCCGCTTGGCCACCTGGCTTAGCAGGCGGTCGGCGATCCGGATCCCGAAGCGATCGTTGATCTCGCGAAAATGGTGCAGGTCGATCAGCACCAGGGTGGCGTTACGGGTGCCGAGATGACGGCTGGTCTGCAAAAAACGGGATAGTTTGAGCAACCCGGTCAGGCTGTCGTAATGCTGCTCCTGCTGCAGCTGGGCCTGGGTGGTGCGCAGGCCCGTGATGTCGCGCCCCAGGGTCAACGTTCCCAGGGAGTGGCCATCGCCACCGGGCACATCCACCCGGGTGATATCCATGTGTCGCCCCTGACCACGGGCATCCAGCAGGCAGCACTCTCCGGGCCCCATACCCTGGGGTGCCGCCAGAATATGTTGGCTCTGCTGGCCCAGCACCTCGTCGGCACTGTAACCGACGAAATCCAGAAACGCCTGGTTGCACTCCAGCAAGACACCGTTGTGGTCATCGAAACGGATCAGATCCGGGATCGCATCGAGCAGAAAGCGCTGCAACAGCTGCTGCTTCCTGAATGTCTCCTCGAGTGACTTGCGCTCGGCAATTTCGTTGACAACGCCAAACACGGCGCAGGGCTCCCCCGCCTCGTTGTAAAGGGGGATCTTGTGGGTCTCCGACCAGCTGCCCCGCTCCCCGTTCTGGCAATAGAGCTGCTGGTTAAGCAGGGGGCTCCCCTCTGCCAGCAGCTTCTCGTCTTCACTGCGAAACACATCCCCCCAGGGCATCTGTGCATCCGTCTTGCCAACCAGCTCCGCCGGTGAAGCGCATTGTGCCTCGCTGGCAAAGCGGCGATTGACGAACAGATAACGCCCCTGCTTATCCCGGCAAAAGATACTCATGGGCAAGTGGTCGATGATCTGTTGCAGCAGATCCGGAGTGAGGATGTTGTTCACGGAGACGCTTATGGAGGAATTTCGAGCAAATCTATGATAGACAACTCATTTTGTAAAGCGGCGGACAAATTGACGAGGCGTTGGATGCAGGATGCCTGCTGACAGAAAATGGCGCGCCAGCGATAATGGGCACCGGTTGGCCAATGGCCTGTTTATGGACGAGAGAAAAATGAAAAAAATAATGGGGGGCGCCCTGGCGCTGCTGCTGGTTGGTTGTGCTGGTGACAACAATGGTGGTGAGGCATATCGCTACAATCCGCCGATTGCCAAGGCCACCAACAACACCCAGGAGATGGCGATCCCGGTGGATCTGGTATGGGCGCGCGCCGAAAAATGGTTCGCTGATCATGGTCTGAGCATCGAGAACAGCCAGCGCGGTTCCGGTCTGATGACCGCCAGCGTGAGCCAGGCCGCCGACGGGCTGGAGTGGCTCGATTGCGGCACCATGGGTGCCAAGGTCGCACTGGGCAACCCCAACCTGCAGATCAACCTGATCATCACCCAGAGCGGCAACAACAGCGTGGCCACCGTCAACGTCAAGGGCAACACCGAGCTGTTCTTCGTCGAGTCGTCCGGCGAACGCGTCCCCGCCCCCTCCATCCAGCCGGTCTGCGTCTCTCGCGGCACTCTGGAGCAGAGTCTGTTCGCCACCCTCGGCAACTGATTTCACGCTCGTCGAACAATAAAAAAGCGGCAGATTTCTCTGCCGCTTTTTGTTGCCCCGAACCGGGATTACTTGTCGATATCGAGCAAGTGGTTTTGCAACATATAGTTGATTACCTGTTGGGAAGCCGATTCCGAGGAACCAGATACATAATTATTGTGGTCCCCGGTAATTGAACTGAAGCTCTCGCCCAGCAAGACAATCTCCTGACTGACCTGATTACTCCCCGCAGCCGACTTCACCTGCAGATGCACGCCATCTTGAGCTTCGAAGGCCGAAAGCAACTTGCTAAGGTCCCCCTCCAAATTGCTGCCGCTGTGATCCAGCATATCGGAGAGATCCAGCCTGTCGGAATGAGCGACGTCCACATCCCTGAACCAATTGCCATTGTTACTACTCAACTGCCAGTCATCCCCATGCTCCACATGGAAATCGGTAATATAGTCGATGGCGTGATCGGGAGTCATGGCTGCATTATTTGAGCCCTGCTCCAGGGTATCCCCCAGTTGCCACTGGAAGGTATCGGCACCATCCCCTCCTGTCAGTACATCCCCGTAGTAGAGCTTGCCACCCACGCTGATCGGACCGGAAGAGCCGTGTCCATTGGTGCCCCCAATCAGAATATCCTCCCCCTGGCCTCCGGTCAGATGGTCATACCCCTGGCCACCATAGAGAGTCACACCGGAACGAGTGTCGATATTCTCTTCGATCATGACCTGAGGACCACCGCCATGCACACCACCCAAGGCGATATGCACCTGGCTGTCGTTGAGCACTGTCAGGTGATCATCGCCATCATTACCTGCGAAGGTTCGCCCGTTGTCTGACGGCTCGATGGTGATAGCCAGCGATCCTGTCGCTTTATCACCATCCGCATCCACCAGATCGAAACCAATGATCTTGCTCTGAGCGCCATGCTGACTGGTTTGGTAAAGATACTCCCCCGTCACCAGACCAATGGTCAGCTTGTCGCCATTACCCAGAGTAATCATCAGTTGTTGATGCTGGGCATCATAGCTTCCCCCCTGAGCTGCGCCGCTCACCAGACGACCATTCTCGATCGCATAGATGTGACCATCGACGCGCACTGTGCTGATGGCGCCACCGTCAGCACCGGCACCGGTTCCCGCCTGACCAAAGAGATCACCGCTCACTTCTCGCTGAACCGTACCGCTGATGGCTTGATCCAGCTTGCCCATATCGGTCACGACAATGGCATCAGTGTTCTGCTCGGATACCCCGTCATAGGCAGCGAGATTGAGTGCATCTTGATTGATTTGAGAACCCATTCCCAAGGCGAAGCTCTTGATGTCATTTGCTTTGAGGAAGTTCAGCCACTTGTTCTCGGGTATCCCATAGTTTGCCCATGGTTCCCCGTCGGAGAAGAAATAACTGACATTCTGCACACCTTGTCCCGTTAATTTACCCGGGTCGGCAAACGCATCGATACTCTCGTTGATGGCATCCTTGTAGTTGGTGCCCCCATCTGCTCGCAAGGACCAAACATAGGTCTTGGCCTCGGTCACCGTCATCCAGCGCTCACCGATGTCATCGGCCTCACTGCTGAACGTCACGATACGCACCTTGGTGCTACCCAGACTGTCATAGGTATTGAGCAAAGAGATGAGTGACTCCTTGGCAATATCCAGTCTCGTCTTGCCTGGAACGCCAGAGGCATAGTCCATGGAACCCGATACATCGACGATCAACATCAGATTGGTCTGGATCCCCGAGCCATCGATATGCCCTGCCTGAGGCGTGACCACCATGGGGCTGTCATCCTCAATGGTGATCGGCAGCTTGCCGGTGGTTACCGACTGCCCGTCAGACACATTCACGTCCAGCTCGAAGCGAAGTGTATCCTCCTGACCCGCTACAGGGTGATCGACAGGCCCCTTGAGGGTCACCTGATAGCTCCATTCTCCCTTACCCGTGGCATCAGGCGGTGTGAGCTTGACCTCGAGCACCGGCTTGCCATTGGCACTGCCTATCAGGGTCTGCCCCGACATGCTCCAGGTGATGGCACTCCCCCCTGACGTCAGCCCGGTGGGGCCGTTGAGGGTGACACTCACCTGACTGCTATCGGCGTCTTGCACGACCAGCTTGCCAGATGCCACAACGCTGTTGGTAGTATCCACACTGCCTTGACTATCTGGCAATGCTCCTGCCAGCCCCTCTTCGGAGAGCTGTACCTGCCCGGAAATTGCCAGAGTCGGACGCGCATCGTTATCGTGGATGACACCCGCTCCGCTCACGCCACCTATGGTCAGTTGGAACCGCTCATCCGACTCAACGAGGCGATCATCGACCGCAGGTACATACACGGTGAAGCTGCTCACCCCAGCAGGAACGACAATCTTGCCAGTCTGGCTGTTGTAGCTCACCCCATTGCTGAAAGTCAGGCTTCCCAGATCACCGGCCGATGTCGGTGAAGCGCCGGTCCCCAGAATAGAGAGACTGTACTCGGTCGCAACATTGGTCGCGGCCGTCAAAGTCACGTTGTGAGCCAGTGAACCACCCTCGGTCGCCGACGCATCAGATACGGTGGCAATGGAAGGTGCGCTCAACGGGTTGACAGCAAAGCTGCCCAAGGCCCCATCACCATCCTTGTCCACGGCCCTGAAGACGAAGTCGATATCACCATCACCGACGGGACGCTGCATCTCCCTGTACTGGAAGAATTCCCATTGACCGTTACCTGGCGTGAACTCCAGCTTGAAGATGAGGTTACCGTTTTCATCCTTACCCAGCAGGGTGTTCGCCCCATCGGCTACCAAGCTGATCAGAGAACCAGCGGCGGTCTTGAGTCCGCTCTCGCCGGAAACCAGCTCGAGCGCCCCCTTGCCGTCCGCCCCCCACTGGGGATTGACCGCCCCGGAACCATAGGCGATAGCCTGAGGCGTATCGGAGCCCAAGAACTCGACCGATTTGATGGTGAAGTCACTGTTGTCCTTGGTGGTGAAGGCGTTACCGTTATCGGTAGCCTTGATCACCATGGTGTCAAAGCCTCCCAGCTGGACCTGGAAGTTGGCCGCATAATCACCACTACTGGTATTGGAACTGAACGTCTGGGTTGCAATCAGCTTGCCATCACGCCAGAACTCCACCACCCCGCTCTCCAGCTCACCACCATAGATCTTGCTGAACTCGAGCTTGGCACCGTAAGCAACCGTACCGGCATCCAGCTTGAAAACCAGCTGTTCGGAGGCACTGGAGCCATCCGCAAACTTGCGGAAATCCACTTCATTCGACAGGTTGTGATAAGGCGCCCCCACACTCTTGACCCCGATGCCATCCGACGAGCCATTGACAGAGGCATCGATCAACTTGGAGGACGTGGCAGATTCGAACCCTTTGGCCGTAATGGTGAAACGACCAGCATCGATCACCGACTTGTCACCGGAATATCCAGTCAGGCTGAATTTACCGGTCAAAACATCCGGGATCTGGGTACTGGTGACAGAGATAGCTACGCTGTTACCGGCAATCGGAGCATCATCTTCGATAATAATCGGCAGCTTGCTGATAACACTGGACTGTCCATCACTCACGGCTACGTCCAGGTCGAAGCGAAGCGTATCCTCTTGGCCAGCGACAGGGTGATCGACTGGCCCTTTGAGGGTCACGACATAGGTCCACTCCCCTTTGCCGCTTGCATTCGGAGCCGTCAGAGCCACCTCGATCACTGCCTTGCCAGCAGCGCTGCCTACCAGTGTCTGACCAACCATGGTCCAGGTAATGGCCTGACCACCCGAAGTCAGATTGGAAGGCCCGCTCAGAGTCACCGTCACACGGCTGCTATCGACATCATTCACGACCAGCGTACCGGAACCCACCACCGAGTTGGTCGTATCCGTGTTACCGCCATTATCTGGCAAGCCACCGGCCAATCCCTCTTCCGATACGGTCACACAGCCATTCACCACGACACTCGGCGGCGCATCATTGTCCAAGATGGTAGAAGTAACGCGATCCTTGCCGGCATCAGCGACAATGGCCTCGAATGCCGTGTTGCTACCAATGCCACTGATGGTCGCGACCAGCCCCTCTGACGGTTCATAAGTCGCATCATTAACCGTGTTTACGGTAAATGTTGCCTTGCCATCAGAGCCGATGGTCACCGAGTTCAACCGCCCCGTCGTATCGGAGTCATTAGCAGCAGGACCGCCCCATGCAAGGTTGACTACCACTTCTTTACCGGCAGGGACGGTGACAGCATTACCCTTGCCATCAACAAGACTAACGGTATAGACCAGCTGGCCACCTTCGGCCACGCTCGACTTGTCCACCTCGATCTGGGCATACACAGTGTCTTCCGCGCCCGGCACGGTCTCGTCGCTGACGGCGGTGATCACCGCCCCCGGCAGCGCCGGGGCCTGCTCGTAGCCACCGCCGCTGGTCTCGCTCACGCTCACCTGGAAGCGCTCGGCCGGCTCGGCATAGACGTCGTCCAGGGTCGCCACATCAAACTTGGCGCTGGTCTCGCCCGCCTTGATGACCACGTCGCGGGTCACCGCCTGCACATCCCCCTCGTCGGTGGTGATGTGGCCCACCACCACCTTGACGGTCAGATCGCTTTTCGGCGCGTCGCTGATGGTCAGGGTGTAGTTCGCCTTGCCCCCCTCGACCACATTGGCATCGCCGGTCAGGGTCAGGGTCGGCGCATCCTTCGGCTGGCCGGTGCTGCCATCCTCGTCGGTGATGGTGGTGGTCACCGCCCCCGGCAGCGCCGGGGCCTGCTCGTAGCCACCGCCGCTGGTCTCGCTCACGCTCACCTGGAAGCGCTCGGCCGGCTCGGCATAGACGTCGTCCAGGGTCGCCACATCAAACTTGGCGCTGGTCTCGCCCGCCTTGATGACCACGTCGCGGGTCACCGCCTGCACATCCCCCTCGTCGGTGGTGATGTGGCCCACCACCACCTTGACGGTCAGATCGCTTTTCGGCGCGTCGCTGATGGTCAGGGTGTAGTTCGCCTTGCCCCCCTCGACCACATTGGCATCGCCGGTCAGGGTCAGGGTCGGCGCATCCTTCGGCTGGCCGGTGCTGCCATCCTCGTCGGTGATGGTGGTGGTCACCGCCCCCGGCAGCGCCGGCGCCTGCTCGTAGCCACCGCCGCTGGTCTCGCTCACGCTCACCTGGAAGCGCTCGGCCGGCTCGGCATAGACGTCGTCCAGGGTCGCCACATCAAACTTGGCGCTGGTCTCGCCCGCCTTGATGACCACGTCGCGGGTCACCGCCTGCACATCCCCCTCGTCGGTGGTGATGTGGCCCACCACCACCTTGACGGTCAGATCGGTTTTCGGCGCATCGCTGATGGTCAGGGTGTAGTTCGCCTTGCCCCCCTCGACCACATTGGCATCGCCGGTCAGGGTCAGGGTCGGCGCATCCTTCGGCTGGCCGGTGCTGCCATCCTCGTCGGTGATGGTGGTGGTCACCGCCCCCGGCAGCGCCGGCGCCTGCTCGTAGCCACCGCCGCTGGTCTCGCTCACGCTCACCTGGAAGCGCTCGGCCGGCTCGGCATAGACGTCGTCCAGGGTCGCCACATCAAACTTGGCGCTGGTCTCGCCCGCCTTGATGACCACGTCGCGGGTCACCGCCTGCACATCCCCCTCGTCGGTGGTGATGTGGCCCACCACCACCTTGACGGTCAGATCGGTTTTCGGCGCATCGCTGATGGTCAGGGTGTAGTTCGCCTTGCCCCCCTCGACCACATTGGCATCGCCGGTCAGGGTCAGGGTCGGCGCATCCTTCGGCTGGCCGGTGCTGCCATCCTCGTCGGTGATGGTGGTGGTCACCGCCCCCGGCAGCGCCGGGGCCTGCTCGTAGCCACCGCCGCTGGTCTCGCTCACGCTCACCCGGAAGCGCTCGGCCGGCTCGGCATAGACGTCGTCCAGGGTCGCCACATCAAACTTGGCGCTGGTCTCGCCCGCCTTGATGACCACGTCGCGGGTCACCGCCTGCACATCCCCCTCGTCGGTGGTGATGTGACCCACCACCACCTTGACGGTCAGATCGGTTTTCGGCGCGTCGCTGATGGTCAGGGTGTAGTTCGCCTTGCCCCCCTCGACCACATTGGCATCGCCGGTCAGGGTCAGGGTCGGCGCATCCTTCGGCTGACCGGTGCTGCCATCCTCGTCGGTGATGGTGGTGGTCACCGCCCCCGGCAGCGCCGGGGCCTGCTCGTAGCCACCGCCGCTGGTCTCGCTCACGCTCACCCGGAAGCGCTCGGCCGGCTCGGCATAGACGTCGTCCAGGGTCGCCACATCAAACTTGGCGCTGGTCTCGCCCGCCTTGATGACCACGTCGCGGGTCACCGCCTGCACATCCCCCTCGTCGGTGGTGATGTGGCCCACCACCACCTTGACGGTCAGATCGGTTTTCGGCGCGTCGCTGATGGTCAGGGTGTAGTTCGCCTTGCCCCCCTCGACCACATTGGCATCGCCGGTCAGGGTCAGGGTCGGCGCATCCTTCGGCTGGCCGGTGCTGCCATCCTCGTCGGTGATGGTGGTGGTCACCGCCCCCGGCAGCGCCGGCGCCTGCTCGTAGCCACCGCCGCTGGTCTCGCTCACGCTCACCTGGAAGCGCTCGGCCGGCTCGGCATAGACGTCGTCCAGGGTCGCCACATCAAACTTGGCGCTGGTCTCGCCCGCCTTGATGACCACGTCGCGGGTCACCGCCTGCACATCCCCCTCGTCGGTGGTGATGTGGCCCACCACCACCTTGACGGTCAGATCGGTTTTCGGCGCGTCGCTGATGGTCAGGGTGTAGTTCGCCTTGCCCCCCTCGACCACATTGGCATCGCCGGTCAGGGTCAGGGTCGGCGCATCCTTCGGCTGGCCGGTGCTGCCATCCTCGTCGGTGATGGTGGTGGTCACCGCCCCCGGCAGCGCCGGCGCCTGCTCGTAGCCACCGCCGCTGGTCTCGCTCACGCTCACCCGGAAGCGCTCGGCCGGCTCGGCATAGACGTCGTCCAGGGTCGCCACATCAAACTTGGCGCTGGTCTCGCCCGCCTTGATGACCACGTCGCGGGTCACCGCCTGCACATCCCCCTCGTCGGTGGTGATGTGACCCACCACCACCTTGACGGTCAGATCGGTTTTCGGCGCGTCGCTGATGGTCAGGGTGTAGTTCGCCTTGCCCCCCTCGACCACATTGGCATCGCCGGTCAGGGTCAGGGTCGGCGCATCCTTCGGCTGGCCGGTGCTGCCATCCTCGTCGGTGATGGTGGTGGTCACCGCCCCCGGCAGCGCCGGGGCCTGCTCGTAGCCACCGCCGCTGGTCTCGCTCACGCTCACCCGGAAGCGCTCGGCCGGCTCGGCATAGACGTCGTCCAGGGTCGCCACATCAAACTTGGCGCTGGTCTCGCCCGCCTTGATGACCACGTCGCGGGTCACCGCCTGCACATCCCCCTCGTCGGTGGTGATGTGGCCCACCACCACCTTGACGGTCAGATCGGTTTTCGGCGCGTCGCTGATGGTCAGGGTGTAGTTCGCCTTGCCCCCCTCGACCACATTGGCATCGCCGGTCAGGGTCAGGGTCGGCGCATCCTTCGGCTGGCCGGTGCTGCCATCCTCGTCGGTGATGGTGGTGGTCACCGCCCCCGGCAGCGCCGGCGCCTGCTCGTAGCCACCGCCGCTGGTCTCGCTCACGCTCACCCGGAAGCGCTCGGCCGGCTCGGCATAGACGTCGTCCAGGGTCGCCACATCAAACTTGGCGCTGGTCTCGCCCGCCTTGATGACCACGTCGCGGGTCACCGCCTGCACATCCCCCTCGTCGGTGGTGATGTGGCCCACCACCACCTTGACGGTCAGATCGGTTTTCGGCGCGTCGCTGATGGTCAGGGTGTAGTTCGCCTTGCCCCCCTCGACCACATTGGCATCGCCGGTCAGGGTCAGGGTCGGCGCATCCTTCGGCTGACCGGTGCTGCCATCCTCGTCGGTGATGGTGGTGGTCACCGCCCCCGGCAGCGCCGGCGCCTGCTCGTAGCCACCGCCGCTGGTCTCGCTCACGCTCACCTGGAAGCGCTCGGCCGGCTCGGCATAGACGTCGTCCAGGGTCGCCACATCAAACTTGGCGCTGGTCTCGCCCGCCTTGATGACCACGTCGCGGGTCACCGCCTGCACATCCCCCTCGTCGGTGGTGATGTGGCCCACCACCACCTTGACGGTCAGATCGCTTTTCGGCGCGTCGCTGATGGTCAGGGTGTAGTTCGCCTTGCCCCCCTCGACCACATTGGCATCGCCGGTCAGGGTCAGGGTCGGCGCATCCTTCGGCTGGCCGGTGCTGCCATCCTCGTCGGTGATGGTGGTGGTCACCGCCCCCGGCAGCGCCGGCGCCTGCTCGTAGCCACCGCCGCTGGTCTCGCTCACGCTCACCCGGAAGCGCTCGGCCGGCTCGGCATAGACGTCGTCCAGGGTCGCCACATCAAACTTGGCGCTGGTCTCGCCCGCCTTGATGACCACGTCGCGGGTCACCGCCTGCACATCCCCCTCGTCGGTGGTGATGTGGCCCACCACCACCTTGACGGTCAGATCGGTTTTCGGCGCGTCGCTGATGGTCAGGGTGTAGTTCGCCTTGCCCCCCTCGACCACATTGGCATCGCCGGTCAGGGTCAGGGTCGGCGCATCCTTCGGCTGACCGGTGCTGCCATCCTCGTCGGTGATGGTGGTGGTCACCGCCCCCGGCAGCGCCGGGGCCTGCTCGTAGCCACCGCCGCTGGTCTCGCTCACGCTCACCCGGAAGCGCTCGGCCGGCTCGGCATAGACGTCGTCCAGGGTCGCCACATCAAACTTGGCGCTGGTCTCGCCCGCCTTGATGACCACGTCGCGGGTCACCGCCTGCACATCCCCCTCGTCGGTGGTGATGTGGCCCACCACCACCTTGACGGTCAGATCGCTTTTCGGCGCGTCGCTGATGGTCAGGGTGTAGTTCGCCTTGCCCCCCTCGACCACATTGGCATCGCCGGTCAGGGTCAGGGTCGGCGCATCCTTCGGCTGGCCGGTGCTGCCATCCTCGTCGGTGATGGTGGTGGTCACCGCCCCCGGCAGCGCCGGCGCCTGCTCGTAGCCACCGCCGCTGGTCTCGCTCACGCTCACCTGGAAGCGCTCGGCCGGCTCGGCATAGACGTCGTCCAGGGTCGCCACATCAAACTTGGCGCTGGTCTCGCCCGCCTTGATGACCACGTCGCGGGTCACCGCCTGCACATCCCCCTCGTCGGTGGTGATGTGGCCCACCACCACCTTGACGGTCAGATCGCTTTTCGGCGCATCGCTGATGGTCAGGGTGTAGTTCGCCTTGCCCCCCTCGACCACATTGGCATCCCCAGTCAGGGTCAGGGTCGGCGCATCCTTCGGCTGGCCGGTGCTGCCATCCTCGTCGGTGATGGTGGTGGTCACCGCCCCCGGCAGCGCCGGCGCCTGCTCGTAGCCACCGCCGCTGGTCTCGCTCACGCTCACCTGGAAGCGCTCGGCCGGCTCGGCATAGACGTCGTCCAGGGTCGCCACATCAAACTTGGCGCTGGTCTCGCCCGCCTTGATGACCACGTCGCGGGTCACCGCCTGCACATCCCCCTCGTCGGTGGTGATGTGGCCCACCACCACCTTGACGGTCAGATCGGTTTTCGGCGCGTCGCTGATGGTCAGGGTGTAGTTCGCCTTGCCCCCCTCGACCACATTGGCATCGCCGGTCAGGGTCAGGGTCGGCGCATCCTTCGGCTGACCGGTGCTGCCATCCTCGTCGGTGATGGTGGTGGTCACCGCCCCCGGCAGCGCCGGCGCCTGCTCGTAGCCACCGCCGCTGGTCTCGCTCACGCTCACCTGGAAGCGCTCGGCCGGCTCGGCATAGACGTCGTCCAGGGTCGCCACATCAAACTTGGCGCTGGTCTCGCCCGCCTTGATGACCACGTCGCGGGTCACCGCCTGCACATCCCCCTCGTCGGTGGTGATGTGGCCCACCACCACCTTGACGGTCAGATCGCTTTTCGGCGCGTCGCTGATGGTCAGGGTGTAGTTCGCCTTGCCCCCCTCGACCACATTGGCATCGCCGGTCAGGGTCAGGGTCGGCGCATCCTTCGGCTGGCCGGTGCTGCCATCCTCGTCGGTGATGGTGGTGGTCACCGCCCCCGGCAGCGCCGGCGCCTGCTCGTAGCCACCGCCGCTGGTCTCGCTCACGCTCACCCGGAAGCGCTCGGCCGGCTCGGCATAGACGTCGTCCAGGGTCGCCACATCAAACTTGGCGCTGGTCTCGCCCGCCTTGATGACCACGTCGCGGGTCACCGCCTGCACATCCCCCTCGTCGGTGGTGATGTGGCCCACCACCACCTTGACGGTCAGATCGGTTTTCGGCGCGTCGCTGATGGTCAGGGTGTAGTTCGCCTTGCCCCCCTCGACCACATTGGCATCGCCGGTCAGGGTCAGGGTCGGCGCATCCTTCGGCTGACCGGTGCTGCCATCCTCGTCGGTGATGGTGGTGGTCACCGCCCCCGGCAGCGCCGGGGCCTGCTCGTAGCCACCGCCGCTGGTCTCGCTCACGCTCACCCGGAAGCGCTCGGCCGGCTCGGCATAGACGTCGTCCAGGGTCGCCACATCAAACTTGGCGCTGGTCTCGCCCGCCTTGATGACCACGTCGCGGGTCACCGCCTGCACATCCCCCTCGTCGGTGGTGATGTGGCCCACCACCACCTTGACGG
>NZ_CP077400.1:0-6925 GCF_019048725.1 Aeromonas sp. FDAARGOS 1407
ACTTGACGCCGAAGCCTATGGCGTGAAATCCAGCGTTATTGATATGGCCCGCTGGGTTCAGGCCAACATGGATGCCAGCCACGTTCAGGAGAAAACGCTCCAGCAGGGCATTGCGCTTGCGCAGTCTCGCTACTGGCGTATTGGCGATATGTACCAGGGATTAGGCTGGGAGATGCTGAACTGGCCGCTGAAAGCTGATTCGATCATCAACGGCAGCGACAGCAAAGTGGCATTGGCAGCGCTTCCCGCCGTTGAGGTAAACCCGCCCGCCCCCGCAGTGAAAGCCTCATGGGTGCATAAAACGGGCTCCACTGGTGGATTTGGCAGCTACGTAGCCTTCGTTCCAGAAAAAAACCTTGGCATCGTGATGCTGGCAAACAAAAGCTATCCTAACCCTGTCCGTGTCGAGGCGGCCTGGCGCATTCTTGAAAAGCTGCAATAACTGTCACGCCCCCCTGCAATAACTGTCACGAACCCCTGCAATAACTGTCACGCCCCCAAACCTGCAAACCCAGCAGGGGCGGGGGCTGGCGGGGTGTTGGAAAAATCCATCCATGATTATCTAAGAATAATCCACTAGGCGCGGTTATCAGCGCCCTTGTGGGGCGCTGCTGCCCTTGCCCAATATGCCCGGCCAGAGGCCGGATAGCTGGTCTATTCGCTGCGCTAGGCTACACACCGCCCCACCGCTGCGCGGCAGGGGGAAAGGCGGGCAAAGCCCGCTAAACCCCACACCAAACCCCGCAGAAATACGCTGGAGCGCTTTTAGCCGCTTTAGCGGCCTTTCCCCCTACCCGAAGGGTGGGGGCGCGTGTGCAGCCCCGCAGGGCCTGTCTCGGTCGATCATTCAGCCCGGCTCATCCTTCTGGCGTGGCGGCAGACCGAACAAGGCGCGGTCGTGGTCGCGTTCAAGGTACGCATCCATTGCCGCCATGAGCCGATCCTCCGGCCACTCGCTGCTGTTCACCTTGGCCAAAATCATGGCCCCCACCAGCACCTTGCGCCTTGTTTCGTTCTTGCGCTCTTGCTGCTGTTCCCTTGCCCGCACCCGCTGAATTTCGGCATTGATTCGCGCTCGTTGTTCTTCGAGCTTGGCCAGCCGATCCGCCGCCTTGTTGCTCCCCTTAACCATCTTGACACCCCATTGTTAATGTGCTGTCTCGTAGGCTATCATGGAGGCACAGCGGCGGCAATCCCGACCCTACTTTGTAGGGGAGGGCGCACTTACCGGTTTCTCTTCGAGAAACTGGCCTAACGGCCACCCTTCGGGCGGTGCGCTCTCCGAGGGCCATTGCATGGAGCCGAAAAGCAAAAGCAACAGCGAGGCAGCATGGCGATTTATCACCTTACGGCGAAAACCGGCAGCAGGTCGGGCGGCCAATCGGCCAGGGCCAAGGCCGACTACATCCAGCGCGAAGGCAAGTATGCCCGCGACATGGATGAAGTCTTGCACGCCGAATCCGGGCACATGCCGGAGTTCGTCGAGCGGCCCGCCGACTACTGGGATGCTGCCGACCTGTATGAACGCGCCAATGGGCGGCTGTTCAAGGAGGTCGAATTTGCCCTGCCGGTCGAGCTGACCCTCGACCAGCAGAAGGCGCTGGCGTCCGAGTTCGCCCAGCACCTGACCGGTGCCGAGCGCCTGCCGTATACGCTGGCCATCCATGCCGGTGGCGGCGAGAACCCGCACTGCCACCTGATGATCTCCGAGCGGATCAATGACGGCATCGAGCGGCCCGCCGCTCAGTGGTTCAAGCGGTACAACGGCAAGACCCCGGAGAAGGGCGGGGCACAGAAGACCGAAGCGCTCAAGCCCAAGGCATGGCTTGAGCAGACCCGCGAGGCATGGGCCGACCATGCCAACCGGGCATTAGAGCGGGCTGGCCACGACGCCCGCATTGACCACAGAACACTTGAGGCGCAGGGCATCGAGCGCCTGCCCGGTGTTCACCTGGGGCCGAACGTGGTGGAGATGGAAGGCCGGGGCATCCGCACCGACCGGGCAGACGTGGCCCTGAACATCGACACCGCCAACGCCCAGATCATCGACTTACAGGAATACCGGGAGGCAATAGACCATGAACGCAATCGACAGAGTGAAGAAATCCAGAGGCATCAACGAGTTAGCGGAGCAGATCGAACCGCTGGCCCAGAGCATGGCGACACTGGCCGACGAAGCCCGGCAGGTCATGAGCCAGACCCAGCAGGCCAGCGAGGCGCAGGCGGCGGAGTGGCTGAAAGCCCAGCGCCAGACAGGGGCGGCATGGGTGGAGCTGGCCAAAGAGTTGCGGGAGGTAGCCGCCGAGGTGAGCAGCGCCGCGCAGAGCGCCCGGAGCGCGTCGCGGGGGTGGCACTGGAAGCTATGGCTAACCGTGATGCTGGCTTCCATGATGCCTACGGTGGTGCTGCTGATCGCATCGTTGCTCTTGCTCGACCTGACGCCACTGACAACCGAGGACGGCTCGATCTGGCTGCGCTTGGTGGCCCGATGAAGAACGACAGGACTTTGCAGGCCATAGGCCGACAGCTCAAGGCCATGGGCTGTGAGCGCTTCGATATCGGCGTCAGGGACGCCACCACCGGCCAGATGATGAACCGGGAATGGTCAGCCGCCGAAGTGCTCCAGAACACGCCATGGCTCAAGCGGATGAATGCCCAGGGCAATGACGTGTATATCAGGCCCGCCGAGCAGGAGCGGCATGGTCTGGTGCTGGTGGACGACCTCAGCGAGTTTGACCTGGATGACATGAAAGCCGAGGGCCGGGAGCCTGCCCTGGTAGTGGAAACCAGCCCGAAGAACTATCAGGCATGGGTCAAGGTGGCCGACGCCGCAGGCGGTGAACTTCGGGGGCAGATTGCCCGGACGCTGGCCAGCGAGTACGACGCCGACCCGGCCAGCGCCGACAGCCGCCACTATGGCCGCTTGGCGGGCTTCACCAACCGCAAGGACAAGCACACCACCCGCGCCGGTTATCAGCCGTGGGTGCTGCTGCGTGAATCCAAGGGCAAGACCGCCACCGCTGGCCCGGCGCTGGTGCAGCAGGCTGGCCAGCAGATCGAGCAGGCCCAGCGGCAGCAGGAGAAGGCCCGCAGGCTGGCCAGCCTCGAACTGCCCGAGCGGCAGCTTAGCCGCCACCGGCGCACGGCGCTGGACGAGTACCGCAGCGAGATGGCCGGGCTGGTCAAGCGCTTCGGTGATGACCTCAGCAAGTGCGACTTTATCGCCGCGCAGAAGCTGGCCAGCCGGGGCCGCAGTGCCGAGGAAATCGGCAAGGCCATGGCCGAGGCCAGCCCAGCGCTGGCAGAGCGCAAGCCCGGCCACGAAGCGGATTACATCGAGCGCACCGTCAGCAAGGTCATGGGTCTGCCCAGCGTCCAGCTTGCGCGGGCCGAGCTGGCACGGGCACCGGCACCCCGCCAGCGAGGCATGGACAGGGGCGGGCCAGATTTCAGCATGTAGTGCTTGCGTTGGTACTCACGCCTGTTATACTATGAGTACTCACGCACAGAAGGGGGTTTTATGGAATACGAAAAAAGCGCTTCAGGGTCGGTCTACCTGATCAAAAGTGACAAGGGCTATTGGTTGCCCGGTGGCTTTGGTTATACGTCAAACAAGGCCGAGGCTGGCCGCTTTTCAGTCGCTGATATGGCCAGCCTTAACCTTGACGGCTGCACCTTGTCCTTGTTCCGCGAAGACAAGCCTTTCGGCCCCGGCAAGTTTCTCGGTGACTGATATGAAAGACCAAAAGGACAAGCAGACCGGCGACCTGCTGGCCAGCCCTGACGCTGTACGCCAAGCGCGATATGCCGAGCGCATGAAGGCCAAAGGGATGCGTCAGCGCAAGTTCTGGCTGACCGACGACGAATACGAGGCGCTGCGCGAGTGCCTGGAAGAACTCAGAGCGGCGCAGGGCGGGGGTAGTGACCCCGCCAGCGCCTAACCACCAACTGCCTGCAAAGGAGGCAATCAATGGCTACCCATAAGCCTATCAATATTCTGGAGGCGTTCGCAGCAGCGCCGCCACCGCTGGACTACGTTTTGCCCAACATGGTGGCCGGTACGGTCGGGGCGCTGGTGTCGCCCGGTGGTGCCGGTAAATCCATGCTGGCCCTGCAACTGGCCGCACAGATTGCAGGCGGGCCGGATCTGCTGGAGGTGGGCGAACTGCCCACCGGCCCGGTGATCTACCTGCCCGCCGAAGACCCGCCCACCGCCATTCATCACCGCCTGCACGCCCTTGGGGCGCACCTCAGCGCCGAGGAACGGCAAGCCGTGGCTGACGGCCTGCTGATCCAGCCGCTGATCGGCAGCCTGCCCAACATCATGGCCCCGGAGTGGTTCGACGGCCTCAAGCGCGCCGCCGAGGGCCGCCGCCTGATGGTGCTGGACACGCTGCGCCGGTTCCACATCGAGGAAGAAAACGCCAGCGGCCCCATGGCCCAGGTCATCGGTCGCATGGAGGCCATCGCCGCCGATACCGGGTGCTCTATCGTGTTCCTGCACCATGCCAGCAAGGGCGCGGCCATGATGGGCGCAGGCGACCAGCAGCAGGCCAGCCGGGGCAGCTCGGTACTGGTCGATAACATCCGCTGGCAGTCCTACCTGTCGAGCATGACCAGCGCCGAGGCCGAGGAATGGGGTGTGGACGACGACCAGCGCCGGTTCTTCGTCCGCTTCGGTGTGAGCAAGGCCAACTATGGCGCACCGTTCGCTGATCGGTGGTTCAGGCGGCATGACGGCGGGGTGCTCAAGCCCGCCGTGCTGGAGAGGCAGCGCAAGAGCAAGGGGGTGCCCCGTGGTGAAGCCTAAGAACAAGCACAGCCTCAGCCACGTCCGGCACGACCCGGCGCACTGTCTGGCCCCCGGCCTGTTCCGTGCCCTCAAGCGGGGCGAGCGCAAGCGCAGCAAGCTGGACGTGACGTATGACTACGGCGACGGCAAGCGGATCGAGTTCAGCGGCCCGGAGCCGCTGGGCGCTGATGATCTGCGCATCCTGCAAGGGCTGGTGGCCATGGCTGGGCCTAATGGCCTAGTGCTTGGCCCGGAACCCAAGACCGAAGGCGGACGGCAGCTCCGGCTGTTCCTGGAACCCAAGTGGGAGGCCGTCACCGCTGATGCCATGGTGGTCAAAGGTAGCTATCGGGCGCTGGCAAAGGAAATCGGGGCAGAGGTCGATAGTGGTGGGGCGCTCAAGCACATACAGGACTGCATCGAGCGCCTTTGGAAGGTATCCATCATCGCCCAGAATGGCCGCAAGCGGCAGGGGTTTCGGCTGCTGTCGGAGTACGCCAGCGACGAGGCGGACGGGCGCCTGTACGTGGCCCTGAACCCCTTGATCGCGCAGGCCGTCATGGGTGGCGGCCAGCATGTGCGCATCAGCATGGACGAGGTGCGGGCGCTGGACAGCGAAACCGCCCGCCTGCTGCACCAGCGGCTGTGTGGCTGGATCGACCCCGGCAAAACCGGCAAGGCTTCCATAGATACCTTGTGCGGCTATGTCTGGCCGTCAGAGGCCAGTGGTTCGACCATGCGCAAGCGCCGCCAGCGGGTGCGCGAGGCGTTGCCGGAGCTGGTCGCGCTGGGCTGGACGGTAACCGAGTTCGCGGCGGGCAAGTACGACATCACCCGGCCCAAGGCGGCAGGCTGACCCCCCCCACTCTATTGTAAACAAGACATTTTTATCTTTTATATTCAATGGCTTATTTTCCTGCTAATTGGTAATACCATGAAAAATACCATGCTCAGAAAAGGCTTAACAATATTTTGAAAAATTGCCTACTGAGCGCTGCCGCACAGCTCCATAGGCCGCTTTCCTGGCTTTGCTTCCAGATGTATGCTCTTCTGCTCCTGCAGCTAATGGATCACCGCAAACAGGTTACTCGCCTGGGGATTCCCTTTCGACCCGAGCATCCGTATGAGACTCATGCTCGATTATTATTATTATAGAAGCCCCCATGAATAAATCGCTCATCATTTTCGGCATCGTCAACATAACCTCGGACAGTTTCTCCGTGTAAATAATGTTACAATGTGTGAGAAGCAGTCTAAATTCTTCGTGAAATAGTGATTTTTGAAGCTAATAAAAAACACACGTGGAATTTAGGAAAAACTTATATCTGCTGCTAAATTTAACCGTTTGTCAACACGGTGCAAATCAAACACACTGATTGCGTCTGACGGGCCCGGACACCTTTTTGCTTTTAATTACGGAACTGATTTCATGATGAAAAAATCGTTATGCTGCGCTCTGCTGCTGACAGCCTCTTTCTCCACATTTGCTGCCGCAAAAACAGAACAACAGATTGCCGATATCGTTAATCGCACCATCACCCCGTTGATGCAGGAGCAGGCTATTCCGGGTATGGCCGTTGCCGTTATCTACCAGGGAAAACCCTATTATTTCACCTGGGGTAAAGCCGATATCGCCAATAACCACCCAGTCACGCAGCAAACGCTGTTTGAGCTAGGATCGGTTAGTAAGACGTTTAACGGCGTGTTGGGCGGCGATGCTATCGCCCGCGGCGAAATTAAGCTCAGCGATCCGGTCACGAAATACTGGCCAGAACTGACAGGCAAACAGTGGCAGGGTATCCGCCTGCTGCACTTAGCCACCTATACGGCAGGCGGCCTACCGCTGCAGATCCCCGATGACGTTAGGGATAAAGCCGCATTACTGCATTTTTATCAAAACTGGCAGCCGCAATGGACTCCGGGCGCTAAGCGACTTTACGCTAACTCCAGCATTGGTCTGTTTGGCGCGCTGGCGGTGAAACCCTCAGGAATGAGTTACGAAGAGGCAATGACCAGACGCGTCCTGCAACCATTAAAACTGGCGCATACCTGGATTACGGTTCCGCAGAACGAACAAAAAGATTATGCCAGGGGCTATCGCGAAGGGAAGCCCGTACACGTTTCTCCGGGACA